>CAVWLQ010000007.1:0-16413 GCA_963755995.1 uncultured Chloroflexia bacterium | reverse complement strand
TGGGTCCAGCCCGTCGTCGTCGCGATCGGGCGCCTCGACCTCGAACGCACGCCAGGGCGTAGCGGTCGGCGGGGTAGCGCGATTCGGTCGCCTCGATCGGCGCCGCCCGTGGCCGTCGGTGATGACGCGCCGCTCGACGAGCAGCGGGTCGCCGGTCCGGATCGCCGAGCAGGCGCGCGTCCTCGGCCGTGGCCGCGGCCGCGGCGATCGTCCCGGTCCCGCGCCGCAGCACGATGCCGGCCGCGGCCGAGCGTCTCGTGGAGCGAGCCGCGGTCCAGGTCGGCCGTCATCACGGCGTCGGCGCAGGCGCCGCAGCAGCACGGTCGATTCGACGGCCATCGGCTCGTCGTCCGCGCAGCCGCAGGCGTCGCAGGTCGACGACCGGCTGGCGCGGCGGGATCCCCAGGCTGGCCGCCTCGGCCGTCGTCGACGGCCGGATCACCCGGGTCAGCATCCGCGAGCTCGGCACGCGGCCGCGCCGCAGCATCTCCTGGGTGAAGGTCATGAGCCGGTTGGCGCGGCGGTGGGCGGGCGTCTCGGCGACGAAGCTGCCGCGGCCCGGCTGGCGGGCGACGAGGCCGTCCTCGGCGAGGCGCTGCATGGCGTTCCGGGCCGTCATCCGGCTGACCCCGAACTCGGCGCACAGCTCGGCGTCGGACGGCAGCCGCTCGCCCGGCCGGAGCGTCGCGATGCGCTCGCGCAGCGCCTGCTCGATCTGGCGGTACTGCGGGCTGATAGGCGCCTCGGTCATCGCCGCCCCCGACCGCGTTCGCCCCGACGCCTCGCCGACCCGGCCTGCCGCCTCGGCGCCGTGGACCGCCGCCCCGATCGCCCCGGCCCACGTCCCGAGCTCGGCCGTGACCACTTCGACCTCGGTCGAGCGACGTCGTGTGGACCCGCGGCGCGATCTCGGCCCGGATCGGGCGCGAGCAGCAGGTCGCCGGCCGCCGCGATCCCGCCGCCGATCACGACCCGGTCGGGCGAGATGACGGTCGATCATGTTGGCGATCCCGATGCCGAGGTAGCGGCCGATCTCCGCCAGCCCGGCCAGCGCCCGCGCGTCGCCGGCCCGGGCCGCGTCGACGGCGGCCTCGGCCGTCGCCGTCCCGCACGCCGCGGCGATGCGGTCGGCCCGCGCGAACGCCTCGAGGCAGCCGTGGTTGCCGCAGCCGCACGGCGGCCCGTCCGGATCGATCGTCTGGTGTCCGACCTCGCCGGCCGTCCCGTCGTGGCCGAGGTGGACCCGGCCGTCGACGGCGATGACCCCGCCGACGCCGGTGCCGAGCGTCAGGCCGACCATCGATGACGCGCCCCGGCCCGCCCCCAGCCGCAGCTCCGCGAGCCCGAAGGCGCGCGCGTCGTTGATGAGGCGGACGGGGATGCCGAGCGCTCGCCGCCACGGGTGCCGCGACCGGCCGGCCCGCCCAGTCGCCGGGCATGTTGACGAGGAACCGCGTCGCCCCGGCGACCGGGTCGTACAGGCCGGGGACGCCGACGCCCAGCGACTCGATGCCGCGGCCGGCGCTCCATCGCCGCTCTGCCGGTCTCGGCGATCCGGCCGATGACCGCGTCCGGACCGTCGGCTGAACCAGTCGGGACCTGGCCTTGATCGAGGACCCGCCACGTCGCCGTCCTCGTGCGCCACGACCGCCCACTTGAGGTTGGTCACCGCCGAGGTCGAGCCCGAGGTGATGCGACTCGTCGGCCGCGGTGGCGTTCACGACTCGCCGGTCACCCGGGTGTACGCCGCGGCGACGGCCACGATGATGATCCCGAAGAGCATCTGCCGGCCGGCCTCCGGGCAGCGACAGGGCGGTCAGGAGCGCCGTCAGGACCGTCAGGATCAGCGCCCCGACGATCGTCCCGGCGTAGCCGCCGCGGCCGCCCATGATCGACGTCCCGCCGATGACCGCCGCCGCGACCGACGGCAGCACGGAGACCTCGACGAGCGAGACCGTCGCGGTGTTGACGCAGCCCGGCCACGAGCAGCCCCGCCACTGCCGCGAGCATGGCCGACAGGGCGTACAGGGCCACCAGCACCTGCCAGATCCGGGCGCCCGCGAGCCGCGAGGCGATCGGGTTGTCGCCGACCGCGAACAGCAGCCGGCCGAATCCCGTGTAGCGCAGGCCGAGCACGATGGCTGCCGCGATGGGGACGAACACGATCAGGCTGTTGGGCAGGAAGCCGATGTCGAGCCCCTGCCCGAGCCAGATGATCGCGTCCGGGAGCTCCGTGCCGGCGTTGAGGACCGCCTGCTGGTAGGCGGCCATGAGGCCGAGGACGACCAGGCCGGTCCCGAGGGTCATGATCAGGGGATGGACCTTGAAGACGCCGACGCCGATCCCGTTGACGACGCCCGCGATGGCGGCGGCGGTGAGGGCGAGGACGATCGCGACGGCGGGTCCCTGGCTCGTCGCCTGTGTCGCGACGATGAACGCCGCCATGGATCCGACCGTGCCGACGGACAGGTCGATGCCGCCCGTCAACATCGCCAGCGTCTGGCAGCCGGCGAGGATCGCGAGGGGGATCGCGGCACGGATCGGTGAACCCGACCCAGGTGGTCTGGACCGTCCCCGGCTGGACCAGCTCGAGGACCCCGATGAGGATGGCCAGCAGCACCGTCAGGGGGATGAGCGGCCGATCGCGGAAGAGTGCCTTCAGCGTCTCGAGCGCCTGCGGACGCGTCCGCCTCGACCGGGCCGGCAGCAGCGGTCATCGCCGCACCCGTCGCATCGAGATGACGCTGCCGACGAGGACCACCGAGATCAGGATCAACCCCTGGATGGCCGTCGACAGGTTGGGACTCACGCCGAGGAGAGTGAGGTCCGTCCGGACGAGCTGGAGGATCACGCACGCCACGATCGGGCCCGACGACCCCGCCGCGTCCGCCGGCGAGGCTGACCCCACCGAGGACGACCGCCGCCACGCTCTGGAGCGTGTACGGACCCGGGACCGGTGACCCGGAGCCCGTCGCCGCGTTGATCGCCAAGCCCGCCGAACGCGCAGAACAGCCCGCCGATCGCGTAGGCCGCGACCTTGGTCCGGCCGACCGGGACGCCGCTCCGGAACGCCGCCAGCCGGCTGCTCCCCAGGGCATACATCGACAGCCCGAGCATCGACCGTCGCAGAGGCAGCCAGACGACCAGCACGATGACCGCGAGGAGGAGGAACGCCCGCGGGACCCACGCGCTGAGGAACGACCCATTGACGAGCTCCTGGAGCCAGGACACGGATCCGCCGCCCGGCGAGTCCAGGACGAGCAGCGTCGTTCCGGCCCAGACGAACGACATCGCGAGTGTGACCACGATGTCCGGCACCCGGGTCACGACGATGAGCGAACCGTTGACGGCGCCGACCAGGAGCCCCAGCGCCAGGACGCCCAGAACGAGGAGGATGGCCACGCCATCGCCCTGGCCGTCGAGCAGCACCGCCGCCGTGACGCCCGTCAGCGACATGATCGAGGCGATCGACAGGTCGATCCCGCCGGAGATGACGATGATGGCCTGGGCGATCGCGGCGAACGCGACCGGCAGGACCCCGATCGCCAGACCCTGGATCTGGGCAGGGCCGTAGTTCGGCTGGATGATCTTGGTGAACGCGAGCATCACCGCGAGGACACCGACAAGACCGAGCGTCCACGCATTTCGGCGGGCGGCGCGTTGCAGGCGCTCGACGGGGGACGCCGCGGTGCTCCCGCCGCCGACCACGGTCGCGGCCGCGCTCATGCCGTCGCCTCGGCCGTCGACGCCTCGGCGTCGCCCTCGGCCGCCAGCTCGGTCGCGGCGATCTCCTCGGGCATGGCGGCATCGGGCGGTAGGTCGTAGGCGGCGCGCAGGAGCGTCGGCTCGTCGGCCTCCTCGACGGGAATCTCGGCGACGACCCGCCCGTTGAAGATGACGATCGCGCGATCGCAGGCGAGCTGGATCTCCTTGAGCTCCGAGGTGTAGAGGAGGACCGCCGCACCGGCTTCCGCGAGCTCGCGCAGGAGCGCGTAGATCTGGCGCTTGGTCCCGATGTCGATCCCCCGCGTCGGGTCGAAGCAGAGCATCGTCCGGACGCCGCCCGCGACCCAGCGTGCGATCGTCACCTTCTGCTGGTTGCCGCCCGACAGGCGGCGGACCTCGCCCTGGGCACGGGTGTCGATCTCGAGCCGTTCGACGGCGCCGTTGACCCGTCGACTCTCGGCGCGCGCGTCGATCGGGCCCCACGATCGGACCGGCGCCGTGAACGGCAGGGCGATGTTCTCGCGGACCGAGCGCTGCATGAGGAGCGCCTCGGCGCGGTCGGCGGGCACGTAGACGAGACCGGCCCGGATCGCGTCCGCCGGGTGGCGGAAGGAGACCGGACGCCCGTCGACCAGCAGCTCGCCCGTCCGCGGGCGCTCCGAACCGGCCAGGATGTCGAACAGTTCGTCCTGGCCCTGGCCTTCGAGCGCGACGACGCCCAGGACCTCGCCCGGGTACAGGTCGAACGAGACGTCGACGAGCTTCGTGGCGAGCCCCAGGCTCGTGGCGCGGATGCGCGGTGTGCCGCGCTCGGCATCCGTCGCCGGCGAACCGCTCCGGGACGGCCGCGCGGTCACATCCCCCTCGATGTCGCCCAGCATCAACCGGACGATCCGCTCCTCCGAGCCGGGTTCGACGTCGACGACCCCGACCGTCTCGCCTTCGCGCAGGACGGTCGCGCGGTCGCACACGGCGCCGATCTCGATCATCCGATGGGAGATGAAGATGATCGAGCTGGCCGTGCCGCGCCGTCGCCCGATGACCTCGAGGACGCGCTCGGTCAGATCGGCCGGAAGGGCGGCGGTCATCTCGTCGAGCATCAGCACGGCGGGCTCGACCGCGAGCGCACGGGCAAGGTCGATCACGCGGAGCGTCGCGAGCGGCAGCGCACGCGCGGCAGTGGTCAGGTCAAGGCTCGGGATGCCGAGCTCCGCCAGCCATGCCCGGAAGGGTTCGACGGGCGTGCGCGTGAGCCGCAGGTTCGAGGCGATGTCGAGGTCGGGGACGAGCGACGGCTCCTGGTACACCGACATGATCCCGCCTCGTCGAGCCTCGCTCGGGGAGCGGGCGACATACGGCTCGCCACGGACGAGGATCGTGCCGCGGTCCGGGTGGACGGCGCCGGTCAGGATCTTGACGAGGGTGCTCTTGCCGGCGCCGTTGGCGCCCATGAGCGCGTGAACCTCACCGGGCCGGACCGCCAGCGAGGCGGAGCGCAGGGCCGCGACGGCGCCATAGTGCTTGGCGACACCGGTGACCTCGAGCAGCAGGTCCGTCATCGTGTTCGACCGGGCCCTCGTGTGGTGGGTGGCGTGGGCTGAAGTGTGGCACGGGGATGCCGGCGTGAACCGGCATCCCCGCGCGAGATCGCGATGGGACCGAGGGAATCAGCTCTCGCCGGGGCCCTTGCAGTCCTTGACGGCGGACGCCTCGTAGGTCGTCCAGTCCTTGATGGTGAGGCCGAGCGGCCAGATGTCCGGGAGACCCGGGATCTGGGCCGCGGTGAGCTTGGCCTTGCCTTCGGGGGTGGTGTTGTCCCACAGCTCCGGGGTGACGTGGACGTTCACATCAGCAGGCTTCTGGCCGGCGAGCAGCTGCTCGCCGAGCACGACGCCCGCGCCACCGACGGCCGGCGGGTTGGTCACGGCCGCGCCCTTCAGGCCCTGGATGGTGAGGAGCTGCTTGACGAAGCCGCTGTTGTCGGCGCCGACGATCGGCACAAGGTGGTTGGCCTTCTGGAGTGCCTCGACGATGACGTTGTCGATGCCCGAGGTCCAGACGCCGTCGAACTTGGTGCCACTCGACAGGATCTCGTTGATCTGGTCGGTGCCGGTCTTCTGGTCCCAGTTGGTCGAGGTCTCCTTGGCGATGGTGATGCCCGGGTTCTCGGCCAGCGCCTTCTTGAAGCCCTTGTCGCGGTCCGTGTCGGCCGGGTGACCGGGGATGCCGCGCATGTACACGACCGCGCCCTTGCCGCCGAGCTGTTCGAACAGCCACTTGGCGCCGAGGTAGGCGTACTGCTCCTGGTCGTTCGACAGGTTGTAGGCGCCGGGGGCGCTCACCGGGGCGTCGATCGCGACGACGGCGATGCCGGCGTCGATCGCTTCCTTGATGGCCGGATTCAGCGAATCCTTGTCAGCCGGGTTGATCAGAAGGACCTTGACGCCCTTGGCGATCAGGTCGCGGATCTGGGCAAGCTGGCCGGTCGCATCGGTCTTCTCGGAGAGGACCGTGACGCCGGTGACGTTGCCCTGCTTGACCGCCTGTGCCTTGGCCGAGCAGATCATCGCCTCGCGCCAGCCGTTGCCGACTGCGCCCGGGTTCGAGATGCCGACCGTGATGTTGCCGACGGCCGCGCCCGACGCGCCCGCGCTGGGGGCGGCGGAGCTGCCGGTGCTGGAGCAGGCTGCCGCGATGACCGCGACCGCCGCCAGACCGATGATCAGTCTCTTGCGGACTGAACCCTGGTTCATTCGTTCTCCTCCTCTACCGAACGACGCGACATGGTCGCCACGCCGAGACCTTGAACGTCCCCGCATGCGGGGAGCCGAGGGACGCTTCCGATCTGTCTCACCTCCTGCACGTGCGTCGCGGGTCCATCAGCCCTCCCCGGCGATGGCCCCGGCGATGCGCCGTGCGTGCTCTCGATAGGCCTCGTCGAACAGAGTCCGCGAGCGCTCGGCGCCTACGACCGAGGCCCGGGTGATGACCGGTGGCATCGCTCCTCGCTCGACGAGCAGCCGAGCGGTGCGCACCTTGATGGAGTTGACGATGGCGATGGCGGTGATCGTCGAGCCGGGGCCCACGGGGGTGTCCAGGCCATCGATCGTGATGAGGGCGTCGGCGTGCGGGGTGCACAGGTCGATCACCAGGTCGACCTCGTCCATGAGCCGGCTGCCGACCCCGGCGTCGAGGGCGTCCGACGTCGACTGCGCGACGGAGGTTACCCCGACGACGCGCATCCCGCGTCGGCGGGCACCTCGTGCCATCTCGACGGGCACGGCGGACAGCCCGCTGGCGGAGAAGACGAGCATCATGTCGTGCGGCCCGAAGGTGAAGTTGTCGAGGATGACCTCGGCCAGGCCCGGCGTCCGCTCGATGAACATCGCCTGGCGCTGGCCGTTCGATCCGACGACCTGGGTGTGGAACGTCATGGACAGCTCGACCATCGGGTTGAAGCCGGGGTACGAGCCGTAGCGGGGGAACAGCTCCTCGACCGGGATGCGCGAGTGGCCGGTCCCGAAGCAATGGACCAGACCGCCCGCGGCGATCGTCTCGGCGCACCACTGGCTGGCACGCTCGATCGCGTCGGCCTGGGTCGCCTCGAGGCGCGCCAGCAGGGCCGTCGCCTCGTGCAGCCACTCGAGCGCGGGGGCGGACGTGATCGGCTCGGTCATCGGGCGGCAGCCCCGGACAGGGTCGGGACCTCGACCGCTTCCCAGCGTCCGCTGGCCATGGACCGATAGGCGGCGTCGATGACGCTGTTGACGACGAGCCCGTCCTCGAAGGTCTCGCGCGGCTTCACGCCGGCGCGATAGGCCTCGATGAAGTGGCGCATCTGCTCGTCGTAGCCGGCGACGCGCGGCTCGTCGGCGACGGGGTAGACCCAGCCCGTGTCGGCGTCGGTCTTCTCCGCGAGGTAGCCGACCGACTCCTGGAGGAAGGCCCGGATCGGCGTCGAGCCGAGGTCGTGGATGATCCGTCCGCGCTCGCAGTAGACCTCGTTGCGGACCTCGATCCCGCCCTTGGCCGTCCAGGACGCTTCGATCGTGGCGGTGCGGCCGTCCTCGAAACGGAGGATCGCGATGGCGTTGTCCTCGCCGGTCGTCTTGTCGGCGTGGCCGAGCGTCGCGCCCCAGGCGAAGACCTCGGCGATCCGGACGTCCTTGCCGATGATGGACCGGGCCGCCTCGATGCAGTGGCAGCCCATGTCCAGGAACGCGCCGCCGCCGGCGGTCTCGGCGTCCCAGAAGTGCTCTGCATGCGGCCCGGAGTGGCCCTCACGCGCGCGCATCGTGAGGACCCTCCCGAGCGCGCCCGACGCCACCATCTCGGCGACCTTGATGACCTCCGGGCTGAAGACTTCGTTCTCCATGTAGCCGTGGAAGACGCCCGCGTCCTGGACGAGGCGGAGCATCTCGGCCGCCTCCCCGGCGTTCCGGCCGAGCGGCTTCGTGCACAGGACGCCCTTTCCCGCCGCGGTCGCCGCACGGACCGCCTCGAGATGGAGGTGGTTGGGGAGGGCGATGACGACGAGGTCGACCTCAGGGTCGCCGCACAGACCGGCCATGGTGTCGTACGTCCGGGTGATCCCATGGGCGGTCGCGAAGGCCGCCGCCCGGGCGCTGCCCGTCCCGGCGTTCGCCACGGCCCGGGCGCCCGGCACGTACCGGAGACCGGACAGGTAGTGATCGGCGATGAAGCCGGAGCCGAGCATCCCGAGCCGGACCTCGTCGGCCATCTAGTAGCCGCCCTCGTCGGTGGTCGCCGGCGCGGACCCGTCGCCGAGCCCGGCCTTGCGCGCCTTGAAGTCGTCGAGGATCGTGGCCGTCGCCGTTGCGCCGACCCGGGTCACGCCCAGGGCCATGACGTCGATCAGCGCGTCGAGCGTCCGGACGCCGCCGGCCGCCTTGACCCCGATGTGTGGGGAGACGCTCCGACGCATGAGCGCGAGGTCCTCGTGGGTGGCGCCGGTCGGCGCGAAACCGGTGGACGTCTTGACGAAGTCGCCGCCGGCCGCCTCGGTCAGATGGCAGGCCCGGACCTTCTCGTCGTCGGTCAGGTAGGCGTTCTCGAAGATGACCTTGACGATGGCGCCGGCGGCATGCGCGACGTCGACCACGGCCCGGATGTCCGCCTCGACGTCGGCGTCGCGGCCGGACTTGAGGGCGCCGATCTGGATGACCATGTCGAGCTCGCGGGCGCCGTCGCCGATCGCGCGGACGGACTCGAAGACCTTGGTCACGGTCAGGTGGTTGCCGTGCGGGAAGCCGATCGTCGTGCCGATCGCGACGGACGTCCCGTCCAGGATCTTCCGGGCCCGGACGACGTCGGCGGGCCGCACGCAGACGGACGCGACGTCATAGGCCAGCGCCAGCCGGCAGCCGGCCTCCACGAAGGCGTCGTCGAGCTCCGGCCGGAGCAGCGAGTGGTCGATCGTCTTGGCGACGTCGCGGTAGGTCAGGGTGTCGATCGAGAGGGTCGTCTGGGTCACGTGGCACTCACTTGATGTACGGGCGGAGGATGTCGCGCGAGAGCAGGAACCCGCGCTTGATCAGGTCGTCGGTCTTCTCGAAGTCGCGATCCTCGTGCTCGATGATCACGTCGCCGTCGTAGCCGGCGCGGTAGAGGGCGGCGAACAGCGGTCCCCACTCGACGTCACCGAGGCCGGGAGCCGCGGGATCTGCCAGCCGATGCCCATCGAGAACACACCGCGCTCGTACAGCCCTTCGTGGTCGATGAGCAGGTCCTTGGCCTGGACGTGGAGGATGTGCGGGCCGAACTCGCGGATGAAGCGCGGGATGTCGATCATCTGGAGGATCAGGTGCGACGGGTCGAAGTTGAGCCCGATCGTGCCGCCCCACTGCTCCAGGATCCGGCGCCAGATCCGCGGCGTCGTCGCCAGGTTGTGGCCGCCGGGCCACTCGTCGAGGCTGAACAGCATCGGGCAGTTCTCGATGGTGATCTGCCGGCCGTGGTCCTGGGCGAAGGCCACGATGTCCGGCCAGACGCGGAGGGCCTCCTCCCAGTTGGCGTCCTGGTGCTTCGCGCCGTCGCCGCCCATGAACGTGTTGACGTACGGGATGCCCATCGCCTCGGCGGCGGTGATGACGTGCTTGAGATGCCCGATGACCTCGGCCCGGTGCGCCGGGTCGGGGTGGAGGGGGTTCGGGTAATAGCCGAGCCCGGAGATGGCGAGGCCCTTCGCGGCGATCTCGTCGACGATCTCGGTCGCCTGGCCGGCAGACAGGTTGACGACGTCGATGTGCGAGGTGCCGGCGTACCGGCGGGTCGGCCCGGTCGCGCGCGGCCAGCACGCGATCTCGAGGCTCTCGAAGCCGGCGGCGGCCGTCCAGTCCGCGACCTCCATCAGGGGGGTCTCGGGGAACGGGGCGGTCAGCAGGCCGAGCCTCATCGGGCGGTCGCCTCCGCGCCGGCGCTGCCGACCGGGACCGGGTCGCGCGCGACGTCGACCCAGCGGCCGACACGGGCGCTCTCGGCGATGGCGTCGTTGACGAGCATCTCGTCGTGGCCGTCCGCGAAGGTCGGATAGGTCGGCCGCGCCGACGGTCCGCCCGCCGCGACATCCGCGTAGACCGCGCGGAAGTGCGCCGCGAAGGTGTCCCCGAAGCCCTCGACGTGACCGCCGGGCAGCGCCGCCGCCGCGCGGCCGGCCTCGCCCATCAGCGCCGGGTTCTTGATCAGGATCTCGTTGGCGCGATCGCGATGCCCGAACCAGATCTGGTCGGGCTGCTCGGAGTCCCACGCGATCGAGGACTCGGAGCCGTCGATCTCGTACTGGAGCGAGTTCTTCCGACCGGCGCTGATCTGGCTGACGCTGACCGAGCCACGGGCGCCGTTCGCGAAGCGCAGCAGGATCGTCGCCGCGTCCTCGGTCGCGATGTCGCGGGTGATGCCCTCGGTGGCGACCTCCGTCGAGAACGTCTCGATCGGGCCGGTCGGCTCGCGGCGCTGCTCGATGAACGTGGCCAGCTCGGCCATGACCGCGGTGACCCGCTGCCCGGTGACGAACGTCATCAGGTCCAGCCAGTGCGAGCCGATGTCGCCCACCGCGCGGAGAGCCCCGCCGCGCTCGGGCTGGAGACGCCAGTTCCAGTCGCTGTCGAGGAGCAGCCAGTCCTGGAAGTACCGCCCGGTCACCAGGCGCACGTCGCCGAGGCCGCCCGAGGTGACGACCTCGTGGGCGTGCTGGTTGAGCGGGTAGTAGCGGATGTTGAAGTTCGCCGCGTTCACGAGGCCGGTCCTGGCGGCCAGCTCGACCAGCTCGCGCGACTCCGCCGCCGACATCGCGAGTGGCTTCTCGCAGACCACGTGCCGGCCGGCCGCCAGGACGGCCCGCGCCTGGGGGAGGTGAAGATCGTTGGGGGAGGTGACATGGACGACGTCGACCGACGGATCGTCGAGCAGGTCGTCGAGGGAGGCGTAGGCACGCGCGACGCCCAGGCTCGTCGCCCGCGCCGCGCCGCGTTCCGGCGTGCTGCCGAGCACACCACGGACCTGGACGCCGATCCGTCGAAGAGCCTCGACGTGGACGGTCCCGATGAAGCCCGTGCCGATGACCGCGGCGCCGATGTCGGCGATCCCTGTCATGAAGTGGCTCACCCGCTGGTCGTGGTGGTTGTCTAGACGGTCTAGAGGGATATCCCAGACGGCAGCCACCGTTGTGGCCAGGTTTCAGATGGGGCGCGGTCGGGCTTCCTCCGCCACGCATCATACTTTCTCATGTCAAGTGCAAAAGTGGTCGCTCGAACGGGAACGGAGTAGCATCGCGACATGGACCCAGCGTCGACCGACCCGACCGACGTCGACCGCGCACGCCGATTCGCACCCCTGCCCGACGAGGCCCTCGACGCGCTCGTGGTCGTGCTCGACGAGATCCGGTTCGGGCGGTCGCGGAGCCGCGCCGAGCTGGTCGCCCGGACCGGTCTGGGGCGTGCCATCGTCGCGCAACGGGTCGGTGAGCTGATCGAGCGTGGCCTCGTGACCGAGGGCGACGTCGGGCCGAGCACCGGGGGCCGGCCGCCCCGCCAGCTCACGTTCCGGGCGGACGGCGGGCACATCCTCGTCGCGGACCTCGGCGCGACCAGCATCGACGTCGCGGTGACGACCCTCGACGGGCGGATCCTCGGTCACCACGACGAGCCGGCCCGGATCGAGGCCGGGCCTGAGGCATGCCTGGACCGTGTCGACGCCCTGTTCGACAGCCTGCTGCGGACGACCCAGGACCTGCATGGACGGTTGTGGGGGATCGGGATCGGCGTTCCGGGTCCGGTCGAGTTCGACTCGGGTCGCCCGATCTCACCGCCGATCATGCCCGGCTGGGACGGCTATCCGATCCGGGAGCGGTTCGCCGCCCGGTACGGCGCGCCGGTCTGGGTCGACAACGATGTCAACGTCCTGGCGCTCGGGGAGTGGCGATCGGGGGTCGCGGCCGGCCACGCCGACGTCGTCGTGGTCAAGATCGGGACGGGCATCGGCGCCGGGATCATCTCGGACGGACACCTCCATCGCGGCGCCCGGGGCAGCGCCGGCGACGTCGGCCACATCCAGGTCGTCGACGACGCGACCGTCGTCTGTCGTTGCGGCAACGTCGGGTGCCTGGAGGCGCTCGCGGGCGGCGAGGCCATCGGGCGGGCCGGCCGAGCGGCGGCCGAGGACGGGCGCAGCCCGCGCCTCCAGGCCGCCCTGGGCCAGCGCGGGAGCGTGACCGCCGAGGATGTCGCCCGCGCGGCGTCGTTCGGCGATCCGGTCGCGGTGGCGTTGCTCGGGGAGGCCGGCCGTCGCGTCGGCTCGATGCTGGCGAGCGTCGTCAACTTCTTCAACCCGTCGCTCATCGTCATCGGCGGCGGCGTCGCGAACAGTCCGGACCAGCTGCTGGCGGCCATCCGCGAGACGATCTACCGACGCTCCCTGCCGCTCGCCACGCGCGACCTGCTCGTCCAGCGGTCGTCGCTCGGGGGCCTCGCCGGCGTCATCGGCGCCTCGGCGATGGTGGTCGACCAGCTCTTCGCGCGCGACTCGATCGCCCGCTGGATCGAAGCCGGCGAGCCGTCGGGCGCCCCGGAGGTCGTGCTCGCCCGGACGGGCTAGTCCCTACTCGCTCGCGCGCTCCGCGTTCTCCCTGACGCGGACCTCGACGATCCGACGCACCAGGTCGAACGGGATCGGCTTGCCAGCGGGGAACTGGATCGTTCCGCGTCCGGCCAGGTACGGCGTGAGCTCGCCGCCCAATGCCGCGATCACCGCGCCGCTCGCCGGGAACAGGCTGTAGTGCTTCTTGTAGGCCGCGTACGAGACGAGGAACTGGCCGCCGTGACTGCGCAGCGCCGGCATCGAGTACGCGATCGTCTCGGTGGCCTCAGGGGCGGCAGCGTTGACCGTCCGCCGCATCTCCTCGAGGGCCGCGCGCCGGTCCTTGGGCAACGTGGCCAGGTACGCCTCGACGTTCGCCGGTGCCGCCATCGATCCCTCCATCGCCTTAGCCGCCGGCCACGACCCGGTCGCTGAAATCGCCCGTCGCCGGATCCTTGAGGATGAGCTTGTGGCGCCCGTCCGGGAGGATCTCCCGCTTGATCACGACCAGGCCCTCGTACAGCTCGGGGACCGTCGCGATCCGGGCTGTCGAGCCGCCGCGCCAGTCCAGCGTGACCGGCTCCCAGGCATTGGCCTTCGCCGACCGGTACGCCGCGTCCATGATCGCGTTCACGACATAGCCGTCGTACAGCGTCTCCTGCGCTGCGCGGCCCTCGTCCATCGCCCGGAACATGTCCGTGAACATGTCGACGTAGCCGAGCTCCGAGACCTCGTCGCCGACGGGGAACAGCCAGCCGGACGAGCTCTCCGACTTCTCGGCGACGTAGCCTTCGCCGGCGCCCGGCGCGCTGAACATCTCGAAGCCGGTCCGCAGGAAGTGGTTGAGCCAGACCGTGCCGTGGGTGCCGGCGACCTCGTCCCGCAGGTCCATCCCGCCGCGGAACGTCCAGCTCACCTCGAACTGGCCGATGGCGCCCGACTCGAACCGGATGAACGCGACGGCGTTGTCCTCGTCCGCGATCGGATGCACGAGCGTGTCCGTGTGGCACAGGATCTCGACCGGCCGGTTCCCCTTGCCCACGAAGTTGCGGATGATCTCGATGCAGTGGCAGCCGAGATCGATGATCGCGCCGCCGCCGGTCAGCCGGCCGTCCCAGAACCAGGCGCTGTGTGGCCCGGGATGGGCCTCACGCGAGCGGACCCAGGTCACGTCGCCGATGGCACCCGAGCGCACCGAGGCGATCGCCTTCAGCGTCTTGGGCGTGTAGCACAGGTCCTCGAGGTAGCCGCCGAAGACGCCCGCCCCCTCGACCGTGTCCAGGATCCGGCGCGCTTCCTCGGCCGTCCGCCCGAGCGGCTTCGTGCACAGGATCGCCTTGCCGGCCTTTGCGGCCAGGGCGATCGCCTCCTCGTGGAGGAAGTTCGGCAGCCCGACGACGACGACGTCGGTCTCCGGATGGTCGATCGCGGCGGCGAGGTCCGTGGTCGATTCCTCGATACCCCACCGCTGACCGAAGGCCGCCCCCCGCTCGGCGCTCCGCGAGTAGACGACCCGGACGGTGTCGCGGCCGCGCTGGCTCAGGAGCGTGTTCGTGTAGAAGTCGCCGATCAACCCGGTGCCCAGCATGGTGATGGCGTGGCCGTTCATCGGTCCTCCCTTCATCGTCCGAGCACCAGGTCGCGGCCGGCGACCATGGCCGTGAGCTTGGCCCGAGTCTGGCCGCGCGGGGTCTGGCTGAAGCCGCAGTCCGGGACGAGCGTGAGCCCGTCGGCCGGGACGCCGGCTTCGAGCACCGTGTCGATGCGCTCAGCGACATCGTCCGCGGTCTCGACATACGAGTTCTTGACGTCGATCACGCCGGCCGCGACGTTCCGACCGGCGGCGGCGATCTCGCCGAGGATCTCGACCTCCGCCATCTCGCGGTTGGCGAACTCGAGCACCAGCTCGTCGACCTGGAAGCCGAGCATCGCCTCGAGGACGGGCCGGTACGTCCGGCGCGCGAGCGGGCGCCCGAGGTAGTTGCCGAAGCAGAGATGCGCCCCGAGCCGGGCGCGTCCGACCACCGGTGCCACCGCCGCGTTGAAGAGGGCCGAGAAGTCCGCCGGGGCCTCCGGGTGGATCGCGGGCGACGGCTCATCGATCTGGATGAAATCCGCGCCGGCGGCGACGAGGCCCTCCAGCTCCGCCCGCAGGATCGGCACGAACGCCTCGGCGGCGGCGTTCCGAGTCGCGTAGACCTCGCCCGGGCCGTAGGTCAACCGGCCGGACAGCGTGTACGGCCCGGGAAGGGTCACCTTGAGCGGCCGGGTCGCGCGCGTGACTGCGTAGCGATATTCGGCGACGACCCCGAGGCCGTCGGGCGCGGCGATCGGCTCGAGGACCTCGAAGCGGTGCTGCTGATCGTGCGCCCCGGCCCCCAGCCGTCGCGCCGGTGGCAGCGCGCGGACGCCCGTCACGTGTCGGTAGAACTCGGCTGTGAAGAAGCCGGCCCGCCGCATCTCGCCGTCGCTGACGATGTCGACGCCGGCCTCCTCCTGGTCGCGCAGGGCGAGGTCCACCGCGTCGTCCAGCATCTCCTCGAGGTCGGTCGCGCCGAACTCGCCGCGCTCGGCAGCGTCGATCCCGGACACGAACCACGACGGTCGCGCGTGCGAGCCGACGACGCTGGTGAGGAGCGGCTCCTGGCTCATCGATCGCCCTCCGCGAATGCGTATGCCCGAGCGGGATTGTCCACGAACAGGGCGTGACGGACGGCGGCGTCGATGCCGCGCTCCTCGAGCAGGTCGCTGAAGCCGCGCAGCAGGTAGCTCAGACCGGGCGAACCGCCGTATGCCGCGTAGTAGCTCTGCCGCGCGGCGTCCATCCCGAGCATCACCTGACCGACACGCCCGTCGGCGACTGCCACCTCGAGGAGGTCGATGGTGCCATTCGTGCGGTCACCCCACCGGAACGCCTGGTCGTAGACGACGGACGCGCCGGTCGCCAGCAGCTCGCGGTGGTAGCCGCGGTCCTGGACCTTGTCGACGTGACTCAGGGAGATCCGCTCGACCGGGACGCCGGCCTCGGTCAGGAGGCGGACCTGCGCCAGCGCGCCGGTCCCGGCCTCGCAGTGGGTGTGGACGGGAACGCCGGTCCGCCGGTGGGCCACCGCCGCCGCGCGGAAGATCGGCACGTCGCGATCGGAGGGGCCGTCCTGGCTGCCGGCGACCTTGACGATCCCGGCGCGGACCGCCGTCCGGTGGACGATCGGCCCCGAGTAGTCGCGCGCGTCGATGCCCACCTCGACGTCCGCCACGAACAGGTCCGCCAGCTCGTCCTCGGTCGCGCGCCGGCTCCAGTGGGACGGGCCGTAGAACTTCTCGTGGTGGAGGCCCGTGGCACCCACGAGGTGGACGCCGCTTCGTCGCGACAGCGCCGCGAGCATCAGCGGGTCGCGCCCGCAATCGGCCGGCATCGCGTCGACCGCGGTCCGGAGGCCGGCATCCGCGGCGTCGCGCACCTCCGCGGTCATGCGATCCACATCCGCCAGGAGGAAGTCCGGCGAGATCTCCACCGGCTTCCCGCCGACGATGACGAGGTGCTCGTGTGCGTAGGTCACGCCCATGGCCGCGGGCTCGATGTCCCCGAGGACG
>CAVWLQ010000006.1:0-21333 GCA_963755995.1 uncultured Chloroflexia bacterium | reverse complement strand
CGCCGGCCAAGGTCCAGAGCGCACTGCTTGAGGTGATGCAGGAGCACCAGGTCACCATCGGCCACACGACCTACCAGGTCCCGACCCCGTTCCTCGTCCTCGCCACCGAGAACCCGATCGAGGCCGAGGGCACGTACCCGCTGCCCGAGGCGCAGGTCGACCGCTTCATGCTCAAGATCCTCGTCGGCTATCCCAGCGCGACCGAGGAGGCCCAGATCGTGGCCCGCTCGCTCCGCCCGGGGCTCGCGCCGCGCAAGGTCCTCGACACCGTGGAGCTGCTCCAGCTCCAGGAGCGCGTCAACGACGTCTACGTCGATCCGCGGATCATCAGCTACGCGGTCGGCCTGGTCGAGGCGACCCGCAAGCTCGAGTACTGGGGCGCGCCCGACCTCGCTCCGTACGTCTCGTACGGCGCCAGCCCGCGCGGCTCGATCAACCTCGTCAACGGCGCTCGCGCGCTGGCGGTCCTCCGCGGCCGCCGCTACGTCCTTCCCTCGGACGTGGCCGAGCTCGCGCCCGACGTCCTCCGCCACCGCATCATCCTCAGCTACGCGGCCCTCGCCGACGGGATCACCCCCGACTCGATCGTGGCCCGCGTGCTGACCCTGGTCCGCGCCCCGTCCCTCGACATGGCGGGCGAGCTCTCGGCATGACGGACCTGGCCGCCTCGGCCGGACGGGCTCGAACCCCCGCCCGCCCCGGCCCGGGCCCCATCGCGGACGACCTCGTCCGTCGGCTCGAGGTCTCGCTGACCCGACGCGTCGGTGGCCGGATGACCGGCGACCACCGCGGCCGCGGTCTCGGCGAGGGCCTCGAGCTCGACCGGCTCCGCTCCTACGAGCCGGGTGACGACGTCCGCCGGATCGACTGGAACGCCACCGCCCGAAGCCTCACCCCGCAGGTCCGCGAGGACGTGCCGGACCGGCAGATGACCGCATGGGTGCTCCTCGACCAGTCCGCCTCGATGCAGTTCGGCACCGCCGACCGGCGCAAGGCCGACGTGGCCGAGGGCGCGGCGCTCGTGGTCGGTCGCTTCGTCGCCCGACGGACCGATCGCCTCGGCGTCATCACCTTCGGCTCTGGCGAGCGCGAATTGATCACGCCGCCCGCCGGCGGACGGGTCGGGCTCACCGGCCTGCTCCGCGCGCTCGACGCCGAACCGGCGGACGAGGGCGGCGGGCCGACGTCGATGCAGCGGGCGCTCCGCGTCATCGCCGCCGCACGAACGAGCCCCGGTCTCGTCGTGATCATCTCCGACTTCCGCGGCCCCCAGGACTGGCGTCGTGAGATGAGCGCGATCGCCGGCCGCCACACGGTCCTGGCGATCGAGATCACCGACCCGCGCGAGGAGACCCTCGTCGACGTCGGCGAGCTCACGCTGATCGACCCCGAGACCGGGCGGACGGTCCGCATCGACACCGGCGACCGCCGGCTTCGACGCGACTTCGACGATGCCGCGGCCGCCGACCGCGCCGCGCTCGCGGCCGAGCTCGCCCGGCTGGGCGTCCGCCACCTCCGACTCTCCACCGACGGCCCCTGGCTGACCGCGTTCGCGCGCGGCCTCGACACGACTGGACGTACCGCATGAACTTCCTCGCGCCGATCCTCCTGCTGGGCCTCCTGCTGGTCCCGGTCCTCGTGGGCCTGTACCTGCTGGTCCAGCGCCGCCGGACCCGTTACGCGGTCCGCTTCACCAACCTCGACCTCCTCGCCAACCTGGCACCGAAGCGGCCCTCGTGGCGCCGCCACGTGCCGGCGGCGCTGTACCTCGTCGCCATCGCGTTCCTCGTCATCGGGCTCGCCCGGCCGACGATGGTCCTCGCGGTGCCGCGCGAGGACTCGACGGTCATCCTCGCCATCGACATCTCCGGCTCCATGAAGGCCACCGACGTCGCGCCGACCCGGCTCGACGCGGCCAAGGCCGCGGCCCACTCGTTCGTGAAGCAGCTCCCCGCTGGGATCCGCGTCGGGATCGTGTCGTTCGCATCCCAGCCGGAGACCCTGGTCGAGCCGACCGCCGACCACGGCAAGCTGGACCAGGCGATCGACACCCTGCAGCCGCGCGACGGCACCGCGATGGGCGACGCCCTGATGCGCGTGCTCGATATCGCCGAGTCGATCAAGGCCGAGGACGGCACGGGCTCGACGGGCACGGCCACGCCGGCGCCGTCGGCCGCGCCGGGTGCCTCGGCGGCACCGGATGCCTCGGCGTCCCCGGCTCCGTCGGCGAGCGGCGCCCCCGTGGACGGACCGTCCGGCGAGCCCCTCGTCGCGTCGATCCTGCTGTCCGACGGCGCCAACTCGGTCGGCGAGGCGGACCCGCTCGACGCGGCGAACCGCGCGGCCAGCCTTGGCGTGCCGGTCTACACGATCGCGCTCGGGACGCCGGACGGCCAGGTCCAGGTCCGCGACGACAACGGCCAGCTCGTGACGCTGGACGTGCCGCCCGACACCAAGACCCTCGCGCAGATCGCGGAAGTCACGGGTGCGACGGCGTTCGACGCCGCGACCGCCACGGACCTCAGCGCCGTCTACGACAACCTGCAGTCGCGCATCGGCTACACCCAGGAGACCCAGGAAGTCACGTTCGCCTTCGCGGCGGTGGCGCTGGTGCTCGTGGTGGCCGGCGCGGGGCTCTCCGCCATGTGGTTCGGCCGGCTGCCGTAGGGTCGCGCGCGGCGCAAGCCAGCGATCCCGCGAACCTCGAACCGGAAGACGCCCGGGCCGATCACATCGGTCCGGGCGTCGTCGCGTCGTCGTCGGGCGCCATCGCATCGTCGGCGCGACAGCCATCCACCCACGGACTCTTGGGCACAGACCGTCCCCCTCGGCGGCGACAACCATCCATGGCGGGACTACCTGGCTGCGTCAGGGGCTGGATCCACGCACGGTTTGGGTCGTGGCTCGAGCTGCCTGTCGTCGCCACCGCGCCCAAGAGTCCTCGGGTGGATATCTGACGGAGGACGCGAGGGATGGGTCGCGGCGCGGCCCGGCGGCGGGGCGTGACGTGGCGCGAGCAGCGGCCCGGCGGCGCGACGCACCGCGCGACCAGCAGCTAACTGACCTGCGGCACCTGGCACACGAACGCGGTCGAGCCGCCCGCCCGGGCAGCGGCCGCCACGGCGGAGCCGCTGGCCGGCCCACCCGGTACGACCGTCGTCGATGCGGCGCCCGGCTCCTGGACCACCAGCGCGGTGACCATCCCGAACATGCCGTTCTGGCCCTCGGCGTGCTGGAGGATGTGGCAGTGGAACGCCCACGCCCCGACCTCGTCGCACTTGATCACGACGTCCCAGCGCTCGCCCGGGTTGACGCCCAGGGTGTCGCAGGTGAACGCCGCGGTCCCCAGCGGATGTCCGTCCCGTGCCACGACCCGCATCGGCATCCCGTGGAGGTGCCACGGGTGGCTCATGTTCCCTTCGTTCATGAAGCGGATCACGATGGTCTCGCCCAGGGTCGCGACGATCGGGGCGGTGGCAGGGAACCCGCGGCCATTGATCGTGAACCCGCCGATCGCATCGTTGCTGATCCAGACGATGTCCTGCGTCGCGCCGTACAGCTTGTCGTAGCGCTGCGCGGGATCCTTCGGCTGGACGATGAACGCCCCGAGGAGCCCGCGCCCGACCTGGTCGGTGGCGTTGTGGTGCGAGTGGTACATGTGCGAGCCCGTCGCCTTCGCCGTGAACTCGTACGTGAAGCTGTCGCCGGGCTGGATCGGGTCCTGGGTGATGTGCGGCACGCCGTCCATCGCATTCGGCAGGCGCATGCCATGGAAGTGGATCCCGGTCGTCTCGGCCATGTTGTTCTTGAAGATCGCCCGGATCTTGTCGCCTTCGATCACGTCGATCCGCGGACCCGGCCACGTCCCGTTGAACCCGAGCGCATCGAGCTCCTTGGACTGCGCATCGACCTTGTGCTTGATCGGGTCGACGGTCATCTCGAAGACCTTGGTGTCGCCGTCGAGCTTGGGCGCGAGCGGCTGATTGCCGGTCCCCTCCATCGTCGCGCTCTCGCCGCCGAGGAACCGCTCGACCACCGATAGCGCGGCGGCGTCATGGTCCATGGGCGGGCTCGCGCTCGGCGACGCCGGCGACGCGGATGCGTGGTCCATGGACGGGGCAGCCGAAGCCGCCGCGCTCGCGGCAGCGGACGCGGGAGCCGACGGCGCCGCGGGTGGCGGCGTCGCCGGCTTCCAGGTCCAGGCCTGGGCCGCGGCGGGTGGGGTGCACGCGACCACCGTGGTGGCGACGATGCCCGCGCCCGCGATGGTCGCGGCGGTGAGGAACCCCCGCCGGGAGAGGGGCCCGGCGGGGGACATGGTCTCCGGCGCCTCGGGTGCGGAGGAGGCCGTAGGTGAAGCGATGACGTCGGTCATGGGTCAGGCTCCCGGGGCGGTCGATGAGGACGGTCCGCCTCCGAAGACGGCTCCGGGCCGCCACGGCGCACCGAGCGCCGGGAGCAGGAACCGGTCGAGCCCGTAGTAGCCCGCGACGCGCCAGGCCAGGATCAGCCCGATGGCCATCGTGAACAGGATCGGGTTGGTGGAAGCCGAGCCCGCGAGCAGGAACGACATGTTCATCATCGCCCCGAAGAAGGCCGCGATCCCCGTCAGCGCGCCGAGCAGCAGCCCGAGCCCGATGGCCAGCTCGCCGAAGGTGATGACCCACGCGAACCAGGTCTCGTGGTGACCGGCGATCAGGAAGTTGATGAAGTCGCGATACCACTCGTAGGAGATCGGCGGACGGCCCTGGCCCGGCCTCCGGGACCTTCGCGGCCGCCTGCCAGAAGCCGGCAAGCGCGCTGCCGCCGTCGATCCAGCCGCCACCGGTGAGCTTGTGCCAGCCGGCCTCGAGCCAGGCGAAGCCGAGGAACAGGCGGATGGGCAGCCAGAAGAGCCCGGCCTGGGCGTTGTAGAAGAGGAACTTGGCGAAGCGCGGACCCTCCATCTGGACGTCCTCGGCGCCCGGGTCCTTGCGTGCCTCGAAGAGGACGACGAGCAACGCGATGAACGAGATCCAGAAGCCGACCGTCATCGCCTGGCGAAGCGGACCCTCGTCGATCTCCACCCAGGGGTTGAACAAGAGGATCAGCAGTGCTGTCGCGATGACCCCGAGCGGGATCCCCAAGCGACGGATCGTGTCCATCGGATCGCCTCCTCGTCCTTGTCCGGCCATAGAGCTGGCCGGGTCCCTCAGGACGTGCAAGGAGAGTCTGCGCCGGGGTCGGTGGGGCGGTATGGCGGATCGGCCCCTAAAAAGGGGCCGGTTGTCACCGCGGGCGCCGCACCGCCGCGGGCCCGAGCCGTGTCACCGCGGGGCTATGTGTGCGCGAGGTCGCGGATCGCGGTGTAGTACTCGAGCGCGGTCCGCGTCTTGGTCTGCTGCTCGCCCGAGATGTCCACGCCCTTGCTCGCGAGGTAGGCCCGCGCCTCGGCGGCGACCTGGAACCCCTCGGCCGGCGGCGCCTTGGTCGAGAGCTCGAGGATCCTCGAGCCATCCGGGTAGAGCCACAGCTCGGCGACGATCGGCCGCGGGAACTCCTTGGGCTGGAACTTCAGCTTCATCGCCGTGATCGGACCGAGCGGCAGCAGGTCGTCGAGGCCGATCCCATCGGGGGCATGGGTGGCATAGAAGGCGCGCTGCTCGGTCGTGAACAGCTTGCGGATCGGCCGCTCGCCGAACAGGACCTTCCTGACCGCCTGGGGTCCCCAGACGGCCTTGTACGATCCCGAGCAGACGAAGCCGCCGGGCATCGCGTCGACCTCGATGGTGAAATCCGGCGATCGCCGAAGGCTCGCGGGCAGCTCGTCGGGGACCACGGGTCGGAGCTTGATCACGGAGTCGTCGCCCTTGCCCTGCACGCGTCGGGCGCGCGCCACGACACCGGCGTTGTAGAGGGCGAGCTCCGGCGTGTCGAAGAACACGATCTGGCGCACCTGCGCCGCCAGCGGGTCCATGCCCAGGGCGACGATGGCCGATCGCTGCTCGTCGGTGGGCACGGTCAGCTTCAGCTCGATGCTGTCCGCACCCTTGAGGAGCTTCAGCATCTCCGCGAGCTGCAGCCCGGTGAGCGGCTTCGGCGCTGCCGCCTTCTTGACCATGACCGTAGACCTCCATGCTCCTCGCCCGGTCGCGGGTCGGCTAGCATGCACCGAAGCGTGGTCGCGTGTGCGGCCAGCGACACATCGTGGGTGCAGCCGGACACCATGACGACGATCATCCCGCGCTGGGAATGGCGCACGTTCGGGACGCATTTCGGCGGCGCCGTGGGGAAGATCGAGGCGACGGGGACGACCGGCACGGCCGACAGCGACGAGACCTACCTGCTGGTCACGGCGGCCGACGCATCGTCGGCGATCGTCAAGATCCGCTTCGACCTGATGGACATCAAGCTGCTCCGCGAGGTGGACGCGGACGGGCTCGAGCGGTGGGAGCCAGTCCTGAAGGTCGGGTTCCCGATGCCGGCCGCGGATGTCGAGCGCGTCATCGAGGCGCTGCAGCTGCCGGCCATCACGCTCGATCGGGAGGCGTACACGCTGCAGCAGTTCCTCGACGAGGTGGCCGGGCCGAGCGGGATGGTCCGTCCCGTCGAGGTCCACAAGCACCGGGTCCGCTACACCGTCGGCGGCTGCTCCTCCGAGGTCTCGGACGTGATCGCGAACGGCAAGCCCATCCGGACCATCGCGATCGAGTCCGAGGATGCCGCCGCCGTGGTCGCGGCCGTCCGCTCGGTCGGCCTGGATGGCTACGCCAACACGAGCTACCCGCGCGGGCTGGCGGCCCTCCTCGACGGCCAGCCGGAGCGCTACGCGGTCATCGACGTCGGGACCAACTCCATCAAGTTCCAGGTCGCCGAGCTCGGCGGCGATGGGCGGTTCCACGCCCTCGTCGATCGCGCCGAGGTCACCCGCCTGGGCCAGGGGGTCGACGCGGGCGGCGAGATCGTCCCCGAGGCGCTCGAGCGGGCCGTCGCCGCGATCGCCGGCATGGCCGATGAGGCGAAGGCGCTCGGCGTGACCGCGACCGCGGCCGTGGGGACCGCGGGCCTGCGGGCCGCCGGGAACCGCGCGGCCGTGCTGGAGGCGATCAAGTCCCGCACGGGCGTCGCGATCCGGGTCATCCCCGGCGAGGAGGAGGGCCGGCTCGCCTTCGAAGCCGTGGAGGTCGGGCTGGGCTCGACCGTGGGGAGCCTCGTCGTCTTCGATACCGGCGGCGGCAGCTCGCAGTTCACCTTCGGCCACGACGGCCACGTCGACGAGCAGTACAGCGTCCCGGTCGGGGCGGTGCGGTTCACCGAGCGGTTCGGGCTCGCCGGTGCGGTGTCGAAGGAGGTCCTCGACGAGGCGCTCGCCGCGATCGCGGCGGACCTGTCCAGCCTCGACGGCCGGCCGCGACCCGACGCGCTGGTCGGGATGGGCGGCGCCATCACCAACATCACCGCGGTGAAGCACCAGATGGCCGTCTACGACCCGACCGTCGTCCAGGGCACGGTCCTGGACCGCGATGAGCTGGACCGCCAGATCGAGCGGTACCGGGGGCTGGACGCCGACGGCCGTCGATCGATCGTGGGCCTCCAGCCGAAGCGCGCCGAGGTGATCCTCGCGGGAGCCTGCATCGTGCGGACCGTCATGGACAAGCTCGGCCAGACGTCGCTGACCGTCAGCGACCGCGGCCTCCGCCACGGCGTGCTCGCGGAGCAGTTCGGCCGCTAGACAGCGGGCGAGGCGCCGCCGCGCGTGCGACGACGCCCCGAGGCACCGACGGTCAGTTCGTCGGGTGGAACCGGATCGAGTCGACGACCGCCTGGACCTCCGCCATCGCCTGCGCGGACGTCGTCGACGTCGTGTCCGTGGTGACCACCAGCCGCTCGCCGCCGACGTCGAGGATCGTGAGCGTGACCGACCGGCCCGGCGTCAGCGTCAGGTCCGCACCGAGCGGCAGCTGCCAGACGTGGTACCCGTCGTTCCCATCGGGCGCCGGCGACGGGGTCGCGCCGGGCGGGGTCGGGCATGCGCTCCCGTCGGCCGGAAGGGTCATCGTCAGCCGATGGCCCTGATGGCCGTCGATGGTGACCAGGGTCGGTGCGGTGACGTCGATCCGCGGCAGATCCATCAGGGCCGTCACGAGGTCCGCGACGGCCGGGCCCGGCTGGGTTGCGGCCGGGACCCACGCCCCGCACGGATCCTCGTACAGCGCCTGGGACAGCGTCAGGTCGAGAGCGGCGTCGCCCCCATTCGAGAAGAACACCGCGTATGGACCGCCGATGTTCCCGTTCCAACCCGACGGCAGGTCCACGGTGAACGGGATCGGGAACGGGTTGCCGGCGCTGAAGGTCGCGGCCGTCGCGGCCGTGCTCGCCTCGCCGGTCGCCGAGAGCGCGATGGGCGTCGGCGACGGGGTCGGGACCGGCGTCGGGACCGGCGTGGGCGTGGCGGCTGGACCACCGAAGCCCGCGAAGCCGCCCGAGCCGGCGGGCAGGATGACGATGGCGAGGGCGACGGCCGCCACGATGACGGCGCCCCCGATCGCAGCTTTCATGGCGTTCATATCGAAGATCCTCCGCGCCGGCCACCAGGACCGACGCTGTCGAGTGACGTGGATCTCGTCGAGGGCGGACTGCAGCACTCGATCCGGTGAGCGGGTGGGCCCGTCGTCGAGCCACAGCCGTGCCGTCCGGTCGAAGTCGTTCTCGTTCATGCCATCCGCTCCCGCGAGGCTGGGGTCGTCCGGGCGTCGGCCTCGAGGGCCGCCCGGAGGCTGGATGTCGCGTAATGGATCCTCGATTTGACCGTGCCCAGGGGCACGTCGAGCGACTCGGCGATCTCGTCGAGCCGCCAACCGAGGTAGTGATGCAGGACGAAGACCGCGGCCTGCTCCGGCGGCAACCGCCGGAAGCCGCGCTCGAGGGCGTCACGCGCGGCGACGCCGTTCGCCAGGTCCGGTGTCGTCGATCCGTCGATCGGCAACATCCTGATGTTGTCGGACCACCGTCTGGCCTGGCGCGCTTCCGCGTAGCAGGCGTGGACGAGGATCCGGTGGATCCACCCTTCGAAGCGATCGACCTCGCGGAGCCCCGGGAGCTCCCGCCAGGCCGTGACCAGGGTCTGCTGCACGGCGTCCTCGGCGAGCCCGACGTCGCGCAGGATCCGATGCGCGACGGCGTACAGCCGATCCACCGAGCCGCGGGCGATCGAAGCGAAGGCTTCCTCGTCCCCGGACCGTGCCGCCTCGATGAGCGTTCGGTCCACCTGGCGCCTCTCGTTCGCGCATCCCGTCTGGACGCGTCACTAGCATGAGCCGAGTCGCGACCGAAAGGTTCGAACCTCGTCGATCTTCATCGGGCGAGCGCCGTCGATGCCTCCGGGTGACAGATCGGGGGAATCGCCCCTTTCGTCCGGGGCGGAGGCCGACCCACCATCGACGCGTCGTGGACCAGCGATCGATCGGAGGTCGAGCTATGCGCATCCCACCTGTCCGTGTCGCCATCGTCGCGGCGGCCGTGCTGGCGCTCAGCGCCTGCAGCAGCACGTCGGCGCCCGGAGGCAGCGATGTTGCCCCGAGCAGCGCTGGAGGCCCAGCGGCGAGCGTCGCGACCGGCGGCGCCGCCAGCGGCGCGAGCGGAGACAGCAGCGCGCCCGCGGCGGCGGCCGGCGGCGACCCGACCACCAACGCCTGCGGGCTCCTCACCGTCGACGAGATCAAGCAGGCCGTCGGGTTCGCGGTCAACCCCGGCGTGCTCCAGAACAGCGACGACCAGTCCGATTGCGAATGGGCGAGCACGCAGTCCGACACGGCGACCGTGGGCCTGACGGTCTCGAAATACGACGACTTCCTGTGGCAGACGGGCAGCGCCGCCGGGAACAGCAAGCCGGTGTCCGGCATCGGCGACGCGGCCTTCAAGGACTGGCCGACCTTCGCGGATCTGACGGTCAAGGCGAAGGGCTACCAGGTCGTCATGGCGATCGTCGACTTCCAGGCGAAGCAGGAAGCGATCGACAGCGAGGACCTCGCGCTGGCCAAGCTCGTGGTGCCGCGCCTCTGATCGCGTCGGCGGTGCGCGACATGGCGGACCGTGGGATCCGGTGGCCGGCCGTAGAGTATCCGCGTGGGCGCGGTCAGGGTCCCAGCCGATGTCATCGGACGTCAGGTCGAGCTGGCGGCCGTCGATCGGTTCGTCGAGCGGCTCCGGACCGGCCCGGCGAGCCTGGTCATCCACGGTGAGGCCGGGATCGGCAAGACCGCGATCTGGCGAGCCGCGGTCGACCGGGCGCGGGAGGACGGCGCGATCGTCCTCCGCTCGGCACCCGCCGAATCCGAGGGCCAGCTGACCCTCGGCGGGCTCACGGACCTCCTGTCCGAGGTCGGCACCGATCGGATGGCGGCGCTCCCCGCGGTCCAGCGCCACGCCCTGGACATCGCGATCCTGCGGACCGAGCCGTCCGGCCAGCTGCCGGACCAGCGGACGCTGTCGGTGGCGACCACGACATTGCTCCAGGAGCTCGCGAGCGGCGCGCCGCTCGTCATCGCGCTCGACGACGCGCAATGGATGGACGATGCCTCGCGCGCGATCCTGGCCTACGCCGTTCGGCGCCTTGCCGACCGGACCGCGGGGATCCTGCTGGCCGTCCGCGGCGATCCGAGTCCACCGACGCTGGAGCTCGCCGCCGGCGTCCCGGATGAGGCGCGCGCTTCGGTGCGGCTCGGGCCGATGCCGCTCGCCGCCCTGCACCAGCTCTTCATGGCGCGATTCGGCCGGTCGTTCCCGCGCCTCGTGCTCGTCCGGATCGAGGAGGCGTCCGGCGGCAATCCGTTCTACGCGCTCGAGATCGCGCGCACGCTCGCGGCCGCGGACGCGGTGGTGCGGCCGGGCGATCGCCTGCCGATCCCGGCATCGCTCGGCGCGCTCGTCGAGGCGCGGATCGGGGCCCTGCCGCCGGCCACCCGGTCGGCGCTGCTGCTGACCGCCGTGGCGGCCGAGCCGACGATCGACACGCTTCGTCGTGTCGGCCCCGACACCGCATCGGCCCTGGACCCGGCGTTCGAGGCAGGGGTCATCGCCATGGACCGCCGGTCCATCCGGTTCACCCACGCGCTCCTGGCGCACGCGGTGATCGGGCTGGCGACGCCGGCCGAGGTCCGGCGAGCCCATGCCGCACTGGCCCGCGCGGCGACGACCGACGACGTCCGCGCGCGCCATCTGGGAGGCGCGACCGAGGGTCGCCACGAGCATGTCGCCGCCGCGCTCGAGGCGGCGGCAGCCGCCGCTCGGGCCCGTGGCGCGACCATCGACGCCGCGGCCCTCTACGAGCGGGCGAGCGATCTCACGCCCGCGGAGCTGGGCGACGAAGCCCTTCGGCGGGCGACGGCGGCCGCGGACTGCCTGTTCATCGACGTCTCGGAGATCGTCCAATCGGACGCCATCCTCGACGCGGCGATCGCGGCCGCCGTCCCCGGTCCGGCGCGCGCCGAGGCGCTCAGCCTCCAGGCCATCATCCGCTACTACCACGGCCAGACCCCGGTCGCGGTCCGGCTCGGCGAGCAGGCGGTCGATGAGGCCGGAGACGACCCGATCCGGCGCGCCAGGATCCTGGGCCGGGCCGCGTTCCTCGTCATGCAGGTCGATCTCGAACGGGGCAATGCCATGGCGGCGGAGGCCATCGCGCTGCTCGAGGCCGTCGACGGGACGACGCCCGTCGACCCGGACCTCCTCGCGAACGTGCTTCTCCTGCACGCGAGCTCGGAGCTGGGGCTCGTCCGCGGCCACCTCGCCGATGAGATCGCCCGCGGGACCGCCCTGATCAGCGACGACGGTCGCACCTGGGAGCACGATGGCGCCGACGGGATCGCCTACGGGCTCGCGCGCCAGCTCGACGACGTCGATCTCGCGATCGAGATGACGGAGCGACTGATCCGCGCCAAGTCCGGCCCGGGCGGGGACGACCCGTTCAACCTCGTCTCGCTGTCCGGCCTGCTGATGTTCCGCGGCGACTGGGCGGCGGCCCGCTCGACCGCCGATGCGGCGGTCGAGGGCTATGGCCGCGAAGGGGCCGACGTCTTCCCGTCATGGCGGTTGCGCGGGGTCGCCATGGTGGCCGCGTACGAGGGCCGGGTCGACGACGCGCGGCGACTCGCCGGCGAGGGCCTCGAGCTGGCGATCGCGAGCGGCGACCTCGCCCTCGAGGTCTATCACCGCCAGATCCTGGGGTTCAGCGCCTTGTCCGTCGGCGACGTTCGCGAAGCGGATCTCCAGCTGACGCTGGCCGCTCGGGCGGCGGAGGCCAGCGGCACGCGTCACCCGGGGCGGTTCAAGGTGGATGGCGACCGCCTCGAGGCCGCCCTGGCGATCGGCGACCCCGAGCGCGCCGAGGCGATCGTGGCGTGGCTCGAGCACGCCGGCGAGGTCGCGCCGACCCCGTGGACCCTCGCGATCGGCGCCCGAGGTCGCGGCCTGCTCGACGCCGCAAGCGGCGACCTCGACGCGGCGCTGGCGTCGTTGCAACGGGCCCTGGCCGAGCACGAGCGCCTGCCGAT
Organism: uncultured Chloroflexia bacterium; assembly: GCA_963755995.1. Taxonomy (GTDB): domain Bacteria; phylum Chloroflexota; class Limnocylindria; order Limnocylindrales; family CSP1-4; genus SPCO01. Next base: position 8,803 of record CAVWLQ010000006.1, on the reverse strand, counting down.
GCCCTTCGAGCGCGCCAGGACGCTGCTCGCGACCGGCCAGGTCCATCGACGCCGGAAGGAGAAGCGGCTCGCGGACGAGCGGCTCCGCGAGGCGCTCGCCGGCTTCGAAGCGCTTGGCTCGCCGCTCTGGGCCGAACGGGCGCGAGCGGAGCTGGCGCGCATCGGCCTCCGGCCGCGTGCCCCCGAGGACCTGACCGAGACGGAGCGGCGCGTCGCCGAGCTCGCCGCCACAGGGCTGTCCACCCGGGAGATCGCGGAACAGGCGTTCCTGGCGCCGAAGACGGTCGGCAACATCCTCGGACGCGTGTACGAGAAGCTCGGGATCCACTCGCGAGCCGAGCTCGGCGCGCGGATGGGCGGCCGGATCGCCCCCGAGAGCCGCGACCCGGACAGATCGGGGTAACCGCCCCTTTCCTCGCGTCGCACCGCGAACCTATCGTCATCCGCGATGGATGACCACGCCGCCGCTACGCCCGCGACCCGGACCTTCCTCGTGGAGCGGTACTGGCCGGATGTCGACGAGCCGACGGCCCGGGCCGCCGTCGCGAGCCTCGAACGAACGGCCGCGGCGATGACCGCGGAGGGCACCCCCGTCGAGCACGTCGTCTCGATCCTGATGCCCGGCGACCAGGTCGTGTTCTCGCTCATCCGAGCGGCCGACGAGACCGTCGCCCGGCGGGCCAACGAGCGCGCGGGGATCCCCCTGGACCGGGTCGCCGCGGCGGTCGCCCTCGGCCGCCACGACGGCTAGGTCGTCGAGCTGGACTCAGCGAGCGCCGGTCGCGACCCGTCGGTGCCGACGCCGACCGCGGCGGCCTGACCGTCGGCGGTCACGGCTGTGTCTCTGCAAGCACCCGAACATCCCAGGGCCCGAGTCGGACCTGATCCTGGGTCTGGAACGTTTCCCCAGTCAGGATGTCGTGCACGTCGGTGGGCACGGACACCGAGGCGGGATCCCAGGACCAGTTGTGCAGGAATCGGAGCCTGGTTCCGTCGACGGCCGCTGCGCCGGTCGAGGTCATCGTGGCCGGCAGCTCGCACCAGGGTCGAACGAGGTCGGTGGCTAGCCACTGGAAGAGCGACTTGGCAAAGCTCGAGTCGGGGATGGTGCCGACGCATGTGACGCGACCCTTCTCGTGCTCACGCGTGGTCATCGCTGGCCATTGGCTGAAGTGCGGGTGTTCGTATGTCGCGACGACCTGCGCGTCGTCGACGAGCAGTCCGTCACACCATCGCGTGGCCGTGGCCGCGTCGAGCTTGATCGTGGCCCCGTCGGCAGGAAGGACAGGGATCATGCTCGTCAGGTTGCTGAACTCGTCGTAGTGAACGCCTGAAGCCTGTGTCAGGCGGCCGGGAGCCGTCTCGGTCCGAGCGCGCGCCTCGTGATCCGCGTATCCGGTCCGTGGGCCGATGACGAGATGCCCTCCCGCGGCCGCGTAGTCCGCCAGCCAGTCGAGCAGGTGGTCCGGGCTCATGTAGTGGCCGGGCACGACGAGGAGCGGATGACTGGCGGCGAACTCGGCCGGATGGGTGGTCGTCGCCTTCCGGGAATGCAGGATCCGGGCCGAGAGTCCGGCGTCGAACGCGCCGCGGTAGAAGGGGCCGAAGATCCCGTCGTACGCCCGGGCATCGGGTCCGCCTCCCGCTGCCGGCAACGGCGGGTATTTCTGCATGAGCCAGCGGTTCGGGAGCGAATACAAAAAGGCGACCTCTGCGTCGGGTCGACATCCCGCCACCAGCCGTCCTGCGCGCCGGAACTCGTCACCGACCTGGCGGAGCTCGTCGAAGGTTCGGCCCGGCTGACCCGCGTGGGGAAGGACCCCACCCCAGGAGGTTTCGGTGCCGAAGTGCAGCGTGTGCCAGTGCCAGTACTCGATCATCCGCGCTCCACGGGCCACCAGCGCCCACGCGACCTGACGCCACTGGCCGTCAAAGGCGGGGCGGTTGTCCCAGGGAGGACCGATGTGCATGGCATTGGTCTCGGTGACGAGGAAGCCCTCTTGGCGTGAGGAGTACATCCGGTCCGCGGAGAAGTACAGCGCCCACGTCCCGGTGGTGGTCCAGCCCTGATCCTGCGGTCCGGAGCCGTCGTCCGGGAGCTGCAGCCCGTCCTGCATGCCGTAGTAGAGGTTCCCCCCGGTGGCGTCGAGGGCATCGGTGACCAGATCGTCGTCGACGGCGGGCCGGTCGTAGGCGATGCAGGTCGTCACGAACTGTCCGGGGGAGGAGTACTCCCGGACGATGTCGGCCTGCCAGTTGATGAACTGGGTGGTCTGCTCGGCCTGGAAGCGACGCCATGCGACGTCGTACTGGGGCTGCGTGTTGCCATCGGGTGCCCAGAGATCGTCCCAGGTCGAGAGTCGGTGCGACCAGTAGACGAGGCCCCACTCACGGTTGAGGCTGTCGACGTCGCCGTAACGATGACGCAGGTCGTCCACGAAGCGTTGGAAGACGCCGCGGTTGTGAAGGAGATGCAAGCCGGGTTCGTTGTCGACCTGGAAGCCGACGACGGCGGGATGCCCCGCATAGCGACGAAGGATCTTGCGGATCACCCGGTCGGCATGGAAGAGGAACGCCGGGTGCGTGAAATCGACTTCCTGCCGAGCCCCCCAAGGGATCCGTTCGCCCGTGGATCGTTCGCCGGCGATCTCCGGATACAGCCGGGCCAGCCACGGCGGCACGGCATACGTGGGGGTGCCAAGGATGACGGAGATGCCCCGCCGCGCGGCACCGTCGAGAACCGGCTCGAGCCAGTCCAGATCGAACTGGCCGTTCTCCGGTTCCCAGGTCGACCAGACCGACTCACCGACTCGGATGACCGAGAAGTGCGCCTCCTGCATGAGATCCAGATCGACATCCAGCCGGTCATACGGTTGGTACTCGTGGTAGTACGCCGCACCGAACAACACGCGGTCGGAACCGGCCGACATCGCCCCACTCCCGTCGTCGTTCGCTGCCCGGGTCACTCCTTGACGTTCCCAGCGGCGGACTTCGGGTTCCGCCTGGCTTCATCGGTCGCGCTCCCGCCCACGACAAAGGTCTCCAGCCGCTGCAGCGCGGACACCAGGTGGACTCGCATCGCTTCCTCGGCCCCGTCGGGATCCTGCCGGGCGACCGCATCGGCCACCGCCAGGTGCTCGTTCTTCGTCACCGAATGCAGGCCCGCGTGGTAGTAGAGCCGGAAGGTGTGCAGGTGGCTGCGCAGTCGGGTCAGCATGTCGCTGATCATCTGGTTGCCCGCGAGGTCGGCGAGCATGGCGTGGAAGGTCGCGTCATAGACCATGTCCAACCGGTTCGCCGCAGCCGTGATCTCGGCGCCGGCTCCACCGGCCCGGGCAGCGCGGCGCAGCTCCCTGATCTCGTTCGGCTCCGCCTGGGCAGCGACCTTGGCAGCCAATGCTGGTTCCACGAGGAGCCGGAGCTCGATGAGCTCGCGCACCTGCTCGATCCCCATGAGGGGCGCCACCGTGTAGCTGCGACCTGGCTGCTTCACGATCAAACCGTCGGCCTCGACGCGTGCCAGGGCCTCGCGCACCGGCGTCGGCGACACGCCGAGGGTGCGGGCGAGCTCTTCGATGTTGAGCCTGGCGCCGGGTTCGAACGCGTGGGTCATGAGCATGTCGGTGACGATCTCGTAGACCGAGCCGGGCAGCGGTTGCCGTTGGGCCAGGCGCTGGCCTGCGGCGGACTGATGGATTGCTTCGATCTGATGACGGTCCATCTCGGCCTTCACGTGTCGAGTACTCTCCGGCTACGTTACAGCATCCCAATTGTCTCTATCCTATAGACATTAGGAAACCGTGCTGGCATAGTCCGCGACGATGCAGGACAAGGAGGGCGCGACGTGCACGACGAGTCGGTGACTCGCACTGCTGCCGACGTCGCCGACGTCGCACCGGAGCCTGAGGTCGGGAGTGGTCCGGATACGGCCCACGATCGAGCGTCGCGCGCGATCAAGGGTGTCCTGCTGGCGCTGAAGGCGGGGCCGCTCTTCATCCTGGCGCTGATGATGCTGTTCCTCTGGGCGGCCACCGAGGGCCACGTCTTCATGACGTTCGGGAACATCGGCAACGTCCTCGAGCAGTCCGGCGGTGTCTGCATCATCGCCTTGGGCCAGCTCCTCGTGATCCTGACCCGGGGCATCGACCTGTCGATCGGTTCGAACGTCTCGTTGTGCTGCGTCATGGTGACGGTCGTCTACCGCGACACCAACTCGGCGGCGCTGGCCATCGGGGTCACCTTGCTGACGGGGTTGGCCGTCGGTCTGGTCAACGGGCTGCTGCTGGTGTGGGGGCGTCTGCCGCATCCCTTCATCGCCACCCTCGCCACCTTGAGCATCTGCGCCGGCCTCGCCCTCTACATCGCCGGTGGCTCCACCATCCTGGGCTCCCCGCCGATCGTGCACCTGCTCGGCGGCGGACGTATCCCTGCGATCCCGGGCGCGGGCCACATCGGATGGTTCCCCTACGCCACGCTCGTGGTGATCGTCTTCGCGGTCGTCTGTGCCGTCATCTTGCACAAGCTGGTCTGGGGACGATGGATCTACGCCGTCGGTGGCAGCCCCGAAGCCGCGGTCCGCACGGGCGTGCCGATGAACGCGACGTTGATCTCGGTCTACGTCATGAGCGGGCTGTCGGGGGCGATCGGCGGCATGCTCTTCGTCGGAACCGCTGACGCCGGCTCGCCGTTCACCGGGCAGGGCATGGAGCTCAGCGCCATCGCCGCGGTGATCATCGGCGGCGGCAGCTTCCTGGGCGGCCGTGGCGGTGTCCTGAACGCCCTGACAGGTGCGTTGATCCTCGGGGTCATGCACAACGGCCTCAACCTGCTCGGTCTCGACCCGAACTTCCAGTACATCGCGGTGGGAGTGGTCGTCCTCGTCGCGGTCGAGCTCGACGTCTTGCGGGCCCTCGTCGAGAACCGGTTCCGAAGCATGCAGGCGAGGCTCGCATGACTGACGCCGTCGATGTCGCGGTGCCCTCCGAGGTGGAACCCGTCCTGAGCGTTCGTGGTGCCACCAAGACCTTCGGGGCCGTGGTTGCACTCGAGGGCGTCGACCTGGAGGTCCGCGCCGGCGAGGTCCTCGCCCTGCTCGGCGACAACGGCGCCGGCAAGTCGACCCTCATCAAGTGCATCAGCGGCGTCCACAGACTCGACCGAGGCGAGATCCAGATCGACGGGGCCACCGTGCAGATCGCCTCGGCGGCCGATGCCCGATCGAATGGGATCGAGACCGTCTACCAGGACCTGGCCCTGTTCGACAACCTCAACCCGACGGCGAACTTCTTCGCCGGCCGCGAATTGGCGGGACCGTCCTGGTTGCCACGCGGTCTCCAGTGGATGAAGCAGAAGGAGATGTCCACCCGAACCAAGTACCTTCTCGACCGTTTGCAGATCCGGCTCCCTGACTTCGATGCCGACGTGGCGCTGATGTCGGGCGGCCAACGCCAGGCGGTGGCGGTCGCGCGAGCCGTGGCGTTCTCCTCGAAGATCGTCATCCTCGATGAGCCGACTGCCGCCCTCGGGCTTCGGGAGTCGGCGCGGGTCCTGGAGCTGGTCGATCGGCTCCGGACCTCCGGCGTCGCGGTCATCTTGATCTCTCACAGCATGGATCACGTGATGGCCGTCGCGGACCGGGCGATGGTCATGCGCCGCGGCCGCAAGATCGGCGAGGCGCCGGCGACCGCGGACAACCAAGAGCAACTCGTGTCCTGGATCGTCGGGGCCCGAGGGAGCACCACCGTTTGAGGCTTCACCACCTGGACGCACGGCACGTGCGGCAGATCCGACAAGAAGGAGCAACACACATGTCGACTCGAATGAAAGCGTTGGTCGTGCTCGGAGCGGGGGCGATGCTCCTCACCGCGTGCAGCAGCGGCGGGGGGACCGCGGCGCCGTCCGCGAGTGCCGCGGCACCGTCCGCGGCGCCGTCCGCGAGTGACCGCGGCGCCGTCCGCGAGTGCGAGCGGAGCCGCGAACGAGAAGATCAAGGTCACGCTTCTCACCAAGGCCACGGGCGGTTTCTGGGATGCCATGATCGCGGGCGCCAAGCAGTACGAGACCGATCACCCGAACGACATCGAGCTCACGACCAACGCGTGCAAGACCAACGACGACACGCCCTGCCAGATCGCTGCAGATCCAGGACGCTGTCACCAAGGGCGCCCAGGCGATCGTGATCTCCCCGATGGGCGTCGGCGTCACCGATGCCCTCAATGAGGCTCAGCAGGCAGGCGTCCGGATCGTCTTCGTCGACAACACGATCCCCGGTGTCGTGCCGGATGCCGTTGCGGCAACGAACAACGTCAAGGGCGGCGAGGCTGCCGGCGCGTACATCAAGACCCAGCTGAAGTCGGGCGACACCATCGGCCTGCTCGAAGCCGTGCGTGGCGTGCCGAACCTCGACCAGCGCATCGACGGTGTCAAGGCAGCGCTCGACGGGACTGGCGTCAAGGTCGTGATCGGGGCTCAGCAGACCCTGTGCGACACCAAGACCGGCGCCGCGGTGACGCAGGACCTGCTCACCAAGTACCCGAACCTCACCGCGATCTACTCGGCGTGCGACTCCCCGGCGATGGGTGCCGTGGCGGTCGTGGAGTCCAAGGAGCACCCGCTGCTGATCTTCGGCTACGACGGTGACCCGGAGATGGCCAAGCTCATCGAGGCAGGCAAGACCACGGCCACGATGGCGCAGTCGCCGTTCAAGATGACGAACCTCGGCGTCGAGGCGGCTGTCAAGTCGCTCAAGGGCGAGAACTACGTCAAGGCCATCGACACGGGCACCACGCTCGTGACGAAGGACAACGCGGCCAACTTCACGTCAGCCTGGCAGTAACTCCTTCCGCATGGGAGCACGCTTCGGACGCCGGCTCAACGGCATCCGCAGGGCCCGGCACTAACTTTGAGTGCCGGGCCACGTGCTCCCGTGATCCCACATCCGCACACATCCAGTCGACGACCTCATCGTCCTAGCTTCGGAGTGCGACTCGTGACAACGGCACAGGCCGTGGTGGACAGCCATATCCACTTCTGGGATCCCGACCGATTCGACTACCCCTGGCTCCAAGGCTTCAGCGACCTGAACCGCCCATTCGTCCCCGCAGACCTGGACGTGGGCGAGGTCCAGATCGAAGCCCTGATCTTCGTCCAGGCCAATCCCATCTGGGACGTGGTGGACCAGGAGACCGCGTGGGTCCAGCACCTTCGCGAAGGCGATCGACGGATCCAGGCATTGGTGGCCGGGTTGCCCCTCGACCGCGGCGCGGCCGCGGTCAACGCCTCGCTTGAACGACTCAGTCACGAGTCGGGGGTGGCCGGGGTACGCCAGCTCATCCAGGACGAACCCGAAGGTTTCTCCGTGCAAGCCCCGTTCGTGGAGGCCGTCCGACGGGCCGGCCAGTTCGGGCTGACGGTCGACCTCTGCGTCCGGAACGACCAGATCCCCGAGGTCACGAAGCTCGCCGAACTCTGCCCGGAGGTCACATTCGTGCTCGACCACCTGGGCAAGCCGGACATCGCAGCTGGCCAATGGACCGGTTGGCTCCAAGACATCAAGGCCATGGCGCGCCTGGACAACGTCCGCTGCAAGCTGTCCGGCCTGACCACAGAGGCGGACGAAGGCACTCGAGGCGCGAACAACATCCGTCGGTATCTTCGGGCAGCTGTCGACGCCTTTCGGCCGGAGCGCTGCATGTTCGGCAGCGACTGGCCCAATGCCAGCCTCCAGATCTCCTACGCGGGGTGGGTCTCCCTCGTCCTCGACGCAGTGTCGGACCTCGCCGCCCGTGAACGGGATCGAGTCATGCGGCGCACAGCGCTGGAGGTCTACGCACGGGCCTGGGAGTCCAGATGAAGATCAACTCGACCGGCAGCCGCCGGCCGCTCATGCGTAGGGCATCAGGCGATGCCCTTGGGTGCGCGATCAGCAGCGGCCCCGCAGCCGCACGCACGAGGGGTCCGCATCGATGACGCGATTCGTCAGCATGGAGACCCGGGACATCCGGTTTCCCACCTCCGTCGGCCTGCACGGGTCAGATGCCATGAACCCGGCGCCGGACTACTCCGCGGCCTACGTGGTCATCACGACGGATGCCGGAGACGGGCATGAGGGCCACGGCTTCGTCTTCACGACCGGTCGTGGCAACGACATCCAGACCGTAGCCATCCAGGCCCTCAGCAGCTGGGTCGTCGGACGCGACGTCGAGGAGACGCTGGACGGACTGGGAGATCTCGGTCGTGAGCTGACCGGCGACGCCCAGCTGAGGTGGCTCGGCCCCGAGAAGGGGGTCGTGCATATGGCGGCGGGTGCGGTGCTCAACGCCTTGTGGGACCTGCGCGCCAAACGTGCTGGCCAACCACTGTGGGAGCTGCTTTCGGGCCTGTCCCCCGAGGAGATCGTCGATCTGGTCGACTTCCGCTACCTCAGCGATGCGCTCACCCGCGATGAGGCCCTGGGCATCCTCCGAGGGGCAGAGCCGTGCCGCGCGGCCAATACCGCACAGCTCCTGAGCACGGGATACCCCGCGTACACCACCACCCCGGGTTGGCTCGGCTACGACGACGAGACGTTGGCCCAGCTCTCCGTCGAGGCTGTCGAGGACGGCTTTCGGTTCATCAAGCTCAAGGTCGGCCGCGACCTCGAAGAGGACGTCCGACGGATGGCGATCGCGCGCGCTGCCGTCGGCCCGGACATCGCGATCGCCGTTGACGCCAACCAGCGATGGGAGGTCGCCGAGGCCATCGACTGGATCAACAAGCTCTCCCAGTTCGACCCCTACTGGATCGAGGAGCCGACCAGCCCCGA
>CAVWLQ010000005.1:0-678297 GCA_963755995.1 uncultured Chloroflexia bacterium | reverse complement strand
TTCGAGCTCGGTCTGGATCCGCAGCATCTCCTGCTGCATCTGCTGCGCCATCTTCTGGAGGTTGGCCATCCCCATGCCGGGTCTCTCCTCTCGTGGGTGCCGTGGTCGTCAGTCTGCCGGAACGGACCGTCGGCTGCAGCCCGCGACTCCGATGGTCAGCTGATCTCCCCGACGTCGACGATGTCGTCGGCGAAGATCCGACGCGCCTCGGCGAGGACGAAGGAGGCGTCGGCAGCCTCGGTCGCCGCCGGCGGCAGCTCGACGTTCGCCACGATGCAGCGGACGTTGACCGGATGACCGAGCGCCGCCGAGATGCCCGCCTCGATCGCCGGTCGCCGGCGCTCGGCTGCGTCCTTGAGAAACGCCTGCTCCTCCGGGAAGCCGAGGGTCACGATCGCGCCGTCGACCGCGACCGGCCGGCACGCGACGATCAGGGGCTTGGTCGGTGGATGGGCGCTGAGCTGCGCCACGATGGCCGGCCAGGCCGCGAGCAGCTGCTCGAGCTCCGGGTCGGCGGCGGTCGGCGTCTGGGGCGGATCGACGGGCCTCGGGGTCGCGGCGACTGCGGTCGGGGTCGGCTCGGTGGGCGTGCTGGTCGCGCCGGATGGGCCGGGCGCAGCCGCTGCCTCCGGGGCGGCGGTCGGCGTCGATGTGACCAGTGCCTCGGGGGGCGAGGGCGACGGGGCGATCGTGTCGTCCTTGTCGGACCTGGGGGTCGGTGTCGGCGCGGGCGCGGTCGCCGCGTGCGCGGTCGCCGCGGGCTCGATCGGGGCCGGAGATCCCTTGTCGCGGGTGGGTCGTGTCTCGGCGGGTGGCATGGACGTCGCGGCGGCGGATGCCTCGGCGGATGGCGTGACGGGTCGCCCTGCCGCCTCTGGCTTCGTGGCCGGTCGCTGCGCGGCGGGAGTCGGAGCCGACGAGACCGCGGCGACGTCGGTTGACGAGATGGCGCCCGGCACGAACATCGCGAGCTCCAGCTGGAAGCGGAGGCCGCCGATGCCGGCCCGGTTCGGGTCGATCGCCGCCAGCCGGCGACCGGCGGCGGCCAGCGCGGCCGGGTCGTGGCGCACCGCCTGCCGGGTCGGCGACCCCCGCCATGAGCTCGGCGCGGATGGTGTCGACCGCCTGGTCGAGCAATGCCCGGACGTCCCGACCGCGCTCGTCGAGCGTCTCGAGGAGGGCCACGCCCGCCGCGCCGTCGCCGCGGACCAGGTGGTCGACGAACGTGTCCACGACGTCGGCGTCGGCGAGCCCGAGCAGGTCGCGGACGGTCGCCTCGTCGATCCGCTCGGGTGCGGCGGATAGGAGCTGGTCGAGCATCGACTCCGCATCGCGCATGCCGCCGGCGGCCAGCCGGGCGATCAGGTGGACCGCCGCCGCGTCGGCGACCCGGCCGTCAGCCTCGAGGATGCGGTTGAGCTTGCCCTCGATCTCCGCGACGGTGAGGCGGCGGACGTCGAACCGCTGGAGGCGCGACAGGATGGCCGGCGGGAAGCCCGACGGCTCGGTCGAGGCGAACATGAAGATGACGAAGTCGGGCGGCTCCTCGAGCGACTTCAGCAGCGCGTTCCAGGCATCGCGGGTGATCTGGTGCGCCTCGTCGAGGATGTAGACCTTGCGGCGCAGCTGGCCCGGCGGATACGGCAGGCGTTCGCGGAGGTCGCGGACGGCATCGATGCCGCGGTTGCTGGCGGCGTCGATCTCGATCAGGTCGAGGGTCGTGCCCTCACGGATCGACACGCACGACGGGCAGCGGTCGCACGCGTCGCCGTCCTGGAGGTCCGTGCAGTTGACGGCCTTGGCCAGGATCCGGGCCAGCGACGTCTTGCCCGTGCCGCGCGGTCCGACGAAGAGGACGGCGTGGCTGACCCGGTCTGCCCGGACGGCGTTCCGGAGCGTCTCGACGACCGCTTCCTGGCCGACGATCTCCCCGAATGTCTGGGCACGCCAGCGCCGGTAGAGAGCCTGGTGCGGCACGGTCGGCGTCACGACCTCCTCCGATCCGTGGCGGGCAGCTGGAGTCGAATTGCCGTGCACCCTCCGTCGACCAGAACGCTCTTCGTGCCCACCGTGACGAGCGGCTCGGACCAGGCCGTTCCGCGGCACTCGACGATGATCGCTTAGTGCTGCTTCCTTCCGGACCTGACACGGTTCGCGGTTCGCCGATGCGCGGGACCCGGTCCTCAACGTCGCTCGTCGGGCGGCATCCGAGAACGGAGACCTCGGGAGGGGATTCAGCCCTGCTATAGCGGATTGCAGGTACAGGGCACCGCTAGTTCCCCGCCTAGCACGGCTCGGGAAGGATACCGCGGACGCGACAGCCGGGTCGCGTGCCGTCTCGGGCCGCCCGTCGGACGGGCGGCCGGGCCGTGTTTGGTATCCTCTCCCGCGGAGAGGTGTCCGAGTGGTTGATGGTGCCGCTCTCGAAAAGCGGTGTGCGAAAGCACCGCGGGTTCGAATCCCGCCCTCTCCGCCACACTCGACCCAACCCGGACCTGCCAGCCTCCCTCCGGCGGGCTCCGCTGCCTTCGGGGGAGAGGTCGCCTAGTGGACTATGGCGCCGCACTGGAAATGCGGTTCGGGGCAACCCGTCGCGGGTTCGAATCCCGCCCTCTCCGCCACACCCTTGCGTAGGGTCGCGCCAGCATCGGTCCGGTCGTGCGCTGGCGGTTGGCGCCGGGCGACGAACGTGTGGAGCCGGCCGGTCAGCCGGTGGCGAGCGGCGCGAAGAGCGCCTCGGCCTCGTCGCGACGGATCCCGCTGACGACCTTGATGCGGCGCGGCAGGGCGGGATGCTGGGCCAGCTGGATGATCGTCCCGGCGGCGCCGTCGCGGGTGTTGGCGACCGCGAACACGAGCGCCTCGACGTCGCTCTCGAGCAGCGCCCCGACGCACATCGCGCACGGCTCCTGCGTCGCGAAGATCGTCGCGTCGGCGAGACGGACCGTGCCCAGCTTGCGGGCGGTCTCGCGCAGGGCCACCACCACCGCGTGCGCGGTCGGGTCGTTGGCTTCCTGGACCCGGTCGTGGGCCCGCACGACCATCGCCTCGTCGACGACGGCGACCGCCGCGATGGGCCGCTCTCCGCGTTCCAGGGCGAGCCTGGCCTCGGCCAATGCCTCGCCCATGAACAGCTCGTAATTCATGGTCCGATGCTAGCAGACGGTCGGCTCCCGACCGTCGCGGGCCACGGCATCCGATACCGGAACGCAACGGTCCGGGCGCGGTCGGAGCGGTAGCATGACGCGCGCAGTGACAGACACCCGACGGATCGCGATCCTGACCGGCGGCGGCGACGTGCCCGGGCTCAACGCGGTCATCAAGAGCGTCGTCTACCGGGCCACGGAGGTCGGCTACACGGCCCTCGGCATCCGCCGCGGGTGGGAGGGCCTGACCCATCTGCGCCCCGGCGCGGAGCCCGATCCGGACTACCTCCGGCCGCTCGATCGGACCAACACCCGGACCATCGAGCGGACCGGCGGCACGATCCTGCACACCTCCCGGACGAACCCGCGCAAGATGTCGGCGGCCGGTCTGCCTCCCTGGATGCCCGAGGCGGAACGCGCCCGCTACGCCGTGGGCGAGGACCTCTACGACCTGACGCCGCGCGTGCTCGACAACCTCCACGAGCTCGGGGTCGACGTGCTGGTGACCATCGGCGGCGATGACACGCTGTCCTACTCGCAGGTCCTGGTCAACCACGGCGTGCCCCTCATGGCGATCCCCAAGACCATGGACAACGACGTCCAGGGGACCGAGTACTGCATCGGCTTCTCGACCGCGATCACGCGGGCCAAGGAAGCCATCAACCGCCAGCGGACGACGCTGGGCAGCCACGAGCGGATCGGCGTGTTCCGGATCTTCGGCCGTGACGCGGGCTTCTCCGCGTTGTACACCGCGTACGTGACCTCGGCCCGCTGCGTCATCCCCGAGGCGCCCTACGACCTGGATGCGCTGTGCGCCCTGCTGGCGGCCGATCACGCCGCCAACCCGAGCCACTACGCGTTCGTGGTGACCGCCGAGGGGGCGATCTGGCGGGGCGCGCAGGTGGTCGACGTGGGGGGCGCGGACGCGTTCGGCCATCGCCACAAGGCGGACGTCGGCGAGGCGCTGGCGTTCGAGATCCGCGAACGGACCGGGATCGAGACGCTCGCGTCCGAGCTGACCTACGACCTCCGGAGCGGCGAGCCCGACTCGCTCGACTCGCTGGTGGCCACGACCTTCGCCAACATCGCGATGGATCTGATCGAAGGCGGCGTCACCGGACGGATGATGGCGATCCAGGACGGCAAGTACGCCCATACGGGCCTGCCCGACCCGGCCCTGGGACCGCGCCGGGTGGACGTCCCGGCGATGTACAACACGGAACGATTCCGGCCGCGCTACAACGGCAAATTGGGTGACCCCATGCTCCTGGTCGGCCTCGACTGAACGGCGTCTCCGATTCTCAGTTCAGGACTCGAGCGCGGACAAGGCGCGAATGGCGCGGGCCAGGGCGGACATGTCGTCGTCGCCGTGGCCGCCGGCCACGAGGCCCGTTTCGAGCTGGGCGGCCAGGGCGCTCACGGGCAGGGCCGCCCCGAGCTGGCCCGCCAGGTCGAGGGCGATGCCCAGGTCCTTGCGGTGGAGCGCCACCTTGAACCCGAGCGGGTAGTCGTTGGCGAGCATCCGGCCGCTCCGATTGGCGAGGACCCAGCTCTGTGCCGCGCCACCACCGAGGGCGCCGATGACCTGCTCGACGTCGAGGCCGGCCTTGATCGCGAGGACGATGCCCTCGGCGACGCCCAGGTAGGTGCCGGCCAGGATGACCTGGTTGACGGCCTTGACCGCCTGGCCGGCGCCGATCGGACCGACGTGGGTGATGGTCCGGCCCATGGCGGTCAGGACCGGCCGCGCCTTCTCGACGTCGGCCGCGTCGCCGCCGACGAAGATCGTCAGCGTCGCGTTGCGAGCGCCCTCGCTCCCGCCCGAGACGGGCGCGTCGACCATGTGCAGCTCGCGCTCCGCCAGTCGCGCGGCGAAGTCCCAGCTGCCCGACGGTGCGATGGTCGAGCAGTCGACGATCAGCGTGCCGGGCCGGGCGCCGTCGACGACGCCGTCCGGACCGAACAACACGGCCTCGACATCCGGCGTGTCCGAGACGCAGATGACGACGACGGCCGAATCGGCGACGGCCTGGGCCGCGGTCGCGGCCATGACGACGCCGAGATCGACGAGCTCGTCCGCGCGACCTGGCGTCCGGTTCCAGCCGGTGACCGTGAACCCGGCGCGGGCCAGATTGGCCGCCATCGCGGCGCCCATCGTGCCGAGGCCGAGGAACGCGACGCGCCCTCGTTCGGGTGAGGGGTCCCCGGTCATGACGTCTTCGCCGGTCCGTCCGGCGGGGCGGGCGGGGCGGCGCTCTCGGGCGGCGTCGGCGCCCTCGGCCGGCGCGGCGCCTGTCGGCCGCGTCAGCGTCGGTCGCGGCGGCGTCATCGCCGGTCGCAGGCGCGCCATCGGTCGTCGGTGGCGGGAACTCGTCGGTCGAGTTGCGACCGCGGGCGATGAGGAACGCGGCAAGTGCCGCGATGACCGCGATCAGGATGATGATGCCGAGCAGGTTGCCATCGTCCGACCGTCCCCGATCCGGGGCCGGTGCGGCGCTGGGGGCCGGACTCGGGCTGGGGCTCGGGCTCGGGCTCGCTGCGACGGCGACCGGGGTCACGACGATCTGGACCCCGCTCTTCGGGTTGCCGTTCGTGATGACCGGGACGCCCGCGACGTTGCGCCAGGTCTGACCCTCGTCGCCGACCTCGGCCGTGACGACATAGTCCTGATTCGGCTGGATGTCCGTGATGGCGTACGGGACGGAGAAGGCCGCCGGGAGGCCGGCGCCGATGTTGCGGACGTCGATGCCGAGCGACTCGCCCGTCGCCGGGTCGACCAGGACGGTCATCGAATAGGCGGTGGCCGTCGGCGCGAGGCCGACCGCGGTCACCTGTCCGGTGACGGCGCCCTTCAGCAGATCGGGCCGGTAGGCCAGCGTGATCGCGACCTTGCTGGGATTGCCCTTGGTCAGGACCGGGACGCCGTGGGCGGTCACCCAGACGTTGTCACCGTCGACGATCGTGGCCTGGATCGTGTACGTCGACGACGGGTCGATCACGGCCGAGCCGAGGTCCAGGCTGAACGAGACCGGGACCGAGGTGACGTCCCGGTCGATCTCCGAGGCGACGATCGAGCTCTCCGTCACACGCGCGGAGCCGCGGACCAGTGCAACGACCGCGAAGGCGTCGCCACTCAGCTGGTGTGGCTCCTTGTACGTCAGGGTCCCGGTGACCGGCCCGGTGATCGGCGTCGGGGTCGGGACGCCCGACGGGACCGGCGTCGGCGTGGGTGTCGGCGATGGCGTGGGAGTCGGGGAAGGCGATGGGCTGGGAGTCGGCGACGGCGACGGGCTTGGCGTCGGCGACGGGCTCGGCGTCGGTGCGGCGGTGGGGGTCGGGGTGGCCGTCGGCGCCGGCGTCGGCGTCGGGGCGGGTGTGACGGTCGGTGCCGGGGTGGCGGTCGGAGCCGCCGTCGGCCCGGGGGTAGGTGTCGCCGTCGGTGCGGTGGTCGGAGCGGCGGAGGGGGCGGCCGACGCGGACGGAGCCGCGCTCGGAGCGCTCGACGGCACAGGCACACCCGTGGGCGCCGCTGTCACCGGGAGGTCGACCGTGGGTGTCGCTGTCCCGCCACTGATGGCCGTCACACCGTCGCGGTTCTGCCAGACGTTGGCGCCGTCGACGACGCCGCCCTTGACGACGTAGGTCGCGGTCGGGTCGATGACCGACGGGTCGTAGCCGATGGCGAAGGACAGGCTGGTCGGGCCGGCGGCCTGCGTGGTCTGGGCGCTGACCGGCAGGACCTGGCGGGCGACGAGCGTCCCGGTCTCCACCTTGATCAGGGCTGCGATGGTGACGGCCGATGGCGACAGGGTCGTCGCCGCCGGCGGGAGGATGGCTCCACCGACTGTCCCGCCCGGGTTGGCCTGGACGGTGGTCAGGACCAGGTCGATGCCCTTGGTGGGGCCGCCGGTGATGACCGGCTCGCCGCTCGTGTTCTGCCAGGTGGCGTTGCCGTCCGAGATGGTCGCGTAGAGGGCGTACGAGTGGGTCGGATCGATGGTGGTCCCGTCGACCAGAACGGAGAAGTCGATCGGTACGCTGGCCGGAGCGTCGATCCGCTGCTGGCCGATGACGACGCCGGCGTCCGCGGTGGCGGTCGTGTCGACGATCGTGACGATCGCGACGGCTGCCGGCGTGAGGGTGACCGTCTCGTCGGTGGTCAGCGACCCGGTGACCGAGCTGTTGGCGGCGATGGCCGGGATGACGAACAGCCCGCTCAGCAGCGCGAGGGCGACCCCGAGCAGCCCGAGCCGTCGAAGGGTGGGACGCGAACGGAACACGGCAAGACCTCAGGGCTTCGTGGAAGGACGGGGCGCATCCTCCGCACCCCGACCGTCCATCGAAGCCTAGCAGGCCGCCGGAGCCCGGCGTTCACCGCCGGGCTCCGAGGTGACGGATCCGGGCTAGCCCCGTCCCGGACCGGCCGGCTCGCCGAGGAAGTCCTTGGTGATGATCTCGTGGTCGACCGCGTCCTGGCCGACGTAGCAGTCCCAGGTCAGGCCGGCCTCGTCCATGCCGATGCAGCCACCGGCCGCCTTCCCGGCGACGACCAGGACCTCCTTGGTGCCGAGGTAGCCGGGACCGTCGACGGTCGGAGCCGTCGCGAGCGTGCACCGGAAGGAGCCGTTCGCGCCCTGGTGGGCGCAGGTCGGGTCGGTCTGATCGAACAGAACGGCACCGGCCGGCATGGCGGCTTCGATCTGCTTCGGGCTGAACAGGCCGGCCGCGGCCGCGGTCCCGGTGCCGATGACGGCCAGGACGACGACGGCGAGTGCGACGCGTCGGATCGGGCGCGGACGCCCGCGGCGGACGTCGCGTTCGGTCGCCCGGCTCAGCTCATCGCCGAGCTGCTGGAGGGTCGGCTGGTCGGTGGTCAGGCTCATGGCGGTGTCTCCTTCGATGTCGGTGTCGATGGTGGTCATGGGTCAGCCGCCCGATGCCGACTCGAGACGGCGGCGGATCGACCGGAGCCCGCGATGGACGCGGACGCGGGCGGCCTGCGGCGAGATGTCGAGCTCGCCGGCGACCGTCTCGTACGCCTGGTCAGCCAGGACCCGGAGCTCGATGGCGCGTCGCTGGCCATCGGGCAAGCTCGCCAGCGCGGCCGTCAGGTCGTCGTCGAGGCCGTCGAGCCAGGCCTCGTCCACCGCCACTGGATGGGGAGCGAGCTCCAGCTGGAGGCGATCCCGGGCGGACCGCTCCAGGGCATGACGGCGGACCGAGGCGGCCAGGACGTGCCGGGCGATCCCGAACAGCCACGGAGCCGCCGTGCCCTCCCCGTGGTCCGTGAAACGCTCGCGCGAGATCCACGCCTGGGCGAAGGTCTCGGCGGTCAGGTCGATGGCCGCATCCGCGTCGCGCGTCCGGCGGAGCAGGAAGCCGTGGATCCGTTCGGCGTGCCGGTCGTACAGCTGGCGGAAGGCCGTCGGGTCGCGGCGCGCGTCCCGGAGGAGGTCCGCGTCGGCCGGCGGATCGTGGAGATCGGATCGTGCCATGAAGGTCTCCGAGCGGGTTCGATCACCCAGACATGGCGGGAGAGGCCAGATCCGTTACAGGACGCCCCTCGGACGCGATCCCGGCGCCGCGGACGGGCGCGCACTCACGACGATGTGTGATCACGGGAAGTGGCGCGCCCGGCGGGACTCGAACCCACGACCTTTAGGTCCGCAACCTAACGCTCTATCCACTGAGCTACGGGCGCACGCGCTGGAGGGCTGGCGGAGAGGGAGGGATTCGAACCCTCGATGCAGGTTACCCCACATGGCGGTTTAGCAAACCGCTGCACTAGACCTCTATGCGACCTCTCCGTCGCGACAGCGGCCGGAATCCTATCATGGAGCCTTCGCCCGCCCGACCTGCCCGACGCCCAGCCCCCCGAAGGAGCCAGCATGCTCAGCGCCGACCTCCGAAAGCTCCTGATCGCCCAGATCGGCAACGAGCTGGCCGCTCACCAGCTGTACCTCGCGATCGCCACGTACTTCGAGCGCCAGAGCCTGGACGGCTGGGGCAAGCTCTTCCGCGAGCAGTCGATCGAGGAAGCTCAGCACGCGCAGAAGATCATCGACTTCCTGATCGACAACGACGTGGATTTCGACCTGCCGGCGCTCAAGGCGACCTCGACCCGGTTCGACTCGCCCGCCGCAGCGGCACGCAGGGCGCTCGAGTCCGAACGGACGGTCGCCGCGCAGTTCGACCGGGCGGCGAGCGTCGCGGTCGCGAACGGCGATCACCGCGGCTTCCAGTTCCTCCAGTGGTTCATCGAGGAGCAGGTCGAGGAGGAGTCCAAGCTCCAGCACGTGGTCGACCTCATCGAGAGCGGCATCAACCTGTTCCAGGCCGAGGCGAACCTGGCCTCGCTCGAGTAGGCACATGACCGAGGCGCACCAGGCGCGCGAGGCGCAGCTCCAGGCCGCCACGATCGGGCGGACCGACCCGGGTGGACGGGCCGGTCTTCCTCGCCGACTACGACCCGGCCTGGCCCGCCCTGTACGAACGCGAGGCGGCCCGGGTGCGCGGCATCCTCGGCGATCGCGTCCTCTTGCTCGAGCACGCCGGGTCGACGTCCGTGCCCGGTCTCCCGGCCAAGCCGATCATCGACATGCTGCTGGTCGTCGCCGATTCTTCCGACGAGCCCGCCTACGTCCCCTCGATGGAGGCGGCCGGGTACCGGCTGCGGATCCGCGAGCCCGCGTGGCACGAGCACCGGCTGTTCAAGGGTCCGGACACGGACATCAACCTGCACACCTTCAGCGAGGGCTCGTCCGAGATCGGGCGGATGCTCGGCTTCCGCGACCGGCTCCGCACGCACGACGACGAGCGCGAACGGTATCTGGCGACGAAGCGGGAGCTGGCCGCGCGTCATTGGGTCTTCGTCCAGGACTACGCGGATGCCAAGGGCGAGGTGGTGGAGGGGATCATCGCGCGGGCCCTGGCCGAGGACAGCGGGGTCGCGCCGCGTTGACAGCGAGCGCGCCAATCGATACCGTCCGGGCACGCACATGAGCCACCCCTTCTACTTTCGATGCCCGGCATGACGCTCCCAGGTCGCTGAGACCGCGGGGCACGGGTCGTGCCGGGCAAACGAGGCAGAGGCGAGACCTCTGCTTTTTTGTTTTGTGCCGGCCGACCGACTGAGGAGACACCAACGCGATGTTCGTGGTGATGACCGTCGGCGCCACCGAGGCCGAGATCCTCGGCGTCAAGAGCCAGATCCTGGCCGAGGGCCTGACGCCGTTCGACCACGTCGGCGCCGAGCGGACGACGATCGCCGTCGTCGGCGAGATCGGCTCGCGCAAGCCGATGCTGCTGGAACGCTTCGGCGGGCTCGCCGGCGTCGAGCGGGTCACCCCGATCTCCCGGCCGTTCAAGCTGACCTCGCGCGAGTTCCACCCCGAGGACACCGTCATCCCGATCCTGGACACGGTCATCGGCGATGGCTCGCTGACCATGATGGCCGGGCCGTGCTCCATCGAAAGCCGCGAGCAGCTGTTCGACACGGCCGATGCGGTCAAGGCGGCCGGGGCCACGATCATCCGTGGCGGCGCGTTCAAGCCGCGCACCTCGCCGTACTCGTTCCAGGGCCTGGGCATCCAGGGCCTGCGCTTCCTGGCTGAGGTCCGCGAGCGGACCGGCCTGCCGGTCGTCACCGAGGTCATGGAGCCGAGCCAGGTCGACATCGTCGCCGAGTACGCGGACATCCTCCAGATCGGCACCCGGAACATGCAGAACTACTCGCTCCTGCGTGACGTCGGCCGGGTCGCCCGGCCGGTCATGCTCAAGCGCGGCTACGGCGCCACGATCGAGGAGTTCCTGATGGCCGCCGAATACATCGTCAGCTCCGGCAACCCCAACGTGATCCTGTGCGAGCGGGGCATCCGGACGTTCGAGACGTACACGCGCAACACGCTCGACCTGGCCGCCGTCCCGGTCCTTCACCGGCTGACCCACCTGCCGATCATCGTCGACCCGAGCCACGCGACCGGCAAGCGCTGGCTGGTCAAGCCACTGGCCGTTGGCGGGGTGGCGGTCGGTGCCGACGGGATCATGGTCGAGGTCCACCCGACCCCGGACGAGGCTCTGTCCGACGCGGAGCAGCAGCTCGATTTCGCGATGTTCGCCGACATGATGGATGCCATCCGCCCGGTCCACGAGGCGGTCCGCTCCCTGTACGGGTCGCACCCGGCACGAGCCGGCGGATGAGCGCGCCCGCGATGTCCGGTGGCTCCGTCACCCGCGTCCGCGCGAGCGACCGGCTGCGCGGCGACCTTCACCTGCCGGGCGACAAGTCGATCAGCCATCGGGCCCTGATCCTGGCTGCGCTGGCGACCGGCGAGAGCCGGATCGCCGGAGCCGGCGATGGCGCCGACGTGCGCTCGACGGCCGCTTCATGGCCGCGCTCGGGGCGACCGTCGATCGGATCGAGGGCGACGGGCCGACGGTCGGCTACCGGGTGGTCTCGCCGGGGGTGGACGGGCTCGCCGAGCCCGACGGCATCCTCGACTGCGGCAACTCCGGCACGAGCCTGCGGCTGATCGCCGGCATGCTCGCCGGGCTGCCGCTGACGGCCGTCCTCGACGGAGACGATTCGTTGCGCCGCCGACCGGTCGCTCGTATCATCGAGCCACTGCGCTCGATGGGCGCCACCCTCCACGGCCGTCGCAACGACACCCTCCCACCTCTGACCGTGGTCGGTCGCACCCCGCTCCGGGCGATCGAGTACACGACCGCCGTCCCGAGCGCGCAGGTGAAGTCGGCGATCCTGCTGGCCGGGCTTCGGGCGGACGGCAGGACGACGGTCCGCGAGGCGGTCGCGACGCGCGACCACACCGAGCGGATGCTGCGGGCGCGCGGGGTGCCGGTCGAGCGGACCGATGCCGCCGATGGGTCGGTGGCCTGGACAGTGGACGGAGGCAGGGCAGTGGCGGCGATCGCGGAACAGGTCCCGGGCGATGTCTCGGCGGCGGCGTTCTGGCTGGTCGCCGGGCGCGGTCCATCCCGGACGCCGAGCTCGTCATCCATGACGTCGGCGTCAACCCGACCCGCCGCGCGATCATCGACATCCTGCGTTCCATGGGCGCCGACATCGAGGAGCGGCCCCACGCCGCGGGGCCCGACGACGGCGTCGGCGAGCCGCTGGCCGACCTGGTCGTCCGCTCATCGTCGCTCCACGCCGTCGACCTCGGGCCGGCCGAGGTGGCCGCGGCGATCGACGAGATCCCGATCCTGTGCCTGGCCGCGGCCGCCGCGGACGGCACGACGGTCATCCGCGGGGCGGGCGAGCTGCGCCACAAGGAATCGGACCGGATCGACGGCACGGCCGCCGGCCTGCGCGCGCTGGGCGCGCGGGTCGAGGTCGACGGCGACGATCTGCGCATCACCGGCGGGGCCGTCCTGCGCGGCGCCGAGACCGACAGCCTCGATGATCATCGCCTGGCCATGACCTTCGCGATCGCCGGCCTGATCGCCACCGGCGAGACGACGATCGGGCGCCCGGGCGCTGCCGCCATCTCCTATCCGGGTTTCTTCGACGACCTCGAAAGGGTGCGAGCATGACGAAGCGCGTGATCCTCATCGGGCATCCGGTGGCGCATTCGCTGTCGGGTGCGATGCAGCAGGCGGCGTTCGATTCGCTCGGCATCGACGCGACCTACGAGCTGTGGGACCGCTCCCCGATGGCCCTGGCAGCGGCCATCGAGGAGATCCGCGGCGACGACTTCCTCGGGGCCAATGTCACGATCCCCCACAAGGAACGGGTCGTCCCGCTCGTGGACCGGCTGACCGACGAGGCGCACGTCACGGGCGCGGTCAACACCATCACCCGCGAGGGCAAGCGGCTGATCGGCCACAACACGGACGTGCCGGGCTTCAAGGTCGCGCTCGACCGGCTCGTCGGCAAGCAGAAGATGCCCCGCCAGGCCGTCGTCCTCGGGGCGGGCGGTGGCGCGCGGGCCGTCGTCTACGGGCTGATCACGGAGGGGTTCCAGCGGATCGTGGTCTTCAACCGCCACCTCCACCGCGCCGAGGGCCTGGTCAAGCATTTCGGCCGGAGCGCGGCGCACATGGAGCTCCGGGCGATGCCCTGGCACGACTCGATCATCGAGTCGGAGCTGGCCAAGACGCGGATCCTGGTCAACGCGACCTCGATCGGGCTGGCGAGCGACGTGAGCCCGATCCCGGCCGAGATCCTCCACGGCGACCTGCTGGTGCTCGACCTGATCTACGCCCAGACCGCTCTGCTGCGCGCCGCGGCATCGGCCGGGGCGACGGTCGCGGACGGCGAGGCGATGCTCCTCCACCAGGGTGCTGCGGCGTTCACGCTCTGGACGGGCCAGGCCGCTCCGCTCGAGCTGATGCAGGCGAAGCTCGCCGAGGCACGGGCCGGCGGGCTGCGGTCCGCCGAGGGCGAGCCGAGTGGCGCGGCGGCCGACGATGCACCTCAGCCGGAGAACGACCGGGCGGGGGGCGATGAGCCTGCGGCGGGCGCGGCCGACGCCGCCGACGCCGCCGACGGGCCCGACGCGGACGCCCCGACCGACGGCGAACCGGCGACCGCCGGCACCGCCGACTGACCGTCCGGCCGCGAGCGACGCAGAGCGCGATCGATGGGCGCCTTCCGTTTCCTGACGGCCGGTGAATTGCACGGGCCGGCGCTCGGCGCGACGATCGAGGGGGTGCCGGCCGGGCTGGCGATCACGGCGGACGCGCTCGCGGTCGACCTCGCCCGTCGTCAGAAGGGCTACGGCCGCGGCGCCCGCCAGGCGATCGAGCAGGACCGGGCGGAGATCCTCGGCGGCGTCCGGCACGGCCTGACCCTCGGGTCGCCGATCCTCCTGCTCGTGCGCAACCGCGACTGGGAGAACTGGACCCAGGTGATGGCCGTCGAGCCGCTCGACGCGACGGCCGCGGCCGCGCTCCACGACGCCGCGGCGGACGGCAACAAGCGCGCGACACCCGTGACCCGGGTCCGGCCCGGGCACGCCGACCTGGCCGGCGCCCTCAAGTACGGGTTCAACGACGTCCGCAACGTCCTCGAGCGTGCCTCCGCACGCGAGACGGCCGCGCGAGTCGCGGCCGGCGGGGTCGCTCGCGCCTTCCTGCGCGAGCTCGGCATCGAGACGTGGTCGTTCACCGCCGAGGTGGGTGGCGTCGCGCTGGACCCGGCCAATGCGACACGATCGCGCGACGAGGCCGACGCGTCGCCGCTGCGCTGCCCGGACCCGGACGCGGAGGCCGCGATGATCGCCCGGATCGACGAGGCGCGGTCCGCCGGGGACACGGTCGGTGGCGTCTTCGAGGTCGTCGTCCACGGCCTGCCGATCGGGCTCGGGTCGTACGTCCACTGGGACCGCCGGCTCGACGCAGCGCTGGCGGCCGCAGTCATGAGCATCAACATCGTCAAGGGCGTCGAGTTCGGTCTCGGCTTCGAGCAGACCCGCCGGTTCGGCTCGGCGGTCCACGACGTCATCGAGGGCCGCGCCGACGACGGCCGCTGGCTCCACCGGACCAACAACGCCGGCGGCCTGACCGGCGGCGTGACCAACGGCCAGCCGCTCGTGGTCCGCGGCGCGGTCAAGCCGATCTCGACCCTCGCCCGGCCGCTGCCGTCGGCCGACCTCGTCACCGGCGAGGCCGTCGACAAGGCGCACTACGAGCGGAGCGACATCAGCGTGGTCCCGGCCGCGGGCGTCGTGGCCGAGGCGATGGTGATGCTGACCCTCGCCGCGTTCGTTCTCGAGAAGTTCGGCGGCGACACGATGGACGACGTCCGGGCCGCACTGGACCACTACCGCGCGCGGACCGCGACGGCTCCCGAGGCGCCCGTCGCCGGCGGCCGGCGCACGACCGAGGTCCCCGCCGCGCACGGCCTGAGCGGCACCGACGAGGCCGGCTCCGGCGGCGACGATTGAGGCCGCGACCGTGGACATCGTCCTGATCGGGCTGCCGGGCAGCGGCAAGAGCGTCGTCGGGCGGCGGCTGGCGCATCGCCACGCGGCCAGCTTCGTCGACCTCGACGACCGGATCGAGTCGACCGCCGGCCGGTCGATCCCGGAGATCTTCGAGGAGGACGGGGAGCCCGCCTTTCGGGCCATGGAGCGCGCGGCGATCGCCGACCTCGGCCCGGCCGACGAGGCGCCCGACGTCCGGCGGGTGATCTCGACCGGTGGCGGCGCCGTGGTCGATCCGCGGAACCGCTGGGCGCTCTATCGCGGCCGGAGCGCCGTCTGGCTCGATGGCCGGCCGGAGGTCCTCGCCCAGCGGCTGCGCCGCTCCCCGCACGTCCGGCCGCTCGTGGCCGGCCGCGACCCGATCGGCACGTTGCGCGACCTCGCTGTCCGGCGCGAGCGCTTCTACGCGGCCGCCGGCATCCACCACACCGGCGTCGGCGAGGTCCAGGGCGTCGTTGACGCGATCGAGGCGCAGCTGCGTCCGGCCGACGCCATGGGCGGGACGACCCTGCTGCGGGCGGTCACGCCGATCGGCCGGTTCGTGCTGGGCGACGGGATCGCCGGACCGGCGCTGGCCACCGAGCTCGACGCGCTCCGGGCACGACGCGCGATCGTGATCAGCGAGCCGGGGGCGTGGGCCGCGGTCGGCCGGTCGCTCGCGGACGGCCTCCGCGCGGACGGCCGCGAGGTCGAGGTCGTGATGCTCCCCGAGGGCGAGGCGGCCAAGCGCCTGGACGTCGTCGAGACGGCCGGGCGGGAGCTGGCGAGGCTTCACGTGGACCGGGGCGAGGTCCTCGTCGCCATCGGTGGCGGCGCCCTGGGCGACACGGCCGGGTTCCTGGCCGCGATCTTCCTGCGCGGCATCCGCTCGATCCAGGTGCCGACGACCCTCGTCGCGCAGATCGATTCGTCCATCGGCGGCAAGACCGGCGTGGACCTGCCGGAGGGCAAGAACCTGCTCGGGGCGTTCCATCAGCCGGCTGCGGTCGTCATCGACGTCGCGCTCCTCCGGACGCTTCCCGAGCGCCACATGCGAGCTGCCCTCGGCGAGGCGGTCAAGATGGCGGCCCTGGGCGACGAGCGGCTGTTCGCCATCCTGGAGCGGGACGGCGAGGCGATCGCGCGCGGCGACGCCACGGTCTTCGCGTCCGGCGTCCTCGCCGAGGTGGTGGAGCGGGCCGCCTGGGCAAAAGTCGAGGTCGTGCTGGCCGACGAGCGCGAGCGTGGCGCGACCGGCGGCCGGATCACGCTCAACCTCGGGCATACCGTCGGTCATGCGATCGAGGCGGCCGCCGGCTACGCAGCGCTCCTCCACGGCGAGGCGGTCGCGTACGGCCTCCGCGCGGCCGTCCGGATCGGTCGGGAGGTCGGCGTGACCCCGCCGGATCGGGCCGACCGGATCGAGCGCCTGCTCGACGCCGTCGGGCTGGCCACCGACCCGCTCCCCTACCCGCTCGAGACCGTCCTCGCCCACATGGCCACGGACAAGAAGCACCAGGCCGGCCGGCTCCGCTGGGTCCTGCCGACCGCAGACGGGGTCGTCGTCCGCGATGACGTCGAGCCTGTCCTCGTCGAACGGGCCGTGGCCGGCCTCCTGGCCGTGCCGAGCGCGAGGGGGACATGACCCGCGTCCTCGTCCTCCAGGGCCCCAACCTCAACCTCGTCGGGACGCGCGAGCCGGAGATCTACGGCTACGAGACGCTCGAGCAGATCCACGCCGGGATCGCGGCCCGTGCCGCCGAGCTCGGGCTCGACGTCGACTTCTACCAGTCGAACCACGAAGGCGCGTTGATCGACCGGCTGCACCAGCGCGATTTCGACGTCGCCATCGTCAACGCCGGCGGCTTGACCCACACGAGCGTGGCGCTGCGCGACGCGCTGCTCGCGGTGCAGCGGCCGTTCATCGAGGTCCACCTCTCCGATCCGTCCAAGCGCGAGGCCTTCCGGCAGGTCAACTTCCTGCACGACGTCGCGCTCGAATCGATCGTCGGTCAGGGCGCCCGGGGCTATCACCTCGCCCTCGAGGCGATCGCACGACGATCGGGCGACGCCGGTGGCTAGGCCCACCTCGGGCCGCGGCGAAAGCGCCGAGCTGCGCCGGCTGCGGCAGCAGATCGACTCCATCGACCGGCGGATCGTGGCGCTGCTCAACGAGCGCGCGGGCCTGGCACGCGAGGCCGGACGGGTCAAGGCGGCCGAGGGCCGGCGGGCGATCCGCGACGCGGAGCGCGAGCGCGAGGTGCTGCTCCGGGTGACGATGGCCAACGAGGGCCCGCTGGGTCAGGCCGACCTGCTCGCCTTGTATCGGCGCCTGATGGCCGCCACCCGGGCGCTGGAGGCGCGGGATCGGGCGGCCCGGTCCGGACCGTCGATCGGCTCGGCACCCGGGTCCGACCCCGATCGTGACGACTGACCGTCGACCGCCCAGGACGCGGTTCGCGCCGGCGCCGACCGGCCATCTCCATCTCGGACACGTGGCGAATGCGATCTTCGTCTGGGGCTTGGCGGGTGCCGAGGACGGCGAGGTCCTCCTCCGGATCGAGGACCACGATCGGGTCCGCTCCCGACCGGCGTTCGAGACGGACCTGCTCGAGGACCTGGGCTGGCTCGGGTTCGTCGCCGACGCGGGACCGGTGCGGCAATCAGACGACGACGCCCCCTATGCCGCGGCGCTGGACCGGCTCCGTGCGGACGATCTCGTCTATGGGTGCGATTGCACGCGGTCGACGTTCGAGGCGTGGGCGCGCGACAACGGCCGCCCCTGGCACGGCCCGGGCTGTCCGGGCGGGTGTCGCGCCCGCGGGCTGGCCGGGCCGGTGCTGCGGGTCGCGCTCGGTGGCGGGTCCGAGAGGTGGATGGACCGACTCGTCGGTCCGTGCTCGGACGAGGTGGCGGGGAGTGGCGGGGACCTGCCCGCTCCGCGACCGGGACGGCCACTGGACGTACGGGTTCTCGGTCGTCGTCGACGACCTCCGCCAGGGGGTGGACCTCGTCGTCCGCGGCCGCGACCTGTTGGGCGCCACGGCCGCCCAGATCCGCCTGGGCCGGCTGCTCGGTCGCGAGACTCCGGCGGCGTTCGCGCATCACCCGCTCGTCCGCCGTGACGACGGACGCAAGCTGTCCAAGGCCGACGGCGCCACGTCGGTCCGGGACCTGCGCGCGGCCGGTGCCACCGCTCCGGAGCTGATCGGGCGGGCGGCGGCTGCGGTGGGCCTGATCGAGGCGCCGCGGCCGATCGAGGCGGACGCCGTCGCGACGCTAGTCGGCGGCTGAGCCCGCGCCGTTGGGGGCGGCCGGCCCGTAGTCGGTCTCCTTCACGAGCCGCCCATCACGGTCGAAGGTCCGCCACGGACCGACCTGCCGGCCCCGTTCGAAGGAACCGGTCCGCATGACCGTCCCATCGGTCCGGAACCACCGCCACGGACCGTGCATCTCGCCGTCGAGGTGGGCGCCCTCCATCTTCACGTTGCCGTTGGCGTAGAGGACGGTCGGGACGCCAGGCTCGGACGGCTCAGGCATCGATGGAGCGGTCCTCCATCTCCCAGGCGTGGTCGAGGGCGTGCCAGGCGATCCGGCGGGCGGCGTAGCGGGCCGTCCACGTCCGCCCGGCCAGGGGCGTCCCGTCGGAGGGGCGGCACAGGACGTCCAGCATCGCCGCCCGCATGGCCTCGACCGCCGCGTGATCGGCGAGGGTCGGCTGCCTGCCGAATGCCCCGATCTCGCGCGCGTAGTAGCCGTCCGACTCGTCGACGTGGCCGATCATCTTGTCGCGATCGCGGCCACCGCCGCGCGGACCCTTCCGCAGCTCGGCCGGCGCGGACGCCGCCACGCGATCGAGCTCCGCCCAGGCCGCCTCGACGAGCCGTGCCTGGCGATCGGCCTCATCGGCGTCGGTCGGCCGCCGGTCGAGGTCGCCGATCGCGGACGGGACGCCGAACTCGGTGCCGCTGGACCCCGGCAGGGACTCGACGGTGAAGAGGTCGTGGGCGGTCACGTCGGGCGGCTCGAGGCCGGCGGCGCGGGTCACGCTCGCGTAGCGCGGTCCGTGCTCGATCAGCGAGTCGATGGCCAGCGAGATGTCCTTGCCCGCGCGACACCAGCCCGGCCACTCGACGACCCACAGGAAGATCCGCTTGCGGCCGACCTCCTCCGCGATCTCGACGCGATCCCCGTGCATGGCACGAGGATACCGGCAGCCCAACGAGCGGTCAGGGGTTCCGGCCGAGCAGCAGGAAGGCCGGATAACGGCGATCCTCGTCCATGATGTCGATCGCCGGGCGCGCCTCGACGTCGACGAAGCCGGCGGCGCGGGCCAGCCCCACGAGCGCATCGCGGTCGAAGCCGAGGTGGTGGATCCCCTCCGCCTCGGCGCTGTGGAAGGTGCCGTCCTCGCTGTCGAGGTCCGATAACGCCATCCGGCCACCCGGCACGAGCATGCGGCGGATCGCCGCCAGGGCCGCGGCCGTGTCCTCGATGTGATGCAGCACGAGGAACGACACGGCGAGGTCGAACGGCTGAGGCGGTGGTGGGTCGGCCACGAGGTCGAGCTTGATCGCGCTGACCTGCGGAATGGCTGCCGCCGTCAGCTTTTCGCCGATGACCGCCAGCATCCCATCCGAGGGCTCGGCGAGGACGAGCTCACCGATGTCATCCAGGAGGGCGAGGCCGAGGAGGCCGGTGCCGGCGCCGATGTCGACCACCCGGTCCGTCGGCGCGAGCGGGACGTTGGCGCGGATCGCGTCGGCCGCCTCGCCCGCACGGGCGATCCGCTCCGGGGTGTCCCAATCCTTCGCCCGCTCGTCGAACGTCGCCATGTGGCCATGATGCTCCATCGAATTCAGGTGGCCGCACGCAGCTCCCCGACGAGACGTGACAGGCCCGCGATGTCCCGGCCATCCGGACCGAGCGCGTCGACAAGAGCCGAGGCGACGATGACGCCGTCCGCACCCGCCCGCGCGATCGCCCGGACATGGGTCGGGCGGCTGACCCCGAACCCCACTGCGACCGGGACCGGCGAGACGGCCCGGACGTCGCGGACCAGGGCTCCGACCGTCGTCGGCAGCGCCGTCCGGGCGCCTGTCACGCCGACCAGCGAGACGCAATAGAGGAAGCCACCGCTGCGCGTCGCGATCGCGGCACGTCGGGCGGGCGGGGTCGTCGGCGCGACGAGGTAGACGACCGCCAGGCCGGCCGCACGGGCGACAGTCTCGAACGGCGCGCCCTCGTCCGGGGTCAGGTCGGCCACGATGAGGCCGGCGGCCCCCGCCCCGGCCAGCCGGCGGGCCACGGCCTCCCCTTCCCCACCGCCGATGACCTGGTTGGCGTAGGCCATCGGCACGAGGGGCAGGTCCGGCCGGGCCGCGCCGATCCGCTCGATCAGGCGGAGCGACCGCTCGAGCGTCGCGCCGGCGGCGAGCGCCACGCCCGAGGCGCGCTGGAGCGTGGCGCCATCGGCCAGCGGATCCGAGTACGGCAGGCCGACCTCGAGCAGGTCCGCCCCGGCGTCCGCCGCGGCGAGCGCGATCTCGAAGCTTGCGTCCGCGTCCGGGTAGCCGGCGACGACGTACGGGATGAGCGCGGCGCGACCCTCGGACCGTGCCCGCTCGAAGGCGGCATGGATCCGCCGGGCGCCGGCCGTCCCGTCGGTCCCGGTTTCGATGGGGGTGGCGGTGGCGGCTGTCATCGATCGCCCGGCCACGGCTCGACGTCGGCGAACCGTTCGAGGGCGGCGAGGTCCTTGTCGCCGCGACCGGAGAACCCGAGGAGAACCAACAGCTCGTCGGGCCAGCCGCCACCAACGCCCCCGACCCCGGCCAGCAGCTTGGGGAGTGCCGCGACGGCGTGGGCGGTCTCGAGAGCGGGCAGGATCCCCTCCGCGCGCGTCGTGGTCTTCATCGCGGCCACCGCCTCGCGGTCCGTGGCCGCGGCGACCTCGATCCGGCCGCCTTCGGCGAGCGCCGCGAGCTGCGGGCCGATCCCCGGGTAGTCCAGCCCGGCCGAGGCCGAGTGGGCCTCCGTGACCTGGCCGTCGGCGTCCTGCAGCATGAGCGAGCGGGATCCGTGGAGGATCCCGGGCGTGCCGCCGAGGATGGCGGCCGCGTGCCGGCCGGTCTCGATGCCGTCGCCGGCTGCCTCGACGACGGCCAGGCGGACGTCCGGCTCGCCGATGAACCGGGCCAGCAGACCGATCGCGTTCGACCCGCCGCCGACGCACGCGACCGCGAGGTCCGGCAGGCGGCCCTCGACCGCCTGCATCTGGGCCGCCGCCTCGTCACCGATCCGGCGCTGGAGGTCGCGGACGATCGTCGGGTACGGATGCGGCCCCATCGCCGAGCCGAGGACGTAGTGGGTCGTCTGGACGTTCGTGACCCAGTCGCGCATCGCCTCGTTGACCGCGTCCTTGAGCGTCGCCGTGCCGGACGTGACGGACCGCACCTCCGCGCCGAGCGCGCGCATCCGGAGCACGTTCGGTCCCTGGCGCTCGATGTCCTCCGCGCCCATGTACACGACGCACGGCAGGTCGAGCAGGGCGCAGGCGGTCGCGGTCGCCACACCGTGCTGGCCGGCACCGGTCTCGGCGATGACCCGGGTCTTGCCCAGCCGCCGCGTGAGCAGCGCCTGGCCGAGCGCGTTGTTGATCTTGTGCGCCCCGGTGTGGGCCAGGTCCTCGCGCTTGAGGTAGAGGCGCAGGTCCGGGATCACGGGGACATCGCCCCCGCGGCGACCAGGCGAGGCGTCGCGTGCCAGCCGGGCCGCCTCGGTCCGGACGGCGGCCGCGAGGCGGTCGGCGCGGTAGAGGGCGGTCGGACGACCCGCGAAGTGCGCCAGCAGGTCGCGCAGCTCGGCCCAGAACACAGGGTCCTGGCGGAGGGCGCCGTAGGCCGTCTCGAGCCGCTCGAGCGCGGCCATCAGCGTCTCCGGCACGTAGCGACCCCCGAAGTCGCGCTCCATCCCCCAGCGCCCGGAGCCGTCGGCGTCGAGCAGCCCGGCGTGGACGGGGGTCGGCCCGAAGGCGACGTTCGGGCGATCGTCGCGGGCCGCCCGGGCGCGCTTGACGAAGAGGGCGACGAGCAGCGGGTCCTTGACCGGACGGACCCCGGGCTCCCGGGGCCGCTCCACGCCCGACGCCACGTCGACGGCGGTCGCGGGGATCGTCCGAAGCGCACCGGCGACGTTGGCCGGGCCGCATGCCCCCGGCAAGGACCACCGGCACCTCCCGGGCGATGGCGGCGGCGAGGCGCTCCGACCCACGCGTCCCGGTCCCGCCCGGATGCGGGCCGCCGGCCGCGTCGAGCATGATCCGGTCCACGCCCGCGTCGAGGAACGCCCGGGCACGCGACACCACGTCTGCGGCAGCCGCCACGACGTCGTCCGGCTCCGACGGCGGGATCTGCAGGACCTTCCATGTTCGCCGTCCGACCGACCGGGCCATCTCGATCGTTTCGCGGCCCGCGAGCTGGACGACGTCCGGATCGACGGCGGCGACGATCGCCGCCAGGTCCTCGGGAGCGGCGTCGGCCGTGATCGCGACGATCGTCGGGCGGTGGTCGCCGCCTCCGGTCGCTCGGGCGATCCTGGCCAGATCGGCGGCTTCGTCGAGCGACAGCTCGCGTGGCGTGCCCGGGACGACGTTGAGCCCGATCGCATCGGCCCCGGCGGCGACCGCGGCGAGGACCCCCGGGAGGTCCGTCACGCCGCAGATCTTGACGAACGGTCGCCGGGCCACGTTGGCCGGGTCGTCCGGCACGGCGCCTGCCGCGACGAACGCGCGTGCCGCGGCGGCCGGATCCGCGGCGCGCACCAGGGCCTCGCCGACCAGCGCACCGTCGAACCCGAGCGCACGCCACCGGGCGACGATCGCCGGCTCGCGGACGCCCGACTCGGCGATGACCAGCCGATCGTCGGGCACCAGGTCACGGAGGCGCCCCGCACGATCGACGTCCACCTCCAGCGTCCGGAGGTCGCGGTTGTTCAGCCCGATGAGCCGGGCGTGCGTCGCGAGCGCACGATCGAGCTCGCGTGCGTCGTGGACCTCGACGAGCGGCTCCAGGCCGATCTCGAGCGCCCGGTCCACGAGCCGCGCCAGGCGCCGGGCGGGATGGAGGACCGCGAGCAGGAGGACCAGGTCCGCGCCGGCGGCGCGGAGGATCGGCAGCTGGATCTCCTCGACGACGAAGTCCTTGGCCAGGACCGGGATGGCGACGGCGGCGCGCACGGCGCGCAGGTCCTCGACCGAGCCGCCGAACCAGTGCGGCTCGCACAGGACCGAGATGGCCGCCGCGCCACCGGCTTCGTAGGCGAGGGCGCGGGCGACGATGTCCTCGTCCGCCGCGGCGATCCGGCCCGCGGACGGCGACGAGCGCTTGATCTCGGCGATGAGGTGCAGGCCGGGCGCGGCGAGCCGTTCCGCGATCGGGCGCGGCCGGGGTGTGGCCACGGCGGCATCGATCAACGCGCCCAGACCGGTCGCGGCGACGTCGGCAAGGACGTCCTTCCGGCGCCGCGCCGCGATCTCGGCGACCACGTTGGAGCGCTTCGTCCTGGTCCGCGCGG
The DNA here is from genome assembly GCA_963755995.1 of uncultured Chloroflexia bacterium. Classification (GTDB taxonomy): domain Bacteria; phylum Chloroflexota; class Limnocylindria; order Limnocylindrales; family CSP1-4; genus SPCO01. Next base: position 654,653 of record CAVWLQ010000005.1, on the reverse strand, counting down.
GGCGGTCGGCGACGGTCATGCCCCCCTCGTCTGGGCGGCGGCGCCATCTGCGGTCGCGGCGGCCTCGGCCGCGTTTCGGGCGGTCGCCGCATCGGCGGCTCGCCTCTCGGTGCGCAGCGTCTCGAGCAGCTCGGCCGTCAGGCCGGCGTCGATGGTCAGCGCCGCCCGCTCGATCCCCTCCTCGAGCTGCCCGACGACACCCGCCACGAGCAGGGCCGCGCCGGCGTTGAGCAGCACGACGTCGCGACGGATGCCCGGTTCGCCGCGGAGCACGGCCTCGGTCAGTCGCGCGTTCTCGTCGGGCGTTCCGCCGGCCAGACGCGCGGTCGCCGCACGCTTGAACCCGAGCGCGGCGGCATCGATCTCGTGGCGCTCGATCGTGTCGTCGGCGATGACGTACAGCACGCCGCTCCCATCGAGCGGCAGCTCGTCGACGCCCTCGCCGTGGATGACGAACGTCCGGTCCGTGCCGAGCCGCTGGACCACCTCCGCCATCCGCGCCGCGACCGCCGCGTCGCCGACGCCGAGCAGCTGCCGCCGCGTGCCGGCCGGGTTGGTCAGCGGGCCGATGAGGTTGAACGCCGTCCGGACGCCGATCTCGCGTGCGGGTCGGGCCGGCGTGACGCATCGCCGGATGGAAGTTCGGCGCGAACATGAACGCGAACCCGTGCGTCGCGCAGGGCGGCCCCGGCGGACGCTGCGTCGTGGTCGATCCGGATGCCGAGCGCATCGAGCACGTCGGCCGAGCCCGCCTTCGACGTCATCGCGCGGTTGCCGTGCTTGGCGACCGGGACGCCGGCAGCCGCCGCGACGAGCGCAGCGGTCGTCGAGATGTTGAACGTGCCGCTGCCGTCGCCACCCGTCCCGACGACGTCGATCGCGCCGTCGGGCGCCTCGACGTGGACCGAGCGCTCGCGCATCGCCGCGGCGAACCCGGCCAGCTCGTCGACGGTCTCGCCGCGCATCCGGAGGCCCATCAGCAGGGCGGCCAGCTGGGCCGGCGTCGCCTCGCCGTCCATCACCGCGCCCATCGCACCGTGCGCCTCGTCCATCGTCAGCGTGCCGCCGTCGACGATCGTGTTGAGCGCGGCACGGACCAGGTCGCTCATCGGACGCCGTCCCCGACCGCCTCGGCACGGTCCTCGGCGAGTCCGCCGTGGCGAACGAGCCCGACGCGTCGTCCAGGCGCGACGCCTCGCCTTCGCCAGCCTGGCGCAGGAAGTTCGCGAGCAGGTGCGGGCCCTGCGGGGTCAGGACGGACTCCGGGTGGAACTGGACGCCCTTCGAGCGGCAGCGCGACGTGGCGGATGCCCATGACGACCCGGTCGACCTCGCTCATCGCGGTCACCCGCAGCTCGGGTGGCAGCGTCGCGACGTCGACTGCGAGCGAGTGGTAGCGCGCGGCCATGAACGCCGGCGGCATCCCCTCGAGCAGGCCCTGGCCGTCGTGGGTCACCTCGGACGCCTCGCCGTGGACGAGCGTCGGGGCGCGGACGATCGACGCCCCGAATGCCACCGCCATCGACTGCATCCCGAGACAGACGCCGAGCAGAGGCAGGCCCCGGTCGGCGGCGATCTGAACGGCTCCGACCGAGATGCCCGGCATCGTCCGGATCGCCGGGACCGGGCGAGATGACGATCCCGCGCAGGTCGGCGGCCGGGTCGTCGGCCATCGCCGCGACGGCCTCGACCGGGATCGCGTCGTTGCGGACGACGTGAACGTCGGCGCCCGCCGCCTGGAGCGCCTGGACGAGGTTGAACGTGAAGCTGTCGTAGTTGTCGATGACGAGGATCATGGCCGGGCGGGGACCTCGTTCGTCTCGTCGACCTCGTCCGCTTCGATCTCGGCGAGGCGGTCCGGTCGGCTCGTCTCGGCCACGCCGGCCGCCATCTCGATGGCCCGGCGGAGGGCCGCGGCCTTGTGCTCGGTCTCCTCGAACTCCTTCTCCGGCACGGACCCGGCGACGATGCCGGCGCCCGTATGGACGTGCGCCTGGCCGTCCTTGCAGGACCGCGCTCCGGATCGTGATCGCCGTGTCGAGGTTGCCGTCGTAGCCGAGGTAGCCGACCGCGCCGCCGTACAGCCCGCGCCGCTCGCCCTCGGCCGCCGCGATGAGCTGCATCGCCCGGATCTTCGGCGCGCCGGACAGCGTGCCCGCCGGGAAGACCGAGCGCAGCGCGTCGAGCGCATCGAGCTCGGGCTTGAGCCGCCCCTCGACGTGCGAGACCAGGTGCAGGACGTGGCTGTAGCGCTCGACCTCCATGTACTTGCTGACGGTGACCGTGCCGGCCCGGGCGACCCGTCCGAGGTCGTTGCGACCGAGGTCCACGAGCATGACGTGCTCGGCCCGCTCCTTCGGGATCGCGCTGGAGCTCCTCGGCGAGGAGAGCGTCCTCGCGGGCGTCGGCGCCGCGCGGGCGGGTGCCCGCGATCGGATGCGTGGTCAGCCGGTCGCCCTCGACCTGGAGCAGGAGCTCCGGCGAGGCGCCGACGACCTCGAACGTCGGCGTCCGGGTGAAGAACAGATAGGGGCTCGGGTTGACCCGCCGGAGCGCGCGGTAGAGCCCGATGCCGTCGAGCTGCGCGCCGGTCGCCGGATCCGCCGGGAGCTCGAACGACTGTCGCCGGGCGAGCACGACCTGGATCGCCTCGCCGGCCGCGATGGCGTCCTTGGCCACCTCGACCGCGTGGATGTACTCGTCCCGTCCGAGGCTGGTCTGGGCGGCCGGACCGAGCGCGGCCGCCGGGACGGGTCGCGCCGTGGCCCCGGCGCCGTCGACCGGCCGTGGCCGACCGTTCAGCTCCGCGGCACTCGGGCGCGAGGTGCGCTCCAGCGCGTCGAAGATGGCCTTTTCGGCGATGCGATAGCGACCCTCGAGGTCGGGTGCGTCCGTGTGGAGCGAGGCGATCGCCGACAGCGTGTGGGTCAGATGGTCGAAGACGAGAACGAGATCGGTCTCGATGAACGAGGCCATCGGGACGCCGACCGGGTCGCGCTCGGGAAGCGGGACCGTCCGCTCGAACGCGGAGACCGCGTCGTAGGCCAAGGCTCCGACCGCACCGCCGGTGAACCGCGGCATCCCCTCGGTCGGCTGGACGCGGCGGCGCGGGACGAAGGCGCGGATCGCCGCCAGCGGGTCGTCCGCGGGGACCGTCTCGATCGGGAGGTCGGGCGAGTACGTCGGCTCCGTGACCGGCCGGGTCTGGACGCGGGCCTGGCCGTCGCGGACCTCGAGCAACCGTCGCGGCCCCACACCGAGGAACGAGTAGCGCCCGAGACGCTCGCCGCCCTCGACCGATTCGAGGAGATAGGCCGGACCGCCGTCGTCGAGACGCAGGAAGGCGCCGATCGGGGTCTCGAGGTCGGCCGGGCGGGTGGCGCGGAGCAGGATCGTGTCCGCGTTGGCGGCGAGACGCTGGGCGTGCGCCAGGCTGATGGGATCTGCTGTCGACATCGGTTGTGGCCTCGGAGAATCAGAACGACCTTATCGTCTCCGGGACGAAAGGTCGTGCCTTCCGCGGTGCCACCCTCATTCGGCGATGCCGCACTTGCGTGACCGACGGGCCTGGCATATCTCGTCCCCGAGATCGCTGCCGATCGGCGCTGCCCTGTATCGCTGGCGCTCTGCGCCGGAGCCTACTGACGTCCGCGGCTCGCGCCGCCTCGTGTTCGGTCCGGAGGCTCCCGGGGCCATTCCCTCGTCGTCGTCGTTCCGGCTCGCACCAACCGCCGGATCTCTGGGTCGACTCTCGACGGGTACTCGTCCCGTTCACAGCCCGCTTGTTCGTGATGTCCGCGGAGTATGGGCACGACCCTCGCGAGGCGTCAAGCGCGCCCCGGCGGCACGCCGTCGGGTGGCTCGTAGCCCGCGCACCGCACCACGGGCAGCGCGGGATAGCGCGGGTAGGCCGGATCGGTCGCCGAGCGTTCGCACAGCCGGAAGAGCGAGCCGCGCTTCGTCGCAACGACCCGCGATTGCCGGCACGTCCCGCACAGCCCGGGTTCGGGCTCCGACCGCCCCGCGCTCGTTCCGTCCGTCATGACCGGAGCGTACCGGTCTACGCCACCCGGCTCGTTGGGGTCCAGAGACCGAGGCCGCCCTCGCCACCCGGCAGCGGGGCGTTGACGTCGCTCTCGATGCCGTCGACGAACGCTACGACGAGGCGCTCCTCGAGCTGGGTGCCTGCGGCATCTTCGAGGCGACGCAGCGCCTCGGCGACGTCCAGTGCCTTCCGATACGGTCGGGTCGTGGTCATCGCGGAGAACGCGTCGCCGACCGCGAGGATCCGGGCGATCAGCGGGATGCTCTCGCCGGCCAGACCGTGGAGATAGCCGTCCCCATCCCAGCGCTCGTGGTGGTGGCGGACGCCCGCCCGGATGGTCTCGACGTCGGGCAGGTCGCGGACGATGACGTCGCCCAGCGCGACGTGCTGCTTCACGACGTGGAACTCCTCGTCGGTCAGCTTGCCCGGCTTCCGCAGGATGTGATCCGGGATCCCGATCTTGCCGATGTCGTGGAGGAGGCCGGCGACGCGCAGGATCTCCAATGTGGCCGGATCGAGGTCCAGCTGCCGCCCGAGGTAGACCGCGTAGCGGGCGACGTCCTCCGAGTGGCGCTTGGTGTAGCGGTCCTTGGTGTCGACGGCGAGGATCAGGCCCTGGAAGACGTCGAACGTCTGGCGATCAGCCGGGTCCTCGGTCTCGCGGGCGGCGAACCGCACCGCGTCGCCGCCGCTGGCCCGTGCCTCGAGCAGCGTGACCGCGGCGACGGTCAGGAGGGCGGTGACCGAATCGGCGTGCTCCGGATAGGTGCACATCCCGACGCTGACGCTGATCGGCAGGCGCTCCGAGGCGTCGAACTGGAGCGCCTGGTCCGCCAGACGGACGCGGAGCCGGTCCACGACCGGAGCGAGGTCCGCGACCTGGTCGGCGGGCACGATGATGAGGAACTCGTCGGGTCCGTAGCGACCACAGGTCATGGTCGCGGGGAGGTCCGTGGCGATCACCTCCGCGACCGTCAGCAGGGCTCGGTCGCCGGCGTCGTGGCCGTAGGTCTCGTTGAGCAGCCGGAAGCCGTCGATGTCGATCAGCGCGATCCCGATCGGGCGCCCGTCGCTGCGCGCCCGCTCGACGATCCCGGCGAGCTCGCCGACGAGGGCGCCGTGGTTCAGCAAACCGGTCAACGGGTCGCGTCGCGTCGCATCGACCAGGGCGACCGTCTGGCGGCTGATCCGGCCCTGCGCCGATCGGAAGACGAGCGACAGGGCGATCGCCGCGACGATCGCGGCAGTCAGCGTGGTGATCACGATCGCCTGCCGGAGACGGTCGAGCTCGGCGAGGATCGGCACCGCGTCACGCCAGACCCCGACGACGGCCTGGACCCGGCCGTCCGCCTCCAGCGGGAAGTATTCGCGCAGCACGCTCGATGTCGGGAGGGCGGCTCCGGCCGCCTCGCTGACGCCGACATCGGCGATCTGGGCGGCGATCGTCTTGCCCTCCGCGGCGGCCCGGAAGTCCGGTGAGCCGGCCGTCGCGAGCCCGCTCACGTCGGACCGGTCGCTGGCGATGATCGTGCCGTCGGGCCGGCGCAGCTCGACGCGGAGGATCTCCGCGCGCCGGACGAGACGTGCGAGGTCGGCTTCCAGCGCCGACCGCCGCGTCGCGGTCGGACCGTCGGCATCGATGTCGCCCGGCGAGACGTACGTGTTGACGACGCTCCGGATGAGCGCGGCATCGGTCCCGACCACGGACGAGAGCGTCGACGTCGAGAAGTTGGACGAGACCAGCATCGTCTGGGCCGTCGCCGTCACGCCGACGATGACCAGGAAGATCCCGTAGACCAGCACGAAGAGGACCGGTCGAGGGACGCGGGCCGCGGAACCGAACACCGATGACCACCCCGTACGGAGGACGACTGGCTCCCGGACTCTAGGGATGCGCCCGGCGGGTGCCCACGGGACGGAAGTCCTGTGCGGTCCGGTGCGGTCGTCTCAGCGCGGTCGCGACAGGTTCGCGAGGGCTGTCCGGCGGCCGTCGCCGCGCAGCCAGCGCCGGGCGAGCGGGAGCCACAGGAAGCCACCGAACAGTTGCGCCAGCCCGACGGCGATGAGCAGGAAGCCCGGCACCGTCACGAGCACGCTCGGCACGACCCACTCGATCCCGCCGCCCACGTCACCGAACGAGGTGAAGGAGAACGGCCCGTCGTCGGACCGGTCGGGAGTGAGGATGGTGGGCGCGAGGTCCCCGTCCCCCGCGGGCCCGTCTCCGCCGGTGCCCGCGCCCGCGCCGATGACGACGGCGATGCCGGCGGTCGGCGACGGTCGCGCCTCGTCGGTGGCGTCCGGGGCGTCGCTCGGCCCGCTCGACGGCGCCGCCGTCGAACCCGGCACAGGCGATACGGTCGGCGTCGGGATCGGGGTCGGAGCCGGCGTCGCGGTCGGGCGCGGCGTGGACGCCGGCGGGGTCGGCGGGATCCGCGTGGGAAGCGGGATGATGACCGGAAGCGTCGGCAAGGCCAGGGTCGGGACGGGCGTCGGGGCCGGCGTGGGCACGGGTGTCGGTGCGGGCGTGGCGGTCGGGGCCGGGCTCGGAGTCGGCTTCGGAGTGGGCGTCGGTTTCGGGGTCGGGGTCGGTTTCGGGGTCGGGGTCGGTTTCGGCGCGGCCTTGGGCTTGACCGTGATCGTGACGGTCACGGGGAGGAGCGCCTGGCTCGTCCCGTCGAACGGTCGGTAGGTGAAGTGATCGACGCCGCTGAAACCCGGATCGGGCGTGTATCTGACCTTTCCGTCCTTGTCGAGGCGCAGGACGCCGTGGGTCGTGTCGGTCACCAGGACCGTGGACAGCTGGTCGCCGTCGAGGTCGATGTCGTTGGCAAGGACGCCCGGCGTGTCGATGTCCAGTCGCTTCTCGTATGACGCGGTGTACGCGTCGTTCGTCCCGACCGGGGGCACGTTCAGGACCCCGAGGAGTCGCGGTCCGCTCGCGGTCGCGACCGGGATGAGCATCACGAGGAGCGCCAGACATGCGAGCCCGGCACTCAGGGCGACCGGACGACGTTGGCGATGCACGGCGGGATGGCCCCTCTCGACTGGACGATCCATCGAGTCTGGGGGCTCGGAGGGACCATCTCCGCCAGCCAATGGTCCTGCCGCTGGAGATCGACCGGCTCAGTGCCCGGACGCACCGCCGTCGGCCGCGGCCGCGATCAGGTGGCGGAGAGGGTGGGATTCGAACCCACGAAGTCTTTCGACTCAGCGCTTTTCAAGAGCGCCGCCATCAACCGCTCGGCCACCTCTCCGGGCCGTCAGGATACCAGCGCGGTTCGCGCTCCCCGGCGGGTCGGGCCGGCCACGTCAGGACGTGTAGACGGTCGCCGGCTGCTCGATGACGACCGTGCCGCCGATCAGGTCCTGCCAGCCCCGCTTGCGCTTGTCGACGAAGATCCAGATGACCCCGATGTAGAACACGGCCAGGCCGATCCACAGGCCGATGAGGCGCAGGATCGCCTGGCCCGTCGTCAATGGCCCGCCATCGGCATCGCGCACGACCTTGATCTTCATCGCCGACATGCCCGGCGTCTGGCCGGTCCGTGCCCAGAAATACGGGAAGTAGCCGACGCTGACGACGATGATCGCGAGCGACGTGATGATCGCGACCGGGAAGAAGATCGCCGCAAAGACGATCGACAAGATCGCCAGCACCGCGACGATGACGAACTGGACCAGGATGTCGAGGATGTAGGCGATGAGCCGCGACCCGGGGACGCGAAGCTCGTCCCGACGGTCGGGCCGGGCTCCGGCTCGGGGGCTTGCCAGGCGACGGGTTGGGTCATCGGTACGCTCCTTGGACGGTCGGCCGGGTCAGGGCTTCTTGACGACGACGGTGCCGGCGATGAGGTCCTGCCAGCCTCGGCGACGCTTGTCGACGAAGATCCAGATGAACCCGATGTAGAAGACGGCGCCCGCGACGTACAGCCCGACAAGTCGGAGCAGCGCGGTCCCCCAGCCGAACGACGTGCCGTCCCGATCCCGGACGACCCGCAGGCTGAACGGCCGCATGCCGGGCGTCTGGCCGCCCCGCGCCCAGAAGAACGGGAAGTACAGCAGCGCGACGATGAAGCCGATGAACAGGACGAGGAAGCCGAGCGGCGCGGTGGCGCCCAGCGAGGTGACGCGCCCGCTCTCGGTCGTCGTCGAGCCATTGGCGATGAGCGGTGCAGCGACCAGCAGCACGACGATGAAGATGACCGAGATCAGGATCGTGTCGATGATGTAGGCGACGAGCCGGCCGCCGTGGGGCGCGAACTCGACGCCGGGCGCCGGGCCCGCGACCGGGTCCGGAGACTCCCATTGCACCGTCGGCGGTGGTGACGTTGTCATGGCCCGCCCTCCCTGCGTCACGCGATGGTAGCGCGCCCCAGGTACGACTCGAAGCACCTCCGGCACGTCGATCGAGCCATCCGGGCGCTGGTAGGTCTCGAGGATCGCGGCCACGATGCGGGCGAGCGCGAGCCCGGACCCGTTCAGGGTATGGACGAGCTCGGGCTTGGCGCCCGGCTCGGGCCGGTAGCGGATGGCCATGCGGCGCGCCTGGAAGTCGCGGAAGTTCGAGCACGAGCTGACCTCCAGCCAGCGCTCGACGCCCGGCGACCAGACCTCGAGGTCGTACTTGCGGGCCTGCGTGAAGCCCATCTCGCGAGTGCTCATGAGCAGGACCCGGTAGGCGAGGCCGAGGCGCTGCAGCAGGATCTCGGCCCGCTCCGTCATCCACTCGAGGGCCGCCGCCGAGTCCTCGGGCCGCTCGAACAGGACCATCTCGACCTTGTCGAACTGGTGGACGCGGAGGATGCCGCGGGTGTCCTTGCCGGCTGCGCCGGCCTCGCGCCGGAAGCACGGCGAGTAGGCCGCGTACCGGATCGGCAGCTCGGTCGCCTCGAGGATCTCGTCGCGATGGAGGTTCGTGACCGGGACCTCGGCGGTCGGGACCAGGTACAGCTCGTCGCGGGTGACGACGTACATCTGGTCTTCCTTGTCCGGGATCTGGCCGGTGCCCGTCGCGCTCGCGGTGTTGACGACTGCCGGTGGCCAGACCTCCGTCATGCCGTTCTCGCGGGTATGGACGTCGAGGAACCAGTTGATCAGGCCGCGTTGGAGGGCGGACCCGGCGCCTTTGTAGACCGGGAAGCCGGAGCCGGCGATCTTCGCGCCGCGCGCGTTGTCGAGGATGTCCAGCGCCTCGCCCAGCTCCCAGTGCGGCTTGCGCGTCCAGCTTTCGCCGCCGGGCGGTGCATCGGCGCCGATCTCCCCGACGAGGGGCTGGTCGCGACCGAGCATCTCCCCCCACGTCCGGATCGTGACGTTGGCCTCCTCGCCACCGACCGGGATGTCCGGGTCGGGCGGGTTGGGGATGCGCAGGAGCTGATCGTCCAGGGCCGCCTCGGTCTCGGCCAGGGCCGCGTCGAGCTCGGAGATCCGGGTCCCGGCGGCCGTCGAGGCCGCGCGCAGGTCGGCCACCTCCGGGCCGTCGGGCGCTGCGCCGCCCTTGATCGCCTCGCCGATCCGTTTCGACGCCGCGTTCCGCTCCGCCTTCAGCGTCTCGCTCTCGCCGAGGAGGCGCCGCCGCTCGGCGTCGAGCTCGAGGGCACGGTCGATCAGGGTCGGGTCCTCGCCCTTGCGGACCGCTCCGTCGCGGATCGTGTCGGCGTCGTCGCGAAGCCGCTGGAGGCCGACGCTCATGACCGGTCTCCCGCGGTCGTCGCCGGCGTCGCGTCCGCCGCTTCGAGCAGCCGGCGCACGACGAACTCCTTGTCGAGCGATGCGAGGAGCCAGCCAGCGCGCGGGCCGTTCTCGCGGCCGAGGAACGCGAGATAGAGAGCCGCGAACGATTGACGGTTCGTGCGCATGCCCAGTCCGACGGCCGCCTTGAACAGGAGGTCCTGCCACTCCGCGCCACCGGGATACTCCGGCAGCGTCTCGGCCGCGATCGCGACGGCGCGGAGATACCGACGCATGTCATCGGTCATGTCGAGGGCCGCCCCCGGCAGGGTCTCCTGGACGGCGATCCGTGCCGACTCCGGAGCGTATGTCTCCAGCCAGGCGTGTGCCGCCGCAACGCGTTCCCGCAGGATCGCGACCTCCTGCTCGGTCAGCTGGGTGCCCTTCTCCGTCTCCACCCGGGCCGCCACGTCGACACCCGGGATCTGCTCGAGCAGAGCGAGATGCGCGAATGCCGGCCGGAACAGTGCTGCGGCCGCCTGAACGTCGGCGTTCGGATCGAGCAGCGAGTAGCGGAACGTCGCCTCGAAGCCCGGCGCGATCTCGCCCTTGACCTCGCGGCCGGCCGTCGCGGCCGCGAACTTGTCGAACTCGTCGAAGAGGCGCGGCACGGCATCCGTCCCGTCCGGGTCGAACTCGATCGCCTGGTTGGGGCGCGGCCGCAGGAAGAGGAACCGGAGCTGCTCCGGCGGGATGACCTCGGCGATGGTGTGGGCGGCTGCGCCGTGGCCCTTGGAGGTCGACATCTTCTTGCCGCCGATGTTGAGGAACTCGTAGGGCACGTTGAGCGGCGGCTCGCGCTCGAAGACCTCGCGGGCGATGGCGTCGCTTCGGTCGCGCGAGCCGCCGGCGGTCGAGAGATCCTTGCCGCCCGGCTCGATGGTCACGCCGAAGAGCGACCACTGGGCGGCCCACTCCAGGTTCCAGGGCAGCTTCGCATTGCCACCGAAGGGGCTGATCCAGCCCGACGAGCCGCACCCGCGTGCCCAGGTCACGAGGTCAGGGCGGCACTCGAAGAAGACCCGATCGCCGTCCCAGGCGGTCACGATGGTCGTGCCGACCTTGCCGCACGTCGGGCAGATGACGCCGATCGGGTGCCAGGTCTCCGGGTGCTGGACGTTGGCGACGCGCCGGTAGATCTCGCGCACGAGCGCCGCCCGGTCGAGGGCCAGCCGGATGTACGGATCCATCGCCCCGGTCGGGTAGATGTCGCTCATCCAGTAGTAGCGATCCGGCTGGATGCCGAGCCCGGCGAAGACGTCGATGAAGATGCTCGCGAAATGGCGGGCGTAGCTGGCGTGGCAATCGCCGGCCGGGTCCGGGACGTGGGCCAGCGGCCGGCCCATCTCGCGCTCGATCGCGTCCGGCGTCAGGAGCGCCTGGGCGTCCATCGGATCGAGGTCGTCGACGCCGTAGAGCAGCGTCGTCTCGTGCCCGCTGGCGCGCAACGCGCGGGCGATGACGTCGAGGATGACAGGCCCGCGCAGGCTGCCGACGTGGACCGTCCCCGACGGCGTCTTGGAGTCGTTGACGACCTGCGGGCCGCTGACCCGGGCCGCGAGTTCGTCCGCCCAGTCCATGCGACCTCCGCGGCCCTTAGGTGATGCCGACGATCTTGTAGGTGAAGTCGCCGGCCGGGACCTTCACGACGACCTTCTCGCCCTTCTTCTTGCCGAGCAGGGCGCGCCCGACCGGGCTCTCGTTCGAGATCCGGCCCTCGGCGGGCTTGGCCTCGGCCGAACCGACGATCGTGAACGCTTCCTTGCCGTCGGGGCTCTCGACCGCGACGGTCGACCCGATCTGGACGTGGTCGGTCGAATGGTTCTCGTCGATGATCGTGGCGTTCTTGATCAGCGCCTCGAGCGTCTGGATCCGGCCCTCGACGAAGGCCTGCTCGTTCTTGGCGTCCTCGTACTCGGCGTTCTCGGACAGGTCGCCGTGTTCCTTGGCGTCATGGATCCGGTTGGCGACCTCGGGTCGCTTGACGGAGACCATCTCGTCGAGCTCCGAGCGGAGCTTTTCGAGACCGTCCTTGGAGAGGTAGGTCGGCTTGTTGTTCACGGACGTTGGGCCCCCGCGATGCAGGTGGTCGGCTTGGGCAGACCGAGCTGGGCGGTCTTCGATAAAGGAAAGAACTCCAGGCAGATCGCAGGTCTCACCCGCGCGCCTGAAGTTCCGACCGGGAGCGAATGGTAGCCGCGGGCCGGATGCGTGTCAAAGTGCCACTCAGCCGCCGGCGAGGCCTTCGCTCAGGCGGATGAGCCGGCGCTTGACCCGCTGCAGCGAGCCGCGATCGGGCAGCGCGACGAACAGGGTGTCGTCGCCCGCGATGGATCCGGCGACCTCCGGCCAGCGCGCCCGATCGAGCGCGGCAGCGATCGCGTGGGCGGATCCCGGCAGCGTGCGCACGACCAGCAGCAGGCCCGCTTCGTGGATCTCCACCGGCAGGTCGGTCAGGAGCTTGCGCAGCCGATCCTCGCCGGACGTCTCGGCCTCGATCAGCCGTGGCGGGAGGGCGTAGGCGGCGGTCCCCTCCCGGGTCACCTTGATCAGCCCCAGCTCGGCGACGTCGCGTGAGATCGTCGCCTGGGTCGTGCGGAAGCCACGATCGCGCAGGGCGCCGGCCAGCTCCTGCTGGGTCCGGATCGGGCGTTGCTCCACGAGATCCCGGATAGCCCGCTGGCGGAGCTGCTTCATGACCTCCATTGGCGCGGTCCGGTGCCGCCGGGCTAGCGCAGCCAGGCGACGATGACGACCGCCGCCAGCACGAGTCGATAGACCACGAAGATCGTCAGCGACCGTGTCCGCAGGTAGCGCAGCAGGAACCCGATGGCGAGGATGCCGGCGACGAACGCCGCGAGCATGCCCACCAGCAACGGCCCGAGGCTGACCTCCACACCGGCCTCGCCCGTGATGAGCTTGCGCACCTCGAAGGTGACCGCGCCCAGCGTGATCGGCGTCGCCATCAGGAACGAGAACCGGGCGGCCGCCTCCCGGTCGAGACCGGCGAATCGGGCGGCCGAGATGCTGATGCCCGATCGGCTGATGCCCGGCACCAGCGCCAGAGCCTGGGCAGCGCCGATCCCGCCGGCGATGGGGAACGTGACGTCGTCCACGCCCTTGGTCCGGCCGCCCCACCGGTCGGCGACCCAGAGGATCACGGCTCCGACCACCAGCGTGACCGCGACGAGGCCGACCTCGCGGAACGTCGTCTCGGCGAGGTCGCTCAGGAGGAAGCCGGCGATGGCCGCCGGGATCGTGGCCGCGATCAGGAGCCAGGCCAGGCGCCGGTCGGGATCGCCCCGGAACGACCGGTCACGGATCGCCGCGAGCCCGGCGGGCACCAGCCGGACCCAGTCGGCGCGGAAGTAGACGAGCAGCGCCAGCAACGTCCCGAGGTGGAGCATCACGCTGAACGCCAGCGAGGTGATGAACGGATCGGTCCAGCCGAACAGGTACGGCACGATGATCAGGTGCCCGGACGACGAGATCGGCAGGAACTCGGTGAGCCCCTGCACGATCCCCATGACCAGAGCCTGACCGAGCGTATCCATCAGTCAGGCGTCGCGTCTGACGGCCCAGACCGGCGTTGCCAGCGGCGCGCGCTCGCTCACGCACCTGAGGGTGCGCTCGCTCACGTGCTCACTGGCGCCTTGGCCTGGACACGTCATACGCGACGAATTTCGGTTCGGGTTTGGACTTGACCTAGCGGATGAAGAGCGGAGCGAGGACCAGCGAGATCGTCGCGAGCAGCTTCACGAGGACGTGGAGCGACGGGCCGGCCGTGTCCTTGAACGGGTCGCCGACCGTGTCGCCGACGACGGCCGCGGCGTGGGCGTCAGAGCCCTTGCCGAGGACGTTGCCGTCGTCGTCCTTGAGGTTGCCCGACTCGATGTACTTCTTGGCGTTGTCCCACGCGCCACCGCCGTTGTTCAGGACGGTCGCGAGCAGCACGCCCGCGATGGTCCCGACCATCAGCATGCCGGCGACCGCCTCGAAGCCGAGGACGACGCCGATGGCGATCGGGGTGGCGACCGCGACGACACCCGGCAGGATCATCTGGCGGAGCGCTGCGGCGGTCGTGATGTCGACGACCCGGGCGTAGTCCGGGCGCTGGCTGTAATCCATGATCCCGGGCATCTCGCGGAACTGGCGGCGGACCTCGACGATGATCGTCTGGGCCGTCTTGCCGACCGCCTTGATCGCCAGGGAGCTGAAGTAGTACACCAGGGTCGCTGCGAGGAGCGCCGCGATGAACACGTTGACGTTGGCGAGGTTGACCGAGTTGAGCAGCTCCGCGCCGGGCACGCCGGCCAGGATCCGCCGGCCCTGGATCAGGTTGATCTTGTCGATGTAGGCGCTGAACAGCAGGAACGCGGCGAGCGACGCAGAGGCGATGGCGTAGCCCTTGGTGAGCGCCTTGGTCGTGTTCCCGACGGCATCGAGGCGATCGGTGATCTCGCGCGCGCCTTCCTCGATCCGGCTGAACTCGGCGATGCCACCGGCGTTGTCCGTGATCGGGCCGAAGGTATCCATCGCCAGGATGTAGGCGGTGGTCATCAGCATGCCCATCGTCGCGACGGCGGTCCCGAAGATGCCGCCGACGTTGACGCCGGTCGACGACATCAGGTTCGCCTGCGTGCCCAGCCAGAAGCTGGCGAACAGCGCGATCGCGATCGTGATCGCGGTCACGGCAGTGGTCTCGAAGCCGATCGCCGTGCCGGCGATGATGTTGGTCGCGGGACCCGTCTTCGACGCCTCGGCGATGTCACGCACGGGTCGATACGAGCCCGCGGTGTAGTACTGGGTGATGTAGACGAAGGCGACGCTGGTCGCGAGGCCGACGATGCCTGCCGCGAAGAAGTACACCCAGGTCGGGAGGCCGCCGTTCCCGGTCCCGCCGTTCGTGTTCATCATGACCGAGGTCGTGATCAACAGGCCCACGACGGACAACAGGGTCGTGACCCAGTAGCCACGGTTGAGCATGTTCATCGGGTCTTCGTCTTCCTTGCCCCGGACGAAGAAGATCGCGACGATCGTCGCGAGCAGCCCGAAGGCGCGGACGACGAGCGGGAAGAAGATCCATGCCTGCGGGTTCGGCCAGCCGGCGGCGTCCGCGATCGCGAACACCCCGACGCCGAGGATCATCGCGCCGATGTTCTCGGCGGCGGTCGACTCGAACAGGTCCGCGCCACGGCCGGCGCAGTCGCCGACGTTGTCGCCGACGAGGTCCGCGATGACGCCCGCGTTGCGGGGATCGTCCTCGGGGATGCCCTTCTCGACCTTGCCGACGAGATCGGAGCCGACGTCGGCCGCCTTGGTGTAGATGCCGCCGCCGAGCTGGGCGAAGAGCGCGACGAACGACGCCCCGAAGCCGAAGCCGACGATGAGGAACGGCGCCTGGTCGACGGTCACCTCGCCGACGAAGGTCGAATAGGCGGTGAAGATGCCCCAGACCCCGAGGAGGGACAGGGCGACGACGAGGAAGCCCGAGACGGCGCCGCCGCGCATCGCGACCTGGACCGCCTCGACGAGGCTGCGGCGAGCCGCCGATGCCGTTCGGACGTTGGCCTTGACCGCGACGAGCATGCCGATGATCCCCGACGCCATCGAGCAGGCGGCGCCGATGAGGAAGGCGATGCCCGTCAACACGCCGATGGGCAGGCCGGCGAGCTTCGGCACGTCTGCGACATCGGCCGTTTCGACGAGGCCGATGACGACGCCGATGACGACTGCGCCAACGACCGCCAGGACCCCGATGGTGGTGTACTGACGGCGGATGAAGGCGGTCGCACCCTCGTAGATGGTCCCGGCCACGTCCTGCATCGCCTGCGTCCCGGTGTCGCGCGACAGGACGTCCCTGGCCAGGTAGAGGGCGAACAGGATCGCGATGATCCCGGCCGGCAGGATGATCAGTTGGAGCGAGCTCGCATCCATCGGGGTCAGAAGGTCCTCCACCATGGGCTTGGTCCGGTTCCGATCCCAGCGCGTGGCGTGCGCCACTCGGGAGCGGGCGACGTTTGGGAGTGTCGGCTCGGGGTCCCTTCGGTATCCGAATCGGGGCGGGACCTTGCAGGCCGTCGCGGAGTGTAACAAGGCGCGAGAAGCCGGGTCAAACCCGCCCGTCGTGCACGTTATGCACCTCCCGGACGGCCGACGGCGGTCAGGGGGACGCGGCCCTATACTGCCGCCTTGTGACCCGACGACCCATGCTTGGGTGTCTCCTCGAGATCGCGGAGACACTGGCCCTCACGCTCATCATCTTCTTCGTCATCCAGACGTTCGTCGCCCAGCCATACCAGGTGAAGCAGCGGTCGATGGAGCACACGCTGGAGCCTGAGCAGTACGTCCTGGTCGACAAGATCACGCCCCGCTTCGACGCCTACAAGCGCGGTGACATCGTGGTCTTCACCCCGCCCGCAGACTGGATCCAGGACGACGGCACGCCGTTCATCAAGCGGGTCATCGGCCTCGGTGGGGACGTCGTCGACATCCACGACGGCAACGTCTACATCAACGACATCAAGATCGACGAGGCGGACTACCTGTACACGGAGCCCGGCGAGTCGAGCCCCCAGCCGACGACGGTCCAGGGCGACGAGCACCGCTGGGTCGTCGCCGCCGGCGACCTGTTCCTGATGGGCGACCACCGGGCGAACTCGGAGGATTCGCGGACCTTCGGCACCGTGCCGGAGTCGCAGGTCATCGGGCGCGCCTGGCTCCGGTACTGGCCGTTCGACGTGTTCGGGGTCCTCGAGACACCGACCTACCCGGAACTGCCTTCCACGCAATGAGCCGCCTGCCGTGAACCCGGCCCTCGCGGGGGTCGCGCTCGCGGTCGTGGTCGGAGCCGTCATCGCCGGGTCCGCGAGGAACGCGCGCACCGCGATCTTCGGTCTGGTCATCACGATGGTCGGGGTCCCGCTGCTCGCGGACCCGGTCGCCGCTCCCCTCCCCCTCGCCGCCCGCCTGGTCGCTGCGGTCCTGGCCGGCTACCTGTTGTGGATCGCGACCCGCGGCCCCCGGGTCCGGACCGGCGGCTCCCTCGTCGGCTGGCCGACCGAGACGTTCCTGGCCATCGCCGCCGCGACCGTGGGCTACGGCAGCCACGGCCTGGGGGCGCCGGCGGCGGGTCCGGCCCTGGCGGCCGCGGCGGGCTTCGCCCTGGCCGCCCTGGCGGTCCTGCCCGTGGTCACCGGACGCGACATCCTGCGCATCGGGCTGGGGCTCGGCGCTCCTGCTCGGTGGCGCCCTGCTCGTGCGGACCAGCCTCGGCGGCACGCCGGACCCGCGTCGAGCAGCTCATGACCGCCGGGCTCGTGGCGACCCTCGGCGGGGCAGTCGCGATCCTCGCCATCGCGGCCCGATCGGACGGCGGCTCCGGGTTCGAGCTGAGCGCCACCACCCCGCGACGCCCCGGCCACGAGGCCGCCGCCCACCCGGCCGACCCGCACCCCGCGGACGATCACCCGGCGGACCCCCATCCCGCGGACGCCCACCCGGCCGACGCCCAGCCGGCCGAGCCCGCGATGAGCCTGCATCGTCTTCGTGGTCGTGGCGGGCGTCTTCGCCGGCCTCGCGCTCGGTGTCCGGGCGCGCCCGCGCGTCGTCAACGCGGTCGGCATCATCGGGCTTGTCGCGACGCTGGTCGCGGCCGTCCTCATCCAGCCGGGCCAGGTCGTCGTCGTGGAGGGCGGCGGCGTGGCCACGACGGCCTACCTGCGGCTCTTCCTGGTCCTCGGCTCGCTGGTCGGCCTGGGCCTGGCGGTGACCGGCCTGGCCGGCGGCTCCCGCCGGGACGCACCGGCGGTGACCCTCGCCATCCTCGCCACCGGAGGCCTCACCCTCGGCCTGGTCGACCCCCGTGCCGCGGTCCTCGTCGCGACGGCGGGCGGACTCTTCGGCGTGCTCGTCACGCTCCTGCCGGCGAATGGCCGGGCGGGAGCGACGGTCGGCATCCGCGAGACGCGGGCGGTGATCGTGTCCGGGGCGCTGGCGATCGCGGCGACGGCCTGGTTCGGGCGCGACCTGAGCCAGCTGGCCGCCCAGCCGGTCGTCTTCGGGCTGGCGTACCTGGCCTTCGCCGTCGCAGTGGCGATGCGGTTCGGCGCGATCCCGTTCCACCTGTGGGCGGCGCGGCTGAGCGACGTCGTGCCCGAGGCTGCCCTGCCGATCCTGACCGCGCTGGCCCCGGCCACGCTCGCGATCGTGGCCCTGGCCTGGACGGACGCGTCGGTCGCGCCCCTGCTGGTCGACCTGTGGCAGGTCCGGCTGATCGTGCTGTCGATCGCGATCGCGTCGATCGTCCTGGCCGCCGTGGCCGCGTTCGTCCAGGACGACATCGAGCACGTGCTGAGCTACTCGATCGTCGGCGACGCCGGCGTGGTCATGCTCGCCCTGGCCACGCTGGACCCCGCCGCCTGGGCGCCGGCCCGAACGTGGATCCTCGTCTTCGTCGTGGCCCGCAGCGCGTTCGCGGCCTGGGCCGCCGGGATCCGGGCGGGCTTCTGCACCGGGCGGGTGGCCGACCTTCGGGGCTGGGCGCGTCGCTCGCCGCTCCTCGCCGGTCGCGCTCGTGCGGCGTCGCCGTCGCGGCCATCGGCTGGCCGGGGACCGCGTCGTTCGACTCACGCGCGGCCCTCGTCGGGCTGGCCCTCGACGAGCCGCTGTCGACGTTCGTCCTCGTGGCCACGCTCGCGCCGCTGGCGTACTACGGGCGGCTGCTCGCGATCGGCCTGATGGCGCCCGACCGGGCCGGCGAGCCGGTCGACGCGTGGCGTCCGCGTGCTGACACGACCCGACCCGCACGCGCCTCCCGGCCTGGCTTGCCCAGACGTGGAACGCCAACCGCGCCTTCACCACCGTCACCATCGCGATCCTGCTCGCGGTCCTCGCCCTGGCCACGTCGAGCGGGGCGTTCGACGGCCCGGTCGCGGCGGCCGGCCTGCCGCCCAGCCTGAGCGGGCCGGGCGAGCTCGTGGCTCCCGTGCCCTCGGGCGACTTGCCGGCCCCGATCGAGTCGGTCGAGCCCTAGCGTCGAGGCGGAACGGGACCGCCCGTCAGTCGTCGGCCAGGACCCAGCGATCGATGTCGCGCTCGTAGTCCTGCAGCTCGTCCGCCGCGAACCACAGGGCGAGCTCCGTGGCCGCCGCCTCGGGGCTGTCCGAGGCATGGACGATGTTCTGGGCCGTCTCGAGGGCGAAGTCGCCGCGGATGGTGCCGGGTGCCGCCTCGTGCGGTCGGGTCGCCCCGTTGATCGCCCGGACGACGGCGATCGCGTTCGGTCCGTCGAAGGCGAGCGCGACGAGCGGACCCGAGATGATGAACTCGACCAGGCCGGCGAAGAACGGCTTCTCGCGATGGGCGGCGTAGTGCCGCTCGGCGAGGTCGCGGTCGACCCGCACGAGCTTGAGCCCGACGAGCTTGAGCCCGCGCGCCTCGTAGCGGGCGAGGATCCGGCCGACCAGCTGGCGCTGGACGCCGTCGGGCTTGACGAGGACGAGGGTTCGTTCGGTGCCTGGCATGTCTACCTTGGGTACGGTCGGGCTGGACGAGCCGGGATTGTATCGGATAGCGGGGCGCGATCAGGCGGGCGGGCCGTCCCGCGGCGCGTCGGGGGCCGACGGCCCCGCGGCGCCATCGATCGTGCCGGGGTCGGCCGCGGCGGACGGCCCCTCGTCGGGCGCGCCGTCGACGCTCGAAGAGGCGGCATCGATGTCGGCCGGGTCCCACAGGACCTCGTCGGGATCGTCGTCGTGGCGGTGCCGTGCGGGCGGCGCCGACCCGTCGGTCATGGCTCCGTCCATGAGCGATCGGCCCCTCGAGCTCGTCATCGTCATCGACGACCACAGGCTTGACCCGCGGCCGCGGACGGACCCGGGAACGACGCTCGGGCAGCCCGCCGTTGGCGGCGACCGCGTAGGCCTGCCGCGCCTCCGGCTCGTGACCGGCCAGCCGGTACGCGTCGCCGCGGACGACCATGAGGTTGGCCGCGCGGGCGCCCTCGGTCGCCTCCAGCACGGCCGGCGCCAGGGCCGGAGCGAGCCGCAGCGCCAGGCCGAACCGGAACCCGGCCTCGTCCACGGCCCCGATGATGAGCGCGGACCGGCCCAGCTCGAACTCGTGCGCCGGATCGAGGTCCGAGGTGACCTCGCCGGCCGCCCCGTCCTCGGCGTCCCAGAACCCGAGGTTGACCGGCGTCGCCGGGACCTTGGCGGCAGGGTGCGCGGGCGCGGCCGGCGCCGCCGACGATTCGCCGGCGTGGGACACGCTCGGGAGCTCCGGGCCGCGATCGAACAGGGTCGGTGCGGTCGGCGCGGGCTCGTTGGCATCGGGCGCCCAGACACCGGACCGGGGCATCCCGGCGAAGATCGCGTCGATCGTGCCCGGCGCCCGCGTGATCGCCCGCGTCGCGAGGCGACGTGCCTCGCTCGGCCGTCCCAGCGACGACGCGGCCTCGGCGGCGATGACGAGCGCGATCGGGTCGTCGCTGCCGCTCGCCAGGGCGGCGGCCGCCGCTTCGCCGGCCCCGAGCAGGTCCCCGGTCCGCCAGCGCACCTCACCGAGGTCGACCAGGCCGATCGTGTCGAGGCCGGCCAGCCCGGCCAGCGTCTCCAGCTCGACCCGCGCCAGGGCCAGCGACCCGAGGCGGAGGTGGGCGTGGGCCAGGACCAGCTCGATCGTCCGGCCGGGGGCGGGTTCGGCGCGTTCGGGCAGGGCCATGGTCGTCATGCCGGCAGTCGGAGCCGGGGCTCGAGGCCGCGCAGATGGCGGGCCGGCGCGACCGCGGCGAGGCGGAGGGCATCGTCATGGAAGAGCTGGCCCGCCAGGCGCTGGATCGCGGGTGCATCGACCGCGTCGACCGCGGCGAGCGCCTCGTCGAGCGTGAGGACCCGGTCGTGCAGGGCCTCCTGGCCGCCGATCCACGAGGCGACGTGGCGGGTGTCGTCCATCCGGAGCTCCAGCCCGCCGGACAGGTAGCGCTTGGCCTTGGTCAGCTCCGCCTCGGGCACCAGCTCGTCGCGCAGCCGCGCCAGCTCGACGAGGATCGCCTCGAGGGCCGCCGGCAGACCGGCCGGGTCGACGCCCGCCGAGATCTCGAGGGCCCCGGCATCGGCATAGTCGACGAGCCCGGATGAGACGTCGTAGGCGAGCCCGAGCTCCTCGCGCACGGACAGGAACAGGCGGCTGCTCATGCCGTCGCCGAGGACCGCGTTCAGGACGGCCAGGGTCCAGCTGTCGGGGTGGTCGCGGTGGAGCGCCGGGACGCCGAGGCAGACCTGCGCCTGGCTGGTGTCGCGCTTGCCCGTCCGGACACGCTCACCGGCGGGCAGCGCCGGGGCCGGGGCGTAGCCCGGGATCGCGCCGTTGCCGGTGCCGAACGCGGCCGCGGTGAGGCTCGTCGCCTCCTCGTGGGGCAGGTCGCCGACGACCGAGACGACCGTGTTGGCCGGCCGGTAGACGCTCCGCCAGAAGTCGTGGATGGCCGCCTCGGGGAGCGCCAGGATGTCCGCCTCCTCGCCGCAGATCTCGCGACCCAGCGGCCCGTCCCCGAACATCGCGGTCTGGAACAGGATCTGGCAGTACTCCGACGGGTCGTCGAGGTACGAGCGGATCTCCTCGATGATGACCGTCCGCTCGCTCTGGATGTCCGCGCCTTCGAGCCGGGGCCGGACGATCAGCTCGCCGATGACGTCCATCGCGCGGGCCGCCTCGCGCCGCGGGACGCGCACCCAGTAGACCGTGGACTCGCGATCGGTCGCCGCGTTGAACGAGCCGCCGACCCCCTCGATCGCCTCGCTGATGGCGCGCGTCGACGGGTAGGCGGTCGTGCCCTTGAACGTGATGTGCTCCATGAAATGGGCGACACCGACCTGGCCCGGCGCCTCGAGGCGCGATCCGGCCAGGACGTACGCGGCGATCGAGACCGAGCGCGCCGCGGGGAGCCGCGCGCTGATCACGCGTGGCCCGGCAGGCAGCGCGGTCCGTTCGAACATCGCAGGGGATGGTAGCGGATTGCGGTGCGGCGCCCGGTCCGGCGGATCCGGACGCCGCGCGAGAGGCCCGATCAGGACGCCGCGGGCGTCGCGATCAGCGTGTTGAGCCAGCCCTGCAGGAAGTAGACGAGGAACATGATCGACACGACCCACATGAGCGGATGGATCTCCGAGATCTTGCCCATGGCGATCTTGATCACGACCCAGCTGATGAAGCCCGCGCCGATGCCGATCGTGATGTCGTAGGTCAGCGGCATCAGGATCATCGTGAGCAGGGCCGGGAAGCCATCCTCGACGTCGCCGAGGTCGATGCCCTTGAGCTGCGTGAACATGAGGTAGCCCACGATGACCAGGGCCGGCGAGGTCGCCTGGGTCGGGATGATCGTCGCCAGCGGCGACAGGAAGATCGCGAACAGGAACAGGATCCCGGTCACGATCGAGGCGAAGCCGGTCCGGCCGCCTTCGGCGACGCCGGCCGCGCTCTCGATGAAGGTCGTGTTCGAGCTGACCCCGGCGGCGCCACCGGCGACCGCGGCGAGGCTGTCGACGAGGAGCACGCGCCCGACGCCCGGCACGGAGCCGTCCTCCCTGGCCAGACCCGCCTCGGACGCGACGCCCGTGACCGTGCCCATCGTGTCGAAGAAGTCGGTCAGCATGATCGCGAAGATCGTCAGGACCGCCGCCAGCGGCCCGAGGACCGTGAAGACGTTGGTCAGGTCGAACTGCCCGAGGGTCGCGAAGCTCGGGGTCACGGAGATCGTGTCGGGCACCTTCGCGATGCCGGTGAGGAGCGCCACGACCGGTGATGACGGCGATCGAGATGATCAGGGCGCCGGGGATCTTCCGGACGAACAGGACCATGGTGAACAGCAGGCCGCCCAGGAACAGGAACTGGCCGGGCGTGGTCGGGAAGACCGGTGCGACGATCGGTGTGCCGCCCTGGGGCGTCGCGATGAAGCCGCCGCCGACGAAGCCGATGAAGAGGATGAACAACCCGATGCCGGCGCCGATCGCCTTCTTCAGGGCAAGCGGCACCGCGTTCATGACCGCTTCCCGGAAGCCGACGATGACCAGCAGGGTCACGACCAGGCCTTCGAGGACGATCACGCCCATCGCGCCCTGCGGCGTCAGGCCGCGGCCCGTGAGCGAAAACGCGACGATGGCGTTGATGCCGAGACCGGCGGCCAGCGCGAGGGGATAGTTGCCGACGATCCCCATCACGATCGTGGCGATGCCCGCGACCAGGGCGGTCCCGGCGGAGACGGCGGCGACGCCGGCCGGGTCGAGCTTGAACCCGGCGCCGAGGATGGCCGCGTTCAGGAAGATGATGTAGACCATGACGAAGAACGTCGTCAGGCCCGCCTTGGCCTCGATGGCGGCGTTGGTCCCGCGCTCCTCGAACTTGAAGTAGCCGGCAAGACCGCCGCTGGATCCGCCCGCCGATGCGGCTGGTGGTTGCGTGGGCTGCGCTTCAGCGCTCACCTGCGTCCCGACCTCCTCGCCCGGACGATGCGCGCCAAACCCTGGGGGCAGGCTCGAGACGCGCGGTTGACCGGTCGTGCGACCGCTCCCTCACGGTCGCGCTCCCGCTCCGAGCCGGACCGCGTCCGGCCCTCCGGATCCGCTACTCGTCCTCGCGGGCTTCGAGGCCGAGCAGCTCCATCTGGACGAACTCGCTGGTGTCGAAGGCCAGTTGACGCGGGGCGAAGGGCGAATCGTCCGGCGCGCCCGGACCGATCGGGGCGAACTCCACGACGACCCGCTCGTCACCCTGGACGAGCGTGTAGACGAGCAGCTGGTCGGGGCGGGTCTCGAACTCGAGATGCTCGAACGAATCGATGTTGAGGGTGATGGCCAGCGGCGTGAAGTAGGTCGACGTCTCATCCGCGTCGACCACGATCCGCTCGACCCAGCCGGTCCCGTGCGACACGAGCTCGCGACCGCGCTGATAGCGGTAGGTGACCGTCTGCTTGAGCAGCGGCCGGAGCAGGTGGAGCATGTCCGTCCGGCTCGTGACGACGCCCTGGTTGACGAAGAACTTCGCGGGAGGCTGGCTGGACACCCGGCGTCTCCTCGGTGGGCGGAGGGGGACGGACCGGTGCGATGGTACCGCACCGTGGCGGCCGCGACGACCCGAAATCGGCGCTTCGTGCGGGCGGGTCGGGCGGCGTTGCCCGCGTATCATCGGCGCCATGCTCCTCGCCCTCGACATCGGCAACACGAACGTGACGCTCGGCATCTTCCGGGCGGGCGCGCTGCTGGCGACCCGCCGCGCGGCGACCGATCCGCGGGCCACGAACGACGAGTTCGCGCTCCTGCTCGACGGCCTGCTGCGACTCGATGGCATCGCGGCCGCCGACATCGACGCCGTGGCTCTGGCCTCTGTCGTCCCGAGCCTGACCGACGCGGTGGCGGCCTTCGTCGATCGGCACGAGGCCGATCTGCTCGTCGCCGGCGCCGGCACGATCCCGATCGCGGTCCGGGTCGACCGGCCGGGCGAGGTCGGGGCCGACCGTCTGGTCAACGCCCTGGCCGCGGCCCGGCTGTACGGGACGCCGGCCGTCGTGGTCGACCTCGGCACGGCCACCACCTTCGACTGCGTGGCCGGCGACGGCGCGTACGTCGGCGGGGCGATCGCGCCCGGCCTCGCCCTCGGCCTCGAGGCGCTCGCGGCGCGGACCGCGAAGCTGCCCCGGATCGAGCTCCGTGCCCCGGACCGGGCGATCGGGCGGGACACGGTCAGCGCGATGCAGTCGGGCGCCGTCCTGGGCCACGCGGGCGTTGGTGGCGGGACTGCTCGCACGCATCCGGCGCGAGCTGGCCGATGCGGATGGGATCGCGCCGACCGCGGTCCGGGCGATCCTGACCGGCGGGCTGTCGGCGGCGCCGTGGGCCGAGGTCCTCGAGGACATCGACGCGATCGACCCGGACCTGACGCTCAAGGGCCTGGCCATCCTCCACGCCGAGGTCGGCGGCGGCGAACCGCTCGAGCTGGGCCTCGCGTGAGCGACGGATCGAGCACGGGCGCGGAGGACGCTCCCGAAACGCCCGCCCCGGCGCCGTCGGGGCGCCTCCAGGGGCGGCTGGTCGCGCTCGGCGTCACCGGCTCGATCGCCGCCTACAAGGCGGTCGAGCTGCTGCGTCTTCTTCGCGCCGAGGGTGCGGACGTGTCGGTCATGCTGACCGCGTCCGCGGCGCAGTTCGTCGGCCCGCTGTCGTTCGCGGCGCTGTCGCGCCACCCGGTCGAAACCGACGTGCTCGCCCTGCTGCCGGACGGCCGGATCGGCCACATCGTGGTCGCCGACACGGCCGACGTGGTCGTCGTCGCGCCGGCCACCGCGCACTGGCTCGGGGCGATGGCCGGCGGCCTGTCGGGCGACGTCGTCACCGCGACGTGTCTGGCGACGTCGGCGCCGGTCGTCGTCGCACCGGCGATGGACGGCGACATGTGGCGGCATCCGGCGACGGTCGCCAACGTCGCGCGTCTGCGGTCCTTCGGCTATGCCGTCGTCGAGCCCGGATCGGGTCCGCTGGCGTCCGGTCAGGACGGGATCGGCCGCCTCGCCGAGCTCGGGACGGATCGTCGACGCGGTCGTGGCCGCCGTCGCCGCGTCGGCGGTCCGGGTGCCAGATCCGGCGGCGCGCCCGCCGCTGGTCGGGCCGGCCCGTGACGCCGACCTCGCCGGCCGCCACGTGGTGGTGACCGCCGGCGGGACCCGCGAGGCGATCGACCCGGTCCGCTTCATCGGCAATCGCTCGACCGGCCGGATGGGCGCGGCCATCGCCGAGGCCGCCCTCGACCGCGGTGCGCGGGTGACGGTGGTCGCCGCAAACGTCGAAGTGGACTTGCCGCCCGCAGCCACCGTCGTCCGGGTCGGCTCGACCGCCGAGCTGCGCGCCGCCCTGCTGCGCCTGACCCAGGGCCCAGCCCCCACCGCCGGCTTCGACGTCCTGGTCATGGCCGCCGCCGTGGCCGACTTCCGGCCGGTCGCCGCGGCCGAGACCAAGATCCAGCGAACGGACGACCTGACGCTCCGACTCGAATCCACCCCGGACCTCCTCGCCGAGGTCGCGCGGATCGCCCACGGCCTCGACAGCGACGGCGCCGCCACGCGCGAGCCGCTCCGGCCGGTCCCGGTCCTGGTCGGTTTCGCGGCGGAGACGGGCTCGCTCGACCGGGCCGCCGACAAGCTCCGGCGCAAGGGCGTGGACCTGCTCGTCGCGAACGACGTGGCCGAGCCCGGCTCGGGCTTCGGGACCGAGACCAACCGCGTGTCGATCCTGTCCGCCGACGGGTCGCGGGCGGACCTGCCGCTCCAGAGCAAGCGCGCCGTCGCGGACGCCCTCCTCGACCGGGTGGCCACCGCGCTGGACGAGCGCGACGCCGCCGGGCAGACTGAACGCACCATCGATCCCCTGCGGGAGAGGGCATGAGCGCCACGTCCGAGACCATCCGCCGCCTGACCGTCGTCGACATCGCCAAGCTGTACGCCGACGGCCAGCGCATCCCGATGCTGACGGCCTACGACTTCCCGACGGCCAAGCTCCTCGACGAGGCCGGCATCCCGTTGCTGCTCGTTGGCGACTCGCTCGGCCAGGTGATCCTCGGCTACGAGACGACCGTCCGGGTGACGATGCCGGAGATGCTCCACCACACCAAGGCCGTCGTGCGTGGCACGCAGCACGCCCTCGTCGTCGCCGACATGCCGTTCCTGTCCTACTCGACGCCCGAGGACGCCCTCGACAACGCCGGGACCTTCCTGCGGGAGGCGGGCGCCCAGGCGGTCAAGGTCGAGGGCGGCGTGCGCACCGCCCGGACCATCGAGACGCTCGTGCGGGCCGGCATCCCGGTCATGGGCCACATCGGCCTGACCCCGCAGTCGATCAACACGTTCGGCAAGGTCCGGGTCCAGGGCAAGACCCGCGACCAGGCCCGGTCCCTCGTCGCTGATGCCCTCGCGGTCCAGGAGGCCGGCGCCTTCGCGATGGTCCTCGAGCTCGTCCCGGAGCAGCTCGCCGCGGCCATCACGGAGCGGCTGCGGGTCCCGACCATCGGCATCGGGGCCGGCGCCGGCTGCAGCGGTCAGGTCCAGGTCTTCACGGACCTGATCGGGCTGGGCGACTTCGTGCCGCGCCACGCACGCCCGTACGCGCACGTTCGCGAGACGATCCTCGAGGCCGCGGCCGCCTATGCCGCGGACGTCACCGCCGGCACCTTCCCGGGCGAGGCCGAGTCGGTCCGCATGGACGATGCGGTCCTCGACGAGGTCCTCGGCCGCGGCGCCTCCGATCGCCCTGCCGGCACGATCCCCGCCGGCGGCATCCCGCTCGACCGCGACCTCTAAACACGGCCGCTTGACCCAGGTCGTCCGCACTCGCGCCGCTCTTCGCGCTGCCCTCGCCGAGGCCGCGCGCCCGGTCGGGCTCGTCCCGACCATGGGCTGGCTGCACGAGGGACATCGAGCGCTGATGCGGCAGGCGCGCTCGGCCGACGCCACGACCGTCGTGACCATCTTCGTCAACCCGCGCCAGTTCACCGTCGCGGCCGACTACACCAAGTACCCGCGCAACGAGGCGCGCGACCTGGCGATCGCCGAGGCCGAGGGCGTCGATCTGGTGTTCGCGCCCGACGCCTCGGAGATCTATCCGCCCGGCTTCGACACCGTCGTGTCGGTCGGTTCGGTCGCGCAGCCGCTGGAGGGTGCGGCTCGACCGGGTCATTTCGATGGCGTGGCGACCGTCGTCGCGATCCTGTTCGACCTGGTCGGGGCGGAGCACGCCTACTTCGGGCAG
The DNA here is from genome assembly GCA_963755995.1 of uncultured Chloroflexia bacterium. Lineage (GTDB taxonomy): Bacteria > Chloroflexota > Limnocylindria > Limnocylindrales > CSP1-4 > SPCO01. The sequence goes on along the minus strand of CAVWLQ010000005.1, from coordinate 627,089 downwards.
AAGGACGCCCAGCAGGTGATGGTCATCCGCCAGATGGCGCGGGACCTCGCGATCGGGACCGAGGTCATCGCCTGCCCGACCGTGCGCGAGGCAGACGGCCTGGCGCTCTCGTCGCGGAACGTCCACCTCAGCCCGGAGCAGCGAGCCGCGGCGCCCGTCCTGCATCGCGCCCTGCTCGGCGCGCGCACCCGATGGGAGGCCGGCGAGCGATCGGCCGAGGCCCTGCGTGACGTGATGTGGGAGACGCTGACGACCGAACCATTGGCCGACGTGGACTACGTCTCGGTCGCCGACGGCGCCACCCTGGCCGAGCTCGAGCGGGTCGACGGGCCGGCCCTGCTGTCGCTCGCGGTCCGCTTCGGGACGACCCGCCTGATCGACAATGAGCCGCTGGGCACCGCCCTTCCGCCAGCCTGACCCGGCATGGCCGCCGGTCGCCGGATCCTCCTCGCCTACCTCGTCTACTTCGGGTCCATCGGCGCCGCCTTCCCGTACCTGCCGGTCTTCTACCGGGACTTCGGCCTCGAGCTTGCCCAGATCGGCATCCTGACCGCGATCCAGGCCGCGGTCCAGCTGCTGCTGGCGCCGGTCTGGGGCGGCCTCGCGGACCGCTTCCCGCACACGCGACTCACGCTGCCGCTGGCGGCCGTCGTCGCCACGATCGGGGCGACGATCCTGTTCCTCGCGACCGACATCGAGATGGTCTTCGCCGGCTCGCTCATCCTCTACGGCGGCCTGTCCGGGATCGGCCCGACCCTCGATGCCCGGACGCTCGAGACGCTCGGCCCCGAGCGGCGCGGCCGGTTCGGCGAGGTGCGGGCCTTCGGATCGCTGGCCTTCGTGGTCTCCACGGTCGCGGTCGGGTTCCTTCTCGACGCGGAAGGCGCCCGTTCGCTGTTCTGGGCGTACCTGCCCTTCCTGGTAGCGACGGTCCTCGTGACCGCGACCATCCCGCGGCGCGGGACCGCCACCCGCTCCGCCAGCATCCTGCGCGGTGCCGGCGAGTTCCTGGCCACCAAGGGCATCGCCCTGTTCCTCGTCGGGTTCACCGTGGTCTGGGCGTCGCTGGCCGCCGTCACCGCCTTCTACTCGATCCAGGTCGTGGGGCTCGGCGGGAGCCCCGGCCTCGTCGGCATCGCGTGGGCCGTCGGAGCTGCCATCGAGGTGCCGTACATGTTCGCGTTCCCGCGGATCGCCGGGCCGATCGGGACGGAGCGGCTGGTGGTCGTCGGCTCGCTCGCGTTCGCGTTGCGTGCCCTGCTGGCGGCGCTGGCGGTCGACCCGGTGGCGCTCGTGCTCATCGCGCCGCTCGAGGGGATCGGCTTCGCCAGCGTCTTCGTCGGCGGGGTGACCGTGCTCGCGGCGCACGCGCCGGCGAGCCTGCAGGGCACGGCCCAGGGCCTGTTCGCGGGCTGTGCCGGACTGGCCACGATCATCGGCTCCTTCGCGGGCGGTGAGATCGCCGGCGCGCTGTCGATCCCGGGCCTGTTCCTGGTCGGCGCCGCGGCCAGCCTCGTGGGGACCGGGATCGTCGCGGTCGCGCTCCTCGGACCGGGCACCGGCCGGATCGCGCGACCCGTCCGTCACGCCGGACGGGCCTGAGCGGAACCCGAGCGTAGCGGGCGGTCGGGCGTACCCGATCCGGTCGGGCCTCCGACCCGGGAACCGGGCCGGGCCTCTCCCGCGCCGGGAACCCGGCCCGGCGATGCGGTGTATGGAGGACGACACCGCACCCGTCGAGACCGTGGAGGATCCGCCATGCGCCACCTTCGACCGATCGCACCCGTTCTGATGGTGCTGGGCCTCGTCCTGGCCGGGGTCGGGACCGTCGCGGCCAAGGGCGGCGACGCCATCGCGACGCTCGACGAGCCGCTGCCGCCCGGCCCGGTGGCCGGCTCGACGATCGCGATCGGCTGGTCCCTCGACCTGTTGCAAGACGACGGGACGACACTCCCGTTGTGGGCCGAGGGCGTCTTCCTGCGGTTCACGCCACCGGCGGGCACCTCGTTCGACGTTCCCGGCCGGCAGGATCACCAGGGCCATTTCGTCGCGAAGGTCCTGGTGCCCGCGGGCGGGTTGGGTGAGGTCGCGTTCGGGATGCGCGGCGACATGTGCTCCCGGGGCACCTGTGCCTCGAGCTTCGAGTTCTTCCGCGCCGCGGACACGACCGCAGCCGAGGCCGCGGCTGCCGCCGCGCTGGCCAGGACCCAGGCCGGCCGTGCCCCGGCCCCCGGTCTGCGGCGCGACGCGGCGGTGGCCCCGGCGCCCGTGGCACCCGTGGCACCCCTCGTCGATCCAGCGGCCGACTCGATCCCACCGACTCCTCCCGCCCCGGCGTCGTGGACGGCTCCCTCCGTCGACGGCGCCTGGCTCGCGGCACTGATTCTGATCGGTCTTGCGCTGGCCGGGATCGTCGTCGCGGCTCGTGATCGAGGCCGGACGAGCGAGGTCTGACGGTCCGCCCGGACGACAGCCGTCCTCCGACGGCACACCCGATCCGGGAGGAGGCGCTGGAGGCGCGGCTCAGTCGAGCCGCGCCTCCTCCGCGACCTCCAGGACCCGGTCGATGAAGAGGTATTCCCAGAGCAGCGCCTTGATCTCGGCGATCTTGCCGGCGTCGGCCGGGTGCGTCTTGATCAGCAGGTCGTGGAGCTCGGACGCGACCTGGTAGGTGTCCTCGGGCACGATCATCGCGAACAGGTTGGCGACCTTGACCGCGTCCAGGACGGCCGGGTCCGGGCGGTAGCCACCGGTCAGGACGAGCCCGAGCGCGCCCACCCCGCGGTCAGAGCCGTCGTGCCGGGCACCCACGATCGCGGCGATCACGTCGGTCCGGTCGCCCGGCACGATGACCAGGCTCCGCGGCCCGATCCGCTCGAGCATGTGCTCCGGCTCCATCGCCCCGATGGCGATCCCGCCGATGACCTCGTCGAGGTCCGGGCCGGCGTGGATGGTCTGGCCCTGGAGACCGGCCTGGACCATGGCCAGCGTCGGGTTGGACAGGATCGGCCGGTACGGCAGGACGCCCAGGAGCGGGATGCCGTGGCGGGCCAGTCCTCGCTCGAGGGTCCGGGCGAGACCGGGCTTGGCGTCCAGGTCGACCTTGTTGACGATCGCGCCCGCGACCGTGACGCCATGCCGCTCGAACAGAGCCGCGTTGAGGACGATCTCGTCGATCGGGCGACCGACGCCGCCCTCCGACACGATGACGGCCGGCGACCCGAGCATCGACGCGACCGCCGCGTTCGACAGCCCGATGACCGCGCCGACCCCGGCGTGGCCGGTCCCTTCGATCAGGAGGATGTCCCGCTCCGCGAAGGCGGCATGGGCCGTCCGGATCCGCGCCGGCAGGTCCTCGACGACCTGGCCCTCGATGTAGGCCTGGGTGAAGCCGCGCGGGATGTGCACCGGGCTCATCTGCTGCAGCGGTTCGGGCAGGCCGAAGACCTGCTTCATGAGGACCGCGTCCTCGTCCGCCGGCACGCCGTCCTCGATGATCGTGCGCTGGCCGACCGGCTTCAGGAACGCGGTCGAGAGCCCACGCCGCTGGAACCCGTCCAGCACCCCGAGGCTGACCGTGGTCTTGCCCCGGTTCTGCCCGGTCGCGGCCAGGTAGACGTGGCGCATCGGGCGGCGATCGTTCAGCTGTGGCTGGCGGTCTTGCGCTCGATGAGCTGGATGGCGTCACGCAGGCGGGCGAGGGTCTCGGCTTCGACGGCGTCGGGCTCGAGATACGGCCCGAGCCGCTCCATGATGTCGGCCACGAGGCTCAGGAACACGCTCGCGTCGGCCACGAAGAACTGCGGCTCGTTGTTGTAGCGGACGAGCGTGAGCCGGCCCTGGAGGACGCGCCGGTCCTCGACATGGGCGATCTGCGTCGCGAAGTTGTGGCCCTGGATGCCGTCCGGGTTGTTCAGGAAGTTCAGTGCGTTGTCGATCGCCAGGCCGAAGCGGGCGCGCCAGGCGACCAGCCGCTCGTGGACCTCGGACGGGATGCGCACCTCGGCGACCTCGTCGAAGACCTCCGGCGCCACGGTCAGGAGACCGACCAGCGTCGTCCCCGCGCGCGGCCCGAGCATCACCTGGAGGCTGCGCTCGAGGGTGAACACCTCCGAATCGAACCGCGGGCTCGTGATGACGTCGGTCAGGAGGTCCTCGACGTTGTCGAGGACGCCGGGCTCGGCGACCGCGTTCGACAGGTGGAGGATCTCCTCCTTGAACAGGAACTTCTCTTCGTGATCGAGCATGCGGGCGATGGTAGCACCGGGCGTGGCCGGGACCGGCCGGCGCCGCTGCACCCGTCCGCTCCCCGGGCGGCCGCCTCCCGGGGAGGGCCCGTCCCGGCCAGATATTCATGCGCTGGGTATTGGGCGAGCGGATCCAACGCCTGAGCGTTCGATCCCGCCCGTGGCATGCCGGGTTCATGCTCAGCAAGGCATCAGACGACCCGCCGACGTTCTTGTTGAGGCCGCCGACAGTGGATCTGGGGCCGACGACCCGCCCGGAGCATATCTGGCCACATTGGCTCCCGGATTCGGCTCATGGAACCGGGGCTGCAGGCCGGGCCTCGGACCGCGCCCACGCACCGGCCACGTGACGCCAGCCGGATCTCCTCCTGCGGCCGTCCCCGAACCGACCTCGCCATCGCGACGTACTCGTTCTCAGGGTTCCCTCACGAACATCCGCCATACTTCCCACGCGGGGGTTGTCCGGTGACCGGCGACGCCCGTCCCCAGCCCTCGACTGGAGTTCGGATCGCCGATGGTCGATCAGCCGAACGACGCGCCCCGTCCCGATGGGCATGCGGCCCCGGAATCGCGACGCGCGCGCGCGGATCCGGACGATCGGCCTGTTCACCGGTGGCATCGTGGCCACCCTGCTGGCGATCATCGTCTACCGCGCGCTGGTTCCCGGACCCACGCCGCTGTCCCAGCGCGACGTCTCCGACGCCATCACGAAGGCCCTCGCCTCGCAGACGCCGGCGCCGGCCCTCTCCGTGGCGGCCTATGCCGTGATCCGTCCCTCGCTCGTGCTCATCGAGACGACGTTCCCGCCGAAAGCCAACGGCTCCAAGGCCGGGCTCGGCAGCGGCGTGATCATCGATGACCAGGGCGACATCCTGACCAGCCTCCATGTCGTCGACAACGCGACGACGATCCAGGTGACGTTCGCCGACGGCACCAAGTCGTCGGCCAGCATCGCCACCAGCCGGCCCGACAACGACATCGCGGTCCTCCAGGCGGACACGCTGCCCGGGACGGTGGTCCCGGCCACGCTCGGCAATCCGGGCGGCGTCCAGATCGGCAGCGAGGCGTTCGTCGTCGGAAATCCGTTCGGGCTGTACGCCTCGATGAGCTCGGGCGTCGTGTCCGGCCTCGGCCGGACCTTCCAGTCCGAGGACGGCGGACCGGTCCTCCACGACCTCATCCAGATCGACGCGGCCGTCAACCCCGGCAACTCGGGCGGGCCGCTGCTCGACCGCAACGGCCGGGTCATCGGCATCGTCGCCGCGCTCATCAACCCCACCAAGGACGATGTCTTCGTCGGCATCGGCTTCGCGGTGCCCATCGACGTCGCCGGCGGGGCCGCCGGCCTGCCCCAGTACTGAGGAGGGACCAGCCCAGTGGACCACGACACCAACGGGACGCGCACCGGGACGTCGGCGCGGCCGATGGAGAGCGTCCTGTACGAGGTCAAGAAGATCATCGTCGGGCAGGACGTGCTGCTCGAACGGCTCGCGGTCGCGCTGCTGGCGCGCGGGCACCTCCTCGTCGAAGGCGTCCCCGGGCTGGCCAAGACGATGGCCATCAAAACGCTCGCGGCGTCGATCGGCGGCCAGTTCAAGCGGATCCAGTTCACGCCGGACCTCGTCCCCGCCGACCTGATCGGGACCCGCATCTACAACCAGAAGACGGGCGAGTTCAGCACGTCGCTCGGACCGGTCTTCACCAACCTCCTGCTCGCGGATGAGATCAACCGGGCGCCGGCCAAGGTCCAGTCGGCTCTGCTGGAGGTCATGCAGGAGCACCAGGTCACGATCGGGCTGGAGACCTTCAAGGTCCCGAGCCCGTTCCTCGTGCTGGCGACCCAGAACCCGATCGAGACCGAGGGCACATACGCGCTGCCGGAAGCCCAGGTCGACCGGTTCATGCTGAAGGTCCTCGTGGGCTATCCCAGCCACACCGAGGAGTACGCCATCGTCGAGCGGATGACCGGCGCGCTCGACACGGTCAACCAGGTGCTGACGACCGAGGGGCTGGTCGAGCTGCAGCAGGCCGCCGACAAGATCTACGTGGATCCGTCCCTGCTCGACTACGCGGTCCGCCTAGCCTCGGCCACCCGGAACCCGCAGGCCTTCGGGATGCCCGACCTCCAGCGCTACATCACGTTCGGGGCCAGTCCCCGTGCGTCGATCAACCTGATCCTCACCGCGCGGGCGCTGGCGTTCATCCGCGGCCGTGCCTACGCGCTCCCGCAGGACATCGCCGACATGGCCCGCGACGTCATCCGCCACCGCCTCGTGCTCTCGTTCGAGGCGCTGTCCGACGACGTCAGCCCGGACGACATCCTGACCACGGTCCTGCGCACCGTGGCCGCCCCGACCGTCCCCACGAAGGAGCTCCCGAACGTCCACGTCCACGCCTGAACGCATCCTCCAGCGCCTCGACTGGCAGGTCGTCCGCCGCCTCGACGGGCTGCTCCAGGGCGACTACCGGACGCTTGTTCCGGGGGTACGGCCTGGATCTCGCGGACCTGCGCGAGTACCAGCCGGGCGACGACGTCCGCTACATCGACTGGAACGTCACCGCCCGGATGGACGAGCCTTACGTCCGCGAGTACACCGAGGACCGTGAGCTGACGGCCTGGTTCCTGCTCGACCTCAGCCCGTCGGTCGACTTCGGGACCGCGGACATGGACCGGCGCAAGCGGACCGTTCTGATCGACTTCGTGACGACGCTGGCCAGGTTGCTGACCCGGCGCGGCAACCGGGTCGGGGCGGTGCTGGACAGCGGCGGGGTCCGCCACACGATCCCGGCCGGCAGCGGCCGGGTCCAGGTCCTGCGCATCGCCGACGCCCTGCTGCGCGAGCCGCGCCGGTCGGCCGCGCCGTTCACCGACCTCGCGCCGCTGCTCGACGCCGGCCACCAGGCGATCAAGCGCCGGTCGCTCGTGTTCGTCATCTCGGACTTCATCAGCGAGCCCGGCTGGGAGCGGTCGCTCGACCTGCTCGACCGGCGGCACGAGGTCATGGCGGTCCGCCTCGTCGATCCGCGCGAGGTGGCGCTGCCCGACGTGGGACCGATCATCCTCGAGGATGCCGAGACCGGCGAGCAGCTCTACGTCGACACCGGCGATCCCGCCTTCCGGCGGCGGTTCACGGCGGCCGCCGAAAGCCGTGAGGCGGCGATCGGCGAGTCCTTCCGGCGCGCCGGCGTCGATGCCGTCACGCTCTCGACCGACGAGGACCTCGTCCGTGCCATCGTCCGGATGGCTGCCCTGCGGCGCCGCCGAAGGCGCGTGTCATGACCTTCGTCTGGCCGGGGGCCCTGATCCTTCTGGTCCTGATCCCGCTCGGGCTCCTGGCCTACCGCGCCATCGATCGGCGCCAACGCCGCAAGGTCGCGGCGTTCGGCGGATCGGGTGCGTTCGGCTCGACGGCGTCCGCTGAGGCGCCGGCGACGACATCGGGGACGGCGTCCAGGGCGCCGTCGGTCGACCCGGCCGCCGGCGGTCCGTCGCCGCGTCGCGTCGGCCGGATCCGGCGGCGCATCCCCGGGATCCTCCTGGTGGCCGGCTTCACGGTCATGGTCATCGCGCTGGCACGGCCGCAGGGCCGGATCGACGTTCCGCGCAACGAGGGCACGGTCATCCTGGCGTTCGACATCTCCGGGAGCATGGCGGCGACCGACCTCCAGCCGACCCGGATGGCGGCCGCGATCGCCGCCGCCACCGACTTCGTCCAGCGCCAGCCGCCGAGCGTCGTGATCGGCGTCGTCGCGTTCAGCGATTCGGGCATCGCCGTCCAGCAGCCGACCAACGACCACGCGACCGTCCTGGCGGCGATCGGGCGCCTGACGCCGCAGCGCGGGCACCTCGCTCGGCCGCGGCATCGAGGCGTCGCTGACGGCCATCGAGGCGGCGGCCGCCGGCCCCAACGTGGACTACTACAGCAACCGGTCACCCGAGCCGACACCTCGCCCGACGCCGGTCCCCGCCGGGACCCACCTGCCCGCCGTCATCGTCCTGCTGACCGACGGCGAGAACAACGAGCGGCCGGACCCGATGGTGTCGGCCCAGGCCGCCGCCGACCGGGGCGTTCGGATCTACACGGTCGGCATCGGCAGCCCGGGCGGCGCCACGCTCGACCTGGACGGGTTCCAGGTCCACACCCAGCTCGACGCGGCGAGTCCCTGAAGCGGGATCGCCGACCTGACCGGCGGCACGTACTACGCGGCCGAGGACGCCGCGACGCTCGACTCCGTCTACCAGCACCTGGACACCGCGCTCGTGGTCCGGCCCGAGGACATCGAGCTGACCGCGGTCCTGGCCGGCGCCGGTCTCGCGCTGCTGCTGGCCGGGGCCATCGCATCGCTCGCCTGGCTTGGCCGTCTGCCATGACCTTCCTGTGGCCGGGCCTCCTGCTCCTCCTCGCGGCCGTGCCGCTCCTGGTCGGCGTGTACGTCTGGAGCCTGCGTCGCCGGCGGCCGATGGGCGTCCGCTATTCGAGCCTGTCGCTCATCCATGCGGCGCAGCCCGGCTCCGGACGGCTGCGACGGCACCTCCCGTTCGCACTGTTCGCGGTGGCGCTGGCCGCGCTGTGCCTGGGCATCGGCCGGCCGATCGCGATCGCGAGCGTGCCCGACCAACCAGACGACGATCGTGCTGGTGATGGACGTGTCCGGCAGCATGTGCTCGGACGACATCGCCCCGAACCGGCTCCAGGCCGCAGAATCCGCGGCCGCCTCGTTCATCGAGCACCAGGGGTCCGGCACCCAGATCGGGATCGTCGCATTCAGCGGCTTCGCCCAGGTCGTCCAGTCACCGACCAACGACAAGGTCGCGCTCCAGGCCGCCCTGCGCAGCCTCACCACCGGACGGCGGACGGCGATCGGCAGCGGGATCCTGGCCGCCATCGACGCCATCGCCGAGGTCGACCCGTCCGTCCAGGCCAGCACCGGTGACGGCCGCCCGGGGGCGGAGCCGCCGCCCGTGGCGAACGGCGCGTACGTGCCGGACATCATCGTCGCGCTGACCGACGGCGCCAGCAACTTCGGGCCCGACCCGCTCGAGGCCGCGACCCAGGCCGCCACCCGCGGCGTGCGCGTCTACACGATCGGGTTCGGGACGGAGGACGGTGGCCAGCTCGACCGGAACTGCGCGACGGCCTTCCGCGGCAGCGAGCCCGGCAACGGGTTCGGCGGCGGCGGGTTCGGGGGCGGTGGTGGCGGCGGCGGGTTCCGGCGCGGCATCGACGACCAGGCGCTCCAGCAGATCGCCGACGGGACCGGAGCGACCTACTACCCGGCCGAGAGCGCCGACCAGCTCGAGGGAGTCTTCGCCGACCTGCCGACGAACCTCATCACCAAGCACGAGGTCGTCGAGCTGAGCGTCGCGTTCGTGGCCATCGGCCTGCTCCTGGCCGGAACGGGGATGCTGCTCGGGAGAGCCTGGCGACCACTCCCGTGATGGGCGGCCCGGCCGGCCCCGCGGGCGCGACCGGGCCGGCGATGGTCAGGCCGCCCGACCGGCGGCCATCGCGTCGGGGACCTCGATGAGGCGTCCCGTTGCGACGTCGTAGAGGAAGCCGTAGATCGCGATGCTGGGCGGGACCAGCGCGTGCGACCGGATCCGTTGGACGTCGTCCGTGACGCTGCCGAGCTGGTCGCTGATGGTCAGCCAGTTGATGTGCGCCGCCTCGGCCGAGCCCGGACCCTCGCCGACGTCGTAGAAGCCGTTCGGACCGAGCGCGGCCGTTTCGAGGCTCTTGCTGAGGAGGTCCCGGATCACCGCGTCGGCGAAGAACTCCATGCCGCAGTCGGTGTGGTGGATGACGCGGGCATCGCGCTTGCCGGTGACGAGCGACCTTCGTGCTCGGCGAGCGCAAGGCGGGACGGAAGCGGGAGAGATCGGACCTACCGAGCCTGGCGACGTTGGCGCCGACTCATTCACCGGTCGCGGAACCCGCCGACGACGAGCTACCTTCGTATCGGGCAGGGGAAAGCCCCGACCCAGCCGGACCGGGGCTTCATCGTTCCCGAGCGAGGACCCGAGGCTTACGGGTAGAGGCCGCGCATCTCCATCGCGTCGGCGACGCGCTTGACCGCGAGCAGGTAGGCGGCGGTCCGCATGTTGACGCCTTCGCGGGTCGCCATGTCGAGGGTCTCGTGGAAGGCCTTGACCATGATCTCCTTGAGCTTGGCGTTGACGACGCTCTCGCTCCAGTGATCGCGGTTGAGGTCCTGGACCCACTCGAAGTAGCTGACCGTCACGCCGCCGGCGTTGCACAGGATGTCCGGGATCAGGAAGACCCCGTTCTTGAACAGGATCTCGTCGGCGTCCGGGGTCGTCGGGCCGTTGGCGGCCTCGGCGATGACCCTGGCCTTGATCCGGCCGGCGTTGCGGGAGCTGATCTGGTTCTCGAGGGCCGCCGGGATGAGGATGTCGCAGTCGACCTCGAGGACCTCCGCGTTGGTCACGTCGGTCGCGCCGGGGAAGCCCTGGACGGTCCCGTGCTCGCCCTTCCAGGCGACGACCTTGGCGATGTCCAGGCCGGCCGGATTGTGGATGCCGCCGGTCGAGTCGGACACGGCCACGACCGTCGAGCCCTCCTCGCTGATGAGGCGCGCAGCGATCGAGCCCGCGTTGCCGAAGCCCTGGACCGCGACCCGCGCCTTGTTCAGGTTCATGCCGAGGTGGCGTGCCGCTTCGACGATGGTGTAGACGCAGCCGCGCGCCGTGGCCTCGTTGCGGCCCTCCGAGCCCCCGAGGCTGATCGGCTTGCCCGTGACCACGCCCGGGACCGTGTACCCGGCGTGCATGGAGTAGGTGTCCATCATCCAGGCCATGATCTGGGCGTTGGTGTTGACGTCCGGCGCGGGGATGTCCTTCTCCGGCCCGACCAGGATCTCGATCTCGGTGAAGAAGCGCCGGGTGAGGCCCTCCAGCTCCTTCTTGCTGAGCTGCTTGGGATCGACGATCACGCCGCCCTTGCCGCCGCCGTACGGGATCCCGACGACCGCGCACTTCCAGGTCATCCACATCGCCAGGGCCTTGACCTCGTCGAGCGAGACGTCCTGGTGGTACCGGATGCCACCCTTGGCCGGGCCGCGGCCAAGGTTGTGCTGGACGCGATAGCCCGTGAAGACCTGGACCGAGCCGTCGTCCATGTGGACCGGGAAATGGACGGTGAACTCGCGCCTCGGCTCGCGCAGGACGAGCCGCATGCCCGGCATCCAGGCCGAGGCGCTCGGCCGCGAGGTCGAACTGTCGCTGAGCGACTTCCCACGCGTTGATGCGCGCGGCGACGTGCTCGGTTGTCATGGAAGGTGTGTCCTCACGTGTCGGGCGGTCGTAGGACCGCCGTTGTTGGGTCGTCTCCCGGACGACCCCACGGGGCGCGCCGCCGGGTCCCGAAGGACCGATCTCGGATGGCCTGCGCGCGACTCATGTGCGTCGGGAGTATAGCCCGACGACCGCGATCTTCGCCTCCCCGATGGTACCGGTCGGCAATCCTGGCGCAACCTTGTCGCAACGTTGGCAGGGCGCGCGCTACGCCCGATACAGGATCGCCGCCCCCACGCAGCCCGGCCCGAGATGCGGTCCGACCGAGGCCCCGACCAGGTCGATCGTCACGTCCGCCGCATCGAGCCCCCCCGGCGCTCGGTCGAGGACCGCGTCACGGAAGGCCTCGACGTCCGGGCTGATCGTGTGGAGGATCGCCAGGCGCTCGATCGGGCGCTCGCAGATGAGCTCGATCAGCCGCTCGCGCGCCTTCGAGCGCGTCCGGACCCGGTCGACCGTGTCGACCAGGCCGTCGCGAACCCGGATGATGGGCTTGACCGACAGCAGCGTCCCGATGGCGGCCTGGGCGCCGCTGATCCGGCCGCCCTTGCGCAGGTAGTCGAGGGTCTCGAGCGCGACGTAGATGCGCATGTCCGGGCCGCGCGATTCGAGGGTCGCGGCGATGTCCTCGGCCGGACGCCCGTCGGCCGCGAGCTCGACGCCGAGCCGCGCCAGGATCCCCTCGGCCATCGAGGCGCCGCGCGAGTCGACGACGTGGATCTCGCGATCGGGCAGCATGTCCCGGGCGATCTGGGCGCTCTTGATCGTCCCGGACAGCTCGCTCGCCACGTGGACCGAGACGATCGCGTCCGCGCCCGCGGCGAAGGCCGCCTCGTAGGCCTCCTTGAACACGCCGGGCGAGGATGCCGCGGTGGTCGGGAACGGCGCATCCGGGGCGACCATCCGGTCCCAGAACTCGGCCGTCGACAGGTCGACGCCGGTCTTGAAGGTCTGGCTGCCGAAGGTCACCAGCAGGGGCACGATCGTGATGCCCTCCGCCGCGGCGACGGCCGGGTCCATGTCGGACGCGGAATCCGTGAAGATCGCGACGGGGCTCACCAGGGTCCTCCTCCAGTGACCGCCGCGGACGCTGGGCGGCCGGACGTTGCGGGCATGATACGGGCCCGGTCCAGCCCGGAGACGGACCGGCTAGGATTCCGCCGATGGATCGATCCCTGCGGGCCGTGCTCATCGGCACGTTCACGCTCCGGTTCAGCACCGGCCTCACGGGTTCGATGCTGGCGTTCTACCTCGCCCACCTCCACGAGCACGGAGGCCCCGAGGTCAACGGCGCCGTGGTCGGGCTGTACGCCGCCCTGTTCTACCTCGCCGAGCTGGTGCTGTCGCCGCTGTTCGGGATCCTGTCGGACCGGATCGGGCATCACCGGGTCATGCTCTACGGCCCGGTCTTCGGCGCGGTCGCGGTCCTTCTGACCGCCCTGACGACGAACCTCGTGCTTCTGGGCGGGACGCGGATCCTCGAAGGCGCGTCGGGAGCGGCAAGCGTGCCGTCGATCCTCGGGTTCATCGCGATGGCGACGGCGGGCAACGAGGTCCTCCGTGGCAAGACCTCGGCCAGGTTCGAGGCGGCAACCCTGGCCGGCCTGGGCGCAGGCGCGATCGTCGGGGTCAAGCTGTTCGAGATCGTCGGTCCGGTGGCGTTCTTCTTCAATGCCCTGCTGTACGGCGTGTCGTTCCTCATCTACCGGTTCGGCGTGTCCGATCCGGCGGGCGAGAAGGCGGCAGTGGCCGGCGAGCACGTCCGGGTGAGCCGCTACCTCGATCTCATCCGGACGTCGCACGTGTGGCTGCTCGCGCCAACCTGGATCGCGGTCAATGCGGCGCTTGGCGTGTGGCTGAGCCAGTCCGTGTTCCAGCTGGCGAAGGGCAACCCGAAGTTCCCGGAGCAGCTGCTGATGGGCGGCTTCACCGCCAACCAGATCACGATCGGGGCGCTCGTGGTCGCCGGCGTGTTCGGGGCCGGCCTCCTCTATTGGGGCAACCGCTTCAAGCGCTACCGCCGGACCACGATCATCGGCTACGGGGTGCTCGGCGGGGCCGTGCTCGTGGTGGCCGGCATCGTCGTCAACCACCTGGCGCTCAGCCTGCCGCTCGTCGGCCTGGTCGCAGCGCTGGCCGCCGCCGGTGGCCTGTTCCTGCTGGCCGGCGCGACCCCGGCCGCTCTCGGGCTGCTGGCCGACATGTCGGAGCGCTTCCCGTCCGACCGCGGCGCGATCATGGGCCTCTACTCGGTCTTCCTCGCGCTCGGCCAGATCATCGGCAGCCTGATCGGCGGCGTGGCGGCCGACTGGCTCGGGATCGACGGGATGTTCATCGCGACGCTGGTCCTGCTCGGCATCGCGGTCGTGCCGCTGTCCCAGCTGCGGACCCAGGAGCACCAGTTCGACCAGGCGACCGGCGAGGTCCTCGCGGGCGACCCGGCGGCCTGACCGGCCCGTCAGGTCGGCGCTGCCGAGCGGGCAGGCACCGTGCGATACTCGGCCGCGTGAGCTCCAACGTCGGGCAAAGCTACCCGTACACCAGCGAGACCGAAGCCGACCGATCAGCGGCGATCGCCACCCTCGTGAAGACGCGCGACGGGCTCGCGGCCAAGCTCGCCGCCGAGACGACGCCGCTCGACGCCAACGAGCGATGGTGGGTCTGGAAGTGCCCGACCACGGGCTGCCCGGGCCTCCTCCACGTCGCCGGCTACGCGGCCGAGAAGCACGCCGTGTACGTGGTCTGCGACGGGACCTGCGGGAAGACCTTCCTGCGCTAGGCGCGGCCGCGGCCGACCCAGGCCGCGAGGGCACCGTACCCTGCCGTGGTGAGCGATGACGACGACCTCCGCGGGAGCCGCCGCCGGCTGATCGCCGACTCGGCCGGCATCGCGGTCTCGGCTCTGGGCTTCGGGTTCGTCTACGGGCTGGCCGCGCGGGAGGCCGGCTTCTCCGTCGTCGAGGCGATGGCGATGAGCACCATCGTCTTCGCCGGGGCCGCCCAGTTCGCCGCGGTCGGCTACATCGCGACCGGGCTGGCCTGGCCGGCCATCATCCTGCTGACCGCGCTCCTCAACGCGCGTCACCTGCTCTATTCCGCCGCCCTGTCGCCCTGGCTGCGCCCGGTGCCGCGAGGCCGGCGGGCGGTCATGGCCCACCTCCTGACCGATGAATTGTTCGCGCTGTCCATCAGCCACTTCCGGCGCCTGGGCCGGACCGACGAGCGGGGCTACTGGATCGGGGCCGTGGGCGCGACGTTCATCCCGTGGAATCTCGCCACGCTCGCCGGGGTGGTCCTCGGGGCGCAGATCCCCGATCCGGCACGTCTCGGCATCGACGTCATCTTCCCCGCCGCGATGATCGGGCTGGCCGTCGGGCTGGTCACGGGCCGGCGCGAGCTGGTGGCGGCGATCGTCGGCGCCGGCGTGGCCGTGGGCGTGGCGCTCGCGTCGAGCACGGCGATCGGCATCGTCGCCGGCGGGATCATCGGACCGGTGGTGGGTCTGCTCGTCCCAGCGCCGGCGACCCGCGATACGGGAACCCTCGGGACGCTCGACCCGGCCGACCTGGATGCCGCGCCGCGATGAGCACCGATCTCGTCCTGCTCGCGGTCCTGATGTTCGCGGTGACCTACCCGACCCGGGCGGTCGGCCTCCTGACGCCGGGCCTCGACCGCCTGCCGAAGGTCGCCTTCGACTATCTCCACCTCGTCGGCCCGGCCGTCCTGGCCGCCCTCGCGGCGGTCAGCGTCATGGTCGTCGTGGGCGACGACGACGTGCCGTCGTTCCATGTCGGGGTCGAGTGGATCGCGGTGCTGGTGTGCCTGGGGATCGTCGCCTGGCGGCGGAACCTGCTGCTTGGGCTGATCGCCGCCATCGCGATCGTGGTCGTCGCCCGGGCGACGGGACTCGCCGCGCTCCCCGCCTAGACACCCGAGCTGACAGCGACCCAGCGAGCGGTCAGCCGCGACGCGCCTCGGCTTCGATCTCGACGAGCAGGCTCGGGTCGATCAGCGCGGCGACCCCGACCAGCGTGGCCGCCGGCCGGATCCCGCCGAAGATCTCGCCGTGGACCGCGGTCACGGCCCCGGCGGTGGCGATGTCGGTGACGAAGATCCGCGTCCGCACGACGTCGGTCAGCGCGAAGCCGGCCTCGGCCAGGGCGCGTTCGATGATCGCGAGCGCGGCGCGGGCCTGGGCGGCCGGGTCGCCCGGGTGGAGCGATCGCCCGTCGGGGCCGGCGTCGGTGGTGCCGGCCACCCAGCACGAGTCGCCGACGACGATCGCGCGGCTGTAGCCGACCGCCGCCTCGTACGGGCCGCCCGACGAGATGAGCCGGCGCTCGGTCACTGGCCCGAGACGTCCGCCGTGGCGCCCGGGCCGCCACCGCCGCGCTCGACGCGCTCGTCGCGCCAGGTGGCGACCTCCGGATCGGCCGCGATCGCGAGCAGCAGACCCGCCAGGAGCGTCGTCCGGGGCACGATCGAGTCGAGCTCGAGGTACTCCGCCGGGGCGTGATCGTTGCCGCCGATCGGGCCGAGGCCGTCGAGGCTGGGCACGCCCAGGCCGGACGTCGTATTGGCATCGGACGCGCCGCCGGTCGCCGCGTCGGCGACCTCGAAGCCGAGCGCCCGCGCGACGCCCTGCGCGTGGTTCACGAGCCGGCCGCTGCGCTCCAGCTTCTCCATCGGCCACCAGCGGGCCATCGGCTCGAACTCGACCGTCGTGTCGGGAACCTCGGTCGCGAGGGCGATCCGCCGGATCTCGGCCTCGGCGGTCTCCAGCGCCTCGCGGCCGGTGGCCCGGACGTCGACCTCGAGCGAGCACCGCTCGGCCACGACGTTCGGGCGCGTCCCGCCGGCGATGACCCCGACGTTGACGGTGACGCCCGGCCAGCGGCCGTTGAGCGCGTGGAGGTCCTCGACGATCCGGGCCGCCTCCAGGATCGCGCTGCGGCCCTTCTCCGGCTCCACGCCGGCGTGGGCCGCCCGGCCGGTCACGGTCAGCCGCAGGTCGAGGATGCCCTTGCGCGACGAGACGATGTCGCCGTTGGCCCGGGCGCACTCGAGGACGAGCGCGACGTCGCTGTCCGCCGCGAACGCCGCGATGTGCGGCGTGGAGGTCGGCGAGCCGATCTCCTCGTCCGGGTTGGCCACGAAGACCAGCCGCTCGAAGGGCAGGCCGCCACGCTCGACGATGATCGCCTTCAGCGCGTACAGCCCGGCCAGCAGCCCGGACTTCATGTCGGTGACGCCGGGGCCGTAGGCGATGTCGTCCTCCGTCCGGAACGGGCGCTCGGCCACCGTCCCCGGGTCGAACACGGTGTCCATGTGGCCGATCAGCAGTGCCCGCGGGCCGCCGGCCTGGCCGTCGAACGTGGCGATGACCGTCGAGCCGAGGCGACCCGCCGGATCGGGCCGAAGCTCGATGGTGGCGCCCAGCTCGGTCGCGAACTCGGCCACCCAGCGTCCGACCGCGTCGACCCCCGCGGCGGTGTAGCTCCCGCAATCGATGTTGACGAGCTCCTCGAGATCCGCGAGGTAGGCCGGCAGGTCGGCGCTGATCGCGGCCCGCAGGCCGTCCAGCTCGGCCGTCGACGGGAGCGGCGGGTCGTCGGTCGTGCTGGTCATGTCGCGCAGTCTAGCCCTCGGGCGCTTGCTATCCTGCCCGGACCGTGCGCCTGGTCGAGACCCGCCTGCTCGAAGGTCCCAACGTCTACCGGCTCGAGCCGGTGGTCAAGCTGGAGGTCGCCATCGGCCGCCGCCGGACGTGGTACGGCCAGCGCGACCCGGGCCGGCATGCGCTGGTCCACCTCGGGGCGGCGATCCCGGCTCGCGACTGGCCGGACGGGGTGGCCGCCATCGCCGGCTGGGTCCGGCGGCTCCGGCTCGAGCACGGCGAGGGTCGCGGCGGGCTGCGCGTCCATCGCTCGTCCGACCCGGGCCACTGGATCGTCACCTTCCCGTGGGGCGGGGCGGAGCGCGCGCTGACCCTGACCGAGGCCGCCATCGCCCTGGCCGAGCGCGACGTGTCGTCGTCGCGGACCGCGCGGCTGACCGGCACCCAGGAGCGCCTCGTCGCGCGCTGGACCGAGCGCATCGCCGCGGCCCGGACCACGCCACCGACGTGGGTGCGGGACGCCGATCGCCGGATCCCGATCGTCTCGATCTCGGGCACGAACGGCAAGAGCACCGTGACCCGGCTCATCACCCACGTCCTGCTGCTGGCCGGCCGACGCGTCGGGACCACGACCTCGGACGGGGTGCTGGTCGACGAGCGCATGGTCGATCCGGGCGACTGGACCGGACCCGGCGGCGCACACCAGATCCTCGCCCGCAGCGACCTGGACGTGGGCGTCCTCGAGACCGCCCGCGGCGGCATCGTCCTGCGCGGCGTCGGCTACGAGTCGAACGAGGCGAGCGTCCTGACCAACGTGTCGTCCGACCACCTCGACCTGCAGGGCATCCACACGCTGCCCGAGCTGGCCGAGGTCAAGTCGACGATCTGCCGGATCACCGTGCCGGACGGCTGGGTCGTGCTCAACGCCGACGACCCGCTGGTCGCCGCGGTCGCGCGCCGGGTCAAGGCCCACGTCGCGCTCTTCACGCTCGAGGGCGATGCCTCGGCCGTCGTCGCGCGCCATCGCGAGCGGGGCGGGCGCGCCTACCTCGTGCGTG
The DNA here is from genome assembly GCA_963755995.1 of uncultured Chloroflexia bacterium. Lineage (GTDB taxonomy): Bacteria > Chloroflexota > Limnocylindria > Limnocylindrales > CSP1-4 > SPCO01. Next base: position 608,852 of record CAVWLQ010000005.1, on the reverse strand, counting down.
ACGGGAGGATCGTGGAGGCGAATGGAGCGACCGAGACATCCATCGTCGACGTCGCCCGGGTCCCGATCACGATCGGCGGCCTGGCCCGCCACAACGTCGCCAACGCGCTGGCGGCCGCCGGCGGGGCGCGCGGGCTGGGCGCGACCATCGCCGAGGTGCGCGACGGCTTCGTCTCGTTCGCACCGACCGCCGAGCGCTCGCCGGGCCGGCTCAACCTGTTCCGGGTCGGGTCACGGGTCGTGATCGTCGACTTCGCCCACAACGAGGCCGGCGTCGGGGCGGTCCTCGATGTCGCCCAGGGGATCGCCGCCGGGGCGGCCGGACGGGCCGCGCCGATCACCGCGATCATCGGGACCGCCGGCGACCGGCCGGACGACACGTTGCGCGGCATCGGGCGGATCGCCGCCGAGCGGGCGCAGCGGGTGGCGATCAAGCAGACCCTCCGGTACCTGCGCGGCCGGACCGCCGAATCGGTCGTCGGCGAGCTGCTCGTCGGGATCGTCGCCGGTGGCGGGGACCCAGCCGCCGTCCCGATCTACGACTCCGAGACAGACGCGCTCAAGGCCGAGCTCAACGGGGCGGCCGGGCGGTCGAACGGCGGCCGGGCGGACTCGGCGCGGGTCATCGTGCTGATGTGCCACGAGGACCGCGATGGCGTCTTCGAGCTGCTCAAGAGCCTCGGGGCGCGGCCGGTCGACGTCGCCTCCGAGCTGACCGAGCTGGTCCCCCGCCTCCAGGGCCGGCCCCGGCGCCCCTGACCGCGCGGACCGTCTCGCGCGAGCCGACGCAGGCCGACTCAGGCCGCTCGGCACAGCGGCGCGGCCACCACGCGACCACGTCAAGCCGCTTCGCGAAGTAGAGGACCGGGTCCACGTCCGGGAGCGTGATCCCGTGGGCGGCCGCCATCGTGTCGACGCGGATCTCGGCCTCTGCCGGCTGGAGCGGCCACGGCGCGTGTCGGATCGCGGTCCAGGCCAGGCGTCCGGCGGGGTCGACCGCGAACAGGCCGCGCCGGTCCGTCAGGAACGCCGCCAGGGAGCCGGGCGGGGCGGGCTCCACCGGCCCGGTCGGGCGGTAGCGTGCTTCGAAGGCGGCCGCCGGCCCGCGCGGATCCGTCCGCTCGGAGCTGTACTCCACCCAACCGGCCTCGGTTTCGGACGACATGCGGGCGCGGAAATACGGCAGGTGGAATGCGGTCCGCGCGCCGGCGACGGCCAACCGGCTCGCCGCATCGAGGCTCAGGAACCAGACCGCGCCACGGTCGCGCCAGCGGACGTAGGTGCGCACGTTGAGCTCGGGGAAGGCACCCGGACCCGGCACGGCCGGCAGGAACCGCGGGGCGACGTCCTCCATCCGGAACGGCACGATGCCCAGCCACGCACGACCCTCGAACGTGTCGACTTCCAGACCGGCCGGGATGAGCGGCCGCAGCGTCTCGACCGGGACGGGCCAATGCGCGAACAGCAGGTCGAGCCAACGCATCCGCATGACCCACGGCGTCTCGCTCATCGCGCGACGGTCATCCCTCGGGGGCGTTCAGCTCACCCGGGTCGGCGAAGGCCGTCCCGCCCCGTGACGTCCCGGCTGCGGCGGTGGCCTCCCGATAGACGCCGATCGCGTCGTCGACGCAGCACACGACGAGATCGCCCGGGCTCGCCCGCCGCAGCGCGGTCCGAACGGCGGCCATCTCTTCGAGGACCTTCTCGGCGCGGCCGGCGCGCGCGCCACCGGCGGCCTTGGCGGCACGGATACCCTCCAGGACGTTGGCCGCCGTCTCCCCGGGAGCCCGGCCGCGCAGGTTCTTGTCCTCCCGGACGATGATCTCGTCGAAGGCGCCCGCCGCGATCGCGCCGTACTCGCGCTGGTCCTCGTCGCGCCGATCGCCCGGGATGCCGAGCACGCCGATTGCGCGTCCCGAACGGGTCGCGGTCGACCCGGCCCCGAGGCGGCCGGGCCGGGTCGGGGTGTCGACCATCATCCGGCCCACGAAGTCGGCCAGCTGGCGCATCCCGTCGACGTTGTGGCAGTAGTCGATGACGACCCGCACGCCGCCGACGTCGACCAGGTTGAGCCGACCGGGCGCCTGGAAGAACGACGTCGAGAAGGTGCGCAGGCCCTGCCGGATGTCGTGGAGGTGGGCGCCCGCCGCCCATGCAGCGGCGGCCGCGGCCAGCGCGTTGGCCACGTTCATCCGGGCCCGGCCGCCGAACGTCGCGGGGACGAGGTGCGTGTACAGGATCGGCATCGTCCGGGAGCCGAGGCGCAGGACGATGAGCTCGCCCTCGGCCGAAGTCTCCAGGGTGAACGCCGCGCCACCTCGGCTGGTGTGGCCGTCCACGCGATCGAAGCCGTCCTCGCCCTTGGCGGTGGCCATGCTGAAGAGCACGACCCGGCCCGCGCAGTGGCGGCCCATCCGGTACACGAGGTGGTCGTCGGCGTTGAGGACGGCCGTGCCGGAGCGCGGGACCGCCTCGACGACGACGCCCTTGACGTTGGCCAGCTGGCCGATCGAATTGATCCCGCCCAGGCCGAGGTGGTCGCCCGTGACGTTGGTCACGACGGCCACGTCGTTGCGGTCGTAGCCGAGCCCCTCGCGCAGGATCCCGCCGCGCGCCACCTCGAAGACGGCCGTGTCCACGGTCGGGTTCTGGAGGACCATCAGGGCCGACTTCGGCCCGGACATGTCGCCCTTCTTGATGAGCCGGCCGTCGATGACGATGCCGTCGGTCGAGGTCATCCCGACCCGTCGCCCCATCAGCTTGAGGATGTGGGCGATCATCCGGACCGTCGTCGTCTTCCCGTTCGTCCCGGTCACGGCGATGATCGGGATGCGAGCCGAGACCCCCGCCGGGAACAGCGAGTCGATGACCGGGCGCGCGACGTACTGGGGCTCGCCCTCGGTCGGATGCGTGTGCATCCGGAAGCCGGGCGCGGCGTTGACCTCGACGATGGCGCCGCCCGTCTCCCGGACCGGCGTCGCGATGTCGGGACAGATGAAGTCGATGCCGGCGACGTCCAGCCCGACGATCTGGGCGGCCGTCTCGGCGATCTCGACGTTGTCCGGGTGCGCCTCGATGGTCCGGTCGATCGATGTGCCGCCGGTCGACATGTTGCCGGTCAGCGCGAGCTTGACCCGGACCCCGGCCGCCAGGACGTCGTCGAGCCCGTAGCCCTGGTCGCGGACGAGCCCCTCGGCCGCCTCGTCGACCTTGATCCGGGTCAACACCTTCTCGTGGCCGATCCCCCGACGCGGGTCGCTGTTGGCGATGTCGACGAGCTGGCGGACGGTGTGCTCGCCGTCGCCCGTCACCGACGCCGGGACGCGTTCCGCGATGGCGGCGACCTTGCCGCCGATGACCAGGCAGCGGTAGTCGTTGCCCGCCACGTAGGTCTCGATGACGACGTCCCCGCCGCGGCTCTGGGCGAGAGCGCCGTGGAACGCGGCGCGAACCGCGTCCTCGGACCGGAGGTCCAGGTGGACGCCCCGGCCGTGGTTGCCGTCGAGCGGCTTGACCACGCACGGGTAGCCGAGCCGTTTGGCCGCCGCGACCGCGCCGTCCTCGGTGTCGACGACGTCCGCCCGCGGCACCGGCAGTCCGGCCGAATCGAGCAGGCGGTTGGTCAGGCTCTTGTCCGAGGCGACGTCCACGCCGATGGCCGAGGTCAGCGAGGTCATCGTCGCCCGGATCCGCTGCTGGTGGACGCCGTGCCCGAACTGCACCAGCGAGTGCCGGTCGAGCCGGATGAACGGGATGTCGCGGCTGACCGCCTCGTCGATGAGCGCCTGGGTGGACGGCCCGAACGCCTGGCGCTCGGCCAGCCGGATGAGCCGCTCGAGCTCGGGGGCGAAGTCGAAGAAGTGATCCGGATCGTCCGGCGCGACGAGGTGGTTGACCAGCGCGACCGCCATCCGGCCCGCCTCCAGCCCGACCGCCTCCTCGCGATATTCGAAGATGCAGTTGTACTGGCCGACCTTCCCGGCGCCCCGGGTCTTGCCGTGGCGGACGTCCGTGCCGGCGAGGTTCTGGAACTCGAGCGCGACGTGCTCGGCGATGTGGCCGACCCACGTCCCTTCCCGCAGCCGGGTGATGAAGCCGCCGCGACGACCGAGCGAGCAGGCGTGATCCTCGAGGGTCGGCAACAGCGCGACCAGCGCGTCCGTGAAGTTCGGCAGCAGGTTGGACGGGTACGCCTCGAGGACGCCGAGGTCGACCAGCAGGCGGATGACCGGCTCACGCGCCCAGTAGTTGGGACCGCGCAGGACCCGCGTCTCGAGGATGCGCAGCGTCGGCTGCGGACCGGACGTGGTCGCGGCCGGAGCCCCGCCGCCGCGGGACCGAGTCGCGCGCGAGGCGGGTGCGGTGCCGGCCTTCGTGTCAGCCACGTGGATCCTCCTCTGCCGGTTCGGGTGCGACCGGCCGGCGAACGCTAGCTCGAGGCGGCCTCGCCACCGGGCAGCGCGTGCAGGTTGGCGGTCGCGACGCGCTCGCGACGACGAAGGTCGAACCGGTAGCCCGCGGGCAGGGAGTGGAGCACGACGCCGCTGATCATCAGCGGGCGGTGGCCGTGGATCTCCCACGCGTCGGTCTCCGAGCGTGAGCCGTCGACGACCGTGATCGAGCCGCGCCCGATGACCTCCATGACGTGGTCCGGGCCGACCACGCCGGCGGTGTCCTCGTCGACCCCGAGACCGAGCAGGCTCGGGTTCTGGGCGATGAGGCTGAGCAGCCGGCCGAGCCGGTTCCGCTGCTGGAAATGCTGGTCGATGATGACCCCCGGCAGGACGCCGAGGCCCGCCGCGATCTGGGCCATGCGGTGCTTCGGCGTCGCGCCGGACGCTCCGAACGCGATCATGTGGCTCGACATCGCCGACGCTCCTGCGGACGTCCCGGCCACGACCGCGCCGTCCTGGAAGCGCTCGAGGATGGCATCCGCCAGGCGCGTGCCGCCGATGGTCGACGAGAGGCGCAGCTGGTTGCCGCCGGTCAGGAAGATGCCCGTGGCGTCGCGCACCGCGAGCGCCGCGCCGTCGTCGTTGGCCTGCGGGCGGGTGACGGCGTGGAGCGGCCGGACGCGGGTGACCCCGAGCTCGCCGAAGACCGCGCGGTAGCGCTCGCCGGCCTCGAGGCCGAGCGACGACGCGGTGCTGATGACCGCGATCGTCGCGTTCTCCCCACCCGCGAGCGCGACGAATCGGCTCAGGATGACGCGGTCGCGGACCTTGTCCTCCGCACCGCCGATGATGATGACGGTTCCATCGGCCACTGGTGTACGTTGCTCCCTGGGCGCTTCGGCAGAGGATAGCCGACGGGGAGCGGGCGGGCCGCCTTGGGTCGCCCGGTGGCCCGTGCGAGAATGCGGAGCCATGACCGAGTCGGCACCACCGCCTGAGCTTCGGCCGGTCCCCGGGTCCGCTCGAGGCCGCGGCCGGATCGTCGTCGACCTCTCGGACGTGGTCGATCGGGCGACGCGACGCCGGGCGGGCGTGTTCCGGCGGGCCCTCCGGCGCGAGGCCTCGCGCATCCGGGACCCGCGGCGGATCGCCGCGATCCTGCTGCTCAGCCTGACCTTCGCGCTCATCCTGTCCGGGCTGATCGCCCGCGGCGAGGCCGGCGGAGCGGATGCCCGGGCGTACTGGGCAGGCGTCCGGATCTGGCTCAACGGCGGCGACCCGTACCATCCGACCGGCCCGTTCCTGCCCTATGTCTACGCGCCGTGGATGCTGCCGCTCTTCGCGCCGTGGGCGCTGCTGCCGTGGGACGTCGCCTGGTTCGTGTGGCGGGTGGGCACGATCCTGCTGTTGCTGTGGACCATCCACTGGGCGTACCGCCGCCGGCCGCTGACGACGGCGATCATCGTGGCGGTTCTCGCCTTCCCGTTCGCGGCCAACCTCGACACGGGCAACATCAACCTCCAGCTGACGTTGATGCTGTGGCTCGCCCAGTTCACCGGACCGCGCCTCGGCGGCCTGCTCTGGGCGCTCGCGACGTGGATGAAGTGGGTGCCGGTCGTCTTCTGGCCGATCCTGCCCGGCCGCGCCAAACAGTGGGGGCTCCTGTGGCTGGCGGTGTCGGTCGGGCTGAGCGTGCTCACCCTGCCGCTGACGATCATCCAGATGCAGGCCCTGTTCGGGTTCGGCGCGCGCCCGGTCCGGCTCGACTACCTCGTCTACATCTGGGCAGCCGTCCCGTGGTTTTATCGGAAGGCCGATCCACTCGATGTCCTGCGTCCGGCGACGTGGCGGCGGTGGTGGGCGGACGGCCGGATCGCCGTCGCCCGGCTGGTCACACGGCCGGCGCGGTGACCGCGACGTCCGGCAGCGGGACGTCCTCGCGCCGGCGCTGATCGACCGGGCGGAGCAGGAGCGCGCCGATGGCGAACCAGATCGGCGCCACCAGGAATGCCAGGCGCGGCCCGAGCTCGGGGTTCCCCGAAGCTGCCAGCCGATCGACGATGAACCCGCCGATGAACCCGGCGACGACGCCGTTCGTCGCGGTCGCGACGTTCGAGATGCCCATGTACCGGCCGGACGACGCCTTCGGGATGATGTCGGTCATCAGCGCCCAGTCGACCGCGAGGAAGCTGCCGCCGCCGACGCCCACGAGGATCGCGCCGAGGATGAGCTGCCCGATCGACGGGGCCAGGGCGCAGATCGTCATCCCGATCGCCCCGAGGAGGCACGCCAGGTAGATCACCCGCTTGCGCCCGACCCGTTCGGAGAGCCTGGCCGCCGGGATCGTGGCGACGGCCGTGCAGGCGGCCACGACGATGGTCACGATCAGCAGCCAGTTGGCGCGGTCGTTGCTGTCGACGAGACCGAGCGAGCGCTCCAGGTAGGGCACGGACAAGACGATCAGGAACGCGCTCCCGCCGAGGATGAAGAAGCGCGACCAGACCAGGAAGACGAAGCTCCGTTCCGTGAGGATGTCGGTCCCCCAGGCCTCGCCCGCGATGGTGCGCCACGAGCGGCCGTGGCGGTCCTTCGCCCGGCGACCCTCCTCGAGCCGGAAGAACAGCGACAGCATCGTCACGAGCTCGATGACGCCGAGCATGATCGTCGGCAGCGTGAAGTCGCCGCTGCGCGTGCCGATCGTGGCCAGGGCCGTCCCGGTCACGACGCCCAGCACCTGGAACAGGCCGACCATCCCGCTCGCCAACCCGACCTGGTGGGGCGGCACGAGGTCCGGCACGTAGCCCTGGAACGGACCCTGCGCGAAGTTCGATGAGAACTGCAGGAGGAGGACGAACGCCGCCACCATGAGCAGCGTGTTGGAGGTCGCGAGACCGACCAGGAAGACGACGTCGAGGAGCGTCCCGATGAGCACGTACGGCTTGCGCCGCCCGAAGCGCGAGACCGTGTAGTCGCTGATCGAGCCGACCGTCGGCTGGACGAGCACGGCCACGATGACGCCGAGCAGCTGGACGATGCCGACGGTCGTGAACCGGACCGACTCGTCCGGGATCAGGACCTTGGCCCGCTCCTGGAGGATGACCCCGATCCCGCCGAAGACCGCCACGAGACCGAGCCAGTAGACCGACAGGCGGAGCAGGCTCGCGATCGACAGGGTCGCCGTAGGCGAGTCGTCAGCCGGGACGCTGGGGACGCTCGGGACGGTCATGGGCTTCGACCTCGAGACGTGTCCGGCGGATGACGCCGCCCCCGGCGCATCTTATGACGCGGCCGTCGCGGTCCCGTGACGGTCGAGCGTGACGGTCGTGCCGGGCCGGACCAGGCGGCGCTTCGTGGCGCCCGGCGCGACGAACCGGAAGAGCGACCGATCGAGCGAGTAGATGCCCGTCGACACGACGCCGATCGAGCCGAGGCGGAACGAGAAGACCGGGTTCTCGGCGTTGCCGGCGTAGTGGCAGGCGCTGGCGTCCGGTGACAGGGTCGCGAGGTTGGCCTGCCCGCCGAATCGGTCGTGGAGGCGCGTCAGGAGGTCCGCGACCGGCACGTCCGGGCGCCACGCGTCCTCGAGCCAGCGTGCGCCGACCTCGGTGTCGGCCCGGCCGTGGATGCGGCCCTGCGCGCGATACGCCGTCCGGAGCGCCCGGTAGTCGCGCAGGTCCCCGTTGTGGCTGAACGCGAACCGGCCGGCGGGGTCGTCGAACGGCTGGGTATCGGGCAGGGTCAGCGTGGACAGCTTCGACGGACGCCGGAGATGGACGAGGGCGGCCATCGTCTCCGTCCCACCGACCGCCTCGCGCCCCGGATCATCGCGGAATGCCCGGACGTCGCGGTGCGACCCGAGCCGTCCGTCCGCGCCGACCCAGGCCGCTCCCCAGCCGAAGCCCGCGAGCCCGTAGCGTTCGAGGCGTTCCGTGAACGGCCACAGCTCGTCGAGCCGGAACGGTTCGGCGGCGCGGGCGATGAAGTGCTCGCACATGGGCCGCGATGATACCCGCCGGTCAGGCGGGGTCCGGCTGGCAGACGGGGCACCAGAAGGTCGAGCGGGGCAGGTCGCGGCCCTGGCTCGCCCGGGCGATCGGCGTCCGGCATCGGCGGCATGGGCGTCCCGTCCGACCGTAGACGTACAGCGGTCCGGGCGCGCCGCGGTCGCCGGCGGTGGTCACGCGCTCCGGTCCGCGCGTGGTCGTGACGTTCATCGTCAGCAGGCGCCGCGCGGTGTCGACCAGCCGGCGGAGGGCCTCGTCCGCGACCGCGGCGACGGGCGAGAACGGCGAGACCCGCTCGATCCACAGGACCTCGCTCTTGTAGACGTTGCCGATGCCGGCCAGGGCGCGCTGCTCGACGAGGGCCTCGGCGATGGACGTGGCCGCCCGGGCGGGCTCGCGCAGCCGGCGGATCGCCTCGTCGGCGTCGAAATCGGGCGCGAGCAGGTCCGGCCCGAGACCGCCGAGCGGCGCATGGATCGGCTCGGCACGCTGCTCGAGCAGCTCGACGACCGGCGCGTCGAAGCAGACCGCGACGGCACCCGGCACCTCGAGCACGAGCCGCGCGCGGGCCGGCGGCCGCCGCCACGCCTCACCCGGCCGGTAGCGGTGCCAGGATCCGTTCATCCGAAGATGCGTCCGGATCTCGAGGCCGTTGTCGAACCGGATCAGCAGGTTCTTGCCCAGGGCGTCGACGGCGGTGATCTCGCGCCCGACGATGCGCTGCACCTGCGGGACGGCGCCCGGCCCGCCGGTCCGCGCGGCGGTGACCGTGCGCCCGACCAGGTACGGCCGGAGCCCGGCCGCGGTCCGGAAGAGCGTGTCGCCCTCCGGCACTCAGGCCCCGTTCCGATGCGATCGGAGCGCGAGGCCGCGATAGCCGGCGACGAAGCCGGCCTCGAGGAGGACCTCCCGGAACCGCGATCCGCCGACCTCCTCGCCATCGACCTTGCGGATGACGAGCTCGCGGATCCGTCCGTCCACGACGAGGGTCTCGAGGGCGCGGGCCGCCCTGGCCGCCACGCCCGGATCGTCCGCTGCCGGCAGCGTCTGGAGCGTCGCGCCGCCGCGCTCGAGGTAGAGCGTGGCGACCCCGTCGACGAGCACGACGTAGGCGCCGGCCGCGCGCTGGAGCGGCCGGCGGTCCGTCTCTCCCCGCCGCGGCCAGGGCAGCGCCGCGCCGTACGCGTTGGCCGGGTCGGCCGCGGCCAGGAGGTGGACAGCGCCCGATGCCGCGACATCGGCCGGTTCCCGGACGGACCGCAGCCGATCGAGGGCGCCGGCCAGCGCGAACTGGGCCGCCCCGAGCCCGTCGACGAAGTAGCCGCGCCGGATGCGGCCGGCGTCCTCCATCGCCCGGAGGATCGGATAGACGGCGGCGAACCCGCCGTCGATGCCCTCGGTGGCGACCGCCTCGCGGGTGAGGACGCCGTGGCGCTCGAGGAGGGCCAGGCTCAGGGCGTGGAGCCGCTCGGTCGGTCGGGGCGCCGTGTCGGCGTCGGCTGTGACCAGCGACCAGCGGCCCGCGGCCTCAGGGGGTCCGAGGGCGGTCAGCCGGCCGGGCCGGCCGATGGTCCGCCGGGCACCGCTGCCGGTCCGCTTCCAGCGCAGGGCACGCAATGGCGCGAACGTGTCGTTGGTGACCTCGCCGGCCCAGACGAGGTCCCACAGCGCGTCGAGGACCTCCCGGTCCGAGTTCCCGCGGGCGGCCGTGAAGAGCTCGCGGTAGAACGACGCCCCACGGGCCGCCAGGTGCTCGCGGATGGCGACGTGGCGCGGCTCGGATGGCGGCTCGACACCGTCGGGCGTGCCGGTCGGTCGGAGGATCTCGCGACCCGGCCGGACGAGCGCGATCCGGCCATCGTCGCGGCCGAGGCTCCCCCGCCCCACCCAGGCGACCTCGCCCAGCGCGCCGAGCTCGTCGAGCAGTCGCGGCTGGTAGCCCGGGATCCGGGCCGGCAGCACGTCCCGCTCGAGGACGGACGCCGGGATCGGCAGGCCGGCCAGCTGGTCGACGACCTCGGCCAGCCGCTCCAGGGCGGCGCTGCCGCGCAACGGCGGACGCGTCGCGCCGCCGACCGACCGGCGCCACGCCCTGCCAGTCCGGGCAGGAACCGCGCCAGCGCCGGCGGGTCGACCGGCTCGACCTCGCGCCGGAGGCGTGCCAGCGACCGCCGGCGGAGGAGGCGCAGGACCTCCGGGTCGCACCACTCGCGTTCCGCGCCGCCCGGCCGGAACTCGCCGCGGAGGAGGGTGCCCGCGGCCGCCAGTCGCTCGAGGGCATCGCCGACGACACCGGCCGGCAGACCCCAGCGCCGCGCCGGCTCGGGCGTCAGGAACGGTCCGTGCGTCCGGGCGAACCGGGCCAGGAGCCCATCGAGCGCGGCGACGGCCGGGCCGAGGAACGCCGCCGGGACGCCGACCGGCGGCGAGATGCCGACCCCGTCGCGATAGCGGGCCACGTCCTCGATCGCCAGCCAGCGATCCTCGCCGCCGACCCGGGCCCGCACGACCCGCCGGGCGCCGGCCAGCTCGTCGAGCCACGGCCCGGCGGCCGCAGCTCCGCCCTCCGTCCGGGCCGCGACCTCGGCCGAGGTCAGGTCGCCCAGCCGGCGCAGCAGGTCGTGGATGCCGTCCATGGCTGGTCGCGCGTCGCTCGTCGGTCAGCGCCTGGAGGCTCAGCTCGAGGTCGGCCAGCGCCTCCGGATCGAGCAGCTCGCGCAGCTCCTCCTGGCCGAGCAGCTCGCGCAGCAGGTCGCGATCGAGGGTCAGGGCGCCGGCGCGTCGTTCGGCGAGCGGCGTGTCGCCGTCGTACATGTAGGCCGCGACGTAGTCGAACATGAGGCTGCCCGCGAACGGCGACGCATGGGCCGTCTCGACGACTGTGGACGGCGATCTCGCGGCTGGCGACGCCGGCCAGGATCTCGCGCAGGGCCGGCAGGTCGAAGACGTCCGACAGGCACTCGCGGTAGGTCTCGACGAGGATCGGGAACGAGCCGTAGCGCGAGGCGACCGCGAGCAGGTCCGCCGACCGCTGGCGCTGCTGCCAGAGCGGAGTCCGCGTGCCGGGCCGGCGGCGCGGGCAGGAGCAGCGCCCGGGCGGCGTTCTCGCGGAACCGGCTGGCGAACAGGGCCGACGTCGCCAGCTGGCCGACGACCAGGTCCTCGACCTCGTCGGCCTCCGGGAACAGCAGCGCCTCGATGCCGTCGAGCGGCGCGTCGCCCTCGGGCAGCCGGATGGCGATCCCGTCGTCCGACCAGATCGTCTGGACCTCGAGCCCGAGCCGCTCGCCGATGCGCGCCTCGAGCGCCAGCGACCAGGGCGCGTGGACCCGGCCACCGAACGGCGTCAGGAGGCACAGCCGCCAGTCGCCGAGCTCGTCGCGGAACCGCTCGACGACGATCCGCTTGTCGGTCGGCAGGACGCTCGTGACCTCGCGCTCGTCGTCGAGGTACGCGAGCAGGTTGTCCGCGGCGCAGCTCGTCGAGGTCGTGCGTCTCGCGCAGGCGGCGTCGTGCGCGGCCTGCCGGCCCTTGCGCCCCGCGGGCCAGGTCGGCCTCGAGCTCGCCGACGAAGGCGCCCAGCGCGCGCCCGAGCTCGATCGGCCGGCCGACCGCGTCGCCCTTCCAGAACGGCAGCTTGCCCGGCACGCCCGGGCGCCGGGCTGACCGTGACCCGGTCGCGGCCCGATGTCCTCGACCCGCCAGCTGCTGGCGCCGAGGACGATGACGTCGCCGTGCATCCCGGCCCGCAGCTCGTAGACCATCTCCTCGTCGAGCTCGCCGACCCGCCGGCCGGGCGTGCCGGCCTCGCCGACCATGAACACCCCGAACAGGCCCGCGATCCGGGATCGTGCCGCCGCTGGTCACCGCGACGACCCGGGCGTCGCGCCGGCCCTCGATGACGTCCGTCACCCGGTCCCAGACGACGCGCGGCTTGAGCTCGGCGAACTCGTCCGACGGATAGGCGCCGGCGAGCATGCCGAGGACGCCCTCGAGCACCTCGCGGGTCAGCGTCTCGTACGGCGCGGCCCGGTTCGCGACGGCCAGCAGCTCGTCGACGGTCCAGCGGTCCATGACCGTCATCGCCACGATCTGCTGGGCCAGGACGTCGAGCGGGTTGCGCGGGATGCGGGTCGTCTCGATCGCGCCTTCGTGCATCCGCCGGGTGACGATCGCGCATTCGAGCAGGTCGCCCCGGTACTTCGGGAAGATGATGCCCTTGCTCGGCGCCCCGACCTGGTGGCCGGCCCGGCCGACCCGCTGGAGCCCGCGGGCCACGCTCGTCGGGCTCTCGACCTGGATGACGAGGTCGACCGCGCCCATGTCGATGCCCGAGCTCGAGGCTGGACGTCGCGACGAGCGCGGGCAGGCGGCCGTCCTTGAGGTCCTCCTCGATCTCGACCCGCTGCTCGCGGGCGATGCTGCCGTGGTGGGCGCGGACCAGCTCCTCGCCGGCCAGCTCGTTGAGGCGCTGCGCCAGCCGCTCGGACAGCCGGCGGCTGTTGGTGAAGACGATCGTGCTGCGGTGGCTCCGGATGAGCTCGAGGATGCGCGGGTGGATCGACGGCCAGATGCTCGAGCGGAGGTCGCCGCGGCCGCGCCGGGCCACCGGGCTGGTCCTCGAGCGGGAGGACCTCGCCGAGCGCGGACATGTCGTCGACGGGGACGATGACCTGGAGGTCGAGCGGCTTGCGCGCGCCGGCGTCGACGATCTCGACCTCGCGACCGGCGCCGGTGCCGCCGAGGAACCGGGCGATCGTGTCGAGCGGCCGCTGGGTGGCCGACAGGCCGATCCGCTGGGCGGGCCTGCGGTCGCGAGGCACGAGCCCGGTCGTGGCGTCCGTGTCTGCCGCCCCGGCCCGGAGCGCCTCCAGGCGTTCGAGGCTCAGCGCGAGGTGGGCGCCCCGCTTGGATCCCGCGATCGCGTGGACCTCGTCGACGATGACGTGCTCGACCCCGCGCAGGACCTCGCGGGCCGCGCTGGTCAGCATCAGGTAGAGCGATTCCGGGGTCGTGATCAGGATGTCCGGCGGGTGCCGGGCGATCTCCCGGCGATCCTCCGCCGGCGTGTCGCCGGTCCGGCTGGCGACGGAGATCCGGGGCGGCTCCAGGCCGAGCCGGGTCGACGCGAGCGCGATCCCGGTCAGCGGCGCGCGCAGGTTCCGCTCGATGTCGTAGGTCAGCGCCTTGAGCGGCGAGACGTACAGGACACGGACGGTGCCCGGTCGTTCGCGCGTCGGGGTCGGACTTGGATCCGTCGTCAGCCGGTCGAGGCACCACAGGAACGCCGCGAGCGTCTTGCCGCTTCCGGTCGGGGCGTGGATGAGCGTGTGATGGCCGCCGGAGATGGCAGCCCAGCCACGGGACTGGGCCTCCGTCGGCGCCTCGAAGCTGGCCCGGAACCAGTCACGGACGGCGGGCGAGAAGGGCGCGAGCGGGTCGGAGACGGCGGGCGCGACCACGGGCCGGTCAGTGTAGCGCCTCGGGGCGATTTGGACCAGATGTTCGATTCGTGGCGGACCCTAGGGGCCATCCCCGCCGAGGACCCGCGTGGCGTCGTCGGCCGCGGTGCGCTCCTCGTCCGTCATCAGCTGGATCCGGTCGTGGCTGGAGTGCTGGGCATAGCCGTCCAGCCGTCTGCGCAGGTCCTCGAACCGGGCGAGCTGGCGACGCGCCACCGGTTCGAACTCCGGTCGGGAGCCCGCCCGATCCCAGAGCAGGAGGAAATCGTCGAGACAGAACGCGGCCTCGCCGAGCGTGTCGGCCCAGGCGGCGTCGACGGACCGCCCCGCGAACCGTCCCACGGCTGTGCGGACGGCCGTCTCGCCCTGCGTGCAGGCGACGCACGGCGGACGCGTCCGGGCAAGCCTGAGCCCGACCCGGATCCGCCGCCCGCGCGATGCGACGCCGTCGCGGACGAGGCCGATCCGCCGGTCGATGACGGCGCTCAGCAGCATCGAGGAGCCCAGGATCCCACCGGTCACGCGCCGATCGGTCGGGACCAGCTCCGCGACGTGTCGCCGGCAGAACCCCTGCTTCCGCTCGAGATCGGCGCGGAAGCCGATGTCCAGGACCCGCTCGTTGATGATCGCGTCCATCGTCGCCTTCTCGGATCTCGCCCGAACCGTGCAGATCGGGCAATGGCCGAGCTTCATCGCCTCCAGCAGCCGAACGTCGACGATGTCGGCGGCCTGCGGATCGCTCACCGTCCGGCTCCCGCGGCGACGGCACGGACGGCCGAGATGGCGAACGGATCCGCGGCGCGGACCGGTCCGGCCGCGTCGCGGAGCTCGAACCCGGCACCGCCGAGCAGGCGCCGGGCGATGTCGCGGCGCACGGTCACGTCGAGCGGCTGGAGCGGGTCGCGCTCGGCGATGGTCACCTCGGCAGTCATCGCGGTGCCGGCCCGGCCTGGCGTCGCGACGTGGGCGGTCAGGAGCTCCCGCCCGATCCCACGCCGGCGCCACGCGGGTGCGACCCCGACGGCGAGGATCGCCTCAGGGCCTGATCCATCGGGACGGTGCGAGAGCGCGGTCCCGACGACGGTCGTGCCGCTGACCGCGATCGTCGCGTGGAGGCCGTCGCGCAGCCCCGCGGCGACCAGCCGATGCGCCTCGGATGCATCGGCCGGTGCGATGACGCCCGGAGCCAGGGTCAGGCCCGCCCAGGTCGTGACGTCGACGGACGCGACGATCGACGTCTCGCCGTCGGTGCCGTCGGCCGCCTCGGGGCCCGGCGCCGCCACTGCGGCCCCTGCCACCTCGGCGAGCGGATCCCACCAGCCGCGGTCCCGCGCCATCCGGAGCAGGCGCGGCACCGCCAGACGGCGCACGAGCGTCGCGGTCTCGGTCGAATGCGTCTCGGCGGCAGTCTGCGACGCGTCGAGGAGCGCCCCCGCGTTGGGTGCATCGACGAACCGCTCGGGCAGCGGCGCCTGCCCGTATCGGGCCGCCTCCGACGACCAGCGATCCCGCCACGCGGCGGGGGTTGCGTCCGGCACCTCGCGATGCGCCCCGGCCAGCCAGACCAGCGACCACGACCGCGGCACGACGCGATACGCGTCGTACCCGCCGCCACCGGTCGCCAGCCACCGGCCGCCGGCGTACCGGTGCGCGACCGCGTCGACGAGCCGGGCCGCCTCGCCCATCGCGGTCGTCGTCACCCGCAGGTGCGCGAGCGGATCCCACGCGTGGGAATCGGCGCCGTGCTGCGAGACGATCAGGTCGGGCCCGAACGCGGCCGCCAGCTCGGGGACGAGCGTGCGGACGGCCGCCAGCCACGCCCCCTCACCGGTCCCGGGCTGGAACGGCACGTTGACCGCGGTCCCGGCCGCACTCCCCTCGCCCAGCTCGCCGACGTCGCCGGTGCCCGGGAAGAGGTAGCGGCCGGTCTCGTGGAACGACAGCGTCAGGACGTCGGGATCGTCCCAGTGGATCGCCTGGACGCCGTCGCCGTGGTGGACGTCCAGGTCGACGTACAGGACGCGGAGACCGTCGCGCCGCGCCCGTGCGATGGCCAGCGCCGGATCGTCGTAGATGCAGAACCCGGACGCCCGGTCGGCCATCGCGTGATGGAGGCCGCCGCCCGGGTGGAAGGCATGCTCGACGTCGCCCCGGAGGATCGCCTCCACCGCACGGAGCGACCCACCGGCCACCATCGCCCCCGCCTCGTGCATCCCGGCGAAGGGCGGATCGTCACCGCCCTCGCCGATCCCCGCCTCGAACCCGCCGTACGGCTGCGCCGAGAACCGCTTGACGACATCGATGTATCGCCCGGTGTGGCACCAGCGCAGCTCCTCGTCCGGCGCGGGTTCCGGCGCGAGACCCGGCTCGGCCCCGACCGCGCGCAGCAGGTCGATCCCCGGGCCGAACCGCCGGGGCGTCAGGGGGTGCGCCGGGCCGAAGTCGTAGGTGGCTGAGCGTGGCCCGTACACCAGCAGCATGCGTGGCACGATACCGGCCATGGAACGCGTGTACACCACGCCCCTGCTGGACAAGCTCGGGCTGCGCCCGGGGATGCGCGTCGCCGTCATCGACATCGACGATCCCGACATCCGGCCGCTGATCGCCGAGCGCACGACGGACCTGACCGAGGGCTGGCCCGAGCCGGAGACGGACCTGGTCCTCCTGGGCGCGGATTCCGTCGACGCCCTCGCACCCCTGGAAGGGCTGGCCGGACGCATCCGGCCGGCCGGCGCGATCTGGGTCGTCTCGCGCAAGGGCAAGGCGGCCACGCTGCGCGACATCGAGGTCATGGATGCCGGCCGCGCCGCCGGCCTGGTCGACAACAAGGTCGCGTCGTTCTCCGCGACCCACACCGCGCTCCGCCTGGTCATCCCGGTCGCCCGGCGGCCGCGCTGACCCGGCGCGCTGTACCATCCGCCCATGCCGGACGTTCTGTTGATCCTCATCGTCATCCTCATCCTCGCCGTGATCTGGCGTGGACCGAAGAACCTCCCGAAGATCGGCGAGGCTCTCGGCCGGGGGGTGAAGGAAGCCAAGATCGAAGCGACCAAGGCCCAGGCGGAGATCCAGGCGCGCACGAGCGAGACGCCCCCGCCGCCCGACGCCGGCGACGACCGACCGAGCTGAGCCCGGCGCTCCGCCCGCCCGCGCGACGACGACCCTCCGGCCGATGACGCCCGACGATCTCGACGCCCTGACCCATCGGCCCGGACCCGGGCCGCACCGGACGACCGTCGAGATCGATGGCGTGGCCGTCGAGACCCTGGCCGACCTGCCACCTCGGCGCGACCGGCTGCTGTTCGTCGGCCTGAACCCCTCACCCGTCAGCGTTGAGGCCGGTCACTACCACCAGGGCCGGCTCGGGCAGACGTTCTGGAAGCGGCTGATGACGGCGCGGGTGATCCCGGCCGGGACGCCGATCGGGGCCGCCGACGATGCGCTGGTGGCCGCCGGTCACGGGATCACGGACCTGATCAAGCTGCCGACAGCGCGGGACGAGGCGAGCGACGCCGCCCTCACCGCGGGCGTCGGGCCGCTCTGGCAGAAGATCGCGATCTGGCGACCGGCCGCGGTCGTGTTCGTCTACAAGCGCGGCGCGACGATCTGCGCCGGCCGGGCGCTGCCCGAGACCTGGGGGCACCTGCCCGAGGTGGCCCTGGCCGGCCGGCCGTGCTTCCTGATGCCCGGCCCATACGCGCCGGTCGAGCAGGTGGACGAGGGCCTGAACTTCCTGCGCAATCTCGCCTCGGCACTGCCGGCGGATCGGGGCTAGCGCCGGGACACGGTCCGCCCGGCGTCGTCGTCCCATGTGTCGTCGGCGTCTGACAGGTCCGGCAGACCCAGGACGAAGGCCAGGAGCAGCAGCAGGTTGCCGGCGGCGTAGGCGACAACGATGCCGTAGCTGACGACGTTCGCGACATCCGCGGTCGGGAGGTCGAGGGCGCCGGTCACGTTGAGCACGACCAGGGAGACCAGCACGGCCGCGGCCCCGACCGCCGCCAGCGCCCAGCCCCCGGCTGGCGCCTCACCGGCCATGGCGCCGCGCGTCGTGACGGCCAGGAGGTACGCCCACACGATCACCCGGACGACGCTCAGGACGATGGTCGCCCCGAGGTAGATCGCCAGCGACGGCGTCATGGGCAGGTCGCCGAATGCCCTCCCGGCGGCAACGACCCCCACCACGCCCGCGATGACGGTGACGGTCGGGACGAGCCAGCCGGTCAGCCAGCCGGGAGCCCGGTCCTCGTAGCGGCGTGCCTGCGCCAACCCGAGCGCCATGAAGCCGAGCGCACAGGCGGCGACGGTGCTGATCAGCGCGCTGTAGACCGCCTGGAGCGGCACGACGCCGCCCAGGTCGGTGCTCGGTGGCGTGACGGTCTCGAAGAGCACCTGGAGCGGATCGGCCAGGACGACCAGGCCCTGAACGAGGGCGAACAGGATCGTCCCGGCCAGGAGGGTCCCGGCCCGGCTCGGCGCGTCCGGGTGGCGGGCCAGGAAAGCGGCCGGCACGAGGATCGCGCAGACCGACGGCACGAGCTGCAGGACGTGGATGACCATGTCGGCGCCCGACGCGCCGGGCTGCAGCGGCTGGAACCACACGTACCAGGCGGTGAAACCGACCGCCAGGAGCACGAAGACAGAGGCTGGCCACGATCGGGTGAGCGCGTCGGGCAGGTGCCGCCCGCCCGACTCCGCCTCATCGAACGCGCCGTCGTCCTCCGTGCCGTCGTGCATCCGGGCAGGGTCGCGGCGGGTCGGTGACGACGTCAACCGGCACTGTCCGGCGTGGGATGACCCCCCAGCCATGTCGCCCCGGGCGCAAGACGCGCGAGCCGCTCACGGGACGCCGCCCACGCCGCTTCGTCCGGGGGCGCCGTGACCGTCCGCGCGCCGCGCACACCATCGAGGTCGCCGGCGAGCACGAACCGGGCGTCCCCCGCCACGAAGGCGAGGTGGTCCGGTCGCGGGCCGGGCGTGTGGATGGCGCGCAGGGCGACGTCGCCGGCATCGAGCACTGCCAGGTCGTCGACCTCGCGGACCTCAGAGGCAAGCGACCTGCCACCGCCGGGTCCGGCCAGGATGGGGACGCCAAGGCGTTCCGCGACTGCCTCGGCACCGGCTGCGTGATCCGGTTCGACGTGGGTGAGGGCCACGGCCTCGATCGGACCGCTGCGCTCCGCGGCGAGAGCCAGCGCCCGGGCGAGCCCGGGTCCGGTCGGGTCGCCCGGATCGACGAGCACGAACCGGTGGCGCCCGACCAGATATGCACAGACCGGTTGGCCGGCGACGCCGCCCCCGGCCGGCATGACGATCCGGACGATCGCGTCGTCGATGGTCTCCGTCAGGACCGGGCCGAGCGGTCCGGGCGCCAGGCGCTCGCGGATCTCGTCGAACGACGCGACGTGCTCCAGCTGCTGGAGCGTCGTGCTCGTTGGCGGCCAGAGCGTCAGCTCGCCCGCGGCCATCGCGGCCAGGGCGTCGGTCGGGCGCAGCCAGGCGTGAGCCGCGACCTCGCCGCCCTCGAAGGTCGGCACGGCCCCGTCGGGCAGGGCGGCCGCGAAGAACCGGGCATCGAACCGGCGCGGGAAGGGCTCCGGCGTCACCCAGCGCGACAGCGGGACGAGCAGATCCGTGCGAAGCCGCAGGTCGAGCGCGTCGGCGAGATCCGGGAACGTGACGTCGCCGCGGAGCAGGGCCGAGCGTCCCTCCGCGATCGCCGCCGTGGACGCGGTCGTCTCGGCGAGGAGCACGCCGGCCTCTTCGAACAGCTCGCGGATGGCGGCCACGAACGAGGCCAGAGCGAGCGTTGGTTCGAGATCGCCGCCGAGCGCCAGCGCTGCCTCGGCCGGCGGGCGCACCGAGCGTGCGGCGAGCCCCGATGCGCCGTCCTCGGGGTCGACCCGGCCGCCGGGGAACACGTGCGCGTCGGATGCGAAGGCCATCGTCGTCGGGCGCTGCGTGAGGAGGACCTCCAGCCCGGCCGCGCCCGTTCGAAGGAGGACGACGGTCGCGGCCGGCCGGGCCTCCACCGGGCCGGCCGTCACCCTGGCTCCTTGGACCGCAGCGTGAGCGAGCACGGCCGGCGGCCCGGCCGGGCGACTCCGGCGTGAGCCGGCTCAGGCATCGGCCGTCCCGGCGGCATCGAGCTGGGCGCGGAGCGCCGTCGGATCGGTGACCGGCAGCCGGCAGACGAAGCCGCGGCAGACGTAGGCCGTCGGGCGCCCCTCGAGCGCGACGCGGTCCGCCAGCAGCGGGACGGCGCTCGTGCCGGGTGCGGTTGCCAGCGCGACGACCTGGTTGGGGTGCCAGCCGCGCCGAACCTCCGCGAGGAGGGCGGCCGTGGCCGCGTCGTCGGCCGGGCCGACGACGGCGACCTCCACGAGCGGCCCCAGCGCGAGGTCCATCGCCGACAGCCATTGGGCGAACCCCGTGGGATAGCGGGCGACGTACGGCACCACGGAGCGCAGGGCACGCTCCCCGGCGGCCCGGTACTCCCCCATCCCGGTCCAGGCCGCGAGCCGCAGCAGGACACGGGCGGCCATCGCGTTGCCGGAGGGGACGGCGTTGTCCTGGACGTCCTTGGGTCGGGTGACCAGCCGCTCGTGATCGTCGGCCGTATCGAAGAACCCGCCGTCCGGATCGGCGAACCGGACGAGGACGCGATCCATCAGCGAACGGGCCAGATGGAACCATCGCTCGTCGAATGACGCCTCATACAGTGCAAGGAGGCCATCCGCCAGATGCGTGTAGTCCTCGAGCACGCCGTGCCCGACCGCTCGACCGTCCTTCCAGGACCGACCGAGGGCACCATCCGGGTCGAGCAGCCCGCCGACGATGGTCTCGGCCGCCCGGCTCGCCGCCGCGAGGTAGCGCCCGGCCGCAGTATCGTCGACGCCGCCCAGGGCGACCGCCGCGTCGGCGAAGGCGCCGATGGCCAGCCCGTTCCACGCCGCCAGGGCTTTATCGTCGCGCGCGGGCTGCGGTCGCGTCGCGCGTCGCTCGAGCAGCCGAGCCCGGGCCTCCGCGAGCCGGCCCGTGACCTCCTCCACCGGCCGATCGAAGACGGTCGCGAGCTCGTCGTCGGTCACGACCCGGGACAGGATCGTGACCCCTTCCCAGTTGCCCTCGTCGGTCACCCCGTACGCGGCGGCGAAGAGGTCGGCGCCGTCGCCCAGGACCTCCCGGATCTCGGCGGCACGCCAGGTGAACGTGAGGCCCTCGATCCCGTCGGTGTCGGCGTCCTGGCTCGCGGCGAATGCCCCATCGTCGGTCGTGAGGTCGCGGACCATGTAGTCGAGGGCGGCCTCGGCGACCTCGCGGTACCGGGGGTCTCCGGTGAGGCTCCAGGCGTGGACGTAGACCCGGGCCAGCTGGGCGTTGTCGTAGAGCATCTGCTCGAAGTGCGGCACGAGCCACTGGGCGTCGGTCGAGTAGCGGTGGAACCCGCCGCCGAGCTGGTCCCGCACCCCGCCGTCGGCCATCGCGTCCAGCGAACGTCGCGCCACCATGAGCGGGCGCGGATCCCCCGTCGCGGCGGCCCGGCACAGCTCGTACTCGATCGTCATCGGCTGCGGGAACTTCGGCGCGCGGCCCCAGCCGCCGTTGGCCCAGTCGAAGGACGCCTCGATGGCGGCCGTCGCGGCATCGAGGAGATCCGCCGTGGGATCGTCCGGGCCGGCCTCGATCCGGCCCTGGGCGACGAGGCCCGCCACCAGCCGCCCGCCCGCCGCCTCGACCTCGTCACGCCCCTCGCGCCACGCGCGGTCGACACCCTCGAGGACCTGGCGGAACGAGGGCATCCCGTGACGCGGCTCGTCCGGGAAGTACGTGCCGCCGTAGAACGGCCGGCCGTCCGGAGTCAGGAAGACCGACATGGGCCAGCCTCCGCCGCCGGTCATCGACTGCACGGCCGCCATGTACACCTGATCGAGGTCGGGCCGCTCCTCGCGGTCGACCTTGATCGAGACGAAATGGTCGTTGAGATACCGCGCCGTCGGCTCGTGCTCGAACGACTCGCGCTCCATCACGTGACACCAGTGACAGGCGGCGTAGCCGATGCTCAGGAAGATCGGCCGGTCCTGCAGCCTGGCCGCGGCGAGCGCGTCGGGTCCCCACGGGTACCAGTCGACAGGGTTGTGGGCATGCTGGAGGAGATACGGGCTGGTCTCCCCGGCGAGGCGGTTGGCCATGGGTCCGATGGTACGCGGACGCGGCCCTGTGGCGGCGAAACGGTGCGCCGGGGCACCGTTGACGGTCGGTTGATGGCCGGTTGAGGCGGGAAATGTATGGTGCACCCGAGTCGAGCGCGATATGCTTGCCACCCCACACGGAGCGTGCCTCTCTGTCGTGAGACGTTTTAGCGCGGCCATCATCTCCGCCCTGATCGCTGTCGGCGTGTTCGCGCCGGCCTCGTTCGCAGCGTCTCCGACCTCGCACGCCACCAAGGCCGTCCCGAAGGTCGTCTTCGTCGTGGGTCCCGCTGGCGCCGCCACCAATGGCTACCGCGCGCAGGCACGTGCCGCGGCCGCCATCGCACGGCGCTACACCCCGGACGTGGTCGAGCTCTACTCGCCCAACGCGACCTGGCCGGCAGTCAGGGAGGCGCTGGACGGTGCCTCGCTCGTGGTCTACATGGGCCATGGGAACGGCTTCCCGAGCCGCTATCGAGACGAGCTCTACCCGCCCACCCAGAACGGGTTCGGGCTGAACCCGTCGCCCGGTGGCGGCGATTCGACCCACCAGTACTTCGGCGAGGGCATCGTCGGATCGCAGGTGAAGCTGGCCCGCAACGCGGTGGTCCTGCTCAACCACCTGTGCTACGCGAGTGGCCTGTCGGAGCCGGAGCTGCCCGAGGGCACGCTCGCCGTCGCTCGCCAGCGCGTCGACAACTACGCCGCGGGCTTCATCCAGGCGGGGGCATCGGCGGTCATCGCGGAGGCCTACGACAGCCCGTCGTACTTCGTGCGGGCGATCCTCGGTGGTGGACGTTCCATCCAGAGCGCCTGGCAGAACAGCCCGAGCGCGAACGGGCACCGGATCGCATTCCAGAGCCAGCGCAGCCCAGGCTACGTCGCCCAGATGGACACCCGGACCGCCGCGTCGGGCTTCTCGCGTTCGATCGTGATGAAGGCCGGTCTCGCGCCGACAGACATCCGGGCCGGGGCCGTCGGCCGGTCCGACGGGACGGACCTCCCCGCCCCGGCCGTGCCTCTCGAGCCGACCCTCACCGGCATCGGCCTGACGCTCGGCGCGCCGGACATCGCATCGCTCCCGTCCGCCGGCTCCGCGACGCGGATCGCCGTGCCGTTCACGATCAAGGACCGCAAGGCCCTCCCGAAGGAGATCCAGGCCAGCGTGCGCTGGGACCCGATCGACGTCCCGATCGTCGCGCCCGACCCGGCCACTGAGGTCGGCGGCGGGGCTCCGGCCGCGAGCGCGGCCCCATCGACCGCTCCCGCCGCCGCCAGCCCGGCCCCGGTCGCAACTCCGGCCGCAAGCCAGGCTCCAGCGGTCGTCGCAGCCGATCCGGGCGCCGCCAGCGCGGCCCCCACGAGCGCCGCGACCCAAGCCCCGAAGACAGTCCCGACGGCGAAGAAGCCAGCCCCGGCGGCACCCGCCGCGGCTCCGGCCGCCGCCGGCCAGCCGTCGGCCTCGCCATCGGCCGCCCCGAGCGTGGCGCCCGCGGACGGACCCAGCGGCGAGACGCCGAAGGGCCGACGCGTCGCACCCCCACCCGCCCGCATCGAGCCCCGCCTGGCACCCCCCGCGGAGCAGCTCGACCTGGTCGTTCCGGAGCAGACCGGCGACGTGGTCTCGCCGCACGTCGTCAAGGTCGGCAAGACGGCGATCCAGGTCCCGGTCACCCTGCCGTCGGCACCCGGGCGCTACCGCCTGACGATCACGGTCCACGACGGCGACGGCGTGGCCTATGACGCGGCGACCCAGGCCCTCCTCCCGTCCCTGATCGTCCGGGTCACCGGCGACTTCGACGGTGCGATCCAGGCCACGCCCACCGCCCAGCTCGAAGCCGGCACGGGCTTCAAGCTCGGCGTCCGGGTCGTCAACCTCGGGATCGCCGCGTGGGGCCACAAGGCCATCCCGCCGACGTCGAACCTGTCGGGCTACGTCAAGGCCGAGGCGGCCACCGTCGTCGGGACCTGGATCCCGCTCTCGGCCGGGGCGTCGGCCCCGATCGATCCCGCGGCGCCGCCCCTCAGCGCGGACCTGCCGATCGCCCTCGCCCCAGGCAAGGCTGCCGACGCCACGCTCGAGCTGAAAACGCCGGCCGCCCCCGGCGACTACCTGCTGATGCTCGACGTCGTCACCCCGGAGCATGGATCGCTCGTCGCCTCCGGCGCGGATCCCACGCTCGTCCGGGTCACCGTCCTGCCGACCGCCACGCCCTAGCGGGACGAGCCGGCACGACCGTCGAGGGCGGCCTCGAGCCGGTCGATCAGTGGCGCCTGCGTCGGCTTGATCCGGCGGCGCGCCTCGTCCGGCTCGAACCAGGCGACCCGATCGATCTCGGGGAACGATTCCCGGTTGCCTGAGCGCGGCGGCCAGACGATCTCGAACGTGTTCGAGCGGGCTTCGGCCGGATCGAGGTCGCCCTGGATCGCCCAGGCGTGGACGACCTTGCCGCCCTTCTGGACGATGGAGCCGAGCTCGATCGCCGGCGTGGCCGGGTCGATCCCGGTGCCCGTCTCCTCCTCGAACTCGCGTCGGGCGGCGACGAGCATCGGCTCGTGGGAGCCGTCCGGCTCGCCTTTCGGGATGGTCCAGTCACCGAGGTCGCGCTTGGCGAAGAACGGTCCGCCCGGGTGCGCCAGCAGCACCTCGAGACGTCCGTCGGCGCCCGACGCTCCGGACCACCGGTAGAGCAGGATCCCCGCGCTCGTTCGCTCGGCCATGGTCCGTCGATGGTAGCCCCGACCCTCGAGATCGGCGGGATGCGGCCGGGCGTAGACTCGGCGCCATGGTCGAGTCGAACGCGATCCCCGGCTTCCTGCCGAGCGTCCAGGGACTCCATTTCGCCAACCGCTGGCCGCACGGGCCGACGGTGCGGTTCGGGCCGGTGGATCCCCGGTGGGTGGGCATCGGCGACGCGGCAAACGGCTTGTGCGGCGGGATGAGCTGGTACGTCCGCGACCGGTACGCGTCGGGCCGGCCCGTCCCGGCCGACACGGAGCCGCCGGCCAACGGCTCGTCCCTGTTCACGACCATCGTCCGGCTCCAGGTCCGGTCGCTCGAGTGGCTGCGCACGCCGCTCCACTTCTGGTGGGTCGGCGCGCTCGGGCCGGGCCGCGCCGCCGGACGCAGCCGCGACGTGGAGCTTCCGCGGATCCGGGCCGACATCGACGCCGGCCGCCTGGCGATGGTCGGCCTCGTCCGCGCGACGGGCTGGAACCCCTTCCGCCTGACCCAGAACCACCAGGTCGCCGCCTGGGCCTACGCCATCGACGGCGAGACCGTCACGCTCCGCCTGTACGAGCCCAACTGGCCCGACCGCGACGACGTGACGGTGACGATGGAGGGTGGCCACCTGCGGCAGTCGACCGGCGAGGTGCTCGCCGGGATCATCCGGCTGGGCTGACCGTCGCCCGCGGTCCGCTCAGAACGGGGTGGAGCTCCAGGCCGGGGCATGCGTCTCGAACACCCGGTCGGCGGCCGCGGCCGCGGCCGGCCGGCACTCCGTCAGGCGTCCGGCCCGGAGCAGGTCGCCGAAGCGGAACGCCCCGAGGTAGACCGCCGCGAGATCGGCCGTGTCGAGCGCGAGGTCTGCAGGGTCGGTCGTCCGGGTGACGGCGGCCGATCCGCCGGTGACCTCGATCCGCCACCGACCGGCATTGGCCGGTCGGAACGCGTCGGTCAGCTCGATCGTCGTGACCGCCGACCCCTCGTAGGACCGGCCTTCGAGCGCGGCGGCCACGTCGACCAGGCGGAGCCACAGCCCGTCAGCGACGCCGGCGCCCATCCGGCGCACGTCGCGCACGGCCAGTGCGAGCGGGTGCGGCACGGGCGTCCGCCACGCCTTGACCCGCGCGACGAGGTCGATCCCGGCGAGCCAGGCCCAGACCGCCAGCTCGGCCGCCGGGTCGAGCCCGATGACCTCCATGACGGTGATCTCGTTGCGCGGCCCGCGGTCGCCCCAGTCGGCCTTCGTGCGGTACAGGGCATAGGCGCGCGACTCACCGTCGACCTCGAGGATCGCCCGTGACTTCGGCCCGAGCCGGCCGTGGTGGGAGCCGAGGTCGGCCAGCATCTGGGCCCGCCATTTGGCCGTGCTCCGGCTGATCTGGCCGGGCGTGTCCAGCCGGACCCGGTCGTAGAGGTCCGGGATGATGCCCATCGCCTCGTCGAGGTCGACCAGGCGGACCTGCCCAAGCGCCTCGGGTGGCGCGGTGAACCGGAGGTCTGCGCGCTCCATGTCGAAGCCGCCTTCGAGCGTTGCGAGACCGAACCCGAAGTGCGGATAGATGGCGCCTTCCGACGCCCGCAGGACGGCGACCGGCTCACCACGTTCGGCGGCCTGGTCGAGCATCCAGCCCATCATCCGGGTCAGGATCCCGCGTCGCCGGTAGTCCGGCCGCACGCCGACGCCGGTGATCCCGGCGGCCCCCACCTCGCGCCGCCCCGGCACGGTCAGCCGGAACGAGTACGCCGCACCGCCGCCGACCCAGGCCTCGCCGTCGACCGCGCCGATCGCCCGGTCCGCCTCGAAGACGTCGAGCTCCGAATCGAACTCGGCATCGTCGATCGTCTCGCCGAAGGCCGCAGCGATCGGGGCCGCATACGCCCGCAGGGAGACCGGATCACCGGCCGGCTGGCGGAGCTCGATGGTGTCGTCCTGCATGGGAGCATCCTGCCACGTCACGCCGTCGGCGGCCGGGCCGGGTGTCATGGGGCGGGCGGCGCTCAGACGCTTGGGAGCTCCTGCGCGTCGGTCTGGGCGTCGGCAAACCGGTCGCCCACCTCGGCCACGCGCTCGACGATCGTCCGGATCGTCCAGCGGTCCGGACGGAGGGCGGGGTCGTCCAGCTCGTCCCAGGCGATCGGCGCGGACACCGGCGCGCCGGGCGCGGGCCGGACGGAATACGGCGCGACGAGCGTCTTGATGCTCGCGTTCTGGGTGTAGTCGAGACGGGCGCGGCCCTTGCGAGCGCCCTTCGCCCACTCCCATGAGACGAGATCGGGCACGGTCGCCCCGACCGCCCGCGAGACCTTCTCGACCCAGGCGCTCGTCTCGGAGAACGTGTACTTCGGCACGACCGGGATCCAGACCTGGATGCCGCGCTTGCCGGTCGTCTTGGGATAGCCCCGGACGCCGAGATGGCCGAGCGCCGTCCGGTACAGCCGCGCCAGGATGAGGGTCTCCTCCCAGGTCGTGGCGTCGCCCGGGTCGATGTCGATGTACGCGAAGGTCGGCTGCCATGCCTCGGGCAGGCGCCCGGTCCAGGCGTGGATCTCGAAGCTGGCCTGGTTGCCGAGCCAGCACAGGGTCGCGGCGCGGTCCGCGATGAGATGGTCGTTCGCGTCGCGGTCCTCGCGCGCCGTCGACCCCGGTCTCGTGCCAGCGGGTCAGCCAGGTCGGCGCGGTCGCCGGGATGTCCTTCTGCCAGAAGCCGGGTGCCGCCGCGCCGTTCGGGAAACGCTGCAGGTTGAGCGGACGATCCGCGAGGTGCGGCAGCATCGTCGGCGCGATCCGGGCGAAGTAGCGGATGAGCTCGCGCTTGGTGACCGGCGGGTCCGCCTCGAAGAGCGCCTTGTCGAGGTTGGTCAGCTTGAGCTCGTTGGGGCCGACCTTCCAGACGCCCTCCTTGCCGAGCGCGTCGAGAGCCGCGAGCTCGTCCTCGGTCACCTGCCATGGGAACTCGTGGGTCGTCCTGGTCGAGCGCTTCGTCGATGCCATCGGGTTCGGGCTCCTCGCTGGATCGGTGGCCGGTCCGGTGTCATGGTCTGTGGCCGGGAGCGCGTCCGCCTCGGCCTCGCGGACCGCTGTCGCGGTGGCGACCGCCTTTTCGCGGGTCACGGTCAGCGGGTCGCGCCCTTCCTCGATCGCCCTTGAAGGCGGACTGGCGGACCATGCCGTCGCGCGACCAGCCGCCCAGCTCCGCGCGGATGACGAGCTCCGGCCGGACCCACGTGACGCCGACGAGGTCGCCGCCCCAGCGGCCACGATAGTCCTTCGGTGGCGGCGGGTCGAACGCGGGAGCGTCCGCCGTCAGCGGTGCGAGCCGTGCGAGGAGCGCGCGGCGGGTCGCGGCGGTGAAGCCGGAGCCGACCTTGCCGCTGAACTTCAGCGCCCCGCCCTCGTAGACCCCGACCGCCAGAGCGCCGAGGTCCCGGGCGTTGGTGGTCGCCGCCGTCCAGCCGCCGACCACCAGCTCCTGCTCCGGACGGATCTTGATCTTGAGCCAGGCTGTCGACCGCCGGCCCGGCTCGTATCGCGAGCGGCGGAGCTTGGCCACGATCCCCTCGAGACCCTGCGCAGCCGCCGCCTCGTGGAACGTCTCGCCGTCCGCCTCCACGTGCGCGGCGAAGCGGACGCGCGGGTGCGGCCGGAGCACGCTCTTGAGCAGGCGCTTGCGGTCCTCGAGCGCGACGTCGAGCAGGGATCGCCCGTCGAGATAGAGCAGGTCGAACGCCTGGAAGACGAGACCCGGCGACCCCTTGGTCCCGAGACGCTCCTGCAGCAGCCCGAAGTCCGGACGTCCGGCCTCGTCCAGGGCGACGACCTCCCCGTCGACGATCGCCTGACGGGCGTCGATCCAGCTGGGCGGCGCCAGGAGCCTCGGGAAGTATGTCTCGGCGTCGTGGAGGTTGCGCGTCCAGATCCGGACCGCGCCATCGGCGACGACCGCCTGGACCCGGTAGCCGTCCCACTTGATCTCGAACAGCCATTTCGGGTCGCTGAAGGGCTTGGCGGCAAGGGTCGCGAGCATCGGCTCGATCCGCTGCGGGAGCTGTTGCTCGACCGCGCCGGTCAGGTCGATCTCGGCCGCCGCCGCGGGCGCCTGGCTGATCCAGACCGCGTCGCGGTCGGCCTTGACGTCGTCGTTGGTGCGGCCGGTCTTGACGCTCTGCGGGTAGTCCTCGGCGTCCCAGCCCCTCTGCGCGTCGGGACCGCGCTTGTGGATGAGCAGCCACTGGTCGCCCTCGTCGTCCTCGAAGGCGCGGGCCGCGGGGTCATCGCCC
This sequence comes from uncultured Chloroflexia bacterium, assembly GCA_963755995.1. Taxonomy (GTDB): domain Bacteria; phylum Chloroflexota; class Limnocylindria; order Limnocylindrales; family CSP1-4; genus SPCO01. The sequence continues at coordinate 579,795 of CAVWLQ010000005.1, read as the reverse complement.
CTGCGCCGCCGGCCGCTCGTCCGGACGATCGTGAACCGGCCGCTGACCTTCTGGCCGTGCAGCTCGAACTTCAGCTCGCCGGCCGGGATGGCGGTCGTGGCGTCGAGCGTCGGCGCCTCCGCCTCCCAGGTGCCCCAGTCCCAGACGATGACGTCGCCCGCGCCGTACTGCTTCGAGGGGATGACGCCCTCGAAATCGAAGTACTCGATCGGGTGGTCCTCGACGTGGACCGCCATGCGGCGCACGTCCGGGTCGAGCGTCGGGCCCTTGGGGACCGCCCACGACACGAGGACGCCCCCGACTTCGAGGCGGAAGTCGTAGTGGAGCCGGGTGGCCCGATGCCGCTGGATGACGAAGCGCCCGCCCCGCGACGGAGCACCATGGGCAGGCGCGCCCGGAGCGGGCTCCGGCGTCTTCCCGAAGTCGCGCTTGCGACGGTATTCCTCGAGGGGCATGACGAGGAGTGTGCCGAGTGACCGGCCGAGGTGCAAAGAGGCCCGGCGATCCGGGCCGCGGCAACCGTTCCGAGGGCGCGAGCGGCCGTGCGCGGGGGCATACTCCGGTCATGGCTGCGAGCGTCCCAGAGCCGCGCGATCTGCTCGACCTGACGGGCCGGGTGGCGGTGGTCACGGGTGCCTCGCAGGGGATCGGCGCCGGGATCGCGACGCGCCTGGCGGCGGCCGGGGCGAGCGTCGCCGTCCATCACCGGTCGGGCGCCCGCGAGGCCGCCGCGGTGGTCGCGGCGATCACGAAGGCCAAGGGCACGGCCGTGGCCATCCGTGCCGACCTGACCGACGAGGACGACGTCGACGGCCTGTTCCGGCAGACGCGCGAGCGCTTCGGACCGGTGGACATCCTGGTCAACAACGCCGGCCAGAACTTTCCGCTCCATCCCGTCATCGGGATGGCCCTTGCCGAGTGGCAGACGATGATCCGGGACAACACCGAGCCGATGTTCCTGTGCACGCGCGCGGCGGCGGCCGGCATGCGGACGCGCGGCGGCGGCGCGATCGTCAACATCGGTTCGATCTCGGCGTCCAACCCGGCGACCGACCACAGCCACTACAACAGCGCGAAGGCCGCGGTCCTGACCTTCACCCGGTCCTGCGCCCAGGAGTTCGGGCCCTACGGGATCCGGGTCAACGCCGTGTCGCCCGGCCTGATCCACAAGGCCGGCATCGAGGAGGCGTGGCCCGACGGCGTCAAGCGCTGGCTGTCACGCGTGCCGCTCGGGCGCCTGGGCGAGCCGGAGGACATCGCCGACGCCTGCCTGTTCCTGGCGTCGCCGGCGGCCCGCTGGATCACCGGCCACAACCTGGTCGTCGACGGCGGGATCCTGTCGACCCGGATCTACTGAGCGTCGCCGGGCACGGACCCGGCGCGGATCAGGCGGTCTTGCGCTTCCGTGCCGGCTTGGCGGGCGCCTCGGCCTCGTCGTCCTCGGCCGCCTTGGCCGCGGCGGGCTTCGCCTTGGCGGTCTTGGCTCCTGCCGCGCGGGCGGCCTTGGCGTCGGCCACGGACACCGGCTTCTCGGCGCTCCCGTCGCGGGCCGCCTTGGCGGCACTGACCGATGCCTCGAGCGCGGCCATCAGGTCGATCAGGTTGCCGCTCTCCTCGGGCGCCTCGACGGCGACCGTCTCCTTGCCCTCGACCTTGGCCTGGATGATGGTCTCGAGGGCCTCGCGGTACTCGTCCTTGTACTGGGCCGGATCGAACTCGCCGGTCATCGCCGACACGAGCTGGCGGGCCATCGTCAGCTCCGCCGGCTTGAAGTCGTAGGACTCGTCGCCCAGGTCGAGCTCGTCCGTGGCGCCGGATCTCGTCCGGCCAGTGGAGCGTCGTCAGGAGCATCGTGTCGCCGAACGGGTCCAGCGCGGCCAGCGCCTCGCGATCCTTGATCACGATCTTGCAGATGGCGGTCAGCCCGTCGTCCTCGAGCACGGACTTCAGGAGGTTGAACGCCTTCCGGCCGACCTTGTCGGGCTCCAGGTAGTAGGCGCTCTTGACGAACCGCACGGCGGCGTCGTCGCGCTCGGCCTTCGTGAACTGCTCGATCTCGATGGAGCGGACCGTCTTGAGGGGGACGTTCTCGAGGTCCTCGTCGGTGATCACGACGTACTCGCCGGGCGCGTACTCGTAGCCCTTGACCGTGTCGCCGCGGGAGATCGCCTCATCCTCGACGGGGCACCAGACCTTCATCTGGATGCGCGACAGGTCCGTCTTGTGGAGCATGTTGAAGCTGATGCCCTTGGACTCGGTCGCGAGATAGAGCTTGACCGGGATGGTGACCAATCCGAACTGGATGGCCCCCTTCCACATCGCACGCGCCATGCCGACCCTCACTGGTGCTCATCGGCGCCCGCCGGGACACCCGGCCCGGGACGTCGCGACGGCCACCATAGCGCACCGGGGCAAACGCCGACCTTGCGAGGGCCTAGCTCAGCACGACGAACGCATCAAGACGGACGAGAGGAGTGGCCCACGCGCCGGTCGACTCGAACGTGATGGTGTGGCTGCCGCCGGCGGGCAGATAGCGCATGAACACGACCCGGCGGCTGAGGGTCGTCTTCGACCTCAGGCTGATCGACGCTGACGTAGGCGCCATCGACGTAGATGTTCACCTTGCCGCGGTTCGGGCCCGTCGACGCGACCACGGCGACGCCCTTGCCGGTGAACCGCAGGCTGAGTCGAGCGCCGGGCTGGGTCGACCCGCTGACGGTCGATTTGTATGCGCTCGAGCTGGTGGCGCCGACCCAGCTGCCCTTCCGGACGATCGACGCGTTCCGATCGTCGATCGCGTAGACGTGGGTCGCCGTCGGTGTCGTGATCCAGGGGCTCCAGTTCCCGGCGCGATCCAGTGCCCTCACGCGGAACCGATAGCTGCTGCCGAACGTGAGTGCCATCAGGGCCTCGTTCTGGGTGCCGGACCGCTCGACCGTGCCGGTCCACGCTCCGCCATCCTTGCTCCGCTGCACCTGGTAGCGGACGATCGGGCTGGTCGGATCGGTGGCCGACGGCCACAGGACCCGGACGTTGGCCGCACTCTGTCCCATCGTGGTCCCCACCTGGACCGCGCTGTACGGGATCCTCGCGGTCGGGACATCGTTGACGACCCTGATCGGCAGGCTGAGCAGGACCGTGCGGCCCTGGTTGGTTCCCCGGACGCCGATCGTGTAGCTGCCCGGGGACGTGCCCTGCGGGACCGTCACCGTCACGCGACCGGCGGTCGCGGACCAGCCCAGCAGGCTGGTCGAGGCGAGGGCGGCGCTCCAGCCGGGGGGCACGCTCGTGAGCGACAGCGTGACGCGCTCGAAGAACGTCGCGCTGCGGGCGACGGTGAACGGGACCGACAGGGTCGTATTCCCCTCGACGGTGGGGGCGCCCGCGCCGGGCGTGAGGGCGAAGGTGCCGAGCGTCCCGATCCGGGAGACGTCGAGCAGCGGCTCGTGGGTCGAGTCGGGATCGCTCGAGGTCTTCCAGTTCAGGTTGCCCAGGTAGCGCAGGGCCTCGCGCACCTCGGCCGGCTTTGCGTTCGGCCGGCTCGCCTTGTAGAGCGCGACCGCCCCGGTGACCGTCGGGGCAGCCATGGACGTCCCGGACATATAGGCGTAGGCCGGACCGGGGATGGTCGAGAGGATGCACTTGCCCGGGGCGATCAGGTCGACGTCGAAGCCGTAGTTGCTGAAATCGGCGAACGTGTCGTCCTTGTCGTAGCCGCCCCACGAGAAGCAGCGGTTGCCGCCCAGGCCGCCCGGCCGTCCGTCGGTGTCCGCCAGCGCGGAGACGGTGATGACCTCGTTGTAGCTGGCCGGGATGTTGTGGGTCGCGCTGTGGCTGTCGTTGGCGGCCGCCGCGACGACCGTGATCCCACCGGCGACCACGCGGCAGATCGCCTGGTGGAGCGCGTCGTGATTGGTCAGCCCGCAGTTGCCGTCGTCGGAGCCGGCCTTCGTCACGCTCATGTTGGCGGCCTCGAACAACGGCCGGCTCGGGTCGTTCGGGTCACGCTGGGCGAGGATCCAGTCGAGCCCGCAGACGTACCACGAGATCAGGCCGTAGCCGCTGTCGTTGAGGATCTTGACCGCCCACACGCGTGCACCCGGTGCGACACCGACGACGCCGAAGCTGTTGTCGAGCGCGGCGACGGTGCCGGCGACGTGCGTGCCGTGGTCGTTCTTGTCGCGCCACGCCGTCCGGTCCGCCGACGAGCAGTTGTAGCCTCCGGCGACGTTGAGGTCCGGGACCTGCGCGATCCCCGTGTCGACGATGGCCACGTCGGCATCGACGCGCTGGTCGGAGCCGTCGATGTCGGCGACGTCGCTGACCTGGCCGCCGACCCGCGAGACGCCGGTCGGGATCGTCTGGGCCAGCTGGATGACGCCGTCGGGCACCACCGCGAGCACGTTCGGGTCCGCCTTGAGATCGCGCTCCTGCTGCTTGTCGAGCTTGGCCGAGAAGCCGTGCACGGCCCGCCCGAAGCTCTGGTCGACCTTCAGGCCATGGCCCTTGGCACGCTTGACGGCGGAGGTGGTGTCGACGCCGTCGCGGAACATGACGATGAACCGACCGGTGGCATCGGGCCGGCCGTCGGCCGGGGGCGCGGAAACCGGGGCTGGAGGCGTGGTCGTGGTCGGGACCGTCGGTTCGACGGGGGGCGGCTCATCCGGCGCGACGCTCGGCGACGGGCTCGGGGCGGTCGTCGGCTCGGCCGTCGGGGTGGGCTCTGGGGTCGGCGTGGGCTCGGGGGCAGGGCTCGGCGGGACCTCGAACGAGGGGCCGGCCGAGGGTTCCGTCGCCATGGCCGGGGCCACGACGGGGAGGGCCACGAGCACGGCGAACAGCAGGGCGGCGAGTCGTCGGTGCATGGCTCTAGGGTGCGCGCCGCAGTCAAATCGGCCAACCGCCCCTTGGTCCGGTCCCGTGTAGGCATGGCGTCCGGGGGCCGGATAGGCCTATCCGGCCTGCACGCGGATCTCCGTTTCGGCCTCCACGACGCGGGCCAGGATGTTCGAGCGCATCGTATCCAGACCGCTCCAGACCGCCTTCGTCGCATTCGAGATCGAGGTCAGCTGGGCCTTCAGCGTCCGGATCACCTCGACCTGCTCGCGGATGGCGGTCAGCGCCGCCGCGATGGCCGCGGCGTCCATCTCGACCTCCCGCTCGACGAGCGTGGCGAGGGCCAGCAGGCGGGCCAGACGGACCGCCGCCTCGAGGGTCGCCGGCTGGGGATCGTCCGGATCGATGACGCAGTACACGTCGTCACCGACGAGGTGGAAGGGGGCGATCCCGGACGGCGCGTGGGCCTGGCTGAACACGACGACCGCGACGGCCGCCCCCCGGTTCTCCTTGGCGTCCCGCAGCTCGTCGCGGATGGCCCGCATGGACATCGGCCGGTCCTTGGCCTCGATCACGACCTTGACGTCGCAGCCGCGCGCCACCCGCGCGTCGAGGGTCAGCACGAAGTCGCCCTTCTTCGACTTCATGACCGAGCCCGTGTCCGTGCCGGTCCGGTCCAGCAGGTCGCCCGGCACCGCGAGCGAGGTCGGCCAGCATCGCCTCGAGCAGGTCCTCGAAGTCGCCGCCCTTGGCGGTCGACCGGGCACGCTCGGCGCCGCGTGCGGCGGCGGCCGCCTCGATCGCGACCAGCCGCTCCTCGAGCGACCTGAAGCCGTCGGTCATCTCCTGGCGGAACTGGTGCATCGGGGAGTGCAGCCGGGTCGGATCGAGCAGGACGGCCAGCTTGGACGCGTCGCCGTCGAAGTAGCGCTCGAGCATCGTGCCGATCCGGCCGATCGCGCTGTCCCGCTTCGATTCGTCGAACAGCTCGTCCACCATCGTCCGCAGGGCGCCCCGGTCGCCCAGGAACCGCTCGAGCGTTCGCGGCAGCCGCCCGTCGCCGTCGGCGAAGTTCGCGCGCAGGGTCTGCTCGAGCGTCTGGGCGGCCTTCTCGTTGACCGTCTCCGCCTGGCGCATGAGCTTCTCGAACTCGGCCCGGACGACATCGACGTTGACGGTCACGCCGGCGTCCTGGAGCGCGAGCAGGCCGATCCGAACGGCACGCTCGACGAGCTCCGCCCGGTCCGCGGCGGGGCGCTCCGCCAGGAACCCGGCCAGGGCCCGGTCGTGCACGACGAGGCCGTCGATGAGGATCCGTTCGGCGTCGAGCCGGACGTGGTCGCCGGCTGCCTCGGGCACGGGCCGGATGGGGCTGATCGGGCGGATGGTGGCTTGCATGGCCCAAAGGTCGGGGGTACCCGTGACATCTAGCGTGTCACGACCCCGGACGTTCCGTCATAGGATTCGGCCAACGAGATCGCATCCGTCATCCGAGGTCGCATGTCCGGGGCCCGTGCAACCCGCCACTCGATCGCCATCGGCGCGGCGGCGCTCATGGTGCTCGCGACCTCGGTCGGGCCCGTGGGGGCGGCCGGTCCCGCGAACGATCCCGCCCGATCAGCTCCGGCCGGCACGACACGCCTGGGACCTGCCCGCGGCCGACGATCCGGGCCGGCTGATCGTCACGTTCCGGCCCGGCGTGTCCACGCCGTCCCGACGGTCGGCCATCGGCGGCGCCGGCGCCACGACCGACGCCGACCTCGGCGCAAGCCCCTCCGTCGGCGTCCGCGCCCGCTCCGGGACCGCGGCGACGACGCTGTCCACCCTCCAGGCCGACGAGCGCGTCCTGCAGGTCGGGATCGACCACAAGCGCTACCGCGAAGCCGACCCGACCCACGAGCCCGCCTGGCGCGAGCTGTGGGGCCTCGACAACACCGGCCAGGACATCCTCCAGGGCACGCCGTTCACGGGCGGCACGCCGGACGTCGACATCGACGGCCGCCAGGCATTGGGCATCACGACCGGCTCGGCGAGCACGGTCGTCGCGGTCATCGACGATGGGGTCGACTTCAGCCACCCGGACCTGGCCGCACGGGCGTGGACGAACCCGGGCGAGTCTGGCGCCGGCAAGGAGACCAACGGCATCGACGACGACGGCAACGGCTACATCGACGACGTCCACGGCTGGGACTTCTGCCACGACGACAACACCGTCCACGACGTCGACGACGACTGGCACGGCACGCACGTTGCCGGGACGATCGCGGCGTCCCTCGACGGCCAGGGCGTCGTCGGGGTGGCGCCGGGCGTCTCGATCATGGCCCTCAAGTTCCTCGGCGATGACGACGGGTGCGGCTACGACTCGATGGCCATCCGGGCGATCGCCTACGCCAAGTCGTTCGGGGTCCGGATCGCCAACGCCTCGTGGGGCGCCGAGGGCCGGCCGCAGGACTCGCCGGACCTGTTCCATGCGATCCAGACGTCGGGCATGCTCTTCGTCGCCGCGGCCGGCAACAGCGGCTCCGACAACGACGACGGACCGTCGACCACCCTGCCGGCGTCGTTCGACCTCCCGAACATCGTGTCCGTCGGGGCCGTGGACGACACGGGCGGGCTGACCTGGTTCTCGAACTACGGTCGGCGGACCGTCGACCTCGTGGCGCCCGGCGAGTCGATCCTGAGCACCCTCCCGGCCGACGCCGATCATCCCGACCCGGGCTGGGGCTGGCTGGACGGCACGTCCATGGCGGCGCCGCACGTGACCGGCACCGCCGCGCTCGTCGCGTCCTACGTGCCCGGGATGGCCAAGGACCCGATCGCGCTCAAGGCCCGGATCCTGGGCAGCGCCAAGCCGGATGCCGCGACGGCCGGCTCCACGGTCACGGGGCGGATCGTGGACGTCTACCGCGCCCTGGACCGCGTCCCGCCCTCGGCCAAGGCGCCGACCGTCGCGTTCGCGGTCGGCTCGACGATGGGCGCCTCGACCGCGGCGGTGTCCGTGCACTGGGCCGCCACCGACGATCGCTCGGGTGTGGGTGCCTACGGCCTGCAGGCGCGGTCGGGCAGCGGCGCGTGGTCGACGGTGGCAGGTGCGACCACCGGGCGGAGCGCCGACCGGAGCGTGCGCTTGTCGCAGGGCCACGGCTTCCGGGTTCGCGCCCGTGACGGTGCGGGCAACTGGGGTGCGTGGTCGTCCGCGACGACGGTGACACCGGTCCGCTACCAGGAGACGACGTCGCTGGCGACCTGGCACGGGACGTGGCACCGATTCGGGACCAGCTCATCGTCCGGCGGGTCCAGCCGCTACGCGACCGGCAAGGGGGCATCGGTGACGTTCCGGTTCACGGGGCGGGCCTTCGGGATCGTCTCGCCGAAGGGACCCAGCCGGGGCAGCGCCCGCCTGTACGTCGACGGGAAGTACGTGTCGACCATCGATCTCCACCGCTCGAGCTGGACGCCGCGGGTCATCGTCGCGTCCCGGTCGTGGTCGTCGTCGGGCACGCACAGCGTGAAGCTCGTCTCGAACGGAACGCGCGGCCACTCCCGGATCGATGTCGACGCGTTCCTGGTCCTGCGCTGACCCTCAGCTGCCGCGGTAGGTCGTCACCGAGTACGGAGCCAGCAGCAGCGGGACGTGGTAGCTCCGCGAGGTGTCGGTGACGCGGACATCGAGCGTGAGGCGGCGGAAGAAGCGTTCGGGGGCCATGCCGCCGCTGGCCGCCGGTGGAGCCGCCGGTGGAGCCGCCGGTAAAGCCGCCGGGCGGTCCCGCATCCGGGCCACCGCCGCGGGGGGTGCGTCGTGCGCCGGCGGGTCGACGGCGATCTCGCGGGCGAGGTCGAACTCGAGACGATAGTCGCCGGCCGTGAGCGGTCGTTCGAGAAGGTCGCGCACCCGGCCGTCGGCATCGGTCAGGGCCTGCGCGATCCTGAGCGGCCGGCCGTCGTCCGCGAGCCGATAGAGCGTGACGTGGACCCCGACCGCCGGGCCGCCGCGATCGGTGTCTAGGACGTGCGTCGAGATGGTCGGAGCCGGGTGATCCGCGCCCTTGGTCACGCTATCCTCCGCAGATGGGTACGTTGCAGATCGTCGTCGGCGACCTCCACTTTAGCGCTCGCTGGGAGACCGCCGCGCCCCGGACCGTCGACGCGATCCGGCACATGCTCCCGATCGAGTCGAAGCTCATCCACTGTCGCTGGACGGGCGAATCGACCTGGATCCCGTTCGGCGACTTCCGGCCCGGCCTCGAGTACGAGAACCACACCTCGCACCCGGCGCCCGGCCAGCTGGCGATCTATCCGGGGGGCATCAGCGAATGCGAGATCTTCTTTCCGTATGGCGGCTGCACGACGGCGTCGAAGGTGGGCCAGCTGGCGGCCAACCACTTCGCCACGGTCGTCGCCGATGACGGCTGGGACGACCGGCTTCGCGAGATGGGCCGGCGGTGCCTGTGGGAGGGCGCCCAGGCGATCTCGATCCACGAGGTGGAGTGAGTCGCGCGGCCGAGGGGCTTTCCGGCCACCGCGTCCCGTGTGATGCTTGATTTCGGGCGAGCATGACGACATCCCCGGCTGATGCCAATCGCGGCATCACGATGGTTCGACGGGAGCTCGCCCCGTCGCGGCCTGCCGTTCGAAACGCCGTGCCCTTCCCTCTGATGCCACTCGGGAGCATCACGGTGCGAGCCAGGGTGCCCCGCTGATGGAGCTCGTCATCCTCGGCGGGACGGTCGTCACGGCCACCGGTTCCTCGCGCGCGGATGTGGCTGTCGAGAGTGGACGGATCGTCGCTGTCGAGCCCGACCTGTCCGGGCCGGCCACCGCGGCGACCGAGGTCATCGATGCGACCGGGCTGCTCGTCCTGCCGGGGGCCGTCGACGTCCACACCCACACGCGCGTCGCGAGTGACGCGGAGCCGGACCGCTTCTTCCAGGATTCGGTGGCGGCAGCATTCGGCGGCACGACGTCGTTCCTCTCGTTCAACAACCCGGGGACCGGATCCAGCCGGGCGGCGGAGCGCTCGCTCGTCACGGGCGTCCGCGAGTGGCGCGCGGCGACCGACGCCGACAGCGCGATCGACTACGGCCTGAGCCTGGCGATCAGCGGCCACGCCGACGATCCGCTGGGCGAGCTGCCCGCGACGATCGACGCCGGGGTCGCCACATCGAAGGCGTTCATGGTCTTCGACTTCCGGTTGCCCGACGATCGGCTGTTCGAGGCGATGCGCGTCATGGCCGGCCGCGGCGGGATGCTGCAGGTCCACTGCGAGGACCCGGTGCTCCTCGACGCGGCTGTGGCCGACGCGCTTCAGCGTGGTGACATGGCACCGCGCTACCACGCGACCACGCGGCCGCCGTTCGTCGAGGCGGTCGCCACGGCTCGGGCGCTCGCCTTCGCCCGCCAGGCCGATGCGCCGGTCCACGTCGTCCACCTGTCGTCGGCGGCGGCGCTCGACGAGGTCCGGCGCGCCGGGGCGGCGGGCGTCCGCGTGAGCGCGGAGACGTGTCCCCACTACCTGGTCTTCACCGAGGCGGAATACGACGAGCCCGACCCCGTCCTGTGCGCCCGCTACATGATCGCGCCACCGCTCCGGTCGGCGGCCGACCGCGACGCCCTGTGGGCCGGCCTCGCCGACGGATCGCTCGATCTCGTCGCGACGGATCACGTGCCGGACCGACTGTCCGTCGAGAAGGGCGACGCGGCGCGCGGCGTCCCGTTCAACCAGATCAGCAACGGCGCGCCGGGCATCGAGACGCTCCTCACGGTCCTGTACTCGGAAGGGGTCGCCAGCGGCCGGATCACGCTCGAGCGGATGGTCGACCTCATCGCCACGACGCCCGCCCGCCGGTTCGGCATCGCCTCGAAGGGCGCGATCGAGGTCGGCCGCGACGCCGACATCGTGCTCTTCGACCCCGCCCCGCGCCGCACGATCCGCGCGACCGACCTCCACCACACGAGCGACTACACCCCGTACGAAGGCCTCGACGTGGCCGGGACGGTCCGGTCCGTGTTCGTCCGGGGACGGGCCGTCATCGTGGACGGGACGTTCGTCGGCCGGCGCGGCGACGGCGCGTTCATCGATCGCACGGCGATCCCGATCTGACCCCGCCGACAGCCGACCAGCACCTGGAGCGACCGTGACCGAATTCAGCAGCTCGACCTTCGACCGCTACTCCGGCAAGTGGCTCATCGGCACGGGCGTCTTCGAGCTGGTCCTGGCGTCGCTTTTCCTCTTCTTCGGAGCGACCGACGAGTTCCTCCTGTTCCCATTCGGGCTGACCGCGGCCATCCTCGGGATCACCGGCTTCGCCCTCGTCTGGTTCGGGCTTCGGGCGCGCCGATCGGCGGCCGAGGCCGAGCGCATCTCGAGCACCGGCCAGGCTGGGACTGCGATCGTGACCGGGCTGACCCAGACCGGCATGACTCTCAACGACCAGCCCCAGATGGACATCGAGCTGATGGTGTCGATCCCGGGTCGAGCCCCATATGCCGCCAAGCGCAAGGAATTCGTGCCCCTCATGCTGCTGGGACGGCTGAGCGCCGGCTCGCCGTTGCCGGTCAAGGTCGACCCGTCCGACCCAGGGGATGTGATCATCGACTGGGCAGGACCGGACGCGCCGTCGGCCCCGAGCGCGTTCGCATCGTGGCCGGCCACGAGCACCGTCATGGACGGGGGGACGACGGTCATCGACGGCGGCACGACCATCGTCGGTGGCGCCGACACGATGGCCCAGCTGCAGTCGGCACTGGCGGCGCGCGGCATGTCCGCCGCCGACCAGGCTGCGACCCTGGCGAGGGTCCAGACCGCCTTTGCCAGCCTCTCGGCGGCGGCGGCGACCACGCTCCATGCCGCGGAGCCGGGCACCGACAGCGTCGACCGGCTCCGGGCGACCGTTCGGGCGACTGGCACCGACGCGACCGCCACGATCGACAAGCTCGTCGACACAGGCCGGTCGATCGGGGCCGAGCGACTGTTCACGATGCAGGTGACGCTTCACGTTCCTGGCGGGTTCGACAGGCAGCTTCCCGAGGCGTCAGCCAGGGTGCCCCTGGCCGCCGTGAGCCACATGGCGGTCGGCACGATCGTCCCGGTCAAGATCGCGATCGATGACCCGGACGTGATCGTCTTCGAGTGGGAGCGCCTCGGTACCGACGGCTCGATCCTGGCACCGGGCAGCCCGACCCTGCTCTGAGTCGGGCCGCCGGCCCGGTGGAGGCATCGCCAGACTCTCGCCCGCGCCGTGATGTCAGGCGCTATTCGAGCAGCGCGTACGCCCGCAGCGTCAGGAACTCCGCGAAGTCGTCGTCGAGGACCAGCCGATCGAGCAGGTCGGCGGCTTCGGCGAGCCGGCCCTGCCCGGAGCCGCCGAGGCGGTCCAGCTCCTCGCCGCGGATGGCCGTATAGCGGGCCGGGTCGAAGATCGACCCGTCGTCCAGCACCACCGACCGGGTGATCCAGTGCCACAGCTGCGAGCGCGAGATCTCGGCCGTGGCGGCGTCCTCCATGAGGTTGTCGATCGCCGCCGCACCCGTGCCGCGCAGCCACGAGTCGAGGTACGCGAGCGCGACGCGGACGTTGGCTCGGACGCCGGCCACCGTCACGGCCCCACCGGCGACGGTGAAGTCCAGGAGCTGGTCGGCCGAGACGGCCACCTCGTCGCGCAGCCGGTCCTTCTGGTTTGGCGCCGCGCCGAGGACCGCGTCGAAGATCTCGGTCGCGAGCGGGACGAGGTCCGGGTGGGCCACCCAGGTCCCGTCGAACCCGTCGCCGCTCTCGCGTTCCTTGTCGTCGCGGACCCGGCTCATCGCCCGCTCCGTGACCTCCGGGTCGCGCCGGTTCGGGATGAACGCGGCCATCCCGCCGATCGCGTGCGCCCCGCGCCGGTGGCATGTCGCGACCAGCAGGTCGGTGTACGCCCGCATGAACGGGACGGTCATCGTCAGCTGGGCGCGGTCGGGAGTCGACAGCGCCGGGTCGGTCCGGAACTTCTTGATGCCGCTGAACAGGTAGTCCCACCGCCCGGCGTTCAGCCCCGCGGCGTGCTCGCGCAGCTCGTGGAGGATCTCGTCCATCTCGAAGGCGGCCAGGATCGTCTCGATGAGGACGGTCGCCCGGATCGACCCGCGCGGGATGCCGAGCGCGGTCTGGCCGTGGACGAAGACCTCGTTCCACAGCCGCGCCTCGTGGTGCGACTCCAGCTTGGCCAGGTAGAAGTACGGCCCGCTCCCCTGCCGGAGCGATTCCGCGCCGTTGTGGAACAGGTACAGGCCGAAGTCGAACAGGCTGGCCGAGACCGGCACGCCGTCGACCAGCATCCCCGATTCGACCAGGTGCCAGCCGCGCGGCCGGACGAGCAGCGTCGCGGTCCGCTCGCCGAGGCGGTACGCCTTGCCCTCGGGTGATTCGAACGTCAGCGTCCGCCGGACCGCGTCGGCCAGGGCGGCCTGGCCCAGGATCACGTTCGCCCAGGTCGGGGCCAGCGAATCCTCGAGGTCGGCCATGAACACGCGCGCGCCCGAGTTGAGCGCGTTGATCATCATCTTGGGCTCGGCCGGCCCGGTGATCTCGACCCGCCGGTCGTCGAGGTCGGCGGGCGCGGGCGCGACCGTCCAGTCGTCGTCGCGCACGTCGCGCGTGGCCACGAGGAAGTCCGGCCGGACGCCGGCGTCGATCTCCGCCTGCCGCTCCACGCGCCGGCGCAGGATGTCCAGCCGGCCCGGCCCGAACCGCCGCTGGAGGTCCGCCACGAACGCGAGCGCCTCCGGGGTCAGGACCCGGTCGACCTCGGGGACGGCCGCGCGGCGCAGCTCGACCCCGGCCGGGAGCGTGGTGTCGGTCATGGTTCTCGATCCTCTCCGCGTCGCACGGTCGCCTCGATGACGCCGTGCGGTTCGGTCGTCGGCGTGTAGATCTCGCGGTCGTTCTGGAGCCCGAACGGGGCCAGGTCGACCAGCCAATGATGGAGGTTGGGCAGGACCATCCGGACCTCCTCGACCTCGTCGTGACGCTCGAGGATGGCGCGGGCCATGATCCAGACCGAGGCCTGCACGGACGGGCTGTCGTGGTCGGCGAAGACCTCCAGGAGGGTCGTCCGGACGTCCGTGAACACGGCCTCGAAGTCGAGCTCGGGCGAGCCATACCGCCAGATCGCCGTGACCTTGGTCGCCATCAGCCGGTCGTCGGTCTCGGGCAGGGTCGTGTACCGATCGCGCGGGAAGCCGCTGAACGCCGAGCGACGCGTCTTCATCACGATGAGATCCTCGACCCCGGCCTCGACGGTCGTCCCGGCGCCGGTCGCGATGACCGTGGCGAGGCGCGTCCCCTCGCCGCCCCGGACGAAGGCGCCCGGCGCCGGCGTGCCGTCCACCTCGATCGCCGCCCAGTGGTGCGCCCGGATGTTCGCAGTCGCCACGTCCACCTGCGGTGACTCGAGGAAGTGCGCGGCCAGCGCACGACCGTACTCCTCGATGGACCCGTCGAGATGGTCCTTGGCAAACGCGTAGGCCGTGTTCTTCATGGTGTCGGTCGCGATGACCAGGGCATTGTCGCCGTCGGTGTGGGCCGCCTCGAAGTCACCCTCGAGCGCGATCGCCACGGTCAGGTCGCGCACCTGGTCGCCGCCGGCTCCGCGCGCGACCCGGACCAGCCGGATGGCTGCCTTGCCGTAGCGATTGGCACCGAGCTCGATCACGCCGATCCCTCCTCGCGGGCATCCGTGCCCGTCGTCGTCAGCGTGGCATACCGGTCGCGGGCGATGTCGACGACCGCATCGAGCGCGCGATGGAGCTCAGCCTCCCGGTCTGCCGCGAGGGCGGCGCCCATCCCGGGCAGCAGCTCCGCGCGAGACCGCCCGGCGACGAAGACGCAGTAGCGGAACCCGAAACGTGCCTCGTACGCGGCGTTCAGCCGGTCCAGCTCCTCGGCCGGCTCGCGTCGCTCGGCGTCGGCGGCGGCGGCGGCGGTTGCCGCGGTTTTGGCCGCCGTCGCCTCGTCTCCGTAGCCCTGCTCGGCGTAGGACAGCGCGGACACGTCGGCCGGCGGCGCGCCGAGCCGCGGGTGCGCGTCGATCAGCTCGATCTGCTCATCGAGCGGCATCGCCTGCGCGATCGACCGGGCGGTGTCGAACATCGCCTCCGAGCGTGCCGAACGGTCGGGCCATCGCCAGCCGCCCGAGGAACCGCCGCGCACCCTCGAACAGCGGGGCGACGGCGGCGGCGAACGCGCCCGGCGCGATGACGTCGAGGTCGTCGATGGACAGGGACGCCGGCTGTGTGAGGGGCGCCTCGACGAATCCGGGCGAGCGGCGATCGGCCGTCATCACCAGCCGCCCGCCTCGCGGATGACTCGATGGAGGACGCGCGCAGCCACGAGCCGGCGGTACTCGGCGGTCGACCGGACGTCGTCGATCGGCTGGAGCTCGCCGGCCAGGGTCTCCGCCGCGAGGTCGGCGGTCTCCGGCGTGGGCGGCCGGCCCTCGAGCACCGCTTCCGTGGCCGCGGCCCGGATGGGCGTGGCGGCGACGGACCCCAGCGCCAACCGCACGTCCGACCACGGGCTGGGCGCCTGGAGTGGCGTGACGGCCAGGCCGTCCCGCCAGCCGATGGCGAGCACGACCTTGCTGATCGACTGGGCGCGCCGCGTGCCGACCTTGCGGAAGCGCATCTCGCGGCCGGCCAGCAGCGGGATCCGGATCCGGAGGAGGAGCTCGTCGGGCGCCAGGGCGGTCCGGCGGTAGGCCGGCCAGAAGTCGCGCGCCGCGACCGTCCGCTCGCCCCGACCCGAGCCGAGCACGAACGTCGCGTCGGCCGCCAGGAGGACCGGCAGAGTGTCGCCGGCGGGCGACGCGTTCGCGACGTTGCCGCCCAGGGTGCCGCGGTTCTGGATCTGGGCCGCGCCGATGGTGGCGGCCGCCTCGACCAGGACCGGCAGGTGCTCGCGACAGACGCTGGAGCGGCGGATCTCCGTGTAGGTCGTCAGCGCACCGATGGTGACGGCGTCGCCATCGACGGCGATGCCGCGCAGCTCGTCGAGCCGCCACAGGTCGAGCATCCGCGCCGGAGGCTCGCCGAGCTCGCCGGTCAGCGCGACCATCAGGTCGGTGCCGCCCGCGATCGGACGGGTCGGCGCCTCGGCCAGGACGGCGTAGGCGTCCGCGAGACGATCCGGGCTCGTGACGGGCGGCTCGACCGGCATCGCGTCAGCCGTCCGACCGGCGCCGGCGCGCCCAGCCGGCAAGCAGCACCGCCAGCGACGCGACGATCCCGAACCCGACGGCGAGCCTGGCCGGCGAGAACGCCGTCGCGAGCTCCTCGTCGGAGGGAACGTCGCCCACCGTCGACGGCGCGGCCGTTTGTCCGGGCGGCGCCGCGGCCGGGCCGGCCGGGTGCGGGCCGCGGCCGTTGGTCGGCACCGCGATGCGATCGGCGTCCGGGCTCATCCGGCGATCCCTCCGTGGAGGCCACCGGCGGCGGCACGAGCGATGGCCTCGACGATCTTGGTGTAGCCCGTGCAGCGACACAGGTTGCCAGCGATCGCCTGGCGGATCTGGTCGTCGTCGGGGCCGCCGCCAACGTCGAGGTAGGCACGGGCGGCCATCAGCATGCCCGGCGTGCAGATGCCGCATTGGGCGCCACCGGCCTCGAGGAAGGCGGACTGGAGCGGGTCCAGCACGGCTGGATCGGGTGCGAGGCCCTCGACCGTCGCGATCGCGGCGCCATCCACCTGGCAGACCGGGACGAGGCACGAATCGACGGGCGCACCGTCGAGCAGCACGGTGCACGCCCCGCACTCCCCTTCCCCGCAGCCTTCCTTGGTGCCGGTCAGGCCGAGGTCCTCGCGCACGACGTCCAGCAGGCGGCGCATGCCCGGGACGTCGACCTCGACCGCGGAGCCGTTGACCGTGAAGCGATAGGTGCTCACGACACGGCGGCCGGACGTGCCGGCTCGGACGCTCCGGGTGGCAGCGGCGCCACCCCGGGGACGTCGGAAAGCGCGGCCAGGACCCGCTCTGGGCTGGCCGGCAGGTCGTGGATCCACGCCCCGGTCGCATCGGCGATCGCCGCGACGACGGCCGGGGCGCCGACGTCCATCGGCAGCTCACCGACGCCCTTCGCGCCGTGCGGGACGCCGTCGAACGGCGCCTCGACGAGGATCGTCGTGATCCGCGGCGCGTCGAGGGATGTCGGGATGATGTAGGTCGCCAGGCGGTCGTTGAGGTAGCGCCCGTCGCGCAGCTTGATCTCCTCGATCGTGGCGTAGCCGACGGCCTGGAGCGTCCCGCCCTCCACCTGGCCCTCGGCCAGGACGGGATGGATGACCGTGCCGATGTCGTCGACGGCGACCACGTCGCGCACGTGGACCTCGCCGGTGTCGAGATCGACCTCCACCGACGCGACGCAGGCCGCCCAGCCGAACGCGGGGTAGGCGTCACCGCGGTAGGTCGCGTCGTCGAAGCCGACGCCCGGATACGGCTCGAACCGCTGGTCCACGCGCAGCGCACCCTTCGTACGGGCGTAGTCGCGGTAGGTCGCCGCGAACGTGCCACCGGTCTCCGCCTCGACCTGGGCGCGCAGCCGGCCGGCCGCCTGGATGAGCAGCCCGCCGACGACCATCGCCGTTCGGGACGCGACCGTCGGGCCTGAGTCCGGGACGTACGCGGTGTCCTGGGCCGCGATCTCGACCGCCTCGAACGGCACGCCCAGTGCGTCCGCGACCAGCTGCGGGAAGATCGTCTTCGTGCCCTGGCCCATCTCCGTCGAGGCGACCAGGATGTCGATGCGGCCGTCGGCGGTCAGCTCGAGCGAGGCCACGGACGCGAGCTTGACCTCGCCGGACCCGGTGAAGCCGGCGCCGTGCCACGCCAGCGCCAGGCCGACGCCCGCAGCGAGGCGATCCGGCCCGGTCCGCAACGGCGAGCCGGGAACGGTCCCGGACCCCGCCCGGCGGGCGCGCGCCGCCTCGTGGCGGGCCCGCAGCCGTTCGAACTCGCCGGCCTCCGCGGCTCTCTCGAGGACCTCCTCCCCGGCGACGCTCGTCCGCAGGACCTGGCCGGTCGGGGTCGTGTCCCCGAGTCGATAGACGTTCCGGCGCCGGATCTCGAGCGGGCTCAGCCCGAGGGCCTCGGCGATCCGGTTGAGATGGGTCTCGGCGGCGAACTCGGTCTGCGGCGCCCCGAACCCGCGGAACGCCCCGTTGGGCGGCGTGTTCGTCCGCGTCGCCCGGGCCCGGATCCGCACGTTCGGGCAGCGGTACGGGCCGCCGGCGTGGATCGCGCCGCGCGACAGGACGACCGGGGTGAGCGTGCAGTACGCGCCGCCGTCCATGACGATCTCGATGTCCTGCGCCAGCAGCCGGCCGTCGCGGGTCACGCCCGTCCGGTGCCGGACGATGGCCGGGTGCCGCTTGGTCGTCGCGGCGAGATCCTCGTGGCGGTCGTAGATCATCCGCACCGGCCGGCCGGCCTTCCCGGCAAGGAGCGCCGCATGCAGCGCGATCATCGACGGGTACTCCTCCTTGCCGCCGAACCCGCCGCCGGTCTCGGCCTGGACCACCCGCGCCTGGCGATCGTCGATGTGCGAGCCCGCGCTTGAGGGCCGAGTGGACGTAGTACGGGCACTGGAGCGAGCCGTGGACGGTCACCCCGCCGTCCTCGGACGGCACCGCGATCATCGCGTTGTTCTCGATGTACAGCTGCTCCTGGTGGCCGACGCGGTACTCGCCTTCGAGGATCAGGTCTGCGGCCGCGAACGCCGCCTCCGGGTCGCCGCTGGCCAGCTCGTAGGCCGCGAACGCATGGTCCGATTCGAGCGGATCGAAGACCGCCGGCAGCGGCTCGGTCCTGGGGTGGACGGCGGCCCGCGCGGCCCGGAGCGTGGCCCGATCGGGGGCCGCGAGGAGGGCCAGCGGCTCGGCGTGGTGGCTGATCTCGCCACCCACCGCGACCAGGATCGGCTGGTCCTCCTTGATCGAGCTGACGATGTTGTCGCCGGGGATGTCCGCCGCGGTCACGACGACGACCGTCGACCAGTCGAAGGCGGGGTCGAGGTCGAGCGCCACGAACCGGGCGTGCGCGTCGGTCGAGCGGATGGTGGCGCCGAACCAGGCCCCGGGGAAGACCAGGTCGTCGGTGTACTTGGCGGCGCCGGTCAGCTTGGCCGGACCCTCGCGTCGCAGGGGGCCGGCGCCACGGGCACGACCGGGCGCGATCGTGCCGGGCTGGATGATGACCGCGTCGGGCGACTCGGTCCGGCTCGTCAGGTCGGGCAAGGGCCGTCCTCCATCGCGGCTGACTCTATCACCGGCCGTCGCGCCGACGGGTCCGCCCGCGATTCGCACCGGACCCTACCGGACCGCATCGCCCGGTGACGTCCAGCACCACGAACTGGTCCGGGGACCCCCCGGACCCTTGTCGGACCCTCGGGCTGCGCGGCATGCTCGCCGTCCGGGGCGCAGCTCGCGTCACGTCATCGACCCCGAACCGCGAGATGTCCGACAGCATCATCATCCTCCTGGCGATCCTCATCACGGCCAACATCCTGCTCATCGCACTCGCGATCCTGCGCAACGTCCAGCGCGGGCGGCGCGAACGCCACGAGACGACCGCGCGCCCCGTGGCGACCGCCGCACGGCCGGTCAGCGGCGCGAACGGGACGGCGGCGTCGGTCGACCGCGCCCCGGCGGCTGCCACGGCCGCCGTTGCCGCCGATTCGCGAGGCGCGCCACCCCGAACGGACCCGCTCACGGGACTTCTGCGGCAGACCGAGTGGGAACGGATCCTCATCGACGAGGCGGCCCGGATCGACCGCTACGGCCGGCCGGCGACGGTCGTCTTCATCGACGTCGAGGGGCTCGACAAGCTCACGAGCGTGCTCGGCCCGGCCGCGGGGGACCGGATCCTGCCCGCGTTGGCGAGCGTCCTCGCGGGCCAGGCGCGTGGCTCCGACCACGTGGCGCGCCTCGGACCTGGTCGGTTCGGCGTGCTGCTGACCGAGACCGGCGAGGTCGAGGCCGTGAACTACGTGGAGCGGGTCCGGTCCGCCTGTGAGCTGTGGCTCGAGTCGGGCGCGATCGCGATGCGCCTGGCCGTGGGCTGGGCGGCGCCCCCGCCGGACGGCAGCCTGGCCGACGCCTTCGCGCTGGCCCAGGACCGGATGTTCGCCGAGCTGCGCCGCGGCGAACGGCGCGCGGCGGATCTCGCCCCGGAACGGCAGACCGTCGGGCCACGACTTCGAGGGCTCGCCCTCCCCGGCCTGAATCCGGGTCAGTCGGTCCCGTGCCGCAGGGCGCGGCCCGGCAGCGCTCCGGTGTGGACGCCGTCGGCGACGACCGGCGTGCCCGCGACGATCACGTGCTCGATGCCGATCGGGAAGCTGCGCGGCGCGTCGTAGGTCGCCGTCGACCGGACGGTCGCCGGATCGAACACGACGAGGTCCGCGACCGCGCCGTCGCGGATGACCCCACGATCGCGCAGGCCGAGCCGCGCGGCCGGCGCGGAGGTCATCTTGCGGACCGCCTCCTCGAGGCTGAGCAGCGCCTCGTCCCGGACGAACTGGCCCAGGATCCGGGGGAACGAGCCGTACGTCCGCGGGCCCCGGCTTGTCGCCGAAGAACGTGCTGTCCGTGCCGACCATCCCGACCGGGTGGGCGACGAACAGCGGCAGGGTCGCCGCCGACGGACCGCTGGTCACCTGGCTGACGCCCAGGTCCTCCGCGAGCAGCAGGTCGCAGATGACGTCGAGCGCGTCGTGGCCGGTCTCCGCCATGACGTCCGCCACCGATCGGCTCTCCCAGCGCAGGTTCTCGGGACGCCGGAAGGCCCCGAGCCGGACGTCCGCCCAGCCGGCGGCGCTCGCGTACGACGCCCCACGCGCGGTCGAACTCGGCACGGACCCGGTCCCGGGCGGTCCGGTCCGCGAGACGCGCCTTGAGCGGACCCGGGCCGCCGGCCTGGATCCATTGCGGCAGCTGGATGAGCAGGCGGGTCGAGGCCCACTCGGACGGGTACGTGTCGAACGTGACGTCCAGCCCGTCCGACCGCGCGTCGTCGACCAGCGCCAGCATCGGCTCCGGCCGCCCGGGTGGGTGTCGCGGTGGTAGAAGTGGGTGATGTGGGCGGGCGCGCCGGCCCGCCGGCCGATCTCGATCGCCTCGCGGAACGGATCGAGGTAGCGATCGCCGAGCGGATAGCGGACGTGGGTGTGGTAGAACCCGCCCCCGCGACCGGCCTCGGCGGTCAGCGCCGCCAGCTCCTCGGTCGGGGCGAAGCTGCCGGGCGGATAGTCGAGGCCGGATGACAGGCCGAAGGCGCCCTCGGCCATCCCGTCGCGGAGCGTGCCGCGCATCCGGTCGAGGGCCGGGCCGTCCACGCTCGACGTCGTCCCACCCGACGGCGGCGATCCGGAGCTGGGAGTTGCCGACCAGGGTCGCGATGTTGAGGCTGACCGTGCCGTCGTACCGGGCCAGGTAGCTCGCCGACGCTCGTCCAGTCGTAGTCGAGGTCGGGCCGGCCGTCGAGCCCCGCGTCGAGATCGACGAACGCCTCGAGCTCGGCCCGGCTCGTGAACGGCGCGAACCCGTTGCCGTCCACGCCGACCAGCTCGGTCGTGACGCCCTGGCGGACCTTGGGCTCGTGGCGGCCGTCGGCGAGGATCGCCAGGCCGCCGTGGCTGTGCAGGTCGATGAAGCCCGGCGCGACGACCTTGCCGGTCGCGTCGATCGCACTGCCGACGTGGGCCGGTGGCGCGTCCCCGGGACCCAGGACCCGGATCCGACCGTCGACGACCGCGACCGACCCGGGCCGTCCGGGCGCGCCCGTGCCATCGACGATGGTCCCGCCGGTGATGAGCAGGTCGACGGAGTCGGTCATCCGCGGCGACCCGGTCCGGCCAGCCGGCGCCCGCGAACCCACGCCGCCCGGACCATGTCCGGGTGCGCCCGGAAGATCAGCCGGCTCATCAGGCCGACCGGGTCGATGTCCTCGACGCCCGGCAGCGGGGCGACGAACGCCGGGTCGACGGCGATGAGGTCCGCTTCCTTGCCGGCCTCCAATGACCCGATGTCCGCCTCCAACCCGAGGGCCCGTGCGCCCTCCAGCGTCCCCAGCCGGAGCCAGGCGAGCGGCCCCAGGGCGTCGGCCTCGTCGCCGGCCAGCGAACGCCGCGCCATCTGGGCGTAGGCGCCGGCCCGCATGACCGAGAAGATCGAGGCGTCCGGCCCGCCCGACACGTCCGACCCGAGGCCGACCGTCAGCCCGGCCTCGAGCCGCCGCGCCAGGGGCATGACGCCCGCGCCGAGGAACAGGTTCGAGGCGGGGCAATGGGCGATCCTGCGTCCCGGTCTCGACCAGGCGCGCCTGCTCGCGTTCCGAGAGGTGGACGGCGTGGGCCAGGACGGTCTTCGGGCCGAGCCCGCCCGCACGGTCGTAGACATCCACGTAGTCGAGCGTGTCGGTGAAGAGCCGCCGGACCTCGTCGATCTCGAACGGGTCCTCGGACACGTGGGTCTGCCACCAGGCGCCGGTGGATCGGGCGAGAGTGGCCGACTCGCGGAGCATCTCGGTGGAGCAGGACACCGCGAACCGCGGCGTGACGGCGTAGCCGAGACGCCCGTCGGCGGCGCCGTGCCAGCGCGCGATGAGGTCGGCCGACTCCTGGAGGGACCGCTCGAGGATGGTCGATGGCTCGATGATCGGGTCGTAGGTCCCGCGGTCCATCATGACCTTGCCCAGGATGGCCCGGATGCCATGCGCGTCGGCGGCCCGGAAGGCGGCCTGCATGGCGGCCGCGTAGACCGTGCCGTAGGCGAGCACGGTCGTGGTGCCGGCCGCGGCGAACGCCTCGAAGATGTCCGGCGCCAGGCCCTCCGCGACCGTTGCGTCCGACCACGATCGCTCGGTCGGGAAGGTCAGCCGGTCCAGCCACGTCAGCAGGTCGACCGCGAAGCCGACGCCGGCGTTCGGGAGCTGCGGCAGGTGGGCGTGGAGGTCGACCATGCCCGGCATCAGCACCCACGGCCGCAGGTCGATGGCACCGGCGCGCCGGCCCTCGTCGGCGTGCTCCGCGGGCCCGGCGTACTCGATCCGGCCTGCCTCGTCGACGACGACCAGACCGTCGCTCTCGTGGAGGGTGCTGCCGGCCTCCAGCGGCGTCAGCAGACGGGCGCGGATCGCGAACGGCGGCGTGCTCGGCAGGTCCACCGATTCAGGCTAACAGGGGGCCGGACATGGAACGACCCGGATCGGATGGATCCGGGTCGGTCGTTGGCGCGGCGCTGCCGGCGACTAGCGCTTCTTGCCGCGGACTTCGAAGAGGTGGGCGGTCCATTCGGAGCCGCCGCGATCCAGCGTGGCCGAGCTACCGTGCCAGCCACAGGTGCAGGTGATGGTCTGCGCCTGGTGCTTGTACTCGTCGATGACGTGCTTGAACGGCTCGACCGTGGCGGGCTTGACAGGCGGGCGACTGTTCACACGGACTCCTGCACGGGAAGGGATGAGAGCGGGCCGTCAAACAGGACGGCGGGGGCCACTCATCATACCAAATCCGGCCGATCCCCGCCTCCGACGGGCCGTCAGTCGCCGGCCGGCAGCAGGTCCTCGCGCACGACCTGGTCGGTCGTGACCGGGTCCTTGACCATCCCGAGCGTGCCGAGATACGCGATCGATGCGGTCCATCCGTCACGGTCGATCGCACCCAGGCTCCGGGCCTGCTGGGTCGGGCCGGACCACGAGTCGATGGTCGCCTTCAGGATCGCAGCCTGGGCGTCCTTCGCGGTGGCCAGCTCGGGCACGGCGGCGATCGCGGCGTCCAGCCCGACGCTCGGATCGGCCTTGATCTCCTCCATCGCCTGGAGGGTCGCGGCGACGAACGCGGAGATCGCATCGTGCTTGGCGTCGAGGGTCGCGGTCGAGGCGATGAGGCCCGGGCCCGGGAGCGGCGTGATGTCGTCGATCCGGAGGATGACCGGCTCGCTGCCGTGGAGCTGGAGCTGGACGGGCTCGTTGTTGGCGAAGCCGGTCGCCGCGTCGACAGCGCCCTGCTCGACCGCGGCCTCCTGGGTGAAGTCCGGGTACTCGACGATCTGGACGTCGTCCGTGGACAGCTTGGCCGACGCCAGCAGCGCCTGGAGCATGACCCAGCCGGAGCCGTAGCGGCCCGGCGTGCCGATCTTCTTGCCCTTGAGGTCCGCGGCGGTCTTGATCCCGGACGACGCCTTGGCGAACACGATGTTCGGGAACTTGCCGTAGATCGTGGCCACGTACTCCACCGGGATCTTGTTGCTGGCGGCCGGGATGACGCTGGTCCCGTCGCCGATCCCGATGTCGATGGTGCCCGCGCCGACGAGCGGGATCAGGTCGGCGTCGATCTTCTGCTGGAACTCGACCTGGAGACCGGCGTCGGCGTAGTAGCCGTTCTGCTGGGCCAGGTAGAACTGGGCGAACTGGACGCTCGGGATGTAGCCGAGGCCGACGACCAGCGAGGTCGGCGCCACGGTGGCGTCGGGCGAGCCGATGGCACCGGTCGGCGATGAGCCGGCGGAGGCGGGCGGGGCGGAGCTGGTGCCCGTCCCGCAGGCGGCGACCAGGAGCGCGGTGAGCAGGCCGGCGACGGCGAGGCGGATGGGCGTGGGACGCGATGACGGCACGATGGACCTCCGATGTTCCGGTGCGAGGGGCTAGCGGACCCCGACGAGCCGGCGCTCGGCGAGGACGACGATGAGATACAGCGCGAGCCCGACGAGAGCGATCGTCAGGAGCGTCGCGAACATGAGCGGGGTGTCGAACAGCGACCCGCGCGCGAGATTGATCAGGACGGCCAGGCCCTTGCTCGCGCCGGCCCATTCGCCGACCACGGCACCGACCACCGCAAGGGTCACGCCGATGCGCAGGCCGCCGAAGATGCTGGGCAGGGCGGCCGGGATCTCGAGCGTGGTCAGGATCTGGCGGTGGGTCGCGCGGAGGCTCCGGCCGAGCTCGATCAGTCGCGCGTCCACGGAGCGGATGCCGACCATCGTCGCGATGGCGACCGGGAAGAAGACGATCAGCGAGCAGATGACGACCTTGCTGCCGAGGCCGGGGCCGAACCAGAAGACGAGCAGGGGCGCCAGGACGAGGATCGGGACAGCCTGGGCGGCCACGATGTAGGGCGAGGCCAGGCGCTCGAAGAGGTCGCTGCGCGCCAGCCCATAGCCGACCAGCAGCCCGAGCCCGGCACCGACGCAGAAGCCGGCCAGGATCTCCACCATGGTCGTCGCGAAATGCGGCCAGATCGTCCCGTCCAGCCAGGCCCCGACGAACCGCTCCGCGACGGTCACGGGCGGCGGCAGGATGTACGGCGGCAGAGCGGTGACGGTGACGACGACCTGCCAGATCACGACGAATGAGACGAACGCGGCGGCGACCGGCAGCCAGACGGTCCGGCTCACGACGCGACCTCCAGCCGCTCGGGGACGCCCGGTTCAGCGGCCGCGCGAGCGTGCGTCGCGTCGGGGTCGGCGAGATGGCGCCGGATCTCGCCGGCGATCCGCGAGACGCCCGCCGCGTCGAGGTCGGCGATGGTCCGCGGCCGGGGGAGGTCGACCGTAACGTCGGCCACGACACGGCCCGGACGCGGCGACAGCACGACGACCCGGTCGGCGATCAGGATCGCCTCGGGGATGCTGTGGGTGACCATGACGATCGTGCTGGCCGAGCGCTCCCAGAGACGGAGCAGCTCGAGGTCGAAGCGTTCGCGGGTCAGCGCGTCGAGCGCGCTGAACGGCTCGTCGAGGAGCAGGACGGCCGGCTCGAGCGCGAGGGCCCTCGCGAGGGCCACGCGCTGGCCGGTCCCGCCCGAGAGCGCGCTCGGGCGCGCTCCGGCGACGGCGGGGTCGAGCCCGACGAGCTCGGTCAGGGCGGCGAGGCGTGCCTCGCGTCGTTCGGCGGGCCAGCCCGCGAGCTCGAGCGGATAGGTGATGTTGGACGCGGCCGACCGCCATGGCAGCAGGCGCGGCTCCTGGAAGACCAGGCCGATCCCGGCGTCCGGACCCGTGATGTCCCGGCCGTCGAGGCGGGCGGTCCCGCCGGTCGGCCGGAGGAGGCCGGCGATGACCCGCAGGAGGGTGGACTTGCCACAGCCGTTCGGGCCGATGAGGGCGACGATGCCACCCCCCGGGATGTCGAGGTCGATGCCGGCCAGGACCGGCAGCGGGGCGAGGTCGCGGCGCTCGAAGGCGAACGTCAGGTTCCGCAGCGCGATCACGCCGGTGCCTGCGCGCGCGCCCGCCGTCGCCGCATGCGTCGTTGTGCTGTCCCCGGTCACGCCGCGCCCTCGCCGAGCGGGCGCAGGATCGGCGCGGTCGCCGGGTACAGGGCCACGTACGCGTCATAGGTCCGGTCGTAGAGCGGCCGTAGATCGCGGCGCGGTTCGATCCGGCTCGCGATCCGGGTCATCGCGCCGATCGCGGCCGGCAGGTCGGGATGGGCGCCGATCCCCACGGCCCCGAGGATGGCCGAGCCGAGGACCGCCGTCTCCAGGACCGCCGGCACGGCCACGTGGAACCCCGTGACGTCCGCCTTGACCGCGTTCCAGAACGCGCTCCGGGCCGGGCCTCCGCACACCCGCATCTCGGTGACGGTGACGCCGGCGGCGAGCATCGGCGCCGCGACGTGGCGGATGGCCAGCGCGGAGGCCTCCACGATCGCGCGGGCGATGTGGCCGCGGCCGTGCGCGAGGGTCAGGCCGGCGAGCACGCCACGGGCCTCCGGGTCCCAGATCGGCGACCGCTCGCCGGCGAGGTACGGCAGGAAGACGAGGCCGTCGGCGCCCGGCGGGGTCGCGGCCGCCTCGGCAAGGAGCGCCTCCGTCGTGATCGTCGCGCCCAGGATGTCCGCCCGGTACCAGTCCAGCGCGCGCCCGGTGGCGGCCATGGCCGCCCCGACGCTGTACCGCCCGGCGAGCGGTGCCGGCGTCACGAACCCGCCGGGGACATCGACGGGCCGGTCCCAGTAGACGCCGAACCCGCCGGCCGACCCGCCCGGATCGTAGGCGTCACCCGGCTCGAGCAGGCCCGCCCCGAGGTAGCTCGCGAACGCGTCGACCGTCCCGCCGACGACGGGGATGCCCGGCCGGAGCCCGAGGGCGTCGGCGGCGGTCTCGGTCAGGTCACCGACCGTCGCGCCGGTGGCGGTCCGCGGCGGAAGGCGGTCGCGGGGGATCCCGGCCGCCGCGACGTCGTCGAGCGCCGGCACGGTCTGATCCGGGACGAGCGGGCTGGTGGCGACCCCGGTCAGACGGAACGCGAGCCACTCCCACGTCGCGAGGTACCAGCAGGTCGCCGCGGCCACGGCGGGCTCGTGACGCTCGACCCACAGTGCTGCCGGCAGGCCGGCCAACGCCCAGCCCCGGACGCCCGTCGCGGTGGCCAGCTCGTCCGCTTCGGCCGTCGAGCGGGTATCGAGGAACGTGATCGCGGGCCGGGTGGCCTCGCCCCGGGCGTCCACGGGCACGAGCGTGGGCCCGTGGCCGTCGACGCCGATGGCGACCACCTCGGCGATGTCCGCGGCGCGCAGGGACCGGACGGCGCTCACGACCGCGGACCACCAGGCGCCTGGGTCCTGCTCGGCCCAGCCTCGGCCGCCATCGACGTCGAGCGCGTAGCCGCTGCGGGTCAAGGCGAGCAGCCGGCCATCGAGGGTGACGAGACCGGCCTTGACCTCGGCCGTGCCGAGGTCGAGCCCGAGGATCGCCGGCTCGCGATTGGCGCTCATCGCGTGCGACCGCCCGGCGCGAGCGTCGCTGCGTCGAGGGCGACGACCGCTTCGGCCGTGGCCACGTCCGTCACGAGCGTCCGGACGACACCGGCGCGCAGCGCGCCGAGGATCGGCCGCACCTTGCTCGCGCCAGCGGCGACCCCGATATTCGCCGGGACCCGGCCGAGACGGCGCGCGTCGAAGGCGATGACCCGCTCGCGCAGCGCCGGGCAGATGAACCGGCCGTCCAGGTCGAACGGGGCGACCAGGATCTCCCCGACCGCACCGGCCGACTCGAGCTCGTGCTCGACCCCGGCACCGAGCTGCGCCGCGCTCCAGGCCGGCCCGCCGATCCCGAAGAGCGCGACGTCGACCCGATCCCAGAGATCGACGATCGCGCGGACGCCCGCGTGCGCGACGAGCGCCCGCTGCGTGGCTGCGTCGTCGACCAGACCCGGCGCCATCAGCCCGCGCGCCTGGCCGTCGAGCGCGTCGGCGACGCGGCGGTACGGCTCGCGGTCCGGCCCGGTCGTCCAGTAGCCGCCGCACAACGGGACGACCGTGACGGGAACGGGCGTGGCGGTCTCCTCGAGGGCCGCCGCGACCGCGGCCACGGACGCACCGTCCCCGACCCCCACGGTGGCCCCGGCGCGCACCGCCCCGCGCAGCACCTCCGCCGCGCGTCGCCCGACCATCCGGCGGGTCAGGTCCTCGGGTCCGGCGATCGTCGGCGCGAGATGGACGGCGTCGAGACCGTAGCTGCGCCGCAGCGCGTCCGCGGCCGGGCTGTCGGCGACCGTGCGATCGACGATGCGGATCTCGACGATCCCCTCCGCCCGCGCCCGCTTGAGCAGCCGCGAGACCTGCGGCCGGGTCACGCCGAGCTGCTCCGCGATCGCGTTCTGCGTCTCGCCGAGCTCGTAATACAGCCGGCTCGCGCGGACCAGCTGGTCGAAGTCGCTCATCGCCGGTCCCGGCAGTCGTGCCA
Source organism: uncultured Chloroflexia bacterium (assembly GCA_963755995.1). Classification (GTDB taxonomy): domain Bacteria; phylum Chloroflexota; class Limnocylindria; order Limnocylindrales; family CSP1-4; genus SPCO01. Next base: position 551,250 of record CAVWLQ010000005.1, on the reverse strand, counting down.
GCGGGCCGGGTGCGTGTGCACGTTTGTATCTGACAGATGTGCAGGCATGCTCCGGGCATCATCACGGGGGGTGCCGGGGGTGTCAAGGCCGGGTCGCGAAACCAGGGTTTCCGACGGCCCGGTGTCGCGATCCCCGATCGCGGCCAGATATCCACCTGGTGGGTGCTGGGCGACGAACCTTGCCCGTGGGACGCCGGTGGCCCCGTGATCCGAGCGTGACGAGGCGTCGATCCATCCTCTGGAGGAGCGATCCGGTGCCCAGTGCCCACAGCACGGATATCTGGCCGTGGGACGGCCGTGCGGAGAGGCCGCCGGATGACGGAGCTGGCCGGCGAGGATCGTCTAGAGGACGCGTCCCGGGTTGAGGATGCCCTGCGGGTCGAGGGCGGTCTTGATCGCGCGCATGACCCGCACCGCGTCCGCGCCGCGCTGCCGCTCGAGCCAATCGCGTCGGGCCATCCCGATGCCGTGCTCGCCGGTGACGGTCCCGCCCAGGTCGAGGGCCGCCTGGTAGAGGTCCTTCTTGACCGCCTCGGTCTTGGCCTCGGCGTCCGGATCGCCGCGCTCGAACACGAGGTCCGGGTGCAGGTTGCCGTCGCCCGCGTGGCCGAACGTCCCGATCCGGACGTCGTGGGCGACGGCGATCCGCTCGATGGCGCGGAGCATGTCCGGGACCTTCGATCGCGGCACCCCGACGTCCTCCATGCGGACGTCGCCGAGCCGCTCGAGAGCGTAGTGTGCCGCCCGGCGCGCCTGGCGCAGCCAGTCGGCCTCCTGCGCATCCGCGGCCCGGACCAGGTTGGACGCCCCAGCGGCCAGGCAGGCCGCCTCGGCCCGCTCCAGCTCGTCGACGGCCGCCTGCCCCGGCATGTCCGATTCGATCATCAGCATCGCCGCCGCATCCCGGTCCAGGCCGAGGTCGTTCATGTCGTCGACGGCCGCGATCGTGAACCGGTCGAGCAGCTCCAGCGTCACCGGCGAGAGCCCCGCGGCGGCGATCCCGGCCACCGCAGCCCCTGCTCCGTCGAGCGTCGGGAAGAAGGCCAGCATCGTCAGCCGCGGCGGCGGCGCCGGCCGCAGCTTGAGCGTCGCCTCGGTCGTGATCGCGAGCGTGCCCTGGCTGCCCACGAAGAGGTGGGTCAGCGAGTAGCCGGCGACGTCCTTCACGTTCCGGCCGCCCGTCCGGATCACCGCCCCGTCGGCCATCACGACCTCGAGCGACATGACCGAATCGCGCGTCTGACCGTATTTCACGCAGCACAGGCCGCCGGCGTTCGTCCCGAGGTTGCCCCCGATCGAGCACATCTCGAAGCTGGCCGGGTCCGGCGGGTAGAACAGGCCCTCGGCCGCGACGGCCGCCTTGAGCCGGGCGTTGATGACCCCCGGCTGGACGACCGCGACGAGGTTCTCCTTGTCGATCTCGAGGATCCGGTCCATCGCGGTGAAGGCCATCGTGAGACCGCCCTCGATCCCGGCCGCTCCACCGGACAGGCCGGTCCCCGCGCCGCGCGGGACGATCGGGACGCCGAGCTCGCCGGCGATCTTGACGAGCTCGACCACGTCCGCCGTGCTCGTCGGGAAGACGACCGCCCGGGGCAGGCCCGGATGGAGGTAGGGCGTCTCGTCCAGGCGGTAGGACTCGCGGTCGATCGGCTCGGCGAGCACCCGGAGACCGGGCAGACGGGCGAGGATCGCCGCGACGAGCGGGTCGGCCCCGCTCGGCGTGTCGGTGATCGCGGCGGGCCGCGCCGATGCGAGTGGGTCGTGGGTGGTCACGGCCGAAGTCTACGCGGCCATCCGGAGCCGGGCCCTCGGTGTGCTGGCGCCTCCGGGTAGGATGGCCGCATGGTTCGACGCCTGCCGGTCCTGCTGGCCGCCGTCGTGGCGGTGACCGCCCTGGCCCTTCCCGCCCCGATCGCGGGCACCGCGCGCGCCGCCGGAGCCGACATCGTGCCGGGGTCGGTGAACCGGTCGAGCCCGCTCCTCGACGCGACCTACGACGCCTACCTGTGGCTCGGCTGGGGTCCGCGCAAGATCTACGTCAACGCGCTCGCGACCATCCGCAACACGTCCGGCAGCGCCATCGACCGGGTCGAGCTCAACACGATCGCGGCGCGACTCGGCGCGATCCGGCTCGAGCCGGTGACGGTCGACGGTCGTGCCGTCGCGGCCCGCATCAGCGACCAGACGATCGTCGTGCCACTCGGCGGAGTGCTGCCACCGGGCGGCACGACCCAGGTCCGCGTTCGGTACCACGCCACCCTGCGCAGCAGCCTGACCGGCTCGAACTGGCTGTTCACCCGGGCGAATGGCGTGGCCGACCTGTATCGCTGGCTGCCGTGGGTCAGCCGGCGCATCGCGTTCAGTCGGCCGAACCACGGCGACCCGTTCGAGACGCCCACCAGCCGGTCGGTCAAGGTCCGGATCGTCACGACCCAGAAGCTCGTGCTGGCGACCACCGGCGACCGGGTCTCGGTCAGCGCGGATGGCCTGACCCAGACCTTCGCCGCGACCGACGTCCGCGACTTCACGGTGACCGCCGCGACCGACTTCAAGAAGGCGTCGCGGGTCGTCCGCGACACGGTCGTCCGGGTCTACTACCGGCCGGGCGCGCCGGGAGCGGCGATGCTCGATGCCGCAGCGGACGCCTTCGACGCGCTCGAACGACGCCTGGGCTCCTACCCACATGCCTCGTTCCGGGTCGTCCAGTCGGCCGGCGGGTACGGGATGGAATCGCCCGGCCTGATCTGGATCCCGCCCGGCACCCCGCGTGCCAACCTGCGCTACCTCGCCGCCCACGAGACGGCGCACCAGTGGTTCTACGGGATCGTCGGCAACGACCAGTCCGCGGCCCCGTTCGCCGACGAGGCGGCCGCCGATTTCGCGGCTCGGTCCATCCTCGGTCTGCGGCGGAGCAGCCGCTGCGCGACGGCGACGCTGGACCGCTCGATCTACGAGTACTCGGCCGCCTGCTACTACGAGAAGATCTACATCCAGGGCGGCAACCTGCTCGACGACGCGCGACGCCGGATGGGATCGACCGCGTTCTGGGCGGCCCTGCGCGGCTACGTGGCGGCCAACCGGAACAAGATCGTCACGACCGCGACGCTGCTCCACGCGCTCGACGCCGGGACCTCGCTCGATCTCGGTCGGACGCTCTTCGGGCCGCGCTTCCCGCGGATCTACTGACCGCCGGTCGCGAACGGGTCGGGGTCGATGCCTCCTGCGGCGACCCGGCGGTCCGCCGCACGAGCCTTCGCCATCTGCCGGAACCCCGCGGGCAGGAGCGGCCGCCAGCCCCGCCAGCCGGCGACGAGCCAGGCCGAGACCGTCCGCTCCACGGGCCCCCAGGAGAGCCCGTAATCCTCGCGGACGGACGGCGGCAGCAGGCCGACGGACGGCCACAGCGTCCAGGCATAGGCACCGGCCGGGATGCGCCGCAGGACGGCGACCGCCTGCCCCGTCCGGACCGGCAGCAGGGTCGCGAGCGGGGCGAGCGGCGGCCGAAGCACGACCCCGGCAAGCTCGCGCGCCACCGGCGAGGCGTGGACCGGCCCGGACGGGCCGAGCATCTCCGCGACGTATCGCTCGAACGCCGCGAGGTCCGCGGGCAGGCTCGTCTCCGGAACGCCGAAGGCCCGGCCGATCGGTCGCGTCTCGGCGTAGTAGGCCGCGCGGCGGGCGGTCGAGAGCGGCTCGAGCCAGGCGTCGTACACCGCGATCGTGGACTCGACGAGGGTGGCATGCACCCACAGCGACAGGTCCGGATCGCGCGCCGAATAGCCCGGCCCGGTGATCCCGCGGTGGAGCGCGTTGAGGCGCCGGATCTCGGCGCGAGCCGCCGCGGTCGTCCCGTAGACGATCGTCAGGTAGCTCCGCAGCGTCCCGGCCAGCCTGCGCCAGGGATCCGTCCGGAAGTCGGAGTGGTCGGCGACACCCGCGGCGACGGCCGGATGGGCCAGCTGGAGCAGGAGTGCGCGCGGGCCGGCTCCGAGCAGGAGCATCGCCTCGCGGTTGAGCCGCCACGCCTCGGAGGCGGGCCCGTACACCCCCTCGTCCGCAGCACGCGGAAGGCCGCCCGGCGCGACCGCGGTCATCCGGCGTGTTGTCGTGCGCGTACCCATCGGTGCACCATATCGGACGCTATGGAGGGACGCCGCCGATGAGCGATGTCACCCGCTGGGGAACGGACTTCGACCCCGATGAGCTGGCCCGGCTCGAGACCCGGATGTGGAAGGCCTACTACCGGCGACAGCCGGCGCGGCTGTTCGGTCTGCTCGTGCTCGCGCTCCGCGCCCAGGCCGGCGTCTCATGGCCCCGGGCGCTGGCCGCAAGCCTGCTCCTGACCAGGGCCGCCGCCGGCTTCGCGCGGGCGACCGGCGACTACGAGCGGTTCGCGCCGGACATCGGTCGCGGCTACCGGATGCTCGGCCTCCCGGACGACGTCGACGTCGAGGCCGTCGCCCGTCACGAGCTCCGCTGGTGGACGGTCCGTCGCGAGATCGGGCTGAGCGCCGGCACGGCGGCGGGCGATTCGATCACGGACCTGTACGCCGCCCTGTATGACTGCCACGGGAGCGCGTCGAGCAGGCCGGCCGGCTGCGCGGCCTCGCCGCCGAGATCCGGGACCGCGGCGCGACCGTCGATCCGGACGGCCCGCGGAGTGCGGGCGCCAGCTACTGGCCGGAGGTCGCGCGCCTGCTTCGCCGGTCGTATCGGAGCCTGAGCGTCGCGGTGACGACGCCGGACGGGACGGAGGGTGACGGTTCGGACGCATCGCCCGGGGCAGACTCGCCGCCCGCGACCGCCGAGCCCGATGCGCAGCCGCTCGAGACGACGGCCGTCCGCTGAGCGCTAGCGGTCGTCGGGCCGCCGGCTGATGAGCCACCACGCCGTCGGGAAGATGCAGGACGCGACGGCCAGCTTCGCGGCATCCCAGACCAGGAATGGCGTGAGGCCCGCGGCGATCGTGTCGGAGACCGTCAGGTGGAGCGAGTAGCTCAGCCAGGGCAGGCCGATCGCGTAGATCAGCGCCGCTCCCGATCAGCATCATCGCGAGCGCGCCACCGAGGCGACGGTCCCAGCCGAGCTCGGCCAGCCGTCCGACGACGGTGCCCGCCAACAGGAACCCGATGATGTAGCCGCCGGTCGGACCGAGGAGGATCGCGGTCCCGCCCTTTCCCTCGGCGAAGAACGGCAGCCCGACCAGGCCGAGCAGCACGTACAGCGCGACGGCCGCGAACCCGCGCCGCGCGCCGAGCGCGCCGCCGACGACGAGCACACCGAAGGTCTGCCCGGTCCACGGCACGGGCTCGTGCACCACGTAGATCTGGGCGGTCACGAAGATCACGAGCGCCCCGGCGACGATCAGCACGATGTGCCGGAGACGGGCGTTGAGACGCTCGGCGAGCGCGATGGGGACCAGGAAGTCGGCGATCGTGAGGCCGCGTTCCGCAGCGGTCGTGCGGTCCAGCCTCGGGATGGCGATCGTCATTCGGACTCCGCTATACGCCGGCCGCGACGGGTGCGACCGACCGAGCGGAGTCTAGCATCGGATCACTCGTACTGGACGGCTCGCACGATGGAGAGGCGGCTTGCGATGCGGGCCGGATAGGCGGCCGCGAGCATCGCCACGACGATGCCGAGCACGAGGGCGAGCCCGATGACCGCCCACGGGATGCCCGCCGAGCGATCGATCCGGCCACCGGACATGACGACCATCAGGCCGCCGACGATGAGGCCGAGCACGATCCCGAGCAGCGCTCCGGCAAGGCCCAGGACGCCCGCCTCGACCACGACCGATCGCCACACCTGGCGCCGGGTCATCCCGGCCGCACGAAGGATGCCGATCTCGCGGACACGCTCGATGACGTTCATCGTCAGCGTGTTGACGATCCCGAGCGCGGCGATCAGGACGGCGACGGCGGCGAGCGCGTCGAACAGCCCGAAGATCCGGCCGAGAGCATCGCTGATGGCGCCCTCGATCCGGTCCAGCGGCACGACCTCGAGGGCGAGCTGGTTGGCCGTGCCCTGCAGCGCCTCGTGGGCGGCGGGCGGGGCGTCGGGCGCGAACCGGACGGCGAACACGTCCGCGCCGGCCACGCCGAGATGGCCGGTCGCGTCGGGCCAGCCGACCAGCATCGCCTCGCCGGTCTTGCCCGGGATGGACCGCTCCACGATCCCGGCGACGCGCAGGTCGAGGGACGAGCCGTCGGTCGTCGGAACGGTCAGCGTTTGGCCGACGGTGACGCCGAGACGCTCGGCCAGTGCGGCCGGCAGGATCGTGCTGCCGCCGGCGTCGATGGCCGCCAGCGCCGCCACGCGGTCGCCCGACACGAATGCGAGCCGGCCGTCGGCGGCCATGTCCTCGCCGACGACCGCCGCAGCGTCGGTCCGCGTGCCGTCGAGGGCGATGTCGAAGGTCGCGATCGGGCTGACCCGGGCCAGGTTCGGGACCGACGTGGTGATGTCGTCGACGATCCCCTCCTCCGCCGCGACCGGGCGGATCGACGTCAGCACGAGCTCGCCCGGGACGACGTCGGCGATCCAGCCGGCGGCGGCCGCCCGGGCGTTCTGGCCGACCCCGCCCAGCGCGACGATCATGGCCAGCCCGATGGTCAGGCCACCCAGTGTCAGCGTCGTCCGGCTCGGGTCGCGCGTGACGGCGCTCCGGGCCAGCCGCTCCTCGACCCGCAGCAGCAGCGCGAACGGCGCGCCGGCGATCCGGGCCATGGCCGGCAGCAGGAACGGGATGAGGAGCGTGCCGACGAGGAGGACCGCGTAGATCAGGAGGGCCTGCCCGACGCCGGCGGCCCCGGCCGAGCGCGGCAGGACGAGGACCCCGACGAGGGCGACCGCGATGAACACCGCCGCCAGCCAGCGCAGGCGAGCCGTCCGGGCCGCGGGCAGGTCGAGCCGCGCCTTGAGCGCCTCGACCGGCTGGATCCGGCTGGCTCGACGGGCGGGCTCGAGGGCGGCCGCCAGCGTCACCCCGACGCCGACGATGAGGGCCACGGCGACGACGTCGAGCGGCACAGCCGGGCCGTCCAGCGGGACCGACCCGACGGTCCCGACGAAGGCGACCATGGCCAGCGCCAGGAGCACTCCGACGACGAGACCGAGGAGCGCGCCGACGACGCCGAGGACCAGGGCCTGGGCGAGCACGTAGCGCATGACCTGGCGCCGCCTGGCCCCGGCCGCGCGCAGGAGGCCGACCTCGCGGAATCGCTCGGAGACGGTCATCGACAGCGTGTTGAAGATCAGGAACGCTCCCGCGAACAAGGCGACGGCGGCGATGAGGCCGGTCGTCGCCTGGAAGTCGGCGGTCGACGCACGAAGCGAGGCGGCGAGGTCCTGCGGTGAGGACAGCACGTACGGCTCGGTCACCAGGCGCGTCTCGAGCGCCGCCGAGACAGTCGCCGGGTCCGCGCCCGGGGCGAGGCCGATGTCGACCCTGCTCACGCCGGTGTCGCCGAAGACCGCCTGGGCGGTCCGCAGCGGCACGATGACCGTCCGTCCGAACGCCCCGGTCAACGGTCCGTCGCCGGCGATGATCCCGATGACCCGGTAGTCGACCGGGTCACCCGACCCCTGCATCGTGAGCTGGGAGCCGACGCTCAACCCGTCTTGCTCGGCCAGCCGCTCGGTGATGAGCGCGCTGGGCTCGTCGGCGGTGCGCAACGGCGAACCGGCGACCAGGGTCAGGTCGTGGACCGCGCCGTCGATGGCCGGGTCGATGCCGAGGACGGTCACCGGTGGCGGCAGCGCCGCACCGGCGGCCGGGTCCGAGACGAGGTAGGTGCGGCGTTCGAGTGCAGGGGCCGCGACGGCGACGCCCGGCGTGCCCACGATCGTCGTCACCGTCGCGTCGGACAGGCCCGACTCGCCGAAGGCCGCGACCCGCAGCTCCGCCCGTCCCACCAGGTCACGAACGGTCCCGTCGATCGACGCTTCGATGCCGGCGTTGGTGGCGAGCCCGGCGAACAGGACCGCCACGCCCAGGGCGACCCCGAGGATGCTGAGTGCCGTCCGCAGCGGCCGGGCGCGGAGGCTGCGCAGGGCGAGCCCATCCAGCGACACCGCGGCGCTCCCTACAGGCCGAGCTGCGCGAGACGGGCGATGAGTGGGGCGGCGTCGTGGCTGTCGCGGCGACCGAGGTCGATGGTGTCGCGGATGCGGCCGTCACCGATGACGTGGACCCGATCGGCGTACGCGGCGGCCTTGGAGTCGTGGGTCACCAGCACGACCGTCTGGCCGCGATCGACGCACGACCGCCAGAGGGCGTCGAGGATCTCGGTCCCGGTCGTGTAGTCGAGGTTGCCCGTCGGCTCGTCCGCGAAGAGCAGGGCCGGACGCGTGACCAGGGCCCGCGCGATCGCCACGCGCTGCTGCTCGCCCGCGGACAGCTGGTCGGGCTTGTGGCGCTCCAGGCCGGTCAGGTCGACCAGCCCGATGACGTCCGCGATCCGGTCGCGCACCTCGCCCCGGGTCGGGTCCTCGCCGGCGATCGTGAACGGCAGGGCGATGTTCTCGGTCACGTCGAGCAGCGGGATGAGGTTGAACGACTGGAAGACGAAGCCGGTGCGGTCCCGCCGCAGTCGGGTCGCCGCGTCGTCCGACAGCTGCCCGATGGATTGCCCCTCGAGGACGACCTCGCCGCTTGACGGCTGGTCCAGTCCGCCGAGGACCTGGAGGAGCGTCGACTTGCCCGAGCCCGACGGCCCCATCAGGGCGACGAACTCTCCGGCGTCGACCGTCAGGCTCACCCCGCGCAGGGCCTCGACCGTCGCCGGACCCAGCGGATAGGACTTGGTCAGGTCGCGGGCTTCGAGGATCGCAGGCATCGGCGCAGTCTAGCGGGACGGTCCGTCGGGACAGCCGTCAGCCGCCGAAGAAGAACCCTGTGACGCCACCGACGATCGTGTCCAGCAGACCCCGGCTGGTGGGTCGGTCGACGACCCGCATCGCGACCGTCGCCGGGAGGTCGTCGGACGTCGGCTCGTCGGACGGTTCGGCACCGTCGGTCGAGCCCTGGCCGGGATCGTCACCGGGCAGGAGGCCCCCATCGTCGATCGGTGGAGTCGGCTCGAAGATCGGGATCTCCAGCGGCTTGGCGCTCGGTGCGGGCGTCGCGGGACGCGGCTTCGGTGTCTTGCGTGGGGTCGGGCGAGGCGTCGGGCGCTCGGTCGGTCGCGCGGTCGGCGCGCGCGGTCGGTCGCGGCTTGGGCTTGGGCTTGGCGGTCGGCCGCGGGGTCGGCTTCGGGGCGGTCGAGCCGCACTTGTCGGCGAACAGCACGGTCCACATCTTCTTGCCGGTCGGACCCTTGTAGGCGCCGATCCCGACGACGTCCCAGGTCTTGCCCAGGATGTTGGCGCGGTGCCCGGGCGAGCCCATGAACATGTCCTGGATGGCGGCCGTCGCGCTGTCGTCCGGGTAGGTGTTCCAGCCGATGTTCTCGCCCGCGACGACGTAGCAGTAGCCGATCGCGTGGAGCTTGTCCCAGACCTTGCCGTAGCCCGGGATCGTGTGGCTGAAGTAGTCGCGCGTGATCATGTCCTTGCTCCGCCAGCGAGCGACCGAGGTCAGCCGCGAGTCGACCTTGAGCGACTTGAGCCCGGCATTGGCGCGGGCGCGGTTGGTCAGCGTGACGAGGCTCGACTCGGACGACGAGCTGAACGAGCCCGAGTCCCAGCCCAGTGCCGACGACGGCTGGGCCAGCGCGAACACCGACGACACGCCGAAGACGAGCACGATCGCGATCGCCATCCGGCGCGGCGATGAGGCCGTGGCCAGCAGCTCGCGGACGGCGCGACCGGGGCGGGTCGTGGATCCGGCGATGTCCGACATTCCGATGGGTGCTCCGGGGTTGTCTGGGGGTGTCGCTGGGGTTGTTGACACCCTAGGTGGAGCAGGGGCGGGTGTCCGCGGCCCCATGGTCACGGGGCGCGTGGCTCCCAGGTACCGGTCGGTCTGGTGCGGTACGGGGCGGTCGGGTGCGGTCAGCGGGTGGGCGGCGCGTGCGGGCAGTCTCGCCCCGTGATCCTCGCCACGCACGAATCAGGCTCGTCCTGGCGGCGCGGCACCCCTGACGTCCGCAACTCTCGCCATACATGCACCGGGTGCGTCCTAGGCGCGGATGGGGCTCGGTCGGGCTGTCGAGGACGCAGCGCCAAGCGTGGATCGACGTCGAACGACGCACGAATCTGCCGACTTCGTGGTCTACGACGCGTCCCATGCATGTATGGCAAGTTCGCGATCGGCGGCTCTCACGGAGCCGGCGGGCACGGCGGCCGGCCGCGAGACGTCGACGGCCCCGCGCGAACGGGTCCGGCTATACTGCCGTGGCTCGTGCAGCCCGATGACGTGGCTGGCCACGGCGAGCGTCTCCGCGGTGGCCTTAGCTCAACGGCAGAGCATCGGATTGTGGCTCCGAAGGTTACGGGTTCGAAACCCGTAGGCCACCCCAACTCCCTTCCTTTGTTCGACCGGCGCCGGATGCCGTCCGACCCCGATCGTGCGGTCGTCTGCGCCCCCTGCGGCCCTGCGTCTCCCGCGCGGAACCCGGAACTTTCGGCGGAGCGCGACGGTACGGACGAGCCTCGGCGGATACCCCGACGGAGCCATACGGTGGGGCCATCCCGCGGGGGCAGGAGAACAAAGGAACACGCATGATCGATCAGCGAACCGCACATTCGCGGTTGGACGAGTTCTTTCGCAATCGCTCCAAGGGCGGCCTGACCATCGCCTGCGAGGACGGCTCGTGGCAGGCGAGCGCGGAGGCCGCCATCGGCGCGGTGGGCACGACCGGTCGCTGGACGACCACCATCACCGTCGTCGGTCGCCCGTTCTCCGGCGGCCCCGAAGGCATCGAGCGCACCTGCCAGGACGTCATCGACCGCCTGACCGAGGTCGGCCTCTCCGTCCCCTGATCCGGCCCGCATGACCGGCATCAGTCGCCGGGTCGAAGCCGGGTCGCCCGGACCGATCGCCGGCGCGGCCGCCGCGGCCTGACCTCAGCCGGCGGCCAGCTTGGCGACCTGTGCCGAGGCGCCGGTCGTGATCGGGTCGCCGTGGCCGACGAGCAGCGTCTCGAAATGGAGGGCACCGAGCTTCGCGATCGTCGCCTTGGCCGCGGTCGCGTCCTCGGTGAACTGCGGGTTCGAGCCGGCCAGGACGCCACCGACCGTCCCCAGTGCGTCGCCGGCCACGAGGACCCCGCCTGCCTCGTCGAGGACCGAGACATGTCCCAGGGTGTGGCCGGGCGTCGCGACGATCCGCAGCCCGAACACCATCGCGCCGTCGGCAACGGCCTGCAGCGTCCGCGTCGTTCCGATGCCGGCCGCCGTCCGGATGGCCTCGAGATCCTCGGCGCCGGCATAGGCGGTCGCGCCCGTCGCCCCGGCCAGCACGTCGGACAGGCTGCCGGCGTGGTCGCCGTGCTTGTGGGTCAGGATGACGTGCGCCACGGCACCCCAGTCGAGACCGATCCCAGCGAGGGCCTTCGCGATGTCGTCTGCGCTGCCCGCGACGCCGGTGTCGACCACGGCGGCCTCGCTGCCCCGCACCAGGATGTAGGCGGACACGAAGCCGAGGTTCACGCGCGTCCAGTCGACACCGCCCGCCGTCGGCGATCCCGACGCCTCGCTCGTCGCGGCCGCGCTCGGGATGGGCGTGCCCGAGCCCGGGGGCGGTGTGCCCGCGGCCGAGTTGCTGGGGCCGTCCGCCCCAGACGCGCGTGGTGTGGTCGACGCGGCGGCGCAGCCGGCCACGCCCAGCACCGCGAGCGCGACCGACCCGCGACCGAGGTCTGCCAGGAAGGTTCGCCGCGTCAGGAACGGCCGCATGACCATCACGAGGGATCGTACGCCGGGGCGCCGAGACCGGTTCCCGGTCCATCGGTCATGCCGAGGCGCTGGCGCGGAGCGGCCTGCTCGCCGACCCGGATGCCGCCCGCCGCGCCGTCTAGCATTCGGCGATGACCTTCACGACCCGCGTCCCCGGGGCGATCCTCACCGAGCGTGAGCACACCGTCCCCCTCGATCACGCCCGGCCCGACGGCCCGACGATCACGGTCTTCACCCGCGAGGTGGCGGACCCCGACGGCACGGACCGGCCGTACCTCGTCTTCCTCCAGGGTGGGCCGGGCATCGAAGCCACCCGGCCGACCAGCCCGCCGACCGGCTGGATGGCACGCGCGCTCAAGGACTACCGCGTGCTCCTGCTCGACCAGCGCGGCACCGGCCGCTCGACGCCGGTCGGGGCGGTCATCCCGGGCGACACGCCGGAAGCCCAGGCGACCTACCTCACCCATTTCCGTGCCGATTCGATCGTCCGCGACGCCGAAGCGATCCGGGCGGAGCTCGGGTCGATCGCTGGAGCATCCTCGGCCAGAGCTTCGGTGGCTTCACCGGGCATGACCTACCTGTCGATCGCCCCGGACGGCCTCCGCGAGGCGTTCCTCACCGGCGGTCTCGCGCCCGATCGGACGACCGATCGACGACGTCTACAGCGCGACCTATCGCCGGATCATCGAGTGGAACGAGCGCTACTACGCCCGGTACCCGGAGGATCGCGCCCGGGTCCAGGCGATCCACGAGCGCCTCGACGAGTCGCCCTTCCTCCTCGCCGTCCGGCGATCGGCTGACCTCGCGCCGGTTCCGCCAGATCGGGCTGTGGCTGGGCGACAGCGCCGGCTGGGAGCTGCTCCACCACGTCCTCGAGCTGCCGATGGACTCGCCGGGGTTCGGCCACGACGTCGAAGGGGCGGTCCGGTTCAACCGGAACCCGCTCTACGCGACCCTCCACGAGTCGTCGTTCGCCGACGGGGTCGCGACGCGCTGGTCGGCTGACCGGCTGCTGCCCGACGAGGTCCGGGACGGGGTCGCCTTCACCGCCGAGCACGTCTACCCCTGGATGTTCGACGACTACGGCCCCCTCCGGTCGCACAAGGCGGCCGCCGGGATCCTCGCCGAGCATCCCTGGCCGAAGCTCTACGACGGCGCACAGCTGGCCGTCAACGAGGTCCCGGTCGCGGCGACCATCTACGTCGACGACCTGTACGTCGAGCGGGCATACGCGGAGGAGACGGCGGCTTCGATCCGCGGCCTCCGCACGTGGATCACCGACGAGTACGTCCACAACGGGATCCGCACCAACGGCGAGCACGTCCTCGGTCGCCTGATCGACCTGGTCCGCGGGCGCGCCTGAGGACGACCGCCTCGGGTCGCGGTCGGGCATCGCCGCCCTTGCGCCGCGGTAGCGACGCCCGTACGATGCGGTGACCCCGAGCCAGCCCCGTACGGGGCCCGTCCTCGTCCGCCTCGGCGGCAGGATGCATGGGTCCGCGATGGCCGGCCGGTCGGTGAGGTGTGCCATGGCGACCGTGACGTTCGAAGGCGTCAACAAGATCTACGGCGATTTCCACGCCGTCAAGGATCTGAACCTGGACATCGGGGACGGCGAGTTCATGGTCCTGGTCGGGCCATCGGGCTGCGGCAAGACCACCAGCCTGCGGATGATCGCCGGGCTCGAGGAGATCTCCAGCGGCACGTTGCGCATCGGTGACCGGGTCGTCAACGACGTCCCGCCCAAGGACCGCGACATCGCGATGGTCTTCCAGAGCTACGCGCTCTACCCGCACATGTCGGTCCGCGACAACCTCGCCTTCGGGCTCAAGCTCCGCAAGGTGAAGAAGGAAGAGATCGACCGCCGGGTCAACGAGGCGGCCGAGACGATCCAGCTCCAGAAGCTGCTCGATCGCAAGCCCAAGGAGCTGTCCGGCGGCCAGCGCCAGCGCGTCGCGCTCGGTCGGGCGATCGTCCGCGAGCCGGCGGTCTTCCTGATGGACGAGCCCCTCTCCAACCTCGACGCCAAGCTGCGCGTCCAGACGCGCGCCGAGATCGCCCGTCTCCACCAGCGCCTCAAGACGACGGTGGTCTACGTCACCCACGACCAGGTCGAGGCGATGACGATGGGCTCGCGGATCGCGGTCATGAACGAGGGCCTGCTCCAGCAGGTCGGCACCCCGCAGACCCTCTACGACACCCCGATCAATCGCTTCGTGGCCGGCTTCATCGGCAGCCCGTCGATGAACTTCGTCGAGGTCCACATGGAGGGCACGGGCGACACCGCCCGGCTCGTCGGACCGGCCGACTGGTCGATCCCGATCCCCACCCGCTATCGCGAAGCGGCGACGCCCAAGGCCGGCAAGACCCTCGTGGCCGGCTTCCGGCCCGAGCACCTCGACATCGGCGGGGAAGGGAGCGGCGGCGCGTCGTTCCGGGCACGCGCCGACGTGGTCGAGTACCTCGGCAACGAGGAGCTCCTCCACCTGAACGCGGCCGACCAGGACGTCGTCGCCATCGTCGGATCCGAGCATCGGATCAAGCCCGGCGACATCGTCACGATGACCCTGCCGCTCGACAAGCTCCACCTCTTCGATGGCGAGACCGGGTTGACCCTGGCCCCGGACATCGCGGCGGTCGCAGCCTGACCGACCGACCGCACGACGGCGACCCAGCGGCCCCGGGGGATCCCTCCGGGGCCGATCTCGTCGAGCGCGTCGTCGACTCGCGCATCGTCCATCGCGGCCGGTACCTGACCTTCAAGGTCGACACGATCGAGCGGGCCGACGGCTCGCTCGGCAGCCGCGACCTCGTCGAGCACCCGGGCGCCGTCGCCATCCTCGCGATCGACGACGAGGACCGCGTCCTCCTCGTCCGCCAGTACCGGGTCGCCGTCGGCGAGGCGCTGCTCGAGATCCCGGCCGGCACGCTCGACATCGCGGACGACGGCTCGATCGAGGACCCGGAGCTCGCCGCTCCGCGCGAGCTGGAGGAGGAGACCGGGATGCGCGCGGGCACGTGGCGCAAGATCGCGACCTTCTTCACCGCGCCCGGCTTCGCCTCCGAGCTGATGCACCTGTACCTCGCCACGGACCTGCGGCCGGCCGACGGCGAGCGTCTCGGTCCCGACGAGGACGAGCACCTGCTCCTCGAGAAGGTCCCGTGGCGCGACGCGCTGGCGGCCGCGGAGCGGGGCGAGTACCGCGACGGGAAGACGCTCGTCGGGCTGTTCTGGCTGGCCCGCCTGCGCGACGCCCCGGGGACCTAGGGCGCCGGATCCCTCGGCTCGTCGGCCGGTGCCGGGCGCGTCGGCCCCGCCGGTCCGGAGCCGAGCCGCGCGAGCGCATCGCGGTACAGCTGCGTGTCCGGGCTCAGGGCGACCGCCAGCCGCAGGTGCGTGGCCGCCTCCGACCGCCGCCCGAGCCGCTTCAGGCTCTGGCCGAGCGCGTACTGGCCGAAATGCGAGATCGGGTCGATCTCGAGCAGCTCCTCGAACGTCTCGCGCGCCCGCTCGGCCTGGCCGGAGTTGTAGTACGCCCGGCCGAGGGCCTCGAGGATGGAGCCCTTGCCGGGCTCGAGGCGATCGGCCCGCTCGAGGACGATCGCTGCCTGGGCGTGGTGACGGGCCTCGAGCAGGGCCTGGCCCCGCTGGAGGAGGTCGTAGGCGCTCTCGGGCTCGCTCGGATCGGGTCCCGGGTCGGACCGCTCGGATTCCATCGGGCCGATGGTGGCATAGGATCCGCGCGGTTGTCTTCGAGCGCCCTGGCGCCGGCTAGCCCTCGCGGTAGGAGGCCAGGTCGACCGGCTTCAGGCGGGGCGAATTGGTCATCCCCGGGATGCGCCCGCGCTTGGCGATCGGCTTGCCCTCGATCTCCTTGATGTCGCCGGTGAAGTCGATCGGCGTCGCGCCGCTGATGTACGACCCGACCGCGTACGAATCGACCGGCGCGCCGGCCTCCTTGAAGTAGTGGATCCGATCCGGCGTCAGGCCGCCCGAGACCGTGATCCGGACGTGCTGGAAGCCCGCCTGGTCGAGACGCGCCCGGACCTCGTGGACCAGCTCGGCCGTGACCCGGCCGCGCTCGGACGGGGTGTCCAGCCGGACGCCGAACAGCCGGTCGCCCAGGGCGTGAGCGACGCGGAGCGCCTCCTCGGCCTCGTCCTTGAACGTGTCGATCAGGACGATCCGGGGCACGTCCGGCGGCACGTGCCGGTCGAACGCGAGGGCCGCCTCGACCGTGTCGCCGAAGATGAGGACCAGCGAGTGCGGCATCGTGCCGGTGGGGGCCAGGCCGGCGAGCCGCGCCCCGGCCGGCGTCGAGGCACCGACGCAGCCGCCGACGATCGCGGCGTAGTCGAGGACGTCGGTGATGTCCGGGTGGATGTGGCGCGCCCCGAAGCTGATGACCGGGTCCGGTGCGGCCGCCTCGACGCACGCCCGCGCCGCGGTGGCCCAGCCGGTCGACTGGGCGAGCATGCCCAGGAACGCCGTCTCGTACAGCCCGAACTGGCGGTAGCGGGCGCGGATCCGGAGCACGATCTCCTTCGGCCCGATGACGTCGCCGTCCTCCAGGGCCTCGAGGCGGGTCTCGGCCGGATCGGCCTTGGCGAGCACGTGGCCGAGGAGGTTGCGCGCCTCGTCCATCCCGCACAGGACGGCGTCCTCGCGGGTGAAGACCTCCATCGTCACGAGGGGGTCGCGACCCTCCTTCTCGAGGATCGTCTCGGCGCGCGCGAAATACACATCGGCCGAGTCGCCCGACAGGATCTCGTACGACGGCCGCGTGCGCGACAGTCCCATCAGTCCGGTTCCGCCCCTCTTCCGGCAGGCTGACCGGCCTCGGTTCCTTCGACCGGGTCCGGAGAGGCGGCGAGTGTAGCGTACGAATCCGGCCCGGAAGCGGCCGCCCGGCCCGCGTGGGTAACGGGGCGTGCGTCGTCGTGGCCGGATGACCAGGATCGCGGCCGGCGAGGAGCCGGCTCGATGCGGGCGCGACGGCGCGACCAGGCCGATCCAGAATGACGTCGAGCAGTGACGATTCCCGGGGAGGGGCGCATGACATCGATCTGGGTGGACAGCCTGGCCCGTGGCTTCGGTGAGGCGCTGGACCTCCTGGCCGGGGCGGTCCGCGACTGCGCCGACGAGCTGTGGGTGTCACGCATGTGGGAGGTCCCGGCCGACCTGTTCGGCCCGGAGCCGCCCGGCCCCGACGGAACGCCGACCACCGACCCGGCGGCACGCAAGGCACTTGTCCAACGCCGGTCGACGCCGTGGAGCGTCGCGTGGCACGCGCTGGAAGTCCTCGACTATGACCTGACCGCAGAGTTCGGTCCCTGGATGCCACCGCCACCGTTCGCGGGCAACCCGCACTGGCTGCTGACACGTCTGCCTGCGCCCTGGTCGCGGTCCGAGATGCTCGACTATGTGACCTACTGCCGCAGTCGGGTGCGCGACACGCTCGAGGGCATCACCGACGAGATGGCAGCGAAACCCCTGCCGGAGTCGCATCGCTACGCCGGTCAACCGTATGCCTGGGTCATCACGAGCGCGCTGGGGCATACGATCGAGCACGCGGCGCAGATCCGGCAGTTCATCACGTCCGCGAGCGAACGCCCCTAGATCGCGCCGATGTCCCCGGCCGCGATCGTGCCATCCCCGCGTCCTCGCCGCCGGCTACGCAGCCAGAGCCCGACGAGGACGAGCGCGACGGCGACCGCGAGCGCCGCGACGCCGAGGATCGCCAGCCGCTGGCGACCGATGTCGGCGGCGGACGACCAGGCCGAGGCCGCGGCGCTCGCCGAGTCGGCGGCGCCGGCGAGATCCCCGGCCGCGAACGATGTCCGGGCCTCCTCCAGGTCCGCCTGCGGCGTGGTGCCCCACAGGCCGATCTCCTGGACGACGTCCGTGACAGCCGCGGCGGGACGCGCCGAGACGGCGGCCGTGTACCGGGCGATCGCCTCGCGCTCGGCCGCCGCCTCCAGCGTGGCCGACGCGAACCCGTCGGGGCTCTCGAAGGCGGTCCGGAGCGTGGTCGGCGTCGTGAGACCGGCCGTCGTCGCCTCGGCCGCGATCGCCGTGCGCTGGGTCAGGACCGCCTCGGCGGCGCCCAGCAGCCGGTTCGCATCGTCGAACTGCCACGCCCGGAGCGCATCGCGGACGGCCCGCGGGAGCTGCCAGTCCCCCGCCGCCGCGACCACCGCTTCGTACCGTGCACGCGCGGCCGTCCGCGCATCGAGCAGCGTCAGGTCCTCGTCACGCGCGACCCACTGCCGCCACAGGTCGTCGTAGGACGTCGCGCCGCGCTCGTCGAGCAGGTCCAGCAGGCCCCGCCAGTCCGGAGCGCCAGCGACGGTCTCCGGGGCGACCGTCGTCGCGCCGACCACCGAGGTCGCGGCCCCACCCGGGGATGGCGGCTGGTAGGCGCCGATCCCGGCCGCGGCATCCGCCCACACGGCCCGCAGGCCCTCCGGTCCGGCGCGCTTGGCGATCGCGCGGGCGAGCGTCAGCGAGGCCGCGTAGGCGTAGTCCTCACCCCCCTTGTCGACCGCCCCGAGCGCACCCCACGCGTTGAGCGGGATGCGCGCCTTCTCCATCGCCGGCGTGATGGCCTCGGCACCGGCGGCGACCTTGACCTTCAACGCCGCCGCAGCGTCAAGCCCGTAGTAGGACGCGAACGCCTCGTTCGCCCACCGGTCGGCCAGGAGCCCGCCGTTGAACCACGTGTGGGCGGCTTCGTGGAGGACCACGTCGTCGCCGGCGTCGTAGGCGACCTCGATCTGGCCTTTGCCCGGGTCGAACAGGCCCGCGTACCCGCCGGTCGAGCGACTGATCGTCTCGTGGACGACAAGACCGCCGTCACGCGGCCAGGGCAGGCCGATCCGCTC
This sequence comes from uncultured Chloroflexia bacterium, assembly GCA_963755995.1. Classification (GTDB taxonomy): domain Bacteria; phylum Chloroflexota; class Limnocylindria; order Limnocylindrales; family CSP1-4; genus SPCO01. The sequence goes on along the minus strand of CAVWLQ010000005.1, from coordinate 532,521 downwards.
CGACAGGAGAGGCAGCGCACGGCCGACGAGCCCGCCGACCCGGGTGGACCAGCTCGTGTCCTCGACCCAGCCGCGGATCGTCAGGTCGACCGGCACGTCACCGACCGTGGCCTTGACCGTCCGCTCCGCGTAGCTCCCGGGCTTGTCGGCGACGAGGAAGGCGAAGAACGACAGCGGCTTGTCCAGCTTCGGCGTCTGGAACACGATCTGGCCGCTCGCGTCGGTCTTCGGCGACGGGATCGCGCCGGCCTGGACCTCGACGTTGTAGCCGGCCGGGAAGACGACGCGCACGCTGCTGCCGGCCGTCGCGTCCGTGGCGTAGGCCCAGACCGGGAACGACACCAGCGACGATCCGATCCGGACCGTGCGGCCCGCCGCGCCGCCCGGGTCGACCAGGTCGAAGACGAGCCTGACCGCCGCCGTCTTGTGGCTGTACAGGCGCCGTGCGAGGTCGACCCGGACCAGCGTGTGGGTGCCGGTGGCCTTCGAGACCGTCGCCCGCGGCGTGCCGGCTCCCGCCCAGCTCGCCTTGAGCCCCGACACGCCGGGCAGGACGGCCAGGATCGCGTGGTCGAAGTAGTAGCGCTTCGTGCTCGTGTCGGACAGGCGATTGGTCAGCGTCATGTCCAGGGTGACCCGGACGCGATGCGCCGCGGGCTGGACGTCGTAGCGGGCGCTCGTGACGATGGTCAGGCCCGGTGCGGCGGCCCGGACCTCGGCGGCGCCGCCCGGCGACGACCAGCAAGCCCGGTCGCGGCGACCAGCGCGAGCAGGACGAGCGCGAACCGCCGGGTCACGCTCACGGCTCCACCACGTCCACCGGGCCCGACTCGAGCAGCCCCGCCGGCTCCACGAGCTCTGCCAGCCGGCCGTCGAATCGGTCCAGGAAGGCCGCCTGCGCCGACGTGCGATCGCCCGGATCGGGCATCCGGCCGCCCAGCCACAGCCAGTCCTTCGATTCGTCCAGGAGGCGGTCGGCGATGCCGAGGATCCGGGCGATGGCCAGGCCGAAGGCCTCGGCGTCGGCCGCCTCGATCGGCACCTCGACGGCGAGGACCGGGCGCTCGTCCTCGGACACCGAGAACTTGGCGAACGGGAACTCGTCGTTCCAGCGCAGGAGGCGCCGGTAGGACTTGCGGAACATGTCGGAGATGGGCGGCGCGTAGTGCGCCCAGCAGATCAGGGCGAGGGAGGGGTCGAGGATGACCGTGACGCGCAGATCGAAGCGGCGGCGTCCATCGAGGAGGAGATCCCAGCTGGCGATCCCATCGCGATCGGCTCGTTCGGTGGGCGTCAGCCCGAGATCCGCGAGCCAGTCCTCGACATCGGCCGGGCGCACGCCGGGCGCGCCCGAATCGGTGGATGACATGGCCCGGGGAGTCTAGCCGAGTTCATCGGAGGCGACCTCCGACGGGTCAGTCGTCCGGGACGGCCTTCTTGCCGCGACCAGCCACGACCCCGACCGGCGGGACCGCGCCGACCACGGCCCGCTCGGGTGCCGCGTCGTCGCGCGTGTCGGCGCCCGGCGCGGGCCGCACGCGCGACACCCGCCGGATCTCGACGGATTCTCCGCTGCGCACCACGCGTCCGGTGAAGTCGGACGAGCGCACGTCCGAGGCCACCTTGACGTTGCGCCCGATCCGGACACCGCGCGGCACGACGGCGCGCTTGCCGATGACCGTGATGCCCGTGTTCAGGCGCCCCGGCTCCTGCTTGTTCGGTCGGTCGTCGTACGGCCCGTCGCCGACGATGGCGCCCTGGCCGACCACGACCTCCTTGTCGAGGATCGCCCGGTCGACCACGGCTCCGGACCGGATGACCGAGTCGAACATGATGATCGAGTCGCGGACCACGGCCCCCACGTCCACCCGGACGCCGGGCGACAGGACCGAGTTGACGACGGTCCCCGCGATGACGCAGCCGTGGCTGATCAGGCTCTTGTGGACCTGCGCGGTCGGGCCGACCTTGGCCGGCGCCCGTTCCTCGGAGCGGGTGTGGATGACCCAGTCCTTGTCGTACAGGTCGAGCTCGGGGTTGTCGTCCAGGAGGGCCATGTTGGTCTCCCAGAACGACTGGATCGTGCCGACATCCTGCCAGTAGCCGTTGTAGCGATAGCCGAAGACGCGGGCGCCGGCGTCGAGCATGGCCGGGATGACGTTCGCCCCGAAGTCGACCCGATCCTCCGACAGCCAGCGGCGCAGGGTCTTCTTCGAGAAGACGTAGACGCCCATCGAGGCGAGGTCGCTCTTCGGCTGCTTGGGCTTCTCCTGCCATTCGATGACCCGGTCGGCCTCGTCGAGGGCCAGGATGCCCATCCGGCTCGCCTCGGCCAGCGGCACGCGGCGGACCGCGATCGTCACGTCCGCGCGGTGGCGGCGATGGGCGGCCACGAACGGCGCGTAGTCCATCTTGTAGATGTGGTCGCCGGCGAGGACCAGCACGATGTCCGACGAGTCGTGCTCGATGACGTTGAGGTTGCGCAGGACCGCATCCGCCGTGCCGCGATACCACTCCGCCACGCGTCCCCGGGCGATGTACGGCTGGAGGAGCTTGACGCCACCCCGATTGCGGTCCAGGTCCCACGGCCGGCCCAGCCCGATGTGGTCGTTGAGCGACCGCGGGTTGTACTGGGTCAGGACGACCACGTCATCGATGTCCGAGTTGACGCAGTTGGACAGCGTGAAGTCGATGATCCGGTACTTGCCACCGAACGGAACGGCCGGCTTGGCGCGCTCCTGGGACAGGATCGAAAGGCGCTCGCCCTCGCCGCCCGCGAGGATCACCGCCATCGTCCGCTTCACGTGGCCGATGCTAGCACGGGCCGTCGGCCACGGACATCAACGGGTCGTGAACCGGCGTCGCCGATCCATATCGGCGGCGAGGCTACAGGAAGAGCCTCGGGTTGACGAAGTCGCCGTTGAACATGACCCCCCAGTGGAGGTGGGCGCCGGTCGAGTGACCCGTGTTGCCCTCGTAGCCGATGACCTGGCCGCGCGACACGGAGCTGCCGGCGTGGAGCCCGCCCGGATAGCGCGGCTGCATGTGCGCGTACCAGGTCTGGAGGCCCTCGCTGTGGGCGACGATCACGATCCAGGCCGGGTCGGCTCCGTCGGCGTAGTTCCAGCCGATGTAGACGACGGTCCCGGATCCGGATGCCCTGATCTTCGTCCCGTACGGGGCGACCAGGTCGATCCCGTTGTGGTAGTGCGGGCAGGAGCCGCTGGGCGGCTCCCAGATGACCCCGGTACAGCCGAAGTTCTGGGTGAGATCACCGTTCATCGGCCAGGACAGGGTGCCGTTGTACTGGGACGGGATGTTGCCGCCCTGGAGCTGCTTGCGGATGAGCGAGTTGATCTGCGACTGCAGCCGCTTCTGGGCGGCGCTGGCCTTCGCGACGGCCCGCTTGGCCGCGGCCTTGTTGCGCTGCAGGGTCAGGTAGTCGCGCTTCTGCTGGGCGAGCTCGGCGGCGACCCGCTTCTCGAGCTTGCGGAGCGCGGCCTTGGCCGCGTTGAGCTGCGCCAGGCTGCGGTCGAGGGCACGCTTCTGGGCCGCCGTCTGGAGGCGCAGGTCGTCGGTCCGGGTGCGCGTGTCGACGGTCGTCTGGTGGATGGCGGCGAGCGTCTCCTGGTCGACGGCGATCTGGTTCGCGAGCGCCTTGTCCTGCTCGCCGACGTCGATGTAGTAGCTCATCTCGGCCAGCAGGTCCGTGAAGGTGCCGCCGGACAGGAACGACTCGAGGAGCGACGTGCGGTCCGTGTCGTAGGCGGAGCGCAGCCGGTCGGCCAGCTGCGCCTTGCGCTCGGCCAGCTCGGTGCGCTTGGCGGCTTCCTTGGCGGTGATCTGGACGAGCTGCCCATCGAGATCGGCCAGCTGGGCCAGCAGGGTCGCGTAATCCTTCTTGATCACGTCGATCTTGGCCTGCATGCCGGTGATCTTGATCTTGACCGCGGCCAGGTCGGCGTTGATGCCCTTGAGCTGGTCACTCGTCTGGCGGATCCCGGCGGCCAGGTCGATCTGGAGCGCCTGGAGCTTGGCGACCATCTCCTTCTGCGCCGCGATGTCCTTCTTGAGCTGGGTCTGCTTCGCCTTGGCGTCGGACAGCTCGTCACCACGGACCGTGCCGGGTGCAGCCGGCGACATGGGCGCGCCCAGCATCCCGACGATCAGGGGGATGAGCAGGAGAACGGCACCGATGCGGCGGCGGACCCTCCGTCGCGGAGTCGACGATCTTGCGGTGGAGCTCCACCCGGTGGCGGGGGAAGCGTTCGCGTGATCGGTCGTGTTGCGCTTCACGTAGGCGATGTCATCGTGCGAGCTGTACTCCGTTTCGCCTCGACCCCTCAGTCGAGATGCGTGGACGGTCTGGCCCGCCGGTGAGTCGCCGTCCGAAGGGGCACAGCTCAGGACGACACCGGCTGGGTGGGATGATACCCGCGAAGTCTAGAGGTTGCGCGGGCGCGCCGATCCTGGCCCGATGGTCCCGAACGGGGGGTGGGACCCGGGGACCGGTCACGGGCGGATGAGGACGGCCCACAGAGTGCCGAGGATGAAGAACGGCCCGAACGGCACGTACGTCTGGCGTCCGATGCGCCGCGTCACGAGCAGCACGGCCAGCACGACGCCCGCCAGCAGCAGGGCGAACACCACCCCGCCGAGCAGCCGGCTGGCGCCGGTCATCAGACCCACCCCGATCAGGAGCTTCACATCGCCCATCCCGAACGCCCCCGCCCCGAACGGGATCGACGGCAGGTACAGCACGAGCGGAACGGCGATCGCGGCGATGAGCGTGAATAGCAAGTCCGTGCCGACCAGCGGGTTTTGGCCGCTCAGTGCGTAGACGAGCGCGACCGGGATGACCGGCAGCGTCAGGGCGTCCGGCAGCAGCCGCTGGTCGAGGTCCGTCGCCAAGCCGATGACCAGCGTCACGAACCACGCCCCGAACAGCGCGAAGGCCAGCGGGTCCGTGCCGAAGCGGAGGGGCAGGAGCCCGAGGGCGAGCGCCCCGACGATGGCCGTGACCGCCGTCCGCCAGTCCACGCGACGGCCGGGCGGGTGCTCCTCGTCGTGCTCCGGCCAGCGGGTCGCGAAGCGGTCCGCGGCCAGACCGAGCGCCACACCGGCAGCGGCGAGCAGCCAGGCGAGCGGCTCCACGGTTCGTGGTCGGCGGTCGGGGCGGTGGGTCGGCCGGTCCGTCCGAGCCGGCGGTCAGTCCGCCTTGGCCCCGGCGAGGGCAAGCTCGACGAGCGTGGCGTGCGAGGCGCCGGTCGCACCGCGCGGGGCGAACGGCGTCGCCTTGCGGAAGTAGGCCGTGCCGGCGATGTCGAGGTGGACCCAGGGCACAGTCGCGAACTCGCGCAGGAAAAGCCCGCTCTTGACCAGCGATCCCTCGGCCGAGCCCGAGTTCTGGAGGTCGCCGTACCAGCTGTCCATCTCCGGCACGTACTCGTCGATGAGCGGCAGCTGCCAGTAGCGCTCGCCGGCGCGGTCGCCCGCGGCCGCGACCGTGTCGTAGAAGTCCTGGGGCGTCCCGAAGGCGCCGCAGATCAGGTGGCCCAGCGCCCGGGAAACGGCGCCGGTCAGGGTCGCGATGTCGACCAGGTGGGTCGCGCCGAGGCGTTCCGCGTAGGTCATGGCGTCGCCCAGGATCAGCCGGCCCTCGGCGTCGGTGTTGGTGATGTCGACCTTCTTGCCGTTCAGGGCGGTGACGATGTCGCCCGGACGGGTCGAGTGCGGGCCGGGCATGTTCTCGACCGCGGGGGCCAGCCCGAGGAGCGGCGTCCCCGGCGCCAGGCGGGCCACGGTCGCCATCGCCGCGATGACCGTGCACGCCCCGGTCTTGTCCATCTTCATCTCTTCCATCCGGGCCGCCGGCTTGATGCTGATGCCGCCCGAGTCGAAGCAGACGCCCTTGCCGACCAGCGCGAGGTGGCGATCGAGCCCGTCGCGCTCACCCTCGGCGCCGGAGCGCATGACGATCATCCGGGGCGGGTTGTCGCTCCCCCGCCCGACCGCCATGAACATGCCCATGCCCAGCTCGGTGGCCCGCTCGGGCTCGATCACGTCGATCCACAGGCCGTGCTGCTCGGCGATGGCGCGGGCCTCCTCGGCCAGCACGACCGGGCTGACGTCGTTGGACGCACGGTTGGACAGGTTCCGGGCGATCGTGGCGCCCTCGGCGATGATCACGCCGCGCTCGGCGGCGCGGGTCAGGGCTGCCGCATCGGCGCCCGGCGCGATGAGGATCAGCTCGTCGAGGATCGGCGGCGCCGAATCGACCTCGTCCCGATAGATCGTCCGGGGATCGTAGGAGCCTTCGAGGACGCCGCGCGCGACGAGCATCGCCACGGTCTCGGCGTCACCGTCGAGACCCGCGACCAGCGGGGTCAGCCAGATGGCCAGCCGGTGGACCGTCCGGCCGCCGAGCCGTCGCTCGGCCGAGGCGGCGACCCGCACGACGGTCTCGCGGTCGATCGTGGCGGGATCCCCGAGCCCGACGGTCAGCACGCGGCCGCTCTTCGACTCGCCACCGGCCGCGAGGGCCGTCGCGTAGCGCTTGCCGGTCAGCTCGCCGAAGGCCACGAGCGCGGCGAGCTCGCCGCCGGTCCGGCGATCGATCTCGGCCAGCTCGCCATCGAACGCCGGCTTGGCGGCGACGGGCACGACGAGGACATCCGCAGGCACGTCCCACGGCTGATCGGTGACGACATGAAGCTGCACGGGTGGGGGGTCCTCCGCGAACGCACGGCCTCGGGTCGTTCGGACGACCGGCCGGTGGGCTGGATGTTGCACGCAGTGTAGCCACGTGCCCAGCCGACCGATGGACCGGATGAGTCAGGCGCCGCCGGTCGGCTCGGGCGCGTCGCTCGGCGTGGGCGTCCCGGCGTCGATCGCGTCGGTCAGCTTGGCCCGCGCCTCCTCGATGGCGATGACGGCACCGTTCATCCCGCCCCGGCCGATCTCGGACATGATGATGATCAGGCCCCGGGTGTCCGGTGGCAGGCGGGCGCGGGCGGCGGCCTCCGCCTTGACCGCGGCCTTCGTCGCCGGGCTGAGCTTCTTGCCGACCTTCGAGATCTCCTTGTAGAGGGTGCGCAGCGCGACGTCGTACGTCTGGTTGCGCTCGAGCCACTGATCGAGCACGGACACGTCCACCGTCTGGACGAGGCCGTCGCGCTCCTTCTGCGCCGCCGCGATCTGCGCCTCCGCCTGGTCGAGCAGCTTCATCGCGCTGGCGTACTTGGCCAGCCGGCCGTCCTGGGTGGCCGCAACGACGAGCCGGTCGTGCTCGGCCAGCGCCGCGCTCATCCGTGACGCGGCCACGGAGCCGATCGTCAGCCGTGCCCAGGCGGCGTCCAGGCCATCCGTCGCGTCGAGCGCGGTCACGAGGGCGGCATGCCGGGCGACGACCGCATCGGATACGGTCAGGGCGGCCGTCGGCGTCCCGACATAGGGCACGGACGCCAGCTCAGTCCGGAGTGCGGCGGTCCGGGCGATCACGTCCGCGACGAGGCGGTCGCCCTCGCCGATGGCGGCATCGCTGCCGGCCGGGTCGAGGCGGTTGAGGGCGGCCAGGGCGCCGCGTGCCTGGCTGCCGAGGGCCTCGACCTGGCCGGCCAGCGCGGAGAGGTCGGCCTGCGCGGCGTCGAGCATCGGCGTGACCTCGGCGTCGCCGGCCGCGGTCACGTCGGGCCGCGCGGACGTGCCGGGCGCGTGGTCCATGCCGGTCACGATGCCCGCCGCACCCAGTGCGATGGCCACGATGATCGCCAGCCAGATGAGCCCGCCGGCGATCCGGCCGAGGGTCCGCGTCATCCGGTCGGTGGCGCCTGGTCGCGTTGCCGGGTCCGCAGGTAGCCGAGGGCGCCCTCCATCGGACGCGGCTCGAAGCCGAACGTCGTCGGGATCACGTCGAGGGGGCCGATGTTGTCCAGCCGGAGCTGGCGCAGCTGGTCGGTCGCGACCGGGAAGGCGATGTGGACCAGCTCCGCCGCGCCGGCCACCAGCCGGATGAGGGCGACCGGCATCGGCACGATCAGACGTCGCTTGCCGAGCGCGGTCATCACCTCGCGCGTGATCTCCCGGTAGGTCCAGTAGCGCGGGCCGCCGAGGTCGTACGCCCCGCCGATCGTCGTCGGATCCGCCAGGGCGCGGACCGCGACGGTCGCGACGTCGTCCACGTGGATGGGCTGGAAACGGGCCTGGCCGTCCCCCGGCACCGGGACGATCCCCGGAGAGAGGCGGACGAGGCCGGCGATGATGTTGAAGAAGCCGTCGCCCGTCCCGAACTGGAGGGATGGCTTGAGGATCGTCCAGTCGAGGGCGGACGCACGGACGAGCGCCTCCGCCTTGGCCTTCGAGCTGGCGTAGTGGAGGTCGGGCACGTCCTCGACGCCCATCGCGCCCATGTGGACGAGGCGCGTCACGCCCGCGGCCGGTCATGGCGGCCACGACGGCGCGTGTCCCTTCGGTGTTGACCAGGCGCAGGTCGGCGCCGCCGTGGAAGTCCCGCGGGATCGCCACCAGGTGGACGACGGCATCGACACCGTCGAGGGCCGCCCCGAGCGTGGCCGGCCGGGTGACGTCGCCGACACGCGTCTCGACCGCGGAACGGCGGGCGGTGGCCAGACGGGAGAGGACCAGCTCGCCGTCGGTCGGCGTCCGGACCAGCGCGACGACCCGATGATCCGCGGCCGAGGAGCGCCGGGATCAGGTGGCTGCCGACGAAGCCGGTCGCGCCGGTCACGAGGACGGTGGACATGGAGTTGGGTTCCTTGCCTGCGGGTCCATCGGATCGCGACGGCCGCGGAATCGTAGCATCGACGCCATGGACGACCCCCAGACCCCGGCGGACGGCGGCACGCCGCTCGCCGCGCCCGCCCTCCGCCGCCTGATCCAGGCTATGCCGAAGGCCGAGCTCCACCTCCATCTCGACGGTTCGCTGCGTGTCGATACCGCCCTGGACCTCGCGCGGACGCGCGGCATCGATGCACCGCGCGACTGGGCCGGGATGTCCGCCGCGCTCATCGCGCCGATGCCGTGCCGCGACCAGGCCGAGCTGCTGCGCGCGTTCGACCTCCCGATCGCCCTGATGCAGGACGCCGAGGCGCTCGAGCGGATCACCGCCGAGCTGGTCGAGACCAAGGCCGCGGACGGCGTCCGCTACGTCGAGATCCGCTGGGGGCCATTGCTGCACGTCGCGGGCGGGCTGTCGGTCGGCGACGGGATCGCGGCGGTCTGCGCGGGCGCCGCCGATGCGGCGTTCCGGACCGGCACCACCGTGCGGCTCATCTGCACCGCGCTGCGCTCGCACGACCCCGAGGCGAACGTCACCCTCGCCAAGACGGCGGCGCGCTTTCGCGAGGCCGGGCTGACCGGCTGGGACCTGGCTGGACCGGAGGCCGCCTCTCCTGATCCGCTGACCCATGCCGCGGCGTTCGATGCGGCCCGCGACGGGGGCCTGCGGATCACGGTCCATGCCGGCGAATGGGGCGGGGCCGACCAGGTCCGTCGGGCGCTCGCGGTCGAGCCGGAGCGGATCGCCCACGGGCCGGGTGCGATCGACGACCCGGCGCTGTGCGCTGAGCTGGTCACGCGCGGCGTGACGCTGGACCTGTGCCCGACGTCGAACTGGCAGGCCGGGATCGTCGAGTCGGTCGCGGCGCACCCCCTCGCCCGGCTCCACCGGGCCGGCGTGCCGGTCACGCTGAACACGGACGACACGACGGTCTCGGACATCACCCTGTCCGAGGAGTACCTGGGGGCCGTCGAGACGATCGGGCTGACCCTGCCGGAGCTGTGGGCGATCGATCGCCACGCCCTGGATGTGGCGTTCGCCGACGAGGAGGACCTGGCGTCGTTGCGGGCCGAGTTCGCGGCATGGGGCGCCGGGATCCCGGAGCTCGCGCAGGACTGACTGTCCGGCGCACCGGAAGCCCCGATGGGCACGGGTCGGACGCGCACGGTACATTCCACCCGTGAATTGCCCCGCCTGCGGAACGCCGACCGAGCCCGGGCGGAAGTTCTGTGCTGAATGCGGCCACCGGCTGATCGCGCTCTGCCCGTCCTGCGGCGCCACGAACAGCCCGACCGCGCGGTTCTGCGGTGACTGCGGCTATCGCCTGATCGGGGACGAGGCGAGCCCGGCGGCCGCCGCGACCGCGACCCCGGCCGCGCCACGGGCCCAGCTCGCCCCCGTCGCGGAACGCCGGCTCGTCACGGTCCTCTTCGCGGACCTCGTCGGGTTCACGGCGCTCGCGGAAGGGCGCGACGCGGAGGCCGTCCGGGAGCTGCTCACCCGGTACTTCGACATGTCGCGCGAGATCATCGACCGCTACGGCGGGACCGTCGAGAAGTTCATCGGCGACGCGGTCATGGCCGTCTGGGGCGCCCCGGTCGCGCACGAAGACGACGCGGAGCGGGCCGTCCGGGCCGCCCTCGAGCTGGTCGAGGCCGTGCGCGACCTCGGGCCGGGCGTCCAGGCCCGGTCCGGCGTGCTGACCGGCGAGGCCGCGGTGACGATCGGCGCGAGCGACCAGGGGATGGTCGCGGGCGACCTCGTCAACACCGCCTCGCGGCTTCAGACCGCCGCCGCGCCCGGCACGGTCCTCGTCGGCGACGCGACCCAGCGAGCCGCCTCCGGCGCGATCGCCTTCGAGCCCATCGCCGACCAGGTCCTGAAGGGCAAGCAGCTGCCGATGGCCGCCTGGCTGGCCCTGCGCGTCGTCAGCAAGCGCAAGGGCCTCGGTCGAAGCGACCGGCTCGAGGCGCCGTTCGTCGGTCGCGACGAAGAGCTCCGCCTCCTCAAGGACCTGTTCCACGCGACCGCTCGCGAGCAACGTGCCCGGCTCGTCTCGATCACCGGCCAGGCCGGCATCGGCAAGAGCCGGCTGGCCTGGGAGTTCCTCAAGTACGTCGACGGCGTGGTCGAGGGCGTCTGGTGGCACGACGGCCGCTCGCCGGCCTACGGCGAGGGGCTCACGTTCTGGGCGCTCGGCGAGATGATCCGCTCGCGCGCCGGCCTGCTCGAGACGGACGACACGGAGACGACCCGGGCGAAGGTCGCCGAGATGCTCGCGACCCACGTCCCGGACGAACGCGAACGGGCCTGGATCGAGCCGTCGATGCTGGCGCTGCTGGGCGTCGGCGACGCCCCGGCCGGCGGCCGCGACGAGCTCTTCCGCGCCTGGCGCACGTTCTTCGAACGGCTGGCGTCGACCGGCACGGTCGGTCTCCTGTTCGAGGACCTCCAGTGGGCGGATGCGGGTCAGCTCGACTTCATCGACCACCTCCTCGAATGGAGCCGCGGCGTCCCGATCCTGATCATCACGCTCGCCCGCCCGGACCTGCTCCAGCGCCGGCCCGACTGGGGAGCCGGCCGGCGCAATTTCCTGGCCCTCGGACTGGAGCCGCTGACCGAGGCGGCGATGCACGAGCTGCTGGCCGGTCTCGTCCCGGGCCTCCCGCTGCCCGCGGCGCGCTCGATCATCGCCCGCGCCGACGGCATCCCGCTGTACGCGGTCGAAACCGTCCGGATGCTGGTATCGGACGGCCGCCTGCGCGAGGCCGACGGCCACTACGAACCGGTCGGCGACCTCGGCGAGCTGGCCGTGCCGGAGACGCTCCAGGCGCTCATCGCGGCGCGGCTGGACGGCCTCGACCCGGCCGACCGGACGCTGCTCCAGGATGCGGCCGTGCTCGGCCACTCCTTCACCCTCGAGGGATTGGCCGCTGTCTCCGGCGAGGAGCCGGTCCGCCTCCAGGCGCGGCTGCGCGATCTCGCCAAGGCGGAGCTGCTCACCCAGGAGATCGACCCGCGCTCGCCGGAGCGGGGCATGTACGGCTTCGTCCAGGCCCTCATCCGCGAGGTCGCCTACGGGACGCTGGCCAAGCGCGATCGGCGCTCCCGGCACCTGGCCGCCGCCCGCTTCTTCGAATCGCTCGGCGAGGACGAGCTGGCCGGCGCGCTCGCGGGCCACTACATCGCCGCCTGGCAGTCCGCGCCGGACGGCCCCGAGGGCGACGCGGTGGCCGTCCAGGCCCGGCTCGCGCTGCTCGGAGCGGCCGATCGCGCGCTCGGCCTCGGCTCGCCCGAGAGCGCCGTCGGCTTCCTCGGGCAGGCACTCCTCGTCACGTCCGACCCATCCGAGCGAGCGCCCATCCTCGAGCGCGCCGGGCGGGCCGCCAGCAACGCGGTGCAGACGGACGCGGCGGAGGCGTTCCTGCGCGAGGCGATCGCCCTCCGCCGTGAGATGGGCGACACGACCGCCGTGTTCCAGTCGACGGCCTCGCTCGCCGCGGCGCTCATCACCGGCCGCCGGCTCGAGAACGCCGGAGTCCTGCTCGAGCCCGCCGTGGTGGAAGCAGAGGGCGTCGCTGACGATTGCGATCTCGCCGCCCTCCTCAGCGCGCTGGGCCGCGTGCGGTTCAGCCAGGACCGCATCGCCGAAGGCCTCGAGCTGGTCGACCGCGCCCTCCCCATCGCCGAGCACGAGGAGCTGAACGAGCTCCTGATCGACACGCTCGTCATCAAGGGCAGCCTGCTCTCGAAGGCGCGCCGACCACTCGAGGGCATGGCTCTCGTCGAGGCGGCGCGACGGCTCGCGGTCGAATCCGACCTGCCGGCCTGGGAGGTGCGGGCGCTGGTCGCGCTCAGCCTCGACCTGGCGATCCGCGATCCCCGCGCGGCCGTCGAGCTCGAGCGACAGGCGATCGCCATCGCCCGCCGGATCGGGCGCCGCGACATGGAGCTGCTGCTGATCGGCAATGCCGGTGAGGACACGTTCCGGACCGGCGAATGGTCATTCCAGGCGACCGAGTTCGCATGGCTCGACGAGCTCGAGATCGAAGCGGCGACCCGGCTGCCGATGGAAGGCGCATCGACCGTCATCGCGCTGCTCCGCGGCGAGATCGACATGACCGAGCTCGCAGCCCGCTACGCCGGGATCATGGACGACGTCCAGGACAACGACTTCGCCAGCAACGAGATCGACATGCGCGCCTGGGGCGCATTCGCCGACGGACGGTTCGACGAGGCCGCGTCCGGCTGGATGGAGATGGCCGATATGAGCGCCCTCAACGCTCCATACGTGCTGCCGCGGGCGGCCGGGATGGCGTTGCTGGCGCGTGACGCGACGCACGCCCGGCTGGCGCTGGAGCGGATGGTCGCGACCGGCGCGCACGGCCGGGCGATCGACATGGACAAGACCGCCATCCGGGCCGGGTTGGCTGCGCTGGACGGGTCGACCCAGGAGGCCATCGCCGGCTTCCGGGCCGCGATCGCCGGCTGGCGCGACCTGGGCCTGCCGTGGGACGAGGCGATGACCTCGCTGATCTTCGTTCGGCTGGTCGGGACCGGATCGCCGGAGGCACGCGCCGCGGCCGAGGCGGGACGCTCGATCCTGGACGGGCTCGGGGCGCGACGGGTGGTCGCGATCCTCGACGGGTTCGTCGGGGATGGCGGCGCGACCGCAGGGGATGAGCAGGCGACGACAACGGGCCTGCCCGTCGCGACCGACCAGGTCGCGTCCAGCCTGGACTGACGCCGGGATCAGACGGGCTCGCCCCCGAGCGCGTCGAGCGCGGCGGCCAGCTCGGCCGCGTCTGCCGCGATCGCCGTCGGCTGCTGGTCGGGCGGCAGGGCCGCCACCTCCGCCCGGGTCGTCACGCCGGTCAGCATGAAGACGCATCGGGCGCCCACGGCGCGCGCGGCCGCCAGATCGGTGGCGATGCCGTCGCCGATCATGATCGCCTCACTCGGCTCGCGACCAACGGCGTGCGCGGCCGCTTCGAGAAGATAGGGGGCGGGCTTGCCGATCGAGATCGGCACGACCCCGGTCGCTGCCTCCAGCGCGATGACCAGCGACCCGGCACCGGGTCGGAGTCCGCGCTCGGTCGGGTAGATCGGGTCGCGGTTGGTCGCGATGAAATGGGCTCCTGCGCGGATGGAATCGGATGCCGCGACGAGCCGCGCGTAGGTCAGGTTCGGATCGAGCCCGACGACGACCGCGTCGGGGTTGCCGGCGGCGGCGAACCCGTCGATGGGCTCCTGGCTCATCCGCGTCGCGGCCGTGCCGGCCGTGACGACGTCGTAGCCCGCGTCGCGCAGCTCGCGTTCCAGCCCGCTGCCGCCGAGCACCAGCACGCGGCGGATCCCCGGGTCGTGCTCGTGCAGGTACGCGGCCGTCGCCCGGGCGGAGGACACGACCGTATCGGGCGAGACCGGTGCGCCCATCGCGGCGAGCCGGGTCTGGTAGTCCGCCCGGTAGTGCATCGAGTTGTTGGTGACGTAGACGACGTCGTCGCCGCGGGCCGCGCGATCGGCCAGCACCGCGGCGACGCCCGGCACCGGCTGCGTGCCGCGGTAGACGACGCCGTCGAGGTCGACCAGGAGGAGGAGGCCCATCGGCCGATCGTAGCCGTGCGCCCCCGGCCGCGTACGATGGCGGCGATGCCCCACGCCGACCGCGACCCGCTCGCCGCCACCCGGCGCCTGCTGATCGACGGCACGAACCTGCTCCACGCGATCTCGAAGGCCGCCGGTTCCGGTCCGGATGCCGCGCCGCCGGCCGCGCTCATCGGCCGGCTCCGTGGCGCGATCCCGGCCGCCACGACGATCGAGCTCGTCTTCGACGGACCGCCGGAACGCGGCCTCCGGAACGAGCGCATCGCGACCGGGCTGGTCGTCCGCTATAGCGGTGGGCGGACGGCCGACGAGGTCATCCTCACGATGATCGATGACGTGCGGATGCTCGACGGCGCCGAGGGCTCGGCGGTGCTCCTCGTGGTCACCGATGACCGCGACCTGCGCCACGGATCGCGGCTGCGGGGGGCGCGGACGGCGGGCTCGGCGTGGCTGCTCGGCCGCCTCGGGGCGGGTCGGCTGCGCTCGCCCTCCGTCGGCAATCCGCGGCCGGCGCGGGGTGCCCGGCCGGTCCAGACACCGGCCACGATCAGCGACGGCGACCCGGCGGAGACCGACCGGCCGTCCTGGAAGCCCGGACGCGGGGCGACGACCAAGAAGGGCAACCCGCGCAAGGCGCCCCGGAGCGGGGGCCCGAGCGGCGGTCCGACGGGCGGGACTGGTAGGATGCGGCCGTGAACATCCTCGACGTGCTGAACGAGATCTGGAACCAGATCCTCGCCGTCACATCGATCTTCGTGCTGCCCGATTGGGGCGGCCTCATCGGCGCCCTGCCGGTCATCATCCTGCTCGGCGTCGTGGCCCCGTTCCTGACCTTCCTGGCGCTCGGGATGATGATCTACACGATCCGCAAGCCGCGGACGAAGGTGACCTTCGAGGAAGGCCCGCGGGTCGCCGAGATCGGCCCCGGCGGTGACCCCATCTACCCTGTCGGCCTGCCCCACTGCCGCCGCGACCAGCTGGTCTATCCGTCCGGCACGGTCCGCTGCGAGCGCTGCCGGGACGAGCTCGCCGTGATCTGCCCGATGTGCAACCTCGGTCGCCCGGCGATCATCGACACCTGCACCAACTGCGGCCTCGTCCTGAAGGTCAACCCGCGGGCGGTCGCCGTCCGCACGACCTCCGGTCCGCGCCCCGGCGGCGCGGCGGCAGCCTGACCCGATGACCCTCGCGGCGATCTCGTCGGGCCTGTTCTCGGTCGGCGTCATCTTCGTCGCCCTCGGCTTCGCGGCGCACGTCGGGCACGCTGTCATGCTCGCCAACGACCGCCGGCTGCT
Organism: uncultured Chloroflexia bacterium; assembly: GCA_963755995.1. Taxonomy (GTDB): domain Bacteria; phylum Chloroflexota; class Limnocylindria; order Limnocylindrales; family CSP1-4; genus SPCO01. The sequence continues at coordinate 516,825 of CAVWLQ010000005.1, read as the reverse complement.
GCCCAGTCTCGTGCCCGTCCGACAGCCCGCCTACGCAGGCGTCGTGACCGGCTCGTTCGTCACCGAGCAATCCCGCGCGGCCGCGTCCGGTCTCGAGACCTACGCCTCGCCGAGCCCGCTGTCGCGGGTCGCGATCGGCCTGACCTTCATCGGCTGGGTCGCCCTGGGCGTCTCGATGCTGATGCGCGCGTACGTCGTGGGGCGTGGGCCGTGGGGCAACCTGTTCGAGTTCAGCGTCGCCTTCGCGTTCTCGATGATCGGCGGCTACCTCTACCTGCAGCGGCGCTACGCGATCCGGACGATCGGGTTCATCCCGGTCGGGGTCGCCCTGGCGATCCTCCTCTACGCCTCGAGCCTGCCGTCCGAGATCGCGCCGCTCGTGCCGGCGCTCCAGAACGCGCCGCTCCTGACGATCCACGTCGGCATGGCGGTCCTCAGCTACGGGATCTTCGCGACGAGCTTCGCGGCCGGCGTGGCCTACCTCGCGCAGGGCCAGAACGACCGGTTCGCCTGGCTGCCGTCGCACAAGGTCCTCGACGAGGTCGCCTATCGGGCGGTGATCATCGGCTTCCCGATCTTCGCGACGATGATCATCCTCGGGTCGTGGTGGGCCTCGATCGCCTGGTCCCGCTACTGGGGCTGGGATCCGAAGGAGACCGCCGCGCTCGTGACGTGGCTGACCTACGCGATCTACCTGCACGCACGCAACCAGCGCTCGTGGGCCGGCCGGCCCGCCGCGCTGCTGCTCGTCGTCGGCTTCGGGATGGTCCTGGTGACCTACTCCGGCTCGCTCTGGTTCAGCGGCCTGCACGCGTACAGCGGACTGTGACCGCCTAGGCCGTCCGGCTCGCGTCGCTCATTCGGGAGCCGTCAGCTCGACGGGCGACCGACCCGGGAGGCCGATTTCCCCCGCCAGCGCTCGGGCCAGCGCCTCGAGCGGGTCGGGCAGGATCGAGTACGTGGCGATCGCGGGAACCCCGGCCGGGTAGACCGCCCCGTCCCACGGCGTCCGCATCGCGACCGCGATGGTGGGCCTCCCACTCCCGGCGAACGCTCGGACCAGTGCCGCCTGGGCGGGCTGGCGGTGCGCCTCGATGGTACCGACGACGACGGCATCGAACGCGGCGACGCGGTCCCGGAGCGCGGCGATCTCGGCATCCGATGGCGCGACCTCGACGACGACCTCGTCGACCGACGCGAACCGGGTCCGCAACGCCCGCGCCAGCCCAGGCGCGACCGCGGACGAGGTGTCGGCGGGGGTGATGTCGGTTGGCTGGGGCATGATCGCCAGGATCCGGGCGGTCCGGGCAAGGGCGATCGGGGCGGGTTCGGTGCCGTCGGCAGCCGTGTCCAGCCTCGTCAAAGACCGCTCGGCCAGCTCGCGGGACAAGGCTCGATGCTCGGCGGAGCCGATCACGTCGAGGTCGGGTGCGGGTCCGAACTCGGCCAGCCACGCCCGCAGCTCGGCGAGGCGACGGGCGGAGGCCGCCATCTCGTCCGCCTCGAACAAGCCGCGCCCCGCAGCGGCCACCAGCGTCGACTCGATCCGGTCGAGGGCGTCGCGGTCGGCGGTCGTCAGGAGCAGGTCGATCCCGGCGCGGATCGCCGCGATGATGTCGACTGCCTGCGCGGCGCCTTGGGCGAGCGCGTGCATGTCGAGCGCATCGCTGATCGAGATCCCGTCGAACCCGAGCTCGCCACGCAGCGTCCCCTCGAAGACGGCTCGCGAGAGGGTCGCCGGCAAGGTCGAGTCCCCGGTCAGCCCGGGCACGGCGATGTGCGACGACATCACGGTGCGCGCGCCCGCCGCGATGGCTGCCCGGAACGGGACGAGCTCGTGCGTTTCGATGTCGTGGCGGCTGCCGTGGATGACGCCGAGGCCGTGATGGGTGTCGTCGGCCGCGGCGCCCAGCCCCGGAAAGTGCTTGATCGATGCGGCCACGCCGGCCGACTGGAGCCCGCGCACCATCGCCGCCCCGTGCCGGGCCACCGCCGCCGGATCGCTCCCGAACGAGCGGATCCCGAGGGCCGCATTCGTCGGCTCGGTCGCCAGGTCGAGCGCCGGCGCGTAGACGAGGTTGACGCCCATGGCACGCGACTCGCGCCCGATCGCGGCGCCCACCCGCTCGGTCAGGGCCTTGTCATCGGCCGCCCCGAGGGCCATGTTGCCGGCGAACTGGGTCGTCTCGGCACCGAGCGCGATGAGCTGGCCGCCCTCCTGATCCGCGGCGACGAGCAGAGGGCCTAGCGCGGGCGCGGATCCATCCCCTGCCCCGGCACCGGCTGCCTGGAAGGCCTCGGTCAGCCCACGGACCTGGTGAGGTCGCAGCACGTTGACCGCCATGAACAGGGTGACGCCGGCGACCGGCGCATCGCGAACCCGGCGTTCCACCCAATCCGGCAGCCGGTCGCCCTCGAAGGCGAGCATCACGCGCTCCAGGATCAGATCGCTGCGTGCCACCGGGTCTGGCAGGCCTCCTTCGACCGTCCGCCGACTTTGTCCAGTAAGTTGGCAAAGCCGTTCGGAGACCCGATGCTAGCGTAATTCGCGGGCCGTGTGCACCATGCATCTCGGCCCGCCGCGGCACGTCCGCCCGCGGGGCATGCCAGTCACAGCGACCAGACCCTTGGCCACATATGCACCCCGGGGGTGCTCGGCCGCGAGATCAACCCGATCGGCCGCCCCTCGACTCGGATCCACGCTTGCCGGCGACGCTCGACCCTGCCGACACGCGTCGGATCGGGGTTCCGCGTTGCCCAGTACCCATCCCGGGCATATCTGTCCACAACGACAGACCGCTCACGATCCCGACCGGATCCCGAAGCCATCGCCCGATCGTTGGCCGACGATCCGGCAGGGCCGCCCGAAGCATCGCCTGATGCGCGTCGACCCGACGCCGAATTCGTCCGACTCGCGGCGACGATCAACCAGGCCGACACGGTCGCAGGTTCCCAGCCACGTCGCTCACCCACCGCGTTCGCGAGCCGCCGCTTGCGGTCGAGGGTCCCAACCAGCTCGTTCACGTCGACCAGATCGGTCTTGAGCTCGACGACCAGGAGTGCCCGGCGATCCGGATGCCACGCGAGGATGTCGATGATCCCGCGCTCTCCGTAGATCGAGAACGAGACCTCGGGCGCGAGGATCCAGGCAGGCAACACGTCGCGGAACATCCGAGCAACCGACTCGTGCAGCATCGAGTGGCGGCGATTGAGCAGACGGTCGAGATCGCCGCCACGCCACTGGGCGATCAGCCCGACGCGAATCTCGAGCGTGGCCCCGAGCGCACGCACGGTGTCGATCGACTGAGGCCCGACCTGTCCACGTTCGATCCGAGATACCGCGGACTGCGACATGCCCGAACGTTTGGCCACGTCCGCCTGTCGCCATCCACGCCGCTGGCGAACCGTCCGAAACACGGTCCCGAACCGGACGTCGTCCATCCCGCGACGATGACGACTCGCCCTTGTCGGCCGCTCAATCGTCGGTCATCCGTGGCTTGACGGCTCGGCCGGCCCTGACCACCCTCTTCGCATGGACCTGGAAACCCGGACCGGCGGCTCGACCGTGGTCCGTCGGCGCGGCGATGTCGTCCTCCGCGAGGGCCGGCCGTGGAGTCGGACCGTCCTCGCACTCCTGCGTCACGTGGCCCGCGAGGGATTCGAGGGCGCGCCGCGGGTCGTCGAGCCCGGCTTGGATGCCGAGGGACGGGAGATGCTCGGCTTCATCGAGGGCGAGAGTCCGCAACCGCACGCCTGGTCGGACGAGGGCGCAGCTGCGGTCGGCTCGATGCTGCGGGACCTCCATCGGGCGACCGCGACCTTCGTCCCGCCGCCCGACGCCGTCTGGATGCCGTGGTGGGGGCGCGACCTGCCGGCCGCGACGCGGATCATCGGGCACTGCGACGCCACGCCGTGGAACTTCCTGGCGCACGACGGCCTGCCGGTCGCCCTCGTCGATTGGGACACCGCCGGGCCGGTCGGCGCGATCTGGGATCTCGTCCAGGCTGCCTGGCTCAACGCCCAGCTCCACGACGACGAGCTCGCCGAGCAGCTCGGGCTCCCACCGATCGGTGTCCGCGCCCGCCAGCTCCGCTCGATCGTCGACGCATACGGTCTGTCGAATGCCGACCGTGTCCGGTTCGTCGACCAGATGATCGAGGTCGCGGTCCGGAGCGCGGCGCAGGAGACGATCGACGCGGGGGTCAGCGAAACGGCGACGTCGCCGGCGGCGATGGGTCTGCTCGGCGGCGGTCCCCCACTCTCCGGACACGACCTTCTCTGGGCCATTTCATGGCGCACCCGGAGCGCGGCCTGGATGCTGCGGAACCGGGCGACGCTCGAGCGAGCGATGCGGTCGAGCTAGCTTCGACGTTCGGTGGCGTGGCTCGCGGTCCGCGGCCGCCAGTCCCAATGGAAGTCGTCGTCTTCCTGCACGCCGTGTGGCCAGCCCATGTCAGCGCGATAGCCGACGAACCCCGCGCCGAACGAGAACGTCACGTGCCGGTCGATGAACCGCACCGAGACGGTGGTGGCCACGATCAGCGCGCCCCCGAGACCGATCCGAGGGTCGCCCAGAGCGACCGCGATGACGGTCGTGAGAGCGATCGCCGCGAGGCCGTTGCGGACCGCCGGCGATCGGATGGCGGCCCAGATCCTGCCCAGGTCGACGCCCGGCATGGCCGTTGCCGTCGGTTCCGGCTCGAGCGCGTCATGCCGAACGACGCCGATCGCAACGGCTGGCACGACGCGCTCCAACCTCACGTCGGTCGCGCTCTCCACGACGCCGGCGTCGTCGGATTCGATCTCTCGGATGCGTCGGAGTTGGGGCATCGCCACCGACCTGATTCGCCTCGGTCCATGCTCCGCCCGGGCCGCCGCAACGTCAACCTCGCCGGCCAGCTCTCGGCCAGATATGCGCCAGGCGGGTACTCGGCGAGTCACGGCGTGGAAATGGCCGCTCTGACGGACTGCGCCACGCTCAACGCCGACGCTCGCGGCCCCGATCGCGCGAATCCGTGGCCCAGTACCCAGCGCACGAATATCTGGCGGGCTTGGGAATGGGGCCGAGTCGGCTGGGCACCGGGACCGGACGACCCTGGCCGGCCCGGCCAGGGCCTGGCCGACGCCCGGCGTCCTGATCACCCGGAGCACGCCCAAACCGAACATCCGTCCGTATCCACCGCTGTGCACGACCCGTGCATAACCCCTCGAGGACCGTGCACAACCCGGTGGACAACTCCCCGCCGAGCGTGGACGATCGGCCCCTGAGCGTGGATACGCGGCCGCCGAGCGTGGACACGCTCAACCACCAGATGTAGCGTTCGCGTAGCAGCACCAACCACTACATCTTGTGTTTTTGGGGTTGACTCCCGACCCTCGGCAGCGTATCGTTCTTGGGGTCGCCAGATCGAACCGAGACGCCCAACACGTTCCACCCCGGCTCGACTCGCCGGCCTGGAACGGCCCCCAGGATCACTCGACGAGGCCGACGACGAGAAGGATGCGGCAGCTACGACGGTCACCGCATCGAAGGCACGGAGGAGAGAGCAGATGGCCCGAGGCACCCAGGCCCCCGTTTTGGACAAGGACGCGGCCGTGGCACCCACTCCCCATCGCCACGCAGGCCCCTACGGCGCCTCCTTCGACGGCACCGAGGGGGACGGCACCACCCCCGTCCGCGGCCTGACCTTCGAGCGCCGCTGGACCCGACCGGGCGTCCATCCCTACGACGAGATCACCTGGGAATACCGGACCGCCGGCATCGCCAACGAGTCGGGCAAGAGCGTCTTCGAGCAGAAGGACGTCGAGGTCCCCGACTTCTGGAGCCAGCTCGCCACCAACGTCGTCGTCAGCAAGTACTTCCGCGGCCACCTCGGCACGCCGGAGCGCGAGACCTCCGTCCGCCAGCTGATCGACCGCGTCGTCAACACGATCACCGCCTGGGCGGAGACCCAGCGCTACTTCGCGACGGACGAGGACCTCCAGACCTTCAAGGCGGAGCTGACCCACCTGATCGTCCACCAGAAGATGGCGTTCAACTCGCCGGTCTGGTTCAACGTCGGCATCGAAGAGAAGCCGCAGTGCTCCGCGTGCTTCATCAACTCGGTGCAGGACACGATGTCCTCGATCATGGACCTCGCCAAGACGGAGGCCATGCTCTTCAAGTTCGGCTCCGGCGCGGGCTCGAACCTCTCCACCATCCGCTCATCCGCGCGAGAAGATGGCCGGCGGCGGCACCGCCTCGGGCCCGGTCTCCTTCATGAAGGGCTATGACGCGTTCGCCGGCGTCGTGAAGTCGGGCGGCAAGACCCGCCGCGCCGCGAAGATGGTCATCCTCGATGCCGGTCATCCGGACGTCCTCGAGTTCATCGATTCGAAGGCGCACGAGGAGCAGAAGGCCTGGGCCCTCATCGAGGCCGGCTACGACCCGAGCTTCACGGGTGAGGCCTACGGCTCGGTCTTCTTCCAGAACGCCAACCACAGCGTCCGCGTCACGGACGAGTTCATGGATGCCGTCGTCAACGACGGGGAGTGGCAGACCCACGCGGTCGTCGAGCCGCACGAGGTCATGGACACCTACAAGGCCCGTGACGTCTTCCGCAAGATGGCCGAGGCCGCGCACCTCTGCGGCGACCCGGGCATCCAGTACGACACGACCATCAACGAGTGGCACACCTCGGCCAACACGGACCGGATCCACGCCTCCAACCCGTGCTCCGAGTACATGTTCCTCAACGACACCGCGTGCAACCTCGCCTCGCTCAACCTCATGAAGTTCGTCAACGCGAGCGGCGAGTTCGACGTCGACGCCTACCGGTTCGCGGCCAAGGTCACGCTGACCGCGCAGGAGATCCTCGTCGACAACGCGTCCTACCCGACGCCCAAGATCGAGGAGAACAGCCACAAGTTCCGGCCGCTCGGCCTGGGCTACGCCAACCTCGGCGCGCTGCTGATGAGCCGTGGTCTCGCCTACGACTCCGACGAGGGTCGCAACTACGCCGCCGCCCTGACCGCGATCATGCACGGCGAGGCGTACAAGCAGTCGAGCATCATCGCCCGCGATCACGGCGGCCCGTTCCAGAGCTATCCGGAGAACCGCGAGCCGTTCCTGCGGGTCATCGCCAAGCACCGCGACGCGGCCTACGCGATCCCCACCGACCAGGCCGTCCCGAAGGACATGATCGCCGCCGCGCCGCTCGGTCTACGACGAGGCGCTCGAGCTCGGCGAGGCCAACGGCTACCGGAACGCCCAGGTCACCGTCCTCGCCCCGACCGGCACCATCGCCTTCATGATGGATTGCGATACGACCGGCGTGGAGCCGGACATCGCGCTCATCAAGTACAAGAAGCTCGTCGGCGAGGGCTTCCTCAAGATCGTCAACCAGACCGTCCCGGCCGCCCTGCGCAAGCTCGGCTACGGCGCGGAAGAGGTCGATGAGATCCTCGCCTACCTGACCGAGCACGAGACCATCGAGGGCGCGCCGTACCTCAAGCCGCAGCACCTGCCGGTCTTCGACTGCGCGTTCAAGCCGGCCAACGGCGAGCGGTCCATCCACTACATGGGCCACGTCCGGATGATGGGCGCGATCCAGCCGTTCATCAGCGGCGCGATCAGCAAGACCGTCAACATGCCCGAGGCCGCCACGGCGGAGGAGATCGAGAAGGTCTACCTCGAGGGCTGGAAGCTCGGCCTCAAGGCGATCGCGGTCTACCGCGACAACTCGAAGCGCAGCCAGCCGCTCAGCACCGGCAAGAAGACCGGTGAGTCCGGCGCCGACGCCATCGACTCCGAAGAGGTCGAGAAGCTCCGCAAGCAGCTCGCTCGCGCCCAGGCGGAGGCCGCCCTCCCCCATCGACGCCGGCTGCCGGCCGAGCGCTCGGCGGTCACCCACAAGTTCGACATCGCCGGCCACGAGGGCTACATCACCGTCGGGCTCTACCCGGACGGCCAGCCCGGCGAGATCTTCCTCAAGATGGCCAAGGAAGGCTCGACCGTGTCGGGCCTGATGGACAGCTTCGCGACGACCGTGTCCGTGGCGCTCCAGTACGGCGTGCCGCTCAAGGACCTCGTCAACAAGTTCGCCCATGTCCGGTTCGAGCCGTCGGGCTTCACCGGCAACCAGGAGATCCCGATCGCCAAGTCGATCATCGACTACATCTTCCGCTGGCTCGGCTCGCGCTTCCTGTCCCCGGAGGACAAGGCCAACCTCGGCCTCCAGGAGCGAGCCGCGGTCCTCGAGGAGGTCCCGTCGACCAGCCCGTTCAGCTTCTCATCGGAGTCCGTGGCGACCACCTCGGCCGTTGCCGAGCCGACCCCGGCTCCTGAGCCGGCGGCTGCGCCCGAGACTAGCCGTCCGACCGAACCCGAAGCACCGAAGGCGACCGCTGTCGCCGAGCCCGCCGCGACCGCACCGCGCCGTCGAGCCCCTGGCCGTCATCGCCACCAACGGCGCCCTGACCGGAACGAACGGTCACGCCGCGAATGGCAACGGCAAGACCACGAACGGCTCCAGCGGCGGATCCACCGCCCCGATCACCCTGACCCTCGGCAGCACCAAGGTCAGCTTCCAGACCCAGGCCGACGCCCCAGGCTGCTCAGACTGCGGCTCGATCATGGTCCGCAACGGCAGCTGCTACAAGTGCCTCAACTGCGGGAGCACCAGCGGCTGCAGCTGATCTCACATCGAAGCGCCACGCATGAAAGCGCCGCCGGTCGAACGACCGGCGGCGTTTCGATTCGGGCTTTGGGGTTCGTTAGGACCGATCGCCCTCCATCACGGACACGATGTTGCCCGACGGGTCGCGGAACCACGCGATGCTCGGTCCCTGCTTCTCGCCGCGGGCGACGCCCTTGGCGTCGGTCTTGATCTCGGCGGTGTCGTACCGCTCGAACTTGACGCCGGCCGACGTCAACGCGTCGACAGCTTCGTCGATGTCACGCACCTGGAGATTCAGGACCGTGAAGACCGCGGGCTGGTGGTCCGGCTTCGGATAGACCAGCACGTGCGACTTGTCCGGGCCGGTGATCTCGAAGATCCCCATCTCCTTGTCCTCGCGCACGTCCAGGCCGAGCGTGCTGCCGTAGAACTGGCGGGCAGGATCGAGGTCCTTGACCGCGAAGCTCGCGAAGACCGGGGCGTTCTTGAGGATCGACTTCGGGTCGACCATGGTGGTGGAGTCACGCATGACTTGCCTCCTTCATCGCATGCCTTTGGGCCGCGAACCTGGAGCGTGACAGCCGGCTGGGCACAGGGGCCTCAATGGCCGTCGGCTGGGGTTTCGAGGGCCTTGCAGTTGGCGCTCGACGGTTCGATCGCCTGCGTCCGCTCGGTCGACCAGCACTGCGGTCACCAGTCCGAACAGCGCGTTCGCGGCCAGCATGACCGGCGGCCGGCCGGGACGGTCCTTCCACGGGGGCGGGAAGAGGTCCAGCGCCGGCGCAGCCACGATGTAGTTGAACGCCCAGAGGGTTGCCCCGAAACCGAGCCCGACCAGGGATGCAGGAAAACGGCGTCCGGTGGCCTCACGACCCAACGCGTACCCCGCCCCACCGATGGCGCCGATCCCGAGGTGGACCAAGGTCGTGCCTCGCCGCCGATCCTGCTCCGGGACCCATGCGTCACCCTTGACGGCCCCGAACAGCTCGTCGGAGATCCGTCGCGGCGGCTGGGTCCCAAGCAGGCCGACCCATTTCGCGGGCAGCATGATGAGGCTCATCGCCAGCGTGGCGAACAGGCCCGCTATCGCGCCGACCGCTCCTGCTCGGGCGAGCCTCGACGGCCAGGAGCGCTTGATCGATGACGCCACTGGCCAAGGTTGATCCCCTGAGCCCGCCGTCCAGACAAGGGTGCACGCAGGGTTGTCTTGCGCGCACCGTGCATTCGGAGGCCGGCCCGGAGATTCCAAACCGGCCTTCGATGATGCGTCGATCGCCCCTTACGGGCAGCTGAGCTTGGGGTTCCAGTCGGTGAAGATGCCGGCCGGGTTGTGGCTCCAGACCCAGAAGTGCTGGATGTAGAACCCGACGGCCGGCACCAGGATGTGCATCTGGATCCCGAGGACGCTCGGCGGCGTGGACACGCCGGGTGGATTGGAATTTGCGCCGGGAACGACGTACTCGACGGCTCCGAGCTTGTACTCACCGTTCTGCAACGTGTAGACGAGGCCCTCGGGCTTCTGCGGATCGACGACGAGGTCGTCGATGAGGGCCTTGTTGAAGAAGTGATAGCCCATGACGCCCGCCGTTGGGTTCGCCACGCAGCCGGTGATGATCCGCGTGCCGGCACCGTTGACATAACCAAGCTCGTAGCCGGCCGCCTTGGCGACCTCGATGTCATGGAACTTTGCGGTGACCTGTCGGATCACGGCAAGGTCCGACTGCCCGCCAGCCGAGGCCACCGCGTTTGCCCCGAACGCCACTACGCCGACGATCGCGATGAGGGTCGCAAACCTGAATTCGTGCGTGCATCGCCTTACTCCTTGCCGGACGAGACAGCTTCGACCACGCGGAGCAGCTCGAGGCCGGCCCGCTGGGCGACGAGCGCGGCCTCATTGCCGGACGGCGCCTCGAAGGTGAAGAAGCAGATCTCGTCCTCGGGAACGTGGATTGATCCAGCAAATCGGACGCTCGTTCCCTCTCGCGTCAGCGCGTCGGCCGCTGCGCTCGCTCGTCGGTCGCGCTCCTGGCGCTCACCGGCGGCGCCGCGTGCGAGGAACGTTTCGACGAGATAGCTCGGCATGTCGGGCACCGTAGGCGCGTCGCAGCAGTGGAGGAAACCTCAGAACCGACGGTTGTTGCTCACGACGGTGGTGCGGGCGGCAGCACGTGGCGAGCAAGCTCCGTCCGGGACCGGATCCCCAGCTTGGCGTAGATGTGGGACAGGTGGCTCGCGACGGTGGTTTCGCCCAGGAACAGGGCCGACGCGATCTCGCAATTCGTTCGGCCCTCGGCGACGAGGGCCGCGACGCTGAGCTCTGAAGGACTCAGGCCTTCGATCCGCGCCCGTCCTCCGATCCGGGCGACCTCAGTGCGTGACACGACTGCCCAGCTTGCGGCTCCGAGCACCTGGAACCCGGATAGCGCGGCCTCCATCGCAGCTCGCGCCGTGCGCTTCTGCCGCGCGCGGCGCCTGACCACGCCAAGTGCGAGGAGCGCCCGGGCGCGCCCGAACGGGTCCGCGACTGCCTCGTGCCTGTCGACGGCGTCCTCGAGGAGCCGCGCAGCGTCGAGGAGCTCGCCGCGCGCCGCAGCGATGAGTCCGCGAGAGCGCACGGCTTGCGCAAGCACCCGATCGCGGCCAAGGCGCGCAGCCGCTGCCTCCCAGTCATCCACCAGCGCCTCGGCATCATCGTCCCGTCCGGCTTGGAGCAACGCCTCGGCGTAGTCGGCCCGCCAGAACCGCAGCGCCGGCTCGCCCCAACCCCTGAGATCAGCCATCTCCTCCGCTCGGAGGAAACCGGCGACAGCCGTCGTCGGTCGCCCGCTCCACAGGTCGCAGGTGGCGAGGATCGCCACGTGCATCGGCAACACCTGCCCCCGAGCCAGGGACAACGCGAGCGTCGAACGCGCCGCCGCATTCGCGAGCTCGCCGCGGTGCAGTGCGATGAGCGCTGGCAGGAGATGGTCCTGGGGCAGGTCGACCCCATACTGGGCGTCGATCTCATGCGCCTGTTCGGCGTACTCGCTCGCCAGGTCCCAGTGACCTGACCACAATTCGACGAGCGCGAGGTACCCGAGCAGCTCCGACCGCACCTGCTCGTCGCGGTCTCGCCACGCGTCCAACTGGTCGTCGAGCCACTCGCGGGCGCGATCCAGCTCACCCCACACCGTGAGCACGGCACCGACGACCCAGCCCGCGCCTTGCACCTGGCGCGGATCGTCCAGGCGAGCAGCGAGACGGGATGCCTGCTCGGCGAGCTTGAGGGCCTGCCGATCGCCGTAGTCGAGGCGGATGCTGGCGAGCATGGCGAGGGCGGTCGCGCGGAGCGCGTCGTCGTCGAGCCGTCGGGCCAGCTTCAGCGCTGCGCGGGCGTGTAGCTCAGCCCAGGCGCGCCCCTGCGTGAACGGTCCCGCCTCCGCGAGCGCGGAGTGAATGCTCGCCTCGAGTGCCGGAATGCCGACGGCGTCGGTCAGGGCCTCGAGCAGCAGCGTGACCGCCATCGCCGGGGCCTCGAGCTCTGACTTGAGAACGAGAGCTTCAGCGTGTCGTTGACCTCTCGAAGCTGTGGCAAGCAGATCGTCCACGATGGCTCGCGCCCGTGCCCCTTCGCCTGCCTGCAGATGTGCGCGGGCCGTCGCGAGGGCGCGACGCTGCCGATCGTCGAGCGCATCGGGTGGGGTGAGGCGCAGCGCGTGTTCGGCGAGCTCGGCGGCCGCGATCGGCATCCCACGGAGGCGGGCAACGATCGCAGCTGACTCGAGGGACGCGGCGAGGCCGTCATCAGGCTCGTCCGCCGCGAGAGCGAGGTGCCGGCCATGATCGACCGGATCCTCGAACGCCGTGGCCAGGAGACGGTGGGCGGCGCGGCGCTCCTCGGGCGACATCCCGTGGTACGCGCCAGCTGCGAGCAAGGGATGGGTGAAGCGAACGACACCCTCGGTCATTTCGATCAGGTTCAGGGCCAGGGCTGGCCGGATCGCGTCCGGTGCGACTTCGAGGGAAAGAAGCAGGTTGATAGGCAAGCGGCCGTGCGCAGCGACGAGGAGGAGCGCCCATCGAGTCGACACTTCCAGGGTGCCAAGGCGTTCACCCACCATCCGCTCCAGGCTGCCAGGGACAGCGACGGGCACGGTCGCGTCTCGCGCCGGGTCAGCGGACCTGGCGCGGGCAAGCTCGAGCGCGTAGAACGGGTTGCCGCCCGAAAGCTCGTGGAGTTGCAGCAGCGCCGGTCTGGAAAACGCGATCTCCAGCCGATGTCGAAGGAGCCCGTGGATCGCACCCGCGCTCAGCGGGCCGACGCGCAGCCGCGCCACCTCGGTCGGGTCCACGCCATCCTCGAGCGCCGACGTCGGAACGCCGTCGATCCGCCGGGCGAGGAGCAGCAAGATGGGCTGGAGGCCCAGTCGTCGCAAAGCGAACCGGATCGTTGCGGCCGACGATGGATCCATCCATTGGTCGTCGTCGATCGCGAGCAGGAGTGGTCGTCCTTCCGCGAGCATCGGCAGGATCGTGGCGATCGCTACGCCAAGCGCCCGCGAATCGACCGGCAGGCCAGGCCCTTCTCGCAGGAGCAGCGCGGATTCGAACGCGTGGCGCCGCGGTACCGGCAACGACTCCAGCAGCTCGGGCGGCGTGTCACCGAAGAGGTCGCCAAGGACAAGGTTTGGAAGCGTCCGTTCGATCTCCGCCGGTCGAGAACTCAGGACGCGGAAGGAACGTTCGCGTGCGGCCGCGAGGCCGGCGAGCCACAACGTGGACTTCCCGATGCCCGGCTCACCCTCAAGGACCAGAGCCCTGAGCCCATCGACGGGGCGATCGAGGAAACCCAGGACCACGGACAGCTCGGCGTCCCGCCCGATGATCTCGGCAGTCATGGCCGGGCCATCATCAGGTTGCCCTGGGATGGTGTCCAGTCCGTCCGGTTCGGTCCATGCCGGAACTGCTTTGCAGACGGCGGACGGTGCGCCACCGGTCACGGCGACATGCCGCGCGACCTAAACCAGCCGGTTGCGCCTCTGTCCGGCTAGCGTCGCGTCAGCGTCCTCCGCCCATCGCGCCGATCTGCTTGAGGACCGCCAGCCGGTCGGCGACGCCCCAGTGCTCGACCATGCGGCCGTCGACGACACGCATGACGTCCATGACGGTGATGTCGATCGGGCGGCCGGTCGCCGGGCGACCCCACATCGGGCCGTCGTTGGTGCCGGTCGAACGGATGCGGAACCACACCTTGTCGCCCGAGGTCGCGGTGTCCTCGATCTCGAGGTGGAGGTCGGAGTACGCGGTGCGCAGCTCGGTGATGAGCGCCCGCAGGCCGTCGATACCGGAGGTCGAGCCCTCCTGGTGTTCGACGATGTCGTGGGCGACGAACGCCTCGAGACCGTCGAGCTCGCCGTTGTTGAAGCCGCGCTCGATGAGGGCTCGGCAGATCTGCTCGTTCGTCTGGGTCGTGGACGTCTCGGTAGTCATGGCTCGGAACCTCACTACTGGAGTGTGACTCTAGTTGATACTGGAGTGATACTCTAGTTCGGTGAGTGCTGTCAAGCCCACCCGCAAACGCGACCGCGAGGCCACGCGCACGCGGATCGTCGATGCCGCCCGCGACCTCTTCGTGGAGCAGGGCTACGCGCGGACGACCATCGCCGACGTCGCCCGTGCGGCCGATGTCGCGCCCCAGACCGTCTACTGGGCGTTCGGATCCAAGGCGGGTCTCGTCCGCGAGATCCGCGACGCCTGGTTCGCCTCGGCTCGGACGAGTGAGCGGATGGGCCAGGTCCTCGCGATCGATGACCCTTCCGCACGCCTCGATGCCTTCGCCGGGTTCATGCGAAACCAGTGGGTGTCCGGCGCCGCCGCGCTATCGATCCAGCGCGATGCGCTGCGAGTCGATCCCGTCGCTGCAGCGGACGTCACCGCGATCCTCGAAACGAGGGCGCGCGGCCTGTTCGAGGTCGTTCGACCCCTCGGCCCGCATCTCGTTGCGGGCCTGACCGTGAAGAAGGCTCACGATCTGGTGCTGGCGCTGACGCTCCTGGAGATCTACCTGGAGCTGGTGACCAGAGGCTGGTCGGCTGACGAATACGAGGCGTGGCTTGCGGCAGCGCTGCGAACCCAGCTGCTGGGTCTGCCCGGCTAGCGAAGAGCGTCCTGCGCGCCCACCCCAAAATGGGCGCGCAGGACAGGGACCGTCAGAAGCCGCAGAAGCCGGAGGCGGGCTCGTCGATCCGGGTGGGTGCGCCGAGCGGAAGGAACCTGGTGACGATGACGACCACGTCCGTGGTGCCCTCGTTGCGCCCGATGTGGACGTCCGTGCCGTCGTCGATCAGGGCGTCGCCGGCGTGCTTCACGTCCGGCGTGCAGGTCTTGTCATCACCGTGATAGAAGGTGATCGTCCCGGACTTCACGATGATCAAGCTCGGGCCGGGGTGGCTGTGCCATCCGAAGGTGCCGCCGGGAACCACCGTGTTCTGGACGACCGAGACGCTGGATTCACCCTTGATCTGGAGCTTGGTCATCCAGTCGCCGTTCTTGACGTGGATGTTGACGGGATCGAGGGTGCCGTTCGCGATCGGCGTGCTGGTCAGGCCGACGGCCGGCGTCGCGAGGGCGACCCCGCCGATGATCACGACTGCGGCCAGTGCGATGGGCATGGCGAAGAAGAGTCGAGTTCGCATGAGATGGCTCCTTTCAGGAGGGGCTGGGTGACGGTGTCGGGACGGCCGCGAGGTGGAGGGACTGGAGGACGCCCTGGACCTCGGCCTTGGTGGCCGCGGTCTGGCCCGGCGGTTCCGGCGCGTCGATCACGAGGCGCTGCCCGTCGACGTCGAGGATCCACAGCGTGTCGCGGACTCCTGCGGCCATGCCGTAGGTCGCCCCCAGGGGGTAGTCCCAGATGCGCATGTCGCCCTCCGGCGACAGAGTGCAGCCGGCCAGGCTCGCGGGCGCGGTCAGCGTGAGCTGCTTCCCGTGGAAGCCGTCGATGGTGATATCCGTCGGCGCGGTGACCTGGATGTTCGGCAGGCTTGCGAGCGCATTGGCCAGATCGTCGACTGACGATCCCGGTCGCGGGCTGATCGGCCCCTTGCCGAAGTCGCACGGGTCGGCGTAGACGGTGTCGAAGATCGAGAAGGCGACGTCGGTGGAAGAGGAGGTGTGACCGAGGCCGACGAGATACGGACCGCCCATGTTCCCCGACCAACCGTCGGGCAGCGTGAACGTGACCCGGGCCAGGAATGGGTCGGCCGTGACGTACGTGCCGGCCGGCATGGGTGCGGGATCGCCGACGGTCAGCGGGGACGGGATCGGTGTGGGCAATGGAGTGGGAGTCGGGGACGGCGGCGGGCCTACGAGGCCTCCGCTGAAACCTCCCCCCGGGAGCAGTGAAAGCCCGATGACGCTGGCCAGCACGACGGCCGCCAGACCAGCCACCAGGCGGAGTGGATTCCCCATGGATGAGAACCTCCGCGCCGGTCCCCAGGAGCGGCGCTGTCGCGTGACATGGATCTGGTCGAGCGCGGATCGCACGGCGCGGTCGGAGATCTGGTCCGGGCCGTCGTCGAGCCAGGCTCGCGCCGTCCGTTCGAACTCGTTGTCCGTCATGCCATCCGCTCCCGAGAGGCAGGGGTCGTCGTTCGGGCGTCAGCCTCCAGGGCCGCCCGAAGCGTTGAGGTGGCGTATCGAAGCCTCGACTTGACCGTCTCGGTCGGGACGTCAAGCGTCTCGGCGATCTCGCCGAGCGACAAGCCGAGGTAGTGGTGGAGGACGAAGGCGGCCCGTTGCTCCGTCGGCAGCCGGCGGAACCCGCGCTCGAGCGCGTCGCGCGTCGCGACGTCCTGGGCGGCGTCCGGTGTCGATGGCCCCTCGATCGTCAGAGCCACGACGTTGGAAGACCACTTGGTCGCCCGCTTCGCTTCGGCATAGCAGGCATTCACCAGGATCCGATGGATCCAGGCTTCGAACCGATCGGATTCGCGGAGGCCCGGGAGCTCTGTCCAGGCCGTCACGAGGGTTTGCTGCACGGCGTCCTCGGCCCGTCCCACATCGCGCAGGATCCGATGCGCGATCCGGAACAGCCGGTCAGCCGAGCCGCGGGCGATCGAGGCAAACGCCTCCTCGTCCCCTGACCGCGCTGCCTCGACGAGGGCTCGGTCCATCCATCCGGCTCCGTGGTTCGCGCCTCCCTGGGTGGGACGCGTCAACCACTATGAGCGCGGCCCGCGGGCCGTGGGGGTCAAATTACTTGGCGATCTCCCAGATGTGGCCACCCGGATCACGGAAGCTGGCCGTCCGGATGCCCCACGGGCGATCCATCGGGCCGTTGAGCAGCTCCACGCCGCGTGCCTTGAGGACCTCGCACATCGCGTCGACATCGTCCACGCCGACCGTGAACTGGTATCGCGAGCCGGCGGCGGGCGACGCGACGGACGCAGGCGCGATCAGCGCGGGCGCCTCCGAGATCGCGAGCAGGTTGATCAGTGTCGCGCCGAACTTGAAGACGGCCGAGTTCTCGTCTTCGAAGAAGACCGGCAGGTCGAAGACCGTGGCGTAGAACGCCTTGGCCGCCGCCAGGTCTTCGACGAACAGCGTGATGGCATCGATGTTCGCGGCCCACGAAACCATATTCCTCACCTCCAGTCGTGACTGTACCGGCCCGACGGACCCGGGGTTGCATTCCTCGTCTCGGCGTGCGACACTCAGATAGTCGAAGATATTCGAGTAATGGAGAATATGTACGATGATTCACTCCGAGCCCGTCACCTACGCCGGCCTGGCCGCCGACGAATTCGGCACGCCCGACGGTCGGCCACCGATCGTGCTCCTCCATGGGTTGACCTTCGATCGGACCATGTGGCGCCCCGCCCTGGCCGAGCTGCAGACGATCGATCCTGGCCGGCGTGCGATCGCCCTCGACCTCCCGGGGCACGGCGCGTCGCCGGATGCCTCCACGTATGTGCTCGATGCGACGGTCGATCGTGTCCACGACGCGATCCTCGAGGCCGGACTCGTTGATCCCATCCTGGTCGGGCATTCGGCCAGTGCCTCGACGGCGGCAATGTACGCGACACGTCACCCGACACGTGGGGTCGTCCTCGTCGAAGGCGGCTTCCTCGTCGCCCAGTTCGCGACGATGCTCCGATCGATGGAGCCGGTGCTTCGTGGACCCGGCTTTCCGGCCGCCTGGTCGCAGATCTCCGGGTATGCATTCAGGCTCGACGAGGTGCCGGCGGATGTCCGGTCATTCGTCCACATGACGAGCCGGCCGCGACAGGACGTCGTCCTCGGCTATTGGCAGGACCTCCTCGATCGAACGCCCTCCGAGCTGCAGGCGTGGGTGGATCAGGGAGCGGCCACGCTCCGGCAGGCAGGCACGCCGGTCACATCCGTTGTCGGACAGGATCCATCACCCGAGGAGACGGCATGGCTGGAGACGAACCTGCCCAACGCTCGAACGCTCGTCTGGCCCGGTAGCGGCCATTTCCCGCACCTGGCGCACCCGCGTGCCTTCGCGGAGCTCCTGGCGACGACCGCTGTTCCGGTCGAATCCACCGCAGCACCAGTCGGTCGCTGACGGCTCCTTGAGCCGACGAGCG
Source organism: uncultured Chloroflexia bacterium (assembly GCA_963755995.1). GTDB lineage: Bacteria > Chloroflexota > Limnocylindria > Limnocylindrales > CSP1-4 > SPCO01. The sequence goes on along the minus strand of CAVWLQ010000005.1, from coordinate 498,578 downwards.
GCAGCGCCTTAGCTCGCGTCGACCCGTCGCGATGTCGCGATGAAGGCCGCCACGACGTGCCGCAGAGCCTGTCCGGAGGTGAGGCTGCTGCGGCCCTCGGCGTAGGCGGCCCGCATCCCGTCGTTGAGGGCCGCCGCGAGCTCGGCCAGCTCGATCGCGGAGAGTGGCAGGACGACCCCGACGGACGCTGCGAATCGTTCGATGTGAGCGGCGATGATCTCCCGGCATCGGCGCTCGGCATCGGCAAGCTCCGCCCAGGCGACCGGATCCGCGGCGGCGTGGACGCGAAACTCGAACAGGAGCCTCCACCAGCCGGGCGGCACGCTGTCCTCGGCTGCGGCGAGTCGGTCGAGCTCCCGGGCGATCCGCCCGTCCACCGACTCCGGCGACCCAGGGCCGGCACCGCCATCGGCCGGCAAGGCCGCGGCGAGGGCAGCCTCGACACGTCGTAGCCGATCGCGCATGACGGCAAAGAGCAGGTCGTCCTTGCTGGAGAAGTTGGAGTAGACGGCACCGATGGTGTAGCCCGCCCGATCCGCGACATCCGCAAGCGACGACTGGAGGAACCCCTGCTCGCAGAAGACCTCGGCCGCCGCGTCGATCAAGCGACTGCGTGTCAGCGATCGGGCCTCGGCGCGAGTCAATCGCCTGGGGTTGCGCGCGGCGACGGTCTTCATATTCGGATTATGGCGCGTATCCGGTCTCGATGACGATCGGTCACTCGATCTTCGTCGACTCCATGATCCAGTTGACCTCCCACGTCGCACCGTCGTCGGTCGAGAAGGCCTGTTCCCAGCGGCACGTCGTCGCCGTGATGTCCGACCACACGAAACGCACGAGGATCGGTCGCCCGTCGAAGGTGTCCGGCGCGATGAACGTGCCGATCCCGTCCGTGAAGCCGCCGACGACCGGCGGGTCGAGACGACCGGGGCTCCGCCCGTCGAGCCACCAGATCGACCACTGGTCGGCGTCCGGGTCGTAGGTCCGGAGCGAGATCGCGCGGTACCGGCCGTTCGGCAGGTCGACCACGTTGTCGTCGATGTTCCCGGCGCCGCCGAGGATCGGCCAGGCGTGCGATGTGCCCTCGAACTCCTCCCACTCGTCGCTCCCGGCGAGCCGCCTGGTCAGCCGGCGGTTGTGGATCCGCCAGGTGCCCATGTAGAAGTCGAAGTCGTGGACCGCGGCTCCTGGCTCCATGGCTCTCCCCTCTTCGCTCCGCTTGACCGACACGACCGATGGTAGTCCGACACGCGCGTCGAAACGGAGCCACCGGCGGCCGAGTCCTGACCGGACCTGTCATGCTCGGGACGACCGGACACGCGCCATCGCCCGCCAGGATCGCGTCGGCCAGGGAGGCTCCAGCATGGACTTCAACAGCATCCTCATCGGGTCCGAGAACCCGGAACGCCTCGTCGAGTACTACACGAAGGTGCTCGGGGCGCCGACGTTCTCGGACGGCGGGTACTCGGGCTGGCAGATCGGGTCAGGCTGGGTGACTGTCGGGCCGCACTCCGAGGTCCAGGGCACGAACCCGTCGCCGGGCCGGATCATCTGGAACATCGAGACCGACGACGTCAAGGGCGACTTCGAGCGGATGAAGGCCGCCGGGGCGATCGTCGTCGCGGAGCCCTACGCATTCGATCCAGGAAACGACGCGGCGATCTCGACGACGGCCATCGCGACCCTCGCCGACCCGGACGGCAATTACTTCCAGCTGATGAGCCCGATCCAGATGTAGCCGGCCGGGAGGCCTCGCTACTCGACCGGCTCGGGCGTCGGGAACTGGTACGAGCCGTCGAGCACCTCGGGGTGAGGCCGGTACATGCGGACGAGGTAGTTCCAGCCGTCCATGATCGCGATGCAGTTGGGGCGGCCGTCGTCGCAGCCGCCGAAATGGACCGTCACGGAGCCGTCCGGGTCCTTCTGGCCGGACACGCTGTTGATGTTGTAGACGCCGCGGTCGTTCGGCTCGAAGAATCCGGCCGCGTTGTAGACGCTGACCGACCAGAACGCATCGACTGGGACGTCGCGCGCCGACAGCCGGAACGCCGTCGCCGGCAGGCCGGCCGGGCCGGCCGTGTAGAACGCCTCGGTCTCCGGCAGGCCGCCCCAGCCCGCGGCCGTCCCGATCAGGTGCTTGTCGTGGTCGACGTCCGCGTTCCGCCCGAACGTTCTGACGGCGGTGAAGCCCGTCTTCGCCCGATCGAGCAGCACCTGCCGCGTCGCGTCGAGGCTCGAGGTGTCGAAGTCGCCGCCCTGGAATGGTCGCGCCGAATCGGCCTCGATCAGGAGCTGATCCTGGATCTTCGCCACGGCCGCAAGGTCGTCAGGATCCGATGCATCGACCAGGACGCGGGCGCCGACGAGGACATAGGGCGTGTCGAAGTCGGCTTCGGTGATCTCGTGGCGGCCGGGCCGGTGGAAGACACCGTTGATGTAGTGATCCTCATTGACGACCATGACCGAGAGATATCGCTCGCCGGCGTCGGGGATCGTCACCACCGCACCTTCGGTGATGTCCACGACCGCGAAGCTGTAGAGCGTGTCGCGGTTCAGGCGGATGACCGTCTGGTGGTGGACATCCGCGGGTGTCCGGTTGTGGTTCCACCGGTTGACCCCACCGGCGTCGGCCTGCAGCGCGGCGAACATCCGGTCCGTCTCGGCGCGGGCGAAGTTGTCTTCGGTGACGGGAATGGACATGTCGACTGCCTCCGGCTGGATCCGCTGATCGAGCCGGAATCCCCCAGGCCCGCTGCCAGCCAACGATAGCGCGGGCGCCAGCGACGGGGCGGGCGCCCGAGTCGGCCGCTGCCCAGCAAATGTCCGGTGCGGCCGGATGGGTATCCTCGACTCGAGACGGAAAAGGAGGCCCGCGATGACCGCGATCGATTGGACCATGGAAGCCAGCGGCGCCGGCCAGTACGCCGACGTCAACGGCATCAACCTCTACTACGAGATCCACGGGACCGGGCGGCCGCTCGTCCTGCTGCACGGCGGGCTTGGCTCGGGCGAGATGATGGGTCCGGCTCTGCCGGCGCTCACTGCCGCAGGCCACCAGGTCATCCTGCCCGACCTTCAAGGCCACGGCCGGACTGCCGACATCGACCGCCCGATCGACGTCCGGCTCATGGCCGATGACATCGGCGCGCTGATCACGCACCTCGGGCTCGAGAAGCCGGACGTCGTCGGCTACTCGCTCGGTGGCGGCGTCTCGTTCTTCACCGCCGTCAAGCACCCGGACCAGGTCCGCAGGATGGTGTTGGTCTCGACCAACGTGAGGCGCAGCGCCATCTACCCGGAGATGCTGGCCCAGCAGGGCCTTGGGCCCGAGGCGGCGGAGTTCATGAAGGACACGCCGATGTACAAGCTCTACAGCCGGGTCGCGCCGCGGCCGGAGGATTTCGGCCAGCTGCTCGGGAAGATGGGCGCATCGATGGCGAAGGACTTCGACTTCAGCGACGAGGTCCGCGGGCTGACCGTGCCGACCCTGTTCGCCTGCGCCGATGCCGACATGTTCCCGCCCAGCCACGCGGTCGAGGTCTTCGGGCTCCTCGGCGGCGGCCAGCGCGACGGCGGCTGGATGGGCGAAGGCCGGCCGGACGGCGGTCACGCGCTCGCGATCGTGCCCGGTGCGACCCACTACGACGTCTTCACGTCGCCGGTCCTGACGGCGGCCATCCTCGCGTTCCTGGACGTGCCGGGGGACTGACCCGGGTCCACGGGGCAATCACGGGGTCAAAGCGTCAGGACGGCGCGAGGGTCATCACCGACGCATCGATCATGGATTCGAAGCCCTGCGCAGCCTCGGGTCCGGACGCCTCGACCAGGAGCGTTCGTCCATCGGCCAGACGGATGACGTAGACGATCGCTCGAGCCGGGATCGAGCCGGCCGGAGCATCCGGAGGGAGCGCACGGGTTGACGCGATGCGTTCGCCCTCCCCGAGCGAGAGCGTGATGTGGCGCTGCTCGAACGTGGGCGGACCGGAGGCCGACAAAAGGCTCTTGACGCGAGCCAGTGCGAACTCGAGCGACGGATCGCCACGATCGACCTCGAGGATGAGCGAACCGGTCCATGGCTCGAAGCCGGACGGGCCCATCGCCACCAGTCGCACGGCGCCCGAGTCGATGGCCGCGAGATGGTCCGTCACCCCGGCCTTCATCGACGGAGGGACCGCATCACGCGTCGCCACGACCAGACCGCGATAGGTGTCGATCGGGATCGTCGCCCATCGGACGGGGAGCGTCATCGTCAGATCCGGATCGGTGATGCTCACCTGAGCGATGGGATCGATCGACGAGCCGGTCGCAGGCGACGAGGAGGGACCCGCACTGGGCGAACTCGAGGCGTCAGGAGGTCCGCCGAGTGGGCTGACGCCACCGGCCAGCGACGACATCCACTCCGCGATCGGCGTGTCGCACGCCCCGGCCGAGATCGCGGCCACAAGCAGGAGGGCCGGGACACGCCAGCGCGTGGCGAGACGCAGGCTCCTTCCGGACATGTCTCCCTCAGCGATCAGTGGCCGTCCCGCGCGGCTGATGGGCAGGGCACGGAACGTAGGCGCCGCGAGCCAACGTGTCAATCACAGCGCGACCCTCGCGTCGCGCTCCTGCACCGCCGCCCTGGCCAACCCGCGAGCTAACGCTCGATCCGCGCCGCGGCGAGATCGGCCACGGCTCCGATGATCGGCTTCGCGTCGGGCGCGATCTCGTCGTCGTGGGCCAGGGCAAGGACGCCGAGCACACGCGGCGTCCGTCCGCGAGTGACGATCAGCGGGAGGTGGCTGCGAAGCCTCGGCCCGCCCGGGTTCATCGGCGCGACGTCGTACGTCGGCGCGGTCGCCTCGAACGTCATCGTGACCGGGTGGCTCGGTCGTTGCATCGCCTCCGCGAGACCGGCCGCCGCGGCGGCGTCGAGCCCGTACGACGCGACGATCTCGAGCCCCGATCCGTCCCGGATGACGATCGCGGCCGACGCGATGCCGAGCGGCCGGGCGACGGCGTCGAGCAGCGTTCGTAGTCCGAGCGCCAGGTCGTCACCGTGCGCGAGCGCAGCGGCGCCGGCGACAAGGGCCGCGCGCGCCGCGACATCGGTCGAATTCCCGGAGGCCATGGCGGCATCATAGGTCTTGTTCCCCGACATCCGACCCCTATTCCGCCTGGAGGACAGGCGCGATCCGGGCGCGTGCTGCGCGCTGGGCCGGCAGGTAGGCGCCGACGGCCGCGATGGCCAGCCCGCTCGCTGCCAATCCGGTGAGCACCAGCGGCGTGAACACGTCGAACGTGCTCTCGGGCACACGCGTCCCGGCCGCGATCTGGCCCATGTAGACCAGCGTCGCTCGCTGGAATGCGATGCCCAGGGGCACGCCGAGGAGGCCGGCCAGGAGGGCGACGGGAACAACCGACGCGATGACCATCACGATCACCTGCCGCGGCGCAAGCCCGAGCGCCTTGAGCACCGCCATCTCCCGGGTCCGCTGCCGGACCTCGAGCAGGACCGTGTCGAAGACCCCACCGAGCGAGATCACGATCAGGACGATCCCCAGGAAGGAGATGACCGAGAGGAAGAGCAGGAAGCTCTGGTCGATGGTCCCATCGTCGACCGTGCTGGCCGTGATCTGTCCGTCCATCGCTGCCCTGAGCGAGGTCGTGTACGCGACCGATGACGTGCCGGACGCCGGCTGGACCTCCCAGCGTGTCGGTCGTGCGCCCGGTTCGAGGACCAGTAGGTCGGACCATGCGCCGCGCAGGACGATGTGATCGTGCGTTTCGTCGACGGTGTCGAAGATCTCGCCGACGAGCCTGACCGTGATCGACCGACCGCCGTTCGTGACCTCCATGCTGTCCCCGAGGCGCAGGCCGGTCTGGGTGAACACCGCCGTCGGGGCCACGACTTCGCCGGATCCCGCGAACCATCGGCCGGCGATGATCTCGTAGCCGATCCAGCTCGCGTCGCCCTGATAGCCGACGAAACGGGTCGGTGGCAGCCCACGAACGTTCGCCGTCGTGTCGCCGACACCGACGGAACGACCGGTGCCGGGTTGCGCCGCGATGGCGGCGGTCAGGGTGTCGCCGTTCGCGGCAGGGTCAGCGAGATCCACCCTCACCGGACTCGCCTGCTTCCGGTCGAGCTGGTCCATGACGCGGAGAAGTGACGCGTTCATGCCGATCGCGAACGTCGCTGCGGCGACGCCGACGAGCAGGGCGCCCAGAGTCATGCCGGCCCGGCCCGGATGTGCGGCTCCGGCAGCGACGCCGAGTCGCGCCGGGACGCCGACAGGCAGGCGGAGTCCCAGCCGTCGCAGGCGACCACCGTCGCGACCACGAGACGGGGCGGAGCCGCGCCCGATCGCATCGACGGCGCTGAGGCGGCCGGCATGGACCGCCGGCACGATCGCCGCGAGCAACGCAACCGCGAGGCTGACGACCAGGACGAGCGCGACGACCGAGGGCGAGAATGCAAAGGTGGCCGGCAGCCCGAACGACTGCGCGGTCTGCTCGACGATCGGCTGACTCGCGATCGTTCCGATGATCACGCCGGCGATGGCACCGAACGTCACCGGGACCAGGATCTGGCCGACGAGGATGCCCGTCACCTGCACGGGCGTGAATCCGACGGCCTTCATCACCCCGATGTCGCGATAGCTCGTGAGGACGATGCCGCTCACGACATTGGCGATGGTGAAGCCCGCGGCGAGGAGCGCGAAGATCGAGAACGCGAGCAGGATCGGCACGTACAGCTGGGCGATCGAGTCGACGTTCGCCTTGGCTTCAAGATAGGTCGTCGAGCCCGCGACGGCATCGGCGGGGAGGGTCGCGGTGATCCGCGCGACCGCCGCCGAGAGGTCCGCCGTTGTGGCGGATGGATCGACGCGATAGAGCATCTCACGAGCGGGCTTGACGCCAGGGGTCAGCGCCGCAAGGTCTGTGGGGCTCATCCAGGCCGCCACGTCCGGGGTGCTGACCGATGCTGCGATGCCGACCACCGTGAGCGTTCGTGCCGGCACCGGTTCGGCGCCGCCCTGGCGCTGTCCGGGCGGCGTGAGGACCGGGCCACCTCCGGGGGCGGCGCCCTCGCGTCCCTTGCCTCCGGACACCGGCTGTGGATACAGGGGCACCGATCCACCGATCCCGGTGCCGAGCCGGGTGGCCGTGTCCTGGTCGAGGACGATCTCGCCCGAAGCCTGCCACCACCGTCCGGCTGTGATCGTCACCCGGTCGATCGTGTCGCCCGGCGTCGGCCGCCCGGACACGACCTGGTCCCCGATCAGGTCGTGCTTTCCCGCCACGCCGGCTCGCGCGACGGGCCATGGTCCGGCGCTGGACGTGACACCGCCAGCGGCCGTCGTCGCCGCGAGCTGGGCGTCGCTGACGGAGGCGTCGTAGTCGATCACGAGGTGCGCGCCGTTTGCTGCCGCGAACGCGTTGTCGAACGGCTCGTTCGTTTCGACGAGGATGCTCAGCGCGAGCGTCGCAGCCGCGGAGCCCAGGAGAAGAACGACCGCCAGGACGGCCGTCTGGAGCCTCCGCCACCGCAGATCGGCGACGGTCTTGGTCATGACGGCGCCCATCACGCCACCATCCGGGCGACCCGGTCGCTGGTGATCGCGCCATCGACGAGATGGACGATGCGATGCGCGCGGCCCTGGGCGAGCCCTTCGTCGTGGGTCACCAGGAGCACGGTCTGGCCCCGGCGGTTCAGATCCTCGAGGAGCGCCAGCGCATTCTCGCCATTGCGTCGATCGAGGGCGCCGGTCGGTTCGTCGGCAAGCAGGATGGCCGGTCGGTTCACGATCGCGCGAGCGATGGCGACTCGCTGGCGTTCTCCGCCACTGAGCGTTGACGGAAAGTGCCGCGCCTTGTCGGCGAGCCCGAGCTGTCCGAGGAGCTCCTCGACACGCTGCCGTGCCTCGGACCGGGTCCTCCCGGCGAGGAGAGCGGCCACGCCGATGTTGTCGGCGACGCTCAGGTCGTCGAGCAGGTGGAAAAACTGAAAGACGAACCCGACGTTCGTGCGGCGGAACTGCGCCGCCCCAGTCTCGCTGAGCCTGTCCACGCGTACCCCCGCGACCTCGATCTCGCCTCGTGTCGGGCGGTCGAGGCCCCCGATCATGTTGAGCAACGTGGACTTGCCACCGCCGGACGGGCCCATGATCGCGGTGATCCGGCCGGTCTCGATCTCGAGGTCGATGTCATCGAGAGCGGGCTGCGACCCGGTGTCGTAGCGCTTGGTCACGTTCCTGAGCTGGATGAGCGTCTGCACGGCTGACCTCCTTCGGCGACTCATGTCGGTCTCCGGAGGCTGGGGGGTGGACGTTGGAGTGCCATCGGCAGCTTGGGCGGAACCGCGTCGCCCGATGGGACGAGGCGCGTGGGGACTCCGCCGATCGGATGAGGCGAGCTCGCCCGCGAGACGGATGGGCCTGAAGACGCCGATGAGTACAGTGGAGCGGATGGCCGAACCGCAGGATCGTTCGATCGACGAGCCCGTCGCGCCCACCGAGCGCTGGCGTGAGCCCGCCTATGCCCTCGCGCCGGTCGTGGTCCTGATCGTGCTCGGCCTCTTCACCCAGGACGACACACGCAACGGCCATGTGCTGGCGACGATCGTGCTGGTCGTCCTGCCCCTCGCCTTTCGGCGGGCGGCGCCGCTGGCTGTCCTGGTGTTCGTGGCCGCGGCAGCGGTCCTGACCGCGCCCGAGTCGCCGGTCATCGCGGTCGAGGTCTGCGCCGTCGGGCTCGCAAGCTTCACGTGCGGCGAGCGTGTCGCCAACCGGACCCGCTCTGCGCTCACCGTCCTCATCGTGGCGGCCGCCATGGCCATCGGCCTCATCGCACAGGATGCGAACCCGATCGAGGGGCTCGTCCTCCCGTTCGTCGTCCTCGTCCCCACCTGGCTCCTGGGAGATCTCCTCCGGAGTCGGAGCGTTGACGCTCAGCGCCGCGCCGAGGCGGTCGAACGGTCCATCCGCGAACGGGAGGAGCGCCTGCGCGTCGCGGCGGCCGAGGAGCGCCGGCACGTCGCCCGCGAGCTGCACGATGTGGTCGCCCACGCGGTCAGCGTCATGGTCATCCAGGCCGGGGCGGCGCGCCAGGTCCTGCGGTCGTCGCCGGACCAGGCGGAGACGTCGCTCCTCGCGGTGGAATCGACTGGCCGGGAAGCCATGACCGAGCTGCGGCGGTTCCTCGGTGCCCTCGACGATGACGGGGAGACGGGGGGACTCGCCCCCCAGCCGGGGATAGGCGAGCTCTCCACCCTGCTCGACCGCGTCCGTGAGGCGGGCCTCCCGGCGACGCTCGAAGTGGACGGCGCGCCTCGGTCCATCCCGCAGTCACTCGACGTGACCGCCTATCGGATCGTCCAGGAGGCGCTCACCAACGCCCTTCGGTACGCCCGCCGGGCCGCGACGCTCGTGCGGCTATCGTGGGAGCCGGACCAGCTCCGCCTCGAGATCCTCGATGACGGGCCGGTGACCGGCGTAGCGGAAGGCAGCGGTCGGGGGCTCGTCGGGATGCGTGAGCGAGCGGCCCTCGTGGGCGGCCGGCTAGAGGCGGGTCCCCGGATCGGCGGCGGGTACGCGGTGCGGGCCTGGCTGCCATTGGAACCGGGACCGATCCTCGACGCCGAGACCCCATGACAATCGAGCGCACCCGCGTCCTCATCGCCGACGACCAGGCGCTGGTGCGGGCGGGGTTCCGAATGATCCTCGAGGCCCAGCCGGACATCGAGGTCGTCGCCGAGGCCGCGGACGGTGAGACCGCCGTCCGCCTCACCCGTCGCCACAGGCCCGACGTGGTCCTGATGGACATCCGGATGCCGGGACTGGATGGGCTCGAGGCGACGCGCCGCCTGTGCGACGGGTCCACCGCCGACAATGCCACGGCGGGGATCCGGCTTCCGAGGATCGTGATCCTCACGACATTCGACCTCGACGAGTACGTCTATGCGGCCCTTCGCGCGGGCGCGTCGGGCTTCCTGCTCAAGGACGTCTCGCCGGAGCATCTCGTCGGCGCGGTGCGAACCGTCGCGATCGGCGACGCGCTCCTGTCCCCATCGATCACGCGCCGCCTCGTCGAACGCTACGTACAGCCGCAGGCCGCGCCCGGTGCCGCCCCGGAGGCGCTGGCGCGCCTGACCGCGCGCGAGACCGAGGTCTTCCGGCTCCTGGCGCGGGGCATGAGCAACGCCGAGATCGCCGAGACGCTCGTGGTCAGCGAGGCGACCATCAAGACCCACGTCGCCGGGATCCTGGGCAAGCTCGAGCTGCACAATCGAGCCCAGGCGGTGGTCTTCGCCTACGAATTGGGCATCGTCCGGGCGGGCGCGGGATCGGACTGAGGATCTTGATCCGCGGGCGCGCGGTCGCTCACCGCGAGGAACCAGGTCCGCCGCGTCCGAAGAGCCGGGGGCGTCGTCGTGGCGCCGAGCAAGATGGTCGTGATCGTGCCCACGGCGGCGGTCCGGGCAGGCGCGGGCGATGCCCTGAGCCGGTTCGTGTCGGGACAGCGCGCGCGGCGGGTCGTCAGCCTGATCCTGGCCGGGATGCTCATCGGAACGGTGGCTCTCGTCCGGGTGTGAGGCGTGGTGAAACGCCCGACCGATGAAACGGTGCCTGCGGGAACCGGGAAGTACTTCTGGGTATTGCGTCGCTGGTACCTTCGGCTAGGGTTAGGGCATGTCCCGACCAGTCGTTCTCCTGTTTGGTGCCCTCTTGTGGGGAACCTTCGCGATCGTCGCGGTCGCCCACGTCGCTTTCGGCAACCCGTTGGTCCCCGTCGCCGCCACGATCATCGTGGCGACCGGCGTCGCGGTGTACCACGCGTGGCCCCGGGCGCTCACGACCACGCCGATCGAGGTCGAGGCGCGAGACTGACGCTCGGCTGCACAAGCACGAGCTCGGCGCGTCTCCGCCTCACCGCCGCGGGCTGACCGCGGCGATCCCCTTCTGGTCAGTCTGAGCTGACCGCATCCGGCCGCGCCCGTGTGGCCCTACCATCGGTCGACCGATGAGTTTTCCGCGGAGCCTTCGTTACACCACCAGATCGGCCAGTCCGGCCGGTCAGGACACGGAGGCTCGACCCATGGACTACACGCTCGAACTCATCGTGGTGCCCGTCAGCGACGTGGATCGCGCCAAGGCCTTCTACATCGACCAGGCAGGCTTCGAGCTCCTCATCGACAGCCAGATGGCGCCGGGCTTCCGGGTCGTCCAGCTGGTCCCGAAGGGCTCCGCCTGCGCGATCGCCATCGGGACCGGGATCGGCACGATGACCCCAGGCTCGCTCCATGGCCTGCACCTGCTGGTCAACGACATCGAGGCCGCCCACGACGAGCTCGCCGGGCGCGGAACGCCGGTCGGCGAGATCTTCCACTTCGGTGAGGCCGGCCAGACCCCGGGCGTCGACCCGGAGCGGCGCAGCTACGCGACGTTCATGCCGTTCGAGGATCCGGACGGCAACACCTGGCTGGTCCAGGAGGTCAAGCGCGACTGGCGTCTCGAGGTCGTCAAGGTCGACGAGGTTGCCGCGTGACCGAGGGGATCACGACCGCGTTCGCCGGTGGGGAGCCCGCATTCGCGGCCCTCACCGAGCGATACCGGCGCGAGCTCCACGTCCACTGCTACCGGATGCTCGCCTCGTTCGACGAGGCCGAGGATGCCGTCCAGGAGACGTTCCTCCGAGCGTGGCGGGCGCGCGACTCGTTCGACGGCAGCGCGCTCGTCCGCGCCTGGCTGTACCGCATCGCGACGAACGTCTGCCTCGATACCCTCCGGCGCAGCACGCGCCGGCTGACCTCCCTGCGGAACGTCGGGGAGGTGTCGTGGCTGACGCCCTACCCGGACCGGCTCCTCGACGAGATCGCGCCGAGTGAGGACGAGCCGGAGGCCGTGGCCGTCACCCGCGAGACGATCGAGCTCGCGTTCCTGGCCGCTCTCCAGGTCCTGCCGCCCCGCCAGCGGGCGACGCTCATCGCGCGGGACGTCCTCGGCTGGCCCGCCACGGAGACCGCGGCCGCGCTCGAGACCAGCGTGCCGGCCGTCAACAGCGCGCTGCAGCGAGCCCGGGCCACGATGCAGGCATACCTGCCCGCGCGGCGATCGGAGTGGTCGGCGGGCGAGCCGAGCGAGGCCGAGAGGGCGCTCCTGGGGCAGTTCATCGATGCCCACGAGCGCGGCGACGCGCAGCTGGCCATCTCGATCTCGGCCCAGGACCTCCGGATCACGATGCCGCCATACCCCCACACCTTCGAAGGGGTGGAGACGATCCGGCCGCTCATCGAGCGCGCCATGTCCGAGGGCGACTGGCGGCTGCTGCCGACCGTCGTCAACCGGATGCCGGCGTCGGCCAGCTATTTCCGGGCACCGGGCGACACGATCCACCGCGCGTACAAGTTCGACGTGCTGCGCGTCGTCGACGGCCGGATCGCCGAGATCACGACCTTCGGCCCGGCGCTGTTCGAGGCGGCCGGGTTGCCGCTGACGCTCACGGACTGAGCGCCGCCGCGGCGGTCAGTCCAGGGCCGGGATCGTGACCTCGATCATCGGCGCGTAGGCCGCCAGGGCGGCCGGATCCTGGTTCTGCCAGGCATGCGTCGCGACCCAGTCGGCGATGGCCTGTCGGTCGGCAGGATCCGTGATCTCCCGGGCCGTGGCCAACAGGTCCGCCTTGACGGCGCCCTTGAGGTGGAACGTCATGTTCGGATCGGCGTCCAGGTTGTAGAGCCAGGATCGGCGGCGATCGGAGCGTGGCGAGCCGGTGATGATGATCCGGCCGTCGATGTTGTGGAACACGATCTCGATCCGGCGCGGCTCGCCGCTGCGGGCCCCAGTCGTGGTGATGTCGATCGTGTGCCCGCGGCTCAACGCTCGCTTGATCTGGTCGGGCGTCGCGGAGCCCGAGTCCGTGTCGAGTTCTTGCATGGTCAACAATCTACGCGCGTCGCTTGCGGCGTGCAAGTCACGTGGCACCCGCGCCGAACCTCATCCTTGAGGACGAGGTGGAACGCGACCGCGGGAGGATGACCGGGCCTCATGCGCGACCTACCCTGTCGTCGTGAGCCAGATCGCGGGCCGACCCCTGCCGTTCCAGACGGTGCGCGCGCAGGCCGCCGCGCAGCCGCTCGTCGTGGACACGCTGCTGGCCCTGGCCCTGAGTGCCCTGTCGATCTTCACGCTGGTCGCCGGCGCCCAGGACCTGGGCCAGGTCGACCCGCTCAACCTCACCCTGCTCCTGCTCCAGACCGTGCCCCTCGCGGTCCGGCGCCGCTGGCCGGTCGCGGTCTTCCTCATCACGTTCGGGGCGCTGATCGTCCAGGTCCTCGTGATCCAGAACGCCTTCAGCGCCCCGCTCGGGTCGTTCATCGCCCTGTACACGGTGGGCCAGCGCGTCGATCGCACGCGATCGGGCGTGCTGGCGGCGGGGGCGGCCCTCGTGTTCCTGCTGGTGATGATCGAGAAGGGTGCCCTGCCGGCTGGCATCGCCGGCGTCATCCAGAGCGAGCTCGCCCTCTTCGTCGTCTGGACGCTGGGCGTGTGGTCCCGCGAACGCCAGGCGTATGTCGGCGCGGTCGAGGAACGGGCGGCCAGGCTCGAGCGCGAGCGCGAGGAACGCGACGCGCGGGCCGTCGCGGACGAGCGCGAGCGGATCGCACGCGAGCTCCATGACGTCGTCACCCATCACGTGAGCGTCATCGTCATCCAGGCGGGCGCGGCGCTGCGCGCCCTCGACCGGCGACCGGAGGAGGCGCGGACGGCGGTCGCCGCCATCGATTCGACCGCTCGCCAGGCACTCGCCGACATGCGCCGGATGCTCGGCATCCTGGCCACGCCATCGGCGGTCGAGGGGATGGTCGGTGCCGGCGACACGACGACCGACCCTCTCGCGCCGATGCCCGGACTGGACCGCCTCGGTGAGCTTCTGGAGGCGGTCCGTGCGACGGGCCTGCCGGTGGAGCTGACCGTCGAAGGCGAGCGCCGGCCGCTGGATCCGGGCATCGAGCTGTCGGCCTACCGGATCATCCAGGAGGCCCTGACCAACGTCCTGAAGCACGCGCGCGGCGCCACGGCCACGGTCCGCGTCCGGTACACGGTCGCAGCCCTGGAGCTCGAGGTCGCCGATCGGGGCGGATCGGGCGGCCGCGGCATCGGCGTGCCGGGCGCGGGCGGGCGCGGCCTGATCGGGATGCGGGAGCGGGTGGCCGTCTTCGGCGGCCGGTTCGAGGCGGGGCCGGTGCCGGGCGGGTTCCGCGTTGCAGCCAGCCTGCCGGCTGGAGCCGCGATCGCCGCAGTGTCGCCGGTCGGGGCCTGACGATGCCGATCCGCGTCCTGCTCGTGGACGACCAGCAGCTGGTCCGGACGGGGTTCCGGATGATCCTCGATGACGAGGCGGACATCGAGGTCGTCGGCGAGGCCCCGGACGGGAAGGTCGCGGTCGATTCGGTGCGGCGCCTTCGACCCGACGTGGTCGTGATGGACATCCGCATGCCGGTGATGGACGGGGTGGAGGCCACCCGCCGGATCGTCGAGGACCCGGCGGTGACCGCCCGCGTCCTGGTCCTCACGACGTTCGATGCGGACGAGACCGTCGTCCAGGCGCTCAGGGCCGGGGCCAGCGGGTTCCTCCTGAAGGACGTGCCGCCGGCCGGGTTCGTCGACGCGATCCGGATCGTGGCGGCCGGCGACGCCCTCCTGGCGCCGTCGGTCACGCGCCAGCTCCTGGACCGCTTCCGCGACCGCCTGCCCGGCCCGGCCGATCCCCGCCAGGACCGCTTCCGCGAGCTGACCGAGCGCGAGCTCGAGGTCGTCAAGCTGGTCGCCCGCGGCCTGTCGAACCGGGAGATCGCCGAGCGCCTGGTCCTCGCCGAGCCGACGGTCAAGACCCACGTCTCGCATGCGCTGCTGAAGCTCGACCTGCGCGACCGTGCGCAGGCGGTCGTGCTGGCCTACGAGGCAGGTCTCGTTCGCCCGGGCGACGCCGCCGACTGACGGTCCCGCGCCGACCGATACGGACGGATGAGCCGGGGCGCGACGGACGGCGCGCCGCGAACCGAGGCCACGCCCCGGATGTCTCGGTCCAGGTCGGGCCCGTGGACGGACGCGCGGGCAGCTCCCCGGCCGGAACCTGTAGATGACGCGAGCCACCCGGCCCGCGACCACATGGAGACCCACCATGACCACCGATACGGCGATCAGCACCGCCGGCCTCACCAAGCACTATCCGGGCGTCCAGGCCCTCACGGACCTGAGCCTCGAGGTGCCGGCCGGCTCCATCTACGGCTTCCTCGGGCCCAACGGCGCAGGCAAGTCGACGACCCTCAAGATCCTCGGCGGCCTCATCCGGCCGACCGCCGGCTCGGCATCCGTGAGCGGCATCCCGCTCGCGGCCGGCGCTGCGTACCGGCAGCAGGTCGGCTACCTCGCCCAGGAGCCCCGGTTCTACGACTGGATGACCGGACGAGAGACGCTCTCCTTCGTCGCGTCGCTCTCGCCGGATCCGTCCGCCGTGGCCCCGGTCTGGATCGACGAGGTCCTCGGCAAGGTCGGCCTGGCCGACGCCGGCGACCGCCGGACGAAGACGTATTCGGGCGGGATGCGCCAGCGGCTCGGCATCGGCCAAGCGCTGGTCGGACGGCCGCGGGTCCTCCTCCTCGACGAGCCGGTCAGCGCGCTCGACCCGATCGGCCGGCGGGAGGTCCTCGACCTCATGCGCGACCTGCGGAGCGATGACACGACGGTCTTCTACTCGACCCACATCCTCGACGACGTCCAGCGGGTGAGCGACCACGTCGCGATCCTCGACGGGGGTCGCCTGGTCCGGGCTGCGCCGACCGCCGAGCTGCTCGAGACCTACACCCGCGACCGCCTGCGCGTCGGCATCGTCGGCGCCACCGACGACACCGCGATCGCGCTGGCCGGCCTGCCCGGCGTCCTCGCCGTCCAGGCGGACGGTCGCGACGGCGACCTGCGCACCTACAACATCCGGATCCGCACGGAGGACGCCGGGGGCGTCCAGCGCGAGGTGACCCGCTTCGCCTCCGACCACGACCTGACCCTGACCGAGAACGGCCTCGTCCGCCTCGATCTGGAGGACGTCTTCCTCCGCCTCATCGACTCGAAGGAGCGTGCAGCATGACCGCCATCGCCATCCCCGATGCCGCGCTCGCGGCGTCCCCCATCGCAGGCCGTTTCCTCGGCCTGCGTCCCCTCCTCCGCAAGGACCGCATCGAATGGATGCGCGGGCGGCGGGCCTGGATCGTCGCGGCCCTGACCACGGCGTTCATGGTCCTGACCGCGGCCAACGCGGCCATCAACACCTACGTTCGCACCGCGTTCCCGGAACCGGATCTGGCCGGCGTCCCGATGCCATCCCTGGATCCGGCGACGAACCTGCTGACGTCGCTCGCCTCGCAGATCTTCGTCGTCGCGGCGATCTTCGCGGTCGCGAGCCTCATCGTCCACGAGCGTGAGACTGGAACGCTCGCCTGGGTCGCATCCAAGCCGGTCTCGCGCGGCTCGATCTGGCTGTCGAAGTGGATCTCGTCCACGGCCATCCTCGCCGTCGCCGCGGCGCTCGTGCCGCTTCTCGCCACGACCGGCGTCGTGGTCGCCCTCTACGGCTCCGTGTCGGTGCCGGTCATCGCCCTGGTCCTCGTCGGGATGATCGCGACCATCGCGTTCTTCGCGGCGATCGGCCTGGCGGCCGGGACCGTGCTGCCGGGCCAGCCCGCGATCATCGCGGTCGGGCTGGGCGTCCTGTTCCTGGTCCCGATCGTGGCCGGGCTCCTGCCGGTGGACGTCAGCCCGTACCTGCCGACGTCGATCCTCGACTGGACGGTCGGGCTGGCCGCCGGCCAGGACGTTGGCATCGTCACCCCGATCGCCTGGGTCGTCTGGACCGTCGCGATCGTCGGCCTGGCGATCCGGCGGATGGAGCGGATCGAGCTCTAGTCTCGGACCCGCACGCAACGGCGGCCGGTCGGGCGATGGCCCGGCCGGCCGTCTTTGTTTCCTGCGTTATCCGCCCGAGCGCCGGCGCCAGGCTCCGACGCCCGCGACGGCGGCGAACGCGAGGGCGAGCAGGGTCAGCACGATCGGCAGGGTCGGATCCAGGCCGGCGGCGGCCGGGGCCGGAGACGGCCCGTCTGCGGCTGGCGGGTCATCGCCACGGGCGCTGGCAGTCGGGAGGTCCGCGAACGCGACCAGGTCGTCCACCGAGGACGCGATCGGCGTCTCAGCCGGCGTCGTCGGGACCGGGCTCGCCGATGGAGCGGGGGTCGGGGTCGGGACTGGTGTCGGCGCCGGCGTCGGTCGGGCTGTGGGCCGGGGGGTCGGTCGCGGGGTGGCGGCCGCCTTCGGCTTCGGTGCCGGCGCCTTCACCGTGGTGGTCGCGACGGGCTGGACGGACACCCACTTGCCCTCCCAGGCCATCCGGACCCGGCCGTAATGCCAGGGCGTGAAGAAGCCCTTGAGCTGGCTCGGGGTCAGGCGGCGGTCCGGCCGCATGTCGTAGCCGTAGGACCGGCTCTGGAGGCCCCACAACGGCCCGACCACGCGCACGCTCGTGACCGTGAACCGGCTGGTCTTGGCCGGGTCCGCCGTGGCCGTGAAGCCGGTCAGGACCCACGCGTGGTTGCCATGCGAGACGGTGATCCCGACCGGAAGGTTGGTCTTGCGCAGGTTGATGACCGCCGACCGCAGCGCCGAGCTGAAGCTGCCGCTCTGATAGAGGCGGTACCGGCTGTCGACATAGTGCCGGAGCCCCGCCGTCCAGCCCGCCGGGTCGACGCCGTCGGACACCGGGATCGAATATCGATTGCGCGCACGCATGTAGGCGAAGTAGCGCGCCTGGCTCGCCCGCGAATGGTCGGACGCATGCGTCTTGATGTTGCGCATGATCTGGACGTCGGCGGCGGTGCACCACAGCCAGGTCTTCTGGGTGGTGAAGGAGCCCGAGCGGTAGAGGTCCACGCCGCCGGTCCAGCGGGACAGCGCGTCGGCGTCCGCGGCCGGCACCGCCAGCCGGCCGGTGACGAGGGGGACCAAGAGGAGGGCGGCGAGGGCGATCCGGGCGAACCGTGGGCGCCGAGCGTGGCCGGGCATGCGTCCATGGTGGCGCGGATCGGCGGATGGCGCAAAGGGGCGGCCGGGGCCGCGGCTCGTGCCACCATGATGTGCGATGACCCCGACCGATCCGCCGCCCCGGCCATTCGACAACCGCTACGGCTACGTGATCGCCTGCCTGCCGTTCGTGGTCCTCGCGATCCTGGCCGTCATTGCGCCGACCTTCCTCGACCCCATCTCCTCGAACCCGCCGGCACTGCTCGGCCTGCCAGCGGGCATCGTGGTCCTTGGTCTCGGCCTCGTCTGGGGCGCGCTGGCGTTCGTCGTGATCTGGGCCACGTCCAGCCGGATCGGCGTCCTCGTGGCCCAGCTGTTCTTCACGATGCCGGCGTTGTTCGCGGTCATCCTGACCGCACCGGCCGTTCTCATCGCCCAGCGATTGGGACACATATAGCACATCTGTTCTATCCTGAGCCATGCGACCCGAATATCGCGACGAGCCCTGCCGGAGTGCGCTGACCCGGGTCCGGAACATGCCGTTCAAGTGGTCGCTCAACCCGTACATGGGTTGCGCACACCGCTGCACGTTCTGCTTCGTCCGCGCCTTCGAGCGGCTCGCGGACCGGCCGTCGGACGCCCGCTATGGCACGTCGATCCGGGTCAAGACGAACCTCGTCGAGGTGCTGGGCGGTGAGCTCGCCCGTCGTTCCTGGCGGCGCGAGCAGGTCGTGATCGGGACCGCCACCGACCCGTACCAGCCGGCCGAGGGCCACTACCGGCTGACGCGGCGCGCGATCGAGGCGCTCGGAGCGGCACGCACGCCGATCAGCCTCATCACCCGGGGTCCGATGATCGTGCGCGACGTGGACGTCCTGGCGGCCGCCGCCGAGCGGGCGGACGTGGGTGTCACCTTCTCGATCCCCACCCTCGACCCTGACATCTGGCGGCTGACCGAGCCGGGAACCGCACCGCCGGCGCAGCGTCTTCGGGCGCTCCGCACGCTCATCGACGCCGGCATCGATGCCAGCGTGGGCATGGCCCCGATCCTGCCCGGCCTGTCGGACGATCCGGCCGGGATGGCCGACGTCGTGCGCGCCGCGCGGGACGCCGGCGCGACCTCGGTCTGGACCAACGTGCTCTACCTCAGACCCGGCACGCGCGAGCACTTCCTGGAGGCCCTGGCGCGGGACTGGCCGCAGCTCGCTGCCGCGGTACGAGCGGCTCTACGCGGGCCGGTCGTACGTGACGAATGACGTCCTGGACCCCGTTCGCGAACGCGTCCGCTCGCTGGCCCGGGAGCAGGGCATCGCGGACCGTCGCCGCCGACCGATCCGGCCTCCAGCCGAGCCCGAGCAGCTCGCGCTCGCCGGGTTCCTCGTGCCGGATGCGATCAGGAGACCGCCGAGCGGGACGCGGTCAGCCTGAGGCAGACGGGATCGGTCGCGCAGTTCGAAGTGGGGACGGCGATGGCATCGGCGTCAGACGGCAGCGCTCGGTCGTCTCGGCCCGGACTCCGTTCTGCGGATATTCCTTGCGGAGAGTCACCTTGATATCGTCGTCGACCACGATGTAGGTGCCCTGTCCGGCGAAGATGTCGACGGTGTCGATGACTGTGCAGTCGTCCCGAAGGATCTCGACGCGGTTGACCCTGAAGCCTCCGGAGAACGGGATCTCACCGACGACCAGCTTGCTGTTCGGCGCCATGATCGAGACCATCTCGCGCGCACGATCGCTGGTCTCGCTCGTATCGTCGATGCCGGTCGCGCGGGCCAGGAGCTGGAGGTCGGTCTGGTTCTCGGCCAGGACGACCGCGCCCTGATCGCAGCCACTGAGGATCACGCCGAAACCGAACATCGCGGCCGCGACGATCCACCTGACCCGCATCGATCAGCCGGCCGTCGGACGTGAGGTCCAGGTCGGGTCGGGCCCGGCCAGCCACTCCGTGTCGAACCGGGCGCCGCCGTGGATGGCGACGAGCCGGAGCTCGTCCGACCCGGTGTTCGTGAAGCCGTGGGCCTCGCCGGGTGGGCTGACCACGACGTTCCCCTTGTCGATGACCAGGGTCTGATCGCCGATCCGGAACGTCGCCTGGCCCGCCTCGACGACGAAGACCTCGGCGTACGGGTGCCGATGCAGCTTCGGGCCGACACGGGGCTGGGAGTGGACGAGGATGACCGAGAACGGGACGTCGCCGTGCTCGGCGCCGACGAACTCGTGAGCGTGCGCGGTGTGCTCGAGGTCGTCGAAGGCGACGACACGGCCCTCCGGCTCAGGCATCGGCGCCCTCGCCGAACCGGCCGCGGTGGTCGACCGGGATGAGCGGCGTCTCCGCCCGGACCTTGAGCTGCTGGACCGCCCAGGTGTTGCCGTCGGGGTCGCTGAACCCGAAGAACGTGCCGCCGTCGCGTTCGTCGAAGACCATGATCTCGCTCGCCTCGACGCCTCGGTCGAGCAGCTCCTGGCGGGCGGCCCCCGCGTCGGCCACGACCAGCTGCAGGCCACGGATCGACCCCGGCGCCATCTCGCGCTGCGAGGGCAGGTCACCGACGACGATCGAGCAGCCCGAGCCACGCGGCGTCAGCTGGGCCACGTGCATGTGCTCGTTGCGGGTGTCGTGATCGAGCTCGAAGCCGACCTTGTCGCGATAGAACGCGATCGCCGCATCGATGTCGCTGACCGGCAGCACCACGACTTCCAGGGTCCAGTCCACGGGTGCCCTCCTTGACGGGTCGGTTCGGTTCGATGACAGCAGCCTACCCCGACCCGGCCGGCGCTACCCTGAGGACCATGCCGGACACCGGGACCGCCATCGCCGCCGACGGCGTGAGCATCGCGTGGAGGTCCGTGGGCGAGGGACCCACGCTCATCCACCTGCCGGGCGTCCCGTTCTCCAACATGGAGGGCGAGTGGCGGATCCCCGCCCTCCGCCATTCCTTCGAGGCGCTCGCACGCGACGTCCGGTGGATCCAGTACGACGGACGCGGCACCGGCGCGTCACAGCGGGACGTCACGGACCTGTCCCTCGACGCGTTCGTCGACGATCTCGACGCGGTCGTCGCGGCAGCCGGGGTGGACCGCGTCGTGCTGCTCGGCTTCTACCACTCGGTCACCCAGGCGATCGCCTGGGCGGCCCGCCATCCCCAACGCGTCCGCGGGCTGGTGTTGTTCGGTGGCGCGCTGCGCGGCTGGGACCCCATGCGCGGGTCGGGGACGCAGGCGCTCCTGAGCCTCATCGAGCGCGACTGGGACACCTTCGTCGAATCGATCGCGCACGCCTGGCTCGGCTGGCCGACCGGTGAAGAGGGGCGGCTGGCGGCGGACTGGTTCCGCACCGCGACGACCCCGGCCATGGCCCGGGCGACGCTCCAGGCCGCCGGCGACATCGACGTCACGGCGGACGCGTCGCGCGTCACCGCGCCGGCGCTCGTCCTCCACCGCGCCGACGCGACGGTCATCCCGTTCGAGGTCTCCGCCGAGCTGGCCCGGGCGCTGCCGGCGGGTCGGCTGGAGGTCCTGCCCGGCTCGAACGCGAGCCTGTTCTTCGAGGACGCCGATCGGGTCGTCGCGCGGCTCGTGGCCTTCGTCCGCGACCCGCTGGCGCGACCGGTGGCGGACGCCAGTGAGCGCGGTGCCGGGCAGGCGAGCCACGGTCCGGCAGCCGCGCCTGCGCTCTCCCCGCGCGAGACCGAGGTCCTGCGTCTCCTGGCCGACGGCGAGACGAACGGCCAGATCGCCGTGCACCTGGGAATCTCGATCAACACCGTCGAGCGCCACGTCGGGAACGTCTACCGCAAGATCGATGCGCGCGGTCGCGCCGACGCAACGGCCTGGGCGATCCGGAACGGCGTCGCCTGACGGCGGATCACGGGTTTCCGTGATGTCCGGCCCCCGGCGCGCCGGGAAGTCAGATGGCGCTTGACGGGCCATGATCGTCGGCATGGACACCACATCGAACGACTTCGTCGCCGGCGCCCCGCGCCGCAGCCGGCCCATCCGATCCATCGCCCGCCTGTTCGGCCCACTCGCCAAGCCGCTGGCCGGGACCCGCTACTTCCACCTGTGGGCGATCCTGCGCCACACGGGCCGGACGTCCGGCACGGTCTACGGGACACCGGTCGTGGCCCTCGCCACGCCGGACGGGTTCATGATCCCGTTGCCGTTCGGCGACGCCACACAGTGGGCGAAGAACCTCTTCGCGGCCGGGGGCGGCACGCTCCGCTTCGGGGGCCGCGAGCACCGGATCGTGGAGCCGCGGATCATCGACCGTGACGAGGCCGCGGCTCACATGCCCCGCGTCCTGCACCGGATCGCCGGCATGTTCGGGCTCCGCCAGTTCGTCCTGGTGCGGCGCATCGCCGTCTGAATCGAGGGCGACGTTCCGAGCGCTCGCCCCGACCGAAATTTCACAGGGGACCACTGGGGCCTCGCCTGCTACCCTCGCGCTCGACACCATCCTCGCGACGCTGCAAGGTCCGCGATGCCCATCCGAACCCGCCTGGCCGGTCTCCTGTTCGTGATCGTCGCGGTCTCGGCGTGCATCCCGCCCGCGGTGCCCGCATCGCCCTCGCCGGCCGGCGCGTCACCCGCGGCAGCCGGCACCGCCCGCCCGACGGCCGACCCGTGCGTCGGCGCTGTCACCGGCCTCGCGCCGTACGTCGAGCGACTCGCCAACGGGCTGGCGGGCCTGCGCCCCCTGGTGCTCGCTCCCGCGTTCGATCCCGTCGCGACGATGTCGGCCGTCCGTGCCGTCTCGTCGACCCTCACCTCGCTCGAAGGGACGGATCGCGGCCTCGCGAGCTGCCGTCTCGCCGCGAGCCTTCGAACCCGGCTCGAGGCGCTCCGGGCGGCCGTCAAGGCTCCTCTTGCAGCGGCCCTGGCCGCCTCGCCGACGGACGCCCGCACCGTTCGCGCGGGCGCGGTCACGCTCCTGGCTGTCCTCCCGGACGTCCTCGCCCTCTCGAAGGCGACGGCCGGCCTGGCCACCAGCCTGGGTCTCGACGTTGCCCTGGCCGAGGTCCCGGACGACGCGACGAAGCCGATCGGTTCGTTGCCACCGTTCCCGACGCCGACACCGCCGCCCACCGCGAAGCCGCCGGCCAAGGGCAAGGTCACCACCTTCACGGCGGCGTATTTCGGGGCCGGCACGAAGGTCACGACCTACCGCGTCACGGGCACCAACCCGGACGCGATCATCCGCTCGATCAACATGACGGGACCGATCTCGGCCTGGTCAGGCGGCCACGCCGAGGCGCTGACCGCGGCGCGGCCGACCTATCGGTTCCAGCTCGTGACCTCGAACCGGACCGGCTGCTCGATCGTCCAGTCCGCCTCCCCCGCCGTGAGGATCACCTACACGATCACCCTGCCGACGTGGACGCCACCCAATGGCACGCCGGCCTTGACGGTGACCTGGTGGAACGGGGAGATCGCGTCGGTCGCCAAGCACGAACGCCACCACGTGGAGCTGTACCGGGCGGGCCAGAAGGACCTGAACGCGGCCCTGGCCAAGAGCACCTGCGCGAACGTCCAGGGTCGGCTCGATGCCGTCTGGAAGACGATCAACCGGAAGCAATGCGAGTTCGACATGGCCGAGTACGGCGCCGAGCTCGGGCTGAGCCTCAAGCGCTGCCTCACGGGCTAGGCGGACCGGACACCCGCGACCGGTGCCGCGCGGTTGATACGCGGGGACGGATGCGTGGGCGACGCGCGCAACTCGGTGCGGACGACGATGGCTCCCCATCCGACGACGAGGGAGAACGCACCATGGCCACAAAGACGACGACCGCCACGGGGACCTTCGAGGTCATCACGGGCGGCGAGGACGCCTACCGGGAAGCCGAGGGCGAGGCGCGCCTGACCCATGCCAACGGCAGCCAGCGGTTCAGCGGCGGCATCGAGGGCGACGGATCGATCGAGTGGTTGATGTGCTACCTGCCGGCCGGCACGGCGCGGATGGTCGGCCACCAGCGCATCGAGGGCACGGTCGACGGCCGTCACGGCTCATTCGTGATGGAGGCCGTCGGGGAGCACGACGGCAAGGCGTCGGCGGCCGCGTGGCGGATCATCGACGGGTCCGGGACCGGCGAGCTGGCCGGGATCCGCGGGGAGGGCGGGTTCGAGGCGCCAGGCGGCAAGACCGTCGCCTACCACCTCGACTACGACCTGGGCTAGGTCGTTACCGCGGGTTACTTGGAGAGCTTGCCCGCGGCGCCCGGGCGCGTGGCGATCGCGCCACCGACCAGGAGCGCCGGTGTCATCGCGGCAAGGACCACGAGACGAGGCGCCCCGGCGATGCCGAGCCCGGCCGCGAGGCCGATCGACACGCCGGCGAGCATGCGGAGCGTCGTGTCCGGCATGGTCTGCAGGGACGTCGTCGTGCGCTGTGTTCCGACCTTGGCGCGCTCGATCGCCTCGGGGGCGCGGTCGACGACCTGCTCGGCGCCGGCGCGTGCCGTCTCGAGCAGATCCGGCACGTGATCGAGTGCGCCGCCGACGGCGTCGCGCACCTGTCCGGCTGCCGAACGCGTCTCCTCGGTGGTCTCGTCGACGGTCTCGACGATCTCGTCCTGGGCGGCTTCGATGGTTGTCGTGGTGGTCATGGTGACTCCTTGTTCAGGTGGTTGGGATCGGGTGAGGCCGGGCCGCGCCGGTGGCAGCCCGTCGATCAGCCGACGCGCGTCCCGGTCAGGCGGGCTCGCGCAGGGCCTCTGCCGTCAGACGCTGGCGCCCGTGCCGCCGCGCGCAGTGAGGCGCTGGGCGATGAAGATCACGATCACGGCGCCGATGACGGCGACGATGAGGCTCGAGATATTCAGGCCAGTGACATCGGCCACGTTCAGGACGGTCCCGGCGATGAAGCCACCGACGACGGCACCGACGATGCCGAGGGCGACCATCATGACGAGGCCTTCACGGGTCCCCATGATCTGGGTGGCGATGAACCCGGCGATCGCGCCAAGCACGATCCAGGCGATGATTCCCATACGGGGTGCAGTCCTTCCGAGGTTCCGCAGACTACGCCGCCGATCTGGCAATCATTTCTGGGAGACCGTCGCTAGCGTATGGTATGTTGTGGACGATGTCAATGGAACAGACCCTCCGTCCGACCGCCCTGACGCCGACCTCATACCTGGTCCTCGGCCTGCTCGCCCGGGAAGGTCCGTCGACGCCGTACGACCTGAAGCGCCACGTCGCCCGCACGATCGGACACTTCTGGTCGTTCCCGCATGCGCTCATCTACAAGGAGCCGGCCCGCCTCGTCGAGGTCGGGCTGCTGACCGAGGAGCGTGAGCAGCAAGGCCGGCGACGACGCCTGTTCACGATCACGCCGGCGGGCCGGCAGGCCCTTCGCGCGTGGCTCAGCCGGCCCGCCCGGCAACCCACGGAGCTTCGCGACGTCGCGCTGCTCCAGCTGTTCTTCGCCGATCTCGAGCCCACGACCGCCACGCTGGCGATCGCCGAGGAGCAGCTGGCGCTCCATCGCGAGCAGCTCGCCGGGTACCTCGCCGACCAGATGCTCGAGCAGCGCGGTGCTCCCGTGAGCGGCATGACCCGGAGCCTGGAGCACTGGCGCGGGGTGACGCTCAAGATGGGCCTCCTCTACGAACGCGCAGCGGTCGAGTTCTGGGAAGGCGTCGTGCGGAGCGTCAGTGCCACCGATGCGGCGGCCGTCCAGGCACGCGCCGAGGACGACGGCGCGGTCATCGGGTCGTCGCGCGCGGACGTGACAGCCACCCTCGACGGCTGACCTGCACGCCCGGTAGGGTGTGTCGATGGAGACGCGTCGGCTCGGGCGGAACGGCCCTGAGCTCCCGGTCGTCGGCATGGGCACGTGGCGGGTCCTCGACATCCCAGCCGCCCGGCAGCCCGTCGCGGATGCGGTCGTCACCGCCGCCCTCGACGCCGGGATCCAGGTCGTGGACAGCTCCCCGATGTACGGCCGCGCAGAGGCGGCCCTCTCAGCGGCGCTCGGCGACCGGCGGCGCGAGGCGTTCGTCGCCACCAAGGTCTGGACGAGCTCCGTCTCGGAAGGCCGCAGCCATTTCAGCCGTCAGCTGGGCTGGTTCGGTGGCCGGATCGATCTCCTCCAGGTTCACAACCTCGTCGCCTGGCGCGAGCATCTCGAGTGGATGGAGCCCGAGCGCAGCGTCGGCAACATCGGGCGCCTCGGCGCCACGACCTTCCAGCCGTCCACGTTCGACACGCTCGAACGAGCCATGCGCACCGGCCGCATCCACGCCATCCAGGTGCCGCTCAACCCGCGCGAGCGCGACGCCGAGGCGCGGATCCTGCCGCTCGCGGCCGACCTCGGGCTGGGCGTGCTCGTCATGCGCCCGTTCGGCGAAGGCGGGCTCCTCAGGCGCCCGTTCCCGCCGGAGCTGGCCGCAGCGGGTCTGACCGGCTGGCCGGACGCCCTGCTCCGGTGGTGCCTCGCCGACCCGCGCGTCACCGCCGCGATCCCCGCCACGACCGACCCGGATCACGCGAGGGCCAACGCGGAGGCAGCCTCGCGACCGCCGCTCGACCCGGACCTGCGCGACCTGATCGGCCGGCTGGCCGCCGTCTGAACCCGACCATCGCGCCGGCGGAAAGCGCCTTGGCTCAGGTCCAGAACGTATCGTGCCGAAGGTAGAACGCGGTCTTCTCCTCGTCGCTCATGACCAGCCCGCGGCCGACCCTCGCGAGCGTCTCGAAGTAGTCCTCGCGCGGCGCACCGGGTGCGAACAGGATCAGCATCGAGGCCGGCCCGTCGTCGTTCCGGAAGGCGTGGATGCCGCCCTCCGGCACGAACAGGAAGTCGCCCGCGCTCGCCGCCGTCCAACGGATCCCGTCGTACAGCTGGACCGTCCCGGCCAGCACGAAGAACGACTCCGAGATCGTCCGATGGAAGTGGGGTCCGGGACCACCGGGCGTCGCGGCCATCTCCCAGCGGTAGAGCCCGAACTGGCCACGGGTGAGCTCCCCGGTCGCCAGGTAATGTGCGGTACCGCCGGAGACATACGTCACATCCGGCGCGTGGCCGGCCGGACGAAAGCTCGCGTCGGTCAGGCCGGTGTCGCCGTCGTAGCGTGGCTCGGGATACGACATGTCATGCCTCCGTGGCCTCCGCGGGCGGGACGTTCTGGTTGAGGTGGAAGAGGTTGGTCGGATCGTACCGGCGCTTGATCGCCTGGAGCCGGTCCCAGGTCGTGCCCGGGTAGGCCGCCCGGACGCGTTCCTCACCTTCGTTCCCGACGAAGTTGACGTAGGCGCCGTGGTCGTCCTGCTCGAGGTCCTCGGCGAATGCCTTGACCCATGCCTCGCGCAACGTCCGGTCGTCCGGGCCATCGAAGAAGGCCGCCAGGTTGACCATGATCCGGCTCGTGCGATGCGCGAACGCGGTGGCATCTGCCGGCACCCGGGCCATCGCACCACCGAGCACGCGCAGCTGGGCGACGCTGAACGACGCCGTCGACGCCGTCAGGCGCTCGACGATGTCGGTCGCGACCTCGCGGTCGACCCGATCGAGGAACATCGTCCGGTTGGCCGCCTTCGGGTGGTAGTCGGGGTCCTCCGGCGGGTAGATCTCCGGATACGCCATCGGCCGGACGAGGTCCGCCAGCGGGGTCGCGAGGGCCCGCAGCGGCGCGACGGCGCGTTCGCCGGCATCGACATCGCCGGCGTAGGCCACGATCGCCATGATCACGAGCTCGCCATGATGCTCCGGGGCCACGAACGGCATGGGCGGGCAGGGCATGACGTTGGCGATCGTGGACAGCTCCTCCGGGGCGGCCTCGGCCGCCGCGATGAAGCCCGCCACCGTGTCCGCCGTCGCCGGCAGGAAGAGCATCCCGCCGACGATCGTCCCGACCGGATGGAGCCGGTACCGGAACCGGGTGACCACCCCGAAGTTGCCGCCCCCGCCACGGATCGCCCAGAACAGGTCCGGGTCGTGGTCCCCGTCGACGAGCCGGATCTCGCCGTCGGCCGTGACGATCTCCGCCGCGAGCAGCGAATCGATCGTGAGGCCGTACTTGCGAACGAGGTAGCCGACGCCGCCGCCCACGGTGATCCCGCCGATCCCGACCGAGCCGGTGTCGCCGAAGCCGATGGCCAGGTCATGGACCCCGACCGCCGACGTGAGCTCGCCGGCGGTGAGGCCGGCCCCCGCCCAGACCGTTCGGCCCTCGATGTCGATGTCGATCGACGTCAGCTCGGACAGGTCGATGACGACCCCGTCGTCGGTCGTGCCGTGACCGGCGGCGCTGTGCCCGCCGCACCGGATCGCGAGCTCGAGGCCGCCCTCGCGCGCGATCGTGACGACGCGTGCGACGTCGTCGGCGTCGGCGACCTTGACGATGAGGGCCGGGTGTCGGTCGACGGCGCCGTTCTTGACCGTGCGGGCCGAGTCGTAGTCGGCGTCACCCGGCCGGATGACCCGGCCGCGCGCGGCGGCGCCGATCGCCGCGGCCGCCTCTCGTGGATCGATGGTCGTGTCGGTGGTGCTCATGGGTGTCGCTCCTTCCTCTCGAACAGGGGTCGGAGGCGCCTCGCCGGACGGAGCCGGCGAGGCGCCGGATCTGGTCGGGACCGCGTCAGGCGGGCGACGCAGCCGGCCGGCGGGTCGTTCGACGGATCGTCATGGTCGTGCTCCCGTCACGTCGTCCGACTGGCGTCGGCGGTGTCAGGGCGTGTCGCGGTCATCGGTCCCCTCCTTCGCCTGCATCTCGCGCAGGAACACGTCCATCCGCTCGAGTCGGCTTTCCCAGAGCTGGCGGTAGCCCTCCACCCAGCCGGCCACGTCGCGCAGCCGCTCCGCGTCCAGGTGGCACGGCCGCCACTGCGCGTCCCGGCCCTGGACGACGAGGCCCGCCCTCTGGAGGACCTTGAGGTGCTTGGACACACCCGGCAGGCTCATGTCGAAGGGCTGTGCGAGCTCCGTCACGGTCGCGTCCCCCTGGGCGAGTCGGGCGAGGATCGCCCGGCGGGTCGGGTCGGCGAGTGCCGAGAAGGTCTGGCTCAGTGGATCAGGGTGCATGTGGGTCATTTCGCTGGGTGGTTAATTAACGTATTGGTAGAATACACCGCGAGGCCATGATGTCAAACCCCGTCCCGATGACCGAGAATTCGGACCCGGAGGTGCCGGATGAAGATCGGTGTGGTCATCCCCCAGGGCTGGGTCGGCGAGTACGACGGCTGGGACCCGCTGGACGCATGGCGACGGACGACGGAGGTCGCGCGCCAGGCCGACCGGCTCGGGTTCGAATCGATCTGGCTATTCGATCACTTCCAGACGGTGCCGCGCCCGACCGACGAGATCACCTTCGAGTCGTTCACGACCCTCTCGGCCCTGGCGGCGCTGACCGACCGGGTCCGTCTCGGGCACATCGTCATCTGCACCGCGTTCCGCAACCCGGCACTGACCGCGAAGATGATCTCGACCATGGATTCGATCAGCGGCGGCCGGATGGAGCTGGGCATCGGGGCCGGCTGGAAGCGGGACGAGTGGCTCGCGTACGGCTACGGCTTCCCGGCCACCGCCGAGCGGCTGGCCCGGCTCGGCGACGACCTCGGGGTCATCGAGGCGATGCTCGCCGGCGACCGGCACGAGCACGCCACCTACGACGGTCAGCACGCGCGTGTCCATGACGCGATCAACGTCCCCAAGCCGATCCAGAAGCCGCGGGTTCCGATCATGGTCGGTGGCAACGGCCCGAACGTGACCTGGCGGCTCGCCGCGCGGCACGCCGACGAGCTGAACGTCGACGGCCTGACGCCGGACGAGGTCATCGAGGCGATGCCGGTCATCCGCGGTCGGTGCGAGGAGATCGGTCGCGACCCGGACACGCTGACGGTCTCGGTCCACGTCTGGTCGGGGACGATGGCCACGACCGGCGGGTCGCGCGTGGACCTCCTGGCCGCCTATCGGGAAGCGGGCGTCAGCCGCGTCATGGGTCTCGTCCGGGAGTCGGTCCGGTCGGACGAGTCGCTCGGATCGCTGGTGGAGGACGCACGCGCGGCAGGCCTCGAGTTCGACTGAGCCGGGCCGGTGACCGGAGGCACCGGAGGTACGGTCATGCCCCATCCGAGTAGGCCTCTGGCGCCCGCGCGCACCCCTGCCTAGGCTGGTGCAGTCGGTCAACGTCGACCCCGTCGGAGACCGATCGACAATGGCAAACCCGTCGCGAGGCGGGGACGCAAAGCCACGGGCCTCACGCAGGTAGCCGGGCTGCCGACCAGGAGGTGGACCGTGGAGGTCCAGAGGTTCCCGCGTGCACGGGTCGCCCTGCACGCGGCCATGACCCTCGGCGCTGTGGTCGCGGTACTGCTCTCAGCAGCCGCGAACTTCCACCGCTGAGGAGCCGCGGCCGCCGGGCTGGGTGTTCCGGCGGCCGCGACTACCCTTCCTGATCGCCTCCTCGAGACCTCGTCAGGTCTCGTCTCCCGGCGCGGCGGGCGCCTTGCGCGCCTCGAAGCCGAGCCGGCGCGCCTCCCGGACGGTGAGCGGTTCGACCCGTCGCCACGTGAAGGCCGTGGCGATCGCGTCCCACACCGGATCCAGCTCCCAGTACCCGCCGTGCGACTTCGGGAAGTCCTTGCCCGACCGGACCCGGAGGTCCACCACGCTGGCCAACCCATCGCTCCGCCGGAACAGCGGTTCGGCCAGGAACGACAGGAAGTCGCGCGTGTCGTAGATGTTCAGCCACGGGACGGGCAGCCGCGGCGGGTCGGCCTCGTCGTACGGCAACGACGGGATGGCGTCGAAGGTGTACAGCAGCGGCGCCTGCGACCCGATGGTGACGACCGCCTCGACCGGTGCCTCGGGCCACGCGCCGAGCAGGTCCACCAGGGCGATCCCGCCGAGGCTGACCGCGACCGGCAGCACGGGCCGGCCGCGAGCGGCCTTCACGGTCGCCGTCAGCTCCGCCTTCAGGACGCGCTGGATCGAGGCGCGATGGGTGTGATAGCCGATGACGTCGGCCAGCAGCTGCGGCCCGAGCACCTCGAAGAGCGCCTCGCGCCGGTCCTCGAAGTAGTTGGTCACGATCTTCATGACCGCGTCCCGGCGCAGCCCGCCCCGGAGGATCGGCACGGGCATCGGCGACGGCCGGCCGCGCCGATGGATGGCCGCCCTCCAGTCACCGAGGCGAAGCTCGGAGGAGCGCCGCCACTCGGGCGCCACGACCGTGACGTCCCAGCCCCGCGACCGGACCTGGTCCTCGATCCGGGCGAGAGTCGCGACCACGCCTTCGGACGTCGCGTCCGCGCCGTGCACGAAGAACAGGACGCCGCTCGGCCGCGGTGGCGTGCGCGGCGTGGGCGCCGCCGTGGTTCTCGCCATGGGGCGACCATACACGCCCGGCGCGGCCGCTAGCATCTGGGTCATGTCCGGATCCAGTCCGCGGCGGATCGATCCCGCCGCGATCCTCGGCTGCGCCGCCCTGATGCTCGTCGGCTGGACCGGGCTGCTCGTGCCCTCGCTCATCCGCTCGATCGAGCCCGCCTTCGAGCAGACCGACGCCGGTCTCGGCGTGTTCTTCTTCGTCAACGCCCTGGCCTACGTCGTGGGCTCGATGGGCGGCGGCGTCCTGACCGAGCGGTTCGGTCGGCGCCTGGTCCTGCCGCTGGCGACGGCCCTCGTCGGCTTCGGCCTGGTCGGGCTCGCGACGGTCCCGACGTGGGAGCTGTTCCTCGCCGCCACCATCCCGTTCGGGCTCGGCGGGGGCGCCATCGACGGCGGCGTCAACGGCCTCATCCTCGACCTGTACCCGACCAGCCGCGGCCGGGCCCTGAACCTGCTCCACCTGTTCTTCAGCCTGGGGGCGCTCGCCTCGCCGCTCACCGTCGGTCGCCTCCTGGAAGCCGGCGTCGGCTGGCAGACGATCATCCTGGGCACGGCCGTGGTGACCATCCCGCTGACTGTCCTTCTCGCGCTCACGGCCATGCCGTCCGGTCGCCACGCACGCGTCCCGGCCGCGGATGGAGCCCGACGTGTCGGGCTCGCGCTGCCGCTCGTCCTGCTCGCGGTCGCGATCGCGGCGTACGTCGGCTCGGAGGTCGGCGTCTCGAACTGGCTCGTCCGGTTCCTCGAGTCGGCGTCGGTCGGCCTGGCCACCTCGGCCCTCGCGCTGTTCTGGGGTTGCCTGGCGCTCGGGCGGCTCGTCAGTGCGCGGCTGGGCGACCGGTTCGATCACGCGCGCTTCGCCTCGGCATCGGCTCTGGCCGCGTCGGCCGCGCTGGTGGCGGCCGTGCTCGTCCCGTCCCTGCCGGCCTCGATCGTCCTGTTCGGCGTCGTCGGCTTCGCGTACGGGCCGGTCTTCCCGCTGATCATGGCCGTCGCCGGCGACCGCTACCCGACGCGGGCGGCCGCCGTCAGCGGCTTCCTCGCCGGGATCGGAGTCATCGGCGCGATCGTCTACCCGCCGGTCATGGGTTTCCTGTCGGTCGGGGTCGGGCTGGGCGCGGCCATGCTCGGGGCGGCGGCACTCGCCTTCGCGTGCGGCATCGCTCTCTGGTTCGCCGGCGGCGTCCGCGCCGTGCCGAGCGTCGCGGGCAGGGCCGCCCCGGACGCGCCCGCCGCCTAGGACCGGCTAGGGCGCCGTGATCGTCGACTGGGCGGCCATGAGGTCGACCACCGGCGTGTTCGTGGTGAAGGGCGGCTGCCCGACCGTCCCGCTGGTCTGGATCCAGGCCGATCCCGTGCCGAGGTTGAGCAGGTACCCGTAGCGCGTCGTGCCGGCCGGGAAGCCCGGGCTGCCGGCGGTCGAGGTGGCCTCGATCTTGCTCGCCGGCAACCCCGCGGCGGTGGCCGGCTCGTTGACCAGCACGTTCCAGGCGGTCGGGTTCGTCGCGGCGGCCAGCGCCGCGTCGTAGGTGGTGGCGGGATCGATCGTGACCTGGATCGCCGTCACGAGCGTGGACGGGTCGGTCGGGACCGTGATCGGTGCCGGGTCGAAGTATCGGCATGCGAGGTTCGCCGGGGTCGTCACCGTGAACCAGTTCGCGGGGTAGACCATCGTGGCGCTGCCAAGGGCGCCCGGTGCGCTGATCACGCAGCTGGCGGTCGGTGGCGTCGAGGCCGAGGCGACTGCCGTCGGCGCGGCGGTCGGCGGGACCGGCGTGGGCGTCGGGCTGGGCGACGGCGACGGGCTCGGCGATGGCGTCGGGCTCGGACTGGCGCTGGGACTCGCGGACGCCGATGCGGACGGGGCCGCCGAGACCGACGGCACTGCCGAGGGAACGGCGGCGCTGGCGGACGGGCTGGCCACCGGCGCGACCGCGTACGGCCTCACCAGCGCGACGACGAGACCGCCGTTGCGGTCCTGGAGCTCCAGGACCTGGCCGCGGAAATTGATTCGCGCGACACCCTGGAGGGCGGCCAGGAACGCCGTCTCCTGGGCCATGACGTCATCCGCGCAGGCCATCCGGGTCGACGCGAGCGGCCCGATCGCCGCGACCGTGCCGTTGGTCGTGTAGGGACCCGTGTACGTGTTACAGCCCGAGGAGCCACCGACCTTCGTCAGGCCGAAGACCGCCGTCAGCGAGGTGCCGGCGAGCGGTGCGGTGGTGGTGCCCGGCGCCGTGGCGTATGCGTTCACGACCCACGCGCCCAGGAGCGGGTTGGCCGGGGCGACGTGGAAGACCAGGAGGACCGACAGGTCCCCTCCGCGGATCGTGAGGGTGTCGCGATTGACGTTGTAGAACCGGCTCTGCTCGAGGAGCGCGAGGTAGGCGGCCTCGAGATCGCCGGGTGGGCCTTCGCAGGCCAGCCGCGTGACCACCGTCTGGCTGATCAGCAGCATGCGGCCGCCGGTCCGGTACAGGGCGTCGTACGTGTTGCAGGCGCTGAACCCGGTCACGCGGCTGGACCGGAATTCGGCGTCGACGAACAGGTCATCCGGGACGATCGTGAGCGCGCCATCGGCGAGATACGACTGGAGCACCCAGGTCGTCGCCCCGAGCTCCCCGCCTTCACCGTCCGCGGTCGGGTCACCCGCCGCGGCGGTCGAGCATGCGCTGACAAGGAGTGCGACAGCGACGAGCGCGGTCAGGCGTCGGATGATCATGTGTTCGTTCCCCGGGCCGCCGGAGCGACCTTACTGCGGCCGGCCCGAGACGTACGAGGCGAACAGCCGGAGCGCGTGTCCGGCGGCCGCGACGATGAGCGCCAGGAACAACGGCACGCCGATGGCCGCAGCGGAGATGGCGAACGCCTCGAGGAAGTTGAACGCCTCGCGCTGGGCGAGGTCGATCCACCAGAGGATCCCGGCGATGAACGAGTAGAGGACGGCCAGCCAGCCGACCCAGATGAAGACGGTCGCGATGGTGCCGAGCCGCGCGGCGTCCTTTTGCAATTCGTCCACGGTGTGTCCCCTCTTCACTGGTCGATGCCGGCCGACGGGCGTCCTGCGCCCACGAACGGGTCCTCCTGACCGAAGGCCAGTATGCCAGTGCGAGGCAACGCTTCGTCGGCCCCGACGCCGCGGACGGCTCCGCCCGCGCTCAGCGACCTGCGCGGGACGCGCGCAGTGCGGTTCGAAGCGGCGACCGCGACACCGCCGAGAGGTCGAGGCGACGCGCGCCCAGGAACGCGCGGAACCTGGTCATGGCTCGAGCCATCGCCTCGGCGAAGGCAGCGTCACGCGCCAGCGACGGATCCTCGAGCCAGAGGCCGTTGATGACGAGCGTGCCGGTCGAGCGGTCCAGCTTGGGGTCGAACCGGCCCACGAGCCGGTCGCCCCACAGGATCGGCATCGTGTAGTAGCCGAACGATCGCTTCTCGACCGGCTTGTAGACCTCCCAGACGTAGTCGAAGCCGAACAACGGCTTCGCCCGGCCGCGCGCGCTGACCGGGTCGAGCGGCGACAGGAACGTGGCCTCTTCGTCGGTCGTGGTCGCGAGGGGCGCCCAGGCGGCCGGGACGCCGCCCGCCTCCAGCTCGGCCAGCACCCCGGCATCCGACCCGAGCGCGACATGGGTCGCCCGCCAGCCCTCGACCCGCACCTCGACGAGGGTCCCGTCGGCGAGCCGGTGCTCCCGCCACGCGGCAAGGGCCGCGACACGGTCCTTGCGCCGCAGGAACGAATTGATGCTGGTCAGCTTCGTCAGGCCGTCCGCGGCCACGGCCTTGCGGAACAGGACGTCCTCCGCCTCGGCCTCGTCCACCGCGCGCAGCGCCCAGGCCGGCGCGACCGCCTCGGTCAGGGCGTAGACGCGTTCGAAGCGCTCGCGCCGGACGACCATCGCCTCGCCGACCCGCCACAGGTAGTGGAGCGCGAGGGCACTGTCCTTGCGCCCGCGGTAGTCGTCGATCCGGGTCCGATCGCGCATCGCGAAGTCGCGGTTGCTGACCTCGCGACCCGAGCGCAGGAGCGTCCGCATCTCCGCGATCGCGTCGGCGTGCTCGCGCTCGACCTCGACCCAATGGGCCTGCGCGCGTTCCCGCCGCATGATCACCCGGAAGAACGGCAGCTCCTCCATCGGCCGGACCGCCAGCCAGCCGCCCCACTCGAAGAACTCGCGTCGCTCGTAGGTCAGGGTCGCCCAGTCGTCGATGGCGTAGTCGACGACCCGGCCGGCGAGGGCCAGGTCGTGCGCCCGGGCGACGACGACGAGTGGATCGAGCTGCAGGTCCTCCATCGCGCGCATCGCACTGCCGGCGCCGTCGAGCCCGCTCCAGCGGCGCCCGGGCCACAGTCCCTGGCGGCCCATCACGAACCGGCGCGCCGTCACGACCGAGATCTCGATCGGCATCGGCGGTCACCGGGCCTCGTCGATCGGGAGGTCGCCGGTCGCGAAGGGCGTCACGCGTTCGCGGGCTCGCGAACGGGCACGATCGCTGCCAATGCGCGGCCGATCGCGGCCGCCAGGTCGTCGATGTCGGCCTCCGTCGCGATCGCGGGGATGGCGCCCATCCCGCGCGGAGCGAGGAAGAACCCCTCCAGCAGGAGCCCGAGGAAGAGCGTCGGACCGGCGGCCACACCCGTTGCGAAGGCCGTCACGCCCGCCCCGGAGAACACCTGGAACAGCGATCCGACGACCGCGATCCGGGCGTCGATGCGACCGTCGGACAGCGCCGCCGTCACCCGGTCCGCGAGCCGGGCCCCGAGGTCGTCCAGGCGGGTGTACGTCGCCGGTGTCAGCTCGCGGAGCGTGGCCAGGCCGGCCGCCGCCGCGACCGGGCTGCCGTTGAACGTGCCGCCGTGGCTGACCGCGCCCGGTCGGCGCGCGTCGAAGATCGCCATGACGTCCGCCCGCCCGCCGAATGCGGCGAGCGGGTAGCCGCCGCCGATGATCTTTCCGAGGGTCGTGAGATCCGGCCGGACGGCGAATCGCTCCTGGGCCCCGCCGGGCGCGACCCGGAACGAGATGATCTCGTCGAAGATCAGCAGTGCGCCGGATCGGTCGGCGAGGTCGCGCAGGAAGGGCAGGAACGACCGGCTCCGGCGCGCGGACGCCGCCGGCGCCCTGGACCGGCTCGACGATGATCGCGGCCAGATCCCCTTCTCGGCCGCGCAGGGCCGCCGCGATGGCGTCCGGATCGCCCCACGGCAGCTCGATGACGAGCTCGGCCATCGCGTCGGGCACCCCGGCCGAGCCGACCATCACCCCGTCGTGCGTGCCGTGGTAGGAGCGCTCGAACTTCGCGACGAGCGATCGGCCGGTGAACGCGCGCGCCGCCCGGATCGCGAACATCGTCGCCTCCGTGCCGGAGCTGGTGAACCGCAGGCGCTCGATCGACGGGACGCGGCGCCGGATCTCCTCGGCCAGCTCGACCTCGGTCTCGGTCGGGGCCGCGAAGGCCGACCCGCGGCGGACCTGTGCCTCGACCGCGGCGACGACCGCCGGGTGGGCGTGACCGAGGATGAGCGACGTGTAGTTGCCCAGAAAGTCGCGGTAGCGGTTGCCGTCGACGTCCTCGATCCACAGCCCGGAACCCGACGCGACGTAGGGTGGATAGGGCGCCGAAAAGACGGTCGTCCGGGTCGAGCCACCGGGCAGCGAGGCGGTCGCCCGCTCGAACAGCGCCCGCGAACGTGGCGTTCGCGCAACATAATCGTCGAGCAGCGTCATCGTGAAGGACCTCCGGAGAACCGCGACCCTCGATTTCGAGGCTATGCAGATCCGTTTCGAGGGTCTACCATAGGTGATGCAAAGGCCACGGAATCGTCCGTGGTCAGGAACGTAGCACGACGCACACTCGGACTCCTCTCACGACTGACGCGAGAACGGCGGGATCGCGTTGGCTACCGAGAGGAGTTTTCGTTTTCGTGTACAACGACAAAAATCTGACCTGCGCGGACTGTGGACAGGAATTCGTGTTCACTGCCTCCGAGCAGGATTTCTACTCGCAGCGTGGCTTCACCGAGCCGCGCCGCTGCCCCTCCTGTCGCGCCAGCCGCAAGGCTGCCCGCAACAGTGAAGGCGGCGGCAGCTCGTACAGCTCCGGCGGCGGCTACAGCTCCGGCGGCGGCTACTCGAGCGGCGCCGGCAGCTACGGCGGCGGCGGCGGTGGTGGTGGATACGATCGCGGACCCCGCGAGATGTTCACCGCCACGTGCTCGTCCTGCGGCAAGGAGGCCTCGGTCCCCTTCCGCCCGACGAGCGGCAAGCCCGTCTACTGCAGCGATTGCTTCCGCAGCCAGCGCGGCGGCTGACCTAGTCCTCTCGGTGCGGGCCGGCCCACGGCCCGCCGAACCAGCGTGAAATCCCCGACCCGGGTCGTCAGTCGACCCGGGTCGTTCGATTCCCGGACCATCCGACACCAGGCCCCCGGACTGCCCTTGACACGCTCTTCACAGCACCCCGGCAAGGTTGGACCATCGACCCCACCCCAAAGGAGTCCGGACTGATGCGATCTCGATGGCCACGCCGCCTGCTGGCACCGTTCCTGGGTCTCAGCGTCCTGGGCGCCACATTCCTCATCCCGGCCGCCACCTTCGCGGCCACGTCTGCGTGCGACGCGGGGCCCTGGCCGGCGTCCACCCAGGGCGCGCCCGCGACCTACAAGTCGGGCGGCCGCGCCGGCGACTACATCTGGCACACCAGCACCGGCTGGCACCTCCGGGTCACCCACGTGACCACCTCGAGGCTGGCGTTCGCCGGCAAGATCGTCGCGAACGCGCCGATGTCGGTCGCGCCGGTCCGGCTCGAGAAGGGTGACGTCTTCGCCCTGAGCGCGGACAAGAAGACCCTGACCTATCACTTCGCCAACTACGGCAACGTCGACGGCCTGGACATCAAGACGGCCTGCGCGACGCGGCTCTGGATCAAGGGCACGATGGCCGGCTCCGTGCTGCCGATCGGGCGGATCTGGATCGGCCGCGCCGGTCACCACCCGCTCCAGAACCCGTTCGTCATCACCCGCTGACCGACCCCCCGCCGGTAGCGCTCCACGACCCGGGTCGCCCATGCGGCCCGGGTCCTTCGCACCCGGCCGGTACGATGGCGCCATCGACGAGACGCTGATGCCAGGGCCGGATCCGGACGAGGGCGCTCCATGGTTCGAGGCCTCGATCGATGAGCTCGGGACGCTGATGACCGATGGCCGGCTCAGCAGCGCCGAGCTGACCGAGGCCTACCTTCGGCGGATCGAGCGCCTGAACCCGGTCCTGCACGCGGTCATCGAGACCAACCCGGACGCGCCGGCGATCGCCGCCCGGCGCGACGCCCAGCGGCGGGCCGGCCGCGTCCGCGGTCCCCTGCATGGCATCCCGGTCCTGGTCAAGGACAACATCGCGACCCGCGACCGGATGGAGACGACCGCCGGCTCGCTCGCGCTGATCGGCAGCCGCGTCCCGCGCGACGCGCGCCTGGTCGCCCGGCTGCGCGACGCCGGGGCGGTGATCCTGGGCAAGGCCAACCTGTCCGAGTGGGCCAACTTCCGCGGCCTCGTCCCGCCGGCGGTCAAGGACGCCGGACTCCACCTCAACGGCTGGAGCGCTCGCGGCGGTCCCACCCGGAACCCGTACGGCCTGGCCTGGGACCCGTGCGGCTCGAGCTCGGGGTCGGCGGTGGCGCCGGCCGCCAACCTGTGCGCGTTCGCCATCGGCACGGAGACGGACGGGTCGATCGTCTGCCCGTCCGGCAGCAACGCCATCGTCGGCCTCAAGCCGACCGTCGGCCTCGTCGCCCAGGACGGCATCATCCCGATCTCGCCCAGCCAGGACACGGCCGGGCCGATGACGCGGACCGTCGCCGACGCGGCGATCGCCCTGAACGTGCTGCGCTCGCCGTTCGGCGACGTCGCCCGCGCCCGGCATCCGCGCGACTACCGGGCATTCCTGCGACCTGGGGCGCTGCGTGGCGCCCGGATCGGGGTCGACCGGCGGCTGTACGCGGGCGACTCGAGTGCGGACCCCGCGCTCAACGCCGTCGCCGAGGCCGCATTCGACACCATGCGGTCGCTCGGAGCGACCCTGGTCGACCCGATCGTGCCGGTGGAGACGGCCGCCATCGCGGACGCCGAGCTGACCGTGCTCTTCAGCGAGTTCAAGGTGAGCATGGCCGCCTACCTCGGCGGCCTGCGCGGGACGACGATGCGGACACTGGCCGACCTCATCGCATTCAACGACGCGCACTGCGAGGAGGAGCTGCGGTGGTTCGGGCAGGAGCTGTTCGACGTCGCGGAGGCCACGACGGGGCTCGACGACCCGGCCTACCGTGCCGCGCGAATGCTGTGCCTCGAGGTGACCCGCGCGCGCGGCATCGACCGGATCCTGGCCGATGACCAGCTCGACGCGATCGTTGCGCCGGCCTACGGCGACTCGTCGGCGGCGGCCGTCGCCGGCTATGCCAGCATCTCGGTCCCGACCGGCGTGACGGACGCCGGCCGGCCCGGCGGCGTCTGGCTCTCCGCCGGGAGACTGAGCGAGCCGACGCTCCTCGGTCTCGCCTTCGATCTCGAAGCGGCCGTCGGCGGGCGGCCGCGACCGCGCTTCACCGGGTCGATGCCGCCCGAGCTGCCCGAGAGCGGGCCGTGCGGCACACCCATCGCCGAACGCCGGCGGTTCCGGCGGGACGATCTCCCGGCGGACGTGTGAGGACCTGCGCCTCCGGCCGGCCACCACCGGCACCTATCATCGAGCCGTACGAAGGAGGACACATGAGCAACCTGACCGACATCGCCAGCGTGCCCATCGTCGACGTCTGGGGCGAGGCGGCACGCGCGCGCCGGAT
This sequence comes from uncultured Chloroflexia bacterium, assembly GCA_963755995.1. Classification (GTDB taxonomy): domain Bacteria; phylum Chloroflexota; class Limnocylindria; order Limnocylindrales; family CSP1-4; genus SPCO01. Next base: position 458,364 of record CAVWLQ010000005.1, on the reverse strand, counting down.
CGAGGGTGAGCGGATCACGCTGGCGCTGCTCGAGCTTGCGCCCGACTCGGTGGTGCCCGCCCACCAGCACGAGAACGAGCAGCTGGGCATGGTCATCACGGGCAGCGTGACGTTCACGGTCGGCGACGAGACCCGCGAGCTCGGACCGGGCGGCACGTGGCGGATCCCGTCCGGGACGCACCACCAGGTGGTCTCGGGACCGAGTGGGGCCATCGTGGTCGACGTGTTCTCGCCGACCCGATCCGACTGGGACGCGCTCCCGAGCAACCCGGCGCGGACGCCGGCCTGGCCGCCCGCGACCTGACCGGGCGAGTCGTCCTCAGCGGGGGTCGTCGTCCTCGCCGGCGACCGGCAGCACGAACGCGACCTCCGCGCCGCCACCGGCCCGGGGCTTTGCCGCGATCCGGCCGCCGAGCGCGGTGACGATCCGCTGGCACAGCGCCAGGCCGATCCCGAGCCCGGTCGCCGCACCGCGCGCCGTCTCCGTCCGGTAGAAGGGCTCGAACAGCCGGTCGCCGGCGTCCGCGTCGATGCCGATCCCGCGATCGAGCACGGCGACCTCGATCTCGCCGTCGAGCTCCGTCAGGCGGACCTCGATAAGGGTGTCCGGCGGGCTGTACTTGACCGCGTTCGCGAGCAGGTTCTCGAGGAGCAGGCCGAGATAGGTCTCGTCCGCGTCGACGATGACCGGTGGCGTCCCGACGATCTCGATCGTCCGGTCCGGATGGCGCGACCCGAACGAGGCCACGGACCGCACGAGGACCCGGACCAGCACCTGCGGCTCGAGGTCGGGCTCCGTCCCGGAGCCGAGCCGGGTCAGATGGAGCAGGTTCTCGATGATGGCGTGGAGCCGGTCGGCATCGGTCGCGATGTCCGCGATCATCGCCTCGCGCACGTCCTCGTCGAGCTCGGTCCCGCGCGACTGCAGCAGGCGGGCGTTGCCGAAGATCGTCGTGACCGGCGTCCGCAGCTCGTGCGAGACGAGGCCGAGGAACTGGTCCTTGACCGCGTTGGACGCCTCGAGCGCGTCCGCCGCCGCACGGGTCGCCAGCTCGGCGCGATGCAGATCCGTGATGTCGACCAGGACGTTGACCGCGCCGATCAGCCGGCCGTCGTCGTCGAACATCGGTGTCGGATAGGCCATGAACGACACATGGGATCCGTCCGGCCGCTCGGCGATGGCCTGCCCGCCCCGGACCGGACGGGCCTCCTTGAGCGTGATCGCCATCGGGCATTCGTCGTGCCGCATCGGCCGGCCGTCGGGCCAGCGCAGCCGAAGGGAGCCGCACCACGATTCGCCCACCGACGGGCGCCGGCCCCAGAACTCGGCGGCGGCGGCATTGAAGAACGTGATGCTGCCGTCGCGGTCCGTCGTGTAGACCGCCACGCCGAGAGCGTCGAGGAACCGGCGATAGCGATCGGCGCGGCGCCGGGCCGCCCGAGCCGCGGCCGGGGTGGCGGGCGTCGGCAGCCCGCCTGTCAGGAGCTGCAGCAGGTGGCCGTCGGCGATCGGATCCGGGAGGGACGGCGGCAGGGGGTCGGCGATCGATGGGGGTGAGATGGACATGCGCTGCGGCAGTCTAGGACCGTTCCCGGCGCGCGGCCAGCCTTTGAGGGAAACTGCAACGAACCCGCAAGGCCGCGTACAGCCCGACGGCGCCCGCGGTGGGCGCTCTCAGTGGACTCTCAGATTCACGGCGCAGGCTGGCGGGCCGGGAGTCGTGCCGATGACCGGATCAGGAGGACCAGTGCGCGAACGAGGCGTCCAATCACGACGGCTCCGACCAGGCGGTGTCGAGCCCGAGAAGCGACCCAAGCCGGGGCCCGGGCGCGGGACCAACGTGTGGCAGATCATCGCCATCGTCGCCCTGCTGTTCGCGACCGCCGGCTGGACCACCGTGGCCGTCATCACGCTCCGCCCGGCGACAGCCGCGGTCGACACCAATCCTACGGATACCGAGGATCCGACCACCGGTGAGGAGAGCGTCCCGCCGGTCGCGGACTCCCACGATGCGACCGAGCTCGAGGCGCTCCTCCCGACCGAGCTGAGCGGGACCCCGCTCCAGACCCAGAGCTGGACGGGCGACGTCTACCTGGCCGGCGACGACTGGGGCAACTCCGTGACGTCCTTCCTGACCGCCAACGGCAAGACGGCAGCCGATTTCCACGCCGCCCAGGTGGCCGATCCGGCCGGATCCCTGGCCGGCACGATGTTCGCGTACCAGGCCGCGGGCGTGGATCCGACCAAGCTCCGGGACGCGTTGCTCGCGGCGTGGAAGGGCGACTATCCCGACATGAAGACGACGACGACGACGATCGGCGGCAAGGACATCACCAGGGGCGACTTCGGGACCGACGCCGACTCGTCCTACCTGTACATCAAGGACGGCGTGGTCTACGACGTCGAGACATCCGATGAGGGGCTCGCCACGGCCGCCTTGGCTGCCATCGGCAAGCCGGCCGGGTCGGGCGCGCCTGTGACCTCGGCGGCTCCGGGCGGCTCGGTGGCGCCGGCTCCGTCAGGGTCGCCGGCACCGTAGGACGCGAGCCGGCCCCGTCGACGCGGGGCGGCCGATCGCCGGGGCGCTAGTCGCGGCTCGGGCGGCGCGGCCTCTCGTCCTTGGGCGGACGGGGCTCATGGCCCGGTCGCGGCGGACGCGGTGCGGTGCCGGGCGCCATGTCCGGGCGCCTCTCCTCGGGACCGCGCGCGCGGGCCGCGGCGACCGAGTCGGCGAAGGCCTTGGCGGTCGCGGTCGGCAGGCTGCCCATCCAGGCCGCCTCGATCTGCTTGACCCGCTCGGTCTCCGCGCTGCGGCGCTCGCGTTCGAACTTGGAATGCCTCGCCACGGACCCGTCCTTTCGTCGCATCGACACGGGATGCGTCCGGGGAGTGTACCCGAGGTGCCCCGATGTCCCACCGTCGGGCGAGTCGCCTATCCTTCGTGGGTGACCCTGTACACGCTCGATGACACGGAAGAGCTGATCGCGCCGGTGGTCCTGGCCGCGTTCGACGGCTGGGTGGATGCCGGTTCGGCGGCGACCACCGCACTCGAGGTGCTGGCCGAGGACGCCACGGTCGTGGCCACCTTCGATGCCGACCGGCTCTTCGACTATCGAGCCCGCCGACCGCCGCTCGAGATCGTCGACGGACGACTGACCGAGCTGACCTGGCACGAGCTGGTGCTGCGTCGGACGCGGATCGACGAGCGCGATGTCCTGATCCTCGTCGGCCCAGAGCCGGACTACCGCTGGCGAGCCTTCACGCGCGACGTCGTCGACCTGATCCAGCGGCTCGGGGTGAACGAGTGGATCAGCCTCGGGGCCATCCCGGCGGCGGTGCCCCACACCCGGGCCGTGCCGATCATGGGGACCGAGGTGCGGCCGGGTCTCCTGCGCGGTGACGTCATCGCCGGACCGGCCGGCACGCTCCGGGTCCCGTCCGCGCTCATCTCCGCGATCGAGCTCGAGGCCGGAGCGGCCGGCATCCCCGCCCTGGGCTACTTCGCGCAGGTCCCCCACTACGTGTCGGGGCCGTATGCCACGGCCGCCGTCCAGCTCTTGCGCGCGATCGGCACTCACCTCGGGGCCGAGATCCCCGCCCGGGCGCTGGTCGAGGAATCGCGCGAGCTGCGCACTCGACTCGACACCGCGACCGGTCTCGACGACACGACCCGCAGCTACGTGGAGCGGCTCGAGACGATGTACGACGAGCAACGTCTGCCGTCCGGCGACGATCTCATCTCCGACATCGAACGGTTCCTGCGCGACCAGGGCACCCCGGGCGGGACGAGCGGCCTGCCGAACTAGACATGAAGACGGTCCCTGGGCCGGGGGGAGCCCAAGGACCGTCATGCCGGGAGATCGTCGACGGACCGCCGCTGAGGCAGTGTTGCCGGCTCCGCCGCCGCCCGGCATCCCGCCGGAGGAACGACGCGCCGCCGGTCGAGGGTCTCGATGTCCGGCGGTCCGTTTCGCGATGACCAGAGAGTAGGCCGGCCACCCACTGCGCGGCCCCTGCCATGCGTCCTGAAGGCGGATGGACGGATGACGACGGTGGGCCGAGCAACCCCGGTGTGCAGCGGCGGGCCTCGCAATGCCGTTGCGACGGCGCCGGGGGCGCGGAGAGCGGTTCCGCGATGGACCGCGCCGTACCATCGGCAGCCTCAGCCCCAGTGCGAGGAATTTCATCATGACCTTCGACCCGAATGCCAGTCTGGACCCCGGCCAGATCACCGACCGACGCGGGATGGGCGGCCGAGGCGTCGCCATCGGCGGTGGCGGCGCCGTCGGTCTCGTCCTGCTGCTGGCGTACACGCTGCTCGGCGGCAACCCCAACGACCTCGGTCCCCTGCTCGAGCCAGGGGCGGTGACCGGCCCGGGCAGCTCGCAGCTCGCGACCGACTGCAAGACCGGCGCCGACGCCAACGCGCGCGACGACTGCCGCGTGCTCGGCTATGTCAACAGCGTCCAGGCGTACTGGACGTCGGAGTTCCAGGCGTCCGGCGAGACGTACCGGCCGGTCAACACGATCCTGTTCTCGGGTGCCGCCCAGAGCGGCTGCGGCACGGCCAGCGCCTCGACCGGGCCGTTCTACTGCCCGCCGGACGAGCTGGTCTACCTCGACGCCGACTTCTTCAAGGAGCTGCGCGACCGGTTCGGCGCGACGGGTGGGTCGCTCGCCCAGGGGTACGTCATCGCCCACGAGTACGGCCATCACGTCCAGGACCTGCTGGGCATCCTGAAGCAGGCCGGAAGCTCGAGCGGCGCCGAGGGCAGCTCGGTCCGGACCGAGCTCCAGGCCGACTGCTTCGCGGGCGTCTGGGCGAACCATGCCGCGAGCACCAAGTTCCTCGAGCCGCTGACTCCCGCTCAGATCGCGGACGCGCTCGATGCCGCCAGTGCGGTCGGCGACGACCGGATCCAGGCGGCGACGAGCGGGCAGGTCAACCCGGACTCGTGGACGCACGGCTCGTCGGCCCAGCGCCAGAAATGGTTCGGCACGGGCTATGACAAGGGCGACCCGTCGGCCTGCGACACGTTCAACGGCGACATCTGATCGGGGCGTGCGCGCCGTTGCGCGGGGGCCGCGCGCGACGAGACCCACCTTCTCGTCCACCACTCGAGAGCATCACGGAGGTCGGTGAGGCGGCGTGATCGCGCGGCAGCGTCGGCGCTTGATGCGCTCGACTGGCATCACATGACGATGGGGCCTTGGCGCGCATGATGGCCACCAACATGACAACATGTGTCATGAATCGGCGTATCGTGGCGAGGTGCGTGCGTCCCGGCTCGTGTCGCTGCTGCTGCTCCTGCAGACACGTGGGCAGCTGACCGCGGCAGAGCTCGCGGCCGAGCTCGAGGTCTCGGAGCGCACGATCCATCGCGACGTCGAAGCCTTGAGCACATCGGGCGTGCCGATCTACGCCGAACGTGGCGCCACCGGCGGGTTCCGGCTGGTCGACGGCTACCGAACCCGCCTCACGGGCATGACCGGCGAGGAGGCCGAGGCACTGTTCCTTGCGGGCCTGCCCGGACCTGCGGCCGAGCTCGGTCTCGGCACGGTCGTGGCGGCGGCCCAGCTCAAGGTGCTGGCGTCCCTGCCGCCGGAGCTGCGGACGCGGGCGTCACGTCTCGTCGAACGGTTCCACCTCGACGCCGGCGACTGGTTCCGGGCGAGCCAGCCGGTTCCCCACTTGGCCGCGCTCTCGGACGCCGTGTGGAGCGCGACCCGGATCGCCATCGAGTACGACCGCGGCGAGGGTGCGACCCGGCGCGTGCTCGAGCCGCTCGGGGTCGTGCTGAAGGCCGGCATCTGGTACGTCGTGGCCGCCGTGGACGGCCAGATCCGCACGTATCGCGTGTCGCGCGTGGTCAGCGCCGAGCCCGGCGACGAGCACTTCGAGCGGCCTGCCGGCTTCGACCTGGCGGCCTACTGGGCCGAGTCGGCCGCGGCGTACGAGCGGGACGTCCCTCGCATCGCGGTCGATGTCCGGGTCCGCCCGGACCGGCTCGGCCTCCTCCGCGACGCGGTCGGCGACGCCGTCCTCAACGCCGCGGAGTACCTGACCGATCCCGATCCGGAGGGCTGGCTACGACTTCGGGTGCGCCTGGACTGGCCGGACGAGGCGCCGTTGACGATGCTCCGTGCCGGACCCTGGCTCGAGGTCCTGGGTCCGCCCGACCTCCGGGCGCAGCTCGTCGCGGCAGCCCGAGCCATCGTCGAGCGCTACTCCGACACCACGATCTGACGTTTCGGCCGCCGAGGCGAGCGCCTGGATCAGGTCGCCGCGTCGGAGGGCCTCGTGCATCTCGCGCCGGCGGTCCAATTCGAGCGTTCGATGGAGCTCCAGCAGGGTCATGGCAGAGACCTCCAGGTACATCGCGGATACCCTCCTGGGTTGTTCGCGATCCGATCGATCGCGGTACCCAGACCGTATCAGCGATACCTGTCAGAACCTGTCAGGTATGGCCCTCGACGGGCGATTCAGCCGCCGGCCGTCATCCTCGGCACGGTCGAGGTGGCCATCCGCTCCTCGAACCGCTTGGCGGCCGCGTCCAGCTTGGCCAGGTGCTCCGACAGGCGGGTCCGGGCGGCCTCCGCGGCGGCGTCGAGATTGGTCATCTCGAAGATCCGCCAGTGACGCAGGATCGGCAGGAGCACCTCGTCGCGATGGACGCGGAGGTCGTAGATGCCGGCCTTGGCGATCTGCGCCGCCTTGCGCACGAAGCCCGGGATCCCCGCGCCGGGCATCTGGAACGCGAGCACCTCGTCGACGATCGCGCACACCGCGGCCGACGGCTCGAGGACGAGCGCGGCGGCCAGGATGTCGCGGTAGAAGACCATGTGCAGGTTCTCGTCCGCGGCGATCCGGACCATGATCTTGTCGGCCACCGGATCGTCCGAATACCGGCCCGTGTTGCGATGGGCGATGCGGGTCGCGAGCTCCTGGAAAGTCACGTAGGCGAGGCCGCGCAGGGTGTCCGGCGATTCGTGGTCGTAGCCCTGCTGGAGCTGGGTCATCCGGCCACGCTCGAGCATGATCGGGTCGATGTTGCGGGTGACCGTCAGGTAGTCGCGCAGCACGATCGCGTGCCGGCCCTCCTCCGCCGTCCAACGGCCGACCCAGTTGATCCAGGCGCCATCGCCGTTGCCGAACATGCCGTGGATCAGCCGGTGGTAGCTGGGCAGGTTGTCCTCGGTCAGCAGGCCGATCTCGAAGGCGGTCTGGGCGACCCCGGTCAGGCGCGGCTGGTCGGGCGTCCAGGGCTCCTTGTCGAAGTCGCGGCCCAGCCGGTACGGGATGTAGTCGTGGGGGAACCATTCCTGGGCGACGGCGGCGTGGCGGTCGAACAGGCGTCCGGCTTCGGGCTCGAGCTCGTTGAGGAGGGATCTCTGGTCGTAATCGGTCATCGGCGAAGCGTAGCCCCGATCGCCCGTGAGGAACGTGCGACCTGTGCGCCGCTGCATGGGGCGCCGGGCGCCTCCGGGACTCGGCTACGCTCTGCGGCGTGATGCGGACCGTCCTGGCAACCCGATACGTGACGCCGTTGCGCGAAGGCGGCTCGCTGCCCGGTCTCGTCGAGGCGGACGACGAGGGCCTGTACGTGGTCAAGTTCCGGGGCGCCGGCCAGGGTCCCCGTGCGCTCGTCGCGGAGTGGCTGGCCGGCGAGATCGGCCGGGCGATCGGTCTGGCCGTCCCCGACATCGTCGCGATCGAGGTCGATCCGGCGCTGGGCGACGCCGAGCCCGACGAGGAGATCCACGACCTCGTCCGCGCCAGCGCGGGACGCAACCTGGGGATGGACTTCCTGCCCGGCGCGCTGACCTTCAACCCGGCCGCGGCAACGGCCGGCGCGGTCATCGATCCGGCGTTCGCGGCGGACGTCGTGTGGCTGGACGCGCTCGTCACCAACCCGGATCGCTCCGCCGCAGAACCCGAATCTGCTCGTGTGGCACGGCCGGCCTTGGCTCATCGACCACGGGGCGGCGCTGTACGTCCACCACACCTGGCGGGATCCGGACGAGCACGCCCGGCGGCCGTTCGAGCGGATCCGCGACCACGTCCTCCTGCCCTACGCGGAGCCGATCCGGGCGGCCGACGCCCGGCATGCGGCCCGGATCGACGAAACCCTGCTGACCGATCTCGTGACGGCGCTCCCGGACGGCTGGCTGCCGGACGATCCGCTCATCGGGGACGCGGCGGCGCAGCGGCTCGCCTACGTTCGCTACCTGACGCTGCGGCTGGCGGCGCCGCGACCCTTCGTCGAGGAGGCGGACCGTGCCCGAACCGCCGCGTAACGCCTTCCAGTACGCGATCGTGCGGGTGCTGCCGAGCGTCGAGCGCGGCGAATGCCTGAACGTCGGGGTCGTGCTCCTGTGCCGGCCGCGCCGGTTCCTGGGAGCACGCATCGGGCTCGACGAGATGCGGCTCGCCGCCTTCGCGCCGGGTCTCGATCCGGCGTCCATCCGGCCGCACCTCGACGCGATCGAACGGGTGGCCGCCGGGGACCCCTCCGCCGGTCCGATCGCGCGCCTGGGTCAGGCCGAGCGGTTCCACTGGCTGGTCGCCCCGTCGAGCACGATCATCCAGACGTCGGCCGTGCATTCCGGGCTGTGCGACGACCCGGCCGTCGAGCTCGACCACCTCATGGCGACGCTCGTCGACTGAGGTCAGCCCGCGGCGGCGAGCCTGCGCTCCGCGTCGGCCAGCGCGTCCTCGAGGGTGCCCGTGCGGCTCGCCGTCGCGACCTCGATGCAGAGGGCGACGCCCTCGCCGGCGCTCGGATAGCCGACCGTGAACCCGCGATCGAGCCGTTCCGCGAGCGTCCGCGCCGCCCGGGCAGAGGTCTCGGGGAGGAGGAGGCGGAAGCTGGATGCCCCCACCCGGACCGCCCGATCCGTCTCGCGCACCTCGGCGCGGATCACGTCGGCCAGGGTCGCGCGCGACGGGGTCGACGGCGGTCGTGGCTTCGTCGCCGCGCAGCTCGATGAGGATGACCGAGGCGGGCCGGCCGTACCGAACGTGGCGCGCGCCTTCGTGGCGCAGCGCGGTCATCCAGTCCGGCCGGGTCTCGAGCTCGAACGGACGCCGGACGCGGTCATCCTTGACGGGCGGGCGCCGGGGCGCCGCGACGGGTCCTTCGATGAACGCTTCGATGCGCTCGGCGGTGCGATCGTCGGCCGTTTCGTCGTGGTGCTGATCGGGCAGGACGAACTTGCGGGACCGACGAGGCCGTGGCGGCCGGCTCGGGGTGGCTTGGTCAGCGGTGTCGGGCACGGGCCCTCAGTCTACCGCCCGCGGCGGGCCTCGGGGCGGCGGCCTCCGCCGGTGCGGTCAGGCTCCGGCGGCCTTCGCTGCTGCCTTCTTGGCCCTCTTGCCCGCCTGGTATGCCGCGAGGGACTCAGCGGAGTCCACATCGCCGAGCGTGGGCCAGGTCGGGGCCACGTCGTCGTAGCCCGGCGGGCGGACCCCGAACTGCTTGCCGAGGACCGCGATGATGGACTTGGCCTTCATCTCCCCGATGCCGGGCAGGCCGAGCAGGCGTGCCTCGAGATCGCGCCCGTCGGCGGCCTCCGACCAGACCCGGCCGGCGTCATTGCCGTAGTCGGCCGCGATCGCTGCGGTCAGGGCCTGGACCTTGGTCGCCATCGAGCCGGGGAAGCGATGGAGCGCCGGGCGCTCACGGAAGACGGCGTCAAGCTCGGCCGGGTCCATCGCGGCGATCCGGGCCGCGTCCAGGTGGCCGAGCCGGCGCTTGAGCTCGGCCGGGCCGCTGAACGCCTTCTGGACGGTCACCTGCTGGTCCAGCGCGAAGCCGATCAGCAGGGCCAGTGGATCGTCCGCGAGGAGGCGGTCCGCGTCCGGGTCGCCGGTGAACGGGAGTGAGGTGGGCTTCGTCATCGACGCATGGTAGCCCGGCCCGATCACCGCCGGATCCACCGCGACTTACCGCATCAGACGGGGCAGCCCGCTCGCGATCGCCGACCAGGGTCGCGCCGACGACCAGGAGGCCGGAGACCAGGAACATCGCCGTCGCGTGGCTGTCCACGACGACCGCGGCGACCGCCAGCGACAGCGGTGCGGCCACGACCGATCCGAGCATCAGGAAGCTCATGGTCCGGCCGAGCATCGCCGGGTCCGTCCGGCCCTGGACCCAGGCGATGACCGTGATGTTCACGTACCCGTTCATCGCCCCGATGGCGAGCAGGATCCCGCCGGCGACGATCGGTGACGGGGCAAGGCCGAGGGCGCCCAGGCCGACGCCCATGAGGACGGCCAGGGTCATCACGATCGATCCGAACCGGCGTGGCCGGGGCAGGCTCCCGGCGAGGAGGACGCCGACCAGCGACCCGCGCCGACGGCGGCCAGGAGCAGACCGAGCGAGAAGGCGTCACCGCCGAAGTGGATGAGGACGAGCCACGGCAGGCCGACGACGAGCGGCCCGGTGAAGGCCAGGTTGAGCGCCGTGGACAGGATCACGATCGAGCGCATCACGCGGTCGCCCAGCACGGCGCGCACGCCATCGAGGAGCGCCGCCCGGACGCGTGGTCGCGGCCGGCGCCGACTGCTCCGTCGCGGGCGCGCTCGCGTCGTCCGGCCGCCCGGGCGTCGCCCCGGAGCGGACGAACCAGAGTGCGACCGCCGCGACGGCGAACGACGCCGCGTCGATCACGAAGGCGGCCCCGATCCCGGTCAGGGCGACCGCGAACCCGGCGACGGCCGGGCCGATCGTCCCGACCAGCTGGCCGGTCCCCTGCATGAGCGCGTTGGCCGCCGCAAGCCGGTCGGCCGGCACGAGCCGCGGGACGAGCGTGTTGATCGCCGGCAGGAACACCGCGTCGACCGTCCCGAACGCGATGCCGACGACCGCGAGATGCCAGAGCTCGACCCGGGCGCCGAGGACGAGACCGGCGACGACCGTGGTCAGGACGGCCCGCAGGACGTTCGACGCGAGAGCGAGGTCCCGGGGCGAGATCCGGTCGGACAGGACACCGCCGACCAGCATGAAGACGCCGCGCGGGATCGCGCTCGCCACGAGGATCGCGCCGAGCGCGAAGCCCGAGCCGGTCATGCCGAGGACCAGCCACGCCAGCGCGACGGTGTTGAACTGGTCGCCCAGCAACGAGACGCTCTCGCCCAGCCAGACCAGCCGGAAGTCGCGGCCGGCCAGCGGCGCGATCAGGGGCAGGCGGGCGGCCCGGCCGAGCGATCGCGCGCCGGCGTCCGCGCCGCTCATTCGATCGAGATCCGGACGCCGTCGCCGGCGTCGTCCACCTCGAGGATCGATCCCTTGACCCCGGCTTCGATCGCCTCGCGGATCCGGTCCGAGGTCGACTCGGACAGGCCCGGCACCTGGCTGATCGCCGCCCGGCCCAGCGACAACGGGATCCGGAGGTTGATGACGGCGCGGCCGTCCTCGGTGACCTGGACCCGCAGGACCTTGCCGGGCGTCCCCGGTCGCTCGGTCAGGACCTCCTCGCGCGGCGCCGGGCCGGCTCCATCGGTCGCCGGCCGGCTCTCGAGCGCGTCGAGGATCGGGGCCGCCTCCGCGGCGGTCAGGCGACCTTCCGCGATCAGGCGGAGCACCCGATCCAGGGCGTCATCAGGCATCGGACGGCTCGACCGTCGGGATCCTGGTCGTGTCGGATCGACGGATCGACCGGGTGCGAGTCGACTGGGTCGCCGGCGTCGAGGGCCTCGAACCGCCGGCCGGCCTCCGCCACGTCGATCTCGCCCCGCTCGAGCGACAGCAGGATGCGCAGCCGGGCCGCGTCGTAGGCCGCGGCGATCGCCCCGTTCTGGGCCGCGGCCGGGGCGGGCATCGGGATCGGCCCGTCCGGGTCGACCGCTGCCGCGAGTGCCGGCGCTTCAGGAGGGGCCGGTGCGGCCGGCGGTGGCGGAGGCGGAGGCGCCTTGCGCTCGGCGCGGCTCGGCGACGACACCGCCGAGGGCCGGACGACCCGAAGGTCCCCGGACATCGAGCGGAAGGTCAATGACGGGCCGCCCGTCCCGACGGCGAGCGAGCGATGGCCGCGGCCGCCCTGGATGCGGTCGCCGATGTTCGAGCTCAGGTCGCCGGACAGCGTCGTCATCTCGATCCGCACGTCACCGGCGGGCGCCAGGAGCCCGTCGCCGCTGACGGTCTCGATGGCGAACGGACCGGGGCCGTCCAGGTGTCCGGCCAGCTTGAGGTCGCCGCTGGTGGTCGCCACGGTCAATGAGCGCACCGTCGCGGCGCGGATCTCGACGTCGCCGGACACCGTCCGGACGACGAGGTCCGTGTCGGCCGTGGCGACGATGTCCAGGTCGCCCGAGACGGCCTCGACCGCGATGCGGCCGCCGACCGCCTGGAGGGTCACCTCCCCCGACGTCGTCCGGTAGCGCTGGTCGCCGCGGAGGCCGTCCGCCGCGATCTCGGCGCTCGTGGTCTCGACGACGACCGTCGCTCGATGGGGCAGGTCGACCTCGATGTCGGGGTCGCGACCCCGGCCATGCCGGTCGTCGCCGGACGAGAGGTCCGCGCTGCCGGTGCCGAGGTCGATCGAGAAGAGCGCGCCGAGGTCCCGTCCGTGACGCTCGCGGATGCGGACTGTCTCGCCGTCGACGGCACGCAGCCGGACCTCGCCGTCGCGCAGCCGCAGCTTGACGATCCCGTCGGGTCCGATGGGGTGCTCGAGGCTCGAGCCGGCGGTCATGGTGGTCATCGCGCGGTCCTCCCGAGCGCACGGATGGCGGCGGCCGCCTCCTCTGCGCTCATCTCGTGGCGCGCCACGGCCTCGAGGATCTCCTCGCGGGTCCGAGCGGTGGCGGGAGCGTCCGCCGGGGTCTCGTCAGCGTCGTCCGCGTCGGCCCGCGCTCCGAAGCCCAGGGCGCGGACGAGCGCCTCGACGCGGGAACGGACCGTCGGGTAGCTGATGCCGAGCTCGCGCTCCATCTCGCGCAGGTTGCCGCGCGAACGGAGGAAGCTCTCGAGCAGGGTCAGCTGCTCGCGGTTCAGCCGGCCGAACCGGCCGACGCTGAAGTCGCCCTCGAGGGTCGTCCCGCAGCTCTGGCAATGGAGTCGCGTCACCGCCAGCTCGCTGGCGCAGACGGGGCAGGTGGAGATGACGTCGTGCGGCATCGCGATCGACCTAGCGCCCGGCCGACATGACGCGGGTCGGGGTGGTCCGGGCGGCGGCTCGGAGAGTCACGCGCCCCGGTTCGGCGGCCTGCGGTGCGACGAGGTCCCGGAGCACCCGGCGGCGCTCGAGCTGTGCCGTGAGGTCGCGTTCTCGATCGGGGTGGCTGATCTGGACGAGCGTGAGATCGAACATGGTGCACTTCCCAGTGGCTACGTGTTGTGGGTGTGTAGGCCACGTTATAGCAAGGCCACTTTCTATTTGTCAAGGACCAGCATCACTTTGTGATATCCCGGCGTGTCAACGGCACCCACGCATCGTCATCCGTCCAGCCCGATGCCCCGACACACGCCGAGGGCGATCGACGACGCCGGTCGGCTGGATCCGCCGAGCCCGGACGGCACACTCGGATCGACCCGGCGCGCGGAGGATCCGCTCGGCCGCCGCCCACCGACCAGGAAGGAGTCGTCCGAATGTCCACCCAGATCGACGTGTTCGAGGCCGACGTCCTGGCCGGCCTGCCGGGTCTGCTCGTCGCCCTGATGGCGATCCTCGCCATGCTCGGGATCGTCGCCAACGTGGCCGCCGCCTAGGCCGCTCGACCCACGCATCCATCGGCCCCAGACGGGACAGTCCTCCCGGACCGGGGCCTCCGCGCGCGCCGGACAGGAACGACCCCGGTCCGGGGTTGGGGTCCCGGGCCGGGGTCGAGAGGAGGAGCGAGTCTCCGCCGTGGGGGTCGGGTCAGGTGCCGCGCACCGTGGCCGCTCGGAGGTCCATGTTGCCGACGACCGATCGGTAGTAGCGGCCGGGCGACTTGGGCGCCATCCAGGCCGTGTACCCGGGTGTCCGGGACGACGGGAAGTGGAAGTCGTATGCGCCGACGAAGCTCGGTGAGCTGATGAAGATCTGGCCGATCGTGCGGTTCGTCCGGAACAGGCCGTACAGGACGTAGGCCGCGCTCGTGATGCCGTCCGCGAAGATCGCCCGTGCACCGGCGCGCATGAAGCCTGCGCCGTAGTTGTCGACACGCTGCTTGGCGGTCGTCTTGCTCGGGTTGGCTGAACCCCACTCCGAATTGCCCGAGGCGTAGCACAGCCGGTTCAGGATGACGACGGCATTCGGAGCCAGCTTGATGCCGGTCCGGATGTAGTACTCGCCCCAATACTTGGTGTTGGAGTTGCCGTGTCCCGAGGACGCGTTGAGCCCGAAGCCGTCCTTCGAATACTGGGAGAAGGCGCCGTACGGGCTGGGGGACCCGTTGCCGTGACCGAGATAGATCACGACATTCGCGCCCTGGGCGGCCGCCTTGACCCGGGTCCACGTCGCGTTCGGGCTGTAGACCTCGACCACCTGGGCTCCGTAGGAGCGCGCCTGGGCCGCGTACTTCTTCGCGTTGGAGATGTAGTTCGAGGTGCTCGACCCGACCGGGCCGACGATGACGACGACCTTCATCCCGGCCGCGGCGGCGGGTGCCGGGTCGGCCAGCCCGACGAATGTGCCGAGTGCGATCGCGATCGCGAGAACGGCCAGCTGGACCGGCCGCCTGGACGACGCCCGCTGGGCGCCTTGTTCGGGAACTCGCAAGATCCTTGCCTCCTGTCCGCCGGAACACCACGCGGTGAGCGCGTGGTGACGGTGGGTGATGCCGCCTGCGGCAAGGGATCGGGGGCGTCAGGTCGTGGTCGGACGGCGCGCGGGGACGCGACGAGACCGAGGGATTCGATCCAGCGGAGACGATCCGGGGGGCTGGTCGGGCTGGGGCCCGACGCGATGACAGGTTCTGCCGTGGGGGCGGCGTTCTTCTGTTTGGGCCCTGTCTACGGTGCTGCCTGGGAGCGCGCCCAGTATGCCAGCGGAGGCCCGGTCGCGTCAGGCCGGCTCGCCGTCCCGCGTGACGCGCGCCCACGTCGCGTTGCCGAGACGCACCAGATCCGCCGCCGCCAGCTCGACCTGGAGGCCACGCCGGCCGGCCGAGACGAGGACCGTCCCGTGCTCGCGCGGCGTGCTCGTCCACGATCAGCTGAAGGGCCCGCCGCGTGCCCAGCGGACTGATGCCACCGACGACGTAGCCGGTCGCCCGTTCCGCCTCCGCGGGTTCGGCCATCGTCGCCCGCCGACCGCCGACGACGTCGGCCAGGCGCTTCAGGTCGAGCTCCCGATCGACCGGGACGACGGCCAGGACCAGCCGGCCGTCGACCGAGACGGCGAGCGTCTTGAACACGCGGGCCGGGTCGATCCCGAGGGCCGCCGCGGCGTCCACGCCGTAGACCGGGCGCCGGTCGCGGTCCCGGCCGTGGGGCTCCGGGGCCCGGTACTCGTGGACCGTGTGCGGCACCCCGGCCCGGACGACGATGTCGAGCGCGCGGGTCCCGGCGGCGGTGCGTTCCATGGTCTTGGGGTCGATGCTAGCCATTTCCGCTATGCTCCGGGCGGCCCGACCCCGTCCGCGTCCATCGACGCGCGGTCGTCGGAGCCGGCGTCGCGCTCCTGACCGGTGCCCGCGGCGGACACATCAGGAGCGACGTTTGACCTTCGATTCACTCGGCCTGTCGGCCGACCTCGTGCGCATGGTCGCCGAGGAGGGGTACGAGACCCCGACCCCCGTCCAATCGGCCGCGATCCCGCTCGTCCTCGAGGGCCGTGACGTCCTCGCCGCGGCCCAGACGGGCACGGGCAAGACCGCGGCCTTCGTGCTGCCCATCCTCGACCGCATGCGGGCCCACGCGAACACGAGCTTCTCGCCGGCCCGCCATCCGGTCCGGGTGCTGATCCTCGTCCCGACCCGCGAGCTCGCGATGCAGGTCGACGAGAGCGTCCGGACCTACGGCCGGACCGTGCCGCTGCGCTCGACCGTCGTCTACGGCGGGATCCCGATGGATCCCCAGATCAAGGCCCTCCGCGGCGGCATCGAGATCCTGGTCGCGACCCCGGGCCGCCTGCTCGACCTCGTCGGGCAGAAGGTCGCCAACCTGGGCCAGGTCGAGATCCTCGTCCTCGACGAGGCCGACCGGATGCTCGACATGGGCTTCCTGCCGGACATCCAGCGGATCATCGCGCTGCTGCCGGCCAAGCGCCAGAACCTGATGTTCTCGGCCACCTTCTCGGACGACATCCGGCGACTGTCCGGCGGCATCCTGCGCGACCCGGCCACGGTCGAGGTCGCGCCGCGCAACACCGCCGCCGAGGCCGTCCGCCAGCTGGTCTACCCGGTCGATCGCGACCGCAAGGAGGCTCTGCTCGCCCACCTTATCCGCAAGGACGACCTGCGCCAGGTCCTCGTCTTCACCCGGACCAAGCTGGCCGCCACGCGGCTCGCGAACCGGCTCGACCGCGAGGGCCTCGACGCCGTGGCCATCCACTCGGATCGGTCGCAGCCCGAGCGGACGCGCGCGCTCGAGGGTTCAAGAGCGGCGAGATCCGGGTCCTCGTCGCCACCGACGTGGCGGCACGCGGCCTCGACATCGAGGACCTGCCGGTCGTCGTCAACTTCGAGCTCCCGTGGAACCCGCAGGACTACATCCACCGGATCGGCCGGACCGGCCGGGCGGGCGCCACGGGCGAGGCGATCTCGCTCGTGTGCATCGATGAGACCGACCTGCTGCGCGGCGTCCAGCGCATGCTCAAGCAGGCGATCCCGTGGACCGTCGAGGAGGGCTTCATCCCCGATCGCGACACGGAGCCCCGACCGCTCGGCGCCCGGGCCGGTCACGCCCGGGTCAGCCCGGACCACCACGCGCATCGCAAGCCGGTCCGTCGACGGGCGGGTGCCGGGAGCACCGCGCGGCTGACCCTGCGGCCGGTCCCTCCGGCCGATACCCTGCCGGCCGGTCCCCCGGCACGACCCGGGGAACCGGCGCGGAAGTCCCCGGACGGTGTCAGGTAACGGTCAGGCGACTCCGCCGGCGGTGCCGATCGGGTCGACCGCTGCACCGGGGAAGAAGAACCCCAGCGTGAGCTCGGCCCGGATGCGCTCGACCGCGTAGCGGTTGATCAGCGCGTGGTCGCCGAGTGCGACCCCGTCCTGCGGTCGGGCCCGGACCGACAGCCGGACATCACGGATGTACAGGAACTCGCCCGAGGGCCGGGTCAGGGCGCGACCCGGATCGAAGCCGGGCTGAGTCGCCATCTCGCCCTCGACCGTGTACGGACCGGATTCGACGTGGATGTGGTGCCAGGTCGAATGGACCGAGATCCCCGGGTCGTCATCGGCGACCGCGACGAGGACATCGTCGCTGCGGATCGACAGGGGTCCCGTGGGCCGGGCGACGGGATCGTCCAGACCCTGCCACGCCGCTCCGTCGAGGGACAGCTCGCCATCGGTCTCGAGGGAGTCACGCAGGCCGCCAGGGGACGCCAGCGTCCCGCTCGCCATCCCCCCGGTCGTGTAGGCATCGACACGGATCGTCATGTTTGCCCCCTTGGGTGTCGTCGGAGTCTCGGCTGCCGCGTGCCAAGACGCAACGGTCCTTCGGTCCCGAAGCCGGGAGACGTTGGTCCCGGTCAGGCGCGAAACCGGTGCATGGGCGCACCGTCGTGGCCGCTCAGGGAACCGCGGGACAGTCGATGCAGTCGGATCGCGGCTCGAGGGCGACCTTGAGGAGGCTGGCCAGGATGAGGTTCGGGATCGCTCCGGCTCTGGTTGGTCAGGACGGCGATCGCGATGTGCTCGCGGGGCAGCCAGCGGACGACCGCGCGCGCGCCCAGGAACCGGCCCGAGTGGCCGAGCGCCGGGTGGCCGTCGACCGACGACGGTCTGGACGCCGAGGCCGTACGGGATGCGTGGCTGGTACCGGGCGGTCCGCAGCGCGTCCGCGACCATCGAGGCACGCATCTCCGGGTCGATCGCGGTCGCCCCCGTACAGGGCACGTCCCCACTGGACGAGGTCGTCCGCCGTCGTGGCGATCGAGCCGGCGCCACCGGCCGCGGTCACGACCGAGGTGAACGGCACGACCGAGGTCCCGTCGGACAGGTCGATGGCGGGGAGCTTCGGGTCGGTGCCGAGGAACCGGTAGCCGTGGGCCACCGGACCCTTGGGCGGCATCGACGCACTGATAGATCGTGTGTCGAGCCCGAGCGGGCCGAAGAACCGCTCCTGCAGCTGGGCCGCGAGCGGAGCGCCGCCGACGCGCTCGGCCACCATGCCCGAGGATCAGGTAGTTCGTGTTCGAGTAGTGCCACTCCGTGCCCGGCCTGGCGTACGGCTTGCCGAGGTACTTGAGCGACCGGGCGGGGTCCCAGACGCGAGTGGGCTTGCGACAGAAGCGCCTTGTCCACCCCGGCCCCGAAGTAGAAGTCACGCAGGCCGCTGGTGTGGTCCAGCAGCTGGCGGATCGTCACCGCACGGATCGATCGGGAGGGTCGGCAGGTACGTTCGAGCGGAGGCATCCAGCTGCAGCCGGCCGTCCCCGACGAGACCGAGGATGAGGGCCGCGGTGAAGGTCTTGGAGACGCTCGCGACCGAGAACGCGGTGTCGGGCGTGACCTTCCGCTTGGTTGCGACGTCGGCTCAGCCCGGCCGTGCCGCGCCAGACCGAGCCGTCCGCGAACAGGATCGCCGCCGAGACGCCGGGCAGGCCGAGCTTGACCTTGAACCGCTGGAGGCGCGCATCCAGGGCGGCACGAACCAGCGGGGTCGCGCTCGCCGAGCCGAGGCGACGGCGGCCGGTCGGGTCGTTCAACCGGCCGGGGACCGCCGGCGGCGGACGGGTCGGAGCGGCCGAGGCGCCCGGCTGGGCGGGCGGAGGTGTCGCGGCGGGGCCGCCGGATCGACCGTCGCCGAGCTCGCGGTCGCGCCGGCCGTGGCGGTCACCGCGGCCGAAGCGCCGGGTCCGGCTGACGGGGACGCGCTCACGATCCCGACCGCCGCGGCCGCGTTGGCCGCCGGGACGACGGACGGGGTCGCGGCGTCCGGCCGGGGCAACGCCAGCCAGCCGCCGACGACGGCGACCGCGAGGATCAGGGCGATGGCGCGGAGGGAGCGGACGGAGGCTCGGATCATGGGAACGCGGCGGACATGTCGCGCGCACCATAGCGCGAGCCCGTCACATGTACCATCGAACGATGTCCCCACCCGACGCGGCCGCCCTTCTGCGCTCCGTCGGGCTGATGGCCGACGGCCCGGCCGTCTGGGGCCGTCCCGTGCCGGCGCAGGGTCCCGGCGTCTTCGTCATCGAGCTGCCCGAACCGAGGGCGACCGCCCCCATCGAGCTCGACCCGCGTCGGCAAGTGGATCGAGCGCGTCGACGGCCTGCTCGTGGACGGCCAGCGCCCGTCGTCGCGCGCGCTCGCCGGCCGGCTCGCCTCGTTCTGGCTGCCGTCGGAGACGGTCCTGTACGTCGGTGCCACGGATGCCTCGATCGGCCGACGGGTCGCCGCGATCGCCCGGACGGAGCTCGGCGACCGCCGGCCGCATTCTGGCGCCCACTGGCTCAAGACGCTCCGATCGCTCGACGGGATCCGGGTCTGGTGGACGTTGACCGATGCGACGGAGGAGTACGAGGACGCGCTGCTCGCGGCCTTTGCGGCGACCGTGCCGGCCGCCGACCTCGCGGCGCTCCCGGATCGCGAGGTCGTCCTCCCGTGGGCGAACCTGCGACGCCCGACCGGCGAACGCAAGGCGACCGGGCTGACCGGCTCGCTCCTGGCCGACCCCGACGCGGCGGCGCCGGCCAAGCCGACGTTCGTGGTCCAGGTGCCCGACGGTGACGCGGACGGTGCGAACGGCGAACCGCCCGCGCCCAGGGCCCGGGCCGGCACGACACGGACGCCGCGAGCGACCCCGACGCCGCGCGCGCGTTCGGGATCCGCGGCCGGGGCGACCGCGACCCCGGCCGCGCCGCCGGTCGTGGCTGCCGAGGCCCTCACCGCCGATGGCGAGGCGCGGCTTGCGGGCCGAGCTCGAGGAGCTGACCAATGTCCGGCGCCGCGAGGTCATCGCCCGGATCCGGACGGCCAAGGAGCACGGCGACCTCAAGGAGAACTCCGACTATCACGCCGCCCGGGAGGAGCAGTCGTTCCTCGAGGGCCGGGTCCAGGCGATCGAGGCGCGGCTGCGGTCGGCGGTCATCGTCGACGCGCCGGTGGCCGGCTCGACGGTCGGGCTCGGGTCGGTCGTGACCCTCGATGACGACGGCGAGACGGTCACGTACACGATCGTCGGCGCCGACGAATCGGACCCCAAGTCGGGGTCGGATCTCGTCGTCGTCGCCCGTCGGCCGCGCGCTCATCGGCCACGACGCGGGCGACGAGGTGGTCGTCCAGACGCCCGCCGGCGAGCGCCGCTACACGATCCTCGAGATCGGCTAGTCGGGGCCGAAACGCGGCGCCGCGCATGACGATCGTCGACATGCTCGCCTCGCGAGCGTTGGTCACGAGCCGGCCGTCGACCGGCGACGCGCTCACGCTCAGCACCAGTGGCGCGCTCAGCCACAGCGCTGGTCAGATGTCGCTCCTGGCGAGCGGATCGACAGGGAATCGCGCTGACCAACGCTCGTGTGGTGAGCGTCTGACAGCAATCAGGCGGCTCGGCCGTTTCGGGATGCCGGTCGCGGCCTGCGCGCCTCCGGGGCGCGCCCTTCCGGGCAGTGCCCTACTTGGTCGGTTCGACCAGCTTGTGCTCGACGGCGTAGAGCGCCGCCTGCGTGCGCGACGCGAGACCGAGCTTGCCGAGGATGTTCGAGACGTAGGTTCGCGCCGTTCGTTCCGTGATGAACAGGGTCGTCCCGATCTCCTTGTTGCTCATCCCCTGGCCGAGCAGGTTCAGGACGTCCTTCTCGCGATCGGTCAGCGGCTCGACCAGCGCGTCGTCGCGGCGACTTGCGATTGCGCATCCGCTGGGCGAGCAGCCGCGCGACGGCGGGATCGAGGTGGACCTCGCCGTTGTACGCGGCCCGGACGGCGGCGGCGACCTCCTCGGCCTCGGCGTCCTTGAGCACGTAGCCCGACGCGCCGGCCTCGAGGGCTGCCGTGACCTGCTCCTCCTCGATGAACGAGGTCATCGTCACGATCTCCGTGACCGGGCGCTCGGCCTTGATCCGGCCGATCGCGGTCACGCCGTCCATGTTCGGCATCAGCAGGTCCATCAGGATGACGTCCGGTTCGAGCCGGCGCGCCATCGCGACGCCCTTCCGAGCCATCGGTCGCCTCACCGACGACCTCGATGTCCGGCTGCAGCTCGAAGAACATCCGCAGGCCCATCCGGACGACGGAATGGTCGTCGACGATGAGCACGCGGATCATGGGCGAGTCGGTCACGGTGGCTCCCGGCGCGGCGGCGCCATGGGTGGATGCGGGCGTCGGGACGACGCGACGAGTCTAGCAAAGGACCATCCTCCGGGATATGCAGCCTGCGAGGGGCACTGCGGCGCACGACGGCGGCCACGAGATCGGTCGGCCGGAAGGTCTTCCGGACGAACCCGTCGGCCACCCGCCGCCAGGTCGGACTGCTCGGCTGGGTCGGCGCCGCACATGACGAGGACGCGGACGTCCGGTGCGAGGGCTCGCAACCGGGCGATGAACGAGAGACCGCCCTCCATCTCCGGGAGGCGCGGGTCGATGACGACGATGTCAGGGTGCGTGGCGAGGACGAGGTCCAGCGCCGGCCCGGCCTGCCCGGCCGTGCCGACCACCTCCAGCCGGTCACCGATACAGAGGAGACCGGCGCAGGCTCTCCCGGACGCGGTCATCCGCATCCACCACGACGACGCGCAGTGGCGGTGTCTGGCCGGGGTCGGGATGCATGCGGCGATCGTGCGATGGTCCGCGACGACTCCGGGAACGGACGAACGACGACGCGCCCTACGTCATCCGTCGCGGATGGAGGCCGCGTGGACGGGCGGCGGCGCGACCTCGGCAGCTTCGAGCGCGGCGTTCGGCACGACGACCTCGATGGTCGTGCCCTCGCCGGGCACGCTCTTGACCGAGAACCGCGCGCCGACCTTGTCGGCCCGGGCGCGCATCCCGGCCAGCCCGAGATGGCCGTCCGGGACCCGGGCCGGATCGAAGCCCTTGCCGTCGTCGGCGACCCGCAGCCGCACGCCGCTCGCGATCCGGCCGAGCTCGACCCGGACCTGGCGCGCCCCGGCGTGCTTGACGACGTTGTGAAGCGCTTCCTGGGCGATCCGGTACAGGACCTCCTCGACCGCCAGCGGCAGCCGCTCGTCGAGCGTGCTCTCGACGACGACCGGGAGCCCGATCCGACCCTGCAGAGCGGCCGTGTGGGTCCGCAGGGCGCGGCTCAGGCCGTCCTGCTCGAGGTTGCCCGGGCGGAGCTCGAAGATCAGCGCCCGCATCTCGGCGAGCGCCTCGCGCTGCAGCTCGCGCAGCTGGACGAGCTGCCGGTCGGGCGGCGTCCGCGTCGCGGTCGAGGAGCATCTCCACCGAGCGCGACACCAGTGTCATCGAGAAGAGCGCCTGGGTGACCGAGTCGTGGAGCTCGCGGGCCAGGTGCGCCCGCTCCTCGCCGGCGGCGAGCTCGCCCGCCTGCCGGCGCAGGTCGCGTTCCAGCCGGTCGCGCTCGCTGACGTCGCGGGCGGCGCCGTGCGCCCCGATGAAGGCGCCGTCCGCGGTCATGCCGGTCCCGTTGATCTCGACCAGGACATCGTGGCCGTCGGCGTGGCGGAACGGCAGCCGCATCCGGTGGACCGCGGTGGGGTGCCGGGCGAGCCAGCGGAACCGGGTCGTGGCGTCCCGCCGGGCGCTGGGCGCGAAGATCTCCGCGTACGGCCGGCCCATCAGCTCGGTCGGCTCGATGCCGAGCATCGGCCGGGCCGCGTCGCTGATGAACGTCAGGGTGCCGGCCGCGTCGGTCAGCCAGACGAGGTCCGGCGACGAGGCGACGAGGTAGCGATAGCGCTCCTCGGATTCGCGCAGCTCGCGCTCCAGGCGTGCCCGTTCGCTGATGTCACGCGTCGAGCCGTGGATGCCGGCGAACCGCGCCCTCCGCATCGACCATCGCGACGGCGCTGACCTCGACTGGGACGAGCCGCCCATCGGGTCCCTGGAGGTTGACGTGCGCGACCTGCTCGGTCGCCGGATCGCCCATGAGGGCCGCCCAGCGGGCCGCGGCCTCGGGGAGGCTGGCGGCCTCGACGGTCTTCGAGAAATGCTCGCCGATGACCTCTTCCGGCTTCCAGCCGGTCATCCGCTCCATCGACTCCGACATGAACGTGAACAGGCCCTCGGCGTCGGTCGCGAACACGACGTCCGGCGAGTTCTCGACCAGGAAGCGGTACCGCTCCTGCGACTCGCGCAGCTCGCGCTCGAGGCGTTCCTGCTGGGTGACGTCGCGGACCGTCCCCTGGACGCCGGCGAACTGCCCGTCCTCCCAGACCGAGACCGAGGTGATCTCGGCCGGGAACGTCGTGCCGTCCCGGTACCTGACGAGGTAGCGGAAGCGGCGGACGACGTCGTGCTCGCCCTTCTGGATCTCGAAGTTGGCGAGCGCCTCGGCGAGCGACTCATCGCTCGTGAAGTCGGCGAACGACTTCCCGGCGACCTCGGCCGGCGTCAGGCCGAAGAGCGCCTCGACGCCCTCGGCGATGAACAGGAACCGGCCCTCGGCGTCGCACCGGTAGATGACGTCCGGGCTCGTCTGGACCAGGTTGCGGAAGCGCGCCTCGGAGGCCTGGAGCTCGTGCTCGAGTCGCTCACGCTCGGACACGTCGCGCGCGACGCCGTGGATGGCCGACAGGCGGTCGCCGTCCATCGTCCCGACGACGTTGATCTCGAGAGGGACCGGCCGGCCGTCGCCACCCCGGAAGTCGAGCCGCGCCGTGTAGACCGACGTGGGGTCCGCGACGAACTCGGCGAAGTTCGCGAGCGATCGCTCCAGCCAGCCGTCCGCCACGACCTCGCTGAAGTGGCGTCCGACCGTGGCCTCGATGTCCCAGCCGAGCATCGTCGTCGCGCGGTCGCTCAGGAACGTCCAGTGGCCCTCGGCGTCGGTCGCGAACACGAGGTCGGGCGAGGACGAGGCGAGCGTGCGGTAGCGGATCTCCGAGTCGCGCAGCTCGCGCTCGAGCCGGTCGCGGTCGCGCATGTCGCGGACGGAGCCGTTGGCGCCGATGAACGCGCCGGTCTCGTCGAGTCGCGCCGTGGCGATGAACTCGGCCGGGATCGGCGACCCGTCGCGGGCCAGCATGTTGACCCGGCCGCGGAGCTCCTGCGACCCGCTGGCCATCCCCGACACCCAGTCGAAATCGGCGACCTCACGTGAGGACTCGTGCACGAGCGCCCCGAAGTGCCGGCCGATGAGCTCCTCCGGGCGGAAGCCGGTCATCCGCTCGACCGAGTCCGAGACGAACGTGAGACGGGTGTCCGCACCGATCGACCAGACGAGATCCGGCGCGTTCTCGACGAGGTAGCGGTAGCGCTCCTCGGATTCGGTCAGCCGCGTCAGCAGGGTCGAGTTGGTGATGGCGATGGCGGCCTGGTCGGCGAGGCCCTGGAGCAGGTCCAGCTCCTCCGCGTCGAACGTCCGCGGCGTCGCCGACGAGATGGCCAGCGTCCCGATCACCTCACCGCCGGGCGCGCGCAGGGGGGCGGCCGCCATCCCGCACAGGCCGAGCCGCGTCGCCACCTCGTCGTCGTTGCCGTCGTGCGGGATCCGCGGATCGGCGGTGTAGTCGTGGGTCCAGACCGGCTCGCCGAGCTCGGCGGCCAGGCCGTTGATGCCGGCGCCGAGGGGGAACTCCATGTCCATCAGCCAGGCCTGGGTCTCCGCGTCGGTCGCGCCGGTGACGACGACCGGGACCAGGTACGTGCCGTCCTCGCCCATCCGGGTGAGGTGGGCACCGTCCGTTCCAAGGAGACGCCGGGCCT
This sequence comes from uncultured Chloroflexia bacterium, assembly GCA_963755995.1. Classification (GTDB taxonomy): domain Bacteria; phylum Chloroflexota; class Limnocylindria; order Limnocylindrales; family CSP1-4; genus SPCO01. The sequence continues at coordinate 433,420 of CAVWLQ010000005.1, read as the reverse complement.
CCTCGACGACCCGGTCGAGGATGACGTGCGGCTCGCGCAGCGCGGCGATCCGGGCCGTGATGTCGCGCAGCGCGCGCTCCGTATCGGCCCGCCGGGCGACCGAGGCCTGCGAGCGCTCGAGCTCCTCGATCAGCCGGGCGTTGGTGATGGCGATGGCGGCCTGGTCGGCCAGGCCGCCGATGACCGCGGCGTCGATGTCGTCGAAGGCGTTGACGTCGCGCCGGTAGACCTCGATCGCCCCGAGCGGTCCCTCGTCGCCGATGATCGGCGCGACGATCAGGTCCCCGATGCCGGTCGAGCGTGCCATCTCGTCGGTCTCGACGACGTGCTGGAACTCGCCCGCCAGGTAGTCGCCGGCGGCGATGACCCGGCCCTCGGCCATGGCCCGGCCGGACAGCCCCTCGCCGATCCGGAGCCGCTGGGAGCGGACCAAGTCCCGTTGCTCCTGGGTCAGGCCCGCGTCGTAGGCCGTGACCAGCACGCCCTCCTCGGCGTCGTACTCGTCGATCACCGCGCCGTCCGCGCGGAGGAGGCGGCGTGCCTCGTCGACGATCCGCTGGAGGAGGTCACCCGGCTCGCGGATGGCCGTGATCCGGGTCGCGATCTCGCGCAGGGTCCGCTCCGCCTCGGCCCGGCGCTCGATCACCGCCCGCGATCGCGCCAGCTCCTCGATGAGCCGGGCGTTGCCGATCGCGATCGACGCCTGCGTGGCGAGGGCCGTGAGCACCTCCCCGTCTGCCTCGTCGTAGGCGCCCGGCCGGCGTGAGACGACCGACAGCGCCCCGAGCGGCGTCGTCTCGGGCGACAGGGCCGCCGCGTCCCCGGCCAGCGGCACGGCGATGACCGACCGGATGCCCGAATCGGTCACGAACGCGGCGGCGCCATCGTCGTGGACGAACCGGTCGTCGACGAGGTAGTCGTCGGTGCGGACCGGCCGCTGCTCGGCGAAGGCCGTGCCGGCGACCGCCTGCCCGGGCTTGAGCCCGCCGGTCATGGCCCAGTCGGGGATCCGCGCCATCGCGTCGCCCGCGGCGTACGACCAGCGCAGGGCGTCGATCTCCGGCACGTACAGGTCGATCCGGGCGCCGTCCGACTCGAGGAGACGGGTCGCCTCGTCGACGATCCGCTGGAGGACCTCGGCCGGGTCGAGGATCGCCGACACCCGGGCCGCGATCTCGCGCAGCGTTCGCTCGGAGTCGGCGCGCCGGGCGACCTCTCCGCGCGAACGCTCGAGCTCGTCGATGAGGCGGGCGTTGGCGATCGCGACGGCGGCCTGGTCGGCCAGGGCCGCCAGCAACGCCGCGTCCTCGCCGTCGAATGCGTCGGCCCGGTCGCCATAGACCGTGATCGCGCCGACGACCACCTCGCGGTGGACGAGGGGGGCCGCGATGACCGACTCGATGCCGCTGTCGCGCACGAACGTGTCGCGCGCGGGGGTGTGGGTGAACCGCGTGTCGGCCAGGTAGTCGCCGGTCCATTCGACCTGGCGCGTCCGGATCGCCCGGCCGGACACGCCGGCGTCGGCCTCGAGGCTGACCTCGCGCAGGATCTCGATGTTCGCGGATGCCCGGACGCCGACTTCCCGGTTCGTCCAGGCCTCGGCCATGCCCGTATCGCCGACGAGGTCGATCATCGCGCCGGTCGCGCCGAGCAGCCGGACCGCGGCGTCGATGACGGCCTGGAGGATCTCGTCCTGGTCGTGGGTCGCGCTCACCCGGCCGGCGATCTCGCGGAGCGTCCGCTCGGCGTCGGCGGTCCGGGCCAGCTCTTCGCGGGAGCGGGCCAGCTGGTCGATCAAACGGGCGTTGGTGATCGCGATGGCGGCCTGGCTGGCGAGAGCGCCGACCAGGCCCGCGTCCGTCTGGGTGAAGGCCGCCCGCTCCTTCGCGTAGACCTCGATGACCCCGAGCGGTCCGGTGTCACCGGTGATCGGGGCGGCGATCATCGAACGGAAGCCGGTCCGCTCGTAGAACTCGGTCGATTCGGGCGAGGCCGGGAACAGGGACGCAAGGTCGTCGTCGGCCAGGACGACCTTGTCCTCGGCCACCGCGACGCCCGTCGCCCCGACCCCGACCGAGATCCAGAGCTGGGCGCGCTCCTCTGCCGTGAACTGCCCGGCCAGGCCGTCATCCATGGCCCAGTGGAGGTCGCCCGTCTCGTCGATGAGGTCGAGGATCACCCCGTCCGCCCCGACCAGGCGACCGGCCTGGGTGACGACATCCTGGAGGATCTCTGTCGGCTCGCGCAGGACCGTGATCCGCGCGGCGATCTCGCGGAGCGCCTGCTCGGCCTCGGCCCGGCGGGCCAGGGCTGCGCTTGACCGATCGAGCTCGTCGAACAGCCGGGCGGTCCGGATCGTGATGGCCGCCTGGTCCGCGATCGCCTCGAGGACGTGGCTGTCGCTCTCGCCCCACGCATCGCGCCGGCTGGTGAAGATCGTCAGGCTGCCGAACGGACCGCTCTCGCCGGTGAGAGGCGCGGCCATGACCGAGCGGACGCCCGATGCGGCGACGTAGCTGTCCGCGCCGAGGCCGTGATCGAACCGGGTGTCGCTGATGTAGTCGCCCGTCCAGTACGCTCGACCGGTGACGACGGCCTGACCGGACACGCCCTGCTCGAGCGTCTCGTCCGGGTCGTCCGGCCACAGCGTCGTGTCCGGGCGGACCGCCCCGGAGGCGTACGCCCAGCGCAGGAGCCCGGTGGTCGGCTCGATCAGGTCGATCCGCGCACCGTCGCCGTCGAGGAGGCGGACGGCCTCGTCGACGCCCAGCTGGAGGACGGCCGGCAGGTCGGTCGCGGCGCTGATCCGGGCCGCGATCTGCCGCAGGGATCGCTCGACGTCGGCCCGGTCGGCCAGCTCGCGTCGCGACGCGTCCAGGTCCTCGATGAGCCGGACGTTGGCCATCGCCGCGGCGGCGTGGTCGGCCAGGGCGCGGACCAGCGCGATGGCCGACGGGCTGAACGCGTCCTGGCGGGACGAGAAGGTGCCCATCGCCCCGAAGACGGACTCTCCGGCGACCAGCGGTGCGACCACCATCGAGCGGATGCCGATGTCGCGGACGACGCGGTCCGTATCCTCCGCGTGCGCGAACGCCGGGTCGGCGAGGTAGTCGCTGGTGAGGACGACGCCCCGCTCGGCGACCGCCTGCCCGAACAGCCCGACACCGACCGGCAGGTCGATCGAGCGGACCCACTCGCGGCTGCGCCGGCTGCGGATCCCGGCGTCGTGCGCGAAGCGGAGGTGGCCGGTGGCCGGTTCGATCAGGTAGACCATCGCCCCGTCCGCCTCGAGGAGACGGGCGGCCTCCTCGACTGCCGCCACGAGCAGCTGGTGCACCTCGCCCACGCCGCCGTCCGGATCCCCCTGTGCCGGGTGGCCATCCGCCATCGGGCCGGCGGGTGCGTCGGCCTTCGTCCGCTTCGGCGCCCGGACGCGCTTGACCGGAGCCGCCGCGTCGGCGGAGGACGGGGCGGCGTCGGCAGGATCCGTGGGCGAGGTCGAGGCCGGGGCGTCGGGTGCAGAGGGCACGGGGCGCGCGCGCGACGATCGGGTCGGCGTGGTCACGGGGCGAGGATACGACGAGGGCGCGCGACGCGGCATCGCCGTTCGCCGGGGTCGGCTACGTCATCCGGCCGAGGCGGCCGTCGTCGAGCGTCCGCCACCGGCACCGACGTGCGACCCCGCCGAATCCCCGTTCCTTGCCCACCCCGACCAGGCCCCGAGCGAGCCGAGGATACCGACGACGCCGGCACGTCAGCCCGGCCCGAGAGTCCAGAGAGGTCACCCCACCGATGTTCGCCACCCGAACCGCGCTCCGCACCTCCGACGTGGTCGTCCGCGCCGCGATCGTCGCCCTCACCCTGGCGACCGGCTACATCCACTTCACCCTCGGCGGGCTGCTGTTCACGCTGAACGCTGCAGGCTATGCCGTCGCGGCCGTCGCGATGATCGTCCCGCTCGCCCTCGCGGTCCGCTTCCGCTGGGTCATCCGGATCGGCCTCATCGGCTATGCCGCGACGGCCATCGTCGCCTGGGCCATCATGGGCCCGTACTTCAGCACCGCGTACATCGCGAAGGGCATCGAAGTCGCCCTGATCGTCCTCCTCGCCGTCGATTTCGCCCGCCACGACGGGAGCCCGGTCTCGGTCATCCGGCGCGAGCTCGCCGCCTTCTCCTCGCTCGTCGGTCGCCGCGGCACCGTCGCCGCCGGCGCCTAGTCCAGCCCTCGAAGCCTGACCAGGAGATCCCTGCCATGAAGCGCCTGACCCTGACCCTCGGCCTGCTCGCGCTGGCCGCCACCCTGGCCGCCTGTTCCGGCGCTTCGGCCAACCCGGCCACGCCCGCCGCGCCGGCCGGCAGCCCGTCGGGCGACGCGGTCTCCGTCGTCGCGAAGGACATCACGTTCACCACGCCCGGCCGTCAGCGCCCCGGCCGGCAAGCCGTTCACCATCGCCTTCGACAACCAGGACGGCGCGCCGCACAACATCGTCATCTCGGATCCGACCGGGACCAAGGTCTTCAAGGGCGACATCGTGACCAGCCAGAAGGTCGACTACCAGGTCCCGGCGCTCGCGGCAGGCACCTACAGCTTCCTGTGCGAGGTCCACCCGGACATGAAGGGCACGATCACCGTCCAGTGACCGCCTGACCCCTCGCCACGACGATCGAAACCCCGGCCACGGCCGGGGTTTCGGCTTCCACCCGCATCCAGGCGTGCGCGGTCCGCGTCGGCCTTCGGCCAAGCCTGCGAAACTGGGGTCGAGACCTGACATGGACCGACGCATCGGGGGAGGGACCCATGCTCGAGATCATCGACCTTGCGAAGCGCTACGGGCCCGTGGTCGCCCTCGATGGCGCGTCGTTCACCGCCAACCCCGGACGGATCGTCGGGTTCCTCGGCCCGAACGGAGCCGGCAAGACGACGACGATGCGCTGCATCTTCGGGCTCGCCCGACCGGATCGCGGCGAGGTCCGCTGGCAGGGCGTCACGGTCGACCGCGATGCCCGCCTGCGCTTCGGCTACATGCCCGAACAGCGCGGCCTGTATCCGCGCATGCGCGTGCTCGAACAGCTCAGCTACTTCGCCCAGCAGCACGGCATGTCCGGCAAGGCGGCCAACGCCGCGTCAAGCCGATGGCTGGAGCGGATGGGGCTGGCGGACCGCGCCAAGTCCAAGCTCGAGGAGCTGTCGCACGGCAACCAGCAGCGGATCCAGCTGGCCACTGCGCTCGTCCACGACCCCGAGCTCCTCGTGCTCGACGAGCCCTTCTCCGGGCTCGACCCGATCGGCATCGCGACCATGACCGAGGTCATCCGGGAGCGCGCCGCGGCCGGCGTCGGGGTCATCTTCTCGAGCCATCAGCTCGATCTCGTCGAGGACGTCTGCGAGGACGTCGTGATCATCGCCCGCGGCCGGATCGTGGCCTCCGGCGCGATCGAGGCCCTCAAGGCCGCGTCCGGCCGCCAGCACCTGGAGGTGGACGTGACCGGTGCCGGGACGCGGTGGCTGGATGGCCGCTCGGACGTCACGGTGCTCGAGCAGGCGGGCGATCGGGTCAAGCTGCTGGTCGATCGGTCGGTCGATCTCGACGCCCTGCTGCGCCAGGCCCAGGCCGCCGGCGAGGTCCGGATGTTCGCCTACCAGCCGCCGAGGCTGTCCGAGCTGTTCATGGAGGCCGTGGCACCCGATGCCGCGGTCCGGGAGGTCGCCTGATGCCACGCTGGCGGAGCATCTGGCTGGTCGCCCGGCGCGAGATCCTCGAGCGGGGCCGGAGCCGCGGGTTCATCCTGAGCGTGCTGTTCACCACGCTGATCGTCGTCGGCTCGTTCGTCGTGCCGGCCCTCCTGTTCGGCGACGAGGCCGCCACCAAGGTCGGCCTCGTCGAGCCCGCCCCGGCCGCCCTGCCGGGCGCGATCACGAGCGCAGCCGAGCGGTTCGACCAGAAGGTCGCGATCAGCACGTTCCCCGACGCGGCCGCGGCAGACGCGGCGCTCGAGGACGGCACCGTCGACGTCGTCGTCGCGATGCCGGCGGACCTGTCCGGCGCCGGCACGGTGAAGTTCGACAAGGAACGGGACCAGTCGATCGCCCAGAGCCTCTCGACGGCGATGGTCGGCCTGCGCGTCCAGGCGACGCTCGACCAGAGCAACGTCGACCAGGGCGCGCTTGCCGCCGCGCAGCAGCCGCCGACCGTCGGCGCGCTCCAGCCGCAGACCGAGGCGGACCAGGCGCGCTTCCTGTTCGCCAACATCGGGGCGGTGCTGATCCTGGTCGGCATCTTCAGCTTCGGCTTCACGGTCCTGACCGGCGTCGTCGAGGAGAAGCAGAGCCGGGTCGTCGAGGTCGTCCTCGCCACCGTGCGCGCCCGCGATCTGCTGATGGGCAAGGTCCTCGGGATCGGGGTGCTGGGCGTCGTCCAGCTGTTCGTCTTCGTCGCGGCGGCGCTCGTCGCGGCCCTGGTCACGGACCGGCTCGTGCTGCCGACCACGACCCCCGGCGCGGTCAGCCTGCTGGTGGTCTGGTTCGTGCTCGGCTACCTGCTCTACTCCACCGCGCTGGGCTTCCTGGGCGCCCTGGCCTCGCGGATGGAAGAGGCCTCCAACGCGTCGACGCCGGTCACGATGATCGCGATGCTCAGCTACTTCGTGGCCATCTTCGCGGTCATCAGCGAGCCGGACGGCACGGTCGCGACGATCGCCACCTTCCTGCCGCCGTCGGCGCCGTTCGTCGTGCCCGTTGCGGGCGGCGTTCGACGCGATCCCGCCGTGGCAGATCGGTCTCTCCATGCTGATCACGATCATCGGCATCTGGGTCCTGTTCGTGATCGGCGCACGGGTCTATGCCGGCGCGGTGCTGCAGGTCGGCGGCCGGATGAAGCTGCGCGACGCGTGGCGGTCTGCCGGCGAGTGATCCGGGCGTGCATGGGCACGCACTGCGCCGAACCGCCTCGTATCATCGGTCGATGGTCCCCCACACGAACATCGCTCGACCGCCCGAACGCTCGAGGACCTAGGCGACGCGCTCACTGCGTCAGCTCCTCGAGGCCAACGGGCTGGGGGACGCCGCCACGGCTCGTCTGCCGAATGCGGACTGGGCGGGCTCGACCATCGGCCTGCTGGAACATGGTTCCGAACGCTTCGTCCTGAAACGCATCTCCCCGGGCGACTGGGTCGTGCGTGCGACGCGCGACATCGCCATGCGCGAGGGCTTCGTCGCCAACAACAGCCTCCGGCTCGTCGAGCCGCTCGTCGCGCCGTATCTCGGGGCCGCCTCGGACGGCGACGACATCGTGATCCTCATGCCCGACCTGTCGGACGAGCTGATCGCCTGGGCCGGCCCGGGCCAGGCACCGCTCGTCGGGCCGGCGACGCTGGACAGCATCATCGATGCGATCGCGCGCCTCCACGCCATGCGCTGGGCCGACTACCGGCCGACGTCGATCGATTGGGGCTGGCCGTGGTGTCCGCTTCGGGAGCGCCTGCTGCTGCTCTCGCGTCCCGCGGCCGAGCGGTATCGGGCCGAGGGTCTGCCGGTCGCGGATGGCTTGCTGGCCGACTGGGACGCGTTCGACCGCGTTGCGCCAGTGGCGGCCCGCGAGCTGATCGCGGACCTCGCGGCGGATCCGTCGCCGCTCATCGCCGCGCTCGGGCAGCTGCCCGCGACGGGCCTGCACGGCGATCTCCGACTCGGCCACGTCGCGCTGTTCGATGACGGCCGGGTGGCCCTGATCGGTTGGGGGCTGATGACGCTCGCCCCGGTCGCGGTCGAGCTCGGCTGGCTCCTGGCGTCGAACTCGGCCATCCTGCCGATCGGCCCGGAGGAGGTGCTGGATCGGTACGGGACGTCCGCGTGGCGGGCCGCCCGCGAGCCGCTGCGATTGAGCATCGCCTGGTCGGACCGGGGCGCGGCGAACGAGCCGATCACCCTCCCCACCCGCGGGCTCGCCAAGACCATCGGCGACTGGGACGCGCAGGCGGACCTGGCCTGGATCGTCGGCCTGCTCCTGCGCGGCTGGCGCAAGGGTGCCGATGTCGAAGCCGGCGCCGTGACCGGCTCGGGCGTCAGCGCGGCGGACGACCTGGCGCTCTGGTCGGAGCGGGCGCTCGAGGCGGCGGCGCGCCGCTTCTGAGCCATCCGGACTCCCCTACCCTGTCGGACACGAGGAGGAACCCGATGCCCAAGACCGTCCCGAACCTGCCCGGCCTCGAGCCCGGACCCCTGCCGTTCTCCAAGGTGGTGGAGGCGAATGGCTTCGTCTTCCTGGCCGGCACGGTCGGCGAGGCACCGGGCGTCCGCGGCGCCGTGCCCGGTGGTATCGAGGCCGAGACACGGGCGATGCTCGACAACGTCGGGCGGCTGCTGCGGACGGTCGGCCTCGACTACGCGGACGTCGTCCGATGCACCGTCTACCTGCTCGACTTCACCGAGTTCGCGGCGATGAACGCCGTCTATCGGACCTACTTCGCGACCGAGCCGCCGGCCAGGGCGACCGTGGGCGTGGCCGCCCTGGCCATGGACTTCCGGGTGGAGATCGAGGTCACGGCGGCCCGCTAGTCGGTCACCGCGAAGCCGTCGATGGCGACGTAGGGGCGGCCCCGCGTCCCGGCCACCGCGATGACCAGGCTGTGCTTGCCGGTGGTCTTCCAGGCCTTGCTGAACAGGGCCTCGTGCGGGTCGAAGGAGCGGCGATAGAGGTCGACCGTCGCGACGCGGACGCCGTCGATCGAGATCGTCGCCTTGCCACGCGTCGGGCCGACCGGGCCGTACCAGACGACCCGGCTGCCGGTGAACGTGAACCGGGCCGACGCGCCGGCCGACGTGGCGTACCTCACCAGGTCACCGCTGTAGCCGGGATGGCCGGCCTGCTTCCACGTGCCCGTGTACGCGATCGCCCGGCTCTTCTCGGAGACCCGATGGAGGACGGCCTTGGCGTTCGGCTTGGCGTTGGCCTCGATCGTGGCCTTCGGGGTGGGCTTGGCCTTCGGCGTGGGCTTGGCCGTCGGGACGGGCGCGACGGACTTGTCCGGCGCCTGCTCGTAGTAGTTCATCACCCGGCTCACGTAGCGGGTGGCGAACGGCGACCAGCCGCCCGTTGCGCTCGACCCGGTCAGCCACCAGTAGGCCACCCGGCGCCAGGCCTTCAGGCCCTTGTAGAGCGCCTTGACCTTGGCCGTGGCCACGATCTCCTGGTTGGCCGGGCTGGGCTTCGCGTTCGGGTCTCCCAGGTAGCGGCCGGCCCAGCCACGCCAGCTGGCCGGCATGATCTGGTACTTGCCGTACGCACCGGACGACTCGTTGCGGGCCGAGTAGTCGCCGTGCGATTCGGCCCGGCCGAGGGCGTACATGAAGCGCGCGAGACCGGGCGGGTCCTTGGCCAGGGTGGACGTCGGCGTGAGGATGCCGACGAGGATGATCGTCGCGAGGGACGCGATGAGGACCGCCGTGAGGCGGGCGGACAGCACTCGCAATGGAGCTCCTTCCTACCGGGACGGCGCGGTGAGCGCGCCGAGCGTCGGCCGTGCCGCCGTCCGGATCGCCGTCGGCGCGGCCTTGGGGGACCGCAACGGCACGTCCGGCGACGACGTCGCATGTGTTCGTACCAGGCGAACCGTGTTCGCGAGGCGCTTGGGGGACGGACAGGATAGCCACAGCCCTCGACGCCGGACAAGGGGTTGCGCCGAAGGTCCTATCCGTCAGCGGACGGGCAACCCTCGCAGGAAGGCCGCGGCCCGGTCGAGTGCGTCGGCGAGGACGGGCTTGAGCGTGTGGCCCAGCCGCGGGTAGGTCACGAGCTCGGCGTTGGCCAGGAGGGGCACTGCCGCGCGCAGCAGGTCGATCTTGGCGAACGGGTCGGATTCGCCCGACAGCAGCAGGACCGGGCAGCGTGATGTCGGGCCAGTGCGCGATCCGCGCGTCGGTCCGCTCGGGCGACCCGGGCGGATGCAGGGGATAGCTGAACAGCACCAGGCCGGCGTACGGCGCGCCGGGCTCGGCGGCGGCCAGGCTCGCCACGCGCCCCCCGAACGAATGGCCACCCACCGCGACGTCGGCGCGAGCCGGAACGACCAGGTGGAAGGCCGGCAGAGCCTCCTCGGCCCGGCGCTTGGGCAGGTCGATCGCGGTGGCCGCGACGCCGCGTGCCAGGAGCCCGTCGACGAACGGGGCCATGCTGGCCGAAGTGCCGCTCGCACCGTGACCGAGATAGCAACGGAGAGCCACGGGCACAGGGTAGCCCGGCGCCGCGCCGTCCCGCGGGTCTCGTGGGCGGTCCGGAGCAGTTGGGGGTACTTCGGTCATGGTCCGGTCGGGTCATGGCCGGGACCGCGTGCTCGGCGCCATCCTCGACGACCCGCCATCCCGAGGAACGCTTGACGACCGCCCCGACCGATCCGACCGCCCCAGCAGCCCGGCCCGCCGGCCGCAGCGCGCGTCGCATGCCGACGCTCGTGCTCCTGGTCGCGACCGCGGTCGTCGCCGCCGCGCTGGGCAGCCTGACGGGCGCGCGCGTCGCGCTGGGAGCGGATCCGGCCGGCGCCGGGCCGCCCCTGCCGAGCGCCGCCCGGATCGTGTCGAACGCGCCGCCGCCCACGCCGCCACCCGGGCCGACGATCCTCGGCGCCACCGTCACCTTCTACGGACGCGGCTATGGCCACGGCGTCGGCATGTCCCAGTACGGCGCGCGTGGGCGGGCGCTCGCCGGCCAGGACGCGGCTGCGATCCTCGCCCACTACTACCGCGGGACGACGCTCGGAACGGTCGCCACGACGAGCACGATCCGGGTCCGGGTGCTGCTCGACTGGAAGGCGACCGCCGCCACGCCCGCTGACGATCGTCGGCCGGCGGACGCCGTGGACCATCGACGGGATCGCGGGCACGTTCCCGGCCGATGCCGTCCTCCGGCTGATCCCGACCACGGCCGGGACCGTCACGACGTGGCGGCTGCGCGTCACCGCGCCGGGCGGCACGGTGCTCCACGACGGGCCCAAGCCATCGGGCGTCGTCGTCCGCGGCACCGCCGCGACGAGCCGGCTCGAGCTCACCGCCAAGCCCTCGTCCTACGACGAGTACCGCGGCGTGCTGCGTCTGCGCGCGTCCGCCGCGGCGCCGACCGTCACCGTGGTCAACGAGCTGCCGCTCGAGACGTACCTGCGCGGCGTGGTACCGGTCGAGATGCCGTCGAGCTGGCCCGCGGAGGCGCTCCGGGCGCAGGCCATCGCAAGCCGGTCGTACGCGGCGCGACGGCTCCGGCCTGGCGTCTCCTACTACGACGTGACCGACGACACGAGCTCGCAGGTCTACCGCGGCGCCCGCGGCGAGAAGGCGACCACGAACGCGATCCTCGCCGCCGAGCCCGGGGTCGTGCTGCGGAGCGGATCGGCCATCGCGAACACGCTGTTCCATTCGACCGGCGGCGGCGCCACCGAGAACAACGAGAACGTCTACGTGTCGTCGACCGGCGCGAAGGTCGCCGGCGCCGTCAGCTACCTGCGGGGATCGCCGGACCGGGCGGCCGACGGGTCGTCCTACGACGCGGCGTCCCCGTACGCCACCTGGCGGACGACGACGTACACGGTCGCCCAGCTCTCGGCCTGGTTCGCGGCCGATGCGCGGACGGCCGTCGGCACCCTGCATGCGATCGACCTCCGCCATCGAGGGCGTGTCCGGACGGCTGATCAGCGTCACGCTCGTCGGCTCCGCGGGGACGAAGACGGTCTCGGGCGATGTGTTCCGGTCGGTCTTCAACGCCCGCCGCCCGGCGTCCGATCCGATGCTCCGGAGCACGCTGTTCGGGTTCGCGCCGATCCCCTGAGACCGGCTACTGTGGCCCGATGATCGAGCCACGACCCCGCTGCGCCTGGGCCGGCGCGGATCGGCCGGTTCCGGACGCGGCGATGGTCGCCTACCACGACGACGAGTGGGGCATCCCCGTCCACGACGATGTCGAGCTCTTCGAGCGGCTCGCGCTCGAGTCGTTCCAGGCCGGCCTGTCGTGGTCGACGATCCTCCGCAAGCGCGAGGCCTTCCGCTCGGCCTTCCGCGGCTTCGACCCCGAGGTCGTGGCGGCCTTCGGCCCAGAGGATCGGGCGCGGCTGATGGCTGACGCCGGCATCGTCCGCAACGGCGCCAAGATCGACGCGATGGTCGGTAACGCGACGGCCTTCCTGGCCACGGCGACGGAGTTCGGCTCGTTCGACGCGTACCTGGCCCGGATGGTGCCGCCCCCGCCCGCCCGGCTCCCCGGCGACGCCCAGGCCGGCGAGATCCCGGCCACGACGCCCGCGTCCGACGCCCTGTCGACCGATCTGCGGGCGCGCGGGTTCCGATTCGTCGGCTCGACCATCGTGTACGCGTTCATGCAGAGCGTCGGCCTGGTCGACGACCACCTGCCCGGCTGCTTCCGCTATCGCGGTTGACACGCTAGCTGTCACAGGTCCCCGCGATGGTTCGGGCATGAACGGCATCACCCGAACCCACGAGGAAGCCATGAACACGTTCGAGATCCACTGCCCCTGGTGCGCCGGCGAGGCGACCGTCGAGGCCCCCGCAACGCAGACCGGCGCCGCGACGTTCGTCTGCACGGAGTGCCTGGTTCGCGTGGACCTGGCCCCGGACCCCGCCCCGCACGCGGTCGCGCTCGCGGCCTGACCGATCAGCGTGGCGCGAGGCTCGCGTGACGGAGCGCGGACACCGGGAGGAACGCGAGGCTGATCAGCACGATCGCCGAGCCCATGGCCGCGATCGTCGTCGCACCGCTGGTCGCGTCGATGAGCGCGCCACCGACCAGCATCCCGATCGGCTGCAGGCCCATGGAGAACGTCCGGGCAGTGCTGCCGATCCGGCCCAGCAGCACGTCCGGGGAGTACGTCGTCCGCAGCGTCAGGTACATGACCAGCACCAGTGACTGGGCGACGCCGGCGACGAACGCCACGCCCAGCAGGATCGGGATCTGGACCGACAGGGACAGCACGATCAGGGCCAGGCCCATCGTCACGTTGCCACCGATGAGCACCTGGGCGACGCGGCCCCGGCCGATCCAGCGTGCGCTGAGGAGCGAGCCGACGACCGTCCCCACGCCGTAGGCCGCCAGCACGAGGCCGAGGATCGACGGCTCGTAGCCGAGCTCGACCGTGATGTCGACCGTGAGCGCGGTCACCAGCGGCGACAGGAGGATCGCGGTGAACGACCAGAACGGGATGGCGCTGCGCAGCGTCGGGCTGCCGGCGATGTAGGCGACACCTTCGCGGATGTCGGCCAGCAGGGGCGCCGGCGCTCGCTCGATGGGCGCGCGCAGGTCGCGCCGGACGAGCGCGATCGCGAGGCTCGACACGAGGAACGACACCGCGTCGATCGCGAGCGTCGGCCCCGGGCCGATGGACGCCGCCAACAGGCCGGCGATGGCCGGCCCGATGATGAAGCCGAGCGAGAAGATGACCTCGAAATACGAGTTGGCGCGCCCGATCTGGCTCCGACCGACGAGCGCGGGAACGGACGCGGTGTAGCCGGCCAGGAAGAACGACCGACAGACCGCCATCGGGGCGGTCACGATCACGATGACCGCCATCGTCGGTCCATCGAGGGCGACCGACAGGGGGATCAGCGCGGTCAGGCCGGCCCGGACGAGGTCGGCCACGAACATCATCCGCTTCCGATCGCTCCGGTCGGCGATGGCGCCCGCGATCATGCCGAAGAACAGGTCCGGCAGCGTCTGGATGGCACCGACGACGCCCATCGCGAACGCCGAGCCGGTCAGGGCGAGGACGAGCAATGGCAAGGCCGCGAAGCTGACCCCGTCCCCGAGCGACGAGACGGCCTGGCTCGTGAGCAGGACCTTGAAGTCGCGGTTCCGGGCAAGCGGCTGCTCGTGGGTCGGTTCCGGGGGCATCGGCCGATGGTACGGGAGCGCCCGCGTCGGAACGCGATGCCCCGGCGGCCCCCGGCGAACGCCGGTGCCGGCCGCCGGGCGCCGGGCCGGAGCCACATCGTAGGATGTGCCGGTGGACCCCCGATCGACGGCGACCGAGCAGGTGCTGCGCGCGGGGCGACGGCTGGGCAGCCGCGGGCTGATCTCCGCCGGCGAGGGCAACATCTCCGTCCGCCTGGACGCGGATCGCATCCTCGTGACGCCGACCGGCCTCCGCAAGGACGAGCTGGAGGCGGACGACCTGGTCGTCGTGTGGCTCGGCCACCCGGACCGCGAGGCGGTCTCGCGCAGCGGGCTCACCGCCACGTCGGACCTGACGGTCCACCGCGCCATCCACGCGGCACGACCGGAGCTCGGGGCGGTCGCACATGCGCACCTGCCCGCGGCGATGGCCCTGACGCTGGCCGGCGAGGTACCTGACCCGGCGGCCTTGCCCGAGACCGCGCTCTTCCTGCCGCGCCTGCCGTTCCTGTCCGTCGAGACTGCCCGGCAGCCAGCGCCTGGCCGATCGCGTCGCGGCGGCCCTGACCGATGGGCCCGAGCCGTTCGCCTCGGCCGTCCTGCTGGAACGGCACGGTGCCTATGCCATCGGACGGGATCCCGCCCAGGCCGTCGACCGGCTGGAGCTCGTCGAGGTCCTGTGCCGGACGTGGCGCGATGCGCTGCTGATTCGCGCGGCGCAGGGCAATGTGGGTATCGTGGCAACGCCCAGGCCCATCTCAGACACGGAGGGAACATGAACGCGCGCAAGTACCTTGCGGAATTGCTCGGGACGTTCCTGTTCATGATGATCGGCTACTCGTCCATCGCGGGGATCGCGAACGCCTCCGCACCGACGCCGAATCTGCTGGTGGTGCCGTTCGCCTTCGGGCTCGGGCTGCTGGCGGCGATCTTCGCCTTCGGGCGCATCTCCGGCGGCCACTTCAACCCGGCCGTGACGGTCGCGATGATCCTCGACAAGCGCACGACCGTCGCGGACGGAGCCGGCTACATCCTTGCCCAGATCATCGGTGCGATCGGGGCCGCTGCCCTCGTGCTCGTGACGGTCAGCCAGGATGCCGTCAAGGCGGGCATCACCAAGCCCGGGGCCGGCGTCACCGACATCGGTGCGCTGATCCTCGAGATCGTCTTCACCGCGATCTTCCTGGTCGTCATCCTCGTGTCCAGCAAGCGGGTCCCCAACCTGGCCGGGATCGCGATCGCGCTGACCCTGGTCGCGATCCATTTCGCGATCGCCACGCTGAGCGGCTCGTCGGTCAACCCGGCCCGGTCGATCGGCTCCGCGCTCGTCGGCGGCGACCTCAGCCAGCTCTGGATCTACATCATCGGCCCGATCGTCGGCGGCGCCCTCGGCTACGGCATCTTCCGGGTCATCGACGAGGACGATCCGGCGACCTGATCCCGCCACCACAGCCGGACCGCTGGGCCGCGATCGCCGGAGCCGGGTCGCGGCCTAGAGGTCCTCGAGAAAGAACCGTCGGGCGTTGCCCATCTGGCGCCACACCCGCGCCTGGGTGACGGCCAGGAGCTGACGGACGTGGTTCCGGTCGTGATGGACCCACTCCCCGATCAGCTCGTCGACGCGCAGCGGACCGACGTCCGGGTGCATGCCGACCCGTCCCAGATCGGTCGCCGTGAGCCCGCGGACGAGGCGGATGCCGTCGGCCCGCAGCTCGTCGAGCTCGGCGGCGAGCTCCGACGCCGAGCGAAGGTGGTCGCGCCGTGCCTCGGCCACGGCGGGCGGGTCCCACGCCTCGAGCTGCGCCGGCCGATCCGGCGGCGCCTCGAGGATCCGGCGGATCCGCCCCGCGAACCCGCGCCGTTCGGCCTCCATGATGTGGCCGACGCATTCGTTCGCGCTCCACTCGCCGGGCTCGGGTCGCCAGCCGCCATCCTCGCCGAGGGCCAGGAGCTCGGCAACGGCCGTGGCGGCCGAGGCGTTGAGCAGGTCGGCGATGCGCGCCGGGGCGAAAGCGGTCGGTTCGGTCATTCGGCAACCTCCGGGGCTGGGGGACGCGTGGTCGGGACGGGGGGGACGTTCGCGGCGGCGGCGGCGACCGGAAGGCTCCCGGACGTCGCCATCGTGGCCGAGCTCGACGACATCGTCCCGACCCGGTCGTCCTCGACCAGCCAGCATGCCGCCGACTGCCCACCGCCGAGGTCGAACAGCGGCGGCTCCTCCACCCGGCAACGGTCGAACGCCACCGGACAGCGGGGATGGAACCGGCAGCCACTCGGGACGTGGGCGGCGTCGGGCGTCTCGCCCTCGAGGATCGTCCGGCTGGCTCGGGTCCCGGCGTCGGGCGGGTCGGGCGATGGCGAGACGGACACGAGCGCCCGCGTGTACGGGTTGCGCGGCGAGCGGATGACCGCCTCAGCCGGGCCGATCTCCATGATCTTGCCGAGGTACATGACCGCGATCCGGTCCGCGATGACCCACGCCAGCGACAGGTCGTGGGTGATGAAGAGGTAGGTCAGGCCACGCTCCCGGCGGAGGTCGAGCATCAGCCGCAGCAGCTCGGTCCGGATCGAGACGTCGAGCATCGAGACGGGCTCGTCCGCAACGATGACCTCCGGATCCATGACCAGCGCACCGGCGATGACCACCCGCTGGCGCTGGCCGCCGGACAGCTCGTGCGGGAAGCGGGACGCGAAATCGATGGCGGGTCGCAGGCCCGCGGCCTCGAGCGCGGCCAGGACCTTGGCTTCCCGCTCCGCGGCCGTCCCGATGTGGTTGACGACGAGCGGCTCGGCCACGAAGTCGCGGATCGACTGCTTCGGATCGAGCGTCTCGTATGGGTCCTGGAAGATCAGCTGGACGCGGCGCCGATAGCCGCGCAGCTCCTTCTGGCTCCAGAGCGCGCTGACATCGGTGCCTTCGAAGTCGATCCGACCAGCCGTCTGGCGGGTGAGCTTGACGATGACCCGCCCGGTCGTCGTCTTGCCGGAGCCCGATTCGCCGACCAGCGCGAGGACCTCGCCCTTGACCAGCGTCAGGTCGATGCCGTCCACGGCCCGGACCACCCCGGCGGGGCGGCGGCGCAGGAAGTCGATGACGCCGCCGTAGATCGGGAAATGGACCTCGAGGCCGGTCAGCACGACGAGGGGTTCGCCGGGCGCCGCGTCCTGCACCACCGGCACGTCCGGCACGACCGGCATGTCAGGCATGTCCGGCACCTCCGGATCGAGCACCGGCCCCGTCGTCACAGCGTCGCATCGGTGCTGGGACCCGGGTCCGCATCGGCCTCTGCCACGACCTCGGCCTCCATCCCCAGGTCGCCGACCCCGGCGACCAGCGCGGCCGCGGCGGCCTCCGCCGGCGGGTAGAGATGGCACGCGACCCGGACATCCCCGAACGTCGTCTCCGGGGGCACCACCTCCGTGCAGATGTCCATCGCGAACGAGCAACGCGGGGCGAACCGGCAGCCCGGCGGCGGGTTGCGCAGGTCCGGCGGAGATCCCGGGATGACCTCGAGCGTCCGCCGGTCGGCGTGGATGTTCGGGAACGCCGCGAGCAGCTTCTGGGTGTACGGGTGTCGCGGTCGGGTGAACACCTCGGCGACCGGGCCCTCCTCGGCGACGCGGCCCGCGTACATGACCATGACCCGGTCGCACGTCTCGGCGATGACCGACAGGTCGTGGGTGATGAGGATCAGCGACAGGCCGAGCTTGGCGCGCAGGTCCTCGAGCAGCTTGAGGATCTGCGCCTGGACCATGACGTCCAGGGCCGTCGTCGGCTCGTCGCCGATGACGAGCGCCGGGTCGCACGCGAGGGCCATCGCGATCATCGCCCGCTGGCGCATGCCGCCCGAGAGCTCGTGCGGATAGGCAGCCCCGCGAGCCCGCGGGATGCCCACGAGCTCGAGCAGCTCGCCCGCCCGCTTGCGCGCGTCCGACTTCGAGGCGCCAAGCCGCTCCTCGATCGGTTCGGCGATCTGGTCGCGGACGCGCTGGACCGGGTTGAGGGCGTTCATCGCGCCCTGGAAGACGATCGACACCTCGCGCCAGCGATAGCGGCGCAGCGCGTTCTCGGACTTGGGCACGAGGTCGATGCCCATCAGCTTGATGCTGCCGCCGACGATGTTCGCGTTGGACGGCAGGACCCGGACCAGCGACAGCGCGGTCGTCGTCTTGCCGCAGCCCGACTCGCCGGCGATCCCGAGGGCTTCCCCCTGCTGGAGCGTGAAGCTCACCCCGTCGACCGCCTTGACCGTGCCCGATTCGAGCGTGAAGTAGGTCTTGAGATCCTCGACGACCAGGAGCGGGGCGTCCGGATCGGCCAGCTTCGGGAGCGGTCCGCTGGTGCCGCGCGACCGGCGGCAGCACGACGCGCCTCGCGCGCGGTCCTCGGCGGCCTCGGCGCCGAGTCCGGTCTCGGTCGTCATCGGCGACGTGCCTTCGGGTTGAGCAGGTCGTCCAGCGCCCCGCCGATGAGCGTGAACGCCAGGACGACGAGGACGATGCACACGCCGGGCGACGCGTACCACCACCACGCCCCGAGCCCCGGTGCGCCGGCATCCTGGGCGCTGCCGAGGACCTGGCCCCACGACGGCGCGAACGGATCGCCCAGGCCGATGAAGGCGAGCGTCGTCTCGGTCAGGATCGCGCCCGCGAACACGAGCACCGAGTTGGCCACGATGAGGCCGGTCACGTTGGGCAGGATGTGGACCCGCATGCTGTGCCACGGCCCCGCGCCGATGACCCGGGCCCGATCGACGAAGGCCCGTTCCTTCACGGACAACGTCTGGGACCGGATGATCCGGGCGGTCGTCGCCCAGCTCGTGATGCCGATCACGATCACGATCACGAACAGGGTCGTCCGCAGGCCCGCGATCTCGCCGTTGCCGATGATCTCCAGGACGATCGGGGCGAGGATCAACGCGAGCACGAACGTCGGCAGGACCAGGAAGAAGTCCGTCACGCGCATGATCACCGTATCGGTCGATCCGCCGACGAAGCCGGACACGATGCCGAGCAGCGCCCCGATGACGACCGTCACCAGCGTGGCCAGGAACCCGATCAGCATCGAGATCCGCGCGCCGTGGACGGTCAGGTTGAGGACGTCCCGGCCGAGGTTGTCCGTGCCGAGGAGGTGCTCCGCCGAGGGTGGCTCCAGCCGGCCGCCGCTGGCGTTCGTGACGGTCTCGAGGGGCCCGACGATCAGCGACGGGAAGAGCGCGAGGATCGCGAAGAAGACGATGATCGCGGCACCTGCGGCACCCTCCGGACGACGCAGGAGCCGGCTGCCGAAGTCACGCCAGCGGGCCAGGCGCAGCGACCAGCCGCTCGGGGGCCGGCGGACCGGCTGGAGCGTCGCAGAGTCCGCGGTCATGTCCGGACCCGCGGATCGAGGCGGCCGTAGACGACGTCGGCGGCCAGGTTGGCCAGCACGACCGTGATGGCCAGGATCAGGAAGATGGCCTGCAGCACGGGGTAGTCGCGCGCCTCGAGCGCCTCCTGGGTGAGCGTCCCGAGGCCGGGCCAGCTGAACACGACCTCGACCGTGATCGCGCCGGCGATGATGAAGCCGAGGTTGATGCCGATGAGCGAGACCGTCGGCAGCAGGGCGTTCGGGACCGCATGGCCGCGCAGGACGCGGGACTCGCGCAGGCCCTTGGCCTTGGCCGTCGTCACGTAGTCCTCGCCGCGGGTCTCGATGACCGACGAGCGCATGAGGATGGAGTACTGGCCGATGAGCCCGAGGCTGACCGCGGCCAGCGGCAGGACCAGATGGCGGCCGAAGTCGAGAAGCTGGTCCGCGAAGGATGTGTACGTCTTGCCCAGCTCGAACATGCCGGACGTCGGGAACCAGCCGAGCGCGGTCGCGAAGATGACCAGGAGGATCATGCCTAAGAGGAAGTACGGCATCGAATAGAGGATGAGCGAGATGCCGTTGCCGGCGTAGTCGACCACGCCGCCGCGCTTCCAGCCGCTATACGCGCCGAGGACGAGGCCGGCCACGATCGCGATCAGCTCGCCCAGGCCGAACAGGATGATCGTCGGCCAGACCCGGCCGGCGATGACGTCCGTGACGTCCCGGCCCTTGAACTTGAACGACTGGCCGAAGTCGCCCTGGGCGGTCGCCTCGAGATAGGCCACGAACTGGTCCGGGAACAGTGGCTTGTCGAGGCCCCAGCGCGCCCGGAGGGCGGCCCGGGCCTCGTTCGATGCGTTCGGGTTACGCGAGAGCCGGTCCGGCGACCCCGGCATCATCCGGAACAGGACGAAGTTGAGCAGGACGATCGCGGCGATCGTCAGGATCGCCTGCAGGATCCGGCGCAGGAGATAGCGCGAGCCCATCGGACCGCCGACTTATCGCGTCACGGCCTGGTGCGGCGGAGCGCCCGCGATCATTCCTCCTCGCGCGTGGTTCGACCGCGTCGCAGGGCGAACACGACCACCACCGCCACGATGAGCAACAGCGCCCCGCCGATCAGCAACGGGGTGTTGGCGCTGCTCGACGCGTTCGACGGCGCAGGACTCGGGGCCGGGCTGGCGGCGCCGCCCGCGGCCTGCGACGAGCCGGGTCCCCCCGAGGCGGGCGCCTGGAGCGAGGGTTCCGGGGTCGCCGCGGGCTCGGGTGGGGTCAGCAGGCTGTAGTCGCGAGCGCCGTAGGTGAAGAACGGCAGGCCGCCGTCGGTCGGCTGGAGCGTCCAGCCCCCGAACTTGTCGGTCCGGTACGCGTGCAACGCGGCGTCGTAGAAGAGGACGTGGTACGGCGCCTCGTCGTAGGCGATCTGCTGCATCTCGTCGACCTCGGCCTTGCGCTTGACCGGGTCGGTCTCCTTGCCCTGGGTGATCATCAGCTGGTCATAGCGCGGGTTCGAGAAGAACGTGTCGCTGTTGCTGCCGATGGAGCCCGTGGTCAGGATCGCGAGGAGCGAGTTCGGGTCGACGTCGCCGGCCCAGTTCCAGATCACGACGTCGAAGTCGGCCTTGCCCGGCGGATCGCCTTCCGGCGGCGTCTCGAGGGCGGTCACAGCGTCGTTGTCGAGGGCCTGCGTCGTCATGTCGATGCCGAGCTCTTTCCACCAGCCGGTGATGAACTCTGCGCTCGCGCTGTAGGTCGTCGAGCCGTTGGGCACGACCATCCGCAGGTTGATCGGCTTGCCTTCCTTGTCGAGGCGCTTGCCACTGGCGTCGAGCTTGTAGCCGGCCGCATCGAGCTTCGACTTGGCGAGCTCGATGTCGAAGGTCCGGGGGTTCTTGGGCTCGAGGTGCCACTTCCCGCCGGCCATCGCCGGAGGGATGATCGTGCTCCCGACGAGGCCGTGACCACCGAGCACCTTGTCGACCAGCGCCTGCTTGTCGATGGCATAGCCGAGCGCGTCGCGGAAGACCGGATCCTGGAGCGCCTTGGTCGACGCGCCGCCGTCCTTGATCGGCTTGCTGTACGTGTTGAAGTTGAGCTGGGTGAAGGCGTTCGCCTCGGCGGCCAGCGACGATTTGACGGTCACGATGTCGTCCAGGCCCTTGAGCGAGTCGAACTGGTCCGACGTGACGTTGCGGGCGTAGTCGATGTCACCGGCCTTGAGGGCCTCGGTCATCGCGCCCTCGTTCTTGAAGAACTGGAAGAAGATCTCGTCCTCGTAGCCCTTGGGTCCCCAGTAGTTGGGGTTGCGGACCATGCGGACGTACTCACCGGTCTTCCACTCGGCGACCTGGTACGGGCCCGTGCCGATGTTCGGCGCGGCGTTCGGGTCGGCCCCGATGTCGCGCTTCTCCCAGATGTGCTTGGGCAGGATCGGGATGTACGAGGTCAGGATCTGCTGGTTCGGCTGGGAGGTGGTCAGGACGAGGGTCTGGGGATCCGGCGCGGTGACCGCCGTGACGTCCGCGTAGGTCAGGTACGGGTCCAGGTAGCCGGCTCCCACGTAGCCGTCCTTCTTCTGGCCGTCGAGGAGCGTCTGGATGAGCCAGCGCGCGTCCTCGGACGTCGCCGGCTGGCCGTCCGACCACTTCATGCCGGGCCGGATCTTGAACGTCCAGGTGTTGCCGTCCTGGGTCCACGACTCGGCGAACCCGGGGGCAGGCTCCATGTTCGGGCCGTAATCGACCAGCAGGTCGTAATTCAGCGCGAAGATCTCGTAGCCGATGTAGTACTCGGTCAGGTACGGGTTGATCGAGTCGAGGCTCTGGACGGTGCCGACGCGCAGGACGACCGGGTCGGCTGCCGAGACGGGCGCCGCCACCGGGAGCGCGAGGACCGTGACCAGGCCCAGCGCCGCGAGGACGCGTGGCAGTTGATGCCGCACGGGCAGACGCATTCGAAGACTCCTCCTGCTGGGCCCTCCCGCCCGAAACTTGCGGTACGGTGGCACAGGCTCTCGATTACCGCAAACGGTGGCTCACCCTGCGCGCCCCGCTGAGCGTCAGACCATCCAGGACGTGGGTGGATCGGCTTCGAGGAGGATCGGCCGGTCGATCCGGAACCGGGCGATGTCCGGCTCCGACGGCGTGCCTGCCGTCGACGCTCAGCTCGGCCAGGATCCGGCCGATGACCGACGCGAACTTGAAGCCGTGCGCGGCGCCGAGGGCGACGCTGATGCCGGGCGCCTCGGGCAGCCGGTCGACCACGAAGTCGCGGTCCGGCGTGAGCGTGTAGAGGCATGTCCGGGTGTAGATCGGCGGTCCCAGGGCCTCGGGCAGGTGGTCGGCGAGGAACGAGGTCACGCTCCGGAACGCGGTCTCGTCACGGTCGAACGTGCGCCGGTCCGGGTCGACCGGGCGCCCGCCGCAGTCCTCGGCGGCCTTGGGCCCGGCCTCGCCGTAGGTCGGGAATCCGTAGTAGCACGGATCGTCCATCCAGATCCAGACCGGGAAGCGGTCGGGCGCGAACGCGGCTGGGTCCGGGCAGGCGAAATAGGTGACCTGCTCCTTGGTGATGGTCAGCGGCAGCCGCCGCTCGAACGAGGCGAGCAGCGGGTTCGTCCAGGCGTCGGCGGCGATGACGACGCGACCGGTGCGGTAGCGTCGCGTCCGCCGTGACGACCTCGAGGTCCCCACCACCCGCGTCGCGGATCGCCGTGACCGGCGATCGCTCGCGCAAGGTCGCCCCGTGGGCCGTGGCGAGCCGTCGGTGGGCGGCGTTGCCCTTGAACGGATCGGCCAGGCCGCCCTGTGCCTGCCACATCGCGCTCACGTCGTCGGCGATCCGCCATTGCGGCCAGCGCCGCCGGATCTCGGGCGCATCGAGGAGCTCGAACGGGACACCCTCGGCAGCCAGGCTGTCCGTGTAGTCCGACTGCGGGATGACCGCATCCGCGGGCCAGAGGTCCAGCCCGCCCGTCGTCGTGATGACCCCCGCCCCGGCCTCCGCCTCGACCTCCGCCCAGGTCTCGTAGGCGCGCTTGGCCAGGCGCACGTAGTCGGGACGGTGATAGGACAGGCGGATGATCCGGCTGTGGTCGGCGGAGGCACCGTTCGCGTGGTCGAGCTCGAAGCGCTCGAGCCCGAGCACCCCATCACCGAGCGATCGGCTCAACCAGTAGGCCGCACCGGAGCCGATGCCGCCAAGGCCGATGACGATCGCGTCCCAGTCCAGGCGCCCGTCGGTCATGCGCCGCGGCCGCCGGCACGAGCGCGCTGGAGTGCCAGACGCTCGACGGCGACGACCGTCATCACGTCGCTGATCCGGCCGTCGAGGGTCATCGCCAGCACCTCGTCGAATGGCAGCCAGCGGACCTCGAGGTCCTCCGTCCCGTCCGGGGTCGCGACGCCGTGGGTCAGGCCGCTCGCGACGAACAGGACCGCGAGCTCGTCCGAGACGCTGTTGGAGAGGTGGACCCGGGCGAGCTCGCGCCAGTCCGTGGCGGTCACCCCGGTCTCCTCGACAAGCTCGCGCCGGGCCCCGTCGAGCGCCGTCTCACCCGCGGGCACGCCGCCTTCCGGGATCTCCCAGGCGTACTCGTCGAGCGCGTAGCGGTGCTGTCCGACCAGCAGGACGCGATCCTCGTCATCGAGGACGAGCACGCCCGCCGCGAGGTTGGCGAAATGGACGACGCCGTAG
Organism: uncultured Chloroflexia bacterium; assembly: GCA_963755995.1. Taxonomy (GTDB): domain Bacteria; phylum Chloroflexota; class Limnocylindria; order Limnocylindrales; family CSP1-4; genus SPCO01. The sequence continues at coordinate 409,488 of CAVWLQ010000005.1, read as the reverse complement.
ATGCCGGGCTCGCCGTCGGGCCGGGTGACCTCGTCATGCCAGATCGTGATCCACGGGTTCTCGTAGGCGACGCGACGGGAGTGGCGGGTCCACGGACCGCTGGCGATCGGCGGGGCGGAGTCCGCGTCATGGTCCGGCGCGGCGCCACGGTCCGCCGCGGCGTCGGTCGGTGCGGCGTTGCGCGTCTCGGGGTCGTCCATGCGCGGCATCGTCGCATGGGGCGGTCGCCTGCGTCCGGTGGCCGGAGCGGGACCGTAGACTCCCGCCGATGGCCACCGACGACGAGACGAACGGACGCCCGGCGAGCCCGCCCGCGCACGCGGTCGAGACGGTCTGGGGCGTCCGGATCCCCGCCCGCGACGGGATCGACCTGTCGGCGAACCTGTGGCTGCCCCGGGCAATGCCCCGCGGCTCAGGCCAGTTCCCCGCGGTCCTGGAGATGATCCCGTACGGCAAGGACAACTGGCGCCGGAACGCGGACATCGCTCGCGGCACCTACCTCGCGCGACGCGGCTACGCCCTCTGCCGGGTCGACGTGCGGGGGACTGGCTCGTCGGGCGGCGTCGCGCTCGACGAGTACACCGAGGCAGAGACGCTCGACGGGTTCGACGCGGTCGAGTGGCTGGCGGCGCAGCCGTGGTGCACCGGGGCGGTCGGGATGTGGGGGATCAGCTACGGGGCGTTCACCTCGATCCAGGTCGCCAAGATGCGACCGCCGCATCTGCGGGCGATCGTGCCGATCCAGGGGACCGACGACCGGTACCTGACCGACGTCCACTACATCGGCGGCTGCGTCACCCTCAGCGAGCTGAGCCAGTACGCCGTCAGCCAGGTCGCGATGAACGCGATGCCCCCCGATCCTGCCTTCTGGGGTCCGGACTGGCGGCAGCGCTGGCGCGAGCGGCTCGAGGCGACGCCGCCGTGGCTGATCGAATGGCTGCGCCAGCAGCACGACGGGCCGTACTGGCGCGGCGGGTCTCTCGCCCCCGACTACGAGTCGATCGAGGCGGCGGTCCTCAACATCGGCGGCTGGATGGACGCGTATGTCGATGCCGCCTTCCGGATGCAGAAGAGCCTCGCGGCTTCGAGCCGGACGCTCGTTGGCAACTGGGTGCACGGCCTGCCGTCGTCGGCCACCCCCGGGCCGAACCTGGACGAGCTGCACGAGATGGTCCGGTTCTTCGACCGCTGGCTGAAGGGCATCGAGAACGGCGCCGACGCCGAGCCCGCGATCACCTGGTTCGAACGCGAGTACGGGGAGCCGGAGCCGTTCCCGGAGACGTTGCCCGGCCGGTGGCGCGCGGCGAGCGCGTATCCCCATCCGGCGGTGGAGCGCCGGGGCTGGCTGTTCGCGGGTGGCGCGCTGCCCATCGTGGGCAGGCTGGTCGAGGCGCCGAGCGGTGCGGCCCGGATCGTCGGCGAGGACGGCGACGCCGGTGGTGTCGACCGATACCGCCACAGGCCGACGGTCGGGACGCGCGCCGCGCTGTCGTGGGGTGCCGGCGGACCGCCGAACGGGCTGGCGCGCGACCTGCGTCCGGACGAGGCCTTCGGCCCGACCTACACATCGGAGCCCCTCGATCAGGGCCTCGAGGTCCTCGGGGTCCCCGAGGTCGTCCTTCACGTGTCGGCGTCCAGCCCGGTCGCGACCGTGGTCGTCCGTCTGACCGACGTGGCGCCCGACGGCACCTCGGCCCAGGTCAGCGCCGGGATCCTCAACCTGACCCATCGCGTTTCACACGACCAACCGGAGTCGCTCGAGGCGGGACGGGTCGAGGCGGTTCGGGTCGAGCTGCGGCCAGCCGGCTACCGGTTCCTGCCCGGCCATCGCATCCGGGTGTCCGTGGCATCGTCCGCCTGGCCGGTCACCTGGCCCTCACCGTTCGCGACGGACTTCGAGCTGCACCGCGGGACGGCGACGCCGTCGAGCCTGGTCCTGCCGGTCATCCCGCCCGCCGGCGGCCCCGGTGACGTGCCGGTCCCGGCGTTCAAGACGACGCCCCCGGATGCGCCGGAGGTCGGCGGCGACGGGAGCGCCGATCAACCGGTCTGGCACATCACCGACGACGTCATCGCGGGGACGGTCACGGTCACCGTTCACGATGGCGGCGAGGACGTGCTCGACGACGGCCGTCGGCTCTACGCCGCCGAGACGCTGGTCATGACCGCGAGCGACGCCGACCCCGCGCACGCCACCCTCGACGCCGACGTCGTGTACCGCTGGCAGGATCACGACTTCCAGACCGAGATCCGCGCCCGGTCGATCCAGACCAGCGACGCCGCCACCTTCGATCTCGCCGTTGATCTCGAGGTCGACGTCGACGGCGAACCGTTCTTCCGCCGAACGTGGCACGAGGTCATCGAACGCCGCCTGGTCTGACCTCGCGTCCCGGGGCGCGTCTAGACTTCCGGCCATGACTCGACGTTCGATCTCGGCCAAGGCCGACCGGTTCACCGAATCGGTCATCCGCGAGATGAACCGGCTGGCCGTGGCGGCCGGCGCGGTCAGCCTGGCCCAGGGCTTCCCGGACTTCGCCTGCCCGCCAGAGCTGAAGGCGGCCGTCGCGGCCGCCGTCGATGCCGACATCAACCAGTACGCCATCACCTGGGGCAGCAAGCCGCTCCGCGACGCGATCGCGGCGACGACCCCGCGCCACTTCCCGGATTGGGACGCGATCGACCCGGAGACCCAGGTCACCGTCACCTGCGGCGCGACCGAGGCGATGATCGCGACGATGCTCGGCCTCCTCGACCCGGGTGACGAGATCGTCGTGTTCGAGCCGTTTTACGAGAACTACGGTCCGGACGCGATCCTGGCCGGCGCCACGCCGCGCTACGTCACGCTCCACGAGCCGGACTGGGCGATCGACGAGGCCGAGCTGCGCGCCGCGTTCGGCCCGCGCACGCGCGCGATCATCATCAACTCGCCGCACAACCCGACCGGCAAGGTGTTCGCGCGCGCGGAGCTCGAGCTCATCGCCGGCCTGTGCATCGAGTTCGACGCCCTCGCCTTCACCGACGACATCTACGAGCACATCGTCTTCGAGGGCGAGCACATCCCGCTGGCGACGCTGCCCGGGATGGCCGAGCGAACGGTCTCCATCCACTCGATGTCGAAGACGTACTCGGTCACCGGCTGGCGGATCGGCTGGACGATCGCGCCGCCGGACCTGTCGGTCGGGATCCGGCGGGTCCACGACTTCCTGACCGTGGGAGCCGCGGCGCCGCTCCAGGCGGCCGCCGTCGTCGCGCTCGGCTTCCCGGACGCGTACTACGACGATCTCGTCGCCGGCTACCGCGCCCGCCGGGACATCCTGGTGCCGGCCCTGCGCGACGCCGGGTTCCGTGTCCACGACCCGGCCGGCGCCTACTACGTCATGACCGACATCGCCGACCTGGCCGCCGACGGCGAGGACGACGTCGCCTTCGCCCTCCGGCTCATCCGCGACCCGGGCGTGGCGGCCGTGCCCGGCTCGTCGTTCTTCTCGCGACGGGAGCTGGGTCGGACGAAGGTGCGGTTCGCGTTCCCCAAGCGGACCGAGACCCTGCTCGCCGCGACGGAGCGCCTCGCGCGCGTGCGCGCGACCGCCTGACCGTTCCAGCACGGCGGCAGCGCCCGCGTTTGGCCAGATACCCACGCCACGGGTCCTCTGCACGCTGAGAGAACGAAACGCGCGCCATGCCCACGTCGGCTGAGCGTGGATCGGGGCACGGCGAGCCGGGATCTATGGCCAGCCATCGCCCAGCACCCAGTGGATTGGTATGTGGCCAAGGAGGCTGCCTCGTCGGGCCAGATGGTCGTGGGCGGGTATGCGCGGGCCCGGCCTGCCCCGGTCGCGCCGCGCGACCCTCAGCGGGGCATCACCCGCCCGACCAGCTCGGCGATCAGGCGACGCGAATCGACGGTGTCGACGCGCATCAGCGGATCCGGCTCGATCGCCTGCTCCACGATCTTGCCGCCGATCCGGGTGTAGACGACCGGATAGATCGCCCCGGACCCGTCGCCCTCGAGGGTGGCCGCGAGCGCATCGGGACCCCCCGCGTCCAGCACGTACGCAAGCGGCTGGACGCCCTCGTCGCGCATCCCGCCTGCCGGGTCGGCAGTGAGCACCCGGGCCAGGTAGCCGCGCTGGTGGAAGAGCTCGGGCGCCTCCGAGAGCTCGGTCGCGATGAAGCCGGTGACGTCGTCCGGGGCCAGGTGGGGCTGGTCGGGCCGCATCCCGAAGTGCGTCTCGGCGACGTGTCCGGCCAGCACGCGGGCGTTGTACCGGGCTCCGTGGACGGCCCCGGAGTTGGCCGGCACGCCGTGCTTCTGGAGGCCCTTCGAGCCCTGCCCGATCGTCCCCGCGAAGTAGATCCCGGGCACCTGGGCGCTCTCCCACCACGGCGTCTGGACGGGCAGGCGACTCGCCCCGAACGTCCCGACGCCGAGGTCCGGCAGGTCCTGCAACGGGCAGACGAAGCCGGTCGCGGAGATCGCGTCGTCGACCTCGATGGTCAGGTCCGGCCCGCCATCGGTCCGCCGCAGGTACGCGGTCAGGCGGCCGTCGTCCGCCCGCTCGATCCGGTCGACGGCCGCGTCCAGGACGTTGACCCCGCCGCCCAGCACGTGATCCTCATACGGCTGGACGTACCGCGCCCGGACGCCGACCAGCGTCTTGGTCTCGACCGACAGGCGCGCCCGGGACGGCGACGTGAGGACGATCTGGCGCGCCCACGGCAGCAGCCCGGTCGCGAGCTCGAAGCCCGAGTTCTGCTTGCCGATGAGCAGGATCCGGTGGTCGGCGTACGCCTCGACCGGGCGCACCTCGGCGTAGTGGTGGGTGAACTCCATGCCCAGACCGGGCGGGGTGAACGGCTCCGCGACGCCGACGGCGACGATCAGGACCTGGCACCGATAGCGCCCATCGGTGGTGTCCACCTCGAAGGCGTCGCCGTCCGGGGTCTCCACGCGTGTCGTCGCCGTCCAGCGACAGCCATACCGGATGACGACGCCGGCCCGTTCCGTGAACAGCGCGAGGTTCGCTTCCATCTCCGGCCGGGACGGGAAGTACGAGGAGCCGTCCATGAGCCCGGGCTGGAGGGCGCGAGCGTCCGGGTCCTCGCTCAGGAGGCTGTTCCAGTCATACCGCTCGTACGCCCTGCTGCCCCGCTGCACCGGCGCGTGGGGCTTGGTCCACGACAGGAGGCGCTGGAAGAACGGCCAGCGGCGGAACATGCCGCCGGGTGCTGGATCGGCCGAGATGACCGCGTGCTCGACCCCGAGCGCCCGGAGGGACGCGGAGACCTGGATCGCCCCTGGCCCGCTTCCGATGACGACGACCGGATACTCCCCGGGCGGGAACGGGTCGGGTGGCGACTGGCCCGGAGTCAGGCCCGCCATCGGTTCGCCGCCCGCAACCGACGGGCCTGGACCCCGAGCATCCGGTACATCACGCGCGGGTGGGCGATCAGGAACGGCTCGACGCGCGGCCCGGCCAGGACCAGGCAGCGCAGCGGCTGTCGTGGCCACGACGTCCGCGATCGGCGACTCGCCGAGGATGACCGAGACCTCGCCGAAGAAATCGCCCCGGCCGAGACGCGCGCGCTCCGTGCCGTCGATCACGATCGCCGCCTCGCCCTCGAGGATGACGAAGAACCCGGAGCCCGTCAGGCCCTGGCGGAGGACCTTGTCACCCTGGCTGAAGACGGCCTCTTCGAACAGGTGGACGATGCCCTGGAGCTGTGGGTCGGACAGGTCGGCGAACAGGCTGAAGCCTGCGATCGTGTCAACAAGCTCTGCGCGGTCGACCATGACCGCCAATGGTGCCAGATGCGCCGTCGCCATGGAAGACGGGGCACGGTTGACGGCCCGCAGCCGTGCGGCGCAGCATGGCCCGGAACCCTTCGCCAAGGAGTCCCATGACCCTCACCCGCGATCGCAAGACGGACCTCCTGTCGAAGGCCGCATTGTTCGACGGCGTCGACGCCGAGGGCATGGATCGGATCGCCGCCGTGGCCGTCGAGGTCGAGTTCCCGGCGGGTCACGTCATCAACCGCCAGGGCGAGATCGGCACGGGCTTCTTCGTGATCGTGTCGGGCGCGGTCCGGGTGGTCCGCGAAGGCACCGAGCTGGCCCGTCTCGGGCCGGGCGACTTCTTCGGGGAGCTGTCCGTGATCGACGGCCGGCCCCGGATCGCGCAGGTCATCGCGGACGGGCCGACGACGTGCCTCGCCATCGCGACCTGGGATTTCGAGGCCGTGCTGATGGCCGAGCCGCGCGTCGCGATCGCCATCCTCCGGGAGCTGGCCGGTCGCCTGCGCGACCTGACCGAAGCCGCCCGACATTGACCCGCCCGCCGGGAGGACGGGGTCGCCGATGACCGCCGCCGAGCCGCTCGTCAGCGGCACGTACACCTTCCTCTTCACGGACATCGAGGGATCGACGGCCATCGAGGGCCGGATCGGCCGCGACGCGGTACGCCGAGTTGCGCGAACGGCACCGACGGATCCTGCGAGAGGTGTGGGCCGCTCACCGCGGACGAGGAGCAGAGCACCGAGGGCGACTCGTTCTTCGTCGTCTTCCGGCGAGGCGCCCGACCGGCGGTCGCGGCGGCCGTGGCGGGCCAGCGGGCGATCGCCGGCGAAGCGTGGCCCGACGATGCCCCGATCCGCGTCCGGATGGGGATCAACACGGGCGGTGCCGAGTCGAGCGCGGTGGGAACACTGTCGTCGGTCTCGGCGATCAACCGCGCCGCCCGGGTCGCGGCCGTCGCCCATGGCGGCCAGATCCTCGTCTCCGGCCAGACCCAGGACCTTGCTCGTCGATGATGTCCGAGCACCCAGCGTGATCGCCTGCGCGACCTGGGCGAGCACCGGCTGCGCGGACCTCGGCTCGCCGGTCCGCATCTTCCAGGTCGTCGCCGACGGCCTGCCCACCGACTTCCCGCCGATCCGGACGCTCGACGCGCGGCCGAACAACCTGCCGACGCAGCTGACCACGTTCATCGGTCGCGACGCGGAGCTGGACGAGGCGGCCGGCCTGCTGGCATCGACCCGGCTGCTGACCCTGACCGGGCCGGGCGGGACCGGCAAGACGCGACTGTCGCTCCAGCTCGCGGCCCGGGCGGCCGAGGACTTCCCGGACGGCGTCTTCTTCGTCGCGCTCGAGCCGGTCCGCGAGCCGATGCTCGTCGCGCCGCGGATCGCGGCCGCGGTCGGCGTCGTGGAGGGCTCGGCCCGCCCGATCGCGGAGCTCCTCGCCGACTGGCTGCGCGACAAGCGGCTGCTGCTCGTGCTCGACAACTTCGAGCAGGTCGTCGCGGCCGCCCCGATCGTCGCGGACCTGCTCCGCGCCGCGCCGGACATCAAGGTCATCGTCACGAGCCGCGGCCGTGCTCCACATCTCGGGCGAGCAGGAGTACCCGGTCCCGGGCCTGCCCACCCCGCCCGATCCGAGCCAGCTGAGCGGCCTCGACCGGATGAGCCTGGGCGGCGAGGCGCGCGTCGTCGATCCCGTCGCGCTCGGCCAGTACGCCGCGGTCCGCCTGTTCATCGAGCGCGCCGTCGCGGTCCAGCCCGGGTTCTCCGTGACGAACGAGAACGCCCCGGCCGTCGCGGCCATCAGCGCCCGCCTCCACGGGATGCCGCTGGCCATCGAGCTGGCCGCGGCCCGGATCAAGATCCTGTCGCCGGAGGCGATCCTGGTCCGGCTCGACAAGCAGCTCGACGTGCTCGCGGCCGGGGCGCGCGACCTGCCCGCCCGCCAGCAGACGCTGCGCGGCGCGATCGCCTGGAGCTACGACCTGCTCGACGCCGGCGCACGCTGCCTGCTCGACCGGCTGTCGGTCTTCGCCAGCGGCTGCGACGTGACCTCGGCCGAGGCGATCTGCGGGCCGGCCGAGGAGGTCGGCGGCGACGTCCTCGACGGGCTGATGGCGCTCGCCGACCAGAGCCTGATCAAGGTCGAGGAGACGGCCGACGGCGAGCCGCGCTTCCGTCTCCTGGACACGATCCGGGCGTTCGCCGCCGAGCGGCTCGAGGCGACGGCGAGGTCGAGCTGATCCAGGGCCGCCACCGTGACTGGTACGTGGCGCTCGTGACCGAGGCGGCCGGCCAGCTGTCGGGCGCGGACCAGCGGCGCTGGCTGGACCGCCTCGAGCTCGAGCACGACGACATCCGGGCGGTCCTCGACCGGGCGGTCGCGCAGCCGGATCCGCCGGTGGCGATCGGCGTCGCGTTCTCGATGTGGCGTTTCTGGCAGAAGCACGGCCACCTGGCCGAGGCGCGGGCACGGCTGGAGGCGATGGAGGCCGCGGCGTGGTCGAAGGACGACCCGCGGCTGCGGGCGCGCCTGCTCGAAGCCCTCGGCGGCACGCTCTGGTGGCAGGGCAAGATCCCGGAGATGGGCCAACGCTACGAGGAGGCCCTGGCGCTCTGGCAGTCGATCGGCGACGAGCACGAGATCGCCAACGCGCACTACAACGCGTCGTTCCAGCACGCCGTCCCGCGCGGCGCCGCCGATCCCGACATCCCGGACGGACGTCGAGAACATCGGCCTCGCCCACATCGAGGCGGCGCTCGAGATCTATCGCCGGATCGGCGACCGGCGCGGGGAGGCGAACGCCCTGTGGGCACTCGGGAACTACTACTACTTCCACGAATCGCCCGGCGACGGCGTCGAGCAGTTCCAGCTCGGCGCTGGAGCTCTTCCGCGAGGGCGACGACCGGACGATGGAGGCCTGGTCCCTCCACATGCTCGGGACCAGCCTGCTCCGCCAGGGCGAGCTCGACCGGGCCCGGACGGTGATCGAGGAGGCGATCCGCCATTTCGTAGCGGCCGGCGACGCGGCCGGGATCACGCTGACGCTCGATGACGCCTCCGCCGTCGCGGTGGCCGAAGGCGACCTGCCGCGCGCGGCCCGGCTGCGCGGCGCGGCGCGGAACCTGACCGACGAGACCGGAGCCGGGCTGGCCTCCTACGTGGAGGACACGTTCGACTGGCGGGCGAGGCCCGGGGTCCGCACGCGGATGTCCGAGGAGGATCTCGCGCGATACGGCGCGGAAGGGGCGGCGATGACCCTCGACGAAGCCGTCGCCTATGCGCTGGGGAGCGTCCGCGCGACCGCCGACGAGCACGGCACCCCGGCGGCCTAGGCCGGGCATTCGGCTAGACTGGCCTCCGATGACCACCCAGACCAGCCAGCCCGAGCCCGCTCGCGAGAAGACGGGTATCCCGAAGAATCCCGGGCCGGCGCGACCTCGGGCTGAAGGCGACGCTGCTCTTCCCCGATCGCGACATCGTCGAGAAGTTCTACGTCCCGATCATCTACACCGCCTGCCGGACGTGCTACTCCGAGCAGGACCCGGACGAGATCTTCCGGCGTGCGGTCGATGGCGACTTCGACCCGCTCAAGATGCAGAAGCTCATCGGCTCGGTCATCGAGTCCGGCCATGGCTCGACCATCGAGCACGTCGTCTTCACCTTCGCCATCAGCGGCGTGTCGCGGACGCTGTCGCACCAGCTCGTCCGGCATCGGGCGGGCGTCGCGTTCGACCAGCAGAGCCAGCGCTACGTCAAGTTCAAGGGCGCGGCCACGATGCTCCCCCACTCCATCGCCGAGGGCGACCCGGACCTGCGCGAGCGGTACGAGGAGCAGGTCGACGGGGCGCTCGAGCTGTACGGCGACCTGCTCGGTGCCGGCGTGCCCGGCGAGGACGCGCGGTTCGTCTTCCCGAACGCGACCCGGACGAACCTCGTCATGACCACGAACCTGCGGGCGCTCATCCATATGTCCGGGCTGCGCCTGTGCACGATGGCCCAGTGGGAGATCCGCCGGCTCTTCCAGCTGATCCGGCACGAGATCTTCGCGGTGTCGCCGTTCCTCGGCTCGTTCCTCGCCCCGAAATGCGTGCCGCTGGGCTACTGCGACGAGTTCAACAACCGCGACGGCCACTGCCCCATCCGGCCGCACAAGGACCAGGTCCTCGAAGCCTGGGCGGAGAAGGCAGCCGCGGCCAAGGCGGCGGGCCGGGAGCTGCCGGTCGCCTGACGGGCGTCAGCCCTGCAGGGAGACGGTCTCCGGCACCGCGGATCACGCGGACGGCAGGTCCCCGAGGTCCTCGACGAACCGGCGGATGACCCGGGCGAGGCGCGGCCCGGCGACCAGACCCGCGGCAAGCACCTCCTCGTGGGTGAGCGGCTCGCCGGTGTACCCGGCGCCGGCGTTGGTCACGAGCGAGACGCCGCAGACCTCGAGGCCGACCCATCGCGCGGCGATGCATTCGAGGACGGTCGACATGCCCACGGCGTGCCCGCCGAGCGCGGCCAGCATCCGGACCTCGGCCGGCGTCTCGTAGGTCGGCCCGGTCAGTCCGACGTAGATGCCCTCGGTGAGGGGCACGCCCTCGGCGGCTCCGGCGGCATGCAGCCGCTCGCGCAGGCGCGGGCTCCATGCGTCGGTCAGGTCCGGGAAGCGAGGCCCCAGCTCGTCCGCGTTCTGACCGATGAGCGGGCTTCGGCCGGTCAGGTTGATATGGTCGCGCATGACCATGAGCGTGCCCGGGCCGAAGCTCGGATCGAGACCGCCCGCCGCGTTGGTGAGGACCACGATCCGGGCCCCGAGCCCCTTGAACAGCAGCACGGGCTGGATGACCAGACCTGGGTCGTTGCCCTCGTACAGGTGGAAGCGGCCCTGGAGCATGACCACGACCCGGCCGCCGAGACGCCCGACGAGGAGGCGCCCGGCGTGGCCCGGCGCCGTCGCGGCCGGCCAGCCGGGGAGCTCCGCGAACGGGATCGCGACCGGGTCCTCGACCCCGTCGGCGAGGTCGCCGAGACCCGAGCCCAGGACGATCCCGACCTCGGGCACCAGATCCGTCCTGCGCCGGACGGCCGCGACGAGCGCGGCCAGGAGCGCCGGCTGCTCGATGGGCGGGATGGGACGCGACGGGTCGACCGGACGGGTCGGGTCGGGGGTGTCGGTCGAGGGGGACATCGGGCCTCCAGCACGCATCGGTCGTCGACGGGCCGGGCCGGGCTTCACCGGCCCGACGAGCGAATCGACACCGGGATGCCGATCACGACCCGTCGGGCGGGCCACGTCGCTCGCCATGGTAAGACGGCAGGCGTCGCGGCAATGAAGCGCCCGAAGCGACCGGCGGCGGAACGTGGGTCCCTTGATGTGATCTCGGATCCCTCGGTCCTGTCGGCCCCTTCGGGCAAGACCTACGGTAGGCGGCGGCCGGTGGACGGGTCAACGCGGTTATCCACCAAGTCCGCACCAGGCCCGTCGGGACCGTCCACGAGTTGTCCGGCGCTGTGGACAGCCTGTGGAGAAGGTCGCCCGGGAAGCCTGGGCGGCAGGCCCGCAACCGAGTGAGTGCCCGCTCAGCCGCCCATCGCGAACATCTCGATCCGGGGCAGGTCGCGGGTCGCCGCCGAGCGGAGCTCGGAGTAGCGGTCCCCGCGCCGCAGCCAGATCGAGGCGATCGCCTCGGTCAGGTCCGCGTCGGACATGCCAGAGCGGAGCAGCGCGCGGATGTCGTGCCCGTCGACGGCGAACAGGCAGGTGTAGAGCTGGCCCTCGGCCGAGATCCGCGCGCGCGTGCAATCGCGGCAGAAGGGCTGGGTGACCGACGAGATGACCCCGAACTCGCCGAGCCCGTCGGCATAGCGCCAGCGATCGGCGACCTCGCCGCGGTAGGTCGCGGCCTCTGCCTCGACCGGCCAGACCGACGCGATGGCGTCGACGATCTCCTCGGCCGGGACGACCTCGTCGAGCCGCCAGCCGTTCGAATGGCCGACGTCCATGTACTCGATGAACCGGAGGATCACGCCGGTCTCGCGCGCCCAGCGCGCCATCGGCACGACGCTCGTCTCGTTGACCCCGCGGCGGACCACCATGTTGATCTTGACCGGAGCCAGGCCCGCCTCGATCGCGGCGTCGATCCCGTCGAGGACGCGCGCGACGGGGAAGTCGATCCCGTTCATGGCCCCGAAGACCGCGTCGTCCAGCGAATCGAGGCTGACCGTGACGCGCCCCAGGCCGGCGTCCTTCAGCGGCCCGGCCAGGGCCCGGAGCGCGGACCCGTTCGTGGTCAGGGTCAGGTCGACCTCGCCCCCATTCGGCCGGCGGATGGCGGCCAGCATGGCGATCAGGTCGGGCAGGTCGCGCCGGACGAGCGGCTCGCCACCGGTGATCCGAAGCTTGTCGACACCAAGCGACACGAAGGTCCGGGCGATCCGCTCGATCTCCTCGAAGCTCAGGACCTGGTCCTTGGGCAGGAACGCGTAGTCCCGCCCGAAGATCTCCTTGGGCATGCAGTAGGTGCACCGGAAGTTGCACCGATCGGTGACCGAGATCCGCAGGTCGCGCATCGCCCGACCGAGCGTGTCGGTCGGTCCGGGGCCGGGATCGCGGTCTCGCGTGGCATCCATCGAGGCCATGGTAGCCCGGAACGGCGGGAGCGCCCGACGGTACCACCGGCGCGAACCAACTGGTACCACTAGCCAACTGCACCTCACCGACCCCCGCTGCCACGATGCGCCCAAGTCGTGGATGTCGGGTGGACCCCGATGTTCCCCAATCGAGGATGCCGAACCGATGGCACAAACGGAGACACGCCCGGGTTTCAGGCTTCCCTGGGGGGCGGAGCGGACTGAAACCGACCCGCCGGCCGATGTGGCCCCAGCCTCTGCCCCGGAAGCAAGTGACCAGAACCCTGCCGAGGAGCTCGTGACGCCGGACATGATCGACATGAAAGCCCCAGCTACCGCCGCGGCCCGCCGGCCGACGAAGTTCATGGCCGACCTGAGCCGTGCGATGCAGGCTGCCGCCGAAAGCTCGCGCGACGAGACGATGGCCCGCCTGACCGCCGAGGCGAAGACGGTCGTGGAGGAGATCCACGCGGCTTCGACCGAGGAAGGCGCCAGCCTCCGCCGCCGTGCCGACGACGATGTCGCCGCCGTGCGCGAATGGTCGAAGGGCGAGATCGCCCGGATCCGCGAGGAGACCGAGGCGCGCATCGCGACCCGCAAGACCGCCCTCGACGGCGAGATGGAGGCGCACGCCCACGTCGTGGAAGTGCGCGTCCAGCAGGTCGCCGCGACCGTCGCCGATTACGAAGGCCAGATGGCCGAGTTCTTCCAGCGCCTCCTGGCCGAGGAAGACCCGACCCGCATCGCGACGATGGCCGAGACCATGCCCGATCCGCCCGACCTGGCCAACATCGCCGCGTCGATCGCGGAGCCACAGGTCGAGCCGTTCGATCCCGGCGCCGCCCGCCTGGCCCTCATCCCGGACGCCGGGACGCCCGAGTCCGGCGACGCCGCTCCCGAGGGTGGCGACGCCGCCCCCGACTTCGCGGCCGCCGAGGCCGAGGCGCTCGCCTTCACCGGCGACGCCGAGGTCGACGGCGAAGGGACAGCCGAGACCGTGACCGACGGATCGGTCAACGTCGAGGACATGCCGGCCGAGACCGAGGCCGTCGCCGAGGCCGCGCCCGCCGACGCGGCGAACGTCGACGCCAACGCCCTGGCCGCCAGCGACGAAGGGGCCTTCGGGTCCCCCGCCCCGTCCGCGGAGCCTGCCGGCGACGCCACGGCCAGCGGCGAGCGCGTCGTGACCCGGGTGGTCGTGCTCGGCCTCGTCAGCGTCGCGAGCATCGCCACCTTCAAGCGCAGCCTGGGTCGCAGCCAGGGCGTGATGGCCATCGGAGTCGCCTCCGGTCCGGACGGCGAGTTCGTCTTCACGGTCACCCACGAGGCGGGGCTCTCGCTGCGTGACGCGATCACCGCACTGCCGGGCTTCGACGCCCGCGTCACCGGGGAATCGGATGGTGGCATCGACGTCACCGCCCACGACCCCGACGGCGACTGACCCACCCACCAGATCGCCGAGGAGTCCATATCGTGGCCCGTCCCGCAATCGTCGTCGCCCTGCCGCCCGGTGAGTCGCCGACGGTCTGCGCCTCCCTGATGGCCGCCGGCTTCGAGGTCATCCCCGTCGACTACGCGCGGGAGCTCGAGTTCGCGATGGACGCCCGGCGGGACATCGGACTGGCCATCATGGACGGCGAGATCGACGCCGACGAGGCAAGCGCCTTCGAGACCGCGCTGCGCGGCACCGGTCGTCCGATCCCGACCCTGACCGTCGTGTCGCCGCGGGTCTACGAGCGGCTGACCGGCGCGGACATGTCCGAGGGTGACGACGAGTACTTCACCCGCCCCTACAGCGCCGATTCGATCCGCTGGCGCGTCGAGGCGATGTGCATCCGGCGCGAGACCGTCGACGACGGCAGCGGCCCGGTCCTCAACGGCGGCGACGTCGGGACCGGGGGCTGGACGGACCGCGCGACGACGATCGCCGTGTTCAACCCGAAGGGCGGCGTCGGCAAGACGACCGTGGCGACCAACCTCGCCTCCGCCCTGCAGACCCGCAAGGGCAAGACCGTCCTGCTGATCGACGCGGACACGGTCACCGGCCACGTGACGACCTCACTCGGCATCGACGCCGTGCGGACCGTCGTCGACAGCTGGCGGGACGAGGCCGAGGGCGGCCCCACCGAGAGCCTGTACGACATCTCGTCGGCCCACAGCTCCGGCCTCCGGGTCGTTGCCCTGACCGACTCGCCGCTGCACACGGACGTCCTGGACCCGGCCCGGGTGGCCGCCGCGATCAGCGCGGCCCGCTCCAAGGTCGACGTCATCATCATCGACCTCCACCCGTCGTACAGCACGCTCAACCAGGCGATCTTCGACGAGGCGGACCGGATCCTGGTCCCGGTCACCCCGGACGTGCCCGCCATCCGCGCGGCCGTCCAGCTGCGCGACGTGGCCGCCGGACTCGGCTGCCGCGAACGCCTGGCCATGGTCGTCAACCGCGCCAACAGCGGGCTGTCGGTGGCCGATATGGAACGGACCGTCGGGATGCCGGCCCTGGCTCTCATCCGGTCCGGCGGGATGCTCTTCGTCCGCGCCGCCAACGAGGGCCGCACGGTCATCGAGCTGTTCCCACGCGAGAAGATCACGAGCGACTTCGATGAGCTCGCCGATCGCGTCCTCGGCACGCCGAAGGCCGTGCCGGTCGTCAAGACCGGGTTCCGACTCCCGACGCGGAGCAAGGAAGCCGCCCTCCGGGCCTGACCTGCCAGGGCGCCCCGGGCGCTCCCTTCAGCGGGTGCGATCCGACCAGTTGACGCCGCCCAGCGACGAGCCGGGCAGCTTCTGGTGCCGCTCGCCGGTCCGGACGTCGACCTGCTCCACGCCGCGCAGGTACTGGCGGTTGACCAGGATCGCCGCCGCCGGTCCCCCGCCGATGAGCTGGTCACCCAGCGTCGCGGTCGCCTCGACGATCGGCACGAACATCTCGGACGAGCGGTTGAGCAGGCTGTCCGGCTCCGAGCCCGGATACAGGTAGACGGTCCCGACGACCCGGTATGGCGGGACCTCGAGCGCGACCTCGTACGAGACCTTGTGGACCCGGTGGGCGGACCGCTCGTCGGTCGACATCTCCGGCAGCGAATCGTCGCCGGCGACCACGATGACGAGGTCGTAGGGATCGACCGACTTCAGGCCGGGTGCCGGGGCCAGCCCGGCCGATCCGTCGACCGGGGCCCACGACACGTCGTCGATCGCGATCGGCTCGCGCTTGTTGAGCGCGTCCGACAGCCGGCCGCTGACCTGCATGCGCCCGACGAGGTGCCACTCCTCGGTCAGGGCATCGAACGGGATGCCCGGCGCCGGCGCGGCCGCCTTCGGGGCGGGTGCCGCCTCGGACGGCGGCTTCTTCCGTTTCAGGAAGTCGAACGGCACGTCATTCCTCCGCGGCGCCGGAATTCTCGCGGATGGTCTCGGCGATGGACGCGTCGGCAAGGGTGGTCGTGTCACCGAGCGCACGGCCCTCCGCGATGTCGCGCAGCAGGCGGCGCATGATCTTGCCCGACCGGGTCTTGGGCAGATCGGGCACGAACAGCAGGAACTTGGGGCGGGCGATCGGCCCGATGACGGTCGCGACGTGCTCGCGCAGCTCCACGGCCAGCGCGTCGGATGGCTCCTGGTCGGCCTTGAGGATCACGAACGCGAAGATCGCCTGTCCGCTGATCTCGTCCTTCTTGCCGACGACCGCCGCCTCGGCGACGGACTTGTGGTCGACCAACGCGGATTCGACCTCGGTCGTGGAGATGCGGTGGCCGGCCACGTTCATGACGTCGTCCACCCGACCGAGCAGCCACAGGTAGCCGTCCAGGTCGCGCTTGGCCCCGTCGCCCGCGAAGTACATCCCCGGGAAGCGGCTCCAGTACGTCTGCTGGTAGCGCTCCGGGTCGCCGTAGATGCCGCGGAGCATCGCCGGCCACGGGCGGGTGAGGACGAGGTAGCCGCCGCCACCGGGCGGGACCGAGACCCCGTCGGCGTCCACGACGTCGACGCCGATGCCCGGGAACGCGAACGTCGCCGAACCCGGCTTGGTCGTCGTGACGCCCGGCAGCGCGGTGATCATGACCTGGCCGGTCTCGGTCTGCCACCACGTGTCGACGACGGGCGCCTTGTCGCCGCCGATGTGCTCGCGGTACCACATCCAGGCTTCCGGGTTGATCGGCTCGCCGACCGACCCGAGCACGCGCAGAGTCGACAGGTCGTGGGCCGCGGGGAGGTCCACGCCCTGCTTCATGAACGCGCGGATCGCGGTCGGGGCGCAGTACAGGATCGAGACCTTGTAGTCCTCGACGATCTGCCACCAGCGGTCCCATGCCGGGGTGTCCGGCGCGCCCTCGTACATGACCCCCGTCGTGGCGTTCGCCAGCGGGCCGTAGACGATGTAGCTGTGGCCGGTCACCCAGCCGATGTCGGCCGCGCACCAGTACACGTCGTCCGGCTTGATGTCGAAGATCGCCTCGTGGCTGAACGACGTCCCGAGCAGGTAGCCCGCGGTCGTGTGGAGGATGCCCTTGGGCTTGGCGGTCGTGCCCGACGTGTAGAGCAGGTACAGCATGTGCTCGGAATCGACCGCGACGGGCGGGCAGTCCTCGGACTGGCGATCGACCAGGTCGTGCCACCACTGGTCGCGGCCGGCGACCATCTCGACGTCCTGGCCGGTCCTCTTGACGACGATGGAGGCCTCGATCGTCGGCGTGTCGGCGAGGGCTTCGTCGGCGGCCGCCTTCAGCCCGACCGCCTTGCCGCGCCGGTAGCCGCCGTCGGCGGTGATGAGGACCTTCGCGCCGCAGTCGTTGATCCGGCCGGACAGGGATTCCGCGGAGAAGCCCCCGAAGATGACCGTGTGGGGCGCCCCGATCCGCGCACAGGCGAGCATCGCGATCGGCAGCTCCGGGATCATCGGCATGTAGATCGCGACGCGGTCGCCGGTCTCGACGCCCAGCTCCTTGAGCGCATTCGCGGCCTTGCTGACCTCGCGGAGGAGGTCATTGAAGGTGATCGTCCGGGTGTCGCCCGGCTCCCCGATCCAGTGGTAGGCGACCTTGTCGCCGAGGCCGTTCTCGACGTGGCGGTCGACGCAGTTGTAGGCGACGTTGAGCTCGCCGCCGGTGAACCACTTCGCGAACGGCAGCTCCCATTCGAGCGTCTTGTCGAAGGGCTTGGACCAGCTGATCTTCTCGCGCGCTCGCTTGGCCCAGAACGCCTCGAAGTCGGCGTCCGCCTCGGCGTACAGGTCCTCGGTCGCGTTGGCCTGGGCGGCGAACGCCGGGTCCGGCGGGAAGAGCCGCGACTCCGCGAGGAGGTTTTCGATCTCAGGCGGCGGAAGCGGGTGCTCGACGCTCACGGGTCCCTCGTTTCGAAGCTTCTCTGGCCGAGCCATCGTACCGCGCCCCATGCACCTCGCGCGACCGTGGCGGGCCCGCCGTCCGCGCGACCGGCACCGGCCGGCCGGTAGACTCGGACGATGTCGGTCATCCGGATCGCGGTCGCATCGACGCCGCTCACGGCCACGCTGGACGAGGCCGTGCCGGCCGCGGTCGCGGCGGTCGAATCGGCGGGCCGGCTCGGGGCGGCGATCGTGTGCCTGCCCGAGACCGGCCTCCCCGGCCACCGCGACCAGGCCCGGCCGGTGCCGGACGTGACCGGGGCCGCGCTCGACGACGCGCTGGCGACGGTCGCGGCGGCCGCCCGAGACGCCGGGGTCGCGACGATCGTCGGGGTGGAACGGCCGACGCCGGCGGGCCGGGCGATCGTGTCCGTCGTCTACGACGCGGACGGGCGGCGGATCGGCGAGCAGGCGAAGACCCAGATCGACCCGGGCGAGGAACGCTGGTACGTGCCGGCTCGCGGCCGCCGCGTGTTCACGATCGGCGACCTGACCTTCGGGATCGCGATCTGCCACGAGGCGTTCCGCTACCCGGAGATCGCCCGGTCGCTCGCGCTGGCCGGCGCCCAGGTCGTCTTCGTGCCGCATTTCGTGACGACCGGCGACGGCTCGCTCCCGGTCCGCTGGTGCGACGCGGCCAACCCGTACAACGAGAAGGCCGTCATGTGCCGGGCGCTGGAGAACGGCGTCTTCGTCGCGGCGGCCAATGCGGCCGGGCCGGACCAGGGCTCGATCACCGGCATCATCGACCCGGACGGCTCGCTGGTCGCGAGCCTGACCTACGGCGAGGTCGGCGTGGTGGCGGCGGACATCGACCTCGAGCGGGCGGATCGCCGGCTCGCCCTGCGCTGGGCGCCTGAGCGCAACGCCTTCGCCGAGACCGGACCGGCTGACCGGGCCCTGACCGGCTAGTCGGTGTCTGCGGCGAGGTCAGCCTCGTCGGGCGCCAGGTCCGGCTGGAACTCGCCGTTGGCGGCGCGGGTCATGACGACGCCGCCGGCCGGCATGGGGAGCTCGATGCCGTGCTCCGTGAACGCGGCCAGCAGCCGGCGGCGCAGGTCGCCCGCCGCGGACCACTGGTCGGCGGCCCGGACGGTGCCGAGGATCTTGAGCGTGACGCCATGCTCGGCCAGCGCGGTGACCCGCTCCACCCGGGGCGCCTCCAGCACCCGCCGCTTCCAGACCGGGTCGGCGGCCATCTCGCGACCGACGCCGTCGACGACCGCGATCGCCGCGTCGATGTCCGTCCCGTACGCGACCGTGACGTCCACGTTGATGCGCGACCAGACGCGGGTCAGGTTGGAGGCGACGTGGATCTCGCCGTTGGGCACCGTGTGGACGACCCCGTCGAGGTCGCGCAGGGTCGTCCGCCGCAAGGTGAAGTCCTCGACGGTGCCGGAGACGCCCGCGGCCCGGATCACGTCACCCTTGGCGAACTGGTTCTCGATGAGGATGAGCGAGCCGTTGAGGTAGTCGCGGACGAGGCTCTGGGCCCCGAACCCGACCGCGATCCCGACGATGCCGAGCCCGGCGATGGCGGGGCCGATATCGAGCCCGAGCTGGCCCAGGATCATGAGTCCAGCGATCGCCACGATGAAGAACTGCAGGGTGTTGGCCCCGAGCCCGTCGAGCGTGTCCATCCGCTTCTTGAGCTCGACGGCGCTCAGCTCCTGCGCCGTGCCCTCGGTCGCCTCCCGGTCGAGCAGCGTCTTGACCACGCCGTGGACGAAGATCCGGGCGAGCCGCAGCGCGATGACCGCGGCGATGAGGATGGCCAGGACCGGCACGACCTCCTCGCGGAGGAATGGCAGGAGACCGTTCCAGGGTGGCCTGTCGAAGTCCGGCATCGCGGCACAGCCTAGCGTGCCGGGTGGGCGTCAGGCGGCG
Source organism: uncultured Chloroflexia bacterium (assembly GCA_963755995.1). Classification (GTDB taxonomy): domain Bacteria; phylum Chloroflexota; class Limnocylindria; order Limnocylindrales; family CSP1-4; genus SPCO01. The sequence goes on along the minus strand of CAVWLQ010000005.1, from coordinate 389,800 downwards.
GCGCCGCCCAGCCGGACCGAGATCGCGGCGGCCGCCTCGCGCGCCTGCGCCGCGAGCTCCGGGATCCGGCGCGGTGTCAGCCGGAAGGCCGGGCCCCAGATGTCGACCGCGGCGATGACGTTGCCGCGGGCGTCGTGGACCGGCGCCGCGACCGCGTTGAGCCCGAGCTCGTATTCGCCGATCGCGGTGGCGTAGCCGCGCCGCCGGATGCGGGCCAGCTCCTCGAGGAGGGGCTCGAGCTCGACGATCGTCCGCTCCGTGTACGTCACGAGACCGCGCCGGACGACGCGGAGGACCTCGCGCTCGGCGAGCGACGAGAGCAGGACCTTGCCGGATGCGACGCAGTGGAGCGGCGTCGCGCGGCCCGTCCAGTCACCGACCGCGACCAGGTTCGGCCCGTCCACCTGGGCGACCGCGAGCAACGTGTCGCCTTCGAGGATGCCGAGCCCGGTCGTCTCGTGGGTCAGGCGGGCGAGGCGCTCGAGCTCGGGCAGCGCGATCCCGCGCAGGTCGAGCGTCCGCTCGGCTCGTTCGGCAAGCCGGATGACGACCAGGCCGAGGCGGTACTTGCCGGTCTCGTGGTCCTGCTCGACCAGGCCGCGCTTCTGGAGGGTCGCGAGGAGGCGCGATGCGGTCGACTTGTGCAGCCCGAGCCGTCGCGCGAGCTCGGTCACGCCGGCCTCGCCCTGGCACTCGCCGAGGGCGAGCAGCAGGGCCGCCGCCCGGTCGACCGACCGAACGGCGTTTCCGTCGAGGACCATCCCGCCCGGACCGTTCATCCGGCGCCCGGGTGCGCCATCGCGCCGGTCGGCTGGGGGGCGATCTCGCCGTGGGCGCGCGCCTCGAGGGCCGCGTCGAGGGAGTCGGAGAAGATCGTGACGACCCGGTCCACGATGTCGTCCTGGGCGTGCGCCTCGCAGAAGAACCACGGCTCACGCGAGTCGGGCTCGGGCATCGCCCCACGGGCGTGCATCCCCTTCGCGATCGCGTCGTACAGCTCGTGGTCCGTGGTCGCCCAGTCGCGATACTCGGACGCCTCGACGTCGGAGAACATGATCCCGAACATGCTCGGGTGGCCGGTGAAGTGGTACGGCAGGCCGGTCGGGTTGAGGACCTCGCGCAAACCGTCCTGGACGCGCCGGCCGGTGGCGTGGATGACCTCGAGCGCGTCCGTGTCGCGCAGGATCGTCAGCGTCTTGACCGCCGCCGCAGCGGCGACTCGGTTGCCCGCGTACGTCCCACCGTGGCTGACCTTGTCCGGCAGGACGTCCATGACCTCCGCGCGGCCACCGAACGCCGCGGCGGGATAGCCGTTGCCCATCGCCTTGGCGTAGGTCGCGAGATCCGGGGTGACGCCGAAGAACTCGGCCGCGCCGCCCCTGGCGAAGCGGAACCCGGTCTTGACCTCGTCGAAGATCAGGAGGATCCCGAACTCCTCGGTCAGGGCGCGCATGGCCTGGTGGAACCCGGGCTTGGGCATGATCCCCTGGGCGTTGCCGAGGACCGGCTCGACGATGATCGCGGCGATCTCCTCGCCGCGAGACTCGAACAGGCGGCGCAGGGCGTCGATGTTGTTGTAGCGCGCGGGAATGATCGTGTCCGCGACGGCATCCGGGATGCCGCGGCCCCAGGCCAGCCGAACCGGAGCGTCGGGGTCGCCCAGCTCGGACATGTCATCGGGGGAGACGCTGATCAGCGCGTAGTCGTGGACGCCGTGGTACTGGCCCTCGAACTTCACGATCTTGTCGCGCCCGGTGAAGGCCCGCGCGATGCGCATCGCGTGCATCGTGGCCTCGGTACCCGAGACCGTCATCCGGGCCTTGTCCACCCAGCCGGTCAGCTCCTTCAGGAGCTCCATCGCCTGGACCTCGTCCTCCGAGGTGAGCGAAAAGCTGATGCCCCGCCGCATCCGCTCGTTGACGTGGTCGTCGACCCGGTCGTCGCCGTGGCCGAGGATGACCGGGCCGTAGCCCATCCGCAGGTCGATGAACTCGTTGCCGTCCATGTCCCAGACCCGGCCGCCCTTGCCCCGATCGACGTAGACCGTGTCGTCGCCCCATGCCCGGAAGTTGGAGTTGGTCCCACCGGGGAGTGTCCGCAGGGCACGCGCGTACAACGCGGTCTGTGTCTCGCGCCGAAGCGCCGGGGTCGGATTTGCGGCGGGCTCGGTGGCCATGAAGGTCCTCGTGTGGGGGTTTGGCGGCTCGGTCCGCGAGACGGTCGTTGCGCATGGCGGAACGGGAGCCGGGTCATCGTGCCATAGGGTTCGAGCGGGCGTCAACGCGATTCACGCGAGAATGGCACGGACGGACCACGAATCACGTGCCGGATGTCAGCGGTCCTTGCGGGAAACGCGGGCCTTGGGTGCGGCTGCCCGACTCCGCGGCGCACGCGGTCCGTCGGGTGTTCGCCAGGTAGCAGTCACCCTCGTGTTCTGCCACAGCGCCGCGCCACCTGGTGCCGCGTCGACCGCGATCCGTGCGGGCCGCGGTCCCTGGACCTGGGTTCGGAGCTGGCTTCGCTTGCCGAGCACGAGCCTCCCTCGTGGATGGCGGAGTTTGTCGCGGTCAGCCCGGCGTGCGCTCCCCCGGTCCGGACGCCGCGCCGGATCGCGCCGCTGCCGCCGCGCTGTCGACGACGGGCACGACCTCGAACTCGACCAGGTCCGCCCAGGCCGCGATCCACGTCCCGAATGTGTCCGGGTCGTCGGTCTCCATGAGCTGGAAGCAGCGATCGAGCCGGTCGGCGTCCACCCACGAGTCGATGAAGCGCAGGCCGTCCGGCAGCATCCGTCCGCGCTCCGCCGCCCGCGCGTAGACGGGCCCAGGCCCGGACCGGTATGTCTCGATGACCATGTAGCGCACGAGCGGTGCCCGGCCGGTGGTCAGACCGGCGTGGCGAGCCAGTTCGGCAGCTCGCGGCTGAGCGTCGCCAGGGGCAGAGAGCCGTGGCCCAGGACGGCGTCGTGGAACGCCCGGAGGTCGAAGGACGACCCGTCGCGGGCCGCCAGCTCGCCGCGCAATCGCTCGATCTCGCGCTGGCCGACCTTGTAGGTCAGCGCCTGGCCGGGCCACGCGATGTAGCGATCGGTCTCGATGACCGCGTCCGTCTCGGACAGGCCGGCCGCCTTGAGGAAGTCGATCGAGCGCTGACGCGGCCAGCGGAGGGCATGCAGGCCGGTGTCGACCACGAGCCGGGCGGCACGCCACGCCTGCGCGTCGAGCATCCCGAACCGTTCCGCCTCGTCGCGGAACAGGCCCATCTCGTCCGCGAGGCGCTCGCTGTACAGCCCCCAGCCCTCGACGTACGCCCCGCCGACCATTCGCGCGCCCAGCCGACGGAAGGTGTTGAGGTGCGGGTTCTCCATCTCGAGCGTGATCTGGAAATGGTGGCCGGGCGCCGCCTCGTGGTAGGTCGTGGTCGCGAGCTTGGTGTACTTGCGGCTCGGCAGGTCGTAGCCGTTCGCGTAGTAGATGCCCGGGCGCGACCCATCCGGGGACGGCGGGTAGTAGTAGGCGAAGGGCGCGTCCTTCTCCTTGTACTCCTCGACGGGGCGGACCTCGCACTCGGCGCGCGGCAGGACGCCGAAGAAGCGCGGCGCGACGGCCAGCGCGCGCTCGATGTCCTCGGTCGCGCGCTCGACGAGCTCGTCCTTCGTGTGCGGGGTGTTGCCCGCGTCGTCATCGAGCGCCGCGCGATAGCCCGCGGTGTCGTCGCCGTGGCCGGCCGCGCGGGCGATGACCCGGCGCTCGGCCTCGATCGTCTCGAGCTCCTCCAGGCCCGTCCGGTGGACCTCCTCCGGGTCGAGGTCGAGGGTCGTCCAGCTGCGGATGGCGGTCCGGTACAGGGCCTCGCCGTTCGGTGCCGACCAGATGCCCGGCTCCTCGCGGGTGGCCGCGAGATAGTCGCCGCGGAGCGCGTCGAGGAAGCCCTGGTCCGCCGGATAGACGACGTCGCGGATCACGTCGCGCACGCGTTCGCGGTCGGCCTCGGACGCGACCTTGACCATCGACGGCACGATCGCCGACTCGATCGGGACCTGGAGCATCCGCTCGACCTGGGCGATGGTCCGCTCGGCCACGATCCGCGGCGCCGTCAGCCCCGACGCCATGCCATCGCGCAGGAGCTGGACGTTGGCCGCCATGAAGGCCGGGTAGGCGTGCAGGCGGGCGATGAACGCGTCGAGCCGCTCGGGCGTGTCGGCCGGCTGGAACTGGGTGAGCTGCGGCAGCAGCTGCTGTGGCCCGCTCATCTGGTCGACGACCTTCAGCTCGTACAGGTGCTGGTCGTCTTCCTCCATCTGGAGCTCCGCGATGACCTTGAGCATGTCCCGCGTGATCCGCTCCTCGGTCGGCAGGGCCGCGGTGTCGATCGCGCCCGCCTCGACGGCCGTCCGCTCCATGAGCGAGCGCGTCCTGGCCCGGCCCTCGGGACCCGGGTCCTCCAGGCGGTCGGCGTAACGCTCGTCGCCGTAGAACGTCGCGGTGGTCGGGGACAGCTCCAGGATCGACTCCCAGAAGCGGTCCGCGAGGGCGTCGACGGGCGTCGGCTCGGTGTCGGGCAGGGTCACGGTCTCGTCTCCTTCGGGCGCGCGGGACGTCGTCGCGCTGGGTGTGCCGCTGACGGCGTAGCCTACCGCGCCGCGCCACGCGTCGCCGTCACGGCGACCTTTCAAAAGAGGGGCATCTGCTCCGCTCGTCGCGCCGCCGTCGGGTGGAGCCCGAGGTAGGGCTCGAGGTCGGCGAGGTCCAACGGATCGCGGGCCAGGAACGCGCGCAATTGGTCGGATCGGACGATATGCCACGTTCCCGACTCGAGGGCCGCCCGCAGCAACGGCGATCGGTCGAGCTTGTACTGGAGGAGCCCGGCCCGTTCCGGTGCGATGACCAGGAACCGGATCAGGTCCTCGCTCGGCGGGATCCGGGCGTGCCGTCGCAGCAGGGTCTCGCCCAGCATCGCGGTCCATTCGACCTCGAACAGGAAGGCGACCTTGCTGCGCACGTACCAGATCGCGTCGACCTCGGCGACGTCATCCACCGCCGGCGCGATGCTGCCGAGGGAGAGCCGCTCCTCGCCGGGTTCGAGGAGGTCGCCGAGGAGCCCGCCGGTCGCCGGGCGCCGGGTCTGCTCGCGCCGGCCGATCCAGCGGCGCATGCCGAGGCGCCGGCCGCCGTCCGCGATCGTCGCAAGCAGGTCCGTGTGCTCCTGGCTCCGCCGCAGCAGGTCGTCGCCGGTGACCATCCGGTCGGGCGTGCTGGCCAGGCTGCGATAGCTCTCGAGCGCCGCCCGGATCAGCCCTGCGTCGGCGAGATCAGGCCCGTTGAACATCGTGGCCATCCGGTCGAAGAAGGCCGTCTCTGAGATCGGACCGGCGGTGGACAGCAGGCTGTAGACGGCCCACTCGACCCGATCGGCGAGGGGCGTCTCCGCCGCCGCCAGGTCGTCCGCGTCGGCCAGCCACCAGCGGCCCGGCTCGACCTCGGTCAGGCGCCGTTGGTTCGGGCGGCCGAACTCGTCCCGGATCAGCGCGAGCAGGCGCTCGACGGCGTCCGTCGGGGCGTCGCGATCCGTCGTGCCGCGGCGTGGCCGGTGCGCCGGGGCCGTGGCGGCGCCCTCCCCGGTCGCCGGGGTGCCGTCCGCGTCCGTCGGACTGGGATCCGGGGCGGATGTCCCGGGTTCCGGTGCGGCGGCCCGCGTCCCGTTCCGCGCGCTCGCCGCGCTGGTGTCGTCGCTCGCGCCCTGTCCCCCACCCCGACCCGGTCGCAGCGTCGCCGTCGCGAACCGCCGGAGCTGACCGGACCGATCGAGCCCGACGAGGATCTCGCCCAGCAGCCGCTCGAACCGGGCGGGCTCACCCCTGGCGCGGAGTGTCTCGACCGCCGCCTCCGTCACGACCCGGGCCGTCTCCGCCTCCGAGAACGGCTTGTCGTCGAAACCCTCCGGCGGCGAGAACAGGTTGCGCGACGGGACGACGCCCGGGTCGCCGGCCCCGCCCGGCAGGGGCTCGAGCCCGACGTTCGCCCGCGTCCTCGAACCGGGCGGCAGGCGGCCGCTGGGCGAGATCTGCTCCACCACGGCCGGCGCGTCGTCGTCCGGGTCGGCCAGGCGCGCACCGAGCAGGCGGTAACCCGCCGAGGCCCCGCCGAGTGCGGTCGCGACGGTCGCCTCCGGACCGCCGTCGACCAGCCAGACGACCCGGCCGTCCCGGGCGAACGCCGGTTCGACCGCCTCGAGGGCCACCGCCATCGAGGTCGCCTGGACCGCCCAGGACCGCGCAGCGACGCGCCGGCCAGGCCGTCGAGGGGCAGCAACGCGGCCGCCTCCCGGCCGAGGACCCACGACGTCGCGTGATAGGCGGCCGCGAGGCGCTCGAGGCTCGGACGCATCGGCGGCTGTCCCAGGATGAGCCGGATGCGCGGCGTCGGCGCGGTGCGGCCGTAGGCGTTCGGATCGTCGCGCAGGCCGACGAACCCGGTCGGGCCGGTCAGGCCGACGAAGGCGGTCGCGGCGCCTTCGCCGAGACTCCGCAGGTCCTCCCCGAGACGTGCCTGGACCGGCCCGTGCGAGCCGGCGTCGAGGCGCTGGATGAACCCGCGGACCGTCCGGAATGCATCTTCGAAGGCGAGCCAGGGGTTGCGCTCGCGGAACTGCGTGCCGGACGACGGTCGGACGTGGCCGGATGCGACCCGGAGCGTCGTACGGCGGCCGGGTCCGGTCCCGAGCCGGCTCGCCGGCAGGATCGCGTGGAGGAGCGCGAGGCGGAGCGCGGCCATGACCGGCGCCGCGCGCAAGTCCATCTCGATCCGCTCGAGGATCGCGCCGAGCCCGACCAGCTGTCGGTCGGTGTGGAGGTCGAGGAGCTCGTCGGGCAGCGTCTCGGCGCCGGGGATCTCGGGGAACCGCGCCAGCAGTGACGAGCGCATGGCCGCGGCACCGACCTCGGCCGTGGCCCGGCGGAGGTCGTCTGCGTCGAGCGGCGCCTGGCGTTGCTCGCCGCCACCGCGCTGGTCGCGACACACCGCGCACCGGTAGAGGCGGGTGACCGGCCTGATCCGCCCGGCGATGGCCGCCTCGTCGTCCACCGCCCAGATGATCTCGTCGATGACGAGCGAGCGGCTGCACGTCGCGCAGCGTGTCGCGAAGAGGTCGCCGATCGAGACCTTCAGACTCGATTCTCGCCGTGGCGAGGCGGCCAGGCCCTGGAACGCGGCGTCGAGGTGCCGGACGTCCGGCGGCCGGAGCACGACCTCCGCCAGCATCCGCGTCAGCGGGCTCGATTTCGAGCGAGACCGTGCGTCGCTGGCGGTCCACGGCGGCCCGGCCCACCCAGCCGCCACGCCCGAACAGGTCGGCCACGACGTCACCCGGTCCGGTGTGCTGATCGATCCGGGCGGCCACCACGGCCGGTGACGGCGCGGGCGCCAGGCGATCGAAGACGGGCAGCGAGTAGCCCGGTTGGGCGTCGATGGGTCCGCGGCCGGTCACGCGGCAGATGCTAGCCGACGGACGCTCGGGCCGGCCGGCGGCCCATCAAGCCGTTCCTCGGGGGCACGTTTCCCGCCATCCGAGCGCAAAGGACGGACGGATCCGAGCGGATCTGCTCGATCCGTCAGTCGTCCACGCTGGCTCGACGCGATCTCGCGCCTCGCGGGAACGTCGGCCGGGATGCGACCGGCCCGACGCGGCTCGAGCGACTACGGCTCGTCGAGCTCGTCCGGCTCGTCCTCGAACGCCTCGTCGGTCGTCGACTCGGGCGGCAGCACGCGATCGAGGTCCTCGATCTCGTCGTCCTCCTCGTCGTCCTCGAGGTCCTCCTCGAGGTCCATCTCCTCGCGGACGAGGGTGCCCTTGGTGTACGGGCGCAGGTCGGTCGACTTGGCGGCCGTCGGGAAGCTGACCTTCCCGTAGTTGGCCGGGTCCTGGAAGATCTCGCGGACGATGATCCGGACGTCCTTGTCGCCGAGCGAGGTGACGCCCGCCGCGTACTTGTTGCCGTCCGCCATCAGCTTCAGCAGCCGGGCGGCGACGCGGGGCTCGACCACCCCGATGCGCATGCCGTTCGAGTGCGCGATGAGCCGGTTGCCCTCCGGCGTCAGCTCGACCGCGTCGCCCGGGTTGACCTGGGCGAGCTCGCGCGGGGAGGCGAGGTCGGTCAGGAACGCGAAGCCGGTCTTGCCGGTCTCCTCGACGAAGATGCTGACCGGGGCCTTGCTGCCGGCCTGCGCCGGGACCGTCTTCTCGCCGGCGGCGACCATGAGCATCTTGAGCCGGTCGATGTTCCGCTCCGCGATCCGGTTGGTGGGATCGAGCGCGAGCGCGGTCTGATAGTGCTCCCGGGCGGACCCGAGCTCACCGAGCTCCCAGAGCGACTTGGCCAGGCGGTTCTCCGCCTCGGCATCGGGCCCCAGCTCGAGCAGGCGCCGGTTCGTCGCGGCGGACTCGGCCCACTCGGCGGCGGTCGCCTGCGCGATCGCCTGGTCGGCCAGCTGCCGCTTCTGGCGATTGAGGTTGACCGGGCTCTGGGCAGTCGTGGTCTCGATGTCGGGGAACGTCACGTGGCGGTCGTCCTTTCGGGGCGCGGCGGGGTTCGGAGCAGTGTCGGGACTGGTGGGCGCGCGGTCACGCGGTGCCGCGGGCGGACATGCTTTCTAGCACCGTCCGGTCGGCACGTCAAACGCGCGGGGCCGGTCAGGACGCCGGAGCAGGAGGTTCCAGGCGACCACGACGATGCCGAACCCGGCGAGCAGCGCGAACTGGCCGACCCAGCGCCGGTTGCGTCGGCGGCGCGGGGTCGTGCCGATGTAGGCGTCCCACAGGTAGAACACGAGCGTCAGCAGGGCCGGCCCGATCAGGCGCTCGATCTCCATCGCCCGCAGCGCGGCGGCACCGATGGCGATGGCCGCCGCATACGACAGCGCCGACCAGAGGGCGTCGCGGACCCCCGTGACCCGGAGCGATGCGGACCGGTAGCCGAGCAGGCCGGCCACCAGGGCGTCGCCGGCGGCCAGGAGGATCAGGTTCGTCTCCGACAGCGCTCCACCGGACTGGGCGAGACCGCCGGGCACCATCGCGGCCACGCCGGTGAACGCCAGGAACGCGACGAGCAGCAACGTGACCAGCAGCGAGGTCCGATCGTCCGGCGACAGACCGGCCGCCCCGTGGTTGATCCGGGTCTCGAGGGCGAGCGTCCGGATCACGATGAAGTAGGTGATGCCGAGGGCCGGGACGAGCCACAGCCCGAACGGGACCAGCCGGATCGCACCGAGGCAGGCGACCGCCGAGACGGACGGGAGGATGACCGACTCGATCGGCACGCCGAACCAGGCCTGGATCGGGGCCGCCTCGTCGTGGAGGACTTGGAGCGTCCCCAGGAGCATCGCCCCCAGCAGGGCGCCGGCGGCGATCCAGATGAGCGGCGGTTCGAGGAGCCGGGACAGCCCGACGACCGTCACCGCGACAAGGGCAAGGTCGCGGCGGGCGAACCCCTCGTCCATGGCCGAGCTGGCCGTGGTGATCGTGCCGGTCATCGGCGGCGGCCCTTCGCGGCACCGGCAGTCGCGGGCGTGGCCGCGGCGGCGCCGGCCTGACCGGCGGCCGCCACGCGATCCGGCTTGCCCGCGGTCCAGGCAAGAAGATCCTCGCGGGATCGGGTGTTCAGCACCGAGGCCGGCGTGATCCACGCCCGACGCGCCTGGCTGATCCCCCAGCGCACGTAGTCGAGCTCGCGGATGTCGTGGGCGTCCGAGTCGATCGAGACGAGGCAGCCCAGCCCGACCGCGCGGCGCGCCCGCTCGACGGCGAGGTCCAGTCGCGGCGGCGAGCCGTTCATCTCCAGCGTGGTCCCCGTCCGGGCGGCCTCCGTGTAGACCGCGTCCCAGTCGAGGTCGAGGTCGTCCCGCTGGCCGATCTTGCGGCCGGACGGATGGGCGATGACGTCGACGTGCGGGCTCCTGATCGCGTTGAGCGTCCGCTGGGTCAGCTCCGCGCGCGTCTGGCGACGCGCGACGTGGACCGAGGCGACGACCACGTCGAACGTCGCCAGCAGGTCGTCCTCGAAGTCGAGGGTGGCGTCGGCCCGCACCTCGAGCTCGCAGCCGTGGAGGAGCCGGAAGCCGCCGGCCGGTGTCGCCGCTGGGGCCGTCCCGGCCGCTTCCTCCGCCGCGAACCGGGCATTGAGCGCGGCGATCACCTCGACCTGCTCCGCGACCCGGTCCGGGGTCAGGCCGCGCGCGATCGCGAGCGACTGCGAGTGGTCGGTCAGGACCTGGTACGAGTAGCCGCGCGCGCGGGCGGCCTCGGCCATGACCTCGATCGGGTGATGGCCGTCCGACCAGTCGGAATGGCTGTGGAGGTCGCCGCGCAGGTCGGCCAGGCTGACGACGGCCGGCAGCCGGCCCGCCAGCGCGGCCTCGATCTCGCCGGTGTCCTCGCGCAGCTCGGGCTCGATGTAGGGCAGGCCGAGGAAGGCGTAGGCCTCCGCCTCCGTGCCGAAGGTCCGCAGCTCGGCCGCGTCACCGGTGAGGGGCTCGCCGTCCTCGCCGATCCGCAGGAAGCCCTTCTCGGACAGGCTCCAGCCCTGGTCGCGGGCCATCGCCCGCAGCTTGACGTTGTGCTCCTTGGAGCCGGTGAAGTGGATCCGGTACGTGCCGGCCTCACCGGGCGGCATGATCATCAGATCCGCCTGCGGTCCGCGCTGCAGCCGGACGGCCGCCTTGTAGCCGCCTCGGTTGATGACGGAATTGACCAGCCCGAAGCGGGTGAACGCCTCGACCAGCGCGACCGGCTGATCGGTCTCGGCGAGGAGGTCCAGGTCGCCGATCGACTCCTTGCGGCGGCGGAACGAGCCGGCGGGCTCGATCGACGCGACGCCGGGCGTGCCCGACAGCCCGTCGATGAGCGCGGTCAGGAGCTCCTCGGCGCGATCCAGCCGCATCCGGTCGAATTGGTCGTCGAGCTTGGCGATCCCCTCGAGCACGACCGCCTCGGTCCGGGCGGACATCCCGCGGAGGGTCCGCAGCTGCCCGGACTCGGCGGCCTTGCGCAGGTCGTCGACGGTCTCGATGCCCAGCTCCTGGTTGAGCTGGCGGACGGTCTTGGGGCCGAGCCCGCCGATCTCGAGCAGGTCGACGAGGGTCGGCGGGATCTCCGCCCGGAGCCGCTCGTAGTAGGCGAGGTGACCGGTCGTCGCCAGCTCCTGGAGCTTGTCGCTGATGGCCTTGCCGACGCCCGGGATCCCCGGCGCGGTCCCGGATCGATAGGCGGCCACGACGTCGACCGGGCTCCGGCCGATGGCGTCGGCCGCGCGGTGGTAGGCGACCGTCTTGAACACGAGCTCGCCCTTGAGCTCGAGGATGTCGCCGATCTCGTGGAAGATCCGGGCCAGGTCGCCGTTGGTCAGGTCGGGCGCCTCGTCGGGCGCTTCGTCAGTCATCGGCCCGATGGTAGCCCGTCAGGCGGCGACGACCCGATCGCGCCCGGCCCGCTTGGCTCGATACAGGGCGCGATCGGCCTGCGCGATGAGGTCGCCGATCGGCTGGTCCGCCTGGACGGCGACCGCCACGCCGACGGAGACGCTGACGCCGGGCACGCCGAACCGCTGCAGGTCGAGCGCCCCGACCGAGGTCCGGACGCGCTCCCCCACCTCGAGGGCGACGGCCGAGGTCGGGTTCCGGAGCAGAACGACGAATTCCTCGCCGCCGTAGCGGGCCGGGACGTCGTCCTCGCGGACGGCCGCCACGATCGCGCCACCGACCGCCCGCAGGACCTCGTCGCCGGTCCCGTGGCCGTGCTTGTCGTTGAGCGCCTTGAACTTGTCGATGTCGATCATCAGCACCCCGACCGCGTCGCCCGAGCGGCGGCGGCGCGCGAGGAGTCCGCAGAACTCGTCGAAGTACCGCCGGTTCGGGAGACCGGTCAGGGCGTCCGTGGAAGCGTTGGTCTCGGCCGCCCGGAGCGAGTAGGCCCGGGACATGGCGGACGACGCTTCCGCCGCCGCGCCTGACAGCAGGCGGCGGGTCGTGGCGGGCCAGTCGCCGGCCGTGCGGTAGGACAGGACGATCGCGCCGATCACCGCGTCGTCCGCGGTCAGCGGCGCGGCGAGCGTGTTGCTCAGCCCGTAAACCTGGTGGGTCCGCATCGCGATCCGGTCGGCGATGGCCTGGTGGGAGGCCGGGATCCGCGGGTCCGCGTCGGCCGACGCGGACGACCCGCTGACCGGCGCGGCGGCCGCGAGCCGGGCGGTGACATCGTCGAACCGGCTCCGCAGGGAGCCGGCAGCGACGGGTGCCGCGGTCGACGCGGTGATCGGGATCGCGACGGGCTCGCGCTCGCCCGGGCGGCGACCGTCGACCGGGTCCTCGAGGTCGGCGATCGGCAGGCGGGTCGTCGAATTGGGCACGCCCGGCCGGGCGCTGACCAGAGTCGCCTCGAGGACGCGGGCATCGGGCCGGCGTCGCGCCACGACGATGTGGTCGGCCCCGGTGGCCGTGGCCAGCTCGTCCACGATCGCGCCGAGGATCGCGTCGGGTGAGACGGAGCGCGACAGGCTGGACAGGATGCGGGCGAAGGATTTCGGCCTCCTCGCGCCGGCCGACCTCGAGCGCGGTGACCGTCTGGCGGTGGCGGATGGCCGCGAAGCCGACGACGAAGACGAGGCCCACGACGGCCCAGTCGGCCGGGCGCGCCCGTTCCGTGCCGATCCGGAGGACCGCGATCAGGCCGAGGATGAAGAAGGAGGTGGCGAAGATCCACCAGGCGCGTCTCGTTCGCGCTTCCGGCGTGTCCGTGGCTCGAGTTGGCCGGCTGGGGGTGTCGCTCACGTCAGGGATCAAGGATGGCGGTCGCGACACGCGGCGTCCATCCCCGGCCCTGGTACGGATGGCGGCGGGCGACCGGTACCTTCGTCCTATCCGGGCCCCGTCAGGCTGCGGCGATGTCCCCGGCTGCGGCGGCGTCGTGCCCGCCGTCGCGCTTGACCCGGTACAGCGCGCTGTCGGCCGCCGCGATCAGGTCGGTCGCGTTGCGGCCGTCGGCCGGGAAGGTGGCCACGCCGATCGACGCGCCGATCGGGACCGGCCCACGCTGCTCGCCGACGTAGGCGTGATCGCGGAAGGCCTCGAGGATCCGCTCGGCCGCGCGGCGGGCGTCGTCGCCGTCGGTATCGGGCAGCACGATCGCGAACTCGTCGCCGCCGTACCGGGCCGGGATGTCCGAGCCGCGCAGGGTGGACCGGATGAGCTCCGCCGTCCAGGTCAGGACGCGGTCCCCGAACAGGTGGCCGAAGGTGTCGTTGACGAGCTTGAAGTCGTCCAGGTCGAGCATGAGCATGCTCAGCGGCCGGCGGCCGCGCTGGGCCCGGATGACCTCCTCGCCGAGGCGCTCGTGCAGGAACCGGTGGTTGTAGAACCCGGTCAGCGGATCGCGGTCGGCCAGCTTCCGGGCGTCCTCGTACAGCCGGGCGTTCTCGAGCGCCATCGCCGCCTCGTTGGCCATCGTCCGGGCGAGCGCCAGGCGCTCGTCGTCGAACGTGACCGGCACGTCGGACACGAGCTCGACGAGACCGATCGACTGGCCCTTGACCACCAGCGGCAGCATGGCCAGCACCCGGTTGCCGTCCTGGCGCATGAGCTCGACCTCGGCCGGGTCCGCGACCGGGTCGTCGACGTCCACGATGACCTCGACCTGCCGCTCGAGGACGCGCAGAGTCTCGGGGAAGCCGCCCACCTCGTACGAGGGCTCGATGTCGCGGATCCGGTGCGCCGGGTAGTAGCCGAGCGACTCCACCCGGCCGGCGTCCCGATCCCAGTAGCTGATGATGCACTCGCCGACGCCCATGGCCCCGGCCAGGTGGCCGGCCATCACCTCGGCGACCTGGTGCGGATCGAGGCTCCCGGACAGCTCGCCGCTCATGTCCAGCAGCCGGCGGAGCTCCAGGGCCAGGCCCTGGGCGCGCGTCAGCAGCCGGACCGAGCCGATGGCCGTCGCCGCCCGGTCGGCCAGGATCGTCAGGAGGCGCAGGTCGTCCGAGCCGAAGCCGTCGAGACCGAGCTTCGAGAGCGTGATCACGCCGATCGTCGCGCCGTCGTAGCGCATCGGCACGACCAGCATCGACTCGTCGATGTCCTCGGTCCCGGCGATCGTCGCGCCGCGCGGGTCGTGGTTCGTGTCGTTGAGGAGGATCGGCTCGCCGTGCTGGGCGACCCAGCCCGTGAAGCCCTCCCCGAGGCGGCACGTGAGCAGCGCCATGTCGACCTGCTCGTAGGCTCCCAGGCGGCCCTCGAAGGCGATCGGGACGACCGTGTCGGGGAGCTCGACCAGGTAGACCCGGGCATTGTGGTAGTCGATGATCCCGTGGGTCTCCTCGACGACCGTCCGGGCGACCTCCTCGACCGTGACGGCCCGGCTCATCCGTGCCGATGCCGTCTGGAGGACCTCGAGCTGGGCCGCCCGGGCGGTGGTCTGCTCGAACAGCTCGGCGTTGGCCAGGGCGATCGCCGCGTGGGTCGCCAGGGTCGAGATGAAGGCCACGTCGCCGCTCGTCCATGCGCGTGGCTCCACGCTCAGCGCGGACAGGGAGCCGATGACCCGGCCGTCGTGGATCAGCGGCGCGGCCAGGTGGCCGGCGATCTCCGGGACCCCGTCGTACCGGGCGTGGCCGTACTGGCCGATCGACCGGATGTCGGGGAACGCCAGGACATGGCCGGTGCGCAGGACCTCCCCGACCCAGCCCTCGTCGCGCCGGAGGACCGGCAGGCGCCTCGCGACCTCGTCGGTGAGACCGGCCCACGCCGTGACCTCGAGGCGGTCCTCGCGCAGCATCCGGATCGTCGACGCGTCGACCCGCAAGCCGCGCTTCGTCTCGTCGACGATCATCCGGATGAGCGTCTCGCGGTCGTGCGACGCGGCCAATCGGCCGGCGATCCCGAGGACGGTGTCGAGGCGCTCCGCGAGCTCCGCCTCGCCGCGGACGTCTCCGTCGCGGCCGGGCCCGACCGATCGCCGCGCGACGACCTCGGGCTGGGCTTCCGTGCGGGCCGGTCGTTCCCCGCCGACGAACCGGCGGAAGATCGAGCCGCCGCCGCTGGCACCGGTCGTCGAGGTCGTCGGGACGGCCACCGACGGCCCGTCCCGGACGGGCGTTTCGTCGGGTCCATCGAGCCGCGCGCGCACGTCCCGATGGTCCCACCGCGACGGGGTCACGGGAGGCCGCCATCGGTCCCGGTGCCGGGCAGGACCTTGGTCCCGGAGGACGTCCTCTCCGTTGACCGGTTCCTGAGCGTCGGACTACACTCCGCGAGCGTCGCGGGCCGTGTGTCCGCGGCCGTTCGACCCGCATCCGAGGCCTGCACATCCCCGTGGACGACGGTCCCAGTCCCATCGGCGGCGAGCGCGCCGTCCTGACCATGAAACCGGTCCGCCCCGCCTCCTGACGGCTGACCGCGACCCCCGCGGTCGCGCCACCTGCGGCGGGTCGATCCGCTCGCGAGGTGGCCACCATGCTCTACCTGAGCCACGCCATCGGCCGGCCCGTGCTCGACGCCACCGGCGAGCCGCTGGGCAAGGTCGACGACCTGATCGTCGCCGTCGGCGACCGCTATCCGCCCGTCACCGGCCTCGTCGTCGCGACGGATCGGCGCCGGATCTTCCTGCCCTGGTCGCAGGTGGCCCGGTTCGACGCGTCGGGCGCGCTTCTGTCGGGCGACACGATCGACATCACCCGCTTCCAGCAGCGCTCGGACGAGATCCTCCTGCGCGCGGACCTCCTGGACAAGCAGATCGTGGACATCGACGGCCGGCGGGTCGTCCGCGTCAACGACCTGCGTCTCGACGACGTCGATGGCAAGCTCCACCTCGTGGCGGTCGACGTCGGGACGGCCGGGCTGCTCCGCCGGCTGGGCGTCGAAGGCCCGTACCGGACGATCGCCCGCAACCTGCACCTGCCGACGCCCGAGCGCTACATCGACTGGGAGGACGTCGACCCGGTCGAGACGAGCATCGCCTCGATCCGGCTGCGCGTGCCGCACGCCGGCCTGACGGAGCTGCACCCGGCCGACCTGGCCACGATCATCGACCAGCTCGCCCCGCGCGACCGGGCCGGCGTCCTGGCCGCGCTCGACGACGAGGCCGTCGCCGACGCGATCGAGGAGATGGAGCCCGAGACCCAGGTCGAGGTCCTCGAAGGGCTGGCCCCGGAGCGAGCCGCGGACATCCTCGAGGAGATGTCCCCGGACGACGCCGCCGACCTCGTGGCGGACCTGTCGGACGGGACCCGCGAGGAGCTCCTGGCGCTGATGGAGCGGGACGAGGCGGAGGAGCTTGGCGGGCTGCTCGCCTACCCGGAGAACACGGCGGGCGGGATGATGACGACCGAGTTCGTGGCCGTCCCGGCCGACCTGACCGCGGGCGCCACCATCGAGCGACTGCGCGAGCTCGAGCCGGACGCCGAGACGATCTACTACGTCTATGTCGTCGATGCCGATGGGCGGCTCGTCGGGGTGCTCTCGCTGCGCGACCTGATCGTGGCTCGGCCGACCACGCCCATCGGCGACGTGATGATCGAGGACCCGGTCACGGTGGACGTCCTGGCCGACCGGGACGACGTGGCCGGCGTGGTCGCCCGCTACAACCTCCTCGCGGTCCCGGTCGTGGACGACGACAGGCACCTCGTCGGGATCGTCACGGTCGACGACGCGATCGACACCATCCTGCCGGCCAGCTGGCGGCGTCGCGGGACGCACGCCGGGACGCGGAGCTAGCGCACACCGATGGGGTTCTGGGCCGGCCGCCTGCGGCGCGTGCGCGAGCGGATCGCCGCGCGCCAGATCCTGCGTCTGCGCGGGCGGTTCCGTGGCCGGCGCGGCCTGGTCGCGTTCCTTGCGGTCATGGGCCCGGGCCTGATCGCGGGGATCGCCGGCAACGATGCCGGCGGGATCACGACGTACAGCGTCATGGGCGCGACGACTGGCCTGACCCTGCTCTGGATCTTCCCGATCACGATCGCCATCCTGGCCGTCGTCCAGGAGATGGCCGCGCGGCTCGGGGTCGTGACCGGCCAGGGTCTGTCCGACCTGATCCGCGACCGGTTCGGAGTCCGGCCGACGGCCTTCGCCATGGTCGTCCTGCTGGTCGCCAACCTGGCCAACACCGTCGCGGAGTTCTCCGGGGCCGCGGCCGCGCTGGAGCTCTTCGGGATCTCGCGCTACCTGGTGGTGCCGATCGTGGCGGTGGCCATCTGGGCGCTCGTCATCAAGGCCAGCTACCGCACCGTCGAGCGCGTCTTCCTGTGCGTCATCGTCGTGTTCCTGGCCTACATCGTCTCGGCGGTCCTGGCCGACCCGGACTGGGGCAAGGTCGGCCGCGCGCTCGTGACGCCGAGCCTCGACCTCCAGCCCGCGACGATCCTGCTGATGGTGGCCGTCGTCGGCACGACCATCACCCCGTACATGCAGTTCTATCTGACCAGCGCGGTGGCCGAGAAGGGCATCGGCGAGGACGAGCTGGCGCTCGAGCAGGCGGACGCCGTCGGCGGCTCGATCTGGACCAACGTCATCGCGATCTTCATCGTGGTCGCCGCCGCCAGCACGATCGGGGTCGCCAGCGGGACCATCACGTCGGCGGCGGATGCGGCCAAGGCGCTCGAGCCGGTCGCCGGCCGGCTGGCCGAGGCGCTCTTCGCGGTGGGGCTGTTCGGGGCGAGCGTCCTGGCGGCCACGATCATGCCGCTGTCGACCGCGTTCGTGATCTGCGAGGCGTTCGGCTGGGAGTCCGGCGTCGACAAGCGGTTCTCCGACGCCCGCTCGTTCTTCACGATCTATACGTTCCTGCTGGCGGTCGGTGCCCTCGTGGTGCTGATCCCGGGGCTGGACCTGCTGCCCGTCATCCTCGCCTCGCAGAACCTGCAGGGCCTGCTGCTGCCGATCGTGCTCGTCTTCATGGTCCTGCTGGCCAACGACCGGCGCCTGATGGGCGCCCATGCCAACGGCCGGGTCGGCAACGTGCTCGCCTGGGGGGCGGTCGGGATCGTCGTCGTCCTGGACGCGGTCCTGCTCGGCGTCGCCGCGCTGGGCATCTTCGGGGTCAGCGTCGGCTAGGCGGTCGTGGCTGTGCGCGGGCGCTGTGGGCGTCGTGGGCCACTCGAGGCCGTCCGTGCCGGCGCCGTAATCGAGCGGGTAGCCGTGCGCTTCCCAGTCCGGGGTGCCGCCTTCGACCGCCGCGACCCGGCTGAACCCGCCGGCACGCAGCAGTGACGCCGCGATGCTCGAGCGATAGCCGCTCGCGCAGACGAGGGCGACCTCGCGGTCGTGGGGCAGGCGGTCCAGGACCTCGGTCAGCTCGCCCGCCCCGATGTGCACCGCACCGGGCACGTGGCCGGCCTCGAACTCGTAGGGCTGCCGGACGTCGATGACGAGGGGCGCCATGGGACCGCCCGCCGACAGCGCCGACGCCAGGTCGTCGACATCGATCGCCGCGCCATCCTCGACCGGACGACCGGACCGAGCCCAGCCTTCGAACCCCCCGTCGACGTAGCCCTCGATCGTCTCGCAGCCGATCCGGATCGACTGTCGTGCCAGGTCGTCGAGATCGGCGGGGTCGTCCACGATCAGGACGATCGGCGCGTCCGCCTCGACCACCCAGCCGAGCCAGGTCCCGAACGACGGCCCGACCGGGATCGACAGCGAGCCGGGGGCGTGCCGGCGGGCATGCGCCGCGGGCGACCGGGTGTCGACCACGACCGCGCCACGACCCAGCGCCTCGTCCAGCCCGACGCCGAACAGCGGCTCGATGGGCGGCACGCTCGCGCCGAGCAGTCGCGGCCCGGCCTGGTTGATCGGGCGCATCCGCGCGAAGTAGCGCGGGATCGTCGGCTGGCCGGACAGCAAGGCCCGCGCGAAGGCCTCGATCTCCATCGGCGCGAGGAGGGGGTCGTGCCGGCGCTCGTAGCCGATGGTCGACCAGGAGGTCGACGCGATCCCGGTCGAGCACAGCGACCCGGCCCCGTGGGTCGGGTAGACCATGACCGAGTCCTCGTGCGGCAGCAGGACGTCATGGAGGGAGTGGAACATCGCCTCCGCGAACGGCCGGGCGTTGTCCGCGCCGAGCAGGTCGGTCCGCCCGACCGAGCCGACCAGCAGTGACCCCCCGGTCAGGAGCAGGAACGGCTCGTCGCCCCGGGAGGTGTCGGCGACCGCGTAGCTGACGTGCTCGGGCGTGTGGCCCGGGGTGTCCAGCGTCGTGAACCGGACCGAGCCGATGTCGAACGCGTCGCCGTCGCTGGCCGGGCGGTGCTCGTGGGCGAGGCCGGCGCCGGCACCGATGACGTGCGTCGCCCCGACGAGCGTCGCGAGCTCCCGACCCCCGGACACGTAGTCGTTGTGGAGGTGGGTCTCGACGACATGGGTGATGCGGAGGTCGGCGGCCCGTGCCGCGTCGATGTAGATGTCGACGTCGCGACGCGGATCGACGACGGCGGCGATGCCGGCCGCCTCGTCGGCGACGAGCGTGGACAGGTGTCCGAGCCCCTCGATCCGGTACTGCGTGACGCGCACCAGCGCAGCCTACACGGTCCCGCCCGCCCGCCCGCCGACCCGCGTCTCCGATCGACCGGCCCGCCCGGCCGGCATCTGCGCTCGGCTGGTACGCTCTGCCCCGATGTCTGCATCGGAACGCTCGCTCACCGTCATCGGCGCCGGCTATGTCGGCCTCGTCAGCGCCGTCGGGCTCGCCCGGCTCGGCCACCGGGTCCATCTCGTCGAGACCGGGGCCACCCGGCTCGCGATGCTCCGGGCCGGTCACATCCCGATCCACGAGGACGGCCTCCAGGAGGGGTTCACGGCCGCCATCGCCAACGGCCGCCTCGACGTCACGGACGCCGTCCCGCCGGATCCGGGGATGATCCTGATGTGCGTCGGCACGCCCATCGGTGACGACGGGCGGAGCGATCTCAGCCAGCTGGACAGCGCGCTCGCCGCGATCCAGGACCGGTTCGGGCCGGACGACATCCTGGTCATCCGCAGCACACTCCCGGTCGGCGGCACGCGACGGGCGGTCCAGGCGACCGGCCTGCCCACGGCGCGGGTCTTCACCAACCCCGAGTTCCTGCGCCAGGGGACGGCCGTCGAGGACTTCGGCCGGCCGACCCGGATCGTCATCGGCCGCTTCGACGACGCCGATCCGGTCGCGCTCCAGGCGGTCATCGACATCTACGACGGCATCGACGCCCCCCGGCTGGTGGTGGACGTCGAGGCGGCCGAGATCATCAAGAACGGCGCCAACGCGTTCCTCGCCCTGAAGCTGTCGTTCACCAACGAGATCGCCTCGTTGTGCGAGGAGGCCGGTGCCGACGTCGACGAGGTGCTCGCCGGCATCGGGGCCGATCCGCGGATCGGCCGCACGTACATGCAGCCGAGCTTCGGGTTCGGTGGCAGCTGCCTGCCCAAGGAGCTCATCACGCTGGCCGTGGCGGGGCAGACCTTCGGCCTGCCGATGCACGTCACCACCGCCGCGTCCGCCGCCAACCGGGCCGCCCAGGACCGCTTCGCGGAGCGGGTCGCCGCGGCCATCGGCGGCGCCGCCGGGCAGACCGTCGCGCTCCTCGGCCTCGCCTTCAAGGCTGGGACGGACGACACCCGCGACTCACCGGCCGTCCGGCTGGCGGAATGGCTGCTCGCCCAGGGTGCGACCGTCCGTGCCTACGACCCGGCGGCCGGACCGCAGGCTGCTTCACGCGTGCCCGACCTGGACGTCGTCGACGATCCGGCGCGTGCCGTGATCGGGGCGGACGTCGTCGTCATCGCGACCGAGTGGGGCGAGTTCCGGGACCTGCCGTGGGCGGCCTGGGCGCACGCCGGAGCGCCGCACCTGATCATCGACGGCCGGCGGCTGCTCGACGCACCGGCGCTTCGGGCCGCCGGCTATCGGGTCATCCAGCTGGGCGACGGCCGTCCCGAGCCGGACGTCGAACGAGCCGGGCTGCCGGCGCTGGCCGGGAGCGACTCGTAGTCGAGGGCGAACCGCTCCTCGGCGCGTCGCCCGCCCTGATCGGGACCGCCGACATCTCGCGCCCGACACGGGCGCCCGCCCGGACCTTCGCGACCGATCCCGCGGCCGGCATGGACCGTCGCCGGGAGACGATCGCGTCCCGGCGCAAGCGGCGGTTCGACCTGGCCGTCGGGGGCACCGCGCTCGTCCTCCTGAGCCCGCTGCTGGCGACCGTCGCCTGCCTGATCCGCGTCGCCGACGGTGGACCGGTCCTGTTCCGCCAGACCCGTGTCGGCCTCCACGGCCGCCCGTTCCGGTTGATCAAGTTCCGGACGATGGAGCCGGGCGCCGAGGATCGTCTGGACGAGCTCCTGGGCCGCAACGAGATCCGCGGTCCCGCCTTCAAGGTCACCGACGATCCGCGCCTGACCCGGACCGGTCGCCTGCTGCGCGCGACGAGCCTCGATGAGCTGCCCCAGATCTGGAATGTGCTGCGCGACGAGATGAGCCTCGTCGGACCGCGGCCGCCGCTCCCGCGCGAGGTCGACGCCTACGATCCATGGCACCACCGACGCCTGGCGGTCAAGCCCGGCATCACCGGGCTGTGGCAGGTCCAGGCACGCCAGGGCGAGGATTTCGATCAGCGGGTCGAGCTCGACCTCGAGTACATCGAGCGCCGGTCGATACGGCTGGACCTCGAGATCCTGGTCCGGACCATCCCGGCCATGTTCAAGGGCCGCTGACCCGCCGCCGACCCGCTGCGGCGCCGGCCCGCGGCGACCTGTCCGGCCGGACCTACATCATCACCAGGCCGCCGTCGACGGCGAGCACCTGACCGGTGATGAACGCGGCCTCGTCGCTGACGAGGAACGCGACGGCCGCCGCGATCTCCTCGGTCTCGCCGAACCGCCCGAGCGGCGTCGCCGCCCGGAGCTGCTCCTTGAGCGCCTCGGGCAGGTCGCGCGTGAGCTCCGTGTCGACGAAACCCGGTGCCACGGCGTTGCAGGTGATCGACCGGCTGGCCAGCTCGCGGGCCGTCGCCTTGGTCAGGCCGATCAGCCCGGCCTTGGCCGAGGAGTAGTTGGCCTGGCCCATCTGGCCCGCCTGGCCGGACACGGACGTGATGTTCACGATCCGGCCGCCCTTGGCCTTGAGCATCGGGCGGGTCACGGCCTTGGTCATGTAGAACGCCCCGAACAGGTTCGTCTCGAGCACCTCGCGCCAGCTCTCGACCGACATCCGCATGATCAGGTCGTCGCGGGTCACGCCCGCGTTGTTGACCAGGATGTCGATCTTGCCGAACGCCTCCAGCACCTGCTTGACGACCGCATCGGGGACCTCGGCCTGGGAGGCGTCGCCCTGGATCGCGAGCGCCCGACGCCCGAGCGCCTCGACCGCGCCGCTGCAGGTCGCCGCGGCGGCCGTGTTGCCCTTGTAGGTGAAGGCCACGTCCGCGCCCTGGGTGGCCAGCCGCTGGACGATGGCCCGCCCGATGCCGCGCGAGCCACCCGTGACGAGGGCCGTCTTGCCGCTCAGGTCGATCATGCCCGGACCTCCTGCTGGGTGGCCGCCGGCTCGTCCGGAACGACGTCGTCGAGCGGCACGTCGACCGCGCCGGGCCGCCGCATGAGCTCGGCGAGCGCCTCGGGGATCGGGTCGACCGAATCCCAGTCGACCGGCAGGCGGACCGACACGTCCTCCGGCTGGACCGCGGCGTCGCCGGCGATCCCGCGCGCCGGGTCGGCGGTCCACTCGATGGCGACCGCTCCGGAGGTGAACCCGGCCCCGAACGCGACGATGACGATGTGGTCGCCGACCTTGACCCGGCCGCCGTTGACGGCCTCGGCCAGGGCGATCGGCACGGACGCGGCGGACGTGTTGCCGTACTTGTCCAGGTTGACGAACATGCGGTCCATCGGCAGGTCCAGGCCCTTGGCGACGGCCTCGATGATCCGGATGTTGGCCTGGTGCGGGATGAACAGGTCGATGTCGGACGGCTGGAGGCCGGCCCGCTGGATGGCCGTCAGCGCGGTCGTCGCCAGCGTCCGGGTGGCGAACCGGTAGGTCTCCTTGCCCTCCATCCGGACGAAGTGCTCGCCGCGGGCCACCGTCTCGGCCGAGGGCGGGCTCTTGGCCCCGCCGGCCGGCAGCCAGATCATGTAGGCGCCCTGCGGCTCGGTCGTCATCTCGATGCCGAGGCCGCCGCCGGGCTCGTCCGAGGCCGACAGCACGACGGCACCGGCCCCGTCGCCGAACAGGATGCAGGTGTTCCGGTCGGTGTAGTCGAGGAACCGGGTCAGCAGCTCGGCGCCGATGACCAGGACATGCCTGGCCATGCCGCTCGCGATGTATGCCTGGGCCGTCGCATAGGCGTACACGAACCCGGAGCACGCGGCGGCCACGTCCATCGCGGCCGCCCGGGTGTTGCCGATGGCCTCCTTGACCAGGGCCGCCGTCGAGGGCATCCAGTAGTCGGGCGTCAGCGTGGCGAGGAGGATGAGGTCGATCTCGTCGGGGTCGATCCCTGCCGTCCGGATCGCCCGGAGCGAGGCGACCGCCGCCATCGACGCGGTCGTCTCGTTGGCGGCTGCGACGCGGCGCTCGCGGATCCCCGTCCGCGACACGATCCATTCGTCGGACGTGTCGACCATCTTCTCGAGGTCGTGGTTGGTGAGGACCTGCGACGGCGCGTAGCGGCCCCAGCCGGTCACATGGGCATGACGCACGGGCGTGCTCACAGCGGATCCACCTCGATCAGCGGCTGCTTCGCCTTGACCAGGGCGCCGCTCTCGGGGACCACCCGCACGACCCGCCCGGCCAGGTCCGACTTGATCTCGTTGAACAGCTTCATGGCCTCGATCAGGCCGATCACCTGCCCGACCGCCACCTCGCCCCCGACCTGGACGTAGGGGGCCGTCCCGGGCGCCGGCGACGCGTAGAAGATGCCGGTCAGCGGCGCCTTGATCGACGGCCGCGCCGTCGCCGCCGGATCGCGGCCCGCGGCGGATGGCTCACCGGCCACGCCCGTGCCGTCGGCGACCGCGGTCGGGATGGCCGTCGTGGCCGCCGGGGCGGCGGTCGCTGCGATGGCGACCGGCTTGCGCAGGACCAGCGCGGTCCCGCCCGATTCGACCTCGAGCTCGTTGAGGTCGGAGCGCTCCAGCAGGACCGCCAGCCGATCGATCAGGCCGAGCAGCTCGATGTCGCCGCCGTCGCGCGGCTCGGAGGTGGCGGCCGCGGCCAGGTCGTCGGTCACCGGACGGGGCCCGTGAAGATGAGCGCCGTGTTCTGGCCGCCGAACCCGAACGAGTTGCTGAGGACGGCCCGGACCGGGCGCGCGGCGGCCACGTTCGGCGTCAGGTCCATGCCCGCCGCCTCCGGGTCGGCCTCGGCCAGGTTGATCGTGGGCGGCACGCAGCCGTCGCGGATGGTCAGGATCGAGACGATCGCCTCGATCGCGCCGGCGGCCCCCAGCGTGTGACCGATCATCGACTTGTTGGCCGTGATCGAGATCCGGCCGGCGCCCTCGCCGAAGATCGTCCGGATCGCCTGCAGCTCCGCCTTGTCGCCTTCCGGGGTCGACGTGGCGTGGGCGTTGACGTGATCGATGTCGTCGGGGGTCAGGCCCGCCTTGTCGAGCGCGCGACGGGCCGCTCGGACGGCGCCGATCCCGCCCGGCGCGGGCAGCGTGATGTGGGATGCGTCGGCGGTCGCGCCGTAGCCGACCAGCTCGCCCAGGATCGTGGCGCCGCGCGCCTCGGCAT
Organism: uncultured Chloroflexia bacterium; assembly: GCA_963755995.1. Lineage (GTDB taxonomy): Bacteria > Chloroflexota > Limnocylindria > Limnocylindrales > CSP1-4 > SPCO01. The sequence continues at coordinate 365,060 of CAVWLQ010000005.1, read as the reverse complement.
GGTCCAGGCCCTCGAGGACGACCACGCCCGCGCCCTCGCCCATGACGAACCCGTCGCGCGCCGTGTCGAACGGCCGCGAGGCCGCCTCGGGATCGTCGTTCCGGGTCGACAGCGCCCGCATCGCCGCGAAGCCGCCGACCATCGCCTCGTAGATGCCGGCCTCGGCACCGCCCGCGACCATGACGTCGGCGTCGTCGCGCCGGATGATCTCGCTCGCTTCGCCCAGCGCGTGGCCGCCGGTGGCGCAGGCCGACACCGTCGTGAAGTTCGGGCCGGTCATGCCGAACTGGATGGCGATCTGGCCGGCGCCGATGTTGGGGATGCCCATCGGGATGAGGAACGGGCTGATCCGGTCGGGGCCGCGCGTGACGTTGATGGAGAAGCCGTCGATGAGCGTCCCCACCCCGCCCAGCCCGGTCCCCAGGATCACCCCGGTCCGCTCGGCGAGGTCACCCTCGAACCGCTTCGGGAGCCCGGCCTGGTCGAGCGCCTCGCGAGCGGCGACCAATCCGAACTGGATGTAGCGATCAGTCCGGCGGAGCTCCTTGCGGTCGAGGATCCCGCTCGCGTCGAGCCCGTGGACCTCGCCCGCGATCCGCGACGTCAACCGGGACGGGTCGAAGGCCTCGATCGTCCGGACGCCGCTCCGGCCCGCCATCAGCCCCGCCCAGGACGTCGCGACGTCGTTGCCGAGCGAGGTGACCAGCCCCATCCCCGTGACGACGACGCGCCGCCGCTCGGCGCTCATCGGACCAGCTTCCCGGTGCGGACCGTCGCGGCCCGATACACGTCACCGGGCAAGCCGCGGGCGGAGATCGCGTTGGCCACGGCGAGGGCGTCGTACTCGGTGCGATGGATCTCGGCCATGATCTCGCCGTCGGCGATGTCGATGCGCGCCCAGGAGGCGGTCGCCTCACCGTCGAACGCGTAGCCGGCCGAGCCGTCGTTCACGATCATCTTCCAGCCGAGGTCGCGCACCTCCGGGATGTGGGTGTGTCCACAGGCGATGATCCGGGCATCGGTCCGTCCGGCCCGCTCGATGACGACGTTCGGGTCGAGCTGCTGGGCGAACCCGGCGGTCTGCGAGCCCGGCGAGGCGTGGCAGACCAGGATCATCGTCCCGTCCTCGGCGTGAAGCCGGCGCTCCGACGGCAGGCGGCGGAGCCAGGCCAGCCGCTCGTCGCCGAGCTCGTCGTGTGCCCATTCGGCGGCCGCCCGCAGGATCTCCGGGACGCGTGTCGCCCATCCCGGGCGAGACGCCGACGGCGGCGCTGTAGTCGAAATCGGCGACGGCCACGTCCGTGTTGCCGTTGATGATCGCCGCGCCGTCGGCCTCCATCTCGCGCAGCAGGTCGATGGTGCCGGCCGGATCGGGCCCGTTGAGGGCGAGGTCGCCCGCGACCGCCACGAGGTCCGGCTTCTCGGTCCGGATCGCCTTCCGGACCGCCGCCAGGGCGAGCGCGTTGCCGTGCACGTCGGACAGCACGATGACCCGGGTCATCGCAGCACCCCCTCGTTCGGGATGATGAACGAGAGCATCACGTCGCAGGCCGTTCTCGCCGTCGACGCTGGCGACGCCGTGGCCGCGTCCGAACCGGCCGCCCAGCTTCTCCATCGTGACCTCGAGGCGGAGCGTGTCGCCGGGGCTGACGACGCGCTTGAAGCGGCAGTCGTCGATGCCGGCGAAGAGGCCGATCCGGTCGCCGTAGCCGGGCTGCTTCGCGACGTAGACGGCCATCGTCTGCGCGAGCGCCTCGACCTGGATGACGCCGGGCATGACCGGCAGGCCGGGGAAGTGGCCCTGGAAATACCACTCGCTGGCGGTCACGCCCTTGATCCCGACGATCCGCTTGGCGTCCGCGTCGTACTCGACGATCCGGTCGACGAGCAGGATGGGCCAGCGGTGCGGGATCAGGGCCTCGATCTCGCGGGTCGTGTGGACGGTCTCGGTCATGGGCGACTCCTGGTCGGGTGATGGTCAGTCTGCCGGGTCGGTCGGGAGATGTGCGGCGCGGTCTGTGCAGGTCTGCACCGCGTGCCGCGGATCACGATCGCGCCGCCGCGGCCAGGAACGCCTCGCTGCCGACGCGGTCGAGCATGTTCGTCGTCATCCGCCCGGCCAGGAACACCTCGTTGGCCAGCAGCGCCTTGTGGATCTCGACGTTGGTCACCAGGCCGTCGACGACCAGCTCGTCGAGGGCGACCCGCGATCGCGCGATGGCGGTCGCCCGGTCCGGGCCCCACACGATCAGCTTGCCGAGCAGCGAGTCGTAGTAGGGCGGCACCTCATACCCGCTGTACAGGTGCGAATCCATCCGGATCCCGGGCCCGCCCGGCGCGTGGTAGCGCTCGACCAGACCGGCCCCCGGCCGGAACTCATGGGCCGGGTCCTCGGCGTTGATCCGGAACTCGATGGCGTGGCCGCGCATCGTCACGTCCGCCTGCGAGAAGCCGAGCGGCTCGCCGGCCGCGATCCGGATCTGGGTCGTCACGAGGTCGACGCCGGTCAGCAGCTCGGTCACCGGGTGCTCCACCTGGATCCGGCAGTTGATCTCGATGAAGTAGAAGTCGCCCGCGGCGTCGACCAGGAACTCGAGCGTGCCGACATTCTCGTAGCCCGCCGCGACGACGGCCCGGATGGCGCGCTCGGCGAGGTCCGCGCGCGCGGCCTCCGAGAGCGCCGGCGTGGGCGCCTCCTCGAGGATCTTCTGGTGCCGGCGCTGGACCGAGCAGTCGCGCTCGCCCAGATGGACGCCGTGGCCGTAGCGGTCCACCGCGACCTGGATCTCGACGTGGCGGTTCTCGTCCAGCCACTTCTCGAGATAGAGCGAGTCGTCCCCGAACGCGGCTTTCGCCTCGGACCGGCAGACGCGCATGGCCGATTCGAGCTCGCGGCCGGTCCGGACCATCCGCATGCCCTTGCCGCCGCCGCCGGCCGAGGGCTTGATCAGGACCGGGTAGCCGATCCGCTCCGCCTCGTCGAGGGCGTGCATCTCGTCGCGGAGCATGCCCTCCGAGCCGGGGATCGTCGGCAGGCCCTGGGCACCCAGCAGCTGGCGGGTCGACGATCTTGCTGGCGAAGCGCTCGAGCACGGCCGCCGGAGGGCCGATGAACGTCAGCCCATGGGCCGCGACGACCTCGGCGAAGCCGTCGTCCTCGGACAGGAACCCGTAGCCCGGATGGATCGCGTCGCAGCCCGCGACGAGGGCGGCCGAGATGACGGCCGGCGCCGAGAGGTACGACCGGCGGGCATCGGCCGGGCCGATGCAGATCGCCTCGTCGGCGAGCTGGACCGGCAGCGACTCGCGGTCGGCCTCGCTGTAGGCGACGACCGCCTCGATGCCGAGCTCGCGGCAGCCGCGCAGGATCCGCAGCGCGATCTCGCCGCGGTTGGCGATGAGGACCTTGCGGAACACCTCAGGCCTCCGACGGGCCGGCGGAGGCGAACTCGATGACGATGAGGTCCTGGCCGTACTCGACGGCGTCGCCGGCCTCGACGAGGCTCGCCCCGACCACGCCGTCCGCCGGCGCGACGACCTCCTGCGGGACGCCCAGCATGTCCACCGCCCCGAGCCGGTCGCCCGCCCGGACCCGCGTCCCGGCACGGGCGTCCGCGCGCGGCTGGAAGATGCCGACCGCCGGCGACGTCGCGACCAGCCGGTCGTCCGTCCGGCCCTCGCGGTGGCTGCCGCCGTTGACCCCGTCACGCGCCGTCGCGGCCGGGACCGACCGGGGTCATGCCCACGGTCGCCGCGTGCCCTGAGCCGATCCCCGCTCCAGAGCGGGCGGATCGCTCGCGATCGCCAGGCCGGCTCCGTGCCCCCGCGCTCGCCGACGGCCGGTCGTCCCGGGCCGGCGCAGGCGGACCCGCCAGGCGCCCTCGCGGACCTCGAGCTCGCCCAGGCCGGTCGCGCCCGAGCTTGGCGATGAGGGCGGGCAGCAGCTCGACGGTCAGGCGGTCGATGGCGGCGTGATCGGCCGACCGCTCCTCCGCGGACCGTTCCGCGCGACGACCGAGCGGGCTCCGTCGACTCGGGCACGTCCTAGACCTCCTCCCGAGCCGGCGGCTCATCGCGCGACCAGGATGGCACCGCCGACCCCGACGGCGCGCCGACCCGGGTCGAGCAGGTCACGGAGGCGATCCCCGAGGCCCGCGCACGACGGGCGGTGCGAGTTCCGGCATCTCGGTCTCAGTGTAGGACCCGAGGGCACGGTAGCGGCGGTAGCGCGTGTCGAGCAGCTCGTCGATCGTGAGGCCGTCGAGGGCGGCTCAGCCGGTCGAGGATGATCGGCCTGAGCCGGCGCGCGGTCTCGGCCGGGTCGGCGTGGGCGCCCTCGCCCGGCTCCGGCACGACGATGTCGACCACGCCGAGGGTCTGCTGGTCGGCGGCGGTCATCTTCATCGCGAGCGCGGCGGCCGGCGCCTCGTCCGCGGTCCGCCACAGGATCGACGGCACAGCCCTCCGGCGAGATGACCGAGTAGACCGCGTTCTCGAGGGCGATGACGACGTCGCCCGACGGCGATCGCGAGCGCCCCGCCCGACCCGCCCTCACCGGTGATGACGGTCACGATCGGCGTCCGCAGCCGGCTCATCAGGCCGATCGACCGGGCGATCGCCTCGGCGATGCCGCGCTCCTCCGATTCGGGGCCCGGGTGGGCGCCCGGGACGTCGACGAAGGTGATCGACCGGCAGCCCGAACGCGCTCGGCCAGCTCCATGATCCGCATCGCCTTGCGGTAGCCCTCCGGATGGGGCATCCCGAAGTTGCGCCGGATGTTCTCGTCGGTGTCGGCGCCCTTCTGCTGGCCGACGATGGCCACGCGCCGGCCGTCGATCCGGGCCAGCCCGGCGACCATCGCCTCGTCGTCGCCGAACAAACGGTCGCCGTGGAGCTCGACGAACTCGTCGGTCATCTCCGCGATGAACTCGAGCGTCCGCGGCCGGCGCAGGTTGCGGGCCAGCTGGACGCGCGCCCAGACGGCGTCGCGGGGATCGTCGGCGAGTGGCTCGTCCGGGGCGGCCTCCGTCGCGGCGCCGTCGCCGGCGGTCCGCTCCGCGACGCGCTCGGCCAGCGAGCTGAGGAACGACAGCGGCCGGAACCCGGCGGCGTCGGTGTCGATCGCGGCGCGGACGGCCGCCGGATCGTCGACCCGGACGGGCAGGAGTCGGAGCAGGCCGATCAGCTCGTCCCGCAGCTCGGGCCGCGCGACGACCCGGTCGATGAACCCGTGGCTGAACAGGAACTCCGAGCGCTGGAATCCGGGCGGCAGCTCCTGGGCGATCGTGCCCGCGGAGACCCGCGACCCGGCGAAGCCGATGAGCGCGTTCGGCTCCGCGACGTTGACGTCGCCGACGGCCGCGAACGAGGCGAACACGCCGCCGGTCGTCGGGTCGGACAGGACGCTGAGGAACGGCACGCCCGCGACGCGCAGCCGCTCGAGGGCGCCGAGCGTCTTGGCCAGCTGCATCAGCGCCAGCGTCCCCTCCTGCATCCGGGCGCCGCCGGAGGCGGCCACGACGATGAGGGGGACACGGGCCGCGAGAGCGTGCTCGGCCGCGCGGGTGACCTTCTCGCCGACGACCGCGCCCATCGAGCCGCCCATGAACCCGAAGTCCATGACGCACATCGCGACGGGGATGCCGCCCATGCGTCGCCGTGCCCCAGACGGCCGCGTCGCGCATCCCGGTCGCGGTCTGGGCGGCCAGGAGCCGGTCGGGATACGGCTTCTGGTCGACGAAGCCGAGGCGATCGACCGACTGGAGGCCGGCGTCGCGCTCCGCCCACGTGCCGTGGTCGAGGAGCTGCTCGAGGCGGGCCGCCGCGGAGAGCCGGAAGTGGTGGCCGCAGGTCGGGCAGACCCGGAGCGCCTTGTCGAGCTGCTTGTTGAACAGCATGGTTTCGCACGACGGGCACTTGGTCCACAGGTCGGCCGGGTAGACGTCCCGTCGGGCACGGAACGACGGCAGCTTGATCGGCATCAGACGAGCCTCGACCGTGCCACGGCCCGCGCGGCGCGCGCCATCGGGTTGTCCGTCGGTCGGTTGAGCCGCCAGGCGACGTAGGCGGCGCCGGCGAGCGACAGGGCGGCCGAGGTCAGGGCGCCGCCGATGAGCAACGGCCGGCCGTAGCGCGCACGGTCGTCGCCGTCATCGTCCGTGTCGAGGTCGGCGAGCCCGAGATCCGGTCCGCGCAGCGGCACGACGAGGCCCTCCGCCCCGGCCGCGTTCGCGAGGCGCATGCGAGACGCCGCCTCGGCCAGCCGGGACGCGAGGGCCTCCTCGAAGCGGAACGACGGGTGCCAGCGCGGCAGGTCCGCCGCCAGCCGGTCCGCGGCCCGGCGGATGGCGTCCGGCGGGGCCGCCGCGGCCGGCGCGTGGTCGGCGCCGCGGGCGTGGGCGGCGAGCAGCGCCTCGAGATACCGGTCCGTGACGAGGGCTTCGACCTCGTGGCCGTCACGACCGGCGAATGCGCCGGTCACCGACCCGTGTCGTCGAGGTCGCGCGCGACGCTGCGCAGGCCGCGATGGATCAGGACCCGGACCGCGCCCTCGGACCGGCCGAGGATGCCGGCGATCTCGGCCGTGGTCATCTCGTCGACGAAGCGCAGGATCAGGGCGCGCCGGCGGTCGCCGGGCAGCCGTTCCACCGCGCGCAGGGCGGCCGCCGCCTCATCGCGCAGGCCGGCGTCGGCCTCGAGGTCGATCGGCGCGGCGATCGTCGCGGCGGCCTCGAGCGGCGCCTCCGGCCGGCGGCGCCGGCGGCGACGGCGCTCGGCGACCGTGTTGCGGGCGATCTGGAACAGCCACACCCGGAAGGTCGAGGCACCCTCGCCGTCGACCGGCCGGGCGCGCTCCTCGAACCGGCCGATGTTGGCCAGCGCGGACAGGAACGTCCGTTCCGTGGCGTCCTCCGCCTCGTGATGGTCGCGCAGCTCGTAGAACGCGTAGCTGTACACCTGGGCCAGGTACTTCCGATACAGGGCCTCGAACCGGGCCGGGTCCGCCTGGGCCGCCTCGACGAGCCGACGATCGCGGTCGAGGTGGACGAGGCGCGGACCTCCCTCCTCCGGGCGGTCCACCTTCCTGAATGCCGGACGGGCCATCGCGTTACACCGCCGCCGGGATCGAGGCGTCCGCGACGCGGACATGGGTGATCTCGCCCACGACGACCCGACGCTCGCCACCCGGCACGCGCGCATCGGCGACCACGAGCGCCCCGGTCGCCGGGTCGACACCGAGCGCGTGGACGGTCTCGGCGCCATCGGGCCGCTCGATCCGGACCGTCCGACCCGTCGTCAGCTGCCGGTCCGCCCACGTGGCGGCGTCGAACCGACCCGCGTCGCGCAACGCCTCGACGGCCGTGGCCAGGCGGTAGGTGAATCCTGCGAGCAGCACGGCGTTGGCGATCGGCCGCCGCCCGGCGATCTCGCGGAGCGATGTCATCGAGGCGGCCAGGTCGGGCGGGAAGTCGGCGGCCGGCCAGTCCGCGTTCAGCCCGAGGCCGACGACCACGCGCGGATCCGGCCCGCCCAGGCCATCGGTCTCGCCCAGGACGCCGGCCAGCTTCCGGACGCCGACCGAACCCGGTCCCTCGACGACCAGGTCGTTGGGCCACTTGAGCCGGATCGTGCCGGGGGTGAGGCCGGCCGCAGCTTCGGCCGACTCGGCCATGGCCATCGAGGCGATGGCGGCCAGACGCCACGTCGCGTCCGGAGCAAGCCAGGCGGGTCGGAACCCGAGCGACAGCAGCAGCGCGGCCCCAGGCGGGGCCACCCAGCGCCGGCCCTCCCGCCCGCGACCGGCGGTCTGCTCGGTCGGCGACGGCGAGGCAGACCTCGGGCGTGCCGGCCGCCAGCCAGTCACGCACGACGTCGTTGGTCGAGGCGACCCGGTCGAACGACTCGCGCCGCGAGAAGAGCCCGCTCATCGCCGGCGGACCGTCATCCGGCCGCCGCAGATCCGGTCGCTGCGTCGCTGTCGACCGCCTCCGGACGCTCGAGCTCGAAGGCGTCGTGCAGCGCGCGCAGGGCGGTCTCGAGGTCGGCCTCGGCGATCATGCAGGTGATCCGGACCTCCGAGGTCGAGATCATCTCGATGTTGACGTGTGCGTCCGCCAGCGTGCCGAACATCCGGGCCGCGTAGCCCGGCGCGTTGTGCAGGCCGGCGCCGACGATCGAGACCTTGGCCACCGAGGCGTCGGTCGTCAGCTCGCGGGCGCCCAGGTCGCGCACGAGCGGCTCGAGCGTCTTCTTGGCGGCGGCCAGCTCGACCCGCGGCACCGTGAACGACATGTCCGTCGCGCCGCCGTGGCCGACGTTCTGGACGATCATGTCGACGTTGATGCCGGCCTCGGCCAGCGGGTCGAAGATCGAGCGGGCGACCCCGGGCCGGTCCGGCACGGCCACGATCGTGACCTTGGCCACGTTCCGGTCGTGGGCCAGCCCGCGAACCTTGTTGCGCTGCTCCACGAACGGATCCTCCTTGATGAGCGTGCCCGGCGCATCCTCGAACGAGCTCAGGACCTCGATGACGACGCCGTTGACCCAGCCGAGCTCGACCGCCCGGACCTGCATCACCTGGGCGCCCTGGTGGGCCAGCTCGAGCATCTCCTCGTAGCCGATGACCGGCAGCTGGCGAGCCCGAGCGACGAGTCGCGGATCGGCCGTGTAGATGCCGCGAACGTCGGTGAAGACCTGGCAGCGCGACGCGCCGAGGCTGGCCGCAAGGGCGACCGCGGTCGTGTCGCTGCCGCCGCGACCGAGGGTCGTGATCTCGTCGTCGTCCGCCGCACGTGCGCTCTGGCCCTGGAAGCCGGCCACGATGACGACCTTGCCCGCCGCCAGCTCGGCGTGGACCCGGCGGGGCTCGATCCCGGCGATGCGGGCACGGCCGTAGCGCCCGTCCGTGGTGATCCCGGCCTGCGGGCCGGTCAGGCTGATGGCCGGCACGCCGAGACCGTGGAGCGCCATCGACAGGAGGGTCGCGCTCTGGTGCTCGCCGGTCGCGAGGAGGACGTCGAGCTCGCGCAGGTCCGGGTCGTCGGTGATCGCGGCGGCCAGGCCGAGGAGGTGGTCCGTGGTGTCGCCCATCGCCGACACGACGACCACGAGGTCGTTGCCGGCCGCGCGTTCGCGCGCGATCCGGCGGGCGACGCGCTTGATCCGGTCGGCGTCGGCGACGGACGAGCCGCCGAACTTCTGGACGACGAGGGGGGCGGGCTGGGTAGACATCGGCCGGGGCATTCTACCCGCTGGGTCGCGCCGGTCCGCCGCTCGCGATGGGCGCGGCGCCGTGGGCGCGCCGGATGCACACTTGACGCCACGATCCCGAGGAGAACCACCCGATGTGCTTCGATCTCGACAGCCGCCCGCCGATCGCGCCGATCGCCGGTGGCTCGCAGGACCATGCGTCGCTCACGCTCAGCGCCGACGACGGCAACCGCTTCCTGGCCTTCCGCGCGCGGGCCACGCGACCGAGCGGGGCCGGTGTCGTGATCCTGCCCGACGTGCGCGGGCTCCACCCCTATTACGAGGAGCTCGCCCTCCGGTTCGCCGAGGCTGGGATCGACGCAGTGGCGTTCGACTGGTTCGGGCGGACCGCCGGGCTCGACACGCCCCGCGACGACGCCTTCGAGTACGTGCCGCACGTCGCGCAGACGACCTGGGACGGGATCTCCGCGGATCTCCGGGCGGCCGCCGCCGAGGTCCGCTCGGACGAGGCGCGGGTCAACACGCTGTTCACGATCGGCTTCTGCTTCGGCGGCCAGGTGGCCTTCGACACGCCGACGCTGGGCCTCGGCCTCACCGGCGCGATCGGCTTCTACGGCTCGCCGGTCCGCGACCGGGGCAACGGCACGCCGATCCCGGTCGAGGTCGCGGGCGAGATGGAGGGCGCGGTCCTCGGGCTGTTCGGCGGCGCGGACGGCGGGATCCCGCCGGAGGCGGTCGCGCAGTTCGGGGACGCACTCACCGCCGCCGGCGTCGACCACCGGCTCATCTCCTACGAAGGCGCGCCGCACAGCTTCTTCGACCGCAAGGCCGCCGAGTTCGCCGACGCGAGCGACGCGGCCTGGGGCGAGGTGCTGGCCTTCATCGCGGCCAGGGCCGCGGCATCGAAGGGGACGGTCAGCCCCGCTTGACGACCCGGGCGCCCGTGTTGCGCGGCTCGACGACGAGCACGCGGCCGGGCAGGTCGAGGTCGGCCGCAGCCGCGAAGTAGGCGCTCTCGATCCGGGTGATGCCCGCCATCGAGTCCGTGAACGCCATGATCGTCGAGCCCGCACCGGACAGGCAGGCGCCGAGCGCCCCCGCCTCGCGCGCCGCCTCGACCATCCGGGGCAGCTCCGGGAAGACCTTCGCTCGATACGGCTCGTGGATGCGGTCCGCGGTGAGCCGGCCGAGGAGCTCGTACCGGCCCGTCGCCAGACCGGCCACCCCGACCGCCACCGCGCCGAGGTTGGCCACTGCGTCCGCGAGCGGGACCTGCGCGGGCAGGGCCGCCCGCATCTCCTCGGTGGAGAGCCGGCGGTCCGGGATGAACAGCATCGCGCGCAGGTCGCGTGGGGCATCGAACCGGATGGCCTCGACGCCCTCGGGTCCCGGCCGCCGACACGACGAACCCGCCGAGCAGGGCGGCCGCCGCGTTGTCCGGGTGGCCCTCGATGTCGGTCGCGATCCGGAGCAGCTCGGGCGTGGTCAGGACCTCGCCGGCGAGAGCGTTGCCGGCCAGCACGCCACCCACGGTCGCGGACGCGGACGAGCCGAGGCCGCGCGCCAGCGGGATCCGGTTGTGCATGACGATCCGCCAGCCGACGCCCTCGTTCAGGTCGCCCCGGGCGGCACGAAGCGTCGTCTCGAGGCCGCGCACGAAGTGGTTGTCGTGGTCGGCCGTCAGCTCGCCCTCGCCCTCGCCGTCGATGGTCAGGTCGATCTCGCCCCGGCTCCAGACCCGGATCTCGAGCTCGATCGTGTTGGTCATGGCCAGGGCCAGCCCCAGGCAGTCGTAGCCGGCACCGAGGTTGGCCGACGTGGCCGGCACCTCCACCGTGATCCGGCTCCCGTCGAGCTCGGCGAGCCAACGTGCGTCCATCGTCCGCTCCCCTACCAGCCGAGCGCCACGGCGACCGAGCCGATGGTCGGCGCAGCCTCCAGGAAGGGCAGGACCTGGCGCTCGGCGGTGCCGGGATCCTTGAGGCCGTGCCCGGTCAGCACGCACACGACGGTCGCTGCCGGGTCGAGCTCGCCGGCCGCCGCGGCCTTGGTCACGCCGGCCACGCCCGCCGCCGACGCCGGCTCGCAGAAGATGCCCTCGTAACGGGCCAGGGCCCGGTACGCCGACAGGATCTCGTCGTCCGTGACCGCGGTGATCCGGCCGCCCGACGTGTCGCGTGCCTCGACCGCCCCCGCCCACGACGCCGGGTCGCCGATCCGGATGGCCGTCGCGATCGTCTCCGGGCTGCTCGATCCGGTGGCCGACGACGATCGGGGCAGCGCCGGCGGCCTGGAAGCCCCACATCTGCGGCCGGGCCGCCACGACGCCCGCGTCGGCGTACTCGCGGAAGCCCGGTCCAGTAGGCGCTGATGTTGCCCGCGTTGCCGACCGGGATGGCCAGCACGTCAGGCGCCCGGCCGAGGTCGTCGCAGATCTCGAACGCGGCGGTCTTCTGGCCGTCGAGGCGGAACGGGTTGACCGAGTTGACCAGCGTCACCGGGTGGTCGTCCTGCTCGGCCAGGGCGCGGACGATCCCCAGCGCCTGGTCGAAGTTGCCGTCGATGGCGACGACGCGCGCGCCCGCGATCAGGGCCTGGAGCAGCTTGCCGGCGGCGATCTGGCCCTTCGGCAGGACGACGATGACCTCGAGCCCGGCCGCCGCGCCGTACGCCGCCGCGGAGGCGGAGGTGTTGCCGGTGGAGGCGCACACGATCGCCCGGGCACCCGCCTCAGCGGCCTTGGCGACGGCCAGGACCATGCCCCGGTCCTTGAACGAGCCGGTCGGGTTCTGGCCCTCGACCTTGAGGTACAGGTTGGCGAGGCCGAGCGCGTCGCCCAGCCGTCCGGCGCGGACCAGCGGCGTGAACCCTTCGCCGAGGGTCAGGGCGGGCGTCGCGTCCGTGACCGGCAGGAACGCCCGATAGCGCTCGACCAGGCGGGGTCGGGCGGTCCCGGGGCGTGCCCGCGGTTCGGTCATCGGCTCAGTCATCGATCGGGTAGCGGACGCCGCTCGGCGGTCTCGAGGACGTCGCCGTCGGGGCGGCGCACATCGCCATCCGTCGACACGGACGGCGGCCCGCCGCGGACCCCAGGTCGAGCCCAGCCTCACGGGCGACGGCGATGAGGTCGCCGAGCACGGCGGACGACGTGGCCGCCCCGCCGGCGCCCGGTCCGTCGAAGCCGAGGTGGCCGGCCGGCACGGCGTCGATCTCGATCCGGTTCCGCACTCCCGCGGTCCGGCCGAGGGCCGAGTCGCGGGGCAGCGCGGTCGGCAGCACCGACGCGGTCAGCCGCTCGTCCTCGTCCCTGGCCGCGTGGGCGACCAGGCGGATGATCCTGCCGGCCTCCCGGGCTTCCTCCTGGTCGGCCAGGCTGACGGTCGTGATGCCGGGCCCCGCCGGCCCGTCGATCCCATCGGGCCGCGTCGGGATCGCCCCCGGGTCCAGCCAGCGGTCGAAGGCGAGCCGGGCCAGGATGACCAGCTTGTTCGCCGCGTCGTGGCCCTCGACGTCGCCCGACGGGTCCGCCTCCGCGTAGCCCAGCCGCTGGGCTTCGGCCAGGGCGGCGTCGTAGTCGAGCGGCGCCGTCTCATCGGTCATCGCGCGACAGCATGAAGTTGGTCGTGCCGTTGACGATCCCCCGGACGCGCTCGACCCGGTTCGCGGCGAGATCGCCGGCGAGCGGCCCGAGGATCGGGATCCCGCCGCCGACCGCGGCCTCGAACCGCAGCGCCGCGCCGGTCCGGCGGGCGATCGCCTCCAGCTCCGGGCCGTGATGGGCGATGACGTGCTTGTTGGCGGTCACGACGCTCTTGCCCATCGACAGCGCCGCCGCGATGAGCGTGTGCGCCGGCTCGTCGCCGCCCATCAGCTCGACGATGACGTCGATCCGGTCGTCGGCGACGACGTGGGCCGGGGCGTCGGACACGAGCTCCGGCGGCAGGCCCGCCGGCCGCGCCCCGGCTCGTGTCGCGGACGCCGACCGCGACCAGCCCGAAGGCCGCGCCATCGGCCGGCTGGAGCTCGTCGCGGCGGTCGAGCAGCGCCCGGATCGACCTCCGAGCCGACGGTCCCCGCGCCGAGCACGCCGACCCGCAGCAGGGCGCCGCTCATGACGGGTGACGGGCGGGTGGCGACATCGGTCCGAATGGTAGCCGACGCGTCGGGCCCGAACGGCTTCAGCGTCCGGTGACCGTCCGCCCAGCACGACCCGCTACACTCGCGAGCCATGACGACCGTGTCGGCCCCCATCGCCGCGCCTCTCGCCGCGACGCAGGACGCGCCCGGCGTCCGTCCGCGGATCTTCTCGGGCATCCAGCCGTCCGGCATCGTCCATCTCGGCAACGACCTCGGCGCGATCCGCAACTACGTCCGGCTCCAGTCCGAGTACGAGGCGATCTACTGCATCGTCGACTACCACGCGCTGACCAGCACCCACGAGGGCGACGTGCTCCGGTCGCGAACGCGCGAGATGGCGGCGTCGCTGCTGGCGCTCGGCCTCGATCCCGATCAGTGCACGCTGTTCGTCCAGAGCCACCGGCCGGAGGTGACCGAGCTCGCCTGGCTGCTGGCCACGGTCACGCCGGTCAGCTGGCTGGAGCGGACGCCGACCTACAAGGAGAAGCGGGAGCTCCAGTCGGACGACGTCAACCACGGCCTCCTGACCTACCCCGTCCTGCAGGCCGCCGACATCGTCATCTACAAGGCGACGCTCGTCCCCGTCGGCAAGGACCAGGCGGCGCACCTGGAGCTGTCACGCGAGATCGTGCGCGCCTTCAACGCGCGCTACGGCGAGACGTTCCCCGAGCCGCAGGCCGTCTTCACCGAGGCGCCCACCGTCCTCGGCACGGACGGCGTCCGCAAGATGTCCAAGTCGGTCGGCAACACGATCGACGTCCTGGCCGCGCCGGAGGTCATCCGCAAGCAGGTCATGTCGATGGTCACCGACACGCAGCGGATCCTGCGGACCGACCCGGGCCGGCCCGAGGTGTGCAACGTGTGCCAGCTCCAGCGATCCTTCGGCGACGACTACGAGTCGCTGTGGGAGGGCGAGCGCACCGCCCGGACCGGCTGCGTCGACATGAAGAAGGTGCTGTCCGACCGGATCATCGCGCGCTACGAGGGGGCGCGCGAGCGCTACCTCGAGCTGATGGCCGACCCGACCACGGTCGACGAGATCCTGGCCGCCGGGGCCGAGCGCATCCGCCCGATCGCCGAGGCGACCATGGCCGAAGTCCGGGAGAAGATGGGCCTGCGCTGATGCCATGCTGACCAGCCAGCCGGGACCGCGTGATCGCCGACTGCTGAGCACGCTGCTCATCCTCGCCGTGGTCGCGGTCTTCTTCTTCATCGTCGAGAAGCTCAGCCTGCTGTTCTTCTACTTCGGCGACATCCTCCTGACGTTCTTCCTGGCCTGGCTCCTCGCGTTCATCATCAGCCCGGTCGTCACCCGGATCGTCGACGCGATCCCGCGCCTCCCGCGGGCAGCCGCCACGGTGTTCGTCTACTCGGCGGTCGTGCTGGTCCTGGTCCTGATCGTCGTCGTCGCGGCCGGCGCGCTGGCCACCTCGATCGGCCAGTTCGCCGAATCGCATCCCGGACATCAAGTCCAGCCTGCCGGCGATCCTCGGCCCCTGGCAGCAATGGCTGAACTCGATCGGGCTCAACCAGATCGACCTGGTCGCCCAGGCCGAGGCGGCCCTGGGCAACCTCGACACGATCGCCGGCGCTCGCTCGTCGCCCCGCTCCAGCAGATCGCGGTCGCCAGCCTCGGCGTCGTCGGGACGCTGCTGATCGTGTTCTTCCTGTCGATCTACATGGTCCTCGACCGCGACGCCGTCCTGGCATTCCTGTTCCGGATCGTGCCGCCGACGTATTCGGAGGAGGCGCGTCTCCTGGAGACATCCGTCTCGCGCTCGTTCGGTGGCTTCCTGCGCGGCCAGGCGCTGATGGGCGTCGTCTACTTCCTGGTCGCGCTCGGCACCAACCTGCTGCTGGGCCTGCCCTTCGCGGCGCTCACCTCGGTCGCCTCCGGCGTGCTCCAGACGATCCCGTTCTTCGGGCCGTTCGTGTCGTGGGCGCCGCCGGTCATCGTGGCCCTCGTCCTGCAGCCCCAGGACCTGGTGCCCACGATCATCCTGATGGGCGCCGGATGGCTCGTCGTGATGAACGTCCTGCAGCCGCGGATCATGCAGGGCGCGGTCGGGATCCACCCGATCGTGGTCCTCGGCTCGGTCCTCATCGGCGGCCGGATCGCGGGCATCCCGGGGGCGATCTTCGGGATCCCGATCGCGGCGGTCGTGTCGGCCTTCGCGCTGGAGTTCCTGCACCGCACGTCGGGCGACCGGACGGTCGCGGGGCGGGCCGCTCGCCGGCTCGAGGAACGTGACGGCAAGCCGGTCCGGATCCCGCGCGAGCCGACGCCCGGCAGCGCCGTCGACATCGATGAGCCGGGCACGGAGCCGGCACCGGCCGGGGCCGCCGAACCGACCCCGGGGGTCACGTCCGGCGGGGCGTCCGGCGCGGCGGGCGCGTCGTCGGACGCGGCCGATCCGGCGAGCGGCCAGGGCAACCCGTCGCCCGCCCCGGACTCCGACGACGACCCACCCGACGGTCTTGCCGCCGTCCCGACATGAGCGACGAGCAGCGTCGGACGCGGCGCGAAGCCCCCGACGACATCCCGGACATGACCCGCGAGCGGGCGCGGACGGAGCGGCGTGACCTCGACAAGGAGCGTGGCGAGCCGCTGGCCGGTGGCGCCGCCCGGGGTGGGCCGCGCGCGCTCCGGGTCCACGCCCGGCCGCTCGGCGAATGGACCAGCCTGCCCAAGATCCTCGTCACCAACGACGATGGCGTCGAATCGCGCGGCCTGCTGGCGCTCAAGCAGGCGCTCGACGGGATGGGCGAGGTCACCGTCGTCGCGCCCGACACCAACCAGAGCGCGGTGGGCCATCAGAAGACCCTCATGCGTCCGCTCCGGGTGCGCGAGAGGACCCTCGGCGACGGCTCGCTGGCGTACTCGGTCGACGGCTCCCCGACCGACGCCGTCAGCCTCGCCTTCCTGGGCTTCTTCGGGCACGGCTTCGACCTCGTGGCCGCCGGCATCAACTACGGCGCGAACCTGGGCGACGACATCACCTACTCGGGCACCGTGAGCGCGGCCATGGAGGCGGTGATCAACAACTGCCCGGCCTTCGCGATCTCGCAGGAGTACTACGCGCACCCCGATTTCGGCCTGGCCGGCCGCGCGGCGACGACCGTCGCCCGGAACATCCTCGAGCACGGGTTGTCCCCGGGCGAGCTGGTCAACGTCAACGTCCCGGCCGTCCCGCTGGACGAGTTCGACGGCGTCGAGGTCACCCGGCTGGGCAAGCGCGTCTACCAGGACCAGCTCATCGAGCGCCAGGACCCGCGCGGCATCCCCTACTTCTGGATCGGCGGGCCGCCCCCGTCGGGCCTGGCCGTGGAGGGGACGGACTTCCACGCCGTGGTCAACCGGCGCATCTCGGTGACGCCGATCCACCTCGACCTGACCGGCCGGCGACTCCTCAAGCGGCTGCGGACGTGGGACTGGGCCTTGCCCGAGGCTCCGGTGACGGCCGACGAGGTCGAGCCGGGCGAACCGTTGGAGCCGCCCGCCTAGAACTGGAGGGAGGCCCGCCGCCCGAATCGTCGCGTCACGATCGCGGAGATGAACGGCATCGCGAGCCACGACAGCTGGGTCGCACGCGCGCCGAACAGGACGAGCACGACCAGTGACGCCAGGAAGATCAGCGGGACGACGAGACCGCGGGCCAGGTAGTGGCGGATGGTCGCGTTCGACAGACGGCGGTCGATCAGGCCGGCTCGCTCCGCGTACAGCCACTCCGCGCTGCTGAGCAGGCCTGTCGTGGCGACGGCGATGGCGTAGAAGCCGGTCGACAGGCTGTCGCCGAACTGCGCGATGAGGGACGTCGGAAACGGGATGAACACCACCGACCCGAGCAGGAGCAGGTTGATCACGACGAGGCGCTGGTTCACCCGCTCGATCAGCTGGAACCGTCGCCAGTGGGTCAGCCAGTACGTGCCGATGACCGCGAAGCTGAGCGCGAACGCGTAGAAGCGTGGGGCGAGCCGGAGCAAGGCGTCGGCGATGGCCTGCGTGGAGGCGTCGCCCGGCAGGTCCGGGACGCGGAGGTCGATCACGAGGAGCGTGATCGCGATGGCGTAGACCGCGTCGCTGAAGAAGACGACTCGCTCGAACGACGAGGTGTCCGCGCCCTCGTCGAGCTCGACGGGTTCGTCGGTCGTCGGACGCGCCATCACCCGATTCTGGTCGACCGCCGCGGGACCTGCAAGGCGCTGGTGCAGCGGGCGTACGATTCGCGTCCACGACGAACCGGGCATGGGGGATCCGACATGGACGATCTGACGAAGCTGGTCTCGGACATGGGTGGCGAGATCACCGCCGACGGGGCCGCCGATCCGGCCGCTGCCCTCAGCGGGCTGCAGAACGCGGTCCAGCAGGAAGGCGGGATCGACGGCCTCATGAGCAAGCTGCGGGCGGGCGGCCTGGGCGAGCAGGTCGACTCGTGGGTGTCGACCGGATCGAACGCGCCGGTGCAGCCGGCCCAGCTCGAGCAGGCGCTCGGGCCGGACACCGTGCAGCGCCTGTCGGCCGGCTCCGGTCTGAACGTCGGCCAGCTGCTGCCCCTGCTGGCCGCCTTCCTGCCCCAGATCATCAACATGCTCACGCCCAAGGGCAACGTCCCGAACGGCGGCTTGAACCAGGGCGGCATGCCGGACATCGGCGGACTGCTGGGCGGGCTCACGGGCGGGGCCGGAGGAGCGGGTGGCGCCGGTGGCGCCGGGCTGGACGACCTGCTCGGCGGCCTGGGCGGGATCCTTGGAGGCTCCAAGCAGTAACCGACGACCGGCCGGCGCATCGTCGGATGTCCATGCCGACGATGCGACCCCGGTCGGGTCACGCGACGCTCGCCGACGGGCACGCTTGGGACATGAGCAGCCCGACCGTCGCCGGCGCCCGGATCCGCCGGTTCCTCGAGGAGGAGCCGGTCGTGTGGCTGTCCACCGTGCGTCCCGACGGTGCCCCGCACATCGTCCCGATCTGGTTCTGGTGGGATGGCGGCGCCCTGGTCGTCGCCTCCAAGCCCGGAGCCCAGAAGGTCCGCAACCTGCGGGCCAATCCGTCGGTCATGCTCGCCCTGGGTGACGCCGAGGACGACTTCGACGTCGGGCTCCTCAAGGGCCGGGCCGAGCTCCTCGATCGACCGTCACGCGAGACCCTCCCCGCCGGCCTGTTCGCCAAGTACGCGGCGCGGCTGAGCGCGATGGGCGTCGATGCGGCCGAGTTCGCCGCGACCTACTCGCAGGTCATCCGGATCGTCCCCGGACACGTACCTCGGCTGGCACGGCCGGTCGACGCCGCAGAGCGTGCGCGTGGCCGGGGCGCCCGCCATCTCCATCGACGAGCCCCGCCGCGTCGCCGGACGGTGAGCCGGTCACGCGCCGCCGCGTCCCGCTCCAGCCGCGCATCGTCGAGCCGGCACGCCGCCGGGTGTCGCTGCGGGACCGGTTCCGCACGCCGCTGCTGCCCGGGTTCGGCGGGGCGCCCGCGCTTGACCGTCTAGCGGCGGCGGCGGCGCAGGTCGCCGACGATCTCGCGCGCCGCGTTCTGGCCGTTCTGGCCGGTGACGCCCCCGCCCGGGTGAGCCCCGGCACCGGCCAGGTACAGCCCGTCGAGCGCAAGCCGGTAGCGGGCGTGGCCGAGCAGCGGCCGCCACAGGAAGAACTGGTCGAGGCCGTGCTCGCCGTGCATCGGGTGGCCGCCGGTCAGGCCGTAGTCGCGCTCGAGGTCCGGCGGGGTGATGACCTCCCGCGCCGTCACGAGCCCCGCCAGACCGGGCGCGTGGTCGTCCAGCGTCGCCACGACGCGGTCGCCCGAACGCCTCGCGGGCGTCGTCCCACGTCCCCGTCCCGGAGGGTGTGCGGCGCGGCCTGGACGATGACGCTCATGACGTGCGTCCCGGGCGCCGCGCCCTCGACCAGGGAGGGATCGGCGAGCGACGGGATCGTGGCCTCCATGATCGGCGCGCTCGACGGACGGCCGTACTTCGCATCGTCGTGGGCGCGCTCCATGGCGTCGATGCCGGGCGCGATGACGATCCGGCCGCGGATCAGTCGCGCGTCGTCGCCCGCGGCGGTGAAGTGGGGCAGCCCGGACAGCACGAGGTTGACCTTGGCGACCGTGCCGGGCGTGCGGATGTTGCCCGCCCGCCAGAGCAGGCTCGGGCCGACCGCGACCGGGTCGGCGAGGCGGGTCAGGACCCTGCTTCGGGTCGATCCCGGCGACGACGGCCCGCGCGGTGAGCTCCTCGCCGTCGGCCAGCACGACGCCGGTCGCGCGGCCGTCGCGTGAGGTGATGCGGGACACCTCGGCGGAGGTCCGGATCTCGACCCCGGCCTCCGTCGCGGCCGCCGCCAGCGCCGCGGCGAGCGCCCCGGGCCCGCCCCGGGCGAAGACGGTCTGGCCGGGCGCACCGCCGTCGTTGCCGGCCGAATCGGCCAGCAGCACGGCCGTCGTCCCGGCCGACCACGGGCCCATCGAGGTGTACTGGATGGCACGCCAGGCGATGGCCGCCTGGAGCGCGTCCGTCTCGAACGACTCGGCCACGAAGTCCGCGATCGCCATCGGCAGGACGCGGGTGATCGTCCGGCCGTCCTGGCTGGCCCAGGCCGCGGAAGGTCCGGCCGAGACGCAGGCCGGCGAGGGCATCGCCGAGACCGGGCGATTCGATGTCGGGCGGCGCCTCGGCGGCGATCTCGCCCAGGAACCCGGCCAGCGTCCGGACGAGACGGTCGAAGGCGGCGTAGTGCCCGGCGTCGGCCGCGGACCGGGTCCGGAGGCCCTCGGCGGTCCGGGCCGCGTCGCCCCACAGGACGATGGCCCGGCCGTCCGGCACCGGGCGCGAAGACCCGGACGTCCGGCCCGACGAGCGACAGACCATGGCGGCGCAGGTCGAGGTCGCGCACGACCGACGGCCGCAGCCGCCCGACCGTGTGGGCCAGGGTCGGCACCCGCGCCCCGGGCGCGAGCTCGGACGTGCCGGCGGCACCGCCGACCGTCGCCCGCCGCTCGAGGACGACCGTCCGCAGGCCGGCCTTGCCCAGGTAGGCCGCCGCGACGAGTCCGTTGTGGCCGCCCCCGACCACGATCGCGTCGTATGCGTTCGCCCCGCCGCTGAGCGCTGCGACCGCCACGCCTAGGCCGCCTTCCGGCCGCGTGCCCGGAGCACCTCGAGGGCCGCGATCCGGCCGTTGGCGCCCATGATCCCGCCGCCCGGATGGGTGGACGACCCGCACAGCCACAGGTCGCGCACGGGCGTCTTGAAGCGCGCGTAGCCGGGCACCGGCCGGTTGAAGAAGAGCTGCTCGAGCGACAGCTCGCCCTGGAAGATGTTGCCCTCGGTCAGCCCGGTCGTGCGCTCGATGTCGAGCGGGGTCTGGACGTTGCGGTGGAGGATGATGTCGCGGATGTTCGGGGCGAACTCGGCGATCCGGTCGATGACCGCGTCGCCGAAGGCGTCGCGCTGGTCGTCCCAGGTACCCAGCTCGGGCGCCAGCTTGTACGGCGCGTACTGGACGAAGCAGCTGATGACGTGCTTGCCGGGCGGCGCCATCGACGGGTCGACCAGGGTCGGGATGATCATGTCGATGTAGGGCTTGCGGCTGAAGTGCCCGTACTTCGCGTCGTCGTAGGCGGTCTCCATGTCGTCGATCGATGGGCTGAAGCTGATCGCCCCGCGCAGGTGCTCGCCCTCGCCCGGCAGGCACGTGAAGTCCGGCAATCGGTCGACGGCGAGGTTGACCTTGCCCGAGGAGCCGCGGAACTTGAACCGCCGGACCTCCTCCTCGAACGACGGCTCGAGGGTGCCGGACTCGAGCAGCCCGAGGAACGTCCGGCTCGAGTCTAGCGATGACAGGATCGAGTCGGCGTGGATCTCCTCGCCCGATTCGAGGGCGACGCCGACCGCGCGCCCGCCCTTGACGATGACGTTGGCCACAGGCGCGTTCAGCCGGATCTCGGCACCGAGCGCCTGCGCCGCGCTGCCGATCGCGTTGCTCACGCTCCCCGTCCCGCCCTTGGGGATGCCCCAGGCCCGGAAGGCGCCGTCGATCTCGCCCATGTAGTGGTGGAGCAGGACGTAGGCCGTGCCCGGGCTCTTGACGCCCTGGTACGTGCCGATGATCCCGGACGCGCTCATCGTCGCCTTGAGCGGGTCCGTCTCGAACCACTGGTCGAGGAACTCCGACGCGCTCATGGTCATGAGCTGGACGAAGACCGCCTGCTGGCGCTGCGGGAGCCCCTGGAACCGCCGCGCGAGGCCGGCCAACGGCAGCAGCGGCCGCGGATCGCGGCTGGTCAGGTCCGGCGGGGTGATGGCCAGGATCGGCTTGATGAACCGCGCCATCTCGACCATCAGCTGGCCGTATTCCTCGTACGCCTCGGCGTCGCGCGGCGGACCAGCGGCGGAGCTCGCGGACGGTTCGGCCGTGGTCGTTCACCCGCCACAGGTAGTCGCCGCCGCCGGAATCACCTTTGGTCTTGGGGCCTTCGCCCTTGTGGAGCGGCGTGATCGTCCCGTCGAGGGGCAGGATGTCCAGGCCGTGCTTCGGCAGCTGGAGGTCGCGGATGATCTCGGGCCGGAGCAGCGAGACGACGTAGCTGAAGACCGAGAACCGGAAGCCGGGGAAGATCTCCTCGGTGACCGCGGCGCCGCCAAGGACGTGCCGCCGTTCCAAGACCAGGGTCCTGAGCCCGGCGCGGGCGAGGTAGGCGGCGCTGACGAGGCCGTTATGGCCGCCGCCGATGACGACGGCGTCGTAGGACTGGGCCAAGGATCTCCGACCTCCGACGGGGGCTATCCACCCTGGTGACGTTCGATGCGAGGATAGCCGACGGAGGTCGGGGCGGGCGGAGACGCGGCGGCCCCGGCCACCGGCGCGGGCCGGTGGAGGCCGATCCGCCAGACCGGACGGTCGGCCGTCCGGAGACGGCGGGCCCAGGTCGAGCCGGTCGCGCGGACCTCGTCCGGCATGAGCCGGCGGGCGTCGGTCAGGTCGAGACCGAGGTCACCGTAGACGACCGCCATCCACTCCACGTCTGCGGGCTCGAACGCACCGCGTCCGACGGCGGCGCCGTCCCGCTCGACGATCGAGAGGACGATCTCGAGCCGCCCGTCCGGTGCCACGAGACGCGCGATGGCCGCCGCGACCGCTCCGTCCAGGCCGAGCGCGCCGCCGAGGAGCGAGCCCCACGGGAACCGGACCGTGACGCGGTCGGCGAGACCGTCGAGAGCCGGCGGCACGTGCTCGACGCCGGTGGCGACGAACACGATGTTCGGGTGACCGCCACGCGACGGGCGGGCCGCGGCGCGCCGCGAAGCCTCGGCCATCGAGCGCGCGTCGGCATCGATCGCCAGGACGAAGGCGTCCGTGTCCGCGGCGGCCTGGGCGAGCGCCGCCCGGCCGTCACCGGTGCCGATGTCGATGATGACCCGCCGATGCCGGCGGGCGAGGTCGAGGACTTAGCCGACGTCCGTCTCGTGCGAGCGGCGGCCGACGATCGTGCGCATGGCGGGATCGTGCCACAAGGGCCGCCCGCGTGTCCTCCCGAAGGGACGCGTCAGCCGGCGGTGGCCGCTCCGTCGATCACCCGGCCGTCACGCAGCTCGACGACGCGATCGGCGATGTCCAGGAGCGACGGGTCGTGCGTCGCGATGACCGCGGTGAGCCCCTCGCTCCGGACGATCCCCCGCAGCAGGGCCATGACCGCCTGGCCGGTACCCGAGTCGAGCTGGCCCGTCGGCTCGTCCGCGAGGAGCAGCTGCGGACGGTTGGCGAGCGCCCGCGCGATCGCCACCCGCTGCTGCTCGCCACCCGACAGCTCGTGCGGGCGATGGCGGGCGCGGTCGCCGAGACCGACGAGCTCGAGAAGGACCGCGACGCGGTCGTCGCGCTCGCGGGGATCGGCCGCGACGAGGCGCATCGGCACCTCGACGTTCTCGGCTGCGGACAGGATCGAGAGCAGCCCGAATGCCTGGAAGATGAAGCCCACCTTGCGCCGGCGCAGCTCGACCAGCTCGGCCGGGCTCATCTCGCTGACCGACTGCCCGTCGACCAGCACGTGCCCCGCCGTCGGCAGGTCGAGCCCGCCGATCAGCGACAGGAGGGTCGTCTTGCCCGAACCGGATCGACCGCGAACGGCGACGAGCTCGCCCCGCGCGATCCGCAGGTCGACGCCGTCGAGGGCGTGGACGACGGTCGATCCCACCGGGAAGTCTCGGCGCACGCCGATCGCCTCGACCATCGGCCCGGCGGCCTCGGGTCGTGTCTGCCCGGTCGGCGGACGCTGGAGCGAGTCGCTCATCGGCTCGCCGGACCGTCCGAGCCGCGGCCGGAGCCAGGCGCCGGGTCGCCGCTCGGCCTCGTCGGCGCCTCGCCCGGATGGTCGTCCGGCCAGACGCTGATGTGGTCGCCCTCGAGCTCGAGTCGCACGCGCCGGGCGAGGCCGAGCGCCTCGACATGAGCCCGCGGGAGCTGGAGACGCCCGGCCCGATCGAGCACGGCGTACTCGGTGGCAACGACGTGGTGATCGCCCTCGGCCGAGATCGATCGGTGGCGCAGCACCTCGCTGCTGACCCGCCCGTCCCGGATCGCGACCGTCCGGTTGACCTGGTCGCTCACGAGCGCGTCGTGCGTGGCGACGACGATCGTCACGCCGAGCGAGGTGTTGAGGTGGCGGAAGAGGTCGAAGATCTGGCGCGCGTTGGCCGTGTCGAGCTCGCCGGTCGGTTCGTCGGCCAGCAGCACCTCGGGCCGGTTGGCCAGGGCCACCGCGATGGCGACGCGTTGCTGCTCGCCGCCGGACATCGTGTCGGGTCGATGCGTGGCGCGATCGGCCAGGCCGACCTGGTCCAGCAGCTCATGTGCGAGCGCGTTGCGCGTCGAGGCCGACACGCCATCGAAGACCATCGGCAGCGCGACGTTCTCGAGCGCCGTCAGGTACGGCAGCAGGTTCCGTGACGTCTGCTGCCAGACGAAGCCGATGACGTGCCGGAGATAGCGGGTCTGCTCGGTGGAGCCCATGGCAGCGAGCTCGTGCCCGGCGACGACCACCCGGCCGGCGGACGGGACGTCCAGCCCGCCGAGGATGTTCAGGAGCGTGCTCTTGCCCGATCCGGATGCCCCGACCAGGGCGATGAACTCGCCCGATTCGACGAGCAGGTCGAGGCCCTGGAGCGCGACGACCTCGAGGTCCGCGACCTTGTAGATCTTGACCAGGTTGTCGCACACGATCAGCGCCCGACCGCCGAACCGGGGGCGCGGCTGCCGCGCACGCGCTTCCGCGCTCGGGAGGTCGACGATCTCGTTGACGGGCTCGCTCATCGTGGCTCCATCGTGATCGATCAGTCCTCGCCGATGCGCAGCGTCCGGCCGACGTCCAGCCGCAGCGCGAACCAGGAGCTGATCGCGATCGCCACCGCGACCACCAGCACGGTGACCGCCGAGACCGCCGCGATCGAGAGCCAGTCGACCTGGAGGAGCACCGTCGAGCCGGGGGCGCTGAACGCGGCGAGGTCGATCCCGGGCGCGACGATCCAGGCCAGGGCGAGCCCGAGGCCGATCCCGATCACGAGGGCCAGGACCAGCGGCAGGCCCTGCTCCACGAGCGTCAGCAGGCCGACCTGTCGATCGGACAGGCCGAGCGTTCGCAGGAACGCTGCCTCGCGCGATCGGCGTTGCGCGTGCAGGACGACCACGGCGATGACCGCGATGGCCGCATAGGTCGCCGCGACGACGAGCGCCAGGGCGAACCCACCGCCGACCGCGGCGACCAGCGGCGCGTCGTGCATCGCGGCGTAGCGGTCGTGCCGCGACACGACGACGGTGGCCCCGGGCGTGGCGGCCGCAGACGCGCGCAATCCCCCGTCGAGCGTCGCCGGGCCCCGCACGAAATAGACCGTCGGCCGGAGCGGCGTCCCGGCCGACGCCGCGGCGATCGACTCGAAGGGGGCGACGACGAAGGACCTGCCCGCGCCGATGCCCGGGAAGGTGTCGAGGCGCGGACCGACCCGGAACGTCATCGCCCGGCCGTTCACCTTCAGCTCGAACAGGTCGCCGTCCGCGAGCGTCGGGCTTCCGAGCGCCAGCTTCGTCGACACCAGGGCGGGGATGGGGTGGGCGGGCGTGCCCGCATCGCTCCCGGTGGGTGCCCCGGCGAACCACGTCGTCAAGGGAAGCTCCGCCGGCGTCCCGGCCAGGACGGCGTTGTACGCCGGGTCGACGGCGCGCAGGAGGAACGTGGTCAGGGTCCCCGGAGCCGTCGTCATCGGCGCGTTGTCCACGGTGATGCCCGCGGCCACAGCCTGGACCCCGGGTTGCGTCCGCACGTCGAGGCTCGGGTCGAGCGGGCCACCCGAGGCCGACTCGATCCGGTAATCCGCCCCGACCTCCTGCCACGAGACGTCCGCCTGGCTTCCCTCCACGCTCGCCTGGATGACGGACGACAGCGTGCCGATCGCCATCGTGATCATCAGGATCAGGAGCGGCAGGTAGCCCGCCGTCGGATACCGGCCCAGCGCGCGCAACCCGAGCACCGGGACGAGGTCGCGCCGGCGCGCGGTCCACCAGCCCAGGGCGCGGACGGGGATCGGGTACAGGCGGATCGTGATCAGGCCCACGGCCAGGCCGATCAGGACGGGCGACGCCGCCAGGAACGGGTCGAAGCCCCTCGTCCCCCCCGCGGCGGTCTCGCTGGTCAGGCCGCGTTCGCGGAGGAGCCAGGCGCCGCCGATCGAGAGGACGATCACGAGCGTCTCGAACACGAGGCGGCGCGGGGAGATCCGGAAGACCGGCGGATCGTCACGCTCGAGATCACGCCGCGCGCGCCGGGCGATCGGCCAGGTCGCCAGAACGAGGAGGGCGGTCGCGATCGCCGCGACGAGGAGGGCCCCGATCGACGACACGTCGCTGGAGCGGGCGACCACGACCGCGAGCGCGGCGAGGAGGCCGACGAGCGCGGCCGGGACCGTGACCAGGAGGCCCTCCCACAGCTGGGCCGTCAGCAGCTGACCGCCCGACGCGCCGCGACCACGCGCGAGAGCGAGGGCCGGCCTGCGACGCCTGACCACGAGGACCCCGATCAGCCCGACCGCCGCGATCGCGACGGCCAACGGGCCGAGGGCCGCGACGGACAGGGCGGCCTCGGTCGAGGCGCGTTGGTCCAGGTAGCGCTCGACGATGCCGAGCAGCCCGGTTCGCAGGAGCGGCGTGCCGGGCCGGACCGTGCCGGTCGTCGCGAACGTCGACCCGAGCCGGCGCAGGTCCCCGTCGAGCACGTCGACCGCGGCCGCGTCGAGCTTCGCGACGTCGACGAACATCGTCCAGCGGTACCGGCTCGGCAGCTCGAGGCGGAGGAGGTCGGGGTAGGCCGCGGGCGCGAAGACGGCAGTGGCGTACGCGATCGGGTGTTCATCGGTCCCGGCCATCGTGGCGTCGGCCAGGCTCGTGTCCCCGAACCAGGCCGGCGCGGCGGGGTCCCGGACGGAGAACGTCCCCACGACCGCGATCCGGATCGGCGCCACCGGCTTGGGAAAGACGCTCCGCAGCATCGGGTCTGTTCCGTCGACGTTCGCGGCCAGCGTGTCGCCGACGGCCGCCCCGATGGACGCAGCGCTGGCATCCGACAGGGCGACCTCGATCACCGGCGGATCCGCCGGGTCCGCGTCGGCGGGAGGCACGACCGGAGCAGGCCAACGTCCGTCGACGAGGTCGACCAGGTCCGCGAGACCGTCCTGCTGGCGGAGGGTCACGACGGTCGGCAGCTTCGGCGGCTCGGCCACCTGGAACCGGGTCATGTCCACCAGGTACTGGGTGTCTCCGACGAGATGACCGACCGACGGCGGCAGTCGTTGGCGGAGCCCGTCGCCGCGGGCCGCGATGCGATCGAACGGGTCGGTCGTCCCGGCGGGCAGGCGATCGACGCTCGTGAACTGGATGTTCCGCTGGATGGCTGTCGCGTGGGTCGCCTCGTAGCGGAGGGCGTCGTCGGCGACGCGGTTGAAGAGGCGCGGCCCGGCGGCGACACCGAAGCTCGTGATCGCGACGACCGCGAACACGAGGGCCACGACGCCGCGTTCGACGCGCAGGCGACGGAGCAGGGCGGCGACGGCCGCGACGAGGCGCATCGGTCAGTCCTCTCGCATCCGCAGGACGGAGGCGAGGCCGATCCGGGGCAGCAGCCAGGCGAGGGCGACGACGGTCGCGCCGAGGGCCAGCACGCCGGCCGCGACGAGCACGCCGATGACCGACCACGGCACGTCCACCTCGACCGGCGGATATGGGGTGGCGGCACCCTGGGTCACGGTGATGAACGGCAGCACGATCCAGGCCATGACGAGCCCCAGCCCTGTCCCCACCAGCAGGCTCAGCGTGGCGAGGACGGCGTTCTCCAGCGACAGCCAGACGGACAGCTGGCCCGACGACAGCCCGAGCGCCCGCAGGAGCGCGAACTCGTTGATCCGCTCGCGCGCCGAGACCGACGCGCTGACGACGAAGCCGACGATCGCGAAGAGGGCGGCGGCCACGAACCCGATCCCGAGTGCGCCGATGATCCCGAGAGCGACCGGGTCGGTCGCGAGCGTCCGGTGGCGGCCGGCCTCCGTCAGCACCTCGCGGCTCAGGAAGGGCGGACCGTTGAGAGCCCCCGCGACGGCGTCGACCGAGCCGTCCGCGACGGACAGCCACCATTCGTCCGGTGGCTCGACGGTGCCGCCGTCCTCGAAGCGCATGAGCGACAGCGTGGCCAGGTCCATGACCGCAACGGGAGCGGCGGGATCCGTCGCCGGGAACGCGCTGACGCTGTTCGCGATCCGGACGTCGCGTCGGACGCCTCCGATTGTCAGGCCGATCTCGTCACCGACCTTGCTCGCCGTCGCCTTGAGGAGCGCGTCGGTGGCCACGATCGGGATCGCCGCGCCGGACAGCTCGGCGATCCGGGCGGGCGCGAACCGCAGCTCGGTCCCGCCGCCGAACCGGTCCTCTCCCAGCAATGCCGGGATGCCCGGCTGACCGACCTCCGTGACGAGCGTCGCGCCGCGCAGGCTCGGCTCGACACCGTGGGGCGACCGGCCGAAGTAGGCGACGGTGCTCCGCCACCCATCCGGCAACGCGAGCGGGACCGGCAGCCAGGATGTAGCGGCAGCAGCGGCCGGATCGGCGACATCGGTGCTCGCGAGGTCGCCCACCGTGACCCGCGCATTCGGCACCTGGTAGCGCTCGGGGATCCTGATCAGGAGCTCGATCGCCAGCAGGTCCAGCGGGTAGGCGAACGTCGCGTCGGCGGCGTTCGCCTCCGGTCCGAGGGGAACGACCACCTCGTGCGGGCCGCCGTCAACCGTGGTCCGCTCACCCGCGAACCGGTGGAGCAGGCCACGGGCGTCGCGGACGACCACGGACAGGTCCAGCCCGCGCCAGCCGGCGAGCTCGCTCGCCTCCGCCGGGACGAACGCGAACGCCTTCGTCTTCTCGTCGTACTCGGATCGCTCCACCGCCCCGATCTTGAGGTCGACCGCCAGGCGCAGCGCCCGCGGCTCACCGGGCAGGCGCACCGCGTCGAGCGACGGCCGCGCCGCCGCCAGCGGTGCCATCAGCTCGGCGACCGGGGCGACCGAGAGGTCCGGGCGGAGGTGGACCAGGGCCGGGGCCGCGGATGCGTCCAGGGCGAGCGCCTGTGCCTGCGGCACCCCGGGCAGGCTGATCGATTCCCGTTCGACGGGCGCCAGGCCGGTCACGCCGGGCACGGCGGTGTAGGCGCGGTCGAGGCCCCAGAGTGGCCTCGATCCGAGCTGCCGCCCCGGCTGCACGCGCAGGTCGGTGCCGATCTGGAAGGTCGCCTGATCCTGCTGCGATGCGGTCCAGGTCCACGTGTACGACACGGCGAAGACGCCGATCGCCATCGCCAGCATCAACAGCAGTGCCGCCCGCGTATACCGCAGGGGACGGCGCGCGAGCTGGCGGGAGCCCAGCGACGGAACGAGACCGCGACCGCGGGTCGTGACTCGCTCGAGGAGCTGTGCGACGAGGGGGATGATCCGGAGCGCGAAGAGCGCGCCCGCCAGCAGGCCGATCGCCGGCGCGGCCACGAGCAGCGGATCGAGCCCGATCGTGCCCTGGATGGAGCGCGTCAGCGGCGCGCCGTAGAGCCGGAGCTGCCAGAGGCCCAGGCCGGCGATCGCGAGGAGCGCGATGTCGATGCCGAGCCGCCGTCCGATCCCGGTCGTCTCCGCGCGGCCGGTCGTGACGGGCACCGCATGGGATCTCGCGGCGAGCACGCCCGGCAGCGTCAGCGCGAGCAGGCAGATCCCGGCGGCAACGGCTGCCGCGACGTAGGCGTCGACCGTCACGCTCGGTGCGATCGACAGGCCGATCGCCGCGAGCGGCCCGACCACGTTGAATGCCCCCAGGGCGGCCACCGCCAGCCAGGGGGCCAGCAGCGCCGCCGGGACCGTGAGGACCAGGCCCTCGATGAGGGCCAGCCCGACGATCTGTCTCGTCCCCGCCCCGCGAGACCGGAGCAGCGCGTTGCCGCCCTGCCGGTGCTCCGTCAGCAGCGACGCGCTGAGGAGCACCGCGTAGACCGCGAGGACGACGAGCTGGACGGACAGGAGCACGACACCGGTCCGGCTCACGAGCAGGGATCGTTCGGCCGTGGCCAGGATGGCCGGCAGGTCCGTGGTCACGTTCACGTGCGCCGGCATCGAGGCGTCGAGCCTGCCGCGGAGGTCGGCGGTCCGCGTTCGAAGGCCGGCGACGTCGGCGAGCGTGACCGCGGCGGCGTCGGGGAACGCGTGCCAGGTGAGCTGGACCAGCCCTCGCGGCGCGCTCGCGACCAGGGCCTCCTTCGTGGTGAAGAACGGGCCGTGCGTCACGAACGACCCGCTGGTGACGACGCCCTCCAGCACCTGCGCGTCGGCCCACCAGTAGTGGTCGGTCGGATCGTCGATCCCGAACACGCCGGCGATCCGGACCGGGGCGAACGACCCGGGCTGGATCGCGCTCTCCAGCTGGAGCTGCTGGCCGACCTGCAGCCCCAGGGACTCGGCGACCTGCCGGCTCACCGCGACCGGGACGGCCGACCCGTCGGGCGCGACCTGGTCCGGCCACGCCCCGGCGACGATCGTGGCGTGGTCGGCGAGACCAGCCGCGTAGTCGAGGACCGCGAGGTCGCGGCGATCGCCCCCGGACTGGTCCGGGAGCGCGAACGAATTGGTGGTCGCGAGACGGTCGATCCGCCCGCCGACCGGGCCGAAGGTCTCCTCGAGCGCCGCCGAGGCTGTCGCGTCGGCCGCATCGGCCTGACCCGCTGCCACCCACGAGGACACGGCGATGTTGCCAGCCGCCGCCGGCGCGTCCACGAGGACCCGGTGCAGGCCGGCGATCGAGACGGCGCCGGCGAAGATGGATCCGGCCGCCAGCAACGTTGCCGCGAGGACGCAGATCAGGCCGGCCGAGGCGACGATGGGCCAATCGGCGCGCGAGCGGCGGACGCTGGTCCGCAGCATGGCGCCGAGCGACGAGATCAACGGCATGGTCTCCGGCGGTTCGCGCGGCCAGAGCCCTGACCTGACGCTGCGACTGGCTCGGAGCCGACCGCGCGGCCTGTCCTTCGGCCGAGGGGCGGCTCCGGCCCCGAGTATAGCCAGGCCTCTCGGTCGGGCTCCACGGGGGCTCCGCGGGGGCTCCCCGGGCCGGCGGCTGGGTCGCGGTCGGGCCGTGGCCCGCGGCCGCCCCATCCCGGCCGGCGACGCGAATCCCGCATACTGGCCGCCATCGCAGGAGGACCGCTGGGCACGTGAGCGTCGGGACCGCCTTCCATCCGCGCACCTCGCCGCTCAACCGCAAGATGCAGTGGCGGGAGTGGTCCGGCTACTTCGCCTCGAGCGTCTATGCCGACGCGCACGACATCGAGTACAACGCGATCCGCGAGGCGGCCGCCCTGATCGACGTGTCGCCCCTGTACAAGTACCTCGTCACTGGGCCGGATGCCCTCCGCCTGGTCGACCGGGTCGTGACCCGGGACGCGACGAAGCTCGCCGTCGGTGGCGTCATCTACACGCCCTGGTGCGACGAGCACGGCAAGGTCGTCGACGACGGCACGATCCACCGCCTCGACGAGCGTCTCTACCGCTGGACGGCGGCCGACCCGCAGATCCGGTGGCTCCGCCAGAACAGCGCCGGCCTCGACGTGACCATCACGGAGGAGTCCGAGAGCACGGCCGCGCTCGCCCTCCAGGGTCCCCTGTCCCGGGACGTTCTCGAGGCCGCGACGGGCGAGTCGTTCGCGGACCTGCGCTACTTCCGGCGGCGCGCCTCCCGGATCGGCAAGGTCGCCATCGACGTGTCGCGGACCGGCTACACGGGCGATCTCGGCTTCGAGCTGTGGATCCCGGCACGCAACGCGGTCAAGGTCTGGGACGCGCTCATCGCCGCCGGGCGCGACTACGCCATCCGGCCGGCCGGGATGCTCGCGCTCGACGTCGTGCGCCTGGAAGCCGGGCTCATCCTCATCGAGGTCGACTACACGTCCGCCCGTCACGCCATGAACCCGCAGCAGAACTACTCGCCCGGCGAGATCGGGCTCGGGCGGCTGGTCAGCTTCGACAAGGGCGACTTCGTCGGCCGGCTCGCGCTCGAACGCGAGGCCAGGGCCGGCGGCCCGGCTCGGCGACTGGTCGGCCTCCAGCTCGACTGGTACGACATCGAGGGCCTGTACGACGCGCAGGGCCTGCCGCCCGCCATCAGCCCGACCGTCGACCGGTCGCCGGTCCCCGTCTTCGCCGCGGGACGCCAGGTGGGCCGGGCGACGAGCGTGGGTTGGAGCCCGATCCTGAAGCAGGCGATCGCGCTCGCCTCCGTCAGCGCCGCCCACGAGGCGCTTGGCACCAGGCTCGGGGTGGAGTGGACCGTCGAGGGCCGCCGGAGCCGAGTCGACGCCACCGTCGTCGAGCTGCCGTTCCTCGACCTGGAGCGCAAGCGCGCCTGACTGACACGTCCCCGCAAGGCGGTGGGCCGCCTGTGACGACCGCGCGCCACCCCCCGCCCGCCAACATCACCGGACTATGCCTCTCTCCACCGCACGTCACCCGCACGGCATGCCCGTCGCGGGTGCAGCCTGACCCGCCGTCGAGCGATCGCCTTCGCCCTGCTCTGGACGCTGACCACCGTGTGGATGGCGACCGCCGCGACCGCTCGACCCACCCCGGCAGCCTCGGTCCCCAGCCCAGCTGAGTTCCGGCCGATCACGCTCGGCGACACCTCGGCCGGAGCGTCCGCCGGTGGCGCGCCCGACGCGGCCATCGGTGTGCCCGATGCGATCGTCGTCGCGCCCCCGCCCGTGCCCGAGCAGATCAGCGACTTCGTGGTCGAGACCCGGTCGTTCGCGCCGCGGCCCCTCCCCGCGCAGGCCAATCCACCGAAAGCAGTGGCCAAGAGGGTCGGCTGGTCGTTCCGCGGGACCGGCCATCGCGCCGGCGGAAGCGCCACCTGGTACTGCAAGACCGGGTCGAGCGTCTGCGCGTCCGGCTACCCGGGCGGCATGTACGCGGCGGCCGGCCCGGAGCTGCGCGTCGGCGCCTGGCGCGGCCGGATCGTCCGGGTCTGCGGCGGCGGCAGGTGCGTCGTGGTCAAGCTCATCGACTGGTGCGCCTGCGGCGGGTCGCACGTGATCGACCTGTACAGCGACGCCTTCCGCCGCCTGGCTCCCCTCAACGCTGGTGCGCTGAAGGTGACGGTCAGCTGGTAAGCCCTCAGGGGATGCGCACCCGCCCATCCGGGTCGATCGGGAAGCCCGGATTGTGGGCGATCTCCCAGGGATGTCCGTCGGGGTCGGCGAAGTAGCCTGAGGTCCCGCCCCAGTCCGTCGTGATCGCGGCCTTCAGCAGGCTGCCGCCCGCCTCGACTGCCGCGGCGAGGGCCGGTGCGACCTGCTCGGCCGTGTCGACGTTGATCGCCAGCGTGATCCCGCCGAACCGGGCGCGCGGCTCGGCCGGCAGGGCAGCGTCGGCCGCGAGGTCGTCCCAGCGGAAGAGGCCGATGTGCGTATCGGCGGTCCGGAACCAGACGATCTCGTCCATCGAGGCGCTGCAGCGGTCCCAGCCGAGTGCATCGTAGAACGCCGCGGAGCGGGCGACGTCGGCGACCCCGAGGGTCACGATGCCGAGGCGTGCCGGGATGGTCATCGGAGGGTCCTCCTTGCGTACGCCTCGAGGCGGTCCATCGCCTCGGGCAGGTCCGTCCGGCCGAGGCCGATCCGGAAGTGGTTGCCGGGGTGCCCGAACTGCGAGCCCGGGATCACCAGCACCCCTTCGGTCTCGACCAGCTCCGCCGCCCAGTCGTCGATCCGGATGCCCGGGACCGTCAGGCGCGGATAGCCGATCGAGCCGGCGCGCGGCCGGACCCAGCTGAAGCGGTCCGCCCAGTCCTCGAGGAACGCGTCGACGACCTCGAGGTTGGCCGCGACGATCCCGCGCGAGCGGGCCAGCACGCGATCGCCGGCGCGCAGGCCCATGATCGCGAGCACCTCCGAGGGCGCCGACGAGCAGATCGTCGTGTAGTCCTTGAAGGCCGCGACCCGGCCGAGCAGCTCGCGGTCGCGGCTCGCCAGCCAGCCGATCCGGAGGCCGGCCATCGCGTACGCCTTGGACATGACGCCGAGCGAGATCCCCCCGTCGAGCGCGTCGGCGCCGGCCGGCAGGCGATCGGCGGCATCCAGCTCGAGCCCGCGGTACACCTCGTCGAGCAGGAGCCGGGCGCCCGACTCGGCGGCGAGCGCGACCAGGGCATCGAAGGTCGCGCGATCGGGCAGCATCCCGGTCGGGTTGTGCGGCGCGTTGACGACGATCAGCCGCGTCGCGGGCGCGACCTCGCGGCGGAGCCGCTCGACATCGAGAGCCCAGCCGTCCGCCTCGCGGAGCTCGTGCAGCGTGACGTCCGCGCCGGCCGCGCGGGCCACCTCATGGAGGCTCTGGTAGCCCGGCCAGGTGACGATGACGTGGTCGCCCGGTCCGACGAGGACGTTGACCAGGCAGTAGATGGCCTCCTCGGCACCCGCGAAGGTCAGGACGTCGTCGGGCTCGACCGTCTCGTAGAGCGCGGCGATCTCGCGGCGGAGGAGCGGGTGGCCGGTCGATTCCGTGTACCCGAGGCGGAGGTCCGTCCAGAGCGCGCGCGACTCGTCGTCGGCGATGCCGAGGAGGTCGGCCATCGGCCAGGCCTCGACGTCCGAGGCGCCCAGGACGTGCCGGACGGCGAACTCCCAGCGCGCGAAATAGCGTTCGAGAGCGAAGTCCGCGATGCGCATTGCGCCATCATGAGCCCCGGCGGGCGGCGTCCGTCGCGCGCGGGTCGATCCGGACCTCGACGGCCACCGACTCCGCCGGGCCGGGGAATGCGACGTCGGCGGTCGACCGGCCGGTCGCGAGCGCGATCGCGAGGCGGATGGGTCCCGAATGCGAGACGACGACCGTCGGCTGACCCGTGTCGAGGATCGCCTCCCACGCTGCCGTCACCCGCGCCTGGAGCGCACGTGCGGTCTCGCCGCCCGGCCAGTCGATGTCGGCCTCACCGGCCGCGAGCCGTGCCGCGAACCCCGGCCACCGCGCCTCGACCTCGTCGAAGGTCGCTCCTTCGCAGTCGCCGACATCCGCCTCCAGCCAGCGGGGGTCCACCTCGAGGACGGCAGGTGCCGATCGCATGGCCAGGATCGTGGCGGTCTCGCGCGCTCGGCGGCTGGGGCTGGTGACGATCCGGACGCCGCCCGGCAGGGAGGGCGCCAGACGGATCGCGAGCTCCTCGGCCGCTTGGAGGCCATCGTCGGACAGGGACGGATCGCTCCGACCGCAGTAGCGCACGCCCGTCCACGACGTGGCGGCGTGCCGGACGAAGACGATGGTCGTCACGAGGGTCCGGCGATCCCCGCCGAATTGAACGTGGCCATCTCGTCGCGGATGGCGACGGCGGCGACGATCACGCTCATCGCGAGCGCCGCGCCGGACGCCTCGCCGAGGCGAAGGTCCAGCTCGAGGACCGGATCGAGGCGCAGGTGGTCCAGCACGATCCGGTGCCCGGGCTCGCTGGAGCGATGGCCCGCGATGAGGCGCGGCCCGATGCGCGGCTCGAGGGCGACGGCGACGAGCGCAGCCGACCCGCTGATGAAGCCATCGAGGACGACCGGGATCCGGGCCAGCGCAGCCTCCGCGATGACCCCGACGAGGACCGCGATCTCGAGCCCACCGATCGCGGCGAGAACCCCGATCGGGTCGGCCGGGTCCGGCCGATGGCGCGCCAGCGCGGTCTCGATGACGCCGATCTTCCGTTGCCGGCCCGCCTCGTCGATGCCCGTGCCGTGGCCGGTCACGGCGTCCACCGACGCCCCGGTGAAGACCGCCGACAGCGCGCTCGCGGCCGTCGTATTGCCGATCCCCATCTCGCCGATCCCGAGGAGATCGAGACCGGTCGCATCGCCTTTGAGGGCGGTGACGATCCCCCGCCCCGTGGCGATCGCGGCGAGCGTCTCGGCGCGGTCCATCGCCGGCTCCTCGGTCATGTCGGCCGTCCCGGCCCGGACGCGGGCGCTGACCAGCGTGCCGCCGCGGACGGGGTCGGGAGCGACGTCGGGGATCGGCCCGGCAACGCCGGCGTCGACGACCACGACCCGGGCGCCGACCTGAGCGGCGAGGACGTTGATGGCCGCTCCCCCGCCGACGAAGTTGGCGACCATCTGGGCGGTCACTTCGGCCGGGTAGGCCGAGACGCCACGGCCCGCGACGCCGTGATCGGCCGCGGCCACCACGATCGCCCGGGCGGCGACGGGCGCGTCGGCGCGCCCCGTGATCCCCGCCAGCTGGATGGCCAGCCCCTCGAGCCGGCCCAGGCTCCCCGGTGGCTTCGTCAGTCGGTCCAGGCGTGCCGTGGCAGCCGCCATCGCGTCCGCGTCGAGCGGTCCGACCACCGCCAGAGCCGACCGGAGACTCGCCTCGCTCTCGCTCGGTCCGCTCACGAGCCGCGACCGCCCTTGAGGGTGACCGGCAGCCCGGCGACGAGCAGATACGCCTCGTCGGCCAGCGTGGCCAGCCGCTGGTGGGTGATGCCGACGAGGTCGCGATAAGCCCGCGCGCCGGCGTGCATCGGGACGATCCCCGAGCCGACCTCGTCGCTGACCACGATCACGGGGCCCGGTCGCTCCGTGATGGCGGCCAGGGCCGCCGCCACCGGGCCGTCGAGGATCGGGTCGATCTCGGGGACGTCATCGCCCAGGAGCGTGCTGAGCCAGAGCGTCAAGCCATCGATCAGGACGGGCTCGTCGGCGGCGGTCGCAGCCAGCGCGGCCACGAGGTCCGTCCCCACCTCGATCGTCGGCCAGGCGGCCGGTCGCGCGGCACGATGGCGGGCGATCCGGTCGTCGAGCTCCGGGTCGCCCGGCCACGCCGTCGCGAGGAACCAGGCGCGGCCGCCCTCGCCGGCCAGCCGCGTGGCGGAGGCGAGCCCGAACCGGCTCTTGCCGCTGCGCGTGCCACCGAGCGCGAGGATCAGCGGGTCAGCCACGACGCGGCCGGCTCATCGGGTCAGTGCTGCGATGACCAGGCAGGCCGCGACTGTCGTTTCGATGATGGCGCCCATCCCGTCGCCATCGAGCAGCCGGCGACCGCGCACGATCGCCGCCGCCCCGAGGAGCCCGATCGCCGCACCCGCCAGCCCCTCGATGGCGAGTGCCGGCGACCTCGTCGCGGCGGCCAGACCGGCCGTGAGGACGATGGCGATCACGACCGCGACGACCGCGTCGGCCCGCCCGACGCGCGCCGCGAACCAGCCGCCGAACCCGCCCGCTTCGACCCGTGATGGCGCGAGCACGACGGTGACGACCGGCAGCGCGCGCCCGACGACCGCCGCGACGATGAGGGCGGCGCCCGCACCCAGGGTCCCGGCCGACGACGCCAGGCTGGCCAGCGCGGCGACCTCGATCCCGAGCACGAGGATGAGCGCGACCGCGCCGCCCGGCCCGACCGCCGGATCCTTCCGCGCGCGCTCGGCGGTCGCCCGATCGGGTGCCAGGAGCGCATCGGCCGTGTCCGCCAGCCCGTCGAGATGGAGCGCCCCGGTCAGCACGGTCATCGCCCCGACCGCCAGGATCCCCGCGAGGACCGGCTCGCCGGCCGACGCGAGGGCGAGCGGCACGGCCCCGACGAACCCGACGACCGCGCCGACGAGCGGAAAGGCCGCCGCCCCGCTCGCGGCCGTGTCGTCGTCCGGACGGATCGGGAGCCGGGTCAGGAGGGCGAGCGCGGCCCGGAATGACGCCCCGGCACCCGCGCGTCGCGTGGCCGCGGCGGGCGCGGTCGGCGGCACGTCGACGGCCACGCTCAGCTCGCCCCGAGCGGCAGGCGGACCAGGGCCGGATCCACGCCGAACACGCCCCGGATATGGCCGTTGTCGAGGGTGGACACGGGCGGGCCATCGGCGACGATCCGGCCGTCCCGCATGAGCGCAACGCGCGGGAAGAAGTTCGCGGCCAACGCCAGGTCGTGGAGGACCGCGACGATCGTCGCCCCGTCCCGCTCGTTGAGGTCGACCAGCAGCTGCATGACCTCGACCTGGTGCCGGATGTCGAGATGCGCGGTCGGCTCGTCCAAGACGAGGATCGGTGCCGCCTGCGCGAGTGCGATGGCGACGAACACCAGCTGACGCTCGCCGGTCGAGAGGCGCCGCGCATCGCGCTCCGCGAGGTGCCCGACACCGACCCGCTCGAGCGCGGCCTCCACGGCGTCGTCGTCGACCGGCCTCGGCCCGCTCAGGGGCGGATCGTGCGGCAGCCGCCCGAGCCCGACGATCTCGCGCACGGTCATCGCGAACGGTACCTGGACGAGCTCGGGCACGACCGCGATCTCCCGCGCGACGGCCTTGCGATCGAGGGTCCCGATCGCCTCGCCCCGGAGCGTCACGTCGCCGGCACGCGGCTCCATGACCCCGGTCAGGACCCGCAGCAGCGTCGACTTGCCCGCGCCGTTCGGCCCGACGAGGGCCATCCGCTCGCCGGCGCGCAGGGACAGGCTGACGTCGGCCAGGATCGTGCGGTCGCCGTACGCGACGGTGACGTGGTCGGCCGCGAGGATCGCGCTCACAGCTCGTACCCCGAGCGGGTCTGGTGGAGCAGGACCAGGAAGAACGGGGCGCCCAGGATCGCCATCACGACGCCCACCGGCAGGTCGCCCAACAGTCGCGCCACGAGATCCGCGAGGACCAGCAGGACCGCCCCGAAGATGGCCGACAGGGGCACGACGCGCCGCGCCGGTGCGCCCGCCAGCAGGCGCACGACGTGCGGGACCACGAGCCCCACGAACCCGATCAGGCCGGTGATGGCGACAGCCGCGGCGGTGGTCATCGTGGCGAGGATGAGGAGGATTCCGCGCTCGCGCTTGACGTCGATGCCGAGGTGGCTCGCCGTCGAATCACCGAGCAGCAGCCCGTCGAGCGAGCGCGCCCGAAGCCCGACGAGCAGGCACGTCGTGAGGATGATCGGAGCCGCGATGAGAAGCCGCTCCCACGATGCCGCGGCGAGGCCGCCCAGCAGGAACGAGAAGATCGCCCGCAGATTCGCACCCGACACGTACATGGCCATCGTCAGCAGTGCCGCCAGGATCGATCCGACGGCGTAGCCCGTCAGCAGCAGGCGAGTCATCCCGCTCGGTCCTCCGGCTCCCCCAAGCCGGAAGACGAGCAGGGACGCCGAAAGGGCGCCGATGAATGCCCAGATGTTGACGAGGCCGAACTGGAAGACGGTGAGGCCGATCGGCAGGATGATCGCCAGCGCGGCCCCCAGCGCTGCCCCGGACGACGTGCCGAGCACATACGGATCGGCCAGCGGGTTCCGGACGATCCCCTGGAATGTCGCGCCGGCGACGGCGAGGCCGGCCCCCACGAGGGCTGCCGTCAGGACCCGCGGCATCCGCAGCTCCCAGACGATCGTCTCCGTGGCGGCCGTCCAGTGGCCGCCGAGGTCGAGCCCCAGCGTGCGCTGGAGGATGACCCCCAGCGTGTCTCCGACGCCGATCTGGATCGACCCGACCGTCACCCCGGCCACGAGCGAGATGGCGAGCACGACCAGGCCGATCGCAGCGATCGACCCGGGGCGACCGCGGATCCGGCCGGCGAGGCCGACCGGACGCAGCTCGGTGGAGAGGCTTCGTGTCGCCATGCCGCCTCGTTACGGCGCCACTGACGCGGCCGGTGAGGGCAGGACGAGGTCCGGGTACATCGCCTGCGCCAGGTTGCGGAAGCCCGTCGCGAGACGCGGCCCCGGCCGGGTGATCTCGGTGTCGGTGACGGACCGGACGTCGCCGGTCTTGACCGCCGTCAGCTTGGACCAGCCGGTCCGCTTGGCGATCGTCGCCGCCGTCGGGGCGTAGAACGCATTCGTGCCCAGGATGATCACCTGCGGATCACGTTCGATGAGGGTCTCGAGCGGGACCTCGTAGGTCGTCGCATCCCCGGTGATCGTGTCGACCCCGAGCATGTCCAGCATCTCGGCCAGGAACGAGCCCTTGGCTGCACCGTAGATCTGGCCGGTGGTGTCGATGTAGCCGACGTCATAGAACACGCGCGGCTTGGGGCCGGCACCG
This sequence comes from uncultured Chloroflexia bacterium, assembly GCA_963755995.1. Taxonomy (GTDB): domain Bacteria; phylum Chloroflexota; class Limnocylindria; order Limnocylindrales; family CSP1-4; genus SPCO01. Next base: position 325,116 of record CAVWLQ010000005.1, on the reverse strand, counting down.
GCGGCGGACTGGGCGGCGGTGCCGACGGCGGTCATGTCCGCCTGCATCGTGTCCACCAGGGCCGTCGCGGCCGCGGTCTCGCCGACGGCGGTCCCGACCAGCTCGATGTCCGTGCCGATCTGGTCGAGCGTCGCGCTCGAGACGACGAGGACCGGGATCTTGAGCGCGCGCAGCTGGGCGATCGACTCGGCCGACGTGAACCCGGCGCCACCGGCGATGACGAGGTCCGGGGCGAGGCTGACGATCTTCTCGACGTCGACCGTGCCGAAGGTCACGACATCCGCCAGCGGCTTGGCCTCAGGCGGGTAATCGCTGGCGTCGTCCGTGCCGACGACACGGTCGCCGACCCCGACGGCGAACAACGTCTCCGTGACGGCCGGCGTCAGCGAGACGATCTTCTGGGGCGCGGACGGCAGCGTGATCGCCGTCCCCTCGTCGTCGGTGACCGTCACCGGGAAGGCCGGGGCCGGTGACGGGCTCGCGGTCGGGGTCGGGGCGGTGGTGGCGCTCGGGGCAGCCGTCGGGACGACCGCGGCGGCGCCGGGCGACGGCGACGATGTCGCCGCTCCGGCGCAGGCGGCCAGGAGCAGGGCGAGGACGACGAACAGGGCGAGGAGCGGGCCGCCGGACGGGACCGGGCGGGAACGGGCGGGCATCAGGCTGGAACCTCCGGTTGTGAGGTCGGAGGGGTCGCGAGGAATCGCGAAACCCCTCGATCGAGCGGGTCGAACGAGGGGTCTAGCCGAAAGAGCGCACGGGTCCTGCCTACCTTTCTCTCGAAGGTTCGAGCATGCACCGTGTGGTCGGCGACCGGACTCGCGCTCTCGAAGGGGCGCTCACCGTAGCGGGACTGTGCCGGGATCTCACCGGCTTCGCGACCAGACGGGTTCAAAGGCACGGTAACACGGCGACCGTCGGGACGACCCAATGCGCGCGTTGTCGGCTGCGCGTGGTCGCTCACGCACCTGCGGGTGCGCTCGCTCGCATGCTCGCCTCCGCCTTCGCCTTGGGCCGCCCGAGCGGCCGCAAGGCTAGACCGGGCAAGCCCGAGCAATGGGGTTCGCCGTCGAGTCCCTCGCGGCGGTCAGCGTCTCCGAGCGAGGTGAACGGTCAGGTCGGCGACGAGCGTGACCTGGGCTGGGAGCACGTCACCGATGGCCCGGAACGCCTGCTCGCGGATCGGGGCGGAGAGCTCGTTGTACGCCGAGATCGTCGACAGATGGCCGAGGTAGTCCGCCGCCGAGACCGTCGCCCGACGCTCGATGACGAGCTGACGCACGTCGGTGAACTCGTCGCTTTGGGTCAGCTCGGTCCCGGGCCACTGCATCGGGCTGTCCGGCGGCGTGCCGTCGGGCGACGGGATGTCGTCGTCGGCCAGGAATGGCAACCGCGCCAGGCGAACAGCGTCCTCGACCGCCGGATCAGCCAGGCGCGCCGGTCCGCCAAACGATGCGAAGACGCCACCGGGGACGAGCAATGACGCGATCCGCGGCCATCGGCCGGCCGGGTCCGTCCAGTGCAGCGAGGCGGCGGCAAACACCAGGTCGTATGTCGAGGTGACCGGGATGTCCTCGAGGGACGACTGCAGCGTGGACACCGTCGACGGCACGTGCTTGCGCAGCTCCGCCAGCATGGCGGCGTCCGGCTCCGTCGCGGTCACGTCGACGCCTCGCGCGACGAAGGCGCGCGTGGCCTTGCCGGTGCCCGCCCCGATCTCCAGCGCGCTGCGGACCGGTCGACCGGCGTATGCCAGCACCTCGTCGACGAGCTCGTCCGGGTAGCCGAGTCGATAGCGCTCATACGCCGACGCCACCGACCCAAAGCTCAGCGCCCGCTCCATCGCCCATGCATGGTGACAGGACCAGCGCCGCGCAGGTAAGTCCGCGATAAGGGTCGCCTGCGAGGATCGGTGCCTCGCCCTCCTCCCGCCAGCTGTCCCATCCGCCGGAGGAGCACCCGTGATGGTGGAGACACGATGGCTGCGTTGGATCGGACCGGGCGTGGTCGCACTTGGGGCCGTGGGACTCGTCGCGTCGGCGACCGCGGGCGCGGCCGCTCGGCCGTGGGCACCGCGTGCCTGCGCCGGGCCACCGGGCGCCCTGTCAGCGGCGGCTGCCGACGCGCGACCGAGCGATCTCGAGGGTCTCGGGAGAGCGCCGTGGTTCCGCCAGGATCCGGTGATCGACGGCGGCGGCGACCTGCGCGGTCAGCGCGTGGCGATCGGTCTCGACGGGGACCGGCAGGTCCGGTCCATGGACCTGCCCGCCGAATCGTTCGCCGCCGGGCCATTCGGCCGGATCGTTCTGGTCGGATCCGATGACGGAACTTCGTCCCGGCTGGCGGCTGTGGATGTCGCCGGCGGCTGCTCCTGGTCGATCGCGGAGGAGCGCGACATCATCCGGCGGGCCACGGTCGACCCGACCGGGACGTCGATCATCGAGATGCGCGTGGATCGGGTCAGCCGGGCGGACCACGGGATCTGGCTGCGGCCGACCGACGGCCGGGGCGGCGTTCGCCGGATCCTCGACCCGATCGTCGACGACGGTCGATTCGGTCGGACGTGGTCGACCGAGTTCACCTGGTCGCTGGCGGGAGACGAGCTCGCCATCCAGTCGTGCGGGGAGGTCGCCTGCCGGACGCGACTCGTGCGACCGGATGCGGCGGCCGCCGCTGCGACCGCGACTCTGCTCGACGCGCCGGACCTCGGACTCCTCGTCGGCGTGGACGGCGACCAGGTCGTGACCTACGCCGCATGTCGGGGTCTCCCCTGCCCCATCGTCGTCACGGATGTGCGAAGCGGTGGCCGGCGCACTCTCGCGGAGGATGCCGGCGCGGCAGCCCTGGTCGGCACGCCGGACGGGACGCGCCTCGTCCACGAGCAGCGCACGGCCACGGGCCGCCGGCTGCACGCCCGACCGCTCGATGACCAGGGGGCGCCGGCAGACCTCGGGCCTCTCCCGAACCATCTCGGTCTCGCGTCGGCCGCTGCCGTGCCCGGGACGGCGACCGACCTGCCGCCGGGCTGGGTGCTGCTCGCCCCGGACGGCCGGATCCCGGCCGATCCAGCCGCTCCCCGACCGATCCTCCGCCATCTGCCGGACGGCGCGGCCGTCCCTCTGGACGAGGCCGTGCGATGACCACCCTGACCCGATCCCGATCAGTCCATGTGAGGCGGCCAAGTGTGCGACGGCTGGTGCTCGCGACGGTCGTTTTCCTTGGTGTCGCGCTGTCCCCGACCGGCGCCGCCGCGCATGGACCCGATCCGGCGCTCAGCGGCGGCTCGTTCGGCCAGGACCAGGTCCTGCGCTTCCGCTGGCGGGCCGGCTCGGTCCCCAGCGCGGCGATCAAGACGGCCATCACGGAGGCCGCCGCGGACGCCACCGCCAGTCGTGCGTCGCATGCCGCGACGTTCGCGTATGACGCCGGCGGCCCCAACCCGATCGGTTACGGCGTGGGCGCGACCTGCGGAGTCAACGGGCTGGCCTGCTTTACCCGCGACGCCCCGGACGGGTTCACCATGTGGCTGCGCGAGCAGGGCCACGTCTTCGACTGGGGCACGCTCAAGTGGTGCCAGGCGTATGCCTCGCCTCCGAACGGCTGCTACGACGCCGAGACGATCGCGCTCGATGAGTTCGGCCACGTGGAGGGGCTCAACCACCACGTGAACTACGACAGCGATTCGGACTACGAGGATGCCGTCGTCCAGACGTTCTCCCGGACGAAGCCGGCCACCGGTTGGAACCGCCACACGTTCGGGCGCTGCGACGTTGCGACCCTGCAGGTCAAGTACGACGTCACCTCGTCGTCCGCGAAGTATTCGACCTGCCTCGACCTGGCCACGGTCCTGACGCTGACCAGGTCGCCCGCATCGATCCCGACCGGCGGCACGGCCAGGTTGACCGCGACGCTGAAGGTCGGCTCCACCAGCAGCTACGGCCGTCTGGCCGGCAACGTCGTAGGCGGTCGGACGGTCACGCTCCAGCGCCGGGCTCCGGGCGCCACGGCCTGGAGCACCGTCGGCATGATGCCGGCCGGCGCGAGCGCGGGGACCTACGTCCTCGCCCAGCGCCTCGGCGCGGACACCGACTATCGAGCCGTCTTCAGCACGCCGACGAACGAGGGCATCAACGGCGACGCCTCTCCGACCGTCCGGGTCGATGTCGTGGTCGGGTGCACCGCCGCCGCCAGTGCCGACGCCGTCATCGCCGTCCCATGCACGTGAACAGGTCAGCGGTCGTCGTGGCCGCCACTCTGGCCATCGCCGGGCTGATGCTGGGCTGCTCCGGCCGATCCCCGGCCGGCGGCTCGGCCTCGTCCGCGGCTGTGGCGACGGCACCTGCCGCGGTCGACATCGGCCCGACCGCCGGGGCACCGGCAACGTCCCCTGCCGCCGGACCGCCCCAGGCGAGGCTCGCGGCCGAGGGCGGGGATCCGGTCGTCGGCCAGCTCGGGTCCTTCACCTGGGGCGACGGCGGGTCGGACAGCCCATGGCTGCCCGGGACGCCGATCACGGTCGGCGCCGGCGAGCCGCTGACCGTCGTACTCGCCGATGGCGTGGCGGTCGCCGGGTGGACGGCACGGCGCGTCCCGGCCGGGACCACGGACGGTGCCGGCGCCGTCGCCCTGGGCGGTGGGCCGGCACCGGTGACGTTCGCGGCTCCCGGGCCCGGCTCGTGGTCCGTCCAGGTCGACGTGACCTTCGCCGACGACCTCGGCACGGCCGTCTACTACTGGCAGGTGACCGTGCGGTGACGGCAGGCATCGGCATGGCACACTTGCCGCGCCGATGCCTATCTCGACCCGGCCCGCCCGATCAGCGCTCCGTCCGCGGTCCGCCGTCGGCGTCGCGATCCTGCTGGCCTGCGTCCTCGGCGTCGCGGCTGCCTGCGGCGACGCGAAGCCCTCCGGGGGGCAGGCCACGGCGACCGACGGGCTCATCGTCCTGGCGGCGACCGCGGACGGGACCGCACTGCTCGGCTGGGACGGATCGTCGCGCGAGGGTGTCCCGATCACGCTGCCCAAGAGCGACGCCACCTGGATCGCGACCGGCCGTGCCAACGTCCTGGCGGCCGTCCTGCCCAAGGGCACGACCGCGACGAGCGATCCCGTCCATCTCGGCGATCCGCTCGTGTGGCGCCCGGTCAAGGCGACCGACCCCACCGGCAAGGCCCCGGTGGGACCCGATTTCTTCGCGACCTGGGATCCCGAAGGGGGCCGGTTCGCCACCCTCGCCGGTGACCTGCCCGGCGGCGGCGCGGTCAACGTCGTGCTCATCGACCCGAGCACCGCATCCGCGTTCGAGATCGCGATCGATCGGGCCGTCGTGGCGGCTCCGCCCGTCTGGATCGATCCCGATCGCGTGGTGGTCGTGACGGGTGACGCGGCGGCACCGCTGGCCGCGATCGTCGACACGACGACGAGCGAGGTGACCGACGGCCCGAGCGGCGACCGGCTCCTCGCGGCCTCGGGCGATGGCAAGCGCATGGCGACGATGGCCGCCCAGGGCGATCCGGTGGTGGTGCGGGACACGGCCGGCTGGCTCGCGGGCGATGGCTCGCAGCTCGCGTCGATCGCCCCGCCGACGGGCTCGTCGACGGCGATCGGGTTCGCCCTGGACGGGACCGGTCAGCGGCTCGTCGTCGCCTGGGCCGCGGAGGACGGCACGGTCAGCCTCGCCATCCACGACGGAGGCTCGGACTGGCGACGGGTGGCGCAACCGGTCATCGACGCGGCGCGGGGCGCGGTGGTCGCCTGGCTCCGGTAAGGGATGTGGCGCCTTCGGATCGGCGCCCGCGATCAGGCGGTGACGGCCTCCGCCGCGGCGAAGATCGAGACCTGGGCCTCCTCGGGCAGCATCACGCCAAAGACCTTCTGGAGCGCCAGGAGATGGACGCACGATCCCCAACTCTCGAAGTAGTGGCAGGTGCAACGCCACTGACCGCCGTCGAGCCCGATGTGGTGGGTGTCGTTATCGCCACGGAACGTGAGCGAGAGCCGGTCGATCGTGATCCGATCGAGCTCTCGGGCGTAGCGATTTGCCTTCTCGACCTTGCCGATCAGGGAGCTGTGCATCGCAGCGCTACCTCCGTCGCCCACATGGGCGCTCGCGGGGCCGCCGTCCGGTCTGCACCTCGACCGGTGATGGCGGTCGCGTGGGGAAAGGGTACACCCGCGATCCGCTCCGAACACCCATGAAATCATCCCATCGGGGTCCTATGGGGCGGCCGTGCCCTCCCGCCCGAAGTCGTCCTCCAACCGGACGACATCGTCGAGCTCGGGCGTCGACACCTCGATGAGCTCGGTCCGCTCGATCGCCTCGTAGCGGTGGATCCGGCCGGTCCGGACGCGCCGGTGGTCGCCCGGAACGAGCTCCTCGACCTGGACCGTCCCATCATCGTCCTCGAGGAAGAGGCGCAGCCGGCCCGCGGTGACCAGGATCGACTCGTCCTTGACTTCGTGGCGCTGGAGCGACAGCCGCTTGCCGGCCTCGATCACCAGGACCTTGCCGACGTACGTGTCCGTGTGGGCCCAGATGAGCTCGTGGCCCCACGGTTTGTCGACCCGCCGCGCGGGTGCGTCCGACCGATCGCTCACGAGCCGCGCACCAGCCGCTCCCCGGCGACCAGCAGCGCGTCGCGCAGCTCGCCGGAGGTGGCCTCCGTGTAGATGCGGACCAGGGGCTCCGTGCCGGACGTCCGGATGAGCAGCCACGAGCCGTCCGCCAGGAAGAACTTGAAGCCGTCGCCGGTGTCGAGGGGCACGGTCCGGGCGACGGCTTCGCCCGCGAGCTCGGCCGGCTGGCTTGCCGCAAGGTCGACCAGCAGGCGCCGCTTCGTGTCCGGGTAGGCCGCCCGCTCCACGTGGACGTCCGTCCGGAGGTAGAACGACGGCCCCGCGAGCGCGTGGAAGTGCTCGACCGCGCGCGACACCGGCCAGCGCCCGGCCGCCCGCTCCCGCAGGAAGAGGTCGAGCAGCAGCAGGTCCGCGTACACGCCGTCGCGCTCGGGCAGGTGCATGCCGAACCCGAAGCCGCCCGATTCCTCGGCGCCCATCATCGCCCCGGTCTCGATCATCTTCGGGCCGATGAACTTGAAGCCGACCGGTGTCTCGTAGGTCGCGATGCCGTAGTGCGCGCCGAGCCTCTCCGCCATGGACGTGTTGTTGACGCTGACGACGACCGGATCACGCCAGTCGCGATGCTCCGCGAGGTAGTACATCAGGAGGCCCGTCACCTGGAGCTGGTGGAGGAACGTGCCGCGCTCGTCGGCGGCCCCCGCCCGGTCGGCATCGCCATCGAGGAGCAGGCCGAGGTCGTAGCCGCCCGCGGCCAGGATCCCGAGCGCCTCGTCGATGTTCGGGCGGATCGGCTCCGGATTGACCCCGCCGAAGTACGGGTTGCGCTCCTGGTGGATCTCGTCGACGCGCAGCCGCCCGCCCGCCAGCAGCCGCGACAGCCAGCCGCTCCCTGCGCCCCACATCGGGTCGACCAGGATCGTCGCGTCGGCGGCCTTCAGCTCGTCCAGGTCGACCGTCCGCCGGACGAATCGCTCGTAGCCCTCGAACGGGTCGTACCGCTCGACGAGCCCGGCCGCCTCGGCGTCCGCGAACGGCCGTCGCTCCAGCCCGACCCCGCCGTTCTCCGCGAGCCGGGCCTCGATCACGCCGAGGATCTCGGCGCCGGCCGCAGCGCCGGTCGGCGCCTTGACCTTGAACCCGTTGTCGACCCACGGATTGTGGCTGGCGGTGATGACGATGCCGGCCGACGCGCCGCGCTCGACGACCTCGTACGAGCTCATCTGGGTCGGCACGGCGTGGACCGCGAAGGCGACCGGGATGTCGTGGGCGAGCAGGATCTCGGCGGCGGCCATCGCGAAGAACTCGGACGAGAAGCGCCGGTCATAGGCGATGACGACGCCCTTGGCCGTCTCGCCACGTCCGACGACGTACGCGGCCACGCCATCGGCGCAGCGCCGGACGTTGTCGTAGGTGAACTCGTCGGCCATCCGGGCGCGCCAGCCGTCGGTGCCGAAGACGATCGTCGTCGGCGCGGGCGGCTTGCCGGTCAGCGTCACGTCAGGTCCTCCGGCTGGGTGCAGCGCTCGAGCAGCAGTTCGACGGTCACCCGGTCGGGACCGGTGCCGCGCAGGACCGCGATGGGCTGGGCGGCCGTCATCCTACCCCGGTGGAGAGGCGCGACGACCCCCAGCCGGTCGCCGATCCGCCGGACGATGAGGTCGTCGTGCTCGACCTCGATGGTCTCGCCTGCCTGGACCACGGCGCCCGTCCCGCGCGCGTCGAGGCCCTTCAGCAACGCCGACCACGACCCGAGGTCGGACCAGCCGACGTCCATCGACGCCATCACGACCTGGCCGTTCTGGGCGGCCCCCTCCATGACGGCGTAGTCGATGGACACTGGCTTCTGGATCGCCTCGTAGGCCCGTTGGAGGCTGGACGGCGTCCCCGCCATCGGCCCGAGCGACTGGAGGAGGCCCGTGTAGCGGGTGAGCGCGGCCAGGATGGCCCGGCGACGCCACAGGAAGATCCCGGCATTCCAGGCGACGCCCTTGCCGTCCTTGAACAGCTCCTCGGCACGGGCCGGCTTGGGCTTCTCCTCGAAGCGGGTCAGCGGATAGGCCTGCAGGCCGCACACGACCGTGCCGTTGTCGAGATCGGGGATCAGGTAGCCGTATTCCGTCGCCGGACGATCGACCTGGATCCCGAGGGTGACCAGCGGATCCTCGATCCCGAAGACCCCCGTCGCGAGACAGTCGGCGGCCGACTGGAGCACGCCCTGGAAGACGGCGACGTCCTGCACGGTCTGATCCGCCGGGAGGACGATCATCACGTCGTCCGGGTGCTTCTCGATCGTCAGTGCGGCCAGGGCGATCGCCGCCGCGGTGTTCCGGCCCATCGGCTCGACCACGACGCGCACTCCCGGTGTCTGCTCGCGGACGATCTGCTCGTAGCGCCGGTCGGTGACGACCGTGATGTCGTCGACGAGCCCAGCCAGACGTTCGACCGTCCCCTGCAGGAGGGTGCGCTCGCCGAGCAGTGGCAGGAACGGCTTGGGGCGCTCGGCGCGGCTCAGCGGGTGGAGACGCGTCCCACCGCCGCCGGCCAGGATGACGGCGTACATGCGCCGCTAGTCTAGGGCCGGCCGCCCCCAGCGAATGACCGCCGCGGTCAGGCGACGGCGACCGGGACCGGCAGGCCGGCGTCCGCGGCCAGGATGGCCGCCTTGTCGGTCCGCTCCCACGGCAGGTCGAGGTCGGGCCGGCCGAAATGGCCGTACGACGCCGTCTGGCGATAGAGCGGCCGGCGCAGGTCGAGCGCGGCGATGATCGATGCCGGGCGGAGGTCGAAATGGCGCTCGATCAGGGCCTGGATGGCGTTGTCGTCGAGCTTGCCCGTCCCGAACGAGTCGACGCTCAGGCTGATCGGCCGGGCGATGCCGATGCCGTAGGCGACTTCGACCTCGAACCGGTCGGCCAGGCCGGCCGCGACGACGTTCTTGGCCACCCAGCGCGCCGCGTAGGCCGCGGACCGGTCGACCTTCGTCGGATCCTTGCCGCTGAAGGCGCCGCCGCCGTGGCGGGCCATCCCGCCGTACGAGTCGACGATGATCTTGCGACCGGTCAGGCCGGCGTCGCCCATCGGGCCGCCCGTGACGAACCGGCCGGTCGGGTTGACGTGCATGATCGGATCGGTCTCGCGCAGGTCGGCCGGGATGGTCGGCAGGATGACCGTCTCGACGATGTCGCTCCGGAGCCGCTCGGTCCGGACGTCCGGGTCGTGCTGGGCGGAGACGACCACGGTGCGCACCCGCTTCGGGACGCCGTGCTCGTACTCGACGGTGACCTGGGTCTTGCCGTCCGGGCGCAGATAGGGCAGCTGGCCGGACTTGCGGACCTCGGCCAGGCGGCGGGCCATCCGGTGGGCCAGCGCGATCGGCAGCGGCATGAGCTCCGGGGTCTCGCGGCACGCGAACCCGAACATCATCCCCTGGTCGCCGGCGCCGAGCTCGAACGCCGAGGCCGCGTCGTCGCGCACCTCGAGGGCGGCGTCGACGCCCTGGGCGATGTCGGGCGACTGCTCCTTGACCGAGATGAGCGTGCCGCACGTCAGGTAGTCGAAGCCGTAGTCGGCCCGGGTGTAGCCGATGTCGCGAACGGTGTCGCGCACCACCGCCTGGATGTCGATGTAGGTCGTCGTCGTGATCTCGCCGAGGACCATGACCAGGCCCGTCGTGGTCGCCGTCTCGCACGCGACCCGGGCGTTCGGGTCCTCGCGGATGATCGCGTCGAGGATCGCATCGGAGACCTGGTCGCACATCTTGTCGGGATGGCCTTCGGTCACCGATTCGGAGGTGAAGAGATAGTGCGCGGCGTCGACGATGCTCATGGTCGGGAAGGCTAGCACGACAGGCCTCGCGCGAGCCGCGGACGGTGCGTCAGACGCCGCTCCGCAACGCCTCGAGGTCGAGGTCGCGCTCGATGCTGTGGAGCACCTCGTCGCTGATGATCCCGTCGTCCCGCATCCGGATGACCGCCTCGCGCTCGGCGTCGAGGACGGCGGTCCGGATCTCGAGGTGGTCGAGCTTCTCCTGCTCATCCTCGTCGCGCACGCCGTCGCCGTGCGGCCAGACGTGGCTGGCCTCGTGCTCGTAGCGCGACCGCAGCTGATCCACCAGCTCGCGATGGCCCGGGTACTCGTCCTCGAGATCGGTCAGCCGGGCGAGCGCGGCATCGACGGCGGCCTGCCGGGCGTGCGACTCCTCCGTGTCCGGCCCGCTGGCGGCGGACAACCCCAGCCGCCGGATGAGCGCGGGCAGGGTCAGCCCCTGACCGACGAGCGTGGCCAGGATGACGCAGAAGGTCAGGAAGATGACCAGGTCGCGCTGCGGGAACCGGACGTCGATCGGCAGGGCCAGGGCGGCGGCCAGCGAGACGGCGCCGCGCATGCCCGCCCAGGAGATGACGAAGACGGCCGCCGGTGCCGGGCTCGGGTCGCGTTCCCGGACGGACTTGCTCAGGCGCCGGGGCAGGTAGGTCGCCGGGAAGACCCACACGATCCGGGTGACGATCACGATCAGGCTGATCGCCAGGCCGTAGGCGACCAACGTGGTGCCGGGCAGGTCGAGGTGCGCGAGGATCGACGGTAGCTGCAGGCCGATGAGCATGAATGCGAGGCTGTTGATGATGAACGTGACGATGTCCCAGACCGCGCGGCCCATCAGGCGCGCGTCGGGCGACAGGACACGCGCGGCACGCCGTCCGGCGATCAGCCCGGCCACGACCGCGGCCAGGACCCCGCTCAGGCCAAGGGCCTCGGCCGGCAGGTAGGCCGCGAATGGCGCGAGCAGCGAGATCATGATCTCCAGCGTCGGATCGTTGGTCCGCCGCCAGCCCTCGGTCAGGATGAACCCCACGACGACCCCGACCACGATCCCGCCGAGACCGACGAACACGAACGACGTCCCGGCCGCGGCGATCGAGAAGGTCCCCCCGATGGCCACCGCGACCGCGAAGCGATAGGCGATCAGCGCCGTCGCGTCGTTGATCAGGCTCTCGCCCTCGAGGATCGTGACCACCCGACGGGGCGCGCCGAGGCGCCGGAAGATGGCCGTCGCCGCGACCGCGTCCGGTGGCGCGACGATCGCCCCCAGCGCGAAGGCGGCACCGGCGTTGACCGCCAGCTCGGGGATGAAGAGCTGCGCGGTGACCCCGACGACGACCGTCGTGAACAGCACCAGCCCGACGGCCAGCAGGACGATCGGCCGGAGGTTGGCCTTGAAGTCGCGGATGGGCGTCGAGTAGCCCGCCCCGAACAGGATCGGCGGAAGGAGGAGAAGGAAGACCACGCTCGGGTCGAGCACGATCGAGGGCACCCCGGGGACGAATCCGAGCGCGAGGCCGCCGAGCACCAGGAGGATCGGGTACGCGACGCCGATCCAGCGGGCGACGTACGCCAGGGCGACCGCGACCACGAACAGGCCGAGGACCAGCTCGATGGGGCTGAGCTCCATCAGATCGCGGTCGATGCCTCGGTGACGCCGAACGCGGGGCGCGGCGGCGGCGGGCGGGCCAGGTGTCGAGGCCGGGCACCTCGAGCGGCTCGAGCTGGTCGTCCGGGACGAACCCGAAGACCTGGCCCAGGAACGACAGCCGCGCTTCGATGGTGCGCCGGATGGCGTAGGCGCCGCGGAAGCCGTGGCCCTCGCCCTCGAAGGCGATGTACGCGTGGGGGATCCCGTTGGCGGTCAGCGCCGCCACGATCGACTCCGCCTGGGCCGGCGGGACGACCTTGTCGTCGAGGCCCTGGAGGATGAGCACGGGGCACGAGAACCGGTCCATGAAGAAGTTCGGCGAGCGCTCGCGATACAGGTCGGCCGCCTCCGGGTACGGACCCGACCAGCCGGTGGTTGTAGCGCGATTCGAACTTGTGCGGCTGGGTCTCCAGCAGCGCCAGGTCGCCGATGCCGAACAGGCTGATGCCGGCCGCGAAGACGTCGCGGAAGGCGAGCGCAGCGAGGGTCGTGTAGCCGCCCGCGCTGCCGCCCTCGATCGCCAGGCGCCACGGATCGGCATCGCCGCGCTCCACCAGGAACCGGGCTGCCGCGACGCAATCGTCGACATCGACGACGCCCCATTGGCCGTCGAGACGCCGGCGGTACTCGCGGCCGTAGCCGGTGCTGCCGCCGTAGTCGACGTCCACCACGGCGATCCCGCGGCTGGTCAGGAGCTGCTTGCCCAGGTCCAGCGAGGTCGAGGCGTTCGAGGTCGGGCCACCGTGCGACAGGACCAGGAGCGGCGGGCGCTCGCCGTCCGGCGCGGCGAAGGCCGGGTTCGTGGGCCGGTAGTACAGCGCGACGGGCGGTCCGGCCGCCCGTCGTCGGGAACTCGATCGACTCGGGCTCGGCGATGGCCGCGGGGTCGATCGTGACCGTGCTGGCGCGCCGGAGGACGCCGGCCGGCGCGAGGGTGACCGGGTCGAACCGGGCCACGACCGCGGGATCGCCCGGGCGCCCGGCGATGGCGACGACGGTGTGCTCACCGACGCGCAGCGCGTCGAGCTCCGTGAACGGCATCTCGATCTCGCCGGCCAGCAGGCCGGGCTCGATCCGGTAGAGGTGGTCCCGGCCGCCGCTCCGGGCGATGGCCACGATCGCGCCGTCGGCGAGGAACCCGTACGACGATCGATCGAAGATCCAGGCCGGGTCGGCGAACTCGGCCTCCATGGGCGCGAGGGGCTCGAGGCGCGGACCCTCGACCAGCCGGTAGAGGTTCCACCAGCCGGTCCGATCGCTGATCAGGTGGAGCGTTCCGTCCGGCGACCACTCCGGCTGGACGATCGATTCGTCCGGCCCGCCCGCGGCGAGAGCCGACTCGCCGAGCGTCCCGTCCGGCTCGAACGCGGCCACCCGCAGCCGGGTCGCATCCCACGGCATGTCCGGGTGGTCCCACTCGAGCCAGGCCAGGCGGGCGCCGTCGGGCGACAGGCGCGGCGCGGCCACGAAGTCCGAGCCCGCGACCAGCACCCGTGGATCGCCGCCGTCGAGCGGGATCGTGACGATGGTGCTCATCGCCTCGCCCCCGCCGGTGTGGTCCTCGCGGACAGCGTAGAAGCGTCGCCGGGCGAGGTCGGGGCGCAGGTCGGCGTACCGGAACGGGCCCTCCGGGGTGAGCGGGACGGGCTCGTCCGCGCCGGGGTCGAGCCGGTACAGGCGCCCGTCCGGAAGGTTCGAGAAGACGACCGTCCCGCCCGTGACGACGTACGAGCCGCCGCCGTACTCGTGCGCGCCGGTCCGGACATTGAACGGCGCGGGTGTCAGGTCGGTCGTCGAGCCGTCCGCGGATGCCCGGACGAGGACCCGACGACCGCGTTCGGTCGGCCGGCCCTCCAGCCAGAACACGTCGTCGCCGTCGACCCACGGCTCCGCGAGCAGGACGACGTCGCCCACGACATCGTCGATCCTGATCGTGGAATGCCAGGCCCCAAAGGGGGCGATGGTGCGCTCGATCACCCGGTCAGGTGCCGTGCTGCCAGGACGAGACGTACGCCGTCTGCTCCGCGGTCATCGGCTCGAGCACGATGCCCAGCGCGGCCAGCTTGAGCCGGGCGACCTCGGCGTCGATCGCCTCCGGGACGTTGTAGACGCGGGGCTCGAGCTCGGCGTGGTGGCGCGCCACGTACTCGGCCGACAGTGCCTGGTTGGCGAAGCTCATGTCCATGACTGCCGCCGGATGTCCTTCGGCGGCGCCGAGGTTGACCAACCGGCCCTCGGCGATGAGGTTCAGCTTCTTGCCGCCCAGGTCGAACTCCTCGACGTTCTCGCGGACCTCGCGGACGTGGCCCTCGGCGAGTGCCCGGAGGGCGGACAGATCCAGCTCGGCATCGAAGTGGCCGGAGTTGGCCATGATCGCGCCGTCCCGCATCGCCTCGAAATGCTCTCGCCGGAAGACGTTGACGTTGCCGGTCGCGGTGATGAACAGCTCGCCCCAGGCGGCCGCCTCCCCGGCGGTCTTGACCTGGAAGCCGTCCATCAGCGCCTCGAGCGCCCGGACCGGGTCGACCTCGACGACGGCGACATGGGCGCCGTGGCCGGCCATCCGGGCCGCGATGCCCTTGCCGACCCAGCCGTACCCGGCCACGACGACCTGGCGACCGGCGATCAGGATGTTGGTCGCCCGCAGGATCCCGTCGAGGGTGCTCTGGCCGGTGCCGTAGCGGTTGTCGAAGAGGTGCTTGGTCTGTGCCTCGTTCACGGCGATGACCGGGAAGCGGAGCATCCCGTCGGCGGCCATCGCCCGGAGCCGGATGACGCCCGTGGTCGTCTCCTCGGTCCCCGCCTGGACCTCGGCCACCTGGTCGGGCCGCTCCGTGTGGAGCAGGTTCACCAGGTCGCAGCCGTCGTCCATCGTCAGCTGCGGGTGCGTGTCGGCGACCGAGCGCAGGTGGGTGTAGTAGGTGTCGTTGTCCTCGCCGCGCCGGGCATGGACCGCGATGCCGTACTCGGCGACGAGGGCCGCCGCGACGTCGTCCTTGGTCGACAAGCGGGTTGCTCGCGGCGAGGACGACCTGCGCACCACCGGCCTTGAGCGTCCGCATGAGGTTGGCCGTCTCGGTCGTGACGTGCAGGCACGCGCCGATGCGCAGGCCGTCCAGCGGCCGATCGCGCTCGAAGCGCTCGCGGATCAGGCGCAGGACGGGCATCTCGCGCTCGGCCCACTCGATCCGCCGGACACCCTCGGCGGCCAGGCCGAGGTCGGTCACGTCGTGGGCCGGTGGATGTGTCGGTGGTCGTCATCGAGGATCGGTCTCCTTGCGGGTGAACAGGCGCCGCAACGGCGCCGCGAGAGTCCGGCCAGGGCGAACCGAGGCGATGGACGAGGCGCTCCTCGAAGCGGACGTGTTCCGCGTACCCGAGGCGGCGGTAGGCATTGAGGGCGGGCGGGTTGTCGGAGCGGACGTTGAGCACGACCTGGTCGCACATCCGCAGCAGCTCGGCGGTCACGGCACCGGTGACGGCGGTCGCGAAGCCGCGTCCACGATAGTCGACATGGGTCAGGACGTTGCCGACGACCGCCAGGCGGGCGCCCGGGCTGACCACGTGCGTGCCCGCGGCGGACACCAGCTGGCCGTTGACGCGCAGGCCGTAGTACACGCCGTCGGCGATCGCCGTCGACGGCAGCCACGACGCGAAGCCGAGCTGGTAGAGACGGTTCAGGTCGCCGATGTCGACCGGCAGGAGCCGCTGGACGCTGGCCGGGTACGGGTCGGAAGGTGGCCCGGTCGACCCACATCCGGACCATCGTCGGACCCGGGTCGACCCGGTAGGCGGTCTCGATCGCCGGCAGGACCGCGGGCGGCGCCGCGACGTAGGCGACCCGCGGCCGGATCAGGTCGCGCAGGATGACCGCGATGCCGTCGTCCCGGCCCATGGCGAAGAGCGGCTGCGGCGTGGGGCCGTTGTACTCGAGCACGAGGGCGACCGGGGTGTCGCCGTCCCAGGCCATCCCCCAGCGGGTGCGGGCGAACTCCCGTTCCTCGAGATCGCAGAGCGCGTATGCGGCGTACAGCCGGTCGCGTCTCGAGGAAGGCGCGCAGGACCGCCTTGTCGGTCGTCGTCTTCGCGACGAGCGACGCCGCGGCGCCCGACGACGACCGACGCCATCAGTCGGCACCGCCGCGACGGCGCGTGCCGCGATCGGCCCGGAAGCCCGGCATCGCGGCCCAGCGCGCCGCCGCCGCGGTCACGGCACCGGACAGGCTCGTCTCGAACGGTGCGCGCATGACCCCCTCCTCGGTCACGATGCCCGTGATCAGCTCGGCCGGGCGTGACGTCGAAGGCCGGGTTGCGGACCTCCGTGTCCGGTGCGGCGCGATCCGCACGCCCCGGAACTCGAGGACCTCCTCCGCCTTGCGCTCCTCGATCTCGATGCCGCCCCCGTCGGCCGTGGCGAGGTCGATCGAGCTCGTCGGCGCGCAGACGTAGAACGGGATGCCGTGGCGCGCCGCGAGGACGGCCAGCGGGTAGGTGCCGACCTTGTTGGCGGTGTCGCCGTTGGCAGCGACCCGGTCCGCGCCGACGAGGATGACGTCCACCTCACCGCGGGCCATCAGGTACCCGGCCGCCACGTCGGGGAGCAGCGTGTGCGGCACGCCGGCCTGGGCCAGCTCCCAGGTCGTCAGGCGGGCGCCCTGCAGGTACGGCCGGGTCTCGTCGACCCAGACGTGCAGGTCGCGCCCGGCGTGGTGGGCGGCCTGGACGACGCCGAGGGCCGTGCCGTACTGGCCGCAGGCCAGCGGCCCCGTGTTGCAGTGGGTGAGGATGCGCACGGGCCGATCGTCGGGTCGGGGCAGGATGTCGAGACCGAACGTCGCCAGCCGGCCGTGGTCGGTCGTCGCCTCGAACACGATCGCGTCCGCCTCCGCCCGGATCGCGTCGGCGATCGCGTTGCCGTCGTCGGACAGGTCGCCGACCTCGACGTAGCGGGCCATGATCCGCTCGACCGCCCAGCGGAGGTTGACCGCCGTCGGACGCGCGTTGATCAGGGCGTTGGCCGAGCCCCGCAGGGTCGCCCGCCGCGCGTACGGGCATGCCGTCCCGTTGGTGCTCGGCGCTCAGCGCCATGCCGATCGCCGCGACCTGGCCGATGGCGGGCGCCCCGCGGACGACCATCTCCCGGATCGCGAAGGCGACCTCGCCGGCCGACTTGCAGGGGTACTCCACGAGGGCGTCCGGCAGGCGTCGCTGATCGATGAGGTAGAGGACGCCACCGTCCTCGCGGAACGGGGTCCGGAAGCCGCTCGGGCGGCCGTCTGCCGAGGTGCGCGCCCGGATCGGCGAGTGGCGGCGCCGCCGCGAAGCCGGCCGGGTTGAGGATGGCCCCGGCGGCCTCGGCCGAGACCTGCTGGAGGGCCTGCGCCGCGCCCGCCACCGAGGCGGCTGTGTTGAGGAGCTCCCCGGCGAAGCTGCGGAAGAAGCGGCGCCGCCCGAGATCGACCGGCGGCGGAACCACGGCGGGTGGCGTCGCGGCCGGTGGCGTTGCGGCGGCGCGGCAGCGTCGGATCGCCGGCTGGCCCGACCGCATCCCCCGCCGCCGCCTCGGGCGGCTGCGACACGTCGCTGCGATCGCTGGGGGAGTCGGCCAATGTGCGTGCCTCGATCCGGTGGCCCGTCAGTACTTGACGACGCTGGTGACGCGCCGTCCGTCGAGCCGGTCGCGGCCCTTGAGGAATTCGAGCTCGACCAGGAACCCGAGACCGACGACCTCGCCCTTGAGGCGCTCGACCAGCTCGATCGTGCCATGGACCGTGCCGCCCGTCGCGAGCAGGTCGTCGACGATCAGGACCTTCTGGCCCGGCGCGATCGCGTCGCGATGGATCTCGAGCGTGTTCGAGCCGTACTCGAGGGCGTATTCGACGGTGATCGTCTCGGCCGGCAGCTTGCCCAGCTTGCGGACGGGGACGAGCCCGGCCCCGAGCAGGTAGGCCATCGGGGCGCTGAAGATGAAGCCGCGCGACTCCATGCCGACGACGACGTCGACCTGCTCGTTGGCATAGGGCGCCAGCATCAGGTCGATCGCCTCCTTGTAGGCGGCCGGCGTCCTTGAGCAGGGTGGTGATGTCGTAGAACAGGATGCCCGGCTTCGGGAAGTCGGGAACCTCGCGGATCTTCGCGCGCAGCTCCTCGGCAGACACGATGACGGAGCCCTCCCTGGGTCGGTTGGCCGCGGCGCCGGAGGGCAGCCGACTGAGCGTCCGAAGTCTACCGCAGGCTCCCGGCCGTCACGACGGTGGCGACGCGGGCGACAGGGCCATGGCCCCGGCGGTCGCCGCACGCGGACGGAGCCGGCCGGTCAGGGCCAGCCCACCGAGCCCGATCGCGAGGGCGACCGTGAACCCGGCGGCCAGCCCGGCGGCCGGGTCTCCGGTCGCGCGGAGGCTCGCGGCCACGATCGCGCCCGGTGATCCCGGTCCCGAGCGCGGTCCCGAGCGAATCGGTCAATGACAGGGCGCTCGTCGCGGCGCCCTGTGCGTCGGCGGTCGCCTCACGCAGGACGATCAGGGCGAGCGGCGAATAGGCGAGGCCCATCCCGAGGCCCGCCACGCCGAAGGCGAGGATGGCGAACAGCCAGGTCACCTCCGGGTTCAGGACGAGGATCATCCCGGCCAGGCCGACGAGGGTGACCAGGAAGCCGGCCTGGACGAACCGGTGCGTCGGCCACCGTGCGTGGCCGCGGGCCTGGATCCAGGCCCCGGCGGTCCAGGCGATGGTGGCCGAGGTCAGCGCGATGCCGGCCTCCGTCGCGGACACGCCGCGCCAGCCGACGAGGGTCAGCGCGACGAAGGCATCGACCCCGAAGAACATGCAGGTGAGGATCCCGCGAAGGAGGACCGCCGCCGGCAGGACCGGCCGGGCGACGAGGGTGCCCGGCGGGGTCAGCTTCCGGAGCGCGTAGAGGCCGATCAGGATGCCCGACGACGCTCAGCACGACGGTCGGGATGGGCTCGCCGCTGGTCAGCCCGACGGTCAGCAGGCCGGCCCCGAGGGCGACCGTGATGGCCAGCGGCAGGCGCCCGCGACGCGCGGCCCGGGCGGTCTCGTCGGCGACCGGCGGGGCGTCGGCCACGTTCCGGAGCGCTCCCAGGGTCAGCGCGGCGGCGAGCGCGATCAGCGGCAGCAGGCCGAGGAAGACGTACCGCCAGCCGGCCGCCTCGCCGACCGTGCCGGCGATCGCCGGCCCGATCACGCCCGGCAGGACCCACGCCGTCGAGAGCATCGCGAACATGCGCGGCCGCAGGTGCTCCGGAAGGGTCCGGCCGATGGCGACGTACGCGATCGGCTGGATCGTGCCCGCGCCGAGGCCCTGGACGAAGCGGGCGGCGACCAGGAAGGGCATGGTCGGTGCGAGGCCGCCCGACCAGGAGGCCGATGGCGAACAGTCCGAGGCCCGCGGCGAACGGGACCGCGAGGCCGCCCCGGTCGATCGCGCCGCCGACCACGACGATCCCGATGAGCGAGCCGAGGAAGAACGCCGAGAAGACCCAGCCGTAGAGCTCGAGCCCGCCGAGCTCGTCCGCGACGATGGGCATGACCGTCGAGATCGCCAGCGCCTCGAAGCCGACCAGGGTGATGGTCAGGACGAGGCCCAGGGTCAGGGCGCGACGATCGGCGCGCCAGAGGCTGTCCTCCGGGTCGCGGGCAGGGCGGTTCACGCCCAAAGGATGGCGGGGATCGCCGAGGCCTTGCCACGGCCGTTCGTCGCGGGTCCTCGGTGGACGTTCGGCCGCGGCGTCGTGCCGCCGGCCTTCGATCACCGCCCGGCGAGGCGCTCCACGATCGGCGCGAGCTCGTCGACCTCGCCGAGCATCACCGAGCTGATCCCGAGTCGCTCGCGCAGCCCGACCAGCTTCGCGACGAGGCCGTCGATCGAGCCGATGAACAGGTGCGGCGATTCGAGGACCTCGTCGGAGGTCAGCTCGACGCCGGTGCGCCCGCGCAGGTGATCGATGACGCGGTCGGCCTCGGCCCGAGCGTGATCGGTGATCGTCATCGGCCAGGTCGACGGGTAGATGTTGAGCTCGAGCTCGGCGAAGCGGGCGCCGGCCGCCTCGCGCACCCAGCCGATCTTCTCCTCTGTCGCGGCCACGGTCAGGCTGTGCGGATCGCTCTTCGGCCCGGCAGGATCCGCGGGGCGAGCCCGACGACGTTCGCTTCCGCGCGGCAAGGGTCGAGCGTCCGGCGACCGCCGCCACCGATGAGGAGCGGCGGGTGGGGTCGCTGGCGCGGCTTGGGCTGGCCGTCGTAGTCCGGTGACCTGATAGTGGTCGCCGCGGAACGTGAACGGGCCGTCGGCGAAGCAGCCCTTGAGGACGGCGACCGCCTCGGCCAGCCGCGCCGGCGCGCCGGCCGACCGGCTCGAAGGCGAGCCCGATGGCCTCGTACTCGGGCTGGTTCCAGCCGGCGCCGATGCCGATGTCGAGCCGGCCCTCGCTGAGGACATCGAGCTCGCGAGGTCCTGGGCGAGCACGGCCGGGTGGCGCAGGTCGTTGTTGAGCACGAACGTGCCGACGCGCAGGGTCGTCGTCGCTGCCGCGATCGTCGGTCATCGCGACGACCGGTGACAGCTGCTCGATCAGGTGAGTCCGGGATTGACCACCGCCGCGTAGCCGATCGCCTCGGCGCGCCGCGCGGTCTCGATCAGCGCCGGGCGCGTCGACGACGGCCTGGAACGCGGCCAGGAAACGGAAGGGTCGGGTCGGGTCGCTCATGGCGGCCCGATCGTACGCCGGGGCCGGGTCCGCGCCCGGCGGCCCGATCGGTCGGGGCTGTTACCGTGGGGACGTGACCACCCGACATGTGCGCTTCGCCCTCCACGACGTGACGTTCGGCGGGGTCAGCCTGCCCGGCGCCACCGTCGACTGCTGGGATGACAGCGAGGGGCATTCGCGCTGGAGTGCCCGGATCGTGACCCGGGTCGGGCCGGCCCTCGACGAGGGCGAGCTGACCGGGCGCACGGCCGACGGCCGCTCGCTGTCCGGTCACGCGGTCGTGGCAGACCGACAGGTCGGCGCCGGCGGGCGCCGCGAGACCCTCGTCGAGCTGCACGGGTCGGGTGAGCTGGCCGGCCTCGTCGTCCCGTCGGACTGACCGCGCGCCGCTCAGGTCGTGGGCGATCCGGGTCGGCGCTCGAGCTCGGTGATCGACAAGCCCGGGAGGACCTCGCGCTCGCCCGCTCGTCCGGAACCCGCGGCCCCGGTAGAGCCGGAGGCCGGCTCGTTGGCCGTACCGGTCGAGACGATCACCGGCCGATCCGGATACGCAGCATCGAGCGCGTCGAGCAGGGCGCTCGCCACCCCGCGCCGGGCGCCCTCGGGGCCACGACAACCGGTGGATGTCGACGGTGCCGTCGTCGAGGACCCGCCACGACCCGGCTCGAGGCCGTCGCCATCAGCGACGCCGAGCCACTCGAGGCCGGCCGCAGGAGTCCTCGAGGTGCTCCATGCGGGTCCGGGTCCCCGATGAGCGCCGCCTCGAGTCGCGTAGGACGCCGCGCTGGAGCTTCGAGGACGGCCCGAGGCCACGGCCGGATCGCTCGTAGGATCGAGGCGGCGACCGGCGGATCGCGGGGACCGCCGCCGGCACGGCAAGTTCGCCACGTGCTCGCCGGTCGGCTCAGCCGGGCATCGGCGCGGAGCAGCCGGCGCCACCACGGCCTGGGTCAGGGTCCAGCCGCGCGCCACGTCCTTCGGCAGCCGCAGCCGGACCTGGTTGCTGGCGAACGTGACGTCGCTCGGACGCAGGCCGGGCAGCGACGGCCCGGCCAGCAGCCGCATCGCGGTCGCCCGGCTGAGGTTGGCCCCGAAGCGCACGACCAGCCAGCCCTCCTCGCGCGAGATCGACGAGACGCCGGCCGCCTCGGCGGTCATCCGCAGCTCGGCCACCTCGATCGAGCCGGACGACCGGGTCGGGCATCGGTCCGTAGCGGTCGAGGACCTCCTGCCGGAAGGCGGCCAGGTCGCCGGTCGATCGGCGCCCGCGCGAGCCGCCGGTAGAGCTCGAGCTTCTGGGCCTCGTCCGGGACGTAGTCGTCGGGCAGGTGGGCCTCGACCGGCAGGTCGACGACGGCCTGGGGCGCCTCGACGATCGGCGCCCGGCCCTCCAGCGACGCCTTGCGCGTCTCGACCGCCTCGGCCAGCAGCCGCGAATAGAGATCGAAGCCGACGGCGGCCATGTGCCCGGACTGCTCGCCGCCCAGGATGTTGCCGGCGCCGCGGATCTCGAGGTCGGACAGCGCGATCTGGAAGCCCGCGCCGAGCTCCGAGGCGTTGAAGATCGCCTGCAGCCGCTTGCGCGCCTCGTCCGACAGCCGCTCCCGGCGCCGGTACAGGAGGTAGGCGTAGGCCCGCCGGGACGACCGGCCGACCCGGCCGCGGAGCTGGTAGAGCTGCGCGAGCCCGAGGGTGTCCGCCCGGTCGATGACGATGGTGTTGGCGTTGGGGATGTCCAGCCCGGATTCGATGATGGTCGTGCAGACCAGGACGTCGGCGGCGCCGTCGGCGAAGGCGATCATCACCTTCTCGAGCGCGCCCTCGGCCATCTGGCCGTGGCCGACGACGAAGCGGACGCCGGGCAGCATCGAGCGGAGCTGCTCGGCCTGCGCCTCGATCGTCTCGACCCGGTTGTGGACGTAGAAGACCTGGCCGCCCCGATCGAGCTCGCGCAGGATCGCGTCGCGGACGAGGCCGGCCGACGCCTCGGCGACCCGGGTCTGGATCGGCAGCCGGTCCTCGGGCGGCGTCTCGATGACGGTCAGGTCGCGGATCCCGGCCAGGGCGAGGTTGAGCGTCCGCGGGATGGGCGTGGCCGACAGGGTCAGGACGTCGACCTCGCGGCGGAGCTGCTTGAGCCGCTCCTTGGCGGCCACCCCGAAGCGCTGCTCCTCGTCGACCACGACGAGGCCGAGGTCGCTGAACCGGATGTCCTTGCTCAGGAGTCGATGCGTGCCGATGACGATGTCGACCGTCCCGTCGGCCAGCCCGGCGATGGTGGCCGCCTGGGTCGCCGCGGGCACGAACCGCGACAGCAGCCGGACCTCGAGCGGGAACGCGGCGAAGCGCTGCGAGAACGTCGCGTCGTGCTGGGCGGCGAGGACCGTGGTCGGCACGAGGATCGCGACCTGCCGGCCGTCCTGGGTGGCCTTGAAGGCCGCCCGCAACGCGACCTCGGTCTTGCCGTAGCCGACGTCGCCGACGACCAGCCGGTCCATCGGCCGGACCAGCTCCATGTCCGCCTTGACCTCGGCCGCCGCGCGCAGCTGGTCGATCGTCTCCTCGTACGGGAACGACGCCTCCATCTCCGCCTGCCAGGGCGTGTCCGGCGCGAACGCGTGGCCCTGCGCCCCGGCCCGCGAGGCGTACAGCGCGAGGAGCTCCTCGGCCAGGTCGTCGACGGCCTTGCGGACGCGCTGCTTGGCGCGCAGCCACTCCGTCCCGCCGAGCTTGGACAGGGCCGGCCGCTCGCCGCCCGAGTAGCGCGTGACCCGGCCGATCTGCTCGACCGGCACGAAGATCCGGTCGCCGCCCGCGAACGACAGCTCGAGGTAGTCGCGATCCTCGCCCGCCCCGCCGCGCCGGAGCATCTGCTCGTAGCGTGCGACGCCGTGGTCGATGTGGACGACCAGGTCGCCCGGCGTCAGCCGCTCGAGGATGTCGCGCGGGCACGACCCGCCGCAGAGCCCGCGGGCGGCGGATCCGGACCGTCCCGAACAGCTCGCGATCGGTCACGAACGCCAGGCCGTCTGGTCCGCCGACGAACCCGCCGTTGAGGCTGCGCTCGATGAGGGCGACCGCGCCGGGCGGCGGGGCGCCGTCGAGGCGGTCCACGACAGCGACCGGCATCCCGCCCTCGCCCAGGAGGTCTGCCAGGCGCGGCGCCTGGTCCGAGGCGAGCACGATGCGCGCGTCATCCACCCGCCAGGCGGCCACGGCATCCAGCAGGCGTCCGGCGCGGCCGGGTGGCAGGACGGGCTCGCGCCAGCCGAACGGATCGCCGGACGACAGGGCACCGCGGGCCATCGCGGCATCCTCGGCCGGCTCGGATTCCCAGGTCAGCTCGAGGGTCCGGGAGCCGACCAGCCGGTCCTTCCAGTCGCGCGGCGGGAGGTAGGTCGGCGGCCACTCCTTCGGCAGCTCGCCGGACTCGACGAGCTCCGCCCGGCGCTCGTCGGCCTGGCGCCACAGGAACGCCGCGGCCTCGGCGATGTCGCCCGGCTCGTCGAGAACGAGGAGCGTGCCCGGCCCGATGTGGTCGAGACCCGTCGCCGGCGCGAGGTGCGCGGCCCAGACCTCGGCCGCATCGCCGACGACCATCGCCCGGCCGCTGCCGTCGGCATCGCGGTCGCGTCCGTCGGTGTGGGCCAGGGCCTCGGTGTCGAACCGGGCGAGGTCGGCCGCCAGCCGTTCCGGGAGCCTGGCCGCGACGCGGCCGAGCCGGTCGCGGATCGCCGTCGCGCCACCGGCCGGCAGCAGGAACTCGGAGGCGGGCAGGAGGAGGGCCTGCTCGATCGTGCCGACCGTGCGCTGGTCGGTCGGGTCGAAGGAGCGCAGCGAATCGATCTCGTCGCCGAAGAACTCGATCCGGATCGGCAGCGACAGGGACGGCGGGAAGACGTCGACGATGCCGCCGCGCCGCGCGGATTCGCCCCGGCCCGCGACCTCGGTGACGGGCACGTAGCCGAGGTCGAACAGCTCGCGCAGGAGCGCGTCCTGGTGGATCCGGGCACCGAGCCGCAGCTCGCGCGGGGCGACCGGCAGGTCGGCCGGGGCGATCGTGTGCTGGAGGAGCGCCTGGACGCTGGCCACCATCACCCGCGCCCGGCCGGCGTGCCAGGCAGCGAGGGCCGCGACACGGGCGGCCGTCTCGTCGGCGATGAGCTCGCTGCGCTCGTAGGCGAGGGCCGTCCGCGGCTCGAGGACCGTCACCGCCTCCGGATCGCCCAGCCACGCCCCCAGCTCCTCGGCCACGCGGTCGCCGATCTCCGCGTCGCGCGCGATCCAGACCAGTCGCTCGCCGCCGGCCGCCAGCGCGATCGCCGCCGCGAGATAGCTCTTGGCACCGTGCGGCACCGCCACCAGCCCGACATGGCGGCCCGTCCTGCGCGGGTCGTCGTCGGTCCCGCCGAGTCGTTCGCGCAAGGTCGGCGAACGTGCCGGTGGCGGCCAGCAGCGGCGGCAGCGCGGACAGGTCCGGCAGGCGATGGCCACCGCCCTTGCGGGCCGCCGCCCCGGTCGCTGCCGGGGTGCGGGCCGGGCGCCGCCGCGTGGGCGTCGCGGTCGACCCGCTGCCCGTGGCCGGGGTCGTGCGTCGCGCGTCGGCGACCTCGGCGTCGACCTCGGCCACGTCGAAGTCGACCCCTCGTCGGCGGTCGGAGCCGCGTGGCGGGCGGCGAAATCGGTCGCCACGCGCTCCGCGATCCGGCGATCGCGGCCGCGTCGGCCGCGCAGGGGCGTGTCAGGCACGGGGCATCTCGATCATGCGTCCGGCTTGGCCGGGCGAACCTTCCGCCAGCCGGTCTGCGTTCGCCGGATCCCGTCGGCGTCGGGCGGGCCGTCGACCTCGCCGACAGCGGCCAGGCGGGTCGTGTCGGCCGGGCGCAGCTCGAACATGTTGAAGCGGTTGGCCGCCTTGTTGGTCCCCTCGCGCGCCCACTCCTCGACGGCGTCGGCGGCCGCGTCCAGCAGCTCGTCGAGGCGCTGCTGTTCCTCCGGCGCGAAGCGGGTCAGGACGTGGTCGACGGCGCTCCGATCCGGTTCGCCGATGCCGACCCGGAGCCGGCTGAACTTCTCGGTGCCGAGCTCGTCGATGATCGAGCGCAGGCCGTTGTGGCCGCCCGGCCCGCCGCCCTCCCGGAAGCGCAGCTTGCCGAACGGCAGCGCGAAGTCGTCGGCGACGACGAGCAGGTCGACCAGCGGGGCGTGCTCCCGGGCCAGGACCTTGCGCACGGCCAGACCGGAGTCGTTCATGTAGGTCAGCGGCTTGACCAGCGTCAGATCGAGGCCGCGGAAGCGGCCCATCGCCACGTTGGAGGCATCGCGCTGGCGGCCCTTCCCGGTCCAGCCGGCACGTTCGGCGAGCTTGTCCATGACCAGCCAGCCGATGTTGTGCCGGGTCCCGGCGTATTGCGATCCCGGGTTCCCGAGACCCACGACGACCTTCAACCGACCCTCCGCAGACAGCACGACAGGGCCCGATCCCGCTCCGGGAGGGCCCGCAAAGATGGTAGCAGGGGCTCGCCCGGCGAGGGTCGGGACGTCCGTCGGGCCGCGCTGGCGGCCCCGCGGTCAGCCGAGCAGCCGCACCTCGAGGGCGCGCATCGCAGCCTCCTCGACCGGCTCGGCGTGGTCCCAGCCGCAGATGTGGAGTGCCCCGTGCGTCACGAGGAGGCGGAGCTCGTCGGCCGGCGACCAGCGCACGTCCCCGGTCTGGCCCCCGCGGCCTTCCTCAGCCTGCTCGACGGCACGTTCGACCGAGACGACGATGTCACCGAGATGGGGACGGCGCCCCGGCGGCAGGGGGAAGGCCGTGGCGTCCGCCGTCCCGGCCGTGCCCGGCGCCCGTTCCGCGGCGCCGCCCGGATGGACCGCGAACGCCTCGGGCGGCAGCAGCGGGAAGGACAGCACGTCGGTCGGGCCGGTCTTGCCGAGATGCGCCGCATTGAGGCCGGCCAGCTCCGCGTCGTCGGTCAGGATCAGGCCGATCGAGGCCGGCGAGGGTGCCCGGCGGCCGTCAGGGCGCGCGGCGATCGCCCGCTGCGAGCCCGAGCGCCCGCGATCGGCGGCGCGATGCCATCCCGGACGTCGAGGTCGACCCGCCACGGGGCGAGGTAGATCGCCCGGGTCACGACGCCGGGCCGCTCCCCGTGCTCGAGCCGGCGCCACCCCCGCTTGCGGCGCGGCGCGATTCGAGCTCGACGACGGTGTTCTGCGGGTAGGCGATCCGGGTGTGGTACATCCCGAGCAGCTGGCCGACGAACGCCTCGCGGATCAGCTCGAGGTCGCGCAGGGTGAGGTCGCACTCGTCGAACTGGCCGTCGACGACCCGCTCCTCGATGATCCGGGACGACCATCGCCGCGGATCGCCGGCTCGTCGCGCGAGGACGAGCGAGCGGACGGACGCCTCGACGCTGTCGGCGAGCATGATCAGGGCCGCCTCGCGCGACTGGGGCTTGGGTCCGACGTGCCGGAACGTCCGCTCGTCGACGATGACGCCGGGACCGGCCAGCTCCTTCGCCCGCGCGTAGAAGTAGCTCATGATCGCGGTCCCGTGGTGCTGCGGGATGAACGCGATGAGCGCCTTGGGCAGCTTCGCCTTGTAGGCGAGGTCGATGCCATCGGCCACGTGCTGCTTGAGGATCCCGGCGCTGACCTCCGGATCGAGCTGGTCGTGGATGTTGTCCCCGCCGGCCTGGTTCTCGATGAACGCGAGCGGGTTCGCGAGCTTGCCGACGTCGTGGTAGTAGGCCGCGACGCGGGTCACCAGCGGGTCGGCGCCGATCGCCTCGGCCGCCCGTTCCGCGAGGTTGCCGACCATCAGGGAGTGGTGATAGGTGCCGGGCGTCTCGACCAGGAGGCGGCGCAGCAGCGGCTGCGACGGGTTGGCCAGCTCCAGCAGCTGGAAGACGGTCAGGATCCCGAACACCGATCCGAGGACCGCGAACGTCCCGACCGCGGCGATGCCCGAGCCCGCCGCCGACGCCGCCGACGCGAACCACAGCTCGAGGACGCCGCGCAGGTCGCGCGCGCCCAGTAACGAGAAGACCGTCACGACGAGGGCGTTGACGACGAAGACGGCGACCGAGGCCTGGACGAAGACCTGCAGCCGATCGCCCTTGCGGATCGGCGACGATCCCGGCCATCCCGCCGAGGAAGATGTAGGCCGCGAACTCGAGCGAGCCGCCGTTCACCGCGCCACCGATGATCGGCCACGATCGCGATGACGATGGTCGCCGTCGATGCGTCGAGCAGGATCGCCAGGAGGATCGCGATCGCCGCCGTCGGCAGGAAGAACGGCAGGGTCGGCCGGCCGGCAGTGAGCTTGAGCGCCAGGGTCGCACCGACGACCAGCAGGCCGATCAGGATCGAGCACGTTGTCGCGGTGCCACAGCCCCGGCCGGAACCGCCAGATCCAGGCGAGCAGCATCCCGACGACCAGGACCGCGAGCAGGAACCAGCCACCGAAGCTGGCCACGTCGGGCGCGGTCTGCCGCAGGCCGAGCGCGTCGATCTTCTCGATGTCCGTGGCGGTCAGCGGCGTGCCGTTGCGGACGATGACCTCGCCCTGGCGGATCGTCACCGGCACCGGCACGACGGCCTCGGCGGCCTTGGTCCTTGGCCTGGTGTCGGTCAGAGTCGTCTGCTGAACGAGGAATTGGGGACGACCAGCGGGGCGATGAGCTCGGAGGCCAGCATCCGCTGCGGCCTCGTCGAGGCCGCCCGCCATCCGGCCCGCCAGGCGAGTCCGCGTGTCGGCGACCTCCGTGTCGCGCAGCTCGGTCCGGAGGGTCGCGTCGAGGACCCGGGCGGCCTCGGTCCGGACGGCCGCCCAGCGCGCGCCGCGTCGAGCCCGGCCAGCGTCGTCTTGGCCGGTTCGGACAGACCCGGGACGGCCGTCTGGAGGAGCGACTTGCGCCCGCCGGCGCTGAGGTCGGCCGAGAACGTGGTGTCGATCCGCGCGACGCGGTCCTCGAAGGCCAGCTGCTGGGCGGCCGCGATGGCGATCGCGTTCTCGCGTGGTGAAGTCGTACTGGGGCGGCGACGGCGGCGCTGGCCGCGGCCCGGGCCGCGTCGGTCTGGAGCGTGCTCTCGAAGTCGAGCGCGCGCGGGGCGACGATGTCGCGGGTGGCCAGCTGGCCCTCGGCGACCTGGAGGGGCGGCTCGGGCAGGATGTCGGCGCCGAGGATCGCGGCCAGGGCCAGGATGAGGATGCCCGGCCGCGATCGCGAGCCGCGGGACGTCCCGCCGCGTGAAGCGGTTCGGCGTCACGGGCGCGCTGGGTCAGCATGGCCGGGTCATCGAGAGGGGCTCAGTGGGTCCCGACGTCGTGGGCGGCGAGGTCGGCCGCGGCGAGGGACTGGACGACGAGCTCGCTGACGCGCTTGCCGTCGGCCCGGCCGCGGGTCTTCGGGCGACAGCCAGCCCATGACCTTGCCCATGTCACGGGCGGAGGTCGCGCCGGTCGCCGCGATGCCTTCGCGCACGAGCGCGCTCAGCTCGTCCTCGGACAGGGCGGCGGGCAGGTACTCGCCGATGATCGCGAGCTCGGCCTCTTCCTTGGCGACGAGGTCGTCGCGGCCGCCCGCCCGGAAGGCGTCGACCGATTCGCGGCGCGTCTTGGCCTCCCGGCTCAGGACGGCCAGGTATTCGTCGTCGGTCAGGGGCCGGCCCTGCTTCTTCTCGACGTTGTAGGCGGCACTCACCACCATGCGGAGGACATCGCGACGCAGTCCGTCACCGCCGCGCATGGCGACGGCGATGTCGGTCTGGATGCGATCTTGAAGGGACACCGGTCTGGCACCTCGGGCGGGCGGTCACCGCGGGCGCGGCAAGCCACCGATGGGCCCGCGGGGGACAGGCGCTGGACGGTCGGGCGGGGGCCCGGCTCAGCCGACCTGCGTTCGGGCGTTCTTCTTGCGCTTTGCTTCCTTGCGCTTTCGCTTCACAGAGGGCTTCTCGTAGTGCTCGCGTCGGCGAGCCTCGGCGAGGATGCCGCTCTGCTGGATCTTCTTGTTGAAGCGACGCAGGGCGCTTTCGAACGTCTCGTTCTCACCCACTCGGACTTCTGCCAATCCCGGTTCACCTCCCCAGGCCTGGAGTCTCGTGTCGAGCGTCGGGCGCGCGGCCGGCCGGCCCGTGACGCTGCCCGGACGGCAAACCCGTCCGAGGCTGGCGGAGTGTAGCCGAGGCTCCCGGAGCGGTCAAACGCCGTCGAGCGTGGCGCGAGGGCGCTCGGCGCGTCCAATCGGTGCTCGCGGTTACGCCGCGACCGGCTCACCCCAGCGGATGCGATGGTCGTACATCCAGGCGAGCGAGCGGTCGGTGATCAGGTAGCGGAACGCCACCCGCATGAACGCGTCGCGGAAAAGGCTCCCGAGCCGGCCCGGAGTCTTCGAGCTGCTGCTGCGCGCGCCGTACGCGACGATGCTTCTCGACCCGGTCGCGGCGGGCGGCCTCGAACGCGGCGAACCCGGCCTCGATCGAAGCCGCATCCCGCAAGGCCATCGCGAGGAGGACGCCGTCCTCCATGGCCATCGACGCGCCCTGGCCCGAGCTCGGCGCCGGGGCATGCGCGGCGTCGCCGATGACGATCATCCGGTCGCGGTGCCAGACCGGCACATGACCCAGGTCGAACGTGTTGTCGCCGGCGAGCTCGAGGCGACCGGCGCGGATGAGGGCGGCCGCAGGCCCGGCGTCGCCGTCGAACAGGCCCGCCAGCCACGTCTGCCATGCCTCGAGCGATGTCGACGCGCGCTCGGACCGGCTGATCTCGTCGCGCGGCGCGTTGACGAACCAGACGATGTCCCTGTTCGGTGCCTGGTGCGCCCCGAAGAACGCCTTGCGCCCGAACGTGAACTGCCACGACTCCGGCTGGATCGTCACGCCTGGAGCGTCCCCGGCCGCACGGTGATCCCACCGAAGTTGGTCAGCCCCACATAGCGGCCCTCCGGTGCCGCCGGATCGATGATCCGGCGAACGACCGAATGGACGCCGTCCGCTCCGATGAGGAGATCCGCCACCTCGGTCGTGCCGTCCGCGAAACGTCGCGACGCACCGCGTCGCCCTGCCGCTCCGCGCCGATCAGCTGGCGGCCGTGGTCGATCCGGATCCCCCGCCGGCGCGCCTCGTCGACGAGCCGGACCGCGAACCGCGACCGCTTCATGGTCAGGGCCGGCGTGCCGTCCGCCAGGGGCGTCCCGAGCGGCAGATCGCCGAGCACGGCCCCGGCGCTGTTGCGCATCACGTTCCGTCGGGTCGGGAAGCCCTCGGCGGTCGCGATCGGCAATGCGTCGATCGCGGCCAGCGCGTCGAGCCCGTTCGGGGAGACCGTGAAGTACGAGCCCGATGGCGCCGTCGTCGCGCGGATGCGCCTCGACGATCACCACCTCGAACCCGGCCTTCTGGAGGGCCATGGCGGTGACCGGCCCGGCCACCCCGGCACCGATGACGAGTGCACGCATCGTGCTATCCTTTCTATACCACTTCCGTATATTTCAGTTATCGGAAGATTCTGTATCCGAAGGATAAACGGATGCCAACGAGTCGTCAAGCGCTGATCGGTGAGCTCGGGCGCGCGCTCCAGGCCTATCAGCGCAGCACCCAGGCATTCGATGACGAGGTCGGTCGCGTGCTCGATCTCAACCCCGTCGACCTGCGCTGCCTCGACTGGCTCACGGAAGGACCGTTGTCGGCCTCGCGCCTCGCCGAGGCGACGGGCCTGTCCGCGGCGGCGACGACCTCGATGATCGATCGCCTCGAGAAGAAGGGCTTCGTCCGACGCCGCAAGCACGAGACCGACCGCCGGCAGGTGCTCGTCGAGATGACCGACGAGGGCCTGGCTCGGACGTGGGACCTGTACGGCCCGCTGGTCGAGGAAGGCATGCCGCTCCTCGCCCGGTTCGACACCGCCGAGCTCGTGGCGATGCGCGATCACCTGATCGCGATCCGCGCGATCACCGACGCAGCGCGCGAGCGACTTCGCTCACACGACGCCGTGACGGACTGACGGACGAGGGACCGACGAGCCGCGTCTACGATAGGTCGCGTTCGCACGGGAGCCCGACCTGGACACGCTGCTCGACCTGCTCGACGAAGCCGTGGCGGCCTACGGCGACCGGACGGCCCTGAGCCTCCGGCTCGATGACGGCTCCACGACGACCTGGAGCTATCGCGAGCTCGATCGCCGCGCGCGCATCGTCGCCTGGCGACTGCGCGCCCTCGGTCTGAGCCCGGGCGACCGGATCCTGACCTGGTCGCCGTCCACGCCGGAGCTGCCGGCCACGTACTTCGGGGCGATGCGGGCGGGCCTGATCCTGGTGCCCCTGGACCTGCGCATGTCGCCCGACGCGATCGAGGGCGTCGTCGAGGCGTCCGGCGCCCGCCACCTGATCCTCGGCACCGGTCGCGACGCACCCGACCCGCGCGAGGCCCGCCTCGAGCGCTTTCCGACCACGACGATCGACGCGATCGCCGCCGAGTCCGATGCGACCTTCCCGCCGGACTGGCAGGCGCGGCAGGCGGGCTGGGCAGCTCCCCAGCCGACCGACGTGTTCGAGCTCGTGTACACCTCGGGCACGACCGGCCGGCCGAAGGGCGTGATGCTGGCCCACGACAACGTCGTCGCCGCGATCGAGTCGTTCCACCGGATCATCCCGCCGATGACCCACCGGATCGTCTCGCTCCTGCCGCTGTCGCATCTCCTCGAACAATCGGTCGGCCTGTACTACGCGCTGTCGGTCGGTGCCGACATCCTGTACGTGCGCAGCCGCAACCCGCGGGTCATCTTCGACGCCCTGCGCGATCACCGGGTGACCTCGATGGTGGTCGTTCCGCAGGTCCTCGACCTGTTCTGGAGCGCCATCGAGCGCGAGGTGGCCAAGCGCGGGCGCGAGACGGCGTTCGAGCGCCTGCGCGGGTTCGCTCGCCGGCTCCCGATGGGACTGCGGCCGCGCCTGTTCGGGAGCGTCCACAAGCAGCTTGGCGGGCAGTTCCGGCTGTTCCTGTCGGCCGGGGCGTTCCTGCCGCCGGCCCTCCAGCAGGCCTGGGAGGACCTCGGCGTGACGGTCATCCAGGGCTACGGCGCGACCGAGACCGGGACCGGCAGCAGCACCCGGCTGGACGACCACGGCCTCGGGACGGTGGGGCGGCCGCCGGCCGGCGTCGAGATGCGCATCGCCGACGACGGCGAGATCCAGTTCAAGGGCCCGACCGTCTTCCGCGGCTACTGGAACGACCCGACCGCGACGTCGGCCGCGTTCACCGCCGACGGCTGGTACAAGACCGGCGACATCGGCCACCTGGACGAGGCGGGCCGGCTCATCCTGTCCGGCCGGATCAAGGACATCATCGTCCTGCCCAACGGCTTCAACGTGTATCCCGAGGACATCGAGAACGCGCTGCGCATCGCGGGGATCCGCGACTCGGTCGTGCTCGAGACGCAGCCCGGGCGGATCGAGGCGGTCGTCCTCGGCTCGGCTGCGGGGTCCGCGTTGCCGGGCGCGGCGGCCGACCAGCCCGATCCGGCCGCGGTCCGGGAACGGATCGACGCCGCCGTGAAGGCCGCCAACGGAACGCTCGGGCCGAACCAGCGGATCGCGGGCTGGCGCCTCTGGCCGGACGAGGACTTCCCGCGGACGCACACGCTCAAGATCAAGCGCGGGCAGGTCCGCGCGTGGCTGGCCGTCGACTCGCCGCTGCCGGTGGCCTGACCCGGACCGTCAGTTCGCGACCGGGAAGCCCGTGCCGAGCGTCTCGAGCGCGGTCTGGATGCCGACCGCCGAGGGATCCTGCGCCGCTCCGGGCAGCCACTCGTAGTAGATGACCGTCGATCCGTCCTGGCGGATGGTCGTGACCGTGCCCTGGGGTCGCTGGACGCGGCCGGGACCGGACGCCAGCCAGGCTTGCTGCTCCTTCGCGGCCGCAGCGGCGCGGTCCGGATCGGGGAACTCGTAGACGACGATGAAGCCCTTGGTCGGATCCTTCGGGAGGATGACCTGGTAGACGGCGCGCGGTGCCGCGGCCAGCATCGGCGCCTCGGACGGCCGGACCGGGGACTGGCTGTCGGTCAGGACGAGCTGCTCGTCGCCGAGGACCCGGACCAGGTCGGACCGGGTCAGGTTGACCGCCGCCGTGACCGTCATGCCCGGTCCGATCGACGGTGCGGGGAAGGTCTGGCCGGGCACCTCGGTCGTGGCGCACGCGGCGATCGACAGGGCCAGGGTCGCGCACGCGATGACCCGTGTCCCCGCGCGTCGCAGCTCGCGCGCCCGGGCTCGGGCGGTCATCCGGGCGGCCAGTCGAAGGCGCGCCCGCCCATCAGGTGGACGTGCAGGTGGTCCACGGTCTGGCCGCCCCAGCGCCCGACGTTCGAGACAAGTCGGTAGCCTCCATCGGCGATCCCCTCCGACCGCGCGATCTCGGCCGCGACGGCGAACAGGCGGCCGAGGAGTGGCGCGTCCGCCTCGGTCAGGTCCGCCGCCGACGCGATGTGCCGTCGCGGGATCAGCAGGATGTGCGTCGGCGCGCGCGGCGCGATGTCCCGGAACGCGATGACGAGGTCGTCCTCGTGCACGCGATCGGACGGGATCGTCCCGGCGGCGATCCGGCAGAAGAGACAGCTCTCGACGAACGTGCAGTCCCTCTGCGGTGCGTCGGTCACCACAGCACTGGCTTGGAGCTCATGAGGAAGCCGATCGTGCCGACGAGCCCGGCCATCAGGTACGAGACGTAGCGCTGCCGCTTCGCGCGCTCGAGCCACGTCTTGTCGTCGGGGGCGGCGCGGACGCCGACGAGCCGGCGCAGGTTCGGCCGCTGGATGAAGAACGCGATCCCGAGGTTCACGAAGTAGATGGAGAGGGCCAGAAGGAGCCACGGCTGCTCGAGCATCGACGAGCCGAGCGAGGCGATCAGCCCGATCCCCGTCAACGCGAGCCCGACGCCGATCGCGATGGTCCCGTGCGTCTGGGCCCAGAGCAGGCTCCGGACGACGCCGTTCTCCGATTCGACGGTGGCACGCCGCGTGCGAAGCGAGAACGGCAGCAGGATCGACGGCAGCACGAGGCTGATCGCCAGGATGACGTGCGCGACGAGCAGGAACGGGAAATACGCGGGCATCTACGCGATTGTAGGGCCGGGGCCAGCGACGACCCCGAGGACGGTGCGACGCGTTCCTGTGAGGCGCGCTTCCGTGACAGACGAGCGTGCCCACCGGCCGATACGCGCGGGCATCGCACGATCGGCAGTTCGACCACACTCGAACGACCGGGTCGGCGTTCCTGGGAGGAACACATCCCCCGTCCAGCTCGGAACGCTCAGCCCGCGTGCACCGCCTCGAGCGCGACCCAGTCGCCCTCCGCCGACCGGCCCGTCACCGCGAGACCGGCCGCCTCGAATGCGTCGCGGACCTCGGCCTCGCGGTCGACGAAGATCCCCGACGCGAGCAGGGTGCCGCCGGGTCGGAGCTCGTCGCGAAGCGCGCCCGCCAGCGGGACGAGGACGCCGGCGATCAGGTTGGCGAGCACGACGTCGAACGGACCCGCGCCACTCGGCAGGCTCCCCTCGCGGGCGCGGATCCGCCGGGCCAGGGCATTTCGCCGGGCATTCGCGGCCGTCGCCTCGATGGCGATCGGGTCCGTATCGACGCCGAGTGCCGACGCCGCCCCGAGCTTGCAGGCCGCGATCGCGAGGATCCCGGACCCGCAGCCGACGTCCAGCACGCGCGCCCCCGTCACCACGCCGCGGTCGGCGAGATCCTCCACGGCGGCCAGGCACAGCCGCGTCGTGGGGTGGAGGCCGGTCCCGAAGGCCATGCCCGGGTCAAGGGCCAGGACGACGTCGTCCGGCTGGCGCCGGTGGCGGCGCCACGTCGGCCGGATGACCAGCCGCCGGCCGATGCGCATGACCGGGAAATACGCCTTCCAGGCGTCGGCCCAGTCGGCCTCCTGGACGATGCGCGTGGTCAGCTCGCCGATCGGCCGCAGCCCGAATGCCTGGAGATGACCGAGCGCGTCCGCGACCTCCGTGACGGCACGGTCGGCCGCCGTCCGGTCGCGCGCCGGGAGATACGCCCGGACGGTCACCGGCCGGGTCGGGTCGATCCGCGCGCCGAGTCCCTCATCGGTCAGCTCGAACGCGGGCTCGACGGACGTCCCGCCGGGCGCGACCCCGCCGAGGATCTCGCTGACGGCCTCGACGGCCTCGACGTCCGCCTCGACCGACAGCTCCAGCCAGGCGCCGGGGCCGGCCTCGCCCGACGGCGCACCGCCGGCCGCGCTCACCCCAGCCCGAGCTTCTCGAGGAGTCCGCCGCCGCCGTGACCGACCGAGTCGCCTGCCTCCTCGGCGTAGGCGGCGAGCAGCTCGCGGGCCTTCTTCGACAGCTTGGTCGGCACCACGACGTCGATCATGACGTGGAGGTCGCCGCGCTGGCCGGACCGCCGCAGGTGCGGCACGCCCTTGCCCCGCAGCTTGATCTCGGTGTTCGGCTGGGTGCCGGCCTTGATCTCGACCTCTTCGTCGCCCTCGACCGTCGGGACCGTGATCCGCGTCCCGAGAGCAGCCTGGGCGATCGTGATCTCGGCGTCGTAGTAGAGCTCCGTCCCCTCGCGGGTCAAGGTCGGGTGGGGCTGCACGTGGACCGCGACATAGAGGCTGCCCGGCGAGCCGCCGCGCGGGCCGACCTCGCCCTCGTTCGAGAGGCGGATCTGGTGGCCCTCGTCGATGCCGGGCGGGATGGTGACCCGGAGCGTCCGCTTGCGCTCGGTCCGGCCGTCACCGTGGCACGTGTCGCACGGTGTCTCGACGATCTTGCCCTCGCCGTGGCAGCGCGGGCAGGCGCTGACGTTGACCATCTGGCCGAGCATGGTCTGCCGCACGGAGCGGACCTCGCCGCGCCCGTTGCACTGGGGGCAGGTGATCGGCTCGGTGCCCGGCTTCGCGCCGTCGCCGCCGCACGTCTCGCACGGCTGGAGGACGGTGAACTCGATCTCCTTCTCGGTCCCCTGGACGGCCTCCTCGAAGGTGATCCGGAGGTCGTAGCGAAGGTCGGCGCCGGGCTGCGGGCGGCCACGCCGCGCAGAACCGGCGCCTGCTGCCCCGCCGAAGAAGGCGTCGAAGATGTCCGAGAAGCCGCCGAACCCCTCGAACCCCGGACCGCCCGGTCCGCCCGCTCCCCCATCGACGCCGGCCCGGCCGAAGGTGTCATAGCGCGACCGGCGGTCCGGGTCGGACAGGACCTGGTATGCCTCGTTGATCTCCTTGAATCGCTCCTGGGCGGCCGGGTCCGTGTTGACGTCGGGGTGCCATTGCTGGGCGAGCTTGCGGAACGCGCGCTTGATCTCGGCGTCGGTCGCGGTCCGCTCGACGCCGAGGATCACGTAGAAGTCGCGCTCGGTGGTGGCCATCGGACGAGAAGGATACCGGTGGCGGCTGGCCGGGGCAGCCGGCCCCCGAGCGACGCGACGACGGGTGCCGGAAGCGTCGCCTCCCGGCCGGCCGTCAGCGGCTCGTCTCGGTCGCCCGGCGGATGAGGAGGTCGGGGTAGACGACCGCCGGTGGCGCGACGACCGGGATCCGGCCCGCGTCCATGACGGCGACGTCATCGGCGAAATCGAAGGCGTCCACCGGATCGTGCGTGACCACGATGGCCGTGACGCCGGTCGCATCGAGGACGCGCCGGACGGCGCCACGCGTCTCGGCGCGCAGCTCCGCGTCGAGCGCGCTGAACGGCTCGTCGAGGAGCATCACGCGCGGCTCGACGGCCAACGCCCGCGCCAGCGCGACCCGCTGTTGCTGCCCACCCGACAGCTGGTCCGGGCGCCGGGTCGCGAAGCCCGGGTCGAGCGAGACGAGGTCGAGCAGCCGACGCAGGCGCGCGCGGTCGCGCTGCGGCGCGTGGCAGCCCGAAGAGCACATTCTCGCCGACGCTGAGGTGCGGGAACAGCGCCCCGTCCTGTGGGACGTAGCCGATGCCCCGCCGGTGCGCCGGCACCCACGCGATGCCGCTCACGATCGACCCACCGATCGCGATGGTCCCCGCGTCCGGCATCTCGAACCCGGCGATCAGGCGGAGGATCGTGGTCTTGCCGCAGCCGGACGGTCCGACGATCGCCAGGGTGCGTCCGTCGGCGACCCGGAGGTCGAGTCGATCGAGGACCTTGGCCTCCCCGAAACGCTTGGCGACGCCGGTGAGGGTGACGTCAGCCATGGACCATCGATCCCTGGGAGGCGCGGAACAGGACGGACACCATCGGGATGGACAGCACGACCATCAGGAAGGCGTAGGGCGCGGCGGCCGCGTAGTCGAGGTCGTTGACGTGGGTCCAGAACTGGGTCGTCAACGTCCGGGTGCCGTTGGGACCGAGGAGCAGGGTCGCGGTCAGCTCGTTGACGATGCCCAGGAAGACCAGGGCCGCGCCGGCCAGGGCGGCGGGCGCGGCCAGCCGTGCCGTCACCCGCACGAAGGCGACAGCGGGCCGGTCGCCGAGGGACCGCGCCACCTCTTCGAGCCCGACCGGGACCTGCGCGATCCCCGACCGGAGGTTGATGAGGGCGCGCGGCAGGAACAGCAGGACGTACGCGAGCACGAGGACCACGACCGTCTGATAGAGCGGCTGGGCGAGCCGGATGGTGATCGTGGCGAGGGCGAGGGCGACGACGATGCCCGGGAGGGAGCTGGTCACGTAGTTCGTCGCCTCGAGCGTCCGGCTGGTCCGTGACGAGAACCGGACGGCCAGGATGGCGATCGGCAGGGCGAGTGCGACGGCTGCCACGGCGCCGCCGGCGGCGAGGGCCGTCGTCTGGACGAGTGCCTGCAGGACGTGGTCCCCCGTCCAGACGCTCGTCCCCCCGAGGCTCAGCCACCGGGCGATGCTGAGCATGGGCACGCCGACGGCCATCGCCACGACCAGGGCGACGGCTGCGGCAGCCGGGAGGCTCGCCCGGCGAAGACGCTTGCGGCGGTGAGGCCGCGGGGCGCCCGACCCGATCCGGGCATACCGACCACCTCCGCGCGCGACGTTCTCGAACAGCAGCAGGGCAAGACAGCAGACGACGAGAACGCTGGCCAACGACGCCGCAGCCGGGCCGTTGAAGGTGGACCGGTACTGGGCGATGATCGCCGTCGTGAACGTGTCGAACCGGAGCATCGCGAACGCTCCGTACTCGGCGAGCAGGTGCAGGCCGACGAGCAGCGCCCCGCCGAGGATCGGCAGGCGAAGCTGGGGCACGACGATCCCGGCGAAGACCTGGCGGGGGCTCCGGCCGAGGCTGGCCGCGACCTCCTCGAGGGCCGGGTCCAGCCGGCGCAGCCCGGCGACGACCGGCAGGTAGATCAGCGGGTAGTACGACAGCGTCGCGATCAGGACGCCCGCGCCCAGACCGGACAGCGACGGGACCACCGTGATCCAGCCATAGCTCGTCACGAAGGCGGGAACGACGAGGGGAGCGGCGAGCAAGACCGCCCAGGCGCGACGCCCGGGCAGGTCGGTGCGCTCGACCAGCCAGGCCGCTCCGACCCCGATCGCGACCGCCGCCGGGATCGCGAGCGCGAGCAAGGCGACCGTGTTGGCGAAGAGCTCGAAGACGCGCGGACGGATGGTCAGCTCGAGGAAGGTCGCCAGCCCGGTCTGGACCAGGACCAGGACCACGTAGGCGAGCGGGATCAGGGCCAGGCCCGACACGACGACCGCCGGGATGACGAGTCCGGCCGGGAGGTGCGGGCGTTGCGCACCGGCCGGCCGGACGGAGAGAGAACGCATCAGGCTATCTTGCGGCCCGGCGGCCACGAGGGCCTCGGGGCGCGGTCAGAGGATGCCGGCCTGCGTCATCAGGTCCGTGACCTGCTTGCTGTCGAGGGTCGACGGATCGATCGTCGGCGCGTCCAGCTGGTCGAGCGGGACGAGCGCCGGGTTGGCCGCGACGCCGCTGGCGATCGCGTACTCGAAGGAGGTCCCGGTCTTGAGGATGGTCTGGCCATCGACGCCGGTGATGAAGCGCAGGAGGGCCTGGGCGGCGGCAGGGTTCTTGCTCGCCTTCAGCACCCCACCGCCGGACACGCTCACGAACGCTCCCGGATCCTCGTTCTTGAAGTAGTGGAGCGCCACGTTCTTGCTGTTCTCGCCGGTCTTGGCCTGGTCCCCGAACCAGTAGTAGTGATAGATCACGCCGGCCGGGATCTCGCCCGCGTTGACGGCCTTCATGACGGTCGTATTGCCCTGGTACGCGGTCGAATTCGTCTTCATGCCGGCGAGCCAGGCCTCGGTGGCCGCCTTGCCCTTGAGTGAGAGCATGGCGCTGACGATCGCCTGGAAATCCGCGCCGCTGGGTGACGCCGCCCAGCGACCCTTCCACGACGGGTCCTGGAGGTCGAGCAACGACTTCGGGAGCTGGTCGGCGGGCAACAGGGTCGGGTTGTAGGCGAACACCGTGCTCCGCGCAGCGATCCCCGTCCATGTCCCGGTCGAGGGTCGATAGGCCGCCGGCACGTGGTCGAGCGTCGCCTTCTCGACCGGCGCGAAGAGCCCGGCACCTTCGACGAGCGCCATGGCCGGCGAGTTCTCGGTCAGGAAGACGTCGGCCGGTGAGGCGGCTCCTTCCTGGACCAGCTGATTGCCGAGCTCCGAGTCGTCGCCGTTGCGGAGGACCACCTGGACCCCGGTCTGCTTGGTGAAGGCGTCGACCCACGCCTGGGTCAGCGCCTCGTGCTGGGCGTTGTAGACGGTGATCGTCCCGCCTGGCGCCTCGGTGCTGGCATCGGCCGTCGGATCGTCCGATGCCTCGGCGGGCGACGTGGCCGGCAGCGAAGCGGTCGGCGCCGTGGTGGCGGGTTGCGATGGGTCCGCGGCGCCCGACGCGCTGCATGCCCCGACCAGTGACGCGACCGCGATCAAGGCGGCGGTCATGCCGCGTGCACGGCTGAGGGGGCGGTGGTTCATCCCGGCGTACTCCAGCTGCCGCAGCATGCCTTGTCCCGTTGATGCAAGGGTCCTTGCGTACGTGCCGCAAGGTACCCTACTGCCGCCATGGCTGCAAACGGTGCGGCCGGAGGTCGAGTCGGTGGGTCAGGCGGGTGGCGCGGCCCGTACCCTGTGACGTCGATGAACGTCCTCATCGCCGTGCTCGCCATCCTCGTCGCGATCGCGATCCTGTACGAGCTCGCCCGCCGGCTGGGTGTCCCGTTCCCGACCCTGATGGTGCTTGGCGGCCTTGGCCTCGCATTCGTGCCCGGCCTGCCGACGATCGCGCTCGAGCCGGAGCTGGTGCTGCTGGTCTTCCTGCCGCCGTTGCTCTTCAGCGCCGCCGTCGCGACGCCGAGGCGCGACCTGCGCGCGAACCTCGTCCCGATCGCGCGTCTGTCGATCGGCCTCGTCGTCTTCACGATGGTCTGCGTCGCCGTCGTCGCCCATGCGGTCGTGCCCGACCTCGGCTGGGGCGGCGCCTTCGCTCTCGGTGCGATCGTCGCGCCGACCGACGCGCTCGCCGCCACGAGCGTCTTCCGACGGCTGGGGGCTCCGCGCGTGGTGGTGACCCTCATCGAGGGCGAATCCCTCTTCAACGATGCGTCGGCACTGGTCGCCTACCGGGCGGCGGTGCTGGCGGTCGTGACCGGCAGCTTC
This sequence comes from uncultured Chloroflexia bacterium, assembly GCA_963755995.1. Taxonomy (GTDB): domain Bacteria; phylum Chloroflexota; class Limnocylindria; order Limnocylindrales; family CSP1-4; genus SPCO01. Next base: position 283,724 of record CAVWLQ010000005.1, on the reverse strand, counting down.
GTGCTCTCTGATGCCCTGGTCGGGTTCTTCGTCGCGGCGATCGGCGGGATCGCGCTGGGGATCATCGTCGGCCGGGGCGCCGCCTGGTTGCTCGGGCGCCTGGACGATCCGCCGGTCGAGGTCGCGATCTCCCTCGTGATCCCGTTCGCCGCCTTCCTGCCGGCCGACGCGTGGGGCCTGTCGGGCGTCCTGGCGGCGGTGACCGCCGGCCTGGTGGTCGGTGGCCGTCTGGGGACGATCCTCACGCCGAGCAGCCGGGTCCTGTGGCTGAGCACCTGGAAGATGATCGGCTTCATCCTCAACGGCTTCGTCTTCGTGCTCATCGGCCTCGAGCTCCCGAGCATCCTCGAAGGCCTTGCGGGCCGCACGCCGGGCACGCTCCTGGGTGTCGTGATCCTGATCGCCGTGGTCGTCGTCGGCACCCGACTGCTGTGGGTCTTCGCCGCGAGCCTCCTCCCGGGCTCGCCGCGCCGCGTCATCGCCCGGCGGGACCCCCGCCTGGCCACCAGGTTGACCTTCGTCGTGAGCTGGGCCGGTCTGCGCGGCGCCGTCTCCCTGGCGGCGGCCCTCGCCCTGCCCACGGACTTCCCGGAACGCGACCTGATCCTCCTGGTCACGTTCGCCGTGATCCTGGTCACCCTGGTCGGGCAGGGCCTGACCCTGCCGGCGGTCCTGCGCTGGGCCGCCTGGGATGGGACGGAGCCGGATGGCGACGAGGCGACCGTGGCCCGGGCCGCCGCGTATCAGGCCGGCATGGACGAGATCGAACGCGCGCGGCCGCTGTGGCCGACCCACCAGCCGCTGTTCGACCGGCTGGAATCAGGGCTTCTGGACCGGACGCGGCATCTCGCGACCGGGGACCCCGACGAGACGGCCGAGCGGCGCCAGGAGCGGACCGAGCACGAGGAGATCCAGCGCGGCGTGATCGGCGCCCAGCGCTCGGCGGTCATCGAGTTGCGCGACGAGGGCGCGATCAACGACGAGACCCTCCGGGAGATCGAGCGCGAGCTGGACCTCGAGGAGCTGCGGATGGAGGCCTGAGCGGCGGCCCTATGCCGAGGCCACGATCAGAGCCCGTCGCAGGACCGCGTCGAACATGCCCGGCGTGAGCCGGCCGGTGAAGGTGTTCTGCTGGCTCGGGTGGTAGCTCCCCAGCAGCGTGTACGGCCCGACCCGGACCTCTGCGCCGTGACCGAACCGCGGCCTCGGTCGCGCCTCGTGACCCATCGTCCCGAAGGCTCGCAACGCCGCGTCCCAGCCGAACGCCCCGAGCGCCACGACGACCCGCACCTCCGTCAGGAGTCCGAGCTCGCGGACGAGGAATGGCGCGCAGGTGTCGCGCTCGGTCGGTGTCGGCTTGTTGGCCGGTGGCGCGCAGCGGACCGCGGCCGCGATGTATGCGTCGGTCAGGGTCAGGCCGTCGTCGGCGCGACGGGACGCGGGCCGGTCGGCGAGACCGACCTCGTACAGCGCGGCCCACAGGAAGTCGCCCGAGGCGTCACCGGTGAAGACCCGCCCGGTCCGGTTCCCGCCGTGGGCGGCCGGCGCGAGCCCGAGCAGCAGGATCCGGGCATCCGGGTCGCCGAAGCCCGGCAGGGGCCGGCCCCAGTAGGTCTCGTCGCGGAAGCGCGCGACCTTCTCGCGCGCGACCCGTTCACGCCACGCGACGAGCCGCGGGCAGCGACGGCACGCCACGATCTCCTCGGTCAGCGCGGCGAGGGCCACCCGATCCGTCACGCCACCCACCTGCCGCCGGCTACTTGAGCAGGAGCTTGTCGATCCGGCGCGAGGTGATCGCCAGGCCGACGATGCCCATGATCGACAGGTACGCGACGTGGACCAGGAGGACCGGCGAGATCGCGCCGACCGTGAGAGAGCGGATCAGGTCCACGCCCTGGTACAGCGGCGTGATGCGGACGAACGCCTGGAGCAGCGGCGGGTAGCCGTCGATCGGGTAGAACGTGCCGGAGAACAGGAACATCGGCAGCACGACGAGCTGGATCAGGTCGAAGTCCTGCCAGGTCTTCATGAACGACGTCGCGGCCATGCCGACCGCCCCGAAGGCGAACCCGACCAGCAGCGCGGCGGGCACCGCCAGGATGACCCACGGCGACACGAAGAGCCCGAACACGACCATCACGCCCATGAACCCGACCGCGTAGAGCCCGCCCCGGATCAGCGCCCAGCCGAGCTCGCCCAGGGCGATGTCGCTGGGCGACAGCGGCGTCGACAGGATCGACGTGAAGGTCTTGTTGTAGTTGAGCTTGAAGAAGAAGTTGAACGTGCTCTCGTTGATCGCGCCGTTCATCGCCGCGCTCGCAAGCAGGGCCGGGGCGACGAACAGCTGGTAGCTGATCGGCTCGCCGTTCGGGCCCGGGATGGACCCGATGAGGGCGCCCAGGCCGAACCCGATCCCGAGCAGGTAGAACAGCGGCTCGAAGAAGCCCGACAGCAGGACCATCCAGCCGTGCTTGTAGACGTACAGGTTGCGTTCGATCAGCCGCAGGGAGCGGCGGCTGCCGAAGTCGAACGCGGGCAGGACCCGCAGCAGGGCGGTCAACTGCCCGCCACCAGGCGGCGCCGGATGTTGCGGATCATCAGCCAGCCACCGACGACGGCCAGCGTCGTCAGGTACGTGACGTGGATGACGGCCGCGACCGGATCGTCGGCGATCGTGCCGAGCGACAGGCCACGGGTCAGGGCGACGCCGTGGAACAGGGGCGTCAGCCAGGCCAGCGCCTGGAGCGCCGCCGGCAAGGTGGTGATCGGGAAGAACGTGCCCGAGAACAGGAACAGCGGCGTGATCCCGAAGCGGAAGATCGCGGCGAACTTGCTCGGGGTCTTCTGCGTCGCCGAGAACGCGGCGATCGGGGTGGCGAAGGCCATCCCGGTCAGGACGGCGGCCGGGATGGCCAGCACGATCAGCGGCGACTCGGCGGCACCGAACGCGACGATCACGATCGTGAAGATCGTGCAGATCATCGTCAGCCGGGCGGCGAACCAGGCCATGTTGCCGAGGGCGATGTCGCGCGGCGTGATCGGCGTCGCGTACATCGCGTGATAGGTCTTCATCCAGACCAGGCCGCCCATGATCGGGAAGGTCGCCTCGAACGACGCCGACTGCATGGCCGTCGCCGCCAGCAGCCCGGGCGCCAGGAACACGAGATACGGAACGCCGCCGAGGGCCGCGCTGTCCGACACGTAGCCACCCAGGCCGATGCCCATCGCGGTCAGGAACAGGACCGGTGACAGGAACCCGGTGAAGATCGAGGCTCGGAACGTCCGCCGGTACTGGAGGAACCGGTGCTCGAAGACGCGACCGGCCGTCGACTTGGGATGCGCCAGCGACGTCATCGACCTAGTCGATCAGCGACCGGCCGGTCAGCCGCAGGAAGACGTCCTCCAGCGAGGACCGACGGACCAGCACGGCCTCCGGTCGCAGCCCGCGATCGTGGACGGCGACCGCGGCCGCTTCCCCGTCATCCGCGTAGAGCAGCACCCGGTCGGGCAGGTGCTCGATGCGGTCGGCGATCCCGTCGAGCTTGCCGTCCAGCGTCTCCGCCACGCCGGGCGCGAAGCGGAGCTCGGTCACCTCTCGGGTCGAGTACTGCTCGATCAGCGAGCGCGGGCTGCCCTCCGCGACGATCTTCGCCTTGTCCATGACCACGAGGCGGTCGCACAGCTGCTCGGCCTCGTCCATGTAGTGCGTGGTCAGCACGAGGGTCACGCCACGCTGCTTGAGCCGGTACAGCCGGTCCCACAGCAGGTGGCGCGCCTGGGGGTCCAGGCCGGTCGTCGGCTCGTCGAGCAGCAGCACGGTCGGTTCGTTGATCAGCGAGCGGGCGATCGTCAGGCGGCGCTTCATGCCGCCCGACAGGGGCTCCACCTGGTCGTCGGCGCGCTCCGTCAGCTGCGCGAACTCGAGGAGCTCGTCGGCGCGCTTCGCGACCTCCGCGCGGGACAGGCCGAAGTACCGGCCGTAGATCGAGAGGTTCTCGCGGACGGTCAGCTCGAGGTCCAACGTGTCCTGCTGCGGGACGACCCCGAGCCGCGCCCGGATCTGCGGACCATGCGTCGCCGGGTCCAGACCCATGACCTCGAGGACGCCGCCGCTCGTCGGCGAGACGCAGCCGATCATCCGCATCGTCGAGGTCTTGCCGGCGCCGTTCGGCCCGAGGAACCCGAACGATTCGCCGGGCGCCACGTCGAAGTCGATAGCGTCGACCGCGACGAACTCGCCGAAGCGTTTGGTCAGGCCGCGGGCGTGGATGAGCGAGGGCGTGGGCATCTCCGACATGAACCCGGAATCCTACCGTACCGGGCGGGCCGGACTAACGCGGCGGCACGGTCCCGACGTGCAGGGTCACGATCCCGCCCGACATCGGCTGCCAGCTGACGTTCTCGAGGCCGGCCTCGCGCATGATCTCGGCGATCCGGTCCGGCCCCGGATAGCCCTTGACGCTGCGGACGAGGTAGCCGTAGGCACCGCCCTGGCCGGCCACCCGGCCGACGATCGGCACGATCTTGTCGAACCAGAACTGCAGGATCCGGGCGAGGCGGCTGCTCGGCCGGGCGATCTCGAGGCAGACGACGCGACCGCCGGGCCGGACGGACCGGGCGAGCTCGCTGAAGCCCTTCGTGTAGTCGGGCAGGTTGCGCATGCCGAAGGCGATCGTGGCGGCATCGAACGAGCCGTCCTCGGTCGGCAGGGCGAGGGCGTCGCCGACCTCGAAGGTCAGGCCCGGGCGGTCGGCGAACCGCCGCTTCGCGACGCCGATCATCGCCGGCGAGATGTCGATCCCGAGGACGCTGCCGCCCGGCTGGGCGCGCGCGTGGAGATCGGCCGCCACCTTGCCGGTCCCGGTCGCGACATCCAGGACGCGATCGCCCGGCTTGACGCCCGACAGCTTGACCGCGCGCTTCCGCCAGCGCGGCTCCTGGAACGCCGAGATGACCAGGTTCATCGGGTCGTAGACGCGGGCGATCTTGTCGAACATCGCCCGCACCTCGGCGGTCGAGGCGGCGTTGCCGCGGTCGGTCGCGAGACCGGATGGGGCGTCGTCGTCGGCTGGGGTCATGGGGTGGGCTCCTCGGCGGCGCTGGGGTCCGGCTCGGGCGGGATGAGCCCGGCGATCGCCAGGCCGGAACGGATGGCCGCCGCGATGGGGCCGGGCTCGGTGATCGGCGAAGCATGCGCCATCCCGGGCAGGTGGACGCGGCGCGCGCCGGGGATGCGGCCGGCCAGGGCGTCGGCGATCGGCCGGTAGAAGGGCTCACTGGCGTCGCCGGTCAAGATGGTGGTCGGCACCTGGACACGGGCGAGGCCGTCGGGGTCGAGCCCGCGCAGCCCGGCATCGACGTAGGCGCTGCCGCCCTCGGCTGCGAGGAAGCCGCGTGCACGATCAGGGAGGCGATCCCAGCTATCGCGACCGGCGACGCCGCGCATGAACGCCTCGGCGGCCGCCGCGCTGCCGCCGGTCTCGAACGCCCCCTGCGTGGCCGACGCGACGGTCGCGAAGGTCGCCTGCGTGCCGTTGTCGGCGAGCGGTCCGTACGGTGGCTCGTAGGCGACCGCGGCGAGGGAACGGTCCGGGCGCCGGGCGGCGAACTCCAGGGCGACGATGCCGCCGTAGCTGATCCCCACGAGGGCCGCCGCGTGCAGTCCTTCCGCGTCGAGGATCGCCGCGAGGTCGTCGAGGTGGGTCGCGATGTCGAGGGGCGTCGGGTCTGCCAGCCGACTGTCGCCGCTCCCCCGCCGGTCGACCGCGTGGACGGTGAGGTCGCCCGGTGCCGCGAGGAGCCGGGCGAGACCGCTGAGCTGGCCGGCGGTGGACAGCGTGCCGTGGAGCAGCAGCACGTGGACCCGGCCGGTGCCGACGGACCGGTAGGCGAGGGTGACCGCCCCTGGGCGCGCGAGTCGGTGCGCGCGTGGCCCCTCGTCGACCGGATCGAGCATGGCCCGGATGGCCGCGCGCTGGAGCTTCCCGCCGGGCGTTCGCGGGAGTGCCTCGAGCCGGACAGAGGCCACAGGAAGCTTGAACCGAGCGAGCCTGGCGGTCAGGAACGTGGCCAGCGCCTCGTCACCCGGGTCCGCGTTGCCGTCGCGCAGGACGATGGCCGCGACCGGCACCTGTCCGAAGACGCCGTCCCTCCGCGCGACGACGGCCGCATCTGCGATGGCCGGGTGCTCGAGGAGGGCGGCCTCGACCTCGGCCGGCGAGATGTTCTCGCCACCGCGCACGATCCGGTCCGTGCGCCGGTCGAGCACGACGAGGCGGCCGTCGGCGTCGAGGCGCCCGAGATCGCCCGTCCGCAGCCAGCCATCGTCGGTCCGGGCAGCGGCGGTCGCGGCGGCATCGTCGAGATAGCCGTCAAAGAGTGTCCGGCTCCGGACCTGGATCTCGCCGACGCCGGCGTCGTCCGCGTCGGCGATCCGGAGCTCCGCACCAGGAAGTGCGCGGCCCGCGCTCCCTGGGTGGCGCCTCGCCTCGGTGGTCGGCAGGGCCGTCACGCCGGACCCGGCCTCGGACAGTCCGTAGGTCGGGACCACCGGCCAACCCGCCTCGAGGGCGCGCGTGACGAGCGCCGGCGGGACCTCACCTCCGCCGAGCAGGACGGCGCGGAGCGTCGACGGTGGCGGCGTCCCGGAGGTGACCTCGAGGAGGCGCACGAGGACGGCAGACACGACCGACAGGTGGCTGATCGCCGGCTCCGCGCGGAGGGTCGCCGCGATGGCTGCCGCGTCCGGTCGCGCCAGGATGACCAGCGGAACACCGGTCAGCGCGGCCCGCCAGACGACGCCCAGCCCGGCGACATGGCCGAGCCCGAGCGCGAGCAGCCAGCCGGTGGCCGGTGGCAGGGCGGCCAGCCAGGCCTCGGCGCTGGCCACCAGCGCGGCCGTCGACAGCACGACCGCCTTCGGACGAGCGGTGGTGCCCGACGTGAGGACGATGACCGCGGGCGCTGCCGGGTCGACCGTGACGGCGGCCCGGCGACGTCAGCGACGCGGCATCGGCCAGGTGCGCGAGCGGAAGGACAGGCAGGCCGAGCGCCCCCGCGGCGGGTTCCCACCCCGGGCCGGCGACGACCGTCCGCGGCTGGACGACGCCAGCAGCAACGGCGAGCTCTGCCGCCGTCAGGCCGGTCGGCAGTGGCGCGGCGACCGCACCGAGACGGGCGATCCCGTGCAGGGCCGCGATGGCCGGGGCGGATGGTTCCGCCAACAGCGCCACGCGGTCGCCCGCCGCGACCCCGGCGTCGACCAGCGCCCGCGCGACGGCATCGGCCCGCGCATCGAGGTCCCGCCACGTCCAGCGCGTCGGGCCATCGACGACCGCGGCGTCGGCGGCACCCGCCGGCGTGGCCGCTGCCAGCCGCGCGGAGTCGGCCAAGGATGGGAACAACGTCAGAGGCGCGGTCACGGCATCCGTCCGATGGATTCGACCCGGAACCGCTCGAGCGCCCGTTCGTCCAGGACGATGCCGAGCGTGCCGGACCCGGGCAGCCGCGGCGGGCGGATCCGGCCGTCCTCGATGACCAGCGATCCCGCCAGGAGGTCGTGCTCGAGGAGCCCGGCGGTCGCCAGGCCGTGGTCGGGCGGGACCGGCCAGCGCGTCGATGCCACGTCGGGCAGCGCGGCGGCCGCGGCGAGCGCCGCCGCGATCCCGATCCCGGTCTCGAACAGCGTGCTGATGACGACGGCCACGTCCCGCTCCGCTGCGAGCTCGGCGATGGCCGCGACCGCGCCCGGTCCGCCGACGCGCACGGGCTTGATCACGAGCGCGTCCACCGCATCGGCCGCCAGCAGGCCGCGGACGTCGCGGACGGAGGCGGCCGCCTCGTCGGCAGCGATCGGGACGCGGACGCTGCGGCGGAGCTCGGCCATGCCGTCGATGTCGTGCGGCGGCAGCGGCTGCTCGACGAACTCGATGTCGAACCGGGCGATGGCCTCCAGCCGATCGATGGCGGTCGCGAGGTCCCAGGCGCCGTTGACGTCGAGCCGCAGGCGGATCTCCGGCCCGACCGCGGCGCGGATGGCCCGCACCCGGTCGACGAGCACCTCGGTCTCGCGCTCCGCCCCGGCCTTGGCCTTGAGCGTCAGGAACCCCGATTCGACCGATTGGAGCGCGGCTTCGGCCGCCGCCGCGCTCCCGAGCGACGGGATCGTCGCGTTGACGCCGACGCCGTCGTCCTCGGGCTCTGCGTCGTCCTCGGGCGCCACCAGATCGAGCCGGGCGCTCTCGAGGGCAGCGTTGAGCGCTCGGCCGGGCGCTCCATGGATCTCGAGCTCCTCGAACGTCGGCAGACGCCCATCGGCCGCACCTTCGACCGCTTCGCGAACGAGCGCGGCGAGGATCGTCTCGGCGACCTCGCCGTCGGCCGGCTCGACCACCGCTTCGCCGAGCCCGACCCGGCCGTCGGCGTCGACCAGGCGCAGGATCCAGGCATCGCGCTCGACCCACATCCCGGTCGCCGTCGGGAACGGCCGCCGGAACGGGATCCTCACCCGGTCGGCAACGAGACCGCGGATGGCCGTCACAGCCGGACGCCGCCGACGGCCAGGCCGATCCCGAACAGCAGCCCGAAGACGAGCGCGAGCCGGGCGGTGCCCTTGAGCACGAGGTTGAGCTGCCGCGGCTCGGTGAAGGTGCGGACCGTGCGCAGGAGCGGCGCCGCCAACGGCAGGGCCAGGATCGGCAGCAGCACCGGCAGCCCGCGGCCGGTCACGGCCAGCACGACCGGCACGAGGAACGCGACGAACAGCAGCGCGGCGTATTCGGTCCGCGTTGCGCGGACCCCGAGCACGACCGCGAGCGTCCGCTTGCCGGCCAGCGTATCGGTCGGGATGTCGCGCAGGTTGTTGACCACGAGGATCGCGGTCGTCAGCGCCCCGACCGGGATGGCCGCGACCACGAACAACGGATCCAGCCGGCCCGCCTGCAGGTACGCCGTGCCGGCCACGGCCACGAGCCCGAAGAACACGAAGACGAAGACCTCGCCCAGCCCTCGATAGCCGTACGGCCACGGTCCGCCGGTGTACGCGAGGGCCGCGACGACCGCGAGGACCCCGATGACGAGCAGGATCGGCCCGCCGATGACCGTCAGACCGAGCCCGACGATGCCGGCCAAGGCGATTGTCAATGCGATCGCGATCTCGAGCTGCCGCTCGGTCACGAGCCCGGCCGCGGCGACGCGGATGGGGCCGGTCCGGGCGGGCGTGTCGGCGCCCTTCCGGAAGTCGGACAGGTCGTTGGACAGGTTGGCCGTGATCTGGAGGAGCAAGGCGACCGCGAGGCAGCCCAGCGCGGCGTCGACCCGGAAGGGCGTCCCGATCGCGAGCGCCGCACCGAGCCCGACGAGGACGCCGCTCAGCGCTGCGGGCAGGGTCGCCGGCCGGATGGCGAGGAGCCAGATCCGGAACGTCGAAGGGCGAGCTGGCGCGGCCGCTGCGGCCGGCTCGGTCACGGGCGTCGCGGGTAGGACGAGAAGTCCGGCCGGCGCTTCTCGAGGAAGGCGCGCGAGCCCTCGTGCGCCTCGTCGGTCGTGTAGTACAGGCCGGTCGCGTTGCCGGCGAACTCCTGCATGCCGGCCAGGCCGTCCGTCGCGACGAGGAACGCCGACTTCAGGAAGCGGATCGCGGTCGGGCTCATGGCCAGGATCTCGTTCGCCCACTGGACGCCCTCGGACTCGAGATCGGCCAGCGGCACGACGTGGTTGACCAGCCCCATCTCGAGCGCCTGAGCCGCGTCGTACCGACGGCACAGGAACCAGATCTCCTTCGCCTTCCGGTCGCCGACCAGCCGTGCCAGGAGCCCGACCCCGAAGCCGGCGTCGAAGCTGCCGACCTGCGGGCCGACCTGACCGAAGATCGCGTTGTCGCCCGCGATCGCCAGGTCGCAGACGACCTGGAGGACCTGGCCGCCACCGATCGCGTAGCCATTGACGAGCGCGATGACGGGGACCGGGAGCGACCGGATCTGACGCTGCAGGTCGAGCACGTTGAGCCGGGCGAGTCCGTCCCCGCCGACATAGCCGCCGCGGTCCTTGTACCGCTGGTCGCCGCCGGAGCAGAACGCCTTGTCGCCGGCACCGGTCAGGAGCACGCAGCCGACCGACGGGTCGTCGCGGATCCGCGCGAACGCGTCGATCAGCTCCTTGATCGTCTCGGGCCGGAAGGCGTTGTGGACCTCGGGCCGGTCGATCATCACGCGGGCGATGCCCGTCCCGGATCGCTCGTAGCGGATGTCCTCGTATTCGGCGGCGTCGGTCCAGGTCACGGCGGTCATCTGGCTGGGTCCTCCTTCAGGAAGTCGAGGGCGAGCGTACGAAAACGCGATGGGGTCTCGAGGTGCGGCGTGTGGCCTGCTTCCGCGACGACTGCGAGCCGCGCCCCGCGGATGCCGGCAGCGACGGACGCGGCGCGCGCGCAGCCCGTTGGGTCCAGTGCGCCGGCGATGACCAGCGTCGGCGCGCGGACCTCGGCGAGGCGGTCGTGGAGGGGCTCCATCGTCCCCTGCCCGGCCCCACGGAGGCTCGTGGCCAGACCTTGGGGTCGGTTGCGGAGGCGCTCGGCGCGCAGACGTGCGGCGCGGGCGGGTGGCAGCGCGGCATGGCTGGCGAAGACCGGTTCGCGCTGCCACTCGTCGATGAACGCTTCGATCCCGTCCCGCTCGACCCGTTCCGCGCGCGCTTCGTCCGCCGCGCGGCGTGTCCTCCGCTCGGACGGTGACGCGAGGCCCGCCGACGGGCTTTCGAGGACGAGGCGTCGCACGACCGTCGGGTGCGCGATGGCCAGGCGAAGTGCGATCCGCGCGCCGAGCGAGTAGCCCAGCACGTGCGCCGGCGCGAGGCCCGCCCTGGTCAGGATCGTCGCGAGGTCGTCCGCCGTGCGCTCGACGGAAGCCCGGGCCGGATCCGACGGCGTCCCTGTTCGGCCGTGGCCCGGCAGGTCGACCACGACCGTCCGGAACGACCCGGCAAAGGCCGTCGCGTGGGGTCCCCAGCTCGCTCCGCGCCCGGTGAACCCGTGCAGCAGGAGCAGCGGCATGCCGGTGCCGTGTGCCCGGACCTCCCAGCGAAGGCCGTCGACGTCGACGCTCATCGTGGGGAGATGGCAGCGACGACGGCGGCGGCCGCCTCGCGATGGAGCTCGACGTTGCGGGCGCGGTCCGTGCGGAACGCGAGGACCTGGACCCCCGTTCGCGCCACGGAATCGGCCACGGCCGCCCGGATGGTGCCCGGACCGACCGTCCGGTACTCGCCGCCGAGGGCCGTGACGATCGGGCCGACGTCGATCCCGTGGGGCGTCCCGAACAGCTCCTCGTAGTGCTCGGGCAAGCCCACCTCGGGCGCATCGGTCAGTGCCTGCGGGAGGAACGAGAAGATCCCGCCGCCGTCGTTGTCGACGAGCACGATCGTCGCGGACAGGCCGTGGAGCCGCGCGGCCACCAGCGCGTTGAGATCGTGGAGGAACGACACGTCGCCGACGACGAGCGCGACCGGCCCGACGCCGGCCGCCGCCGCGCCGAGGGCCGTCGAGACCACCCCGTCGATGCCGTTGGCGCCCCGGTTCGAGAGCGGCCGGATGGCGCGGTCCGTGCTCGGGAACCAGTCGTCGAGATCGCGGACCGGCATGCTGTTGCCGGCCCACAGGAGAGCCCCGTCGGGCAGCGCGTCGGCAAGGGCGACGAAGGGCAGTCCCTCGAACGGTTCATCCCGCGCCTCCACCGTGGCCAGCCACTCCAGGAGCGCTCGGTCCGCGGCGCGGTCCGCTTCGCACCAGTCGCGCGCCCAGTCCGCCGGCGCCGCGCCGCCGATCGCTCCGAGCGCGTCCGCCAGCGCGATCGCCGTGGCGGTCGCATCTGCGTGCACGAACGTCGTCGGCAGGATCGCCGGATCGCTCCAGCCGCGATCGCCGTCGACGACGATCTGCGCCGGTCGCGCGTCGGTCAGGAGGGTCAGCACCGGCTTCGAGGTCGTGGTCGCCCCGAAGCGGACGACGAGGTCGGGCAGGTGCGCGTCGCGCCACGGTCCGGTCCGGACCAGGTGGTCGGCGTGCGCCAGGACGTGGCTGCGATCGTGCGGTCCCGGCTCGGACGCCGGAGAGCGGATCGGCGACGATCGGGAAGCCCGTCGCGGCGGCGAGCCGGGCGAGCGCAGCGGGGAGGGCCGGGTCGTCCTGCGGGCCGGCGACGATGAGGCCGCGCGAGGTCGTGGCGAGACGGGTGGCCAGGTCCGCGACGGCGTCAGGCGTGAGCGCGGGTCGCCCGGCGATCGCCTCGGCGTAGGGTCGCCCCAGGCGGGCGTCGTCCGATCCGTCGGCCGGGAGCGGACCGAGCGCGCCAGACGGGATGAGCGGCTCGCGGAACGGGATGTTGAGATGGACGGGGCCGGCCGGCGATCCCGACGCGACCGCGACGGCCCGGCCCACCACGGATCGGACGTGGCGGCGGGTCTCCGCGTCGCCATCGAGCAACGGCAGGTCGACCGTCCAGCGCACCTGCGTCCCGAAGATGCCGACCTGATCGATCGTCTGGGGCGCGCCCCGCCCGCGCAGCTCGGGCGGCCGGTCGGCGGTCAGCACCACCAGCGGGACCCGCGCCATCGAGGCCTCGACGACGGCCGGCAGGAGGTTCGCGACGGCCGTCCCCGAGGTCACGACGATCGCGACCGCGCGGCGCGACGCCCGGGCCAGGCCGAGCGCGAAGAAGCCGGCGGCACGCTCGTCGACCATGACCCGAACGGTGAGGCCCGGATGCGCCCGCACCGCGAGGGCGAGCGGCGTCGAGCGCGACCCCGGGCACACGATGACCTCGGTGACACCGGCGGCCACGAGCTCCTGGACGATGCCGCGAAGGGCGAGCACGTCCGTCATCGATCGTCCCCGGCGAGCCCGCCGAGCGCGGTCGTCATCGTCCGCAGCTTGAGCCGCGACTCGTCCCACTCGCGACCCGGATCGGAGTCCGCGACGATCCCGCAGCCGGCGAACAGCGTCGCGTCGCGACCGGCCACGAGGCCGCAGCGCAGGGCGACCATCAGCTCGCCGTCGCCGTCGGCTCCGAGCCAGCCGATCGGTCCGGCGTACCAGCCGCGATCGAACCCTTCGTGCTCGGCGATGAGGTCGAGCGCGTCCTCCCGCGGTGCGCCCCCGACGGCCGGCGTCGGGTGGAGCCGGCCACCGAGCGACAGCAGGCCCGCCTCATCCCGCAGGGTCCCGGTGATGGGCGTCACGAGGTGCTGGACGTGGCGCAGCGGCAGGATGGCCGGGCTCTCGGCGACGTGGAGCGACTCGACGATGGGCGCGAGGCCGGACCTGAGCGTCTCGACCACGACGGCGTGCTCCTCGCGATCCTTCTCGCTCGCGAGCAGGCCGGCAGCGAGTCGAGTGTCCTCCTCGGGATCCGCGCCCCGCGGCGCCGATCCGGCGATCGCGACGGTCTCGAAGGAGCGCCCGACCGTCCGCACGAGCCGTTCCGGGGTCGCCCCGAGGAACGTCGTGCCGTCACGGGTGAACGCGAACGTCGTGCTCTCGGGCGCGCTCGACGCCAGGTGACGGAGGGCGCCGGCGATGTCGAGCTCGGCCTCCGCTCGGGTGGCGACCCGGCGCGCCAGCACGGCCTTGTCGATCCGGCCACGCCCGACCGCCCCGGCGAAGAGCCCGACCGTCCGCTCCCAGCCGGCACGATCCGGTCGTTCGGCGACGATCTCGAGGGCACCCGTGGCGGAGGCGGCACCGTTCGTGGTCGGAGCGGCCGCCAGGCCCCGTTCCCCGGCGGCCTCGCGGACGAGGGTCTCCCACCAGCCCTCGACGTCGGCGGGATCGACGTCGCTTGCCGGATCCGGAGCGATGGCCACGGTCAGGCTCGTCGTCCCACCGCGGCTCGCGACGCCGAACGTCGGCAGGACCAGCGAGGCGGCCCCGAACGGCGCCCAGGGATCGGCCGGCTCCGGTACCCGGCCGCTGAAGCCGAGACCGCCGAGGAGCGTCGGACCGACCTCCCCGTGATCGGACGTGCGGCCGGCGACGATGGCGTCCCCGAGGACGGCGCGCCAGGCGTCGGTCGCGATCGTGAATCGGTCGGGGCCTTCCGGTTCGACGGCCCATGCCCGCCCGATCCCGACGATCGACCGGTCGCTCCGCGGCTGCAGCCAGAGGGCGGCCTCCAGGCCCTGTGCCCGGGCAGCCGCGAACAGCTCGATGGGATCGAGCGCGTCGATCGCGAGCGTGGCCGTGAGCAGCGGTCGCGGCCCGCCGCGTCGGTCGGCTACCGCGAGGAGCGCCCGGACCTCCCGGGCGACCGGGGCGGTCGGTCCGGACGCCGGCGCCGTTCCGGGCCGCGTCGATCGGTCGGTGACGGTCATGCGCCGAGCTCGGGCGGTGCGGCGATGCGCGCCTCGTCGACCCCGACGCTCCGGAGGAGAAGGGCGCGCAGGGTCGGATAGACCGTCTCCAGCGGGGCCGGATCGTCCACCAGCAGCCACCGGGCGACGACCTCGTTCAGCGCCCCGAACCAGGCGACGCCGGTCAGGGCGGTGTCGATCGGCGGGATCGCCCCGGAGGCGACGGCCTCGTCGAGATAGCCGGCGATCATCCCCGCGAACCGGTCGTGGAGAGCGTTCGTCTCGGCATTGAACACGCGTCCGGCACCCATCGCGTCGACGAACAGCAGGCGGGCCATCGTGCGGTGACCGGCGAACGTCAGCAGGACGGTGCGGAGGGCGGCGTCGGCTCGGTCGATCGGATCGGTCTGCTCGGCCACGGCACGCTCGACCTTGATCGCGAGCCGATCCGCGGTCGTCTTGACGAGCTCGCGGAAGATCGCCTCCTTGGTCGGGAAGTGGAAGTAGACGCCGCCCTTGCTCGTCTCGGCCGCCGCCGCGATCTCGTCGACGGCGGTGTCCCGATAGCCGCGCCGGCTGAACGTGTGGAAGGCAGCGTCGAGGATCTGCTCGCGCCGCGCCCGACTCCGCTCCGCCTGCGTCGCAGGCTTCCCCTCGTTCCGGCTCACCGGCCGCACCCCCACACGGGACATACCGACCGACCGGTCGGTATGTTGCGAGTCTAGCGCAGGCAGAAACCAGGTGAGTCCTGGTGCAGGCCCGACTTGGATGCTTCTGTGGTCATGGATGTGATCCGGTTCGGGCTCGGCGTGCGCGCCCTTCGGCGAAGGCGGGCATGGACACAGGATCGTCTCGCCGCACAAGCTGTGGTCTCGCGGACGGCGATCTGGCGGATCGAGCGCGGGCAGGCGGACCGCGTCGCCGTCCACGTGCTCGTCCGGGTCGCCGCCGTACTCGGCGCGCGGATCGACGTCCGGCTTCTCTGGCAAGGTGAAGGACTCGATCGCCTGCTCGATGCCGGACACGCCGAGCTCGTGGACTGGACGCTCAAGCTCCTGGCAGCCAACGATTGGCTCGTTGCCACGGAGGTCTCGTTCAACGTCCGTGGTGAGCGCGGGTCGCTCGACGTCCTGGCCTTTCACCCCGACTCGAGATCGTTGCTCGTCGTCGAGGTCAAGTCGGTCGTTCCGGATATGCAGGCGATGCTCCACGGGATCGATCGCAAGGTTCGCATCGCGCGAGACCTGGCCCAGGAGCGTGGATGGAGCGCGAGCACGGTGACTCGGATCCTCGTCCTCCCCGAGGATCGAACGGCGCGGAGGCGCGTCGAAGCGCACGCGGCGACCTTCCGAGCGGCGCTGCCAGGGCGCACGATCGAGATCCGACGCTGGATCCGACGACCCGCTTCAACCGCCGACGGGGTCCTGTTCTTGTCAGATGCTCCGCACACGAGCGGTCGTCACCGAGTCGCCAGCAGTCGGCCTGCTTGAGGGTCCGATCTGAGCGTGACGCTGGTTTGGTCGCGCGATGAGTCTCGCCAGATGCTCATCAGGTGAGCCGGTTGTCCAGAACCGGCTGACCAACGCTCGTGAGGCGAGCATTTGTCAGGGATGGCTGGCGAGGGGGCTGGGGCGAACGGCGGGGGCCACATGGACAGCCCAAGGCGCATCCGCCCGCAAGCGGCGGATCTCGGGCCGGCCCCGGCCACGCCAGTCCCCTAGAATCGAAAACGGCCCGCAGTTTCCCTGCGGGCCGTTCCTTTGTGTGGGAGGCCTAGACCTCCTTGAACTCGCCCTCGACCGTCTCCTCCTCGGCGGCGGCACCGTCCGTGCCGTCCTCCGAGGCACCGCCGTCGGCGCCGGTCCCGTTCGACGAGCCGTTGTCGGAATCGTCGGCCGATGGCGCGGCGGCCTGGTAGGCGGCCGTCGAAACCCGCTGGAGCACCTCGGCGAGCGAGGTCATCCCGGTCTTCACGAGATCCATGTCGGAGCCCTTGAGCGACTCGCGCAGGGACTCGACCTTGTTCTCGACCTCGGCCTTGTCCTCGGACGAGACCTTGTCGCCGAGGTCCTTGATGGCACGCTCGGCCTGGAACGTGAGCGCCTCGGCCTGGTTCCGGGTCTCGACCTCCTCACGCCGCTGCTTGTCCTCTTCGGCGTGCTCCTGGGCATCGCGGACCATCTGGTCCACGGCGCTCTTGTCGAGCATCGAGGACGCGGTGATCCGGACCTGCTGCTCCTTGCCGGTCGCCCGGTCCTTGGCCTTGACGTCGAGGATCCCGTTGGCGTCGATGTCGAAGGTGACCTCGATCTGCGGGATGCCGCGCGGAGCCGGCGGGATCCCGTCGAGGATGAACCGCCCGAGCGTCTTGTTGTCCGCCGCGAAGTCGCGCTCGCCCTGGAGGACGTGGATCTCCACCTGCGACTGCGAGTCGCTCGCGGTCGAGAAGACCTGCGACTTCGAGGTCGGGATGGTCGTGTTCCGCTCGATCAGCTTGGTCATGACGCCGCCGAGCGTCTCGATGCCGAGCGACAGCGGCGTCACGTCGAGGAGCAGGACGTCCTTGACGTCACCGGCCAGGACGCCGGCCTGGATCGCGGCGCCGATCGCGACGACCTCGTCCGGGTTGACGCCCTTGTGCGGCTCCTTGCCACCGAACATCGACTTGACCGCCTCGGCGACGGCCGGCATGCGGGTCATGCCGCCGACGAGGATGACCTCGTCGATGTCGGCCGGCTTGAGCCCGGCGTCCTTCATGGCGGCCAGCACCGGGCCCTTGGTCTTCTCGACCAGGTCGTTGACGAGGTCCTCGAGCTTGGCCCGGGTCAGCGTCACGACGAGGTGCTTGGGCCCGGTCGCGTCGGCGGTGATGTACGGCAGGTTGATCTCGGTCGACGCGGTCGTCGACAGCTCGATCTTGGCCTTCTCCGCGGCCTCCTTGAGGCGCTGGAGGGCCTGCTGGTCCTTGGCCAGGTCGATGCCCTGGTCCTTCTTGAACTCGGCCAGCAGCCAGTCGATGACGCGCTGGTCGAAGTCGTCGCCGCCGAGGTGCGTGTCGCCGTTGGTCGCCTTGACCTCGAAGACGCCCTCGCCGAGCTCGAGGATGGAGATGTCGAAGGTGCCGCCGCCGAGGTCGTAGACGGCGATCTTCTCGTCGCCCTTCTTGTCGAGCCCGTAGGCGAGGGCCGACGCGGTCGGCTCGTTGATGATCCGCTTGACGTCGAGACCGGCGATCCGCCCGGCGTCCTTGGTCGCCTGGCGCTGCGTGTCGTCGAAGTAGGCCGGGACGGTGATGACCGCCTCGGTGATCTTCTCGCCGAGGTACGCCTCCGCGTCCGTCTTGAGCTTCTGGAGGATCATCGCGCTGATCTCCGGCGGCGTGTAGACCTTGCCGTCGGCGATCTTGACGGCCACGCCGTCACTCTTCGGATCCTTCTCGACGCCGTACGGCACGAGCTTGCTGCTGCGCTTGACCTCCGGGTCGTCCCAGCGACGGCCCATGAAGCGCTTGATGGAATAGACGGTGTTGGCCGGGTTGGTGACCGCCTGGCGCTTGGCCAGCTGGCCGACGAGGCGCTCGCCGGTCTTCGTGAAGGCGACGACCGAGGGGACGGTCCGTCCGCCCTCGGCCGATGCGATGACGGTCGGCTCGCCGCCCTCCATGACCGCGACGACCGAGTTCGTCGTGCCGAGGTCGATGCCGATGATCTTGCCCATGGGTCCAGGTGCTCCTTAGCTCTGCGGGGGTCGGGAAGGGGTGTCGTTGGTGGTGGTCGCCACGGCCACCAGGGCCGGGCGGATGACGCGGTCGCGCAGGCGGTACCCGCGCCGGACCTCGTCGACGATCTCGCCGTCGGGCCGGTCCGTGCCCGGGACGTTGGCGATGGCCTCGTGCTCGCGCGGATCGAACGGACGACCGGGCGATGCGTCGATCGTGGTCACGCCCTCGCTCTCGAGCAGGGCGCGGAGCTTGCGGTCGATGGCGGCGATGCCCTCGAACCACGCGTCCTCGGCGATCGACGGCGGCCGGGCCTCGATGGCCCGATCGAAGTCGTCCGCGACGGACAGCACCTTGCGGATCAGGTCCTCGCCGGCCAGGCCGAGATCGCGCATCCGCTCCTCGGTCGTCCGGCGCTTGAAGTTCTGGAACTCCGCCCGCTCGCGCTGGAGTGCCGCGAGGTACTCCTCGGCCACACGGGTGGCCTCGTCGCGTTCGGTCGTCAGGGCCTCGATCTGACCGATCAATGCGGTCGGCGAGATGTCGATGTCGTCGGTGCGCTCCTGCGCACGTGTGCGGCGCCGGTCAGGCATAGAGGTGATCCACCAATTCGTTCATCAGGCCGGAGACGAAGCGCACGGTGCCGATCGCCTGGGAATACGACATCCGCGTGGGCCCGAGGACGCCGACCACGCCGATCGCCCGGCCCGGGCGACCGTATGGCGCCAGAACGAGCGAGACGTCGCGCATGTCGAGCGGCTGGTTCTCGTGACCGATGAAGACCTGGACCCGGCCGGCCCCGGCGACGCTGCCGACGAGCTGGCCGAGGTAGGCCCGGTTCTCGAGGGCGCTGAACACGCGCCGGAGCTTGTCGCTCTGGGCGAACTCTGGCGCCTCCATGACGTTGAGCAGGCCGTCGCTGAAGACCTCCTCGATGGCGGCCGCGTCGTACTCGCGCAGCACCTTGACGACCCGCTCGCCGACGCGCTTCGCGAGGGCGTGCACGCGGTCGTGGTCGTCCAGGGCGGCCAGCCGGTTCTGGGCCCGCGTCGCGGTCATGTCGACGAGCCGCTCGTTGAGCAGCGCCGCGACCGCGTTGAGCGTCGGCTGGTCGATCGAATCGTCGCTGTCGATGGTCACCAGCGCCTGCTTGATAGCACCCTCGCGCAGGACGAGGATGAGGCTGGCCATCCGCTCGTTGATGCCGACCAGGTCGATCCGGCGGATGTGGGCATCACGCGGCTTGGCCGGTGTGGCCAGCCCGGCTGACCGTGTCACCGATGCGAGCGTCGTGGCGGCCAGGCGGAACCAGTGCTCGCTGGCGAACTCGACCTGCCCGAACTGGTGGCGGATCATCAGCTGCTCGACCGCGGGGAGCGGGACGGTCTCCGCGATCGACTCGACGAAGAAGCGATAGCCGGCGTCCGTGGGGATCCGCCCGGCCGAGGTGTGGGGATGGGTCAGCAGGCCGTTCGCCTCGAGCTCCGCGAGGATGCTCCGGACCGTCGCGCTGGACACGCCAAGGCTGTAGCGGTCAACGAGCGCCTGGCTGCCGACCGGCGTGGCGGTGGTGACGTATTCCTCGATGACGGCCCGAAGGATCGCCTGCGTGCGAAGGTCCAGGGGGCCGAGTGGGCGGCGATTCCGTCGCGCCAAAGGCCTGTCTCCCGATTGGTTAGCACTCTACGGTTGAGAGTGCTAACAACGTTGTCGGCATCGTAGCAGTCGGCGCCGGGCAGTGTCAACGCAAAGGGGCACCTGTCGCGAGTCTGGCGCATCGGGCCGGGGCCGTCAGACCAGCCGGGCGAACAGCTCGTTCGAGAGCAGACGGCCGCGCGTCGTCAGGACGACCCGGTCATCCGGCGTGACGTCGACCAGCTCGGCCGCCAAGGCCCAGCCGAACTGGTCGGCCAGGGGCGGGCGGTGGGCGGCCGCGATCGGCACGCCGCGATCCGTGCGGAGGCCGAGGATCACGGCCTCGGCCGCCTCGGTCGCGTCGTCGAGCGTCTCCGACCCACCCGGCGGCAACGCCGGCATGCCGTGGTCCGCAGGCGTCAGCGCGGCCAGGTACCCGTCGAGCCGGGCGGCGTTCCAGCGTCGGGTCGCGCCATCGAACGCGTGCGCGCCCGGCCCGACCGCCTCGAACGGGCGACGCTGCCAGTACATGCCGTTGTGGCGACTCTCGTGGCCCGGGCGCGCCCAGTTGCTGATCTCGTAGCCACGCCAGCCCGCGTCGGCCAGGCGATGGACGGCGTGGTGGTACTCCGCGGCGGCGCGGTCCTCGTCCTGGCGCGGCCGGGCGGTCACCCGCCAGCGGCGGGCGCCGGGTGTCGTCGGAAGGTGGTCCCCGCCCGGGCCGGTGAGCCCTTCGGCGTCCGGGTCGTCGAGGGTCAGGGCGTAGAGCGACAGGTGGTCGGGCTCGAGGGCAAGCGCAGCCTCGAGCGTCTCGATCCAGTCGGCCAGCGTCGCGTCCGGCGCGTCGTACAGCAGGTCCAGGCTGACCGAGCCGATGCCGGCCGCCCGCGCGTCGGCGACGGCCCGGACGACGTCCACGACCCGATGCCGTCGGCCCAGCCTGCGGAGCCCCGCCGCCGACATGGCCTGGGCGCCGATCGAGAGACGCGTGACGCCGGCGGCGCGGAGCTCGGCGGCGTCACCGCGCTCGTCCTGGCCCGGGTTCGCCTCCACGGTGATCTCCGCGCCGTCGGCGATGCCGAACCGGGCGCGGACCCGGTCGAGCACCTCGCGGATGGCCGCCGCCGGCAGGAGGGACGGGGTGCCACCGCCGAGGTAGACCGATTTCGAGCGCCGGGCGCCCGCCCGGGAACGCGACGTCGAGCGCGTCGGCGCGGAGATCGAGCTCGACGTGGAGCGCCGCCAGGAACGCGTCGATCCGTGCCTTCGGCCCGCGTGCCGCGGCGCCGGCGAGGACGACGAAATCGCAGTACGGACAGAGCGAGACGCAGAACGGGATGTGGAGGTAGAGCGCGACCGGTGCCGCCACCCGACCCACCATCAGCGATCCCTGGAAGCGGACTCCCGCGAGCCGATGATGCGCCAGCCTTCGGGCGGTCGCCGGCGCTTCTCGATCTCCTCGGGCTCGCGGGCCCGGGGCTTGGTCTGGCCGGTATGGCCGGTGCACAGGAAGAACGCGAAACGGGTGATGACGTGGCCGAGGAACGCCGCCGCGATCCCTCCGGTCGCGACCGTCAGCCAGCCCCCGAGGAGGCCGATCCCGAGAGTCAGGAGGAGCAGGTAGCGGTCGCGCCCAGGTGCCCCGAGCCGCGTCGTCAGCGTGTACAGGATCGCCTGGGTCAGGTTGGCAAGGGTCGGGTTGATCCCGGCGAGCAGCAGCAGGCCGAGCAGTACGCCGCGGAACGCCGTCTCGTCGATGAACGCGGTGGCAACGGTGTTGAGCAGCGCACCGGGGTACGACCACGCGTCGGGGAACCGGATCCGGTGGTAGCGGAACGTCGCGAAGCTGACCGCGACGAGGATGCCGATCAGGCCGTACGCGATCCCGCCGAGGACCGCGCCGAGGCGATCGCCCGAGCCGAGGAACAGGTCGCGCTGGGGCGACGGGTGGATGAACAGGATCGCGATCGCGATGCGCGAAGCCGAGGCCGTACCAGGCCAGCCGCCGCCGGATCCGGGGCTGCTCGCCGTAGCGAGTCGCTTCGTAGTACTCGGCCGTCCCGAACCGCTCCGCGTCGAGCCGGAGCATGATCAGGAGCGCGGCCAGCCCGATCGTGATGAGCGACCGGGCCAGGATCTCGAACTCTTCCACGGGCCTGTCTAGCCCTCGTCCATCCGGAGCATCGCCAGGAATGCCTCCTGCGGGATCTCGACCGAACCGACCCGCTTCATGCGCTGCTTGCCTTCCTTCTGCTTCTCGAGCAGCTTGCGCTTGCGGGTGATGTCGCCACCGTAGCACTTGGCAAGCACGTTCTTGCGCATGGCCCGCACGGATTCCCGGGCGATGACGTTGGAGCCGATGGCGGCCTGGATGGGGATCTCGAACATCTGCCGGGGGATCAGCTGCTTGAGGCGCTCGGTCAGGGCACGTCCCGTGGACTGCGCCCGGTCGCGGTGGACGATGAGCGACAGCGCGTCGACCGGCTCGCCGTTGACCAGGATGTCGACCTTGACCAGGTTGGCCGGCCGGTAGCCGAGCTCCTCGTAGTCCATCGAGGCGTAGCCCTGGCTGCGGCTCTTCATCTGGTCGAAGTAGTCGACGATCAGCTCGGCCAGCGGCATCTCGAAATGGAGCACGACCCGGGTCGGGTCGAGGTACTCCATGGTCATGAACTCGCCGCGCCGGTTGGTCGACAGCTCCATCAGGGAGCCGATGTACTGGCTCGGCGTGACGAGGCTGAGCTTGACCCAGGGCTCCTCGAGGACCTCGATGTCGGTCGGGTTGGGCAGCAGCGCCGGGTTGTCGACGACGACCGTGCCGCGGCCCATGGTCAGCTGCACGTGGTACTCGACCGAGGGCGCCGAGGCGATGAGGTCGAGGCTGAACTCGCGCTCGAGGCGCTCCTGGACGATCTCCATGTGGAGGAGGCCGAGGAACCCGCAGCGGAAGCCGAACCCGAGCGCGACCGAGCTCTCCGGCGTGTACGTGAAGCTGGCGTCGTTGAGATGGAGCTTCTCGAGCGCGTCGCGCAGGAGCGGATAGTCCTCGCCGCTGACCGGGTAGATCCCGGCGAAGACGAGGCTCTTGGCCTCCTGGTAGCCGGGCAGCGGCTCCTCGGCCGGACGCGCGACGGTCGTGACCGTGTCGCCGACCTGGGCGTCCCGGACGCTCTTGAGACCGGTCGCGACGTAGCCGACCTCGCCCGCGACGAGCTCCTTGACCGGCACGAGCTGCGGCCGGAAGACGCCGAGCTCGAGGGGCTCGGCCTCGGCACCGCTGGCCATCAGCCGGATCGGCCTCGCCCATGCGCAGCGTGCCGGCGGCGAGCCGGACGTAGACCACGACGCCCTTGTACGCGTCGTAGTGGCTGTCGAAGATGAGGCCCTTGAGCGGCTTGGCCGGGTCGCCCTTGGGCGCCGGGATCCGGGCCACGATCGCCTCGAGGATGTCCGGGACCCCGGTGCCGTCCTTGGCCGAGGCGAGGATCACCTCCTCGCGCGGGATGGCCAGGATGTTCTCGAGCTCGTCCATGATCGTCTCGGGGTCGGCGGACGGCAGGTCGATCTTGTTGAGGACCGGGATGAGCGTGAGGTTCTCGCGCAGCGCGAGATGGACGTTGGCCAGCGTCTGGGCCTCGATGCCCTGCGTCGCGTCGACGACGAGGATGGCGCCCTCGCAGGCCTGCAGGCTGTGGCTGACCTCATACGCGAAGTCGACGTGGCCGGGCGTGTCGATCAGGTTGAGGCCGTAGGTCAGGCCGTCCTTCGCCACGTACTCGAGCCGCACCGCTCGCGCCTTGATCGTGATCCCCTTCTCGCGCTCGAGGTCCATCGAGTCGAGCACCTGGCTGGTCATCTGCCGGGCGTCGATCGTGTGCGTCATCTCGAGCAGCCGGTCCGCGAGCGTGGACTTGCCGTGATCGATGTGCGCGATGATCGAGAAGTTCCGGAGGCGGTCCTGGGGGATGGTCACGAGGCGGCAGTGTAGCCGGTCGGCCTCGACGGTCGGCCTCGACGGTCGATCAGGCGCCGACGTACGCCGCCAGGTGCTCCCCGGTGAGCGTCGAGCGAGCGGCGACGAGGTCGGCCGGCGTGCCCTCGAAGACGATCCGACCGCCGTCGTGGCCGGCCCCGGGGCCGAGGTCGATGATCCAGTCGGCGTGGGCCATGACCGCCTGGTGGTGGGCGATGACCATGACCGACTTGCCCGAGTCGACGAGCCGGTCGAGCAGGCCGAGCAGCTGCTCGACATCGGCGAGGTGGAGGCCGGTGGTCGGCTCGTCGAGGACGTACATCCCGCCCTTCTCGGCCATCTGGATGGCCAGCTTGAGCCGCTGGCGCTCGCCGCCGGAAAGCGTGGTGAGTGGCTGTCCGAGGGTGAGGTAGCCGAGCCCGACATCGGCGAGCCGATCGAGGATCGCGTGGGCGGCCGGCGTCCGCGCCTCGCCGGCGCCGAAGAACGCCTCGGCCTCGGTCACCGACATCGCGAGGACCTCGCTGATGTCCTTGCCGCCGAGCTTGTATCCGAGGACCTCCGCCTGGAACCGCTTGCCCTCGCACTCTTCGCACGGGGAGGCGACCGTGTCCATGAACCCGAGCTCGGTGTAGACGACACCGGCGCCATTGCAGGTCGGGCAGGCGCCCTCGGAGTTGGCGCTGAACAGCGCCGGCTTGACGCCGTTGGCCTTCGCGAAGGCCGTGCGGATGGGATCGAGCAGTCCCGTGTAGGTGGCCGGGTTGCTCCGCCGCGAGCCACGGATCGGGGTCTGGTCGACCGACACGACGCCCTCCTGCCCGGACAGAGAGCCATGCATCAGCGAGCTCTTGCCCGACCCGGCGACACCGGTCACGACCACCAGGACGCCGAGCGGGATGTCGACATCCACATCCTGGAGGTTGTGCGTGCTGGCCCCGCGCACCTCCAGCACGCCCGTCGGCGTCCGCACCGAGCTCTTCAGGGCGGCCGTATCGTCGAGGTGGCGCCCGGTCAGCGTGTCGCTGGCCCGCAGCTCGGCGACCGTGCCCTCGAAGACCACCTGGCCGCCGGCCGTGCCGGCGCCCGGGCCGAGGTCGACGGCGTGGTCGGCGATCGCGATCGTCTCGGGCTTGTGCTCGACGACGAGCACGGTGTTGCCCTTGTCGCGGAGCAGGAGCAGCAGCCCGTTCATCCGCTGGATATCGTGCGGGTGCAGCCCGATGGTCGGCTCGTCGAAGACGTACGTGATGTCGGTGAGCGACGACCCGAGGTGGCGGATCATCTTGACCCGCTGGGACTCGCCGCCTGACAGGGTGCCCGACGGCCGGTCGAGGCTGAGATATCCCAGCCCGATCTCGACGAACGATTCGAGGGTCAGCCGCAAGGCACCGAGCAACGGCGCCACGGACGGCTCGTCGAGGCCCCGGACCCAGTCCGCGAGGTCGCTGATCTGCATCGCGCAGGCGTCGGCGATGTTCGTCCCACCGATCCGCGACGACCGGGCCGGCTCGCTCAGCCTGCTGCCGCCGCAGTCCGGGCAGGCGGTGAAGGTCGCCGCCCGCTCGACGAACGCCCGGATGTGCGGCTGGAGCGAGTCGAGGTCCTTGGACAGCATCGACTTCTGGATCTTCGGGATCAGGCCCTCGTAGGTGAGGTTGACGCCGTTGACCTTGACCTTGGTCGGTTCCTTGTAGAGGAAGTCGTCCAGCTCCTTCTTGGTGTAGTCGCGGATCGGCTTGTTCGGGTCGATGAAGCCCGATGCCGTGTAGATCCCGACCGTCCACCAGCTGTCGACCTTGTAGCCGGGGATCGTGATCGCGCCCTCCGCGATCGACTTCGTGTCATCGAACAGCTGGGCGAGGTCGACGTCGTTGACCTTGCCGGTGCCTTCGCAGCGCGGGCACATCCCGCCGGTGATCGAGAAGCTCCGGCTCACGGCCTTCCCGGATCCCCGGTCGACCGTGGCCGCCCCGCTGCCCTGGACGGAGGGGACGTTGAAGGAGAACGCCTGCGGCGAGCCGATGTGCGGCTGGCCGAGCCGGCTGAACAGGATGCGCAGCATCGCGTTGGCGTCGGTGGCCGTGCCGACCGTCGAGCGCACGTTGGCGCCCATCCGCTCCTGGTCGACGATGATCGCCGTGGTCAGCCCCTCGAGCACGTCGACGTCCGGACGCGCCAGCGTCGGCATGAAGCCCTGCACGAAGGCGCTGTATGTCTCGTTGATCATCCGCTGCGACTCAGCGGCGATGGTGTCGAACACGAGCGAGCTCTTGCCCGAGCCCGAGACGCCCGTGAACACCGTCAGCCGGCGCTTCGGGATCTCGATGCTGACGTCCTTCAGGTTGTTGACGCGCGCGCCCTGGACGCGGATGAGATCGTGCTGGTCGGCGACGTGCGGCGCGGACGACTGCGGATCCGTCCTCGTGTCGGTCGTCATCGGTCGAAGCTCTCCATGAGCGTCATGGTAGGTGTGAGCGCGCGATCGGCGCTTCTCCGTTCCTGCCCCCCGCGGTGGGCGGATGCGCGGGGGACCTGTGGTACCATCCGCCTTCGCGCCCGGCGCTCGATCCGCGTCGTGCCCCGTCGACCCCAACCACACTCGAGGTTCGCCCCTTGGCCAAGACGCCCCGCACCTGGACGGGCGCTCGTACGCCGTCTGGACTCAAAAGGGTCCGTCAGGCCCAGAGCCGCCACGACATCCTTCAGCCGCGTCGCACCGCCGCGAAGACCTTCGTCGCGAAGGCCCTGCTGGCGGCCGCGCAGCCGACCGAATCCACGATCGATCCCGAGGCCGCCCTCGCCGAAGCGCTGAGCGCCCTCGATCGCGCGGCCAAGGTCGGTGCCATCCACCCGAACGCCGCAGCGCGCCGCAAGTCGCGCCTGACCCGCAAGATCAATGCCGCCCTCGGTGGCGAGCACGTGCAGTCCGGTGGTCGCGTCGTCAAGACGACCGGCAAGGCCGCCGCGGCCAAGGCCGCCAAGGCCCGCATCGCCGCCGGCAAGGCCGGCAAGGCCAAGGGCGCGCAGACGGCCGCCGGCAAGGCCCGCGCCGCGCTGAGCAAGACCGCCCGGGCCGAGGCCGCCGCGGCCAAGGCTGCGGCGCAGGCATCGGCGACGACCGCCGCGGTGGCTCCGGCCGCCAAGGCCTCCACGACCAAGGCGAGCGCCACGAAGGCAACCGCAACGAAGGCGACCGCGACGAAGGCGACCGCGACGAAGGCCGCTCCGAAGAAGGCCGCGACTGCCGCGAAGGCGGCACCCAAGGCTGCAGCACCGAAGGCGACCGCCAAGGCGGCGCCCAAGGCCAAGAAGGCCGCGACCAAGGAATAGCGCGGCATCCCGCCGCACCGACGACGCCCCGGTTCGACCGGGGCGTTTCGATTCCCCGGACATGCTTCGTCAGCCCGGAGGCGCCAGGCCGAGGGCCCTGGCCGCCCAGGGGAGCGCCGTTCTCGCCTGACGGACCTGGAGAGGGCGGACGTGGACTGCGTCGGCGATCTCGGGCTCACCCGCCCTGGCGCAGAAGAATCCCGCGACCCACGCGGCCAGCGCTGGCGCGTTCGGCAGCAGTTCATCCGGCGGCGGGCCACCCTCGTCGTGGAGACTTGGCAGCCAGGCCGCGAGGTCGAGCTGCGGGTTCCCAACGGCGGCGTGGTTCCAGTCGATGACCACGACCCCCGATGGCCGGAAGCAGAGGTTGTCGCTCCGGATATCCCCGTGGATCAAGGCATCGCCGCGAAGGTCGACAGCGTCGGCGGCCGCGATCAAGATCGCCAAGGCCGGCTCGAGCCAGCTCCACGCACAGATCCCCAGGCGCAGGAACGGCTCTGGATCCGCCGCGACCGCCCGCCAGTCGGCGCCATCGCCGCGCTCCATGCGAGACAGGTGCAGTGGGGGCGCCGTCGCCGCGACGCCATCCAGGCAGGACCGGACGGTGTCGACCCGGCCACGGGTCCACGGCGGCGGCCAGGTGGCCCCGGACAGGTCCTCGAGCGCCAGGACCGGCCGCTCACCGTCGTCGTCGAAGCCGTAGACCCAGGGAGGAACGGCGCGTCGAACCCCGCATAGGTCCGCGCCTCGGCACGGAGCCATTCGACGGTGACCGAGGTCGTCCCGAACTTGAGGAAGGCCGTTCGTCCGGCGCCGTCGCCGACGACCCAGTGGCCCACACCGCCCGGGACGCGTCCGGTGACGACGGCACGCCAGTGGTCGGGCCGCCACCCGAGTGCTCGAGCCGCCCGAACGCGGTCCTCGGGCGAGAGCTCGATTGTCACCGGATCGTCGGATCGGTCAGGACGGGGTCGTCGACCGTTCACCCGGCGCCGGTCCGACGCCGGCGACGGCGGCCGGCTTCGGGCGGAAGACGCCGTACAGCGCGGCTCCGCCAAGACCGCCGATCGTGGTCACCAGGACGAGTGTGCCGGCCGTCCCGACCTGCTCGGCCCAGTAGAAGCTGGTGAACGACGCGGCGTCGGTGACACCGGCCGCGACGAGGTCCGGGCCGCGTCCCGCGGCGAGGTAGCGCTGGTAGGTGCAGTCGGGACCCGATTGGCAGTAGGGCGGGATCGGATTGCCGTTCGCGTCGGCCCGGTTGAAGTCGGGGTAGCCCGAGTCGGCGTAGAAGAAGATCGCCTTGATGAGCAGGAGCAGGATCGCCACGGTCAGGCCGGTCGCCAGGCCGGCGAAGGCGCCGTTGACCAGGATGCGGCTCCACGGCCCGGCCACCCGGTTGGAGCGCTGGTTGGCGTAATAGCCGATGAGCAGCCCGGACGGCAGGGCGAGGAGCCAGATGATCCACTCGATCGGGATGATCAGCGTGAAGCTGGCCACGATCGTGACGCCCATGCCGATGCCGACATAGGCGGCCGTGATGGCCCCGCGATCGACGAACCGGCTCACGACGCGGCCGCGACCCCCGCGAGCGCGCTTCGGCCGGGGTAGCGGGCGCTGTCGCCGAGCTCGCCCTCGATCCGGAGGAGGCGGTTGTACTTGGCGACCCGTTCGGACCGCGACGGCGCGCCGGTCTTGATCTGGCCCGTGCCCATCGCAACCACCAGGTCGGCGATGGTCGTGTCCTCGGTCTCGCCCGACCGGTGCGACACGACGGCCGACCAGCCGGCGCCGCGCGCGAGGGCGATCGCGTCGATCGTCTCGGTCAGCGTCCCGATCTGGTTGAGCTTGATGAGAACGGAGTTGGCAGCGAAGACCTCGATCGCGCGCGCGATCCGCTCCGTGTTGGTCACGAGCAGGTCGTCGCCGACGAGCTGGACGCTCGTCCCGAGACGCTCGGTCAGGTGCTGCCAGCCGGACCAGTCGTCCTCGGCCAGGCCGTCCTCGATCGACACGATCGGGATAGCGGGCGGCCCAGTCGGCCCACAGGTCGACGAGCTCGCCGGACTCGAGCGTTCGGCCCTCGCGGGCGAGCACGTAGCGCGTCGCTGCGCCGTCCACGCCGGTGCCTGGTTCGACGAGCTCCGAGGTGGCCGGGTCGAGCGCGATCGCGACGTCCTCGCCGGGGCGGTAGCCGGCGCGTTCGATGGCCCGCAGGATGACCTCGACCGCGGCCTCGTTGGACGGCAGCGACGGCGCGAACCCGCCTTCGTCGCCCTGGCCGGTCGCGTGGCCCTCGTCGTGGAGGATCGAGCGGAGCGCCCAGAAGACCTCGGAGCCGGCCCGCAGCGCCTCCTCGAACGTGTCGAGGCCGACCGGCATGACCATGAACTCCTGGAAGTCGGTCGAGTCCTGGGCGTGCTTGCCGCCGTTGAGGATGTTGAACATGGGGACGGGCAGGATCCGTGCCCCGACCCCGCCCAGATAGCGGTAGAGCGGCAGGTCGTATGAGGCGGCCGCGGCGTGGGCACAGGCCAGGGACACGCCCAGGATCGCGTTCGCGCCGAGGACCGACTTGTTGGGCGTGCCGTCGAGCTCGCACAGCAGCGCGTCGATGCCCGGCTGGTCGGCTGCGTCCAGCCCGTAGATCGCCGGCCCGATCGTGTCGGTGACGTTGGCGACGGCATTGCGAACGCCCTTGCCGCCGTACCGACTCGTGTCGCCGTCGCGCAGCTCGACCGCCTCGTGGACGCCGGTCGACGCCCCGGACGGGACCGCGGCCCGACCGACCGAGCCGTCGGACAGGACGATGTCGACCTCCACGGTCGGGTTGCCGCGCGAATCGAGGATCTCGCGCGCGTCGACGACCTCGATCATGGTGCTCACTTGCGGGCCTTGACCGGCGCCGCCTTGACGGGCTCCGGCCGATCGAGAAGGACGGTCACGCCCGGCAGCTCGCGGCCCTCGAGGAACTCGAGCGACGCCCCACCGCCGGTCGAGATGTGGGTCATCCGATCGGCCAGGCCCTGCTGGGTCACCGCGGCGACCGAGTCGCCGCCACCGACCACGACGGTCGCGCCGGCGTCGGCCCGTTCGGCGAGCAATCGGGCGACCGCCTTGGTGCCGTGCGCGAACGACGGGATCTCGAAGACGCCCAGCGGCCCGTTCCAGAACACGGTCTGGACGTCGGCCAGCGCCTCGACCATCAGGTCCTGGCTGGCCTTGCCGAGGTCGACGATGTGCCAGGACGCGGGGATCTTCTCGGCCGGCAGCGTCTTGTATTCGGTGCCGCGGGTGACCTCCTTGGCCACGATCACGTCGACCGGCAGGATCACCCGCACGCCGTTGTTGGCCGCGGACGACAGGATCCGCCGGGCGTCCTCCACCCGATCCGGCTCGGCCAGGCTCTTGCCGATGGCCTTGCCCTGCGCCAGCAGGAACGTGTTGGCCATGCCGCCACCCAGGACGAGCATGTCGACCTTGGTCAGGAGGTGGTCGATGACCCCGATCTTGTCCGACACCTTGGCGCCACCGAGGATGGCCGCGAACGGGCGCTCGGGCGCCTCGAGCAGCTTCGAGAGCATCTCGAGCTCGCGCTCCATCAGCAGTCCGGCGTACGCGGGCAGGAGCTTGGGCACGCCGACCGTCGACGCGTGTGCTCGGTGCGCCGTCCCGAACGCGTCGTTGACGTAGATGTCGGCGTACGCGGCGAGGGCTGCCGCGAAGGCCGGGTCGTTGGCCTCTTCCTCCGCATGGAAGCGCAGGTTCTCGAGCATCAGCACGTCGCCCGGCCGCATCCGCTTGACGGCGTCCTCGGTCCCCAGCCCGAGCGCGTCGCCGGTCACCGGGACGTTGCGGCGCATGAGCTGGGTCAGCCGCTCGCCGACCGGGCGCAGGCGGAGGCCGTCCTGGACCTTGCCGTCCGGCCGCCCGAGGTGGCTGGCCAGGATGACCGACGCGCCGCCCTGGAGCAGGGCGTTGATCGTCGGGATCGTCGCCCGGATCCGGGAGTCGTCGGTGACCCGGCCGTCGGCCAGCGGCACGTTGAAATCCACTCGGACGAAGACGCGTTTGCCGGCGACGTCCGCGTCGCGGATCGTGAGCTTGTTCATCGATCGGTCAGGCGGCGACGGGCAGGCGAGCGGCGACGAAGGCCATCAGGTCCGCGACGCGGGAGCTGTAGCCCCACTCGTTGTCGTACCAGGCGATGACCTTGACCATCGTCCCGTCGAGCACCATCGTCGACGGCGAGTCGATGATCGAGCTCCGGCTGTCGCCCTTGAAGTCCATCGACACGAGGGGCTCGTCCGACACCCCGAGGATGCCCTTCAGCGGTCCTGCCTCGGCGGCCCGGAAAGCGTCGTTGAGCTCCTCGACGGATGTCGGCCGGGAGACGTCCGCGGTGAAGTCGACGACGCTGACCGTCGGGGTCGGGACCCGCAGGCTGAACCCGTCGAACTTGCCCTTCAGATCCGGGATGACGAGGGCGAGGGCCTTGGCCGCGCCGGTCGTCGTCGGGATGATGTTCTGGCCGGCGCTGCGCGCCCGGCGCGGGTCCTTGTGGGCGACGTCGAGGATGTTCTGGTCGTTGGTGTAGCTGTGGATCGTGTTCATCAGGCCGCGTTCGATGGTGAGCAGGTCGTGGACGACCTTGGCAGCGGGCGCCAGGCAGTTCGTCGTGCAGCTCGCGTTGCTGATGATGTGGTGGACGGCCGGGTCGTAGCGGTCCTCGTTGACGCCGAGGACGATCGTGATGTCCTCGTTCTTGGCCGGGGCGCTGATGATGACCTTCCTCGCACCGGCGTCGATGTGCGCGTGGGCCTTGGCCGCGTCGGTGAAGATGCCGGTGCTCTCGAGGACGATGTCGACGCCCAGGTCGCCCCAGGGCAGGTTCGCCGGGTCGCGCTCCGCCAGGATCTTGATCTCGCGGCCGTCGATGATGATCGACGAGTCGCCGGCCCGGACGTCGCCCGGATACGTGCCGTAGGTCGAGTCTCGCTTGAACAGGAGCGCGTTCATCTCCGCGTCGACGAGGTCGTTGACCGCGACGACCTCGAGGTCGGGGGCGCGCTCGATGAGGGCCTTGAGCGATTGCCGACCGATCCGGCCGAAGCCGTTGATGCCGACGCGGGTGGCCATGGTGCGGACCTCCTGGGCAAGATACCGTTCGGGCGCCGAGCGCCGGACGGACCATCGGGTGATCAGAGCGTATGCCGGATCGAACGGGCTGCCGCGAAGGGTCCGCGGGTCCACCCGGATCGAGCGTCCGGGCCATCGTACCAAAGGGCCGACGACCGGCCCCCTGGCTGTCGCCAGCCGGACGGGCCGTTCGGGCCGGACATGGCACGACCCCCGCCATGGCGGGGGTCGTGTGCCTGACTCCGTCAGGATCGAAGGATCAGCCCCCGCCGATGCGGAAGACCTTCCCGCCGCAGATCGGGCACGTGCCCTGGATCGCCGGCTTGCCGTTCTTCATCGTGATCTTCTGGGCGTTCTGGACTTCGACCTTCTTCTTGTCCTTGACGCAATAGGCCTCGGCCACGTGGGCTCCTCCTCATCCTCGTCTGCGTCGCGGGATCCCTTGTCCCGCATCCACTCAACGCTGCGTGGTCACAGTGTGTTGCCAGAGTGACGGCCGCCAGCGGTCCGTCCCGGCCTCGCGCTTCTGTCGATCCATGTCGGCCAGCACGAGCAGGCTCTCGAGTCCTGTCTCGACACAGGCCGCCTCGGCCGCGTCCTTGACGTCGCCGCTGACGAATTCGCCAGTCGTCCGATTGGCATACACCGCACAGACGACGCCGGCTCGACAGCGGGCGAGGGTCGCGAGGACGAGGAGAGCTGACGCCTCCATCTCGAAGTTCATGACGCGCTGGCGCGCCATCTCCTCCGCGAGGTCAGGGTACCGGATGGGCAACTGGGGGATCGGTCGCCCCTGGGCGCCGAAAAACCCGGGTGCCGTCGCGGTGATCCCGACGTGATACCGGTGTCCGAGCCGTTGGGCGGCCTCGATGAGCGCCACGACCGCCTCGTAATCGGCGACCGCTGGGTACCCATCGTGGACGAAGAAGCTCGTGGTCGACTCGAGACGAACGGCCCCGGTGGAGATGGCGAGATCGCCAAGCTCCATCTCGGGCTGCAGCGCCCCGCACGACCCGACCCGGATGAAGGTCGGCCGCTCCGTGATCGCCAGGATCTCGGCCACCACGATCTCGACGTTGTCCGTGCCGATGCCGGTCGAGACGACCGACACCCGCTGGCCCCGAAATCGTCCGGTGACCGAGGCGAACTCCCGGTGTCGCTGTTCGACCTCGATGGATTCGAAGCGCGAAGCGATGCGGGAGGTTCGATCGGGGTCACCGGGGAGGAGGATGTACTCGGCCAGTTCCCCTGGGCCGAGTCCGATGTGGTACTGCCGTTCGCCGGCTGGGATCGCGATCCGGCGATCCGACGGGTTATCGACGCGGTGGTCCGCGTTCGGCAAGACCGCTTCCTCGCTCAGGTGGCTGCTTCGCTGGCGCGAAACTCGGCCGAGGATAGTCCCGCGTTCTCACGAGCGTCAAGCCGAGTGGATCGTGCTTGGCCCACGCTCAGCCGAGCTCGTCGGGGGCAGGTCTCCGGGCGGGTCTCCGGAGGGAGCCGCGAACGTGGCCAATCGACCGGCGATCCGGGCCGACAGGCGCCGCCGGCTGTAGGCCCGTCGGAGGAGCGTCACGGCCACGGACGCGGCCGAGATCGCGGCCAGCGTGCCCAGGCCGGCGGTCCCTGCATCGAACGGCAGCGTGCCGCTCAGGCCGGCAAGCCGACCGGCCGAGCCACCGAGCGTCCCGGGTGTGCCGGACGGGGCCGCGGACGGTCCGGGTGACGCCTCGGCTGATGTGGCGGCGGTCGCGGCGCCGGGGTCGCCCGCCTGGATGATGCCGGCCGGATCGTCGACGACGAGGATGGCGCCGGTCGCCGCGGCTTCGACCCGACCGGTCGCGTTGAGCGCATCGTCGGGCTCGATCAACGCGAGCCGGTCGAGCGCCGGGCCGCGCAGGACGACCCGGCCGATCGCGGTCCCGTCGTCGAGGGTGAAGCCATCGGGCCCCAGGTCGACGACAAGCCCGCCGACCCGCACGACGGCGCCGATCCGGGCATCGAGATCGACGAGGTCGGCATCGGGTGCGGCGGTGGCGAGCGCCGGCGCGCCGCTGGTCGTCGGGCTCGATGCGCCGGCGTTCGAGCCGGTCGCGGACGCGGCGTCGGCATCGGCGCGGCCGGCGACGCGAACGTCGGCCGGGGAACGAGGTGTCACCGCGAAGCGGCGATCGGTGGCGCTCGGGTAGGGCCGCCGCGCGATGCCGGTCACCGTCGCCGTCCGGCCGACCGCGAGGGTCGTGCTCGGGATCCCGGCGCCCGGCTGCCCGATGACCACGACCTTGGCCTTGCCCACCTCGACCTCGGCCCGCCAGCGGTCACCGAGCTTGGCGACGCTCACGACCCGGCCGGTCACCACCACGAGCCCCCACTCCTGTGCCGCGCCCGGCGAGCCGTGGAGGTTGGTCGGGACGGGCACGGACGCGCTGCCCGTCACGACGAGCTTGTCGGCCCGGAGACGTGGCGCCCCGTAGGCGACGCCGATGCGACCCTCGGCGCGGATCTTCGACCCGACGGGTGGCGCAGTCGTCCCGGTCGGCAGGAGGATCTCCACGGCGGCCGAGGAGTCCTGGACGACGATCCGCCGCCCGCTCGCGTCGAGCAGGGTGGCCGGCGCGGTCACGACCGCCTCGATCGCGACGGTGCGGTCCGAGATATGCAGCGCCTTCCCGATCGACATCACGGACACGGCCGTCCCGGACGAACCCGCGGTCGGTGACGGAGACCCGGACGACGCCGGGCCGGCCACCAGGACGACGTCCGCGGGTTCGCGCGCCCAGACCCGATAGCCGTCGAGGGCGCCGCTCCGCGTGGCGCGCTGGCCGACGAAGCCCGTGACGCGGTACGTCGCGCCGACGGTGAGGGAGGCGGGGTTGATCCGGCTCGACGCGTCGGCCATGACCTTGATCGGTCCGGCGCCGGCCCGTTCGAGGACGAGGGTCGTGTCGCCGCCTGAGCTCTTCTTCGGCTTCGTCGTGAGCCGGCCTGTCGTGGTTGCCAGGCGGCCTTCGCTCGCCTCGGCGAGACCGGCCGCCGGGATCGACATCGGCGTCGGGAGGGCGCCCGATCCGAGGCTGCGGACGGCGCCCTTCGACGGCCGGATCTCGAGCTGGCCGTACGGCGCGGCCAGCTTTCCGGTCACCTCGAGGAGTGTCCCGCGCGCGAACGTCGGACTGTCCGTCGGGAGGTGGACGACAAGACCCGCGTCACCCGAGGCGATCGCGAGCAGCGCCGGAGTCCCGAGACGTCCGGCCTCGGCGACGACGACGCCGGTCGTCCGCGCCGTCGCCCCGATCGGGAGCGTCCGGACCGTCGCGAGAGAGACGGTCGCCGGCGTGGGGACCGGGGTGGCCGTCGGCCGTGGTGTGGCGCTCGGGCGCGGGGTGGCGGTCGGGCGCGGGGTGGCGCTCGCGATCGGGGTCGGGGTCGGCGTCGGACCGGGTGTCGAGAGCGGTGTCGGAGCGGGCGTCGGGCCGGGTGTCGCAGTCGGTGTGGGTATCGGCGTCGGTGTCGGCGCCGCGACGACCACGTCGAGCTCGCCCGGGAGCGTGGCGTGGATCCGGTAGCCGGCCGTGCCCGTCCCGGAGCTGTCGCGCTGGCCGAGCGGCCCGGTGACCGCAAGGGTCATCCCCGAGGTCAGGGTCCGACCGGCCAGCGCCGCGGGCCCGACGACCACGCGGATCTCGCCGGATCCATCGTCGACCGTGATGCCGATCCCGTCCGACAGGTTGTCGGGCGAGTCCGCGATGACTCCCTGGACGCTGATCCGAGCGCCTTCGAGCTGCTCATCGGCGGCGACCGCTTGCACATCGATGGCGGCTGGGAGCGCCTGGTTCGAGCCGATGGTGATGGACGGTTCGGCGACCCGGACGATGCGCTGCGAGAACCGGCTGTCGAGCGTCCCGCGCAGGGTGACCGTCGTGCCCGCCGCATGGTTGCCCGTCGCCGCCGCATCGAGATAGATCGCGATCCCGCCCGTGGCGTCCTGGACGAACCCGCCCCGGCCCGATTCGAGCGCACCGAGATCGGTCGTCAGCACACCCGCGATCGTCGCCTCCGTGCCATCCGCGAGGCCACGGGCCTCGGCGATCGACATCGGCGCAGCGGAGTCGGGGTCGGCGCGGGCGTCGGGGCGGAGTCGGTGCGGGGTGGCGCTGGTGTCGGAGCTGCGGTCGGCGCCGGCGTGGGCGTCGCGGTCGCTGTCGGCGATGGGGTCGGTGTCGGGGCAGGAGTCGGCGTGGGTGTCGGTGCGGGCGTGGGCGTGGGTGTCGGCGTCGCAGGCCGGTGTCGGCGTGGGGACCGGTGTCGGACCGGGCACGGGCACGGGCGCCGCCGCGAGACCCTGGGGCGAGGGCGTCGCCTGCACGAACCAATCGGCGGCATCGTCGTTCGTGTCCGTGCCATTGCCCAGCACGCCGCCCGGCGCACGCTCCAGGCTCGATCCGGCCGGCGGCGCCACCGCGGCCGCTCCCTCCACGAACCCGTTCATCGCGTCGCCCCACCCAACGGCATCGATCGGCGCTCCGCCCACGACCCGGAGCGCCACCGCACCGCCGGTCGCTGCGAACCCGCCCGTGTACGTCACGTCCGCCGCAGGTCCGTGGACGCCCGCCGCATTGCCGATCAGGATCCGGCGGCCGGGCTCGAGGGCGGTCGCCGCAGTCCACGACGCCTTGCGCGTCACCGTCGAGCCGCTGGACGTCGCATACACGACTTCCAGGCCGGCCAGGTCGACGGTCGCGGGGCCCTGGTTGGCGATCTCGACGAACTCGTCGGACGCCGACGCGCCGCCGGTCTGGATCTCCGAGATCACCAGCGTGGATGGCGGCCACCCGACGGCCGCGGCCAGCGCGCCGGCACCGCTCCAGCCGCCGAAGACGCCGACCATCACGACGACGATGAGCGCGGTCGATCCCGCGCGCCGGGCACGATCCATCGGTGACCTCCCGGCGGGGCAGCGGGAAGGACAGGTGGCGGCGGGCCGCGTCGTTGTACCAGTCGCGACTGCATCGGCGCTTATCCCGCACCGGACGACGTTCGACTACCATGCGCTCCACATCCCGACCCCCCACCGACTGGAGAGACCGTGGCTCGCGCCAAGAGGACCGAACGCGCCGAGGCGCGCCGCCGCTATCGAGCCGCGGCAGCCGCCGATCCCGAGAACGAGACGGCGGAGGACGGATCCCCGGCAGCGACCGGCCCTCGACCGTCCTCCGGCTCATCGGCGAAGTCGGCCGCCGCGGCGCCAACGGTGCGGACGAGCTTCAGCCAGGCGTTCCGCCAGTCGTTCCGGCCGCTGAACGTTCGCGAGGACCTTGCCTCCCTGCCCTGGATCGCGGTCCACACCAAGGCGCTCTGGCTGCCGCTGCTGATCACCTTCGGCAGCACGGTCTACATCGTGGCGACGGGTGGCAACGACACGATCTCCGAGTTCATGTTCGCGTACTTCATCCAGACGCCGGCGATCGGCAGCGTCTTCCTCGCCGGGTTCCTGGCCCCGCGCTCGAGCTGGCTGCTCGGCGCGATCATCGGGTTCCTGTCGGCCATCTGCTACGGGATCCTGATCGTGGCGTTCCCGACGATGATCCCCGGCGCGGCCTCACTGCCGACGGACTCGCAGGCGCGCGAGGTGGTCATCTCCGCGCTGATCCTGTCGCCGATCATCGGCTCGTTCTTCGCCGCTGGGGCCGCCTGGTACCGGCGCTTCCTGGCGATGTCCAGCCCGAACCGGCAGCGCAAGCCGAGCCAGACGCCGAAGCAGAAGCCCGGCGACGGCCGAACGCGGACCGGGTCGACCCAGAAGGCCGGCGCCAAGCGCTGATCGAGCGCTCACGACAGGCGTGACGGGAGATCGTCGACTCCGGGCGGTACCGCGCGCTGCGGCCGCAGCTGATGGCGATGGACCGGGCGGCCCAGGGCGCCGAGATGCGCAGGCTCGTCGCCGCGCCCGACTTCATGCTCGGCAGCGTCGCAGCGATCACCACCGACGGCACACTCGTCGCGGCGTCGGCGACGGGCAGCCAGCTTGGCGCCTACGCCTCGGGCGCGGGGCGCGTGATCCTGGTCGTCGGCAGCCAGAAGCTCGTCCCGGACCTCGACGCGGCCATGGTGCGCATCCGCGAGGTCGTGTTCCCCTGGGAGAACGATCGTGTTCGCGGAGCGCTTGGGCGTCGACACCGTCCTCGAGAAGGTCCTGCTCATCCTCGGCGAGTGGCAGCCGGGCCGAACCACGGTCGTGCTGGTCCAGGAGCGGTCGGCATCTAGGGAAGCCGACCCGCTCGTCAGCCGAGGCGACGCATCCCGGCATGACCGAGCTGGCGGACACCGGCCGGCCGATCCGGTCCCCCGGCCTCGGCGGCCACCTCGGGGAGTGCCCGGATGGCCCGGGCGATGACGTTGACCACCTCGCCCTCGCGCTGGAGGTCGCCGTCGACGAGCAGCAGGGCGTGCCGCCGGACCACGCTCCGCAGTCGCGCCCAGGTATCCGGCCAGAGCGTGACGTTGACCATCCCGGTCTCGTCCTCGAGGGCCAGGAAGACCGTGCCCTTGGCCGTCATCGGGTGCTGGCGGGTAACGACCAGGCCGCCGATCCGGACGTGTCCGGACGGCCGCTCCGAGAGCGACGCGTTGGTCACCGCCCCGATCCGCTCGAGCGCCGGCCGGAAGAGCGTCACGACCTGCCGGCGCGCATCGAGCCCGATGACCGCGTAGGCGTCGCCGATCCGCTCCGACTCGGTGATGGCGGGCAGGGTCGGGGCATCGGTCGCGGGCAGGCGCAGGTCCATCGGCCGGCCGGCCGCCGCTCCCTTCTTGCCGGCCGCCCGGCCCAGACCGCGCAATGCCCGGCCGTCCACCCGGCCGCGTGACGCGCCGGCGACCTCGCGCAGCTGCCACAGGAGCTCACGCCGTGGCCGCCTGAGCGAATCCAGCGCACCGGTCCGGATCAGCCGCTCGAGCACCTCCTCGGGCAGCCCGGTCCGCTCCACCACGTCGACCAGACTCCCGTACGGGCCGCGCGACAGCTCCGCATCCAGCAGCGCCGCGTGCTGCTCGCCGATGCCCTTGACCAGGTGGAGGCCCAGCCGGACACCCCAGCCCGCAGTCACCTCCGGCGTCCAGCGGTCGCGCGACTCGGCCGACGGGACGACGCAGGCCGGCGACCGGACGGGCTCGGGCCGTGCCGTGATCCCGGCCCCGTCCGGCAGCGGCTCGCCCGGTCGGCCCACCCATTCGGTCGTGGTCTTGTAGGCCGAGGCGTTGATGTCGACCGGCAGGACGGCCGCGCCGTGGCGCTTCGTGTCGTTGACGAGGACCTCGACCGGGTAGAAGCCCATCGGCTGGGCGTTGATGAGCCCGACCAGGAACTGGGCCGGGTAGAACAGCTTCAGGAACGCCGATTCGTAGGCGGTCCGGGCGAAGGCGGCGGCGTGGCTCTTGGCGAACCCGAAGCTCGCGAACGCGGCGACCTGGCGGAACAGCTCCTCGGCCATCTCCTCGGTCATGCCGGGCTGGCGGAGGCAGCCCTCGAAGAACTGCCGGTGGAGCTTCTCCATCTCGCTGTTCGAGCGCCACGTCCCCATCGCCCGCCGGAACCCGTCCAATTCGGCGGCGGTGAAGCCACCGACCTCGATGGCGATCCGCATGACCTGCTCCTGGTAGAGGATCACGCCCATCGAATCCTTGAGGATCGGCTCGAGGCTCGGATGGAGGTAGGTCACCGGCTCCAGGCCCTGCTTGCGGCGCAGGAACGGATGGACGGCGTTGCCCTGGATCGGGCCCGGCCGGATGATCGCGACCTCGACGACGAGGTCGTCGAGGCTCTTCGGGCGTGACTTGGGGAGCGTCTGCATCTGGGCCCGGCTCTCGACCTGGAAGACCCCGACCGTGTCGGCCGCCTGGAGCATCTCGAACACCTCCGGGACGTCCTCGGGCAGGCGGTCCAGGTCCAGGCAGACCGCGCAGTCGTGCTCGATGAGCTGGAGCGTCTCGTCCATCGCGGCCAGCATCCCGAGCCCGAGCAGGTCCAGCTTGATGAGCTTCAGCGTCTCGACGTCGCGCTTGTCGAACTGGACGACGACGCGGTCGACCATCGTCGCCCGCTCGATCGGGGCGATGTCGATGAGCGGCGCCGCGGTCACCAGCATGCCCGCCCGAATGGATCGAGAGATGGCGCGGGAAGCCGTCGATCCGGGCACAGAACTCGAGCCAGCGCTCCCAGTCGCTCATCCCCACCGTCGAGCCGCCGCGGGCCCGCGGCGGCGGCTCCGGCTCGACCCGGGCGACCGACGAGTGGGCCGCGGCAGCACCGTGATCTGCCCGACGCGGCGCCGGCGGATCCCAGCGGCTGGGCCGTCCGAGCCGATCTGTCGCGCGGCCCTCGGTCGCACGCGGCGGTGGCTCGAGCTGGCCGCTCTCCGGGTCGACCCGCCGGCCGTCGATGAGCGGTGGCGCGAAGGGCCGTTCCGTGTCCGCTCGGTAGCCCGTGCCGCGACCCGCCCGCAGCCAGGCGACGCTGGCCGGGGTGTCGCCCGGACCACCTTCGTCATCGGTCGAGCCGCCCGGCCGGACCGACGGTGGCGACTCGGGTGCCTCCTCCCACATCCCGGACGGCGAGGGTCCTCGGTCCTGCCGGGTAGCAGCCCCATTCGTGGTCTGCGAGCGAGGACCCTCATCGGCGCCAGTTTCCCCGCCGGTCCGAGCGTGCGGGCCGCCCGGATCGGACCGCCCGGACCTCCTGGACCCGCCGAACACGATGGTGGCTGCTGCCTGGCGATGATCGGCCGGCTCGGCCGCTGGAGCCGGCTCGGCCGCTCGGCTGGCACCGCCCACTGGGCCGGCACCGGCCGCTCGGCCGGCACCGCCCGCTCTGTCCGCCCCGCCCGCTTCGGCGCCATCGCCATCCCGGAGCCAGGCGAACGGACGCGGAGCGGTCGGATCCTCGAGCGTCGGTGGCTGGCGCCACGGCGGCACCTTCCCGACGAGCGGCATCCGCGTGTTCAGCTGGCCCATCCCGTCGACGAAGCCGAGACCCTCGGCGGCCTCGGCCGCGCGCGCCTCGGCCGGCAGTCCCTCGCCCGGCCGCTGGAAGAACTCGGCGAACCCGCCGTCCGCCTCGAGGTCCCGCCGGACCATGACCGAGTCGTACGTCTCGAGCGCCTTCGCGACCCGGTCCACGAGCGGCCGCGGGAACCCGAGCGCGTAGCCCACCTCGCGCACGGCCGAGCGCGCCCGGTACGTGACGAGGTTGCAGACCATCCCGGTGTGCTCGGGGCCGTAGCGCTTGTAGACGTACTGGATGACCTCCTCGCGCCGTTCCGAGCTGAAGTCGATGTCGACGTCCGGGTAGGTCGTCCGGCCCGGATTGATGAACCGCTCGAACAGGAGGTTGTGGGCGATCGGCTCGACCCGGCTGATCCCGAGGGTGTACGACACGATCGAGCTGGTCGCGCTGCCCCGGCCCTGGGCCGGGATCCCCTGCTCCTTCGCGAAGCGCATCAGGTCCCAGCAGATGAGGAAGAACTCGGCGAGGCCGGCTCGCTCGATGACCTCCAGCTCGTGGGCGAGGCGCTTGACGACCGCGGAGGTCACCGGGTGGTAGCGCTTGCGCGCACCTGCCCAGCACAGCTCCGACAGGTACGAGAACGGGGTCTCCCCGCTGGGCACCGGGAAGCCCGGGAACCGGTATTGCTCGAAGCCGAGATCGACCGAGCACGACGCCGCGAGCTCCACCGCCGTCGACAGCCCCGCCGCCCACGCCCGCGCCGCCCCGTCCGGCGGCGGGGCGAGCGCCGCCAGCTCCGCGCCGGACTTCAGGTACGACTCGCCATCGGGCCGGCGCAGGTCGCCGAGCGTGTCCAGCGACCGGCCGTGCCGGATCGCGCCCAGGACGTCGGCCAGCTCACGGTCCTCCGGGCGAGCGTAGTGGACGTCATTGGTGACGACGACCGGGAGGCCGGTCGTCTCGGCCAGCGCCGCCGCCTCCGAGACGAGCCAGTCGTCGTCGGCCAGGAGGTGATGCGAGAGCTCGATGAAGAAGCCGCTCGTGGCCGTCCCGTCGCCCCGCCCGAAGAGCGTCGCGTACCGCTCGGCAACGGCCCGAGCGCCGGCCCGATCGCCCGTCCGAAGGCGCCGGACCAGCTCCCCGTCGCGGCAGCCGGACAGCGCGACCAAACCCTCGGTGTGCTCGGCGAGCAGGGCCTGGCTGAACCGCGGCACGCCCTTGGTGCCGGCCATGTTGGCCCGCGACACGAGACGGCACAGGCTCCGCCAGCCGACCTGCGAGCGGGCCAGCAGGACGAGGTGGGGACCGCGAACGCGTTCGTTGATGCCGCGCAGGTCCTCCTTGACCGGGTCGCGATGGCCGGGCAGCCGGGCACGCCCGGGGCGCGGCCGGCGCGGCAGGCCCTCGGTCACGGCCGTGTCGATGAGCGGGGCGTCGTCGGTGACGGTCCCGTCGAGACGCATGGCCGCCGTGTGACCGGCCCGTCGCCGGCGCGGGCGCCGTGGCGGCACGACGATCCCGGCCGGATCGGCGACGGCCGGGTCCAGCAGCTCGATCTCGAGACCGATGACCGGGTGGAGACCGGCGGCCTCCGCCGCGCTGACGAACCGGACCGCCCCGTACAGGCCGTTGTGGTCCGTGACGGCCAGCCCGGTCAGGCCGAGCTCGACCGCGCGCTCGACCAGGTCGTCGGGCGCGGACGCCCCGTCGAGGAACGAGAAGTTGGTGTGGGAATGGAGTTCGGCGTAGGGGGTCGGTGCCACGGGTCGCTCCGGTCTGGACCGGCTGACTGGGGCCCGCAATCATAGAACATCTGTTCTCTCTCGTGTCCCCGGTCCGGGTCTGAGCCCGGACGAGAGTCCCATCAAAGATCGCGCCGGGACCATGAAACACGGATGGCCATCACGGCGTCTCAACGACATGCACGCACCGATGCGCCAGATCGCGGTCTCCGCCGTCCGGACCGGGGCGATGGTCGCCCTGGCGATGCTGCTGATCCTCGGTCTCCTGCCGGCGATCCTCGCGGTCGAGGCGGCCAGCCGCTAGCGAACATATGACGTCTCGGCGCCTGGGGGCTCGGGACGACTCGGTGGCATTCGACTGCGATGGTCGACCGCCGCCCCGCCAGATGGGTTGGTGAGCAGCTCATCGGGCCACAGGACCCCGTCGCTTGGGGGCGACGGGGTCCTGTCATGTCCGGACGGCGACGGTCGAGACGCCGCCGTGACGGCCGGGTAGTACTTCTGTCGGCCGACGAAGCGCAGTGGAGGAGACTTGGGATGCCGGCAGAGAAACAGTCCCTCAAGGAACTGAAGAAGTGCATGAAGGAAGCCCACGGCGACCCGGCCAAGATGGCTGACTGCGAGACGCAGTTCGGCAAGGATCCGGAGGGCGTGACGGAGGGCGGCAAGGTCTTCAGCACACCCGACGGAAACGGTGCCTTCGTGACCGCCAACGGCGGAAAGGTCTTCGGCGGCAAGGTCTTCTGACCGCTGGTCGGGACGGCCCCAAGGGTCGACTCGGACTCCGCGCCGGCCCCGTCGCCCAACCTGGCGGGGTCCTATGACGCCCATGGGCCGGCGCCGTCGCGGGGTAGGATGGCCGGGATGCCCGATCGCCGCCGTCTCGCCCGATTGCCCCTGATCGCTACGCTTCTCGTCGCCGGCTGTGGCCCGGGCGCCGGGACGACCAGCCCGGGGTCCTCGACCGCGGCGCCATCGGCCCCGGCCGCGACGGACGTGGCCGCTCCGAGCGTCGTCCCAAGCGGCGGAGCGGACCAGGTCGCTCAGACCGACACCGACTGGGGCCGGATCTGGGACAGCCTTCCCAAGGGTTTTCCGCGCTACGCGGGCTCGGTCGGGAGCGAGGAGGGCGCGACCGGGCCGGCATCGGCCACGCTGGCCGTCCAGGGGGCCGATCCGAAGGCGGTCGCAGCCTTCTACCAGGGCGGGCTGTCCTCGGACCAGTACACGACGGACGGACTCTCCGGACCGCTCGAGGACGGCGGGTACGTGCTGGACATGACCGGACCGACCCGTGGCTGCAAGGTGCAGGTGACCGCCGCGCCGACGGGTGGGCTGATCACCGTGACGATCCTGTACGGGGCTGCCTGCCCGCCGGGATGACGCGCCGGATCTGCAACGCGCCCGGTGCGGCGGCGCAACGCATCGATCGCCACATGCGT
This sequence comes from uncultured Chloroflexia bacterium, assembly GCA_963755995.1. Lineage (GTDB taxonomy): Bacteria > Chloroflexota > Limnocylindria > Limnocylindrales > CSP1-4 > SPCO01. Next base: position 239,404 of record CAVWLQ010000005.1, on the reverse strand, counting down.
CTATGGTGCAGCTACACTGGTCGAGAGACCGGTTCCGACCAAGCCTGGGGGAGGCGAGATCGTGCAATCAGCGCATCCACGCGATATCGGAGCCCTTGCCCTCGTGGTAGGGGTGTTCCTGGTCCTGTTCCTCGTCAGCCTGATGCTGGGGTCGCCCGCTCGCTGACACCGGCCAGGATCGAATCGATACCGAACAGATAGGCGCTTTCGAGGTCGCCGCCGAGCCGAAAGGCTCCCGCCAGCTCCATGCTGACAAACCCGTGCGCCCAGGCCACGACCGTCCGCGCCGCCTCCAGTGATCGCGACTCACCGGCGATCCCCGCCATCGCTCGAACGAGAGGCCCCCCGACCGCGGCCAGGATCGCGGGATCCGGGCTGGCGCCCGACGGGAGCTCCGTGAAGAGCAGTCGATAGCCATTCGGGTTGCGCCGGACGAACGCCCGGTAGGCGAGGACGGCGGCATGCACATCCGCAGCTGGATCGTCGGTCGCGGACGCCCTCGCCATCGTGCGTGAGAGGTCGTCCACGACGCTGTCCGCGACTGCGCGCAGGAGCGCCTCCCGATCGGGGACTCGTTTGTAGAGCGACGGACCTTTGACGCCGACCGCTTCCGCGACGTTGCGCATCGTCAGCGCTGCAAGACCATCGTCCTCGAGGATCCGTCGAGCGGCCGCGACGATCGCGTCGACCGAGGTGCGGGCAGGGGCGGGGCTCATGCGACCATCATAGGCTATTGACATTAGCCGTCAAGGCTATACAGTGTAGCCATCGGACCCACCCCGACGGTCGGGGTCAACCGCAGGGACAGGAGCGATGGCGATGACAGCGATGACGGCATCCGGGATGGACCAGGCGACGATCGCAGGCCCGTCGGTGCGGGGCTGGTTGCGGCTCGAAGGCGCGGCGGCGTTCGCGGCCGGGCTGGCGCTCTACGGCTCGCTCGGCGGGCCGTGGCTCCTGGTCATCCCGCTCCTCTTGCTGCCGGACCTGTCTGCGATCGGCTACCTCCGCGGGCCCCGGCTCGGCGCCGTCACCTACAACGTCGTCCACAACTGGGCAGCCGGGCTGGGCGTCCTGGGCCTCGGCGTGGCGCTCGACGCCGTGCCGCTGACGATCCTCGGCGCGATCCTGATCGCGCACGTCGGGATGGACCGCGCCGTCGGCTACGGCCTGAAGCTGCCGTCGTCCTTCCACGACACGCACCTCGGCCGGATGGGCCGCGAGAACTGACGGCACTCAGTTCTTGCCTTGCGGCTCGCCAGGATGGTGCAGCGCAAGGCGGAGCCGAGCACCGAAGCGAGCGCACCCGCAGGTGCGTGAGCGAGGAGCGGAGGCGACAACGCGGCGATGTGCCGTCATGGCGAGCCGCCTAGTCGTAGAGACGTTCAAGGTGCCATGAGCCGTCGACACGGTCCAGATAGACCAGCGCCAACCAGCGATCGCCCACGACCTTGAAATAGTCGCGGGCGATCGGTCCGCGCCACCAGGCCTCCTCCACCCGCCAGCGATTGCAGACCTCGACGGTCTCGCGCCGGCCGTTCCAGCGGATCGCCTCGATGGACCCGTCCGTCCCGAGCTCCACGTCGATCGGCGGGTGCTCGCGCAGGAGACGGGTCACGACGCCACTCCCCGTTCGCCCGAGGCGACCGGACGCCACGCCCAGCGCAGCTCGGGGAGGGGTGCCTCCGGATCGACGATGTCCACCCGCCGGACCCGGTCCTCCCCGAACGTCAGGGCCAGCCGCGCGAGCTGCCACTCGAGCCGGGAGCCCCGGGCGGCCTGCGGCGTGAACAGCGGAAGCTGCTGCCCGGCAGCCGGGGCGGTCCCGTCCAACCCCAGCGTGAGCTTGGCGACCGCGGCCGGTGGCGGGGTCCGCTCGAGACGGGCGAACAGCAGGCGCTCGATCGCCTCGGCGTCGGCGGTGGGCTCCGGGAAGCGCTGCTCGACGTCCAGCTCGCCCGGCGTGCCGGCCAGGGCGAAGGCCAGGTCGAGATCCAGGTGGAGCGTCGCGCGCGAGGCGGCCAGGCCGCGGGCCACGAGCTGGTCGGTCAGGGCTCCGGCCAGGCGGTGGAGGACGAAGCGGAGTGGCTCCAGGCCCTCGGTGGCGGGTTCGATCGGGAGCGCCAGACGCAGATGCTCCGGAGCCCGGCGCGGGCGGAACGGCTCCAGCTCCTGGCCACGTGCACGAGCGTGGATCCGGGCACCCTCCTCGCCGAACCGGGCCACGAGGGCGGACCGGGCGAGGTCGGCCACGGGTCCGATCCGGCGCAACCCGAACCGGGTCAGCCGGGCGCGGACATCCGGAGTCCGCGGTGAGAAGACCGGACGGATGCGGCGCGAGGAACTCGGCCTCGCCACCCGGCGGGACGAGGAGCGGCGACCCGGGACGGGCCAGGACGGCGGCCACGGTCGCGCTGAACCGGGTCCCGGCGATCCCGGCCCGGATCTGGCTCGCGGTCGGGTCCGCGGCCGCCGCGGGGGCGCCGCCTTCGCCGGTCTCGCCCAGGACGCGGCCGAGCGCCTCGACCAGCCGCGCGACCAGGACCGGCTCCGGTCCCCACAGCGCCTCGAGGCCGTCGACCTGGACCTCGAACAGCCCGAACGAGGCGTCAGCCGGATCGGCGCTGCCGGCGATCCCGGGGCTGAATGCCGCGAGCGCCTCGAAGGCGGCTTCGATGGTCGCCCGGTCCGCGTCGGGATCCGGGTCGATGAAGGTCGCCTCAGGGACGAGCCGATGGGCGCTCCCGAGCGGCATCCCCCGCCGGACGCCCAGCGCCCGGGCCTCCGGGCTGGCGTCGACGACCGGCCCCGGATCCCACGGCCGGCCGCCCAGGATGAGCGGGCCGGTCGGGAAGGACAGAGAGGACTTGACGGCTCGCACCCGGGCGAGCTCGAGCGGGAGGTGGGGTCGGTGGAGGTGGAGCAGTCGCATCGTGGTCGGTCCGTTCGTGGGTCGCGGGGGCTGGATCGGGGGCCTCGTCGATGAGGAGGTCATCGCGGCCGAGACAGGTGTCGCGCTCACCCCCTTCCGCGTACAGGATCCGGAGGGTCGCGTGCCGCCCCGGCGGGCCGTAGCGGTTGCGGGCGATGAGCGCCTCCGTCCGCTGGCCGACGATGTCGCGTCCGAGCCGGATCCACGATCGGCGGGCGAGCTCGAGACGGAGGCTGGTCGACTCGGCGACGGCGGTCGCCAGACCGCCGGCCAGGCCCGGTGGCTCGAGCACGACCATGAGCGTCTCCGACCGTCGGGCGAGGGCCGCCAGGCGGCCGAGCCGATCCGCGATCCGGGTGGGCTTGTCCGTGGCGGCCAGCCGGCCACCGGGCAGGTCGAGGACGAGCAGGTCCACGGAACGGCCGGCCAGCAGCGCGCCGGCGATGGCCAGGCCCTCGTCGAGGGTCTCCGGGGTGATGACCACGAGCCATTCGAGCCGGATGCCCCGGGCGACCGCCTCGACCGGGTCGAAGCTGCGCGACAGATCCAGCCAGGCCACGATCGAGCCGGCCGCCTGGGCCTCCGCCGCGAGCCGGAGGACCAGGGTGGTCCGGCCGCTCGAGCCGTCGCCGCGGATCGCGACGCTGGCCGAGCGCGGCAGGCCTCCGGGACCGAGGATCGCGTCGAGTGCCGCGAACCCGGTGTGGATGACCCGATCGTCGGCGGCCGGGACCGGCTCGGGGCGATGCGACGGGGTCGGAGCCGGAAAGGGGGCGGGTGCCGTGGCGGGTGCGAGGGCGAGGGCCCCGTCCGTGATCGGGGCGGTCGCGTCGGTCGCGGTGGTCCCCGCGGCCCTCGGAGCTGCGGCTCCCCAGCGAGCCTGCAGGCTCGCCACGGCTGCCGTCACGTCCGGGGAGAGGGTCGCCATCGGACGGCTAGATTAGAACATCTGTTCGACTGAATCAAGGCCCGATGTCACCCCCGCGACGGCGTCGCCGGCGCAATCCTCGCCGGGGATGAATGCGCCTCGTGCTGTGCGATCAAGGCCCGGATGACCACCGCTCGTGCACGTGGAGCCGAGCGTGGCAACGCTCGAAGACACCCTCACCGAGGCGCCGATATCCGCCGGCCACGAGCGTCGCTGCTGTCTGGCGAACCGCCCGGGCCCATCGACCCGAGCGGCCGTTGACGGGCGCGGGCCTCAGCTGACCGCCTTCTTCACGAGCTCGCCGATCCGCTTCTCGTCGGCGGCGGTCAGCTTCGTGAGCGCGAACGAGGTCGGCCACATGGTGCCCTCGTCGATCATCGCGTCGTCGCTGAAGCCAAGGGTCGAGTACCGCGTCTTGAACTTGTCCGACGACTGGAAGAAGCAGATGACCTTGCCGTCCTTGGCGTAGGCGGGCTGCCCGTACCAGGTCCTTGGCACCAGGACCGGCGCGCTGGCCTTGATCAACGCATGGAGCCGCTCGGCCATGACCCGATCCGCTTCCGGCATCTCGGCGATCTTGGAGAGGACATCCGCCTCGCCGTCCGCGGCATCCTTGCCTCGCCGCGCCTCGGCCTTCTGCTCCTTGGCGCGCTCCTTCATCGCATCGCGTTCTTCGTCCGAGAACACCTTGGTGCTCTTGGCGGCTGTCTTTGCATCGGCCATCGGGGGACTCCTCCCGCTTGCACGTCCTGCTGGGGTCGAGCCTCATGCTACGGAGCCCGGGCGTCCCTGGCTTCTCCGAAACTGCTCCTGTGACAGGGCCGGGCGTCACCGCCTCGTCACGGGAGAAGCCTACCCTCACTCCCCTACCATGCTCGAGATGCCGAACCCGCCCAGCGCGCAGCTCCCGGATCGACCGATCCTGGTCGTCGACGATGACGCCAAGATCGTCCGGCTCGTGCGCACCTACCTCGAGCGGGACGGCTTCGGCGTCGTGACCGCGGCGGACGGACCGGCAGCCCTCGACGCGATCGAACGCCACCGGCCGGCCCTCGTCGTCCTCGACCTCATGCTCCCGGAGCTCGACGGGCGGGCGGTCATCCGGGCGGTCCGGCGCGACGAGGAGGCGGCCGCCACCCCGATCCTCGTCCTGTCGGCGCGAGGCTCCACGCTCGACCGGATCGCGGGATTGGAGGATGGCGCCGACGACTACCTGCCCAAGCCGTTCAGCCCGGCCGAGCTCGTGCTCCGGGTCAAGTCGATCCTCCGCCGCGCGGGACCCGCGTCCACGGACGCGAGCTCGCGCCCGCCGCTCGTCCACGGCGACCTGGTCGTCGACCTCGACCGGCACGAGGTCACACGCAACGGCACGCCGATCGCCCTGACCCGTGTCGAATTCCGGCTGCTCCAGGCCATCCTCGAGGCGGACGGCCGGGTCCTCACCCGCGACCAGCTGCTCGACGCCGTCTACGGCCGGGATCAGGCGGACGTACTGGATCGGACGGTCGACGTCCATGTCGGGCGCCTGCGCGACAAGCTCGGCGACGACGCCGATCACCCGCGCTACGTGGCGACCGTCCGCGGGGTCGGCTACCGCGCGGCCGCGACGGACCGACCGGCGGCGACGGACCGACCGGCCGCCACGGACCGACCGACCGCCCCATGATCGGGCGCGGGATCGCCACCCGGATCGCGCTGGCGGCGCTGGCCTCGGCCGCGCTCGGGGTGACGATCGTCGCCGTCGGAATCACGGTCGTCGGCGCCGACGTGTTCCGGACCCTGATGGTCGAGGCCGGCGTGTCGGCCGATCACGCCCAGGCGATGTACGACCAGTCGGTCACGACGGTCGTCCTGGCAGCGGTCGTGGTGGCCGCTCTCGCCAGCGTGATCCTGGCCGTCGTCCTCGCCCGCATGCTTGCCCGGCCGCTGGCTGAGGTCGGCGGTGCCGCGCGTCGGATCGCGGAGGGCGACTATGCGGCGCGGGTCCCGCGCGAGGGTCCCGAGGAGCTCGCCAGCCTGGCCGATTCGTTCAATCAGATGGCCGCCAGCCTCGAACGCCAGGAGGTCATGCGCCGCGACTTCATCGCCAATGCCGCGCACGAGCTGCGGACCCCGCTGACCAATCTGCAGGGCTACCTCGAGGCGCTCCGGGATGGGGTGATCGTCGCGGATCGGGCGACGTACGACTCGCTCTGGGACGAGGCGGAACGGCTGGTCCGCCTGTCTCGCTCCCTGGACGCGCTGGCCGAGGGTGACGCCGCGACCTCGCCGCCGGCGCTCGTCGAGCTCGACCTCGTGGCGGCCATCCGGACGGCTCTCGAGCTCGCCCAGCCCACCTTCGACCGCGCCCACCTGCGCGTCACGGCCGAGCTCCCCGACCGGCTCCCGGCACGGGCCAACCCGGACCACCTCGCCCAGGTCCTGGGCAACCTCCTGTCGAACGCCGCGCGGTACACCCCGGCCGGCGGGACGGTGACGGTCCGTGCGGAGCACCGCGCGTCCGACCTCCTCGTCTCGATCGCCAACACCGGCGACGGCATCCCGGCGGACGATCTCGATCGCGTCTTCGAGCGGTTCTACCGGGTCGAGAAGTCACGGGACCGGGCGCGCGGTGGCGCTGGGATCGGGCTCGCCATCGTCAAGCAGCTGGTCGAGGCGAGCGGAGGACGGGTCGGCGCCGAATCGAGCGACGGACAGACCCGGTTCTGGTTCAGCCTGCCGGCCTGACTCAGGGGATGGCGATGCAGACCATCCCGATGAGGATCCCCGCCAGTCCGAACCACTGGATCCGCTTGAGCCGCTCGCCGAGGAACGCGACGGCCACGACGATCGTGACCGCCGGCCCAAAGGACGCGGCCAGGCCCACCATCCAGGTCGGTGCGCTCTCCAGACCGATCGCGAACGCGATGAGCCCGATGACGTCGAGCGTCCCCGCCAGCACGATCGCGCCGAGGATGCGGCCGTCCGACCACGCCGGCCCACCCACCGGCCGATGGCCGATCGCGGCCGCGGTCCGCGCGAGGATCGCGACCGCCGCGATGCCGATCGCGGCATTGAGGACGCGGGCGATCGTGTAGGTCTGGACCCAGGTCATCGTCTCGAGGGCGATGTCGGTCGTGATCGCCATGAGCGAGAAGAGGATCAGCGCCACGAGCGCGAACACGACGCCGGGACTCGCGAACCGGGTCGCCCGGAGGCCGCCGTCGAAGGCGATCCCGGTGAGCAGCACGCCGACCGTTGCGATGGTCGCGCCCGCCGCCTGGAGGAGCGTCAGCGTCTCGCCGCGGAAGATCACCGACAGGACGACGGTCAGGCCACCGAACGCCGCGACCATCCCGCTGACGACCGCGATCGGACCCATCTGCAGCCCGGTGAAGTAGGCGAGGTAGGCGCCCGCCCCGATGATCCCGAGGGCTGCGGCGAGGACGAACGACCGCGCGTCGCCCGGGAGGCTCGACCCTGTGATCACGAAGATGGCCAGGAACAAAACCGCCGTCACGAGCTGCATGGACGCCGTCACCCGGAGGCTGCCGATGACGCGGCTGCCGAGCGCGGTGATCAGGTCGAGCGAGCCCCACGCGAGCGCGGCGCCCAGCCCGGCGAGCAGTCCGAAGGGCATGCCCGGAGCCTAGTGGCGCGTCCCACGGCACGAGCCGGGGTCGCACCAGTCAGGACGGCGGGTGCCGGACGAGGCCCGTGCTACCATTCCGGCCGGTCCCCCGTCCGAGGACGTGGCGCGACCGATCGTGGGGATGTAGCTCAGCTGGAAGAGCACTGCGTTCGCATCGCAGGGGTCAGGGGTTCGAGTCCCCTCATCTCCACCACCACCAGTCCAGGGCGATCACGCCACCGCGTCGTCGAGCGCGCCATGGAGCTCGGTCGAATGGTCGCGCAGCCAGCGGCGCCAGGCCTTGTGATCGGGCCGGCGCGATGCGACGACCTCCCAGAACTTCGGGCCGTGGCCGAACACGCGCAGGTGGGCCAGCTCGTGGATGACGACCGTCTCGAGCGCCTCCGGCGGGGCGAGGATCAGCCGCCAGGAGAAGGCCAGACGGCCCTGCCGGGAGGCGCTGCCCCAGCGCGTGCGCTGGTCGCGGACGCTCAGCGCGGTCGGGCTGACGCCGAGGGCCGTCGCGTGCCGGGCGACGTCGCGCTCGATCGCGGCGCGTGCTCGCGGCTTGAGCCACGCCTCCAGGACCGCGGCCGTCGAGCGCCGGTCGGCCGGGGACAGGTGGACGATCAACTCGTCCTCGTCCGCGCCGCCGATCCGCTCGACCGTCGACCGCCGGACGCCGGGTCGCGACGGCACGACGCGAAGGCGGTGGAGGTCGCCCCGGTACCGGATCGTGGCGCCATCGCGCAGGCCGCCGCGGGCCACGAGCGTCGCGCGATCGCGCGCCTGCTGGGCCAGGTGCCGCCGGACCCACGGCTCGCGCTCGGCGAGGAACTCCTGGATCCGACCGTCGGGGTTCGCCCAGCCGCGTCGGGTTGCCAACGGGACCGTGACGACCATGCCCCGGTCCGGGTGGATGACCACGCGGAGGCCGCGCGACCGGGGCGAGCGACGCAATGTGTACGCGATCGGGCCGCCCGGGAGCCTGGCGACGGCATCGGTCTCGGTGGCGGTCACGTGCAGGGCGGTCAGCTCCGCCGCAGCAGGCGGCCGGCGCGCTCACCGGTCTCGGCACCGTCGACGATGGCCGGCCGGCCGTTGACGAACACGTCGTCGATGCCGATCGGGTAGCGCGCGGGCTCGGTGTAGGTCGCCTCGTCCGCGACGGTCGCGGCGTCGAACACGACGAGATCGGCCACGGCTCCCTCGCGCACGATCCCCCGATCGCGGAGGCCGAGCCGCTCGGCCGGGACGGAGGTCAGCTTCGCGATCGCCGTCTCGAGGGGCAGGATGCCGCGGTCGCGCGTGTAACGGCCCAGGACCCGGGCCGTGCTGCCGTACGTGCGCGGGTGCGGCCGGCCCGCGTCCAGGATCGGGTGGCCCGGGCGCCGGCCCTCGGCGTCGGTGCAGACCGCGATCCAGGGCACGGCCATGATCGTCTCGACGTCGGGCTCGGACATGCACTCGATCACGACCGAGACGTCGAGCCGGTCGGCGACGAGCGCATCGAATGCGAGGTCGGATGGCTCCGCGTGCAGCTCGTCGGCCAGCTCGGCGAGCGAGCGGCCGGCCCACTCCGGATGGCTGGCCGCGTACGAGATCCGAAGCCCCTGCCAGCCCGGATCGGCCGCGACGTTCTCCCACCCGGAGATGCCCCGCTCGATCTCCATCCGGACGAGATCGCGGACGTGCGGATCCGCGAGCGCCTCCACGCAGGCATCGACACCGAGCCCCTGGAGGGCTGGCGGAAGGATCGTCGCCAGGGTCGTCGCGGCGGCCGTGTACGGATACTGGTCGGCCGCCACGTCGAGGCCGTCCGCCCGGGCCGCCTCCAGCCGGGCGATCGCCGCGCCGGCCTGGCCCCAGACCGACTGCGAACCGCATTTGAGGTGCGAGACCTGGAGACGACCGGCCGAGCCGGCCGCCCGGACGGCCGCGATCGATTCATCCAGCGAGGCGAACAGCCCGTCGCTCTCGTTGCGCATATGCGTCGCGTACAGGCCTCCGCGCCGTGCCGTCGCCGCCACGAGCGCCTCGACCTCGGCCGCCTCGGCGTGCATCCCCGGCGCATAGATGAGCCCGGTCGACAGCCCGATCGCGCCCGCGTCGAGGGCCGCCTCGACCTCGCCGATCATCGCGGACAGCTCGGCGTCGGTCGCGGGGCGCGCCTCGGCACCCATCACGGCGCCGCGCACCGTGCCGTGACCCACGAGGAACGCCACGTTCGGCCCGAGCGTCCCCTCCTCCACCCGGTCGAGGTATTCGGCGAAGGTGCCCCACCGTGCAACGAGGCCGTTCGGGCGCAGCGCCAGCTCGATCAGCTCGCGGCCGAGGTCGCCGATCGGGGCGAGGGTATCGCCACAGTTGCCGGACAGCTGCGTGGTATAGCCCTGGTGGAGGTGGCTCGCGAGGGCGCCGTCCACGAACAAGGAACCGTCCGAGTGCCCGTGGGGATCGATGAAGCCCGGCGCCACGATCCGGTCCGTGCAATCGACCACCGTCGCGACCGAGGCCACGTCGACGTCCGACAGGTCGCCGACGGCGAGGATCCGGTCGCCCAGGACCCCCACGTCCGCCCGGACGCCCGGGCGCGCCGCTGCCGTCGACGACCGTGCCGCCGCGGAACAGGATGTCAAGGGTCGTCACGGACCGATGGTGCCACGACGGGCAAGCCGGCGACGGGACGACGTCCCGGACCGAGCGGCGGCCTCTGGTAAACTCCGCATCCCGTGGGGCTATAGCTCAGCTGGAAGAGCACCTGCATGGCATGCAGGGGGTCCGGGGTTCGAGTCCCCGTAGCTCCACCAACCCGCGACGAGACCGCCGAACCCTCACCCCTCGCCGGCGCGGCGGGGGGTGAACCGTCTCTCCCGAGGAACCCACGTGACCAAGATCCGGACAGAACCCGCCGGGACCGAACCGGCCAGCGAGTCGCATACCCACATCGAGCGCTACGACCCGGGCTCGATCGAGCCGCGCTGGCAGGCGCGCTGGGCGGAGCTCGGCCTGCACGACACGGATCTCGTGGATGACACGCGACCCAAGTACTACATGCTGACGATGTACCCGTACCCGTCTGGCGACCTCCACATCGGCCACTGGTACATCGTCACCCCGAGCGACGCGCTGGCGCGCTTCCGCCGGATGCACGGCTACAACGTGTTCTTCCCGATCGGGTTCGACGCCTTCGGCCTGCCGGCCGAGAACGCGGCGATCAAGAGCGGCGGCCATCCGTTCTCGTGGACGATGCAGAACATCGAGAACATGCGCCGGCAGTTCCGCACGATGGGCGCGACCTTCGCCTGGAAGAACGAGGTCGTCACCGCGGATCCGTCGTACTACCGGTGGAACCAGTGGCTGTTCCTGCGCTTCCTGGAGGCCGGCCTCGCCTATCGGGCGCTGTCCGCCGTCGACTGGTGCCCGAACGACGGGACGCTCGCGCGCGAGCAGGTCGAGGGGACCGACCGGCACTGCTGGCGGTGCGGCGCCCTGGTCGAGAAGCGCGACCTGGAGCAGTGGTTCCTGCGGACGACCGCCTACGCCGACGAGCTGCTCGACTTCTCCGGCATCGACTGGCCCGAGCCGATCAAGATCCAGCAGACCAACTGGATCGGCCGGTCCGAAGGCGCCGAGATCGACTTCGAGGTCGCGCCCGACGACTACCAGCCGGGCGGCGACCGACTGCGCGTGTTCACGACCCGCCCGGACACGCTGTTCGGAGCGACGTTCATGGTCGTCGCGCCGGAGCACCCGCTGGTGCCGAAGCTGACCCATCCCGATCGACTGGCCGAGGTCGAGGCGTACGTCGGCCAGGCGCGGCGGAAGACCGAGATCGATCGGCTCTCGACGGATCGCGCCAAGACCGGCGTGGCCATCGGCGCCGACGCGATCAATCCGGTCAGCGGCGAGCGGATCCCGATCTTCGTCGCGGACTACGTCCTGGCTACCTACGGCACCGGCGCGATCATGGCCGTCCCGGCCCACGACGAGCGCGACTTCGAGTTCGCCCGGGCCTTCGGGCTCGAGATCCGCCGGGTCGTCGCCGCGTCGGGCGAGACCGCGGACGAGCCGATGGATGCGGCCTATGTCGCGCACGCCGCGGGCGAGGTGCTGGTCAACAGCGGCCCGTATTCGGGGCTGCCCGCCGACGAGGGCGGCAAGGCCATCGTGGCCTGGCTGGCCGAGACCGGACGGGCCGAGCCCAAGGTCACCTACCGGTTGCGCGACTGGCTGGTCAGCCGCCAGCGCTACTGGGGCACCCCGATCCCCGTCATCTACTGCCCGACGGACGGCGTCGTGCCGGTCCCGGATGCGGACCTGCCCGTGCGACTGCCGGAGACGGTCGACTACGCCGGGAGCGGCGACAACCCGCTCAACCACGACGAGGCGTTCCTGCGGGTCGACTGCCCGCGCTGCGGCGGCCCGGCGCGGCGCGAGACCGACACGATGGACACCTTCATGGACTCGTCGTGGTACTGGTTCCGCTACCTGTCGCCGGACGAGCCGGGCGGCCCGGTGGACCGCGAGATGACCGACAAGTGGACGCCGGTCGACCAGTACACGGGCGGCGCCGAGCACGCGGTCATGCACCTGCTGTACGCCCGCTTCTTCACCAAGGCGATGGCCGACAGCGGGCTGGTCCGCGACCGTGAGCCCTTCCAGCGGCTGTTCAACCAGGGCCAGATCCTGGGCGCGGACGGCGAGCGGATGTCGAAGTCGCGGGGCAACGTCCAGGACCCCGACGAGCTCGTCGCCCGCTACGGCGCGGACACGGTCCGGCTGTTCCTGATGTTCATGGGCCCGTGGGACCAGGGCGGACCGTGGAGCCCGACCGGGATCGGCGGCGTCCATCGCTTCCTCAACCGGGTCTGGACGCTGGTCCTCGACGCGCACGGTCGGGAGCCGGGCGATCCGGATGCGGGGGCCCTGCCCGCGGGCGAGACCGAAGAGGCCGGCCGTGCCGCGTTGCGCTCCGCCGCGCACCGGACGCTCCGCGACGTGACCACGGACTACGAGGGGTTCCGGTTCAACACGATGATCGCCAAGCTCATGGAGCTGGCCAACACGCTGTTCCGCTACCGCGGGACGGCCGTCGCGGGCACGCCCGAATGGGACGAGACGATCGGCCTGTTGCTGCTGATGCTGGCGCCGGCTGCCCCGCACATCAGCGACGAGCTGTGGAGCCGGCGCGCCGCCGAGGCCGGCCGGGCCTGGACGTCGATCCACGTGGAGGCCTGGCCGCGAGGTCGACCCGAGCGCGGTCGTCGAGGCGACCCGCGAGATCCCGGTCCAGGTCAACGGCAAGCTACGCGACAAGGTGACCGTCCCGACCGACGCCACGACCGCCGACATCGAGGCGGCGGTGCTCGCCCGTGAGCGGATCGTGACGATCCTGGACGGCCGGGCACCGGACCGGATCGTCGTCGCCGGCGGCGGCAAGCTGGTCAACCTCGTCATCCGGTGAGCACAGGAGAGCCGGCGGACGCGCTGGCGTTCGACCGCTACCTGGCCGAGAAGAAGCCCGCAGTGGCGGACGTCGCACGTGCCCTTCGGGCCACCGTCCTGGCCGGCTTTCCCGATGCCGTCGAGACGTTCGACCCGGCCGACGGTCTGCTCGCGATCGGGCTGGGTCGGTCGATGCGCGACTTCCGCTTCGCCATCATCCCGCACACCTCGCACGTGAACCTGCAGCTGGCCGACGGGGCCGACCTGCCCAACCCGGACGGCCGCATCGAGGGCACGGGGAAGCGGATCCGCCATGTCAAGGTCCGCTCCGTCGAGGACGCCGGCGCTCCGTGGCTCCGCGCGGTCATCGCCGCGCAGCTCGCCCATCGTCGGAGCAACGTGTCGGCCTGACCACCTGTGGCCGCTGCTGGGCCTCCGGAACCCGAACCTGCAGCCGCTCTCCGTGCGCCTGCCGACGCTCCAGGCCACCACCGATCTCGGCGTGTTCATCGCGGCGCTGACGATCGCAAGTGTCATCCCGATCATCCTGTTCCTGATCTTCCAGCGCCTGTTCCTGCGCGGCGACAGCCTGAGCGGCGCGCTCAAGGGCTAGTCCGCAGGGTCGGATGCCGGCACGCTAGTCTTGCGCGGGGGCCACGGACACAGCCCAGCCGGTGAGGTCAGCGATGATGGTCAGCGCCCGCGTCGGGCCGCTCGTCCTGGCGGTCGTCGGTCTGGTGCTCGCCGTCGGGTTCGGGCGGGCCTGGCGGGGCGATCTCGCAGGTGCGACCGCTCCCTGGTGGGCATACCTGTTCCTGATGCTCCTGGCCATCGCGATGCTCGCCCTCGCTGCCGCCGTGTCGATCGACCCACGCCCGATCCAGCTCCGGCAATCGCTCGCAGGAGCGGCCCTGGTCTGGCTCGGGGTCCTCATCGTCCTGGCGATCGGGGCGGCCGGCGCCTCCCGCGCGACCCGCGAGGAATGGCTGTTCGTGGTGCTGGCGGTCGTCGTCGCGTCTGCGCTGGGTGATCTCGTGGTGACGACGCAGGCGATCGCAGGCCCGTCCGGCGATATCGGTCCGTTCCAGCGCCTGGGCGCGGTCGTCGTCTTCGCCGTGGCGATCTTCATGGCGAGCGGGGCGGTGGTCATCGTCGTGAGCCTCGCGCGTGCCGTCTGGCGGTTCATCGCCCGAGGCGAGCCCGTCGACCGGCTCCCGTGGGGTCTCGTCGTGGCCATCGCGATCCTGCCGGTCGTCACGTTCGCGATCGCCGCGATCGGCACACGGCGGGCGTCGGGTGGCACGTTCCAGGCCCAGGCGGCCGCCAATCGGCGCAACAGCGTGCTGCTCATCATCACCCTCGTGGGCATCGTGGCGGCGACGGCCGAGATGATCGCGGTGACGCTGACCTATGATCCGATCCCCGCGCTGTGGGCCGGTGGGGTCGCCGCCCTGGCCGGGCTCGGGGCCGCGGCCGGGGCGCGTCGGTTTGGCTCGGACGTCATCCTCCAGACAGCCGGTGCGCGGCTCGCGGACCCAGGACACGACACGGAGCTGCTCGATGTCGTGCGCGAGCTGTCGATCGCGGCGAACGTCCCGGAGCCGAAGGTGTACGTCATCACCGACGGGAGCCAGAACGCCTTCGCGACGGGGCGAGACCCGGCCCACGCATCGCTGGCGGTCACGACCGGCCTCGTGGACACGATGGACCGGGAGCAGATGCAGGGCGTCATCGGGCACGAGCTGGGACACGTCCGCAATCTCGACACGCGGTACGCCCTGTACGTGGCCGTCCTGGTCGGGCTCGTCGCCCTCGTCACCGACAGCTTCCTGCGCCTGGTCATCGAAGGCTGGCGGAACGGTGCGTTCGTCTGGTCGAGCGATGACGACTCGGCCCTGGGTGCCCTGGCCATGGGCTTCCTGGTCGGGATCTTCCTGCTGATCGTGGCCGGCCTGCTGCGGGTCGTCGCGCCGCTGTTCTCGGCGTTGGTGCAGGCGTCGAGCAGCCGGGAGCGCGAGTTCCTGGCCGATGCGACGTCGGTCGAGTTCACACGGAACCCGCGAGCGCTGGAACGGGCGCTGACCTCGATCGCGGCGGACCACGACCCACTCGCGGCGGCCAACCGTGGCACCCAGCACCTGTGGTTCCGCAACCCGGTCAAAGACGGCAGCGATCGGCGGGGCGGCCTCCTTGCCACGCACCCCTCGATCGCGGCCCGGATCGATCGCCTGCGCGCATTGCAGGGACTCGCGCCCCTCACCGCCGACGAGGCCGCGCTTCCGGCCACCGAGAGCTGACCCGCGGAGCTCGGGCTCCTGGCCAGGCCGTTAGGATTGTTGATCTCGCGACTATCAGGAGGCCTTGGTGTCGGACGTTCGGATCGGTGCCCTTTGCTGGAATCAGTACACGACCTGGCCGGACCTGCTCGCGGCCGGGGTCCGGGCGGACCGGCTGGGCTATCACAGCCTCTGGACGTGGGACCACCTGTACCCCATCCAGGGCGACCCGCACGGGCCGATGTACGAGGCCTGGCTGACGCTGGCGGCGTGGGCGCAGGCGACCGAGCGGGTCCGGATCGGCCTGATGGTCGGGGCCAACACGTTCCGCAACCCGGCCCTGACGGCCAAGATGGCGACGACCCTCGACCACATCTCCAACGGGCGGGCGATCCTCGGGATCGGCGGGGCCTGGTTCGAGACGGAGCACGAGGCGTTCGGGCTCGAGTTCGGCAGCGGCTTCCCGGAACGCCTCCGCTGGCTGGGCGAAGCCCTGCCGATCATGCGCGGCATGCTCCACGGGGAGCGACCGACGGCCGCCGGCCCGCACTACAGCGCGAAAGACGTCGTCAACGAGCCGCGACCCGTCCAGGCGCGGCTGCCGCTGCTCATCGGCGGTGGTGGCGAGCAGGTCACGCTCAAGCTGGTCGCCCGGTACGGCGACGCGAACAACGTCGGGAACGGCTTCGAGAACGTCAAGCGCAAGGAGGCGATCCTCCTCCAGCACTGCGAGACCATCGGGCGCGATCCGGCCGAGATCGAGCGCACGACGGGCATCGGAACGGTCATCATCCGCGACTCGCGCGCCGAGGCGAACCGGGTCCACGCGGCGATGTTCGAGCGCCAGACCGGTGCCGAACGCTGGAAGGACCAGCCGTTCGGCACGCCGGAGGACGTGGCCGAGCGGCTGCTGCCGTTCCTCGACATCGGGTATCGCCATCTGATCGCCGGTTTCCCGTCGCCCCACGACGAAGAATCGATGACCCGCTTCGCGACGGAGGTCCTGCCGATCCTCGAGCGCGCCTGACGACGAGCGCACGGGAACGGGATAGACTCAGATCGTGCCGATCTACGCGATCTGGTTCGTCGCAGCGCTGGCGCTGCTGGTGCTCGAGCTTGCGAGCACGACCTTCTTTTCGATCTTCCTCGCCGTCGGTGCATTCGCGGCCGGTCTGCTGGCGTTCTTCGTCCCGGACAGCCCGATCTGGCTGCAGGCCACGGTGGCCATCGCGGTCGCCCTTCTCGGTGTCGTCGTCGGCCGGCCGTTCCTCAGCCGTCGCCTCCGCCGACACGGCGAAGGCCCGCTGACGCCGGGGGTCCACGGTGGCTTCGTCGGTCAGCGCGCGCTGGCCCTCGACGAGATCGGCGAGGAGCTCCACCCGGGCCACGTGCGGCTGGCGGGCGAGATCTGGCTGGCGTTCTCGGACGACCACCAGACGATCCCGCAGGGCGCGCCCGTCATCGTCACCGACGTTCGGGGAACGACGCTGGCAGTCCGACCCGCATCTGGGTCCGCCATACCGGAGAGTTGAACCATGGATACGGGCTTGCTGGCCCTGATCGTCGCGTTCATCGTCGCGATCCTCTTCATCCTGTTCGCGTTCTACCTGCTGCGGAACACGGTCAACCTCGTCCAGCAGGGGTTCGTCGGGGTCGTCACCCGGCTCGGTGAGTACCGCGCGATCCATGAGCCCGGGCTCGTCATCATCGCGCCCTTCATCGACCGGCTCGTGACCGTCGACATGCGCGAGACGCCGCTGCCCGGCGACCGCCAGGAGGTCATCACCAAGGACAACGTCGTGGTCGCGGTCAACGCCACGATCTTCACCCAGGTCGTCGACGCCAAGCAGGCGCTGTTCAGCATCGCCCGGTTCGACGTCGCGATCGACGCCCTGGCCCGGACGGCGCTCCGGTCGGTCATCGGGACCCTGTCACTCGATGAGGCACTGTCCGAGCGCGAGCGGATCAACGTCGACGTCCAGGAGCAGATGGAGGCCGTCACCGACAAGTGGGGCATCCGGATCAACCGGATCGAGATCGTCGAGATCACCCCGCCGCCGCAGATCCTGCAGGCCCTGGCGCTCCAGAAGCAGGCCGACCAGGAGAAGCGCGCCAAGATCCTCCAGTCGGAGGGTACCCAGCAGTCGGCCGTGAACGTGGCCGACGGCGACCGCCAGGCCGCGATCAAGAACGCCGAGGGCGAGCGCCAGGCCGCGATCCTGCGCGCCGAGGGCAACAGGCAGGCGGCCATCCTCGAGGCCGAAGGCCGGGCGCAGGCGATCCAGACCGTCTACGGAGCGATCACCGCGGCGGCCCCGAGCCCCACGCTCGTCGCGATCCTCCAGCTCGACACGTTGAGCCGGTTCGCGGAGAGCCCGAACACCAAGATCGTGATCCCGGCCGAGTCGGCCGCCCTGCTGGGAGCCGTCCAGGCGATCCAGTCCGTGCTCGGCCAGGTGCCGCCGGCAGGAGAGACCGGGGTCTGAGCGAACGGGCGCGCGCCTGACCGGCGTCCCTTTCGAACGGTCAGGCCTGCGCGGCCGGCCCCGCGGCGTCGGTGGTGACCTGCGCCGCCTGACCGGCGGCACGCTCCTTCGCCCGGTGCCGGGCGGCCTTGGCGCGGTTGCCACAGGTGGCCATGTCGCACCAGCGTCGCCGGCTCGTCCGTGACGCGTCGTAGAAGATCCAGTCGCAGGTGTCGCTGGCACAGACCTTGATCCGGTCGGGGTGACCGGCGGTCAGCTCGGCGACGAGCGGGTCGGCCAGGCGCGCGAGGGCGTCGTCGACCGGATCGCCGACATGGCGATGGTCGACATAGCAGCCGTCCGGGGCGGGGACGAGCTCGATGACCTGTCGCGCGTGGAGCGTCTTGTTGATGGTCTCGAGCGCACGCGTGTCCGGAGCGCGGTCCTCGGCGATCGAGAAGGCCACCTCGCGGAGCGCCGAACGCACGCCGTGGACCCTGGCGAGGTCCCGCTCCATCAGGGGGTCGCGGCTCGACACCTGGGCGCGCACGCGGTTGGCGCCCTCGACGTGGATGACCCCACGGTCGACGAACCATTCGAGGGCCGCGTCGAGCGTCGGGAGCTTGTCCACCGGGAAACCATTCTCGGTGTCGTCGGTGTTCAGGAAGTCGAAGGTGTCCTCGAGATCGACGTCGTGAGCGTGGCCTCGGTGGACTGGATCGGGGGCTTTTGTTGTCATCTCGATAACCACTCTATACCCATTGACAGGTTACGCGCAAGAGCGTACATTACGTGAGTAACCGATAAGACGTTGAAAACAGGTTAGTCCAGGAAAGGAGCCCACCATGCCGGTCTTCGTGATCATCGCACTCATCATCATCGGACTCGGCGCACTGGACGCTGCCGCCATGGCCTGGGGCGCGGACAGCCGTGAACAGCTCCCGGACGACCACCGTCGCTGAGACCGACCTGCCCAGAAGGAGGCCATCCACATGCATCCCCTGACTCTGTACGCCCTCGAGGTCACCAAGGACCGCGAGCGCGAGATCAACGCCGAGCGATTGCTTGCCGAGCAGCGCCTGTTGCTCAACGATCCCGATGCGGGTCGTCGTCTGAGCGGCCTGCGCCATCCGGTCGCGATCGTCCTCGCCGCCTTCAGCCGCGGATCCGCCGCGGCAGTCCGCCGGCTCGACGAATGCGTGGCCGACGATCTCGGTCGCGCCCTCAGCCCTTCCGAATAACCGGCCCGCCGGTCGCCCCTCCCGCGACCGACCGCCGTCCCTCCGCCGCCGGCCGCGCCTCCCGCGCCGGCGGCGTACCTTTGCCCGGAGGAGGGCGCCATGACCACTGGAACCGCGGCAGCATCGTGGGGCGACGGCCGGATCGACCTGTTCTGGACCGGCCCCGACGACGCCCTGCTGCATTCGGCGTTCGACGAGGGCCGGTGGAGCGACACCGAATCGCTGGGCGGGACGCTGGCGTCGGCGCCGGCCGCGACCGCATGGGCGGTCGACGAGCTCGAGGTGTTCGCCATCTTCGGCGACGGCCAGCTCTGGAACCGCTACTGGGACGGCCGGGCGTGGCATGCCTGGGAGAGCCTCGGTGGACGGCTCGATCCGTCGGCGGCTCCGGCCGCCTCGTCCTGGGGCGCCGACCGGCTCGACGTCTGGGCGCTCGGTCTCGACGGGCTGACCTGGCACCGCTGGTGGGACGGCACGCGCTGGGTCGAGTGGGAGCAGCTCCCGCGCTGAGCGGGCGGCCGGTCCAGCCGGCGCGTCTTCGTCATCGTCCCGACATGGACCGGTCGTATGGTTAGGCCATGAGCGACACCGACACCACCCCCACCACGACGACCACCTCCCCCGCTGCCAAGACCGACGCCGAATGGCGTGCCGAGCTGACGCCCGAGCAGTACCGCGTCCTCCGCCAGAAGGGCACCGAGCGTGCGTTCTCCGGCGCCCTCTGGGACGAGCACCGGCCCGGGACCTACGTCTGCGCCGGCTGCGGCGCCGACCTCTTCAGCTCGGACACCAAGTTCGAGTCGGGCACCGGCTGGCCGAGCTTCTTCGCGCCGGCAGATCCGGCCGCGGTCGCGACCGAGACCGACCGGTCGTTCTTCATGACCCGGACGGAGGCCAACTGCGCGAGCTGCGGCGGCCACCTCGGCCACGTCTTCAACGACGGCCCGAACCCGACCGGCCTGCGCTACTGCATCAACTCGGCGTCCCTGAAGCTCGATCCGGAGAGCTGAGCCCGGGTGCCGGACGATCCGCTGGGAGACCGTGCCCTCGATTTCTGGATCGGGACATGGCACGTCTCCTGGGCGGGCGGCGGCCAGGGGACGAACACGATCCGGCGGATCCTCGATGACCGCGTCATCGAGGAATCGTTCGACGGCCGCGATGCCGAGAGTCGGCTGATCGGTCGCAGCCTGTCCGTCCGCGACTCGGCAGACGGTCGATGGCGTCAGACCTGGGTCGACTCGACAGGCGCCTACCTGGACTTCGACGGCGTCGAGGTCGACGGCCGGATCGCCTTCGTGCGCACGAAGACCGTCGACGACCACGTCGTCCACGACCGGATGGTGTGGCTGGATGTCACGCCCGACTCGCTCCGCTGGCAGTGGCAGCGTTCCCACGATGGTGGGACGACCTGGGACCTGACCTGGGAGATCGACTACCGCCGGACCGAGAGCTAGGGACCGACCGCCTGGCCGCCTCGTCTACGGCGTTTCGGCGTGGGGTCGCCGGGCGACGGCGGCGTCCACCCTGGCCCGGACATCCGGGAACGTGGCCATGATCCGGCCGAACTCGAAGCTGCCGAACTCGAGCAGCTCGCAATCGGTCGTGCACGTGGCGGTCGCCGTACGCTCGCTGCCCTCGATGAGGGCGACCTCGCCGAGGAACCCGCCGTCTGTCATCGAGCGGACGAACTCGCCCTTGCGCTCGATGTGGACCGTGCCGCTGACGATGACGTAGAACGACTCGGCCGGCTCGCCCTCATGCACGAGCACGGTGCCGGCGGAGACGGCGACGACCTTCGCGAGGGTCGCCACGGCCTCGAGGCTGCGTGGCTCGAGCCTGGCGAAGATCGGCAGCCGGGCAACGATCGCGGTCTTGTCGTCCATCGCCGGCGAGCATATGCGATGCGAGGTCCGCTCGAGTCGCGTTCGACGGGCAGGCCAAACGCCAGCCCGGCTGGTTCGTTGCTCCGGGTGAGACCCCTGGGTCACTTCGGTGCCCGATGGGGCTCGGGGGTCTCGTCGTCTAGTCTTTCCAGGCGGGATGCTCGAACATGTGGCGCAGCCGCCGGCAGAAGCGGCCGAGGGGGACTCTGTGCCGATCGACCTCGCGAACGCGCTTCCGATCGCCACAGCGCCCGAGTTCGACGCGTGGCTGACTCGGCATGACGACAGCGAGCGAGAGGTCGTTGTCGCGATCTACAACAAGGCATCGGGGCGACAGGGCGTCTCCCTCGTCGAGCTCCAAGAGGTCTCCCTGTGCCACGGCTGGGTCGACACGCAGACACGGCGCATCGACGCCGAGCGATACGCGGTCCGGTTCGTCCCGCGCCGAGCCGGCTCGCATTGGTCGCCCAAGAACCGAGCGATGGCCCGGCGGATGCTGGAAACGGGGCGGATCACGTCCAGCGGGATCGCGAGCTTGCCCTCGGACCTGTGAGCTCCGGGGCGTCGACTCGCTCGACCCGAATGAGCCACTGCGGTCCCTGATAAGCCCCGGATAAGTGGCCGTCGGTAGAGTCCGGACGACGTCTCGCCGCGTCGGAAGTGCCCCCAACGTGGCGAGACGTCGCGTCGTTCCCGGCGCGCTTGCCGACCATCCCGCCGGGGAGGTCGATGCGTGGAGCAACACCCGGCGCCGTGGCGCGTCCTGGAGGATCCGGCGCCCGCGGCGTCGAACGATGCCGCCGAGACACGCGCCGAGACGCGGCCGCTCACCGTCCCGCGCTGGGTCGTCGCCAGTGGCGCCGCCGCCGCGCTGCTGATCGTCGGGGCGTTCCTGATCGCGGCGGGCACCTCGTCGGGTTCAGTGGCCGTCGAGGGTGGCGTGCCGTTGACCACCCCCGGTCCTGGAACAGCATCCAGCGGCGACGCGGCCGCGACGCCGGCGAGCGGGAAGATCCTTGTCGTCGAGATCGTCGGTGCGGTCAGCCGGCCCGGCGTGTTTCGGCTGCCTACCGGATCCCGGATCGGCGATCTCGTCGGAGCGGCGGGTGGCTACGGACCGCGCGTCGATGCCGACCGGGCCGCCCGCGAGCTGAACCTGGCTGCGCCGCTGGCCGACGGCGACCACATCCGCGTCCCCTCGAGGGACGATGCCAGTGGTCCGACGACGGCAACGGGCATTGGCGGGGGCTCCGGCTCGGGCAGCGGAAGCGGCCCCGCGGCGGCCGGACCCATCGACCTCAACCGCGCGACGGCCGAGCAGCTCGACACGCTGCCCGGGATCGGGCCGGCGACCGCGGCCAAGATCCTCGCGTCGCGGGACGAGCAGCCATTCGCGTCGGTCGATGACCTGCGGACCCGGAAGCTCGTCGGCGACAAGACCTTCGAGAAGCTCAAGGACCTCGTGGCGGTGCCCTGAGATGGGCAGGGGCAGTCGCCTCGCACTCGGCGCGATCGCGGCGGCAGTCGCTGCCGGACAGGTCGCGCCGAGTCACCTCGGGGCCTCGATCGCGCTGGCAACGGCGGCGATCCTGCTCGTCGCCGAAGCACGTCCCCGGTTCGGGGCGCGGGCGCTGCTGCCGGTCGCGTGTGGCGCGGGGCTCATCGCGATCCGCCTGGCGGTCGTCCCGGCCGGCGCATTGCCGCTCGCGACCCCGCCGGATGGCGACGGACCGTGGCGGCTCGTCGTGGAGGCGACCGGCTCGCCGCGCGACGGACACCAGAATGCGACGCTCACGACGGCGCCGGACGCGATACCGGCATTCACGGTCGCGGCGACGCTGCCCGCCTATCCGGTCGTCGTGCCCGGCGACCAGGTCACCGTCGATGGCTCCATCCGGCCACGGCCGGAGTCGCCGTACGGCGAGTACCTGCTGCGGATCGGTGCGGTCGGGACGCCTCACGGCGAGATCGCTGGCGATCGGACCGGCGCCCGACGGCCCTGGCCGGCGCCTCGAGCTGCTCCGGCGTGGCGCAGCCTTCGCTTTGACGCGTGTCCTGCCAGAGCCGGAGGCTGGACTGGCCGCCGGGATCCTCATCGGGCTGCGGGACCTGGTCGATCGCGACCTCGCCGCGGCGTTCACGACAGCGGGCGTCAGCCACGTCGTGGCCATCTCCGGCTGGAACATCGCGATCGTCGCGGCGGCCATCGGCGCGATGACCGGCCGTCTGGGGCGTCGCCGCCGATCCGTCGTGACGATCGTCGCCATCGTCCTCTACGTCGCGTTCGCCGGCGCGTCCGCCTCGGTGGTGCGCGCGGCGTTGATGGCCGGCGTCGTGCTTCTCGCGCGCGAGACGGGCCGGGCGGGTCGCGCGACTGCCGCGCTGGCCTGGGCGGCGACCATCCTGCTCGTCTCGGACCCGGCTCTCATCGGCGACGCCGGATTCCAGCTCTCGTCACTTGCGACGGCGGGTCTGATCGCCTGGGCGACGCCGCTCACCGACTGGCTCGGGCGTCTCGTCGGTGGGCGAGTGCCGGGCTGGCTTGCCGAGAGCCTCGGAGTCTCGCTCGCTGCGCAGGCGGCGACCCTGCCGATCATCCTCGTCTCCTTCGGCCGGCTCGCGGTGCTGTCGCCGCTCGTCAACCTGCTCGTCGTGCCACTGGTCGCGCCGGCGATGGCCGTCGGCGTGCTCGCCCTGGCGGGCGGGGTCGCGGTCGTTGCCGGTGCGCCCCCGATCCTCGGAGCCGTGGTCGCGGCGCCCGGCTGGGTGGTCCTTCGCCTGCTCGTCACGATCGTCGACACGGCAGCGAGCCTCCCGTTCGCCAGCGTCACACTCGAGCCGCCTCTGGACACCGCAGCCGCTGCGCTGTCGGTCGCCGGGATCGCGGGCGTGACGTGGTGGCGTCGCCGACGGCGGGCAGGGCAGCGGGCCGGAGGGCGCCCTGGAATCACTGAGCCGATGAGCCCGCCCGTCCCGGCAGGGCCGCCATCCAGGGCCATACCCGCGCGAGCGACGCGGGCGGGGCCGAGCGCGTCCGGTGCCAACCGCCTGCTGCGACGGGCCAGTGTCGCGGCATTGCTCCTGAGCCTTGCGGTCACCGGCTCGGTCGTGATCGCACGGCCGGCCGGGATCGCGCGGATCTCCATCCTGGACGTCGGACAGGGCGACGCCATCCTCGTCGAAGGCTCGCGCGGCGGCCGCCTCCTCATCGACGGTGGCCCCGATCCGAGCCGCCTGATGGTCGTCCTGGATGCCCGGATCCCGCCGTGGGACCGGCGGATCGACGCCGTCATCCTCAGCCACCCCCACGAGGATCACGTCGCCGGTCTCGCGTTGCTGCTCGAGCGCTACAAGGTCGGCCGGGTGTTCGAGCCGGGGATGCGCGGCCCGGGGCCGGGCTACGCGGCATGGCTGCGCGACCTGGCGCGACCGGGTGCACCGATCCGGCTGGGGCTCGCGGCCGGCGACCATCTCGACGTCGATGAGATCGGTCTCCGTGTCCTGTGGCCCATCCGCGGCCAGGTGCCCGCCACGCCACCCGATGGTGGCACCGGCATCAACAACGTGTCGGTCGTGCTGCTCGGCCAGATCGGTCAGCGTCGCGTCCTGCTCATGGGCGACGTCGAGGAGGACATCGATCCGTCGCTCCTGAAGGACGACCTGCCGCACGTCGACCTCCTCAAGGTCGCCCATCACGGCAGCCGGACCGCGACGACGCAGGCGTTCGTCGACGCGACGCGACCCACGGTCGCGGTGGCGTCGGCCGGTACCGGAAACCCGTACGGGCATCCGGCGAAGTCGACCCTGGATCGTCTAGCGGCATCCGGCGCGCGGGTCCTCCGGACCGATCGAGACGGCACGGTCGTCGTGGGCTTCGACACGAGCGGGATGACGGTCCGAGCGGAAGGCGGCCGCCCGGCGGCCGTCGCGCCACAGGCCCCGGTCGAGCCAGCGCGGGCGGCCACCGTGACGGCATCGGCGCGTGCCGTGACCAACGCCACCGCCCGCGCATTCCTGTGCGCGATCCCGGTCACGGGCCTGGTCCCGCCACTAGCGCCACCGACCGAAGCGCCCGCGGCAACCGGTCCTCACCCCGCGCCGGCCGCCATCGGCCGCGCCGCGACCGTCGGGTACCATCGAGGCGATGACGGTCCCTGGGCGGGTGGATGCCGCCTCCCTCCTGCTCTCCCTGGATCCCCCACCCTGGTTCGTGCGGCACGCACGCGCCGTGGCCGAGGTCGCCGGCTGGCTGGCGGCCCGGATCGAGAAGCGCGGGATCGCCATCGATCGACATTTGGTCGAGGCGGCTGCCCTGCTCCACGACGCCGACAAGGCGCTCCCGGCCGACGATCCCGCGCGCGACCTCCCGCACGGCGACGGGTCGGCCGCATGGCTGAGCCGGGTCGGGCATCCGGAGCTGGCGCGGGCCGTAGCGAGCCACCCGGTGACCCGCCTGCTCGACGGCGAGCGGTATCGACGCTGGTCGGCGTTCGCGACTCGTGAGGAACGGATCGTCGCCTACGCGGACAAGCGTGCCGGCCAGCGCCTCGAGACGATGGAGGCCCGGTTCGCCATGTGGCGTCGCCGGTATCCGCGGCTCGACGTCGACGGCCGCGCCGTCGGCTGGGAGGATGCCGACATGCACGCCGTCCGGGCGCGTGCCGACCGGCTCGAGGGCGACGTCTGCCGCGCGGCCGGGATCCGGCCGGAGGAGGTCCGCCGGCTGGGGTGGACCGGCCCGGCACTCCGGCGCGCCCGCGCCGGCGACCCATCGGGCACGTCCGGTACCGGTCGGTGACCACGGTCCCGCTCGCATTCTTCTGGGGTGACGACGAGCTGTCCGCCTCCCGGGCGGTCGACCGGTTCGAGGCCGCGCTCGCGGCCGAGACCGGTGGGGCGATGGACCGCTGGCTCCTGCGTGGCAACCGGAACATGGCGACCGGGCTCATCGGCGAGCTGCACGGCCGGGTCGCGACGCCGGTCATGTTCGGGGGCGGGACGCTGGCGATCGTCATGAACCCGGGCTCGCTCGTGGTCAAGGGCGAGGACCGTGACGCGTTCCTCGCCGCGATCGGCCTCGTCGCACCCGGGAACGGGCTCGTGATCCTCGATGCGAGTGACTCGGGCGCCAAGGCCCCGGCGCCGAAACGGCTCGCCGATGCCGTGGCCGCGGCTGGTGGCACCGTCCGGGGGTTCAAGTCGCCCCGCGAGGGTGCGCTCGCGGGCTGGGTCGAGGCCGAGGCACGCGAGCGCGGCATGCAGCTCGCGCCCGGCGCCGCCAAGACACTGGCGGAACGCGTCGGCGGCTTCGTGCGCGAGGCCGACGCCGAGCGGAGCCAGCAGACGCGGATCGCCTCGATGGAGCTCGACAAGCTCGCCCTCTACCGGGGCGAGGCGCCGATCTCGCCCGACGACGTCCGGGCGCTCGTCGCGGAAGCGGTCCCGGGCTCGGTCTGGGCCTTCACCGACGCCGTCGCCGAGCGACGCGTGGAGCGCGCCCTCGAGGCCCTGGATCGATTGCTCGAGACCACGCCGGAGCCCGTGCTGCTGGCCGTCCTCCACCGACGCGTCCGCGAGCTGATCGAGACCGGCGATCGCCTGCGCTCGGGCGAACGATTGCCCGCTGTCGGCAAGGCGATGGGTGTCAGCAGCGAGTTCCGGATGGAAAAGCTCCGCGATCAGGCAAAGCTATGGACCACGGACGAGCTGATCGCCGCGCTCGACGGGCTGGTCGAGCTCGACGCGATGGTCAAGGGCGTACCCGGTCTCGATCGGATCGAGGGGCAGCGACGGCTGGCGTTCAGCCTGTGGGTGATCGACCATGCCGGCCCGGGCCGGCGCGAGCGCCTGACGGTCAGTGACCGGCGGACCAGGCCTGCTCCTGGACGACGAGGTCGCTCTCGATGGCGAAGACGCAGCGGCCCTCGCCCAGGTCGAGCAGCTCGATGAGGTCCGGGTCGATGTACAGCTGCGAGCAGTCCTCGCACAGGCCGCCCGGGATCCCGAAGCACAGGCGCTCGCTGCGGTCGGGCAGGCGGAACGTCGTGTCGAACCGGGTCGTGATGAGCCGGCGGGCACAGGCGGGGCATCGATCTCGGACGGCGGACATGCCGCGACTGTAGGAGTGAGCCCAGGGGGCTCGGCATGACCCGACGGTACCCCCACCGGGTACCCAGTCGGGTGCTCCGGGCTACTGGACGCTGAGGATCGTCCGCGCCTCCGACCAGTGCTTCTCCAGGCCGTAGTACTCACGCTCGGGCGGCGTGAAGATGTGGATGATCACGGACCCGAAGTCGACCAGGATCCAATGCGATGCCGCGGTCCCCTCGCGCCCGATGGCCTTGGTCCGCTCATCGCGCAGGCTGCCGATGATGCCGCTGGCGATGGCCTCGAGCTGTCGCTCCGACCCGCCCGAGCAGATGACGAAGTAGTCGGCCATCGTCGTCAGACCGGCAAGGTCGAGCAGGACGATGTCGGCCGCCTTCTTGTCCTCGGCCAGCTCGACGATCCGGCGCGCGAGCTCGAGCGGGGGTCGCTCCGCGGCGGGCTTGGTGCCCGTTCGCTTGGGCAGGCCGTCGGCTCCGGGCGCGGTGGCGGTGTCGGCGGGCAGGGCGGGTTCGGTCACGATCAGTCGGTCCTCAAGTGATTTCGGTACAGCCCATGGTCGCCGATGTAGGCCGCGACCGCATCCGGCACGAGATAGCGCAGGGATCGGCCGGCCGCTGCGCGCGCACGCAGCTCGCTCGCCGACAGCCGCAGCCGGGGCGAATCGAGGAAGGTCGCGCGATGCGCGAGATCGGGCAGGTTGGCCTCGAGGAAGTCGCGGGCCTGCGTCCGGATAGCCGTCCCGCGGCGCGACCGCCACGCGGGCGAGCTCGAGGATCCGGTCCGGCCGGCGCCAGGTCATGAGCCCGAGGAACGCCTCCGCGGACAGGATCAGCACGAGGTCCGGCGAGCCTGCCGGCCGATCCGCGCGCCATGTCCTCGAGCGTGTCCACCGTGTACGAGGGCCCGCCCCGGTCGAGCTCGCGACGGTCGATCGCGAATCGGTCGTTGCCGGCGATCGCCAGCTCGAGCATGGCCAGGCGCTGGGCACCGGGCGTGATCGCGCGGCCCGGCTTGTGCGGCGGCTCGCCCGCCGGGACGAACACGATCCGCTCGAGCCCGAGGGCCTCTGCGGCCTCCTGGGCGACCGCCAGGTGAGCGAGATGGATCGGGTCGAACGTCCCGCCGAAGACGCCGAGCGAGCCGGGCACGACGGCCGGCGGCCCATCGGTCATGTCCGCTCCCAGGGCTGCGCCTCCCACTCGAGCTCGGTCGCCCCGATCCGCACGGTGTCACCGGCCACGATGCCGGCCCGCCGCAGCTCGGCCTCGATCCCCAGCCGGCTGAGGTCGCGCTGGAATCGTTCCGCCGATTCCTCGACGTCGAAGTTGGTCTGGGCGGCGACCCGCTCGATCCGGGCGCCGCGGACGCGGAAGGCGCCGTCGTCGTCGAGCTCGACGCTGAACCCGTCGCCCATCGTCTCGATCCGGTGGACGACCACGCCCGCGGGTTCCGGCGGTTCGGCGAGCTCGGCGGCGTCCGGCAGGAGGTCGGCGATCCGGGCGCGGAACTCGGCCAGCCCGTCGCCGTGGGCCGCCGAGATGGCGAGCGCGTCGATGCCCTCAGCCGCCCGCGCCCGTCGGAAGGCCGGCCAGGCCTCCGCGGCGGCCGGCAGGTCGACCTTGTTGAAGGCGACCAGCATCGGCTTCTCGAGCAGCGCGGGATCGTGCGCACGCAGCTCCTCGCGGATCACGTCGTAGTCCCACTCCGCGTCGCGCGACGAGCCATCGACCACGTGGACCAGGATCCGCGTCCGTTCGACGTGGCGCAGGAAGGCATGCCCGAGACCCGCGCCGCTGCTGGCGCCCTCGATGAGCCCGGGCACGTCGGCGATCGTCGGCCGGCGCTCGTCCTCGTCGCCGAGGTCCATGACGCCCAGGTTCGGCTCGAGCGTCGTGAACGGATAGTCGGCGATCTTGGGCGTCGCAGCGGTGACCGCGGCCAGGATCGTCGACTTGCCGGCATTCGGCAGCCCGACGAGGCCGATGTCGGCGATCAGGCGAAGCTCCAGCCGGATCCACGACTCGGCGCCGGGCTCGCCCTTCTGGGCGTGCTTGGGTGCCTGATGGGTGGACGTCTTGAAGTGCGTGTTGCCGAGACCGCCGCGACCGCCGCGGGCGACCATCGCCTCCTGGCCGACCGCCACGAGGTCCGCCAGCAGGGCCCCGGACTCGTCGTCGTAGACCGCGGTGCCGGGCGGCACGTCCAGGGTCAGGTCGTCGCCGGCCTTGCCGTGGCGGCGGGCCCGCGTCCCGCGGCCACCCGGTGTCGCCCGGAAGTGGTGACGGTGATTGAAGTCGCGAAGAGTGGTCTGGCCGGCGTCGACCCGGAGGGTGACCGACCCGCCCCGGCCGCCGTCGCCGCCGTCCGGTCCGCCGCGTGGGACGTGGGCCTCCTGCCGGAAGGTCGCGGCCCCGTCGCCACCATCACCGGCGCGGACCCAGATCTTCACGCGGTCGAGGAACATCAGGGCCATTCTCGCACGGGCCGTCCGGGGGACCTCCCCGGACCCCTGCGGGCCCGACCGAGGACGGGACGCCGTCGCGACGTCGGGCTAGAAGTACGCGAGCGGGTTGACCCGCTGGCCGCCGTCCCAGACCGGGCCGCGCCAGACCTCGAAGTGGCAGTGGGGACCGGTGGCGTTGCCGGACTGGCCGACGCGACCGACGTGCGCGCCCCGATCGACGTGCTCGCCCACCCCGACGGTGACCGCGGACATGTGGTTGTAGGTCGTGTAGAGCCCGGATCCGTGGGCGATCCAGACCTGGTAGCCGCCGCCGTTGTTCTTCCAGCCCGCGAAGGTCACGGTCCCGGCGGCCGCAGCGCGCACGGTCGATCCGTAGTCGGCCGCGATGTCGATCGCGTAGTGGCCGTAGTGGAAGTACTGGCTGATGTAGTTGCCACCGCCGACGACGGGCCAGGTGAAGGCACCACCCGAATAGCGCGCCGGCGGGTGGATGTTGCTGCCGCCACCGCTGTTCCTCGGTCCGACGTTGTTCCGTGTGGGCTTGGACGCCGGCTTGGGGACGGCCATCTCCTTGCCCTTGGCCCCCGGGACCACGAGCACCTGGCCGACGACGAGGTTCGGGTCATCGAGGCCGTTCGTGGCCAGGATGTCCGTGCTGTTGACGGCGTACTTCGCTGCGAGCGCATCCAGCGTGTCGGTCGGGTTGACCGTGACGATGAGGCCGGTGACCGGCGGGATGCGCAGGACCTGGCCGGCCTTGATGTCCTTCTTGGACTTGAGGTTGTTGGCCCAGGCGACCGACATCATCGAGACGCGGTACTTGGTCGCGATGCCGGGAAGCGTGTCACCGGCCTTGACGGTGTAGGTCTTGACCAGGTCGCGGCCATCGGGGACGGTCGTGTCGACGGCGACCGGCTTGACCAGGGTGCCGTCCTCGGTGAAGGGGCCCTCGACGTCGATCGGCTGGGAGTCCGCGATCGCGCCGTCGCCCAGGTCGACGGACTCGAACCCGAGCACCGTGGTGGACGCCGGATCAGGCGCTCCGAACTGGACGGTGCCCGTCCGGTCCGCGACCCGCGCCGCGGCAGCATCGCTGGTATCCCCGGTGGTGTCCCCGGTCGCGGTCGTCCCGTCGATCGTGTCGGCCGCCTCATCGCCGGTGCCGCCACCGATGGCGATCCGCGGCGCCGTCCCGGCCCCGCTCGTGCCGCCGGTGCCGCCGGTCGCGCCGATCGCCTCTGTCGCCCCGGTCGCAGTCGCCGGATGACCGGCCGTGACGCTGACGAGCGATGCCCCGAGGAGGATCCCGGCGACGGCGACCGCGACCGCGCGATCAGTCCCGAGGCGACACAGGAGCGAGCGGGTCGCCGTGCGTGCCGGACGATCCGCGACGACGGTTCGCTCGCGGGCCGGGACCAGCCGGGATGCCGCCACGACCGTGGAGCATCCGTTCCGAACCTGGCCGGCGGCGGCGCGACCACGCGCCTTCACGGCGGTGGCTGTCGCGAGTCGCGGAGGCGATGGGCGGTGCAGGCGTCCAAGGACGCGCGACACACCGACCGTTGCGTTGAGCAATACGGTCTCCTGGAAGTGGACGGTCCCTCAACGCTTGGGGTCGCGGAGGGGGTTGGGGGTCTCACGTGGGACCGTCCGGGGGTCGCGGTATCGAGCTGGGGTCTCTCCTCGCGGCCGAAATCCCGTCAACACGGGCTTACGACATCAAGGGGAACCCTATCACGGACGTTGCGACGCGGGCAAACACGAGATCGGGCCCGATGTGGCCGAGTGTCACATGGTGGGAATCGCGAGTGTCGCTTCGTGGCCAGCGGCCAACCCAAGCGCGCGCGAATACGCCCGACCGTCCGCGAGCGAGACCCGACCCGCCTGGGGCTAGGCGTCGAGGCTCTTGGTCAGAGTGCCCAGGAACTCGGCGTTCGACTGCGTCTTGGCGAGCCGGTTGAGCAGGATCTCGATGCCCTCGTTGGCCCCGACCGCGGACAGCATCCGGCGCATGGTCCAGACCATCTTGAGCGTGCCCTCCTCGAGGAGCAGCTCCTCGCGACGGGTCCCCGACCGCTGCACGTCGATCGACGGGAAGATCCGCTTCTCGGCCAGCTTGCGATCGAGGATGAGCTCCGAGTTGCCGGTGCCCTTGAACTCCTCGTAGATGACGTCGTCCATGCGCGAGCCGGTGTCCACCAGGCACGTGCCGATGATCGTCAGCGAGCCGCCCTCCTCGATGTTCCGCGCGGCGCCGAAGAAGCGCTTGGGCGGATAGAGGGCGATCGGGTCGAGGCCGCCGGACAGCGTCCGGCCCGACGGCGGGAGCGCCAGGTTGTAGGCGCGCGCGAGGCGGGTGATCGAGTCGAGCAGGATCACGACGTCGCGGCCGGTCTCGACCTGCCGCTTCGCGATCTCGAGCGCCATCTCGGCGACGTGGGTGTGGTTCTCGGTCGGCTCGTCGAAGGTCGAGCTGATGACCTCGCCCTTGACGCTGCGGCGCATGTCCGTCACCTCCTCGGGACGTTCGCCGATGAGGGCGACCATCAGGAGGATCTCCGGGTAGTTGGCGCTGACGCCGTTGGCGATCTGCTTCAGCAGCATCGTCTTGCCGGCCTTCGGCGGGCTGACGATCAGGGCGCGCTGGCCCTTGCCGATCGGGTTGACCAGGTTGATCAGGCGCTGGCTCAGGTTCTTGGGGTCGGTCTCGAGGTTGATCAGGACGTCCGGGTGGACGGGGGTCAGGTCGCCGAAGACCGGGCGCGCACGCGCCGTCTCCGTGTCGACGCCGTTGACCGCGTCGACGCGCAGCATGCCCCAGTACTTCTCGGCCTCGCGCGGGGCGCGCACGGCACCGGACACGCGGTCGCCGATGCGCAGGCCGAAGCGGCGCACCTGGCTGGAGCTGACGTAGACGTCGTCCGGGCTGGGCAGCAGGCCATGGCGGCGGAGGAAGCCGAAGCCCTCGTCGACGATGTCGAGGATGCCGGTGGCGTAGTCGTGACCGGCGCGTTCGGTCTGGCGCTGCAGGATGAGGTCGACGAGGACGTCCTTGCGCTCGCCGGTGGCGGCTTCGACCTCGAGGTCGCGGGAGACCTGGCGGAGCTCCGCCACGCTCATCTCGCGGAGGTCGTTGACCTCGAGGTCGTTCCGCTCGCGGGCGGCCTCGAGCTCCTGCTGCTCTTCGTATTCAGTGACCGGCGCGCGGCCGCCACCGATGGGGGCGCGTCGTCGGGGTCGGCGGTTGCGTGAGCGCTGATCGCGCTGGTCGGGGCCGGGTCCGGGCATGTGGGAAAGGTCACCTTCGGGTGATGGGGGGACCGGGCGGATGGTGCGCGCGGAATTGCTGCCGCAGCGCGGTTGCCGGTCGGGATACATGGAGCATAGCCGTCGGAACGGAGCGCGTCAACGGGATGTTCGCACCTCATCTGGCGCGACAGCGGCCGCAACGACCGCCACGGCCTCGTCCAGCGACGAGGGCAGCCGGACCGCATCCGACGCGATCGGGGTGTCGAGCGACGCCGGGCCGCCGATGAAGCAGACCGGTGGCCGATCCATGCTCCGGATGGCCTCGACCACGCGGTTGACGGCGGCCGCGTCGTCGCTGGTCACCACACCGAGCACGACCGCCGGAACGGCCGTGTCGCGTGCCATCCGCAGCCAGCTCGCCAGCGGCACGTCCATCCCGAGATAGGCGACCGCCAGGCCCGCCCGCCGACACGCGACGGCGAACGCGAAAGCCCCCAGCTCGTGCTGGCCGCCCGGCGGCATCCCGACGAGCACGCGGGCTTGCATCATCGGGCCGCGGGCGGCGTCGAAGAAGTGTGCCAGCCGGCGGCGCACCGTCTCGCTGGCGCCATGCTCTGCCCCGACATCGAGGTCACCCGCTGCCCATGCGACGCCGACGGCACGGAGGGCCGGGAAGACCACGGCGTCCATCGCGAGCTCGAACCGCTGGGCCGCGAACGCCTCGTCGAGGATCCACTCCAGACGGTCGATGTCCAGGACCGTTGCAGCCGCCACGAAGGCCTCGATGGGCGCCACCGCGGCGATCGGCGACGGGGCCGACCGCTCGGCCCCGCCGGCGGCGGTCGCGAGTGGACGCCGGGCCAGGGCCGCCAGGTCGACCCCCGGGGTCGCGATCCGCTCGGCGGCCTGGCTCGGTCGCCACCCGTCGCTCTCGACCAGAGCGCGCATGGCGTTGAGCCGCTCGATCGCAGGATCGTCGTAGAGCCGGTAGCCGGCTGGCGTCCTGGTCGGAGAGACGACGCCGTAACGGCGTTCCCACGCTCGGATGGTCGGGATGCTCAGTCCCGTCCGGGCGGCGGCCTCTTTGATTGTGTACATGGTTTGTCCAGCATATCAGAGGGCCAACGTTTGACAAAGGGTAGTCAACGTGGCTAGAGTCCGCCCATACCTTCGACAAACGCTTGACATTTGGCGGACCACCCATGCGACACAGCATCGACGCGCGCGCCCTGATCGACGACCTGCTCGAAGTGACCGTCGTCGGCAGCTTCTCGCGCGTCGGTACGACCATCCGCCGCCGGTTGTTTGCGTGGACGCCGCCGGCGGCGGATGCCCTGGCCGGCCGCACAGTCCTCGTCACGGGTCCGACGTCGGGTCTCGGCCGGCAGGTGACCGATGACCTCGCGGCGGTCGGTGCGCGGGTCGTCCTCGTTGGGCGCAACACCGAGCGGCTGACGGCCGTTCGCGCTGCCCTCGTCGCCCGGCACGGCGTGGATCGGTTCCCGATCGTCGTCGCCGACATGGGCTCCCTCGCGTCGGTCCGTGCAGCCGCCGCGGAGATCCTGGCGACCGAGTCTCGCCTCGACGTCCTCATCGACAACGCCGGCGCCATCTTCCCGGAACGGACGATCGGTCCTGACGGCGTCGAGGCGACGTTCGGCACCCTGGTCCTGGGTCCGTTCGTCCTGATCGGCTCCCTGCTCCCGCTGCTCGCGCGAACGCCGGGCTCGCGCGTCATCGCCGTGACCTCCGGCGGGCAATACGCCCAGGCCATCGATGTCGACGACCTCGAAGGCCGAGCGAGTGCCTATGACGGGACGCGTGCGTATGCCCGGGCCAAGCGCGCCCAGGTCACGCTCATCCGCGAGTGGGCGCGTCGTCTCGGCCCGGCGGGAGTCCGGTTCGATTCGATGCACCCGGGGTGGGCCGACACACCCGGCCTGGCGGAGGCGTTGCCCGGCTTTGCCCGGCTGATGGGACCGCTCCTCCGGAGCCCGCGCGAAGGCACCGACACGCTGACCTGGTTGGCGACCACGCCGGCCTCCCACGCGCCGGCTGGTTCGTTGTGGCTCGACCGGCGGCCGCGCCCGTTCGACCGGTTGCCCATGACCCGGCTGACGTCGTCCGATCGCCGTCGGTTGTGGGACCAGGTGGTCGCCCTGTCCGGCGTGCCGGACCCGAGTCATCTCCGGATCCCGTCCACACCACACCTGTCCGGGAGGTCCGCATGACCACGCTCCGGGAGCGCGTCGACACCGTGCTGCCCATCGAGGACACCTTCACGTTCGTCGCCGACTTCGCCAACTCGGCGGTCTGGGATCCGGGCGTCGCGACGGCGGAGCGCCTCGATACCGGGGCGATCGGACTCGGGTCCCGTTTCCGACTCGGCGTGCGACTGGGTGGTCGGGTCGCGCCGATGGAGTACCGGATCGCCGTCTTCGAGCCACCGACCCGTGTCCTGCTCGTCGGGTCCGGCTCGGGCGTCTCCGCGGTCGACGACATCCGCTTCGAGCAGGTCGGCGACGGCACGCGGATCGACTACACGGCCGATATCCGGCTGGGCGGGTTGCTTCGTCTTGTCCAGCCCTTCCTCGGTCGCGCTTTCGCGACGCTCGGGCGCAATGCCGTCGGTGGCATGCAGCGGACGCTCGACGCTCGAGCGGCGGCGACTGGGGTCGAGGCGCCGGTGAGCCTGGGGGGCGCGTCATGAAGGTCGCCATCGTCGGGTCGGGCGTCAGCGGGTTGACCGCTGCGTATGCCCTCCGACGGGATCACGAGGTTCGGCTGTACGAGGCCGACGCGACCGTCGGCGGTCACGTGAAGACGGTTGCGGTGGAGACCGAGCGCGGGCCGGTCGCCGTCGACACCGGGTTCATCGTCTACAACGAGCGCACCTATCCGACCTTCGTCCGGTTGCTGGCCGAGCTTGGCGTGGCGACACAGACCAGCGACATGTCCCTTGGCTCGAGCTGTCGAGCGTGTCGCGTCGAGTTCAGCTCGCGCGGGCCGCGTGGCTACCTCGCCACCCCCGGGTCCATCGCGCGCCCGGGACACTGGCGGATGATGGCCGACATCCTGCGGTTCTACCGCGATGCCCGGCGGACCCTCGACCAACGGGCCACGTCCACCGCGACCCTGGGCGACTTCCTCGACGACGGCCAGTACGGGGCGGGCTTCCGGCGCCACTTCCTGGTGCCGATCACGTCAGCTGTCTGGTCCACCGCGGCCGACCGCATCCTGGACTTCCCGATCGACTACCTCCTGCGGTTTCTCGATCACCACGGCCTCATCGGCTATGGCAACGCCCTCCAGTGGCGGACGATCACAGGCGGATCGATGCGCTACGTGGAGCGGATCCTCGCGGCCCTGCCGGCCGGATCGGTCCGCGTGGGCTCGGCTGTGACGGACGTCGCCCGGGATCCGGCCGGTGCGACGGTCCGGACCGCCGACGGGTGTGCGGAGCGATTCGATGCAGTGATCATGGCCACGCACGCCGACCACGCTCTCGACCTGCTGCACGACGCCGACATCCGGGAGCGGACCGCGCTGGGCGGGTTCGAGTACTCGACCAACCACGTCGTGCTCCACACAGACGACCGCCTGCTGCCGCGTCGGGCTGCCGCCCGGGCGTCATGGAACGTCGACACGGACGACTGTGCCCGTCCGGGTCCGGCCCTGACGATGACCTATCACATGAACCGGCTGCAGTCATTGCCAGGGCCGGTCCAGTACTGCGTGTCCGTCAATCCCGGCGACCGCGTCCGTCCCGAGGCGGTGATCGTGGAACGCGCCATGAGCCACCCGACCTATACGTTCCGAACGCTGGAGGCCCAGGCGGACTCTGCGTCAGCTGCAGGGCCGACGGTCGACCTGGTTCGCGGGCGCTCACCTCGGATATGGCTTCCACGAGGATGGCTGCCGTTCCGGCTGGGAGGCCGCGGCGCTCGTCCAGGCTGCGGAGATGGAGCGCGCGGCATGAGGTCGCACCTCCTCGACGGCGTCGTCCGCCACCGCCGGGTGCGGCCGTTCGCGTATGCCCTCGAGCACCACGTGTTCTACGTCGCTCTCGACCTCGATGAGCTCGACGAGGTCCCGCGACGCATCCGGTCCATCAGTCGCGGCCGCTGGAACCTCCTGTCGTTTCGTGACGGCGATCATCTCGACCCGCCGGCGTCCGACCTGCGCACCAGGATCCACGCGCACCTGCGCTCCGAGGGACGTGACCCGGCCGGCTGGCCGTGACCCTCGTGACCAACCTCCGCGTCCTCGGGTATGCCTTCAATCCGGCCAGCTTCTATCCTGTGCCGCAACGGCGCCGGCGACCTCCAGACGGTCATCGTCGAGGTCCACAACACCCACGGCGAGCGGCACCTCTACACCCTTCACGGTCACACCGACGGCGCCGGACTGGTCGATTCGATGGACAAGGCCTTCTACGTGTCGCCGTTCATCGAGATGACCGGCCGCTACACGGTCCGGGTCCGCGACGAGGCATCGCGGCTGCGGATCACGATCAACGAGGACCCCGGTGATGGCCTCCTGCTGCACACCAGCCTGGACCTCGCTCGGCGGCCCCTGACCGATCGGATGGTGCTGCGGATGTTCGTGCGGCACCCGTTCATGACGCACCGGACGATCGGCCTGATCCACTTCCACGCGCTGCGGCTGTGGCTCCGCGGCGCCCGGTTCCATCGACACAGCGAGGCGACACGATGACCCACTCCCTGACCGTCGGGCGGCTCCCGCGCCTGGCCGACTCCATCCTCTCCCGCCTGGCCTGGCGGATCGCGGTGTCGGCTGCGAGTCGGGTCCGGATCGGGCACCTCGTCGTCGTCCTGCCCGACGGGACGCGTCGGACGTTCGGGGATGACCGGGCGGGACCGGGTGCCGAGATCCGCATCCACGACCGGCGCGCGCTCGTCAAGCTGCTCGTCGGAGGCGAGACCGGCGGTGGCGAGGCCTACATGGACGGGCTGTGGTCCAGCCCGGATCTGGCCGGCCTGCTGCGCTGGGCGGCGCTCAACCGGGAGTCCCTCGCGCTGTCGACGGGCTGGTTCCGGCGACCGGCGCAGCTCCGACGGACCGTCGCCCACCGTCTCCGTCGCAACACGAAGCACCAGAGCCGTCGCAACATCGCCGCCCACTACGACCTCGGGAACGACTTCTACCGGACGTTCCTCGACGAGACGATGACCTATTCGAGCGCCGTTTTCAACGCGCCCGACCAATCCCTGGCCGACGCGCAGCGCAACAAGTACCGGCGCATGGCGGAAGGCGCCGGCCTGGTCCGCGGCCAGCACGTCCTCGAGATCGGAACGGGCTGGGGCGGATTCGCGCTGTACGCGGCGGCCGACCTCGGATGCCGGGTGACGACGATCACGATCTCGCAGGAGCAGCACGACCTGGCCCGGGAGCGCGTGCGGGTCGCGGGGCTGGAGCACCTCGTGGACGTCCAGCTGTGCGATTACCGGGACATCGAGGGCACGTACGACGCGATCGTCTCGATCGAGATGCTCGAGGCCGTCGGCGCCGAGTACTTCGAGACGTTCTTCGCGATCTGCGATCGGGCGCTCGTGCCGGGCGGTCGGCTCAGCCTCCAGTCGATCACGTTCCCGGACGCGGCCTACGAGCGGCAGCTCCACGGCGCGAACTGGATCCAGACGTACATCTTCCCCGGCGGCCTGTGCCCATCGCTGGCCGTGATCGAGCGATCCACGCGCGAGACATCCCTCCTCATCCGGAGCGTGACCGACATCGCTGCGGACTACGTCCTGACCCTGCGGGCGTGGCGGATCCGGTTCATGGACCAGGTCGGGCCGGTCCGCGCCCTGGGCTTCGACGACCGGTTCATCCGGATGTGGGAGTACTACCTCGCCCTGAGCGAGGCAGGGTTCGCCACCGGGATCAGTCAGGACCTGCAGATCGTGTTCGAGAAGCGACGCGGGATCGAGGCCGCCGGAGCCGCCTGATCCGGGGCCGGTGTGCCCGGCTACCATCCCGTGATGGATCGACTGCGCGAGCGCGCCATCCTGATCACGGGGTCGACCGGCATCGCAGCCGCGACGGCGGTCCGGTGCGCGGCCGAGGGCGCCTCCGTCTTCGTCGTCTCGCGCTCGGCCGACCACGCCCGGGCTCTGGCAGAACGACTGGTCCGTGTCGGGGCCGCGGTCGGGTGGGCCGCCGCCGACCTGGCCGATGCGGATGCGACCGATGGCGCGGTCCATGCCGCCGTCGAGCGGTTCGGGCGGCTGGACGGCGCGTTCGCGGTGGCCGGCGGGAGCGGCCGGCGCTACGGCGACGGCCCGATCCACGAGCTGACGCCCGAGGGCTGGGACCGGACGATCGAGCTCAACCTCCGGAGCCAGGCGATGACCTGCCGGGCGGTCGTCCGACAGATGCTGGCCCAGGCGCCGAACGACTCCGGCACCCGTGGCTCGATCCTGCTGATGGGCAGCGTCACCGCCACCGACCCCTCGCCCGAGATGTTCGCGACCCACGCCTACGCGGCCGCCAAGGGAGCGACGAACGCGCTCATGACGACGATGGCCGCGACCTATGCGAGCGAGCGGATCCGGGTCAATGCCGTCGCGCCGTCGTTGACCGACACGCCGATGGCCACCCGCGCCGCGGGCGACCCGGCCATCCGTGCCTACGCCGCACGGAAGCAGCCGCTGGCCGGCGAGATGCTCGACGCCGAGGAGGTCGCGCACGCGGCCGTCTACTTCCTGTCGGACGAGTCGCGCGCCGTCACCGGGCAGCTGCTCAAGGTCGATGGTGGCTGGTCGGTCGTGTCGGTCGGGCCCGAGCCGGCCCCGTGACGTTCGTGCGGACCCGCTCGAGCGCGACCCTGGGCCACGGAGGAGATCGATGACGACACCGACGACCGTCGACGCGTACCTGGCGACCTGCCCGAGGACCGGCGCACGGCCCTCGAGGCGATGCGCCGGACGGTCTAAAACGCGGCCGCGCCCGAGGCGACCGAGACGATCGCGTACTCGATGCCGGCGTCGCAGCCACGGCGGCCAGTTCCTGGTGTCGTACGCGTCATACAAGAAGCACTACAGCCTGTTCCCGGGCAAGCGGCGAGGTGGTCGCCGCGCTGGGTGACGAGCTCGCGCCGTACCTGGCCGGGACGGGGAACGATCCAGTTCCCCGCCGACAAGCCAATGCCGCTCGATCTGGTCCGCCGGATCGTCGAGATCCGGGTTCGGGAGAACGCCGCGGCGGCTGGCACCAGGTAGCGTCCCCAGCCGGTCGGGAGCGGGCGCGCCGACCCGCCGTATGATGCGTGGCAACCACGCACCGCCAGCGGGTGAGCCACTTCATGACAGGGATCGCCGACATCGGCGCAGCGGTCATCGGCACGGGCTTCATCGGGACCGTCCACGTCGAGGCGCTTCGCCGCATCGGCGTCCAGGTCCGCGGCGTGCTCGGCAGCACGCCGGAGCGCGGCGCGGCGCGGGCGGCAGGCGCTCGGCGTCGCCGCGTGCCTACGCCTCCCTCGACGACCTTCTCGCCGATCCGACCGTCAACGTCGTCCACGTCACGTCGCCCGAACGACCTGCACCTCCCGCAGGCGCGGGCCGTCCTGGCGGCCGGCCGGCACGTGGTGTGCGAGAAGCCGCTGGCGATGACGGCCGCAGAGTCGCGCGAGCTGGTCGAGCTGGCGGCCGACGACCGGGCTCGTGAACGCCGCCAACTTCAACATCCGCTACTACCCGCTCAACCAGCACGCGCACGAGGTCGTCGCCGCCGGTGAGCTCGGCGACGTCCGCCTCGTGACCGGCCGCTACTTCCAGGACTGGCTGCTTCTCGACAGCGACTGGAACTGGCGCCTCGAGCCGGAGCGCGGCGGCGCGCTCCGCGCGGTCGGCGACATCGGCTCGCACTGGCTGGACCTGATGACGTTCGTCACCGGCCAGCGCGTCGCCGCGGTGATGGCCGACCTGGCGACGTTCATCGAGGCGCGCCACGAGCCGACGGCCCGGTCGAGACCTTCTCGACCGAGCGCGCCGGACACGGTCACGCGGACATCGCGACCGAGGACGCGGCGGCGATCCTGCTCCGGTTCGAGAACGGCGCCCGCGGCTCGGTCAGCATCAGCCAGATCAGCGCCGGTCGGAAGAACTCGCTCCAGTACGAGATCGACGGCTCCGAGTCGCTCGGTCGCCTGGGACTCCGAGACAGCCCGACCAGCTCTGGCTCGGCCATCGCGATCGCGCCGAACGAGATCCTGCATCAAGAACCCGGCCCTGATGGGCGAGGCCGGCCGGGCGGCGGCGGCCCTGCCGGGTGGGCACGTCGAGGGCTTCGGCGACACCTTCGCGGCGCACTTCCGCGCCATCTACGCGGATGTCGCGGCAGGCGGACCGTCCGCGCACCCGACCTACCCGACCTTCGCCGACGGCCACGACGAGATGCTGGTCAACGACGCCATCGCCGAGAGCGCACGGATCGGCCGCTGGGTCGACGTCGTCCGCGACCCGGTCCCCTCGGCAGCGCCGGCACGGAGGCGACGCCCGATGAGACTCGGCCTGCTGACCGCCCCGTTCCCCGAGACGCCGCTGATGGACGTCGCCGACTGGACCGCCGCCAACGGCTTCGAGAGCGCTCGAGATCGCCTGCTGGCCGCGCGCGACCGGCGCCGACCCGCCGCTACGCCGGCACCACCACATCGACGTCGCCAACCTGACGCGCCGGCCAGGCGACCGAGATCGTCGACGAGATCGCCGCGAAGGGCCTCGCCATCTCCGGGCTCGGCTACTACCCGAACCCGCTGCACCCCGACCCGGCGCACCGCGCCGAGGTCATCGGCCATCTCAAGCACGTCATCACCGCCGCCGAGACGATGGGCGTCCCGTCGTCAACACGTTCATGGGCGGCGACGGGGCGAAGAACCAGGACGCGAACTGGGAGGAGGCCCTCCGGGTCTGGCCGGACATCGTCGCGTTCGCGCCAGGACCACGGCGCGGAAGATCACCATCGAGAACTGCCCGATGCTGTTCAGCCACGACGAGTGGCCGGGCGGCCACAACCTGGCGACGACGCCGCGGATCTGGCGCCGGATCCTCGAGCAGTGGGGCGGCACGATCGGGCTGAACTTCGACCCGTCGCACCTGGTCCTCCAGATGATCGACATCCCGCGCTTCATCCGCGAGTTCGGGCCGCACATCCTCCACGTCCAGGCCAAGGACCTGCATGATCGACCGCGAGGGCCTCTACGAGCGCGGCGTGTTCTCGCTGGGCATCGGCTGGCAGATCCCGCGCCTGCCCGGCCTCGGCGATGTCGAGTGGGCGCCGCTGTTCGCCGCCCTGTACCGCGCCGGCTACGACGGCGACGTGATCATCGAGCACGAGGACCGCGACTTCGAGAAGACCGACGACCTGGTCAAGCGCGGCTTCCTGCTCGCCCGCGACGTCCTCCGCCCGTACATCAAGTGAGGACCACGTGACCCGGTGACCCTCTCGATCGACACCCTGACCGTACCGCGACGTCGCCAAGACGATCGACCACTCGTTGCTCCGACCAGAGCTCGACGACGCGTTCGTCGAGGCCGGCTGCCGGCTGGCGCTCGCGTACGACGTGGCGTCGGTCTGCGTCCGGCCGGCCGACGTCGTCCGGGCCCGGGCGATCCTGGACGGGACAGACGTCGCGGTCGGGACGACGATCGGCTTTCCGCACGGCAACCACCTGACCGCGACCAAGGTCTTCGAGTCCGTCCGCGCCATCGGCGACGGCGCGCGCGAGCTCGACATGGTCATCCAGATCGGCGCCCTCAAGTCCGGCCGCGACGCCGACGTCGAGGCCGACATCCGCGCCGTCGTCGACGTCGCCCACGCCGCGCGGCGCCATCGTCAAGGTCATCTTCGAGAACGCCTACCTGACCGACGACGAGAAGGTCCGGGCCTGCCACCTGACCGAGGCGGCCGGCGGCGACTTCGTCAAGACATCCACGGGCTTCGCGCCGTCCGGCGCCACCCACGAGGACCTCGCGCCTGATGCGCCGGACCGTCTCGCCGCACATCCAGGTCAAGGCGGCCGGCGGCGTCCGGACGCTCGACGCGCTGATCGACGTCATGGCCCTGGGCGTCACCCGGGTCGGCGCCACGGCCACGGCCACGATCATCGACGACTTCACGGCGCGCAAGGCCGGGGTCGCGGACCCGTCCGTGGCGGCGACCATCGACGAGGGCGGCTCCTAGATGGCCGACGGTCCGGCTCCGGAGGGTCGGGCCGATCGTCCGGGACAGGCCGACCCGAGGATCGAGAGCACATCGGCGACCGAGGAGTCGCGCCACCTTGGGATCGATCTCGGTGTGACCAACCTCAAATGGGCGGTCATCGCGTCGTCGCGTGATGGGTGGCGCGTGCTTGATCGGAGCCAGGTCCCGACGCGCTCGGAGGAGGGTCCGGATGCGGTCATCGGCCGTATCGGCACGACGGCCACCGCCGCGATCGGACGATGGCCGGGGATCGTCACGCTCGGGATCGGCGTGCCGGGCCGCTACGACCCGGCCACGGGTTCGACCCGCTTCCTCGTGAACATGCCGGGCGCCTGGGCCGGGCGACCGGTCGGACCGCCTTTGGCCTTGACACTCGGGATCCCGGTCCGCCTGATCAACGACGCCCGGGCCTTCGGGCTGGGCGAGCTGCGGCTGGGAGCGGGTCGGGGTGCATCCTCGATGGTCGGGCTGACCCTGGGGACCGGCATCGGCGGGGTGATCGCGGTCGATGGTCGGATCGTGCTCGGCCATGACGGCACGGCCGGCGAGGTCGGCCACACGACGATCGACCCGGACGGGCCGCCGTGCGGCTGCGGCGACAACGGCTGTCTCGAGGCATTCGCGCGTGCCGACCGGATCGCCGCGGCGTGCGGGACCCCGACGGCCGAGGCGGCGGTCGAAGCGGCGCGTGCCGGCGATGCCCGGGCCCTGGCTGGTCT
This sequence comes from uncultured Chloroflexia bacterium, assembly GCA_963755995.1. GTDB lineage: Bacteria > Chloroflexota > Limnocylindria > Limnocylindrales > CSP1-4 > SPCO01. Next base: position 195,854 of record CAVWLQ010000005.1, on the reverse strand, counting down.
GGCGGAGATCGGCCGCTATCTCGGGATCGCCATCGGCAACATGGTCACCGTCCTGTCGCCCGACCGGGTCGTGATCGGCGGCGGGATCGCGGCGGCCGGCGACCTCCTGCTCGACCCGATCCGGGCCGAGATGCGCGCCCGCGTTCACATGACGTCGTTGGACAAGGTGGAGGTCGTGACGGCCGAGCTCGGGACATGGGCCGGAGCCATCGGGTCCGCGATCCACGGTTCCGAGGCCATCGGCGCCGTCGGCCCCGAGGGCCGGGGTGCGACGGCTACGACCGATGGTGGGCGGCCCGGATGAGCCGCGAGGTCGCGGGCGTTCGCGGACGCCTCGTCCTCGACGACCGGGTCGAGCCAGGCCGGATCGCGATCGAGGACGGCTGGATCGCCGAGATCGAGCCGGTCGACCGGCGGAGCGGGTCGGACCCGGGGCGCGCCGGCGACCGAGGACCTGCCGTACATCGCGCCCGGGTTCGTCGACGTCCACGTCCACGGCGGGGGCGGCCACGACGCGATGGGCGGCGCCGACGCGCTCGACGGGATGGCCCGCCACCTGCTGCGGCGCGGGGTCACCGGGTTCCTGCCGACGGCCGTCACCGCGCCGCTGCCGGCCCTCGCCACGTTCGCCGAGACGGTCCGGGCGTGGCTGCCCGACGCGCCGGCCGACGGCGCGGAGCCGCTCGGGTTCAACCTCGAGGGGCCCGTTCCTCGCCGAGGCGCGTCGCGGCGCACACGACCCGGCCCTGCTCCGGACACCGGCCGACGTCGACCGGCGCGACCTCGAGCCCCTGCTGGACGGTCTGCGGCTGATCACGGTCGCGCCGGAGCTGCCGGGCGCCCTCGAGCTGATCGGCTGGCTCCGCGAGCGCGGCGTCGCGACGTCGATGGGCCACTCGGCGTCGACCGTCGACGAGGCGCGGGCCGGCTACGCGGCCGGCGGCCGCTCCACGACCCACCTGTTCAACGCGATGAGCGGCATCGATCACCGGGCGCCGGGTCTCGCCGTCGCCGCGCTCCTCGACGACGCCGCCTACGTCGAGCTGATCGCGGACGGCATCCACGTCCACCCCGCCCTGTGGCCGCTGATCCTGCGACTCAAGCCGGCCGATCGCCTGCTGCTCGTCAGCGACGCGATCACCCTGGCCGGGATGGGTGACGGCCGCGCCCGGATCGGCGGCCTCGACGTCGAGGTCGTCGGGCGAGCGGGTGACGCTCGTCGGCACGACGACGCTCGCCGGCTCGGTCATCGCGCTGGACGACGCGGTGCGGAACCTGGTCGCGTCGGGCGTCGGGCTGCCGGCCGCGGTCGCGGCCGCGAGCCGGAACCCGCTGGCGCTGCTCGGCATCTCGGATCGCGGGCGGCTGGCCGTCGGTCAGCGCGCCGACCTCGTCGAGCTCGACGACGATCTCCGGGTGCGCCGGGTCATGCGAGCCGGGCTGTGGGGACCCGGCATGGCCGGCTGAGGTGGAGCCGCGACGCCGCCTCGAGATCCGGCCGTTCCGCGACGAGCACATCGACGACGCGGCACGCCTGCTGGCCGACCGCCATCGCGCCCAGCGCCTGGTCGAACCGGGCCTGGCCGCGAGCTACGAGGATCCGGCCGTGACGCGGACCGCGATCGAGACGCTGGCGGCCGCGGACGGTGCCTCGGGCGTCGTGGCGCTCCGCGGCGGCTCGGTCGTCGGCTATCTCATCGGGACGCCTCGCGACGCATCGTGGGGCCCGAACGCGTGGGTCGAGGGCGCCGGGCACGCCGTCACCGAACCGGAGGTCGTGCGCGACCTGTACGGCGCGGCGGCGGCCGGCTGGGTCGACGCGGGCGTCACGAGCCACTACGCCATCGTCCCCGCGACCGACCCGGCGCTCGTCGACGCCTGGTTCCGGGTCGGGTTCGGTCAACAGCACGTCCATGCCATCCGTGAGGCGCCGGGGCCGGACGACGTGTTCCCGGTCCCGCCCGGTCTGACGATCCGGCCCGCAGAACGCCGCGACATCCTGGCGCTCGGCCGGCTCGACGTCGCGCTGCCGGAGCACCAGGCGCTGTCACCGGTCTTCTCGCGCCTGCGGCCCCCCTCCATCGACGACGCGGTCGCCGACTACGAGGAAGGGTTCGACGACCCGGCCTTCGCGACGTTCGTCGCCGAGCGCGACGGGCGCGTCATCGGATCGGCGGTCGGCTGTGCGATCGAGCAATCCTCGGAGCACCGCGGGATCGTCCGCCCGGATGATGCCGGTTTCCTCGGGTTCGCCGCGGTCCTGCCGGATGCGCGCGGGCTTGGCGCCGGCCGGGCACTCGGCGAGACGGTCCTGGTCTGGGCGCGCGACGCGGGTCACCCGACGGTGGTCACCGACTGGCGCGAAACGAACCTCTTATCGAGCCGGACGTGGCCGCGCCTCGGCTTCCGACCGACATTCCGGAGGCTGCATCGCGCGATCGCCTGACGGCGACCGGGTCAAGCCTTGGCGGCGGCCGCCTCGCGCGCCTTCGTCCAGTCGGACTTGAACTGGACGATGCCCTTGTCGGTCAGTGGGTGATGGATCATCTGCTGGAGGACCTTGAACGGCAGCGTCGCGATGTTCGCCCCGGCGAGCGCGCACTGGGTCATGTGCAACGGGGTGCGGATCGACGCCGCCAGCACCTCGGCCTCGATCTCGTGGATCGCGAAGATCTCGGCCAGCTCGCGGATGACGATCATCCCGTCCTGGTTGATGTCGTCCAGCCGCCCGACGAACGGCGAGATGAGCGACGCGCCGGCCTTGGCCGCGAGGAGGCCCTGGTTGGCCGTGAAGATCAGGGTGCAGTTGGTCTTGATCCCCTCGTCGGCGAAGCGGCTGATCGCCTCGAGCCCGTTCTCGGACATCGCCACCTTGACCACGATGTTGGGGGCGAGGGTGGCGAAGTGCCGGCCTTCCTCCAGCATCCCGTCGACGTCGTCCGAGACGACCTCCGCAGACACCGGCCCCGGGGTGATCTTGCAGACCGCCTTGAGGATCTCGTCGTACGAGCCGCCGACCTTGGCGTACAGGCTCGGGTTGGTCGTCACGCCGTCCAGCACGCCCCAGCGGGCGGCCGTCTTGATCTCGTCGATGTCGGCGGTGTCCAGGAAGATCTTCATCGGGGCAGGCTCCAGTCGGTCGTCGTCGTGTCGGAGTGATTCTACGCCGGTCGACCGGAATGAAGGCCCGCCTCAGAAACGATCGGCCAACCCACGGACGAGCGCGGTGACCGGACCGATCGCCAGCGCTGCGACGATCGACAGGGCGACCATCGCCACGTAGCCCCGGATCCACTCGCGCCGGCGGAGGAGGACCGCCGGCAGGGCGACGCCGAGCAGCATCTCCGCGCCGAAGAGAAGAGCGCCCGGATCCGTGCCCAGCCCCGTCGAGATGGACCAGCCGCGACGCCCCGAACGAGAACCCTTCGGCAACGAGCGCGGCCGCGAGCAGCGCCACTCCGATGGCGCGCGGCCAGCCACTGCCGTGCCGCCAGACCGCGCCGGCGCCGCCCATGACCGGCCCGGCAACGAGGGCGACCGCGCCCCAGATCGTGGCCGCGTGCGATGCCCCGAGCGCGCGATAGCCCTGACCGAAGATCGCGATCAGGACGTAGTAGACGGCGACCGCCGAGATCAGGCCGATGACCCCGCGCAGGGCTCCGGTCGGGATGGTCCGGGCCGACGCCCCGAGGATGAACGCGACACCGAGCCACGCCCCGATGGCGTTGGCCGGGATCAGCAGACCGAGCGGCCAGGCCAGCCCATCGGCGAACCAGGCTGCGGCGCCGAGCGCCGCACCGGCGAGGATCGAGGTCCCGAACCCACCGACGACGCGCGTCGCCAGCGGGGGCGCGATCGCGAGGTCAGGCGCGCGGGACGGACTCGACGACATCGGTCGAGGCCGGGACGGGATCCATCCGTCGACCCCGGACGGGCGGTGAAGACCGGCTCGCGCCCGTCGCGCACGGCGAGGGCCGCCGTCACGAACCCGTCGAACAGCGGATGCGGCCGCTCGGGCCGCGACTTGAACTCCGGGTGGAACTGGCTGGCCACGAACCACGGATGGTCCCGGAGCTCGACGATCTCGACGAGCCGGCCGTCCGGCGACTGGCCGGACAGGATCATGCCGGCCGCCTCGAGCGTCTGGCGGTAGCGGTTGTTCACCTCGAAGCGATGGCGATGGCGCTCGTAGATGACCTCCTGGCCGTAGACCGCGGCGGCCTTCGAGCCGGGCGTCAGCTTGGCCGGATAGAGGCCGAGGCGCATCGTGCCGCCCTTGTCCTCCATCTCGCGCTGGTCCGGCATGAAGTCGATCACCGGGTGCTCGGTGAACATGTCGAACTCGGTCGAGTTGGCGTCGGCGGTGCCCGACGACGTCGCGCGCGAACTCGATGACGGCGCACTGCAGGCCGAGGCACAGGCCCGAGGTACGGGATGCCGTGCTCGCGCGCGAAGTGGGCGGCCAGGACCTTGCCCTCGATGCCGCGATGGCCGAAGCCGCCCGGGACGAGGATGCCGGCCGACGCCCTCCAGCCGGTCGTGGAGGTTGTCGTGGGTGAGCGCCTCCGAATCGACCCAGCGGACCTTGGCGTCGACCTCGTGCGCCCAGGCCGCGTGGCGGAGCGCCTCGGTGACGCGACAGGTAGGCGTCGGGCAGCTCGATGTACTTGCCGACGAGGGCGATCTCGACGACCGGCTTGGGCGCCTTGATCCGGTCGACGAGCGCGCGCCACGAGCTCGAGGTCCGGGCTCGTCTCCGGGTCGCCCAGGCCCGAGCTCGCGGACGACGAGCCGGCCGAGGCCGGACGCCTCGAACTGGAGCGGGACCTCGTAGATCGTGTCGGCGGTCTCGGCCGGGATGACCGCGTCCATGGCGACGTCCGTGAACAGCGCGATCTTCTCGCGGATCTCGTCGGGCACCGGGTGGTCCGAGCGCAGCACGATGACGTCCGGCTGGATGCCGATCCCGCGCAGCTCCTTGACCGAGTGCTGGGTCGGCTTGGTCTTGAGCTCGCCGGTCGCGGCCAGGGCCGGGAGCAGCGTCACGTGGACGTACAGCACGTTGGCCCGCCCGACGTCCTTGCGCATCTGGCGGATGGCCTCGAGGAACGGCAGCGATTCGATGTCGCCGACGGTCCCGCCGACCTCGACGATCACGACGTCCGGGTCGCCGTCCCGGGCGACCCGGGAGATCCGCTCCTTGATCTCGTTGGTGATGTGCGGGATGACCTGGACGGTGCCGCCGAGGTAGTCGCCGCGGCGCTCCTTGGCGATGACCGCCTGGTAGATCCGGCCGGTCGTGACGTTCGAGAGCTGGGACAGGTTCTCGTCGATGAAGCGCTCGTAGTGACCGAGGTCGAGGTCCGTCTCGGCGCCGTCGTCGGTGACGAACACCTCGCCGTGCTGGTACGGGCTCATCGTGCCCGGATCCACGTTGATGTACGGATCGAGCTTCAGGATGGAGACCCGCAGGCCGCGCGCCTTGAGGATGCGGCCGACGCTGGCGGCGGTGATGCCCTTGCCCAGAGAGGAGGTCACGCCTCCGGTCACAAAGACATACTTCGCCATGGGTCAGGTCCTCCGGGGGTTTTTCCAATGCTATCGGAATGGGCCCCCGGCGTCGAATCGGAACGGGCGCACGTCCCGCCGACCAGGTTCCCGTCAGGGACGAATGTCACGCGTGGCAGGCGAGCTCCGACGGCTTCGGAGAGTGCTCGGACGGCGGTCTGAACGTAATCACGCCGTCGAATGGCTCGAGCGAGGAGTGGATCTCGTATAGCACGACCACGGTCGTCTACGACGAGAATTCGAGAACCGGGAGCGATCGAGAGGCGCTGATCGAGTCGTGCGGTCGGGCTATCGTGCGCTTGTGACTGCACGACCCCACATCACGGTCGAGGAGCGTCGCGCCCGGGTCGGCCTGCGGCATGCACTGGCCACCGGCACGCAGGTCGCGACCGTGGCCGGTGCCGCGGCGTCCATGGTCGTCCTCCACGCCTCCGACTCGCCGAGCGTGTTCCTGCAGGCGCGGGCGCGGATGGCGACATCGTCACCGTCTGCCATCGAGCGCGAGATGTACGAGGATCGGACCGTCCTGCGTGTCCTCGCGATGCGCCGGACGCTGTTCCTCGTGCCGGTCGCCGACGTGCCGATGGTCCACGCGGCCGCGTCGCGGGCGGTTGCGGAGACCGAGCGCAAGCGGACCATCGCTCTGCTCGCCAACGCGGGCGCCGGACCGGACCCGGCGGCCCTGCTCGAGGAGCTGGAGGGAGCCGGGCTTGCGGCGGTGCGCGAACGCGGCGAGGCGACGACCGCCGAGCTGCGGGGCCTCGACCCACGCCTCGGCCAGAAGCTGATCCTCGCGCCCGGCACGCGCTGGCAGGCGACGATCAACGTCTCCCAGAAGGTCTTCTTCCATCTCGCGCTGGACGGCAGGATCGGGCGGGGCCGGCCGCGCGGTACGTGGATCGGGAGCCAGTTCCGGTGGAGCCCGATCGAGCGCTGGCTGCCCGACGGGATCGCCAGGATGACCGTCCACGAAGCCCAGGCCGAGCTCGCCCGCCGCTGGCTCCGGGTCTTCGGGCCGGGCACGCGGGACGACCTCAGGTGGTGGACGGGCTGGACGGTCGCGGCGACCAAGCGGGCGCTGGAAGCGGTCGACGCCGTCGAGGTGGATCTCGATGGCGGGGGCATCGGCTACGTCCTCCCCGGTGACGCGGACACGAGCGACGGTCCCGAGCCGTGGGTCGCCCTCCTCCCCGCGCTCGACGCCACGACGATGGGCTGGACCGCCCGCGACTGGTACCTCGGGCCGCACCGCCCGGCGCTGTTCGACCGCAACGGCAACGCCGGGCCGACCATCTGGGTCGACGGCCGGATCGTCGGCGGCTGGGCACAGCGCTCCGACGGCGTGATCGCCCCGCGGCTGCTCGAGGACGTCGGGGCCGAGACCAGGGAGGCGATCGACCGCGAGGCCGCCCGTCTGGCCGACTGGATCGGGCCCGCCAGCGTCAGGTCGAGCTTCCCGACGCCGCTCGAGACCGAGCTCAAGGCCGGCTAGCTCGTCGACTCGTCCGTCGCGATCAGCTCCCAATCGGGCGGAACATCGGCGGCCGCACCGGCGAGTGACTCGGCGGTCGCCTGGCCCAAGGCGCGGCGCGCCCCCGAAGGCATCAGCGCGAGCTCCGCCGCCCGCGTGAGGTAGTCGACCAGGATCGCCTCGTCGACGTCGATCGCGGGCTCGAACGTCAGGTAGCGGAACTTCTTCAGCTTCTCCTGCGCGCCCTGCAGGACGTGCTCCGGGTCGGCCAGCAGCGTGCCGTGCTCGAACCCGAGATGGATGTGCTTGCGCTCAGGCCCGATCCAGGCGAAGTTCCGGACCCGGCCCTTCTCGGGCAGCGAATAGGCGATCCAGCGCCAACCCGGACGGACCGTTTCCACCGTCCCCGGCACCGTGGCGAGGATCAGCGATCGGAGCGCGCGACCGGTGTCCCGGATCGCGGTCGGGAAGGTGTCGAGCAGGAACTCGGCGGGCAGGTCGTCGCGCATGTGGGCATCGTGCACCGTGATCACGTCGGGCGCTGACAGGTTTCCACCGGGTCCCGTGGCGAGATGTGGCGATGCAACGGTCGCGGACGCCCTCGGGTTCTGGATGATATGGAGACGATGACGACGACGATGACGTTCGAAACCGCGCTCGGTCGCTGTGGCGTCCGCTGGAGCCAGACCGGGATCACGAGCGTGCTCCTTCCCTCCCCGAGGCTGGACACGGTCCCGCCCGGCGACGTCCATGGCGTCCCGTCGTTCGTTCGCGACGCGGTCGCGGAGATGACCGCCGTCCTCGCCGGCGAGTCGCGTGACCTTCGCGACATCCCGGTCGATCACGGCACGGTCGATCCATTCCGGCGAGCGGTCTATGCCGCGGCCCGGGAGATCGAGCCCGGCACGACCCGGAGCTACGGGGACGTGGCCAGGGCGATCGGCAGGCCCGATGGCGCTCGCGACGTCGGCGCGGCGCTGGCGTCCAACCCGACGCCGATCATCGTCCCGTGCCATCGGGTCGTCGCCGCCAGTGGCGCCCTCACCGGCTTCTCGGCACCGGGCGGGCTCGCGACGAAGCGGCGGATGCTCGAGCTCGAGGGTGCGCCCGGGTACGGCCAGCAGACGCTGTTCGGCTGACTCCCAGCCCCCGACTTCGGTCCGCCCGGGCTTGGCCCGGCGATCGCGGCCGCTACTCCCGCGGCGGCCACGCTCCAGGGGGCGGATCCGTCAGGCCGTCGCCCCAGACCTCGGGGCCGCAGAAGAACGGGTGTGCTGCCGGACCGCGCAACGTGGCCGGATCCGCGCGCCACGCCGCAAGCAGGTCCGCCAACCACGCGTCGATCTCGGCGAACTCCGTCCAGCGGGTGAACGGCCAGCCCGCTTCGACGCAGATCCGGACGAGCGACCGCTTGGCCCAGACGACGTCGCTGTAGCCGGCGGCGTACCGATCGCTCTCGCCGTCGCCGATGAACACGACCGCCCGCCCGGCGGCCTGGTGGGCGAGCACCCGGTTGCGCTTGCACGTCCCGCAGATGCGACACGTCGGGTGCCCGTTCGGGAACGCGATGGACGCACGCCGGCCCGAGAACGTGGTTCGCGCGGTGACGACCGGCAGCTCGGCCACCCCGAGCGCCTCGAGGGCCGGCTCGATGAAGAACCCGAAGCCGTCCGACACGATCTCGATCGGGACGTTCGCCGCCTGCGCGCGCCGGACGAACGGGACGAAGCCCGGGTCATGTGGCTGCGCCGCGGCCGTCGCGAGCAGGTCGGCCGGCGGCGCGTCGACCAGCCCCATCTCGAACTCCATCAGCCGTCGCGAGCCGGCCAGACCCGCGTCGTAGGCGGCCACCTCCGATTCCCAGACACCCGGCACGTGCTCGGCCATGACGGTGTCGGAGACGTCGGTCAGCGCGACCGTCCCGTCGTAGTCGACCAGGATGGCGAACGGCGGCTCGCCGGGGAGCAACGGTGGGACCGGCGGGGCCGCTCCGTCCGGGCCGATCACGGGTCCGGTCGGGCGCTCATCGGGCCAGGCCGCCGATCACCCGGCTGAACCGCTGGCCGCCGGGCCACGAGCCGCGCCGCAGGAGCGCGACGCCGGCGAGGATGATCGCGCCACCGACCAGCTGGATCGGCCGGACCGGCTCGGCCAGGAAGATCGCGGCCATCCCGACCGCGAGGGCCGGGACGAGGAACTGGAGTGCGTTCACCCGGGTCGGCCCGAGCAGCTTCACGCCGTTGAAGATGATGACGTTGGCGAACCCGGCGGCCAGGGTGCCCGAGTACAGGAGCGCGAGCACGACCGGCAGGCCGAACCCGGACAGGTCGGCGGTCGCGAGCTGGGCGATGCCGGCCGGGGCCAGGAAGACAGCGCCGGCGATGATCGCCCAGGTCGTCGTGATGAGCGGCGAGTGGCGGCGCAGGATCGTCGCGCCGAAGACCGTGTAGACCGCCCAGCACGCCGCCGCGACCAGGGTCAGGACGTCACCGACCAGCGACGCGCCGAGGACGAGGCCCTGGCCGGCCCCGATGACCAGGGCGACCCCGGCGAACGAGATGAAGGCGCCGATCAGCTTGACCCCATTCGGGGTGTCCGCCCCGATCGCCATCGCCAGCAACGCGGTCATGACCGGCGTCGCCGCGATCAGCAGGGCCGAATCGCCGGCCGGGATCGACTGGAGCGCGACCGGCCACAGGATCTGGTAGCAGCCGAAGCCCAGGGCGCCGAGGGCCAGGATCTTGACGACGTCTCCGTGCGGCACTCGGATCGCGCCTTCGCGGACCCGCAGCAGGACCAGGAGCGTCGCGGCGGCGATGCAGTAGCGGAGGAACGAGAAGCCGACCGGCGGCAGCACCTCGATCGCGCCCTTGACCACGATGAAGTTGCCGGCCCAGAAGACCATGACCACGAGGACGCCCAGCTCGGCGAGTCGCCGCTCACGCGCTGCGGCCGCGGCGGACCCCAGCGCAGGCCGGGCGCCGCCGGACAGTTCGACGCCCGCCGGTCCGGCGGGCGTCTCGAGGGGCGAGGTGGTCGGCTCGCTGCCGATCAGACGCCTTCCTGGTCGAGCTCGAGCAGCTCCTCGTCGTCCTCCTCGGTGACCTTCAGCCAGACGAAGAGTCCGGCGAGGACCGCGAGCGGGATGACGATGAGGGCCGCAAGGGTGATCCCCAGTGCGACGGCGACCGTCTTGAGTGCCTTCATGGGTGGACCTCCTGGTTCCGTGGGCTGCGATGGCTGGGCGATGGTCAGGTTGGTCTAGGTCTAGGTCTTGGTCTCGGTCTTGGCTTCGGTGTGCCGCAGGCTCGGGCCGCGGGCGATCATGTCGACGATGTCGTCCCGGGTGAACTCGGCGAGCTGGTGCTTGCTGCCCACCTGGCCGCTCATGAGCAAGCGGAGGACGAACGCGCCCTCCTGCTCGAAGAAGAACACGTCGCGCGGCTTCTGGTCGTCCATGTAGCGGCCGATGACCCGGAACGCGGCCTCGTAGTGGCCGGCCGGCCGCTCGGAGGGCCCGCTGCCGCGGCGCGCCCCGGCCTCCTCCATGAACCGGGCGATGTCGTCGTCGAGGAAGGTCAGCGTCTCCTTCATCTGGCTGCCGACCGAGTCGGACCACGTGCCGGCGCTCCCGGCCGAGGTGACGAGGCCCTGGACGATGAATCCATCGGGCGCCTCGAGCAGGAGGACGTCCTTCATCCCGCGCTGATCAAGGAACGCGCCGATCGAGCGGAAGACCTCCTCGAAGTCCTGGCGCGGACTCCCCTCGTAGATCCGCATGCGGTCAGGGGCCTCCTCGAGATCGCGAGCCGGGCCGGTCGGACCGGTGGTCGGGACCGCTGGAGTGTAGGTCAGGCGGATATCGCGCAGCAAGACCGCGCGTGCGGGCGGACAACGGTTTCAGGCCCTCGCGAGACGCACCGCCAGCTCGCCCGCCACGCGCGCGTCATTGACGATCAGGGCCGTGTTGGCGCGCAGGGACGCGCCGTCGGTCAGGACCGCGATCCGGGCCAGGAGCCAGGGCGTGAGAGCCGGCCCGGCGACGCCATCACGGGCGGCCTCCGCGACGGCACGCTCGACGGCCGCACTGGCCACGTCGTCCGGGATCGCGTCCTCCGCCGGGACCGGGACGCACAGGAGGATGCCGGCCGCGAGACCGAGCCCGAGATGCGTCCTGGCAAAGGCGGCCGCGGCGGGCACGTCCGCAACGGTCGCCGGTGCCGCGATCCCGGACGAGCGCGCGTAGAAGCCGGGCAGCTCTGCCTGGCCGATCGCAACGACCGGCACGCCTCGCGTCTCGAGGTACTCCAGCGTGGCCGGGACGTCGAGGATCGCCTTCGGCCCGGCGCACACGACGGCCATCGGCGTGCGCCCGAGCTCGTCGAGGTCCGACGAGATGTCGAGTGTCGGCGACGCACCCGGCGCGAGCCCGGCCAATGCACCGCGATGGACCCCGCCGATGCCGCCCGTGGCGAAGACCGCGATCCCGGCGGCGTGGGCCGCGATCATCGTGGCCGAGACGGTGGTGGCCGCCCAGCCGCCATCGGCCAGCGCCGCGGCGAGGCTGGGCCGCGCGGCCTTGCGGACCGAGCCGGCGGGCGCCGTCGCGAGGGCTTCCAGGGAGGCCTCGTCCAGCCCGACCAGCAGCCGCCCGCCGTGGATCGCCACCGTGGCCGGGGTGGCGCCGCTCCTCCGGACGGCCCCTTCCGAGGCGCCGGCGACCTCGAGGTTCTGGGGGTACGGCAGGCCGTGGCTGATGAGGGTCGATTCGAGGGCGACGACCGGCCGACCCTCGGCCAGGGCCGCCGCGACCTCCGCGCCCACGACGAGGCGGTCGGCGATCGTGGGGCCGGTCATGCCGAGCGACAGCTCGGCCCGCGGCGTGGTCAGCTGGCGAGCCGCGGCCCCGTGACCGGCCAGCGCCGCGCGGTGGAGCGCGGCGGCCGGCGACAAGCCGGCGGACCGGGCCGTGAACCAGCCGACGAGGAACCCGGCATCGAACGCGTCGCCCGCGCCCGTGGTGTCGAGCGCGGCGACGGTCGCGGTCGCGACCTCGAAGCGCTGGCTGCGATCCCCCGCCCGGGCCAGGACGCTGGCGCCCTTCGGGCCGCGCTTGACGATCGCGACCGGCGCGAAGTCGAGCAGGCCGTCCTTCGGGTGGCCGCCGAGGAACGCGTCCGCCTCGGACGCGGTGGCGAAGATGACATCCGGCCCTGCCGCCCCGATCAGGGCGCGTGCCGCACGCCGGCCACCCTCGAGGAGCGGCCCGACCGAGGCCAGGTCGATGCTGACGGCGGCGCCGGCGGCCCGCCCGAGCTCGATCGCCCGCCGGCCGGCGTCGCCCAGCGGAACGCCGAGCAGCGAGTAGACCGGCAGGTGCACGGCGGCGGCCCCCGCGAACCAGTCCGGCTGGAGGTCGTCGGGCGCCAGCCGGTCCGCCGCGCCGCGGTCGGCCACGAACGAGCGCTGGCCACCCGGTTCCACGACGACCCCGATCCGGCCCGTGCGCGCGCCTGCCACCCGCACGATCCGCGGCGTCACGCCATCGGCGCGGAGGGCCTCGACCAGCGCCCGGCCGGCGGCGTCGCGTCCGACCGCCGAGATGAGGCTGGATCGGGCGCCCAGGCGGGCCAGCCACCGGGCCGTGTTGGCCGCGGACCCGCCCTGGACCAGGGTCACCCGCCCGGGCACGTCCGTCCCGCTCTCGAGGTGTCGTTCCGGGACCAGGACCACGTCGAGCATCAGGTCGCCGAGGACCACGACGCGCGGTCCGGCCTCGCGCCCCCGGCGCGGCCGGCGCGGGCGCGAGGGACGACGCGGGCGAGACGTTCGCAAGGTCGGCACGCACGGAGGATAGCCCGGCGTCGTGCGACCTCGCGCCTACAATGGACGGCCGAGCCACGCCCGCCGCAGCCGACCGATGGGAGCCCTGCCATGACCATCGCCACGGACCTCGACCAGCTGTCCATCGACACGATCCGGACGCTCTCCATCGACGCCGTCCAGAAGGCGAACTCGGGCCATCCGGGCGCCCCGATGGGCGCGGCGCCGATGGCCTACGTGCTGTGGACCCGCTTCCTGCGCCACGCCCCGACGCATCCCGACTGGCCGAACCGCGACCGCTTCGTGCTGAGCGCCGGGCACGCCAGCATGCTCCTGTACTCGCTGCTCCACCTGACCGGCTACGCGGTCTCGCTCGAGGACCTCGAGTCGTTCCGCCAGTGGGGCAGCATCACGCCCGGCCATCCGGAGTACGGCCTCACGCCGGGCGTCGAGGCGACCACCGGGCCGCTCGGCCAGGGCTTCGCCAACGCGGTCGGGATGGCCATCGCGGAGCGGCGTCTCGCCCACGAGTTCGACCGGCCAGGCCACGCCATCGTCGACCACCGGACGTACGTCATCGCCTCCGACGGCGACCTCCAGGAGGGATCGCCTCGGAGGCGGCCAGCCTCGCCGGGCACCTGCGCCTCGGCAAGCTCATCGTGCTGTACGACGACAACGGCATCCAGCTCGACGGCCCGACCGCGATGGCCTTCTCGGAAGACGTCCCGCTGCGGTTCGACGCCTACGGCTGGCACACCCAGCGCGTCGAGGACGGCAACGACCTCGCCGCCATCGAAGCGGCGATCGAGACCGCCCGGGCCGACGACCGGCCGAGCCTCATCGCCGTCCGGACCCACATCGGCTTCGGCAGCCCGCACAAGCAGGACAGCCAGAAGGCCCACGGCTCACCGCTCGGACCGGACGAGGTCCGGCTGACCAAGGAGGCCTACGGCTGGGATCCGGACCGCTCGTTCTACGTGCCCGACGAGGCCCGCGAGCACTTCCGCGCGGCGATCGCCGACGGGCGAGGACCTGGTCGCGGACTGGGAGGCGCGCTTCGACGCGCTACCGTGACGCCGACCCGGACGGCGGCGCGCGGACTTCCAGCGACGCGTGCGACGGGCGGGACTGCCCGACGGCTGGGACGCCGACCTCAAGACGTACGCGACCGGCGACGAGATCGCCACGCGGAACGCCAGCCAGGACGCGATCCAGGCGCTCGCCTCGCGCCTGCCCGAGCTCTTCGGCGGCGCCGCCGACCTGTCCGAGTCGAACCTGACCGACGTCAAGGGCGACGGCGGACTTCAGCGCCGACGAGGCCGGCCGGAACCTCCGCTTCGGGGTCCGCGAGCACGCGCATGGGCGGCGATCGCCAACGGCATCGCCTACCACGCCGGGTTCATCCCCTACTGCGCGACGTTCCTGACGTTCAGCGACTACATGCGCGGCAGCGTCCGGCTGGCGGCGCTGTCCGGCCTCCACGTCATCTACGTCTGGACCCACGATTCGGTCGGGCTCGGCGAGGACGGACCGACCCACCAGCCGGTCGAGCACTACGCCGCGCTCCGGGCGATCCCCAACCTGTGGTTCGTCCGGCCGGGCGACGCGAACGAGACCGCGGCCGCCTGGGCGCTGGCGGTCGAGCGCACCGACGGCCCGGTGGCCCTCGCCCTGACCCGCCAGAAGCTGCCGACCCTGCCCGGCGACGGACACCGCTGGCACGCGACGGCGTGCGCCCGCGGCGGCTACGTCCTGCGCGACGCGTCCGACGGCGCGCCCGAGCTGATCCTGATCGGCACCGGCTCGGAGCTCCAGCTCGCCTTCGCCGCCGCCGAACGCCTCGAGGCGCGAGGGCATCCCGACACGGGTCGTGTCGCTGCCGTGCTGGGAGCGGTTCGAGGCGCAGGACGAGGCGTATCGCGACAGCGTGCTGCCGCCGGCCGTCCGGCGAGCGGGTCAGCGTCGAGATCGGCGTCTCGCTCGGCTGGGAGCGCTGGGTCGGCGACGAGGGCGCGATCATCGGGCTCGATCATTTCGGTGCATCGGCGCCGGCCGGCACGATCTTCGAGCACTTCGGCTTCACCGCCGACCGCGTGACGGATGTCGCCCGGCAGGTGGTCCGCGACGGCCTCCGCGGCCGCATCCCGACCCTCGACGGCGGCCACTTCGGCGGCCACCCGACGATCGGCGCGGGCGAGGCGGGAGTGACCCGATCGGGAGGCTCGGACCCGGGCCACTCCTGAGGCCTCCGCCGAGCACCCGCCGTCCGACCGACGGCGAACGCGGGTCGTATCCTTCGACCATGCGCATCGCGTTCGCGGCCGACCACGCCGGCGCCGTCATCAAGGACGAGCTGATCCGGCGCCTGGCCGCGACCGACGCGGGTCACGAGCTCATCGACCTCGGCGGCGACGGGTCGGATCCGAACGACGACTACCCGGACTTCGCCCAGCGCCTCGGTGACGCGATCGTGGCCGGCGACGCCGACCGCGGCGTGCTCATCTGCGGCTCGGGCGTCGGGGCGTCGGTCGCCGCCAACAAGATGCGCGGGATCCGCTCGGCCGTCTGTCACGACACGTACTCCGCGCACCAGGGCGTCGAGCACGACGACATGAACGTGCTCACGCTCGGCGCGCGGGTCATCGGGCCGGAGCCCGCGTTCGAATGCACGGTGGCCTTCCTGGGGGCCCGGTTCAGCGGCGAGCCACGACACCGCCGGCGCCTCGCGAAGGTGCTCGCGATGGAGGCCGCGGCCGGCGATCCGGAGACCTGATCGGTCGGTTGCGCCGGGGCCACGACAGGCCAAGGCGCTCGCCGTCAACGAAGTCGCAAGGTCCGCGCGCGGTTCTGCGGCGTACCATGGAGCACCACGCTCGGAGGCCTCGATGACCGACCCCGTATCGACCGCCGTCGCCGCTCCCCGGCTCGCACTCGGAGCCGGCGCCGCCGCGTACGAGGCAGCGGTCGAACGGGCGCGGACGGAGGACTGGGCGAGCCGCCTGTTCGACCCGCGACGTCAGCCTGTGGACGAGCGACCCACGCGTCGCCGAGACGATCTCGGAGCGCCTCGGCTGGCTCGATGCCCCGGAGCACTTCACCGAGCAGATCCCGGCCCTCGAGGCCTTCGGCGACGCCGTCGTCGACGAGGGCTACACGACCGCCGTCGTCGCCGGCATGGGCGGCAGCAGCCTCGCCCCCGACATCCTGCGCAGGACATTCGGCACGACCGAGGGCTACCTCGAGCTGCGCATCCTCGATTCGACCGACCCGGCCTACGTCCACGAGACCCTCGACGACCTCGATCCCCTGCGGACGCTCGTGATCATCGCCTCCAAGTCGGGCACCACGACCGAGCCCAACGCGTTCCTCGCGTACGCCTGGGCGCGGGCCGAGGCGGCCCTCGCGGCGGTCGCGCACCACCGCTACGAGCACCCGGCGCCTACTTCGCCGTGATCACGGATCCCGGGCAAGAGCGACGCGATCAAGAACTCCAACGACTTCCGCGAGATCTTCCTCAACCCGCCCGACATCGGCGGACGCTACTCCGCGCTGACCTATGTCGGACTGGTCCCGGCGTCGCTCATCGGGGTCGACCTGGACCCGTTGCTGGCCGCCGGCGCCGTGATGCTGGGCGCCTGCCACGAGCCGGATCCGGCCCTCAACCCGGGCCTGTCGCTCGGCATCGCCATCGCGACGCTGGCCAAGGCCGGGCGCGACAAGCTGACGTTCCTGATCGACGCCGAGATCGCGAGCTTCGGGGCGTGGGCGGAGCAGCTCATCGCCGAGAGCACGGGCAAGCGCGGCGTCGGCATCGTGCCCGTCGACCTCGAGCCGCTCGGCGCGGTCGAGGCGTACGGCGCCGACCGGACGTTCGTCCGGATCGCGCTGGCGGCGGGGCGACCCGGGCGGGCGCGACACGCTCGCGGATGCGCTCGAGGCGGCGGGCCACCCGGTCATCCGGATCGAGCTGTCGGACCCGATCGACCTCGGCGCGGAAGCCGTCCGCTGGGAGGTCGCCACGGCCATCGCCGGGATCGTGCTCGGCATCGACCCGTTCGACCAGCCCAACGTCGAGGAGGCCAAGCAGCTGACCCGCGACGTCCTCGCCTCGCTCGACCGCCGCGAACGCGCGACCGACGCGACCGGGCCGATCGCGAGCGGCGACGGCCTCGACCTGTACGGCGACGCGGCCCTCCGGCTGACCGCCGGCGACGACGGCGTCGTGGCCGAGCTCCGGCGCCACCTGGCGCGGCGCCGCCCGGATGCCTACCTGTGCCTGCAGGGCTTCATCGCCCCGACGGCCGAGCGCGACGTCGGCCCTGGCACGGATCCGCTCGCTGCTCCGCGACCGGACCGGCCGTGCGACGACCGCCGGCTACGGCCCGCGCTTCCTCCACTCGACCGGCCAGCTGCACAAGGGCGGCGCCCCGATCGGCTGGTTCATCCAGCTGACCTCGGATCACCCGGCCGACCTGGACATCCCGGGCTGGCCGTACACGCTTCGGCCAGCTCATCGACGCCCAGGCGGCGGGCGACTTCGCGGCGATCGAGTCGCACGACCTGCCGATCGTCCGGATCCACCTCGGGGCCGACCCGGACGCCGGGCTGGCCGCGCTCGAGCGGGCGCTGGCGGCCGCCCTCGAACCAAGCACGGAGGCCTGACCAGCCATGCGTATCGGGTTCATCGGCCTGGGCCGGATGGGGGCCAACATGGTCCGCCGGCTGGTCCGCGACGGTCACGAGATCGTGATCTACAACCGGACGCCGGAGAAGACGCGCGAGATCGCCGCCGAGGGCGCGACCGCGTCGTTCTCCATCGCCGACATGGTCGCCACGCTGGAGAAGCCGCGCGCCGTCTGGATCATGGTCCCGGCCGGCGACGCCACCGAGGCCCAGATCCACGAGCTGCTCGAGCACCTCGAACCCGGCGACACGATCATCGACGGCGGCAACACGAACTTCCATGACGACGTGCGCCGCCACGCCGAGCTCAAGGAGAAGGGCATCGGCTACGTCGACGCCGGGACGTCGGGCGGGATCTGGGGCCTCCAGGTCGGCTACTGCCTGATGGTCGGTGGCGATCAGGACGTCGTCGAGCCGCTCGTGCCGATCTTCACGACCCTGGCACCCGACGGCGGCTACCTCCACGTCGGCGGTCCGGGCGCCGGCCACTACGTGAAGATGGTCCACAACGGCATCGAGTACGGCCTGATGCAGGCGTACGCCGAGGGCTTCGAGATCATGCACGCCAGCGACTACGACCTCGACCTGGCGGGCATCTCCGACCTGTGGATGCAGGGCTCCGTCGTCCGATCGTGGCTGCTGGAGCTTGCCGGACGCGCGTTCCGTGCCAACGGCGGCGATCTCGAGCACATCAAGGGCTTCGTCGCCGATTCCGGCGAGGGCCGCTGGACGGTCCAGGAGGCGATCGACCACGACGTCCCGGCTCCCGTCATCACGCTCTCGCTCCTGACCCGGTTCCGCTCGCGCCAGGACGACTCGTACGGAGCGAAGGTGCTGGCCGCCCTCCGCAACGAGTTCGGCGGGCACGAAGTCAAGACCGAGTAGCGGCCGACCGGTGGCGACGACCCGCACGAAGCCGGCGCGGAAGGCGGCGCCCGCCACGGACCCCGCGCCGGTCAAGGATCCGGCGCCGATCGTCGCGCCACCCGACCAGCCGATCCCCGCCCGGCCCGCGCCACGGCCCAAGGACGCGCCGCGAACGATGCGCGAGCTGCGCCTCGCCCGGGAAGGCAAGCGGGCGTCGCGGGCCAAGCCGGTCGAGAACGTCCTGCGCGACGGCCTGCGCCTGGAGCGCGTCCCGGATCCCTCGATCGTCGTCCTGTTCGGGGCGACCGGCGACCTCGCCCACCGCAAGGTCATCCCGGCCCTGTACCACCTGTGGCGGACCAACCTGCTGCCCCACGAGTTCATGCTCGTCGCCATCGGCCGCCGGCCGTACACGGACGAATCGTTCCGGGCCGAGATCCGCGCGTCGCTCGAGCAGTTCAGCCGCGTCCTCCCGATCGACGTCGAGGCGTGGGAGACGTTCGAGCAGCGGATCGACTACAAGCGCCTCGACTTCGACGACGACGACGGGTTCGACCTCCTGGCCAAGTACCTCGACGACCACGACGCCGAGCACGGCACCCGCGGCAACCGGCTCTTCTACCTGGCCACCCAGCCGTCGCAGTTCGCGGACCTGGTCGGGCAGCTCGGCCGGGTCGGGCTCGACCACGAGCACCACGACGGCGGCTGGCGGCGGATCGTCATCGAGAAGCCGTTCGGCCACGACCTCGAATCCGCGAAGCGGCTCAACCGCGAGGTCGGCAAGGTCTTCCGCGAGTCGCAGGTCTACCGCATCGACCACTACCTCGGCAAGGAGACGGTCCGCAACCTGCTGGTCTTCCGGTTCGGCAACGGCATCTTCGAGCCGCTCTGGAACCGGCGTTACGTCGACCACGTGCAGATCACCGTGGCCGAGTCGATCGGCATCGAGGCCCGCGGCGCGTTCTACGAGCAGACCGGGGCCGCGCGCGACGTCCTCCAGAACCATCTCCTCCAGCTGGTCAGCCTCGTCGCGATGGAGCCGCCGGCGACCTTCGAGGCGAACGCCCTCCGCGACGAGAAGGTCAAGGTCCTGCGCGCGATCACCCGCAGCCCGGGCGCGTCGGTCAAGGACGTGGTCCGCGGTCAGTACGGGCCGGGCTGGGTCGCGGCGACCAAGGTCGAGGGCTATCGCGAGGAGCCCGAGGTCGACCCGGAGTCCGAGACGGAGACGTTCGTGGCCGCCCGCCTGACGATCGACGACTGGCGCTGGTCCGGCGTGCCCTTCTACGTCCGGACCGGCAAGCGCCTGCCCGAAGCGCGCGACCGAGATCGCCATCCAGTACCGGGAGGTCCCTCACCGCCTGTTCCGCGACGAAGGTGTCGAGCCGGATGCGAACCTGCTGGCCATCCGGATCCAGCCGGACGAGGGGATCATGCTCCGGTTCGGGGCCAAGGTCCCCGGTCTCGGGCTGGACGTCCGCTCCGTGACGATGGACTTCACCTACGGCTCCGCGTTCAACGTGGACTCGCCGGACGCGTACGAGACGCTCATCCTCGACGCCCTCCAGGGCGACGCGTCGCTGTTCACGCGCGCCGACGAGGTCGAGGAGGCGTGGGCCATCGTCGATCCCGATCATCGACGAGTGGGCGGAAGAGCCCGCCCCGGACTTCCCGAACTACGACGCCGGGACGTGGGGACCCGAGGCGGCCGAGGAGCTGCTGGCCCGGGACGGCCGGCGCTGGCGCCGGATCTAGGGACCGAGCGCATGGCCGCGGAGGCACCAGCCCGGATCGGCATCCCGCGCCTGCGCTGGACGGCCCGCGCGAGCAGCATCGCCGGGATCGAGACCGAGCTGGCGCGGGCGTGGTCCAGCCAGGATCCGGGTCCCCACGAGGCCGGCGACATGGGCCGCCACATCGCCGCCCGGACCAACGTGATGAACCTGGTCGTCGTCGCCCGGCGGCCGGAGCTGGCCGAGCGCTGCGCGGCGACGATGCACTGGCTGACCGGGCGTCACCCGTCGCGGACGATCGTCATCCAGTCCGCGGACCCCGACGGCCCGTCCTGGCTGGACGCGCGCATCGAGGCCCACTGCGTCGAGCCACGCGCCGGACGCCCCCGAGACCTGCGCCGAGACCATCTACGTCACCTGCGGCGGCGAAGCCGGGCGGCACCTGTCCGCGGTCGCGACGCCGCTGATCATCCACGACCTGCCGGTGACCGTGTGGTGGCCGGGCGAGCCGCCACTGACCAGCGAGACGACGCGGGATCTCCTCGACGCGGCGGATCGACTGGTCGTCGACGGGTCCACATGGAGCGGGGACGGCCTCGGCCGGCTGCGCGAGATGGCCGAGCTCCAGGACTCCACCTCGCTGGCCATCAGCGATTTCGCGCTCATGCGCCAGTCCCGCTGGCGAGAGGCGATCGCCTCGATCTTCGACGATCCGGACTTCCTGCCCTACCTCCGGTCGCTGCGCCGGATCGCCGTCACCTACAGCACGCACGACGAGACCGGAGCGCCCGGGTCGACCAACGTGGTCAAGCCGATCTATCACGTCGGCTGGCTGGCATCCCGGCTCGGCCTGTCGGTAGAGCGTTCGCTGACTCCCGTCGGCGGGACGAAGGCGGCGAGCGCCAAGCCGGGCAAGGCGGGCGGCAAGCCGACGATGGGCCGGGGCCTCGTGGCCACGCTGTCGGACGGACGGTCCGACGTGGGGGTCGTGGTCCGGCCCATCCTGTCGACGACGCCGCCGGGCACGACCCTTCGGGTGGAGCTCCTGGCCGAGCGCCGTGGCCGCGAGCTGCGGGCCGACGTGACGGCGGAGGCGGAGATCGTCCACGTCCGGGTCTGGCAGGATGGGGTCGAGGCGCTCGATCGGCACTTCCGGGCGCCACGGCGGAACGACACGGACCTGCTGGCCGAAGCCATCGAGGCCAACCACGGCGATCCCATCGCGGCCGGGGCGCTGCGGTCGGCGGCGGCGCTGATCGGCGCCGATGGCGGGCCACATGGACACGACGCGAGCGGAGGGCAAGGGTGACCGAACCGGAGATCATCGTGGTCGCGGACCGCGACGCCGCCGCGGCACTTGCCGCCGACCATATCGCGCGGGTCCTGGCCGAGACCGTCGCCGCCCGCGGGCGGGTCGACTGGGCGACCACCGGCGGGTCGACGCCCGTCTGGATCTACCGGCACCTGATCGAACCGCGGCTGGCCGCGACCGTGCCGTGGGAGTCGGTCCACGTGTGGTGGGGCGACGACCGGTTCGTGCAGCGCGACCATCCCTACTCGAACGTCAAGGCCTTCGACGACATCATGCTCGGCATCGGGTCGACCGAGGAGGGCACGGCCGGCGCCCGTATCCCCGGGGTCCCGATCCCGGTGGACAACGTCCACCCGTTCCGGACCGGCGAGGCGATCGGCTCGGGGCGGGGCGCGGCCTGGTGCGCGAACGAGATGGCCGCCGAGCTCCGCGGTGCGCCCCTGGACGTCACGGACGGCTGGCCCGTGCTCGACCTGGTCCTCCTCGGGATCGGCCCGGACGCACACCTCCTGTCGGTCTTCGCGGACTCGCCGGCGATCGATTCGCCGGATCTCGCGCTGGCGATCCCGGCTCCCACCCACATCGACCCGGCCGTGGAACGGGTGACGCTCAACCCGGCCGTGGTGACGAGCGCCCGGGACACGCTCGTCGTGGTGGTCGGGGCCGACAAGGCCGAGGCCATGGGCCGGATCTTCGGACCGGAGCGTGACCCGCGGATGATCCCCGGCCAGCTCGCGCGCAGGCCGGGCACGACGTGGATCCTCGACGAAGCGGCCGCCGCGGGGCTGCCGCGCTGAGCTGGCCGGAGGGCGTCACCGCCCGCCACGTCGTCGCCCCGGACGGCACCCCGATCGCGGTCTTCTCCACCGGCGACGGCCCGCCGCTGATCCTGGTCCACGGCGCATCTGCGGACCACACGACGTTCCGCGTCGTCGGGCCGCTGCTGGCGGCGTCCTTCACGGTCCACGCCATCGACCGGCGGGGTCGCGGCGCGTCCGGTGACGGCGCTGGGTACGCGATCGAGCGCGAGTTCGAGGACGTGGCGGCGGTCGCGGACGTCGTCGCCGGGGAGTCGGGCGTTGCCGCCGATGTGGCCGGCCACTCCTATGGTGGCCGGTGCGCGCTCGGCGCCGCCCTGCGGACCGAGGCCATCCGGCGGGTCGTCTCGTACGAGGGCGCTCCCACGCCCACCGGCGCGAGCTATCACCCGACGGGCGTCGAGAGCCGGCTGCGCGAGCGGCTGGCGGCGGGCGACCGGGATGGGGCGCTGACCACCTTCCTGCGCGAGGTCGTCGGCATGAGCGAGCCGGATCTCGCGGCGTACCGGGCCGACCCGGTCTGGCCGCTCCGGGCCGCCGCGGCGGGCACGATCCTGCGCGAGCTCGAGGCCGAGACGGACCCGGCCGCTTCGCTGGCGACCCTGGGGCGTGTGCGTCAGCCGGTCCTCCAGCTCCTCGGTGGCGAGAGCCTGCCGGTCTTCCGCGACGCGACCGTCGCGCTCGACGAGCGACTGGTGGACGGGCGCGTGGTGGTGATCGATGGCGCGCGGCACGCGGCGCACCACACGCATCCGGCCGTCGTCGTCGAGTCGATCCGCGCATTCCTGGCGTGACGCGGCCTGCGGCCTAGGGACGATCGCCGCGCCACTGGAACTCGGAGACGCGAAGCCGGGACTTCGTCGTGCCACCCGCCATCAGGATGGCCACGCGCGTCCCATCGGGCGGGATCGGCAGCGACATCGGGCTGGACTCGAGACCACCCTCGGAGCACGTGCCGATCTCGATCGGCGGCGCGTCACCGACACGCATGGTGAGGTCGAGCGGCGTGTCACCGACCGGGCCGCAGCCGGTCAGCACGTAGCTCCACCCCGTCGGGCTCGATCCGTCGGGCAGGGTCGCCCGGCCGAAGTCGACCGTCGCCAGCGGTTGCGGCTTCGTGCCGCGCGGCTTCTCGGGACCGGGGATCGGTCCGAACTCGATGTCGCCGGTCGTCGTGAGCGCCGGCTGGGTGGCGTCGGCGCTCGTGAAGACCGGCACGACCTCGACGGCAGACAGAGTCTGGGTGGGGTTCGTGCTCGAGGCGACCAGGTGGATGGTGTCGGGTGGCGTGAACGGCTGGTACGCGACGTCCAGGTACGTCCGGCCCTGGCCATTCACGCATTCCGGCACCTGGGCAGCGGGCCAGGTCGCCACGGTGTAGGCGTGCTCGCCGCCGTCCCCCCGAAGCGTCGTCTCCCAGGCGTCCTCCGGCGGCGCATCTGCCGCGATCGAGACGTCACCGGTCGCACACGAGGCGGGCAGGAACGCGACGCGCGCCGCCGGCTGCCCGTTCGGCATGACGGGAACGTGAGACGGCACTGCCCAGTCCAGACCTGCGTCGCCGACTGGGATCGTGAAGACGTCGCCGGCGAGATAGGCCTCGTCGTCGATACGGATCGCAATCTCGGGCGACTGCGAGGGGACGGGCGCCGGTGAAACCGCGGTCGGGGTCGAGACTGCCTGACCGGTCGCGCTGGGCGCCGGGGTCGGAGGCGTGACCCCGCAGGCGACGACGGAGATGGCCGCGACGATGGCAGCGAGCGCGACACGGGATGACATCGTGACCTCGGGGACAGGGCCATGACGACGAGGGCAGACCGAGGGTACTCCCCGCTACCGACCGAACCGTCGTGCCCGCAGCTGGTAGGTCCGGATCGCGCGGAGGAAATCGATCTCGCGGAACGCCGGCCAGTACGCCTCGGCGAAGTGATACTCGCTGTAGACGCTCTGCCACGGCAGGAAACCCGACAGGCGGATCTCGCCGGAGGTCCGGATGATCAGGTCGGGGTCGGAGGACCCGCTCGTGTACAGGTGCGCCGCCACGGTCTCGGCGGTGATCGCGTCGGCGACCTCGTCCGGCGGCGTCCCGGCCGCGACGGTCTCGCGGATCGTCGCCCGGAACGCCTCGAGCAGCTCGTCCCGGCCGCTGTAGGCGATCGCGACCGTCACCCGGATCGCGCCGTCGGCGCGTGACAGGGAGGCGGAGCGGTCCACGGTCTCGGCCAGCCCGGGCGGGAGCAGGTCGCGGCGGCCGATCACCCGGAGCTCGACCGGGGCGGCCGTCTTCCGCTGACCCGAGATCAGGGCACCGATCGCGTCGGCCGCCACATCGGTGATCGTCGTCACCTCGGATTTGTCGCGCTCGAGGTTCTCGATCGAGAGCGCCCACAGGGTGACCTCGCCGATCCCGAGGCCGACGCACCAGTCGATGAGCTCGAGGGCCTTCTCGGCCCCGCGGCGATGACCCGCCGACGGATCCCGCAGGCCCTTCGCGGCGGCCCAGCGCCGGTTGCCGTCCATGATCACCGCCACGTGACCGGGCCGCGGCCGGGTGAGGACGGCGGCTCGGAGGCGGGCCGTGTAGAAGGCGTAGGCGGGGGCGAGGACGGCAGCCACGAGGCGCCGATACGCACGGCCGTACGGGCCGGTGGCAAGCGTCGTGAGCGGATCGGCCATGGCGACCTCCTGAGGCCCTGTCATTGTCGTTCCCCCAGCCCCTGACGATCGCCGCGGCCGCCGGGGGACGCCGGCGCCGCTCGCGGGTCCGACACGCCCGCGCCGCCCGGCCGCCTCCGTCATGCGAAAATCCGCCGATGCTCGAGATGAACCCCATCGGTTGGATCGTGGTCGGCTTCCTTGCCGGCTCGATCTCGGCCGCGCTGATGGGCGGCAAGACCGCGCGCGGCTGCCTGCCGAACATCGTCGTCGGCGTCCTGGGCGGGCTGCTCGGCGGCTGGCTCGCGGTCCAGCTGGGGTTCGGCCAGACGCAGGGCTTCATCGCGGCGGTCGTCGTGGCCGTCCTGGGCTCGCTCGTGGTGCGGCTCGTGCTCGACGCCATCAGCAGGCAATGAGGCCGCGCACTACCATCGACGCATGAGCAACGCGCCGACCGATACAGCGACGGCCAGCCGCCCCTACTCACCCGGTCTCGAAGGCGTCATCGCCGGCGAGACGAGCCTGAGCCTCGTCGACGGCGAGCGCGGGCGACTCCTCTACCGCGGCTACCGGATCGGGGATCTGGTCGCCCACGGGACCTTCCCGGCGATCGCCAACCTCCTGTGGACCGGGGAGTGGGACCCCGGGCATCGGCTGGCGACCGGTCCGATCCCGCCGGCGGTCATGACCGTGCTGCGCGCGCTGCCGGCCTCGACCAAGCCGATGGACGCGCTCCGGACCGCCGTCTCCGCGTGGGGCGCGACGCAGGACCTGCCCTGGCCGCCGACGATCGAGCAGGCCCGCGCGCTGACCGCCTTCTCACCGAGCGCGCTGGCCGCGTTCGCCCGGCTCCGGGCGGGCAACGAGCCGGTCGAGCCGGATCCGTCGCTCGACCTCACCGAGGGGTTCCTGTACCAGCTGACGGGCGCGCGACCGGATGCCGGCACGGCCCGGGCGCTCGACGCGTACTTCGTGGTCGGATCCGAGCACGGCTTCAACGCCTCGACCTTCACCGCCCGGGTCGTGACCTCCACCCGCTCGGACATCGCGTCGGCGGTGACGGCCGCCATCGGGACGATGAAGGGGCCGCTCCACGGCGGCGCCCCATCCGAGGTCGTCGACCAGCTCAGCCAGATCAAGAACGCGACGTCCGCCGAGGCGTGGGTGCGCGACGCGATCGACCGCGGCGAGCGGCTGATGGGCTTCGGCCATCGCGTCTACCGCGCGTACGACCCGCGCGCCGCCGCGCTCCGCACGGTCGCCGAGGGGATGGAGAACCGGCCGGACTGGCTGGAACGGGCGATCGAGGTGGAGGACGTCGTCCTCCGCGTCCTGGCCGAGAAGCACCCCGAGCGCGCCCTCAAGACCAACGTCGAGTACTACGCGGCACCGGTGCTGATGGGCGTCGGACTCTCGCCGGACCTCTTCCCGGCCGCGTTCTCGCTCGCGCGGCACGCCGGGTGGACCGCCCACGTCCTCGAGCAGGCCGCCGATAACCGGCTGATCCGCCCGGACGTCAACTACATCGGACCGGCGGAGCGCGACCTGCCCGCCTGAGGCACGGCCCTCGCATCCTGGATATCCCGTTCAGTCTTACGGCTGGCGCGTGGCCGCCGGGCCTTCGTGGCACCCCTACAGCCAGCCGCGTCGCCGGAAGTACGCGACGAGGGCCAGCAGGAGCACGCCCATCATCAGCAGGATCCCGAGGAACGCGAACTCCTGCGACTGGCCCGGGACCGGCACGTTCATGCCGAAGATGCTGGCGATGAGGGTCAGCGGCAGGAGCACGACGCTCACGCCGGTCAGGATCCGGAGCGAGTCGTTCAGCCGGTGCGACAGCACGGATTCGTTGGTCGACTCGAGCGCCTCGATGACCTCCTTGTCGTTCTCCAGGGTGTCCCAGATCCGCTCGGCAGCGTCGGAGATGTCGTCGAAGTAGATCTCGAGCTCTTCCTGGAGATAGCGCTGCTTCGTCCGCTCGAGGTCGCGCAGCACGGCGCGCTGGGGCCGGACGATCCGCCGGAAGTTGATGATCTCCTGCTTCGCCTCGGAGATGTCGCGCACGATCTCCGACGAGCGGCCCTCGAAGATGTCGTCCTCGATCCGATCGAGCTTGATCTCCATCTTGCGCAGCATCGGGAACGAGGCGTCGACGCAGGTGTCGACGATCTTGTAGAGCAGGTAGCCGGTGCCCTTGGAGAAGGTCATGTCCGCCAGGTCCGGCTTCTCGCGATAGCGCTCGAACATCGCGGTCAATGGCGGGAGCGGGATGTTCGGCAGGGTGATCAGGTAGTCCGGCCCCATGAACAGGTCGACCTCGGCGGTGAGGATCCGCGAGGTCGCCTTCTCGTACAGCGGGAAGTGCAGGACGATGAAGACGTAGTCGTCGTACGGGTCGAGCTTCGGCCGGTTGTTGCGCGAGTAGACGTCCTCGTAGTCGAGCGGATGGAAGTCGAAGTGGTTCTCGAGCCAGTCGCGGTCCGTGGTCCGGGGCGATTCGATGTGGATCCAGCGGATGCCGGCGGCCTCGATGATGTCCGGCTCGACGTCGGTCTCGGCGAGGGCCGCATCGACCGGCACGATGCGTCGCCGGCCACCCGGTCTGGGCAGCGGGCGAGGCCGCGGGAAGGCGAGGTTCGGCACGTCACCATCGTAGCCGGGCGCGAGACGGCCATCCGTCGTGAACCGGGCCGACCGAAAGTGCCAAACCGCGGTACCGTTCCGATGACGAAACCAGGTCGACCGGCGGCATGCCCCCGCCGCGGCGACGTTGCCGTTGGAGGGATGACACCGTTGCCCGAAGCCCGGCGGGACGGCTCGACCACGTGACCGGCCTGTGGACCTCTGGACAGCTCGGCCGGAGCCGACCGCTCTGGTCGCCTCCGCTGAGACGCGTGCGTGGCGAGCTGCCCATCGGCGGCCTCCTCGTCGCGGGTGTGGTCTGGCTGGCCATCGTGCTGCTTGCCCAGCCCGATGGGAGCCGCCTGGGCACGGGCCAGGAGGCGATCTCCTACTGGGGCCCGCGACTGGACGCGATGTACGCCAACCCGCAGTGGACGACGACCGGCGCGTACGTCTACTCGCCGGCGTTCCTCCAGCTGATCGCCCCGCTCAAGGCCCTGCCGTGGGTCGCGTTCCTCGGGGTCTGGACGGCGATCCTGCTGGTGGCCGTCCGGTACCTGACAGGCCCGCGCCTGTTCGCCATCGGCGTCCTGCTCGCGGCCGCCGAGCTGGCCGGAGGCAACATCTCGTTGCTGCTGGCCGTCGCGATCGTCGTCGGCTTCCGCTGGCCGGCCGTGTGGGCGCTCATCCTGCTGACCAAGGTCTCCCCCGGGATCGGCCTGCTCTGGTTCGCGGTCCGTCGCGAATGGCGGAACCTGGGGATCGCGCTCGGGGCGACGGCGGCGGTCATCGCCGTCTCGGCGGTCATCGCGCCCGGCGCGTGGCTCGAGTGGCTGAACGTCCTGTCGTCCATCGCGGGTCGTGACCCGACCTGGGCGGCGGTGCCGATCCCGTTCCTGGTCCGCCTGCCGGTCGCCGTGGCCGTCGTGGTCTGGGGGGCCCTGACCGATCGTCGGTGGACCGTCCCGGTCGCCTGCACGCTGGCCCTGCCGGCCCTGTGGTACGGCGGCCTGACGATGCTCCTCGCGGTCATCATCCTCCGCCAGCCGGACCTCGGGCGACCCGTCCACGAGGGCGCCAAGGTCGACGAGGCCGTCGCGGTCGTCTGAGGGTCGCCTCGGTCAGAACTGGACAGGGGTGGTCGACCGGTCGGTCGCGTCGGCGGTCGCCCTGGCCGTCGCCGATCGCCGCTGCGCCATGATCGTGAACGCCCCGAACAGGAACACCGCGGCCCCGACCACGAAGAGCCCGTGGACGCCGCTGATCGAGGCGACGACCGCCCCGGCGGCCGGCCCGATGATCCCGGCGGCATACAGCGGCAGGTACACGAGGTTGAGCGCGGCCGATCTCCGTTCGGCGGGCAGCTCCGTCGCCAGCAGCCCGAAGATCATCGAGCTGACCGTCGCCGTCGCCGCTCCCAGACCGACCGCCAGGAGCGCCAGCGCGCCGATCGAGCCCACGACCGGCATGAGGAACAGGACGACGGCCGCGCCGCTCAGCGCGCTGATGAGCACGGGCCGGAACCCGATCCGGTCGCCGATGAAGCCGCCCAGCGGCGAGACCAGCGCACCGACCAGGGCGGCCGTCCCCATCACCAGCGCGATCGCGGAGGCGAGACCCGGACCCAGGCCGTTGATCTCCTCGACCAGCAGCGGGATGTACGGCCGGCTCATCTGGATGGCGACGAACGAGATGCCGAAGATCACGAAGATCCGGCGCGTCGCGGGATCGGTCAGGACGCCGCGTAGCGACGAGAACGCGAGGTCGACGATCCGGCCGGTCGGGACCACCTCGGGACGGACCTCACGGGAGCCGAACGTGACCAGCAGGGCGGTCCCGACGGACAGGAGCGCCGACAGCGCGAAGACCGGCGGGAGAGCCCAGCCGAAGCCGTCGATGAGGATGCCCGCCAGCGCCGGGCCGACGGCGAAGCCGACCGCGCTGGCCGCCCCGAACAGCGCGATGGTGGTGCCGAGCCGGATGCGCGGCGTCACGTCGCGGATGCCGGCCAGCATGATCCCCGTGTTGCCGAGCTGGAGACCGATGAGGAGCATCGCGAGCGCCACCTGCCAGGGCTCGCGGGCGAGCGCGACGGCGGCGAACACGACGGCCTCGACCAGCGCGCTCCGGACGATGACCACCTTGCGGCTGTACTTGTCCGCCCAGGCGCCCCAGAGCGGGACGAGGGGCATGCCCACGATGAAGATCAGGGCGCTGAAGATGCCGATGAACGCGGGGCGCTCGCTATCGGGGACGCCCATCTCGCGCAGGTACGTCGGCAGGAGCGCGAAGATCTGGCTGACGCCGAGACCCTCGACCATCGAGGTGACCCAGAAGACCGCGACGAGGATGCGCCAGTCCTGGCCGTTGCCGGCTCGGCTGGGGGGAGTCAGGGTCGCGGGCTGGGACACCCGGCGAGCCTAGCGGAACACCGGCTCCGATGGAGCGAGCGCGTCCCGGACACAGAGAAGCGCCCGAAGGAACTGGTGGGGACCTCCGTTCGACGGGTCCGGCGGCTGCGAACAAGTCCGCAGTCCCTGGTCGTCGCCGGGTCCCTCGCTCGCCGGCCTTGCGACCTGCGAACCTGGTTCCCGGGACCGTCCCGAGGATCACTCCTCGAACCGGTCTGGCGGTTCAACCTGCCCCTTCGGGCAAGACGAAATGTACGGGCGGGGCCCCCTGCCCCACAACGGGCTTGTCCACGAATGTGCGACGGACGCCTCCGAAGTTATCCCCGAACTTCGACACGATGTGGACGGTCTGTGGATACACTCGACCGGGAGGTACCGCATGGGTCGTTTGCTCGCCCGTCTCGTGGCTGCCCAGGATGGCTGGGCGAAGCCGCTCGGTGACTTCAACCATCGCTGGCTGAGTGCCCTGTTCGGCCCGATCCGGCCGGTCAAGGACTTCCTCAACGGGACGTGGCTCGGCCACCCGCTTCACCCGGCGGCGACGGATCTCCCGATCGGGGCCCTCCTCCTGACGGTCATCCTCGACGTCCTCGGCCAGCCGGCGGCGGCCGACATCGCGCTCGTCGCGACGATCCTGTTCATGCTGGCCGCCGCGGTCTCGGGCGCCGCCGACTACGTCGACACCGAGGCGGAGACCAGGAACCGGGCGACCGTCCACGCCACGCTGATGGTCGTCGGCCTCGTGCTCCTGCTCCTCTCGATCCTCATCCGCGCGACCGGACCGACCGACCGGGCGATCCCCATCGCGCTCTCGCTGATCGCCTTCCTGATCGTCACGGCCGGGGCCTACGTCGGCGGCGACGTTGTGTTCGTCTTCGGCAACATGGTCAGCCGGCACGCCTTCCGCGGCGCCGGGACCAAGTGGATCAAGCTCGATACCGGCGATGTCACCGACCTGGCGACGCTGCCGGAGGCGACGCCGACCAAGGCCAAGGCCGGCATCAACGACCTGGTCCTTGTCCGGATCGGGGCGACGGTGCACGCGCTGCACGCCGTGTGCGCCCACGCAGGCGGCCCGCTCCCGCAGGGGACGATCGTCGATGGCTGCATCCAGTGTCCCTGGCACGGGGCGCGCTACCGCCTGACCGACGGTCACGTCCGCCGCGGCCCGGCGGTCTACGACCAGCCGTCGTACGAGATCCGGACCGTGGAGGGCGGCGGCTACGAGGTGCGGCGCGCCCAGGGTTGAGCCCGGCTGAGCGTGACTGAGCCTGCCTGAGCCCTCGGCGGCCCTCGGGTCGCCCGCGGCGGGGCCCGGCAAGGCCCAGCAAGGCCCATCATCGGACGATGGCCGAGATCGTCATCGCGGATCCCAGCCTTGTCGTGCTCGTCGGCGCGGCCGGGGCCGGCAAGTCCACGTTCGCGGCGCGCCATTTCGCCCCGGACGAGATCCTGTCGTCGGACCGGTTCCGGGCGATGGTGTCGGGCGACGAGGCGAACCAGGCTGCCACGAAAGCCGCGTTCAAGGCGCTCGACAAAGCCCTCGAGTCGCGCCTCGCGAACGGACGCCTGGCCGTGATCGACGCGACCAGCATCGAACCGTCCGCTCGCCGCTCGCTCCTCGCGCGTGCGGCGGCGGCCGGGCTCCCGGCCTACGCGATCGTCCTGGACATGCCGGCCGACACCGTCCTGGCCCGGAATGCGGCTCGTCCCGCCCGGGTCGTCGACCTCGCGGTCGTCAGCCGGCATCTCGGGCGCCTGCGTGCCTCTCTCGACGGCCCCGACCCACGCATCGCAACCGAGGGGTTCGCCGCGGTCGTCATCCTGCGCGACCCGGCCGAGGCCGATCTCGTCACGGTCCGCCGCGTCCCCGCGGACGACCGCCGGGTCTAGGCCGTGCCTGCCGCGATGCAGGCGATGGCCGCGATCGCCAGGGCGATCCCGACGGCGTGCGTGGCGGTCACCCGCTCGCGCAGGAAGACCGCCGCGAGGATCACCGTGGTCACCGGGTAGAGCGAGGACAGGACGGCGGCCACGGCCAGCGACCCGGCCTGGACAGCCAGGATGAAGGCGCCGTTGCCCGCCATGTCGAGGACCCCGACGCCGGCGATCGGCGCCCACAGCCGTCGGTCGGGCCGCCACGACGCGCGCGTCACGAGGACGACGACCGCGATCAGCGCCGCCTCCGTGCCGCGGATCAGCGTCAGAGGACCGAACGCGTGGCCGTCGCTGAGCTGGGCGACGAAGACGCTGAACAACCCGATGCCGACGCCGCCGATGAGCGCGAACCGGAGCCCCGACGGCCGGTCCGGCGCGCCGGGGTCGTCCCCGACCCGGGAGACCAGCAGGACGGCGACGATGGCCAGGCCGATCCCGACGATCACCAGCGGAGCGGGGATGCCCTGGAGCAGGATGCCGGCCGCGACCGGGATCAACGCCGCCAGGACCGCGGTGATCGGCGCGACGACGCCCATCCGCCCGACGGCGAGGCCGTTGTAGAGACCGCTGATGCCGATCCCGCCGGCGAGCCCGGCCAGTACGCTCCACACGACGTCGGCGGGCAGCATCGCGGTCTCGCCGCGGACGAGGGCGAGGACGAAGGCCATCGTCATGCCCACGAGCTGAGACCCGAGCACGACACCGAACAGCGCCGTCCGCCGAGTCAGGAGCCCGCCGCCGAAGTCGCCGCAGCCCCAGACGATCGCGGACAGGAGGCCCAGGACGACCGTGATCGTTTGGCCGGACGCGAGCTCGTTCAGGCGCGCGATCCGGTGGCGGTCGGCGACGCGGACGCGGCTGGAGCGCCGGCGACGGCCGGCGCTCCGGTGGCGGCCGGCGCTCCGGTGGCGGTGGCGGCCGGACCGGCGTCCACACCCGTGTCGATGCTCGTCGGGCCATCGAGGAGCACGACCGCGTCCGCGACCTCGTCGTACCGCGGCGACGTCGTCAGGTAGATGACCTGGAAGTCCGTCGCGACGGACTTCAACAGGCCGAGCGCCCGGGCCGCCCGCCCGTCGTCGAGGGTCACGAACGGGTCGTCGAAGACCAGCGGCGGCCGCCGGTCGCCGGTGACCAGCCGGACGAGTCCCAGGCGGGCGACCAGGAACACGAGATCGAGCGTGCCCTGGCTGAGCGCGCGGACCGGGACCCAGTCGCCCTTCTCGGGGGCGTGGACCTCGATGTCGAGCGTCTTGTCGTCCACCCGGACCCGGCGGTAGCGACCGCCCGTGACCGTCGCGAGGTCGCGCACCATGTGCTCCTCGAGATAGCGCGTCGCGGTCTTCATCGTGGCCTGCTCGGCGCGGTCGATGCCCTGGAGGGTCGTATCGAAGACGCGCTGGCGGCGTTGCGTGGCGGCCAGCTGCTCGCGCCACGCCGCCAGGCGCTCGGCGTGACCGGCGACCTGCTCGGCGTCGACGCCATTGGCCTCCACCCGGGCGCGGGCGTTGGCCTCGTCGTCGCGGGCGCGCTCGAGGGCGCTCTCCTGGTCGCGGACCTCGACCTCGAGCCGTTCGCGCGCCCGCGGTTCCTTGGCGATCGGCCCGAGCGCCTCGAGCGCACTCGTCTTCTGCGAGATCTCCAGGGCGGCGGTGTCGCGCTGGTACTCGAGCGTCTCGGGCGGCTCCTTGCCCACGAGCCCTTCGAGCTGGGCGTGCTTGACGTCGATCGCGGCCACGTG
The DNA here is from genome assembly GCA_963755995.1 of uncultured Chloroflexia bacterium. Lineage (GTDB taxonomy): Bacteria > Chloroflexota > Limnocylindria > Limnocylindrales > CSP1-4 > SPCO01. Next base: position 162,212 of record CAVWLQ010000005.1, on the reverse strand, counting down.
GGCCTCCTCGCGCGCGAGCAGGTCCTCGGCCTCGGCCAGGTCGGCCAGACCGAGCGCACCGAGCTGGGCGGACGCCTTGAGCTCGCAGTCGACGAGCTCCGCCTCCATGTCGGACCGGCCGCGCAGGCGCCGGTCGATCTCGACGTCGCGCAGCTGGGCATGCTGATTGACGCTTCGGCGGAGCCACAGGGCGACCGCGGCGAGGACGACGCCGACGACCGCGACGATCGCGCCGATCGCCTGGACCGCGATGCCGGCCTGGGCGACCCCGAGGAGCTCGAGGGCCACCGGACCGGCGGCCAGCAGGATCCCGATCGCGACGAGCGCCAGGGACACGCGAGACAGGGGCCGCCAGGTCGGATCCGGCCCGAGGTCGAATGTCACCTCGATCTCGCCGGACAGGGCCGCCCGAAGCTCGCGGATCCGGCCGTCGAGGGCTCGGAGACGCTCGACGCCGGCCTTGAGGACCGGCAGCGGGTGCGGCGTCGGATGGCTGCCCTCCAGGACGGTCGACTTCGGCGGCCACCTCGACCGCCTGACGGTAGCGCTCGTAGCGCTCCGCGGCGGCGTCACGCTCCGCGGTCACGCGTTCGGCCTGGCGGGCCTTCTCGAGCATGCTCCGGCGCTCGGCCAGGGCGGTCTCCGCGTCGGTCCGGCGGTCGTGCGCGCTCGAGAGCGCATCCCGGTCGCGCTCGAGCTGGGCAAGCGCCGTCTCGCCCTGGTCGACCGCCGCACGGGCGTCCTCCACGGCCCGCTCGGCGACCTTGAGCCGGCCCGGGTTCCGGTCGCCGCGCGTGCCCAGGTCATGGAGCGCCTTGTCCAGCTTCTTGCGGGCGCGACTGGTCCCGCGGTCGGCGCCGCTGATCGACGCCTGGAGACGGTCCCGCAGGGCGCCCTCGTCGCGCGACAGATCGCTGAGCTCGAAGTGGTGGACCGAGGCGGTCGACCGGAAGAAGCCCTCCGTCGGGATCCCGGTCAGCTCGGCCATCACCTGGTCCGCCAGGGTCGGATCGGTGATCGACTGGCCCTCGTACTGGAGCAGGACCGTGCCCTTCGAGCCGGCGAACGTCTTCTCGAGCGTGCCGACCTTCCCGCCGTCCTCGTCGTCGCCCTCGAATTCGACGGTGATGATCGAGCGGGCCTCCGGTGGTGCGTCCCATGAGCGGAGCGCCTCGAGCTCGCCGGCGGTGCTCGTGACGCGTTTGGTCAGGGCCAGCTCGAGCGCGCTTCTGGATGGTCGTCTTGCCGGCCTCGTTGGGGCCGCGGATGACGGTCAGGCCGGGTGCAAGCTCGATGTCGAAGGTCCGATAGCGCCGGAAGTCGCGGCCGCTGATCCGACGCACCTTCACAGGGACACCTCGTGGCCGGCGAGCAGCAGGCGTCCGAGGCGGAGCGCGTCGCGGTGCTCGGCTGCCTCGTCCGTGGAGCCCGTCGCCTCCAGCTCCGCGATGCGCGCCTCGAGGTCGCGGATGAAGGCCCCGGCGATCGTGTCCGCCGACGGCAGCGGACCATGGGTGAGGGCCGGGAGCGACGCATCGCGAACACGGACCTTCAGGAAGGACGGGGCGAGCGCAGTCTCGATCTCGTCGAGATGCAGGTCGAGCTCGTCGGGACGGACCCCGACGAGGCGCGCGTCGAGGACGAGATCCGGGTCCGCCCGCGCCGCGAGCAGCGTGACCAGGGCCGGCTGGCTCTCGACCGTCGCCGCGTCGACCTCGATCTTGGCGAAGCTCGTCCGGCCGACCTGATGCTCCTGGACCGTCACCTGCCGGCCGCCGGCGCGCTCGTCCAGCTCCACGAGGAGGACCTTGCCGGCCCGGTCCTGGTCGAGGGCGACCGCCTCGGGCGCTCCGGCGTACGCGTACGTGACTGGGCCGGCCCGGCCGACCTGCGTCGAGTGCCAGTGGCCGAGAGCGAGGTAGTCGAGGCCGCTTGCGGCGATCTCATCGGTCGTGATGACGACCTCGTCGCGATCGGTCTTGCCCGGGATCGCGATCGAGCCGTGGACCATGCCGATCCGCCAGGTCGCGGCAGGGCCGCCGGCGGGGGCCGTCCGGTCGAAGCCCTTCAGCGGGCTCTGGGGCGCCCGTTTCGTGCCGAAGATGCGCGCCTGGACGACCGCGTCCAGCGTCGCGAGGTGGACCGATGGCCGGTCCGGATCGAGGACCGTGACCATGCTGTCGTCGGGGCCGCTGCCGGCCATCGCGGCGATGTCGTAGGCCCGATAGATCGACGCCCGGTCGTACACGTCGTGGGTTCCCGGGATGATGACGGTCCGGATCCTCGCCTCGGCCAGGCGCTTGAGCTCGGCCGCGACGCGCTCCACGGACCGGCGCGGCTGGACGTTGGAGTCGAACAGGTCGCCGGCGATGAGGAACAGGTCGACCTTCTCGCGCGAGGGCGAGGTCGACGGCCGCCTTGAAGGCGGCGAACTGGCGTTCCCGTTGAGCCGCGGCCTGCTCACCGAGATCGTCGTGGCGTGCGCCGAGATGCACGTCCGCCGTGTGGATGATCCTGAGCATCGCGATGCGGCTTCCCTCCTCGCGGGTCGCACCGAGGAGCCGTCCAGGCCGAGGCCCATCTCGGACCGCGGGCCGCGGCGATGGCGCGAGCGAGGCGCCCCCATGACTCCCCGCTCGCCGACTCCACTATCGACCGTCATTGTGACAGGTACGGTGTCACGGTCGCCACCGGCCGGGCGGGCCGCACGCCGCGTCCGAGCGGACGGCGTCGCCAGCCCCTTTTCGCAACCCGTTGTATCCTCCCGGTCACTGAACCGGTGCGCCCCGAGTAACTGGGATCCCACCATCGGCACCCTGGGCGCGCGTCCCGGCTTCTTCGCCAACCCGCACGTCACGACCGCCGATGCGGCCGTCCCGACTGGCGCACTTGCACAGCTCGAACGCGCCCTCCGGAGGAGCACCGTGACATACGTCGATCGATCCCTGAACTGCGTCGATTGCGGGGTGGAGTTCATCCACTCGGCCGCCGATCAGGAGTATTACCAGCAGAAGGGGTTCGTCAGCGACCCGAAGCGCTGCACGAGCTGCCGAGCCAGCCGGCGCGCGAGCCGCGACGGCGGCTATGACGTCCGCGACATCGGCGGCCCGCGCGGCTACGAGCGCGGCGACGACCGCCCGACCCGTGAGTACTTCGCGGTCGTGTGCTCATCCTGCGGCAACCAGGCCCAGGTCCCGTTCAAGCCCCGCATGGACCGCCCGGTCTACTGCTCCGACTGCTTCCGGACGGTCAAGCCGGACTGAGCGACGCGGCGTCGCGCGGCCTGAGGGGAGCCGCGCGGCCCGTGCCCGCTCCCGGCCTCAGAGCCGGAACGTGTCGCCGGCGCGGAAGCGCTCGCGACGATGACCGCGCCAGACCGTGACCCGGGATCTGCCGTGGACCTGCCATGCACCGTCCTGCCCGACGAGCGCGGTCTCCTCGTCGATGCCGAGGACCAGCGACCCGCGCGGCGCCTGGAGCGCGATCAAGGCCGACATCGGCTCCGGCCAGGCGTCGTAGTGCGGCACGACCGACGTGTCCGGGGCAAACCCGAGCCCGTGCCGCCAGCGCAGCGGCCACGGCGCGAGGCGCAGCCGGAAATCGAAGGTGTAGCCGGCCAGGACCATCGCCCCGGCCGAGCACCCGACCAGGACCGCGCCACGCTCGTGCGCGTCCGGACAGGGCCTGGCCCACGGCGCTGCCGTCGAGGACCTCCATCAGGTACGCCGGCTTGCCGCCCGACAGGTAGATGAGATCCGCCTCGCCGATCGCCTGGGCGGCGGCCGGATCGTCGGCGGCCTCCCGGTCCCGGACGAGGACGGGCTCGACCTCCGCGCCGAGCCCCCCGAAATGGGCGACGCCCATCGCCGCCCAGCGCGTGAACACGTCCTCGCCGTCCGGGTAGGACGCCGTCGGGAGGATCGCCACGCGCGGCCGGGCGCGCCCGCTCGACGCCAGCAGGCCGGCGTCGATCTCGAGCATCGAGGGTAGGAACTCTCCGGCGCCGACGAGCGCCACGGGTCCGGGCATGGCGGTGAGTCTATGCGACACTGCCCCGAGATGACCGCGCCCGCCCCCAGCTCCGCTCCAGCCGTCGCCCCGATGACCACACGGCAACGCTGGACGCTCATCGCGACGGTCATCGGGTCCGGTGCCGTCTTCCTCGACGGCACGATCGTCAACTCGGCGCTCAAGCACATCGGGCAGGAGCTGCCCGGCTCGATCATCGGCGTGCTCGAGGGCCAGGCCTATATCGTCGGCGGCTACCTCGCGGTGCTGGCCGCCCTGCTCATCCTCGCCGGCGCGCTGTCCGACCACTACGGTCGCCGCCGCGTCTACGCCATCGGCCTCGTCGGGTTCGCCGCCACCTCCGCCCTGTGCGGCCTCGCGCCGTCGCTCGAATGGCTGGTCATCTTCCGCCTGATCCAGGGGGCCGCCGGTGCCCTCCTCATCCCCGGCTCCCTCGCGCTCATCACCCACGCCTTCGACGGCATCGCTCGCGCCCGGGCCTTCGGCATCTGGGCGGCGTCCACGGCTGCCCTGACGGTGCTCGGGCCGATCATCGGCGGCACCCTGGTCGACACAGCGGGCTGGCGCGTCGCGTTCCTGATCAACGTCCCGCTGCTCGCGTTCGCGCTGTGGGCGACCGTGCGCCACGTCCAGGAATCGCGCGACGAGGAATCGACCGGCCGGTTCGACTGGCTCGGGGCCGCCGTCGCGGCGCTCGCCGTCGGCGGCCTCGCGTTCGGGGTCATCCGTGGCCAGGCCAACGAATGGGCGGACACGGCCGCCTGGATCGCCATCGCGATCGGCGTCGTGTCGCTCGTCGCCTTCCCGATCCTGATGGCCCGTCGGCCGCACCCGCTCGTGCCGCTCGACCTGTTCCGGAACCGGGCGTTCGCGTCGATCAACATCGCCACGTTCTTCATCTACGGCGGCCTGTACGTGACGTTCTTCTACCAGGCGGTCATCCTGCAGGGCGTCCTCGGCTACACCGCGCTCGGGGCCGGTCTCATCGGCCTGCCGAGCGGATTGATGCTGGCCCTCCTGTCCACCCGGATCGGCACGCTGGCGGGCCGGTACGGATCGCGCCGATTCCTGGTCGCGGGTCCGCTGCTGATGGCGGCCGGCCTGCTCTGGCTCGCCCGGCTGCCTGCCCATTCGGGACCGTGGGTCGCGTCGATCGAAAAGCCGTCCAGCCTCATCCCGCCGATCGATCCCCTGATCGACGTCCTTCCCTATGTCCTCCTCTTCGGGCTCGGGATCTCGTGCGTGGTCGCGCCGCTGACGAGCACCCTGATGGGCTCGATCTCGGGTCGTTTCTCGGGCATCGGGTCGGCCATCAACAACTCGATCTCCCGGGTCGGCCAGCCGTTGCTCGGCGCGCTGATCTTCATCCCGATCAGTGCCGCCTACTACGCGTCGCTCGGCGCGGCGACTGGCCTCGACACGTCCGACCCGGCCATCCGGCGCGCGTTCCAGCCGCTCAATCCGCCGGGCGCGACCGCGACGGCCGACCAGGTCGTCGCCTCGAACCTGGCCTCCATCGATGCCTTCCACCTGGCGATGCTGGTGTGCGCGGGCCTGTTGGTGATCGGTGCCCTCGTGTCGTGGTACGGGCTCCGAGAGCGGAGCGGCGCGGCGGCCACGGCAGACGCACCCGCGCCGGCGGAGCCAACGGCGTCGACCGAGCCGCCTCAGCCGACGGTCGGGGCGACGGCCGCCGAGGCCGCCGCGTCGACCGAGCCGCACCAGCCGACGGCCTGAGCGACGCCGTGACCCGCGACTGGGACGCCCAGACCTACGACCGCGTCGCCGACCCGCAGACGCGCTGGGGCGAGGTCGTCCTGGACCGCCTCCCGCTCGACGGTGACGAGCGCGTCCTCGACGCCGGCTGCGGGAGCGGCCGCGTCACCGAGCTGCTCGCCGCTCGCCTGCCGCGTGGTCGCGTGGTGGCGCTCGACGGGTCGCCGTCGATGGTCGAGGCCGCGCGCGCGCGGCTCGCGCCCTTCGGGGAGAGGATCGAGTACGTCGTCGCCGACCTCGGTCGCCCGCTGCCGATCGAGGGGACGGTCGACGCGATCCTGTCGACCGCGACCTTCCATTGGGTCCCCGATCACGATGCGCTCTTCGCGAACCTGGCGGCGGTGCTGCGACCGGGTGGCCGGCTCGTCGCGCAATGCGGCGGGGCCGGCAACATCGCCACGGTGAAGGCGGTCCTCGCGACGATCGGCGACGGCTGGACCGGCCCGGCGCACTACGAGACGCCGATGGCGACCGTCAGCCGGCTCGACGCTGCGGGCTTCGTCGACATCGAGTGCTGGCTGACCGACGAGCCGACGCGGTTCGAGCCCGGCGAGCCGTTCGAGACATTCCTGCGCACGGTCATCCTCGGGCCGAACCTGGAACGTCTCCCCGAGGGCGAGCGCGATGCGTTCGTCCACGCGGTCGCCGACCGGATGCCGGAGCCGCTGATCGACTACGTCCGGCTCAACATCACCGCCCGCCGGTCGGGCGAGGCGGGTCGCTGACCGACGGTCAGCCGCGAACCCGGAATGCGGCACCGTGCCCCGGGATGACGATGTCGGCCGCGGCGAGGACACGCGCCCGGCCGCGCTCGATGGCCGCCTGGTCGGCGGCCAGCGGGTCGATCTCCGGCGTCCGGTCGGCGCGCCACCACAGGTGCGTCAGGGCATAGACGCCGTCATCGGCGGTGACGACCAGGGTGGCGTCCTCCTCCGTATGGCCGGGCGTCAGCCAGAGCTCGCTGTTCGGGCCCAGGTGGTGGCCGTCGCCGTCGTGGTCGAGCCAGAGGTCGTCGCGGTAGCGCGCCCAGAAGTCGACGACCTCGGCGTTCGGGAACAGCGCGATGTTGATCGTGTGGTCCGGGTGGTGATGGCTCAGGAAGACGTGCGTCACGGCCTCCGGCGCGACACCCAGGTCCGCCAGCGGATCGAGGATCAGCGAGCGCCGGGCGACCATCCCGGGGTCCGCCACGATGATCGCGTCGCCGTCGCGGACGAGCACGACGCTGCTGCCGACGCGATCGGCGGCGTAGCCCGCGTGGAGCAGGTGGACGGAGGTCACCGCGGCATGCTACCCGGTCGCCGCTCGCGGCCGGGCGTCGCGACGGACGGGATGGAAACGTCCACATGGGATCGGGCTGTCATCCTCGCCGCATGCCCACGGACCGACCGGCCGACCTCGTCCTGCGCGGCGGCCGCATCGCGACCATGGACGCGGCCCGCACGGTGGCGGCGGCTCTCGCCGTCCGCGACGGGCGGATCGTGGCGGTCGGCCCCGATGCCTCGGTCGGCGCGTGGATCGGCCCCCGCACCCGCGTCGTCGAGCTCCGCGGGCGGACCGTGACGCCGGGCTTCGGCGACGCCCACGTGCATCCGGTCTGGGCCGGCGTCGGCCGGCTGCGGTGCGCCCTGGAGGGCCTCCGCGGGCTCGATGCCTATCTCGCCGCCGTCGCCGCGTACGCGGCGGGCCACCCGGATGCACCGTGGATCGTCGGCGACGGCTGGTCGATGGCGGACTTCCCGGGCGGCATCCCCGATCGCGCCGATCTCGACCGGGTCGCGCCCGACCGGCCGGTCTACCTGGAGAGCCGGGACGGGCACACGGCGTGGGTCAACACGGCCGCGCTGGCCGCGGCCGGGATCGACACCGACAGCCTCGACCCGGACGGCGGTCGCATCGAGCGCGACGCCGACGGCCGGCCGAACGGCGCCCTCCAGGAGGAGGCCATGACGCTCGTCGAGCGGCTGCTGCCCGAGACGACCGCCGACGAGCTCGTCGCCGGGCTCCGGCTCGCCCAGGCCGAGCTCCACGCCCTCGGCATCACCCATTGGCAGGACGCGTCGGTCCGCCCAGAGTCCGGCGAGGTGGCCTACACGACACTGGCGGGCCGGGGCGAGCTGACCGGCCGGGCCGTCGGGGCATTGCTCTGGGACCGTCTCCGGGGCGTCGAGCAGCTCGACGAGCTGGTCGAGCGGCGGGCGCGAACGGCCGTCGGCCGATACGCGCCGACGAGCGTCAAGCTGTTCGTGGACGGCGTCATCGAGAGCTTCACCGCGGCCGTCCTCGACCCGTATCTCGACGCGGCCGGCCGCCCGACCACGGAACGTGGCACGAGCCTGATCGATCCCGAGGCGCTGCGCGACGCCGTGGTCGCCCTCGGCGCGGCCGGGCTTCCAGGCGCATGCCCACGCGATCGGCGAACGGGCAGTCCGCGAGGCGCTCGACGCGGTCGCTGCGGCGCGCCTGGCCAACGGCCCCGACGACACCCGGCCGCACATCGCCCACATCCAGGTCATCCACCCGGACGACGTGCCGCGCTTCGCCCGGCACGACGTCGTGGCCAACGCACAGGCCTATTGGGCCGCCCACGAAGCTCAGATGGACGACCTGACGATCCCCTTCCTCGGCCCGGAACGGGCGACGTGGCAGTACCCCTTCCGGTCGCTCCTCGCAGCAGGGGCGCGGCTGGCGATGGGCTCCGACTGGTCCGTCTCCACCGCCGATCCGCTGCGTCAGATGGAGGTGGCGGTCACGCGTGTCAGCGACGAGCAGCGCGGCGATCGCGCCCCGTTCCTGCCGGACGAGCGGCTCGAGCTCGACGATGCGCTGACGGCCTTCACGATGGGGAGTGCCTGGGTCAACCATCTCGAGACCGTCCTGGGCTCGGTCGAGGTGGGCAAGACCGCCGACCTGGCCGTCCTCGATCGTGACCTGTTCGATCGCGGCGCAGGCGCCATCGGCCAGGCGCGGGTCGCAGCGACGTTCATCGATGGGACCGCCGTGTACGAGACGCCCGCGCTCGAGGGCTGACCGCTGGGGTCGGCGGTCATGGACGCATGACGATGCCGAATTCGGCGCCGGACGACGGTGTCCCGCGCGACCGCGCGGGGCGACTCTATGACTGCGCCACGGAAGACATCCGGGGCAGCGGAAAGGAGAGACCCAGTGAACGCCGTCTCGATCATGTACGTGAACAGCCACCTCACCGACCTGCAGAGCGAAGCCCATCGCAACCGAACGGCCTCGCTGGTCGCAAGGCGGAGCCTTCGCGAGCGCCTCGCTTCCACCACCGCGAGCCTCAAGTCCGTTCTCGGGCAGGGCACCGATCCTGTCGTCCCGACCCTCTCGAACTACCCGTACGGGGGCTGACCTCCCGCAGCCCTCGGCCCCTCCCTCGAACGCACGACGACCTCCGTTTCCTCCGACGGAGGTCTTCGTGTGTCTGCTCGTGCCGATCCGTCAGGCCAGGTCGGCGGGCTCGTCGATGTCGGCCAGCGTCCGGCCGTCCGGATCCAGGGCGCGCCAGGCCTTCGACTTGATGACGCGGCTGTCGAGCGCCTCGGTGACCGCACGCAGCCGGCGCGCCCCGGCATCGAGGAGGCTCGCCGTCGCGATCAGCGCCGGTTCGCGACGGAGCGCCATCGGCAGCGGCCGCGCCTGACCGTTGGACTGCAGCACGACGGCGTCGACCCGGCCGTGCCCGTCGAGCTCGGCCAGCATCGCGGCCAGCACGTCGCCGACCATGGTCGGCATGTCGCCGCCGACGACAATGACCAGCGGCGCCCGCGCCTCGAGAAGCCCGGCCAGCAGGCCGGTGAGCGGGCCTTCGAAGGCGACCCGGTCCCGCACGATGCGCACGTCCGGCGGCAGGATCGGCTCCGAATTGGGCGCCGCCACCACGAGCACCTCGTCCACCAGCGGCCGGACGGCGTCGATGGCGTGCCACAGCAGCGGCCGGCCGTCGATCGGCTCCGCCAGCTTGTCGCGGCCGAACCGGCTCGATCGACCGCCGGCGAGGACCAGCCCGGTGACCGTCGCCTCGGTCATCCCCCGACCCCTGTCGCCACGCGCGCTCGCGGCCCTGGGACGTGGCCGGCCGGGGTTCGGCGCAGGACGCCACGCCGGTCGAGATCGGCGAGGACCGCCATGACGTACTTGCGGCTCGTGCCGGTCGCGTCGCGGAACGCGGCCGGGGTCAGCGGCGCGGTCGCGGCCATCGCCAGCGCGCGGTCCACCAGCTCACCATAGGTCGTGGCGGCGTAGGCCAGGTCGGGTTCGAGCTCGACGATCCGGCCGCTCCGCACGAGCTCACGGATGCCGACGAGCGGGCAGCCCACTGCCCGCGCGGCAGCGGCGAGGGCCGGCGGCGCGGCGACGGCCAGGGCGCCTTCCAGACGATCCATCGCGGCCTCCAGTTGCGGGTCCAGCGCCGTGGCTGCCGGGCGCGCGTCGGGCGACCGGAGGGTGGTGCCCTCACGCACCAGCCGGCCGGCGCCGACGAGCGTGGCGATGAGGTCGCTGCCGAGCGAGAGCGCCGACGTCCGGTCGATCGTGGCCTCGCGCCGGAGAGCCCGGGCGGCGACCGCCCGAACATCGTCGAGAGACGCCTCGTCGCCGACCGCCCGCATGATGGCCGTCTCCGTCGCGTGAACGACGTCCGGTGCGGCGACGGCGCCGGACCGGCCGGCCTCGCCGTCGAGCACACCGTGGAGGTCGAGACGTGCCTGATCGGCGCAGGCGCCGTCGCCCGAAGCGACCGCGGCGGCCAGGCGCCCGACACGCTCGGCGGTCTGGCGACGACGCGAGACGCCCCGGGCCGGCGCGGCATCGATGACCAGCCCGCCGACGATCCGGTCCGCCCCGGCGCCGCGGCGCAGGACGAGCCGGTCCCCCGGCGCGACCGCGAGGGGTGCCGACAAGCGAAGGATGGCCCCCGCCGCGCCATCGGCCAGGTCGATCGCATCGCGCCCGCTCCGCCCGACGACACCGTCGACCGCCGCGGTCCCGAGGTGGACCCGCGCGCGGGCGCGATCGGGCAGCGGGGCTCGCGAGGCGCACGAGGATCCGGTCGCTCGCCCGGACGCGCCGGGTCGTCGGTCAGGACGAGGCCGCGGTGGAGCTCGAGGCCCTCCGGGCCGGCCAGGTTCAGGGCGACGCGGCCGGGTCCCGCTCCCTCGACCGTGGATCCGTGCACCTGGACCTCGCGGACGCGGACGGACCGGTCGCCCGGCACGATGCGGAGGGCAGCTCCGGCACGGACGGGTCGCCCGCGCAGGGACCCGGTCACGACCGTGCCACGACCCTTGACCGCGAACGCGCGGTCGATCGGCAGCCGTGAGCCCGTCCCGTCAAGCTCTGCGGGCGGATCGCCGAGGATCCGGTCGCGCAGGGCCGAGATCGCCGTCCGCAGCGCGTCGATGCCGGTCCCGTCGATCGCCGAGGCGGCCAGGACCGGCGACGAGGACAGCGACGTGCCAGCGAGGAGCCGCTCCACGGCGACGACGACCTCGGCCGTTCGCTCGGGGCCGGCCAGGTCCGTCTTGGTCACCACCGCCACGCCGTGACGGATCGCGAGGGCATCGAGCAGCGCCAGGTGCTCGAGGGTCTGGGCGCGCGGCCCGTCATCGGCGGCGACGACGAGCAGCACCCCGTCGATCTCGCCCGCGCCGACCAGCATGTTGCCGACGAGGCGGTCATGACCCGGGACGTCGACGAAGTCGAGCTCGGTGCCGTCGGGCAGCGCGAGGTGGGCGTAGCCCACGTCGATCGTCATGCCCCGGCGTCGCTCCTCGGGCAGGCGGTCGGCGTCGATGCCGGTGATCGCGCGGAGCAGCGCCGTCTTGCCGTGGTCGATGTGGCCGGCCGTGCCGACGACGACGGTCATCCCGGGCCCGCCAGCGCGCCGGCGAGGGCCGCGGTCAGAGCCGTGTCGTCGTCCGGCTCGACCGTTCGCAGATCGAGGAGGACCGCGCCGTGCTCGATCCGTCCGACGACCGCCGGGTCGCACGCGCGAAGGCGCGCGGCGAGTCCGGCCGCCCCGGGCCCGGCGACCACGAGACCGATCGATTCGAGGGTCTCGCCGGGCAGCGAGCCGCCGCCCACCGCGGACGTCATCTCGCTGACCATGACCCGCGATCGGTGGGCGGCCGGCAGCGCGGCTTGGATCGCGTCGGCCCGCCGGCCGAGGGCCTCGGGCGTCGTCGCGATCATCCGCCAGACGGGGATGTCGGTCGTGGCACGTCCGGCACGATACAGGCCCAGGGTCGCCGCGAGTGCGGCCAGCGTCACCTTGTCGGGCCGGACCGCGCGCGCGAGCGGGTCCTTGCGGATCCTGGCGATGAGGTCGGCGCGGCCGACGACCAGCCCGGCCTGGGGTCCACCGACCAGCTTGTCGCCGCTGAACGTGACGAGATCGGCGCCCGCGGCCAGCCGTTCGGCCGGCGTCGGCTCGTGGGCCAGCCCGAACGCCGCGGTCTCGAGCAGCGCGCCGCTGCCCAGGTCGTCGATGACGATCGCGTCGTGGGCGTGGGCGAGGGTCGCGAGGGCACGGGCGTCGGGCGCCTCCACGAACCCGGTCTGGGCGAAGTTCGAGGGATGGACGCGGAGCACGACCGTCGCCCGGCCGTCGGCCAGGGGCGCCTCGAAGTCGGCGGCGCGGGTCCGGTTCGTGGTGCCCACCTCGACCAGCTTCGCGCCGGCGCGGCGGACGATCTCCGGGATCCGGACCCCGCCGCCGATCTCCACGAGCTCGCCGCGCGAGACCGCCACGCCGTGACGTCCGGCGAGCCCGACCGCGAGGACCAGGGCGGCTGCGTTGTTGATCGTGACCAGCGCATCCTCGGCGCCCGTCAGGGCGATGAGGTGCTCCTCGGCCACTCGGAAGCGCGGCCCGCGCCGGCCGGCGTCGCGGTCGAACTCGAGCAGCGAATAGGAACCGGCGGCACGGCTCGCGGCGGCGATCGCTGCCGCGGGCCAGGGCGCGCGGCCGAGGTTGGTATGGAGGATCACCCCGGTCGCGTTGATGACCGTCACGGGACCGGCGCCCGGGTCATCCGGCCCGCCGAACCCGTCCAGCCGCTCGGCCACGGTCGCCGCGAGGGTCGGAAGCCCAGTGGGCGGCTCGCCGGCCGCCAGGCGGGCCCGTTCGCCGGCCACGACCTCCCGGGCGATCGCCGTCACCGCGTCCGGATCGCCAGCGGCGGACACCAGCGGCCGGGCCGCCACCAGCAGCCGCTCGACGCTCGGGGGACGCGGGCGATCCGGCAAGTCGATCCTCCGTGGCGGGAACGCGTGGGAGTCGAACCCACCGCGCCGCGCCGAGCGCCGCGCCACTGGTTTTGAAGACCAGGGGACCCACCGGGACCCGACCGCTCCCACGCGATGGTAGCCCTATCATCTCGTCATGACCGCGCTCGAGCCCAGCCCGTTCCGCCTGACCGACCTGACCGATTGCGGGGGCTGCGCGGCCAAGCTCGGGGCCGACCTGCTGGCCGACGCGCTGGCCGGTCTCGGCGCGGAGACCGCCGCGGGTACGCCGGACGCCCTGCTGGCCGGTCTCACCCCGCCCGACGACGCGGCGGTCTACCGGGTGAGCGACGATCTCGCGATCATCGGCACGCTCGACTTCTTCCCGCCGCTCGTCGACGACCCGCGGACGTTCGGCGAGATCGCCGCGACGAACGCGCTGTCGGACGTCTTCGCGATGGGCGGCCGGGTCCTGTTCGCGCTGTCGATCGCGGCCTTCCCCGAGGACCTGCCGCGGGACGTGATGACCGAGATCTTCGCGGGCGCGTCGGCCAAGGTCCGTGAGGCGGGCGGCACGCTCGCCGGCGGGCACACCATCCGCGACCCGGAGCCCAAGTACGGCCTCGCGGTGATCGGCGCCGCCCACCCGGATCGGCTGTTGCGCAAGGGCGGCGCTGCCCCAGGCGACCGGCTGCTGCTGACCAAGCCGCTCGGGACCGGCGTGCTGGTGTCGGGCGCCCGCCAGGGCCGGACGGGACCGGCGGACCTCGCCACCGCGATCGACGGGATGCGCCGCCTCAACCGGGCCGCCTCGGACGCGCTGGTCGCGGCGGGCGTCCGGTCGGCGACGGACGTCACCGGGTTCGGCCTCCTCGGCCACGGGCTGGAGATGGCCCGCGCGTCGGGCACCCGGTTCGCCTTCGACGCGGCGTCGCTGCCGGCCCTGCCCGGCGCGCTCGACCTCGCCGCCGCCGGCGTCGAGACCGGGGGCGCGGCCCACAACCGGCGCTACGTGGCCGGGTCGCTGGCGATCGGCCCGGATGTCCGGCCCGAGCTGGTCACCCTCGCCCACGACCCGCAGACCTCGGGCGGTCTCCTGGCCGCGGTCGCACCGGACCGCGTCGAGTCGCTCACGTCGGCCTTCGACGCCGCCGGTGTCGAGCACTGGTGGATCGGCCGGGTCGAGGCCGGAGAGCCCGGCGTCAGCCTCGCCTGATCGCGCGCGGGGAGCCGGGCGCCGCCGCGCCCCTCGCCGCCCCGCCCGTCAATGCAGGACGAGGACCTTCAGGAACACGACCCCGAGCCCGATCCCGAAATCGACCAGCGCGACGAGCAGCGCCAGCCCGCGGCTGGCGTGAGCGGCCCGGCCGACGGCGAGCCCCCACAGGAACAGCTGGACGAGGCTCGCGATCGACCGCCGCGCCGATCGCCACGTCGACGTCGACCCCGAAGAACCGCGACAGACCGAGGATGGCCGCGGGCACGATGGCCGAGCCCAGCATCGGCGACTGCGCACGGGCGAGCGCGAAGGTGGTCGAAGCGTCGACGGGCCCGTGCACGCGATGCGCGACGATCTCGGACCAGACATCGGTGAGCCAGAACGCGACGACGGCGATGACGAGCGAGAGGCCGATCAGCTCCGGGCTCCGGTCACCCTGCCACTGGACCGTCACGAGGGTCGTGACGAGCAGCGCCCCGTAGACCGCCGGCGCGTAGTCGAGCGGCTCCCCTTCCCCGCTGACCGGATCGCGGTGCAGGCCGGTCAGCGTCATCGCGGTCGCCCGGTCGTCGCACCCGCGAGCGGTCGACCCTCGATCACGACGCCTGGCTGGCGAGCGCCGACCCGCCGGCCGGCGCCTCGGTCGCGGGTCCGGCGTTCCGACGGCGGAACAGCTTCCGGACCTCGGTGATCACGAGGATCGACGCCCCCAGGACGATGCAGATCGCCCACTGGGTGGGCGACAGCTCGGTCGTGTCGAGCAGCCGCTGGAGCGGTCCGAACGTCGTCGCGAGGAAGACCGTCAGCAGCGACAAGCCGGACGCCTTGAGCAGGGTCGGGTTCTCCAGCAGCTGGCTGCTGAAGATCGTCCGCTCCTCGTCGGCCGTCTCCAGCGAGAAGAAGACGTGGAGCAGCGAGAACGTCACGAGACCCATCGTGTGCGCGACGATCTCGTCGTAGACGTCCCCCGCCCAGACGATCAGCGGCAGGGTCACGATCGCGAAGACGAGGCCCACGAACGCCAGCCAGATGAACAGCGGGCGCGGCAGGATCTGCGCGTCCTTGGGTCGTGGCTTGTCGTTCATGAGGCCGGACCGCGGCTTGCTGTAGCCGAGACCGACCGCCTGGAAGACGGTGACGGTGAAGTTGATCCAGAGGGTCTGGAGCGGCAGGAACGGGACGCCGCCGAGGACGTTGAAGATGCTTGCGCCCAGGAACGTGCTGATGAAGCCGAACAGGCTCGCCATCTGGAAGCGGATGTAGCGCATGAGGTTGTCGTAGAGCGCCCGGCCCTGCTCGACCGCGCCCACGATCGTCGCGAAGTTGTCGTCGGTCAGGATCATCACGGCGGCCTCCTTGGAGACCTCCGTGCCGGTGATGCCCATCGCGACGCCGATGTCGGCCGCCTTGAGGGCCGGCGCGTCGTTCACGCCGTCGCCGGTCATCGCGACGATGTGACCCTTGCGCCGGAGGATCTCGACGAGGCGGACCTTGTCCTCGGGCGCGACCCGGGCGATCACCCCGATGTCGTCGATCCGGCGGTCGGCCTCGTCGTCGGACATCGCGGCGAACTCGGCGCCCGTGATCGCCTGCCCCTTGATGCCCAGCTGGCTTGCGATCGCCCCGGCGGTGATCGCGTGGTCGCCGGTGATCATCCGCACCTGGATGCCGGCGGAGTGCGCCTTGGTGATGGCGTCACGGGCCTCGATCCGCGGCGGGTCGACGATCCCGACGAGCGCCAGCAGCCGAAGGTCGGCGATCAGCGGGAGCAGGTCGGCGTTCGGGTCGAACGTCTTCGGGTCGAAGTCCCGCTGCGCGGTCGCCAGGACCCGCAGGCCCTGGGCGCCCAGCCGGTCGTTCTCGGTGAGGTACGGCTCGCGGACGTCCGCGATCGGATACTGCTGGCCGTCGGTGCCCTGCGCCGACGAGGCACGCGCGAGAAGCTGGTCCGGCGCCCCCTTCACGTAGGCGCGGATCACCTCCTTGCCCTTCTCATCCGTCATCCGGTGGAACGTCGCCATGAACTTGTACGCGGCGTCGAACGGGAGGGTCGCGACGCGCGGGTAGCGCTCGCGGGTGAGGGTCGGGTCGACCCCGCCCTTCGCGGCAAGAACGACGAGTGCGCCTTCGGTCGGGTCGCCGACCAGCCCGCCGTCGCGGATCTCGGCGTCGGCGCACAACGCCATCGGCAGGAGCAGAGAATCCAGTGGTCCCTCGACCTGGCCGCCGACGTGGCTGATCTGGCCCTCCGTGGAGTAGCCCTCGCCGCTGATCGCGTAGCGACCGTGGACAACGGCCATCTGGGTGGCCGTCATCTGGTTGAGCGTCAGCGTGCCGGTCTTGTCCGAGTTGATCGCCGAGGTCGAGCCGAGCGTCTCGACCGACCGCAGCCTCTTGACGATGGCCCCGGCCGACGCGAGCGTGGTCGTCCCCCTCGACAGGATCGCCGTGACCACCGCCGGCAGACCGGTCGGGATGGCCGACACGGCGAACGCGATCGCGGTCAGGAACAGCTCGTCGGCCGGGGTGTTCCGCCAGAGGCCGATGCCGATCGAGATGAGCAGTGCGACACCCGCGATGACGAGGATCTGGTTCGTCAACGCGTTGAGCTGACGGGTCAGCGGCGTGACCTCGTCCTTGGTCACGTTGAGCATGCCGCTGATGTGGCCGACCTCGGTCGCCATCCCGGTATTGATCACCACCATGGTGCCCGCGCCGCGCGTCACCTGTGTGTTCATGAATGCCAGGTCGACCCGATCGCCGAGCCCGGCCCCCTCGCCGACGGCCTCGACCTGCTTCGGGACTGGGACGCTCTCGCCGGTCAGGGCGGACTCGTCGATCTCGACAGTCGCGGCGCTGATGAGGCGCCCATCGGCCGGGACGAGGTCGCCGGCCTCGATGTTGACGATGTCCCCGGGCACGAGCTGCTCCATCGGCAGCTGGACGAGGGACCCGTCGCGACGGACCTTGGCCGAGACGACCATCATCTTCTGGAGCGCGGCGACGCTCGCGTTCGCCTTGCCCTCCTGGTTCAGCCCCATGGCGGCGTTGAGCAGGGTCAGGCCGATGAGCACGACCCCGGTGGCGACCTGCCCGGGAAGGAACAGGCTGAACACGCCCGCCACCAACAGCACGATCTGCATCGGGTCGCGGTACTGACGCAGGAACGCCTGCCAGCGTGGTTCCTGCGGCGGCTCGGCGAACTTGTTCGGCCCGTACTTGGCTCGACGCGAATCCGCCTCCACCTGGGTCAGCCCGCGCTCGACGGTCACGCCCTGTCGCTCGAGCGCTGCTTGTGGCGTGAGAGCGTGCCAGGTCACGGTCGCCTCAGAGGGCGTCGATGGTGTCGATGGCTGGTCGGTCATCGTGGTATCCCTTCCCGATCGTCAAGCGCTACGGGGATGCAGGTCGGCTGTCGTCACAGGATGACCGAGATGGTCAGGACGGCGATGGTCAGGATCGCGAGCAGGACCAGGACGGGCCACACGAAGCGGAGCCACGTGCCGTACCCGACACGGGCGATGGCGAGGCCGCCCATGACCACGGCCGACGTCGGCGTGACCAGGTTCACCAGTCCGTTCGCGCTCTGGTAGGCGGTCACGACGAACTGCGCCGGCACATGGGCGAAGGTCGCCAGCGGCGCCATGATCGGCATCGCCACCGTCGCCAGGCCTGATGACGACGGGATGAGGAATGACAACGGCAGGAACATGACGTACATCAGGTTGATGAACGCGACGCCACCCAGGTCGGCCACCGCCAGCTCGGCCCAGTTGAGCACGGTGTCGGTGATCAGGCCGTTGTTCATGACGACCGTGATCCCGCGCGCGATCCCGATGATGAGCGCGACGCCCAGCAGGTCCCGCGCCCCGTCGACGAACGTCGACGTGAAGGTCGATTCCGACATCCGGCTGACCACGCCGATGAGGATCGCGAAGAGCAGGAACGAGGCCGTCATCTCCGGGAACCACCACCACAGGGTGGGGATCGTGAGACCGAAGTCCTCCCACGGGATGACCCCGTAGATCATCACGGCGAAGGCCAGGATGAACAGGACGAGGACGAGCTTCTGGCGCCCGCTCAGGGTGGAGGCGGACCCGCTCGTGTCGTCGGCGGCGCCCCCGGCGCCCTGGAACTGGGCCTCGTTGGCGGCCTTTTGCGCGTAGACCAGCGAGCGGCTCGGATCGGCTTTCACGCGATCGGCGTAGCGCAGCACGAAGACGATGCCGATGGCCGTGCCGATGACGAGGATGACCAGCCGGCCGACGATCCCCTCCTCGATCGAGACGCCGGCGAAGCCCGAGGCGATGCCGGTCGCGAACGGGTTGATGGTCGAGCCGAGGACGCCGATGCCGCAGCCGAGCAGCAGGACCGATGCCGCGACGAGGGCGTCGTAGCCGGCCGCGATCATGACCGTGATGATCAGCGCGTAGAACGCCAGGCTCTCCTCGGACATCCCGAAGGTCGTGCCGCCGAGCGCGAAGACGATCATCAGGATCGGGATCATCAGCCGCTCACGCCCGGACAACCGGCCGACGATCCGGGCGATCCCGGTCTCGATCGCGCCGGTCTTCATGGTCACGCCGAGGAACCCGCCGATGACCAGGATGAACAATGCGACGTCGATGGCCCCGAACAGCTCACCGGAGTTCCAGACGCTGATGCTGCCGTCCTCGGCCTCGATGCCGTACAGCCCGTTGATCGGCGCCATGAGCGAGTCGACGACGATCCGCTGCGGGTTCGCCGGCACGCTGTGGTAGGTGCCCGGGATCGGCTCGCCGTTCGGATCGACGTCGTAGGCACCGGCCGGGATGATCCAGGTCAGGATCGCCACGATGACGATGAGGATGAACAGGATCGTGTACGCCGAGGGCAGCGCGAAGCGACCTCCCGGGGTCGGGGCGGGCGCTTCACTCGTTGCCGCGGTCATGCTGATCCTCCTTCGCTGGGGCGGGGCAGATCGGCCGCGCCCGTGTCGTCGTCCGGTCCGATCGTTCGGTCCCGGCGACTCGACCATCCGACGTCGAGCACGATGCTGAGCACGAGGATCCCGACCAGGGTGATCATCGAGGCCGGCTCGTGGATCAGCGTGGTCACGGTGAAGGTCGCGAGAGTGACGGCCACGGCGGCCAGGGCGACGACCAGGACGCTGCGGCGCGCCCCGGTCACCTCGACGATCCGGAGATGGCCGAGCGTCACGATGGCGAAGATCACGAGCGCCACGGCGCTGCCGATGGACGCCACCGCAGTCAGGTCGAAGGCGAGCACGACGACCACGATCGCCGCCGCGAGGATGATCAGCCCGAACGGTGCGCGGCCGCCGAGGCGTCGGGCCATGAGCGTCGGGAACTGCCCGGTCGACGCGAGGTGGTCGGACAGCCCCGTCGCCGGGTAGAGGCCGGAGTTCGTCGCACCGGCCGTCGCGAACAACGCGGTCACGATCATCAGCCAGTAGCCGGCGTCACCAAGAACGGGCTGGGCGGCGACCGCGATCGCCGTCGGCCCGGCTGCGATGACCTCCGGCACGGTCAGCGTGCCGAACACGCCGATCGAGACCGCGACGTAGATGACCGTGGCGATGCCGATGGCGATGAACATCGCGGCGGGAAGCTGCTTGGCGGGGCGGGCGAGGTCCCGCGCCGTGAACGTCACGACACCGAAGCCGAGGAACGCGAAGAAGGTCAGGGCCACGCTCGACACGATGTCCTGGACCCCGGGATAGGTCGACGGGGCGAGGTTGCCCGGCTCGACGTTCGCGATCGTCGCCACCGAGAAGACCGCCAGGATGCCGATCACGACGAGGACGACGATGCTCTGGACCCGGGCGACGAGCGTCGAGCCGGCGACGTTCAGGATCGTCATCGTCACGAGGAGCGCGACCGCGAAGATCTTGACCCAGGCCGCGTTGTCGCCCGCGAACGCCGAGCTCGCGTAGCTCCCGAACGACAGGGCGACCATGGCCGTGACGATGCCGTTCGCGATGTAGGTCAGCCAGGCGACGATCGTCGAAACGTGGCCCTCGCCGAAGCCCCTGGTTGACGTACTCGAGGAGGCCGCCGGCGGAGGGGAACTTGGCCCCCAGCTTGCTGAACGAGTAGCCCTGGAGCGCGGCGATGGCGCCGGCCAGGAGGAACGACAGCCAGACGGCCGCGCCCGCGACCTCGCCGGCGGCGCCGAGCAGCGAGAAGATCCCCGCCCCGACCATCGCGGCGACGCCGATGAAGGCCGCCTGTTGTGTGCTGATGTGGCGCGCGGGTGCGGCGGCCTCGACCATCAGATGCCCGTGTCGACCATCCGGACCGCTGCCGGCGGCGCCGTCGGGTCGCCATGGTCGGGCGTCCCTCGGGCGAACGTGATGAGGGCGATGATGGCGGCGACGAAGAGGATGGCCACCACCCAGCGGAGCGGTCCGTCCATGCCCGTGTCCTCCCTCAGATCGGGTCGCGCACGACCGGGCAGGTCATGCAATGCCCGCCGCCACGACCCTTGCCCAGCTCGAAGCCCTCGATGGTGATCACCTCCACGCCGGCCTCGCGCATCTTGGAGATCGTGTAGGTGTTCCGCTCGTACGCGACGACGACACCCGGCTCGAGGGCCACGACGTTGTTGCCGTCGTCCCACTGCTCGCGGGCCTGCTGGTAGGCGTCGCCCCCGGTCTCGACCACGTGGAGCTTGCGCACGCCGAGGGCATCGGTCACGGCCGAGACGAAGTCCTTCTCGGCCCGGACGTCGAGCGTGCCCGGTTTCGACCCCGGCCGGAGGCTGACCGCCCGGATCCCGGCGACGACCTGCGGATAGGCCGTCGCCTTGTCGCGGTCGAGCAGGGTGAACACCGTGTCGAGGTGCATGTGCGCGCGGTCCTTGGTCATGACCGCGGCGATCACCCGGTCGGCGGCACCCTTGGCGAAGAGCGCCTTCGCGATCTGCTCGATCATCCGGCCCGTGGTCCGCTCGGACATGCCGATCGCGACCGTGCCCTTGCCGATGATCTCGACGTCGCCGCCCTCCAGCGACGCCAGGCCGAAGTCCTCGAGCCGGAACCGCTCGTCGTCGCCGAGCTCCGGATACCAGTACTCGAACTCCGCGTCCTTGAAGCGCGGATGGGCCCGGTAGATCGTCGCCATGTTGTAGGCCTCGCGCCGACGGGCGGGCCAGTACATCGGGTTGATCGAGACGCCGCCGTAGATCCAGCACGACGAGTCACGCGTGAAGAGGCTGTTCGGCAGCGGCGGCAGGACGAACATGGACTCGTCGTCGATCGCGGCCGCGATCAGGGACGTGCCTCGCAACGTGCCGAGATCGAGCCCCGACTCGGCGACGGTGAGACCACCGATCAGGTGGCGCGCCAGAACGTCCGGCGCGAGAGCGGTCAGGCGGGCCTGGACCGCCTCGACGAGGCTCGGCCCGACGACGGCCTCCGAGGCGACGAGCGAGATGATCCGTGCCCGGGCCTCATCGCTGGCGCCGAGCGCCTCGCCCAGGAGGTCCTGCACGTACAGCACCTCGACCCCGCGTTCGCGCATCCGCGCGACGAACTGGTCGTGCTCCCACTGCGCCCGCTCGACCCACAGCACGTCGTCGAACAGGAGCTCGTCGTGGTTGCCCGGGGTCAGCCGCTGGAGGCTGAGCTCCGGCCGATGGACGATGACCTGGCGGAGCTTGCCGACCTCCGAATGGACACCGAGTGCGGTCATGCCTGGGAACCCTCCGTGACCTGTGTCCCGCCGCTTCCGTCGACCAGCGCGTCGATGTCGGCGAGCGACCCGATCGCCGCCCGCTTGCCGGTCGAGGCGAACTCGGCCGCGGCGGCGACCTTCGGCCCCATCGAACCCGCCGGCAGGTCCATCGCGGCGAGCTCGTCCGGACTCGCCCGGTCGATCCGGGCCTGGGTCGGCGTGCCCCAATCGCGATAGACGCCGTCGACGTCGGTCGCCATGACGTAGAGATCCGCCCCGAGCTCGCGCGCGAGGAGGCTGCTGGCGAGGTCCTTGTCGATGACCGCCTCCACCCCGACGAGCTGGCGCTCCACGCCCGGGGCGTACATCGTCGGGATGCCGCCGCCGCCGGCACAGATCACGACGGCGCCGTGCTCGAGCATCCAGCGCATCGGCCGGATCTCGAAGATCCGCTTGGGCCGGGGCGACGGGACGACGCGCCGCCAGCTGGTCCCGTCGGGCTTGACCTGCCAGCCCTTCTCGGCCGCCAGCGCCGCCGCGGTGGCCTCGTCGTAGATCGGTCCGACGAACTTGGTCGGGTCGCTGAACGCGGGATCGTCGGGATCGACCTCGACCATGGTCAGGAGGGTCGCGAGCGGTCGCTCCATCGGGAGCAGGTTCCCGAGCTCCTGCTCGACGAGATAGCCGATCATCCCCTGGGTCTCCGCACCGAGGACGTCGAGCGGGTACGCCTCGACGTCCTTGTAGGCGGCTCCCTGGAGCGCCAGCAGGCCGACCTGCGGGCCGTTGCCGTGCGAGATGACGAGCTCGTGCTCCGTCGCGACGCGAGCCAGGGCCTGTGCGGCGACGCGGACGTTGGCGCGCTGGTGCTCGACGGTCATGGGCTCCCCGCGTCGCAGGAGAGCGTTGCCGCCGAGAGCGATGACGATACGCATCGCGCGGGTCCCTCAGGCTCCGATCGTGGCGACCATGAGGGCCTTGATCGTGTGCATCCGGTTCTCGGCCTGGTCCCAGACGATCGAGCGCTCCGACTCGAAGACCTCGTTCGTGACCTCCATGCCGTCCAGCCCGAACCGCTCGAACATCTCCTGGCCGACCTCGGTCTCGCGATCGTGGAAGGCCGGCAGGCAGTGCATGAACTTGACGGCGGGATTGCCGGTCTTCGCGATCAGGTCGCTGTTGACCTGGTAGGGCGTGAGGAGCTCGACCCGCTCATCCCAGACCGACTTGTCCTCGCCCATCGAGACCCACACGTCCGTGTACAGGAAGTCGACGTCCTTCACGCCCTCGTCGGTGCTCTCGGTCAGGGTGATCCGGGCACCCGTCCCGGCCGCGACCTCCCGACAGCGCTTGACGAGATCCTCGTCCGGCCAGAGGTGCTTCGGCGCGCAGAGCCGGACGTCCATCCCCAGCTTCGAGCCGCCGATCAGCAGCGAGTCGCCCATGTTGTTGCGGGCGTCGCCGAGGTAGCAGTACGAGATCTGGGTCAACGGCTTGTCGGAGAACTCGGTCATGGTCAGGACGTCGGCGAGGATCTGGGTCGGGTGGAACTCGTCCGTGAGCCCGTTCCAGACCGGCACGCCGGCGTACTTCGCGAGCTCCTCGACGATCTCCTGGCCGAAGCCGCGGTACTCGATGGCGTCGTACATCCGGCCGAGCACCCGGGCGGTGTCCTTCATCGATTCCTTGTGGCCGATCTGGGTGCCGCTCGGCCCGAGGTACGTCACGTGGGCGCCCTGGTCGTACGCCGCGACCTCGAACGCCACGCGGGTCCGCGTCGACGTCTTCTCGAAGATGATCGCGATGTTCTTGCCCTTCATCCGGGCCTGCTCATAGCCGCCGTACTTCGCGCGCTTCAGGTCGCGCGACAGGTCCAGCAGGAACCGGATCTCCCGTGGCGTGAAGTCGAGCAGCGTCGTGAAGCTGCGATTCCGCAGGTTGAAACCCATCGTGGGGACCCTCCCATGAGCAGCACCACGGCCCACCCCGCCGATGGTCCGAATCGATCGCGTCCGCGTCACGCGACCATCCCGTCTCATCGTAGGGCTTCTCCGAGCGTACCGCTGTTGCGATCCGCACGCTGCGGCGTTCATCCACGCGCAGTCGCTCGTCGGTGCTGCCATCGCGATTGAAAGTGCATGATTTCAACGCAGCTCGCGGCGTGTGGTGACCGCGGGCGATCGCACGGAGGCCCGACATGGTCCTGATCTTCGGATGGGGCGGCGGCCCGGTCGAGGATCGTGGCGATGTGGCGCCCATCCGCTGCCCGAACTGTCACAACGACGTGTACTTCCACCACATCCATTCGACCCGGCAGGTCAGCCTGTTCTTCGTGCCGGTCATGCAATACAGCACGGACGAGTACCTCGCCTGCCCCGTCTGCCGCCAGGCCATGCAGGTCCCGGTGGGGCACCTGTCGTCTGTCCTCGCGATGCACGCGACCACGGCGGCGTTCCGCGCCGGCTCGATCGCCGACTGGGACTACCGCGCCCGGATCGACGCCTTCTGGCGGTCCATGGGGATCGATCCGTCCGGGGGGACGCCGGCCGCGGGCGGCAACGCGACGACGGGGACCGCCTCGGGTCAGCCGGGGGCCGTGGAAACGCCCCTGGCGGAGCGGCTGGCCAGCCTGGGTCGGCTCCACGCCGACGGTATCCTGACGGACGACGAGTTCGACGCGGCGAAGCGCCAGCTATTGGAGCGATGAACGTGGCACACAAGCACGGCAAGAAGGAACCCAAGGCCGACCCGGGCCACGACGACGCCGGCGCCCCGTCGGCCACGGCGGGATCCGCGTCCTCCGTGCCGATGACGAACAAGGACTACGAGCGCGAGATGCGTCGTCTCCACGGTGAGCTGGTAGCGATGCAGGAGTGGGTGAAATCGACCGGCGCCAAGGTCTGCGTCGTCTTCGAGGGCCGGGATACCGCCGGCAAGGGCGGCACGATCAAGCGGATCACGGAGCGGGTCAGCCCGCGCGTCTTCAAGGTCGTGGCGCTCTCCGCGCCGACGGAGCGCGAACGGTCCCAGATGTACATCCAGCGCTACCTTCCCCATTTCCCGGCGGGCGGGGAGGTCGTGATCTTCGACCGGAGCTGGTACAACCGGGCCGGCGTCGAGCGCGTGATGGGGTTCTGCACGCCCGCGGAGACGGACCGCTTCCTCGAGCAGGTGCCGGCCGTCGAGAAGGCCATGGTCGACTCCGGGATCATCCTGCTCAAGTACTGGCTGGAGGTCAGCCCGGAGGAGCAGACGCGCCGTCTCGAGGGCCGCATCCACGACCCGCGGAAGGTCTGGAAGCTGACGGACATGGACCTCAAGTCGTACGGCCGCTGGGACGACTATTCGCGCGCGCGGGACGCCATGTTCGCGGCGACGGACACGCCGTGGGCACCGTGGTACCTCGCCCACACGGATGACAAGAAGCGGGGACGTCTCAACATCATCAGCCACCTCCTGGGCCAGGTGCCGTACGACCCGCTGGAGCTCCGCGAGATCGCGCTGCCGAAGCGCTCCGGGACCGGCAAGTACGTCGGGCCGGACCTGGCGTTGCGGTTCATCCCGGCGCCGTTCTAGGCGCCGGCGACCGGGCCGGGCCGGCGACCGGGTTCAGCCCACTGGCGGGCCTGCCGTGTCGCCGGCGTCGGGGATCGGCGTCCGCGAGAGAAGCGTGGCCACCCAGCGGGTGCTCTCGTTGTGGTCCAGGACCAGCACGATCGTCACCGTGATCGGCATCGACAGCAGCGCCCCGACGGGACCCAGCAGCCAGACCCAGAAGAAGAACGCGGTGAACACCAGCCAGGTCGCGAGGGAGAGAGCGCGGCCGGTCAATGATGGTTCGAGGACGTTCTCCGCGAGGACGTTCAGCGCGACACCGCCCACGACGATGACGGCCGCGGCGGGCAGCCCCGACTCGGCGTACGCCAGGATCGTCGGCGGGATGAGTGCGAGCACCAGCCCGATGTACGGCACGAAGCTCAGCAGGAACGCCCCGACCGCCCAGAGGAGGGCGTCGTCCACCCCGACGACGACCATGAGCACGAGCAGGGTGATCGCCGTGAAGGCGTTGATCCGGACCCGCACGAGGATGTAGGTCACCGCTGCGCGAGCGATCGCCGGGGTTTCGCGGAACATCGGGTTCTCGCTCCCGAGACCGCCGGCGACGAGCCGGGTCAGGCGCCCGCCATCGAGCAGCAGCAGGGCCGCGATGACGACCGCGAACGCCAGGCTGCTCCCGACGTCGACCACGATCCCGACCACGGCGCGGAGGACGTCTACGAGGGCGTCCGGCGACACGAGGTCGCGGATCGCGACCGGGACGCCGGTCCCGGAGGCGTCGGCCGATCGAGCCCGGATCGCGCCGGCGTAGGTGTCCATCGATTCGGACAGCGATCGTGCCGAGAGGAGGGCGAGGGCCACCACGGCCGCGCCGACGACGAGGACGACGGCGACCGTCACCGTGAGGGCCAGGGCCGGTGAGCGACCCTGCTCGACGAGCGACCCGAAGAGCGGCGCCGCGAGCGCGGCGATGAACAGGCCGAGACCCAGGGGCGCGAGGACGGGCGAGAACCAGCCGACAAGGAACAGCGCCACGCCGACGAGCACGGCCGCCACGAGCATCGCGAAGAGGTTGGTGGCGCCCAGCACCCACGGGGGCACGAGGGTGGAACGCCCGGCGTTGCCGGTCTGCCGCTCCGGATCGTCCATCACGGCCTCCTCTATCTCGGGCCTCCACTCTACCGAAACGGCGTCACCACGACGGTGCCGATGGTGCCTGAACGCGGGAGCGCCGGCGGCGCCAGAATGGATGCCGCGGGACCGTTCTGAGAGTCGGATCGCCGAGGAGGCCAGATGCGTCGTTTCATCGTCGAGGTCGTGCTCGACGCGATCCTGCTCGCGTTCATCGTGCTCCTCCTCGGCGCGATCTCGGTCGCCCAGCCGTTCCCCTTCGGCGGGAACGGCGATGTCCCCATCATCGCGCTGCGCGGCGCCGGCCCGATCGGCTTCCTCACATGGGCGGCGGTCCTCGTCCTCGTCAATCGATTCGCGCGGCCGGTCATCGTGGCGTTGACCGGGCGTCTGCTGTTCTCGACGCTCGGGCTGTTCATCGTGATCATCAACGCGATCGCGATCTGGCTGACCTCGCTCATCGCACCGATCAAGATCGGCACGGTCGCCGAGCCCGTCTTCCTCTGGATCATCGTCGGGGCGACCCTGTACACGGGGCTGTCGACCCTCATGGACGCGCTCCTGGGCCTCAATCGGCCGACCTTCGGCACGGATGACAGCGGCGGGATCTGGCGCTTCCTCGAGTCGTTGCCGACGCCGCGACGCAACACGATCATCGAGAACCTGCGGCTCCAGCAGGTCTACAGCGCGATCTACACGACCAGCCTGGACATCGCGCTGGAAGACACGCCGGTCGGGGCCTTCCGGCGCTGGTTCGACCGGGTGATCATCGGCAACAAGGTCCCTCTCGACCGGGTGACCGGTCCGGAACGGGTTCGCGACATGCTGCAGCGGCTCGGCCCGACCTACGTGAAGATCGGCCAGATGATGGCGAGCCGGCGCGACGTGCTTCCGGCCGAGTGGACCGATGAGCTGTCGAAGCTCCAGAGCGACGCCGCCCCGTTCGCCTACGAGGACGTCGTCGCGATCGTCACGAAGGAGCTGGGGTCACCGCCCGAGGTCCTGTACGGCACCTTCGACCCCATCCCGTTCGCCGCCGCATCGACCGCCCAGGTCCACCAGGCCCGGCTGCATGATGGGACGCTCGTCGCGGTCAAGGTCCAGCGACCGCGGATCCAGGCCAAGACCCAGGCCGACCTGGGCGTCATCCAGGAGCTGGCCCGCGTCGCCGAACGACGGATCGGGGTGGCTCGCAAGATCGGGCTCTCGGCGATCGTCGGCGAGTTCGCCCAGGGTGTGCTGAAGGAGCTCGACTACCGCAACGAGGCGTACCACGCTCGCCGGCTGGCCGACGGCATGCAGCGCTTCCCGGAGATCCACATCCCCAGCGTCTACGACGAGCTGTCCGGCCAGCGGGTCATCACGATGGAGTTCGTCAACGGGATCAAGATCTCGAAGGCGGATGAGCTGCGGGCGGCCGGCTTCGACACGTCGGAGCTCGGCACGGTCTTCATCCGGGCGATCATCAAGCAGGTCCTGGTGGACGGGTTCTTCCACGGCGACCCGCACCCCGGCAACATCCTGGCCGACCCGATCTCCAAGCAGATCATCTTCCTCGACCTCGGGCTGGTCGGGCAGCTCAATGCCCAGCAGCGCGTCGACCTCCTCGGCCTGATCTATTCGATCAAGGAGGTCGACATCCCGGGCATCGGCGACGGCCTTCTGGCGCTCGGCAAGCCGACCCGCCAGTTCGACGAGGCGGCCTACCGGAACGAGATCGACCGACTCGCGCGCCAATACCTGATCTACGGGAGCGCGACCTCGCTCGGGTCGGCGCTCGGCGGGTTCCTCGGGGCCGTCTTCGACAACGGCCTGCGGCTGGACAGCCAGCTGACGCTCGCGATGAAGGCCGTCATCCAGGCCGAGGAGACGGCACGTGCGCTGTCGTTCGACATCGACCTGGGCGAGGCCGCCGTCTCCGAGGCACGCGCCGCGTTCATGGATTCGTTCACGCCCGAGAAGATCCAGAAGCAGCTCCAGGGCAGTGCCGTCCGGATCGGCAAGGAGCTGGCGCGCCGGGTGCCGTCCCTGGAGAGCGCCACCCTCAGCTGGCTCGACCAGTACAACAAGGGCAAGTTCGTGGTCGAGATCGACACGAAGGGCCTCGAGAAGTCCATCTCGAGCGTCTCCGACATCGGCCGCCAGGCGACGGTCGGCGTCATCGTGGTCGGGCAGCTGATCGGCACGGCGATCGTCATGGCGATCCTGCTCCAGCCGTCGCTGTCGCAGTTCGAGGGCGTCGCCTACGTCGCGATGATCGCGTTTGCCGTGACCCTGGTGGTCAGCTTCGTCGTGCTGTTCCGGCTGTTCTTCGCACCGCCGAGCCGCGACGAGGACCGGTAAGGGACTGCGGCGCCAGCACACATCCCCCGGGGGACCCGCGACCGCCCTCTTGGGGCCGGGGGCTATCATTGGCCGGAGGCGATTGGGGGATCGCGATGGCTGATGTGACAGCGGAGTTCTTCGACCGGCTGGCCGAGCGCGGCCGGGAGCCCAGCCTCGCGCGGACGACCGGCAGCATCCGGTTCGACCTGACCCAAGACGAACGGACCGAGCACTGGCGCGTCGACTTCCGACGCGGTGCCGTCACCGTCTCGCACGCTGCGGACCCGGCCGAATGCGTCGTCCGCACGGACGCGAGCACCTTTGACGACCTGGCGAGCGGCCGGGCGAATGCCCTCGCGACCTTGCTGCGCGGCCGGCTCGACGCGGAGGGCGACCTGGAATCGCTGGTCCACTTCCAGCGGCTCTTTCCGGCACCCACCGAGCAGAAGCGGACGGCGAGCGCTCGGACCGTCGGCAAGCGGAGGGGCTGACGATGGCCGCAGGGACACTCAGGATCCTGGACGGGAACACCTTCGTGGTGTGCGACGAGCGCGGTGACGTGGAGGCCTCGCCGACCGAGCCGACGGGTCTCTTCTCGTTCGATACGCGGTTCCTGTCGAGGTGGGTGCTGACGATCGACGGACAGAAGCTGAATCCCTTGTCGACCGACGATCTCCAGTACTTCCAGTCGCGGTTCTTCCTGGTGCCCGGGACCGGCACGGTCTACATCGACGCCAAGCTCTCGGTCATCCGGGAACGCTCGGTGGGCGACGGGTTCCACGAGGAGCTGACGATCCTCAACCACCAGGACGAGCCGGTCGAGCTCACCGTACGGATCGACGCCGCCAGCGACTTCGCCGACCTGTTCGAGGTCAAGGACGCACTCAAGAAGGTCGGGCGCTACGCGACGCGGATCGAGGACGGCCGATTGTTCCTGCAGTACGCCCGCGAGACGTTCAAGCGGGAGACGGTCATCTCCGCGTCGGCACCGGCCAGCGTCGACGAGACGGGCCTGACCTTCGCCGTCCGGATCGAACCGCACGGCAGCTGGACCACCGATCTCGACGTGGTGACCTCGCGCGGCGGTGGCGGTGGCACGTTCAGCCGGCCGAAGTACGGGCGTGGCCTGAAACGCGCCCGACCGAACATGGAGCGGAGTCTCGAGCGGTGGCTCGAGGACGCACCCCGGCTGGACTGTGACATCGCGCCGATGATGGCCACGTACCGGCGCAGCCTGGTCGACCTGGCCGCCCTCCGCTTCTCACCGCCGGTGGCCGGCGGCAAGAGCCTGCCGGCGGCCGGGCTGCCGTGGTTCATGACGATGTTCGGCCGCGACAGCATCTTCACCAGCCTCCAGTCGCTCCCGTTCACACCCGAGCTGGCGGCCACAACGCTGCGGGTGCTCGGCGACTGGCAGGGCAGCCGACGCGACGACTTTCGTGACGAGGATCCCGGCCGGATCCTGCACGAGATGCGATACGGCGAGATGGCGGCCTTCGAGGAACGGCCGCACTCGCCCTACTACGGCTCGGTCGACGCGACGCCGCTGTACGTCGTGCTCCTCGACGAGTACGAGCGCTGGACGGGCGACCGGAAGCTGGTCCGCGACCTCGAGTACGAGGCCCGCGCCGCCCTGAACTGGATCGACGAGTACGCCGACCTCATGGGCAATGGCTACATCTCGTACAAGCGGCGCAACGAGCAGACCGGCATCGAGAACCAGTCCTGGAAGGATTCCTGGAACGCGATCTCGTACAGCGACGGCCGGCTGCCCGGCTTCCCGCGCGCGACATGCGAGCTCCAGGGTTATGCCTACGACGCCAAGGTCCGGGGTGCACGGCTGGCCCGGCTGGTCTGGAAGGACCCGGCATACGCGGACCGGCTCGAGGCCGAGGCAGACGACCTCAAACGCCGCTTCAACCGCGACTTCTGGCTGGCCGATCGCGGCTACTTCGCGCTCGCTCTCGACGCCGATGGCGGCCAGGTCGATTTGCTCGCGTCGAACAACGGGCTCCTCTTGTGGAGCGGGATCGTCGACACCGCCAAGGCCGGGTCGGTCGTCGACCATCTGATGGGGCCGCGGCTGTATTCGGGCTGGGGCGTTCGCACGCTGGCGGAGGGGGAAGCTCGCTACAACCCCATCGGCTATCACCTCGGGACGGTCTGGCCCTTCGATAACTCGTTCATCGCCTGGGGACTGCGGCGCTACGGGTTCAAGGAGGAGGCGGCTCGCATCGCGTGGGACATCCTCGATGCGGCCACGCTGTTCGACGGGCGCTTGCCGGAGGCGTTCGGCGGGTACGACCGGGCGCTCACGAAGTATCCGGTCCAGTACCCGACCGCCTGCAGCCCGCAGGCCTGGTCGACCGGAGCGCCGTTGCTCCTGCTGCGGACCGTGCTCGGGCTCGAGCCGATCGGCGACCACCTCGTCGTCGACGCGGCGCTGCCGGACGCGATCGGCGAGCTCGCGCTGCTCGACATCCCCGGTCGGTGGGGCAAGGTCGATGCCTACGGCCGCGGCCGGATCGCCGTGGCCGGCCACGGCAAGTCGGCCCGGGGCGTCCGGACCGGCGGCCGTGGCGACGTCAGCGGCAAGGGGTCGTCGACGGGCGGTTGAGTGGCCGGCGGTTCGAGCCGGGTGCGGGTGCGCGGCGACGTCGCGTCCGCGCCCATCCGGTCTGGCCGGGCGCGGCGGTCAGGCCTCGGCCGGTCCCCGCGTCGTCGTCGGCGACCAGCGGCCCCCGCAGACCGGCCGGTCTGCTTACCGAGGTGGTCAGGGGCGCGGCGACGTCGCGTCCGCGCCCATCCGGCCCGGCCGGGGGAGGCGGTCAGGCCTCGGTCAGTCCCGCGTCGTCGTCGGCGAGCAGCCGATACAGAGCACGCCGTGCCTCCGTGAGGACCGTGCGAGCCTCGGTTCGGGCGGCCTGCGAGCCGACCCGGGAGACCTGCAGCGCCGCGACGCCGAGCTCCTGGACCAGGCCGCGGAGATCGTCCCCACCGTCGGACCGGGACCACGGCCGTTCGGCCGGGATGGCGGTGGCCGCCGTGCGGCCGGCCTCGGTCAGCGCAAAGGTCCGGCGGCCGTCGCGGTCCTCGACCGTGACGAGGCCCTCGTCCTCGAGCTGCTGGAGCGTCGGGTAGACGGATCCGGCGCTCGGATGCCAGCGGCCGCCGCTGCGCTCGGCGAGCTCCTGCATGACCTGGTAGCCGTGCATCGGCTGCTCGGCCAGGAGAGCGAGGGTGGCATCCCGGATGGCGCCACGACGCGACTGGAGTCGCCCCGGGCCCGGCCGCAGATTGTCGCCGCGCTCGCGATGCCGGCCGTGACCGCGACGGTCACCCGGGCCGTCGAGGCCGCGCATCCGACGCGACCCGGGTCGCTCGATGGAGATAGTGAGGTCCGGTCGCGGTCCATGGCTCATGCCGTGGGCGCCCTCCCGGACGGGGTGATGTGCGTGTGGACGGCCCGATCGGGACCGGCCACGGTTTGGTTCGAAGTCCACTTCGATCCTTTCGTGTGATGGTGGTTGGTGCTGGATTGCAATAACACGATATATCGCGTTATGTCCGTTGTCAACCCCCCACGTTCGTCGTTTCTGACAGACGCTCACCACACGAGCGCTCGTCACGATCGGATCCCTGCATTCGGGGTCGGCCACGCTCGCGGGCGACAGCGCGGCCCGCTCGTTGGTGTCACACGCTCACCCCTTGAGCATCTGTCACGAATCGGCTGACCAGCGCTCGCCACGTGAGCATCTGACAGGATCGGCCGGTGGGCCAGCTGGCCGCGGCTCGTCCGTGGCCCTGGACTTTGAAGTGCGGCGCGACGGGCACGCCGGACGGCGGTCGAGCTCACGAAACCTGCCATACGTGCACCCGACGACCGTTCGGCGCGAGTCCGCAGCGCGCCCACCCGTTCCGACCGCTTCGAGTGCCCAAACGAACGCCCGGGGACCGTATGGCGATCGATCGGTCGAGCCAAGCGGCTAACGTGCGTCCGGCGCACGTATGGCAACAGCGGGCCGTCCGCCTCGGCACGCGGCACGCCCTCGGCAAGCGGCACGACCGTGGCAACGGCGGGCCGTCGGCCTCAGCAGGCGGACCGCCCACGCGCGGCGCCAAACCGACAACGCAACGGCTGCCCCGCCCGCACGGCGCTACACTCGCCGCGTCGTCCAATCGCAGGAGGCCACCCGTGGCGAAACCCTACGTGAGACTGACCCAGCCCCTCGTGCGCGACACGAAGGGCGGCGACCTTCGCCCCGCCTCATGGGACGAAGCCCTCGCCCGGACTGTCGCCGGGTTCCAGGCCGCCAAGGCGGCCCACGGCCCGACGACGTTCGGCACCTTCAGCTGCTCGAAGGCGACCAACGAGGTCAACTTCGCGGCGCAGAAGTTCAGCCGGACGATCCTGGGCAGCAACAACATCGACAGCTGCAACCGGACGTGACACGCCCCTAGCGTCGCCGGTCTGGCGACGGTGTTCGGTGCCGGGGGCGGCACATCTTCATATCGAGAGGTCGAGGACACGGACCTGATCGTCCTGTGGGGCAGCAACGCCCGCGAGACGCATCCGATCTTCTTCCACCACGTGCTCAGGGGCGTCCGCAACGGCGCGCGCCTGTACGCAGTCGACCCGCGCCGCACGAGCAGCGCCGAGTGGGCGGACGGCTGGCTCGGCCTCGACGTGGGCAGTGACATCGCCCTGGCCAACGCGATGGCCCGCGAGATCATCGCGGCCGGGCTCGAGAATCGCGAGTTCATCGACCGGGCGACGTCCGACTTCGCGGCCTACAAGGCGAAGGTCGAGTCGTACACGCTCGAGTACGCCGAGGCGGAGACCGGCGTCCCGGCCGAGGCCATCCGCGAGCTGGCCCACGCCTTCGCCACGGCGCCGCGCGCGATGATCTGCTGGACGCTCGGCATCACCGAACACCACAACGCGGTCGACAACGTCCTGGCCCTGATCAGCCTGGTCCTCCTGACGGGCCACGTCGGCCGCTACGGCAGCGGCGTCAACCCGTTGCGTGGCCAGAACAACGTCCAGGGCGGCGGCGACATGGGCGCCCTCCCCGACCGCCTGCCGGGCTTCCAGCACGTCGAGAACGACGAGCTGCGGGCGAAGTTCGATGCCGAGTGGGGCGTGGCCGTCCCGCCCAAGCGCGGCTGGCACCTGTCCGGGATGTTCGACGCGATCGAGCGGGGCGATCTGACCGCGGTCTACTGCATCGGCGAGAACCCGGTCCAGTCCGAGGCCGACCAGAAGCGGGCGATCCACCTGCTCGAGAGCCTCGACTTCCTCGTGGTCCAGGACCTGTTCCTGACGAAGACCGCGGCACTGGCCGACGTGGTGCTCCCGGCGACGGCGGCCTGGGCCGAGAGCGAGGGTACGGTCACCAACTCGGAGCGGCGCGTCCAGCGGGTGCGCAAGGCGGTCGAGCCGCCGGACGGCGCGCGCGACGACCTGGCCATCGTCTTCGACCTCGCCAACCGGATGGGCGGCGCGTGGGGCGACCCGGATGCGGAGGCGGTCTGGGACGAGGTCCGGCGGCTCTCCCCGGTCCATGCCGGGATGAGCTACGCCCGCCTCGAATCCGAGGGCGGCCTCCAGTGGCCGTGCTACGACCTCGATCACCCGGGCGAGCTGTTCCTCCACTCGCGGCTGTGGGAGGACCCGGTCCCGGGCAACCGCGTGCCGTTCGTGCCCGTCGACCACGACCCGCCGGTCGACAAGCTCGACGCCGACTTCCCCATCCGCCTCACGACCGGCCGCCGGCTCGATTCCTACAACACCGGGGTCCAGACCGCCGGCTACACCTCACCGCTGCGTCGCGGCGAGACCCTCGACACCAGCCCGGAGGACGCCGCGACCTACGCGCTGGCCGAGGGCGAGGTCGTCCGCGTCGTCTCGCGCCGGGGCCAGGTGGAGGTCCCCGTGCGGATCGATCCGTCGCTGCGGCCGGGCCTGACGTTCATGACCATGCACTTCCAGGACGATGTCGCGGTCAACCTGCTGACGATCGACGCCACCGACCCCAAGTCCGGCACGGCCGAGTTCAAGGCGACCGCCATCCGGATCGAGAAGCTGGAGGCGCCGGTCGAGGTCGGCTGACCCGGCTTCGCCACGTCCCGGGCCAGACCGGCTCCTGTACAGTCAGGACGCGGGCCGAGCGTCGTGCCACCGGCGGCCGCAACCGGAGGTTCGTCGAGATGTGTCTGCTGTTCGCGATCCTGGCCGTGCTGGGGCCTCGCGCCCTCGTCTTCTTCTGGTGGCTCCTGGAGCCCGCCCGGTGGGCGGCCACGTTCGAGTCGGCCGTCGTCCCGCTGATCGGGTTCCTCTTCCTGCCGTGGACCACGATCATGTACGTGCTGGTCTTCCCGGGCGGGATCGAGGGCTTCGACTGGGTGTGGCTGGGTCTCGGCCTCGTCTTCGACATCGCCTCGTACGGCGGCAGCGCCTGGGGCAATCGCGACCAGTCGGATGCGACCTGGACCAACTACGACGGCGTCTGACCGCCGACCCTGAGGCGCCGGCTCAGCTCGGATCGGGCGCGCCGGCCTCGGTCGTCTCGGTCGTGTCGCCGCGGAAGATCCACGCGGGCCGCCCCGCGAGGTAGGCGATGAGAGCGACGACGCCGGTCACGATGACGACGATGATCGTCAGGCTGCGCAGGTCCTCGACCGTCGAATCGACGACGGCCCGAACGGCGCCCGCCACGTCATCCTGTGCGATCCCGCTCAGGAGGGCGCCCTCGATCCCGTCGATCGCCAGCCGGGCGATGAGGAACGCGATGAGCGTGCCGATGCCCAGGTAGACGACCATGCGACGACGGTCGCGCGCGAGCCAGAGCGCCAGCGCCACGAGCACGACGGTCAGGATGATCATGGCGACGACGATGATGTCGAACGCCTGGACGGCGCTCCGGGCGGCGAGCAGGCGATCCGCCTTGACCAGCTGGATCGTCCCGAAGTCCGGCGGCAGGGTCACCCCGAGCGCAGTGTCGAGCCGCTGGGCGAGCACGTCCGGAGCGTCCGGGCTGGTGAGGTCGGGCAGCGTGATGTCGGCCGGGATGACGCCGCCGGCCTGCAGCTCCGCCAGCGCGGCCCCGACGACCGGGAACACCTGGATGGTGATGTAGCCGTCGACGACCGTCACGTTGTCGGGCTTGTCCCGGAGGAGGTTGATGATCCCGGCATGGGTCACCGCCAGCGTCCGCTGCAGCGCGGTCTGGATGCGGGGGTTGAGGAGCGCGACCTGGAGGCGCTGCTCGATGGCGCTCCCGACGGCCAGCGTCAGGGTGCCGGCCAGCGGCTTGAGCGCATCGGGCAGCCGCGTCTCGAGCCGGGTCTGGACGTCGAGCGCGGTGACGACCTGGTCGCTGATGCGCGCGCTGAGCGGGTCGATGATGGCCGGCTCGGCAAGGACCTTGCCGGCGAGGTTCGTGAAGCGATCCGTGTTCAGCACCACCTGGTGCGTCCACACGGCGACGGTCGTGAGCAGGATCAACAAGCTGGCCAGGACGAGGGCCACGCCCGCCAGGATCCGCCGGGATCGTCTCGGTGCCGCCGGCGCCGTCGCCGGGGCTTCGGTGTTCGTCATGACGCCCTCCAACCGCTCGACCTTGCGTGCGGGAGCCGAAGCCTAGCAGGCGCCGCCTGCCGTCGAGGCCCCGCCGCGGACCGACGTGCTAGCCTTCGGGGTCCGACCGGCACCTCCGGGAAGATGGGCCGGCGAGGATCGAGGAGGGTGTTTGATCATGCCACCGAAGACGGGGGCCAACGGCAAGCGCCCGGCCAAATCGACCACGAAGGCCGCTGCCAAGCCCGTGACCAAGGCATCGACGAAGAGCGCGGCCAAGAGCGCGGCGACCGCGACGAAGGCCGCCGCCAAGTCCACGACGCGAGCCGCCACGGCCGCCGCGGGCGCCAAGGCGCCGACGGCCTCGCGCGCCAAGGCCGCGCCTAAGGCACCGGCCAAGACCACGGCCAAGACCACTGCCGCATCCAGGGCTCGCGACACCGCTGCACTTGCCGACCGCGTCGCCGAGGTCGAGGCGATCGACGGGGCCGAACGCGTGGCCGAGGGTCTCGACGTGGCCGCGGCAGCCGCCGACGTCGCGGCGATCGGCCGGGCCGCCACCCTCGCGGGTGCGAGCGACCTGACCCGAGGCCAGGACGAGATCCTCGTCGCGGGACGCGTCGCGGCCCTCGGTGAGGTGGTCGCAGCCGCGGGCATCAACGACGTCGAGCAGGGCGCCCAGCTGCTGGCGACCTCCGAGGACATCGCCATCCTCGGCGCGGTCGTCGGGGCGATCAGCGAGGACGACCTCGATCGCGGTCTCCAGGTGGCGCGTGTCAGCGGCGAGCTCGCGGCGGTCTCGATCGTCGTACGCCGGATCGGCATGCCGGTCCTGGCGGCGTTCCTGGCCGACCGCGGCGATCAGCTGCTGGACGTCTCGGTCGATGCCATCGTCCGCTCCGGCGGGACCCAGGCGATCGCTCGCGCCCTGGCCGAAGCCGGTGGCCGGGTCGAGATCCTCGGCGAGGAAGAGGCTGCCGAGGGCATCGCGCGCCTCGTCGTGGCCGAGGGCATCGGCGAGCGGAGCGACGAGCTCGCCGAGGAAGGTGCGGCATTGAGCTACGACGGGTTCGAGGAGATGGTCGCCGGCGAGACGATCCGCCAGGCAGCCGTCGAGGTCGGTGCCGAAGGTCTGGCCGAGGCGGGCGAAGGCATGG
Organism: uncultured Chloroflexia bacterium; assembly: GCA_963755995.1. Classification (GTDB taxonomy): domain Bacteria; phylum Chloroflexota; class Limnocylindria; order Limnocylindrales; family CSP1-4; genus SPCO01. The sequence continues at coordinate 124,517 of CAVWLQ010000005.1, read as the reverse complement.
AGGAGATCGGCTCCGCGGGCGCGCTCGCGGACGTCGCCGACCAGCTCCGCAACTAGCGCACGGCGGCTAGCGCGCGACCCTCGGGCGGGCGACCTCGGTCAGCACCGCGGGCGCCCGGCCGAACCGTCGCTGGACGGCCAGGGTCAGCGTTCCGGCGAGCAGCAGCATCGTCACGTTGACCAGCAGGACCTGGAACGCGCCGAGCGATCCAGGGCCATCGCCGACGGCGGTCGACACGCCCAGATAGGCCGCGGCCGGGATCGTGGTGACCGAGATCGCGACGCCGACGGCCGCGCTGGCCCGCGTCTCGAAGGCGAGCATCCCGGCGACGCCCGCGGCGAAGGCCACGACGAACGTCGAGGCATTGACGGCCGGTGGCGTGAACGCGTCCGGCCCGTTCAGGTCGATCTCCGCCCCGAGTAGCCCGAGCGCCCGGAGCACGGTGACGACCGTGAACGAGGCGAAGCTCGCGAGGGCGAGACCCACGGCCAGGGTCCCGACGGCGCGGGACGCCAGCCTGACCCGGCCGCCGACGATCCCGACGCACGCCGCGGTGAGTGGCAGCAGGTCCGGGCTGACCGCCATGGCCCCGACGATCAGGATCGAGTTGCCGTTGAGGACGCCGAAGGCCGCGATCGTCCCGGCGATGAGCATGAACGCGAGGTACCGGGCGACGATCCGGGATTGGGCCCGTGCCTCGCCGAGGACCTCCGACCAGATCAGGGCGTCCGCGCTCCTGGGGAACGGGCCTCCGCGCCGGGCCGGTTCGATGAGGCTCAGCCGCGCGAGCAGCACGTCATCGGCCGGGATGTCGAGGCGCTCGAGCGCGTCCAGCGCCGTATCGACGCTCCCCGGTTCGACGTCGGCGGTGAGCATGGCCGAGCCCGGCTCGATGAGCGCCGCGCGGGCCAGGTGACGCACCCCGTCGATCGCGCCGAGACCGGCCACGACCTCGTCCGCCAGTGCCTCGGGGACGTAGACGCGGAGGAACAGCACGGGGTGCCCTGATCAGGTCGAGGGGATCGCGGCCGTGTCCTGGGCGTGGTACTCGGCCAGCAGGCGCTGCTCCTCGTCACGCTTCGGGAAGAAGGTGAACACGACGGCCGCGCCGATCAGCACCGCGATGATGCCGGCCGCGTAGGCCCAGTCGGCGCCGTCGAGGAACGAGGACTTGGCGCCGGCCGTGATGGCCGAGGCGTACTGCGGGTACTGCGCGGCCACCGCCTCGGCGCTGCTGAACGACTTGGTCAGCTGCTCCTGGACGCTGGCCGTGATCTGGTCGCCATTCGGAGCTGCGGCCATGGCCGCGGACACGGCGGCTGCGTAGCCGGCGGTCAGCAACGCCCCGAAGATCGACTGCATGAACGCGCCACCCAGGTCCCGCTGGAGGTCGGCCGTGCCCGACGCCATCCCGGCGCGCGTCACCGGCACGGAGCCCGTCAGCGAGTGCGACGCCGGCGTCCCGGCGAACCCGACGCCGATCCCGACGAACGCGTAGCCAAGGGCGACCTGCCAGTACGCGCTGCCTTCGCGCCACAGGACGAACATCGTCACGAACCCAAGCAGGACGAAGACGTAGCCGAGCAGCAACGTGAACCGGGCCCCGCGCGCCTCGACCAGCTTGGCCGAGCGCGGAGCGACGATGATCATGGCCAGGGCCGCCGGGATGATCGCAGCACCGGCCTGCAGGGTCGTGTAGGCCAGCACGTTCTGGAGGTACTGCTGCCCGATGAACATGGCCCCCATCAGCGACCCGAACACGATGATCCCGGCGCAGGCGGCGACCCAGAACACGCGCCGCGAGGCGATCTTCAGGTCGTACAGCGGGTTGGCGACGCGTTGCTGGCGCAGGATGAACGCGGCGCCCGCGACCAGCGCCACGATGATCAGGCCGAGGGCGATCGCCCGCTCGCCCGGCACCGGCGCGAAGTTGATGGCCAGGATGAGCCCGCCGATCATCGCGGCCGACAGGATCCCGCCGAGGTTATCGACTGTCTCGGAGGTCTCGTTGACGTGGGCCGGCACGAACCGGATCGCCATGACCAACGCGACGACGGCCAGGGGCAGCGTGACGATGAAGACCGAGCCCCAGTCGAAGTGCTCGAGCAGGAAGCCGGATACCAGCGGCCCGAGGGCCGCGATCGCTCCACCGAGGGCCGACCACAGGGCGATCGACCGGGTCCGGGCGGGCCCGGACCACAGGGCCGCGATCAGGGCGAGGGTCGTCGGGTAGGCCATGCCGGCGGAGATGCCGCCGACGATCCGGGCGGCGATGAGGATCTCGATCGAGGGCGCCGTGGCGGCGACGATGCAGGCCGGGATCGACAGCAGGATGCCCAGGATCAGCATCATCTTGCGGCCGTACCGGTCGCCGAGGGCGCCGAGCCACAGGACGGAGGCGGCCAGACCGAGCGAGTAGCCGACGGCGACGAGATCCAGCGCCGTCTGCGACGCGTCGAACGCCTTGCCGATGTCCGGCAGCGCGACGTTCGCGACGGACAGGTTCAGGTTGGCGACGGCGGCGACCAGGATGAGCGAGAGGAGGACGAGCCCCGACTTGTCCGGCCCGGTGCCCGCCTCCGCGGATGCGGCGGGGGGCGGTGCGGTCGTTGCTGCGGAGCTGGTCACGGTATCTCCTGGGGCGGCGGCGGTCGAGTCCGCACGATACAGGGACCGGCCAGCGCCGGCGCGTCGCTCGGGCACCCGGTCTCGCCCGTACGATACGGACCGTGCAGAGCAAGTGGGTCCCGATCACGATCCTGGCCGCCGCGCAGTTCGTGATGGTGCTCGACAGCAGCGTCATGAACGTGTCGATCTCGCAGATCGTCGAGGACCTGGACACGACCGTCAGCGGCGTCCAGCTGGCGATCACGGCCTACACGCTCGTGATGGCCGCGTTCATGCTCGTCGGGGCCAAGCTCGGCGACATCTGGGGCCGCGACCGGGCGTTCGCGATCGGTCTGGCGGTCTACGCCGCCGGCTCGTTCACGACCGCACTGAGCCCGAACCTGACCGTCCTCCTCTTCGGCTGGTCGCTGATCGAGGGGCTCGGAGCCGTCCTGGTCATCCCTGCCATCGCCGCGCTCATCGCCGCCAACTACGAGGGCAAGGACCGGGCGCTCGCCTACGGCATCGTCGGCGGCATCGCGGCGGCGGCGATCGCGGCCGGACCGCTCATCGGCGGGTTCGTGACGACGTACTTCTCATGGCGCTACGTCTTCGTCGGTGAGGTCGTCATCGTCGCGGTCATCCTCCTCTTCCGTCGTCGGATGCGACCGAGCCCGCGCGCCAAGCACACGCCCACGCTCGACGTCGTCGGCGCCGCACTGTCGGCGGCCGGCCTGGCCGTGATCGTCTTCGCGATCCTCCAGAGCAGCTCCTGGGGCCTCATCGTCTCGACCGGCAACCCGGTCATCGATGGCCGGGTCATCGCACCGCTCGGATTCTCCGTGGTGCCGTTCCTCGTCCTGGCGGGTCTCGGGATCCTCGTCGCGTTCGGATCGTGGGAAGGCCGGCTGGCTCGCCTCGGCCGGGATCGGCTGCTCGACCTGGCCCTCCTCGACATCGTCTATCTGAGGGCCGGGCTGTCGTCGCTCGTCGTCCAGCAGCTCGTGCTGCTCGGGACGTTCTTCATCCTGCCGGTCTACCTGCAGGTGGTGGTCGGGCTCGACGCCTTCGAGACGGGCAAGAAGCTCATCCCGATGTCGGTGGCGATGCTCATCGCCGCGTTGAGCGGGCCGCGCCTGGCCGCCGGGCGATCGCCCCGATCCGTGTGCCAGGTCGGGCTGATCTCGGTGGCCCTGGGTGCGGTCGCGATCCTCGCCACGCTCGACGTCGAGCTCAACAGCGGCGGCTTCGCCATCGGCATGATCCTCTTCGGGATCGGCGCCGGATTGCTCGCGTCCCAGCTGGGCAACGTCATCATGTCGGCGGCGCCGCCGGCGCAGACCAACGAGGCCGGCGGCCTCCAGGGGACCGCCCAGAACCTCGGCGCATCGCTCGGTACCGCGCTCATCGGCGCGGTCCTGCTCATCGGCCTGACCGAGGGCTTCGCCACGACCATCGAGCAGGATCAGACCATCCCCGCCGACTCTCGGGCGCAGCTCGCTGCGTTCGCCCGCGACACCGGTCTCGACGTCGTGCCCGTCTCGGACGTCGCCGACGCGGCCACGGCCGCGGGCTTGCCGCCCGACCAGGTGGCTGCCGTCACGGCGGCGTATGGAACCGCCCAGCTGCAGGGTCTCCGGCTGGCCCTCGGCGCCGTCGCACTGTTCTCGATCCTCGGGCTCTGGTTCACCCGGCGGCTGCCGGCCGGATCGGGTGTGGTCGTCCCGGCCGACGACCGGGTGACGTCCCCGGCGCCCAGCACCGCCTGACCGCAGCGCGGCGGCCGGGACCGCGCCCGCTCCCCGGGCGGCGTGTCGCTAGACTCGGCGTGATGGATCTCCACGTCATCGGGCCGCTCGCCTCCCCGGCCGAGCGCGCGGCCGTGGACGCCGTGCTCGGCCCACCCGAATCGGGCTGGGTCGGCGGGCCGCGCGATTCGGCCATCGACGGGCACGCCGCACGCGGGGGCCACGCGACCCGCGCCCGGCGCTCGCAGCTCCTGCCGGCCCTCCACGCCGTCCAGTCGCGGATCGGCTGGATCAGCACGCCCGCCCTCAACTACGTCTGCAAGCGCCTGGCCGTCGCGCCGGCCGAGGCATACGGGGTCGCGACCTTCTACGCGCTCTTCGCGACCAACCCGCGCCCGCCGGTGGTGGCACACGTCTGCGACGACATCGCGTGCCGGCTGGCCGGTGCGGAAGACCTGTGCTCGGATCTCGGCCGCGCCATCGGACCGGCCGGCGAACCGATCCGCGACGGTCGCGCGACCTGGCTGCGCAGCCCCTGCCTGGGCCTGTGCGACCGAGCTCCGGCGGTCATGGTCACGGCCGCGGGCGAGACGGCCGACGCGTTCACCCTTGCACCGGTCGACGCGGTCGGCGTCACGGCCGCGCTCGAGGGGGACCGTTCGACGGCGGCGCGAGGGTCCCGGGACGCGCACGACCGCGCCCGCGCGACCGTGGGGTCCGCGCGGCTCCTGGGCCGGATCGGGACGGTCGACCCGACCTCCCTGGACGCCTACCGGGCGAGCGGCGGCTATCGCGCCCTGGCGCGCGCCATCGAGATCGGCCCGGATGCGGTGATCGCGGAGGTCACTGCCGCGAAGCTGATGGGCCGCGGCGGTGCGGCGTTCCCGACGGGTCGCAAATGGGCGGCCGTCGCGACCCAGCCAGCCCAGCCCCACTACCTCGTCTGCAACGCCGACGAGTCGGAGCCCGGCACGTTCAAGGATCGCGTGCTGCTCGAGGGCGACCCGTTCGCGACGGTCGAGGCGATGACCATCGCTGCCTTCGCCACGGGCGCGTCTCGCGGCTTCCTCTACATCCGCGGCGAGTACCCGGAGGCGGAGGCACGCGTGACCGCGGCCATCGGGGCGGCGCGCGCGGCCGGCTTCCTCGGTCCGGACGTCCTCGGCTCGGGCTTCGCGTTCGACATCGAGCTTCGGCGCGGCGCCGGCGCGTACATCTGCGGCGAGGAGACGGCCCTCTTCGAGTCGATCGAGGGCAAGCGCGGCGAGCCGCGCAACAAGCCGCCGTTCCCGGTGGAGGTCGGCCTGTTCGGCAAGCCGACCGTCGTCAACAACGTCGAGACGCTGGCCAACGTGCCGCTCATCGTGCTCGAGGGCGGCGAGGCATTCGCCCGGATCGGCACGGACGGCTCGACCGGGCCCAAGCTCTTCTGCCTCTCGGGCCACGTCGAGCGGCCGGGCGTCTACGAGGTCGAGTTCGGGGCGACGCTGCGAGACCTGATCGAGCTGGCGGGGGGCGTGCCGGGCGGCCGGTCGATCCGGACGATCCTGCTCGGCGGCGCCGCGGGCGTCTTCGTCGGCCCCGACGCGCTGGACATGCCGCTGACCTTCGAGGCGACCCGGGCCGCCGGGGCGACGCTCGGCTCGGGCGTGATCATGGTCTTCGACGAGACGGCGGACATTGTCGACACGCTCCGACGGATCGCCCAGTTCTTCCGCGACGAGTCGTGCGGCCAGTGCGTCCCGTGCCGGGTCGGGAGCGTCCGGCAGGAGGAGCTGCTGGCGCGGCTGGCGGCCGGCTCGCGCGTCCGGCCGCGCGACGAGGAGCTGGCGCTCCTGCGCGAGATCGGCCAGGCGATGCGCGACGCGTCCATCTGCGGGCTCGGCCAGACGGCGTCGTCGGCCATCGAGTCCGTGTTCCGCCAGCCCGGTCTGGTGGCGCTGTGACCGACGGGCTGAGCATGGATCGCGATCCGGCGCCGGATGCGCAAACGCCCCACGCGGGCGAGGCCCCGGCCGCCCAGCCGCTGACCGACATCCTGCTCACCCCGCCTGCCCGGGCCAGCAGGCCGCCCGCGCCACCCGTCGTCGAGGCGCCGCCGCCGGTCGCTCTCACGATCGACGGGGTCGAGGTCTCGGTGCCCGCCGGGACGACGATCCTGGGCGCCTGCCGGAGCCAGGGCATCGACACGCCGACCCTGTGCTTCGCGGAGAACCTCACGCCCGTCAATGTCTGCCGGGTGTGCGTGGTCGAGGTCACCGGCTCCCGGGTCCTCGTCCCCGCCTGCTCGCGCGTGGCGGAGCCAGGGATGGAAGTCCAGACCGACTCCGAGCGGGTCCGGCTGTCGCGCAAGATGGTGCTCGAGTTCCTGGGCTCGTCCGTGGACCTGTCGCTGGCCGGGCCGATCGCCCCGGACGGCTCGATCGCGGCCTACGCCGAGCGCTACGGCGCCGATGCGACCCGCTACGGCCCGGCGGCCGGGCCGGCCGCCCCGGGCGAGCGTGACGCGACCGAATCCGGCCACCACCACGCCCCGGCCGGCGACGCGACCGCGGCGACCGTCGCCCAGCCGACGAAGGTCGACAACAACCTCTACGTCCGCGACTACGGCAAGTGCATCCTCTGCTACAAGTGCGTCGACGCGTGCGGCGAGGAGGCCCAGAACACGTTCGCGATCGCGGTCGCGGGCCGCGGCTTCGACGCCCGGATCTCGACCGAGGGGGCCGTGCCGCTGCCGGAATCGGCGTGTGTGTACTGCGGCAACTGCATCGGGGTCTGCCCGACCGGCGCCCTGATGTTCAAGAGCGAATACGACATGCGCGAGGCGGGCACCTGGGACGAGTCCGTCCAGACGGTGACCGAGACGATCTGCCCGTACTGCGGCGTCGGCTGCGCCGTGGAGCTCCACGCGCAGGACGACCGCATCGTCAAGGTCACCTCGCCGAGCGATTCGTCCGTGACCGACGGCCACCTGTGCATCAAGGGCCGGTTCGGCTTCGAGTTCGTGAACAACCGGCCACCCCGGTAGCGCCATCGTGGTCGAGGTGAGCTGGGCGGAGGCCCTGGCCTGGCGGATGCGGCGGCACGAGCTCGACCCGATCGGCCGGCTGGCGCTCCCGGAGCTGGTCCGCCGGATGTGCGGCATCCAGGCCCAGGTCGCGTCGTCGGCCGAGCTGGCCGTCCGGGTCCGGAGCACGGCGGTCGAGGCCGGCGACGTCGGGCGTGCCCTGGCCGCCGGCGACCTCATCAAGACCTGGGCGATGCGCGGGACGCTCCACCTGCTCACGCCCGAGGACGCCGGGGCATGCCTCTCGCTGCTCGCCGCGGGCCGGGCCTGGGAGCGTCCGGCCTGGCAACGCTACTTCGGGATGGACCCGGCGACGATGGACCGCTTCCGGCATGCCGTCCGCGACGCGCTGGACGGACGGACGCTCACGCGCGAGGAGCTGATCGCAGCGGTCACGATCGAGCCCGGGCTCGAGCACATCGCCGACGGCCTCCGCTCCGGCTGGGGCACGCTCCTCAAGCCGGTCGCGTGGCAGGGCGACCTGTGCTTCGGGCCGCAGGCCGGCAACCGGGTCACGTTCATGCGGCCCGATCAGGCGTCGCGGCGGTGGGCGGGCATCCCCGACCCTGACGTCGCAGGCCCGAACGCCGTCGCCGCCTACCTCGGAGCCTACGGGCCCGCGACCACCGCCGGCTTCCGCAGCTGGCTGTCGCGCGGCCTCGTCCCGGCGAAACGGGTCGACGGCTGGGTGGCCGACCTGGGCGATCGCGTCGCGCCGATCACGGTCGGCGGCGAGCCGGCCCTGATCATGACCGCGGACCTCGACGGACTGGTCGCGACGAAGCCGTCGCGGACCGTCCGGTTCGTCGGCGGGTTCGATCAGTGGGTCCTCGGTCCGGGCACGGACGACCCGCACGTGATCGCCCCGGCGAGGCGGACCGCCGTGAGCCGCCAGAGCGGCTGGATCGCCCCGCTCGTCATCGCCGGCGGGGTGGTCGGCGGCACGTGGGACCTGGACGGGGATGTCGTCCGGGTCGCGTGGTTCACCGAGGCCGGGAAGCCGCCGGCGCGGGACACGCTGGAACGAGAGGTGAAACGACTGGTCTCGATCCTGGGCCGGCCGCTCCAGCTCGCGGTGGACGCCGCCTAGCGCGTCGTCAGGATCGCCGGCGCGTCGTCGGCGAGGCCGATCGTGACCGGCCCGGGTACCACGGGCAGGCCCGGCGCGATCCATGCCGCCAGGGCGGCGGCGACGCGCCCCCGGTGGATCACGACAACTCGGACCCCGGGACCACGGTGCCGGGCCCGCGCGTCTCGTCGGCGCGAACGCGGTCGAGGTACTGCTGCGACTTGGCGATCTCGGTCGAGAGCGCTGTGACGGTCTTCTGCATCGAGTCGAGGGCGGCGACCTTGAAGGTGTCGATCTCGTCCATCGTGGCGTAGATGTTCGTGAACGCGGCCTGCAGCTTCTCGAGCTCGACCGTCGAGGAGGCCGCCTGCTGGTTGATCGCACCGGACTGCTGATGCAGCAGCTCGGAGGTGGACTCGATCAGGTTGGACGTCGTCGTGTTGAGGGCCGTGATCTGGTCGAGGACGAGCTTCTGGTCCGCGAGGGCCTGGGCCACGATGACGGCCGTGCGCAGCGCCGAGACCGTCGTCGTCGTCGCCCGCTGGACGCCCTTGATGAGCTCGACGTTGTTGCGCCGGATGACGTCGAGGGCGAGATAACCCTGGACGCTGACCGCCAGCTGGGTGAGCAGGTCCTGGTGCTTCTGGCGGATGGAGAACAGCATGTCCTCCTTGAGCACCTTCGCGCGCTCGGGGTCCGTGGCCTCCACCGCGGCGATCCGGGCCGACAGCGCCTCATCGAGCTTCGCCGCGAGGTATGCGTACTGGCGCAGGCGGCCCATGACCGCCCAGAGGTTGACCTTCTCCTGCTCGATCGCGGCGTTGTCGCGCTGGAGCTCGTCCTGCCCGTGGTAGAGCGCGGTGATGATCGAGTCCAGCTCATGCTGGCTGGAGCGGTACTTCTCGAAGTACTCGCGTAGCCGGTCGCGCGCCCCGAACGGCAGGATGCCCAGCAGCTTGTGCGGACTGAGGAGGTCGCCCTGCTTCGATGGATCGAGATCCTCCACCTGGCGGCGGAGGCTCAGGAGGGACTTGCTGACCGATGACGCCTCCGTCAGCCCCCCGTTCTGCATCGCGGCCAGCGGCTTGTCGAGAAGGCGGTTGGAGACGGCCGCGGACGCGCGGATGTCGTCGTCCCCGAGCTTGGCGATGTCCCTGACCCTGTCGGTGAAGGCCGGGCTGTGCGGATCGAGGGTGGACACGGCCTCGAGATAGCCGGCCACCATGGTGTCCAGCTTGGCCTGCTCGCCGGCCTCGATCGGGACCGCCCCGACGGCCTGGGTCGGCGCCACCGGGGCGACGGGCGCGGGCGCCTCGAGCACGAGCGTGGACATCGATGCGGAGGACGCGGTTTGGGCCGACGGCTCCTCGGGCGCGGCGGTTCCTGCCGGATCGACGGCCGACGGTGCCGACAATTCGAGCGAGGGGTCCGTCATGCGTGATCCTCCTGCGATGGTCGACGAGGCGATGGTGTCTTTCGGGTCCTGACGGCTCCGCTGACGACACTCCCTGACCCGAATACTGCGCCTCGAGGCGCCCTGATGTCCTACCCCAGCCCGCTCAGGTCCCGGAGGTCGATCCGGCCGTCCTTCGCGTAGACATTGAACCCGTCGCCCCGCAGGAAACCGACCAGCGTGACGCCCAGGCGCTCGGCGGTCTCGATAGCGAGGTCGGATGGCGCCGACACGGCACAGACGATCGGGATCCCGGCGACGGCCGCCTTCTGGACGATCTCGAAGCTGACCCGGCCCGAGACCATCAGGATCCGATCGTGGAGCGGCATCGCGCCGGCCAGCACCTGCGAGCCGACGAGCTTGTCCAGCGCGTTGTGGCGACCGACGTCCTCGCGAAGGCCGAGGAGCTCGCCGCCCGGCGTGAACAGGCCGGCCGCGTGGAGGCCGCCGGTCTCGTCGAAGGCGCGCTGGGCCGCGCGCAGCAGGTTCGGCAGGGCGAGGATGACCGAGCGCGAGACGACCGGGCCGTCGGGCAGGGGGTCGGTCCGCAGGGCGACCTCGTCGATCGAGGCCTTGCCGCAGATCCCGCACGACGCCGTCGCGACGAAATGGCGCTCGGCGACCTGCGAATCGTCGAACGGCCGCGAGAGGCGGACCACGATCGTGTCGTCCGGCTGGCTGAGGGCCCCCGGGTCGCCGCCGCTCGTGCCCAGGACCTCCTGGCCGTCGAGCAGGCCCTCCGTGCGGAGGAAGCCGACCGCCAGCTCAGCCTCGTTGCCCGGGGTCCGCATCGTGACCGCGACCGCGACCGGGTCCTGGCGCGGCCCGGCGGCGCGGATCTCGAGCGGCGCCTCGCCGACGACCCGGTCGTCGCGGACCTCGAGCGATTCGCCGCGGACCGCCACGATCCGGTGGCTGGTCACGTGCCGGACGGGCGGGACGGGGTCGCCGGTCAGCCCGGGCATCTGGTCGCCTCGAGGGTGTGCCCGAACGCCGTGAGCGCATCCCCGGCTGCCTGCCCGGCTTCGAGCGCCGGCCCGAGGGCGCCGAGCCCGGCGATGCCGCCACCGGTCGCCGACCAGTCGATGGCGCGCTCGGCGGCGGTCCCGTAAGCGGCGAGCATCGCACCGGCCGATCCGTGGGCCGCCGCGTAGCAGTCCGCCGGTGGATGGCCCGCGCAGCCAGTCCCGCTCGGACGTCGACGAAGTCGAGGATGTCGACGGATGCACGCCGGACCGCGTCCGGATCCTGGGCGTTGGCGGCCGTCGTCAGGGCGGCATTGAGGCCGTCCACCCTCGCGCGATCGTCGTTGACCCGGAGGAGGAACTCGGCGTAGGCCAGGCGCGCGTCCCGGGTCGCGCGCGGCTTGGCGGTGCGTGCCGGAGCCGGCGGCTCGGTGGCTGAGGGTGGCGGCGTCGCGGTCGGCGGTGGGGCGGTCGGGCTCGCCGGGACTGACGGCCGTCGGGGTCGGTGTCGCCGAGACGCCCGTGCTCGCGATCGCGGTCGATGGATCCGGATCGCCGTTCGCGGTCCGGCGGTCACGCCCGAGACCGATCCCCAGCACCACGACTCCGGCGAGCACGACCCCTCCGAGCACGATCCAGCGCCGCTTGGTCATCCTCCCGAGTGTACGGGCTGCCGGCGTTCCCGCCCGCGGTCACGGCCGCCGCATGATAGAGAGCATGACGACCGGCCCCGTCTTCACCGCCACGGAACGTGCGTTCCTCGCCGCCGCCCGACGAGCCGTGCTGGTGACGACCGGCCCGGACGGCCGGCCGCGACCCGTGCCGGTGTGCTTCGTGCTCGATGCCGTCGAGCCCGTGCTCCTCACCCCGATCGACGAGAAGCCGAAGCGAAGTGACGACCCGCGCTCCCTGGCCCGCGTCCGCGACATCGAGGCCGACCCGCGCGTGGCGCTCCTGGTCGATCGCTGGGACGAGGACTGGACGCGACTGGCCTGGCTGCGCGTCATCGGCAGCGCGGTGGTGACGCCGCCATCGGCGACCGATCACGCGGGGATCGTCGCAGCCCTTCGTGGAAAATACCCGCAGTACGCCGACCACCGTCTCGAGCTGCGACCCCTCGTCCGGGTCACGATCGAGCGCGTGACGACCTGGGGCGCGATCGACGAGAGCCGGCCCTGACCGTCCGGCACAGCCCTCCAGGAAGTCAGCGGTCCAGGAAGACGGCCGTGCCCATCGGGCGCAGGCAGTGGGTCGAGCTCATCGCCTCCAGGTATCCGCCTGCGTTGAGCAGCGCGACCATGTCCCCTTCGCGGACCGGCGGCATCGGGTAGTCCTCGGCGAACACGTCTCCCGCCTCGTTGATGTGGCCGGCGACGGTGACCGTGTCGGTCCGGTCGCCGCCGGCATCCCGGCACACGACGATCTCCTGGGCGAACCGATAGATGAAGTACGAGCAGTTGACGTTCCAGCCGATGTCGAGCCCGACGAAGGTGACCTCGCGCCGGCGCTCGACGGTCACGACCTCGCCGAGGAGGATCGCGGTGTCCTTCGAGAGATGGTCGCCCGGCTCGCACGCGATCGTCACGCCGAGCGGACCGAGGTGGCGGGCGAGGACGGCCGCATAGCCATCGAGATCGACCGCGTGCTCCTCGGCGCGGGCCGGCACGCCCAGCCCGCCGCCGACGTTGACCTCCACGATCCGATGACCGACGGCGCGCAGGCGGCCCGACCGCCTCGACCGCCGGCGCGAGCGCACGCTCGAACCCGGCCAGTCCCTGGGCCAGCCAGCCCGAGCCCGCGTGGAAATGGACCGTATCGATCGAGAGGTCGTGCCGCGCGGCGGCGGCCATGGCCTCGTCCAGCCTCTCGAGCCCGATCCCGAACTTGGTGGGGCGGTCGCCGGCGTACTCGAGGTGCTCGTTGTAGCCGGCACCGGCGCCCGGGTCGATCCGGATCCCGATCGTGCCTCCCGGTGCGCGCCGTCCGTAGCGCTCGATCTGGCTGATCGCGTCGAGGTTCAGGTGGACCCCGTGGGCAAGAAGCACGTCGAGGTCGCGCTCGGACACATTGGTGCCCGTGTAGCTGATCTCCTCGGGGCGCCAGCCGCACGCGACGGCGCGCTCGACCTCGCCCGGCGAGCAGGCATCGATGCCGACCCTCTCCGGGCTGCCGGGCGTGCCGAGGGCGCGCAGGACCTCCAGCACCTCGGGCCGCGGGTTGGCCTTGAGCGCGAACCGCACGATGAACGGGAGGCCGGTCCGTGCAAGGGCCGCCTGGAGCGCACGGGCGTTCTCGGCGAACCGGGTCCGGTCGTAGACGAAGAGCGGCGTCCCGTGCTCGCGGGCGAGCGTCTCGGCGTCACGACCGACGATCCGCAGCCGGCCGTCAGCGTCGATATCGAGGCCGGGCCGGACCCACCAGGGCCGGTCGGTCACGCGTGCGGGTGGTCGTGGGCGTGGGCGTGGTTGCCGGCGGCGGACGCGGACGCGGCGCGTGGCGTCCAGCGATCGGGCCCTTCCTCGACCTCGACGCCGAGGGTCTCCATGAGCCTGGTCGAGGCGGCCGCGATCTCGGCGATCGCGCCCTCGAAGGCCTTGCTGTTACGGGCGCTGGGCACCCGATAGCCGCTGATCTTGCGGACGTACTGGCGGGCGGCTGCCTCCAGTTCGCCCGTCGTCGCCGCCTCGTCGGCGCGACGCAGGGTCTTGATGCTTCGGCACATGCCCGTACGGTACGACCACCCGGCTATCCTCGCCACGATGGATCGTCAGGACATGACCGCGACGCAGGTCGCCGAGGCGCTCGGCATGCGTGTGCACCCGGAGGGCGGCTGGTACGCGGAAACGTGGCGAGCGCCCGGGGAAGACGGCCAGCGGCCACCGGGCAGCGCGATCCTGTACCTGCTGGCGGCCGGCGAGCGGTCGCATTGGCACCGGCTCGACGCCGCCGAGGTCTGGCAGTGGTCGGCCGGCGACGCGCTCGAGCTTCTGACCTGGTCGCCAGGCGATCCCACCGTCGTCAGCCACCGACTTGGCCCGGCGGTCGGCGCGGGGGATGCGGTCCAGGCCGTCGTCCCGGCCGGCGCGTGGCAGACGGCCTGTCCGCTTGGCGCGTGGGCGCTGGTCGGCTGCATCGTGGCGCCGGCCTTCGAGTTCGACGGCTGGGAGCTCGCGCCCGAAGGCTGGGAGCCGCCGATCTAAAACGGGTTGATGCTTGATTTCGGCCCCCGGGGACCTGTCGTCGGACGTATGCCAATGGCGGCATAGCCAGCGAGCTTGCGGAGGGCCGCGAGCCGATCGGGTCCACGCCGAGCATCGTGTCGACGTGCACCCGCGAGTTGATGCTGCCATTGGCATCACCGCGGCGGGCGCGCGCCGGCGCCCGAAATCAGACATCAAGACGCACGGCACAGCGCGGACCCGCGATCAGCCGCCCTCGCGCATCCCCCAGGGCGAGCCGTAGGCGGTCAGCAGGTCGAGGAAGGGCACGGCGTCGAACGCCTCCGGGCCGAGCACCCCGCTGCCCGACCACACCCCCGAGGCGAGCAGCTCGAGAGCGACGACCGGGTTGATCGCCGTCTGCCAGACGACCGCCTGCGACCCGTCCTCCCGCATCGTCACCTCGTTGTCCACGACGTGATAGAGGTAGACCTGCCGCGGCTTGCCATCCTTGCCCGTCCCGGTGACCCACGTTCCGGCGCAGGTCTTGCCCCGCATCCGATCGCCGAGCGCCGCCGGATCCGGCAGACAGGCGGCCACCACGTCCCGTGGCGACACCTCGACGCCGCCCACCCGGACCTTCTCCGTGCGGTCCAGGCCCAGCATGTGGAGGACCTTGAGCACGTTGATGAACTCGTCGCCGAGGCCGTACTTGAAGGTCACCCGCTTCGCCTTCACCCAGCGCGGGATGAGGAGGACCTCCTCATGCTCGACGTTGACGCACTCGACCGGCCCGATACCCTCCGGGAAGTCGAAGACCTCCGGCTCGCTGAACGGCGGCGTCGTGTACCAGCCCCGGTCCGCCTCCCAGATGACCGGCGGATTGAGGCACTCCTCGATCGTCGTCCAGATCGAGAACGACGGCGCGAAGTCGTAGCCGTCGACGACGAGGTTCGCCCCGTCACGGACGCCGACCTCGTCGATCGTGTCGAATAGGTGGTCCTGGGCATACCGGGCGAAGATGTCGGACAGGCCCGGCTCCACACCGACCCCGACCAAAGCCAGCCGTCCGGCCCCCGACCAAGCCTCGGCCTGGGCGAACTGCTCGTCACCGAGCTTGACCCCGGTCCGTTCGTACGGCGCCCCCGGATCCGGGTGCGACAAGGACATCGCCATGTCGAGATAGTCGGCGCCGGCCGCGAAGGCGCCCTCGAAGATCGGCATCACGAAGCGCGGGTCGACCGCGTTGAGGACGTGGGTGATGGCGTGTTCGCGGCACAGCGCAGCGACATCGGCCGGGCGGGACGCGTCCACCCGCGCGGCGACGAGACGCGCATCGTCCGGGAACCGCGCGACGGCCCGCTCGGCCCGCCCGAGGTCGTAGTCGGCGACGACCAAGCGCTCGAAGAAGTCGCGCCGGACCGCGATCGGCACGACCGCGCTCCCGACCCCACCGGCACCGATGACGAGGATCCGCATCGCGCCAGTCTCACCGCTGGTGTTGGCCGGCGTCGGCCTGTTGCGCTGGACGAACACGCGATCAGCGCGAGGCGAGCTTCCAGTCGATGGAACCGGTGAAGCAGTGGTCGATCGCGGCGCAGGCGCCGCGGGTCAGGTCCCAGTCCCGACCGGACACGAACGGGCCACGGTCCACGACCGGAGCGGTCACGGTCGCGCCCGTCGCCGGGTTCCGGAACGTCACCAGGGTCCCGCAGGGCAGCGTTCGGTGGGCCACGCCGATGGTCGTCTTCGTCAGCTTCTTGCCGCAGGCCATGCCGTTGCCGTAGAGACCCGGCCCGTACCACGAGATCTCGCGATCGTGATGCCAGGTCGCCCGGCTGACCGAGCGCGGCGTCGCGGCCTTCTGGGCGGGTCGAACCGGAGCCGGCATCGGCCCTGTTCGCCGCTCTCGGCTCGATCAGGATCGAACCCTCGTCCAGGTTTCCGGCTGACCGGGCGCCTGGATCCTGCGGCTGGATCGTCACCGCCGTCCCGCGCGCAAGCGCCGCGACCTCGACACGTTCGAAGAGGTTGGGGTCGACCGTGGAGGCAGGGCTGGGACCCCGCGAGATGGCCGGACCGGGGACGGCGACCGTGGCGAGGAGGGCGATGAGCGCCACCCTCGCGACGACGTTCTTGTGTCGCACGTCTGGCCCGACCGTACCACGGATCCAGCGATCCGACGGATTTCGACGCCGGTCGTGACCAAATCGGATTCCTGTCAGCATCGTCGGGATGCCGTCCCAGATCTACCGCGTTCGCGGGCCGTTGGACCTCCGCCGGACTCTCGCGTCCCTGTCGCACGGGTCGTCCGACCACACGATCCGGTTCGGGCCGGGACGCGCCTGGCGCACGACCCGGACGGCCGATGGCCCGGCCACGGTCGTCCTCAGCCACGTCGGGGACGAGGTCGCGCGCGGAGGCGTTCGGTCCCGGCGCGGACCGCGCTCTGGCGGCGGTCCCGGCCCTGCTCGACCTCGACGCCGACGACGGACCCGATCCCGGCCGGCCACCCGCTCATCGGACACCTGGTCAAGCGCTTCCCGGGGGTGCGGATCCCGCGGACCGGCGCGGTCCTGGAGTCGCTCGTCCCGGCCATCCTCGAGCAGAAGGTCACGGGCCAGGAGGCGCACCGTGCTCTGGCGGGCCTGACCCGCGTCCACGGCGAGGCCGCGCCCGGGCCGGCCGAGTGGCGCCTGCGCCTGCCGCCCGCTCCGTCGGCGCTCGCCGCCCTGCCCTACTACGCGTACCACCCGTTCGGGGTCGAGCAGCGCCGGGCCGAGGTCATCCGGCGGGTCGCCGCGCGCGCCGCCTGGTTCGAGGCCGCCGCCGACCTCCCACGGAGCGAGGCCTACGCCCGCCTGACGGCGGTGCCGGGGATCGGACCGTGGACGGCGGCCGAGGTCGGGGCGCGGGCGTTCGGCGACCCGGACGCGGTCAGCGTCGGCGACTTCCACCTGCCCAACCTCGTCGCGTTCGCGCTGGCCGGCGAGCCCCGCGCGGACGACGCCCGGATGCTCGAGCTGCTGGAGCCCTACCGCGGCCAGCGCGCCCGGGTCGTCCGGCTCCTCGAGCTGAGCGGGATCCGGCCGCCCCGCTACGGTCCGCGACTGTCACCGCGCCGGATCGAGTCGATCTGACCGAATCGGACACGGATGCGCCCCGGGCCGACGTTCGGACCCGGGGCGATGGGCGCGAGGATGGAGCCAGGGCGACGGCGTTCAGCCGTGCGCGGCCGGCCGGATGTTCTGGTTGAGGTGGAACAGGTTGGCCGGGTCGTAGCGGCGCTTGACGTCGGCCAGGCGCTCGTATGTGCCGGACGGATAGGCGGCACGGATCCGCTCCTCGCCCTCGACCTCGAGGAAGTTCGAGTAGACCCCGACGTCGTTGGTGGCGAGCTTCTCGTGGAGCGCCTCGGTCCAGGCGACCTGCTCGGCTTCGGTCGAAGGATCCTCGTAGAGCGTGATGATCGCGACCATCACCGCCGCGTCCCGATGGGCGAAGGCGGTCTCGGTCGCGTCGACCCGGGCCATCTGCCCGCCCAGGACCCGCACCTGGACCATGCTCATCGGCGAGCTCGGTGCGGCCATCGCGTCGAGCATCGCGTCCACCGCGTCGTCGTCGATCGTGCTCAGGAAGCGCGAGCGGTGGACGCCCAGGGAACGCGTCTCGGCCGACTCGAGCATCCGGTAGATGCCCGGATACGGCATCGGCATGGCCATGTCGACCAACGGCGTGGCGACGTCGCGGAACGGCTGGAGGGCCGCCTGGCCTGCGGCCGGGTCGCCGTTGTAGACGAACATGATCGCGAGCGACATCGTGCCGACCAGCTCGGCCGGGACGAATGGGGCGGGCGGGAGCGCCATCAGGAACGAGATCGTCGTCAGCTCCTCGGGCGCGCTCGCGGCGATCGGCACGAGGCTGCGCAAGACGTCGCGTGTGGCCGGCATGAACAGCGCGCCACCGAGGATCTCGCCGGCCGGGTAGAGCTTGAACTGGAACCGCGTGACGACACCGAAGTTGCCGCCGCCGCCGCGGACCGCCCAGAACAGGTCGGGGTGCGAGTCCGCGCTCGCGGTGACCTGCCGGCCGTCGGCGGTCACGATCTCGACCGCTTCGAGGGCGTCGATCGTCAGCCCGTACTTGCGGACCAGCCAGCCGATCCCGCCGCCGAGAGTGAGCCCGGCGATGCCGACCGAGCCGGTGTCGCCGAACGGGGTGGCCAGGCCGTGGGCCGCCGCGGCGACCGTGTATTCCTTGGCCGTCAGGCCGGGTTGCGCCCATGCGACCCGACGCTCGGGATCGATGTGGAGACCCTTCATGGCGCCGAGGTCGAGCACGATCCCGCCATCGTTGGTGCCGTAGCCGGCGAGGCTGTGGCCACCGCCGCGGACCGACAGGGCCAGGCCCGATTCGCGTGCCAGGTTGACCGTGCTCGCGACGTCGGCAGCGTCGGCCGCGCGAACGATGAGGGCCGGACGCATGTCGGCCCGGGCGCTGTTCACCTGGCGGGCCGTGTCGTACTCGGGGCTGCCGGGGAACACGATCGAGCCGCGCAGACCGGCCTCAAAGGCATCGAGGTCGAGTGCGTCGTCGTGGCGGGTGGTGCGGATGGCTTCCATGCGTCGGCTCCTTGGCGGTGGGGGTGTGACTGGAGGTGGCTGCGCCATCGTCCAGTGCGGCCCCAGCCCGGGACTGCCGACGTGCGTACCCCGCGGGCATGGACATCCGACGACGTCCGCGGCCGTCGTGCGTGGAGGGGGGCGCATCGGCGCCCGGCGCGAACGCCCAGGCCTGCCACCGCCTCTGGGCGGCCGCGGTCTCCTATCGGAAGCGGTCGTCCGCCCTCGCCTTCGCGAGACCCTCGAGACGGTCCGCGTACCAGCCGATCGCCACGCCATCGCGCTCGTCGAACGCGGGCACGTACGGCTTGATGTCGAGCAACGGCGTGCCGTCGACCATGTCGACGTCCTCGATCTCGAGCGTGGCGCCGGAGATGCCGACGAGCCGGACCGTCGAGAGGCCGATCGGGTTCGGGCGCGCCGGCGAGCGGGTCGCGAAGACGCCCCGGGAGGTGTCGTCCAGGAAGGGCGTCACGGTGAGCCGCGGCTCGGTGATCCGATGGAGGTGATAGAGGAGGATCAGGTGGCTGAACCCGTCGAGGTCGGCCAGGCCGTCAGCCAGCGTCTCGTCGAGCTCGATCCGACCGCGGACCCCGAGGGCCGCCGTCGCCTGGATCGGCATCCCATCCGTTCGCTCGAAGGGCGTCCGGATGACGCCGATCGGTCGGAAGACGACCGGATCAGTCATCGACGGCGAGCATCACCTCGGTCGACTTGATGATCGCGACGACGGGCTTGCCGGGGGCCAGGCCGAGAGTGCGAGCCGACTCCGCCGTGATGGCCGCGACGACCTCGTGTCCACCGGCGACGTCGACGACCACCTCGGCCATCACCGCACCCTCGGTGACCGTCTTGACGGTGCCGGCCAGCTGGTTCCGCGCGCTGATCTTCATATGTCCGCTCCTCCGCGGGTGGTCCATCCAGACGATCGAGCCGCCACGCGATCTCATCTCGACAGGATGTCATGTCAGTGTGCGAGCGTCCAAGACGCGGCCCCAGTGGAACACCCGGATGGCAACGAGCACGCCGAACGCGGCGATCACCAGGATCGCCGCGGCGGCGATCGACGCATCGAGGTTGCCGCCCTGGAACTCCGAGTAGACGACCAGCGGCAGCGTCTGGGTTCGGCCCTGGATGTTGCCGGCGAACATGATCGTCGCCCCGAACTCGCCCAGCGACCGCGCCCACGTGAGCACGAGCCCGGCCGCCAGGGCCGAGCTCGCGAGTGGCACGGTGATCGTTCGGAACAGCTGCCGCTCCGACGCGCCGTCGACCCGGGCCGCGTCCTCGAGATCGCGATCGACGGACGCGATGCCCGTCCGCGCGGAGCGGACGAAGAACGGGGCCGAGACGAATGTCATCGCCAGGACCACCGCGATCGTCGTGAACGGAACGGAGATGCCCAGGAACTCGAACGGCGCGGACAGGAGCCCGCGCCGGCCGAAGACCAGCAGGAGCGCGAGACCCGCCACCGAGGGCGGCAGCACGATCGGCAGGTCCACGACGGATTCGATGATCCCCCGTCCCCGGAAGCGCCGGCGTGCCAGCACGAAGGCGAGGGGCAGACCGAGCGCGACCGTGATGACCAGGCTCGCGGAGGTCGTCACGAGGCTCAGCCAGAGCGCATCGAGCACCGCGGGCGAGCCCAGGGCGACCCGCAGCGATCCATCGAGGATGGCCCGGACGACCAGGGCGAGGACGGGCAGCCCAAGGAACAGGGCGAACAGGCCGGCCAGGAACGTGACCGACCGGTCCGCCCATCGATTCGGCCTGGGCACGCCCGCCCGGCGATCGATCGATGTGCGCGCCGATGATCGCCCGGCGGATCCGTCGATCACGTCGGGGGCAGGAACCCGAAGCCGCTCAGGATCGCCTGACCCTGCGGACCGGCGAACCACGTCATGAACGCCCCGGCTGCGTCGGCATCCTGCGAGGCCTTGACGACGACACCGGCATACGTCGCGAGGACGTTGGCCGCGTCGGGGACGTCGACGGTCCCGACCTTCGTGGAGGCCTTGGCGTCCGTCACGTAGACGATCGCCGCGTCACCCTCGCCCAGCTCCAGCTTGGCGACCACGGCCTTCACGTTGTCCTCCTTGGACACGATGTTGGCCTTGTAGGCGGAGGCGAAGTTGGCCGGATAGCCGGGCAGCTTGGCCAGGTTGTCGACGAGCTGGTTGGCGTACTTGGTGATCGGCACGGCGTCCCCGGCGGCGATGATCTTGATGTTGCGGCTTCGCCAGGTCCTCCGGGGTCTTGATCCTGGCCGGGTTGTCTGGTCGGCACGATGATCACGAGCCTGTTCCCGGCAAAGTTGACGGCGGGACCGGCGGTCAGGCCCTTGTCCACGAGCTTCTGCGGGTTCGTCGTGTCGGCCGACAGGAAGACGTCCGCGGGTGCGCCCTGCTCGATCTGCGTCTCGAGCGCGGACGAGGCGTCGGTCGAGATGGTCAGGGTGGTGCCGGGATTGGCCGCCTCATAGACCGGCTTCGTGGCATCGAGAGCGCCCTTGAGGGACGCGGCCCCGAAGATCGTGAGCTCGATCGCCGCCGCGGACGGTGCCGTCGAGGCTTCGACCGATGGTGCCGCGGACGGCGCGGTGGACGGCGGCGCCACGGACGCGGCAGCGCTCGGGGAGGCGGCGCCGCCCGACGAGCAGGCCGCCAGGATGAGCGCGACGACGGTGATCAGCGCCGTCAGGGCTGGCAGACGGGATCTCACGTTCCCCTCTCCTTCGAGGACGGGATCTCGACGATCACGTTGGTTGCCTTGACGACACAGACCGCCTCGTCACCGACCTTGAGACCCATCTCGTTGACCGCCTCCGCGGTCATCAGGCTGACCATCCGGTGCGGGCCGGCGATGACCTCCACGACCGCGGCGATGCGGTCGGCCTCGATGCGGGTGACGATGCCGTGGAACCGGTTGCGCGCCGACTGCGCGACGATCGGTCGATCCGTCGTCGCCTTCCGGCGCGCGTCGATCAGTCGCGCCACTTCTTCGATCTCGACGAGGCGCTGGCCGCCTTCGGATCGTTCCATCCGAAGGCGGCCCTCGCTCTCCCACCGGCGGAGCGTCTCGACCGAGATCCCCAGCATCTCGGCAGCCTGGCCGACGCGGACACGCGCGACCGGCTGTTCACGGATCTGTGTCATACCGCGGAGTATCGGGCACCAGCGAGGTTCGTGTCTAGAAGTTCGGCACATGATGGACAGGGTCGCTCGGGTACCATGGCGGGGTGACGTTCGACCCGACCGCCCCCAGGCCGCTCACTGGCGTCGCTGGCTGACCGAGGCCCCGGGCGATCGCGGGATCCCACCGAACGCGGCGCTCGAGCTCAGGTCCGCCCGTCTGGCGGGGCCGCGATCACCCGGCTGCAGCTCGACCTGCGGTGGGCCGAGCCGGACGCCGAGCGACGGGCGCACGTCGAGGTCCTGGTCCCGATCCGTCGCGTCATCGGCACCGGCTGGTCCGGCTGGCCCGCCTACGCGGCCGGTCTCAAGCTCCTGCGCGCGCTCGGCTAGTCGAGCGCGTCGATCACCCTGCGGCGTGGCGGTAGAAGGCGATCGGCTCCGGCGGCAGCGGCGTGTTGCCGAGGATCAGGTCGGCGGCCTTCTCCGCGATCATCATCACCGGCGCGTAGATGTTGCCGTTCGTGATGTAGGGCATCGCCGAGGCGTCGACGACCCGCAGGCCGTCCGTCCCGTGGACGCGCATCGATAGCGGGTCCAGGACGGACGCGTCATCGGTCCCCATGCGTGCCGTGCACGATGGGTGCAGGGCGGTCTCGGCGTCGCGCGCGACCCAGTCGCGGATCTCGTCGTCCGTGGTCACGGACGTGCCGGGTGACGTCTCGCCCCCGTTGTATGGGTCCATCGCCGGCTGGTTGAGGATGCGCCGGGCGACCCGGACGGCCTCCACCCATTCGCGCCGGTCCTGCTCGGTCGAGAGGTAGTTGAAGCGCAAGGCCGGATGGTCATGCGGATCGGTCGTCTTCAGCGTCACGGACCCGCGGGCGTCGGAGTACATCGGGCCGACGTGGACCTGGTAGCCGTGGCCGGCCGCCCCGGCGCTGCCGTCGTAGCGGATCGCCAGCGGCAGGAAGTGGAACATCAGGTTCGGATACGCGACGTCGTCGTTGCTGCGGGCGAAGCCGCCGCCCTCGAAGTGGTTGGTCGCGCCCGGCCCGCGGCGCAGGAACAGCCACTCCGCGCCGATGAACGGCCGCCGCCAGAGCTGCGTGGCGGACGGCTGCATCGAGATCGGCTGGAGCGAGGTGTACTGGATGTAGACCTCGAGATGGTCCTGAAGGTGGTCGCCGACGCCCGGCAGGTCGGCCACGACCGGGATCCCGAGCGCAGCCAGATCGTCGGCACGCCCGACGCCCGACAGCTGCAGGAGCTGCGGCGTGTTGATCGCGCCGCCGGCCAGGACGATCTCACCGGCCTCGATCCGCTCGGTCCCGCCGCCCCGGCGCTCGATGTCGACCGCGACCGCCCGCGTGCCATCGAAGACGATGCCGGTGACGAGCGTCCGGGTCCGGACGGTCAGGTTCCCGCGACTGCGCACCGGCTTCAGGTAGGCCTGGGCGGCGCTCAGGCGCCGGCCGTCATGGATGTTCCGGTCGAACGGCGCAAAGCCTTCCTGGCGGTAGCCGTTGACGTCGTCGGTGAGGTGGTAGCCCGCCTCCCGGCACGCGGCGAAGAAGGCCGTGAACAGGGGGTTGGTCGCGGGTCCGCGTTCGAGGACGAGGGGGCCGTCGTGCCCGCGCCAGGGATCGTCCGGCGCCGCGGCGAGGCAGGTCTCCATCTTCTTGAAGTACGGCAGGCAGTGGGCGTAGTCCCAGCTGGCCATTCCCGGGTCGGCCGCCCAGCGCTCATAGTCGAGCGGGTTGCCCCGCTGGAAGATCTGGCCGTTGATGCTGGACGAGCCGCCCAGGACCTTGCCGCGGGCGTGGTAGATCCGGCGGCCGTGCATGAACGGCTCGGGCTCGGATTCGTATTGCCAGTCGTAGTAGCGGCTGCCGATCGGGAAGGTCAGGGCCGCCGGCATGTGGATGAACACGTCGAACCGGTAGTCCGGGCGGCCCGCCTCGAGCAGGAGGACCGTCGTGCCGGGATCCGCCGAGAGGCGGTTGGCGAGGGCGCATCCGGCCGATCCGCCGCCGACGATGATGAAGTCGAAACGCCCGCTCGCCATCGCGGCCGATGCTAGCAGCGTCGAGCGGCGGCGGCCGGTCCGACGAGGGACCGGCCACCGCCGTGCTGTCAAGCCGGGCCACCCCAGGCCCGCTCCTCCCGACAGCCGAGGAGATCAGCCGCTGACGGCGAACCAGGCGCCCGTGGCGCTCGTGAAGAAGATGACCGGAGCCAGGCATGGGCTGGGCAGGGTCACATGCTGGTCGACCGTGGCGTTGCCGCCCGGCACGGACAGCGGGACGACCGTGGAGGAGACGATGTCCGCCGTCGTCGCCCCTCCGTTGCACGACACCACGGCCTTGCCGGTCGTCACGGGGTTGGTGCCCTCGGGCGTCAGGACCAGGCCTTTGACCTCCACCTTGAGCCGCCCGTCCGCGAAGAGCTTGCCGGTGCCCTTGTCGATGGCCCACGCATGACCCGCGCCTTTGACGCCGGCGATGGTGGTGCCCGGCACGGCCAGTCCGACCAGCCTGGTCTGGAGGATCTTGTGATGATCCTCGTGCTTGTCGTTCTTGGCGGCGACCACGGATGCGGTGCTCAGGACGAGCCCCGCGACCAGGACCGACGCGATGACAAAACGGAGCGAACGAGCCATCCGGCACACCTCCACCTGACGTCGACGGGATCAGTCATCCCTGTCCGGGTCGATACGTCGAGCCGGGCGGGCCGGTTTCGCGGGGAGTGCCTGATGGGCGGCCCTCGACTCGGCGATGATGGCGCGGGATCGGCCGTCCACCGGACGGCACGCGTGGAGGACGGCGATCGTGGCAGGACTCGACTACGGACGGTTCGAGGCGCTGACCTTCGACTGCTACGGGACGCTCATCGACTGGGAGACCGGGATCCTGGCCGGCCTGCGGCCGATGCTCGCGCGGGGCGAGGTCGCGCGATCGGACGACGAGCTCCTCGCGGACTACGCGGCGCTGGAGGCGGCGGCAGAGGCCGGCCCCTACCGGCGCTACCGCGAGATCCTCCACGACGCCCAGCGCGGGCTGGCCGCTCGCTGTGGCGTCTCGCCGGACGCGGCGGAGGCCGACGCGTTCGCCGACTCGGTCGGCGACTGGCCGGCGTTCCCCGATTCGACCGCGGCGCTCCGCCGCCTGCACGAACGCTTCCGCCTGGGCGTCATCACCAACTGCGATGACGACCTGTTCGCCCGATCCGCCGAGCGCCTGGCGACGACGTTCGACTGGGTCGTGACCGCCCAGGCCGCCGGGAGCTACAAGCCGAGCGAGCACAACTTCGAGGTCGCACTGGAGCGGATCGGGCTTCCCCGCGAGCGGATCCTCCACGTCGCCCAGAGCCTCTATCACGACCACGTGACGGCCAAACGCCTGGGGTTCGCGACGGTCTGGATCGACCGCCGGCACGGTCGCCCGGGGAGCGGCGCGACGCCACCGGCCGATGCCACGCCGGACGCGACGTTCACGGACATGGCCTCGTTCGCCGCGGCGGCGACCGCCGGCTGAGGCCCGGGCGGGCCGGACGGGAGGCGCCGGGCGGAGGCGCAGACGATCGATCAGGCCAGGCCTGGCCCCGACCCCTCCCCGACCGCCGCCACGTAGTGCGGCAGGAGCGCCGCCCAGCCGCCGTGGTTCCGATCGCGCCAGTCCTCGGCGGCGACGCCCAGCGCCTCCCAGCCGCGGTGCTCGATCTCGACCCGGGTCCGCCTCGCCATCCCGGTCGAGGAATCGGATCTCGACCTCGGTCGCATCGGCGCGGTCGCGCCGGAGGTGCCACAGGTAGACGAGCCGGCTGGGCGGCTCCCAGACGGTGACCTCGCCCCAGTCGTGCTCGTCGCCGCCCGACGTGCGCTCGAAGATCCGCCCGCCCGGGCGCGGCTCGAGGACGACCGTCAGACCGGGGATGCCGACACCGTGTGGTCGGCCGGCCACCACTGGGCGATCCGCGCGGTCCAGACGTCGAAGGCGTGCGTCAGGCGGGGCGTCGACGTCGAACGCGAGGCGGATCGGTTCGATCACCGCTCGGGCGTCGTGTTCTCGGTCACGAGCCGGAAGCGGGCCGCGGCCTCGCCCCACACCCGCTCGAGATAGCGCCGCACCTCCTCGATGCCCTCGTCGTGGAGGCGGTAGATCCGCCGTGTGCCGCGCGGCTCCTCGACGACGAGGCCCGCCTCCTTCAGGAGCCGGAGGTGGCGAGAGACGGCCGGCCGGCTGATCGGCAGGGACGTCGGCCAGCTGCCGACCGAGCGCTCCCCACCGCCCAGGAGCTCCACGATCGCGCGGCGGTTGGCATCACCGAGCGCGTCGAACGGATCGACCGGAGCCGCGGAACGGCCGGTGACCATGTGCCTAGAGAGCCCGCATCTTGTTGTTCTTCGCGTCGTGGGTCACCTCGGCCAGGCCGAGCGCCTCGAGCAGCGGCGGCATGTACACGCCGAACCGCCCGCGGAGGCCCTTCTTGAGGCCGTACCAGCCGCCGACAGGGTTGTCGGCCGACCGGCCCCACGCCTCGACCGTGCCGTCCGGTGCGGGCTTCTGCTCGTCGGCGCCGCCCAGTGGCATCCAGTCGCCGTGCGCCTTGAGCATGGCGTGCAGGTCGTCGATCGCCCGACGGTCGTACTTGAGCTGCGTGCCGCCGACCTGGCAGATGATGGCCGGCGGGTCGCCCGCGTCGTCGAGGTACATCTGGTACTCGGACGTGCCGGGTGGCGTCTTGAGCACCCAGGGATCCGCCTTGGTCCCGCTCCCGATCGCTGTGGTCATGGTCGGTTCCTTCCCGCTGCGCGCTGTCGTTCGGTAACCCGCACGTTACCGTAGCACCCGTGCCGGCGGCACGGCAAGGCAACCCCGCTCTCCGACGGTCCCGGCCCTCCGGCGGTAGGCTCGACGCGAGCGCAGCCGGGGAAGGAGGGACGAGATGCAGGTACCGAAGCCGACCGAGGCCGACAAGGCCCGTTTCCGGACGCTCGTCCCCGATGCGCCGGGGGTCGAGGTCAAGCCGATGTTCGGCAACCTCGGCGGGTTCGTGAACGGCAACATGTTCATGGGCCTGTTCGGCCCGGAGGTCGGCGTGAAGCTCGCACCGGATGAGCTCGACGAGCTCCGGGCGCTCCCCGGCACCGGGCCGTTCGGACCGCCGGAGCGACCGATGGCCGGCTGGGCCACGCTCGCGCCGGGACAGCTCGGGACGGCCGACGGCGCGGCCTGGATCGACCGGGCGCTCAGCCACGTTCGGATGCTGCCTCCGAAGAAGCCGAAGGGCTAGCCGCCCGCCGATGCCCCATCCGCATGGCACGCCCGCTCGCGCCTCGCGTGGCCGCCTGACCCTCGTCTTCGGGATCACCCTCGCGGTCTTCGTCGTGGAGCTCGTCGCCGGGTTCATGGCCAACAGCCTCGCCCTCCTGGCGGACGCGGGTCACATGTTCACGGACGTGGCCGGGATCGGGCTCGTGCTGGCCGCGGTGCACATGGCCGGCCGGCCGGCCGATGCCGAGCGCACGTTCGGCTACCTCCGGCTGGAGATCCTCGCCGCCGTGGTCAACGCCGTGCTGCTGTTCGGGGTCGCCGGCCTCATCCTGTTCGAGGCCTGGCGGCGGCTGGCCGAGCCGGAGACCGTGGGCACCGGCCTGATGCTCGCGGTCGGCGTCCTCGGCCTCGTCGCGAACACCGTCTCGTTGTTCCTGCTCCGAGACGCGCAGGCGGACAGCCTGACCGTCCGGGGCGCCTATCTCGAGGTCTTCGGCGACCTCGCCGGATCGGCCGCGGTCGTCATCGCGGCCGTGATCATCGCCCGGACCGGCCAGACCGGCGCGGACGCGGTCGCGTCCGTGCTGATCGCCCTGCTGATCATCCCGCGGACGTGGCGGCTGTTGCGCGACGCCGTGGACATCCTGCTCGAGGCGACGCCCAAGGGCCTCGACCTGGAGGCCGTCCGGGCGCACATCCGGGAGGCGGCCGGGGTGGCGGACGTGCACGACCTCCACGCGTGGACGATCACGTCCGGGGTCAACGTCGTGTCCGCCCACGTCGTCCTGCGACCCGGCGCGGACCCGCCGGCCGTGCTCGACGAGCTGTGCGGGTGCCTGGCCGGCGACTTCGACATCGAGCACTCGACCTTCCAGCTGGAGACCGCCGACCGGCGTCGCCTGGAGGAGATCCACCACGCCTGACGGGTCGGGGAGGGTCAGCGGGCGGCGGCCCGCGCGTAGCGACCGGCCAGCAGCCGGAGATGGCTCGCGAGGTCCGGCGCATCGATGACCGAGAACTCCGCGTCGAGCATGCCGAGGTGGACGGCCAGGATGTCCAGCGTGTCGGCGCCGGTGTCCAGGATGGAAGTGGCGGCGTCGACGGCCTCCACGGTCCCGACCCACGGCCCGATCCGCTCGGCGATGACCGCCGCCGGGGCGTGGACCAGCACCCGCGCGCGAAACCGCCGGGCGGCCGGCGGGACGCCCCGCGAGACGAGCGCGATGACGGCGTCGTCGGACAGCTCGCGCGGCTTGAACGGCGAGCCGATCGACACATGTGGCCTGAACCGATCCACCCGGAACGTGCGCCAGTCGACCCGGTCGGTGTCCCAGGCGACCAGGTACCAGCGCCGGCCGGCGTTGACCAGGCGATGCGGCTCGACCCGTCGCTGGCTCGCGCCGCCGTGGCGGTCGTCGTAGTCGAACCGCAGCTGCCGATGATCCCGGCAGACCCCGGCCAGCATCGTCAGCACGTCCGGGTCGACCGTGGGACCCGACCGCTGGGTGACGAGCACGGTGTGCGTCTGGAGCGCGGTCACGCGGCTGCGGAGCCGGACGGGCAGGACCTGCTCGAGCTTGGCGAGCGCCCGCAGCGATGATTCCTCGATGCCGGTGACCGCGCCCCCGGCACCCGTCCTGAGACCGACGGCGAGCGCGACGGCCTCGTCATCGTCGAGCAGCAGCGGCGGCAGCGTGGTCCCGGCCGCGAGCCGGTAGCCGCCGATCGTCCCGCGCGTCGCGTGGACCGGATAGCCGAGGCCCCGCAAGCGTTCGATGTCGTTCCGGATCGTCCGTGTGCTGACCTCGAGACGCTCGGCCAGCTCCGGGCCCGTCCAGTCCCGGGGCGTCTGGAGCAGCGAGAGGAGCCGCAGGAGCCGCGCCGAGGTTCTCACGTTCACTCTGATCCTACCGCGCCATTAGGAACGAAATCTACCTAATGGCTCCCTATGGTGAGAGCGATCGCAACGAAGAGGGAGCGTCATGTCATCGACCACCAGTCAGGCCATCCCCGGCTTCGTCGACCGTGCCCCGGTCGAGCTGCCCCATCCGGTCCGCATGCGGATCCTCGGCGCCGTCATGGTCGGCGTCTTCCTGGCCGCCCTCGACCAGACGGTCGTCGGCACGGCCCTGCCCAGGATCATCACCGACCTCGGCGGCAACAGCCTCTACACGTGGGCCTTCACCGCCTACCTGCTGACCTCCACGATCAGCGGGCCTCTCTACGGCAAGCTCTCCGACCTGTTCGGACGGCGGCCCGATCTTCCTGTTCGGGATCGGCGTGTTCATGATCGGCTCGCTGCTGGCCGGCCTGTCCCAGGAGATGTGGCAGCTCGTCGCTGCGCGCGGCATCCAGGGACTCGGCGCCGGCGCCCTGTTCCCGATCGCCCTGGCGGTGATCGGCGACCTGTTCGCGCCATCCGAACGCGGCCGCTACCAGGGCCTGTTCGGCGCCGTGTTCGGCCTGTCAGTCCTCATCGGGCCGGCGATCGGCGGGATCATCACCGACACGATCGGCTGGCCGTTCGTCTTCTTCCTGAACCTGCCGATCGGCGCCTTCGTCTTCGCCGTGGTCTGGCGCTATCTGCCGTCGTACCACCTTGGCGGTGAGCGGACGAAGATCGACTACCTCGGCGCGGCGCTGTTCACCGGCGCGCTGGTCCCGATCCTCGTGGGCCTGACGAACAAGGGGACCGCCGACTGGACCGACCCGGCGGTCGGCGGGCTCATCCTCCTCGGAGCGGTGATCCTCGTGCTGTTCGTGTGGGCCGAGTCGCGCGCGCCGGAGCCGATCGTGCCGCTCGACCTGTTCCGGCATGCGCTCATTCACCGTCTCGGTCGCCGCCGTGTTCCTCGCCGCGTTCGGCTTCTTCGCCACGGTGGTGTTCCTGCCGCGCTGGTTCCAGGTCGTCGCGGGCGCGTCGGCGACCGAATCCGGCTACCAGATCCTGCCGCTGCTCGGCGGCCTGATCTTCAGCGCCGTCGCCTCCGGACAGATCGTCAGCGCGGACCGGCCGGTATCGAGTGGCTGATCGTTCGGCGCCCTCGTCGATGATGGCCATCGGGCTGTTCCTGCTCAGCCACCTGCGGGCGGACACGCCCATCCCGGTCCTGTGGGCCTGGATGTTCGTCACGGGCCTCGGCGTCGGACCGACGTTCGCGGTGTTCACCCTGATCGTCCAGAACAGCGTCCCGGTCGAGCAGACTCGGGACGGCGACCAGCAACCTGACCTTCTTCCAGCAGGTCGGGGGCACCGTCGGGCTGGCACTCACCGGCACGATCTTCGCGACGACGCTGTCCGAGGAGCTGCCTCGCCAGCTCACGGCGGCCAACGTCCCGCCCGAGGTGGCCGGGGCCATCTTCGGCGGTGGCGGCAGCCTCGACGCCTTGACCGGTGTCGGCGATCTGGGGACGGCGATCCTGGCGGCCGTGCCTGCCGCCGCCAAGGACGGGGTGGCCCCGTTCGTGCCGGCGATCGTCGACGCGATCTATCGCGCGTTCTCGATCGCCACGTCGAACACGTTCCTTCTCGGGATCGTGGCCGCCGTCATCGCGGCCGGACTGGTCCTGCTCCTCCAGGAGGCGCCGGCGCGTGCCACCGACCCGGCCCTCGACCGGGATCCGGCGACGTCGACGACCAAGGCGACGCCGTCCGCGTCCTGACGGAGTCGGTGGCTCGTCGATCCCGCCACCCGGCGGGTCGGCGAGCCGCGCTCAGGCGGGCGAGGCGGCCGCGTAGCCCTCGGTCACCTCGCCCTTGTGCGCGGCGAACGCACCGAGCACCGCCTCCTTGTCCGGCCCGGGCACCTGGAACCGATCCAGCGTCCGGGCCAGCTCGGCGGCGACCTCGTCGAACTCGGCTGGTGAGATCTTCAGGTTGCGATGGGCCTCCTCGAGCCCGAGCACCGTGGCGCCCGGGTTCGTGGCCGTGTACTGGAACGGTCCGCCGGCGACGGCGCAGACCCACAGCGTGCGCATGAACTTCAGCCCGGGCAGCCGTCCCAGGTTGTTGGTGTGCCATTCGCGCAGGGCCGGGTTGGCCGATCCCTGCCCGACGATCGGGTTCTCGACGATCGCGTCGCTGAACTGGTCGACGACCGCGGCGATCCCGAAGGCGCCGCCGAGCCGGTCGTAGAGCGTGGTTTCCGTCATCGCATCGCTCCCGTTGTCGACGAGGTCGCCGGCGACAGTCGGTCGGCGCT
Organism: uncultured Chloroflexia bacterium; assembly: GCA_963755995.1. GTDB lineage: Bacteria > Chloroflexota > Limnocylindria > Limnocylindrales > CSP1-4 > SPCO01. Next base: position 93,219 of record CAVWLQ010000005.1, on the reverse strand, counting down.
CTACTCGTAACCGTGGTTACCTTTACAGACGCCCGGGCACGTGTCAATCTCTTCTGGTAAGAACTGTCCCTGTTAGAATCGCGGGCCATGACGACCGACACGAACCTCCCCGACCCCGTCAGCGCGATCTCCACGCTCGGCGAGCCCAAGCGACGGCATCTGTACGAGTACGTGGCATCACGGCGCGAGGGCGTCGGTCGCGACGAGGCAGCCTCGGCATCCGGGATGAGCCGCGAGCTCGCGTCGTTTCACCTGGACCGGCTCGTGGACGCCGGCCTGCTGACCACGGAGTTCCGCCGTCTCAACGGCCGGAGTGGTCCCGGTGCCGGTCGCCCCGCCAAGGTCTACCGGCGGTCGCCGGGTGATGTCGTCGCCTCGTTCCCGACCCGCCGGTACGAGCGTGCGGCGGGCATGTTCGCGGAGGCACTCGAGCGGCTGGGCGGAGGCCCGGGCTCCAGTGCGACGAACGTCCTGACCGACGTGGCACGCGCCAGCGGCGAGGCGGCCGGTGCGGATGCCCGTCACCGGGCCGGGTCACGACCGGGGCGGCGGCGCCTGCGGACGGCCCTGCTCGAGCTGCTCACCGGCGCCGGCTATGAGCCGGAGATCGTGGCCGACGCCGATCGACGCGCGGACCGGATCTGCCTGCGGAACTGCCCGTACGACGCCCTCGTCGCGGACCACCGCGACGTGACCTGCGGGATGAACCTGGCCTGGGCCGAAGGCCTCGTGGACGGGCTCAGCGACGTGGGCATGACGGCTCGACTGGCCCCGGCCGAGGGCTATTGCTGCGTGGTGCTCGATGGGGCAGCGCCGGATCGAGCCGCCGCCACGACCGGCAAGGACGCCGACGCCACCGCCGCCTGACCCGGTCGCGGCCTAGCCCGCGTTCAAGCCTCGGCGATGACCCCGATCGAGATGCGGAACCCGGCCCGGCGCTGCACCGGCGGCAGCAGCGTCCCCTGGCCGATCGGCCCGTCGGCCGGGAACCAGCGCAGCCACTCCTCGTTGAACGCGTCGAACTCGGTCGGATCCTTGAGCGACCAGTTCGCCCAGACCACCTTGTCGAGCGAGGTGCCCGCACTTTCGAGCTTCGCCTTGAGGTTGGTCAGGCACTGGCGCGTCTGGTCCTTGATCGAGCTGCTGGCGATCAGGCCCGTGGCCGGGTCGACCGGCCCGACCGAGTTGATGTAGACCATCCCGCCGGCCTGGACGACGCGGCCCTGGCCGATGGCCGGCCGGATCAGGTCGATCGCCTTCTGCGTCGCGTCGACGCCCCAGCGACCCTTGCCGGCCGGGCCCGGCTTGGCCGGGTCGAACGCCGGGATCCCGAACTCGTCCTCCGGCATCTCGACGCCGTACGCCTTGAACTTGGCCATGAACGTCGGGCGGATGCCTGTCGGGGCGAGGCGGCCCTCGATCTTGCCCTCGCGGAACCCGGTCTGCTGGAAGGCGAAGACGTCCTGGGTCAGGATCTCGTCGTCCTCGATGCCGTAGACCTCGGTGATGTTGACGACCTTGCGGGTGCCGTCCTTGAGGCGCGCGGTGTGGACGATGAGGTCCACCGCGGAGGCGATCTGCTCGCGGATGGCCCTGAGCGGCATGTCGTAGCCGGTCATCAGGACCATCGTCTCGAGGCGCCGAAGCATGTCCCGCGGCGTGTTGGCGTGACCGGTGGAGAGCGACCCTTCCTGGCCCGTCGTCATCGCCTGGATCATGTCGAGCGCCTCGCCGGCGCGGCACTCGCCGACGATGATCCGGTCCGGGCGCATGTGGAGCGCGTTCCGGAGCAGGGCCCGCATCGTGATCTCGCCGTTGCCTTCGAGGTTCGGCGGGCGCGATTCGAGCGTCACGACGTGCGACTGGCGGAGCTGCAGCTCGGCGGCATCCTCGATCGTGACGATCCGCTCGTCGTCCGGGATGAACGACGACAGGACGTTCAGGAAGGTCGTCTTGCCGGAGCCCGTGCCGCCCGAGACGAAGACGTTCAGCCGCGCCTCGACGCAGGCCCGCAGGAAATCGAACATCTCCGCGGTCGCCGTGCCGAACCCGATCATGTCCCCGACCTGGTAGGGCGACTTCGAGAACTTCCGGATGGTGATGACCGGTCCGACCAGCGACAGCGGCTCGATGACGGCGTTGACCCGCGAGCCGTCGGGCAGGCGGGCGTCGACGCGCGGGCTCGACTCGTCGATGCGGCGACCCATCGGGGTGATGATCCGGTCGATGATCCGGAGCACGTGCTCGTCGTTCAGAAAGTAGCTGTCGACCCGGACGATCTTGCCGGCCCGCTCGATGTAGATGTGGTTCGGGCCGTTGACCATGACCTCGGTGATCGTGTCGTCGTTGAGGAGCGGCTCGAGCGGTCCGAAGCCGGTGATCTCGGCGGCGACCTCCTCGATGAGGCGGACGCGCTCGTCCTTCATGACGATGAAGCCGTCGCGGACGAGGACCCGATCGACGAGCGCCTCGACGGTCTTGTTGAGCTCCGTCGGATCGGCGACGTCGAGCAGCGAATCGAACGATCCGACGACCTCGGCCTGGAGATGACGCCGGATCGTCGCGAGGAGCTCCTCGCGCGCGGGCGTGCGACCTTCAGGTGCCGGCGGCTTCGGCGGCGGCGGCGCGACCGGGACGATCGCTGCACCCTGCGCGCTGTCGGCGCCCTGCTGCGCTCGCTCCACGCGTTCGAGCAGCGACATGTTCAACCCCTCCGTCGCACGACGTGATCACGGTCGGTCGGGGGGTGATCCGGGCCGACCCCGAAAGTCCGGCCGCGGCTTCCCCCAAACGTCCTGGCCGAGAGGATACCCCCGACCCGGCTCGAGGGCGAATGCCCGAACGGAGTCGATGGTGCGTCGCGGCACCCGTCGAAGGCCCTGTTGAGCGTGCGCCCGGTCCGTTCGACTAGGGCAGATGCCCGATTGCGTTGCGGGCGAACAACGCCCTACCGTCTCCGCCCCGGGGAGGGCCGGACCACCGTTTGGTTCGGCGCACGCAGAAAGGTCGGATCCCGTGTCATCGACCCTCTTCGCCAGCTCCCGGTCCCCGCTCCGACGCACGCTCCGCCACGCGCTGGTCGTCGCCTCGATGATCGGCCTGACCCTGGCCGTCGTGCCACCGGTCCTCGCCGCGTCCACGATCACCCTCGTCAGCGGGGCCGGGGCCGGTGACTTCGAGACGCCCGACCCGAACGTGACCTACTCGATCCCCGCGATCGGAGCCAGCGGGGCGGCAGTCGTCGTGGCCCCGCACGGGGTCTACGCCGCGATCAGTGGCGCCCGCTGGATCAACACCACCGGGTCCACCAACGACGACCAGGCGTCAAGCCAGACCGCCGAGTATTCGATCCCGTTCAGCCTCCCCGCCGGCTTCAGCGGCGCGTCGATCACGGTCCAGCTGGTGACCGATAACGCCGGGACGGTCCTCCTCAACGGCGTCCAGATCGGCCAGCAGCCGCAGATCGACACGGCCGCCAACTTCAACACGATCTCCACGTTCACCAACGACGTCGCCGCGAACTTCCAGGGCGGCTCGAACACGCTGACCATCGTGAACGCGGACTTCGGCAGCTCGAATGGCGTCGACTTCAAGGCCGTCGTGACCTACAGCACCGATTCGACCGGGCCCGTCGCCGACCCGACGAGGACGCCGGAGCCCAACGCGAACGGCTGGTCGAACACCGACGTGACCGTCGATTGGAACTGGACCGACGACGCCACGGCCATCGATCCCGCGAACTGCACGACCAGCAGCACGACGACCGGTGAGTTCGGCAGCCCGGGCCAGACCCTCACCGCGACCTGCGCCAACGTGGCCGGCACGACGAGCACGGCGTCCGTGACGATCGACAACGTCGACAAGACGGCGCCCGAGATCACCGCCGAAGCCACCACGAAGCCGAACGGGACCGACGGCTGGTACACGTCCGACGTCACCATCCAGTACACCTGCACCGATGGCGGCTCGGGCATCCCAGCGGGGGCATGCCCGGCGGACGACGTCCTGTCCCACGACGGGTCGGCGGTCGAGTCCAAGGCACGGACCGTGACCGACGCGGCCGGCAACATGAGCGATCCGAGCAACGTCATCACGGTCAAGATCGACAAGACCGGACCGATCATCGGCGCGGAGATCGGCCCGAACCCGGTCGTGCTCAACGGCGCCGCCGAGGTGACGCCGGACGCCACGGACGACGTGTCCGGCATCGTGTCCCAGTCCTGCGCGACGCCCGACACCGGCTCGGTCGGGGTGCACACGGTGACCTGCACGGCGACCAATGGCGCCGGGCTCACGACCACGGCGGACGTCCTGTACCGGGTGATCTATCGCTTCGACGGTTTCAGCCAGCCGATCAACGACACCGGCCACACCTTGACCTGCGGGTCGCCGTGTCCCGCCAGCACGTTCAAGGGCGGGAGCACGATCCCGGTCAAGTTCGCCCTCACCGATGCCAACGGCGTGAGCGTGCAGCCGGCCGTCGCGCCGCTCTGGGTCACGCCCAGGAAGGGTGCACCGACGAACGCGGCCGTCGACGAGGGGGACGTGAGCGAGCCGGCCACGACCGACGCCATGTACCGGTTGCGTGGCGACCACTATGGCTACAACTGGAGCACCAAGGGCTACGCGACGGGCTTCTTCTGGCGGATCGGCGTGACTCTCGACGATGGCCAGACCTACTTCGTGAACATCGCCCTTCGCTAGCCGAGGGCGGCCCGAGGCCGGCCGAGCGAGGCCGGCCTCCGGCCGAACGGTGCCGGCCGCCAGCGGGGCCGGCCTCAGGCAGCCCGGACGACGACGGCCACCTCGGACTCCTCGCGCGTGCGGCCGGTCCGCTGCCACCAGCTGGACTCGAGGCGGACGGCGAAGCGCGACAGGTAGCTCGTGGCCACGACCGCCGCGGCCATCGCCAGCAGCACGGCCTCGAGCGGGAGCGCCCGGAACCCGACGAGGCCGACGCCCCAGCCGACGATGATCCAGTGCGCGAAATAGATGGCGATGACGCGGTCGCTCCAGCCGTAGAGGACGCCGAGGCGCCCGTCGATCCATGACCGCCGGGTCGCGAGGTCGCACATGGCCAGCCAGAGCAGGATGATCCCGAAGATCGCGACCGCGAACGACAACGGCATGCGCCAGTAGGTGAAGACGTCGAAGCCGGGCCGCTGGACGAGGATCAGCAGGCCACCGACCACGAGCAGGCCGGCCCCCACGAGGGCGCCCCGTCGGAAGAGGCCGGCCCGATCCCCGGATCGCGCGATCATCGCGCCGAACACCGCGCCCACCAGCGGATAGGCCAGCCAGGGCACGACGGCGTAGTAGACGTTGGGCGCCGCGCCGAGGAACGGTGTCAGCGGCGCGTCGAGGAGGGGCGTCCCGAAGGCGATCGTCCGGACCCACGGCGCGACGAACACGAGCGCGCCGGCGAGGGCGAGCCAGAGGAAGCCCGGTTGCACGCGCGCGCGGAGCAGGGCGATGACCACAAGGGACAGGCCGACCACGTGGTGGAGGTCCACGGTGGTCGCCAGCCACCAGGTCGTGTACGGGTCGACCTGCTCGGCGGTGATGACCCCGGTGGCGAGGCCGAGGTTGGCGGGGATGACACCGCGCAGGAAATTGAGGACGTAGCCGAGGAGGACCAGCCAGAGCCCGCGGGCGGCCAGCGTCCCGACCCGCGTTCGCGGCGCCGCGCCGAGCGACGCGCCCATCAGGAACAGGAAGACGGGCGCCGCGGTCGGGCCGGCAGCCATGCTGATCGCCTCCCCGATCGGCGTCGTCCACGTCTCCCGTGCGCCCCAGTGCCACAGCACGTGGACCAGGATCATGAAGAACACGGCCAGCCCGGCGGCCAGGTCGAAGGCCCGGACGCGCTCGCGACCGACGATCCCGGTGACCGCGTGGACGGCGGCCGGCTGGGCAGTCTCCATCGCGGAAACTGTACCCCCCGATACGGGCGGGCTCAGCCCGGAGCAGCCCCGCGCAGGCGCTCGAGACCGTCGAGGATCAGGTCCAGCGCGATCGCGAACTCGACGTCGTCGTCGCAGCCGCCGAGACCGCCATCGTGGCTGACGGCCATGGCCATCTCCGTCACATGCGGATAGCGCTCGGTCATCTGCCGGGCGAGCAGCGCGGCGACCTCGGGCGTCGGCGGCGTCCCGCCCGACATGTCCCAGGGATCCTGGGTGAACCCGAACATCCGACTGCCCAGGACGTGGACGGCGTGGTGGGTCAGGTCGACCGAGAAGCCGCCCTCGCGCAGGGTCCCGAACACGCGCTCGACGTGGGCGAGCATCGCAGGGCCCGGGTTGGTCCGAGTCTCGATGACCTTCGGCGCCCATGGGTGGCGCAGGAGGACCTGCCGCGACGCCAGGATGGTCCCCCGCAGGGCACCCTTCCAGTCGGCCGGCAACTGCCCCGGGTCAATCTCGCCGAGGATGACGTCGACGATCCCGTCGAGGATGTCCTCCTTGCCGCGAGCGTGGTTGTAGAGCGACATCGCCTCGACCCCGAGCGCCCCTCCGAGCTTGCGCATGCTGAGCGACTCGATCCCGCCGGTGTCGGCCAGGTCGATCGCCGCGCGGAGGACCCGTTCCTTGGTCAGCGGGACGCGAGGCGCAAGGGACGGTTCGAGCGGGAGGTCGGTCTCGGTGCTCATCGCCTCGCACTTTAACGTACACGGTAAGTGCGGGCCCCTGGCCCCTTGACATGACTGACGGCGTAAGTCCAGACTTACACCATACGCTTACGGCGTATACATCCACGTGTCAGGGAGGAACGGCCATGAAAGCGATCGCCCAGGACAGGTACGGCTCGGCGGACGTGTTGCGGTTCGAGGAAGTCGGGGGGCTCGAGGTCGGCGACGATGGGGTCCTGATCCGGGTCCGCGCAGCCGGTGTCAACGCCCTCGACTGGCACGTCATGCGTGGCAGCCCGTTCGTCGTCCGCCCGATGCTCGGTGGCTGGCGCGCGCCACGACCGACCGTTCGCGGCGTCGATGTCGCCGGCGTCGTCGAGTCGGTGGGGAGGGACGTCACGGGCTTCGCGCCCGGAGACGCCGTCTTCGGGTGGTGCACCGGCGCCTTTGCCGAGTGGGCCTCCGCTCCGGCCGACCATGTCGCCCTGAAACCGGCCGTCCTCTCGTTCGAGCAGGCCGCGGCCATCCCTCTGTCGTCGATCACGGCGCTGCAGGGATTGCGTGACGCGGGACGGCTGCAGCGCGGCCAGCGGGCCTTGATCGTCGGAGCGTCGGGCGGCGTCGGCACGTTCGCGGTGCAGATCGCCAAGGCGCTCGGAGCGGAGGTGACGGCCGTCTGTCACACCCGCAACGCGGACCTGGTCCGCTCCATCGGCGCGGACCACGTCATCGACTACACCCGCGACGACCCGACCCGGAGCGGACCGTACGACTTGATCTTCGAGCTGGCCGGCACCCGGTCCGTGGCCGAGTACCGCCGCGCGCTGACGGCCACCGGGACGCTCGTGCTGTCGTCCGGGGCAGGCGGGCGATGGCTGGGACCGATCGCGCGGATGGCCCGGGCCAAGGTCAGCGCCCCGTTCATGTCGCAGACCGTCGTCTGGCTGGACGCGAAGCTCAACAGGGAAGACCTGCTCGCCGTCACCGCGCTCATCGAGGCCGGGGTCGTCTGCCCGATCCTGGACCGCCAGTTTCGCCTCGAGGAGGCGCCCGACGCGATCCGATACGTGGAGGCCGGGCACACCCGCGGCAAGACCGTGATCACGGTCTGATCGCGCCGCGGGCGGCCCGCCCGTCCGGTGCTCAGGGAAGCCGCGCGAGCGTGGCCTTCCCCTGCGTCTGCATCGCCTCGCTGGTGGGGATCGACCCCCCGATCGCCACATCACTCAGCGCGACGAGGACGGCACCCTTCAATGCGACGAACGAGATGGCGCTGAGCTTCTGGCCGGCCTGGGTGACGCTGCCGCTGATGACGGCCGCGTCCACGCCGGACTCGAAGTCGGGCAGCTCGGTGAGCTTGGCATTCGGTGATGCCGGCCTCCGCGGCGATCTGCTCGAGCTGTGCCTTGAAGGCGGGCTCCTGCTGCTTCGCGGTCGCCGCGTCCGGTGACTGTGCGACGATCACGTTGAAGCCGAGGCCACCCTTGCCATAGCTGCACAGCCTGGCGTGGCCCTCCATCGTGGAGGCCTTGGGCGCGGCGTTCGAGCCGGACAACGCCGACACCTCCGCCGGGGTGACCAGCGTGCAGGGGTCGACCGCCGTCGGCACGGCCGTGGCCCCGGCGTCGGCCTCGGATGCCGAGGGCAGAGCCGCTTCGGAGGGTGCCGCCGACCCCGAGGCTCCGGCGGAGCTCTCGGCCGGCGGCGTGTCGATGGCGGCCGAGGAGGTCGCGACCGGGCCTGCGGGCGTCGTGCTCACGCTCGCGGTCGACGCGGAGCAGGCCGCCAGGCCCACGGCGGACAGGATGACGAGAGTGGCGACGGCACGGATCGTGCCGCGTCGGGGATGACTCATCTGATCGAACCTCCATGCTGGGTGCGCGGTGACGACAGGCGGGCGACGGGCGGTCTCATCGGCGCGGCTCGGGTCCGCCGCCACCCGCATGGCTGCCGGTCACGGCCGGCCCCACCAGCGCGATGGCCTTCGCGATCCGGTCGACCGGCAGCCCGGCACGTTCGTTGAGCTGGCGGATCTCGTGTTCGTCGGCGGCGGCGACGAGCGTGAAGACGACCTGGTCGATCGGCATGAGGATCGAGCCGATGTACTCGACCTGGCGCCCCTCCGACCGCATGGCCGCGACGGCCGATTCCAGCCGGGGCATGGCGCGACGGAGCTCGTGGACGTCCACATCGGGCCAGTACCGCTCGACGAGGAAGATCTCGATCGTGTCGCCGTCGCGTGATCGATCCATGCCGGCGAAGCTACCGCGGCCGTCCGGCCGATGAAAGGGGTGGTTGCCCCGATCAGTGCCGGTGGCTCGACCCGCCCGTCATCCGACCCGATGACACGAGCGCCCCCAGCTCGGCTCGGGAATGGATCCCCAGCTTCTGGTAGACGCGTCCGAGGGTGTTGCCGACCGTCTTCGGAGCGATGAACGCCTGTTCCGCGATCTGACGACTGGTCAGACCCGCTGCGGCCAGCTCGGCGACGCGTCGCTCGGTCTCGGTCAGCTCGTCCGGGGCGCCCGGCCGGCGACCGACCCGGGCCAGCTCGGCGCGGGCCTGTTCGGCCCAGACCGCGGCGCCCAGTGCCTCGAACTCGGCCAGGGCGGCCCGGAGCGTCTCGTCGGCAAGGCGCTTCTCCTTCCGGCGGCGGTGGAGCCGACCCTTGGCAAGGAGCGTGCGGGCACGCTCGAACGGCATCGGGAGGCCATCGTGCTCCCGCAGGGCCCGGTCGTAGGCCGCTGCGGCCGCCTCGAAGTCGCCCCGTGCCGCCGCGAGCGATCCGGATGACCGCGCTCCCACGGCGAGGACCCACGGTGTGGGGGCGATCCGGGCAGCGTCGTCGAGCCTCGCCTCGATGGCCGCCGCCCGCTGGAGGTCACCGAGGGCGAGCGCTGCCTCGACCTGATCGCCCGCCAGCTTGAACCGGCCGGGATGACGGACGTTGATGCCCATTGCGAGGTCGGCCGCCGCAGACAGCTGCCGATCGGCCTCCGGCCACTCGCCGAGGGTCAACGCGACGAACCCGAGGAGGTGGCGGTGGAAGGCGGAGATCACGACATCGCCGCGCTCCATGGCGAACCGGAGGCCCTCCTGCGCGTACCGGCGCGCGTCATCCAGGCGACCCTCGTGCGCCGCGATCAGACCGACCCCGCGGAGTCCCCACGCCGGGTGGAGGTCGTCGCCCTCGCGGGCATATGCCTCCAGCGCGGCCTCTGCCATGTCCCGTGCCTCGCGCCACGCTCCCCGATAGACGAGCAGGCCGGACAGCTGGACGAGATTGAACGGATCGTCGCCACCCGGCCCCGACTTGGCACGGATCAGCTCGCGGGTCATCTCGATCGCGACGTCGAGATCGTCCGTGAACCGGGCAAGGCCGAATGCGCAGCCATCGGCGCCTTCACGCTCCCACGACCTGCCATCGGCGGAGATCAGGCGCAGCCCGCGGTCGATCTCCGATCGGTGCGTCGGCTCGACCAACGCAAGCTCGGCGTTGCCCCGGAGCAGGAGCACGTTGGCCACCAGATCGGGGTCGGCGCGACGGTCGTCACCCTCCAGCAGCGCGGCCGCCTCGACGATGAGGGCATGGCCCCGTGCGAGGTCGACCTGCATCACGAGGAACGCAAGGCGACCGAGGACCTTCGTCCGGAGCAAGGCGTCGGGACCGACTTCGGCGAGCGCCTGCTCACCCATCGCGACCGCTTCGGGCACCCGCCCGTGGTAGTAGCGGAGCAGGGCGCGCAGGCTCAACGCCTCCGCGCGAGCCGGCCCGGCGGGTGCCTCGCGGATGGCGGTGGCGAGGATCCCGTCCGCCTGCACGATCTCGGACAGGTCGATGAACAGGCATTCCGCGGCGAGCCGCGCTCGCTCGAGACGTCGGTCGGACAGCTCCGTCGGCGTCGCCCCCGCGGCGTCGAGGTACAGGGCCGCGGCGTCGACGGTCGCGCCGCGCGTCCGCGCGGCACCCGCGGCGTCGGCAAGCGCTCGCGCGGCCGCCTCGTCCGGACCGTCCGTAGCATGCCCCAGGTGGCGGGCCCTGGCGTCGGGGGAGGTCGCCACCCCGGCCAGGATGCCGTGGACGCGGCGGAGCTCGCCGGGCGCCGCGAGACCGATCACGGCCTGGGCAAGCAGGGGATGGCTGAACCGGACGATCCCGCGGTCGACGGTCGCCACGCCCGCCAGGACGGCGGGTCGGAGCACGTCGTCCGCGCCGGGCATCGCGCGTTCGAGCGTCTCGAGCGACGGTTCCGCCGCGGCCGCCGCCAGGAGGAGCGCACGACGCGTCCCGGTCGGCAACGCCAAGACGCGGGTCGCCATCAGGGCAGACAGCGAGTCGGGGATCGGGAGCGGCGCGTGCGGGTCCAGCCCGATGTCGACCTCACGGAGCGCCCGCGCGATCTCCAGGGCGTACAACGGGTTGCCGCGGGACTCGGCTTCGATCCGGACCAGCGCGAGCCGCGGGAACGACCGGCCCAGCCGGAGCTGGAACAGGCGATGGAGCGAGGCGAGCGGCATCGCCCCCACGCGGGCGCGCTCCGTCCGATCCGGCGGGAGGGCCGCGAGAAGCGGAGGCGCCTGGGCATCGCCGGACCCCGTTCGGACCGAGACCAGGACGGCGAGCGGTGCCTCCCCCAGGCGCCTGATGGCGTAGGCAAGAGTTGCCGCCGAGCTCTCGTCGAGCCACTGCGCGTCGTCCACGGCCAGCAGGACCGGCGCGGCCCCGGTCAGCAGACGCAGCAGGCTGGCGAGCGCCACGGACAGGGTGCGCTGGTCCGGGAGCGTCCCCGACGGCGCCACCCTGAGGAGTGCGATCTCGAGCGCGTGACGCTGCGGGGCCGGGAGGCTCCCGAGGACCCCGGCATCGATGTGGGCGAGGAGATCGGTGAGCGCGCCAAGGGTGAGGCGCTGTTCCGAGCGGGCCGGCCGGCACGACAGGACGGTGAAGCCCGCATCCGTGGCCGCCGCGACACCGGCCTCCCAGATCGTGGACTTGCCGATGCCCGCTTCGCCCTCGACGACGAGGGCGGCGAGCGCGCGCTGCGCCCCGGCCAGGAGCCGCCCGACCGCGGCCAGCTCGATCCATCGCCCGACGACTTCGTCCGACACGGACGTCCCCGCCTTCCCCTGCGTCCGCGGTCCGGCCGATCAGCCTCGTGTGCGTCGCCGGTCGACGCGCGATTCAGACGGGCTGCTGGCGCCCGAGGGCCGCGATGAGCTGGCGCGCCTGCTCGCGATCCTTGTCGTTCGGGTGCTGGTGGTCGGCCACGATCCCGCAGTAGACATCGTGGATCGCCTGGCTCATCGAGTCCTCGTTGGCCATCGCGATCCCGCCCTCCCGGAGAGCCGCCATCGCGTCGTCGGTGCTGTCGCGCCGCATCGCCTTGTCCAGCGCTTCGTGCATGGTCATCGGGATTCACCTCCGACCGAAATCGTAGTCGCTCGCCCGCCCGATGCAACCGTCCCTGACGAACCGATCGTCCCGGTCGCCACCGCGGCCAGCGCGGCGACCAGCCCGGGGTCGGCGTTGAGCGACGCGATCCGGTGGAAGGCGACGCCGGATGCCTCGGCCTGCTCGCGGGCGCCGACGTCGACGTCGTAAAGGATCTCGAGGTTCTGCCTGGCCTCCGCCCGCACCCTAACGAAATCGCCGGGGGCTCGTTCCTGCATGCGAGACCCCCGGGAAACGCTGTTCCCCCCGGGCGGTGTCGACCGGGGGTCTCCCTTGTCACACGTCTGGCTTCGCCGCGCCCGGCCGGTGCGCGGCCAGACGACGTGAGCCCGAAGCGCCGACGGTCGTCCGTGGCAGCCTCGCCAGCCCGTTGTCACACAACCTTCACCCGCGGGTCATCGCCGCGTCATGGGCACCGAGCAACGTCGCGTCAGCGGCCGACACCCGTCAGCCGGTACGTGAAGGAGGATGCCTGGTGCATCGCACACGACGAATCGTCGGCCTGGCCGGCACGATCGCCGCCCTGGTCGCGACCCTCTCGGTCGGGACGGCCGCCGCCGCAGGACCCAGGACCGTGGGCCACCTCTACGTCAACAACAACAGCGCGGGCCAGAACACGATCGCGGCGTTCGACCGGCACGCCGACGGCTCGCTCACGGCGATCCCCGGCTCGCCCTTCCCGACGGGCGGGGCAGGGACCGGCGTCCCGTTCGGTTCGGCCGGCGGCCTCCAGCAGACGGCCGATGGCCGCTACCTCCTGGCGACGGACCCCGGCTCGAATGAGGTGTCGGTGCTGCGGATCAAGTCGGGCGGTGGCCTCCGGGTGTCCGATGTCGTCCCCTCCAACGGGATCGCGCCCGTGAGCATCGCCGTCCACGACAGCCTCGTCTATGTCGCCAACGGTGGGGCCGGCGGAAGCAACTACACCGGCTTCCGCCTCAATCCGGGTGGCCGACTCCGGCCGATCGCACACTCCACGTACCCGCTCCCCGACGATGCGCTGCCCGGGCACGTGCTGATCAGCCCCGACGGTCGCCGGCTCGTCGGCACGCGCGTCGGACCGAATGCCGGACCTTCCTTCATCGACGCATTCCGCATCGGCGCCCACGGACGGCTGGACCCCGCCCCGGGTTCGCCGTTCCCTGCCCAGCGGATCGGGCCGTTCGGCAGTGCCTTCTCGCCGACCCATGGGAACCAGCTGTTCGTCTCGAACGCGCATGACGGCGCCGGCGCGGGTTCCGTGTCCGTGTACGACGTCGCGGCAGATGGCTCACTGAGCGCCCTGTCCGGCTCGCCGTTCGCCGACAACCAGACCGCACCGTGCTGGGTCGCCCTCAGCCCCGACGGCCACGCTCTCTTCGCGATCAACACGGCCGTCCCGTCGATCTCCCGGTACGCCGTGGGCAGGGACGGGTCGCTGACGCTCGCCGGCTCGACCCCCTTCGCCAGCCCGACCGGGCTCAAGCCGTTCGACGCCGCGGTCTCGCCCGGCGGCAGGTTCCTCTATGTCGTCGACGCCGGTGCGGCGAAGATCAGCGCGTTCGCGATCGACGGAACCTCGCTGACGGAGGTCGCCGGCTCGCCAGTCGCCATCCCCGGTGGCGTCGCGCCGTTCGGGATGGTCGTCGACTGACACCGTCACGGAGCTGACGCGCAGCACCGAAGCGGCCCGTCCCGACGGGGGCGGGCCGCTTCGGATACGCGACGGCATGTCCGTGATCCCTCGTCGGTCCCGCCCTGGCATTGACATTCGGGGCGCGGGGAGGTTTGCTCAGCACCCTTGTCGGCCGGCCGAGCGACCCGGATCCGACCCGTTGCGGCCATGAAGTCGGAGGCCCAATGAGCGACCACTTCGTCACCCGCGGTTTCGTCGGCCGTCGGAGTCCGACGGGCGACGGGAACTCCGACGCTTCCCGGATCCCGCCCGGCCAGTACCTGACGACGGGCTTCCCCGTCCTCTCGGCTGGCCCGACGCCTCGCACGCCATTGGACCGCTGGTCGTTTTCCATGGACGGTCTTGTCGGCCAGCCGGTGAGCTGGACCTGGGACACGTTCCAGGCCCTCCCCGCCCGTGACTGGACCGTTGACATCAGCTGCGTGACGAAGTGGACCAAACTCGACATGCGCTGGCGCGGGGTCAGCGTCGATACCCTGTTCGAGCATGTCGATCTCGATCCAAGCGCGGCCTTCGCGGTCGCCTGGTCGGACGGCGGATACACGACGAACCTGCCGGTGGGGGACATCCTCAACGGCCAGGCATTCGTTGCGTTCGAGTACGACGGAAAGCCGCTTGCCCCGGAGCACGGCGGCCCCGCTCGCCTCGTCGTCCCAGGGCGGTACTTCTGGAAGAGTGCGAAATGGGTTCGGGGCCTCCGCCTCCTGTCGCACGATGAGCCGGGGTTCTGGGAGTCCCTCGGCTATCACAACCGGGGCGACCAATGGCTCGAAGAACGCTACAGCGGCGACTAGGACCGATCGACCATGGCCGGCCCCATCTCCTGGCAGCTCGCGACCGTGACCGCCATCCGCGACGAGACGCCCACGGTCCGCTCATTCGAGCTCGGCCTCCCCGCCTGGAGCGGGCATCGGGCGGGCCAGCACGTGGACCTGCGCCTCACGGCCGCGGACGGCTATAGCGTCGAGCGGAGCTACTCGATCGCGTCGGAGCCGGAACGCGGCAGCGAGGTCGAGATCACCGTCGAGCGGATCGAGGACGGCGAGGTCTCACCCTTCCTCGACGACGTGGTGTCGGTCGGCGACCGGATCGAGCTGCGTGGTCCGATCGGCGGCTACTTCGTCTGGGAGGCCACGCTGGGTGGACCGCTGTTCCTCGTCGCGGGCGGGTCCGGGGTCGTGCCGCTGATGGCGATGCTCCGCCATCGAGCGCGGGCCGGATCGCACGTGGCGACACGTCTCCTGTTGAGCTCGCGCGCCTTTGACGAGATCATCTACCGCGAGGAGCTGGACCAGCTGGTCGCGAACGGCGACGGCCTCGAGGTCTTCCACACGTTGACCCGGTCGCAGCCCCCGGGCTGGCCGGGGTTCGCACGCCGGATCGACGACCACATGCTGGCGGAGGTCCTCGGTCCGCTGGGGAACTCGGCACGCGCCTACCTGTGCGGGCCGACGGCCCTCGTCGAGATCGCGGCGAACGCGCTCGTTCGCCTCGGCCTGCCGCCTGATCGCGTCCGGACCGAACGCTTCGGCCCCACCGGCACCTAAGCCGAAGGAGGATCAACCGATGTCCGACGATCCCGCGGAACCCAATCACATGGACGCGCTCGACGGCAACGCCGCTGCCGGTCCGCTCGCGACCGCATTCGGCTCGGACATGACGGCCGTCCCCGGCAAGTGCGCGCACTGCGGTGGGGTTCACATGATCGCCGAGCTCCGCGCCTACATGCGCGCCCCGGGAACGATCCTGCGCTGCCCGATCTGCGACAGCGTCATCCTCCGCATCGTCGAGACTGACGAGGCGACCTACGTCGATGCGCGCGGAGCGGCGTATCTGCGCTTCGAGCGTCGGTGAGGTCGCACGATCGACCGATGGTGGATCGAGCCTGGACGCGGTCGGACGTGTGACCGACCCCGACGCGGGCATCATCCGGCTGTCGGCGGTGAACGTCGGCACGCCGACTCTTCTGGGCGAGATCAACGGCGACCCGGTGTGGAGCGGGATCCGCAAGCATCCGGTTCCCCGGGACACGCGCCTGTGGCTCTCGTGGCTCGACCTTGCCGGCGACGGCCAGGCCGACCTCGACGTGCACGGTGGCACCGACAAGGCTGTCTACGCCTATCCGTCCGAACACCTGGCCGTCTGGACGGCGGAGCTCGGCGAGGTGCTCGGCGAGGCACCATTCGGTGAGAACCTGAGCACGCTGGGGATCCTGGAGCGCGATGTCGGCATCGGGGACGTCTGGCGATGGGGATCGGCGACGCTCCAGGTGACCCAGCCACGATGGCCGTGCTTCAAGCTCAGCCTGTTCCGGAGTCGCGACGACATCGGGCCCCGGTTGCGAGCATCCGGTCGGACGGGCTGGTACCTGCGGGTTCTCGAACCCGGCGACGTCCCGGTCAGCGGGCCGATCGAGCTCGTCCAACGGGATCAGGCCGGCGTGACGGTCCTCGACGCGCACCGGGCCATGCTCGACCGTCACGCGTCGCCGGAACGTCTCCGGACCGTTGCCGAGCACCCGGCCCTCGCAGAACAGTGGCGGACGCCGCTCCGACGCCGGCTCGAGCACCTCGCCGCGCGCTGACCGATCCATCAGCGCCTCGACCGGCCCGCGCGATGCCGGGATCATCGATGGACGACCCCGTGGCCGCCGTGCCGGGCTACGCTGTCGACATCCATCGACGGCGGTCGGGAACAGGGTCGCGCAGGCAACGACGAGCTCGCCAAGGAGCATGGTCGACCTCGTGGGGGCATTGCGAGCCTGGACACGCCGCATCGACCTCCGTCGCCGCATGAGGCCGCAGAAGGGAGAACCGGCATGACATCGCCGCACGAGGCCGCCCCGGATCGCTACGACACGATGGCCTATCGACGGGTCGGCTCGAGCGGCCTCCACCTGCCTGCGATCTCCCTCGGCCTGTGGCAGAACTTCGGCGACGACCGACCCCTCGCGACGCAGCGGGACATCGTGCTCCGTGCGTTCGACCGCGGTGTCACCCACTTCGACCTGGCCAACAACTACGGCCCGCCGCCCGGCTCGGCCGAGACGAACTTCGGGGGGATCCTCAGGACGGACCTGCGAGGCTATCGCGACGAGCTGATCATCTCGACCAAGGCCGGCTACGACATGTGGCCGGGACCGTACGGCGACCACGGATCGCGCAAGTACCTGCTTGCCAGCCTCGATCAGAGCCTGGGCCGGATGGGTCTCGACTACGTCGACATCTTCTATTCCCACCGCGTCGACCCGGACACGCGTCTGGAAGAGACGATGGGTGCTCTCGACGCCGCCGTCCGCCAGGGCAAGGCGCTCTACGTGGGGATCTCCTCCTATTCGGCGGAGCGGACGCGCGAGGCCGCCGCCATCCTCCGGGGTCTCGGCACGCCGCTGCTCATCCATCAGCCGTCCTACTCGATGTTGAACCGCTGGATCGAGGCCGACCTCCTCGACGTCCTTGGGGAGGAGCGGATCGGCGCGATCGCATTCTCGCCCTTGGCCCAGGGCCTGCTCACCGACCGCTACCTCGGCGGCGTGCCGGCGGATTCGCGCCTGGCGGCGGGTGGCTCGTTCAAGCGGGAGCACCTGACCGACGCCAATCTCGCCAACGTCCGCGCCCTGAACGAGATCGCGCAGCGGCGTGGTCAGACCCTGGCGCAGATGGCTCTCGCCTGGACGATCCGCGACCCGAGAGTGGCCTCCGCCGTCGTCGGGGCGAGCTCCGTCGCGCAGCTGGAAGACAACCTCGCGGCCCTCGAGCACCTCGCATTCGAGCCCGACGAGCTCGCCGAGATCGATCGCTTCGCCGTCGATGGCGACCTGAATCTGTGGGCGCGATCGAGCGACGCCTGAGCGGACGTGCCGTTCGCGCCGCTCTCGCAGGATGACGCGTGCCGTGCCCTCGACGTACACTCGTTGCCATGGCAACGATCCCTGACAGCGTCCGCGAATTCGTCGCTGGTGGGCTGTGGGCCCACGTCGTGACGATGAAGCGCAACGGCGATCCACACGTGAACATGTGCTGGGCCGGCTTCGACGGCGACGAGATCGTCTTCGCCTCGTTCTTCGACTCGAAGCGCGCCGCCCGCCTGCGGCAGGATCCCCGCGTCACGCTGTCCTTCCAGGCCAGGGACTACGACGGCAACACGCTCTTCCCTTACCTGGTGATCAAGGGCCACGCAAGCGTCACCGACGGGGGCGCGATCGAGGTCATGGACCACCTGGCCCAGTGGTACATCGGACCGGATGCGACCTACCCGGCCCGCGACATGCCGACCGGCTGGACCTTCCGGGTCGCGATCGACAAGATCTACGGCCAGGGCCCGTGGAACCCCCGCTGGGTCGAGATGGACCGGGCAAGCCGCGACCAGTCCCCCGGCTAGGAACGCGACCGACCCGGTCCAGCGGACCGGGTCGGTTCGCGCGAGCCGGGCTGACTACATGACCGGGAAGGTCTCCGAGACGACGACGACCGCGCCGCCGGCCAGCACCGGACACCCCTTGGACAGCCCGACGGCGTCATCGAGGTTGTCCGCCTTGATGATCGAGTAGCCGCTCGGGGCAGAGGTCGCGTCCATGACCGACCCGTCCGGGGAGATGGCCTTGGCATGCGAGATCGGGTTCCCGCCGTCCACCAGGGCAGTGCCGAGAGTGCCGAACCAGCTCGTCCAGGCCGACATCACCTGGTCCTGTTCCTCCTTGGTGTCGGGCATGCTGCCGCCGTGGAACGTGAGCAGGAAGTTCGCCATGTCGATCGACCTCCGTGGCCACGACATTCGCATGTCGCCGCCTGCTTCGACCCGGCGATCACTCGTCGCCGGTCTGTGATGACGACGAACGGCTCCGTCGGAATCGACAGGCGTCCGACGGGATCGTTCGCCAGTCGGACTGGCCCGGACGGTATGGTGGACGGCCTCGCAGACGCAGGAGGTCCATGCTCACGTCGGTGACGCCGGTGCTCCAGCCGTTCGTCGAAGGATGGGCGACCCATCAGCGGCGGCTTCTTGCCGCCATCGCCGACCTCGGCCAGGACCAGCTCGCGCTGCGGCCCGCCCCGTCCCAGATGTCGATCTGGCAGCTCACCAGCCACATGGCCGGATCTCGCGCGTACTGGATCCACGACATCCTCGGCGAGGGCGACCCGGCCATCCGGGACATGTTCCGGGTCGCCCAGACGACGGTCCCCGACCTGCCGCTCGAGATGGCCGGCTGGGAGGACGACGAAGGCCATCCCCGGACGGCGGGCGAGATCGTCGATGCCTTCGACCGGACGTGGGCCATGATCGAGGAATGCCTCGAGCGCTGGACGGCGGACGACATCACCGTCCCGATCCCGCAGCGCGGGGCCGACCGGATGACCACCCGAGGCTGGGTGCTCTGGCACCTCATGGAGCACGAGGCGCACCACGGCGGCGCGATCTCGATCGCGCTAGGGGCCAACGGGCTCCCGGGCCTGGATCTCTGAGGCATCCCCGGACGGGGCTCGAATGGCCGGTGCGCACCGGTACCGATGGTGCTTGTCATGGCCGCGGCCAGGCGGCTAGCGTCAGCAGGCTGTTCGCCGCAGGAGTCGACCACGCCCATGCCACACGCACGTCGAACGGGATCCGCGCTGGCCTTCGTGCTCGTCCTGGTCGCGCTGATCCCGCCGGTGACCGCCGCCGCCGCCGGCCGGTTCACGGATGACAACGGATCGACGTACGAGAGGGCCATCGATGCCGTCGCCGCCGCAGGCGTGATGCCCGGCTGCACGACCCACCACTTCTGCCCCGGGACGGTAGTCACCAAGGGCAAGCTGGCGGTGTACCTGACTCGGGCGCTTCGCCTGACGGCGAGCGTCTCGGTCCGCTTCCGCGACGTTTCGAGCTCCCAGGTGGTCGGCGTGAAGAAGGTCGTGGCGGCCGGGATCATGAAGGGCTGCAGCACCACCCGCTTCTGCCCGAACACGGTGATCACGCGCGGACGGATGGCGGCCCTCCTGGTGAAGGCCTTGCACCTGACCGTCGGCGGTCATGGCCAATTCACGGACGTCCCGACGAGGAACACCTTCGCGACCGCGATCGACCGGCTCGCGACGGCCGGCCTGGCGATCACGTGCGGGACTCGCCGCTTCTGCCCGGACCGGCAGCTCACCCGTGCCGCGGCCGCCGGATTCCTCGCCAAGGTCCTTGCGCGCACCGCCGTCACGCCACTGCCACCTCCGCCGGGCAACCCCGGTGGCGGGGCGACGATCCCGGCCGAGGCGCAACTGGTGGACACCACCCATCCGGACCATGTCGTCGGGACGGGCACGCCCGCGAGCTGCACCGGGGCGGCGGTCGCCGCCGCCGTCGCCAAGGGCGGCATCATCACCTTCGCTTGTGGCCCGAGCTCCCGTCGCGATCCCGATGACCGTGACCGCCAAGGTCTTCAACGACAAGCCCGATGTCGTCCTGGACGGGGGTGGTCGCGTCACGCTCGATGGACAGGGTGCCCGCAGGATCCTGTACCAGAACACGTGCGACCCGGCGCAGGTCTGGACGACCAGCCACTGCCAGGACCAGGAGCACCCGATCCTGACCGTGCAACGGCTCGTGCTCGCCAACGGCAAGGCCTCGGGGACGGAGACGATGGATGGTGGCGGCGCGATCTTCGTTCGCGGCGGACGGTTGCGGGTGATCGACAGCCAGTTCTACGGCAATCGCTGCGCCTCGACCGGACCGGATGTCGGCGGCGCCGCGATCCAGGTCTTCTCGCAGTCTCAGGGCCTCCCGGTGTACGTCGTGCGCAGCACCTTCGGAGGATCGGGCGACCGACGCAACGAATGCTCGAACGGCGGTGCGATCTCGAGCATCGGCGTGTCCTGGACCATCCTCGACAGCCTGTTCACGGGCAACCACGCGATCGGCTCGGGCGCCAATCCGGCGAAGGCCGGCACGCCGGGCGGCGGCAACGGCGGGGCCATCTACAACGACGGCAACCAGATGCTCCTGCATGTCGAGGGCACTCGCATCGAGGGGAACACCTCGAACCACGAGGGCGGCAGCGCGATCTTCTTCGTCAGCAACGACCGCTCGGGCTCGGTCGAAGTGGTCGATTCGGTCCTGCGCGGCAACACCGGCGACGGCTTCTCGACCCACCCCGGGATCTTCTTCCTGGGCCGATCGATCACGTTCACCGGCTCGACCGTCGAGTAGACGGCGATCCCTGCCTCAGTGACGGCGCGACGCCGACGGCGCATTCTGGTCCTCGGCGCACGCGACGATGACGCCGCGACATCGACACCAGGCCTGGAGCTCACGTGATCACCACCACCTTTTCAGAAGCGCTGGCGGCGTGGCGTCTCGCGGAACGTCGCTGGGAGGTCGCCCGGGTCGACGATCCGGAGTTCCGCGCGCTTGGGATCGAGGTCGTCTCGACCTGGCTGCGCTATCACGAGCTGATGGACCGCGAGCCGGGATCGTTCGTGCTCGTCGCCGACGACGACCATGCCTACGTCGCGGTCAGCGATGGGGTCACGGCCGTGCTCGGCTACGTACCAAGGGACGTGATCGGTCGGCGGATCGAGGACATCTCGCCTCCCGACCTCGCCGCCGGGACCCCGATCGCCTGGGGGCGGTTCCTCGCGGACGGACGCCAGGATGGCCGCTATCGCCTCATCGCCCGAGACGGACGCCAGGTGCCGGTGCGATTCCAGGCGCGAGCGCACCATCCGATCCCCGGGTTCCACACGTCCCGCCTCTGGCCCGACGAGCCCGAGCCGTAGCGCCGGGACGCCGCGACCGCGCCCCCGCCACCAAAGGCAAAGCAATCTGAGCCAAGCCCGGTGCCATTCCTGAACCTTGGCCGTCTAGCATCGGGATCACTCCGGCGTCGAAGCCCCCTGACCGCCTGATCGCCCGTGACCCCCCGAAACGTGGCCGGGCAGTCGTCCGGGTCGGACGCCGGAGCAACGAATCACACTGGCCGCCGCGCGGCGCGCTGTGCGGCGATCCATGTCTCGCCTGCGATCCAGTAGTCGGCATCCCGCGCCATCTGCCGGCCGGCGGCTTCGCGCTCCCACGCGTCGCACCAGCGACCGGCGGTCGCCTCGTCGAGGCCGGTGTCCATCAGACTGAAGCGAACGGCCGCGCGCCGAGCGTGGAAGATGCGTTCGGGATCAGGTCGCCGCGCCATCGGACGAGGTTGGTCCGAGGACGTGACGGGTTGGGTGGCGAAGCCCGGCGGCGGAGGCGAAGGAGAGAGCGATGTCCTATGTGGTCGATTTCACCAACGTCTCGACCGTCGGCCTGGAGTCGTCGCCCGTGGCGCCCGCGCTCGCCGGCCTCCGGGCGAACGAGGCCCGCTACTTCAAGAACAAGTACGGCCATGACTTCGCCGTCGATCCGGCGACTGAGGCGCGTGACACGATCGAGTGGGTGAGCCGGATCCTGCAGGAGGAGCGCGGTCTCACCATCGCCGCACGTCCACTCGAGGCGACCATCTTCCAGGTCGAGAACATCCGGTGGGCGTACGTGTTCTACGAGAGCGGCCTGTCGATCAACGTGCTGTACACGATCGACGACGGCGGGAAGCGGGCCGTCGGCTTCAAGCTCTCCGACGGCATGGACGTCCCGGCCGAGCTCGCCGGGACGTTCAAGTTCGCGCGGCAGCGATCGAAGCTCGCCGGGACCATTCGGGGCTCGTTCTTCGTGATCAAGGGCGAGTACTGACCGGCGTCGTCCCTCGCCAGAGCTGCCCTTGTGCAACCAATCCCGGCAAGGCACCGTCTCCCCAGCGATGAAGACGTTCGTCATTGCCGTGATCCTCTCCCTCGTCGCCGGGTGCACGGCGTCGCCATCGGCGGCGATCTCCTCACGACCGAACCTCGGCGTGTCCAACGGCAGCACCCTGACCGTGACGCTCGTGGTCAACGGCCGGCGAGTCGCCGACGTCCCGCCCTCAGGCCCATCTCCCACGATCGATACGACGGCGCTCCCGGCGCTTCCGTGGGACGTCCAGGCGCTGTCGCCGTCCGGCAGAGTGCTCACCTCGATGCACGTCGCACCCGGTCAGGTGTGGAGCACCACCGGTCCGGACGGAGTGGTCAGGTCACAGGGAAGCATGGGGCGGGTCGACCTCTCGTGCGGGAGCGTCAGGATCTGGGCCGGAGACGTCGCACCGTCGGGTCCCGCGCCCGCCGCATCACCCGGCTCCTCGGGAGACTGCGAACCGTGAACGGACGGGACATGCAGGTGTCGGCGTCGTCGATGCAACGCTGGGCGTTCGTGGTCCTGATCGCATTGACACTGGCGGGCTGTATGTGGGCGGCCGGGGCCGGTGACCCATCCGCCCTCCCGGCCGCCACCGACACAGGCCCTGCGCATCAGCGCGCACGATCGGTGCTCGCAGCGTGGGCGGCGGCGGTGGCCGCCGTTGGTGGGCGTCCCGCCGTCACCCCAGTCGGCGAGCTCACGGGCCAGGTCGGCGACTGGGAAGAGGCCGTGGGCGACAACAACAAGCGCGCGCTCATGGCCGGCGCGGTCACGACCGTCAACCCACTCTCCGAGCAGGCGCCACCAGACGGCGAGGTGGCGTGGCAGGACGGCAAGACGACCAAGGTTCCCCTGCTCTCGCCGCAGGCCGCGATCGTCGCGATCGAGTCCACCACGGCGGAACCCTGCTCCGACTGCGCCATGCTCCTGGTCACGGATGCACGACTGACGTCGGGGCCGATCCAGACGACGCGGGGCCCTGCGACCGCACCGATCTGGGAGTTCACGCTGCAGGGCACGGCCGTCAAGGTGACCCGCGTCGCGCTCGCCGATCCTGTCGTCGTCAGCGACGACGTCGGCTCCGGGCTCGGGCTGGCGATCGATTCGGCCAGCGGAACGGTCGGCGGAAACGACCTCACCGTCGCATTCGTCGGCGCACCCGATCCTGGGAACCAGCCCTGCGGCGAGGACTACACCGCGGAGGCCGTCGAGTCCGACCTCGCGGTCGTGGTCATCGTCACGCGGCATCCCCATGTCGCGCTCTTCGGCGGGGCGTGCTCGGCCGTCGGGGCACGACGGACGGCGACGGCCACGCTCGCCGCCCCGCTGGGCGATCGGGCCGTGCTCGACTTGCAGCAGGGAACACCCGTTCCCGTCGTGCTCGCCCCCTAGATCGATCCGCCCGCTGGGTCGACCACGCCTTGACTGGTGGACCGGTGCGCTGCAGTTCGATCGCTCCCGGTTCGGACAGCCGAGCGTCCTACCGTGACGGGACGGGCGTCGAGACGACGACATCCCGCTGCTGTGCGTAGTGCAGCGGTGAGGCGACGAAGGTCCCGACCGCGAGCAGGGCAATGACGGTCCCGACCAGGCAGACCCTGGTCATGACGGCGGCGGTTTGTACCTGCAGTCTGCGGCGTGCCATGGCGAGCAGCCCGACCCCGACGAGGCCCCCGACGGTGTTCACGATGACGTCGGTCGTGTCGAAGGTTCCAGTGGACAACAGGTGCTGGGTGATCTCCAGGACGAAGCTCGCCCCCACGAACACGCCCGCCGATCTCCACCACCGCCACGTCGGCGCAAGGAGCCCGACGTAGACCCCGAACGGGATGAACAGCAGGAAGTTGGCGAGGACCTCGAGGGGTGCGCTCGCACCGGCCTCGGCACTGGGCACGAACGGGATCAGCTTGATCGGTCGCGGGAGCAGCGCGGCCTCGCCCACATAGGGAACCTCGAGCTTCCACACGACCGTCCAGACCAGCAGCACGAGGTAGACGACGAAGAGCACGACCAGAACGTGCCCGCCAAGGCGGAACGGCCTCTTCTCGACGATGGACATCGTGGCAGTCTGGGCGAACCCGACCGCAGATGCTCAGGCGCCAGGGCTTGTCGGCATCGGCGACATAATGGCAGTCGAGGGAAGTGCTCCTTCCCCGAGGTGAGGCGGACGGGCGACCGATGCTGAAGGTCTGTGGTCGAGTGCACGGGATCCGACCTCGCACGATCCCGAGCGCCGATGGCTGACGGCGGTTCGTTCTATGGCGCACCGTCCGCCCGCGGGCGGCGTCACGACAAGCTGGTGGGTGTGGCCGTCGTCCTCGTGGTGGTCGGGATCGCCTTGGCCCTGGCCAAGCCGTGGGGCGGCACGGGCCAACCGGCAGCCTCGAGCGCGATCGCGGTGGCCCCCGCCAGCCCCTCCGCGACTGTCAGCCCCACGCCGGCCCTGCCCGGGTCGCCGGCTCCGCCGGCCCACCTTCCCCATCCGCAGGCGGTCGCCTTCACCACGGCCTCACCGCCGCCATCCGACGCGTGGGCAGGCCTCGAGTGGCAGCGACTCGCGACGGACGACCCGCTCGGGAGCGTCAGGGTCGAGGTGACCTCGGGCGGGACATCAGTCGCCATCGGTGACATCGCGGGGACGACGTCCACCACGCTCTGGGTATCGACGGACGAGATGCATTGGCAGCCGCTGGACCGCGAGACCTCTGCGAATTTGCCATCGGGCCTGACGGTCATCGGCTTGGCTGATCTTGGCGGGAGGTTCGTCGCCGTCACCGCGATGAACGACTACCTGTATCGCTCCCTCCCGCCAGTCATGGCCTGGACGTCGACCGACGGTCGGAGCTGGACCCACGAGACCACCCTGCCGGTCGATGCGCTGTCGAGCCCGACGGGTTTTGCTCCGCTCGTCGGCACCGGAAGTGACGGCGTGGTGGTCGCGACGAGCGGCCTGGCCGCCCGTTTCGCGACCGCGTCCGACGGTTCGACCTGGGCCATCTCGCCACGGAACGCGTTTCCGCCCGACTTCGCCCTTGCCGACCTCAAGGGCACGTCGACAGGCTACGTCGCGATCGGAGCGTGGATGAAAGGTGGCCTGGCCCGCGCGGCGGCGCTGTGGTCGGCCGACGGCCGACACTGGCCGAAGACCCCGGCGCTCCTGCCGACCTCGGCGTCGGGCTCCGAGATGCCGGCGTTCTCGAACGCGGTGAGGCTCATGATCGGCGACCACGGCATGGTCGCCGAGGGGATGGGCGACGCCCCGGGTGCGGCGCTCTGGTGGCGATCGCCCGATGGCCGACACTGGCAGCCGCTCGAGACCTTCTCGCCACTTGGGGCGACGACGTGCGGAAGTGCGAACTGCGGCCTGCAGCCGAACGGGACGCTCATCGGCGACGGTCATCGGCTCCTCGCGATGCGCGGTGGCTCGGACGCGGCCGCCTTGGTCTCGACCGACGGCTTGCACTGGACGGCGCTCGCTCTCTCCGGGGACATCCCGAGCGGACACGTCCAGGCCGCCCTCCTTCCCGGCGGAGTGCTCGTGTCCGACGGGACCACGACCTGGTTCGGTCAGGCCGCCAGTCGCTGACGCGCCGTCGCGGACGGCGAACCTCGGGTCTTCGATGACCGCGCGTCAGGGCAGATCGGTTTGCGAGGCCTGCCGGAGTTGCTGGCCGACCGCAGACGCTCAGGCGCCAGGCGCCCGACGGAGGCGCTCCAGCTCGCGCCGCAGGCGCTTGCTCGGCCGGCCCTCCCCTCGGACGAGCGTGATCCCCGGCATGGCCTCCCGGACGACGGGCGGGCTGTGGTCCACGTAGCACGTCGCGGCGACGGCGGCACCGACTCGCGACTCGATCGGCCGCAGGACCTCGACGATGCGCTCGCGATCGGCGATGAACGCCTCCACCCGATCGCCGGCTCGGACCTTCGTCGACGGCTTGGCCGACGATCCGTTCACGAGGACGTGACCACCGTCGCACAAGCGGGTCGCGAGCGGGCGGGTCTTCACGAGGCGCACCGCGCACAGCCAGCGATCGATCCGCGTCTCGTCGGGAGCCAGGGCGTCGGTCATACGTCCTAGGATGGCACGGGTCCAGATCGATCGATCACCGCGGGTCCTCTGCCGTGAACACGTCCTCGATCTTGCATCCGAATGTGCGCGAGATGAGGAACGCAAGGGGCAGCGAGGGGTCGAAACGCCCGCGTTCGATCGAGATCACCGTCTGGCGTGAGACGCCGAGCGCACGTGCGAGGTCCGCCTGGGTCCATCCGCGATCGAGTCGTCGTTCGGCGAGGTTGTTCCTCATCGCAGCGCGCGATAGCGGTTCATGAAGTAGCGCAGGCCCGCATCGACCACGCTCAGGCCGATCAGGACGAGCAACACGGGCAAAGCGTCAACGTCGTATCGGCCGATCATCAGGACGACGGTCACGACGAGCGTCGCGATGAGCACATCGAGGAAGGCTCCCGATGCCGCCTGCTTCAGCCAGGTCACCTCGACACTTTCTTCGCCGCGAGCGTCGCGGGTGACCGTGTGGTTCGAAACGAAGATCCAGATACCGAGCGAAACAGCGGGATAGGCCGCGGTCAGCGCGCCGATGCCCGCCGCGAGCCAGAAATCAGCGGGGTTCGTGACCCCGACCACCAGTGCCACGGCGATCGTCAGCGTCAGGCCGAACGCGATCGCGAGGACGTAATGCTCGACCGGGGCACGGCGCTTCACTGTCTGACCGTTCACGATCCGATCCCCTCTCAGCTTGTTCGTTAGAGTCGTGATGTCAAGGACACTTGACTCTCGCCAGTAAAGCACCCTTTACCCGGGTCGGTCAACGGGCGACAGTGGGACGACTGCGCCACGAACTCGCCGGCCGTCGCCATCCGGTACGCTGCGCCTCCCGCAGGAGGAGCGCCACCGATGCGCGTGACCGTCAGCCCGGACCAGATCCGCAGCGCGTTCGAAGCCGTGAAAGACGACCCGTCGTTCGACGAGAGCCGGGCGCTCTGGGAGCGTGGCCGTCCACCGGTGGAGATGATCCAGGCGATGTGCCTGCGACCGGAGATCCTGCGGGGGTTCGCCGGATTCGGGGGCTGCGTCTATCCGGGCGGACTGCTCGAGCGGCGGGTCAAGGAGCTCGTGATCATCTCGGCGTCGCAGACGAACGCATGCCAGTTCTGCACGAACTCACACTGCGATCTCGTCGACATCTCGGACATCATCGCCGAACCACTGGCGGTCGTCGCCGACCCATCGACGCTCGCGCCTCGGGAGCGACTAGCGATCGAGCTCACCCGCGCGGCCATGCGCGATTCGAATGACATCCCGCCGTCGCTGGCGGCAGAGCTGAAGGAGCGATTCACGGATCCCGAGCTGGTCGAGCTGTCGTTCCTCATCGGCTTCATCAACATGCTCAACCTGTTCAACAACCTGCTCGATGTCCGCTACAACGGCGAGTACAGCCTGCTGGCGCCCGCCGCGTCCTGAGCATCAGCTTTCGCGCTGAACGATCTCGGTGACGTAGGCGGCGAGATTGTTCAGGGTCTGCTGGCCACCCTCGATGGCGTGGAACGTCTCGATCGCCTCGTCGCGCAGCTCCCTCGTCGGGAACAGCGTGCGCATCTCGAGGAGGGTCGCCGCGCCGTCGCGCGCGAAGGTCAAGACCGACTCGAAGGCGTTCGGGTCGCCGCGGGACTCACCGTGCAGCAGCGCGATCCGTTCCGGCGGGACGATCTCGGTCCAGGAGATCCACTCCTGGTAGTCCGTTCCGTCCGGTCCGTGCATCACGAAGTCCCACTCCCCGCCGACGCGGAAGGCGAACGCCCGCGTGGTCGTGGTGAACCCATCCGGTCCCCACCATCGCGACAGGTGTTGGACGTCGGTGAACGCCTCGAACACCACCTCGGGTGGAGCATCGATGACGCGGGAGATCACGATCTCGCGGTCGGCCGTGGTTGATCGCGCCGAGCGCGTCTCGTCCTGTCGCAGTCATCGGGTCACTCCTTCTGCCTGTCCTGCTTGAGGTCCTGCACGTACGCATCAAGCCGGTCGAAACTCTCGTTCCAGTACCGCTCGAACCCGCCTGTCCACTCGTGGATCGGTCGCAGCCCGCGGGCGTCAAGGCCATACAGGCGTTTCTTGCCTGCCCTGCGGTCCTGCACCAGGCCGACCTCCCGGAGCACCCGCAGATGCTTGGACGCGCCCGGCTGGGCCATCCCCAGCTCCTCGGCCACCTCGGTCACCGGCCGCTCACCGGCCCGAAGCAGGACCAGGATCGCCCGGCGTTGCGGCTCGGCGATCGCGTTGAAGACGTCCGACGTCGTTGCTGCTCGTGCCACGACGCCATCATATGCTGATATCGGTATGCGTCAAGACGGAAGATCAGGCGCGGTCAGACACCTCGATGCCGGCCGTTACGAGCTCGAGGTTCGACGCCCACATGCGGCCGGTCGTCGACGGCCCATGCAGACCGTCGCCTCGTTGAGCCCGCTCACGGGGCAAGCATCGGCGACGTTACGCTCCGTGACGGCCTCGCAGCCGACGGCCGATGATCACCACGCAGGTGGCAACGATCGCGATCAGGGCCGTGAGGAGTACCGCCAGCCACGGGTCATGCGGATCGCCGGACGATGTGGACCCTTGTGCCAGGCTCCCGACATCGGTCTCCGGACCTTCCGGCTTGGCCGAACTCTCAGGTAGCACGGCACCGGTCTCGTCGTCGTTGGTGATCGAGCAGGTGACCACGGGGTCGCCCGCGGCGAGGGTGACGCTGCCCGCGTCGAAGGCGCCGCCGTCGCCGTTGGTGCAGGTCCAGTCGGACGGCTCGTAGCCGGCCAGCTCGAGCTCGGCCAGGGTGTACGTGCCGGGCGCGACCGAGAGGGTCGTGGCGGTGTAGGTGAAGGTGTCGGCCGGGGCCTCGACGGCGGCCCCGAAGGTGAGCGCGCCGGCGCTGGTGGTGATCCCGAAGTCGCCGACGGTCGCCGTGCCGCCGTCGTCGTTGACGACGACCTTCTGGATGACCAGGCTGACCGGCTGATCGTCGTTGGTGATCGAGCAGGTGACCACGGGGTCGCCCGCGGCGAGGGTGACGCTGCCCGCGTCGAAGGCGCCGCCGTCGCCGTTGGTGCAGGTCCAGTCGGACGGCTCGTAGCCGGCCAGCTCGAGCTCGGCCAGGGTGTACGTGCCGGGCGCGACCTGAGAGGGTCGTGGCGGTGTAGGTGAAGGTGTCGGCCGGGGCCTCGACGGCGGCCCCGAAGGTGAGCGCGCCGGCGCTGGTGGTGATCCCGAAGTCGCCGACGGTCGCCGTGCCGCCGTCGTCGTTGACGACGACCTTCTGGATGACCAGGCTGACCGGCTGGTCGTCGTTGGTGATCGAGCAGGTGACCACGGGGTCGCCCGCGGCGAGGGTGACGCTGCCCGCGTCGAAGGCGCCGCCGTCGCCGTTGGTGCAGGTCCAGTCGGACGGCTCGTAGCCGGCCAGCTCGAGCTCGGCCAGGGTGTACGTGCCGGGCGCGACCGAGAGGGTCGCGGCGGTGTAGGTGAAGGTGTCGGCCGGGGCCTCGACGGCGGCCCCGAAGGTGAGCGCGCCGGCGCTGGTGGTGATCCCGAAGTCGCCGACGGTCGCCGTGCCGCCGTCGTCGTTGACGACGACCTTCTGGATGACCAGCGCTGATCTGCTGGGTGTTCGTGAACGTGCAGGCGAGACGCTGTCGCCCGCATCGATGGGCACCGGAGACGCTCGTGTCACCGGTATCGAAGTCGGCGTCGCTGCCGATGAGCACGCCGCTCGTGTCGCCGGTGCAGGCGATGTCCGTGAGCGTCCAGCCGGCGGGCACGGTCTCCGTCACCGTCTTGGTGCCGAACTGGCGCGGGCCGAACGCGAATGGGGTTGCCCGCATAGGCGCCCGTGCCACCGTGGTGGCGATGGTGAAGGCGGCCGGGACGCCGGTGCCGGTGCCGGCGAAGTCGAAGCTGCCGTCACCACCCACGGTCGTCTTGCTCGATCGAGAGCGAGGCGTTCGGGTGTTGGTGAACGTGCAGGCCGGGGTGTCCCCGGCATCGATCACGGCCCGCACGGTGGTGTCGCCCGGATCGAAGCCGGCCGTGGCGCCCTCGCGCGAAGGTGCCGCCGATGCCGGTGCCGATCGTGATGACGGCGCCGTTGGCGGTGCAGGCGATGTTCGTCAGCGTCCAGCCGGGCTCGGGCGTCTCCTGGACGTCCTTGGTCCCGAGCTGGAGGCCGGTGAAGGCGAACGGCGCGTTGGCCGTGGGGTTGGCGACCCCGGTGTCGCGGGTGAAGGGCGCGAGGCCCGTACCGCTCACCGCATAGTCGAAGGTCGCGGTGCCGCCCACGCTCTGCTTCTCGATGTCGAGCAAGGCGTTCTGGGTGTTCGTGTACGTGCAGGTCACCGCGTCCCCGGGAAGCAGGGCGATGCTGGCGAGGCCGGTGGCCACGTCGGTCGTGCCCTTCGAGCAAACCAGGCTGGTGAGGGTCCAGCCGGGGACCGGCAGAGTCTCCTGGATCGTCTTGGTGCCGGTCGCGTCGGGGCCTGCGAAGGTGAAGGTGAGCGTGTTCGCCGTGCCCGACGCGGGGTCGTCGTCGAGGAAGAATGTGCCGCCCTGGAACAGGGTGCCGCCGCCGGTCCCGGTCGTTGTGAAGGCGAAGAGTTGGGCGCCATCAGGCACGGCGTCCTTGGTGACCGTGATGGTGGCATCCGCGGTATTCGTGAAGGTGCAGGTCGGGGTGTCCCCGGCATCGATCACCGCCCGAACAGTGGTGTCGCCGGCGTTGAAGCCGGCGCCGCCGGGCGAGGCGAAGCCCGCGCCGCTGCCGGTGCCGATGGTGATGACGGCGCCATTCGCCGTGCAGGTGATGTTGGTGAGCGTAAAGCCGGTCTCCGGCGTCTCCACCACGTCCTTGGTCCCGAACTGGGCGGCGGTGAACGTGAACGGCGCGTTGGTCGTGGGGTTGGCCGCCGCAGTGTCGCGGGTGAACGTGGCCGGCAGGCCGGTGCCGGTGCCGGCGTAGTCGAAGGTCCCGGTGCCGCCCACGCTCTGCTTCTCGATGTCGAGCGACGCGTCCTGGCTGTTCGTGAACGTGCAGGTCGGGGTGTCACCGGCGTCGATGGCGGCGCGAACCGTGGTGTCGCCCGGATCGAAGCCGGCGGTGGCGCCCTGGGCGAAGGAGCCGCCGATGCCAGTGCCGATGGTGATGACCGCGCCATTGGCTGCGCACGCGATGTTGGTCAGCGTCCAGCCGGTCTCGGGCGTCTCCTGGACGTCCTTGCTCCCGAACTGGGCAGCCGCGAAGGTGAACGGCGCGTTGGCCGTGGGGTTTGACACCGCGGTATCGCGGGTGAAGGGTGCGAGGCCGGCGCCGTTGACGGCATAGTCGAAGGTTGCCGTGCCGCCCACGCTCTGCTTCTCGATGTCGAGCGAGGCGTTGAGGCTGTTCGTGAACGTGCAGGCCGGGGTGTTCCCGGCCGCGATGACCGCCCGCACGGTGGTGTCGCCCGGATCAAACCCGGCCGTGGCACCTTGGGCGAAGCCCGCGCCGCTGCCGGTGCCGATGGTGATGACGGCGCCGTTGGCGGCGCAGGCGATGTTCGTCAGCGTCCAGCCGGCCGGCACAGGTGTCTCCTGGACATCCTTGGTCCCGAACTGGGCGGCGGTGAAGGTGAAGGGCGCGTTGGCCGTCGGGTTGGCTGCTGCCGTGTTCCGGGTGATGGTGGCCGGGAGGCCGGTGCCGGTGCCGCTGAAGTCGAAGGTCGCGGTGCCGCCCACGCTCTGCTTCTCGACGTCGAGCGAGGCGTCCGCGGTGTTCGTGAACGTGCAGGTCGGGGTGTTCCCGGCCGCGATGACCGCCCGCACGGTGGTGTCGCCGGCGTTGAAGCCCGCGCCGCCCGGCGACGCGAAGCCGGCGCCGATGCCCGTGCCGATCGTGATGACCGCGCCGTTGGCGGCGCACACGATGTTCGTCAGCGTCCAGCCGGCGGGTACGGGTGTCTCCTGGACGTCCTTGGTGCCGAACTGGGGAGCGGTGAAGGTGAAGGGCGCGTTGGCCGTCGGGTTGGTGACCGCGGTGTTGCGCGTGAAGGGCGCGAGGCCCGTGCCGTTGACGGCATAAGCGAAGGTCCCGGTGCCGCCCACGCTCTGTTTCTCGATATCGAGCGAGGCCTGGCTATTGGTGAACGTGCAGGTCGGGGCGTCGCTGGCGTCGATGACCGCCCGCACGGTGGTGTCGCCCGGATCGAAGCCTGCCGTGGCCCCCTGGGCGAAGCCCGCGCCGCTTCCGGTGCCGATGGTGATCACGGCGCTGTTGGCCGTGCAGGCGATGTTCGTGAGCGTCCAGCCGGTCTCGGGGGTCTCCTGGACATACT
The DNA here is from genome assembly GCA_963755995.1 of uncultured Chloroflexia bacterium. Classification (GTDB taxonomy): domain Bacteria; phylum Chloroflexota; class Limnocylindria; order Limnocylindrales; family CSP1-4; genus SPCO01. Next base: position 60,360 of record CAVWLQ010000005.1, on the reverse strand, counting down.
TGGTCCCGAACTGGGGGGCGGTGAACGCGAACGGCACGTTGGTCGTGGGGTTGGCAGCCGCGGTATCGCGGGTGAACGTCGCCGGGAGTCCGGCGCCACTGCCGCTGAAGTCGAAGGTCGCGGTGCCGCCAACGCTCCCCTTCTCGATGTCGAGCGAGGCCCCGCAGCGTGCGAGCGCGAGATCGCGGAGCGCGTCAGCCAGCTCGTCGGGCGTCCCGATGATGTAGTCGTCATCGAGCGCGCTGGGCTGGTTGGTCAGTGGACCGCTGATGCCGACGAGGCCGGGGATCGAGATGGAACCTGCCGCTCCGGCAGCCACGGTGATGACCCGGGAGTCATTGCTCTTGAGCAGGTTCGCGGAGGTCACGGCCTGCGTGAAGTCTTCCCAGTTCACCTCGGATGATGAGGTGTTCGTCGTGTTGTTCAGGGTGGGGTTGCCGTCCGTGACCATGACGACGAGGTCCGGAGCCGGTGTGAACGGGCCATTGACCGCGAACAGGCCGGCATCCCAGTTGGTGCCGCCTCCCAGGTTGTTGTAGACGTTGGTGATCGCGTTGGTCAGCACCGTCGATGGACCGCCGAGGACGCTGGTGTAGCCCGCCTCGAGCGAGGAGCTCGCCGCGAAGGACACGATCCCGACGTCGGTGTTGGTGCCCACGAGGTCATTGACGAAGCCGGTGACGGCGTTCTTGTAGGCCGCCGCGCCGTTGCTCTGGATCGATCCGGACCGGTCCAGAACGAGGACGATGCGGAGCAGGGCCTCGCAGGAGACGCCGCCGATGGACGGGTTCGTCCGGCGATTGGCGAAGTTGTCCGTGCTCCTCACGTCGCTGGCGCGGCCGTCCACGATGATCGGGAAGCCGTTCGTGTAGTCGGGACCGGGGACGCTGAGGCTTGCTGCGGGGTCTCCATTCCTGACGGCCGCGTACGGCACGGCTGGGTTCGCCGCTGAGCTCGAACCTGGACCCCATTCGGTGATGGCATTCCAGGTCCCACCGGCGGGCGGAGACACCTCCTGGACCCAGTAGGCGCCCTCGGCCAATCCGGTGAAGTCGCAGGCTCCGTTCAGCGCGGTCACGCATGTTATGAAGGCCGCCCCGTCGGCGCCTCCGGGCTGGAAGTTGCCGTCACCGTTGAGGTCCCGCCAGAGGCCCATCGTGGCACCCTGGAGCGGCTGGTTCGTGCGGATGGCCGAGCGGTCGCCCACCTTGTGGGCCGTGATGGTGCTGCCCGCGCGAACTTCTGCGATCTGGCTGTTGCCGACCGTGCAGGTGGACCACCCGGGGCTGGTCACGGCGTCCTCGCCGGTGGACGTGAGGAACCCGACGGCGTAGTTGTCTTCTGACTCGAGCAAGGTGGCGCCAACGGATTCGCAGGCGAAGCCGCTGACCGCCCAGCCGACCGGGGGTGAACCGGTGCCAGTGTCGGGCGGGCTCGCCGTCCCGACCTCGATGACGCGGTAATGGCGGTTCTCGTCGAGATTGGCCCACGTGAACGACTCCCCGTCGCTCAACGTCACCGGGGCGATGGCCGTGCCGGGAAGGGTCGGGCCATCCACGGCCCCATCCACCCACTGGCGCGTGGGCTGGGGCGTGCATGGCGTGGTTCCCGACGTCTCGGTGCATTCCTCGAGGAAGAAGTTGAAGTCCGCGGTCGGGTCAGCCGTAGCCCGGACGGTGATCGTGAGGCTCCAGTTGTCCCCTGGCACCCCAGGCCCACCCGGATCCTGGATGACGCCGTCGGCGCTTCGGTCCTCGTCGCCGGCCCCGCCGTCGACAAGCTTCACCGTGACCTGGTCCGTGACGTGATCAGCATCAGCACGGGCCGTCAGGTCCGACCAGCGCCCGTTCTGGAGGACCCAGAATCCGGTATCGAACTCGGGCCTGACCGTGCCATCCGGGAGATGGAACGTGACGGTGGCTGGATCGCCTGGCTTCGCGACCACGACTTCGTAGTCGAACAGCCCTGCGGGAAAGAAGATGCCGGCGGGCGGCGCGGGATCCTTGGGGATCGGTACCGCATGGACGTTCCGCAGGATCGTCCCTGGCGGCGACTCGATGGTCACCAGATCGTCCAACTTCCCATTACGGTCGATGTCGGCGGCCGCGCGCACGGTGACGCTGTTGCGCCCCGTGCCCGCGGGCGAAGCTGCCGGTGCTGTCGGCGGCGGACTGTCGACCGCGTGGGAGGGCGACGGCTCAGGAGCGACCGATGCCGATGTCCGGGGCGTCGCCACCGGCGATCCATCGGGGCTCGACGACGGCGCAACGGATTCGACGGGCGTGGGACTGGGCGATGCCGACGGCTCTGGAACGGGCTCGGCGGACGGTTCCGATCCTGGTTTCGCCGAGGAGTCCGGCGCGGGTGTTTGCGATGGCTCCGGGGCCTCGCCGGAGGGCTGGGCCTCCTGCTGCGACCCCGGAGCGGGCGGATCCTGGGCGAGGACCGAGGAGGGGACCATGATCATGCTGGCCAGCAGCAACGCGGTCTGGAGCACGACCACGCCGCTGAAGAGGGCTCGCCGCCGATGAGGAGGCTGCGTCACGTGGATCCCTCCCGGTGGAACGCGTGGTTCGGCATCGTGACACATCCATCGCGGGGGGTCCAATCGGTCGGGATCCCCGACCCTGGAGGTCGATGCTCACAGCCGGTCGGCGCCAGTCGGCCCAGTGGCGCTGCTCCAGGCTCGAAGGAGCCGATCGCCGACGACCGCGGAGACCGCGCCCCAGAGCATGTTGGACGCGAGCATGACCGGAGCCCGTCCCGGCCTGTCCCGCTGAGGCGGCGGCATGACGCCGACGGCCGGCGCGACGAAGCCGTAGTTGAACGCCCAGAACGCAGCGCCGAACCCGCTTCCGATCCTCATCCGCCGGTGGCCGGGATCGGCGCATCAACGGGCTTGGATTCAGACGATCCCTTCTGACGAAGGAAGATGCTCAGGACGACCAGGGCTCCGATCGACATGAACTCGCTCTGCCAGTTCTGGAAGGATTCGAACCAGAGCTGCGGCGTCGCGAGGTAGCCGATCGCCGAGACCTCGGTGCCACCGTGAGCTCGTTCGTCTTCCGAATACCGGGCCGCACCGGTGTACACGTGAAGGGCGAAAGACACGAGGAACAGCCCAAGCAGCGCCAGCGACAACGAGTTCGCGTAGACCTTTGCAGCGATGCCACCAGCGCGGACCGGCCACGGCGCACCACGCCGCCCCGGGTCCGGATCCCGGTCGACCTCCTCGTGACCCTGGATCGATTTCGACTCAGGGGAACCCTTCTGGCGAAGCGAGACCGTCAGGATCACGAAGAGGCCCATCTGCAGGAACTCGCTTTCCCAGTTCTCGAAGACAGCTTCGCCGAAATGAGACGTCGTCAGGTAGGCGGGCAATGACACGGCGCCCGTTCCGTGGTCTTGCTGGTCGTCGTTGTAGACGGACCATCCAGAGACGACCTGGCCGGTCAAGGCAAGCACGAAGAGCAAGGTCATGACGAGAGTCAGGCTGTTGTCGCGGATGAACCGAGGCATGTCGCGATTACGCGGGACGGCTCGTCTCGCGCGCACCGTCGCGGCGCAGACGGACCATGCGCCGGCGCGACAATCCAGACGATCGGAGGCGGCGCATCGAGCGACCCAGCCCTCCAGATCCTCGACGGTGCCGGCGGCCAGGACCTACTCCGCCGCCGTCGGCAGCGCGCTTGAAATCGTCGCGATACCGGGCACCCCAACGCCACACCTGGACGTCGCACTTTGTCTACAATCCGCCGGAGCGCGCGCAAGGGACACCACACTGGACAGGCCGCCACCGGGGGAGGGTGACGACCTACGGGTCGACGTCCGTATCGCTGTGACCGCGATCCTCGAACCGGGCGAACGCATCGAGCGTCACGTCCCGGTCGTCGGTGCCGACCTGCTGCTGAGCAACCGACGGCTCTTCGTCGTGCGCCACGGCTACGCATTCCGACCTGCGACCGGGATCCGGAGCTGGCCCATCGACCGACACCTGGAGCTACGGATCTATCCCGGCCTCCTCCACATCGAGAGTCGCGGGAGGGTCACGGCGGTCCTGTACCATGCGCCCCAACAGGTCGCGATCCGATCGCTCGTGGCGGCGGCGCGGCGCCGCGGCGGCGGGCTCTTGTAGGCAGACACGGTCACGACGCGCCGACGCCATGAGACGATGCGGTGATGGATCGGCCCAAGGTGCTGTGGCACAACCTGGACGACCCGGACGAACGCCGCGAGCTGCCCGGGATCACGCTCGAGTTCCTGCGAGTGGGTGGCCTCTTCGCCTCGCGCTCGACGACCCAGCCCGGCTGGCGCTGGTCGACCCACATCGGGCCGATCGCCGGGACCGCCTCGTGCCAGGTGGCGCACCGCGGGATCGTCGTCTCGGGCCACATGCGGGTCGAGATGGCGAGATCCTCATCTCCGACCTCGCCCGCCAATTGGCCACCGGCGCAGGCTTCGCGTTCGAGGACCGCGGCGAGGTCGAACTGCGTGGCGTGAGCGGAACCCGCCGGATCTTCGCGCTCGAGCCCTCGGACGGGGCCTGAGCCTCCTCTTGAGCGCATGACGACCGTCCTGATCACGGGCATGTCGGGAACAGGGAAATCGACCGCGCTCAAGCTGTTGGGCGAGCGGGGGTACCAAGTCGTCGACACGGATTCGGACGCTTGGAGCGAGTGGGTGACGCTGCCGGATGGATCGCTCGATTGGGTGTGGCGCGAGGATGCGATCAGGAAGCTGCTCGAGGAACGAGGGCCGGGCTCCCTCTTCGTCGCCGGCTGCAAGACGAACCAGGGTGCCTTCTATCCGATGTTCGACGAGATCGTCCTGCTCAGTGCCCCAGCCGAGGTGCTGCTCGAGCGGATCGCCACTCGCCGCGACAACCCGTACGGGAGATCGCCCGAGGAACGGAGCCTCATCCTGCGGCACGTGGCTGAAGTCGAGCCCCTGCTGCGCGCAACAGCAACGTTGGAGATCGACGCCGCGCTCCCCATCGAGTCCGTGGTCGAGCAACTCGAGGCGCTTGCCTCAGCCTGAAGTGCGGGCGAGGTCGTCTTCCCCGCTAGGTCGGACGATGCGCGTGGAGCGGACGTCGGGATGGCCGGAGATTCGGAGCACGGCTACACTCCGCGGCATGGACAGCAAAGCGGGCCGGGTCATCGTCCTTTTGCTCCTCGCCGCATTCGTCGGCGTGATGATCCTGCCCTTCCTGCCGAGCTAGCGGAGCCGCGCGGCGGTGCGTTCGGTCGAGACTGTCACGTCGCCGCAAGCACGGGTCCGGCCCGGCCGCCGCGGGCGTTGAGGCGGGACCGGCAGGATTCGGCTGTCGCCGGGGGAGGTCCTCAGGGAGGCCGCATCTGGTGGCGAGCGGATCGAAGGCCCTCACGGTAGTCCGGCCCCCCGGCTAGTCGCGAGGGCCTCTCCGCTCCGACGACTCCTGGCCTAGTTCTATCGATTTCGCCCGATGGGCAAATCGGGCAATTGATTGACGGTGCCGGTTCGGCGGAAGGTCAGGGCGCTCACCCGAACCTGCGCGTCCTGACCACGTCTCGTGGTCGGCCATACACCGATGCTGACCTTGCGATCGTGGCTCCACGTCGCCATCAGCCGCACGTGGTACATCGTGACTTCGATCCGCCGCCCTTGCCTGACGCTGGCTTTGCTGGCCGCCACTCTGCTGATGACCGTCGTCGTTCCGATCGCGGATGCGCGCATGCCACGCGCGCGGACATACCACCCCGGCCGCGCGATCACGCTCGACACGAACCTGTTGTCGGTGAGCGGGGCATCGGCCTGGGCGATCGACGAGTACCTGAAGGCGAAAACATCTCTGCCTCCGCTCGGGATCGCCTTCGTCGCCGCGGAAAGGCGATACGGGGTCAACGCCCGCTTCCTCCTGGCGGCCGCCATGCACGAGTCGGCCTGGGGAACTGCCTACATCTCACGAAAAAGGCACAACCTCTTCGGCTACAACGCCTATGACCGCGGCCCACTCCACTTTGCCACCGCCTTCGCGTCGTACGCGGCGGGCATCGATGCCACGGCGAGGTTCATCAAGGAGTCGTACCTGACGCCCGGTGGTCGCTGGTGGGGAGGGCGGCCGACCTTGCGGAGCATGCAGCAGTTCTGGTCCTCGTCACACCGCTGGGGGATGGGCGTGAGCCGGATCGCGACCGCGATCCATCTTCATTCCCTGGCTCGTCGGTCGATCAGATTCACCGCCCCGGCCGTCGACGGTCCACTCAACGGCCAGAGCCAGGCCTCGGTCCGTCTGACGTGGACCGGCGGCGCCATCCCGCCACGGGTCGGCTTCGTCGCCATCTGGAGAACGATCGCGCGCGATTCGGAGGTCGTCGCCGGGCCCCTCGTGGCTCCCGTTCCGGCAGGATCCGGGCTCCTCGATGCCGCGACGATCCAGCGTGGCTCCGCCGGCCTATCGCCGGTGGCGCCGTGCCGAGCACCAAGAAACCGACCGGACCGACGAGCGTCGCCGCGCGCCGGGTCCGAACCGAGGCACGCGCGATCACGATCGCTGTGCCGGCGCCGCATGAGCCCGGGAGGTACCGGCTCGACGTCGACATGCTCAATTCGGGCGGGCGTCCGCTGCCTGCTGCCGATACGGTCGACATCCCGAGCGTCGAGGTCCGGGTCTGGAGCGACCGAGCCGTGAGGTTCGACCTCGTGCCGAGTCCCGACGGCACGGGAGTCGTCGTCCGGGTCACGAACACGGGGCTCGTCACGATCCCGGCTGTGCAGGACAGGAAGTCTTCCGCGTCACGCGATCCCGACGCACGGATCGTGCGGTCGGTCGTCACCTTGACCGCATCGGCGATCGACCCGAAGAACCCATTGCCGGTTCGGCTCCTCGAAACGCCGCTCGTCACAGACCTGCTGCCGGGTGCCTCGGTCAGCTTCGACGTGCCTGGGATCGCGGCCAGGTCCGGCCGGACCACGAACCGGCTGTCGGCCAACCTGAGCGTCCTCGGGGACCCGACCTGGCTCGAGATGCGTTCGCCGGCCGACGCCTGGCTCTGGGGTGCGGAAAAGGACGGAGGACCGTCACGCGGCAGTTGATCGTTTCCGGCGGCCGCCGATCGACGAAGTCATGACCGGCCGTCGCTCGCGGCCAGGGTGACGAGAAGCTCGTCCAGCTGCGCGAACGTCTCGACCGTGGCGTCTGCGGCGCCCGTACCGGCAGCATCGAGCGCTTCCTTCGAGGGATAGAGCTCGTGCATGACCAGCAACGTCTTGCCGCCCTGTTCCTCGAAGGTCACTGTCGTGACGGTACGCTCATCACCCTCGTCATTGGTCCAGACGAGGCGCGACGGCGGGGTCACTTCGCGGTAGGTGCCGAAGAACGCCACACCATCGGGTTCGAACGCGAGACGGTACGTGCCCCCGACACGAACATCCATCTCGCACGAACGCAGGGACATCCCCATCGACCTCGGCAACCACCACTGCCGGAACAGCTCGGGCTTGGTCCACGCCTCGAACACGAGGCGCGCCGGGCCGTCGAACGTTCGCGTCACGACCAGCTCACGCTCTGACGTCCGTTCCACCGTCGTGGGGTTTGCCTTCACGGGGGCGGGCTCACTCGTCCGTGTCGCGTCCATCGACCTTCTCCTTCCGTTGCAGTACCTCGACGACCTTGTCCAGCTCATCAAAACGAGCGTCCCAGAGCCGGCGGTGTCGCTCAAGCCAGTCCGTCTCTGCTTCCAGTCGGTGTCGGCCGAGCTTGCACGTCCGCACGCGCCCGACCTTCTCCGTGGTGACGAGCTCGGCCTGCTCCAGGACGCCGACGTGCTTCCGCATGCCCGTGAGGGTCATGTCGAAGGCTTGGGCCAGATCCGTGATCGAAGCCTCGCCACGCCCGAGTCGCTCCAGGACACCACGTCGGGTGGCATCCGAGATCGCCGCGAACGAAGCATCAAGGCGCTCGCTCAAATACTGAACCATACGGTTCACTATAGGCCATCGACTCGGCGGATGCAAGCGGGCTGCACACGCTCACGCCGAGGCCCGAGGGGTTGACGCAGCCTTCGGAGCCCCGGCGTGGTCCGCTAGCTGGGAAGGCTCGATCGGTCGAGGCGAGGATCTGAGCCGCGCAACCTACCTCCTCGCGACGGAGAAGGGTCGCCAGGCGCTGGACCGCGTCCGCGCGCGTCTGACAGTCGAGCTTGTTGCGGCTATCACCAGGCGCTGGAAACAGCGAGCCTCCCGGGCGTCATGGCAGGACCCGCAGGACGGTCATCGTCGGGGGCGGGACGAAACCGGAGGGAGGAGCCGTGGGGTCCACGCTTGCCTCCGTTTGCTGCTCCGTCCATCCCGGTCCGAGGATCGCGTAGTTCCCCGGGACGAGGACGAACTTCCAGACGTCTCCGCAGACGCCTTCTTGAACCAGGTGACCGCGGTCGGCCCCTGACGGCCCGCTGCATGAGGGACCGTAGACCGACTGTGAGGTTCCCCGCATATCGCCATGCGCCAGGCGTTCCAAGTCGTTATCGGTGAGCGGACCGGGATTCGCGTTGCCGGTGCTTTCCACGAACGAGAAGGAGCCGCCGTCGAGCGGCTCGTCGAGCTGAAGGAAGACATCCCCGGCATGGACGCTGGCTAGATCCAGCCGCACTTCGGATCGCGTGGCCACGAGGTGGACCAGCTGAGCGCCCGGAGGCACGGTCGCCGCGCTCTGACTACATCCCGCCAGCACGCCGACGAGGAGGCCGACGAGTGCAACCGATGTCCTGGGCCATCGCATCGCCACGGCTCTCAAACCTCGGTTCGGCCGGCAGGAACGCCCAGCCGGCAGATCACTGCGACCGGGAACGACACGGAGCTGTCGCGCGCGGCTGTTTCGCTGGGGGGATTCTGACCCGATGGCAGATTGCGGTCAACTCTGCGGATGACCCGCGCGCGCGGTGCTGCGGTGAAGTGCCGCCGGGCTGACTGGGCGGTGCCGGAGCAGGTGACGGGGTCGGCATGGCGCACTGGCGGCATCCACACCGGCTTGCCATCGTGAGCGCCAGATCAGACCAGGAGTGCAGCGCCCGGCGCCAGGGACCGATTGGTTCGAAGCTGACCTTGAGCCCAGCCGCCGTTTTTCCAGCTTGGCTACGGAGAAGCCGGCAGCGACCTGACCGGTGACATCCCGGAGATCGGAGTCGCCATGCCAGCCGTAGCCCCTCGGCGAGCGGATCTCAATCCGCCAGGGCGCCCATCGAGAGGTTGACGGCCGTCCCGGTCAGCGACGACGCCGCATCCGAGGCCAGGAACGCAGCCACGTCCGCCACCTCCTCGGCGGTCAGTGCTCGTCGCGGGTGCGTCGAATTGACCAGCCGCTCGCGGAATTGCGCCCAGGAGAGGCCGGTCGCTTCCGCCTTCAACGCATGCACCTCGGCCATCGTGCTCGAGTCCGGCAGGGCGTGGGCGCGCAGACCGACGACCCTGATCCCGTGCGGCGCGAGCTCCGCGGAGAGGTCTCGAGTCAGCGCCTCCTTTGCTGCCTGCGACGCGCCATACCCGCCATTGAGAGGCGTCCCCTGACGCGATGGGAGCGCCGTGACCGACATGATGACGCCGCTTCGTTGTGGCAACATCCGCCGGGCGGCGAGCCGCGCAGTCAGGAAGTACGAGGTGACGTACGCGGCGATCGGGCGCTCGAATGTGGCCACATCCATCTCGGTCATGGGCGACCCGACGATGTCGGCATCGGCCAGTCCGATCGCGTTGAACGAGATGTCGATCCGGCCCGCCTCGGTCATCACAGCGTCGAGGTGATGGTCGATCGCCGCCTCATCGAGCGCGTCGACGTCCTCCCGCCCCGTCACGTACACCCGCGCACCGTCCCGCACGAACGCACGCGCCACCGCGCCGCCGATCGTTCCACGCCCGCCGTAGACCACGGCTACCTTGTTCTCCAGCGTCATCATCATCTCCTGCAAGGATTGGTGACGATGCAGACACCGGGAAGCCACCGAACTGGGCGGGTCATGACGAACGATCTTTCCGACAGGGGACGAGCCTGCGACCACAGGGCGTTCATGGAGCTGGCGGAACCGTACCGTCGAGAGCTGCACGTGCACTGTTATCGGATGCTCGGATCCCTGCAGGACGCCGAGGACGTGCTGCAGGAGACCCTGCTGGCGGCGTGGCAGGGCCTCGATGGATTCGAAGGACGGGCCTCCATCCGGACCTGGCTGTACCGGATCGCGACCAACCGCTGCCTCAACGCTCGCCGGGCGGCGCGTCGCCGACCGGCCCAGGTGTGGAACGTGCCCGGGGTCGACCCGCCGTCGCCGTCCAGCTTCGGCGACATCGTCTGGCTCCAGCCGTACCCATTCGACCCGGAATCCCGCTACGACACCACCGAGGCGATCTCACTGGCCTTCATCACAGCGCTGCAACGCCTTCCGCACCGTCAGGTGGCGGTGCTCCTGCTCCGCGACGTGCTCGACTTCCGCGCGACCGAGGTGGCCGCCATGCTCGATACTTCCATCGAGTCAGTGACCAGCGCCCTCAAGCGCGCTCGCGCGGGCCTGCGGGCGGAGCGCGCGCCTACATTTGATGCGGAGCCAAGCCTGGTCGAGCAATTTGTGCGGGCGTACGAGGCGTCTGACGTGGACGCATTGATCGACCTGCTGACGGACGACGTCTTCCTCTCGATGCCGCCCTTCGCCCTACAGTACGAAGGGCGGGCCGCCGTCGCCGCGTTCTTCGCCGCTGTCTTCCGAGGCCGGCGCTTCAGGCTGCTTCCAACCCGGGTGAATGGCGGCCAGCCCGCGTTCGGCATCTACCGGCACGCCGCGGATGGCACCCACATGGCCAATGGCCTGATCGCCTTGACTACCCGCCTGGACCGGGTGTCCACCATCACCCGGTTCGACGACGCCGTCCGCCCATGGATCGGCCTTCCAGACTCGGTACCGGCTGCCTGATCCCAAGGTTGCCAGGCCCTTAGCGCCGTTACGCCCGCTTCCAGGGAGCGACCTCGACATCGTGCGGGCGGGACCGCGATGGTCCCGTTTCAATGCAATGGAAATCTGGTCGGGGCGAGAGGAGTTGGCCCCGCGGAACCTACCTCACCGTCAGCAAGTCCCTAGACGAGTTCTCGGTAGGGGTCACGGGACGCCGCCTGCCGTCGACGGCTCGAAGCGCCGTGGTGGGTCGCTCGCGCGGACGATCGCCCGCAGGTCGTCGAGGCCACCCTCGACCAACCCGAGCGAGCGGGCCTGGACGAGGATGTTGCCGATGGCCGTCGCCTCGACCGGGCCTGCGAATACCGGCAGCCCCGTGGCATCCGCCGTGAGCTGGCACAGGAGCTCGTTCCTGGACCCACCGCCGACGATGTGGATGACGTCGATGGATCGGCCCGTCAACCGTCGCGCGTCGTCGATGGCCTGCGCGGACGCTTTGGCGAGGCTGTCCAGGATGCATCGGACGAGCGCGGCCCGGCCCTCCGGGACCGGGAGCCCTGCGCCGGTCAGCCAAGCCGCGATCCGCGCCGGCATGTCGCCGGGCGTCAGGAAGGAGCCGTGGTCGGGGTCAAAGGTCGGCCCTCCCCGCGGCAGCGCCGCCGCGGCGTCGAGCAGCGCAGCGAGCGGCTCCGGCTCGCCCATGCGCTCCCAGGCACGCTGCAATTCCTGGAGCAGCCACAGGCCGGTGACGTTGCGCAGGAAGCGGATGGTCGCGTCGACCCCACCCTCATTGGTGAAGCTCGCTCCCCGGCTCGCCGCGGTGAGGATCGGCTCCCGCAGCTCGAGACCCACCAGCGACCACGTTCCGGATGAGATGTATGCGAAGGCCGGGCGATCCGCGGGGACCGCGACGACCGCGGACGCGGTGTCGTGCGATCCGACGAGCGTCACGACGGTCGTTTCGTGCAGCCCCGTCGCCTCGCGGACGGCGGGCAGCACCCCGCCACGGACGGTGCCCGGGTCGGCGAGGGGCGGGAATAGCGTGGCATCGAGACCCAGCAGCCGCACAAGCTCGTCGTCCCAACGGCGGGTCTGCGGATCAAGCAGGCCAGTCGTCGAGGCGTGCGTCCGCTCGGCGATCACGACCCCGGTCAGCCAATAGCCGAGCAGGTCAGGCAGGGATAGCACGTGCCGCACGATGCCGAAGGCCGGCGTCCGCCGGGCGGCCTCCAACTGGTACAGGGTGTTGAACGGCATGGCCTGGAGGCCGTTGCGCGCATAGAGGGCGGCCGGGTCGATCCGCGCATGGACCCGCTCCACCGCCCGCAGGTTGCGCGGATCGCGATGGTGGACCGGATTGCCGACGAGGCTCTTGGCGGCATCGAGGAAGCCGACGTCGACACCCCATGTGTCGATGCCCACGCTGCGCAAGTCCGGCGCAGAGCGTGACGCGTGCCGGAGCCCCGCGAGGACCTCGTGGTGGAGACGGAGCACGTCCCAGTAGAGCCCATCGTCGAGCTGGACTGGCTCATTCGGAAAGCGGTGCACCTCCTCCAAGGTGAGCCGCCCGTCCGACACCCGCCCGACGATGACGCGGCCGCTCGACGCTCCGAGGTCGATCGCAGCCACGGCTCCGCCTACTCCGGGCATCGGCGGATCATCACCCATCGACGTCCAGACGGTAGACCTCCGCTTCCCATGTCTCGATGAAGGCGCGCTCGGCCGGGGCCAGCGCGCGGAGGCCACCGAGGGCGAGGGCCCCGAAGCCCACCCTGACAGCGTCGACGTAGACCTCGCGAGCGGTCTCGGCTCTGCGCAGCGTGGGACCCGATGCGAACAGGCCGACGCCCGCGATCACGACGACCACTGGCCGGGCGCGACGCGTGACGGCGTGCGTCTCGACCGCGGCCGAGACGACCCGGTCGAGCCCGTCCTCATCGGCGGCCGGGTCGACGTCGAGCCACAGCGGCCACGACCCCGCGTACACCGTCTGGTCGGGCGTCAGCGGCCCCGCATCCACGATCGAGCGCCCCTCGGGCGAGCCGGCGAGCCGGAGCGCCTCGGGCGAGCCATCGAAGACCACGGCGGCCGGGCCGGCCGGGCCGCCGAGCCGCATGGCCAGCACCCCGGACAGCCGCTTCACCAGCGCAGGCTGCGGCTGCGACGCGGAACCGACGGCCGGGGACCAGCTGGGCGCGTTGCGCAGCGCCAGCCGCTGGCGGATCGTCCCGACGACCAACTCCGAGCGTTCGACGATCGCCGTCGGGTCGTCGCCTGCCACGATCAGGCCGTGGTTCTGGAGGAGCGTCACCTCCGTCGTGCCGGCCCGACCCGCCTCGGGCCCGGAGCGCCGCCGGTGGTCGATCTCCCGCGCCAGCGGCAGCCCGGGGTCGGTATAGGACACCCACAGGGCCTCGTCTCCGAACAGCTCGCGGGCGATCCCTCGCCCGTCGGTCGCGCAGGTAAGCGCGTTGACCGTGGTCGGATGCGTATGAACGACGAATCGCCTCGGGATGAGGGCATGGAACACGCACTCGACCGAGGGCCGGTGGTCGCCCTCGTCCCGCAGGCGCGCCGCCATCGCGACGCGCATCACCGGGTCGCCACCGGGCGGGGCCGCCTCCTGGGAGCCGTGCTCCGCCAGCTCCAGCAGCGGGCCGATCGCGAGGGGCATGAGGCTCGCCGCCGTGATCGACGCGAGCGATGCCCCGCTGGGTTTGATGTACAGCGTGCCGCCCACCTTGACCGAGCTGTTGCCGCCGCCCGCCCGGGCGTACTCCGGGTCCTCGCCGAACCGCCGCGTCATCCGTGCGGCCGCCTCGAGCAGCTCCGCCGTGGCGGGTGTCGAAGACGCCGCGCCCCGGGTCATCGTCGCCCATACAGCGGCCCGAAGTTCGCGCACGCCCGGAAGTCGGCGCCTTCGAGGTCCGCCGTGCCGAGGTTCGACCACGCAGACGGGCGGAAGATGTCCTCCTCGGGGACGTTGTGCATATGGACCGGGATCCGTAGCATCGAGGCCAGGCTGATCAGGTCCGCACCGACGTGGCCGTAGCTGATCGCGCCGTGGTTCGCCGCCCAGTTGGCCATCACCGTGTAGACGTCTCGGAACGGACCCTGTCCCGACGTTCGGGGCACGAACCAGTGCGTCGGCCAGGTCGGATCGGTGCGCTGGTCGAGGACGTCGTGAACCTCCCGCGGAAGGTCGACGGTCCAGCCTTCGGCGATCTGGAGCACCGGCCCCGTCCCCGACACGAGGTTGATGCGCGCCATCGTCACCGGCATCCCGCCGCGCGACACGAACTGGGATGAGAACCCACCGCCGCGGAAGTAGCCCCGATTCGCCGGGTACCAGGTCGTCGCCGCGAGTGCCGCCGCGACATCGTCGTCGTCGATCTCCCAGAACGGTTTCATCGCCGGCGCACCGGCGGCATCCGTCATCGCGCCGGTCGCATCCAGGGTCGCCGCCCCGGAGTTGATCAGGTGGATGAACCCGTCGGCTGCAAGGCCCTCCGGCCGGTGGCCCGTGACCCGTTCGACCGCCTCCGCGCTCCAGTACGTCCGCACATCGGCGAAGATCTGCGCCCGGTTGGTCAGCAGGTACATCAGGAGCATCGTCGCGCCGTTGAGGGAGTCGTTCTCCGTCGCGAAGACGTGCGGCGCTCGCACGCCGGTCCAGTCGAAGCTGGAGTTGAGGATCGCCTCCATGAAGTCGCCGTTGGGGCAGTGATCGGTCCACTGGCGCTGGCCCTGGAATCCGCCGAGGATCGCATTCCGACCGAGCGATTCCTCGCCGAAGCCGAGCTCCGCGAGCCGTGGGTTGCCGACCAGCAGGTCCCGTGTGATGAGCGCCATTCGGACGACGACCTCCCAGTCGCGGTCCAGCTCCTCACGGCTCTTCGACTTGTCTGCGGGGTTCCAGTCCTGTCCCTCGCGGCAGTTGGCGCGAGCCCAGGCGAGCGCCACGTCGAACTCGACCGGGTCGTAGATGTTCTCCTCCATGCGCCGCGTGTACTCGGACATGTCCACGGTCTCGACCCGCATCCCGAGGTAGTGCTCGAAGAAGGGTTGGTCCACGATCGACCCTGCGATCCCCATCGAGACACCGCCCAGCGACAGGTACGACTTGCCGCGCAGGATCGCGGTCGCGAGACCCGCCCGGGCGAACCGCAGGATGCTTGCCCTGCACGTCGGGCGGGATGACCCCGTCGTCCGCGTCCTGGACGTCGCGGCCGTAGATGCCGAAGGCCGGCAGGCCCTTCTGGGTGTGCGCCGCGAGGACTGCCGCGAGGTAGACGGCGCCCGGCCGTTCGGTGCCGTTGAAGCCCCACACCGCCTTCGGCGTGAGGGGGTCCATATCCATCGTCTCGGACCCGTAGCACCAACAGGGCGTGATCGTGATCGAGACCCCGACGCCCTCGAGCCGGAACAGCTCGGCGACCTTCGCGGCCTCGTACACCCCGCCGATGTTGTGGTCGGGGATGACCACCTCGACCGGGGTCCCGTCCGGATACCGCAGGTTGGCCCGGATGAGGTCCGCCGTGCGCAGGGCCATCGAGCGCGTCTGCGCATCGAGTGACTCGCGCACGCCGTGCTGACGACCGTCGACGGCGGGGCGGATCCCGATCCTGGGCCATTCGCCGACGAACCGGCCGGAGGTATCGATGTTGGCCATGTGGGTGCCTCTCTCGGACTCGTTGTGGGTGGCCGCGCCGACCGCCTGGCGCATGGCCGGGGCGTCAGTCGGGCGATACCACGCCGATCGTGAGCAGCAGGTTGGCGTAGAGGCGCTGCTCCCCCGTCGCGATCGCCAGGGCGACATCAGGGCCACGGGCCGCGTCGTAGAACGGGAACCGTTCTAGGCGCCCGAGCTCGATGGCGCCGAGCAGCTCCCGGAATTCCGCGTAGATCGCGGGATCGCTCCCCTCGTCCGGGGACATCACGTGGGCGGCCTCGATCGGAATGGCATCGGCGAGCGCGCGCAGCACGTCCGTGACGCTCACCAAGCCGGGTGCCAGGTTGAGGTACACGCGACGCGCCGCCTCATTGGAGCGGGTCCGAAGCGGATAGTTCCCGTCGGCGATCAGGACCTGCGCCCCGTGGCCGGCCTCGCCGAGCGCCTCCAGGATCCCGGGGTGGAGCAACCGGGTCTTGAGCATCGGACCTCCTCTACGAGCTGGGGTCGAATACGATCTTGCGGTGGGTGAGCCGATGGGCGGCGATCTCCGCGAACAGGTGGGGCGCTTCGGACAGCGGGGCGCGGTGGGAGATCATCGCGGCCATGTCGAGTCCACCATCGAGGACGGCGGCCAGGCTCTCGGTCCACTCGTGACCAGGCCAGGGCGCCGAATACGACATGAAGCCGCCCGTCAGGGTGAGCTCCTTGCGCATCAGCCCTTCCACGAACGTCATCGGCAGGCTCGCATCGAGCGGCTGGTTGCCGCCGAGCACGATCCTGCCGCCCGGGCGCGCGACCGCGATCGTCTGGACGAGCGCCGGCGGCGATCCGGTCGCCTCCAGGACAAGGTCGGCGCCGCCACCGGTGAGCCGCATGACCTCCGCGGGGACGTCATCGAGGGCGGGATCCAGGGTGAGCTGCGCGCCCAGCGCCCGGGCCGCCTCGCGATTCCCGGCGATGAGGTCAGAGGCCAGGATGAGCCGCGCGCCGAGGATCCGCAGCCACTGGACGAGCATGAGGCCGATCGACCCGGCCCCGAAGACGACGGCCGTGTCCCCGGAGCGGAAGTGGCCCAGGTCCAGCATGTGTCGGGCGACCGTCGATGGCTCGATCAATGCGGCGGCCTCGAAGGACAGGTCATCCGCCACGAGCAGGAGATTGCTCGCAGGAATCGCCACGAGCTGGGCGAAGGCGCCGTCGCGGCGTGAGCCGATGAACGAGTAGGTCGCGCATGCCGAAAACCGTCCGGCGCGACACTGGGCGCAGGCGTGGCATGGCACCAGCGGGATGAGCGCGGCATGTCGCCCGCGGAGGCTCTCGTCGACGCCCGGCCCGATCGCGGACACGATGCCGGCTGCCTCGTGGCCCATGATCATGGGATACGTTCGGTGCCCGCGAAGGTACCGGTGGACATCCGAGCCGCACACCGCGCTCGCCCTCACCTCGAGCAGCACCTCGCCGTCTCCGGGCATGGGGTCCGCGACGTCGCGGTAGGCGAGCTGCCGCTCGGCTTCGAGGACTGCGGCCTTCACTGAGGCACCGTGGGCAACGCCGCCAGCCGGTCGAATGTGGGGAGCAGCCCGCGAGAGAGATCGTGGTAGACCTCGAACGACGCTTCATAGCGAGCATGCCGTCGTGCGTCCGGTTCGAAGGTCGTCCGTCGGGGCAGCAGCCGTTCGACGGTCTCGGCGGCGTCTCCGGCCAGGCCGACGGCCTCGGCTGCGAGAGCGAACAGGCCAAGACCGTGACCGCCCTCGCCACCGTCTGCCCGGCGGGCCACGACCAGGGGCCGTCCCGTCACGTCGGCCTTGATCTGGTTCCAGACCGGGCTGCGCGCCGCGCCGCCTGTGGCGAGCCACTCGGTCACTCGGACGCCCGTCGCCTCCGCGACCCGCAGGTTGTCGAGGACTGCGAACGCGCAGCCCTCCATGATCGAGCGGAGCATCTGGGCGCGGGTCGTGGCATACGACAGGCCGATGAACACGCCGCGCGCCGCTGTGCTCCAGATCGGCGTTCGCTCGCCGGCGAGGTACGGCAGGAACAGGAGCCCGCCGCTTCCCGCACCGGCGGTCGCGGCCTCTGCAGAAAGTGACTCGAAGCTGACGTCAGCGCGTCCGACGATCTCTCGGAACCAGGCCAGCGCACCACCGCCGACCGTACCGGCCTGGAGGAGGTACTGCTCGCGCAGGACGTGGTGGCTGAAGATGAGGTGCGGCTCGACCACGACCTCGGACACGCTCATGCCCATGCCGCCCGCCTGCCCGCCCTGCTCCTGCGTCTGGCCGGGTCGTGTGACCCCGCCACCGAGCGCCCCGAAGGCAGCGTCGAGACCGCCGACGAGCACCGGCGTGCCGGGAGCGAGCCCCGTTCGGGCGGCCGCGGCCACGCCGATGCCGCCCGCGATCTCCCGCGCCTCGTGGATCGGGGGCAGCCGATCGAGGGGGATGCACAACGCTGCCGCGGCCGGCTCGTCCCACCGCTCGCGGCGGATGTCGAAGCAGTGGAAGCCGTAGGCCTGGGTCAGGTCGCACGTCGCCTCGCCCGTGAGCCGCGCGACCAGGAAACCGGATGCGGTGAGGAACCAGCGCGTCGCGTCGAAGATCGCCGGCTCGTACGCCCTGAGCCATGCGAGCTTGGGCGTGATGTACGCGGCGTCGAGCGGGTTGGCGACGAGATCGATCAACCGCGCAGCGTCAGGTCCGGCCCTGAGTGCCGCCGCCTCGGCCTCGGCGCGCCGGTCGAGCCAGGTCATCGCCGGCATCAGCGGGCGGAACGCGTCGTCCACGGGCACCAGCGTCCAGCCGATACCGTCGATGGCGACCGCGGCAACGTCTTGGGCGCGGACGCGACTCGCCGCGAGCACCTCGGCCACCGTCCCGCACAGAGCGTCCCACCACCGCTCCGGGTCGATCTCGGCGCGGACGGCGTCAGGTCGGTCCAGGTCGTATGCGGCCGTTGCCTCGGCTACCGGGGCGCCGCCGGCATCCCACAGCGCCGTCTTCGTGCTCGAGGTTCCCTGGTCAACAGTGACGATGTACACGGTCGTTCGCGTCCGGAGCCGGCGCGGCCCGAGACGGCGCTCCTATGGTGGTGTGATGGTTCCGTCGAGGTCCCAGAGATCCTCCCAGCGCTGGCCGGATCTCCAGAGGAAGACCTGACCCTTGATCAACCGGCAGGCGCGGTCGATGCCCGCGATGGCCGCCATGTCAGCGTCGCCGAGGGGCTCGCCTGCCGCTGCACGCAGGTTCGCGTGGTAATTGGCGGGGGTCGTCGAGAACGGGATAGGGACCTGGCCGCGCCGGATCGCCCATTTGACGCAGACCACGGCCGGGTGGACGCCAAGGCGACGCGCGATGGCGACGATCACGGGGTCCTCCACGTCGACGCTGTCATCGGGCGTCCGATCGCGCTCGGGACGCGCTGGGGAGCCGACGGGCGCGAACCCGATGGGGACCATCCCGTTGGCCCGCACGAACTCGAACAGTTCCGGTTGCTGGAAATGGGGGTGGAGCTCCATCTCATTCGCGACGGGCGGGATGTGCGCATCGCTGAGGACGAGCCGCAGTTTCGGGATCGTCATGTTCGAGGTGCCGATGTGCCGGACGAGACCACGCTCGACGAGCTTCTCGAGTTCGGCCCAGGTCGCCATGTACCGCTCATGTCGATAGGGCTGGGCGTGGGAATTGCGAGAGCCGACGTCCACGCCCGGCTGATGGGTGTTCGGGAACGGCCAGTGGACGAGGTACAGGTCGAGGTAGTCGAGGCGCAGATCGCGCAGCGACCGCTCAAGGGCGGGCGCGACGCGCGACGGGTCGTGCTTGTCATTCCAGAGCTTCGAGGTGATCCACAGGTCGTCACGCCGAACGCCGTCTGCGATCACGCGTTCCAGCGACTCGCCGATCGCGTGCTCGTTGCCGTAGACCGCAGCGCAGTCCACGTGGCGATAGCCCAGCATGATGGCGTCGTAGACCGCCGCGGCGACGCGCTCTGCGGGCACGTGGTCCGAACCAAAGGTGCCGAGGCCGATGGCGGGCATCTTCGCGCCGCCGGAGACCGCCCGCTGTGGGACGAGGGCGGGATCGACAGGCTCGAGTGTCACAGGTTCGTCCTCTCGAAACGTGCTCGGAGGATCACGTCAGAGGGCCTCTGACCGAAGGTGTTCGGTGCGACGAAGGTGGGACCTGGGAGCAGTAACGTCGTCTCCGTCCCGGCGACGAGAGTGCTGCTGGCCGATGGGCTCGAGCGTCACCGCCGGCAAGATCCGTGCCACTTCGGTGTGGTCGATCTCGCCCTGCCCCGGCCGCAACGCGTTCGCCGTCCCCGCCGCGACCGCGTGGCGTGCGGCCTCCTCGGTCGTCGCACCGGCGCCGAGGGCGGCCAGGAATCCGGCAAGGGCCGAGTCACCGCTGCCGACCGGGTATGAGCCCCGCTCGGGCGACGGCCCGACGCGCCACGCCATCCCGGCCTCGTCCAGGACGATCGTGCCTTCGATGCCCCGCGATACCAGCGCGATCCCGGCACCACGCTCCTGCAGCGCGGAGGCGGCTCGAACCGCTTCCGCCTCGCCGCCCGAGGCGAGCCCGGTTGCGCGCGCGGCCTCGCCGGCGTTCCCCTTGGCCAGCCATGGACCAGCGGCGACAGCCCGCGCGAGCACCTCGCCGTCCGCATCGACCGCCGTGCGTGCACCCGCCTCCGCGGCGAGACCGACGATCCGGGCGTAGCCGTCGGCCGGCGCGCCGGGTGGGAGCGAGCCGGACAGGATCACCACCGATGCCTCAGCGTCGGCCTTGAGCTCCGTGGCGACCGCGGACTCGATCGCCGACCATCCCTCGCCATCGAGCGTCGGTCCGGCTTCGTAGAACTCCGTCAGGGAGCCGGTCGACCGGTCCAGGATCGAGAGGCAGGTGCGGGTTTCGCCGGGAACGCGGACCGAACGCGTGTCGATCCCCTCGCGAGCGAGCGACGCCTCGAGCCACGACCCTGCGTGCCCGGCGACGACCGGGACCACGACCACGTCGAGCCCGAGGCGCGAGCCCGCGCGGGCGACGTTGATCGCCTTCCCGCCGGCGACGGCGCTCAGCAGCTCAGGGCGGTGGATCTGGCCCGGGACGAGCCGGTCCACGGTTGCGATCTTGTCGATCGAGGCATTGACCGCGACGCAGACGAGGCGCGTGACCCTCCTGGGTCGCACCGCGCGCCGCGACGGCCGGTCCGGGGACCCGCTCATGGCGTCGCGCCGTACTGGCGATACCACCCGTCACCCGGCATCGCCGCAACCGTCACGGGGTTCGGCCGGGCATGCCACGGCGTGCCCTGCGCATCGACGAGGTGCACGAGACGCTCGAGGCGCCGGCGCCCCTCGGTCGTGAGCCACGCATCGCGTTCCTCCGGCGCCATCGTCGCGGCCGGTGCCCACACGGACCTGCCGACCAGCACCCCGGACGCGCCGGCACGGCATGCGGCAGCCGCCTGCCGCTCGAACATGGCGTCGTCCACCCCGGCCGACAGGAGGACCCATGGCAGGCGACTGGCGACGTCCAGCTCCGCGCATGCCTCCGCCCATGCGGACGGATCGTCGACCGCCGGGTCGTACGGGAACTCAGCCTTGAGGATGTCCCCGCCGAGCGCCGTGAGACGGCGGGCGGTCTCGATGACGCCACGGCGGCGCGCTTCGCCGGTCAGCTTGTCGCCGGACGCCGGATCGAACCCAAGGGGCTCGACGAAGAGCGGCAGGTCGGCGGCTCGGCAGGCCGCCGCGACCTCTGCCACGAGCCGCTCCTGGGCCGCGGCGTTGGCCGCCTCGTGGTGGTAGTAGACGAGCAGCTTGGCGGCGGAGGCACCCAGGCGCTTCGCCTGCTCGACCGACCAGCCGGGCAGCACCCGGCTGACCCGTGCCATCGGCGGCCCCTCGTAGCCGGTGGCCTCGATCGCGACCAGAAGACCCGCTCGGCCGGGCAGCGAGCCGTCCGCGATGCATTGGGCGGCGCCGATCTCCGGGTCGAGGAGGGATCCCGTCGCATACGGCGCGAGCGCCCGGATCACCGCGCGCTTGAACTCCACCATCTCTGCGTAGGTCACCGTTTGCGGGGCGCTCGGCCGGAGCTCCCTGCGGAGGTTCTGGCGATGATCGAGCGCGAGGACGGCGAAGGTGCCGCGCGGCGAGGCGCAGGCCTCCAGCCCGCGTCGCGTCCCGAGGAGGTACGTGGCCGATGCGCTGCGGACCACTCCGGCCGTCATGGAACCCGGACGGCCTGCAGCGGCAGCTCGCCTTCGTCGCGACGCGTCGCGGCTTGAGCGGCCGGCGCTGTCGGCGGATGCGATGTCGAATGCACACGAGGGGCCGCCGTCGACCGCCGGACGATCACCTCGAACGGGAGCACCACCGACTCGCCGGCCGCTGTCCGCTCTCCCTCCAGGCGGTCGATGATCAACTCTGCGGCGCGCCGCCCGATGTCATAGGCCGGCTGCGCGGCCACCGTCAGGAACGGCTCATCGACCCACTCGACCGGGAGGTCGTCGAACGCCACCAACGAGATGTCGTCCGGGACCTTCAGGCCGAGCTCGCGCAGCGCACGCACGGCGCCGAACGCGATGAAGTTGTTGGCGGCGAAGATCGCCGTCGGAGGGTCGTCGGTTGCGGTCAGCACCTCCAGCGCCATCAGGCGGCCGTCCGCGACGTTCTTGTTGCCGAAGTTGAAGCTGCCGTAGCGGACGAGCGACTCGTCGAGGGTGAGGCCCGCCTCGCCCAGCGCACGGCGCACGCCGGCGACGCGATCGGCCGACGTCGAGATGCCTCGGCGGCCGGTCAGGACTGCGATCCGGCGATGGCCCAGCGCGACGAGGTGACGCGCCAGCGCATGCGCACCCTCCTCGGAGTCGCAGCGCACGTTGTCCACGCGGCGCGGCGCGCGCCGGTCCAGCACAACGAGCGGGATGCTGTGGGTGCGCAGCAGCCGAACGGACGCAGCGGAATTCTGAGCGGGGACCAGGAGGACGCCGTCCACCTGGCGCTCCACGAGCAGGCGCAGGTAGCGCGACTCCTCCTCGTCGGATTCGTCGGTGTTGCAGAACATCACGGCGAAGCCGCGGGCGCTCGCTACATCCTCGACGCCGCGCGCGATCGTCGTGAAGAACGGGTTGGAGATGTCGGACAGGACGAGGGCCAGCATCTTCGTGCGCTTCGACCGCAGTTGGCGCGCAAGAGCGTTCGGCACGTACCCGACCTCCGCGATCGCCAGCTCGACCCGCTGCCGCGTCGCCGCCCTGACGTACCCGGAGTGATTCAGGACGCGGGAGACGGTCATGGCCGAGACGCCGGCGCGGTCCGCCACCTCGCTGATCCGGCTCATCTTCGGGTTGACTCGGTTCGCCATCGGTGCCTCGCGCTGTGACCGGGGGCTGCCCGCGAAGCGGACAGCCCCTGGAATACGGGCGGCTGGAACGAAGCTCGTCCTACTTGTAGAGGACCGCCTGGATCTCGGGGTTGTTGATGTTCGTCTTGTCGAACCAAGAGAAACCGGTGTCGATGTTCTTCGGGAGCGCTTTGCCGTTGATCGCGTCGATCGCGGCGTCGACGCACTTGGAGCCGATGCCGATCGGGTTCTGCGTGATCGCGCCGGCCTCGACGCCACTGTTGATGGCATCGAGCTGCTGCTGCCCCGAGTCGTAGCCGACGGCCACGATCTTGTTCTCGTTGCCGGTCTCCTTGAGCGCGTTGAGGATGCCCTTGATCGAGCCCTCGTTCGCGCCGAAGAAGCCCTTCAGGTCCGGGTTCGCGGTCATCATCGACTTCGCGATGTCTGCCGACTTCACCGGATCGCCGGCACCGTACTGGACGTCCACGACCTGGATGTTCGGATGCTTGGCCTTCATCTGGTTGACGAAGCCGTCGCGCCGGGTGATGCCCGTCTGTGAGGTCTGGTCATGGACGATGACGCCAACCTTGCCCGTGTCGCCGATCAGCCCGGCGAGCTTGTCCGCCTCGACGCCCGCGGCGGCGATGTTGTCGGTCGCCACGGTGGTGACGGGGATATCGCTGTCGACGCCCGAGTCGAAGCCGACGACCGGGATGTTGGCGTCCTTTGCCTGCTGCAGGAGGGCACCGGCGGCCTTGCTGTCGAGGGCCGCGAAGCACACGGCCGCGGGATTGCTGCTCAGAGCGGTCTGGAGCATGGTGAGCTGCTTGTCGACCTCGGACTCCGTCGCCGGGCCCTGGTACGTGGCGGTGACGCCCAGCTTGGCGGCCTCATCGAGGGCACCCTTCTTGACCGCCTGCCAGAACTGGTGCTGCTCACCCTTCGAGATGATCGCGATGGTCTTACCCTTGGCGGTGCCGGCGTCGGTCGGCGGTGTATATGCCGAGGCGGCGCCGGACGTGTTGCCGGACGCCGCGGGCGCGCCGGATGCGCCCGCCGCAGCGGACGTCGCCGGTGTCGTGGATGCGGTGCCCGAGCAGGCGGCTGCCACGATCGCGACAGTGGCCGTCAAACCCAGGATGCGTGCGAGTTTCATGAGCTCCTCCATTCGAGAACTGCCTTGACCGGTCTGTCAGACCCGCAGCGCGGGTCTGACCTCAGGTCCACGATGAGCGCGCGCGTCCGTTCCCACTCGGGTCAGGCCTGCGCGCGGCGGCGAAGGATGTCGAGCCAGACGGCGCCGATGACGACGAGGCCCGTGATCACCGACTTCCATTGGTCGGGAACTCCCGCGACGGACAGGCCGATCCGCAGGGTGCTGATGAGGAACGCGCCGATGACGGTCCCGACGATGCTTCCCTCTCCGCCGGAGAGGGACGTGCCGCCGATGACGGCCGCGGCGATCGCATCGAGCTCATAGCCCACGCCCAGGCCGGGCTGCGCCGAGTTCATGCGTGAGGCGATGATGATGCCGGCGAGGCCCACGAAGAGCCCCTCCACCGCATAGACGGTGATCTTCCAGCGGTCGACGATGACGCCGGACAGGCGGGCCGCCTCCTCGTTGGAGCCGAGTGCGAACGTGTACCGCCCGAACGTCGTCTTGTTGAGCAGGATCCAGGCGACGGCGGCGGCGCCCAGCATGACCCACACGATGTTGGGAATGCCGACGACGGACTTGTTCATGAAGAACGCCTGGAAGCCTGGCTGCGTCGCCTCGAAGTAGATCGGACGAACGTCCGAGAGCACCTGCGCCAGGCCGAGCGTGACGTAGAGCATGCCCAGCGTGGCGATGAACGGCGGCAGCTTGGCCTTCGCGATGAGGCTGCCGTTGACGATGCCGACCAGGGCTCCGGTCCCGAGTGCGGCGAGCAGCCCGAGCGGTAGCGGCAGGCCGAGGCTGACAGAGACGAGGCCTGCCACGACCGAGCACAGGGTCATGGCCGTCCCGACCGACAGGTCGATGCCGCCGGTGATGATCACCAGGGTGACGCCGACCGCGAGCACGCCATTGACCGCGGTTGCGGTCAGGATGTCGATGTAGTTATTCGTGCTCGCGAAGTGCGGAACGGCGATCGAGAAGAAGACGAGCAGGATGACCAGCGCGCCGAGGGCCAGCAGCCGCTGGACCGACTCCCCGGTCATGAGCGCCCGAACGCGCGAAGGTGCCGCGGCGGAGGCTTGCATCAGATCGCTCCCATCGGGTTGACCACGGCGGTCAGGGGCTTCATGCGGCGGCCACCGAGTCGCGCTGCGTCGCGAGCGTCATGATCCGCTCCTGCGTCGCCTCGGCCGATGCCAGCTCGCCGGTGATCCGTCCCTCACACATGACGAGGATCCGGTGGCTCATGCGCAGGATCTCCGGCAGCTCCGAGCTGATCATGATCACGGCCTTGCCCTGTCGCGCGAGGTCGTTCAGCAACTTGTAGATCTCGCTCTTCGCGCCGACGTCGATGCCCCGCGTCGGCTCGTCGAAGATCAGGATGTCGGTGTCGGCGATCAGCCATTTCGCGATGACCACCTTCTGCTGATTGCCACCCGACAGGTTCTTGACCCGCTGGGTGACTCGTGGGGTCTTGATCGCCAAGGTTTCGATGAGCTCGAGGGCCTTCCGCCGGGTGGCTGCGGTCTTCACCCAGCCGAACCGATTGGTGAACTGTCCAAGGGACGCCAGGACGGCGTTCGTCTCCACGTCCATGCCGAGCGCGAGCCCGTAGCGTTTGCGGTCCTCCGAGAGGTAGGCGATCCCGTGGCGGACGGCATCCGCTGGCGTGCGGATGGTGACCGGGTTCCCGTTCACGAGGATCTCCCCGGATTCCGGCAAGTCCGCCGCGAAGATGGCGCGGACCACCTCGGTGCGGCCGGCGCCGACGAGACCTGCGATCCCGAGGATCTCGCCCCGGTGGAGCGAGAAGCTGATGTCCCGCACCTGCCGCCCGCGATTGAGGTGGCGGACCTCGAGCATCACCGTCGGATCGGGCGTGTCGGGCAGCTCCGGTGTCGCCTCATAGACCGTGCGGCCGACCATCATGCTGATGATCTCCTGGGTCGATGCCTCGGCCGTGGCCACCGTATCGATGTAGCGGCCGTCGCGCATGACCGTGACCCGATCGGTGATCTGCTTGAGCTCTTGGAGCCGGTGCGAGATGTGGACGATCCCGTGGCCTCTCTCCCGAAGGTGGCGGGTGATCCGGAACAGCTCGTCGATCTCGGTGTCGGTGAGCGTCGCGGTGGGCTCGTCCATGACCAGGACGTCCGAGTTATAGGAGAGCGCCTTCGCGATCTCGACCATCTGCTGCTGTGCCACTGCAAGCCGGGACACGCGCGTACTCGGATCCAGCCGGATATGAAGCTCCTCGAACAGCGCCGCGGTCTTCCGGTTGAGCGCCTTCTCGTCGAGCAGGAGCCCGCGGCGCGGCTCCCGGCCGATGAAGATGTTCTGGGCGACCGTCAGGTGGCCCATCAGGTTCAGCTCCTGGTGGATGATGCTGATCCCAAGCTCCTGGGCCGCCCGGGGGGAGGTGATCTCCTGTTCCTCTCCGCGGATCCGGATCACGCCCGCGTCGCGGCGATAGATCCCCGCCAGGATCTTCATCAGGGTGGACTTCCCCGCGCCGTTCTCCCCGACGAGACCGTGCACCTCGCCCCGGCGGAGATCGAACTGCGCGTTCTCGAGCGCTCGGACGCCGGGAAAGCTCTTGGCGATATCGACCATCTCGACCAGGAGTTCATCCACGTCGAGCATCTCCCATCAGGAAGGACACAGTCGGGGCGAGTCGCTTTGGGCGCTTGACAGACAGGGTGCTGTTATCGATAACGCAGTTACCGATAACATATTGTCCCTGCACACCGTACGCCACCTGTCAAGCAGTCGTCCGAGCGCGATTTGGGCTCGATCCGGTAGTGGACAGGGAACGCGTCCTGGAGTCGCTCAACGACCCGCGAGCTCTGTGGATGATCGATGAATGGGATCTGGTCGGGGCGAAAGGATCTGAACCCGCGGAACCTACCTCATCGCTGCGAAGTCGCGCGTGGCACGAACGTCGGCGCTGACCCCGTGCCGTAGAGATGAAAGCGTCGCGCCGGGCGAGCCTCGGCGCGGTGCTCGCGACGAAGGGGGCCGCACGCCAGCCCTCGCAACGGCCGCCGGCGCCGCGCCTGCCGGCATCTCCTCGGTCAGTCGAGCGCCTCCACGGCCGCCCGCTCGATCGCCAACCCCCTGGTGTGCCGTGCGTAGAACGCATTGAAGCCCGCGACATCGACCGGGTCCGGCGCGACCGGCGCGCCGATGGTGCCCGCGACGCGCTCGTCGAGCCAGTCGGGCAGGGACTGGCCCGGGTCGGCGCGGAGCATGTAGGCGGCAAGGAGGGCCATACCCCAGGCACCGCCCTCGCCTGCGGCAGCCGGGAGGCTGACCGGGACGCCGAGTGCCGCGGCCATGATGCGCTGCCCGGTGTCGCCGCCCCGGAAGAAGCCGCCGTGACCGCGGATCCCCTCGATCGCGACGCCCTCGTCCAGGGTCAGGATGTCGAGGCCGCTGCGCATCGCGCAGAGCGAGGCGAAGAGCATCGCCCGCACGAGGTTCGGGAGCGTGAACGCGCTGTCGGGCCTGCGCGCGAATAGGGGCCGGCCCTCCGAGAAACCGGTCTGGTGCTCGCCCGAGACGTAGTTGATCGAGAGGAGGCCACCCGCATCGGGGTCCCCCGCGAGGGCCAGCGGCATGAGGCGCCCGTAGAGTTCGTCCGGGTTTGCCGGATGCCCGAGCGTGCGGGCGACCTCCCCGAAGACGCCCATCCAGGCGTCGAAGTCCGACGACCCGTTGTTCGAGTGCGCCATGGCCACGGGGCGGCCGTCGGGCGTGGCGACGAGGTCGAGTTCTGGGTGGAGGCGCGCGAGGGGCCCGTCGAGGACGACCATCGCGAACACAGAGGTACCGGCCGAGACGTTGCCCGACCGCGGCCGGACCGCGTTCGTCGCCACCATCCCCGTGCCGGCGTCCCCCTCGGGCGGGCAGAGCGGGACTCCCGCCCGCAGCGTGTCGGTCGTGTCGAGCAGGCGTGCGCCTTCCGTCGAGAGCCGCCCGGCCGGGCGACCGGCCCGGAGCACCGAGGGAATGACGCCGCGGAGCGTCCAAGGGAAACCCCGCGGCCCGACCAGCGCGTCGAAGGCCGCCAAGCGCGCCGCATCCCAGTCCGCCTCGGCGGCGTCGATCGGGAACATCCCCGACGCGTCGCCGACGCCCAGGACCCGCTCGCCCGTGAGTCGCCAGTGGACGTAGCCAGCGAGGGTCGTGAGGTGGGCCAGCCGCGGCAAGTGCGGCTGGTCCTCGAGGACAGACTGGTAGAGGTGGGCCACGCTCCAGCGCTGGGGCACGGGGAAGTCCAGCGCCTGGCTCAGGATCCCGCTCGCCGCCCCGGTGATGTTGTTCCGCCATGTCCGGAACGGCACGAGCAGCTCGCCCTGGTCGTCGAGGGCGACGTAGCCGTGCATCATCGCGCTGATGCCCATCGCCGCGATCTCCCGCAGGTCCACGCTGTGCCGGGCGCGGACGTCGGCGACGAGGGACGCGTAGGCGGCCGCGATACCGCGCTCGACGTCGGCGACCGAGTACGTCCAGACGCCGTCCTCGAGGCGGTTCTCCCACGTGTGCGAGCCCGACGCGAGCGGGGTCGAATTCGGGCGCGACCAGCGACGCCTTGATCCGAGTCGAGCCGAGCTCGATCCCGAGCACGGCGGCGCCTGACACGACCAGCCGCCCCGCCTCGGCGTGCTGCCCGGCCATCAGCGCACCGTCCCGGCGTGGTGCCCGGGCTGGCCGTAGGACGCGCCGGGGCCGTGCTTGCGCTGGTAGTGGCGGTCCAGGAGGAACTGGTCGACAGGTTGGGCGGCCGGGTTCAGGGCGAGGGTGGCGGCAGCCATCGCGGCCACGGCCTCGAGGGCGACCGCGTTGTCGGCAGCCGTGCTCGCATCGGCGCCCCATGTGAACGGCCCGTGGCTCGCGACGAGGACCGCCGGCATCTCGAGCGGGTCGAGACCGAGGCCCTCGAGCGTGGCGGCGATGACGACCCCGGTCTCGCGCTCGTACGCTCCCTCGACCTCAGCCTGCGTGAGTGGGCGGCCGAGGGGGACCGGCCCGTGGAAGTGGTCGGCGTGGGTCGTCCCCAGGGCAGGGATGGACCGCTTGGCCTGGGCCCAGCTCACGGCCGCGGTCGAGTGCGTGTGCACCACGCCGCCGATGGATGGGAACCGCTGGTAGAGCAGCAGGTGCGTGGGCGTGTCCGAAGACGGCCGCATGTCCCCGTCCATGACCGAGCCGTCAGCCAGCGAGACCGCGACCAGGTCCTCGGGCCGGAGAACGTCGTACGCGACACCGCTCGGCTTGATCAGCAGGACGCCGGCTTCGCGGTCGACGCCGCTTGCGTTCCCGAACGATAGGGTCACGAGGCCCGCCCGCGCGATGGCCTGGTTGGCCCGCCAGACCTGCTCGCGCAGCTCGGGCAGCAGCAGGGAGCCCATGGTCAACGGGCCCCGGTCATGTGGTGGTATGCCGCGTTCCACCGGAGCTCCCGGCTGAATCCGCGGACCGTGGTGTCGGTGTCGATGACCAGCAGCTCGATGCCCGTCATCTCGGCGAAGTCCGCGATCACCTCGGTGCCCACCGCGCGCGAGAGCACCGTGTGGTGCGACCCGCCGGCCATGAGCCAGGCCTCGGTCGCGGTGGTGAAATCCGGGTGCGGCCGCCAGACCGCGCGGCCGACGGGCAAACGCGGCATCGGCTCGGGCGGGCGCAGGACCTCCACCTCGTTCACCAGCAGCCGCAGCCGGTCGCCCATGTCCATGAGCGCGGTCGCCGTGGCCGGGCCGGGCGCGGCGTCGAACACGAGGCGCACGGGGTCGCTGCGGCCGCCGATCGACAGCGGGTGGATCTCGCAGGAGGGCATGCCCTCGGCGATCGTCGGGCAGGTCTCGAGCATGTGCGAGCCCAGAACGAGTGGGCCCGCCGGATCGAGGTGGTACGTGTAGTCCTCCATGAACGACGTGCCGCCCGGCAGGCCCCGGCCCATCGTCTTGAGCAGGCGGACCACGATCGCGGTCTTCCAGTCGCCCTCCGCGCCGAAGCCGTAGCCATCGGCCATAAGGCGCTGGGCGGCGATACCCGGGAGCTGGCGAAGGCCGTCGAGGTTCTCGAAGGTGTCGGTCAGGGCGCCGAAGCCGCCGTCGATCATGAACGCCCGCAGGGCCGTCTCGATGCGAGCGGCCTCCCGCAGCGCCTCGCGGTCGGATCCGCCCGCCCGCAGGCTGGGCGCGATCGTGTAGTTGGCCTCGTAGTCGTTGACCAGCGCGTCGACAGCGGCCTCGGACACCGTGCGCGCAGCAGCCGCCATATCGCTGACGGGAAAGCCGTTCACCGACACGCCTAGCTTGATCTGGACCTCGGTCTTGTCGCCCTCGGTGACGGCGACCTGGCGCATGTTGTCGCCGAGGCGCGCGACCTTGAGGTGCTGCGCGTCGTGGCGCCCGCACGCGGCGCGCGCCCAGGCGCCGACCCGCGCCGCGACGACCGGGTCCTGCCAATGCCCGGACACGGTCTTGCGGGCGATGCCGAGCCGCGTCTCGATGTGCGCGAACTCGCGGTCGCCGTGCGCGGCCTGGTTGAGGTTCATGAAGTCCATGTCGATCTCGCCCCATGGGAGATCGCGGTTGAACTGCGTGTGCAGGTGGAGCAGCGGCTTGCGCAGCGCCTGGAGCCCGGCGATCCACATCTTGGCCGGGCTGAACGTGTGCATCCAGGCGATCACGCCCACGCAGTCGCCCGAGGCGGACGCGGCGACGCAGGCCGCCTTGATGCCCTCCGGCGACTTCACGACGGGCTGGAAGACGATGCGGACCGGGATGGACTGCGCCTCGTCCAGCCCGGCTGCGATCAGGGCGGCGTGGTCGGCAACCTGCCGCAGGGTGTCCTCGCCGTACAGATCCTGGCTCCCGGTCAGGAACCAGACCTCGTATTCGCCCAGGGGCTTCATGCCGTCATGCCTCCATCGGTGGGTAGCCTTGGTCCATGTGATCACTTCGTCAGCCTGATCCCCGGCGAGACGACCCGACCGCGGGTGATCGTGGACGAGCGCCATCGGAGTAGGTAGCCCGACGATGGAATGGATCTTGTTGGGCCGAGAGGATCTGCATGACAGAACCTACCTCATTCCACCAAGGTGACCATCGACAGGTTGAGGAGCCCGACGTGATCGAAGCGGAGTTCGGCGGCGGCTTGCGCGACGCGCTCGAGCGTGTCTACTTCGCGGGATCCGGCGCCGCACCAGGCGCCATGCTGCCTTCCGGCCCCCGGAACGCCGCCTACCTTCCCCTGCTGCCCGACCCTCCGGAGGGAGGTCCCGAGTTCATGACATCAAACTGCCGGATCTGACGCGCGAGAAGTTCATCGACCTGTACCCGCTTCACGCCCTGGAGGAGGTGCGACGGCTGCTGAGCAGCCTACGCTCGGCAATCCACGCTCATGCCACAACGCTCAGGCCGATCTACTTCTGTCCCCTGGCTCTACGACCCGCGGATCGCGTCGCCCGCCCATCCACCGTTAGAAAGGAGACCGCGTCCCCCATGCCGACTGCCCCATCGAAGCTCGCCATCGTCGTCCGCGGGGGCTGGGACGGCCACGCGCCCATCGAGGCGACGGACCTGTTCATCCCGCACCTCGAGGCGAACGGCTACGAGGTCCGGATCTTCGACTCGCCGGCGCCGTACGCCGATCCGGACCTGATGGCGCGGACCGACCTGATCATGCAGTGCAACACCATGGCGACGATCGCCCGCGACGAGCTTGCGGGCCTGCGAGCGGCGATCGCCAACGGGACCGGCATGGCGGGCTGGCATGGCGGGATCGCCGATTCGTATCGCAACTCGTCCGACTACTTCCAGCTCATCGGCGCCCAGTTCGCGTGCCATCCGGGCAAGGACCCGGCGACGATCACCGGCGACGAACCCGGGAACAACTACGTGCCGTACACGGTCAACCTGCTGCCGGCCGCGGCCGACCACCCCATCACCCGGGGCCTCGCGGACTTCGACCTGGTCACCGAGCAGTACTGGGTGCTCTGGGACCGCTATCTCGACGTCCTCGCGACGACGACCCAGAAGGTCCGGCCGTGGGATGAGTGGCACCGCGAGATCACCTCGCCCGCCATCTGGACGCGCCGCTGGGGCAAGGGCCGGATCTTCGTCTGCACCCCCGGCCACAGCCTCGACGTCCTCGCCCATCCGACCGTCCACACCGTCAT
This sequence comes from uncultured Chloroflexia bacterium, assembly GCA_963755995.1. Lineage (GTDB taxonomy): Bacteria > Chloroflexota > Limnocylindria > Limnocylindrales > CSP1-4 > SPCO01. Next base: position 28,070 of record CAVWLQ010000005.1, on the reverse strand, counting down.
TGAACGGGGGCTGCTGTGGGCCGGCCGGTGAGGACCGGGATGATCGGGTGCGGCGCGATCGCCCGGCAGTACCTCGACACCGCCCGCCGGCTCGACGCGATCGAGATCGTGGCGGCGGCGGATCGCGTCCCGGCCCGCGCCACCGCGGTCGAGGCGGCCGAGGGCATCCCCGCGATGCCGGTCGCCGACCTCCTCGCGAATGCGGAGGTGGATGTCGTCCTGAACCTCACGACCCCGTCCGCCCACGCCGCCATCGCCCTTCAGGCGATTGCCGCGGGCAAAGCGGTCTACGGTGAGAAGCCACTGGCAGCGACGACAGCGGAGGCGCGCTCGATCCTCGAGGCTGCCGGGGCGGCCGGCGTGCAGGTCGGCTGCGCGCCCGACACGGTCCTGGGAACGGGGATCCAAACGGCGCGGAAGGCCGTCGACGACGGACGGATCGGGGCCCCGATCGCGGCGACCGCGACCATGGTCACGCCCGGCCATGAGCGCTGGCACCCCGATCCAGACTTCTACTACCAGCCCGGCGGCGGCCCGCTTCTGGACATGGGGCCGTACTACGTGACCGCCCTCGTCACGATCCTCGGCCCGGTCGTCGCCGCCATCGGCGCCGCGAGCCGCACGCGCGGGACGCGGACGATCCGCTCGGGCGCGCGCGCCGGCGAGTCGGTCCCGGTCGCCGTCGACAGCCATGTGACGGGCGCCCTGATCCACGAGTCGGGCGCGATCTCAACGCTCGTCATGAGCTTCGACGCAGTCGCCTCCAGGGCGTCGCGGATCGAGATCCACGGGGAGCTGGGGTCGCTCATCGCGCCGGACCCGAACCTGTTCCGCGGCGACGTCGAGCTGCGCGAGCTCGACGGGACCGGCTGGGTCACGCTCCCGATCAGCGCCGGGTACGAGCGCAGCTCGCGCGGCTACGGGATCGCGGACCTGGCGGCGACTCCCGCCGGAGAAGAGCCGCGCGCCGGTGGCGCCCTCGCGTTCCACGTGCTGGACGTCATGGAATCGCTCCTGGAGTCGGCCCGGACCGGTCGGCGGGTCGACGTCGCGAGCCGCTGCCCGCGGCCGGCGCCGGTGCCACTCCAGTCGCTGCCGAGCTCGGACGCGGAGATGCCGACCTACCACTAGACGGGCTCGGCGGTCACGCTTCGACGGCCCGTCTCGTGGCGGGCCGGATCCGCGCCTTCCGATGGGGCCGCTCCCGGCGATACCGTGGCGGTGGATGGAGACGTCGAGCGCATCCTTCTTTCGAGCGATTCCGGCGTTGCTGACCAGGATGTCGACCGGCCCGAGCGTCTCCTCGATCAGCTCATGGCCGCGCTCGAGCAGCGCCGGTCCAGCGACGCGGCCTTTGCAGCCTACGGGGTGGACCGGTCCCGGGGAGCCACGGGAACTGGCTTAGCCTTTCGCCTGGAAGTCGAGCCAGCATGACTTGGGTGGGACCAAGGTCTCGAGTTCGATCCACAGGTCAGGCGGCAGCTCGGCGGCGGCTGATGCCATGAGCGTCGAGATCCGGCCAGGTTTCGTGAAACCGACAACGGTTGCGTGCACGCGGGGATCACGCATCGAGAATCGCAGGGCCGCCGTGGCTAGATCAGTGCCGTTTCTCAAGCAGGCGTCGTTCATGGCAGCGACGGCATCGAGGACGAGCTTGGGTGCCTCGGTATAGCCGTACCTGGACGACCCAGTTGGGTTGGCGAGGACACCTCCGCCGTAGATCGCGGCGTTCAGCACCCCCATGCCGGCCGCGGTTGCCTGGTCGATCAGTTCGTCCGCGCTTCGATCGACAAGGGTCCAACGACTGTGTGTGAGTAGAACCTCGAAGACGCCCAGGTCAAGGTATCGGGAAACAACGTGAACATTGCCTGCGGCGATGCCGATGTGTTGCACCCGGCCTTCTTCCTTTAGGGCAACCAGCGTGTCAACTGCTCCTCCTGCCTGCGTCATCGTGGCGAAGTCGTGGTGTTCCGGATCGTGCAAGAAGAGCAACGGCAGTACACCAAGCCCGAGCCGCTCCTGACTCTCATCAAGCGAGCGTCGCACCCGATCACCGGAGTAGTCACCGTGTCGTGGGTCGACTTTGGTGATCACCGTAAAGTCCTCTGGCAATCCCCCCGCGGCAGCGATGCCGATGCCGATCCGGCGCTCGCTCTCGCCTTCGCTGTACGCGTTGGAGGTGTCGAAGGCCCGAATCGGACTCTTCAGTACCTGCTGGACGAGATCGATGGCATCGGCCTCTGCGACCGCGTAGCCGTACATCGGCAGCATGGTCCCAAGGGGAGAAGCGCCCGCGATGATCGCCGAGGTCGAGACGGACGTAGCGCCCAGTCTGCGGATCCAATCCGTGGGCAATGGGTCAGGCATCGAGCGCCGCCCCGGTCTGCGCACGGCCGTCAGAGCCCCAGTCCCGTTCGCGCACGGTGCCGACGCCGACCGCGGCGGCCTGACCGTCGGCGGTCACGGTTGCCTCTCGGCAAGCACCCGAACATCCCAGGGCCCGAGTTCGACGTGATCTTCCGTGTGGAACGTTTCCCCGGTCAGGATGTCGTGCACCTCGGTGGGCACGGATACCGAGGCGGGATCCCAGGACCAGTTGTGCAGGAATCGGAGCCTGGTTCCGTCGACGGCTGCTGCGCCGGTCGAGGTCATCGTGGCCGGCAGCTCGCACCAGGGTTGAACGAGGTCGGTGGCTAGCCACCGGAAGAGCGACTTGGCAAAGCTCGGGTCGGGGATGGTGCCGACGCATGTGATGCGACCCTTCTCGTGGTCACGCGTGGTGATCGCTGGCCATCGACTGAAGTGCGGGTGTTCGTATGTCGCGACGACCTGCGCGTCGTCTACGAGCAGTCCGTCACACCATCGCGTGGCCCTTGCCGCGTCGAGCTTGATCGTGGCCCCGTCGGCAGGAAGAACAGGGATCATGCTCTGCAGGTTGCTGAACTCGTCATAGTGGACGCCCGAAGCCTGTGCCAGGCGGCCGGGAGCGGTCTCGGTCCGAGCGCGCGCCTCGTCATCCGCGTATCCGGTCCGTGGGCCGATGACCAGATGCCCTCCCGCGGCCGCGTAGTCCGCCAGCCAGTCGAGTAGGTGGTCCGGGCTCATGTAGTGGCCGGGCACGACGAGGAGCGGATGACTGGCGGCGAACTCGGCCGGATGGGTGGTGGTCGCCTTCCGGGAATGCAGGATCCGGGCCGAGAGTCCGGCGTCGAAAGCGCCGCGGTAGAAGGGGGCGAAGATCCCGTCATACGCCCGGGCATCGGGTTCGCCTCCCGCTGCCGCCAACGGCGGGTATTTCTGCATCAGCCAGCGGTTCGGGAGCGAATACAGGAAGGCGACTTCTGCGTCGGGTCGACATCCCGCCACCAGCCGTCCTGCGCGCCGGAACTCGTCACCGACCTGGCGGAGCTCGTTGAAGGTTCGCCCCGGCTGACCCGCGTGGGGAAGGACCCCACCCCAGGACGTTTCGAAACCGAAGTGCAGCGTGTGCCAGTGCCAGTACTCGACCATCCGCGCCCCACGGGCGACCAGCGCCCACGCGACCTGACGCCACTGGCCGTCAAAGGCAGGGCGGTTGTCCCAGGGAGGACCGATGTGCATGGCATTGGTTTCGGTGACGAGGAAGCCCTCTTGGCGTGAGGAGTACATCCGGTCCGCGGAGAAGTACAGCGCCCAAGTTCCGGTGGTGGCCCAGTTCTGGTCGCTGCGGTCCGGAGCCGTCGTCCGGGAGCTGTAGCCCGTCCTGCATGGCGTAGTAGAGGTTCCCCCCGGTGACGTCGAGGGCATCAGTGACCAGATCGTCGTCGACGGCGGGCCGGTCGTAGGCGATGCAGGTCGTGACGAACTGTCCGGGGGAGGAGTACTCCCGGACGATGTCGGCCTGCCAGCTGATGAACTGGGTGGTCTGCGCGGCCTGGAAGCGACGCCAGGCGACGTCGTACTGGGGCTGCGTGTTGCCATCGGGTGCCCACAGATCGTCCCAGGTCGAGAGTCGGTGCGACCAGTAGACGAGGCCCCACTCACGGTTGAGGCTTTCGACGTCGCCGTAACGATGACGCAGGTCGTCCACGAAGCGTTGGAAGACGCCGCGGTTGTGAAGGAGATGCAAGCCGGGTTCGTTGTCGACCTGGAAGCCGATGACGGCGGGATGCCCCGCATAGCGACGAAGGATCTTGCGGATCACCCGGTCGGCATGGAAGAGGAAGGCTGGGTGCGTGAAATCGACTTCCTGCCGAGCCCCCCAGGGGATCCGTTCGCCCGTGGATCGTTCGCCGGCGATCTCCGGATACAGCCGGGCCAACCACGGCGGCACGGCATACGTGGGCGTGCCAAGGATGACGGAGATGCCCCGCCGCGCGGCACCGTCGAGAACCGGCTCGAGCCAGTCCAGATCGAACTGGCCGTTCTCCGGTTCCCAGGTCGACCAGACCGACTCACCGACTCGGATGACCGAGAAGTGCGCCTCCTGCATGAGATCGAGATCGACATCCAGCCGGTCATACGGTTGGTACTCGTGGTAATACGCCGCACCGAACAACACGCGGTCGGAACCGGCCGACATCGCCCCACTCCTGTCGTCGTTCACTGCCCGGGTCACTCCTTGACGCTCCCAGCGGTGGACTTCGGGTTCCGCCTGGCTTCTGCGGTCGCGCTCCCGCCGACGACGAAGGTCTCCAGCCGCTCCAGCGCTGACACCAGGTGGGCACGCATCGCTTCCTCGGCCCCCTCGGGATCCTGCCGGGCGACCGCATCGACCACCGCCAGGTGCTCGTTCTTCGTCACCGAATGAAGGCCCGCGTGGTAGTAGAGCCGGAAGGTGTGCAGGTGGCTGCGCAGTCGGGTCAGCATGTCGCTGATCATCTGGTTGCCCGCGAGGTCGGCGACCATGGCGTGGAAGGTCGCGTCATAGACCATGTCCAACCGGTTCGCCGCAGCCGTGATCTCGCCGCCGGCTCCACCGGCCCGGGCAGCGCGGCGCAGCTCCTTGATCTCGTTCGGCTCCGCCTGGGCAGCGGCCTTGGCGGCCAATGCGGGTTCCACGAGCAGTCGCAGTTCGATGAGCTCGCGCATCTGCTCGATCCCCATGAGGGGCGCCACCGTGTAGCTGCGCCCTGGCTGCTTCACGATCAAACCGTCGGCCTCGACGCGTGCCAAGGCCTCGCGCACCGGTGTCGGCGACACGCCGAGGGTGCGGGCGAGCTCTTCGATGTTGAGCCTGGCGCCGGGTTCGAACGCGTGGGTCATGAGCATGTCGGTGACGATCTCGTAGACCGAGCCGGGCAGCGGTTGCCGCTGGGCCAGGCGCTGTCCTGCGGCGGACTCATGGATTGCTTCGATCTGATAACGGTCCATCTCGGCCTTCGCGTGTCGAGTACTGCGACGGCTATGGTACAGCATCCCAATCGTCTCTATCCTATAGACATTAGGATAGCGTGCTGGCATAGTCCCCGACGATGCAGGACAAGGGAGGGCGCGACGTGCTCGACGACGAGTCGGTGACTCGCGACTGCTGCCGACGTCGCCGACGTCGCACCAGAGCCTGAGATCGGGAGCGGTCCGGATACGGCCCACGACCGATCGTCGCGCGCGATCAAGGGTGTCCTGCTGGCGCTGAAGGCGGGGCCGCTCTTCATCCTGGCGCTGATGATGCTGTTCCTCTGGGCGGCCACCGAGGGCCACGTCTTCATGACGTTCGGGAACATCGGCAACGTCCTCGAGCAGTCCGGCGGTGTCTGCATCATCGCCTTGGGCCAGCTCCTCGTGATCCTGACCCGGGGCATCGACCTGTCGATCGGCTCGAACGTCTCGTTGTGCTGCGTCATGGTGACTGTCGTCTACCGCGACACCAACTCGGCGTCGCTGGCCATCGGGGTCACCTTGCTGACGGGGTTGGCCGTCGGTCTGGTCAACGGGCTGCTGCTGGTGTGGGGGCGTCTGCCGCATCCCTTCATCGCCACCCTCGCCACCTTGAGCATCTGCGCCGGCCTCGCCCTCTACATCGCCGGTGGCTCCACCGTCCTGGGCTCCCCGCAGATCGTGCACCTGCTCGGCGGCGGACGTATCCCTGGGATCCCGGGCGCGGGCAACATCGGATGGTTCCCCTACGCCACGCTCGTGGTGATCGTCTTCGCGGTCGTCTGTGCCGTCATCTTGCACAAGCTGGTCTGGGGACGATGGATCTACGCCGTCGGTGGCAGCCCCGAAGCCGCGGTCCGCACGGGCGTGCCGATGAACGGGACGTTGATCTCGGTCTACGTCATGAGCGGGCTGTCGGGGGCCATCGGCGGCATGCTCTTCGTCGGAACCGCTAACGCCGGCTCGCCGTTCACCGGGCAGGGCATGGAGCTCAGCGCCATCGCCGCGGTGATCATCGGCGGCGGCAGCTTCCTGGGCGGCCGTGGCGGTGTCTTGAACGCCCTGACAGGTGCGTTGATCCTCGGGGTCATGCACAACGGCCTCAACCTGCTCGGTCTCGACCCGAACTTCCAGTACATCGCGGTGGGAGTGGTCGTCCTCGTCGCGGTCGAGCTCGACGTCTTGCGGGCCCTCGTCGAGAACCGGTTCCGAAGCATGCAGGCGAGGCTCGCATGACTGACGCCGTTCACGTCGGGGTGCCCTCCGACGTGGAACCCGTCCTGAGCGTTCGTGGTGCCACCAAGACCTTCGGGGCCGTGGTTGCACTCGAGGGCGTCGACCTCGAGGTCCGCGCCGGTGAGGTTCTCGCCCTGCTCGGCGACAACGGCGCCGGCAAGTCGACCCTCATCAAGTGCATCAGCGGCGTCCACAGACTCGACCGAGGCGAGATCCAGATCGACGGGGCCCCCGTGCAGATCACCTCGGCGGCCGATGCCCGATCAAATGGGATCGAGACCGTCTACCAGGACCTGGCCCTGTTCGACAACCTCAACCCGACGGCGAACTTCTTCGCCGGCCGCGAAGTGGCGGGGCCGTCCTGGTTGCCACGCGGTCTCCAGTGGATGAAGCAGAAGGAGATGTCCACCCGAACCAAGGACCTTCTCGACCGTTTGCAGATCCGGCTCCCTGACTTCGATGCTGACGTGGCGCTGATGTCGGGGGGCCAACGCCAGGCGGTGGCGGTCGCGCGAGCCGTGGCGTTCTCCTCGAAGCTCGTCATCCTCGACGAGCCGACTGCCGCCCTCGGGCTTCGGGAGTCGGCGCGGGTCCTGGAGCTGATCGATCGGCTCCGAACCTCCGGCGTCGCGGTCATCTTGATCTCTCACAGCATGGATCACGTGATGGCCGTCGCGGACCGGGCGATGGTCATGCGCCGCGGCCGCAAGATCGGCGAGGCGCCGGCGACCGCGGACAACCAAGAGCAACTCGTGTCCTGGATCGTCGGGGCCCGAGGGAGCACCACCGTTTGAGGCTTCACCACCTGGACGCACGGCACGTGCGGCAGATCCGACAAGAAGGAGCAACACACATGTCGACTCGAATGAAAGCGTTGGTCGTGCTCGGAGCGGGAGCGATGCTCATCACCGCGTGCAGCAGCGGCGGGGGGACCGCGGCGCCGTCCGCGAGTGCCGCGGCGCCGTCCGCGGCGCCGTCCGCGAGTGCCGCGGCGCCGTCCGCGAGTGCGAGCGCAGCCGCGAACGAGAAGATCAAGGTCACGCTTCTCACCAAGGCCACGGGCGGTTTCTGGGATGCCATGATCGCGGGCGCCAAGCAGTATGAGACCGATCACCCGAACGACATCGCGCTCACGACCAACGCGTGCAAGACCAACGACGACACGCCCTGCCAGATCTCGGAGATCCAGGACGCTGTCACCAAGGGCGCCCAGGCGATCGTGATCTCCCCGATGGGCGTTGGCGTCACCGATGCCCTCAATGAGGCTCAGCAGGCAGGCGTCCGGATCGTCTTCGTCGACAACACGATCCCCGGTGTCGTGCCGGATGCCGTTGCGGCTACGAACAACGTCAAGGGCGGCGAGGCTGCCGGCGCGTACATCAAGACCCAGCTGAAGTCGGGCGACACCATCGGCCTGCTCGAAGCCGTGCGTGGCGTGCCGAACCTCGACCAGCGCATCGACGGTGTCAAGGCAGCGCTCGACGGCACTGGCGTCAAGGTCGTGATCGGGGCTCAGCAGACCCTGTGTGACACCAAGACCGGCGCCGCGGTGACGCAGGACCTGCTCACCAAGTACCCGAACCTCACAGCGATCTACTCGGCGTGCGACTCCCCGGCGATGGGTGCCGTGGCGGTCGTGGAGTCCAAGGAGCACCCGCTGCTGATCTTCGGCTACGACGGTGACCCGGAGATGGCCAAGCTCATCCAGGCAGGCAAGACCACGGCCACGATGGCGCAGTCGCCGTTCAAGATGACGAACCTCGGCGTCGAGGCGGCAGTCAAGTCGCTCAAGGGCGAGAACTACGTCAAGGCCATCGACACAGGCACCACGCTCGTGACGAAGGACAACGCGGCCGACTTCACGTCAGCCTGGCAGTAACTCCTTCCGCACGGGAGCACGCTTCGGACGCCGGCTCAAAGGGCATCCGAAGGGCCTGGCACTACCGGTGAGTGCCTGGGCCACGTGCTCCCGTGAAACCCTAGTCCACCAACGCCTGTCCGCCTCGCCTGGCCTCCTCCGGGCCGAGGCGGACAGGCCCCCTCATCCCATCACACGGAGAAGCACGTGCCGGTCACCATCACGGCGGTCATCGCATCGGACATCCGGTTTCCCACCTCACTGGCGCTTGATGGCTCCGACGCGATGAACCTCGACCCCGATTATTCGGCGGCCTATGTCGTCCTCGAGACCGATCACCCGGACGGCCTCGAGGGTCACGGGCTGACATTCACGAGCGGCCGGGGCAACGAGCTGTGTGTCGAGGCGATCGAGGCCCTCGCCCCGCTCGTCGTCGGTCGGACCCTCGAGTCGTTCACGGCGGATCTCGGTGCCTTCTGGTCGCACATCGTGGGCGACAGCCAGCTCCGCTGGGTCGGGCCCGAAAAGGGTGTCATCCACCTCGCCACCGCCGCCATCGTCAACGCCGTGTGGGACCTCTATGCCAAGACCGAGGGCAAGCCGCTCTGGAAGGTCATCGTCGACATGACCCCGGAGGAGCTCGTCCGCTGCATCCCGTTCCGCTACATCACCGATGCCCTGACACCGGCCGAGGCGCTCGACATCCTGCGCCGCAACGAACCGACCAAGGCGGCCCGCGAGGCCGAGATGCTGGCAACGGGCTACCCGGCCTACACCACCTCGACCGGCTGGCTCGGCTACCCCGACGACAAGGTCCGTCGGCTGGCCCAGGAGGGAGTCGCGGCGGGCTGGACGCATTTCAAGATCAAGGTCGGGCGTGATCTCGAAGAGGACATCCGGCGGGCGCGGATCCTGCGCGACGAGATCGGACCGGACCGGATCCTCATGGTCGACGCCAACCAGGTCTGGGACGTCGACCAGGCGATCGCCTGGATGGAGCGCCTCGCACCATTCCAGCCATGGTGGATCGAGGAGCCGACCAGCCCGGACGACATCCTCGGCCATGCCCGGATCGCCCGGGCGCTCGCCCCGTATGGCATCGGCGTCGCGACCGGCGAGCACTGCCACAATCGGGTGATGTTCAAGCAACTCCTGCAGGCCGAAGCGATCGCGTTCTGCCAGGTGGACGCTTGTCGCCTGGGCGGCGTGAACGAGGTCCTGGCGGTGCTCTTGCTGGCGGCCAAGTTCGGCGTGCCGGTATGTCCCCACGCCGGTGGCGTGGGCCTGTGCGAGTACGTCCAGCACCTTGCGATCATCGACTACGTCGCGATCAGCGGATCGCTCGAGGATCGCGTCGTCGAGTACGTCGATCACCTCCACGAGCACTTCGTCGACCCCGTCGTCGTCGTCTCGGGGCGCTACCAGGCGCCAGCCGCGCCCGGCTACTCGATCGAGATGAGGTCCGCCTCGCGGGCCGCCTACACGTACCCGGACGGCAGTGCCTGGCTTGCGCTGCGCGAAGCCGGGGCTGTCCGGGCTTGAACGTCCTCGAGCGGATCGCCGCAAGCGGGGTCGTCCCGGTCGTCCGGATCGAGCGGGCGGAGGATGCGCCGGCGCTCGCCCGTGCGCTACGGGACGCAGGCCTGGCGTGTATCGAGATCACCTTCCGTTCCGCCGCCGCTGCGGAATCGATCCGCGCGATCCGGACCGAGGTTCCCGACGTGCTGGTCGGGGCCGGAACCGTCATCTCGCGGGCCCAGCTCGATGAGGCCCTCGCGGCAGGCGCGGAGTTCGTCGTGAGCCCCGGTCTGCAGGTGGACGTGGTCCGGGCGTGTCAGGGTGGAGGCACACCGGTCCTGCCCGGAGTCTTCACGCCCACGGAGGTGATCCAGGCGCTGGACCTCGGCCTGTCTGTCGTGAAGCTCTTCCCCGCCGCATCGGCAGGCGGGCCGGCGTATCTGCGCGCGTTGGGCGGCCCGTTCCCGGCGCTGCGTTTCGTGCCGACCGGCGGGATCGAGGCAGCCGACCTGGAGGCGTATCTCCAAGTGCGATCGGTCCTGGCGGTGGGTGGCAGCTGGATGGTCCGTCCGGCGCTGCTTCTCGAGCGAGACTGGGCTGCGGTCGGTCGGCTGGCCCACGAGGCGAGTGACGTCGTCCGGACCGTGCGCGCTCCGGCCGCCTGATGGCATTGACCGTGCGTCCGCCGTCGGACTCGCGTTGGGACCTGGTCGCATTGGGCGAAGTGATGCTGCGCCTGGATCCGGGTGACGAGCGGATCCAGAGCGCCCGTCAGTTCAGGGCGTGGGAAGGCGGCGGCGAATACAACGTCGCCCGTGGCCTGAGTCGCTGCTTCGGCGCGTCGACCACGATCGTGACGGCCTTCGCAGACAACCCGGTCGGCCGGTTGATCGAAGACCTCATCCGACAGGGTGGCGTGGATCGCTCGCACATCCGCTGGGCCCCGTACGACGGGATCGGCCGCACGGTCCGCAACGGCCTGAACTTCACCGAGCGCGGCTTTGGCGTGCGCGCGGCGGTCGGAAGCTCGGACCGGGCCAACACGGCGGCGTCCCAGCTGACCGCCGAGGACGTGGATTGGGAGGCGATCTTCGGCGTTGAAGGCGCGCGCTGGTTCCATACGGGCGGGATCTTCGCGGCACTTTCCGACACGACCCCGGGCGTGATCGCGGCGGCGATCGAGGCGGCGCACCGGCATGGCACGGTCGTCTCATTCGACCTCAACTACCGCGACTCGTTGTGGCGCGGCCGGGGCGGCGGTCCCGCCGCCCAGCGGGTCCTTGCCGCGATCGTCGCATCGGTCGATGTGCTCATCGGCAACGAGGAGGACTTCGTCGCCGCGCTCGGCCTCGACGTCGCCGGCACGGACGGGTCGTTCGACCAGCTCGAGTCGGACGCCTACGCGGCGATGCTCGCGGTCGCCGCGACGCGTTTCCCGAACCTGAAGGCGATCGCGGTCACCCTTCGGGTCGCCCGGACGGCCAATCGCAACGACTGGGGTGCCCTGCTCTGGTCGGATGGGGTCGTCTACCCAGCGACCACCCGGCGCGACCTCGATATCCTCGATCGCATCGGCGGTGGCGACTCATTCGCATCGGGCCTCATCCACGGCTGGCTCGCCGGCCATCCACCGCAGGTCGCCGTCGAATACGGAGCCGCGCACGGCGCCCTGGCGATGACGACCCCGGGCGACACGTCGATGGCGACGCAAGCCGAGGTCGAGGCGCTCATGGCAGGTGCCGGCGCCCGGGTCCGCCGATGAACCGGCCGGCTCTCGTCCTCACCGGCGTCGACAGCTTCATCGTGGAACAGCGACCGCCGGCGGAGTCTACCGGCGACGCCGTCGCCATCGACGTCGACCTCGTGGGCCTGTGTGGGACGGACCTGCACATCGTCGATGGCTCCCATCCCCGGGCTCGTTTCCCGCTCGTCCTCGGACATGAATTGGTCGGGCGAGCGACGGCAGGGCTACACGCAGGACAGGTGGTCGTGGTCGATCCGCTCATCGCCTGCGGCGACTGCTCGGCCTGCCGCCTTGGCGAGCGACACGTATGCGCCAACCTGCGCCTGATCGGCATCGATCGGGATGGCGGGCTGAGTGGGCGCGTCGTCGTGGACCCGGAGCGGGTGCACGCCGTGCCGGCCGGACTCGATCCGGTGGTGGCCGCCCTGGCAGAGCCGCTGGCGGTCGCCGTCCACGCCACCCGTCGCGCTCACGTCGTGCGTTGGCGACACGATCGTGATCATGGGCGCCGGACCGATCGGGCTCCTGCTGGCCTTCGCAGCGCGACACGTCGGGGCGGCCACGATCCTCATCGGCGAAACTGCCCCGGCCCGGCGGACGTTCGCCGAGTCGCTCGGTTTCGACACGCTTGACACCGTGGATCCACTCGGCGACCTCGAGCGGCTCACGTCGGGCCGCCTGGCTGACGTCGCGTTCGACGCTGCCGCGGTGCCAGCTGTTGCCGCACTCTTGCCTCGGCTCGTCCGGCCGGCCGGGCGCATCGGCCTCGTCGGCACCTACGCGCGGCCCGTCGAGCTCGACCTCCAGGCCATCCTGTTCAAGGAACTGACCGTGCTCGGCAATCGGGTCTACCAGCCGGCCGACATCGACGCCGCACTTCGGATGCTGGCGGACGACCCGGCGGCGTTCAGACCGCTGATCAGCGACGTCGTTGGGCTCGATGAGGCGCCGGCGGCGTTCGCGCGGTTGCGCGCGGGTGACGGAGTCAAGTACCTCGTTGCGACGGGTGGGCACTGATGCGCGCGCTGGTCAAGACGACCCGCGGTGTCGGCCACCTCGCGTTACAGGAACGGCCGGAGCCCGAGGCAGTGGCCGGCTGGGTGAAGATCGCCGTCCGGTACGCTGGGATCTGCGGGACCGATCTGCACATCGTCCAGGACGAGTTCCCGTACTGGCCGCCGGTCACCCTCGGCCACGAGTTCACGGGGACCGTGGTCGAGCTCGGTGGCGGCGTCGATCAGGCCTGGCTTGGAGCACGAGTGGTCAGCGAACCGCATTCCCTGGCCTGCGGCACCTGCCACCTGTGCCGCCGTGGCTTCGCGGAGCTGTGTGCCAGCAAGCGTTCGCCCGGCTGGGGGATCGACGGCGCATTCGCCGACCGGCTGACGATGCCGGTGCATCTCCTCCACCGTGTCCCGGCCGGGTTGCCCGACCGAGTCGCGGCCCTGGCCGAGCCGATGGCCGTTTCGGTCACCGCCCTCGCGCGGACCGGCGTCGAGGCCGGCGACGTCGTCCTGATCGTGGGCCCCGGGCCGGTCGGCATCCTGCTCGCGGCCGGTGCGCTCGCGATGGGTGCTGCGACCGTCGTCGTGGCCGGCCGGCGAGATTTGGACCGCCTCCGGTTCGCAGAGACCGTCGGAGCGCTGACGGTCCTGGACGACTTGGCGGTCGAGCTCATCCAGGACCAGACCGCCGGCCGCGGGGCAGACCTGGTCATCGACGCGACCGGAACCCCCGAGGCGATCGACCTTGCGCTCAGAGCGGTTCGGCGCCGAGGTAGGTTCGCGGCGGTGGGGATGAGCGGCCAGCCGGTCGTCGGGGTGCCATGGGATCTGGCCGTCTCGCGGGCCGTCGATGCGACCTTCTCGATGAGCTCGAACGGCACGGCGTGGGCGCCAGCGATCACCATCCTCGAGCGAACCCCGCAGCTCGAAGGCATGAGCACCGTCTTCCCGCTCGGCGACTGGGAGGCCGCGTTCGAGGCTGTCCGCGAGCGGACGGTCATCAAGGCGCTCCTCGACCCGACGACCGGCGCCGGGCGATGACCGTCGGCGGGCACGATCCTCATCACCGATTGCGACCATCCATCGACCGAGATCGAACGGGCCATGGTCGAGGCAGCCGGGTTCCGGCTCGAGGTTGCCGACTGCCGCACCGCGGCCGACGTCATCGCCGCGGGCACGACCAGCGCGGCGGCCGGGCTGATCGTCCAGTACGCACCCATCACCGGGGAGGTGTTGCGCGCCCTGCCGGCCTGTCGGGTCGTGGGCCGGTACGGTGTCGGACTCGATACGATCGACCTCGAGACCGCAGCGTCGCTGGGCATCCGGGTCGTCAACGTGCCGGACTACTGCACGGACGAAGTCGCCGACCATGCCCTGGGACTGATCCTGGCCCTGACCCGTGGGATCGTCCCGCTCGACCGAGGAGTCCAGGCCGGCATCTGGGACTTCCGCCTGGCGGGGCGCGTTCGCCGCCCATCGAGCCAGCAGGTGGGCGTGGTCGGGCTCGGTCGGATCGGCTCGGCGTTCGCACGGCGTGCGCGGGCGCTCGGCTACACGGTGGTCGGCTCGGATCCGCGTGGGACCACGCGCCTCGGATGTGCAGGTCGTCGAACTCGACGACCTGCTTGCGACGAGCGACATCGTCAGCATCCATGCTCCGCTCGACGCCTCGACCCGCCATCTCATCGACGCGCGAACGCTGGCGCTGATGCGTCCCACGGCCATCCTGGTCAACACCAGCCGAGGCGGCCTGGTCGACCACGATGCCCTGGTCGACGCCCTGCGGTCAGGTCGTCTGGCGGGGGCGGCCCTCGACGTGCTCGAGCACGAGCCGATCCCGGCAGACGACCCATTGATCGGGCTCCCGAACGTGGTCCTGACGCCACACGCCGCGTTCTACAGCGAGGAATTGCTGGTCGAGATGAAACAGAAGGTCACCCAGCGGGTACTGGCACGTCCTCGCCGACGGGGCCGGGTGAAACCCTGCAGCGGGGCTCTCGTCTGTCAACGACGTGTGGGGACGACAGCCAGGGCGGCCGACTCTGGTTCGCCCGAGAGCTGCAGCCCCGCTCGCGCGGGCCTGACATGTGGGCCGGCCTCCGCTCGCCACCCCGGTTCGGCGTGCTTGAGCGTGGCGATGAGCGCTTCGTCGACGCTCACCCCGACCCCGGGCTGGTCGCCGAGCACGATCCCACCGTCGGCATACTCCTGGTCGATCGAAATGCCGAACGGCGAACCGACGTCCTGGATCTCGGCGGACAAGTGATTTGGCACTGCCGCGGCAGCGTGAGCGACCGCGGCGTTCGCCGTGAGGCCCACCGGGCTGACTGGCAGGTCTCGGCTGTGTGCCGCGATCGACACGCGCAGAAAGTGCGTCACACCCCAGGTCGCGGCAGCTTGAACGACGTCGATGCCGCCCGCGTTGAAGTGCGGTCGATATTGTTCCAGGCCAGTGAGGTTCTCTCCGGTCGCCACCGCAGCACGTACTGAAGCGCTCAACCTCGCATGACCCTCTGCGTCCCAGCGGCGCATGGGCTCCTCGATCCAGACGAGGTCGTGAACCTCTTCGATCTGGGACACATAGCGGACGGCCTGCTTGAGGTTCCAGGACTCATTCGCGTCGAGCATGAGGCTCGGCTCCGGGGTGTTGACTCGAAGCGCATCGCCGATGATGCCTAGCCGGCGGATGTCGCTGGCAACGTTTCTGCCGCCCTTGAGCTTCCCGCTCGTGAATCCACGGCCCGCCATGTCGGAATAGAAGAGCGCGAGTTCATCATCATCCAGCGCGATATCCAGTCCGGACGCATACCCGGAGACAAACCGATCGCGCCCCCCGAGCAGGCGCCAAAGCGGCTCGCCCGCAAGTTTTGCCTTGATATCCCAAAGCGCCATGTCAAACGTGCCGATGCCTCCGAATGTCGCGCCAGCGTGGCTCGCCTTGAACACGCGCGCGAGCATGCGGTCGTAGAGCGCGGATACCGCGCGGGGATCCTCGCCCTCGATCGCCGGGAAGATCTGTGCCAAGTCCTGGTGCGAGCCCGTCCCGACGCCGCTGACGCCCTCATCCGTGTCCACGATGACGACCGGCACCTCGGTGATACCCGACGCGATGTGCCCGTTGACGTCGCCCACAGGACGACCCCAGTCATGGATCGTCTGCAGCGTGCGATAGCCTGTGATCTTCATGCGGCTCATCTCTAGTTGGCGTAGTATTGATACGACATCATACAAGTAGAGGAGAGGGTGCGTACCGACCCGGGCCCTGCCTCCCGATCAGTACGCCGTCGCGTCGCCGCGGCACATCGATCCCCGACAGTAGGATGAGGACATGGCGCAGAAGGACGCGGATCCCGCAAGCACCGCCACTTCCCAGGGGCAGACCATCTTCGGCGACAGCGTCGTCCGGGTGCGTGCAGCCAACCTCGGCGTCGCTGTGGTGAGGGACTTGGTGAAAGCGATCGTCACCGGCACGGTGGCTCCCGGCGACGTCCTCCCCCCAGAGGGCACCCTGAGCAAGCAGTTTGCCGTGAGTCGCACGGTGATTCGCGAGTCCGTGAAGCGAGTCGAAGAAAAGGGCCTCGTGACCGTCAGTCAGGGCCGAGGCACGGTCGTGAACCAGTCGAGTCGGTGGAACGTGCTCGATCCTGATGTCCTTTCGGCTCTTGTCGACCACGACGAGACCCTGGAGGTGCTCGATGAGTTGGCGGTGGTCCGTGGGAGCCTGGAGGCGACCATGGCGCGCGCCGCGGCAGCTCGGCAAACCCCAGAGCGCACCGCTGCGTTGCGTGAGGCGTTCGACCTTGCCGCGGCAAACATCGACCACATCGCTGTCTACAACGACGCGGATGCCGCGTTTCACGACCTTGTCATGGAACAATCGGGAATCCGGCTCGCCGCCAACATCACACGCATCATGTTCGAGCGCGCTCGCGAGAGCAGTCGCTTCACGGGCATCACCACCGACGACGCAGCGCAGATGTCGCTCGAGGAGCACCGCGCCATCTGCGAGGCGATCGCGGCGGGCGACGGCGACACGCGCCGCGACTGCGATGCGAGAACACATCGCGAAGGCGTGGACCCGAAGGCGCGCGCCGGGCGTCACCTAACGGAACCGTCTCCGTCGAGGTCGCCCCACCGCGCCGGATCCTTGCCAGGCATTCGTCTCTGGTGTCCGGAAGCATGCGGTACGCCATTCCAAATCTTCGCGTCCTCTCATACGATGGCGGACCTACTCCTTGGTCGCGCCTGCGGTGAGGCCCGCCCGAAGGAATCGCTGTGAGAACACGAACACGATCAGCACCGGTGCGACGGAGATCAGCGTCGCGAGCGCCAGCTGTGGAAATGGGATCGAGTCGGAGGCGACGGTGGTCGGATTGAACTCCCGGACATTCGCGAGCAATTCCACCAGACCCACTTGGATGGGCTGTGTCTTCGACCCGGGAAGCATCACGAAGGGGAGGAAATAGTTGTTCCAGTTGGTGACGAAGTTGAAGAAGCCCACGAGCGCGACGACAGGGATCGCGAGCGGCAGCGCGATCCGCCGGAAGACCGCGAACTCGCCCGCGCCATCGACGCGGGCCGCGTCGAGAAGCTCGCGCGAAACGCTGGTGGAGAAGTAGATATACGCCAGATAGACGCCGAACGGGAAGAACGCGAATGGCAGGATGACCGCCAACGGCGACCCCACGAGGTGCACCGCATTGATCTCGAGGAAGATCGGCAGCACGAGCGCCGTGTTCGGGATGAGCATCACCATGAGGGTCGAGATGAGGATCGCGCGGCGAAACCTGAACTTGGTCTTGGCCAGCGCGTAGCCGGCCGGGATCGACACGAGGAGCGTGAGCACCAACGCGACCCCGGCGTAGAACACCGAATTCCCGAGCCACGTCCAGATGCGGCCATCCTGGAACCCGACCAGTTCCTTCCAGTTTGCGACGAGTTGGTCGAAGGAGCCGAAACTCAGGGGAGCCTCGCCGTGAAAACCGTTGAGTTGGGAGGTGTCCTTCGTCGGCGCGAGCAGGAGCCAAACCAGGGGAAGGACGAAGAACACCGCGAAGAACCCGGCGATCAGGAACGCTGTCACGCGACCGATCCAGCGGCCCGGCGCGAAGTCAGACCGCACGACGGATCTCCCTAGTCGCGGTCAAAGAGTCCTCCTCGGAAGACGAAGAACGCGGCAAGCCCCGCCGCCACGACGAGCAACAGGATCGAGATCGCGGCAGAGCTGTTGAAGTCCGCTTGCGGGCCGAAGGCGGTGACGTACGCGAGTTCATTGAGGGAATAGTGCTTCGGGATCTGGTTCCTGCTCGCCTGGGCGAGGATCTTGGGTTCCGCGAACAGCTGGGTCCCGACGGCGACCGAGATGACGGCCATGTACGCGATCCACTTCCGGATCAGCGGGAGCTGGATGTACCAAGCGGTCTTGATGGCGCCGGCGCCGTCACAGCGGGCAGCCTCCATGATCTCGTCGGAGATGTTGTTCAACGCGGCGTACATGATGATGATCCATGCACCGGCGCCGGTCCAGAACGCAATGACCGTGAAGATCAGGGGCAGGTTGTTCAGGTCGATGGCTTGAACGAAGTTCGTGTACCCGAACCACTTCAGGACGAAGGACACCGGGCTGACCGAGGGATTGAGCATGAAGAGCCAGAGCATGACGCTGGCCGCACCCGCGAATGCGCCGGGGATGAAGAACAGGAAGAGCACGGTAGAGGCAAGCCGCCGCCTGACGCGCAGGGCGTGGACGATGAGCGCCAGCAGGGTGACGAGCACGGTCAGGGTCACGACCCAGATCACCAGGTAGGCCGCGACGTGCTGCACGGCCGGCAAGAACCGGAAGTCCCCGACGGCCTTCACGTAGTTGTCGAGCCCGACGAATTGCCCACTCTTGGTGAATGAGAGAAACAGGGCATAGACCATGGGCAGGACGCCGAAGACCAGGAGCAGCAGCACGTAGCCGCTGCAGAACACGTAGGCGGCGAATGTCTGCGCGCTAGCTCCGGTTGGCGGCCGCCTTCGCAGGCGCAAAGACGCCCACTGCCGCTCCTTTGTGGGGGCGGCAGTGGGCACGATGGCGTCAGTACGAGAGATGGTGCGTTCCTTCGCCTACTTGGTCACGACGTCGAAGCCGTTCACCTTGGCGTCGTCCACCATCCTCTGCTGCCAAGCGCTGACCTGCGAGGCGATGGTCTTTCCGGAAGCAAGAGCCGGATTCACGATCTCCGCCCACGGAGGCTCGGAACTGAAGGGGAGCGTGGCACCCCAGCCCTTCCAGATGTTGTTGGCTGCCTCATCGACGACGTCCTTGAACGTGTCCGAGTCGGCCCAGAAGCCACTACTGGTCTGCGCGTCCAACCACGCACTTGCGGTCGAGGCGTAGGCCGGGAGGCCCGTGATGAGCTTCACCGACTGGGGTCCGCTCGTCACGTACTGCAGGTAGGTACCCACGCATGCGAGGTTCGCCGAGTGGCTCGACCCGTACCAGAAGCCGCCACCCACGTTGCCGGTGCCGATCGGCTCGCCAGCCCAGTGGAGGGCGTGGCCGGCACCCCACTCGCCTGGCTGCCCGTCGAGGTTGTCCTTGTTCTGGAAGAGGCCCCCCGTGAACCACGTTGGGCCAGGGATCGCCAGGACCTTGCCCTTCCACTTCTTGACCCAGTCGGGGGTGAACAGTCCCTCGATCGCCAGGGTCTTGTTCGCGAACATGTGGTCCAGCAGGGCGATCATGCGGGTCGTGTGGTTGTCCGAGAAGTCGCTGGTGAAGGTTTTGCCGTCGACCGTGTAGATCGGCGCCTGGGCGGCCCACATGTCGGTCAGCACGGCGGTGAAGGGATCGCCGATCGAGCCGAGGATGTAGCCGGGGTGCTCAGCCGCCACCTTGTCGCCGAGGGCCTGGTATTCCTCCCATGTGGTCGGGATGGTGTACCCGAACTTGTCGAACAGGGTCTTGTTGTACCAGAGCACCACGGGCGCCAGGTTGTCGCGGGCGCCGTAGACATGGCCGTCGACCGTGACAGGATCGAGCGCGCCCGGCGTGTAGCCGTCGAGCCAACTCTGGGGAACGACACCCTGGTCGAGCGGCGCGGCAAAGGCCTGAACGCCGTTCTGCTCGTGGGCCGCCCAGCTGGCGTCGTTCACCTGTCCCGACCACGCAACGTCGGGCCAGCCCGAGCCGGCCTGGTCGAGCAGCGAGACCTTTTGGTGGAACGTGTCGCTACCCCCGGCGCTGGCGTCGTAGGTCTCGAGGGTGAGCGGGCACTCGGGGTGGTCCTTCTGGAAGGCCTCGGCGATGGCCGAGCGGTCGGCGTCGACCCAGACGGTGATCTTGCTGGTCGGGTCCTGCGCAACGGTGGTGAAGCCGTACTGGCCGCCAGTCGAAGCGCCAGCGGTTCCAGTCGGACCGCTGGTGGGCGTTCCAGAGCCAGCCGTTCCAGGGGTACCAGACGGACTGCTGGTGGACGGATTGTTCCCGCAGCCCGCTGCGACAAGGGCGATGCAGGCTGCGGCTGCGGACACTCCCATCAACCTGCGGGGCGCGCTGCGTTCATGCAAAGACACGTCGTTGCTCCTCCGATTTCGTTCGACTTCGTTGAGACGACTCAGCCCCCTCGCGGCGACATTTCGAAGTAGCTCGTATCGGTGATGCCGTACCGATAGGACCGGCCGAGGTACGCGGGTCCCTCCAGATAGCGATGCCCAGCAAATTCAGCATACATCAGACATCATGTGTATTGCACGCCTGGTCCGCCTCATTGGCATCGACCTCTTCGGCCGGGGTAGCGCATCGATCGAACTCGACAGGTCCGTAGGCGTACTCCGGCTGGACCGTGACCTGAGCTTCGCCGGGATCGAGCAGGCGCACCGCGCTCGGAGCCGGTCGCCGGGTGGCGGATACTGTTGCCGTGCGTCCTCACGATCTGATGATCCCGGCCGAGCCCAGCCGCTCCGATACGGGCATCAGGCTGGCCGATCTGGTGGCGGCCTTCTCGCTCGCGGCCGACCTTGGCCTGGGCCAGCCGATGGAGCACGCGCTCCGATCCTGGCTCATTGCCTCCCGGCTGGCCGCCCGCGCGGGACTCGACGCCGACGCTCGCCATGACCTCTTCTATGTCGTCACGCTCGCATGGGTGGGCTGCGTCGCGGACACGCCGGAGGTCGCGGGCTGGTTCGGGGACGACATCGCCTATCGGCGCGACAGCTTTGGCGTCGACCGGGCTGGCCTGCCGATGATGGCGTACTCGCTCCGCCACGTCGGGGTGGGCACCCCGCTGGCGCACCGCCTTCGCCTGGGAGCCACGCTCGTCGCAACGGGGGGCGCGGCGATCGCCCAGGGCCTCCTGTCCCACTGCATCTCGACAGCGCAGATGGCTCAACGCCTGGGGCTCGGTGACGCCGTCGCCGCGCAGCTGAGGCAGGTATTCACGCGTTGGGACGGCAAGGGCGTGCCCGCCGGGATCGGCGGCGAGCAGATCGCACTGACGGTCCGGCTGTTCCATGTCGCCGACAGCGTCGAGGTGATCCACCGGACTCAGGGCCAGGGTGCAGCGGTCGACCTGGCACGGGCCTGGCGTGGCACCCAGTTCGCTCCGGAGGTTGTCGATGCCTTCGTCGCGGCCGCTCCCGAGGTGCTTGCGGGGCTCGATGTTGTCGCGGACTGGGATACGTCGATCATGCACGAGCCGCGGTTGCAGGCACGCGTGACGGAAGCCGGGTTCGACTCGGCGCTCGAGGCGATGGCCGACTTCACCGACCTGCGCTCGGTCTTCCGTACCGGCCACGCGCGAGCGGTCGCGGGCCTGTCCGCGAGAGCGGCGGAGCTGGCCGGCCTGCCGCCCGCCGACGTCACGACCCTCCGGCGAGCCGCGCTGGTCCACGACGTCGGCATGAACGGCGTTCCGGCCACGATCCTGGACAAGCCCGGCCCGCTCAGCGCGAGCGAGACGGAGCGCATGCGCATGCACGCGTACTACACCGATCGGATGCTTGCCCGACCGCCGGCCCTCAACCGGATCGGCGCGATCGCGGCGATGGCGACGGACGCCTCGATGGTTCCGGGTACCACCGCGGCCTCTCGGGAGCGTCGATCCCGGCCACGGGACGGATCCTCGCGGCCGCCGATGCGTTCCAGGCGATGCGCGAACCCCGGCCCTACCGCGCACCACTGTCGGATCGGGCGGCGAGTGCTGAACTCAGCGCTGACGTCCGCGCCGGACGACTGGCCCCTGACGCCGTCGATGCCGTCCTCAACGCGGCCGGGCAGCGCCGTGGGAAGCGCCAGGGCGGCCCCAGCGGCCTCACGGCGCGCGAGGTTGAAGTGCTTGTCCTGATCGCCCGTGGCGCTTCGAACAAGCAGGTCGCAGGAGTGCTGGGGATCGCTCCGAAGACGGCCGGCACACACATCGAACGCATCTACTCGAAGATCGGCGCCTCGACCCGTTCCACCGCCACGCTCTTCGCGATGCAGCAGGGCCTGCTCGGAACCTTCGAACCGCTCGATTCGTAGGGCGATCGCCGGACGACATCGGGCGTCGCAGTTCGTAGGGTCACTCCTGTCCAGTCACACAGGAGGATGCCGATGGCGGTCAAGGCAGCCGTTCTGCCGACCATCCGACTTGTCGCGCCGGTCGACGACCAGGACCCGGCTCGAACGGCGGCGAAGTCGCTGATCGATGCGATCGCCGCCAGGGACTACGCCGGCTTGTTCGGCGTCCTTGCTCGTGACTCCCGGTTGCGATACCTGATCCCATCCGGTCACGGTCAGGTAGTGGGCGCCGCCGACGTGGCCGCCAAGTACTTCGAGTGGTTCGGCGACGCCGTCGAACTCGATGTCCGAGAGGTGCTGGTCGAGCGGGTCTCCGACCGGACGTCCGCCCGGTACCGATTCCTCTTCCGCAACGGTCACGACTGGGCGGTGGTCGAGCAGCAGGCGTACCTGGACGTGGACGCGGAAGGGCGCATCGAGACGATCGATCTCGTGTGCTCAGGCTTCCGGCCGGTCCGCCGGCCGGGGAACGCGAGCTCGACGGGGAACCATGCATTCGACGCCGGCCAGATGAGCTGCGGTGACGGGCTGGCCTCTGAGTTCCGGCGACGGATCCAAGCCATCCCGGTCGGCGATGCTCTGGCTGTCACTGCGCGCGATCCGGCCGCGAAGGAGGACCTGCCCCCATTGGCCCGGCTGATGGGCCACACGGTCCATTCGGTTGAGGCACCCGGTGACGGGCGCCTCGTCATCACGGTAAAGAGAGGGCGATGAGCGACATGCTGATCTTCAACTGCACCCACGGCAAGGACGACGCAGAGCGCGCCACGCTCCCCTTCGTGGCTGCCAACATCGCCGCGACGGCCGGCCAGGACGCCGTCGTTCTATGCACGATCGACGCCGTCTGGCTCGGCACCGAAGACGGCAGCGCGGACATCGCCTTCCCGGGCTTGCCTGTGTTAGCCGACCTCTACCGTGAATTCGTGGCGAACGGCGGCGAGGTGTGGCTGTGCGGGGCGTGTACGAAGCCGCGCGGGATCGGTGAGGAGCGGCTCGCCCCGGGGGCCAAGATCGTCGGTGCCGCGACGGTCGTCGAGGAGATCGTGGCTGGCGCACGGACCGTCGCCTTCGCGTAAGCGCGATGAGGCGCAGATGTGCGGGCTCCCGAGTTCCTACGAGCCGCACGTCTCGGCCGGCAGCAACCTCGGATCGACTGGGCCGATCCACGTCGCGGAGAGCGACGCGAAGCCCGCGAGGAAGGACCGCGAGGATGAACGAACAGGAAGAGATAGGATCCGGGATCAAGCGCACACGAGGACATGGCCGGCACGCCCGAGCGGTCACCCTGAGCGTCGCGGCGCTCGCTCTGACGCTGAGCGCTTGCGCATCGAACGGCGCCTCGTCGGCGCCGGCGGCGACCGCCACGGTCGAACCGGCGTCAGCTGGTCCTTTGGCCGCCGGCGGGGAGGGCAGCAATGCCACGGTGTGGACCCTGTCGTCAGCAACCAAGGTGGGGGTAGGCGCGTACCTCGTGGCCGAATCGACAACGGGCGAGGATGCTCTGACCGTCTACGTCCTCGACAAGGACGTGCCCGGTTCTGCGACGAGCGCCTGCGACGCGACCTGTTCGAAGACCTGGCCACCGCTGCTCCTGACCGACAGCGACACCGCTCGTGTCAGCGGGATCACCGGCAAGTTGGCCCAGGTGACGTGGTCGGACGGGACCGTGCAGGTCACCTATAACGGCGCGCCCCTGTACTTCTCCGCCGACGACCATGGGGCGGGCGACACCAATGGGGTCGGCGTGAGCCGATCGTGGAGCGTGGCCACCCCCTAGATGGAAGCGTCGACCATCACGTCACCGAGCTCCGGCGCCGACGATGATCGTGCCGGCGCGGGCAGGAACTCGAACTTCGAGAAGATGCTGGCGATGTGCGCATCCACGGTCTTGGGCACGGGAAGAGCCGCGGCGTACAGCCCATTCGTTGCGCACGTGTTCGGGTAGCAGCCCGGGCAGTCCGGTGCGCTCCGCCATCGGCGCGAGTTTCACCTTGACGCCAACCGCTCACCTCGCGGAGGATAGCCGCGAGGCCCGCCCAGGCCTCCGGACCTGACGCTTCGCCCCAGGCGACGATCGTCGTTCGACCATCGCCTGGCGAGGATTGCCCGATGGCCCAGGGGAAGTCGGCCCAACAGGCCGCGCTCGAGCTCGACCCGCGAGCCAAGCTAGAGATCCTCGGGGCGATCCTGCTCGCCCTGTTCCTGTTCGCCCTCGACCAGACGGTCGTCGGCACCGCCCTGCCGGTCATCGTGACCGACCTTCACGGCAACGACCTGTACGTCTGGGTCGTCACCATCTACCTGCTCACCTCGACGATCAGCGGCCCGATCTACGGCAAGCTGTCCGACCTGTTCGGGCGGCGCCCGATCATCATCTTCGCGGTCAGCCTGTTCCTGATCGCGTCGGTCCTGGCCGGGTTGAGCCAGTCGATGGAGCAGCTGATCCTGTTCCGCGGCCTCCAGGGCCTCGGCGGCGGGGCGATCTTCCCGGTGGCGCTGGCCGTGGTCGCCGACCTGTACACGCCCTCCGAGCGGGGCAAGTACCTCGGCCTCTTCGGGGCCGTCTTCGGGGTCTCATTCCTGATCGGGCCGGCGATCGGCGGGCTGATCACCGACACGGTCGGCTGGCACTGGATCTTCTTCGTGAACGTGCCGATCGGCCTGATCTCGCTGGTCATCATCTCGCGGCTCCTGCCGGCGATCAAGCGGCCGGACGCGGGCCGGAACATCGACTACCTGGGGGCGGCGGTCTTCGCCGTGGCGATCACCCTGATCCTGGTCGGCCTGACCAACAAGGGCACCGGCGAGTGGACCGACCCGGCCGTCGGCGGCCTGATCCTGGCCGGCCTCCTCATCACGGCCGTCTTCATCTGGATCGAGTCGCGGGCGGCGGACCCGATCGTACCGCTCGGCCTGTTCCGGATCCGCAACTTCTCGGTCTCCGTGACCGCGATGTTCTTCGCCGCCTTCGGCTTCTTCGGGGCCGTCATCTTCCTGCCTCGCTGGTTGCAGACGGTCGGCGGGGCGAGCGCCACGGTCTCGGGCTACAACCTCCTGCCCCTCGTTGGCGGCCTGATCGTGAGCGCGACGATGTCGGGGCAGATCGTGGCCCGGACCGGGAAGTACAAGATCCTGATGCTCGTTTCGCTGGTCATGCTCGCGGTCGGCCTCGCGCTCATGACCCAGCTCACCGCCGAGACGCCCCGGCCGGTGCTCTGGTTCTGGATGGTGATCGCCGGTCTGGGCATCGGTCCGTCCTTCGCCGTCTTCACGCTCGTCGTCCAGAACTCGGTCAATGCCGCCCGGATCGGGGTGGCCACGGCCAGCCTGACGTTCTTCCAGCAGATCGGCGGCACGATCGGGCTGACCTTGGCGGGAACGCTCCTGGCGACGCGCCTCGTGTCCGAGATCCCGAAACAGCTCGTGGCGGCCGGCGTGCCCCAGCCGGTCGTGGACGGGTTCGCCGGAGGCGGCGCCGTGGACCTGACAGGGACGGGGGATCTCGGTCAGCGGATCCTGGCCAGCGTCCCGCAGGACCAGCAACCGCAGATCGCCCCGTTGATCCCGGCGATCGTCCATGCCATCTACGAAGCGTTCTCGATCGCGATCGCAGCGACGTTCTGGGTCGGCGTCGTCGGGGCCGTCATCGCGGTCATCGCGGTCGCCTTCATGCATGAGGAGCCGATGCGCACGACCTTCGACTTCGCCGAGACGGCGGACGTAGCGGAGCCGGTCACCGCCTGAGCGCTCCCGCTCCGTCCCCTACCCGATGAGCGCCGCCCAGACGGAGGCTCCGAGATGACCGGATCGACAGACCTCGGCCCGATGGTGGCGGTTCGCCAGTTCGTCGAGGGGTTCAACAACGGCGACATCGATCTCGCTCAAGCGGCCTGTACCGACGAGACCTCCATCGTCGATGACTTTCCGCCGCACGAGTGGGCGGGGCCCGGAGCCACGACGAGGTGGTATCGCGAAATGGCCGCGATGGCGACGGAGAGCGGCATGTCCGACTGGTCGGTGACCCTGGCCGAGCCGCGCCACATCACGGTCTCGGACCGGCACGCGTACGTGGTGATCCCCGCCGACGTGCGATGGCAGCAGGACGGAGCCTCGACGGGAAGGACGGCCGCCTTGACCGTGGCGCTCCGCGATGAGGCCGAAGGGTGGCGCATCTCCGCCTTCACGTGGACCTGGGACTGACGCCTCTTCCCGCCCGCCCGTCAGTCGGATCGACCCTGTTCGGTGGGATCGGCGCGGAAACCGGGGACCCGGTCATCGGTCGGAGTTCGAACAGCGGGTGCCGCCGAGCCTCGGCGACGTACTCCTCGACGGTGTCATCGATCCGGAGATGGATCCGCCACAGCACGCCGATCGGGGGTCTGAACTGGCGCCCGAGCAACACGCCAAGCAACCGTGAGCGATGGTAGGACTCGAGCACACGCCAAAGGACGGCTCCCGCTTCCTCGGGAGGAAGCTCGATCGCCTGGACCGGCAGGGAATGGCCGCCGGGATAGGTGACCGTCGCCTGGCAGTGCGCGCGCACATTGGCGACCCAGCCTCCCTCACCAAAGGACGCCTGGACGAACGTCCGATCGTCGAGGGCGACGATCCCGAGCGGCACGGTTCGGGGCCGGCCTGAGCGCCGGCCGGGCACCGTCAGGAGCACGTTCGGGGCGCCGGTCGGGATGCCAGCCGGGATCATCCGGCGGGCGAAGGGGTTGATGGCGCGAAGCCAGAGGCCGGCCAACCGGTTCCGAAGACCGAGCTCGGCTGGCGCGCGCTGATCGGCAGTCATGATGTGCCTCGTGGAGCGTGTCGACCGTAATCCCACTCCTTACGAGCCGGTGCCCCCGGATGTGACCACGGGCGATCAGCTAGGCGGATGTCACCTTTGGCGGACTCGATCCGTGTTCCATCCATGACGGCTCCCCACAGGGACGATGACCAGAACCGACGCGACTGGCTCGCCCAGGAGTTCGAGCGTCACCGCGGTCACTTGCGCGCGGTCGGCTACCGGATGCTTGGATCGGTCTCCGAGGCCGATGACGCCGTCCAGGAGGCTTGGCTGAGGCTTGACCGCGACGACCCGGGTGGGAGCGATGACCTCCGGGGCTGGCTGACCGTGGTCGTCAGCCGGATCTGCCTCGACACCCTCCGCCGCCGAAAGGTGCGCAACGAACAGTTCGCCGGTTCCTGGCTTCCGGAACCGATCATCCGGGGCGCGGATGAAGCCAAGCCAGAGGTGGACCTGCGATGGCCGACTCGGTCGGGCTGGCGCTGCTCGTCGTCCTCGAGACGCTCACGCCGGCCGAGCGGCTCGCCTTCGTGCTGCACGACGTCTTCGGCGTCCCGTTCGACGAGATCGCACCGGTGGTCGAGCGGTCGTCCGTCGCGACGCGCCAGCTCGCGAGCCGGGCGCGCCGACGGGTCCGGGCGCGGCGCCGGAGCCCGAGCCGACCTCGCCGTCCAGTGGCAGGTTGTCGACGCCTTCCTTGCGGCAGCCCGCGATCGGAGACTTCGAGGCGCTCGTGCGGGTGCTCGATCCGAACGTCGTCCTCCGGGTTGACGGTGGCCCGAATGCGACCGGACCTTCGCCCAGCGACCCATCTCCGGTGCCGTGGCGGTCGCAGGCGAGGCGACGAGCTTCCGGGATGTCGGCGCCCGGCTCGAGCCGGTCATCGTCAATGGCGCACCGGGTCTGCTCTTGCGGTTCCCGGCCCGGCGCTCCTTGGAGTCTTCACGGTGGCCAAGGGCCGAATCGTCGAGATCGACCTCATCGCCGACCCGGCCAACTCCGGCGGCTGCCTCCTG
>CAVWLQ010000004.1:0-349861 GCA_963755995.1 uncultured Chloroflexia bacterium | reverse complement strand
TCCGCGGCGACCCTTCGCGGGAACTCCGGGACGCTTGGCGCGCCTGCCCCAACCTCACGCGGCTACTAGACGATTGTCGGCAGACCGGTGTCTGCCAGACTCGGTTCAGGCGCTCGGCGAGAGCTCTCAGACCCGGCCGCCCACGAGCTGGTTCGGTGCGGCTCACCTTCGGGCTGCATCCTGCCGGGCGCCGTGACGAGGCGTGGCTCAAGGGGATCTGCCCAGCTCGCCGCCATGCGGCGATGCGCGCTTACGTCAAGGCCTGGCCGGAGCGGACCTGGGCGGTCGAGGGCGCGAACGGTGCCGGCCGTTCCCTGGCCCAACGGCTCCTCGATGGCGGCGAGAACGTCCTCGACGTCCCGGCCAAGCTGGCCGCACGGGTGCGGCTGTTCGACACCGGGCACACCCGCAAGACCGACGCCCACGACGCACACTCCATCACGGTCGTCGCGGTGCGCACCAAGACGCTGCGGGTACTGGCGGGTCGACGGTGAGCTCCAGGCGTTGCGGATGCTGGTGGACCATCGCGACGCCATGGCCCGCGCCGGGCGCAAGGCGCCAACCGGTCGCACGAATCGCTGGCGGAAATGATTTCTGGACAGGCGAAATGGACATCACCGTCTGCAGGCCAAGGCCCTGCTCGCCTCGGTCCGGCGACGCAAGTGCCGGCAAGACCCGCCGCCGCCTTGTGGCCGAGGAAGTTGCCGACGGCCGCGGTGGACGCCAAGATCAAGAAGTCCACCGCCGAGCTCAAGGCCCTGGTCATCGCCCGCGGCTCGAACCTGATGGACCTGCCCGGTGTCGGCCCGGTGGTCGCCGACCGCGTGCTTGCCGACGTCGGTGACGTCGCCCGGTTCGCCGACCGGAACAGGTTCGCGTCCTGGACCGGCACCGCACCCCTTGGACGCCTCCTCCGGTGAGCACAACCGGCACCGGGTGTCCCGGTCCGGGAACCGTTGTGGTGAACCACATGATCCACATCGCCGCGATCAGCCAGATCCGCCTCGACACCGAGGGTCGGGCCTATTACCGGCGCAAGCGCGCTCAGGGCAAGCGACCCATGGAGGCCCTCCGCTGCCTGAAGCGCAGGATCCCCGACGCCATCTATCGCCAGCTCGTCGCCGACGCCACGGCCGAGGTATTCGAGCGCGTGGACGCAGGCCCGGGAGGGCACCGCGGGGCGTCTCATGTATCCAGCGCGGCCGGCTGAATCCCCGACACCCGCACTTCGGATCAGCCACTCCCGGGACCCGCACCAACGACGCGACGCCCGCCTGCCACACGAGGGAAGACCGAACCCGAAAAGCACCTCCAGCCGGCAGGTTGACAACAGAAGGGAGCCGAAGAGACGCAGGGCGACCCGGACGCAGTCCGGGGATGATCTCCGATCACCGACAAGCGGCCGGTTCGATCCTCCGCGCCATCCACCCGTAGGTGCCGCATTGGCTCTGGATCAGACCGCCGTTCTGCTCGATGGTCGTGCGCAGCCGTCCAACTGGAGATCCAGGAGCCGATCCTGCCCTAGCCTGGCGTGATCGCTGAAGGTCGCCAGCATCCCGGTCCATTCGTCCGCGTTGAGGATGCGCGGCCAGCGGTAGTTCCGACGTCCGAGTGACCTGAAATGGGCGCTTCCTTCGAAAGGGTCGCTGTCGTGGTCGCCGCTTGGGTCACGCCCCACAACGGACAACTGCGGCGCGTGTGCGTGGTATGCCTCGACAAACGCCGTCAGGACGGGCTCGGACAGAACGTGATAGTTCCAAAACAGCGCGACAGTGCCACCCGGCCTGGTGATCGACGCCGCCTTGGCGAGCCCAACCACGGGGTCGATCCAATGCCAGGAATGTCTGAAGCGGTCACCAGGTCGTACCTGCGCCCGGCGCTCTGCCACGACTCGAACGAAGCGACCTCAACGGGCACATTCTTGCGTTGGGCCACCTTGGCCATGCGAGCGTCCGGCTCGACCCCGAGGACGCGTAGTCCGCGCCCCATCAGCGACAGGGCGACCTTGCCCGTGCCGCAGCCCACATCCAAGGCAGTGGTCGGGTTCAGAGACATCAGATCGTCGATCAGGGCCGAGGGGTAGCCCGGGCGGTAGCGTTCGTACCGCTCAGCGGCAGACCCGAACGACTCCGCTCGATCGCGTTCGCCGTGTAGTCCACCCAGAGGTACCACGTTCCGATTCTCCTACGGGGGCCATGCTCCTGCCGCGAGAGGCGTCCGCTCCCGGCAGCGAGAGGTACCTCCTTGGACCTCGCTACACGAGCGAAACCTGCAGATGTGGCGATTGACGCAGGCCGAGGTCGTCTGCTGCGCAGCCATACTCAGGTCGCCAGGAGGGCAGCAGTGTCCAAGAAAGTGGCTGACTCACGGGCGTGGCCGAACCAGCGAAGGTAGAGCCCGGTCGTGACGCGCTCGACGAAGGCCCACCGCCACACCCGCTCCGGATCGGCGTTGGCCATGCCGGCCAGCCGGCCGACATTCCTCGTATAGCAGGGGGCGCGCCGCGCCGGGCCGGGCCGCCTCGGGCGGCCGAGATCTCCCGGCACGCATCACGCATGATGACCCCGAGGTCGTAGGCGCGCTCCCCGACGAAACCATCGGGGTCGATCAGCGCCCAACCGGCTCCGCGTCGGAGACCTGGCCCGCGTGTGGGTCACCGGTAAGACCACCTCCGCCCGCTCGGACGCCGCAACTCTTTCGCGTACGAGGTCGCGACGACGAGGGCTCCTTGCTTTGGGTTGCGTACCGAGGCCCAGATCTGCCAGGATCGCCGAGAGGCCCGCTGCTTTGCCCTGAAAGGGAGCTCCACAGGCCAGTGGCACTGTTCAGGCGTCCTGCAGCAAAGGCACGAGCACGCGGCCTTGGTCGGCCATGTGGGCGACTCGGTCCACAGATCGTGGCCCAGTCGCTCAAGTAGCAGGGCACCGCGGTCGGCCTCCCAGTGGAGCACCCGGCGTAGCCGTGACCGCCACCAGCTTCCAAGACGCGCACCTGCGTGTCCAGCGCACCCGAGTCGGCAATCTGAGGACAGCCGCGATGCCGTCCGCGCGTCTGACGGCCAGCACCGGCATGCCCGCACCGCCGCCCAGCCAACGCTCGACCGCAACCCCCAGTCCTGACACACGGGCCGCACCACCGCGCGGAAGCGCTGCACGGATCCGAGACATCGCGATCCGAGATGTTCCGCCGACGCTCGGCCTCCGCCACGGCACCTTGGATCGGATCCGAATCACCGATCAAACGTACCCAGCGCCGCCGACGAGGCCTCCATCACACGGCGGCGATATCAGGCACGTCGCGATGACCATCGCTGGCGCTCACGGGATGGGGTCCTGGGCGACGAGTCTGCTTCACTCGCGGGCGCTGCTGCGTGGAAGTCATGGTGCTTGGCCATTTGCTCCCGCTCACGAGGATGTTCATGCCGCACACGTCGCACTTCACCTCGGCATCCGAGAACGGCCTGAGCCGAGTTCTCGGCAGGTCGTCCATCGCGCCGGTGCCTGCGCCGATGTCTGCTCTTCTGACATGTCGGACCTCCCAGTCAATTGGCTCCCGCCTGCAACGCTACGGCCGTTCCGGGCGTCGCGGCGAGATCGTCGCGCTCTGAGTCATACCTGTCCGGTCGACCATTCACGCGGCGATGAGACCCTTCTGTCCGGTGATCAGGCGCGGCTTTGCCCCTGACCCCCAGAGGATGTGGCGGCGGCCAAGGTCTCCCTCACCCAGCTCGAGCAGCAGCAGTAGGCGCCCCCAACCACAGCCGGCCGATCGGCACCATCCTCCGCGCGCGCTGTCACACCGCAATCGCGTAGGGGGCCGCTGGCTGCGGCAGTGCCGGTCCAGGCCGATTCTGGTGCTGTAGTCGCGCCCGTTCTTGATGACCCACACGAGGAAGAAGCTTGCGACCACTGCGAAGATCGCCCAGCCCTTGAGGAAGTCCTCGGTCGTCATCGACCCAAGGCATGGCTGTGGCCACCCGGAGGCGTACGGGTTGTCCGTACACGGACCGCCGAACAGGCCTACGATGACCAGGCCGGCCACGCCGCCGCCGATCGTGGTGCCCAGGAATGACGCCCCGCTGTGTGCAGCCTTGCCCATGCTCATCGCGTGCTCCCCTGCCCGGTGCCTGCGTGCCCCACTTGAGGGTGATGGTCCTGCATCTGAGGCAGGGCAGGCAAGAACCTCAGGCGGTGCGCCGCACGGCGACGTCCAATCACACAGATGCGGCCAGGCGGCGTAAAGACGCGGTCGACGCCGTCTGATACCAGTTTGGTACCATACCCGCCATGGCCATGACGCTGCGACTGACCGATGAGGACGAGCACGCAGCTCGCCCTGCTGGCCGAGGCCCAGGGCATCAGCAAGCAGGAGGCAACTGTGCGCGCTATTCGCGACGCGGCCGCTCGTCGCGTTCACGAGGACCGGGTCCGTGACCTTTCCGCAGCGGCTCGGGCTCGCTATGCCGACGTGCTGGAGCGCCTCGGCCGGTGACCTTCTACCTCTCGCTCGAGGACCTGCTCACGTTGGCCAGCGATCTCGGCGTGGGGCCGGGCGCGAGCAGCTCGGGTTGCTCGATGCCGCAGCGCACCGGCCGCAGGTCGAGCTTTACCGCGCGCAGGCCTACCCCGACCTGGACACCAAGGGCGGCCGTACTGCTCGAGTCGATAGTTCGCAACCACGCCCTGGTCGATGGCAACAAGCGCCTCGGCTGTCTGGCCACCGTGGTGTTCTACGGGTTGAACGACGTCACGCTCGACGCACCCGACGACGACGCGTACGCTCTCGTGATGGCCGTCGCCCCCAGCGAACCCACCGTCGAGGCCGTTGCTGGTGCACTCGGCTCGTGGCACTCGACATCCAGCCCTAGCGTCAGGTCAGACGCCGGCGACGTAGGCGGTGAGGAAGTGGACCGGCCGCGGTTGTCGGTCGAGGTTGCCGCGGGCTCGGTCGTAGTGCTCGGTGGTGCTGGGGTCGGCGTGGCGGGCCAGGATCTGCGCGTCGCGGAGCGGGACACCGGCGTCGAGGGCGTTGGTGATCGCGGCATGGCGCAGCGAGTGCGGGCTGATGTGACGGGGGATGCTGGCGGTCTTCGCGATCCGGGCGACCATCCGGTAGACGTCACGCCGGTCGATCGGCTTGCCGGACACCGGCCGCAGCACGAGTCGACCGTCGGTTCGCTCCCCTCGGCACGCCTCGAGCACGCGGAGCACCGGCACCGTGATCGGCATGGTGGCTGGCTTGTTGCCCTTGCCGACCAGATGCAGCACCCGGTGGCCGCGCAGCGTGTCGGCGTAGTCCTCGATCCGCACGGCTGCGGCCTCGGATGCTCGCAGCGCGTTGATGCCGAGCAGGTAGGCCAGGGCGCCGTGGTGGACGGTGATGGTCTGGGCGACCTGGAGGAACCGGATCAGCTCCAGCCGGTCCAGGCCCTGGGTGCGGGACTCGTCGACCAGTACCTTCGGCAGCCGGGCGTAGACGGCCGGGTCGGAACTGATGGTGCCGTCGATGTGGGCGAACCGGAAGAACCCGCGGACGGCGTGCATCATCGTGTTCACCGACGAGGCCATCAACCCGGCTCACCCAGTCTGGCGGATGTACAGCTCGATGTGGGCTCGCTGGACACCCGACCAGCGGATCCAGCCCGTTGGTCTCACACCAGGCGAACCAGCGCCGCAGCTGGTACGGTACAGGTCGTGGGTTCGCCCGGAGTACCGGGCCAGGTAGGACACCGCCGCCAGCTGGGCGGGCGTCATCGAGATCGGCTGAGACGGTAGAAGCGTCGTCGTGGACATGGTCACCTCACGCGGCGACCGACCAGCCCCATCCTCGCCCGCCGCCACCGCGGCCGGGCACTCGAACCATCCGACGCTAGACCCGACCGCGCCGGTGAGGCAGCCCCTGCAGGCGGCGATAGGACGCAACTGTCGGCAAACTACAAGTTCGCCTGCCGTCATCGATTGATCTGACGAGTTGGCTAACGCGCGAAGCCGGCGCTCGATGAGTCGGCCCGAACATGAGGCGTGGCGCATCCGCTGCTTCCCACGCGCACGGCCCCGCGCGTTGGGGCGTGGCGTTCGTTGCGCCGCCCTCTTTCAAGGCCTGAAAGGCGTGGATCGGCAGCAGTCGATCCTTGGTGCTGATAGGAGCGCGTCGAGCGGGGACGAGCTTTTCATCGCGCCCTCGGTCCACAGATGCTGATCACCACGGAGCGCCTCCCAGTCGGCGATCGAGCTGCCCGATCTCGCCGCACGTTCGACAAGCCAAGCGACACGCGAGGATCGGGAACCGAGCGCAAGGACTCGACAGCACCTTCGAGCCGGCGACGATCGTGACCGCCTTGTACGGGGGTATGGTCCCGGAAATGACACTTGCCCACCGTTCAGTGCTGACAGTGGCGATTCTCGCTTCCTTTGTCGCATTTCTGGACGGATCCATCGTCAACGTCGCGCTGCCTGCCGTTGTCGACGAGCTGGGCGGAGGGATCACCACTCAGCAATGGGTGCTGGACGCTTACCTCCTGACGCTCGGATCGTTCATCCTGCTCGCCGGGTCTCTGTCTGATTCCTTCGGCAGACTCCACATCCTGCGGTTGGGTCTGGTTGTCTTCGGGATCGCTTCGGTGGCGTGTGCACTGGCACCCACTTCTGGCGCGCTGATCGCGGCCCGTGCGGTGCAGGGGGCGGGCGCTGCGTTCCTGGTGCCTAGCTCGTTGGCCCTCATCACGACGACCTACAGCGGCGACGACCAGGGAAAGGCGATTGGCACCTGGACGGCGTGGACCGGCACCGCATTCATCCTCGGCCCGCTGTTGGGTGGAGTGTTCGTCGATACGATCGGGTGGCGGTTCATCTTCGGCATCAACGTACTGCCCATCGCCGTCACGCTGGTGCTGGCGACGAGGCTCCCGCAGTTTCCCGGCGCCCGCGCTCCGATCGACGTCGTTGGTGCGGTGCTGGGGGCGGTGGGGTTGGCCGGCTCCGTGTTCGCGCTCGTCGAGCAGGAGCGGCTGGGATGGGACAGCCCCCTGGTGGTGGTCACGCTCGGGGTGGGGCTGGTGAGCCTCGTTGCGTTCGTGTGGTGGGAACGCCGAACCCCGCACCCGATGATGCCGCCCTCCCTGTTCGGACACCGAAACTTCGCGATCGGAAACCTGACGACCGCCTTCATCTACGCGGGGGTGGCGCTAGGGCTCCTCGTCGTCGTGTTGTATTTCCAGGAGGTCCTCGGCTTGAGCGCGACGCTGGCCGGACTGGCGACCCTGCCCGTCGCCGCCTTGTCCCTGTTCCTGGCGCGCACCTTTGGGGCGCTCGCCGGCAGGTACGGGCCACGTCTATTCATGGCCGTAGGCCCGGTGATTGCCGCATCGGGCTTCTTGCTCCTGCTCAGGGTCGACGAGCCCTTCGACTTCTGGTGGCAGGCTTTCCCGGGCCTCACCGTGTATGGCCTCGGTCTGGCGATGACGGTCGCACCGTTGACCACGGCGGTGCTCGGGTCGATCCCGGCCTCACAGGCCGGAATCGGATCTGCCGTGAACAACGCCATCGCTCGTGTCGCCGGACTCGCCTCAATCGCGCTGGTGGGCACGATTGTCGGCGGCACCCTCGACACGAACGGATTCCGGCTCGTCTCGATCGTCACGGCCACGCTCTTCGCCACCGGTGGACTGATCTCAGTTCTCGGCATCCGCAACGCGGCCGTAAAGGCATCCGAGATCCCTCCACACGCCGCCGCCAACTGCAACGACCGGCTCGTGGCGGCATCGAGCCGCTAGTGCAGGCGAGGGACGTCTCCAGGGCGCCGATCGACGACGGCACTGTCCGATCGGGTTCCCTCACATTCGGAGCATTCACACGATCGGTGATGCCAAGCGGCAAGCGCGGGCAGGCCGCCACGCGGCGAAGTGGGGCAGGTCCGGACATCGAAGGATTGCTCTCGCCGCTTGCCGCGTGCACGGCCGGCCGCAGATTCTCATAAACTGGGCGCCCTCTGGGCACGGCTGCAGCACGACCTGCGCGTGCCCAGCGACCGAGAGCAACAGCAGGAGGGGCTCACTTCCGCATGGGATCCCACCCTCCCGAGGGCGTGTCGTCATCGTCGTCCCGAAAGCGACCGAAGCACCCCCACTGATGGGAGACTCGCTGCCCAGCTGGCGATGAGACACACGGACCTCAGTTGGTGCCGCTCCTTGTCTACCCCGCCGTGTCGAGGGACGCCGATCTGGGTGGGCTTCGGTGCGTCCGGCCCGGGTTGCGCTCGGTCAGTCGCGAAGGAGGTCATCGAAGACGCGCTGGCTGACCGCGCTGGGAGACACGCCCAGCTCCTCGCGGAGCAGCACCTGCAGGTCCGCATAGACCTTCAACGCCTCGGCGACATTGCCCTCATGGGCCAGCGCTTGCATGAGGACTTGGTGTCCGCTCTCATGGAGCGGGGCCAGCTGCACGAGGCGTCGACCTGCCCTCACGGCGGCCGGCAGTTCGGTCCCGCCACTTCGTAAGGAGGCCACCGCATACGCCTGCAGTGCGCGCAGCGCCACATCCGCCAGCTGCCGGCGCTCGTCCTCGACCCACGGGGCCGACTGCCCGGGGAGAAACTCCCGCTGGGTGATGAACAGGGCGACCTGTGCCGGCGCCCAGGCTTGTTTCCAGTGTTCGAGGGCGATCTGGGACTCTGCTGTGTGCACGGCGCTGCGAGCCGCCTCGACATCGACCAGGGCGTCATCGCTCAGCCGGAGTCGTAGGCCCGACCGCCCCTCCAGCAGGTCTGCACCCAGGACCTTACGCAGCTTGGAGATCAGCGGGTTGAGGCCCGTGGGGTGCGCCAATCCGTCCGCCCACAGCGCCCGTTCGAGCTCGTCGCGCCTGCTGAGGCGGTGACGATTGAGGATCAGGTACCCGAACAGCAGAACGCTCTGCTGTCCCGCGAGACGATCCTCCAGGCGCACACCGTCCAGCTCGATCACGGGTGGCCCGCAGAGCTGGATCCTCGTCGCGGTCGGCGACGCCAACGTCATGCCAACATTGTGGCAATACCGTCGGCGTACACCATGACAGGAGGACCAAGTGGCCAGAATCATCCGCTGCGAATGCGGGTACGTGGCTCACGGCGAGACCGACGATCTGGTGGTCGTCGCGATCCGGGAGCACATGCGCGTTGACCATCCCGACCTCTTGGACACAGTCCGTGACGAGGACCTACTGGGCTGGATCCACATCGAGTAGGTCCGTGGAGACCCGAGGTGGTCGGCATGAACGGTTCGCGAGCGGCATTCGGCAGCACCAGCGTCACCCCGAGCGGCCGCGCCCGCAGATCATCGCTGGTCGACCCCGACTGGCTGGAGGATCACCTCGATGACCCTGGGGTGCGCATCGTCCAGGTGGACGTGACCGCCGCACGCTACGACCGGGCGCACCTCCCGGGCGCCGTGCTCTGGAACATCTACACCGACCTGCGCGACCCGGACTTCCAGCTCGTCGACGCTGCGGCCGTCAACAGCCTGGTCCAACGTGCCGGCATACACGCCGAGACCCTCGTGGTGTTCACCGGCTATGCCCCGGCCCTGGGGTTGTGGCTCCTGAAGGCTCACGGCCACCGGCACCTGGGGCTCTTGGACCTCGCCCTAGACACCTGGGAGGCAGAGGGCCTCCCGGTCGCCACCGCGGCCCCCCAACCACGATCCAGCGGATATCAGCTGGCTGAGGCGAACCCGGCCTTGAGGGCCCGCCGTGAGGACGTCACGCGGGCGATCGAGGACCGAGACACCGTGGTCCTGGACGTCCGATCCGAGGCGGAGTACCGCGGCGACCAGTTCTGGCCCTCCGGGGGACAACAGGTCGGCGGACGAGCAGGGCACGTCCCAGCCGCCATCCATGTGCCCATCGACGGACTGCTGGACGGGCGGGGCGCATTTCGAGGAACGCGGCACCTGAGCCGGGCACTGGCAGCGGCCGACCCGCCGCGACCCGGAGGGGTCATCACGTACTGCACTATCGGTGCCCGGGCCGCCACCGCCTGGTTCGTCATGACCCATCTGCTCGGGCGTGACGACGTCCGCGTCTACGACGGGTCGTGGGCCGAGTGGGGACTTGGCGCAGCGAACCCCGTTGACCGTTGAAGGCCGGCTTCGCCGGCTGACATCTGCACCATCAATCACAACAGACCGCAGGAGGTCGTCCTGTCACAACTGATTCGCACGAGCCTGGACGCACCCGAGCAGACGCGCCCTTCGAGGGAGGCACCGGTCAGCTCCAGCTCGCCAACCTGGCCGGTGGCCCCGTGGGGCGGGCGACGTTCAGGCCCGGCTGGCGATAGTCACAGCACGTCAAGCCGATCGCCGGCACAGACAGCTGCCAGGCCGCCCACCTCGCGTACTTCGTCAGCGGGCGGATGAAAGTCGTGATGGACGACGGCGAGGAGATCGAGTACGGCCCCGGCGACTTCGCCGTCATGGCCCCCGGTCACGACGCCTGGACCATCGGTGATGAGGACTGTGTGATCGTCGACTGGCAGGGGTACGCCGACTACGCAAACGCACCACCTGAGCGGGGGTGCGACGCAAAGCCACCATGGAGATGCCCGGGCCCTGTCGTGACCTGCCCCCGGTCGGAGCGCTGTAGCTCGCACACGATGAGGTACGCCGGCTGGCACCGCGGTCCGTGCAGACGTGGCACCTTACGATCGAGTGCATGACCGCTCCTGTGTACGTCGTCCTCGGTGCCGGCCCCGGTCTGGGTCTGTCGGCCGCTCGCCGCTTCGCGCGTGGGGGGTACTCCGTGACGCTTGTCGGCCAGAGCGTGGAGCAGATGGAGCCGTTGGCTGAGGTGCTTCGCGGGGAGGGCTTCGGTGCCGAACCCGCCGGTGTAGAACTGACCGACGCCGACGATGTCACCAGAGTGATCACCGGTATCGGCCAGCGGTACGGACGGATCGACGTGCTCCACTTCAACCCGAGCGCCTTCCGGCAGGTGGACGCGCTGCACCTGACCACCGCTCAGCTCTTCGAGGACCTCGCGGTGGGCGTCGCCCCGGTGCTGCCGGCGGTGCAGGCGGCCAAGCCGTTCATGCCGGCCGGGGCCCGCGTGCTCGTCACGGGGAGTCAGGCAGCCGACACGCCGTGGCACGAGGCGCCGTCGCTCGGCATGCAGAAGGCGGCGGTGCGTAACCTCGTGATCAGCCTGGACGCGACGCTCGCGATTGTCGGGATCCGGGCGGTCGCTGTCCAGGTGAACGGCGTGCTCGAGAAGGAAGGGCCGTTCTCGCCGCCCCAGGTGGCAGAGGCGTTGTACGCCGCCACCCTGCGTTCTGACGACGGCTGGACCGCCCAGGTGCCCTACGACGGTTGACCCAAGGGCGCTTAGCCTTTCGTGGTCGGCTTTGGCGTGCGCTTGGTGAGGGCGGGACGAGGAAGTGGCTTGTCCGAAGTTCCTGACCTGTCCTCCCCACGTAGGCCGGCCGGCGAACGACTGCGAACCTCTGGAGAATCTGTGTTTGACGCCATCAACGCGACACCAGACGAAGTCGCGTGCCCGATGGCCGGCGACGACCTCGTGCCACGCCCAGACGCGATCATGGACCGGGCATTCACAGTGGCTGCAACGCCGCAAGAGGTCTGGCCGTGGCTGGCGCAGCTCGGCAAGCGGCGGGCCGGTTGGTACCTTCCGCGCGTTGTGGAGCGCTTCCTTCCCGGGTCGCGGCGCGCCGCACGCAACATCCGGCCCGAGTTCCAGGGCCTTCAGGTCGGCCAGGTGATACCCGACTACGGCGGACCCAACGAAACGTTCGAGGTGGCCCAGATCGACCCACCCAAGGTGCTCGTGTACCGGTCCCAGCGCGGCACCATGGCGGTGTCCTGGGTGATCACTTTGACCGAAGTGGCGCACGGCCACCCCACAGTCCCGGGGGCATCTGGCCCCGGCACTACCCACTCCAAGGGATCCTCTCGGATCCACTTACGGCTGCGACTGGGTCCCGTCCGACACAAACGGCTGGTCCACACTGTCGGTGAACTCATTGACCTGCTTACGATCGCGGGCATGGCAGCCGGGCTCGAGGAACGTCTCGCAGACGGCGGCTCCGTCGACGGCACCTGAGCCGTACTCGGCGCCTGTCGGACCACCTCGGTTCAGACATGGTCCGGGTGGTCGGTAAAAGGCGCCCCTATCGGCTGCCCCCAGCGGGTCGTGGTGAGACACGCGGCGATGTGACGCAGGTCGGGATGGTCGGGCCAGCGGCGGCTCCCTGAGAACAGCAACGATGCCGACGTCGTCGGTCAAGCGCCAGGGGTGTGGTGGTCCGAGGCCCCCGAAGGCCCGGTTTGAGGATTGCCGGATGGTGCGCAGGAAAGTTTCTTGAACATTCCTGGTCGAGAGTGTCGAATCGACACGCACGTCGCGACGTCAGAGTGGAAGGCAAGTTGACGCACCACCCCGATGCCTGAGGAGGCTCCCGTGAAGTACATGCTGTTGCTCCGCCACGTGCCCGGTTCCGGACCGGCCGAGGACACGCCTGAGTACGACGCTGAGATGACCAAGTGGGGCCAGGTGATGGGCGAGCTCGCGCAAGCCGGTTCCATGGTCGCCGCGCATGGTCTCGACACCGAGGCGACCGCCACGACGGTGCGGATCCGCAACGACGAGGTACTGGTCTCCGATGGCCCGTTCGCGGAGACGAAGGAGTCGTTCTTCAGCTACATCGTCATCAACGTCGCCGACCTCGACGCAGCGCTGGCGTGGGCCGCGAAGATGCCGAACGCGAGCTACGGCTCGGTCGAGGTCCGGCCGCTGTCCAGCCACGAGCAGGACGTTTGAGCGAGGCGGGCGAGGCCATCGAGCGGGCGTATCGCGAGGAGTGGACCACGCTCCTCGCGACGCTCGCCGGGCAGCTACGAGGCGACGTCGGGCTTGCCGAGGACTCGGTGGCCGACGCGTTCGCTGCCGCTGCGGCCGAGTGGCCCAGCCGTGGCGTCCCCTCACGTCCGGGCGCATGGCTCACCACCGTCGCGCGGCGGCGGGCGATCGACCGACTGCGACGAGAGACCACTCGGGCCACCGCGCTGGGACACCTGGCGACCCTGATGATGGACGACACATCGAACCGTTCCGAACCGCCAGACCTCAGTGGTGTCGACGATGACCGGCTTCGGCTGTTGTTCACCTGCTGCCACCCCGCGCTCGCGCTGGAGGCTCGGGTCGCGCTCACCCTGCGCGTCGTGGGTGGGCTCGAAGTGGCCGCAGTCTCGCGGGCCCTGCTGACCACCGAGACAACGATGTACCAGCGGCTGGTCCGGGCCAAGCGCAAGATCAAGACCGCCCGCATTCCCTACCGAGTGCCCGACGCTGCCGAGCTACCCGACCGTGTCCGCGGGGTCCTGCACGTGCTGAACCTGGTCTACACCGAGGGTCACGTGGCCAGCTCTGGGGACTACCTCGTCCGTATCGACCTGTGCCACGAGGCGATCCGTCTCTGCCGACTGGTCGTCGAGCTGCTGCCGTCCGACGCCGAGGCGGCCGGGCTGCTCGCGTTCCTGCTGTTGACCGACGCACGTCGCCCGGCCCGGACCGACGCCCGAGGTGCCCCGGTGGCCCTGGAGGAACAGGACCGGGATCGCTGGGACCAGTCGCTGATAGCCGAGGGGACCGCCGTCCTTGCGCAAGCCCTTGCCCTTGCGGAACCCGGGCCGTTCCAGGTGCAGGCCGCCATCGCAGCCCTGCACGCGGAGGCGCCGCACTGGGACGCCACCGACTGGCCCCAGATCGCCGCCCTGTACGGCGAGCTGTCCCGGTTGGCCCCGTCGCCGGTAGTCACGATCAACCATGCAGCGGCCCTGGCCATGGCCGACGGCCCCCACGTTGGCCTGGCCCTGCTGAACGGTCTCGACGTCGACGAACGGCTCGACCGCTACCAGCCCTTGCACGCAACTCGAGCGGAGCTGCTGGCCCGGACCGGGGACCTGGAAGGCGCCGCCGCCGCCTACCGCACGGCGATCGAGCTGAGTGACAACAGCGCCGAGCGCGCCGCGCTCCGAGCTCGCAGCCAGCGCGCTCAGGGCAGCTGACCTCAGCCCCGCG
The DNA here is from genome assembly GCA_963755995.1 of uncultured Chloroflexia bacterium. Classification (GTDB taxonomy): domain Bacteria; phylum Chloroflexota; class Limnocylindria; order Limnocylindrales; family CSP1-4; genus SPCO01. Next base: position 335,798 of record CAVWLQ010000004.1, on the reverse strand, counting down.
AGCAAGCATTCGAACGACTCGAGGGTGCGCCCCCGACCGGCCCTGCGCGCCCCCCAATTCACGCGGCGCTGTGACGCACCCAGCGCCGGTCGCCCACCAACAGGCGAAGCCGAAGGGGTGCCGGCGTCGGGTGATTCTGCCTACCCGAGGTGAGCTGACCAGCAATCCAGTCGGGTCGATGGGTCAGAAGAGCGTGTAGCCGCCGTCCATCACGAGCACGCTTCCGGTCACGAACGACGACGCGTCACCGGCCAGGAACACCACGGCCGGTCCGAACTCCTCTACCTCTGCGTAGCGGCGCATCGGTGCGTCCTCGATCCACCACCGCCGCAGATCAGGGTCGTCCACCGGAGACATCTCGGTCTTCACGTAACCGGGAGCGATCGCGTTGACCCGGACGCCATACGGCGCCCACTCGGCGGCAAGGCTTCGGGTCAGGTGGTGGACCGCCGCCTTGGACGCGTTGTAGGCGGGTTGGTTGTTGGGTCGGTTGACGATCAGCCCGGACATGGAGCCGATGTTGATGATCGACCCCCGCCCACGCGCCACCATGCCCCTACCGAAGATCTGAGAGCAGTTCCATACCCCGTCGAGGTTCACCGACAAGACGTGGCTCCACTCCTCGAACGAGACGTCCAGCGCGTCCTTCTTCAAGGCGATGCCCGCGTTGTTCACCAGGACGTCGACCGGCCCCAGCGTCTCCTCGACCTGGTGGCGGCAGCGCTCCAGCTGGGTTCGGTCGGTGACATCAGCCTGCACGCCGATCGCGACGGTTTCCGGCAGCGGAGATCTCCGCTGCAGCCTCGTCACAGTCGTCTTGGTCGCGGGAGATGACCGCGACGCGGGCACCTGCTACCGCCAGCGCGCGCGCAAACTCCTTGCCGAGCCCACGCGTTCCACCCGTGACCAGTGCGACCCGACCGCTCAGTGTCTGGTCAGGCACCCTGAGCCCCTTCCCGCTTTGGGACCGGCCTGGCCGCTGCGGTCCCGTTCCCACCGACCACGAGGTGCCCGCTCTTCCTCGCCGAGGGCAGAGCCGCTGGGTGGTCGAGGCGGAGGCAGCGGTGGCTGCTCCGTCGCGTCAGCATGTCCCTGATCCTAGAGACGTTCGGCGTGGCGCTGGTACTGCCGGCCTGTCGCCGCTGGAACCTACTGACCGTTGCACCGTGACGGGAGTCGTCAGGGTGCGCTCGCGGCCGACTTGCGACGCCCACGGCGGTGGTGCCGTTTCCGACAAGCCCGATCACGACGGAATCGCAGTCAGCCTGATTGCGAGAGGGGACCGCGAGGCTCGCTCCGGCCCTGCCAGCGCCCGGACCAGCCCCTTGCCCAACCCACGCGTTGCGCCGGTTACCGACCCTGGCCGCTGGGCGTCCCCTCACCCACCGACAGCGCCACCCTGCTTCGGGATCCGCCTGGCTTCATCGGTCGCGCTCCCGCCGACGACAAACGTCTCCAGCCGCTCCAGCGCTGACACCAGGTGGGCACGCATCGCTTCCTCGGCCCCGTCGGGATCCTTCCGGGCGACCGCATCGACCACCGCCAGGTGCTCGTTCTTCGTCACCGAGTGCAGGCCGGCGTGGTAGTAGAGCCGGAAGGTGTGCAGGTGGCTGCGCAGTCGGGTCAGCATGTCGCTGATCATCTGGTTGCCGGCGAGGTCGGCGACCATGGCGTGGAAGGTCGCGTCGTAGACCATGTCCAACCGGTTCGCCGCAGCCGTGATCTCGGCGCCGGCTCCACCGGCCCGGGCAGCGCGGCGCAGCTCCTTGATCTCGTTCGGCTCCGCCTGGGCAGCGGCCTTGGCGGCCAATGCGGGTTCCACGAGCAACCGGAGCTCGATGAGCTCGCGCACCTGCTCGATCCCCATGAGGGGCGCCACCGTGTAGCTGCGCCCTGGCTGCTTCACGATCAAACCGTCGGCCTCGACGCGCGCCAGCGCCTCGCGCACCGGTGTCGGCGACACGCCGAGGGTGCGGGCGAGCTCTTCGATGTTGAGCCGGGCGCCCGGTTCGAACGCGTGGGTCATGAGCATGTCGGTGACGATCTCGTACACCGAGCCGGGCAGCGCCTGGCGTTGGGCCAGGCGCTGTCCGGCGGCGGACTCGTGGATTGCTTCGATTTGATAACGGTCCATCTCGGCCTTCGCGTGTCGAGTAGTTGGGGGTTAGGTTACAGCATCCCAATCGTCTATATCCTATAGGATTTAGGATATGGTCCCTCTGCAGCACTCCCGATGATGCAGGAAAGGAGGCGCGACGTGCTCGACGACGAGTCGGCGAGTCGCGTCGACATCAGCGTCGACGGGGCGACCCCTCAGCCCGAGTTCGGGGAGGGGTCGGATGCGAGCAACGACCGATCGTCACGAGCGATCAAGGGTGTCCTGCTCGCGCTGAAGGCCGGCCCGCTGTTCATCCTGGCGCTGATGATGCTGTTCCTCTGGGCGGCCACCGAGGGCCACGTCTTCCTGACGTTCGGCAACATCGGCAACGTCCTCGAGCAGTCCGGCGGTGTCTGCATCATCGCCTTGGGACAGCTGCTCGTGATCCTCACCCGCGGCATCGACCTGTCGATCGGCTCCAACGTCTCGTTGTGCTGCGTGATGGTCACCGTCGTCTACCGCGACACCAACTCGGCGTGGCTGGCCATCGGGGTCACCTTGCTGACGGGGTTGTCCGTCGGTCTGGTCAACGGGCTGCTGCTGGTGTGGGGGCGTCTGCCGCATCCCTTCATCGCCACCCTCGCCACCTTGAGCATCTGCGCCGGCCTCGCCCTCTACATCGCCGGTGGCTCCACCGTCCTGGGCTCCCCGTGGATCGTGCACAAGCTCGGCGGCGGACGTATCCCTGGGATCCCGGGCGCGGGCCACATCGGATGGTTCCCCTACGCCACGCTCGTGGTGATCGTCTTCACGGTCATCTGTGCCGTCATCTTGCACAAGCTCGTGTGGGGCCGCTGGATCTACGCCGTCGGTGGCAGCCCCGAAGCCGCGGTCCGCACGGGCGTGCCGATGAACGGGACGTTGATCTCGGTCTACGTCATGAGCGGGCTGTCCGGGGCCATCGGCGGGCATGCTCTTCGTCGGAACCGCTGACGCCGGCTCGCCGTTCACCGGGCAGGGCATGGAGCTCAACGCCATCGCCGCGGTGATCATCGGCGGCGGCAGCTTCCTGGGCGGCCGTGGCGGCGTCCTGAACGCCCTGACAGGTGCGTTGATCCTCGGGGTCATGCACAACGGCCTCAACCTGCTCGGTCTCGACCCGAACTTCCAGTACATCGCCGTAGGAGTGGTCGTCGTCGTCGCCGTCGAGCTCGACGTCTTGCGGGCCTTCGTCGAGAACCGGTTCCGAAGCATGCAGGCGAGGCTCGCATGACTGACGCCGTCCACGCCGCCGTGCCCTCCGACGTGGAACCCGTCCTGAGCGTTCGTGGTGCCACCAAGACCTTCGGGGCCGTGGTCGCACTCGACGGCGTCGACCTCGAGGTCCGCTCCGGTGAGGTCCTCGCCCTCCTCGGCGACAACGGCGCCGGCAAGTCGACCCTCATCAAGTGCATCAGCGGCGTCCACAAACTCGACCGAGGCGAGATCCAGATCGACGGGGCGCCCGTCCAGATCACCTCGGCGGCCGATGCCCGATCAAACGGGATCGAGACCGTCTACCAAGACCTGGCCCTGTTCGACAACCTCAACCCGACGGCGAACTTCTTCGCCGGCCGCGAAGTGGCGGGGCCGTCCTGGTTGCCACGCGGTCTGCAGTGGATGAAGCAGAAGGAGATGTCCACCCGCACCAAGGACCTTCTCGACCGTCTGCAGATCCGGCTCCCTGACTTCGATGCTGACGTCGCACTGATGTCGGGAGGCCAACGCCAGGCAGTGGCGGTCGCGCGAGCCGTGGCGTTCTCCTCGAAGCTCGTCATCCTCGACGAGCCGACCGCTGCCCTCGGGCTTCGGGAGTCGGCGCGGGTCCTGGAGCTGGTCGATCGGCTCCGAACCTCCGGCGTCGCGGTCATCTTGATCTCTCACAGCATGGACCACGTGATGGCGGTCGCGGACCGCGCGATGGTCATGCGCCGCGGACGCAAGATCGGCGAAGCGCCGGCAACTGCGGACAACCAAGAACAACTCGTGTCCTGGATCGTCGGGGCCCGAGGGAGCACAACCGTTTGAAGCTTCACCACCTGGACGCACGACACGTGCGGCAGATCCGACAAGAAGGAGCAACACACATGTCGACTCGACTGAAAGCGTTGGTCGTGCTCGGAGCGGGGGCGATGCTCATCACCGCGTGCAGCAGCAGCGGCGGGGGGACCGCGGCGCCGTCCGGGAGTGGAAGCGGGGCCACCAACGAGAAGATCAAGGTCACTCTTCTCACCAAGGCCACAGGCGGTTTCTGGGATGCCATGATCGCCGGCGCCAAGCAGTACGAGACCGACCACCCGAACGACATCGAGCTCACGACCAACGCCTGCAAGACCAACGACGACACGCCCTGCCAGATCGCGCAGATCCAGGACGCCGTCACCAAGGGAGCGCAGGCGATCGTCGTCTCGCCCATGGGCGTCGGCGTCACCGACGCGCTCAACGAGGCTCAGCAGGCAGGCGTCCGCATCGTCTTCGTCGACAACACCATCCCCGGTGTCGTCCCGGATGCGGTCGCCGCGACGAACAACGTCAAGGGCGGCGAAGCATGCCGGCGCCTACATCAAGTCCCAGCTGAAGTCCGGCGACACCATCGGTCTGCTCGAAGCCGTACGTGGCGTGCCGAACCTCGACCAGCGCATCGACGGCGTCAAGGCAGCCCTCGAAGGCACCGGCGTCAAGGTCGTGATCGGTGCCCAGCAAACCCTGTGTGACACCAAGACCGGCGCCTCGGTCACGCAGGATCTCCTCACCAAGTACCCGAATCTCACGGCGATCTACTCGGCGTGCGACTCCCCGGCGATGGGTGCCGTGGCCGTCGTGGAGTCCAAGCAGCACCCGCTGCTGATCTTCGGCTACGACGGTGACCCGGAGATGGCCAAGCTCATCGAGGCCGGCAAGACCACGGCCACGATGGCCCAGTCGCCGTTCAAGATGACGAACCTCGGCGTCGAGGCGGCAGTCAAGTCGCTCAAGGGCGAGAACTACGTGAAGGCCATCGACACCGGGCACCACGCTGGTGACGAAGGACAACGCGGCTGACTTCACGTCGGCCTGGCAGTAGGCCTTCCGCATGGGAGCACGCTTCGGACGCCGGCTCGAATGGGCATCCGAGGGGCCCGGCACTCCCGGTGAGTGCCGGGCCATGTGCTCCGCTCGAGACCGACATCGGCACACATTCCGTCGACGACCTCGTCGGCCTAGCTTCGGAGTGCGACTCGTGACAACGGCACAGGCCGTGGTGGACAGCCACATCCACTTCTGGGACACCGATCGATTCGACTACCCGTGGCTCCAAGGCTTCAGCGAGCTGAACCGCCCCTTCGTCCCGGCGGACCTCGAGGTGGGCGACGTCCAGATCGAAGCCCTGGTCTTCGTCCAGGCCAACCCCGTGTGGGACGTGGTGGACCAGGAGACCGCGTGGGTCCAGCACCTTCGCGGGCGCGATGGGCGGATCCAGGCGTTGGTGGCCGGTGTGCCCCTCGACCGCGGCGCGGCCGCAGTCAACGCCTCGCTTGAACGACTCAGTCACGAGTCGGGGGTGGCGGGGGTACGCCAGCTCATTCAGGACGAACCCGAAGGTTTTGCTCTGCAGCCCGCGTTCGTGGACGCCGTCCGACTGGCCGGCCAGTTCGGGCTGACCGTCGACCTCTGCGTGCGGAACCACCAGATCGCGGAGGTGACGAAGCTCGCCGAACTCTGCCCGGAGGTGATATTCGTGCTCAACCACCTGGGCAAGCCGGACGTCGCAGCCGGCCAATGGACCGGTTGGCTCCAAGACATCAAAGCCATGGCACACCTGGACAACGTCCGCTGCAAGCTGTCCGGACTGACCACAGAGGCAGACGAAGGCACCCGCGGCACGGACAACATCCGTCGGTACCTTCGGGCAGCCGTCGACGCCTTCGGACCGGACCGCTGCATGTTCGGCAGCGACTGGCCGAACGCCAGCCTCCAGATCTCCTACGCAGGGTGGGTCTCCCTCGTCCTTGACGCGGTGTCGGACCTCGCCGCGCGCGAACAGGGACCGAGTCATGCGGGGCACAGCGCTGGAGGTCTACGCACGGGCCTGGGAGTCCAGATGACGATCAACCCGACCGGCAGCCGCCGGCTGCTCATGCGTCGGGCATCAGGCGATGCCCTTGGGTGCGCGTTCAGCAGCGGCCTCGATAGCCGCTCTCACGAGGGGTCCGCATCAGATGACGCGATTCGTCAGCCTGGAGACACGGGACATCCGATTTCCCACATCCGTTGGCCTGCACGGGTCGGATGCCATGAACCCCGCGCCGGACTACTCCGCGGCCTACGTCGTGATCACGACGGACGCCGACGACGGGCACGAGGGCCACGGCTTCGTCTTCACGACCGGTCGCGGCAACGACATCCAGACCGTGGCCATCCGGGCGCTCAGCAGCTGGGTCGTGGGTCGCGACGTCGAGGAGACGCTGAACACCCTCGGGGACCTCGGTCGTGAGCTGACCGGCGACGCCCAGCTGCGTTGGCTCGGCCCCGAGAAGGGCGTCGTGCACATGGCGGCCGGAGCGGTCCTCAACGCCTTGTGGGACCTGCGCGCCAAACGCGCCGGACAACCGCTGTGGGCGCTGCTCGCGAGCCTGTCCCCCGAGGAGATCGTCGACCTGGTCGACTTCCGCTACCTCAGCGATGCGCTCACCCGCGATGAGGCCCTGGGCATCCTTCGTGCGGCCGAGCCGGGCCGCGCGGCCCGCACCGCACAGCTCCTGACCACCGGATACCCCGCCTACACCACGACCCCGGGATGGCTCGGCTACGACGACGAGAAGTTGGCCCGGCTCTCCGTCGAGGCCGTCGAGGACGGCTTTCGGTTCATCAAGCTCAAGGTCGGCCGCGACCTCGAAGAGGACGTCCGACGCATGGCGATCGCGCGCGCTGCCGTCGGCCCGGACATCGCGATCGCCGTTGACGCCAACCAGCGATGGGAGGTCGCCGAGGCCATCGACTGGATCAACAAGCTCTCCCAGTTCGACCCGTACTGGATCGAGGAGCCGACCAGCCCCGATGACGTCCTGGGCCACGCCGCCATCCGCGCTGGGGTCGCCCCGGTGCTCGTCGCGACCGGTGAGCACGTCGCCAACCGCGTCGTCTTCAAGCAGATGCTCGCCGCCGGCTCCCTCGACATCCTGCAGATCGACGCCACCAGGGTCGGCGGTGTCAACGAGAACATCGCGATCCTCCTGCTCGCGGCGAAGTTCGGGGTCCGGGTCTGCCCGCATGCGGGTGGCGTCGGGCTGTGCGAGCTCGTGCGGCACCTGTCGATGTTCGACCTCGTCGCCGTCAGTGGAAGCACCGAAGGGCGCGTCATCGAATACGTCGACCACCTCCACGAGCACTTCCTCGACCCCGCGCTCATCCAGAACGGGCACTACCTCGCCCCGACCATGCCGGGGTTCAGCAGCCAGATGCACCCCGCCACCCTCGAGGACTACCAGTTCCCTGACGGACGCGTGTGGACGACTCAGGGGAAGTCGTGACGACCGAGACCAGGGCCGCCCGCTACGTCGGTGGCCACGCCATCGACGTCGTCCCCGGCGGACCCACCAGTCCCCAGGACCGGGAGAGGTCCGCATCGACGTGGCCTATACCGGCATCTGCGGGACCGACCTGCACATCCTCCACGGGGACATGGATCAACGCGTGACCGTGCCAGCAGTTCTTGGTCATGAGATGTCCGGACGCATCGCCGAGATCGGAGCCGGGCGTCGACACGTGGACGGTCGGCGACCCCGTCACGGTGATGCCCCTCGAGTGGTGCGGCACCTGCCCCGCCTGCCTGGCCGGCCACCAACACATCTGCCAGCGACTCGTCTTCGTCGGCATCGACTCCCCCGGCGCCATGCAGTCCTCCTGGACGGTGCCGTCACGGATCCTCGTCCGGCTCCCGGACGAGGTCTCGCTGCGGGACGCAGCGCTGGTCGAGCCCACAGCCGTGGCCGTCCACGACGTCCGGCGCGGTCAGCTCGCCAAGGGCGAACGGGTCCTCGTGGTCGGTGGCGGTCCCGTCGGGTTGCTCGTCGCGGTGGTCGCCCGCGAGGCCGGTGGCGAGGTGCTGGTCCTCGAGGTCGACGCCCACCGACGTTCGGTCATCACCGGCCTCGGCTTCGACGTGCTCGACCCGACCAGGGACGACGTTCCCACCTACCTTGAAGGCTGGACCCGCGGCGCCGGAGTCCCGCTGGCCTTCGAGGTGTCCGGATCGCAGCCCGGTCTCGACACCGCCGTCGACGCCCTCGGCGTCCGCGGGCGGCTCGTGGTCGTCGCCATCCATCCACAGCCGCGACCAGTCAGCCTGTTCCGGCTCTTCTGGCGTGAGCTCACCGTCATCGGCGCGCGCGTCTACGAACGCGCCGACTACGAGCGCGCGGTCGACCTCGTCGCCGCGGGGGTCGTCCCCGCCGACGCCCTGATCTCCGCAGTGGTGCCGTTGTCGGAGGCCGCCGACGCGTTCGTGCAGCTCGAACGTGGCGGCGGAGTCATGAAGGTCCTCATCGACTGCCGAGCGAGCGCCGACGCGTGACCAGGCTCTTCGACCTGAGCGGCCGGCTCGCCGTCGTTACGGGCGCACGCCGCGGCATCGGCCTGGCCATGGCGGAGGCGCTCGCCGAAGCCGGCGCCGACATCATCGGTGTCAGCGCCTCCATGGAGGCCGAGGGCAGTGTCCTCGAGCAGCGGGTACGTGCGCTGCGGCCGCGCGTTCACCGGACTCGCGGCCGACTTCGCGAACCCAGAGGACGTACGCAGGCTGGCCGCACCAGCTGAATGACCTCGGCAAGCCGGTGGACGTCCTGGTCAACAACGCGGGCACCATCGCGCGCGCACCCGCGGCCGAGCACACCGACGAGGACTGGGACCGCGTCCTGCAGGTCGACCTGACGAGCCAGTTCGTCCTCACCCGTGAGATCGGCCGCTCGATGATCGCCCGGGGCAGCGGCAAGGTCATCTTCACGGCCTCGATGCTGAGCTTCCAGGGCGGGATCAACGTGCCCGGCTACACCGCCGCCAAGAGCGGCCTCGTCGGGCTCACCAAGGCGCTGTCCAACGAGTGGGCGTCGAAGGGCGTGAACGTCAACGCGATCGCGCCCGGTTATATCGCCACCGACAACACCCAGGCGTTGTACGACGACCCCGACCGGCACCGCTCGATCCTGGAACGCATCCCGGCCGGTCGCTGGGGTCAGGCATCCGATCTCGCGGGGGCGACGGTGTTCCTGGCGTCCGCTGCCTCCGACTACGTCAACGGCATCGTCCTGCCGGTCGACGGGGGATGGCTCGGTCGGTGAGCGGCTCACCCGTCCTCGGCCGTCTGGGCGACCTGGGCGTGATCCCCGTGGTCGTCATCGACGATCCGTCGCGAGCCGCGGCGCTCGGCTCAGCCCTCCTCCTCGGCGGGCTGCCGTGCGCCGAGGTCACGCTACGCACCGACACGGCGCTCGAGTCGCTACGCGCCTTGGCCGAGAACCCCGACCTGCTCGTCGGCGCCGGGACCGTCCTTCGCCCAGCGCAGGTCGAGGCTGCCTTGCAGGCGGGCGCCCGCTACATCGTGTCCCCCGGCTTCTCCGCGTCGGTGGTCAGTGAGTGCCAGCGCTGCGGCGTCCCCGTGCTTCCCGGGTGTCGCGACCGCCACCGAGATCCAGGTAGCACTCGAAGCTGGCCTCGAGGCCGTGAAGTTCTTCCCCGCCGAGGCCTCCGGCGGGTTAGCGGCGCTCAAGGCGTTGGCGGCCCCTTTCAGAGGAGTCCGGTTCGTGCCAACCGGAGGCATCACGGCCGACGGTCTGGCCAGCTACCTCGCAGAGCCGTCGGTCCTCGCCGTCGGCGGGTCCTGGCTGGTGTCGGCGGACCTGCTCGCTGCCGAGGACTTCGCGCAGATCACCGACCTGGCGGCCGCAGCCGTCCGGGTCGTGCGGGGCGCACGCACAGGGGTGGGCGCGTGAGCCTGCAGCTGCGTCCCGCCGGCGACTGTCGCTATGACGCCGTGGCACTCGGCGAAGTCATGCTGCGCCTCGATCCTGGCGAGGGTCGGATCCGCACCGCCCGCCAGTTCCAGGTCTGGGAAGGCGGGGGCGAGTACAACGTGGCCCGCGGACTGCGACGCTGCTTCGGGCTGCGCACCGCGGTCGTCACCGCCCTGGCGGACAACGACATCGGGCGCCTCGTCGAGGACCTCATGCTCCAGGGCGGAGTCGACACCTCGCTCGTGCGCTGGGTGCCGTACGACGGGATCGGTCGGGACGTCCGGAACGGCCTGAACTTCACCGAACGGGGGTTCGGTGTCCGCGGGGCCGTCGGCGTCTCCGACCGGGGTCACACAGCAGCCAGCCAGCTGCGCGCGGGCGACGTCGACTGGGACGCCCTCTTCGGTGGCCCGGGCGTGCGCTGGCTGCACACAGGCGGCATCTTCGCCGGGCTGTCGGACACGACGCCCGACGTCGTCATCGAGGCACTGAAGGCCGCTCGACGCCACGGCACCGTCGTCTCTTACGACCTCAACTACCGACCGAGCCTGTGGAAGGCCATCGGCGGGAAAGCACGGGCGCAGCAGGTCAATCGGGGCATCGCGCCGCTCGTCGACGTGATGATCGGCAACGAGGAGGACTTCGGCGCCTGCCTCGGCATCGATGCCGGACAGTCCGAAGCCGGTTTGCTGGAGCTCGAGAGCGACGGCTACCTCCGCATGATCGAGTCAGTCACGGCGGCCTTCCCGAACCTCAAGGCCGTGGCCACCACGGTGCGCACCGTGCGCACGGCCACCGTGAACGACTGGACCGCCCTCGCGTGGTCGCGTGAGACCGGCCTGGTGCGATCGGTGGGACGGCCCGGGATGGAGATCCTCGACCGGGTCGGAGGTGGGGACAGCTTTGCCTCAGGCTTGATCTACGGGCTGATGACGGACGACGACCTTGCCGGCGCTGTCGAGATCGGGGCCGCTCATGGCGCCCTCGCGATGACGACGCCAGGAGACACTTCCTCGGCCACGTTGGCGGAGGTCCTGGCCCTCGTCAGCGGAGCCGGAGCGCGGGTGCAACGCTGACGCCCGCATCTCCGACGGAGCAGAGAAGCGTGGTTCGCGTTCAGTGACCTGGCCGGCCAGCATCTCACCGACGACCCGACGATCGACGGCACCCGCGTCGTCATTCCCCGAAGGTTGGGTCGGTCGTTGCAGAGCTACGAGCGTTGTGGCAACCCCGCTCCGGTCCCGGATCGGCCCGGATGTCCAGTCAGCAGGGCCTGCCCCGGCCATCCGGGTACGCGTAGGCATTCAGCGGGGCGGGCTTCATCTCGATCGAGTAGCCGGCCTGGAGGGCGCCCGGTAGCGACCCTAAGCGCACCACGACGGGATCGATGACGTGCTCATGGAGGTGATCGACGTTCATCGCGTCGGATCCATCCAGTGCCAGCGAGGTGGGAAAGCGGATGTCAGAGGTGAGGATCGCGTGACGGTGACGGGCATGTGAGGCTCCGTGCGAGATGGGAACCTGCCCGCCATCTCCGGAGGAGGCCAGGGATGGCGGGCAGGCGTGGGGATTGCCTCCTAAGCGGCCGACTCTGGTTCCCCCGAGAGATGCAGTCCCGCGCGGGCGGGCCTGACATGTGGGCCTGCCTCCGCTCGCCACCCCGATTCGGCGTGCTCGAGCGTGGCGATGAGAGCTTCGTCGACGCACACCCCAACCCCGGGCTGGTCGCCGAGCACGATCCCACCGTCGGCATACTCCTGGTCGATCGAAACGCCGAACGGCGAACCGACGTCTTGAATCTCGGCGGACAAGTGATTTGGCACTGCCGCGGCAGCGTGAGCGACCGCCGCGTTCGCCGTGAGACCCACCGGGCTAACGGGCAGGTCTCGGCTGTGTGCCGCGATAGACACGCGCAGAAAGTGCGTCACACCCCAGGTTGCGGCAGCTTGAACGACGTCTATGCCGCCCGCGTTGAAATGCGGTCGATATTGTTCCAGGCCAGTGAGGTTCTCTCCGGTAGCCACCGCAGCGCGTACTGAAGCGCTCAACCTCGCATGACCCTCTGCGTCCCAGCGGCGGATGGGCTCCTCGATCCAGACGAGGTCGTGAACCTCTTCGATCTGAGACACATAGCGGACGGCCTGCTTGAGATTCCAGGACTCATTCGCGTCGAGCATGAGGCCCGGCTCCGGGATGTTGACTCGAAGTGCATCGCCGATGATGCCTAGCCGGCGAATGTCGCTCGCAACGTTTCTGCCGCCCTTGAGCTTCCCGCTCGTGAATCCACGGCCCGCCATCTCGGAATAGAAGAGGGCGAGTTCATCATCATCGAGCGCGATATCCAGTCCGGACGCATACCCGGAGACAAACCGATCGCGCCCCCCGAGCAGGCGCCAAAGCGGCTCGCCCGCAAGTTTTGCCTTGATATCCCAAAGCGCCATGTCAAAGGTGCCGATGCCTCCGAATGTCGCGCCAGCATGGCTCGCCTTGAACACGCGCGCGAGCATGCGGTCGTAGAGCGCGGATACCGCGCGGGGATCCTCGCCCTCGATCGCCGGGAAGATCTGCACCAAGTCTTGGTGCGAGCCCATTCCGACGCCGCTGACGCCCTCGTCCGTGTCCACGATGACAAGTGGCACCTCGGTGATACCCGATGCGATGTGCCCGTTGACGTCGCCCACAGGACGACCCCAGTCATGGATCGTCTGCAGCGTGCGATAGCCTGTGATCTTCATCGTCACCCTTGCTCATTCGTGCGGAGATCGCGGTGTCGCAGTGACGAAACCCTCGGCCAACCTGGACCGTTCGCCGTACGGCTCATCCTCAATTGGCGTAGTATTGATACGACATCATACAAGTAGAGCAGAGGGTGCGTACCGAACCGGGGCCTGCCTCCCGATCAGGTCGCCGTTGTGTCGCCGCGGCACATAAATCCCCGGCAGTAGGATGAGGGCATGGCGCAGAACGACCCGGATCGGGCAAGCTCGGCCACTTCGCAGGGGCAGACCATTTTCGGCGACAGCGTCGTCCGGGTCCGTGCAGCCAACCTCGGCGTCGCCGTGGTGAGGGACTTGGTGAAAGCGATCGTCACCGGCACGGTGGCTCCCGGCGACATACTCCCTCCAGAGGGCACCCTGAGCCAGCAGTTTGCCGTGAGTCGCACGGTGATTTGCGAGTCCGTGAAGCGAGTCGAAGAAAAGGGCCTCGTGACGGTCAGTCAGGGCCGAGGCACGGTCGTGAACCAGTCGAGTCGGTGGAACGTGCTCGATCCGGATGTCCTTTCGGCTCTTGTCGACCACGACGAGACCCTGGAGGTGCTCGACGAGTTGGCGGTGGTCCGTGGGAGCCTGGAGGCGACCATGGCGCGCGCCGCGGCAGCTCGGCAAACCCCGGAGCGCACCGCTGCGTTGCGTGAGGTTTTCGACCTTGCCGCGGCAAACATCGACAACATCTCTGTTTACAACGACGCGGATGCCGCGTTTCACGACCTTGTCATGGAACAATCGGCAATTCGGCTCGCCGCCAACATCACACGCATCATGTTCGAGCGCGCTCGCGAGAGCAGTCGCTTCACGGGCATCACCACCGACGACGCAGCGCAGATGTCGCTCGAGGAACACCGCGCCATATGCGAGGCGATCGCGGCCGGCGACGGCGACCGCGCCGCGACTGCGATGCGAGAACACATCGCGAAGGCGTGGGCACGGAGGCGCGCGCCGGGCGTCGCCTAACTGAAACGTCTCCGTCGAGGTCGCCACACCGCGTCGAATCCTTGCCAGACATTCGTCTCTAGTGTCCGGAAGCATGCGGGACGCCATTCCGAATCTTCGCGTCCTTTCAACGATGGCGGACCTACTCCTTCGTCGCCCCGGCGGTGAGGCCCGCCACGAGGAATCGCTGGGAAAACAGGAACACGATCAGCACCGGAGCGACGGAGATGAGCGTCGCGAGCGCCAGCTCTGGAAACGGGATCGAGTCGGAGGCGACGGTGGTCGGATTGAACTCCCGGACATTCGCGAGCAATTCCACCAGACCCACTTGAATGGGCTGTGTCTTCGACCCGGGAAGCATCACGAAGGGGAGGAAATAGTTGTTCCAGTTGGTGACGAAGTTGAAGAAGCCCACGAGCGCGACGACAGGCATCGCGAGCGGCAGCGCGATCCGCCAGAAGACCGCGAACTCGCCCGCGCCATCGACGCGGGCCGCGTCGAGAAGCTCGCGCGAAACGCTGGTGGAGAAGTAGATGTACGCCAGATAGACGCCGAACGGGAAGAACGCGAATGGCAGGATGACCGCCAACGGCGACCCCACGAGGTGCACGGCGCTGACTTCAAGGAAGATCGGCAGCACGAGCGCCGTGTTCGGGATGAGCATCACCATGAGGGTCGAGATGAGGATCGCGCGGCGAAACCTGAACTTGGTCTTAGCCAGCGCGTAGCCGGCCGGAATTGACACGAGGAGCGTGAGCACCAACGCGACCCCGGCGTAGAACACCGAATTCCCGAGCCACGTCCAGATGCGGCCATCCTGGAACCCGACCAGCTCCTTCCAGTTTGCGACGAGTTGGTCGAAGGAGCCGAAACTCAGGGGAGCCTCGCCGTGAAAGCCGTTGAGTTGGGTAGTGTCCTTCGTCGGCGCGAGCAGGAGCCAAACCAGGGGAAGGACGAAGAACACCGCGAAGAATCCGGCGATCAGGAAAGCTGTCACGCGACCGAGCCAGCGGCCCGGCGCCAAGTCAGACCGCACGACCGGTGTTCTAGTCGCGGTCAAAGAGTCCTCCTCGGAAGACGAAGAACGCGGCAAGCCCCGCCGCCACGACGAGCAACAGGATCGAGATCGCGGCAGAGCTGTTGAAGTCCGCTTGCGGGCCGAAGGCGGTGACGTATGCGAGTTCATTGAGGGAATAGTGCTTCGGGATCTGGTTCCTGCTCGCCTGGGCGAGGATCTTTGGTTCCGCGAACAGCTGGGTCCCGACAGCGACCGAGATGACGGCCATGTACGCGATCCACTTCCGAATCAGCGGGAGCTGGATGTACCAAGCGGTCTTGATGGCGCCGGCGCCGTCACAGCGGGCAGCCTCCATGATCTCGTCGGAGACGTTGTTCAACGCGGCGTACATGATGATGATCCATGCACCGGCGCCGGTCCAGAACGCGATGACCGTGAAGATCAGGGGCAGGTTGTTCAGGTCGATGGCTTGAACGAAGTTCGTGTACCCGAACCACTTCAGGACGAAGGCCACCGGGCTGACCGAGGGATTGAGCATGAAGAGCCAGAGCATGACGCTGGCCGCACCCGCGAATGCGCCGGGGATGAAGAACAGGAAGAGCACGCCAGAGGCAAGCCGCCGCCTGACGCGCAGGGCGTGGACGATGAGCGCCAGCAGGGTGACGAGCACGGTCAGGGTCACGACCCAGATCACCAGGTAGGCCGCGACGTGCTGCACTGCCGGCACGAACCGGAAATCCCCGACGGCCTTCACGTAGTTGTCGAGCCCGACGAATTGCCCACTCTTGGTGAATGAGAGATACAGGGCATAGACCATGGGCAGAACGCCGAAGACCAGTAGCAGCAGCACGTAGCCGCTGCAGAACACGTAGGCGGCGAATGTCTGCGCGCTAGCTCCGGTTTGCGGCCGCCTTCGCGGGCGCAAAGAGGCCCACTGCCGCTCCTTTGTGGGGGCGGCAGTGGGCACGATGGCGTCAGTACGAGGGATGGTGCGTTCCTTGGCCTACTTGGTCACGGGTGTGAAGCCGTTCACCTGGGCGTCGTTCACCATTCTCTGCTGCCAAGCGCTGACCTGCGAGGCAATGGTCTTTCCGGAAGCAAGAGCCGGATTCACGATCTCCGCCCACGGAGGCTCGGCACTGAAGGGGAGCGTGGCACCCCAGCCCTTCCAGATGTTGTTGGCTGCCTCATCGACGACGTCCTTGAACGTGTCCGAGTTGGCCCAGAAGCCACTACTGGTCTGCGCGTCCAACCACGCACTTGCGGTCGAGGCGTAGGCCGGGAGGCCCGTGATGAGCTTGACCGACTGGGGTCCGCTCGTCACGTACTGCAGGTAGGTACCCACGCATGCGAGGTTCGCCGAGTGGCTCGACCCGTACCAGAAGCCGCCACCCACGTTGCCGGTGGCGATCGGCTCGCCAGCCCAGTGGAGGGCGTGGCCGGCACCCCACTCGCCTGGCTGACCGTCGAGGTTGTCCTTGTTCTGGAAGAGGCCTCCCGTGAACCACGTTGGGCCAGGGATCGCCAGGACCTTGCCCTTCCACTTCTTGACCCAGTCGGGGGTGAACAGTCCTTCGATCGCCAGGGTCTTGTTCGCGAACATGTGGTCCAGCAGGGCGATCATGCGGGTCGTGTGGGTGTCCGAGAAGTCGCTGGTGAAGGTTTTGCCGTCGACCGTGTAGATCGGCGCCTGGGCGGCCCACATGTCGGTCAGCACGGCGGTGAAGGGATCGCCGATCGAGCCGAGGATGTAGCCGGGGTGCTCGGCCGCCACCTTGTCGCCGAGGGCCTGGTATTCCTCCCATGTGGTCGGGATGGTGTACCCGAACTTGTCGAACAGGGTCTTGTTGTACCAGAGCACCACGGGCGCCAGGTTGTCGCGGGCGCCGTAGACATGGCCGTCGACCGTGACAGGGTCGAGCGCGCCCGGCGTGTAACCGGCGAGCCAACTCTGGGGAACGACGCCCTGGTCGAGCGGCGCGGCAAAGGCCTGAACGCCGTTCTGAGGATGGGCGGCCCAGCTGGCGTCGTTCACCTGTCCCGACCACGCAACGTCGGGCCAGCCCGAGCCGGCCTGGTCGAGCAGCGAGACCTTGGTGTGGAACGTGTCGCTACCCCCGGCGCTGGCGTCGTACGTCTCGATGCTGAGCGGGCACTCGGGGTGGTCCTTCTCGAAGGCCTCGGCGATGGCCGAGCGGTCGGCGTCGACCCAGACGGTGATCTTGGCGGTTGGGTCCTGCGCAACGGTGGGGAAGCCGAACGTGCCGCCAGTCGAAGAGCCAGCGGATCCAGTCGGACCGCTGGTGGGCGTTTCAGAGCCAGCGGTTCCACTGCTGGGTGCTCCAGAGCCAGCGGTACCAGTCGGACCGTTGCTGGGCGAATTGCCCGAGCAGCCCCCTACGACCAGGGCGATGCAGGCTGCGGCTGCGGACACTCCCATCAACCTGCGGCGCGCACTTCGTTGATGCAAAGACATGTCGTTGCTCCTGTTCAGATTGGTTCGACTTCTTTGACCACTCCGGGCGACAATCTGCAGTAAATCATACATGTGATGTCTTAGCAATATGAGCCGCCGAGGCCCGCCACCTCGGACAGTAACGGCCATGGCCGTGGCCGGGCGTCAGTTCGATCACACGGGCGCTCGACGCGCCGGCGCTCACCAACGGGAAGCTCGGCGAGGTCGCGCGCTCGGCGTTCAAGGCGGGGTGTTCGAGGATATCGCGCCGTCGTCGCGGCTCAAGGTCGACGCCGTCGCCATCGCCGGGCGACCGGATCCACGCGACGGCGGGGTGGGCTGGCACGCGGCCGTCCGCGCCGGCGTCGTCCGCGCGAAGGGTGTTGGTTTGGTCGGGGCGCGAGGACTCGCGCCGACACCTTCCAACTGACCGTGCGTATCGTCCGCGGGAGCTGGGATCAGCGGCCGCGCGATAGATGCCGGGCGCGGACGCGCCGCAGTCATCCCTGCTGTCGCGCCGGCGCCGCGTCGACCCGAGGCTGGATGGCGAGCGAGGCGCCGGTCGCAGCGATCACTCCGAGCGCAACGAGCGCAGTCAAGCCCGCTGACAGGGCGAACGCCAGGAGGGGCACGCCGGTCGCCCCGACTGGCATGACGCCGATCGAGATCGTGTCGTACATGGCGTGCACGAGGGTCACGACCGGAAGGGCCTGTCGGGCGTTGTTGAAGACAAAGGCGAGGATCACGCTCATCGCGGTGAGCTGAACGGTGCTGATCGCGATGTACGCGGGGGCGGCGGCGCCGTTGCCGAGCAACGCGACCCAGTGGAACGCCGCCCAGATGAAACCGAGAACCAGGGATGCGGCAAGCGGAGTCATCCGCTCCTGCAGCTTGGGCAGTGCGTAGCCGCGCCAGCCGATCTCCTCACCGTAGTTCGTGAGGAAGAAGAGCGGGAGGATCGCCAGCAGCGCCGGGTTGAACGGAATCGTGCCGCCAGCGGCTGCGGCGAGCACCACGCCCGCGATGTGGGTGACCGGCAGGATGATCGCGAAGGCGTACCAACGCCAGCCGACCCGCACGGTCGTCAGGCGACGCCGGAAGGAACGGCGCTCGTCGGCCGAGCCCGCGACGCGAAGGATGATCCAGGCGACGATGGCCGGGACGTAGCTCACGGGGATCGCCACCAGTGGCAGCAAGGCCGAGCTCGTCGGCAGTTGCGCCGCCAGGAACGTGATGAACCAGCCCAGGCCGACCGCAGTGGCCAGGAAGGTCGCCGCGGGACCGCGGCTGACGAGGTCGGCTATCGAGGTCTTCATGCCGCGATCGTGTCAGCGGTGAGTCGCGGGACCAACAGGGTCAACCCCGATTCGTGTTCCGGGTCGGCCCGGCTCGCGGAGCGGGTCAGGCGATCACGGAGCCGTCGGGATCGAGGCCCGGAGGCGGGTTGTCAGCCCTTCAGGTACGCGAGAACGGCGAGGACGCGCCGGTGGTCGTCGGGCGCCGGGATGAGCTCGAGCTTCGAGAAGATGTTGGCGATGTGGGCTTCGACGGTCTTCGGGGCGAGGAAGAGCCGATCGCAGATCGCCTGGTTCGAGCGGCCCTCGGCCATCAGCCCGAGGACCTCGTGCTCGCGCTCGGTGAGGTCGTCGAGCGGGACGCGGGCGCGACGCCGACCGACCAGCTGGGCGACCACCTCCGGATCGATCACCGAGCCGCCGCGCGCGATCCGCCGCACGGCGTCCGCGAAGTCCTCGAGGTCGTCGACGCGGTCCTTCAGGAGGTAGCCCATACCGCCGGCGCCATCCGCGACGAGTCGGAGAGCGAAGCTCGTCTCGACGTACTGCGACAGGACCAGGATGCCGACCGCCATGCCGTGCTCCTCGCGGATGGCCTCCGCCGCCCGCAGGCCCTCGTCGGTGTGCGTGGGCGGCATGCGGATGTCGACGATCGCGACGTCGGGGTGCTGCTCACGGACCGCGGCAAGGAGCTGCGTGGGATCGCCAGACTGGGAAACGACCTCGAATCCGGCCTCGGTGAGCAGGCGGGCCATGCCTTCCCGCATGAGGACCGAGTCGTCGGCGATCGCGATGCGGAGCGTCATGGCACCGGGATCAACGCCCGGATCGCGGGACCCGACAACTCGTCCTTGGGGATGAACCCGAGGACCCGGTTGGCGTCGAGGCGCGGGCCGTAGACGCCGGCCTCGCGACTCGAGGTGAGGACCACGAACGGCGGCGGACCGTCGATCGCGAGCTCGCGAGCGACCTCGAAGCCCTCGACGTCTGGCAGCCCGATGTCGAGGAGGACGAGATCCGGCCGGAGGGCGCGTGCGGCTTCGAGACCGGAGAGGCCGTCGGCCGCCTCGCCGACGACCTCGAACCCGTCGGCGGAGAGAAGGGCGCGGGCCTGCGCACGGAAGCCGGCGCTGTCATCGACGATGAGGATGGTGTTCATGCGCTCATCGTGGCATGCCCATCGGTCCGCTCCTACAGGGTTAGCCCCGACATGAGTCACGGTTTCACTCGCAGCGACGTCCGTCGTCGGGCTGGACCCTGACGCGGACTCAGGGTCTACCCTGCTCCGCCCGCGGATCCCATCTGTCACAGTGCCGGTCATGAATGGCCGCGGCGTTCGCCTCGCCATCGGCGTCCTCGGAACGATCGTCGCGGTCGTCGCCGAGGGCCTCGCCTTCCAGGAAGGGCAGACGCCCAGCGCCGGGCTGCTGCACCTCGCGATCGGCCTGACGTACCTGTACGGCGGGCTCGCGATCTGGGGTCACGAACCGACGAACCGGACCGGGGCGCTCATGGCCGCGGTCGGGCTGACCTGGTTCATCGGGCCATTCGCCCATGCGGGCATCCCCATCGTCAGCGAGGTGGGCCTGGCGCTCGAGGACACCACCACCGTCCTGCTGCTTGCCCTGGTCCTCGCCTATCCGAGCGGCCGGCTGATGTCCCGCGTCGACCGAATGGCGGTGGCCATCCTGGCCATCGGTGCGACCGGCCTCAACCTCCTCTTCTCCACGTCGCTGTTCACGATCGATCCAGGCCCGACCGGGCTGTACGGCGGCCTGGCCCTGGCGACGATGACGACGGTCGTGATCGTCCGGCGCTGGCTGATCGCACCCGCGCGCTCGCGGCGGGAGCTCCTGCCGGTCCTCGTCGCCGGGCTCGTCTTCCTGGCGATCCTGATCATCAACCTCATCCGACGCATCGCCGACGTCCCCGAGGACGTGTCGGCGGTCCTGATCGCGGTCCGCGACCTCGCCCCGGCCGCCATCCCGGTTGCGCTGCTGATCGGGTTCTACCGCCAGAGCGAGCGCCGGCTGCGGGCGATCGTCGACGCGATCCCGGACCGGATGGTCCGCTTCGATCGCGATGGTGACTATCTCCCCGACGCCGCGGCGGCCGTCGACGACGCCGACGTCGCCCAGGACGCCATGGCGCCGTCGGGCCGGCAGCTCCACCAGGCGATGTTCGCCGTCGCCGGCGATCGAGCGCTACAGGCCACCGCCGACGCCCTCGACACGGGTCGTCTCCAGGCCTTCGATTTCACGCTGGATCTGCCGGCCGGCCCGCGCGAGCTCGAGGCACGGGTCTCGCCGAGCGGCCCGGACGAGGTCACCGCGATCGTCCGCGACTTCACCGACGTGCGAGCCGTCGAGGCCGAGGTCCGTCGCTCGCGGACACGGATCGTCGAGGCGACCGACGAGGAGCGTCGCCGGCTGGAGCGCGACCTGCACGACGGCGCCCAGCAGCGGCTCGTATCGGTCTCGCTCGCCTTGCGGCGCGTGCGCGCTCGGCTTGCCGCGCGACCCGGCGAAGACGACGAGGCGATCGCGGCGTCTGACGAAGCCGCATCGGAACTCAAGCTCGCGATCCAGGAACTGCGCGAGCTCGCGCGCGGGATCCACCCGGCGATCCTGACCGAGGCCGGCCTGGCCGCTGCGATCACAGCCCTGGCGGAGCGATCGGCGGTTCCGGCGACCGTTCGGTCGGTGCCGGATCGGCGGCTTCCGCAGGCCGTCGAGGCGACCGCCTACTTCGTCGTGTCGGAGGCGCTCGCGAATGTCGCCAAGCACGCCGACGCGACGAGCGTCAGCATCGCCGCGACCGCGACGCCGACGACCCTGCGCGTCGAGGTCGGCGACGACGGCGTGGGCGGCGCGGATGCCGCCAACGGAACGGGCATCCGAGGACTCCAGGATCGCGTCGCCGCCATGGGCGGCTCGCTCCGGATCGAGAGCCCCGCGGGCCAGGGCACGCTCGCGGTCGCGGAGATCCCCATCGGCTAGGAGCCGGCAACAGGGTCTGCCCGGACGGTCCTTCCGGGCGGTCCCGCGGGCGGATCGCGGGACGGCCCCGATACCCGGGCCACCATCGGCGGCCATCGTCTGCTCATCGATCGGACGCCATCCGGCGGACGAGGAAGGAGTACCACGATGAACGGCCAGGACGTCACCCAGACCACCCAGATCGCCGTCTCCCCTGCTCGACGCGCCTGCCTCGTCGAGGGCTGCGCGTGCAAGGACGCGCGGATCGTGTCCACCCGTCGGGCGACGTACTTCGCCACCGTCGCGAGGTCCCGCGGCGAGACGGCCGACCGGGTCGTGGCCGCGGATGCCGAGTGGCGGCTGCCGGTCTCTCCCGCGCTCGACGCCGCGCAGGCCCTCACGGACCAGACCGCGGCGGCCTGACGAAGTCGTCCGCACACCGATCCCTTCATCTCAGCCACGAGACGACCCCCGGCCCTCCCCGGGGCGTCGTCTCGACCAGCGAAAGGAGTGATCCGATGACCAACGCGATCTCGATGAACAGCCTCACCAAGCACTACAAGGACGTCCGTGCCCTGACCGACCTGACGCTCGACGTACCCGCCGGGACCGTCTTCGGCTTCCTCGGCCCGAACGGCGCCGGCAAGACGACGGCACTCAAGGTCCTCGCCGGGCTCGCCCACGCAACGGCCGGCAGCGCGACGGTGAACGGCGTCGCCGTGTCAGCGGCCGGCGAGCACCGCCGGCAGCTCGGCTACCTGGCCCAGGACCCGCGGTTCTACGGCTGGATGACCGGGCGCGAAACGCTCCGCTACGTTGCCAGTTTCCGCCGCGTGGGCGCCGATCGCGAGCGCCAGATCACGGACCTTCTCGGACGCGTCGGCCTCGCCGAGGCGGCCGATCGACGGACCGCGACCTACTCGGGCGGCATGCGCCAGCGCCTCGGCATCGCCCAGGCCCTTGTCGGCCGACCGGCGGTGATCCTGCTCGATGAGCCGGTCTCTGCGCTCGACCCGATCGGCCGCAAGGACGTCCTCGACCTGATGCGCGAGCTGAAGGGCGAGACGACGGTCTTCTACTCGACCCATATCCTCGATGACGTCCAGCGGGTCAGCGACCACGTCGCGATCCTCGACCACGGTCGGCTCGTCAAGGCGGCCCCGACCCACGTCCTGCTCGGGTCGTTCACGGCCAACACCTTGCGCGTCGTCCTCGGCGGCGCGAAGGCGCCGACCGAGATCGGCATGCGCCAGATCCCGGGCGTCGCCTCCGTCGCGGTCGTCTCGCGAACCGGCGACGAGACCACCTACGACGTCGTCACCCAGGCGGGCGCATCCGCATCGGTCCAGCGTGAGATCACGCTGTTCGCGGTCGACGCCGGCCTGACGCTCATCGCCAACGCGGAAGAGACGCTCGACCTCGAGACCGTCTTCCTCCGCCTGATCGACCAGAAGGAGGTGGCGGCATGACCGCCCAGCCCGCGGAGTTCGTCTCCGCACCGATCTCAACCCCCGGCGGTGGCCCGTTCCTGGGCCTGCGGACCGTCATCGGCAAGGAGTTCAGCGAGTGGGTCCGTGGGCCCAAGGCCCTGATCATCCTCGGAGTCTCAGTGCTCGGGGCGGTCTTCATGACCCTGATCCCGTTCATCGCCGAGGCGACCGAAGAGGCGGAGTCCGCAGGCCTCCTGTCGCACGACCCGACGGCCAACGTCCTGCTCGGCTGGACCGGCCAGACCGTCGCCCTGATCGCCATCCTCGCGACGATGGCACTCGTCTCGACCGAGCGGGACCGCGGCACGCTCGGCTGGACCCTGACCAACCCGGTCTCGCCGACGAGCGTCATCTCGGCCAAGTTCATCGTCGCGTTCGGCGTCTTCGTGGCAACGGCCGTCCTCCTGCCGATGCTCGTGTCGGTCGGCCTGGCGACCATCCTCTACGGTCTACCCGATCTGCGCGTCGTCGGGACGTTCTTCGTCCTGTTCATGGCGTTGCCGGCCTTCTACATCGCGCTGACCGTCGCCGTCGGCACAGGCGTCAAGTCGACCGTCGGCGTGGCCGGCATCGCGTTCGCGGTGCTGTTCCTGCCACAGGTCCTCGGCGGCCTGCTGCCGATCGTGAACGAGCTCTCGCCGACATCGATAGGAGCGTGGGCCTTGCAGGTGGCCAAGGGCCAGCCGGCGTCGACCCTCACGCCGATCGGATGGGCGATCTCGATGATCGTGCTGATCGTCGGGGCGAAGGTGGTGTTCGACCGCCAGGAGCTTTAGCCCGACCCTCGTCTCACCCTCGCCGGACGGCAGCCTGGGGGCGCCGTCCGGCGTTTCGATTCGCCGATGCCGCAGCCAGGCCGAGCACGGCGAGAACCCGGGGCGATCGCCATCGTCGATCGTCAGGACCTGCTCATGCCTGCCCGGGCCGGGTCGGGATGCAGCCACGCCCGACCCTCACCCGCCTGCACGTCGGCTCCTCGGGGCAATCCCGGCAACCGTCGTCAGGGCCTGCCCTCGAACGGTTTCGGTGGCCGCCCGGATGAGCGTCGCGACGGCGCCGCGCAGAGTCGGGACATCAACCATCGACCGTCAAGGAGCTGCCCGATGTCCACCGCCACGGCGCCAGCGAGGCGCCTCGAACATTCGAAGACGGGAGTTCGCACCGGCGGCGTCGGCGCCGTCCTTGCCTTCGCCGTCCTGAGCCTGGGCCTTGCCGCGGCAGCGACGCTGGGGGGCGTCCCGCCGGCGCTCGTTCCATTCGTCCTCGCGATCGTCCCGATGGTGTTCGCGCTCCTGTTCGCACGGCGCGAGGGCGACGGCGCGGTCCGGCGGCTCCTCGCGATGGCCGTCCGGCGGCCGAATCGGCGGGCCTGGTATGCGCTCGTCGGGCTACCTTTCGCCTGGGCATTCGCCGTCGTCGGCGTCGCCATCGCCCTGGGCGACCCGGCGGTCGGCATCTTCGACAGGGTCTTCCCGGCGATCGTCATCGTCCCGTTGATCGTCCTGATCCCGGCCTTCGCCGAGGAGATCGCGTGGCGCGGCTACGCCGTGACGCGGCTGCTGCCGTCGATGTCGCCCCTCGCGGCGGCGCTGCTGCTCGGCGTCCCGTGGGCGGCGATGCACGTGTTCCTCCAGCTGCCCGGCCAGATGAACGCGGGGCTTGACTGGTGGCCGACGGTCATCAGCCTGCTCAGCTACTGCGTGATCCTCACGTACGCCTTCGTCTGGAGCGGCGGCAGCGTCCTCCTCGTCGCGCTCGTCCACGCTGGGCTCAATGGTGTCGCACCGCTGATGGCCGGCCTCGACGTCGATCGCACCTGGATCATCCGGGCCGTCGTGGCCGCCTCCCTTGCTATTGCGGTCGTCGTCATCGGCGCGGTCCGCCGTCCTCCCGCGGGCTCGCTCGCCCGCCAGCTCGACCGATGACCGCCACCCCGTCCGGGCCGACCGGCCCTGCCAGAACGGAGCATCAGCTCCTCACGTCCCGCCCCGCTCCGCGAGGCGCCACCCCACCCCCGACGGCACACGCCGCCGGACCCCGACAAAGGAGAGTCCCCATGCCGCTCAGCCGCCGTGCATCGTCGCTGATGGTGCTCGTGACCCTCATCGCTGGCCTGGCCGCCTGCACGGCGACCGATCCTCGACTCGAGGACGAGGCAACGCCAGCTCCGACCTTGGCCCCGACGGCCGGGCCCGCCGCGACACCGACCGTGCCAGCCGCATCCGCCACCGCGATCGGCTCAGCCCACGTCGCGCTCATCATCGCGACGCCCAACGCCGTCACGATCGACGTGACCGACGCCTCCGCGACCCTGACCGGCGCGGCGTCCGGAACGCCAGGCGACGGGGCATCGGTCGAGGCCGACAAGCTCGTGGCCGCGAACATCACCCCGACGACACTCCGCCTGACATGGGTCGGCGGGCCGTGCGACAGCGCCAACAAGCTCCTGATCGACTCGGGCCGGCATCGGCTCGTCGTCGTTCAGCCGGAGTGCCATGGCGACGCGATCGCCACCGACCGCGTTCTCGATCTCGAGTTCGCGACGCCGATCACGGCATCCGAACTCGAGACCTTCCTTCAGGACGGTCTCGACACGTAGTCCCAGCCATCCGCCGGCCGGACATCCCGGCCGGTGCTCCCCAGCCCAAGGAGGTCCTCCCGTGAATCGCCTCACTCGCATCGCAAGCGCCCTGTTCATCGCCCTGGTCTTCATCGTCCTGGCCGCCTGCACAGCCACGGATCCCCGGCTCGAGGACGAGTCCACGATCCCGGCTGCGCTGGCCGAGCTGGCTGGGCCCGCTCGCGCCGAACCCTTCGTCATCGTCAGCGGCGCCGACGTGACGCTCGCGGCCGACGAGTCGGTCGATCTGTTCTTCCTCTACAACGGCACCGCCCGGATCGAAGGCCACGCGTCCTCGGTCGTGGTCGTGAACGGCACCGCGGACCTCGTCGGCGGTAGCGTCGGCAACGTGATCGCGATCCAGAGCCAGGTCAGCGTCGATCCGAGCTCGGTCGTCGCGGGCGACATCCGAACGATCGAATCGAGCGTCACCGGCGTATCGGCCACCACGGTGACCGGCGCGGTCCGCGACATCGGGCTCGACATGTTCGTCAGCTGGCGCAACCTGGGCGCGCTCGCCCTGATCTACATCGCCTTTGCGGTGTCGGCCGTCATGGCCGGGCTCGTCCTGGCGGGTCTCGCCGGTCGGCAGGTCCGCGCCGCGGGCGCGCTCATCGTCAGGGAGCCGGTCATGGTCATCGCCGCGGGTGTCCTCGGTCTGGCCGTGCTTCTGATGGTAGGCACCCTGGCCATCGTCACGATCGTCGGCATCCCGTTCGCGGTCGGCCTGCTGGGGATCGCCCTCCCTGGGCTCTTCGTCATCGGCTACATCGTGACTGGCATCTGGTTGGGCGAGCTGATCCTCGCCCAGTCCTCGCGGGCCCCCCGCGAGCGGCCCTACCTCGCCGCGGTCCTCGGCCTGACGATCGTCGGGCTGATCAGCTTCCTTCCGTTGATCGGCGGACTGATCAGCTTCGTCGGCTTTGGCGCCGTCATGCTGCTCTCGTGGCGCGTCCTGCGGGGCGCTCCTGGAGCTGTTCCGGCGGCCGCGGGCAATGCCTCGGTCGCCCGCGCAGCGAGCTGATCGCGCGCCCTCATCCCGCCGAGCGGCCGTCGTCGAACGGCGGCCGCCGACGGGTCGGACGGTCAGGACCCTGCGCTGGTCGGCCGCCCGATGCAGGCGCTCGACCCGGATTGGGCAGCCGCATCGACGGCTGAGGTCGATCCGGAAGTACGTAGGTCTGGTCGGGGCGAGAGGACTTGGCCCCGCGGAACCTACCTCATCGACCCGCTGCGTCAGTCGCGGCCGCGGGCTCGAGCCGCAGCATCGACCACGAGACCGGGGGCAGCGTCACCGGGTGCAGGCCGTCGATCGCGGCGTCCGGCGACACGCGCCGAGGCTGGACACGGGTCGGGGCGTCGGTCGTGTTCCGCGCGTACGGGTCGTCATCGGCCAGGACGACGTGCTCGACGATCTGCATGGGTCCGAGGCCATCCAGGGCGAGTTCGAGCGTGACCGGCTCCGCGGTATCGCGGTTCACGAGGAACACCGACACGGCATCCGAGGCCGCGTCGTACGTCGCTACCCCGTCCACGGCGGGCACGGGTCCGTGCTCGGCGGTGTCGACCATCGGCACCTCGAGCGCCAACGGCACCACGGTCCCGCCAGCATGGCGGGCGGTCAGCGAGAAGGGATAGAACGTGGTCTGACGCCATGCCGGCCCGCCCGCCTCCGCTCGGATCGGGGAGATCACGTTGACGAGCTGGGCGAGGCAGGCGCACGTCACGCGGTCCGCGTGGCGGAGCAGCGAGATCAGCAGGGCACCGACGACGACGGCGTCGGCGACCGAGTAGTCGTCCTCGCACAGCGTCGGCGCCTCCGGCCAATCGCTCCGAGGCGGTTGGCCCTGGAAGCGGCGCAGGTACCAGACGTTCCATTCGTCGACCGACACCTGGATCCGCTTGGCGCTGCCCAGCGCGTCACCGACGCTATCGGCCGCCTCGACAACCGCGTCGATGAACCGGTCCAGCACGACGCCGGAGGCAAAGGAAGCTGGCGAGATCACCGGCCTCGCCCTCCTCGAAGTAGGCGTGCAGGGACACGTAGTCGACGAGGTCGTAGGCGTGCTCGAGGACGGTCCGCTCCCATTCGATGAAGGTGGGCATCCAACCGCCAGAGCTGCCACAGGCGACCAGCTCGAGTCCGGGGTCAACCATGCGCATCGCGCGCGCGGTCTCGGCGGCGAGGCGTCCGTACTCGCCCGCGGTCTTGTGCCCGAGCTGCCACGGCCCATCCATCTCGTTGCCCAGGCACCACATCCGGATGTCGTACGGCGCGGCGCTCCCGTTGGCGATGCGCTCGTCCGACCGCGTCGTGCCGCCGGGCACGTTCGTGTACTCGAGGAGCGCGACCGCCTCGTCCACGCCGCGCGTCCCGAGGTTGACCGCCAGCATCGGCTCCACACCTGCCCGCGCGGCCCAACGCATGAACTCGTGCAGACCGAACTCGTTGGTCTCCGTCGAGTGCCAGGCGAGGTTCAGCCTGCGGGGTCGTGATTCGCGAGGCCCGACCCCGTCCTCCCAGCGGTAGCCCGAGACGAAGTTGCCACCGGGATAGCGCACGATCGTGACGCCCAGCTCGCGGACGAGGTCAAGGACGTCCTCGCGGAACCCGTCGGCGTCGGCGCGTGGGTGGCCGGGCTCATAGATGCCGGTGTAGACGGACCGGCCCATGTGCTCGACGAAGGAGCCGAAGACGCGGCGATGCACCTCGCCTATGGGTTCGCCGATCCGGATCGTCGCCCTGGCCTTCACCATCGATCCCGCAGGTGGCGACCGGCATGGTGACCGGGTTGCGGAACGAGATCAAAGGCCACAGCAGGTCCGTCCAGTACCAATGCGAAGAACAGGAACACTATCGCGTGGGCGGGCCGGACGTTGGGCAGCGCGATCGACTTAGACGATATCCGCGCCAGCTATCAGGGCAAGCTGAAGGCCTGGGACCAGCTTGGCGCCAACCTCCCCACACGGCTCGTCGAGATCGAAGAATTGACGGAGACGACGCTTTCCGTCGACGGCACGCCGATCGAGGTCCGGCGCGGGAGCGACCTGCTGGGCGATCGTTCGTGGTTCCTGTGGGAGCCGGCGAGCCGCTCGCTCTTCGGAGGGGTGCTGCTGTTCGAGTGCCTCCACGTCTGGACCGCGGACGCCGCCACGAGCGCGCTGCGCGCGGAGTGGGTCCGTGTGCTGGACGACCTCCTGGCCCTCTCCCCGGCCTTCGTCGTGGCCGGCCATCGCGCGAGCGATAGCCCCACCGATACGACGGCGATCAGCCATACCCGCGAGTATCTCGAGCGCTTCGAGGGCCTCGCGGCGACCTCCCGGGATGGCGCCGCGCTCGAGGCGGCGCTGATCGCGGCCTATCCGGACGCCGGCCTCGCGATCGCCGCGGGCCTCGGATCCAAGGTGGCGAAGGGAGAGATGACGTGGGGCTGATCGAGTCGGGCGGGTCGTCGCCTGCCGACGTCGTCCGGCGGCAGTACCTCGCGTCCGCGGCGGGAGACCTCGCAGCGCTCCGGGAGACCCTGGCGCCCGACGTGGAGTGGACCGAGATGGCCGGCTTCCCGCTCCGGGGGACGTATCGGACGCCGGAGGGCGTCACGGCGAACGTGATGGAGGCGCTCGGGCGCGAGTGGGACGCCTGGACCGCGCACGACGACTCCTACGTCGTGGATGGAGAGCATGTCGTCGTTCTCGCCCGGTACACCGCGGCCCATCGCGTCACGGGCAAAGCGCTGGACTGCCGGGTCGCCCATCACTTCGTCGTGCGCGCCGGGCGGATCGTCCGGTTCGAGCAGTTCGTGGACACGGCGCGGGTGCGGGACGCGGCGTCCTGACCGAACGGGCGGCCGCCTGCCCCTGGCTGCGGCCGTCGCTCTCAGCGGCGATGAACGCGGCAACCGGCCGACGAACGACATCTGCGTTCATGGCCGCTCCCCCGTCGAGACCGGCGTCGCGTGCGGCGCGGCGACTGCCTGGTCCGCCAAAAGCTCGCGGACGCGGGGGATCACCTCGGTGCCGTACAGCTCGATGTTGGTCATGAGGGCCTGCTGGCGGAGACCACCCATGCCATATTCCAGATCGAAGCGGTTCGCCCCAAGCGGCGTAAGGGTCTGAACGATCGTGCTGGCGCAGATCCTGACCGTCCTCGGGTGGGATCGTGGTTCCCATGGTCCATCGCCTCGGGCTGTCGCACTCGACCGTGAAGCGCCACTTGGCGAATGCGCGGTTCAAGGTGTGGGCCGAGACGACCGCGCAACTCGTGTGGATCCTGGCGCCGCGGCTGCCGGAGCCCGACGGTGACAGGCGGACGGGTGGCGAGTCCGGCACGGCGAGCAGTGCCTGAGGCGCACCTGACCGATACTCGAACCGTGCAGGTGACGGATCGAAGTGTCGCTACCGCGGGGGGCCCTCAGACTTCGGCAGTGCCGGGGGCTGTCCTTGTCATCGCCGGCGGAATGGTGCTCGCGTTGCTGCTCCTGTCACCGGCGTATGGCTTCCACGGTGACGAGATGTATTTCGTCGTCGCGGGCCAGCACCCGGCGTTCGGCTATGTCGATCAGCCCCCGCTCACGCCACTCCTGTCGGCGCTCTCCGTTGCGTTCCTCGGCCTTTCGCCGACTGCCGTGCGTGTCCTCCCGGCGCTCGAGATGGGACTCGTCGTCGTCTTGGTCGCCCTGATCGCCCGCGAGCTTGGAGGTTCGCGGCGCGCACAGGTCCTCGCGGCGTCCCTCGCCGGGCTCTCCGGGTACCTGGGGGCCGGCCACCTCGACACCACGACCGACCCGGACCTGCTGGCCTGGGCGCTTGTCCTGTGGCTCGTGGTCCGGCTCCTCGACGGCGGCGACCGGCGATCGTGGCTGCTCGTCGGTCTAGTCACGGGGATCGGCCTCGAGAACAAGACCACCCTCCTGTTCCTCGGGGTGGGGCTCGCGGCCGGGCTGCTCCTCGCGCGCCGCTGGGAAGTCATCCGGTCACCCTGGGCCTGGTCGGGCGTCGCGATCGCGATCGTGCTCTGGCTGCCGAACCTGATCTGGCAGGCCACGAACGGCTGGCCACAGCTCGAGATGGCGCAAGCGATCGCGGGTTACGCGGACGAGAACCGCGCGCAGGTCCTGCCACTGCTGTGGCTCTTCACGGGGCCGCTTCTCTTCCCGGTCAGCCTCGCCGGCCTCGCCTGGATCCTCGTCGCGAAGGATGCCGCCCCATGGCGAACGATCGGGTTCGGGGCGCTCGTCGCGCTACTTCTCGCCGTCGTGAGCGGCGGCAAGGCGTACTACGCGATCGGCTCAGCTCCCGTCTTCATGGCTGCCGGGGCGAACCTTGTCGACCGGTGGCTCGGCCGGGGGCACACGATCGCCAAGGGCACCGGCCTTGTCGTCATCGCCGTGCTGTCCGGAACCTTCATCGTGCTCCTCACGCTACCCGTCCTGCCACTCAACACGTACGCGAGGTCGGACCTGCCGGCAGCGGTGCCGGACGTCGCGAACACCGTGGGCTGGCCAGCCTTCGTGGCCACCGTCGAAGACGTCGTCAAGGGCCTCCCCGCCGAACAGCGCGATCGGGCCGTCATCCTCGCCAACGACTACAGCGAGGCAAGCGCCCTCAAGCTCCTCGGGACCGACCTGCCGCCCGTGTACTCCGGTCACAACAGCTACTGGTCCTGGGGTCCGCCGTCGGAGGATCGCGCGGTGGTCATCCACGTCGGTGACTGGCGGCCAGCCGACTGGCGCCCCTACTTCACCGATTGCAGGGACGCGGCAGCCGTGGACAACGGCGTCGGCATCGACAATGGCGAGCAAGGCACCCGGGTGTCGGTCTGCACCGGGCTCGTGCAGCCATGGTCGCGGATGTGGCCAGCGCTTCGGACGATCAGCTAGCGACCTCCGGGAGGGATACGCTGACAACCTCGGGCGACACGCCGTTCAGCGCGATCCTGTATGTCGCGCTCCTGGCGTTGACCGTTCAGCTGGCGGTCGTGCTCGCTGAACGGGGAAGGCCGACGCCACCGGCGTCTCGTTTCCGGCTATTCGTCTCCCCCCGAGAGGCTGGCGGGGCCGTTGGGATCTGGCTCCTGGTGGCCGTGCCATCCGTGCTGCAGAGTGCGCTGCCCGATCTCCTGCTCGGGCTCCGACGGGATCCGAACTTGATCCTGAACGGTGGCGAGCCATGGCGAGTGGTCACGTCACTCGTCGTCCAGGACGGCGGCCTTGCCGGCACTGTCTTCAATCTCGTCGTGCTCGCGATCGTCGCCGTTCTGGCCGTCCGCGTTTGGGGAACCATGCGTTCGGTCGCGATCCTCCTGGCTGGTCAACTCTTGTTCGGCACGCTCGCTACGTTCGTTTCCACCGATCTTGGGGCCGGAAATTCCGGGGCGACCTTCGCACTCGCCGCCTCGTTCGCCGGGCTGGCACTCCTGTGCAGGCCGGAGCCGACGTTGCTGATCCGCAGCGTGGGCGTGATCTTGATCGCCCTCGTTTCGATCTGGCTCGGGGACGCCCATGGGCTCGCGATGCTGGGTGGCGTCGGCATCGGTGCCGTCGTCGGGCTCGTCGCACCGCCTGTCGTGACGGCTGGTCCTTCCCAGTGACCCGCCAGAACCAGGCGCCGCGTGGCCTCGCCTATTGGGCGGTTCTGCGGCGAAGTGCCGCCGGGCTGACTGGGTGGTGCCGGAGCAGGCTCGGGCTCGTGGCGGTGCGCGAGCACGAGGAAGGTCAGTCTGGTCGGGGCGAGAGGATTTGAACCTCCGACCTCATCGTCCCGAACGATGCGCGCTACCAAGCTGCGCCACGCCCCGACCGCGGGTGCCCGTTGTGACAGGGCCTGCGGATGATAGCGCAAGCCGAGCCGCCGAGCCAAAACCAGTGCCGCCCCTCCCGGCGTAGGGACCCGTGGCAACCAATGCGCCACACGAGGAGGGTTCACCCCCATGCGACCGACCCAACGTCCTTCGACGATCCGCCTGCTGAGCGCGCTCGGCGGCCTCCTGCTCGTCGTTGCCGCCTGTTCGAGCTCCGGGGCATCGGCCTCCGCACCCGCCGCCGTCCAGCCATCGGCGGCCGCATCCGCCGGCGGATCCGCCGCGGCCGGCGGCGAGCAGTACGTCATCGCCGCCGCGACCGACGCGAAGCTCGGCGCCTTCCTGACCGGCGAGGACGGCAAGACGCTCTACGTCTTCACCCCCGACAAGGCCAACACGAGCACGTGCGTCGATGCCTGCGCCCAGTCGTGGCCGCCGCTGGTCGTCGATTCGAGCGACACGTACAAGGCCGGCGACGGCGTGCCCGGAACGCTTTCGACGTTCGCCCGTCCGGACGGCTCGATGCAGGTCGCCTACAACGGCATCCCGCTGTACTACTTCGCCAAGGACACCAAGGCGGGCGACGTGACCGGCCAGGGCGTCGGTGGCAAGTGGTTCGTCGCCTCGCCGAGCGGCCCGCTGCCGTCGGCCAGCGCGGCGGTCAGCGCCTACTGATCCTTTTCCGTCACACAGAAACGGCCCTCGCTGATGCGAGGGCCGTTTTTCGAATTCGAGGTCCCGCGGGATCAGCCGCCCGGCGTCAGCCAGACGGGATACTCGCGGATGTCCTCCGGGCTGCCGTCCTTGGCCGACGGGTTGTACGCCCGGAGCGTCCCCCACTGCGCCTTCGCGACCTTGTACTGGGCCGTGACGTCGAAGGTCCCGCGACAGCCGGATCCGCACGCGGCCATGACCTGCCGGTCGACGAGCGTCTTGCCGGCGGCGTCGATGACCGCCACCCGGAAGGTCGCCTCGAAGACGTCCGCGTTCCCGACGATGTGCCCGCCGCTGGCGAACGCGGCGCCGTAGGCGGGCCGATCGACGAAGATCGCCGGCAGCTGCCCGACGTAGTCCGCCCGCGTCTGAGGCCCATCGAGGACCAGCCCCTCGCCGCCGAACACCGTGACGGTCTCGCCCTCGACCTGGAAGACGACCGACCGGATCGTGCCGAACTGGGTCAGCGTGTAGACGACCTGCGCCAGGCGGTCCTCCATCGATCCCTTGCCCCCGTCGGCGTCGAACTCGGTCGACAGGTTGACGGTCGCGATCCCGCTCTTGACGGCCAGCCCGAGGAGACGGACGCCCTCGGGGATCGCGGTCGACGGCCCGGCCGATTCGCCCTGGATCGGGGGCGGACCGGCCAGAAGGGACTTCATGGCCGTGGTCGCGACCGCGGTCGTCTTGGGCACCTCGCGCAGGAACGGTGCGAGGCCGACGCTGCCGGGCTCGAGACCGAGCACGAAGTAGTTCCGGACGATCATGGTCGCGCCGACGGGCGCCGGAGTCGCGGTCGAGGTGGGCGTGCCGCTGGCGTCGGGAACGTCGGTCGGCTCGCCGGGCGGCTCGGATGACGGCTCGGTGGAGGGCGTGACCCCGTCGCTCGGCCCAGGGGTCAGGTCCGGGCTCGTCGCCTCCGCGGTCGGGGCCGGGGCGACGCTCGGGACGGACCCGAGGCCGCCGGTGCTCCCGCTGCACGCCGCGACGAACGCGACGAGAGCGACCAGGGCGCCGGCGAGGATGAGACGCGGCATGGGCTTCATGAGTCGAGCTCCAGGATTGGGGAACGATCAGGTGCCCAGCATCCGCCGGGCCGATGGCGGCCGTGTCGCCGAGCGGTAACGATCAGGTCACAGGCAGCCGGAGCTCGATACGCAGCCCTCCGCCGACCAGGTTGGCCGCCGTGAGGTAGCCACCGAGCAGGCCCGCGTGCTCGGCGGCGATCGCCAGGCCGAGGCCGCTGCTCCCGCCGTGGCGCGACGGGTCGGCCTTGTAGAAGCGTTCGAAGATGCGATCGAGCTGGTCCGGCGGCACGCCCGGGCCGCGATCGAAGACGGCGATGACGAGCTCACCATCGACGGATGTGCAGAGAGACCTCGACCGGCGCACCCGGCGCGTGCTCGCGGGCGTTGTCGAGGAGGTTGGCCAGGATCCGCTCGAGTCGCCGCGGGTCGGTGTCGATGACGATCGGCGTGGCGGGAACGTCCAGCGTGGCCTCGGGCAGGCGGGCCGCCACGACGGCCCGCACGAGCCGCCCGACCTCGATCGGTTCGAGGGCGATCTGCTCGGCCCGGGCGTCGAACCGCGAGACCTCCATCAGGTCGTCCACGAGGGACCGCAGCCGACCGACGTCGGCCACCAGCAGCTCGCCGGCGCGGCGGCTCTCGGCCGGCAGCGAGCCGAGGTGCTCGCGCAGGATCGAGGCTTCCGCGACGAGCGCCGCGAGCGGGGTCCGGAGCTCGTGCGCGACGTCGGCCACGAACCGGCGGTTCTGGGATTCCGCGGCCTCCAGACGGCCGATCGTCTCGGCCAGCGACTCGGCCATCCTGTTGAACCGATCCGCCCACGTCCCGAACTCGTCGTCCGATGTGACGGGCACGCGTGCGGACAGGTCGCCGTGCTCGAGCCGCTCGGCGGCCCGGCTGGCCGCCTCGACCGGCGCCAGCACGCCGCGCGCGATGACCCGGGCGACCAGGAGCGCGACGAGGATCAGCACGACCGTGCCGATGATCAGCGCGAGCCGGAGCTGGCCGAGCGCGTCCTCGATGGCCTGTACGTCATGGACGAAATAGAAGGCCGGACCGCTCCCCGCGACCCGCCCACCGACGATGAGGCTCGGGTTGCCGGCGATCGCCGTCCAGGCGTAGGCCAGCTCGCCCGTGTCGACCTTCGCGCGCATGTCGGCCGGGAGCGTCGCCAGCACGCCGTCGAGGTCGATGCGCGAGACGACCGGGTCGCCGGACCCGAGGTCGATGATCGAATCGATATCGCGCTGGAGGAAGGTCTGTCGGAGCCCGCTGTCGATGATGTCGGCGCGGGTCGCGTCGGGCGGCAGGCCTCGATCCGGGACGGTCGTCGAGAGGTCGAACCGCGCCTGGGCGGCCGCGTCACGGAGGGCCTGGTCGTGCAGGCTCGTCTCGACGAACAGGTAGGCGCCGAAACCCAGGAGGATCGCGGTCAACGCGACGAGCGCGACGAGCGTGACGGCGAGCCGGCCCCGGATCCCGCGGATGGCCATCGCGGCCCTCAGCGCACGGCCTTGTAGCCGGCGCCCCGAACGGTCTGGATCAGGCTGGGTGCCGCGGGATCCGGCTCGACCTTGGCGCGCAGCCGTGCGATGGCCACGTCCACGAGCCGCGAGTCACCGAGGTAGTCGTAGCCCCAGATCCGGTCGAGCAGCACATCGCGGCTGAGGACCTGGCCGGCCCGGCGCGTCAGCTCGACGAGGAGGTCGAACTCGGTCCGGGTCAGGGCGACCTCCGTGCCGTCGCGGGTCGCGGTCCTCCCCGCCAGGTCGATCGACACGGCGCCCAGCTGGAGACGGGCGGCGTCGTCGGGCTCGCGACCGGCCCGTCGGAGCGCGGCACGGACGCGGGCCACCAGCTCCGGGACCTCGAACGGCTTCTTGACGTAGTCGTCGGCACCCGCCTCCAGGCCGACGACCACGTCGATCGTGTCGGCCCGCGCCGTGAGCATGACCACCGGGACCGTCGAGGTCCGTCGGATCACCCGACAGACCTCGAGGCCGTCCACGCGCGGGAGCATGACGTCGAGGAGCACGAGATCGAAGGCTTCGGCCCCGAACCGTTCGAGACCGGCAGAGCCATCGGCCGCGGTCTCGACCGTGAAGCCGGCGTTGCGCAGCCCGATCGCGGTGATCTCGCGGATCGACGGGTCGTCCTCGACGAGCAGGATCCGGGCGTCCATGCGGTCCCTCGTGTGGGCGACCGTCCGGCCGGCCTCCGCGGCAGTATGCCCTGCCCTACCCCAGGGTCGCCTCGAAAGCCGCGTTCTCGCGAGCGCGCTGCTCGGCGTGGATGGGCACCGTCCCGAGCGCCGCCAGCACGAACGTCACGGCCATCAGCCCGAACACGATCGGCACGCCCTCCGCCTCGCCGAAGGCATCGATGACGACGCCGTACAGGATCACCCAGAGCGAACCCACCCCGAACGCCATCGCGAAGTAGAAGGCGTAGGACGCGTCGCGGATCGATGGCGGCGCGATATCGCCCAGCAGCGCCTGGAGCTGCGGGCTCTCCGAGAACGTGAACAGGCCCATCAGGACGATCCCGACCCACAGCCAGATGAGCGACGACCCGGCCGCCAGGAACACGACGAACCCGATCGCACCACCGAGATAGACCCCGATGATCAGCGGCTTGCGCCCGATCCGGTCCGACAGCCAGCCGGCGACGAGGGGCATCGGCACCGAGAAGACGATCAGCGCCCCGTACATCAGCCCGGACGTCCCCTCGTCGAGATGGAGGACGCGGGTCATGTAGATCAGCGCGAAGAGGTTGACCACGCCGAGGCCACGACCCCCGCCACCGAGCGCGGAGGTGAGGTACAGCCACAGCAGATCGCGGTCGTGCAGGATCCGGCCGAAAGCAGACCGGACCGTGCCGCTGGCCAGGGCCGCCGCCCGGTCTGTGCCACGTTCGCGGACGAACAGCAGGATCGCGATCGCGATCGCGATGGCCGGCAACCCGAAGACGATCGAGGCGCCGCGCCAGCCGACCGCGGCGATCAGGGGCACGCCGATCAGGGCGACGACCACGGTCCCGACGTTGCCGCCCGCGATGTGAGCGCTGATGGCGAACCCGCGCCGTTCGGCCGGGAACTGCTCGGCCAGGAGGCCGTTGCCGACCGGGTGCTGGGGCGAGCCGCCGATGCGCGAGGCGATGTTCGGGATGGCGAACGTGGCGAAGCTCGACGCGAACGCCTGGAGCGCGAAGCCGCCACCGAACAGGATCCCGCCGTAGCCGAGCAGGCGCCGGCGCGAGACCACCCGGGTCAGGCCGGCGTAGCTGAGCTGGACCATGCCCGAGGTGAACGCGCCGATCGCCGCCAGGAAGGCGATCGTCTCCACCCCGACGCCGTACTCGTCGATGATCTTGAGGAAGATCAGCGGCAGGACGACGGCCTGGGCGTGGTTGATCGCGTGCGCCACGGACAGCAGCCCTAGCGAGCGCATCGGGTGGATCTGGATCGGCAGCACGCGGGTATGGTGACGCACGTTGGCCTACGTGGTTGGGCCAACGGGCAGGCGCCGCGTGAGGCGCTGCCGCGTCGACGGTCCGTCGGTCAGGCGGCGTCCTGCGCTGGGATCGCCGCCAGCCCGTCGAGCTGGTCCGCGATCGGGTACACGGCCCGGCTTGCGACGAGTGCCACGAACGCAACGGAGATCGTCAGGATGGCGGCGGTCAGGATCGTGCTCAGGACGACGATGACGGCGACCAGGAGCCCGAGCGTCCCGAAGCGCCCCGGCCGGGCGATGGCCACGGTCGCCGCCAACCGCAGCCGGTCGGCGAGGGGGCGGCCGGCTCGGGCCGGATCGACGACGAGCGGCCATGCGACGACAAGCCACGTCCACCAGGCGACGAGACCCCAGCCGGCGAGGGTGGCGAACGCCCAGCCGGCCGGCTCCGCGCTGCTCAGCCCGGTCAGGACGTTGGTGACCAGGACCCCGACGACGAGCATCGTCCCGACGCCCAGCAGGATCGCGGCCGTCCACCACCGCGGCAGGTCGGCGATCGCCTCCCGGATGGAGATGCCCGGCTCGTGCCGGACGACCCCGGCCGCGACGCGGAAGACGGCCATGCCCGCGATCGCCAGCAGAGGCGAGAGCAGGAGCGCGATGACGGGCGACGCCAGGCCCACGAACAGCAACGCGATCGCCGTGGCGCCCCAGACGAGGTTGGGCGGCACGAGCCGCAGCGAGTGGAAGTAGAAGTCGGACAGGGAGACCCGGAGGACACCACCGAGCCCCGTCGTCGTGCCTCGGCGCATCCCTGGGTCAGCCCTTGACGCCACTGGCCGCGATCCCCTCGACGAAATACCGCTGGAAGAACAGGTACAGGATCAGGACCGGGAGCGTGGCGAGGACGACCATCGCCATCAGCGGGGGCCAGTTCG
The DNA here is from genome assembly GCA_963755995.1 of uncultured Chloroflexia bacterium. Classification (GTDB taxonomy): domain Bacteria; phylum Chloroflexota; class Limnocylindria; order Limnocylindrales; family CSP1-4; genus SPCO01. The sequence continues at coordinate 297,176 of CAVWLQ010000004.1, read as the reverse complement.
TCGCCAGCCCGCCGGCCAGGCGGAAGAAGCTGAGCGCGACCGGGACCGTGTACTGGTCCGGCTGCTGGAGGATCACGAACGGCCAGAAGTAGCCGTTCCAGGTCCCCTGGAACTGGAGGATCGCCACGGCCGCGAGGGCCGGTCCGGCGAGCGGCAGCATGACTCGCCAGAAGGTCGCGAAGTAGCCGGCCCCGTCGATCCGGGCCGCCTCCTCGATCTCGCGTGGGATCGACAGGAAGTACTGGCGCATGAGGAAGATGCTGGTCGCACTGATGGCCAGCACGAGGATGACGCCGCCGTACTGGAGCACGCCCTTGGTCAGCCCCAGCGTGTTGAGGATGAGGTAGACCGGGACGAGCCGGAGCTGGTCGGGGATCATCAGGCTCGCCAGCACGATCACGAACAGGACCTCCCGGAGGCGGAAGTGCAGCCGTGCGAACGCGTAGCCCGCGATGCTCCCGAGGACGACGTTGGTGATCGTCACCGCGACCGCGATGATCGCGCTGTTGAGGAACAGCCTGGGCAGCGGCGGATCGAGCTCGGTGAAGAGGTACCTGTAGGCGTCCACCGTGAACGGCTGCGGGATGATCGTCAGCTTCACCGAGTCGGGCAGGGTCTTGAACGACGTGATGACCGACCACGCGAACGGCGTGAACATCAGGATCGCGTAGCCGATCAGGAACACGTACACGAGCCGGCGCGGCCAGCGCCGTCCGGCGACCGGCAGCCCGACCCCGACCGCGGCGGGCGCCCGGGCCGAGCCCAGCCCCGGAACGGCCGAGCTGGCCGGCTCCTGGGTCACCACGAGGGAGCCCCGCCGAACAGGCGGCGCTGCACGAGCGTCGCGCCGAAGATGAACACGAACAGAACGACCCCGACCGCGGCCGCGTAGCCGAAGTTGAATTGGGAGAACGCGGCGTTGTAGAGGTACAGGACGACGGTCATCAGCGCGTTGTTCGGGTCGCCGGCCGGCCCTCCGGCGATCGCGACCTGGTCGAACAGCTGGAGTGCCCCGATGACCGCGACCGTCGCCACGAAGTAGTGGCCCGGACGGAGCAACGGGAAGGTGATCTTGGTGAACGTCTGCCAGGCGTTCGCGCCATCGATCGCGGCCGCCTCATAGACCTGGCCGCTGATCGATTGGAGTGACGCGAGGTAGAACAGCATGAACGTCGCGGACGTCGTCCAGGCGTTCAGGATGATCACCGAATCGAGCGCTGTGTCCTGGTCGCCGATCCAGTTCTTGTCGGGGCCGAAGCCGAAGATCGTGGACAGCGGGTCGAGCGGGAGCACGGCGCGAACGCTGTTGAACAGCCCGTCCGGCGCGACGATGAAGATCCACAGGATGGTGATCGCGGCCGAGCTGGCGATCGCCGGGAAGTAGTAGGCGCCGCGGAAGAACGTCTGGCCGCGGATCTTCTGGTTGACGATGATCGCGAGGAAGAGCCCGATCGCCATCGTCAGCGGGACCCAGATGACCGCGTAGTAGAGAGAGTTCTGGACCGCCCGCTGGAAGACCGGGTCGGCGAAGGCCGTCTCGTAGTTGCTCAGGCCCAGGAACTTGACCGGTCCGGATCGGACGTTCCACTGCCACAGGCTGATGTACAGCGCGTAGAAGACCGTGAAGATCTGGAGGACCAGGAACAGGATCATCGGCACCGCGATCATCCCGTAGCCGGCGAGCGCCTCCGACCGGCGCGCTCGGCGCCGGTCGGAGGTTTCGCGTGGAGTGGGAGCGCTCATCGACCGCCCCCGTCCCTACTGGCTGAGCGCCTTGGCGATGGCCGCCTTGGTCGCGGCGACGACAGGCGCCGCGTCGTAGGTCTTGCCCTGGATCTGGGCGGTGAAGGCGTCCTGGAATGCCTTCTGCACGTCCACGTAGCCGGGCATGAAGCCCGACCCCGGCTTCGCATACGCGCTGGCCTTCGCAAGCACGTCCTTGCCGGCCGGGATGGGCACGTCCTTCCGGGACGGCAGGGCGACGCCGCCCGCGGTCCACTTGGTCATGCCATCCACGCCGGCCAGGTAGCTGAGGAGGACGGCCGCCTGGTCCTTGTTCTGGGAGTCGGCGCCGATCGAGTAGCTGACCGTGAAGGACAGGGTGACCGGGCTGCCGGAGGAACCGGTGGGAATGTCTGCCCAGGCGTACTTGACGTCCGGATACGTCCCCGTCATCGCCGGGTCGAGCCAGCCGCCTTCGAACGCCATGGCGACCTGCTTCTTGCCGAGCGCCTCGCCGCACCAGCTCGAGCCGAGGGCGGCCGGGGTCGCCCCGAGACCGTTCTTGAACAGGTCCAGGTACCACTGGACCGCCGCCTTGGACGCGTCCGTGTCGATGGCGGACGCGGTGCCGTCATCGGTCAGCAGCGAGCCACCCTGTGCGTAGATGAAGGCGAGGCCACGATCCAGGCCCGGGTTGAGGCACATCGGAGCCTTCAGGCCGTTCTGGCCCTTGAGCGCCGTGGCGGCGGTGACGAGCTCCTCCATGGTCTTGGGGGCGGCCGTCACCACGGCCGTGTTGTACGCCATCCCGAGGGTGTTGCCGTCCTTGGGCAGGCCGTAGATCTTCCCGTCCTTGCCCTTGAAGATGGACAGGTAGCCGTCGTAGAACTGGCTGGTGTCGATGCCTGCCTTGGCGATGTAGTCGTCCAGTGGGGCCAGGAACCCCTGGTCGATCCACTCGGGCGCGTAGTCGGCGTTGACGTAGAACAGGTCGGGGACTTCGTGGCTGCTGATCTTGGTGATCATGACCGTGCGGTAGTCGCCGGCGATCGGCTGGTAGTCGACCGCGATATTCGGGTACTCCGCCGGGAAGCCGAGCAGGGTCTGGGTCAGGGCCTCGCCCTCCTCAGGGGATGACCGCCAGCCCGACAGGACGGCGGTGCCGCTGATCGACTTGGGATCGAAGCCGGTCGCGCCGCCGGACGCTGCCGCGCTGCCGGCCGGGCTTGCGGCTCCGCTGCCTGCCGGCGTGGTAGCCGCAGGACTGCCGGGGGCCGTCGTCGGAGACGCACCGGAGCCGCTGCTGCACGCGGCAAGGACCACGGTCATCGCGACCGCAAGGGTCAGCCATTTGGGACGCATCGCTACCTCCGCCCGGTGGTCGCGGGGACGGGCAGCCGACCGTGTCCACCGGGACCCACGGCGCCGCGTCGGGCAACCGTAGGACCGGCTCGGGGTCGAAAAGCGATTCCGCCTCGGCGGGCGCGTTACAAGCGCGCGAAGAACCTCCGGAGGAGGTCGGCGGACGGCCCGGGCCGGGCCGGGGAGGGGCCCGATCCTTAGCCAGATATGCGCCAGGTGGGTACTCGGCGCGATCGACAACCGAATCAGCGCCCAGCTCGCACCTCTCCACGCTCACCCCGGCGTGCTCGAGCGGCTCTCGACCCGAAACCGTGGCCGAGTACCCACTGCGCGACTATCTGGCAAGTTCGGGCGCGGGCGGCAGGTCAGGGGCGTGGGGCGCCCGGGGTTGGGGGCCGCGCGGGACCATGTCGGGGCGCTCGGCGGGCCGCGAGCCACCCGGGCCGCAGCCGGACCCTAGCGCTTCTTCTTGGGGACCTCGTACAGGGCGTCGTGCGGGTCGGCGGCCTTCTTGTGCGTGGGCGCGCTGCCCTTGGCCGGCTCGTTCTTCGGCAGGACGTACAGGAGCATCAGGCCCAGCGGCCCGAAGATGATGCAGATGATCGTCCAGAACCAGGCGTTCCGGCCGAACTTGGGCGCGTTCTGGTACGCGTAGACGGCGCAGACGATCCAGACCACCGCCCCGAGGACGACGAAGCCGGTACCGACGAGGGTGGGTGTATCCATGTGGCTCGGGGACCTCTAGAGGCGGCTCGGGACGGCGTCACCGCGTGTGCCCCGCCATGATGACGGAACGCGAGGTCCCCGAGTGCGACGTGCCGGCCCTCAGTACTGGAAGAGCAGCTCGCGGTACTTCGGCAGCGGCCACAGATCGTCCGCCACCAGCGTCTCGAGCTCGTCGACGACCGTCCGCAGGCCGGCTTGCGCCGGGATGACCGCGGTCGAGAAGGCCGTCGCCTCCGCCTTCACCGAGCCGGCCTCGTGGGCCTCGTGCTGGGCGTGCTGGAGCGCCTCGATGGCGTCGACCAGCGAATCGGCCAGGCCGGCGACCTTCTGGCAGATCGCGTTGATGCCCTTCGACGACGGGGCCTGGCTGAGCTCGCCGAGGTAGCGCGCCGCCGCCGGCAGGATCATCGTGGAGGCGATGTCGACGGCGCAGCTGGCCTCGATGTCGACGATCTTGACGTAGCGCTCCCAGTTGATCTCGACGCGCGACGCGAGCTCGCGCTCGGACAGCACCCCGAAGGTCGAGAACAGGTCCTTGGCCTTCTTGGTCGTCAGGGCGGGCAACGCCTCGACCGTCGTCTTGTTGTTGGGCAGCCCGCGGTGTTCGGCCTCGGTGTGCCACGCCTCGGAGTAGCCGTTGCCCTCGAACAGCACCTGCTTGTTGGCCTTGACGATGCCCGACAGGATCCGGGTCAGGCTCTCGAAGTCGCCGTGGTCGAGCGTGTCGAGCTCGTCCGCCAGCTGCTTGAGCGAATCGGCGACGGCCGTGTTGAGGACCGTCTGCGGCCAGTAGATCGGGGCGGACGAGCCGACCGCGCGGAACTCGAACTTGTTGCCGGTGAAGGCGAACGGCGAGGTCCGGTTGCGGTCCGTGGCGTCGGCGGCCAGGACCGGCAGCGACGTCACCCCGAGCTCGAGGTCGTTGCCGTGCTTGGACGCCGCGGCCGGCCCCTCTTCGAGCTGGCCGATGACGTCGACCAGCTGGGCGCCCAGGAAGATCGACATGATCGCGGGCGGCGCCTCGTTGGCTCCCAGACGATGGTCGTTGCCGGCGTCGGCGATGCTCGCCCGGAGCAGGTCGGCATGGACGTTGACGCCGCGGATGACCGCGAGCAGGAACGCCAGGAACTGGGCGTTGGCGTGCGGGTCGTTGCCCGGGTCGAGGAGGTTCTCGCCGTCGTCCGTGGCCATCGACCAGTTGTTGTGCTTGCCCGAGCCGTTGATGCCGGCGAACGGCTTCTCGTGGATCAGGAACATGAGGCCGTGATGCTGGGCGATGCGCCGCATCAGGCTCATGACCACCATGTTGTGGTCCGAGCCGACCGAGGTGGCCTCGTAGACCGGCGCCATCTCGAACTGGCCCGGGGCGACCTCGTTGTGGCGGGTCTTGGCGGGGATGCCGAGGCGCCACAGCTCGCGATCGACGTCCATCATGAACGCGAGGATCCGCTCGCGGATCGGGCCGAAGTACTGGTCCTCCAGCTCCTGGCCCTTGGGCGACGGGGCGCCGAACAGGGTCCGTCCGGTCAGCAGCAGGTCCGGGCGCTGCTCGGCCAGCCGCCGATCGACCAGGAAGTACTCCTGCTCCGGCCCGATGTTGGTGAAAACGCGCTTGGACGTCGCGTTGTCGAACCAGCGCAGGACCCGCAGCGCCTGCGCGCCGAGGGCTTCCTGGGACCGCAGGAGCGGGATCTTGAAGTCGAGCGCCTCGCCGGTGTATGAGACGTAAGCGGTCGGGATCGTCAGCGTGACCCCATTCGGCTCGACCTGCAGGAAGATCGGGCTGGTGACATCCCAGCCGGTGTAGCCGCGGGCCTCGAACGTGGCGCGCAGACCGCCGGACGGGAACGAGCTCGCGTCGGGCTCGCCCTGGAGCAGGTTGCGGCCGGAGAACTCGGCGATCGTCTGACCGTCGCCGGTCGGGGTCAGGAACGAGTCGTGCTTCTCCGCCGTGGAGCCGGTCATCGGCACGAACCAGTGGGTGTAGTGGGTCGCCCCGTGGGCGAGGGCCCACTCCTTCACGCCGTGCGCGACGGCGTCCACGATGGCCGGATCGAACGGCTCGTTGCCCTCGATCGTCTGGCGAAGCTTGCGGAAGATCGGCTTGGCGAGGTAGTCGCGCTGGGCCCCCTCGTCGAAGACGTACTCGCCGTAGATGTCGGCGCCGGCGTCCTCGAGGTAGCCCTGCGTCTTCTCGACCCGGTGGCTGGCGATCTCCGAGATGGCGGCCTGTCTGGCGGTCATGGATCTCCTGACGGGTGCCGTGCGCTGCTGTGAACGACGGTGAGCACGACGCGACGAAAGACCCGCGCGGCACCGCGAAAAGCCTACCAGCCGGGTAGGTTGCGGTTCAGCGTCGGCTGGTCCTACAAAGGGTTGTACCTGCCCCGCCAACGCCACCCTCGGGGCGCCGTCACTCGGGTGGTGCGGCTCCCGTGGGGCGCCGGATCGCGACGAGCTGGTCGAGCAGACGGCCGAACTCACGCTCGACGTCGACGTACCGGTCCGAGCGCCAGACGATGCCCAGCCGGCCGTCCGGGGCCGAGCCGCGTCCAGACCCGTCGGCGCGGGCGGTAGAAGGTGATCGTGATGCCCGCGATGAGGCACGCGAACGCGATCCAGACCAGTCCCTGGCCGGGGTCGCGCTTGGCGATGAGCAGCGTGAACTCGCCGAAATCGGTCAGGCCGATCGACAGGTCCAGGCCCTCCGAGACCCGTGCCTCGCCGCGCTCGAGGTCGACCGCCGGGTACAGGTCCTCGATCGGCTGGCCGTCCGGTGCGGTGCCCACGACCCGGTACGGGATGGCGATGAGGATCCCGGTGCCGTCGGTCGCCTTGTCGAGCAGGAGCTTCAGGCCCATGTCCCGGCCGGGGATCCCGATCGAGGTGTACGGCCGCCCGTCCAGGGCGTCGGTCATCGGCACGGGCGCATCGAGAAGGATCGCCCCGGCCGCGTCCTTGAGGAGGATGTGCGGCGCCGGCCCGAAGCCGTTCTGGTGGAACGTGTAGCCGGCGATCGAGAGCGGGTCGTTCACCCGGATCGTCTTCCGGGCGATCTGGCGGCCGTCCTGGAAGACGGCCAGGTCGGTCGTGAAGTCGGTCGGCGTGCCGGAATCGAAGCCGGGCGCCTCGAAGTCGAAGTTCTTGACCAGCAGGAGCCCGGGCGTCCCGATCGGCTGGACCGTCAGCGATTCGCCCTCGGCGACGACCAGGCCCTGCTCGTCACCCAGCCGGGAGGTGGCCGCGGCCGCCAGCAGGAACAGGATCAGGCCGAGATGCGTGAGCAGCGTCGCCATCTTCGTGTACTGGTGGCGGTCGCCGTACAGGTAGCGCGTGCCGTCCGGCTCGGCGTCCTCGCGCACGCGGAACCCGTTGCGACGCAGGACCGCCCGGATGTCGTCGCCGGCCACGCCGTCCATCGCCGCCCGGTCCGGCAGCCGCGGATCGAAGTACGGCTCCGGCTGGGCGACCCGGATGTCGCTGACCCCGCGCCACAGGCGGGGCGTCCGGTCGAGGGTGCACACGATGATCGAGGTGACGAGGACGACCAGCGCGGCGCTGAACCAGGGCGAGCGGAAGACGGCGAACAGCGACAGCCGCTCCATGATGTCCACCACGGTCGTGCCCAGGACCGGGTCGTAGCGGGCGTGGAGCTGGTCCATCGCGCCGGCGTAGTCGGTCGCGGAGCGGAACGCGAAGTCCGGCAGCTGCTTGATGGTCATGCCGATGACCGCGAGGAGCAGCAGGAAGATGATCTGGAACACGGCGAAATCGACCGACGTGAACAGGTGCCAGAGGCCGTACCCCAGGCGTGCGGGGATGTTCCGGCCGGACGGTCGGCTTCTGGCCGTCGAGACGACGGCCGGGCTCGCGATGGCTCCGACCCCTAGACGGCGCCGAGCGCCGGGACGGACCGCCCGTCGAGCGCCCGAGCCGCCCCGAGCGCATCCGCGAAGTCCGCCTGGAGATCCTCGAGGTCCTCGAGCCCGACCGAGACCCGCAGCAGGCCGGGCGTGATCCCGGCGGCCAGCAGCTCCGACTCGGTGGACTGGCGATGCGAGGTGGAGGGCGGGTGGACGACCATCGTGTGGACACTTCCGAGGGACGCCGTCAGCTCCGGGATCCGCAGCGCATCGATGATCGCGCGGCCGGCGGCCCGGCCCCCTGCCGCCTCGAAGGCGAGCATCCCGCCGGCCACGCCGGGGCGGAACTGGCGCAGCGCCACGTCGTGCTGGGGATGGCTCTCGAGGCCGGGGTACAGGACGCGCGACACGCCGTCCTGACGCTCGAGCCACGCCGCCAGTGCCGCGGCGGTCGCCGCGTGGCGTTGGACCCGGATGGCGAGGGTCAGGATGCCCCGCAGGACGAGGAAGGCATCGAGCGGGCCCAGGGTGGCCCCGGTATCGATCTGGACGCGCTCGACGGCGCGGATGTGCTCCGCGGACCCGGCGGCGACCCCCGCGATGACGTCGCTGTGACCGCCGATGAACTTGGTCGCCGACTCGACGACGAGATCCGTGCCCAGCTCGAGCGGCCGGCAGACGTACGGCGACGCGAACGTGTTGTCGACGACGTACGTCGCGCCGTGCCGATGGGCGAGGTCCGCCAGTGCGGCATGGTCGGCGATCGCGGTCGTCGGGTTGGCGATCGTTTCGGCGTAGAGGACCTTCGTCGGCGCCGCGGCCAGCGCGTCGGCCACCGCGTCCAGGTCGGTCGTGTCGACGCTGTCGACCCGGACCCCGAACCCGCCGAACGTCCGCAGCATCTGCGCCCGGGTCGAGCCGTAGATCGCGGCCGGGGCCACCACCCGGTCGCCGCTGCGCAGGAGTGACGCGAGCGCGGCATGGATGGCGCCCATCCCCGAGGCCAGGGCGAGGCCGGCCTCGCCGCCGGCCAGCTCCGCGTAGGCCGCGCCGAGCGCGCTCGTGGTCGGGTTGGAGATCCGGCTGTAGGCGAAGCCCGCCCGGGCATCGGCGGCGACCCGGCCGAGCTCGTCCGCGTCGGCCGAGGCGAACGTCGCGGTCTGGAAGATCGGCACGCTGGTCGGCGTCTGGTCGAGCGCCGGGATGCGCGAGGCGGCGCGGATGGCCCGCGTCGAGAAGCCCTGGCCGTGGGACCGCGGACGCGGGTCGGTGTCACTCACCGGGCGATGCTACACCGGCGAGACGGGTCGCCCCGGCTGCGGCATCGGGACGCCGGTCACGCGGTCCTTGCCGGCCCGTTTCGAGGCGTACATCGCGCCGTCCGCGCTGATGATCAGCTCGTCCGCGGTCCGGCCGTCGTCCGGGTAGCTGACGACCCCGATCGACAGCGACGGCCGCGGTCCGGTCCCGGGCAGGTCCAGCACGAGGTTGTTGACGCCGATGCGGATCTTCTCGGCCAGGACGAACGCGCCCGTCGGGTCGGTCTCCGGGAGCAGGGCAACGAACTCGTCGCCGCCGTAGCGGGCCGCCGTGTCGATCTGGCGGACGCCCTGGGTGATGACCTCGCCGACGCCGCGCAGGACGCGATCCCCCTGGAAGTGGCCGAGCCGGTCGTTGATCGATTTCAGCTCGTCCAGGTCCATCATCAGGAGGCAGAAGCCGCGACCCGAGCGCGCGCTGCGGGCGATCTCGCGATCGATCGCCGCGAAGAAGAACGTGCGGTTGAACAGGCCGGTCAGCGAGTCGACCGTCGACAGGCGGATGGCGGCGTCGCGCGCCCGTCGTTGCGCCCGGGCGATGACCAGGGCGACGTAGGCCAGCAGCACGAGGGCGGTCAGGTTGATCCCGACGATCGCCACGGTGGTCGGCCCGAGGCTGCCCTCTGTCGACCCCGCGATGACGGCGAGCACGTAGCCGAGCCCGGCCGCAGCCGTCAACGCGACCGTGATCGTCGGCGAGACCACGAGGGCGGCGCCGGCGACGATGAGCGGGAAGGCGAAGAAGAACGGGCTGGCGGCGCCACCGGTCAGGGCGACCAGGAGCGTCGCGACCGTGATCGCCACCGATCCCTCGAGGACGAACTTGGCGGGTCCCAGCGCGTCACCCGGCAACAGGTCGTGGACCACCACGATGAACATGCCGGACAGCGCGAACAGGACGAAGATCGCGGGCTGGGTCGCCGGCCAGAGGCCGGTCGCGGCGACGATGACCGTAGCGGCCAGGAGGAATGTCCACGCCACGATGCGGACGACGCGGTCGTACGTTTGGGTGGCGACACCATCCTCAGCCGTCGTCCCCTCCATCCCGCCGACGACGGCGGCCTCGGCCGCACGCCGCTCGGCGTCGACCCCGGGCGCGACGTCGCGCCCCATCGGGCTGGATCGACCCAGGAGCGGCGGGATCAGGATCACGGCCATCACGAGCAGGTTTGCGATGACGACCGCGATGATCAGCAGGATGACGGGATCGACCGGCACGATCGACCTCACCTAGACATGGCGGGATGGCCTGGATGCCCCCGCACTGACCGTCATCTTAGCCCGCCCCGGCGATGCGCCCGACCGGCTCGCACGCGGGTTGGTGCGGTCCGTCAACGCCAATCCGCGGGATCGATCAGCGGGTGCCGTACTGGTAGGTCTGCTTGACCAGCCGCAGGTACACGAACGTCTCCGTGTCACGCACTCCGTCGATGGCCCGCAGGCGCTCGGCGAGGAACACCAGCAGGGCGTCATTGTCCTCGCAGACCGTCTCGATCAGCAGGTCGTACGAGCCGGCGGTGATGACCACGTAGTCCACCTCCGGCATGGCCGCCAGGTGCTCGCTCACCTCGATCAGCTTGTCGCTCTCGCAGCGGATGCCGATCATGGCCATCTGATGGAAGCCGAGCTTGAGGGGGTCGGTCACGCCGACGACCTGGAGGATCCCCCGTTCGATCAGCCGGTTCGTCCGGGCCCGGACCGCGGCCTCGGACACGCCGAGATCCGCGGCGATCTGGGTGAACGGGCGCCGACCGTCCGCCTGCAGGTGCTCGATGATCCGCTTGTCGAGCGGCGAGACGTCCTCACCGGACCGGGCCCCTCCGGGGCGAGCGCGCGGGGAACGGACCGGCATCGTCATCGGCTGGCGGGCGCCTCCATGGGGTTGTCGGCCGATGCTAGCACGGGCTCCGCGGCCGTCCGTCTGGCGCTCCCGGAGCACGCAACGAGTCGCCGTCAGACGTCGTCGTCGTCGAGGTCGACCAGGGCGCGAGCGACCGCCTCGATCGAGTCGCGCGTGATCGGGTCGAGGACGAGCTGGACGTGGTCGATCCCCTGCCGCGCGAACCCGCGCAGCGCATCGGCGAGGGCGGCCGGATCGCCGTCGACCGGCGGGATGGCGCGCTGCCTGCTGTCACCCTGGAGCCGGCCCGCGCCACCCGGGAGGCGGACCAGCACGGCGACCGTCCGCTCGACCTCGGTCGGATCGCGGCCGACGTCGCGGCAGGCGGCGTCGACCAGGGCTCGGACCGACGCGATGCCTTCCGGTCGGTTGCCGGTGTCGTTGTACCAGGAGTTCCACGAGTCGGCGTGGGCCATCGTCGCCCGGAGCATGCGCGGCCCGTTCGAGCCGATCATCAACGGCGGGCCATCGGGCCGCGGCCCGCGCGGCAGCAGCTCGCAGTCGCGGGCCTGGTACCAGCGCCCGTCGAAGTCGATGGCGCCCTCGCGGAGGAGCGTCCGGATGATCGTGAACGCCTCCTCGAACCGGTCGATCCGATGGTCGTACGGATAGCCGAAGGCACGGAACTCCGTCTCGTTCCAGCCCGCGCCCAGACCGAGGACGAACCGGCCACCGCTGATCTCGTCGATCGTGACGGCCTGCTTGGCCAAAAGGGCCGGGTTGTGGAAGTTCGTGCAGGCGACGAGCGGCCCCAGCTCGATCCGGGACGTGGTCGCGGCGATCGCCGCCAGCAGCGTCCAGGCCTCCCACGGCCCGCGCGCCGGTCGATCCGGCCAGCGGTAGAGGAGATGCTCGCCGACCCACACGGAATCGAACCCGAGGTCCTCGATCGCGCGGGTCATGTCGAGGACCTCCGACCAGCGGACCTCGCGCTCGACCTCGGGCAGCTGGACGCCCACCTTGAGCGGGCGGCGGCCGCGGCGTTCGTCATCGGCCAAGGGTATCGGGCGGGGCACGGCGTGGCGTCCGGCGTCCGGCACGTCCCGGCCCGTTGACAGCGGCGGCCGCTCCGTCCCGCACCCTGCCCGCGACATGACCGCGCAACGACCCGCCACGCACGTCGCCGCCAGCAGGGGCCCACCCGGGCCACCTCGACCTGACGCCGTGCGCCCGAACGGGCGCCGACCACCAGTCCCGAGTGACGCCCCGGCAGATGCCGAGGGCGTTTTTCTGTGTCACGACCCATCGAAAGGAGCTCTCTCGTGGACCCCGCGCTCGCGTTCCGCGGCTTCATCCTCGGCTTCACGATCGCGGCCGCCGTCGGCCCGATCAGCCTGCTGGTCATCCGCCGGACGCTCGCCGCAGGGCCAGCTGTACGGGCTGGTCTCCGGCCTGGGCGTCGCCACCGCGGACGCCACGTACGGGGCGATCGCGGCCTTCGGGCTGGGCGCGATCACGGACGTGCTGGTCAACGCCCGCCAGGTCCTCGGGCTCGTCGGCGGGATCTTCCTCCTGTGGCTGGCGTGGCGGACCATCCGCTCCATCGCCGACGGAAGCGGCCACGGTCACGACGCGGCGCGGCGGCTACGCCGGCGCTTACCTGTCGATCCTGGGGCTGACGCTGGCGAACCCGATGACGATCCTGTCGTTCGGGGCGCTGTTCGCCGGCCTCGGCGTGACGAGCGGCGCGACCGGTGACGCGGCCCTGGTCGTGGCTGGCGTCCTGCTCGGGTCGACGACGTGGTGGGTCGTGCTCACGACGGTCATCGGCAGGGTCCGGACCCGGGTCACGCCGCTCTGGATCCACCGGATCAATCTCGTCTCCGGCGTGGTCCTCGGCGCGTTCGCCATCGTCGCGATCGCGTCGGCGGTCGTCGGTTGAGCGTCCGGAGCGCGTTCGCGACCGGCGCCTAAGCACGCCTGCACCCCCACTAGCCGGTCCGCCGGTCATGCGATCGCCGAAATGAGGTGCCGCGCGCGCCGAGGCTAAGGACTTCGCTCGATGGCACGCGGCCCGCCCTGCTTCAAGGTGAACACATCGAGCCCCGATGCCGGGACGAGCGACAAGGAGCAAGGCGATGTCCAGGTACGAGAAGCGGATCTACTTCGAATGGTTGGTCGAGAAGCGGGCGGCCTACGCGGCGCTCGGCGACGAGGACCGGACCCCGGTCATCAGCATCGCCGACGTCATCGCCTGGGCCGAGCACGAGCTGGCCCGAAGCTCGACGCCGGCGACCGAAGCCTGAGCGGCTCGGCGCCCGGCCGTCAGTCGGCGGGTGGCAGCTCCGTGAACAGCGTGAGCTGCAGACCCGCCGGGCCCTCGAGCCGGGCATTCATCGATCGCCACGGCGTGAGGGTCGGCGGTGCGAGGACAGTCGGCCCCGGCAGCCTCCAGGGCGGCCATCGTGGCGCCCGAATCGGCGACCTCGAAGGCGACCCGGATGTGGCCGGCCACGCGCCGGCCGACCTCGACCCGATCGATGAACTCGGCCTGGGCCGGATCGGCGATCTCGAGCGTCGCGCGGCCGGCCTCGAGGATCATCACCCGCCCGTCGGGCGAGCTGTACGACTCGCGCTCGGGCAGGCCGAGGACGTCGCGATAGAAGCGGACGGCGTCGTCGTAATCGTGCGCCGTGACGACGAGGCGCAGCTCGCGGACCGGACCCGCATCGGCGGTGGACATGGCGTCTCCCTGGCGTGCGATCGAGCGCGGCAGCGCGCTCTACGGAAGCCTGCCTGAGCCGGCATCGATGCGGCGACCCAGCGCCATGCAGTCGGCGAGACCGGTCGATCGGCCGCGCGGTTGCGCCCGTGACGGGCGACCGAGCATCATCGGCACCCCAGCCCCGAGGGCAACCGTGACCGATCGCTCGACCAGCCCCGACGCGCACCGTGCCCGCGATCGCCCTGTCCGTCCTCGTGCTCGTCTGGGTCGCCGCGTGCGGTCCGGCCCCATCGACCGTCGTCCCGTCCGCCTCGTCGACGGGTGTCGCGCCCACGCCGGCGGCGACCACGAGCGCGGTCACGTCCAGCGCCCCGACCGCCGGCGCCGAGCCCAGCATCACGGCGGACGCCGCCGTCGAGACCGTCGTCGACGGCCTCGTCGCGCCGGTCGGCCTGGTCACGCCGCCCGATGGCACGGCCCGCCTGTTCGTGCTCGAGCAGACGGGCCTGATCTCGATCCTGCAACCGGGCGCCGGGACGGTCACGCCCTTCCTCGATCTGCGCGACCGCGTCGTGGAGCTCCGGCCGGACTACGACGAGCGCGGCCTGCTCGGCCTCGCGTTCCACCCGGACTTCGCGGCCAACGGCCGCTTCTTCGTGTACTACGGCGCGCCTCCGCGCACAGGCGCCGCGGCCGGCTCGGACCACACCAACACGCTGAGCGAATTCCGTGTCGACGCGGCTCAGCCCGACCGTGCGGACCCGTCGTCGGAGCGCATCGTCCTCCAGTTCGAGCAGCCCCAGTTCAACCACAGCGGCGGTGCTCTCGGCTTCGGGCCGGACGGCATGCTGTACCTCGGCACAGGCGATGGCGGAGGCCAGGGCGACGCCAGCGAGGGTCACTCGCCAGGGGGGAACGCCCAGGACCTGACCAAGCTCAACGGCAAGATCCTGCGGCTCGACGTCGACGGCAAACGGCCGTACGCCATCCCGAAGGACAACCCGACGATCGATGGCGCCCGCCCGGAGATCTACGCCTACGGGTTCCGCAACCCGTGGCGGCTGTCATGGGAGCCGGACGGCGGGCGGCGTCTCCTGGTCAGCGACGTCGGGTACGGCCGGTACGAGGAGATCGACGTCGTCGAGAAGGGCGCGAACTACGGCTGGCGGATCCGCGAGGGCACGCACTGCCTCGATGTCGACCAGCCGCTGACCGAGAAGGCCGACTGCCCCACCATCGGGGCCGCCGGCGAGCTCCTCATCGATCCCGTCCTGGAGTATGCGCACAAGGATGTCGGCGTGGCCGTCGTCGGCGGGTACGTCTATCGCGGGTCGGCCATCGCGGGGCTGCGGGGCCGCTACGTCTTCGCCGACTTCAGCGCGGATCCGGACAACAGCCTGTCGTTCCCGCGCGGGTCGATGCTGGTCGCGACGCCCGTCGAAGGGACGGGCACCTGGGACTGGCGACGGCTCGTCCTCAGCGACGGCGGCCTCAATCGCTTCGTGACCGGGATGGGCGAGGACGCTACGGGCGAGCTCTACGTCCTGACGAGGACGCGACTCGGGCCGGTCGGGACGTCGGGCGAGGTCCTGAAGCTGGTGCCCCCGGGCGGCTAGATCGGCTCAGCACGGGACTGCCCGGATCGGCGCACAATCGTCAGCCGTCGCGTCGCCCAGATCGCGTCCCCAGGAGGGTCCCTCATGACCACGACCGCCACCAGCGAGCCTGCCAAGACCCTCACCGCGGACGACATGCGGGACGCCGAGCAGGTGAAGCGGGCCAACGCCTCGGGCAAGACCCCCGCCGTGTTCATCCACGGCCTGTGGCTCCTGCCGAGCAGCTGGGACCGCTGGGCGGCGGTCTTCGACGAGGCGGGCTATTCGGCTCTCGCTCCGGGCTGGCCGGACGATCCCGAGACGGTCGCCGAAGCCAATGCCGACCCGGAGGTCTTCGCCGGCAAGTCGGTCGGCGACGTGGCCGATCATCTCGACGCGGTCGTGCAGACCCTCGACCGAAAGCCCGTCATCATCGGCCACTCGTTCGGCGGGCTTCTGACCCAGATCCTGGCCGGTCGCGGGCTGGCGGCGGCGTCGGTCGCGATCGATCCGGCCCCGTTCCGGGGCGTCCTGCCGCTGCCGATCTCGGCGCTGCGGTCCGCCTCGCCGGTCCTGACCAACCCGGTCAACTACAACCGCGCCGTGCCGCTGACTTATGAGCAGTTCCGGTACGGCTTTGCCAACGCGGTCGACGAGACCGAGGCACACCAGCTCTACGAGACCTACGCGGTCCCGGCTCCGGGCAAGCCCCTCTTCCAGGCGGCATCGGCCAACCTCAATCCGTGGACCGAGGTCAAGGTCGACAGCACGAACCCGGACCGCGGCCCCCTCCTGATCATCTCCGGCGAGAAGGACAACACCGTGCCGCGCTCGATCTCCAACGCCTCCTACAAGCGGCAGAAGCGGAACGAGGGCGTCACCGAGTTCGTCGAGATGGCCGGTCGCGGCCACGCGCTCGTGATCGACAGCGGCTGGCGCGAGGTCGCCGACACCGCGCTCGCCTTCGTCAAGCGGTTCGCCTGACGATCTGACGGCCACCTCGTCCGAGGTGGCCGTCATCCCACCCGCTCAGGCGGTCGTTTCCTGGGCGACCTTCGCCGGCTGCAGGATCCGGATGGCGTTGCCGAATGGGTCGCGGACGCCCATGTCGGTGCCGTAGAAGTGGTCCGTGGGCTCCTGTGTGAAGTCGGTGACGCCCCGCGCCTTGAGGGTCTCGTAGAGCGCCCGGGCGTCGTCCGTCTGGAAGACGAGCCCGACGAAGGCGCCCTTGGTGACCAGCTCGCGGATCTGCTCCGCGGTCGCCTCGTCGTGGAGCGGCGAGCCCGGCTGCTCGAGCGAGATCTCCGTGCCCTTCCCGCCCGGGACACGCACAGTCAACCAGCGATAGTCGCCCTGCTTGAAGTCCTGACCGACCTCCAGCCCGAGCTTGTTGACGTAGAAGTCGAGGGCTTCGTCCTTGTCGAGGACCATGATCGTCGCGACGGTCAGGTTGTTGATCATCGGTGCGTTCCTCCGCTGTCGGGTGGCGTGGTGACGACCGTCATGCTACGGAGCGGTCGGCCGCGCTGGCTTCTCCGAAACTGCTCATCCGGACCGCCTCGCCGGCTGACACCCGAGGTCGCGTCGCCCACATCTGGACACAGTTGGGGGCGACGATCGGCCCGTGGCCCTCGCGGTAGCTCGACGGCGTTTCACCGACGATCTCCCGGAACATGCGGCTGAAGGTACCGAGGCTGGTGAACCCAACGTCGAGGCAGATGTCAGTGATGCTGCGATCGGTCTCGCGCAGCAGGAACATGGAGCGCTCGACCCGGCGCCGCTGCAGGTAGCGGTGGGGCGTCTCGCCGAAGACGGCCCGGAAGCTCCGACTGAAGTGCGCCTCTGAGATGTGGGCCACCGCGGCCACGGCGGCGACGTCGAGGGGCTCGGCATAGGCTCGATCCATGGCGTCGCGGGCGCGCAGGAGACGCCGGTTCAGGTCCTCGGCTTCGCGGCTCACGCGCCCACGCTACGCCAACTCGTGGCGGGGCGCTCGGCTCACCTCGGTCGCGCGCGGTGGTAGTGAGCGCGACAGCACGAACGGATTTGCCGCTTTCAGGAATGAGCGTGGGACCCGACATTCGACCGGCATCACGAGTCGGAATGAAATGACCTGTGAATTGCGGGCTGGACTCGACTGCGTCACGCTCGATTGGTCGCGCCGCGGGGCCGGAATATCTGAGGATCGCGGATCGCAGGTTCGCTGAGGACCGGCGCTGACTTCATGCTCCTGCGGCAGCTTCAAGCAGTTCATCTACGCGGCCAGGGATGAATGCCGAGGCCGCGATGTCGCCGATCCAGTGGATCGCCCGATCCCTGTTCTCCTCGGTCGTGGAGGGATCAAGCGCCTGCCTCACGTAGGACGCAACGAGGTTGGCCCCGAATGCGAAGCTCATCGCGAATGACGATGGGTCACGCAGAGTCGCCGGCCCACCGCTCGCGGCATAGGCCCGCAGGAAGGTCCGGATGGCCGCAGGACCCCGGGCGAACTCATCGATGGCGGAGGCCAATTCCTGTTCGGCCGCCTCAGGCCCTGAGTCCTCCCAGTCAACGACGACCGTTCGGCCCGCGGTGTCAACCAGCACGTTCTCCGGGTTGAAGTCCAGGTGGCAGCGGATCGTCGGGGTGTGACGACCCGCGGCGATGAGACCATCGCCGGCAGTCATGCGCGGTACGAGCTCCGCGAGGGTCGACGCCCATGGAACGCGGGCATGCTCCGCACGCGTCAGCAGCTCCACCCACGTCTCCGTTGCAACAGCCGTGGTGAACCACGGATCGATTGCGCGATCGTCGGGATAGGCGAGGGCATGGAGACGTCCCAGGATGGCGCCGGCCGCCTGGGTCGGTGCCCTCACATCCCGTCCCGCGAGATCGATCCACGTGTAGACGCGCAAGCTGGACGATCGATCCCCTGTTCCGACCTCGGACACGACGCGCCCGTCGCGGGCGAGGATCGGCCGGGGCATCGAGACACCTGCCGCGATCGCCGCTTCCTGGAAGGCGACGTCGGCGCTGGCTGCTGCCTCGTCAGCCGGCCGGAAGAGCTCCTTCACGGCCCAGACCCCGCGTACCGTCTCGAGGCGCCAGATGCAGCCGATCTCCCCGCGCGCGGAATACGCCAGATCACCGGTGGGCCGACCGAGCCCGTAGGCAGACGCGATGGCGCCCGCGTCGGGCACATGACTGGACGGCCGATCGGGCACAGGCATCGCCCAAGCCTACTGGCTCGATCCCGCTGATCCACGCCGGTCTGGCGGCTGGCCATCGATGGCCTTCAACCCCGGTCTCGAGCTGGGAAATGCGAGAAGTCCTACATCGACTTCGGGACGAACGGTCTCGCGCGCACTACCACGCGGATCGTTGGTCGGGGAGGCGGGATTCGAACCCGCGATCTCGTGCTCCCAAAGCACGTGCGTTGCCAGGCTACGCTACTCCCCGAGGCGGTCGACATCGTACTCGACCCGGCCCGAGGGACCCGGTCGCAGGTGCCGAGACGACCCGACCGCCCCGATGCCGGGACTCGTGTGCCCTAGGCGCCCTGCTCGACCTTGTAGAGCGTGTGCGCCTCGAGCCCGTGGGCCTCCCGGTGGACCCGGGTCGCGGTCTCGCGGTCGGGAGCCGTGACGAGGCAGAACACCTTGCCGGCCTCTTCGTCCACCCAGTAGTGGGTGTACTCGACGCCGTACTTGCCCTGGATCTCGACGTCAGCCTCGTGCGCCCCGGCGACGGCTTCGGCCGTCACCCCCGGGATGTCGTGCATGTCCATATACGTAGGCACGGAACCCTCCTTCTCGTGACCCGCCGGCGTGGGCGTGAATGCTACGCCTCTCCGATCGGATCGGGCGCCCGATTCGCGCTGTCGTCGGCGTCACGCCGGCCGCCGATGACCCGTCACAGGACACGACGCCGGGCGATCAAGGCAGGCTGATCGATCGCCCGGCGTCTCCATGCCCGGCGCGGCCGGGTAGACTCCGCGACGACACCCGAGTCGCCGACCAACGACAGAGGAGCCCGAGCCCCGCGTG
The DNA here is from genome assembly GCA_963755995.1 of uncultured Chloroflexia bacterium. GTDB lineage: Bacteria > Chloroflexota > Limnocylindria > Limnocylindrales > CSP1-4 > SPCO01. The sequence goes on along the minus strand of CAVWLQ010000004.1, from coordinate 277,999 downwards.
CAAGCCACCCGGATCCGGCCCGATACGAGGCCAACCGACCTCCGCCGCCTCGCAGCGGCGACGCTGTCGGCGGTGATCCCGGGACTCGGCCAGCTGTTCAATCGCCGGCCCGCGCTCGCGCTACTCTTCCTCGTCCCATCGCTGGTCGTGCTGGGCATCGGGCTGCTCGTGGTCCAGATGCAGTCGCCGGCCCGGCTGGCGGCGTGGGCCGTGTCCCCGCAGGTCCTGAGCACGCTCCTCGCCCTCAACGTCATCGCCCTCGTCTGGCGGCTCGTCGCCGTCGGCCAGGCCTTCCTCGACACGCGCCGCACCGGCCGGGCCGGCTGGCTGGGCATCGGCGGCCTGCTCATCATCGCGCTCGTGGTCGCGATCCCCCACCTTGTCGTCTACCGCTACGGGACGGCGCTCGGCGACACGTTCGACAAGATCTTCGCCGGTGCGGTCCTCGGCGCCACGGACACCCGCGGCGCCGCGGACGGTCCGGTCCCGGCCGACGGCCAGCGGGTCAACGTCCTGCTCGTGGGGATCGACAAGCGCGGCGACCGGGCGTCGAACCTGACCGACACGATGATGGTCGCGTCGCTCGATCCGGTCGGCCATACCGTGTCGCTGCTGTCGCTGCCGCGCGACCTGATCGACACGCCGCTCGGCAACGGCGACGTCTTCGGCCCGAAGCTCAACTCCCTGATGTCCTATGCGGACCGCAACCCGAAGGAGTTCCCGAAGGGCGGCATGCGCACCCTGGAGGACGCCGCGGGTGCGCTGCTCGACATCCCGATCCATTACTACGCCCGGCTCGACTTCCGGGGCCTGATCAAGATGGTCGACGCGGTCGGCGGGGTCGACATCGTCGCGCCGCGCGCCTTCCAGGACCCCGGCTACGACGGGTACGGGCTCGGGCGCAAGGGCTTCTCGATCACCGCCGGCAAGCACCATCTCGATGGCGCGGATGCCCTGGCCTACGCCCGATCGCGCAAGGCCCTCGGCGAGAGCGACTTCACGCGGCAGGCCCGCCAGCAGCAGATCCTCGTCGCCCTCAAGAACCAGGTCTCGCGGGGTGGCAGCCTCCTGTTCCAGCTGCCCGAGCTCCTCGACGCGGTCGGCAGCACGATCCGGACCGACATGCCCGTGGAGCGTCTGCCGGAGCTCGCCGCGATCCTCGAGGAGGTCGGTCGCGACGGCGTCACCAGCGTCGTCATCCGCTCGCCGCTGGTCCACCCGAAGAGCACGCGCTACGGCGATTCACAGGCGCCCGACCTGGCCAGGATCCGGGCCGTCGCGGCGGGTCTGTTCAGCGACCCGGGCACGGATCCGGCCCCGTGGCCCTCGCCGAAGCCCACCAAGGCGCCCAAGGCGAAGCCGAGCGCAGGGTCGTAGCGGCGCCTCTCCGTACCTGGTCGGGTCGTGGCGGCGCCCGATCCGTATAGGGCGCTTGCGGCGCATTCGCGCCCCCATCCGAAGGCGGAGATGCGTGCCAGTCTTAGCCTGGCGCAACGGAGAGGGCGATCGGCCGCGACGGGGCCGGATCCACGCTCGGTCGACGTGCTTCAGGCGTCACGCCGCGTCCCGGTCGGTGTCATCGGCGGCTTGAGGGCCAGGAGATAAGCCCCAGGGAATGACGGACGGGGACGATCGATCCGCGGTGCAGTCGAACGCTCGTGTGACGAGCAGTCAGCAGGAACCGAGGGCCCTTGACCGCGGGAAGTGGGTTCGCTCTCAGCTGCCCCAGCGGTCGGTCGGAGCGCGCCCGGCGAGGGACTCGAAGCGGGCCAGGAATGCGGCGAGGTCGGCGTCCTCGGCGACGATCGCCCGAATGGCGGGCGTGAGGAAGCCCTCCTCGACGGCATGGTCGAGCCACCGGAGCAGGTGATCCCAGTAGCCGGCCCGGCCGAGGAGGCCGATCGGCTTGGCGTGGAGCCCGAGCTGGGCCCACGAGGCCACCTCGGCGAGCTCCTCGAGCGTGCCCAGCCCGCCGGGCAACGCGATGAAGCCGTCGGACAGGGCCGCCATCCCCGCCTTGCGCTCGTGCAGCGTCTCGACGATGTGCAGCTCGGTCAGGCCGCGGTTACCCAGCTCGCGATCGACCAGCCGGCGCGGGATGACCCCGATGACCTCGCCCCCGGCCGCCAGCGCGGCGTCCGCCACCGCGCCCATCATGCCCACCCGGCCGCCGCCGTAGACGAGCCCGATGCCACGCTCCGCCAGCCCCGTCCCGACCTCCGCCGCAAGCGCCACGTAGCCCGGGTCGCGACCCGGGCTTGCGCCGCAGAAGACGCACAGTCGACGCGCCGCCGTTGCCATGTCAGAACCCGAGGGCGGCCAGCCGCGGCGTCATCCGCCGGGCGGCCCGGGCCCGGTGCGAGATCGCGTTCTTCTCGTCCGGGGTCCACAGCCCGAACGTCCGGCCGCCGGGCGGCTCGGACGCCGGCTCGAAGATCGGGTCGTAGCCGAAGCCACCCGTCCCGCGCGGCTCCGTGGCGATCCGGCCGCGACAGGTCCCCCGGGTCGTGATCGGCGCCACGCCGCCGCGCGGACCCGCGTCGTCGGGGAGTGCCAGCGCGAGCACGCAGACGTAGCGCGCGCCACGCCGATCCGGCGGCAGGCCGTCCAGCGCGGCCAGCAGCTTGCGGTTGTTGTCCTCGTCGGTCGCGTCCTCGCCGGCGTAGCGCCGGGTTCGCACGCCGGGGCGGCCACCCAGCGCGTCGACCTCGATGCCGGAGTCGTCGGCCAGCGTCGGCAGACCGCTCAGCCGCACGCCGAACCGTGCCTTGATCGCGGCGTTGGTCTCGAACGTCTCGCCGTCCTCGACGGGGTCTCCTGGCAGTCCCAGGTCGTCGAGCGACACCAGCTCGGCGTCGTCGAGGGCGAGCAGCTCGCGCAGCTCGCGCAGCTTATGGGCCGAGCGCGTGGCGACCAGGAGTCGCCGGCGGGTCACCGGCGGACGGTCGCCAGGACGGCGGCCTGCGCCTCGAACAGCTGCGCCAGCCCGCCATCGGCCAGGTCGAGCAGGCCGTCCGCAGCGGCCCGGTCGAATGGCTTGCCCTCGGCGGTGCCCTGCAGCTCGACGTACGCGCCGCCGTCCGTGCCGACCACGTTGAAGTCGACGTCCGCCCGCGAGTCCTCCGAGTAGTCGAGATCGAGCAGCGGCACGCCGCCGACGAGCCCGACCGAGACGGCCGCCACCTTGGCCACGAGATGTCGTTCCATGCCGTAGGTGATGAGCGCCGCCGCCAGGGCGACGTAGCCGCCGGTGATCGACGCGGTCCGTGTGCCGCCGTCCGCCTGGAGGACGTCGCAGTCGACGGTGATCGTCCGCTCACCGAGACGAGTCAGGTCGACCGCGTCGCGGAGGGACCGCCCGATCAGCCGCTGGATCTCGTGGGTCCGGCCGCCGATCTTGCCCCGGACCGACTCGCGGTCTGTCCGCTCCGCGGTCGCGCGCGGCAGCATCGAATACTCGGCAGTGATCCAGCCGGTGCCCTTGCCGCGCAGGTGGGGCGGCACGCGGTCGACGATCGTCGCCGCGCACAGGACCTCCGTGTCGCCGACCCGGATCCGGCACGAGCCCTCGGCCCACTTCTGGACGCCGAGCGTGAACGTGACAGGTCGCAGGTCGTTCGGGCCACGCCCGTCGGCGCGGACGGTGGCTGGCCGGTTGCCGATGGTCACAGGGCTCTCTCCTCAGTCTTGGCAGCATCCCACAGTGCGTCGAGCGCCTCGAAGTCGAGATCGCGCAGCGCGACACCACGCGCGGCGGCTCCCCGCTCCACGCTCGCGAAGCGTCGCCGGAACTTGGCGTTGGCGGCACGCACGGCAGCCTCCGCCTCGATCCCGCGGCGACGGGCGACGTTGACCATCACGAACAGCAGGTCACCGAACTCCTCGGCCCGCTCGGCGTCGTTCGTCGCCTGGCGCAGCTCGTCGGCCTCCTCGACGACCTTGTCGAGCACGCCCTCGATGGTCGGCCAGTCGTAGCCCAGGTTGGCGGCCCGGTCCTGCATCTCCTGGCTGGCGGCGAGGGCCGGCATCGACGGGCTGATCCCGTCGAGGGCGCTCTTCGGGGCTGCCGGCGCGCCGGATCCCGCGTCATCGTCGGCGGCGTCGGCCGCGGCGGCGGCCCGCTCGTCGGCCTTGATCCGCTCCCATTGCCGGTTGACGTCCGAGGCGGTCCGGGCGACCGCGTCGCCGAACACGTGCGGGTGCCGCCGCACGATCTTGGAGGCGATCGCGGCCTGCACGTCGGCCAGGTCGAAGATCCCGGCCTCGGCCGCCAGCTGGGCATGGAGGACGACCTGCAGCCAGAGATCGCCGAGCTCGCCCGCCAGCTCCCGCGTCGCGCCGGCCTCCAGCGCGTCGTAGACCTCGTACGCCTCCTCGAGGAGGTGCTTGCGGAACGAGGTGTGGGTCTGCTCCCGGTCCCACGGGCAGCCGTCCGGCTGGCGCAGCCGGGCCGAGATCCAGGGCAGCGCCCACGGACCGGCGGCGGCCAGCTCCGGGGCCACCGGCGCGAGGTAGAGCGCGCCCGCAAGGGTGGCCGCGTCCAGCGACCCGACGGTCATGCCGTCATCGCCGCCGAACCGTCCGACCGGATGGTCGGGCGGATAGAGCCGCCGGAGCACGGCGACGGGGTCGTCACCGCCCGGCCCGGCGCGGCCCGGCAGGGGCGCGGCACCGTCCCCGTCGATCGAGGCCCGCAAGGTCGCCAGCGGAACGATCAGGAGCGGCCGGGACGCCTCGATCGGGATCCCGACCAGCGTTTCGGCCGCCACGACCTGGAGGCCGGTCGCCGGATCGAGTCCCCAGCGGAGTCGCGCCTCCGCGACGAGGGCGTCGAGCACCCGCCCCTCCGCTCAGCTGGTCGGGGTGGTGACGGCTGGGTCGCGCGTGATCGTCGCGGCGCCCTTCTTGGCGTTGTACCACTTCGTGAAGGCGGTGGAGGTCAGCTCCTCGAGCTGGCGGCCCTCCGGGGTGCGCGTCTCCTCGGCCGCCACCTTGAACAGGTAGACGCCGTCGCCGGCCATCGTCACGACCGCCGAGGTCTTGCCGATCGGCGCAGCGAAGATCGCGTTGGTCAGGTCGTCAGCGAGCTGGCCCTTGGCGATCCAGCCGAGATCGCCGCCGGCGCCGGCGGTCGGAGCGTCCGAGTTGTCACGGGCCAGGACGGCGAAGTCCGCGCCCTTGTCGGCCTGATCCTTGAGCGCCTTCAGATGGTCCTCGTCGGTCGGGTGGTACATCACCTGGACGACGTGCCAGCCGAAGGAGGACTTGACCGGCGGGAGGATCTGGCCGTCCTTGAGGCCCGGGGCGAGGATCGCCTTCTCGAACTCCGGGTCGACGCCGCTCGTGCTGTCGAAGAACGGAAGCTTGCCGCCGGTCCCGGTGGGACCCTGCGCCTGGGCTTCGTCGCTCTGCTTGCGGGCGATCGAGTCGAACAGGCTCGGGTTGTCCTGCAGGCTGGCGTAGGTCGCCAGGGCCTTGGCGTGGGCCGCCTCCCAGGACGGATCGGTGTCCGGGATCTGCGCGGCCCCGGAGGGGTCGCCCTTCGGGCTGTACAGGATGTGGCGGACCTTGATCGCGTCGGCACCCAGGCCCGGCTCGGCCTCGCTCGTGTAGATCTCGGAGACCTTGCGCTGCGGCGCCGCGCCCGTGTAGTCGGCCACGATCTTGCCCTGGAGCTTGTCGTGGAGGACGTCCGCTGCGAGAGCGGCCTTGTACTTGTCGAGGGAGACGCCGTCGTTGACGATCTTGGCCTGGTACGCGGAGTCGACCGACTCGGGTGCGATGTCCGTGACCCGGCCGATCCGGAAGATGCCATCGGCACCCTGGACGACCGCCGTCGGCTTGTTGACCTCGGCGGCGAAGACCGCCTTCAGGTAGTCCTCGTCGGCCTGCTTGTCGTCCGCGGCGATCCAGCCCAGGTCGCCGGCCTGACCCGCGGTCGAGGCATCGGTCGACGTGGTCTTGGCCACGTCGTCCCAGGACTTGCCGGCGGTGAGGTCCGCGAGCGCCGCATCGGCGACCGACTTGGCGGCCGCGATCTGCGCGGCGGTCGGCTGCACGGCGCCGAGGTCGGTCGCCGGCTTGACCTCGATGACGTAGGCGTGTCGGGTCTCGGGTGTCGTCGCCTCGGTGACCAGCCGCGCGTCGATGTCCTCGGTCGTGGCGCTGACGCCTTCCTCGGTCGCGAGCTTGCCCTGGAGCTTGGCGTCGATCAGCCGCTCGAGGGAGACGGACGGCGAGCTGCTGGCGCACCTGGTCGTTGCTCTGTGTCTGGGCGGTGCCCTGGGCCTCGGTCAGGTGACCGGCCGCGACCGCGGTGGCGGTCCGGCGATCGGCTTCGTTGAGCCGCCAGGCGTCGATCTTCAGCCGGTCGTTGAGGTCGTCCTTGCTGATCGACTGGCCGTCGACGCTGCCGACCGACGCGAGGTGGTCGTTGTAGTAGGCCAGGCCGGCCGCGACGCCGAGGATGACGACGGCGAGGACGACGATCAGGCCGAAGCCGAGGTTGAGGTAGAAGTTGCGCCGGTCCTGGGCTTCCCACGCGGGTCGGTGGGCGCGCTTCACGACGGGCTTGGCACGGAAGGTCATGGTCTGGGTCGATTTCCTGTCACATGGCCGGCTGACGCCGGGGATGGAGGGCCGCGGTATGGTACACCGCCCCCTCGGGAAGCCGTGTCCGCAGCCCTATCGTCGATCTCCCGCCCGGGTCAATGACGGGACGATGAGCCCCTCCGTGACGCGTGTTGCGGAACCTCCATCTGCGACGTCGAACGAGGTCGCGCGAAACCGCTCCACGCGCTCGAGATCGAAGACGCCCGCCCGGAGGTACGCGGCCAACGCCTCGGTCGTCTCGAAGATCGGCCCGGGCACGCCGGTCCGGTAGTCGAAGTAGAAGCCCCGCTCGCGCTCGTACGCCTCGTAGTCGGGCGCGAAGAAGACCATCGGCCGGTGGAGCAGGGCGAACTCGAAGATCGCGCTCGAGTAGTCCGTCACGAGGACGTCGCTGACCAGCATCAGCTCGTTGATGTCCGGGTGGTCCGAGACATCGATCGCGAAGTCGGCGAGGTCCGGCCCGATCGGGGTCGCCGACCGGATGAAGGGATGCAGCCGGACGAGCAGGACGTGGTCGGCGCCGAGAGCGTCGCGCAGGACACGCAGGTCGAGGTCGTCGGTGGCCCGGGCGTCCGTGACGCTGTCGCCGCGGAAGGTCGGCGCGTACAGGATGACCCGGCGGCCGTCGGTCAGGTGGTATCGCTCGCGGACGGCGGCGCGCGTCCGGGCCAGGCGCTCCTCCCCGAAGAGGACGTCCGTCCGCGGGATGCCCAGGTCCGACCGGAAGCGCTCGAGCGGCTGGCGGAAGGCCTCCGCGTAGTGCGGCGCGGCCGTGTGCGACGCGACGAGGCAGACGTCGTAGTTCGAGTGGATGCGGACCCGGCTGGCGAGCGCCTCGTCCGCCCCGAACGACTTGTCGAGCACGCTGTAACCGACCTTCTTGAACGCGCCGCACGCGTGCCACGTCTGGACGATCGTGGTGCCCGAACGCTTGCGGATCACGTAGATCGGGAAGAAGTAGTCGTCCACGATGAACACCCGCGAGGTTGCCAGGTAGTAGCCGGCGACGACCGCGTGCCAGGCGGCGGCGATCCGCCCACGGCCGCCCACGCCGGGCCGGTGGGCGAGGGCCACGACCTTGATCGAGGGGCGGCGCGCGGCCAGGTCGTCCGCGATGGCCGCGAGGTTGCCGCCGAGCCGGGGCGCGTGGGCGGTCGCGAGCACGACGCGCGAGCGGAGCGGGAGCCGGCGCCCGAACGCGAACGCCGCCCGGACCAGCACGATCCGGATCGTCAGGACGAGATCGTTCATCAGGCCCGCCTCAGTGAGCCAGGATCAACTGGTCGATCACGCGGTCGGTCGAGCCGCTGTCGAGATAGGCGAAGTGGCGCGCCGCGAAATCGTCCACCTTCGTCGCCTCGTAGTCGTCGCGGCGGATGGCGTCGACCATCTCCGCGAACGTCCGGACGATCCGGCCGGGCACGAACGATTCGAACGGGACGTAGAAGTCGCGTGTCGCCACGTAGTCCTCGAGGTCGTAGGCGAAGAACAGCATGGGCCGGCGGAGGGTCGAGTACTCGAACACGATCGACGAATAGTCGGTGACCAGGAGGTCGACCGCGAACAGCAGGTCGTTGACGTCCACCGGCCGGGTGGAGCCGTCGATCAGTCTGTCGCGGAACGCCTCCGGGATGCGGACCGGCTCGAGCACGAACGGGTGCATCTTGATGATGATCGCCGCGTCGCGCTCGACGGCGACCGCGTGGAGCGCCGCGTAGTCGAGCAGCTCGAACGCGTACGACGCCTCCCGGATCGTGTCGCCGCGGATACGTCGGGGCGAAGAGGATCGTCCTGCGCCCGTCGATCTCGGGGAACGCCGCCCGGGCGGCGGCCAGCCCCTCGGCCTCCGCCGCCGCGTCGAAGAACCGGTCCATCCGCGGGATGCCGGTCGGGATCACCCGTGCCTCGGGGATGCCGAACGCCTCGGCGTAGAAGGGCACGTCGAACGCCGAGCTGACGATCGCCGCCGTGTACTTCCTGTGGACGCGGACGTTCGGGTCGGGCAGGCCGATCCGGCTGAAGCCGACGGTCTTGAACGCCCCCGAGGCGTGCCACAGCTGGATGATCCGGACCGTCGGCGACAGCCCGACCCAGTCGAGCGGCGGGAACGAATCGTCGAGGACGATCACGTCGGCGCCAGCCAGGGCACGCGCGAGCCGCAGCCGGTCGAGGAAGCTCCAGCGCTCGGTCAGGCCCGGCTTGAGCATGACGGTCAGGTCCTGGTCCCGATCCAGGCCCCGTTCGACCATCCGCGCGTGGACGACCTGGAGGTTGCCCGACATCTCCGAGATGAGACGCGACGTGAACAGGACGCGCGGCTTGTTCCCGCGAGTGACCAGCCGCGACGCCGACACGAGCGTCCGAAAGGCGGCCCGCCGGATCCGGGTGACGCGGCGGACGGGCTTGCGGACCCGGTCCGCAGCGTCGAACGCCACATCGATCGTGAGGGTCCTCGCCGTCGCGTCCACCGCGGGGGTCATGCGATGGGACCCATCGGTGAGCGGTGAACGTGCGCGGTTCGGGCGCGCGCGGCCGTCAGGGACGGACCGGGGACGACAGGGGTCCGGACGCATCCACCGGCCCGCACCCAACGGCTCGACGCCCGGGCCGACCAGCACGTTGTAGCGCGCCGTGACGCGGTCGCCGTCGACCGTGGCGCGTGTCGGCGGCATCGCCTCGCCGCCGGCGCCGTCGGGGACGAGGTCGAGGTGCGACGGATCGAGCGTGAGACCGGCCGGCACACGGGCCTCGACGATCAGCTGGACGCGCTCCCAGCGGATGGCGTCGACCTCGATCGCGGGCTCCCGTGGCTCGTCGGCCATCCACGCTCCTTGTCGGTCGGTCGCGGGGTCCTCGCGCCCAGTCGCGGATGATAGCCCGGCTGCGACCGGGCCTGCCGTTTCGCGTACCCTCAGGCGGACAGTCATCCGAGCCGCGACGGGCTCAGCGGAGCAGGGCCGAGCGCACCGGAGGTTCGCATGAAGATCGGGATGATCGTGCTCGCCGGAGGGGTCGGCAAACGCATCGGCCGGCCGTTCCCGAAGCAGTTCCTGCTCCTTGGCGGCAAGCCCCTGATCATCCACGTGCTGGAGAAGGCGCGGCTGATCCCGGCCATCGAGCGGGTCGTCGTCACCTGCCCGGAGAGCCACCTCGAGGAGACGCGGACGCTGATCGCGAACCACGGCTTCGATGCCGCGCGGTTCACCTGCATCGTCGGCGGCGGGTCGCGCCAGGAGTCGGTCTACCGCGGCCTCGAGGCCCTCGATGACAGCGACACGGTCATCGTCCACGAAGCCGTCCGTCCCCTCGTCACCGCCGACGAGTTCCGCGAGCTGATCGCCGCCGCGGAGCGAGAACGCGATGTTCGGGATCCCGATCCCGTTCACCGTCCTCAAGGGCCACGAGTACGTCGAGGACCTGCTGGAGCGGGACGAGCTGGTCAACGTCCAGCTCCCGCAGAAGTTCGACCGGGCCAAGCTCATGGCCGCCCACGAGGCCGCCCGGCGCGACGGGGCGTTCTTCACCGAGGACGCCAGCCTGTTCCACCGCTACGCCGGTGAGCGGGTCCGGATCCTGCCCGGCTCCGAGCGCAACATCAAGATCACCGTCCCGACCGACATCGTGACCGCCGAGGCGATCTACGCCGACGTCATCGGCCGCGGCGGCTGACGATGGGCAAGGTCTGCGTGATCACCGGGGCCAGCCAGGGCATCGGGCGGGCGGCGGCGGTCCGGATGAGCCGTGAGCCGACGGTCGGCTCGATCGTGCTCGTCGCGCGCAACGGGGACGGGCCTGGACGGCACGGTCGCCGAGATGGACCGGGACGGCAAGCGGATCGAGGCGATCCCCTATGACCTGATGGACCTCGACGGGATCCCGGCCCTGGTCGATCGGATCCACCGCGACTACGGGAGCATCGACATCCTGCTCAACATCGCGGGCTACGCCGACCCCCGGTCGCTCCTCGACACGAGCACCGACAACATCGTGAAGACGTACACGATCAACGTCTTCGCGATGCTCGTCCTCATCCGCGAGGCCACCCGCCACATGTACGACCGGGGCGGCAAGATCCTGAACGTCGCCTCGACGGCGGGCATCACCTCGCGACCGGGCTGGCTGGCGTACGCCTCGTCCAAGGCGGCGGTCGTGTCGCTGTCGGCGACCCTCGCGGACGAGCTGGCCGGCAGCGGGATCAAGATCTACAGCATCTCGCCGGGGCGGACGGCCACGGAGCTGCGCCGCAAGCTGGCGCCCGAGGAGGACCCGTCGACGATCATGCAGCCGGGCCAGGTCGCCGACGTCATCGCCCAGCTGATGAGCGACGACGAGGTCACGCTCGACGGCCAGAACATCATCGTCCGCACGCGGGCCTAGACCGGCGGATGCGCCCGCTCGAATACCGGCTCGCGAGCGCGCTCCTCCGGTTCGTGCGCCTGTTCGCGTCGCGACTGGCCGTCCAGTCCGACAAGGTGGTCCTCGCCACGGCCCGGGTCCCGACCCTGGACGGGAACCTGCTCCACATCCACCGGGCGATGCGAGCGCGTCATCCCGAGCTCCGCTACGTCCTCCTCCTCGAGCCGTACAGCTACGGCCTGACCGGGAAGCTGGCGTATCTCGTCCGGCTCGTGCGCGGGATGTACCACCTCCAGACCGCCCGCCTGTTCGTCACCGACAATGCCTACCTGCCGATCCATGTCGCGCCTCACCGGCGGCGGACGACGGTCGTCCAGGTCTGGCACGCCGCCGGGGCGCTCAAGCGGTTCGGGCTGGACACGACGATGCCGATCGCGGAGCCGGAGCGGACGTTCCTGCATCGCTATTACGACGCGGTCGTCGTCGGCGGGGAGTGGACGCGCGGACCGTACGCGGCCGCCCTCCGGACGCCGATCGAGCGGGTCATCGCGCTGGGCTCGCCCCGGACCGACTTCTTCTTCGATGACGCGGCGCTGGCGGCGGCCCGTGAGCGGGTGCTGGCGGTCCATCCCGAGCTGGCCGGCCGGCGGGTGGTCCTCTACGCCCCGACGTTCCGGGGCCGCGGCATCGGCAAGCGGGCGGCCACCGGGCTCGACGCCGCCGCGCTGCGGGCGGCCCTGCCCGCGGGCGACGTGCTGGTCCTGAAGACGCATCCCAACCTGGATCCGGCCGCGACGCCGACGGCCGGCTACGACGTCGTCGCCGACCCGACGGCCGAGATCAACGACCTGCTGGCGCTGACCGACATCCTGATCACCGACTATTCGTCGTCGGTCATCGAGTTCGCCCTCCTGCGCCGGCCGATCGTGCTGCTCGTCGGCGACCTGGCCGACTACGAGGTCGACCCGGGGCTGTATCTCGATTACCGGACGGACATGATCGGGACCCAGGTGGCCGACACCGCCGGAGTGATCGACGCGATCGTCGAGGATCGGTTCGACCTCGCCGGGTACGACGCGTTCATCACGCGGCAGCTGGGCGCCGCGCGGGGCGGTGCCAGCGACCGCTTCGTCGACCGGTTCCTGGAGCGCCGGCCGGGGTCCGGGCAACGAGGTGATACTCTTCCGCGCGATGTCCGCCACGAGTGAGGTCCCGGCAGCCTTTCGCAATGCCGCCGGTGACCGAAGCCCGCTCCGCCTCATCAGGGAGGCGATCGGGGACGTCCGTTCGCGACAGCGGCTGGTCCGCTACCTGGTCTCGGCGGACATCCACAAGCGCGGCGCGGACACCCTCCTCGGCAACCTCTGGTGGATCCTCGACCCTCTGCTGCAGATGGTGGTGTACGTCGTCTTCGTGACGATCATCGTCAACAAGCCGATCGAGGACTACCCGCTCTTCATCTTCGCCGCGATCCTGCCGTGGAAGTGGTACACGGCGACGATGACCGACGCGACGGCGTCGATCGTCGGCAAGGACCAGCTGATCAAGCAGATCCAGTTCCCCAAGATCGTGCTGCCCACGGCCGCCACGGTCGCCGGGATCGTCAGCTTTGCGTTCGGGACGATCGCCCTGGTCCTCCTGATGGTGTTCTACCCGCATCGGCTCTCGCCCTACCTGGTGCTGATCCCGCGTGATCGCCGTCGTCCAGTTCGTGTTCACCCTGGCGTGCTCCTACCTCGTGGCCGCCGGTAACGTGTTCTTCCGCGACCTCGGCAACGTCGAGGGCCACGTCCTCCGGCTGTGGTGGTTCCTGTCGCCCGGCCTGTACAGCCTCGCCTCGCTCGACGCTCTGGGGATCTTCAAGGAGCACCCGGCCCTGCGCACGCTCGTCGGCTGGAACCCGTTCGCCATCCTGTTCGAGGCCTATCGCAAGGTCATCTACGGCACCCCCGCAAGCACCGGGATCCCGGCGAGCGGACCGGGACTGCCCAACTTCGCCTCGCTGGGCGCGCTGCTCGTCGCGAGCCTCATCCTCCTCGCCCTCACGACAGTCGTCTTCAAGCGCCTCGAGCCGAACTTCGCGAAGGTCATCTGATGGCGGTGCAACAACGGCCGCCCCGGATGGACCGGGCTGCCGAGTACGCGATCTCGGCGTCCGAGCTGGGCGTCCAGTACGACCTCCGGTTCACCAAGAAGACGACCGTCCGCGGGTCCATCGGGCAGATGCTGGGCCGTGGGCAGGTGGACAAGTTCTGGGCCCTGCGTCACGTCGACCTGCGCGTCCGTCGCGGCGAGTCGCTGGCGGTCATCGGCCCGAACGGCGCCGGCAAGAGCACGCTCCTGCAGGTCCTGGCCGGGATCATCCACCCGTCGGAGGGTTCGGTCGACGTCTACGGCCACGTCTCCGGGCTGCTGACGCTGGGTGCCGGCTTCGACAAGGACCTGACCGGGCGCGACAACATCCTGCTCGGCGGCGCGTTCCTCGGCCTCGACGATCACGTGACCCGCGAGCTCCTGCCGTCGATCATCGACTATGCCGAGCTGGGCGAGTTCATCGACGCGCCGCTCAAGACCTATTCGTCGGGGATGCGCGCGCGGCTCGGTTTCGCCATCGCGACATCGGTCGACCCGGACATCCTCCTGCTGGACGAGGTGCTCGCGACCGGCGACGCCAACTTCCGGGCCAAGTCCAAGACCCGCGTCCTGGACATCGTCGGTGCCGCCAAGGCGGTCGTCCTGGTCACCCACGACATGGCCTGGGTGACCGAGTACTGCAACCGGGCCATCCTCATCGAGCAGGGCCTCGTGATCATGGAAGGCGAGCCCGCCGAGGTCGTCGAGCTCCACCAGGCGCACCAGGCCGAGGCCCGGGCGGCGAACGCCGCGGCCGCCATCGCGGCCGGTGTGGATCCGCGGATCGTGAAGGTCCGCTAGGGACGCTCAGCGGCGGCGGAGGATCGCCGCGACGAGGCCGGCGATCCCGGCGATCACCAGGGTGCCGCGCCAGTCGAGCAGCGGCTTGACCTCGCCATCGACGCGGGCCGCGATGACCACGCCGGCCACGCTCCGCCGCTCGAAGGTGACCTTCGCGGCGGCCAGGTTCCAGACCGCACCCTGATCGATCCGCACGTCGCGGGCGAAGAGGTTCCGAACGAACGACTGGCTCACCCGGGCCTCGCCGGCGAGCGCCACGCCGATGCCGCTCATCTCGGCGGTGACCCGATCCGACCGGGCGAGCGCGATGCCGCCCATCGTCACGGAGACGTCCTTGGCGGCCGCCTGCGCGATGCCACCCATGCGGACATCGACCTGGGCGGCCTCGACGTGGGTGATCCCGCCCTGGGTGACCGTGACCCGCTGAGCCTGGGCGGTCTCGACGCCGCCGTTGGTGATGTTGATGACCTCGGGCCGTGTCTCGCCCGCTGCGGTCACGGCCGGTGCGGCGACGGCGGGCGGAGCCGCTGGTCGCGTCGCGGGCGCGGTCGTCGTTGCCGCGCGCGAGGCCGGGGCGGACGGTGCGGACGCCGGTTTGACGCTCGGTTTCGCGGCTGACGCCGACGAGCTGGTGGGTCGGGCGGTGGCCGCGGGCGCCTTGGCGGCCGTCGTCCGCGCCCGCGTCACCTTCGGCTTCGCCGGCTGGTCGGGGCCGGACTTGGCTGGATCGTCGCTCGCGGGTCGATCGGTCATGGAGCTAGCCTATCGCGGGTCGCCCGGCAATGCGAGCGGCAGGTCTGGATCGGCGCGGGCTGGGCGCGCCGGCCACGGCCACTGGACGTCGAACGCCTTTCCTTGCATCCTCGGCTATCCTGCGCCAAGCCACGGTCGCGGCGCGTCGCCCCGGCACGACCGGCGCCACGGCCAACGCGTGATCTGGAGGAGCCACCGGGATGCAACGGAACGCGACCATCGGGATCGTCGGCGTCGTCGTCGTGTCGGCGCTCGTCGTCGGCATCGGCGCCACCGCGCTGGGCAGCCCGGCCGCCTCCGTCCGGCCGTCGGCAGCGGCCCAGGTCCCGACCGCCACGCCGGCCGGCGAGACGCCGGGGGCGCCGATCGCGACCGCGGAACCGACGGCCTCGCCGAGCCCGACCGCGGTCCCGACCCCGACGCCCGTCCCGACGCCCGTCACCGTCCCGGCGCCGCTCACCGGTCGACCGGTCTCGCCGGCCGTCGCCAAGCGGCATCCGATCGCGGTCATGATCGACGACCTCGGCGCGGCTCGGCCGCAGTCGGGTCTCTCGTCCGCCTCGGTCGTCTGGCAGGCCCCCGCGGAGGGCGGCATCCCGCGCTACATGGCGATCTTCCAGGACAGCCTGCCCAACGACATCGGTCCGGTCCGCAGCTCCCGCTACTACTACATCGCCTGGGCCGCCGAGTGGCGGGCGGTCTACGCGCATGCCGGCGGCTCGCCGCAGGCGCAAGGCCACCCTGGCGGCCAAGGGTCGCGGCCAGTACGTCTACAACGTCGACGAGTTCCGCTACAGCGGGACGTTCCACCGGATCACGACCCGGGCCGCGCCGCACAACCTGTACACGACCGGGCCAAGCTGCGTGCGCGCCGGGAAGCACCAGGGGTCCAAGGACAAGGCCTACACGGCGGCCTGGACGTTCGCCCCGGACGCGCCGCTCGAGGCTCGGCCGACCGGCGGGACGATCACCGTCAAGCTACCCCTACAACACCATCGGGTACACGTACGACCGCAAGACCAACACGTACCTGCGCTCCGTGACCGGCGAGAAGAAGCAGACGGACAAGGGCGACCGGCGTCCGGATCGCGCCCAAGAACGTCGTCGTCATGCGGATGCGGTTCGGCCCGCTCAACGACGGCCACCCGGGTGCGCCACGGCTCGAGGCGACCGTCGTCGGCAGCGGGCCTGCCTGGATCTTCACCAACGGCAAGACGATCAAGGGCACCTGGAAGAAGACCGCGATGACCAAGCCGACCCGGTTCTACGACAAGAACGGCAACGTCGATCCCGCTGACCATCGGCCAGACCTTCGTCCAGGTGATCCCGGGCAACTACCCGTTCACGTACAAGGCCGGCACGAACCCGCCGCCCGCGAGCGCGACCCCGAGCGGGAGCCCCGCGCCGAGCTGAGCCGCCCGGGGGTCAGCCCGCGTCCGTCGACCGGACGCCGACCTCCGCGTAGATCCGTCGCGTCTCCAGCGCGACATCGGCCCATGTCCGCGTCTGCCACGCAGCGCGCTCGCGGGCGCTGGCGACCGAGCCGGGCGTGGACGGCGTCGTCCGCCCAGATCGCCGCCAGCGCCACGGCCAGGCGGTCCAGGATCGCCGGGTTCGACGAGCAGGCCGGCCGGTCCGACGATCTCGGGCAGCGGTCCCACCGCGGAGGCGACGACCGGTGTCCCGCATGCGATCGCCTCGATGACCGGCAAGCCGGCCGCCTCGGAGACGACGGGCAGGACCACGGCCCGCGCGGCCCGGACGAGCTCGACCTGGTCCGCGATCGCGAGGCTCGGCGCGTAGGCCAGCGCCTCGCCGACCCCCTTGCGTGCGGCGGCCCGGGCGACCGACGCGCGGTCTTCCGGGCGTCGCCCCGACGAGGAGGACCCGCGGCGGCCACGGCACGTCCGCGTCGAGCCCGGCGGGCCGCCCGGTCCGCGCCGAGCCGGGCGAGGGCGGACAGGAGCGTGGTCAGGTCGAGCCGGGCATCGAACCGGCCGGAGAACGCCAGGTACCGACCCGTGACGCCGAGCCGCTGCCGGACCTCCGAGGACGCCCCCGGCGGCGTCTCCGGCGGGGCCCCCGGGGAAACGGCCGGACCGGGCGCGAACCCGGCACGCGGCGCCAGCGGGACGACCCGGATGCGGCTCCTGCGGATCCGGATCAGGCGGCGCGCCGCGGCCGCCGTGGCCTCGCTGCCGACGATCACGGCGGCCGCCTCGCGCAGGAGCTGCGCCCGGAGGCGCTGGCCGAACCGGCTGGCGAGCGAGCGCTGGAAGGCGTCGGGCAGCTCCCAGGGCGCGAGATCGAGCAAGGTGACCACGACCGGCAGGCCCGAGGCGATCGGGAGCGGTCCGCCCCCGACGGCGTGATAGACGGCGCCCGCCGCGCCGCCGCGCTCGGCCCGCCAGGTCGACCCGATCGCCGCGCCACGCAGCACGAACGGATCGACGGTCATGGCGCCGGACCGGAGCAGGCGGGTCGGGGGCAGCTGGCGGCGCCCGACGACCTCGAGGTGGCCGAACCGTGGCGGTCGGGTCGTCGAGATCCGACGCGATCAGGAAGGCGAACGACTCGCCGGCGAGCGGTGCCGCATCGTAGGCCCCGAGCAGGCCGTCCAGGTAGGCCGCCGCCAGCGGCGCGCGATCGGGCGCCTGCAGCGGCCGCGCATCGAGGATCACCCGGACGCCGGCCGGGCGTGCCCCTTCGGAGCCGCCGCCCAGCCGGCCGGCGGCGGGACCGGTCACGATCGGCGGCGGCCGCGTCAGGCGGGCGAGGAGCTCCTCCGCCCGGAGCTGGACGACGACGACCAGCGCCTCGACGACGATGCGCCGGCTCATCTTGGACTGCCCGACGCGGCGGTCGCGGAAGGTGATCGGCACCTCGCGGATCCGGGCGCCGGCCCGGCTCGCCCGGAAGGTCATCTCGATCTGGAAGACGTAGCCGCCGGCATGGACCCCGTCGAACGGGACCGCCGCGAGGGTCGTCGCGCGCCACGCCTTGAACCCACCGGTCAGGTCGTTCTGGCCCAGCCCGAGCACGATCCGCGCGAAGAGGCTCCCGCCGCGCGACACGATCCGCCGGCCGAGCCCCCAGTCCACGACGCCGCCGCCGGGCGTGTAGCGCGACCCGATGACGAGATCGGCCGTGTCGCCGGCGATCGGGGCGACGAGACCGGGCAGCGCCGCCGGGTCGTGGCTGAAGTCGGCATCCATCTGGACGACCGTGGTGGCGCCACCGGCCAGGGCCACGCCGAAGCCGTCCAGGTAGGCGCGCCCGAGGCCCTGCTTGTGGGCTCGATGGCGGACGCGGATGCGCGGATCGGCCGCCGCCAGCGCGTCGGCCAGCTGCCCCGTGCCGTCGGGCGAGCCGTCGTCGACCACGAGGACGGTCGCCGTCGGGCAGCGCCTCGAGGATGGCGGCCGTGATCGGACCGACGTTCTCGGCCTCGTTGTAGGTCGGCAGGACGATCCAGACCCGTTCCTCGGGCGCGGCCGGGGCCGGCTCGAACGTCGTCGGGCTGGGGTCGATCATGGACGCCAAGTCTAGTCGGGTCGGGTGGGCGGCTACGGTGCCTTGACCGTCACGGTGCGGACCGTCCGCGATGCGCCGATCGCGCTCGTCGCGTCGACCACGACGCGGTACGTGCCCGGCTTGACGTACGACCCGGCGGCCGTCTTGCCCGACCACGTCCAGCCATACGCGCCAGCGGCCAGGCGGCGGTCCGTCCAGACCCGGCGGATCAAGGTCGACCCCTGGTAGATCGCGACCGAGACGGTGGCGCGTCGGTGGAGGATGAACGTCAGGCGGTCTCGGCCGCCGGCCCGCGGCACGAACGAGGCGTGCGCCCAGCGGAGCGACCGGATCGTCCGATCGACCCGGATGGTTGCAGCGCGGACGGTCGGGTTGCCGGCCCGGTCGAAGCCACCGATCCGGACCGTGTATCGGCCGTCCGGCACCACACGACCGGCCCCATCGCGACCGTTCCAGACCCATGCCCTGGCCGTGGTGGCAGGGAAGGCCCAGCGCCTGACCGTGGCTCCCTTCGCGTCGTAGATGCGCACGCTCCCGGTCAGCGGCTCGCTCGGCGTGCATGGCAAGGCCGACCGTGTCCGCCTGACCATCGCCATCGGGCGAGATGAAGGCCGAACCGAGCGAGAGGGTCATCGCGGCTGCGTGGCGATCCACGGTGACGACCCGCGACACGGACGCGCGGTTGTTGGAGGCATCGGCCGTCCAGATCGTGATCCGATACTGGCCGTCGGCGACCGGCACGCCCGCGTTCGTACGCCCATTCCAGGTGTAGGACGCACGCTTGTCGACCTTGTCGCCGAGGCGGATCGCCGGGCGGGCGATCCCGTGGACGATGGGCTGGACCACCCAGCCGAACCGGATGTGGCCGGTGACGGCCACGTCGAGCCGCACGGTGTCGGACCGGCCGTCACCGTTGGGCGAGACCACCGGGCTCGTGAGCGCCGCCGCGGTGATCCGCGGGGGGACCTTGTCCGTGATGAACTTGGCCTTCAGGACCGCGTACAGCTCGGGCCGGGTCCCGTCGTAGCCGAGCGCCCAGATCCCGGCGCCACGGAGGTTCGCGCGGTTGATCAGGTCGTACTTGAGACCGAGCGCGGTCGCGTCGTCGAAGTAGACCTGCCGAAACGGGTTGACGCAGCCGTACCGGGCCGTGCAGTTCTTGCGGCGGTAGACGACCCACGCGGACCCTTCCGCCGCGTCCCACTTCCGGCCGTGGTCGATGGCGACCTGGCGGGCCGTGCCGTAGACCACGGTCGTCGAGGCGCCGTACTTGGTACCCGAGATGTTCCGGGCGTGGACGCCGGCGGTGGCCGTCGACCAGGCCCGGCCGTAGTAGGGCACGCCGAGGATGACCTTGGCGGCGGGGATCCGGCCGACGTAGGCCCTGACCGTGTCCGCGATGTCGTAGGTCGGCCCGCCGATCGGCGCGATCGACCCGACCGCGTTCGTGGACGCGCCGCGATAGTCGTAGCCCATGACCACGACGGCGTCCGCCGCCCCGGCCGCGGTGCCCTTCTCGAGCGGGTAGTTGCCCGCCCAGCCGAACGTGTCGAACGTCAGCTGGTAGCCGGCGTGGACCTTGTTGAGCTCGGATCGGACGGTCCGGACGAGGGCCGTGAACTCGTCGGCATACGTGGCGACGATCGGCTCGAAGTCGAGATTGACGCCGTCCGCGCCGCGATTCCGCACGGCGGCCGCGATCTGGCGCGCGAGGTTGGCCCGATTGCCGGGGCTGCCGAGGAGCGCCTTCTGGCGGGTGACGCCGCTGGACGACCAGGCGAAGCTCTGGACGGTCAGGACCACCCGCGCGCCACTCGCATGCGCCGCATTCATCACGGCCGTCATCTTCGAGCTCGTCCAGCCGCTCCAGCCGACCGACGTCGAACCGTCGCTGTTGCGCTTCTGCAGGTCCCCGTTGGCGGCGGCCCCGACCCCGAAGTACGCGACCGTCGACAGCTTCTCCCAGTCCAGCCGGGTCGACGGGTCGGTCAGCTCCCAGTAGGGCAGGAAGCCGAAGACCTCGCGCTTGAGGCCGCCCGGGTCGACGGCGGCGGCGAGCGAGCCGGCGATCGCGCTGCCCGGGTCGACGTACGGCACGTCGGCCGCCCCGACCGGCCCGCCCGATGACGGGGCGCCGGCCGGCGTTCCTCCACTCTTGCGTCCTGGCGCCGCGCTCGTCGCACGCATCGCCGCGCCCGACAGCCGGCCCGCGGGCAGGGCACGCGGCTGGACGCCACCGACCGTCCACCGGTCGGCGCCCCTTGGCGTGAACGGGACCGTCACGCGGGCGCCGGGGGCGAACCTCGTCGTGTCGTTCGCGTGGGCCAACGCCTCCTGGTACTGGACCGTCGGCTGGAGTGTGGCGGGCGGGTTTCCTGCCGGCTGCCCGGCCTCCGGCTGCCCGGCCGGGGCCACGGCGCCGACCGTGCCGACGGGTGCCAGCCCGGCCAGGATCAGCAGGCCCGCGGCCATCGCCAGCGCTCGCGGGCGGCGAGCGACCGCCGGGCGTGCGTGTGGCGAGCGGGCAGTCATGGGCACGACGGTCCTCATCGATGGTTCCTGAGACGGCCAGCCTCGCCTCGCCACGCTCGGCGGTCTACGGCTCGATGGTCCCGGTCCGGGATGGTACGGGGTGGTCCGGTGCGGTCTGGTGGGGTTCCCGGGATGGGCGGTCAGATGCGGAGGCGGGTCGTCGGGTGCGGTCTGATGCGGTCCGGCGTCGGGAACGCGCCGGTGACCTCCGCCGGCACCCGGGCCCCGGATCAGTGCAGCGGGTACGCCACCAGCGTGGACTGCGCGCCGCCCTTGGTGTCGAGACCCTTGACCCGGAAGGAGACTTTCCCGGTGCCCCCGCTCGACTTGAGCCGGATCGTGATCCGGTAGGTGTGACCGGACACCTTCGACATCCTGACGCTCCAGCGCGCGAGCCTGGGCTGGTAGATGAAGAGCGTCGGGCTCTTCGACAGGAGCTCCGCCGTGGTGGCGGTGATCGTGATCGACTGGCCCCGCTTCGGGGTGGCGTCGTTGAGCTTGATCACGGAACGCGTCCATGTCGAACGCGGCTCCCTGTGCCGCGACCAGCGTGCCGTCGGTCACGTACACGTGCGAGGTGTAGTGGCCGCGCGGCAGCATCGTGCCGTCTGCTCGGCGGCCGTTGAAGGTCCAGGTCTGGGTGCCGGCCGGCAGCGCGACCGACGCGAGGTGGGTCATCACGACCTGGTTGGCGGCGTTGCGCAGGGTCCATGTCACGGTCATCGGGCGGGCGAGGGTGAACGACAGGACCGTGCCGCGATCGAGCGTGTCGAGGTCCTGCGGGAAGAAGAGCGAGCGGCTCGTCGTGACCGTCCGCAGCGCCCCGATCACGTTGACTGTCCGTTCGACGGCGGGACCGGTGTTGCCGGCCATGTCCATCCCGGCGACGCGGATCCGGTAGGTGCCGTCCGGTGCGAACCCGCCCGCGCTGGTCCGGCCGTTCCAGGTGATCGCGACGCCGGCGCGCCCGTTGGCGACGGTCCAGCTCTTGACCTGCGTGCCGTCGGCGTCGAGGACACGGGTCACGATCGAGCCCGGCTCGCTGTTCGTGGCGGTCAGGCTGACCGTGTCGCGGACGCCGTCGCCGTTGGGCGAGAACCATTGGGTCGTGCTCGCGCCGGGGGTCAGGCCGGCGAGGTCGGGTGCCGCGGTGTCGACTGTCAGCTCGCGGGTAGCGCGGGCCGGGCCGTTGCCCCACGGATCGACGCCGGAGACGCTCACCTGGTACGTGCCATCCGCGACGGGATCTCCGGAGACCTTGCCGTCCCATGCGACCTGGAAGGTGGAGCCGGTCCCGGTCGTCGAGAAGAGCTCGTGGTCGGCGCCGTCGCGGATCCGCAGCGTCCAGGCGACCGATTCGGTGAACCGGCCGCGCAGCGACGCGGCGTCGCGCTGGCCGTCACCGTTGGGCGAGAACGCGGCCCCGGGGTCGAGGACGCGAACGACCGGCGCGGTGCTGTCGCGCGCCGCGAGGTCGCTGGCAAGCATGTAGCCCGCGATCGACGGGTCGTCGAGACCGGCGACCTCGACGAGGGTGCCGCCCGTGTCGGACGTCTGGGTGGGCTGCTCGACGACGTGCAGGCGCGTGCCCGCCGGGAGGGTCGTCGTCGGGGCCGCCGTCGAGTCCAGGTCGCCGTACAGGCCGGCGCCATCGGTGGTCACCGCGGCGTTGCCGGGAACGACGAGGCTGGTCGGGTTGACGCTCGTGTCGCCGTAGCCGCCGGAGACGACCTCATCGGTCGTGACACCGAGGGTCTGGACCGCGAGCGAGCGGTAGAAGCCGGACGTCGCCGTGATCGGGTCCTGGGAGACGGTCGTCCCGGGCGTCCGCGCGGACGGGAAGCTGACCACGTGCCCGTTGCGACCGGGCGCGGTCCGCCACATGTCCTCGACCGACTGATGCGTCGTGAACAGTGCCCGGATGTACACCTCGGATCCGGCATGACCGTCGGCGATGACCGCCGAGGCGCCCGCCTTCAGGAAGCCGGCCGCGTAGTTGTCCGCGCGCTGCCGGGCGACGGTGACCGTGGGCTCGGGGTTGCCCGGCTCCGAGTTGCCGGACGCGTAGCACAGGTGGTTGAGGATGACCACCGCGTTCGGCGCGAGGTCGAGCGTGGAGACGGACGGCTCGCCGTAGTACTTGTTGTTGTAGTCGCCCGCGCCGGCCGTGGCGTTGAGGCCGAACCCGTCCTTCGTCGTGTACTTGGCGTCATACGTGTACGGGCTCGGCCAGCCGTTGCCGTGCCCGAGGTAGATGACGATCGAGGCGCCCACGACGGCCGCCTTGACCTTTGCCCAGGTCGCGTTCGGGCTGTAGACCTTGACCACGTTCGGCGTGTACCTGATGGCTTCCGCGTAGGCCCGATCGGCATCCGCCCGATAGCCGGCGGTCGCGCCGTGTGTCGCCCCGACGATGATCACGACCTTCGGATCGCCGGTCGCCGCGGAAGCGGACGGCACGATGACGCCGAATGTCGCGATGAGCACGAAGACGAGGGCGGCGGCGGATCTGCGCAAGAGGACTCCGAGGCTGGACGGGGGCTGTGAGCAGCTGTCGCCTCAGACTCGCGCCCGTGAGGCGCACGCTCAATCGCGGGATGGTCCTGCATCCGCTAGCCCCTTCGGGCCGGTCTCCCGGGTAACGGGGCGGACTGGTGGGGTCCGGGTCAGAGCGGATCGTGGCGCAGGCGCACCACGAGGTCGGCCAGGGTCGGATTGGTCAGATCCCGGTCGGACAGGATGGGGCGTCCGTCGGGCGTCGCCTCGAGCACCGGCCAGGGAACCGCCACAGCCGGGTCGTCCCAGGCGAAGCCCAGCTCGTCCGAGCCGTCGTACTCGTTGGTGACGAGATAGACCAGCTGGAGCGGCTCGATCGCGAGGAACCCGTGGGCGACGCCCGTCGGGATCGAGACCCACCCGTCGGCCGCCAACTCCCGCGTCTCCACGACCGCGGGACCCGTGCCGGCCAGCGCCGGCCGGACGTCGACGAGCGCGACCAGCGCCCGGCCTTCCGCGACGATCCACAGGTCGTCCTGGCGTCGGTGGAGATGGAGCCCGCGGAGGACCCCGGCGGCCGACGTGGACAGGTTGGCCTGGACGAAGGTCGAGCCCGGGAACTGGCCCGCGCGCCACAGCTCCCGGAACGAGCCCCGGGCGTCGCCGTGACGGGCGATCGTGCCGTAGCTGACCCCGGGCAGGCTCGATCCGGCCCGACCGGCCGGATCGGTCGACGCGGCGTCGTCCGGCGTCATGCCCGGGCCCGGATCGTGCGCAGCAGCGCCGGGGCGTAGTCGGCCATGGCGTCCGGCCACGATCGCATCGGGTCGCCGGGGAGTGGCGTCTGGGCGAGGACGCCCCAGCGCGGCGGCCGCGACGGACGCTCCCAGGTGGAGGACGGGACGTCGATGGTGTCGACCTCGATGCCCGCCCGGCCGAGGACGTAGCGAGCCCAGTCGCCCCGCGTCGCGAACAGGCCGTTGACGAGGTGGTGGATGCCGGCCGTCGCGTCCTCGGCCAGCAGCCCGACGACCGCCTCCGCGATGTCGGCCGTGTACGTCGGCGTGCCCCACTCGTCGTTGACGAGACGCAGCGGCTCGCCGGCGGATCGGGCGCGCTCGGCAGCGTCGAGGATCTTGCTCGGGTAGTCGCGCCCGGGCGCCCCGAACAGCCAGGCCGTCCGGGCGATCCCCAGCTTCGCCCCGGGCCGGGCGGCGAAGGCGGCTGCGGCGAGGCGCTCGCCCTCCGCCTTCGATGCGCCGTAGGGGTTGGCCGGCGACACGGGATCCGTCGGCAGGTAGCCGGACCCGTCCAGCCGCGCACCATCGAAGACCTCGTTGGTCGAGATCGCGACGAGGTCGATCCCCCGCTCCGCGCAGGCGGCCGCGAGCACGCCGGTCGCGGCCCCGTTGCGCTGCAGCGCCAGCGCCGGGTCGAGGGCGCAGCCGTCGACGTCGGTCCAGGCGGCGGCGTGGACGACGACCTCCGGTCGCTCGCGGTCGAGTCGAGACCCGATGCCGTCGGGCGCGTCGAGGTCGAACTCGGCGCGATCCCAGGCGATCGGGCCGGCGGGGCCCGTGAAGGGGGCATCGGCGAGGGCGGCGACGAGGTGCCCGGCCGAGCCGTCCGGCCGCCCCCGTGACGGCGACCCGCATCAGTCGCCGGTCGCGGGCATGGCCGGCGCGGCCTGGCCCGTGGCGAGACGCTGTCCGTACTGGCGGGCGTACCAGCCGTCCCAGTCGCCCGAGCGGGCCGCCCGCCACCACGCCTCGTTGGCCTGGTACCACGTCGACGGTCGAGGCCAGGCCGTCCTCGAAGCCCGTCGTCGGGCGCCAGCCGAGCGCGGCGAGCTTCGTGCCGTCCATCGCGTAGCGGCGGTCGTGGCCGGGCCGGTCGTCGACCGTCCGGACGAGCGACCACGGCTTGCCGAGCTGCTCGAGGAGGAGCGTCACGACCTCGCGGTTGGTGCGCTCGGTCGGCGCCCGCGACGTTGTAGGTCTCGCCCGAGGCGCCGTTGCGGAGGACGAAGTCGATCGCGGCGGCGTGGTCGGACACGTACAGCCATTCCCGCCGCTGGAGGCCGTCGCCGTACATGCGGCAGCGGCCGGTCGTCGAGCGCGTTGGTGACGAACAGCGGGATGAGCTTCTCGGGATGGTGGTACGGGCCGTACGTGTTGGAGCCGCGGGTCACGACCGCGTCGAGCCCATGGGTGATGACGTAGCTCCGGACGAGCAGCTCGCCGGCCGCCTTGGCCGCCGCGTACGGGGAGCGCGGCGCGAGCGGGGCGTCCTCGGCGGCATGGCCCTCGTCCACGGAGCCGTAGACCTCGTCGGTCGAGACCTGCAGGTAGCGCGGCCGGGCGGGCGCCGCGCGACACGCGTCCAGCAGCACGTGGACGCCGATGACGCCGGTCGCGCAGGAACGCCTCCGGATCGAGGATGGAGCGGTCGACGTGCGACTCGGCGGCGAAGTTGACGACGGCGTCCGACGCGTCGACCAGCGGCCCGACCACCTCCGGATCGGCGATGTCGCCCCGGACGAACGTGAACCGGCCGGCCATCTCGGGGTCGTCCCGGACGGGCGCCAGGTTGGCCTCGTTGCCGGCGTAGGTCAGCTTGTCGAGGACCGTGATCCGCGTCCCGTCGCGCCGGCCCAGGACGTCGCGGACGTAGGCACGAGCCGATGAACCCGGCGCCACCGGTGACGAGCAGGCGGTTCGGCGACGTGTCCCCGGCCACCTCAGCCGACCGCCCGGGTGACCGGCGGCGACAGCCGGCCCGCGGCGTCGTCGGCGGCGGCCAGCTCGGCGGCGCGCAGGAGCGACGGGACCGTCCCGGCGTCCGTCCAGTGACCCTCGTACACGGGGCTGTAGAGGCCCTGCCCGGGGATGTAGTGGTTGAGGACGTCGGTGATCTCGAGCTCGCCGCGGCCGGACGGCAGGAGGAGGTCGATGACCCCGAAGGCATCCGGCCGGAGGAAGTACACGCCGATCGGGATGAGGTCGCTCTTGGGGTTGTCCGGCTTCTCCTCGAAGCCGATGACCCGGCCGTCCGCGTCGAACTCGGCCACGCCGAAGCGCTCCGGATCCGGGACCTGGTACAGCAGCGTGCCGGCGCCGTACGGGCCGCTCTCGAACTCGGCGGCGATGCCGTCGAGCGGCTGGCCGCGCAGGATGTTGTCGCCGAGGACGCAGCAGAACGCGTCGTCGCCGACGAAGTCGCGGGCCAGGCCGATCGCGTGGGCGATGCCCAGCGCACCCGGCTGGTAGCGGTAGGTCAGGTCGATGCCGAAGGTCGAGCCGTCCGCCAGCAGCTCGACGACGTCGCCGACGCTCTTGCCGCCGACGATGACCATGACCTCGCGGATGCCCATCCCGGCGAGCGTCTCGATCGGGTAATAGATCATCGGCCGGTCGTAGATCGGCAGCAGGTGCTTGTTGGTGACGATCGTGAGCGGGTAGAGCCGGGTCGCGGTGCCGCCGGCGAGGACGATGCCCTTCATCGCGGGCAAGGGTAGCAGTCGAGGGTGGCCGGCACCGCCGCGGTCACGGC
The DNA here is from genome assembly GCA_963755995.1 of uncultured Chloroflexia bacterium. Lineage (GTDB taxonomy): Bacteria > Chloroflexota > Limnocylindria > Limnocylindrales > CSP1-4 > SPCO01. Next base: position 251,230 of record CAVWLQ010000004.1, on the reverse strand, counting down.
TTGGGCGTCGCGGGACGGGCGCTGGCCGGCTTGGCGCTGGGCGCGATGCAGGGCTGCTCGCCCTGGGGCAGGACACCGCCGGCGCCGCAGTCGACGGGCTGCTGCTCGATCGGCGGCAGGCCGCCGTCGTAGTCGGTGATGACCATGAGGTACTCGAGCTTGTCGAGCTGGGCCGCGGGCTGGAGGAAGGCCGTCTGGACGACCGTGTTGGCGTCGCGGTGCGTGTCCACGACCTGCCCGATGAGCAGGCCCTTGGGATAGGGCGAGCGGACGCCGCTGCCCAGCTCGATCCCCGCCGTGACCACCTCGTCGCCGACCGAGACCGTCTCGCCCGAGTCGATCTCGCGCATGATCAGGACGCCGCCCAGCTGCCCGACGACCTCGCCGGTCGCCGCGTTCGTCGTGAGCTGACCGATGACGGTCGAGCCGCTGTCGGTCAGCAGCAGGACCTTGGCGCTCGACGGCGCGACCTCGGTCACCCGGCCGGCCAGCGCGCCACCGGCGGCGACCGCCACGTCGCCGACCTTGATCCCGTCGTCGCTGCCCTTGTCGAGCACGACCAGCCGCCGGAACTCGGACGATTCGCGGGCGATGACCGACGCGGCCGCGGTCTTGAAGTCGAGCCCGGCGCGCATCTGCAGGAGCGCGGTCAGGTCCTCGTTCTCGCGCCGGATCTCCTCCAGCCGTGCATTCTCCGCCGCCAGCCGCTGGTTCTCGGCCTCGAGCGCGGCGTTGTCCACCCGCAGCCGGTCGATCTCCGCGATCGCTCCGGCCACGGACGCGACCCCGCCGGCGACCTGGTCGAGAGCGCCCTGGACCGGGCGGAACGCGTACCCGACGCCGTTCTGCATCTCGCGGACCAGCGGGTTCGAGGAGAACGCCATGAGCATCACGCAGATGACCAGCAGGACGAGGAACGCGACCCCGCGGCGTCGGGCGGCTCGGCTGGCGAGGACGGAGGTCATCGGCTCGTTCCGGATCGGTTCGCTCGTCTCGTGATCTGGCTGCGGCTCAGCGCGGCGGGCGCGAGTAGGTCTCGGAGACGAGGACGCGCGCCATCCGGTCGAGATCCTGGAGGACGACGCCGGTCCCGCGCGCGACGCAGGTCAGCGGGTCGTCGGCGATGTGGACGGGCATCTGGGTCGCCTCGGCGACGCGCCGGTCGAGGCCGGCCAGCAGCGCGCCGCCACCGGCCAGGACGATGCCCTGGTCCATGATGTCGGCGACCAGCTCGGGCGGGGTCTCCTCGATCGTGTCCTTGACCGTGTCGACGATCTGCTGGACGGACGGCTCGATGGCTTCGCGGATCTGGTCGGCACCGACCTCGACGCTGCGCGGCAGCCCGGTCAGCAGGTCGCGGCCACGAAGCGCGACGCGCTGCGCGTCCCACTCGCCCGGGTAGGCCGAGGCGATGGCGATCTTGATGTCCTCCGCCGTCCGCTCGCCGAGGAACAGGTTGTACTCGCGCCGGGCGAACGTGACGATGTCCTGGTCCATCTCGTCGCCACCGATCCGGATGCTCCGGCTGACGACGATCCCGCCCAGGCTGATGACCGCGACCTCGGTCGTCCCGCCGCCGATGTCCACGACGAGCGACCCGGACGGCTCGCTGACCGGCAGGCCCGCCCCGATCGCGGCGGCCATCGGCTCCTCGATGAGCCCGGCCCAGCGGGCGCCGGCGTTGAGCGCCGCATCGCGGACGGCGCGCTTCTCGACCTCGGTCACGCCGGACGGGATGCCGAGGAGCATCCGCGGCCGGGCGATCATGCCGACCCGGGCGTGGACCTTGTCGACGAAGTACTTGATCATCTGCTCGGTCACGTCGAAGTCGCTGATGACCCCGTCGCGGAGCGGCCGGACCGCGATGATGTTGGCCGGCGTCCGGCCGACCATCCGCTTGGCCTCCGCTCCGACCGCCAGGACGCGCTTGGTCTTGGCGTCGATGGCCACGACCGACGGCTCGCTCATGACGATGCCCGCGATCGCGGACGTGGACCAGCGTGTTGGCCGTCCCGAGGTCGATCCCGATATCGCGGGAGAAGATGCCGAGGATCCGATCGAGCATGTGGCGGGCGGGTCCCTTCGTTCGTCGCGGTCGGGGGTTCGGGTCGGGCGCGGCGCCGGCGCCGGGAGGCGCCGCCGGAGTCGGGGCGGGCCGCGCTGCGGCATCCACTCGCTGGGTCGGGCCGGTAGCCCGCGCAGTATACCCGGTCGCTCTGGCGCGGCCGGGAGCGTGCCCGGACCGTGCGCCTCAGCTAGTGGCGGGCCGGTCGAAGGCCACGCCCCTGTCGCGCAGCGAGACGTACGCGTCGTGGCCGATGACGAGGTGGTCGAGGAGCTGGATGTCGAGCAGACGGCCGGCCGCCAGCGCCTCGGCGGTCAGGTGGAGATCGTCCGGTGACGGCGTCGGGATCGCCGGACGGGTGGTTGTGGACGAGGATCACCCCGGCCGCGTTCAGCCGCACCGCGTCCCGGTACAGCTCGCCGATCCGGACCAGCGAGGAGGACACGTTGCCCTGGTAGACCGTGGTCACGCGCAGGACGTGGTTCTTCGTGTCGAGCATGACCACCCGCAGCTCCTCGCGCTCGAGCCGGCCCATCTGGAGGATCAGGCGATCCGCCACGTCGTGCGGCCCGCGGATCGTCCAGCGCGCGGTCGGCCAGTCGGCCAGCAGCCGGCGCCCGAGCTCGAACGCGGCGACCAGCTGGGCGGCCTTTGCCTCGCCGATCCCGCTGACCTCGGCCAGCTCGAGCTCCGTGGCGCGGGCCAGCCCGGTCAGGCCGTCGTGGCGGACCAGCGCGTCCGATGCCAGGTCCACGGCCGATCGCCCGCGCGTCCCGGAGCCCCAGACCAGCGCGATCAGCTCGGCGACGGTCAGGCCACCGACCCCGCGCATGGCCAGCCGCTCCCGCGGCCGTTCGGTGGCGGGCAGCTCCCGGATCGCCCGGCCCCGGTCGCCGTGGTGGCCGTCGATCCTGGACGGCTCGTGGGATGCGGCCACCGCGGCACCTCCGGGACGAAACGGGCGGTCTGAGGCGTCCCCGGGGCCCGAATGACGAGAGCCCGCCAATTCCCCCCGCCATCCGGACCTCGAGGACATCGCGCAGCCTAGGGATGGGCGCTCATCGGCCGGTCACCCGGTGATGCACCCGCGGCTCACCGAAGGGGGGCGCGGCACGAACGCCGCCCAGACCCTGACTACGACGATCGCGCGGCGATCTCGGCGATGACCAGCAGGATCCCGTTGAACGCCGCGTGGAGCCCGAACGACGCCCAGACCGTCTTGCGGCGGACGAACAGCCAGCCGAGGGCCAGGGCGATCGGCACCCTGCCGGCGAACGCGACGAAGGCCTGGGAGAAGGCGTCGCCCGCGCTGGAGCCCGAGATCGTCACGACATGCGCGAAGGCGAACACCAGCGCCCCGAGCACGACCCCGCGCGTGACGCCGAGACCGCGGACCCAGGCCGTGGTGGCGAATGCCGCGGAACAGGATCTCCTCGCCGAACGGCGCGATGACGACACCTGCCAGGAGCGACAGGGCGAAGCCGATGTTCGTCCCGGTCGGGGGCAATGGGCTGACCGGCTCGACGGGCACGGCGCGGAGCAGGATGGAGACGACGATCCCGGTCACGAAGACGATCGGCAGGGCCCAGGCCGCGCCCCGCAGCCCTTCGGCCACGGCCCGCCGGTCCGGCCGGCTCACACCCATCGCCGCCCAGTCGAGCGCGCCCGCGTCGACGACGAGCAGCCGCACGAGACCGATGTAGACCGCCGCCTGGACCGTGACCGAGACGAGCGCCCCGAACGGGCCGTCGAGCGGGACGCCGACGAAGGCGAGCGGGACGCTGACGACCAGCAGCGCCAGCAGCGAGATCGGGACGGACGCGAACAGCACCAGGAACGGCGACGGACCCTGGTACGGCAGGCGGCCGCGGACGCGCCGCTCGATCGCCTGCGAGCCGGCGCCGGCGATGAGGCCGACGGACAGGGGGATGAGGCCGACGACGATCAGGATCCGGGCAGAGTCCGGGTTGCTGCTCATGAACCCGACGGCGATGAGCCCGATCCCGACGATCGTCGCGAGCCAGCCGACGACGAACAGTGCCGGCGCGGAGCGTCCCTCGATGGTGAACGTGCCGGTCCCGAGTCGGGCCGGCGGCGGGGCCGGGATCAGGACGGGGGCGCCGGGCCTCGTCGGGGTCGGACGCGTCAGGATCCGGCTCGTGAGAATCGGTATCGGGCAGGGGGACGAGCCCGTCCGGGGATCCGTCCGCTCGCTCCGGCCCACGCCCGGACGGCGGGTCCGAGGAGGTCAACGCTCCGGCAGCGGATCCTGGGGCGCCGGGATCGGCCCGGTCGCAGGACGCGTCGACGACCGGCCACCGGTCGGGAACGTTGTCGGGATCGCGCTGGAGCCGGAGACGGCAGCGGCGGGCTGGGCGGCCTCGCCCGTGGCGGCGATCCGGCCCGTCACCTCGCGTGCGTGCGGCAGCGCCCCGATGGCGGCCGGCGCCTCACGACGCTCGAAGTCCTTGCCGCACCAGGCGCACAGCGACCAGTCCATCCCGACCAGCCGACTGCAATTCGGGCAGACGCGCTTCAGGCGGGTCCGGCAGTTGGGGCAGATGATCCACTCGTCGTCGATCCTGCGCTCGCAGCCGGGGCAGTGATGGATCGACTCGACCTCGGCGAGGAGGGCCTCCTCGGCCAGATTGCGCTCCCACACTTCGCCGATCTTCTCGTGCGGCCGCACGATCTTGTAGATCCAGACGGCGAGGATGAAGAAGATCGGGGTGAACAGGATGATCCCGGCAGCCGCGACGTACGGCAGGATCGGGTTGTCCGACCGCTGCTGCATGTCCCGGAAGGCCCAGTAGGCGGATGCCAGCCAGATGACGATGAGGTAGATGCCGATCGCCCGGAGTCCGAACTGGACCGGGGCGCTGTTGAAGAAGCCGCTGACCGACTCACCGATCTGTCCGAAGATCTGATCCATGCCGCTGGGTCGCTGCCTCCGTTGGCCTCACCGGCCCGATGCACCCAGGGTCGGGCCTCGTCCGATTCGCTCGGCGAAGTGTAGCAGGGGAGTTCCCGGGGCCTCGGCCCGTGGGATGCCGCCCGTTCGCCATGGCCTCAGACGACCGGTTCGACCTCGACGTGACGGGTGGCCCACGACGTGACGCCGCCACCGATGAGGAGCGCCGCGCCACCGAGGGCGACCACGATGACGCCGACGTCGGCGCCGAGCGGGCCGAACTGGTACGGCCAGGTCAGCCCGACGAGCATCCCGCCCAGACCGAGCGCGAACACGCCGGCCCACAGCCAGACGGGCACCTTCGTGCGCATGATCCCGAGGGCCAGGATGGCGAGGGATGCCAGCAGGACGCACGACGTGGGTCGGGCTGGCGAGGCCCCACGAGTCGAGATAGCCACCGAGGCTGCGCGAGCCGATGACGACCCTCGACCACGGCAGCAGGAAGCCGAGCACGGCCATCGCGGCACCGACGATCACGAACCACGTGCCGATCTCGGCGAACCGGGTGAGCTCGTCGGAGTCGCTCGCGCCGACGGTCGCGTTCACGGCAGCGGCCTCTGCCGCGGCGATCGATGAGCGCGGCGCGACGGTCATGGTCTGCGACGGCCAGGAGCCAGTCGCGGCAGATCCGGCACCGGCGGCCGCCGCGGCCGACAGCGCGAGCACCGGCGGCCGATACGCGCTCGGGGGCGTGTGGCCGGGCCCGGTCGCGGCGGCCACGTCCTTGCGGTGGACGTACGGGCGCGCGATGAGGATCGGCTCGGGGCCATCGAAGGGCGTACGGAGCGCGGCAGGCAGTGCCTCGGTCGGTTCGGGCGACAACGAGAACGCTGCCGGCTCGAGCTCGAGCTCCGCCGGTTCGGCGTCGGTCTCGGCTTCGGCCGCGGCCACGGGCTCGGCGGCGTGCTCGGGCCCGGGCTCGGGCTCGGCGTCGGCTTCGATCGCGGCCTCGGGGGCCAGGTCGGCCGGCTCGACGGCCGCCTCGACCTCGGCCATGTCCGTCGCCTCGCCACCGTCGTCGAGCGGCAGTGGGATCTGATCGGGTGCGATCTCGACGTCGGACGTCGCTTCAGACGTGTCCGCCGCGTCCACCGAGGCGCCGGCGTCCACCTCGACAGGGGTCGGCTCGGGGACATGCCTGGCCGGGCCGCCCGCCACGGATGCCAGGAGCGCCCCACAGGCCGGGCACGACAATCGGCCGTACGAGACCTTTTCGCCACACTCGACGCAGTCGATGGTCTTGGTCTTCATGCGACATCTCCCCGTCCGGGACGGCCGCTGGGGCCGCCCGGCCTACAGCGTCGCAGACGTCTGGTCGGGTCGCCAGTCACCCGGTCGGCTATCGGTCGACCCCCCGAACGTCCCTTCGCGGGTGACCTCGGCGACGGTCCAGACGGCCGCCCGCCAGGCACAGACCACGCTCAGGAGCAGCAGCCCGACCGTCCACAGCAGTACCAGGACCACGACCGCGATGAAGGCCGAGAGCGGATCGTCGGCCCCGTCGAGCACGTTGGCTGCGGCGGTCCAGGCGGTCTCGGCGGCGAAGGCAAACGGAACGAGGACGGCGAGCAGGACGAGGGCGGGACCCCAGAAGCGCGCGAGCGTCGCGACCGGGTGTCGCAGCCCTGTCCGGATCGCGCCGGCCAGCGCACGCCCCACGCCGTCTCCGTCGAGCACGATCCGTCGCGCCGCCGACGCGCCGACGATCTCGCCGATCATCCAGGTCACGATCACCGCGGCGATGACCTCGGGCGTCTCGCGCAGGACCCGGATCGCGATCGGGGTCACCACGTCGAACGGGCTGGTCAGCTCGCGATAGGCGACCGACACGAGGCGCACCGAGCCCCAGGCGAGGGCGATCAGCAGGGGCACGAGCGCGATCATCCGGGCGATGAGGATCCGCAGCGAGACCCCGCGACGGGCGGGCCGCTCGCGACCGGGCCGGCGCGCGGCCAGATCCTCGTCCAGCGAGACGATCCGGATCGCCTCGCCCTCGAGCGCGGCGGCCAGCCAGGCAACGCCGAACAGCAGCGCCACGGCCGCGAGGGCGACCACGCCACCGGCCGCGATCGTCGCGCCGGTCACCGATCCGAGCGCGATCGCCGTCACGAGCGGGCCGAACGCGTTGGCGAGCCCGACCGGTGTCGGCAGCACGACGACCGGCACGACGACCAGGAGGATCCCGCCGCGGAGCAGGAAGGCCCCGAGCGCGAGCGGCCAGGTGGCCGGCCGTGGCCAGCGTCACGAGCAGCGCGCCGATGAGCGCCACTCCCCGGTTCACGGGACGGGGCTGGCGGACGGGCCCACGCTCGGCAGCGCGAGACCCGGGGCGAGGACCTGGAGCTGCTGGATGGCGGCCCCGACGAGGGCGATCTCCTCGCCGTAGCGAGCGAGGTCACCGTCGCGGAGAGCCTGCTGCGCGAGCTCGTAGTGCGCGTTGGCGTAGTCGATCAGGCCCGGCACGTCGGTCGGCAGGCCGGCTACCGGGGTCGGCACTGGGGTCCCGACCGGACTGGCCGTCGGCGTGGCACCCGGACCGGGACTCCCGGATGGACCGGGCGATGGCGGCGGCGTGGGTTGGGGCGGGGCACCCGCCTCGGCCGCCAGGAGCAGCCGGAGGGCGTCTCCCAGGGTCGCGCTCCAGACCACCTGGCGCGGCGACGCCACGACGATCCGGGTGAATGCCGGGAACGCCGATCCGGTCGACTGGAGATAGATCGGCTGGAGGTAGATGAGGGCGTCGTCGAGCGGCAGCACGATCAGGTTGCCCCGGATGACCTTGCTGCCCGACTGGTTCCAGAGGGAGATCTGGGCGCTGATGACCGGATCCTGGTCGATCCGGGCCTCGATCTGGGCGGGTCCGAAGATCGTGGTGTCCGCCGGGAATTGGTAGACGAGCGTCGATCCATAGTTCGCGCCGTCGTTCCTCGCCGCGACCCACGCGATCATGTTCGGCCGGCTGGTCGGCACCATCGGCTGGAGGAGCAGGAACTCCACGCCCTTCTCGCCGGGCAGGTGCATCTCGACGTAGTACGCCTCGGATGGCAGGGTCTGCTCGCTCGTGGTGCCCGTCGGCACGGTCCACAGGTCGTCCTTGCGGAAGAACTGGAGCGGGTCGGTCACGTGGTAGCGACCGAAGACCCGGGTCTGGACGTTGAACAGCTCCTCGGGGACCCGGAGGTGGGCACGGAGGTCGGACGGCATCGCCGTGAGCGGCTCGAACATCGTCGGGAAGATGCCCTCGTACGCCCGGATGATCGGGTCGTCCGGGTCCGCGACGTAGAAGTGCATCGTGCCGTCGTAGGCGTTCATCGTGATCTTGACGCTGTTGCGGATGTAGTTGATGTCGTCGCCGCCCAGGCCGGACCCGGACAGCGTGGTCGGATCGAACGCCTGGGCGTCCGGGAACCGGTCGGAGGTGGTGTAGGCGTCCTGGATGTAGACCAGCTGGCCGCTGTCGTCGATGACCAGGTACGGATCCTTGTCGAAGCGCAGGAACGGCGCGATCATCGCCAGCCGGTCGGCCAGGCGTGCGATGGAACAGGAGCTGGCTGTCGCTGGTGACCTGGTCGCTGATCAGCAGGTCCAGATCCCTGAACCGGGCCGCGAACAGCAGGCGCATGAGGGTCGTGTCGAGGTCGATCCCCGTCGTCCCCGTCCAGCGGTACTGCGCACCGACCGAGCCGCCCGTGTCGGTGTCGCCGGTCGGGTAGTCGAACTCGTCCTCCTGGGCGCCGGTGACGACGTACGAGCGACGGCCGCTCGCCGAAGTAGATCCGCGGCTGGGAGACCGTCGGGGCACCCGGGACCGAGACCGGCGGCAGGTTCCCGATGAGCAGGTTCGGCTGACCCTGGCTGCCCGCCTCGTTGACCGGCACCATCGCGACGCCGATGCCGTGGGTGTAGATGATCCGCTGGTTCACCCAGCCGGTCGCGCTCGGGTTCTGCTCGAGGGCGAGCTCGCGGCCGGAGAGCATGACCTGGCGCTGGGCGTCGTCGATCGAATAGCGGTCCGTGTCGACGCCGGGGAAGTCGTAGTACTTGCGCACGGTCTGGAGCTGGTCGAGGCTGACCTGGAGCGGGCGCGGATCCCACAGCCGGGCGCTGGCGAACGTGCGGCGCCTCGGCGGCGACCTGCTCCGGCGTGAGGACCGCGGTCCCGTCGAACGGCTGGTCGGTCCAGTCCCCGACGTCGAACGCGAGCCGCGTCATCGATATGTTGTTGCCGATGTACGGCGACTCCTGGGCGTACTGGTTGGGGGCGACCGAGAAGCGCTGGACGACCTCCGGGTAGAGCCGCCCGATGACGAGCGACGCGACGAACCACAGCGCGATGGTCAGCCCCAGGGGCCACAGCACGCGAGTGAAGGCACCGCCCGACGAGCAGGGCCGCCGCGATCCCGGACAGGATCGTCAGGATGTCGTAGGCCATGAACTGGGCGTTCTGGTCGGTGAAGCTGACGCCCGTCGCGACGCCCCGGTTGCTGTACGACGAGGTCGAGCTTGTCGAGCTGGTAGCCGAACGCCACCGACAGCAGGAACAGGCCGGCCGAGGACCGCGAGGTGGACGCGCACCTGGGTCGAGAACACGAGGCCGCCGTGCGTCGCGCTGACGAGGTAGCGGGCGAGGGTCACCAGGCAGCGCGCCGACGACCAGCGCGTTGAACAGCCCCTGGACGAGGCGCAGGAACGGCAGCTCGAACAGGAAGAACCCGATGTCGCGGTTGAAGATCGGGTCGGTCACGCTGGCGACCGGCGAGTACGGGACCCGGTGGATCCAGAGCAGCACGGTCTCCCAGGCACCCGACACGGCCCCGCCGATGAGCAGGGCGATGAACAGCGCGATCCCGCCCAGGACCCAGCCGGCGAGGGGCGTCAGATCGGGGAAGTCGGCGCCCTCGAAGACCAGCGTCGGACCGGTCGGGGTGGCCGCCGTATCGATCGCCGCCGCCGTACCGGTCGCCGCCGAACGGCGAGCGTCCGCCCGCGTCGCTGGTCCGCGGCCTGGGCGGCCTCGTTGATCCGGTCCACGAACGAGCGGATGCTGCCGCCGCCCGGTCCACCGGTCGATTCGGGCGCGAGACGTCCGGCCAGCCAGAGGTTGCCGAGCAGCACGACGGCAGCCACGAGGAAGGCGCCGACCCCCAGGCCGATGGTCGCGGTCAGCCGCGTCCAGAAGACCGGATCGAAGCCGACGCTCTTGAACCACAGGGCATCGGTCCACAGGTCGATCCCGACGCTGAACAGAAGGAAGAGCGCGATGACGAGCGCGATGGCGATCCACAGGCCCATCCGCCGGCCGGCCCGGGCCAGCCGTCCGGACCCGCCGTCATCCGGCCCGCCCGGTCCCCGGCGCCGGGGTGGACCGCCGCGACGGCGGGTCTCGTGGATGGGTTGCGGGCGGTCGGCGTCGTCCTCGTCCGTGGCGTCGTCGCTCGGTGTCGGCGCCGTCCTCGTCCGTGGCATCGGTGTCCGCGTCATCGTCCGCGGGATCGGGCTCCGCGTCGTCGTCCGGAGCGTCGCGATCGGGCTTCCCGGGCGGGGGCGTTTCGCCGCGTGCGACGGCCTCGCGCTTTCGCAGCTCTTCCAGGAAGTCGTCGAACAAGTCGCGCATCGGGTGCGCAGTCTACCCGCACGGATCGGATCACGGCCGGTGGAGCCCGCCGATGGCCCGGCGAAGCCCGCCAGGACCATCTCCGCGAGCTCGTTCGTGCCCATCGTGGCCGCCCGCGCGGGCTCGAACCGGAACGCGGCGCGGATCGCCAGGGGCGCCCGCCACGGCCGGCTCGGATCGTCCGGCTGGGCGATGAGGCCGAGCCGCATCTGGAGCCGCCCGGCATCCTCGAGGATGAGCCCGGACAGGGCACCGCTGACGCCCGGTCCGAGGCGCGCCAGCGGCGGATCGGGCGGCGGGCCCGCGGCCGGCGCGACGTCGCGGAAGCTCACGACGCCCTCGTCGTCGGCGACCCACACGACGGCCAGCCACCAGCCGTCGGGTGCCTCGGTCGGGCGGGCCATGCCGGCGCGCAGCGTGCGCTCGCCGATGCGGATCGGCTGCTCGCGGAGGAAGGACGGACCGGGCGGCGGCAGGCGATCGGGCACCGCCGCAGGATAGCGCCGCGCGGCCGTCGCACACGGCCAGGGCGTCAGGCGGTCGGGGCGTCCTCGGCGGGGTCGGGTTCGGACGCGGCGACGACGTCGGCTGTCGGTGTCGGCATCCGCGGCGGCGGTGTCGGCCGCCGCACCGGCGTTCCCATGCAGTCCGGCCTCGGCCTCGGCGGCCGGGATCCCGGCCTCCTCCTCCGCGTCGGCGATCTCCGTGGCGTCGGCGACGCGACCCTCGACGATGGCGTCGGCGCGCATGCGCGTCCGCTTCGGCCTGCAGGTTGGCCACCTCGGCCTGGAGCTCGAGCAGGAGGATCTCGCGCTGGACCGCGGGATCGGGCGGTGCCAGGGCCCCCGGGTCGACGGGGCCACCGCCCGTGTCCGGATAGTCGCCGCTGATCCACGACAGCAGCCGGCTCCGCTGCGGCGGCGGGCGCTCGCCTCGCGCGACCTTCGGATCGATCTCGGTGATGCCGGGCAGCTCGGACGCGTCGTCGGCGATCAGGATCGCGCCGCAGCCGGCGCAGGTGACGGCCCCGGCCGTGACGGTCGCCGAGCACCAGGGGCAGATCTCGTCGGACGCGGCGGCGGGCGGAAGGGTCGCTTCATCCATCGGCCGAATCCTACCCGGTCGCGCGACGCGTTCGATGGCCCATCCGTCATCTCCGGGGGAGGACCCTCATTCCCATTCGATCGTGGCCGGCGGCTTGGAGCTGATGTCGTAGACGACCCGGTTGACGCCCGGCGACCTCGTTGACGATGCGCGACGAGATCTTGCCCAGGACGTCGTACGGGAGCTTGGCCCAGTCGGCGGTCATCCCGTCCTCGCTGGTGACCGCCCGGATCGCGACGACGTTGGCGTACGTCCGGCCGTCGCCCATGACGCCGACCGAGCGGACCGGGGTGAGGATCGCGAACGACTGCCACAGGCTCCGATAGAGGCCGGCGCCCTTGATCTCGTCGATGACGATCCAGTCCGCCTCGCGCAGGGTGTCGAGCCGCTCCGCCGTGACCTCGCCGATGATCCGGATGGCGAGGCCCGGGCCGGGGAACGGCTGGCGCAGGACCATCGCCTCGGGCAGGCCGAGCTGGAGGCCGACCCGCCGGACCTCGTCCTTGAACAGGTAGCGCAGCGGCTCGATGAGCTTGAACCGGAGGTCTGCCGGCAGCCCGCCGACGTTGTGGTGGGTCTTGATCTTCTGGGCCGCCTTGGTCTCCGAGGTCGCCGACTCGATGACGTCCGGGTAGAGCGTGCCCTGGGTCAGGAAGTCGATCCGACCGAGCTTCGTCGCCTCCTCCTCGAAGACGCGGATGAACTCGTCGCCGATGATCCGGCGCTTCTCCTCCGGGTCCTCGACGCCGGCCAGCCGGGCCAGGAAGCGCTCGCGCGCGTCGACCATCACCAGGTTCATGCCGAGGTCGCGCTCGAAGGTGACCCGGAGGAGCTCCGATTCCTTCTTGCGCATCAGGCCGTGGTCGACGTAGATGCAGGTCAGCCGGTCGCCGACCGCGCGATGGACGAGCGCGGCCGCCACCGCCGAGTCGACGCCGCCCGACAGCGCGCAGATGACCAGGCCGTCCGAGCCGGTCTCGCGCGCATGCGCGTCGACCCGATCGCGGATGCCGGTGACGGTCGTCTCGATGAAGTTGGCCGCCGTCCAGGTCGGCGAGACGCCGGCGATGTCGACCACGAAGTTGCGCAGGATGTCCTTGCCGCGCGGCGTGTGGACGACCTCGGGGTGGAACTGGATGCCGTACAGGTTGCGGCTCGGCGTCGACGATCCCGGCGTACGGCGTCGAGTCCGTCTGGGCGGTCGAGCGGAACCCTTCGGGCAGGCGCGAGATGGAGTCGCCGTGGCTCATCCAGACCGGCTGCTCGCGCTCGATGCCGCCGAACAGCGGCTCGTCCGAGGTGATGCTGACGTTGGCCGGGCCGTACTCGCGATGGTCGAACGGGATGACGTCGCCGCCGAGCTCGTGGGCCATCAGCTGGGCGCCGTAGCAGATGCCCAGGACGGGGATCCGGCCGGCCCAGATGGCCGAATCGGGTCGCGGCGCACCCTCGTCGTAGACCGAGTTCGGGCCGCCCGACAGGATGATCGCCCGGGCGCCGCGGCGCTCGAGCTCGTCGTAGGGCGTGTCGAACGGCAGCAGCTCCGAGTAGACGTCGAGCTCGCGGACGCGCCGCGCGATGAGCTGGGCGAACTGGCTGCCGAAATCGAGGACGACGACGGTGCCCGGCGCAGTCTGGTCCGCACCGGCCGGTCCCGCCTCGCCCGACCGGTCGTGGGTGGGCGCCGCCTTGAGGGCGGTCTCGAGATAGGCCTCGACCTCGGCGTCGTCCGGGGCGAGCACGCGATGACCGGCGTTGGCGGCCTCGCCGTAGATGGTCTTGCCGCGCTGCCGGGGGGTGTCCGCCGCCTGCCCGGCTACCCGACTCGCCGCCTCGTCATCCCCGCCGTCCGTCGCCTGGGTCATCGTCCGATCGGATCCTCCCTGCCTGTCCGGGCAGTGTACCCGGGCGGGTCCGGGCCGGGTCCCCTTCAGCCGCGGTTGCGCATCGCCTCGGCGGCCATCGCGAAGTAGCGCTCGAGCTCCGCCGCGACGTCGTCCGGTGGCGACAGGTCGGCGATGGCCGCACGCATGTGGACCAGCCAGCGATCGCGCTCCGCCGGGCCGATCGCGAACGGCGCATGGCGCATCCGGAGGCGCGGGTGGCCGCGTTCGGCGTCGTAGGTGGTCGGGCCGCCCCAGTACTGGATCAGGAATAGCGTCAGCCGGCGCGTGGCGCGGCGCCAGGTCCGCCTCCGGGTAGATCGGTCGCAGCAGCGGGTCGTCCGCCACGCCGGCGTAGAAGCGCCCGACGAGGGCCTCGAAGAACGGCTCGCCGCCGGCGCGCTCGTACAGGTTGAGGGTCTCGGTGGCCACGACCCGAGGATAGCCCGCACGTCGGAGGCGGACATGACGACCGGCGGGCCCCGGGTGTCGCGGGGTCCCGCCGGCGGTCGTGGGGGATCGGGTCGGCTCAGATGGCCGTGAGCGCCGCGCTCAGGCGAGGCGACGGCCGGGCGGCCGCGCGATCCGGCGTGATGCCCTTGAAGGCGTAGCGCGCCGCGACCACCCACAGCCCGATCAACCAGATCATCAGGCCCAGGCCCTCGGCCCATGCCCGGGCCGACGGCAGCGTGCTCGTCGCCCCGATCGGGTCAAGGCCGGTCAGTGCCAGCAGCAGACCGTAGGCCGCGACGCCGATGCCGATCGCCGCGAGGTAGCCGACCAGAGTTCCGGCTCCAGTCCCGGTGGCGGATCAGCCCGTAGGCCGCGACGAGGTGGCCGAGACCGAAGGCGACGGCCGCGGCACCAGCCACGTCAGCGACGGCCGGGTCGAGCGAGGTCGAGGGCAGGACGACGAGGCCGACGGCGAGGACGACGAACCCGGCGAGGAGCGTCACGAACGCCGCGAACCCGCGGGTCCCGCGTCGCTGGGCGTAGCGGGGGACGGTGGTGGACCCGGTCATGGACATGGCGGTTCAGGCTCCTTCGAAGGTGGGGATCCGCCAGCCGTCTTCGGCGGCGACGACCCGGTCTGCGGTCTCGCCCGTCCGGCGGGCGACGGCCGCGTAGAACGCGGCGCGGCGATGGGACACGATGCGGGCGTCCTTGCACGTGCATCCGGCGACGAGGCAGGCGCGCGAGGGGGCCGGCTCGGCGATGAGGATCGGTTCGCCGGTGCGGAGCTGGTTGGGATGGAACATGACGCCTGACTCCTTCCTGCCGGTCGTCCCGTGGTGGGATCCCGATGTCAGGACGGTAGGCGCGGCGCGCGGGGCGGGGCACCGGCATCCGGCACGCGCGGTGATGGACACTTGTCGATGCCGGCGGCGGCGGAACGCCCGCGGCGTGGCCGATCGGGCTCAGCCGTCGGTGCCCATCTCCAGCCGTTGCTTGAAGGCCTCGAGGTCCAGGGCGGCGGCGCGCTTCGCCTGCGGGCCGACCATCGATTCGAACATCCGGTAACGCAGCGGCAACCCCAGGCGGAGCGACCAGCGCAGGCGGGTGGCCAGGTCGTCGAGCGCGAGCACGGCGTCGATCTCGATCGTGACCCCGTCCTTGTCCTTGCCACGCAGGCCGAAGGCCGCACCGGGCGTGAGGACCGTGACCTTGCCGTCGAGGACCGTGGAACGGCCGGCGACCGTCTGGTGGATCCGCAGGCCGGACCCGACGGCGAGCGGGCCGCCGTCCAGCCGCTCGACCTTGACGATGCCCGACGCGATGAGCCAGCCGGGATAACGCTCGACGTCGACGAGCGCCGCGAAGACGTCCGCCGGGGTGCGCGCGATCCGGGTATCGAGATCGACGGAGACGGTCACGGAACGCCGGCCGTGACCGGGCGGAGGCGGAAGGACGGTCCGCGCCCGAGGCCCTCGGATGGCGTCCCGTAGCGCAGGATCAGGTCGCGGATGGTTCGGACGTGCTCCTCGCGTGCGAGTGGCTCCGCGACCGCGTCGAACGCCCGGGCGCCGACGCGCACACGGCATCGCGGATCGGCCTCCAGGTTCCGCGCCCAGGCCGTCTCGGGCGAACCGGCCGCCACGAGGATCGCACCGGCCGGGTCGGCCGGGTCGTCTTCGACGAACCCGACGGTCACGGCGCGGGCCGCCCCGCTCTGGGCTCCGAGCATCTCGATCCGGGCGAAGCGGCCCGACGCGACGAGGTCATCCTCCATCGTGTCGGGGCGGCTGGGGCTCAGGACCGGGGCCGTCAGTTGGTCGCCGACTCGAGCGGTTCGGGCGTCTCGGACGGCTCCGGCGATTCGGACGCCTCCGCGGAGCCCGACGGGGACGGCTCGACCGAGGCCGACGGTGCGACCGACGGCGACGTCGACGGCGAGGGCGCCGGCGATGCGCTCGGCGCGGCGCTCGCGGGCTGCGACGCGGCAGGCGGGGCCGCCGACGCAGCCGCCGACGGCGCGGCCGACGGTGCGCTCGACAGGGTCGGCCCGAACGTCCAGCCGGCGCCGGTCGTCGGGGTCGAGCAGGCCCCGACGAGGATCGCGACGAGGGCCGCAGCGGCGAGCGGGATGGCGAGTCGCCGGGTTCGGCCGGCGGTGGACGAGGTCGCGGGGATCATCGGTTCAGCGGCTCCGCTGCCAGGACTTGCCTTCGGTCTGGGTGGACGGCGCGTAGACCATCTCGACCCGCTGCATGTCGCGGATCGTCCTGCGCGCCGAGCGCCGCCATCGACTGGCGCAGCGCGCCGACGAGGTTCTGCGAGCCGTCCGTCACGTGGGCCGGACCCAGGAGGATCCGTTCCAGCGTGCCGACGGTCCCGACCTTGATCCGCGTGCCGCGCGGCAACGTGGGCGACGGAGCGGCCATGCCCCAGTTCGTGCCACGGCCCGGCGCCTCCTCGGCGCGGGCGAGCGGCGAGCCGATCATCAGCGCATCCGCGCCGGCCGCGATCGCCTTGGCGAGCTCGCCGCCTCGGCGCATCCCGCCATCGGCGACGACCGGCACGTACCGTCCGGTCTCCAGGTGGAAGGCGTCGCGGGCCGCGGCGACATCGCTGATGGCCGTGACCTGGGGCACGCCGATCCCGAGGACCTCGCGCGTCGTGCAGGCCGCGCCGGGCCCGACCCCGACGAAGACCGCCGCCGCGCCCTGCTCCATCAGCGCGAAGGCCGCCTCGGCATTGGTCGTGTTGCCGACGGCGACAGGGATGGGCATGTACCGGGTGAAGTCCGCGAGCGACAGCGGGTCGTACGCGGTCGCGAGGTGGCGAGCGGACGACACCTGGCTCTGGACCAGGAACAGGTCCGCACCGTGCTCCGCACAGAACGGCCCGAACCGGCGCGCGGCGCCCGGCGTCGCGGCGACGGCGGCGCGGGACCCGGCGGCGTGGATCTCGTCCAGCCGGCGCGCGATGAGCTCCTCGCGGATGGGCTGCAGGTAGACCTCCGCGAGGAGGTCCTGGACCTCGTCGTCGGCCGCCGCGGCGATCCGCGCGAGGATCGCGTCGGGCTCGTCGTAGCGCGCCTGGACGCCCTCGAGGTTGAGGATCGCGAGGCCACCGAGCCGCGCCATCGCCCCGGCCATCCGCGCGTCCACGACGGCGTCCATGGCGGACGCGAGGATCGGGATCGCGAGGTCGATGCCGCAGAAGACCTGGGCGAGATCGACGTCGGAGGGCTCGATCGTGTCGGTGCCCGGCGCGAGCGAGACGTCCTCGAAGCCGTAGGTCGGGCGGATCGTGTCCACCTTGGACCGGAACACGCGTCGCGACGCGGCACTCGTGGCCGGGGTCGCGGAGGGGGTCTCGGTACGCTCGATCACGTGGCCCTCCTGTGCCGCCTCACGGTGGGCTGCCTGTCGACCCCGAGTCTACCAGCGCGTCAGCTTCGGCGACCCGAGGTCCGACCCGGCCCGGGCCCCGTCGAGGGTCAGCTCGAACCAGCCGGCGCGCTCCGGCTCGGACAGGTCGTCGCGGATCCGCTCGATGGCGGTCCGGTAGCCCGGCCAGATGACCTGCTGGTGGGCCTCGTCGAGATCGTGCCAGCGGGCATCGTCGTGCTCGCTGGACAGGCGCGGCTCGGCGCCCGGCTTGAGGCGGACCGCGAAGACCGCGGACGTGACGATCGCGTCGTACGACGGCTCGTGGAACTGGTTGACGAGGTCCAGGTCGTAGAACGCCTCGATGGCGTCCGGACCGAAGCCGGTCTCCTCGGCCAGCTCGCGCAGCGCGCCGGCGGTCACCCGCTCGCCCGGCTCCAGCGAGCCGGAGACGCACTGCCACAGGCCGGGCAGGATGCGCCCGGGCGATCGTTTGATGAGCAGGATCTCCGGGCGCTCGACGGCACGGGACGTCATCCCGACGCGGAACATCCAGCAATCGATCAGGTCGGGGCGAAAGGGGCTCATGTGGGGTCTCCGATCCGGGTCGGGAGAGCGTGCAACTGCTCGAGGTGCATCAGGTCGTGGACACCGGCGAAGACCAACCACTCGCCGCAGAGCAGCTGGCCGACGAGCGGGTGCCGGAGCGGACAGGGCGTCGTCTCGTGGCCGGCGACGGTCCGCGCGGCGCGTTCGACGAGGCGCTGGCTCCCCGCGATCCTGGCGATGAGCGTCGGCCCGTCCGCGTCCGGCCGCCCGGGCACGCCCGGGACGACGTCGGGCGCCTCGGCCGGCCAGCGGCCGCGCGCCGCCAGGGCAGCCGCGAGAGACAGGCCGGCACGCGCGTCACAGGCGTGGCCGATCGTCTGCGCGACGTTCCAGTCGGCCTCGCCACCGGGCAGCCGGAGGACCGTGTCCGGCACGGCCTCGACGGAGTGGGCGAGAGCGGCGGCCAGCGCCCCGAGCTGCGCAGCGATCGATCCGGCCGTGCCGTCACCGGCCCGCCGATGGACCTCGCCGCGGACCGAGGCGACCGAACCGTCGTCGATGCTCCGCCACGCGGCGACGACGTCCGGAGCACCTGCTTCGAGGGCGTCGACCCACGTCGCCGTCAGGGTCACGAGCCCTCGGCGCGAACCAGCGGCCACACGACCTCGGTCAGCCACGCGGCCGGATCCGGTGTCTGCCCCGGATCGGTCAGGTAGACCTCCCACGGGCCATCGCCGGCGACCATGCCGTCGGGCTTCTCCGATGCGATCCAGGCCGCCAGGCCGTCGTAGGTGGTCACGAGCGAATCGTAGTGACCGTGGTGGATCGCGACCGCCGCAGTCCCGCCCGGCAGCGACGAGACGCCGATCCGGCGATCCGGCGTCGAGGCGGCGGTCTCGAGCCCGGCCGGCACCGCATCGATCGGGATGCCCACCTCCACGTCCACCCGGTCCGGGCCGAAGTGGTGATAGCGCGCGAACGGCGGTCCGGCCATCGCCGCCCCGGCCTCCGCCACCCGCGCGCCGACGCGCGGCAGCTCGACGTCGAACACGGATGACAGCTGGTCGGCGGTCGTCTCGAGTCGGACGGCGATCGTCGTCGCCGGCGGCAGCGTTCGGACCTCGACGTCGACCATCGCGGTCAGAGCCGCTCGAATCGCTCGACCGGCAGGACGAACACGGTGGCGCCGCCGACCTCGACCTCGAGCGGGTACGGCATGAAGAACTCGCCGGGCTCCATGATCGGCGGCATCGGGTTGACGACCTGCGTCCGGGACGTGCAGTTGGTCCGGACGACGCCCATGACCTCGTCCACGTCGGCGTCCTCGACGCCCAGGATGATCGTGGCGTTCGACTGCTTCAGGAACCCGCCGGAGCTCTGCAGACGCGTGGCGCGGAACTCCTTTTCGAGCAGGGCGCTGACGAGGGCCCCGGCGTCCTCGTTATGGACGATGGCGACGACTGAACTTCACGCGCGGAGTATCGATGCCGCATCCACCGTGGTCAACGTCGAGATGTGGCTCGGATGGTCTGCGCCCACCGGGTCGGGGTGTACGATGCGGCCTCCGTCAGAAGTCGCGTGCAGGAGTCCCACGTGTCGACCGATCCCCAGACCAGCGACCTGCGCACCGCCCTCGCCGCCGCGATCCAGTCGATCGCGCTCGGTGGCGACCTCGATGCCAGTCTCGAGGCCCTCCTGGCCGCGGCCGGCGGCTTCGCTTCATGCCCCGATGGGGGCGGTGCTCGTCCAGGATCCCGACCGGCCCGGGCTGCACCCGGCCGCCGTCGTCGGGATCGACGCCGGCGCCAGCGCCCGCCTGGCGACCGAGGTCCTCGACCCGACGCACGGCTTCGCGACCGCCGCCACGAGCCGCATCGCGACGTTCGATCGCGAGGCGACCGCGCCGGATGGCACGACGTTCGTCGGTGCCTACCTGCCTCTCCTCGTGTCCAGCGGTGGCGTCGATGTCTCGCTCGGCTCGATGGGCCTGAGCTGGCCCGCTCCGCACGTGCTCGACGCGACGGAGCGCGAGTCGCTCCAGGCGCTGGCGTCGCTGGCGGCCATCGCCATCGACCGGGCGCGCCTCGGGTCGACGGCGGCCGAGCGATCCGAGTGGTTCGAACGGATGGCGCACACGGACCCGCTGACCGGGATCGCCAACGAACGGACGGTCGGCCGCGTCCTCGAGCTCGAGATCGCGCGGGCCGGGCGGGCCGGCGACGAGGTCTCGTTCGTGATGTTCGACGTCGACGATTTCCGGGCGACCAACCGCGACGGCGGCAACGAGGCCGGCGACGACGTGCTGCGCCAGGTGGCGGCCGTGCTGGCCGAGTCGGTCCGGCTGGTCGACACCGTCGGACGGATCGGCGGCGACGAGTTCGTCGTCGTGGCGCCCGGCTCCGCCGGATCGGTCGTCGCGCACCGCGTCCTTCGGGGCATCGCGGCCCTGCCAGCGGTCGGCGGTCGCGTTGTCTCGGTCTCGGCCGGCGTGGCCCACTTCCCGGCCGACGGCGAGGACGCCCAGGCCATCATCGCCGCGGCGACCGCGGCACTCGACAAGGCCCGGACCGACGGTCGCGGGATGGTCGGGTCGGGGGCGCCGGCCCAGGACTGATGCCTAGCCGAGCCTAGGTGGCGGGGCCTTTCGAAACGACCGGGCCGGTCGGGGCCTTGGCGCCAGGCTCGGGTTCGAGGGTCAGCGCGATGACGGCGCCCGGCGCGATCGGTGGGCCGGCGGCCGTGAACGACGCCGTCCCTGACCCGCCGACCGTGAAGTCGCCCAGGGCGACCGGGACGTTGTCGGCCCCGATGGCCCACGTCGTGTAGACGGTCGCCCCGCTCGTCGCGGCGAGGTCCTGCATGGCCAGCGTGACCTGCCCGGCGGAGCTGATCGCGGCGACGCCGGTCCCCGTCCCGGCATCCGGTGTCAGGATCGCCGTCAGCGCACCGGGCTGGCCGGCCGCCGCGATGACCGCGGAAACGCTCTGTTCGTAGCTCTGCGCGGCGTCCAGCTGGGTCCGCAGCAGGAAGTTCCAGCCGGCGAGCCCGACGATCGCGACGACCGCGGCGATCCGCAGGACCCACGAGCTTGTCGAGGTTCGGCCGCGCGGCGCGCGCTCGGTCCCGACCGGGAACGGGATCGGCTCCGGGGTGGCCGGTGCCACGGTCCCGGCCTCGATCGCGTCGATCTCGACCGCGTCCGGGAAGGCGATCGGCTGCGGGGCACCGGCAAGCGAAGCCACGGCCGCGATCTCGAGCGCAGCGCTGTCTTCGGCCGCGGTCGCGGCGTCCGGGCCCCAGGTCTCGCCCGGTGTGTGCGCCACGGCCGGGGCCGCCTCCGACCGGGTCTCCAGGTCGGCCGCGGCCGCCGCCATGATCCGTCCCTTGAGGCCCGCCGGCGGTTCGACCACCGGCACGCTCTCGGCGAGGACGGGCAGGACCCCGCCCAGCTCGGCGATCTCGGCATGGGCGTCGGCGCAGGTCTCCAGGTGGGCGCGGACGGACGCGTCCTCGGCCGGGTCGAGCGCCCCGAGGACGAACGCCCCGGCCATCTCCCTGACCTCGTCGCAGGTCAGGACGCGCACCCCGTTGGATCCGGTCATGTCGAACCTGCTTCCAGGGCTCGGCGCATGGCCAGCAGGCCCAGGCGCATCCGGCTCTTGACGGTCCCGAGGGGCGTGCCCGTCCGATCGGCGATCTCCTGCTGGGTCAATCCGCCGAAGTAGGCGAGCTCGATGGCCTGGCGCTGCACGTCGGACAGGACCCCCAGCACCTCGCGGACGGTGTCCGCATCGAGACCGGCGGCGACCTCGGACCAGACGTCGGGAAGGGTGAAGGCGGGGGGCGGCGGCAGCTCGAGGTCGGGCAGCTCGGTCGTCGGCCGGCGGCGCCGGATGGCGTCGATGGCCCGGTGGTGGACGATCGACAGCAGCCATGTCTTCACGCTGCCGCGCCCTTCGACGTAGCGAGCGGCATTCCGCCACGCCCCCAGGAACGCCTCCTGGACGACGTCCTCGGCCATGGTCGTGTCATTCGTGATGCGGTAGGCGATCGAGTAGGCCATCGTCTTGTAGCGGTCATACAGGTCCTCGAGAGCATCGAGCTCTCCGTCGGCCAGGCGCACGAGCACGGCCCGGTCCGCCTCATCCGTCGCGGATGAAGCGCGGAGCCGGAGCGGCCCGTCCGCCTGTGTCATCCCGTTGTGCGCATCGCCGCGCGTTTCGGTTCATCGGCGACGGTCAGCCGGTCGGCAGCGGCGGCCACGGCACGGGCGACCTCAGGCGCACCGTGACCCGCGTCGACGACCACGAATCGCTCCGGCTCGGCCGCAGCGAGGGCCAGGAAACCGTCGCGGACGCGGCGGTGGAAGGCGAGATCGAAGTCGGCCTCGAAGCGCGTCACGTCGCCGGGCGCCTTCCGAGCCAGGCCGATCTCCACGGGCACGTCGAGGACGATCGTCAGGTCGGGCGTGAGGCCGTCCGTCGCGGTCGTCTCGAGCATCCGCAGCGTCTCGATCGGCACGCCGGCGCCGTAGCCCTGGTAGGCGAGGGTCGAGTCGGCGAAGCGCGCGCAGACGATCGTCCGGCCCGCGTCCAGGGCCGGCCGGATGACCTCGGTCACGAGCTGGCGGCGGGCGGCGTTGAAGAGGAGCGCGTCCGTCAGCGGATCGGTCGGGGCGCCCGGATCGGTCCGCGCCAGGAGCACCTCGCGGAGACGTTCGCCGAGCCAGGTCCCGCCGGGCTCGCGGGTGACGTGGACGTCCAGGCCACGCCCCTCGAGATGCTCGGCGAGCGCGGTCGTCTGGGTCGTCTTGCCGGCTCCCTCCGGGCCCTCGAGCGTGATGAACCAGCCACGGGAGGGCCGCCCAGGTCGAGTCACGCCCCGAGTGTAGCCGACCGTCCGACGCCTCCGGCCCGGTCATCCATCGGCCGTGGTGTCGCGAATACATCGCAGGCGCCGAGGAGAGAACGGCGCACGGCCCGCAGTCGCAGGAGGGAGGTCGAGCCTGCCGATCGATCCATGCCCACGCCCATCGTCCAGCAGCATCCCAATGGAGGTCTTCCAGACCTGATGAAACCGTATCGACGCGCCGCAACGTCCGTGGGCCTCCTGGCCCTTGCCGGACTCGTGGCGTCCATCGGTGCCGGAACGCTCCTCGTGAGCGCGGCCGACCACCTCGATGCTCCGACCACCAAGGCCAATCATCGTCTCGACATCACCGACCTGTACGCCTTCAAGTCGGCCGGCGGGACGACGCTCGTCCTCAACGTCAATCCGCTGACGAGCCCGGCCGACAGCAAGACGACCCGGTTCGACACCGCGGCGATCTACCAGTTCAACATCGATCGCAACCTCAACTCCTACGCCGATCTCGCCTACCGGGTCAAGTTCGGCAACACCCGCACGCTGTCCAACGGCAACGTGGTCCAGGACTACACGATCAAGCGGTCCACCGGCACCTCGGCCCGGACGAACGGCTGGGTCGGGACCACCGTCGCTCACGGCACGACCACGACCTACAAGCGCCCGTCCCTCCGGATCGCCCATATCAGCGGCGGCGGCAAGGCCTTCGCCGGCGTCCGCGACGATCCGTTCTTCTTCGACCTGCCGGGCTTCGTGGAGTTCAAGAAGCAGCTCCTCGCCGGCTCGACCGACCTGGGCGTCCTCCTCGGTGGCTTCACCGGCGTCGACACCTTCAAGGGCACCAACGTCAGCTCGATCGCCATCGAAGTCCCGAATGCCCGCCTCGGCGGGACCGGGACGACCGTCGGCATCTGGGCGACCGTCCTGCAGCGATCCCACGGGATCTACCAGCAGGTGGAGCGGATGGGCCGCCCGGCCATCAACACGGTGTTCAACAACACCAACGCGGAGAAGGAGGCGGCCAACCGCCTGCGCCCGAGCGATGACCGATCGTTCGACCGCGACAACGTCATCGCCACGATGACGGCCATCGACCACGTGCTCGAGGTCAACGCGGCCTCGAACTACACGGCGGCCGAGATCCGAAGCATCGCCAACGTCCTGACCCCGGACACCCTCACGATCAAGCTCGGCCTCAACGCCGGCTTCCTCAACGGGCGCCGGCTCAGCGACGACGTGATCAACGCCGAGTTCTCGCTGCTCACGCACGGCAACGTCACGAGCGATGGCGTCAACGCCAACGACTCGACGTTCCGCGCCACGTTCCCCTACCTCGCCAGCCCGCACTGACCGATCGGTATCCCGGACCGGCCACCGGTCGGTCCGGGACACACCACTCCTCAGCCCGACCAAGAGCAGGGACGCACAGACACATGACCACCCTCAACCGCCACCTCACCGGCCTCCCGCGAGTCCCACTCGCCGTGCTCCTCCTGACCGTCGCGATCGCGATCGCCGCCCAGGTCCTGCCGCGCGGGCTGACCGTGTCCGGGCCGGCGCCGGCACCCGCTGTCACGACCGACGACGCCGATCCCGGAACGGACGGCGGGGCTGCGGCCTTCGACCCGATCGCCCCCGCGGCCGTCGTCGGGACCGACGCGGACCTGGCCCGCATCCGCGCCAACGTGACGTTCTGGGGTGACCGGTTCAGCGCGAGCCCGCGTGACTTCATCAGCGCCACCCGGCTCGCTGCTTCAGAGATCGAGCTCGCGCGGGCGACCGGTGACATCGGCGCGTACGTCGCAGCCGGGGCCGCCGTCGACGGCGCCCTCAAGGCGTACGAGGACTACCCGCTGGCGCTCGACTACCGGGGCGTCATCCAGGTCGCGCTCCACCAGTTCACGGCCGCCCGGGCCAACGCCGAGGCGATCCTCGCGAACAGCCCGGACGACGGGACCGCCGTCGCGACCCTTGGCGACGCGGCGCTCGAGCTCGGTGACGTGACGGCGGCAGGCAAGGCGTACGCCCGACTGATCGCGCTCGATGACTCCGCGGCTGCCCGCGTGCGGATCAGCCACCTGGCCTTCGTCCAGGGCCGGACGGCCGAAGCCGTCAAGCAGTCTCGCGCTGCACTCGCCGCGGCCAAGGCCGAGTCCACCGTCGGCAGCGGCCTCGCCTGGTACGAGTACCAGCTCGGCGACACGCTGATCGGCACCGGCGACCGGAAAGGTGCGGCGGCGGCCTACGCCGCGGCCGTGACGGCCGACCCGCGCTTCCACCTCGCGCACTGGGGCCTCGGCCGGGTCGCCGCGGCCGACGGTCGGCTGGACGACGCGATCGCCGAGGTCTCGAACGCGATCGACATCGTGCCACTCCCCGAGTTCCTGGCACGCCGCGCCGACCTCTATCGGATGCGCGCCGCCGCCGGCGACGCCCGACGCGAGGCCGACGACCGCAAGACGGTCCTGGCGATCGCCCGGCTCGCCGGCGCCAACGCCAACGTGTACGACCGGACCCTGGCCCTGTACCTGGCCGGATCCGGCGACGATCCCGGCCGTGCCCTGGAGCTCGCCCAGGCCGAGATCGCGGGCCGGAAGGACGTCTACGGGTACGATGCCCTCGCCTGGGCACTGCTGGCCAACCACCGCCCGGCGGAGGCCGACACCGCGATGACCACCGCGCTCGCGTTCGGGACGCACGACGCGAAGCTGCTCTACCACGCCGGCATGATCGCCGCCGCCGTCGGCGATCCGACCCGCGCCCGGACGCTCCTGACGGACGCCCTCGCGCTGGACGCCAGCTTCGACCCGCTGGCGGCGACGCTGGCGCACGAGCAGCTGGCCGCGCTCCGATGATGGGCACGGTGGCGGGCCCCCGACGCGGCGGCGCGCGGCGGCCGACCGGCGGTCGGCGGCGCTCCGGCGGCCGTCGCCTGGGGATCGGCGTGCTCGTCGCGATGGCGGCGATGCTCGTCGTCCCGGCCATCGCCGCCGCCCATCCGCTCGGCAACTTCACGATCAACCACTACGCCGGGATCCGCGTCGAACCCGAGGCGATCCGGCTCGACGTCGTCATCGACCAGGCCGAGATCCCGACCTTCCAGGCGCGCCTCGGGTTCGATACCGACGGCGACGGCGAGGTATCCGACGACGAGGCGAATGTCGGTCGCGAGACGGCCTGCGAGCAGCTCCGACCCGACCTCAGCCTGACCGTCGACGGTGCCGCCCAGGCGCTCGTCCTCGACGAGGCGGGGCTCACGTTCCCGGCCGGCGTCGGCGGCCTCTCCACGATGCGGATGGTGTGTGGCTTCGACGTGACGCTGGCCGCTCCGCTGGCGGCCGGCAGCCGGATCGCGTACACGGACCGCTCGTCGGCCGATCGCCTCGGCTGGCGCGAGATCGTGACCACCGGCTCCGGCGTGACCCTGGCCCCCACCGCCGGCGAGCTGCGGACGGCCAGCACGTCGCTGCGCCTGACCCACTACCCGACGAACCTGCTGACCCAGGCTCTCGACGACGGGGCCGTGACCGTCGTCGCCACGCCCGGTGGTCCGACCCTGGCCGCCTTCGACATCCCGGACGCGACACCGCTGGCCGGCGCCGCGCCGGTCGCGGCCGTGACCGGCCCGTCGACCCCACCCGGTCGCCCGCTCGCGACGACGGCACCGGCCGTCGCGATCCCCGCCGCGGCCGCCGGCTCCGTGCCGGGCGGTGTCGGGAGCG
This sequence comes from uncultured Chloroflexia bacterium, assembly GCA_963755995.1. GTDB lineage: Bacteria > Chloroflexota > Limnocylindria > Limnocylindrales > CSP1-4 > SPCO01. The sequence continues at coordinate 224,626 of CAVWLQ010000004.1, read as the reverse complement.
GCGACCTGCCCTCGATCTTCCGCTCGGCGGACCTCTCGCCGTTCGTCCTGCTCGTGTCGATCCTGACCGCCGCCGCGCTCGGGGCCGGCCACGCCCTGACGCCCGGTCACGGCAAGACCCTGATGGCCGCCTACCTCGTCGGGACGCGCGGGACGCCGCTCCACGCGGCCGGCCTGGGCCTGTCGGTGACGCTGTCGCACACGCTCGGCATCCTCGTGCTCGCCGCGATCGTCGTCGGGGCCGGGGGTCCTGCCCCCGGACGTCGTGGTCAAGGCGGCGCCCGTGATCGCCGCGGTGTCGATCGTGGCGATCGGTGGCTGGATGCTGTTCGGCGAGGGCCGGCGCCGGTGGCGTGTCCGGTCCGCGGCGAGCGCTCACCAGCACGCCCACGACCACGGCGACGAGCACGAGCACGAGCACGCGTCAGACCACGAGCATGCCCCGGACGCAGCGGCGGTCGGCGAGCACAGTCACGGCGGCGTCGCCCACACCCACCTGCCGCCGGCCGGGACCACGATCTCGTGGCGGAGCCTGTTCGTCCTTGGACTGGCCGGCGGCCTGATCCCGTCGACGAGCGCGCTGCTGATCCTGCTCGGCTCGATCGCGGCGGGCCGCCCGGCGTTCGGGTTCGTGCTCGTGGTCGCGTTCGGCCTCGGCATGGCCCTGGTCATGGGCGGGATCGGGCTGGCGCTCGTCCTGGCCCGCGGCCGGCTCGATCGAGTGGATGCCGGCTCGCCCCTCGGGCGGGTCAGTGGCTTCGTGCCGCTCGCGGCCGCCACCCTCGTGTTCGGCCTGGGGCTGTACCTGACCATCCAGGCGGTCGCCGGCCGGGCCACGTTCTGAGACTGGCGGCACGGTCAGTCGGCCGTCACCCGCCCATCCGCACCGGACCCCAGCGCACTAGGGCAAACGCCCAACATGTCAGCCGGACGTCCCTCTGCTAGGCTCCGGCGCCCATGCCAGACCTGACCGATCGCGCCCTCGACACGGCCACCGTCCAGGGCGCGACGTACGCCGACGTCCGCGTCGTCCGGCGCCTGGAAGAGAGCATCGCGGTCAAGTCCGGGCGGGTCGAAGGCGTCGCCTCGGGCGAGAGCGAGGGGTTCGGCGTCCGCGTCCTGGTCGACGGCGCGTGGGGCTTCGCGGCATCGCACGTCCTGACCGCCGCCGAAGCGGACCGGGTCGCCGCGCAGGCGGTCCGGATCGCGCGAGCCAGCGCCACCGCCCTGCGCGATCGGACGCGGCTGGACGATCGACCGCCGGCCCGGGGCACGTTCGAGACGCCCTGGACGGTCGACCCGTTCACGGTGCCGCTCGAGACGAAGATCGCGGACCTGCTGGCCGCCGACGAAGCCGCCGCCCGGGTCAAGGGCATCGCCTTCACCGAGTCGACGCTACGCCGCCCAGCGCGAGTGGAAGACCTTCGCGGCGACCGACGGCAGCCTGACCGAGCAGGTCATCACCCACGTCGGCGCGGCGGTCGAGGCCAACGCCATCGATGGCGACGAGCACCAGCGTCGGAGCTATCCCGGATTCGGGCGGCGGCTGGCAGGCGGCCGGCTACGAGTACATCCAGGGTCTCGCGGCTGGCCGCGCACGCCGAGCCGCTGGCCGACGAGGCGGTCGCGCTGCTGACGGCGCCCGCAGTGCCCGTCGGGCCGCTACACGATCGTGCTCGACCCGTCGCAGCTCTACCTCCAGGTCCACGAGTCGTGCGGCCATCCGACCGAGCTCGATCGCGTCTTCGGGACCGAGGCGTCGTACGCCGGCACGAGCTTCCTGACCACCGACAAGCTCGATGAGGGCTTCCGCTATGGCTCGGACCTCATCGACATCGTCGCCGACGCGACGGCGCCCGGCGGGATGGGCACCTTCGGCTGGGACGACGAGGGCGTGGCCGCCCAGGCCGTGCCGCTGGTCAAGGACGGGATCTTCGTCGGCTACCTGACGCAGCCGCGAGACGGCGCCCCGGATCGGCCGCCAGAGCGGTGGCGCGATGCGCGCCGACGGCTGGAACCGCATCCCGCTGATCCGGATGACCAACATCAACCTGCTGCCCAAGCCCGGCATGAGCCTCGACGAGATCGTCGCGGACACGGACGACGGGCTGTACCTCGCGCTCCAACCGGTCGCTGGTCCATCGACGACCGCCGCCTGAACTTCCAGTTCGCGACGGAGGTCGCCTACGAGATCAAGGGCGGCAAGAAGGGCCGGCTGTTCAAGAACCCGACCTACACCGGGATCACCTACGAGTTCTGGCGCTCGTGCGACGCGGTCGGCGACGAGCGCAGCTACGTGATGCTCGGAACGCCGAACTGCGGCAAGGGCGAGCCGGGCCAGACCGGCCACGTCGGTCACGCCGTCCCGGGCGCCCGGTTCCGCGACGTCCAGGTCGGGGTCGGCAAGTGGTAGGCGGGCGCTGATCGATGCACGACGATCGAGCCGGCGACGCCCTCGCCCTGGCCGAGGCGACGCTCGCCCTGGCGGCCGGCGACGGCGTCACCGAGGCCGAGGTCCTGGTCTCCAGCGAGGAGTCCGCCCTGACCCGCTTCGCCAACAGCGAGATCCACCAGAACGTCGCCGAGACGAACGTCACGATCAACCTGCGCGTCGTCGTCGGCAGGCGGGTCGGGGTCGCCTCGTCCGGCCGGACCGACCCGGAGGGCCTCCGCCGCCTGGCGGACAACGCGATCGCCATCGCCCGCGTCGTCGAGGAGCTCGATGACTGGGGCGGCCTGCCCGAGCCCGACCGAGATCCGGCAGGTCGCGGCCGCCTACAGTCCGACGACCGCGTCGGCCAGCCCCGAGTTCCGCGCGGATGCGGCCCGGGCCGTGATCGCAGCCGCGGACGCCGCCGGCGTGACCGCGTACGGGTCGTTCGCGACGAGCCTCGAGTCGATCGCGGTCGCGAACTCGAAGGGCGTGCGCGCGGCCGGCACCCGGACCACCGCGCAGCTGATCACGGTCTCGATGGGCCCGGGCGGGGGCAGCGGCTACGCCGAGGCGGCGGCGGTCGACGCGTCGACGATCGATGCCGGAGCGCTCGGTCGCGAGGCCGCCGAGAAGGCGCGCGCGACCTCGGATGCCATCCTGGTCGATCCCGGCGACTACCCCGTCGTGCTCGAGGAGTACGCGGTCGTCGATCTCCTGGACATGCTCGGCTACCTCGGCTTCTCGGCCCTCGCGGTCCAGGAGGAGCGCAGCTTCGCGGAGCCGGGCAAGCGGATCGGCAGCGACCTCGTGACGATCGTCGACGACGGCCACGACCCGGCCGGGCTGCCCCTCGCCTTCGACTTCGAGGGCGTCGCCAAGCAGCGGGTCGAGCTCGTCGACCGCGGCATCTGCCGGGGCGTCGTGTACGACGCGCAGACGGCGTCGCGGGACGGGGTCGCGTCCACCGGTCACGGCCTGCCGGCACCGAACCCGTGGGGACCGTTCCCGCTCAACATGGTCATGGACGCCGGGGTGGCGAGCCGCGACGAGCTGATCGGCGGCCTGGACCGCGGGCTGCTGGTGACCCGCTTCCACTACACCAACCCGGTCCATCCCAAGCTCGCGATCGTGACCGGGATGACCCGCGACGGGACGTTCCTCGTCGAGGGCGGCCGGATCGTCGGCCCGGTCAAGAACCTGCGCTACACGCAGAGCTACCTCGCCGCGCTGGCCGGGACCGTGGCGGTCGCGCGCGAGCGCAAGACCCTCCGCGGGTTCCTCGGCGGGGTCGTCGTGCCGGCCGTCCGAATCGACGGCTGGACGTTCACCGGAGGCACGGAGCACTAGGCCGATGACCGGCTCATCGACTGCCGACCCGCGGCCCACATCCGATGAGCACTGGCGGATCGAGCGGCTCTACGACGCTCCCGCGCCCGAAGGCCGCGTCCGTGGCGGGCGTCTGTCGCCGGACCTCGCTGGGCGATACGGCGCCGACCTGGCGATCGCCTTGCGCGCCGACCGCCCGACCATCCTGTCGAACTTCGTCAGCACGATCGACGGTGTCGTCGCATTCGACACGGAGGGTCGCACGGGTGGGCGGGAGGTCAGCGGCGCGTCGGCGCCGGATCGCTTCCTGATGGGCCTCATCCGGGCGACGTCGGATGCCGTCCTGATGGGCGCCGGAACGCTCCGCTCCGGTGCACGTCATCGCTGGACCCCGGCGTACATCTATCCGCCGGCGGCCGATGCCTACGCCGCGTGGCGCCTCGAGCTCGGGCTCGCCGCCGCGCAGCCCGCGACCGTGATCGTCAGCGCGAGCGGCTCTCTCGATCCCCGCCATCCCGGCCTGCACGACCCGGGCGTCCCGGTCGTGATCGTCACGACCTCTGCCGGCGGCGCGCACCTGCGCGCCCAGGGCCTGCCGTCCACGGTGGAGGTCATCGACGCGGCGGCTGGGGATCGCGTCGAACCCGGGGCGATCGTCGACGTGCTCCGCGATCACCGCCTGGAGGTCGTCGTCTGCGAGGGCGGGCCGACCCTCATGGGCACCCTCGTCGACGCCGGAGTGATCGACGAGCTGTTCCTGACGGTCGCGCCGCAGCTGGCCGGCCGATCATCCGCGACGCCGCGCCTGGCGCTCATCGAAGGGGTCGGCTTCGCGGTCGGCGACACACCGTGGGAACGCCTCACCTCGGTGATGCGGAGCGACAGCCACCTGTTTCTGCGATATCGCCTGGATGGGTCGGGGCGGCGCTCGAGCGAGACGGACCGCAGGGTGACGCCCGGATCCTGACCAGTCGCTCGCGGCGCGAGGGGCCGCGGCCCCGCCTCCCCGAGGTTTCGATTCGTTATCCGGGCGGCTCGGCCTTCTCATCAAACCCTCAGGAATCTCCGCGAACGTCGAGGCAAGCCACTGCCAGCTCGCTCGTCGAGCGACCCGACGTCACACCGGAGATCGACATGACCGAACCGACCCCCAAGCCGTCCGACCTGCGCGCCCTGCCCGACCCGGCCGATCCGCGCGCCACCGCCGAAGCCATCCTGTTCGAGATCCGGCGCGTCATCGTCGGTCAGGACGCGATGCTGGAGCGGGTCCTGGTCGGCCTCCTGAGCGGCGGCCATCTCCTCCTCGAAGGCGTCCCGGGCCTGGCCAAGACCCTCACGATCAAGACCCTCGCCGACGTCCTCGGCGGCACCTTCAAGCGCATCCAGTTCACCCCGGACCTCATGCCGTCGGACCTCGTCGGCACGCGCATCTACCGGCCGGACCTCGGCTCGTTCGACGTCGAGCAGGGCCCCGTGTTCGCCAACTTCCTCCTCGCCGACGAGATCAACCGCGCGCCGGCCAAGGTCCAGTCCGCGCTGCTCGAGGTCATGCAGGAGCACCAGGTCACGATCGGCCACGACACCTTCAAGGTCCCGTCGCCGTTCCTCGTCCTGGCCACGGAGAACCCGATCGAGGCGGAGGGCACCTATCCGCTGCCCGAGGCGCAGGTCGACCGGTTCATGCTCAAGATCCTTCTCGACTACCCGAACCCGGCCGACGAGGCGCAGATCGTCGCCCGGTCGCTGGCGACCGCCGCCGCGCCGCGCGAGATCCTCGACGCTGCCGGGCTCCTCCGCCTGCAGCAGACGGTCAACGAGGTCTACGTCGATCCCCGCCTGATCAGCTACGCCGTCGGCCTCGTCGAGGCCACCCGCCGGCTCCGCTACTGGGGCGCGCCCGACCTCGAGACCTATGTCTCCTACGGCGCCAGCCCGCGCGGCTCGATCAACCTCATCCACGGCGCCCGCGCCATGGCCCTGCTCCACGGCCGGCGCTACGTCCTGCCGTCGGACATCATCGCCCTCGCCCCGGACGTCCTCCGGCATCGCCTCGTGCTGAGCTACGCGGCCCTCGCCGACGGGATCACCGCCGACACGATCGTCGAGCGCGTCGTCTCGCTGGTCCCGGCCCCGCGCCTCGAGATGGCGGTGGAGCCGACCGCATGACGACGGCCGGCCCCGGACGGACCCCCGCCGCGGCCCCGGCCGAGCCCCGCCGACCGATCTCCGACCTGGCCCGTGTGGCCGGTCGCGAGCGAACGCCGGCCCGGCCCGGCCCCGGCCCGATCGCCGACAGCCTGGTCCGCCAGCTCGAGCTCGTCATCGACCGCAGGGTCGGTGGCCAGATGAGCGGCGATCACCTCGGTCGCGGCCACGGCAACGGCCTGGAGCTCGACCGGATCCGTCCGTACGAGCCGGGCGACGACGTCCGCAAGATCGACTGGAACGCCACTGCGCGGACGCTCGTCCCGCAGGTCCGCGAGGACGTGCCGGACCGGCAGCTGACCGCGTGGCTCCTGCTGGACCACTCGCCGTCGATGCACTTCGGGACCGCGGAACGCCGCAAGGCCGACGTGGCCGAGGGCGCGGCGCTCGTCGTCGGGCGCTTCGCCGCGCGGCGTGGCAACCGGCTCGGCATCGTCACCTTCGGGGCCGGGCGTGAGTCCGTCACCCCGCCGACCGGCGGCAGCCGAGGCATGCTCGGCCTCCTCCGGGCCGTCGCATCCGAACCGGCCGAGGAAGGCGGCGGTGAGACCTCACCGGCGCGCGCCCTGGCCGTGGTCGGGGCGATCCGGACGACGCCCGGTATGGTCGTCATCGTCTCGGACTTCCGCGGCCCACGGGACTGGATCCCGGCCCTGACCGAGATCGCCGGACGGCACGCGATCGTCGCCCTCGAGATCGTCGATCCCCGCGAGGAAAGCCTCGTCGACGTCGGCGAGCTGACCCTGGTCGACCCCGAGACGGGTCGCTCGCTCCGGGTCGACACGGGTGACCGCAAGCTCCGCGTCGCGTTCGACGAGGCCGCCGCGGCCGACCGCGCCGGGCTGGCGCGCGAGTTCCGGCGCCTGAACGTCCGCCATCTCCGACTGTCGACCGATGGCCCATGGCTCCCCGCGCTGGCCCAGGGCTTCACCCGAACCCCCGACCGAACAGGACGACCCGCATGACATTCCTCGCTCCCCAGATGCTCCTGGGCCTGCTTCTCGTGCCGATCGCGATCGGCTTCTACCTCTGGGCACAACGTCGCCGGACCAAGTACGCGGTCCGGTTCACCAACCTGGCCCTGCTCGCCAATTTGGCCACGAAGCGGCCGTCGTGGCGGCGCCACCTGCCGCCGGTGCTCTACCTGGCCGCGATCGCCGCCCTGCTGATCGGGCTCGCCCGGCCGACCATGGTCGTCCCGGTGCCCCGGGAGGACGCGACCGTCGTCCTGGCCATGGACGTCTCGGGCTCGATGCGCGCGACCGATGTGTCGCCGACCCGGCTCGATGCGGCCAAGGCATCCGCCTTGTCGTTCATCGATCAGCTGCCCGGGAACGTCCGCGTCGGGATCGTCTCGTTCGCGTCCGAGCCACAGACCCTGGTCAGCCCGACCGCCGACCGGGCGCAGCTCAAGGCCGCGATCGACGGCCTGACCGCCCGTGACGGCACGGCCATGGGCGATGCGCTCATGCAGGTCCTCGACATCGCCGAGAAGATCCAGGCGGACGCGCCCGAGGCGCCCGACGCCACGGCCGCCCCGCAGGCCAGCGACCCCGCCGCGTCCGCGGCACCGGGTTCTTCGGGCGCACCGAGGCTCCCGACGGACCAGCCGTCGAACCAGCCCCTCGTCGCCGCGATCCTCCTGTCGGACGGCGCCAACTCGGTCGGCAAAGCCCAGCCGCTCGAAGCGGCCCAGCGCGCCAAGACCCTTGGCGTCCCGATCTACACGATCGCGCTCGGCACACCGAACGGGTCCGTCACGGTCCAGGACCAGTTCGGCCAGAGCCAGACGCTCGACGTCCCGCCGGACACGGCGACGCTCAAGCAGATCGCATCGATCACCGGCGCCACCGCGTTCGACGCCCCCACGGCGAAGGACCTGGCCAGCGTCTACGACAACCTCCAGTCGCGCATCGGCTACACCGAGGAACGTCAGGAAGTCACCTTCGCGCTCGTCGGGGCCGGCCTGCTGCTGGTCGTCCTCGGAGCGGGCATGTCGGCGGTGTGGTTCGGCCGGCTGCCGTAGCGGGTCGGGTCGGGCGGGCAGAGGGGACCCGCCCGGCACGCTCTTTCCCGGCCTGATCGACTCGCAACTCCTGCGGTACCCTCGGTGTCCACCGACGCCGCAGGAGTCCAGATGCTCGCGTTCGATGTCGACGCTATCCGGACGGAGTTCCCGGCCCTCGCCCGTCAGCACGACGGCAGACCGGCCGTCTTCCTCGATGGGCCGGGCGGCACCCAGGTCCCGCAGCGGGTGATCGACGCGGTCGCGGGCTACTTCCGCGACACGAACGCGAACTCGGGCGGTGCGTTCACCACCAGCCGGCGGTCCGACGCGATGGCCGACGAGGCCCACGCCGCGGTGGCCGACCTGCTCGGGGCCGCCTCGCCGGACGAGATCAAGTTCGGCGCCAACATGACGACCCTCACGCTCCATCTCGGCCGATCGATCGGCGCGACCCTCCAGCCGGGTGACGAGATCGTCGTGACGCGCCTCGATCACGAGGCCAACGTCTCGACCTGGCGGGCGATGGCCGCCGACCACGGCGTGACCGTCCAGACCGTCGACATCGATCCGACCGACGTCACGCTCGACCTCGAGGACCTCGAGTCGAAGCTCGGCCCGAAGACGCGGCTGGTGGCGATCGGCTACGCCAGCAACGCGGTCGGCACGATCAACCCGGTCCGCGAGATCGTGGCCCGCGCGCATGAGGTCGGGGCGCTGACCTTCGTGGACGCGGTCGCGTTCGCACCGCACGGTTCGATCGACGTGCAGGACCTCGGCACGGACTTCCTCGCCTGTTCCGCCTACAAGTGGTTCGGACCGCACGTGGGCGTCCTGTACGGCAAGGCGGACGTCCTCGAGCGGCTGCCCGCCTACAAGGTCCGGCCCGCCCACGACCGATACGAGACCGGCACGCCCAACTACGAGGGCATCGCCGGCACGCTCGCCGCGACCGATTACCTGCGCGACATCGGCCGCGACTATGGCGATGTCGCCGGCGCGCCCGGCGCGGAGAACGCCACCGAGCGGCGGCGCGAGATGGTGGCCGCGATGGTCGCCATCGCGAACTACGAGCGCGAGCTCGTCAGCCTCCTCGTCGACGGCCTCGAGGAGATCAAGGGCGTCGAGATCCACGGCATCATCGATCGGTCCCGGTTCGGGTCGCGCGTGCCCACGGTCGCGGTGTCGATCGCGGGCGTGCACCCGCGGGCGGCGGCGGAGGCTCTCGGCCGTCGCGGCATCTTCGCCTGGGACGGCGACTTCTACGCGACCGGGCTGATCGAGCGCCTCGGCAAGGCCGAGTCGGGCGGCGTCCTGCGTCTCGGGCTCGTCCACTACAACACGGCCGGCGAGGTCGACCGGACGCTCGAGGCCATCGCCCGGATCGCCGCCGGCCCGCCGACCTGAGCTCGATGACCGACCGACCGTCGATCCGCCGGCGGCTCGCCCGACCGTTCGACCCGGCCGAGCTGCGACGGATCAAGCGGCTCTGGGTCCGGCATTCCATCGCCGAGGACCGGCGGGATATCGAGGGCCTGGTCGCGACGCTGTCGCCCGACTGCGTCTACGAGATCGTCCCGACGGATCAGCGCTGGGAGGGGCACGACGGCGCGCGGGCATTCTATGGCGAGCTGTTCGCCGCCTTCCCGGACAATGCCTTCGCCCTGTCCGAGATCGTGATCGGCCCGCAAGGCGCCTTCGAGGTCGCGACGCTGACCGGCACCAATCGCGGCCCATGGGGCGGGGTGGCCCCGTCCGGCCTTGCCGTCTCGCTCGAGGTCCTGATCCTCTTCCCGTGGGATCCCGTCACGGAGCGGTTCACCGGGGAGCGGATCTGGTTCGATCGGGGCACCCTCTGACGCCGACCGTCCGGTTGCGCCTCGATCGACGGGGTCCCATCATCCCGAGGCCGGCGATCTGACCGGCACGCTTCGGGGATCCCACTTGATGACACGCTCTCTCCGTTCGGGCCGGATCGCGGCCCTCCTGATCCCGATCGCCGTCTTCGTGGCCGCGTGCGGCAGCGGGACCGCGTCGGGGGCGCCCGCGGGTGGCCCCTCCGGCGCGCCGGGCGAGCCCACGCCGGGCCTGCCGTCCATCGGCATCGTCCTTCCCTCCGGCCTGGCGATCCCGTCATTCGATCTCAGCCAGCTCACGGCGGGCCTCGCCAACGTCGATTCGTACAAGGTCGTCATCACGATCGGCGGCAAGGAGCAGTACAGCGGCACCGTCGTGACCAAACCGACCCTGTCGCGCGATCTCATGATCAACGGCGACACCCATGTCGTGGTGATCGGCAACGACGCCTGGGTCGGCCAGAGCGGTGAGCCTCTGAAGGCAGTCCCGGCCGCGATGGCCAGCGGGATCTTCGCGGCCTTCGATCCGACCCTGCTCGTCGGCGCATTCTCAGGCCCGCAGTGGGCGTCCAGCGCCGCCAACAAGGGCACCGAGACGAAGAATGGCGTGAATGCGACGCACTACCGGATCGATTCGTCGACGCTCGCGGCGGGCTTCTCGGGCCTGCCGTCCGGTGCCACGATCGACTCCTGGATCTCGGACGAGGGCTTCCTCGTCGCCCTCGAAGCCGCCGGGTTCCCGGGTGGCGACATGTCGATCCAGGTCTCCGGCGTGGACGACCCGGCCAACAAGGTCGAACGCCCGAGCTGATCAACCGGCGCGACAGCACCGCAACTCAAACAGAGGCCGGTCCACTCGAGGGAGACCGGCCTCTGTGCGCGCCCCGGCGGAAGGACGACGGCCCCGACCGGGGGAGTCGGGGGCCGTCGAAGTCACCGAGGTCGGTGCCGCCGAACCTCAGGGTCCAGACGTCCCTAGCATGGCGACATGCAGGACGGCCGGGTCGATGCCATCGTCGTCGGGGCGGGACCGAACGGCCTGGCCGCCGCCATCACCCTGGCCCGTGCCGGGCGCTCGGTCCGTGTCTACGAGGCCGCCGATGAGCCGGGCGGCGGAACGCGGACGATGGCCCTGACCCTGCCCGGGTTCCGCCACGACATGTGCTCGACGATCCTGCCATTGACGCTGGCATCCCCCTTCTTCGCGACGATCGACCTGGCCGCGCGCGGGGTCGAGCTCATCCACTCGGACGCCCCGGTCGCGCACCCGCTCGACGGTGGACGTTCGGTGGTGCTCGAGCGGTCGGTGGCGGCGACGGCGGCCGACCTGGGCGCGGATGGCCGCGCGTGGCGGCGCCTGTTCGGTCCGCTCGTCCGGGACGCAGGGAAGCTCGGCGGCGAGCTGCTCCGGCCGGTCGTCCACGTGCCGCGACATCCACTGGCGATGCTGCGTTTCGGGCTGCCGGCGCTGAGGTCGACGCGCGGACTGGCTCGCGACCGGTTCGAGGGCGACGCCGCGCGGGCGCTCTTCGCAGGGATCTCGGCGCACTCGATGCTGCCGCTCGACCATCCGCTCGGCGCGTCCTTCGGGCTGGTCCTCGGGCTCTTCGCCCATGCGGTCGGCTGGCCGATGGCCCGGGGCGGTGCGTCCGCCGTCGCTGCGGCGCTCGTCGCGGAGCTCGAGGCGGCCGGCGGCGAGGTGGTGACGGGGCACCGGGTCGGCGCTCTCGCGGATCTGCCACGGGCCCGCTCGACGATCCTCGACGTCACGCCCCGTCAGCTCCTGGCCATCGGCGGCGATCGGCTGTCCCCGCGGACCCGGCGACGGTGCGAGCGGTTCCGCTACGGGCCGGGCGTCTTCAAGCTGGATTGGGCGCTGGATGGCCCGGTCCCGTGGGCCGCCGACGGGCCGCGCCGCGCCGCCACGATCCACCTCGGCGGCACGCTCGACGAGATCGCGGCGTCCGAGGCCGGACGTCGCCGCCGGCCGCCACCCCGACAAGCCCTACGTGCTGTTCGTGCAGTACGCACCATGGGATACGTCCCGTGCGCCGGCAGGCAAGACCACCGCCTGGGCGTACTGCCACGTGCCGGCGGGCTCGGACGTGGACATGACCGACCGCATCGAGGCCCAGGTCGAACGTTTCGCGCCCGGTTTCCGCGACCGGATCCTGGCCCGTGCGGCACATGGACCGGCGGCCCTCGAGGCGCATGGCGCCAACAACGTCGGCGGCGACATCAACGGCGGTCTCGAGGACATCCGCCAGCTTGTCTTCCGGCCGTGGCCAGCGATCGACTCCTATCGCATCGGCAACGGCCTGTACCTGTGCTCCGTCGTCGACACCGCCGGGTGGCGGGGTGCACGGGATGGGGGGCTTGTACGCCGCACGCTCGGCGCTCCGGCACGAGCTGGCCTGATGGGCCTTGAGCCGCGAGGGCAACCGGCGTCAGGTCGTCGCCGCCTCGAGCTCGCGCCGCAGCCAGACGCCCAGGACGAGGGCGCCGACCGCCGGCACCGCCGTCCACGCGGTGAGGACCAGCAGCAGGATCAGGATCGCGAGATGGACGTCCGCCAGGGAGTCCTCGACGACCCCCGATCGGAGTCGCTCGGCCATCGCGGCGGTGCTGTCGCCGAGCAGGGCGAGCGACGAGGCGTTGGCGGCCAGCGAGTCGCGGTTGGTGGCGAGGCTGTCGGCGATCGCCGTCATGCGCGAGTCGAGGCCCTGGATCGCGCCGGCGATGCCCCCGACCGCGTCGGCCGCAGGCCCGAGCGGCGAGACGCCCAGGATGTTGACGGCGCGCAGGACGCTCTCGAGCGTCTGGAGGTTGGTCCGGACGCCGATGATCGTCGCCGCCGCGGCGGACACGGCCTCCTCCGTCCGATCCAGCGTCGTCCCGAAGGTCTCGGCCGTCGTCGCCGCATCGTGGAGCGCGTCCGCTGTCCGGTCCAGGGTCGTGGCGAGCGGCAGCAGCGACGCTTCGACCCGGTCGCCGGCCGCATCCAGGCGGGTGTTCGCGTAGAGCAGGAGGCCAAGGCCGAGGACGGCGATGACGAGGCCGACGATGCCGTAGGCGACCAGGCCCCGGCTCAGCCGGCCCAGACCGCGGCGCAGATCCGGGGTCGCTGGCGCCGCGGGTGGCGCCAACGGCGGCGGGGTCGCGGGGCCGCCCGCCGCCGGACCATCCGGAGCGCTCGATGACCCTCCCGACGGCGTGGACCCGCCCTCCCCGGGGTCGAACGGTCGCGTCAGATCATCGCTCACGGTTCCCACTCCACCATGTCGCCGACCGCGGTCGGGGCCGTCTGGACGTCCGGCGCCAGCTCGGCTGCGTACTCCACGAACGCGGCGGGCGGTTCGACCAGGCGTTCCGGGAAGACCCGTCCGAGCGCGTGCGGCCAGTATGTCCCCCAGTGGATGGGCACCGCGGCCCGCGGCCGGATGAGGCGGAGCGCCTGGGCAGCCCGGAGCGGGTCGAGGTGGAGGCCGCGACCGAGCGTCGGGCCCCAGCCCCAGACCGGGAGCAGCGCCATGTCGATCGGCTCGCCGAGCTCGCCCATCCCGTCGAACAGGTCGGTGTCGCCGGCGAAGTAGACCGAGACCCGGCCACGGACGACGTACCCGAGAGGCGGCGCCGTCGGACCGAGCGGCGGCCGGTAGCCGGAGTGGACGGCGGGCACCGCACGGACCGTGACCGAGCCGACCATCGCCTGCTCGCCGACCGCGATCTCGCGCACGTCACCGAAGCCTGCCGCCGTCATCCATGGCCCGGACCCCGCGGGCACGAACATCGGCACGTCCCGGCCCGAGATGACGCAGCGACGGCACGTCGAGGTGGTCCCAATGCAGGTGCGAGATGAGCACGGCGTCGATGTCGCGCAACCGGTCCCGGGCCGGGACCGGCTCCACCCGACGCAACGGCCCGACGCGGGCGCGCGTGACGGGATCGGTCAGCAACCGGACCCCGTCGAGCTCGATGACGAGGGCCGAGTGCCCGATGAAGTCCAGGCCGAGCGGCCGGGTCAACGCCAGCCGCTGCGGGCCGCGTCCGGATAGAGGCGCACCCGGCGATACGGCTCTCGCCCGCGCGACCGCGACACGAGGTTGGCGCGCTCGGCCATCTGGTGCTGGAGCCGCCGGATGTAGGCGTTCTGCGGCGACAGCTCGACGGCCTCCGACGAGCTCAGCACCGATTCGATCGCGTCCTCGGTCTCCCGCATCGCCGCCTCGCGCGGATCGATCTCGAGCGAGAAGATCGAGGTCAGGCTCGACTGCATCTGCGGGATGGTGTTGCTCTTGAGGACGTAGATCGGGACGGCGCGATCCTCCGCGTCGCGGAGCATCGGCGTCTTCTGCTTGTACTCGTTGCGGAGGGTCATGACGACGTCCGCCTCGTCGACGTCGCGGGCGATGACGACCGGCAGCTGCAGGTCGCGGACGGCCTGCTCGAGCCGCTTCCGGCTGATGCCCTGGGGCAGGACGCGCAGGGTCGGCAGCGGCGAGCCACCGGGCACCAGGACGGTGCCGCCGTCCGGGCCTTCCTCGGCGCCCAGCGGCAGCCGATCGAGATCGTCGTCCTCCAGCGCCTCGGCGTTGACCGGCCCGGTCCCGTCCTCCGCCTTCATCGCGGTGAGCGCGCGGCTGGCCTGGTCGCTCCACGCCTTCTGGCGCTGCAGCTCGCGGGCCTCGCGCGCCCGGGTCTCGGCCGCTGTCGGGAGGACGCCGCGCTCCAGCGGTCCGCGGTCGGCGATGTCGCCGGCCACGAACGGCGCCTCGGTCACTCCGGCCGCACCGCGTCCGACGGCGGGAGGCGAGGCGAATCGTTCACCGGGGATCGTGCCGGCCCAGCCACCCTCCGATACGGGTCCACGCGTGGCCGGCTCGCGGCCGGATCCACCCCGCGACGCTCGCCAGCCGCCGGTCGCACCCGGCCGGTAGCCGGGCCGGACGCCGGAGCCGCGGTCCGCCTCCCGGTAGCCGCCGTTGCGATATGCGCCATCGCCCCGCCAGCCCGGCTCCATCCGCCACGGCGACCCGGCTCCGACGAGCCCGGCGAAGCGTTCCGCTCCGAGCTGCTCGCGGGGCGACGGCCGCGGACGACCCTGGCTGCGATGGACGCCCTCCTCGTCGCGCCAGCGGAGCTCTGCGGAGACCTGGTCGCCGCGGAGCATCGCGTCGATCGTGTCGGCGACGTCCGAATGGACGGCGACCCGCTCGCGATCGACGATCTCGACGATCACGTCGAAGGTCGGCGGCGCCTTGCGCTCGAGGACGCTCTTCTGGGTCCGGCGGCGGCGGGCCTCCTCGTCGCCGAGGGTGACGCTCTGGATCCCGCCGATCAGGTCGGACAGGGTCGGGTTGAGCATCAGGTTGTCGAGGTTGTTGCCGTGCGCCGTGCCGATCAGCTGGACGCCGCGCTCGGCGATGGTCCGGGCGGCGGCCGCCTCGAGCTCGGTCCCGATCTCGTCGATGACGATGACCTGGGGCATGTGGTTCTCGACCGCCTCGATCATGACCTCGTGCTGGAGCGACGGCGTCCGGACCTGCATCCGGCGCGCCTTGCCGATGGCCGGATGCGGGATGTCTCCGTCGCCCGCGATCTCGTTGCTGGTGTCGACGACCACGACCCGCTTGCCCATGTCGTCGGCGAGGACCCGCGCCGCCTCGCGCAGCATCGTCGTCTTGCCGATACCGGGGCGGCCCATGATCAGGATCGACTTCCCGCTCTCGACGAAGTCGTTGATGATCTCGATCGTGCCGTAGACGGCCCGGCCGATGCGGCAGGTCAGCCCGACGATCTTGCCGTTGCGATTGCGGATCGCGCTGATCCGGTGGAGCGTCCGCTCGATGCCGGCCCGGTTGTCGTCGCCGAAGCTGCCGATGTGCTCGACGACGAAGGCGATGTCGGCCTCGTTGATCTCGCGCTCGAGCAGCATCTCCTCCGAATCCGGGAAGCGCGCCTCCGGCCGCCGCCCGAGGTCCATGACGACCTCGATCAGGGACGCCCGGTCGGGCAGCGCATGGACGGCGGCGACGATCTCCGGTGGCAGCGACGTGAGCAGGGCATCGAGATCGTCGATCGACTCGCGCGGGCGTTCGTCGGATCCCATGCTGGCCTCCACTAGCGGACGCCCGCCGGCACGAGGGCCGGTTCGGCGACACGGACGAGGGTTTCCTTCATCAACAGGTTCACGCTCGCGATCGAGTCGAAGCCGGCGTCCTCGAGGCGTCGGTCGATCGGTGATTCGTAGGTCCGGACCGGCGCGATCACCCCGTGGTCGTGGCGGTGGTCGCCGCCTTTGGTCGTGCGGGCGTTGATGACGCCGAGCCCGAAGTCCACGAGGTCGGACACGTCTGCCTCGGGTCGGGCGATGATCTTGAGGTAGTGCGGCTGGTCCTCCTTGGCCACCCCGACCTGGAGGAACCCGTCGAGCTGCGTCCCGTCCTTGCCGCCCCCTGCGGTGACCTGGACGAAGCCCTCGACATCGGCGAAGCGCAGGATCGGCGTCAGGCTCGATCGCGGAACACGCCAGTGCGCACCCTGGCGCTCCCAGTCGGCGAGCCGGATGGCCTCCAGCCGGGCGACGGGTGCCGGCGTCGCGACGCCGTAGAGACGCGCCAGTGGCAACGCATCGAGGCCGGTCGTCGGCCGGATCCCGCACGCCCCCGCGCGGTCATCGGACCATGGCTCGGGGAGGTCCGCGTTGGCCGCCCGGAAGAGGACCTTCTCCTCGCCGTAGCGCATGAAGCCGGCCTGCATCAGCAGCTCCACGTTGCCGTCCGCGTCGGCGCAGGCGACGTGGAAACGGGCCGCCGCACGCTTGGCGCCTTCGCGGAGCAGCTGCTGGACGAGGCGGTAGCGGATCTCGCCGGCATTGGCCATCCCGACGGCGTCCAGCTCCACGATCGTCCACTCGTCGCGAACGGCCTCGCGCTCCACCCGGACGAGCCCGGCGATCCGGCCTTCCTCCTCGTAGACGAACATCAGGTCGTTGGGCCGGAAGGCGCCGAGCGGCAGCCGGAACAGGCTGAACACGCCGATCGGCGGGCCGTTGACCGGCAAACCCAGCGACCGCGTGTCCGCCCCGTCGGACTGGCACAACCGGGACAGCTCGCCGAGGGCCGCGAGGTCGGTCAGCCGCGCGGCCCGGACCTTGCCGCTGCTGCGCGGGGCGCGCATGCGCGCTCATTCGTGCACCCGATCGTGGCGGGCCGCCAGCGAGCGACGCGTGGGGTGCGGACGGCGGCCGGAGCCCTCGCCCGGGTCGTCATGCTCGGCGGCCATCGTGGCCATCAGCCGGTGGAAGCGGGTCTCGCCGGCGAGCTCCGGGTGGAAGGCGGTGGCCAGGACGTTGCGCTGGCGGACGGCGACGATCCGGCCGTCGTCGAGCCGGGCCAGGACGTCCACGTCGGGCCCGGTCCGTTCGATGATCGGCGCCCGGATGAAGACGGCGTGGACCGGGGTCCCGCCGAGGATCGGCACGTCCAGCTCCGCCTCGAACGAGTCGAGCTGGCGCCCGAACGCGTTGCGCTCGACGGTCACGTCCAACAGCGGCAGGATGGGCGCCTCGCCGCCGGCGATCTCGGCAGCGAGGACGATCATCCCGGCGCACGTGCCGAAGATCGGGGCGCCCCGGTCGGCCAGGTCGAGGATCGGCTCGTGGAGGCCCCAGCGCTCGATGAGCTGGCGCATCGTCGTGCTCTCGCCACCCGGGCAGGATGAGGCCGCTGACCCCCTCCAGGTCGGCCGGCTCGCGCACGCGCACACCGTCCACCCCGATCGCGCTGAGCGTGTCGAGGTGCTCTCGGAAGGCCCCCTGCAGGGCAAGGACTCCGATCCTCATGACGTGGTCGCCGGGCTGGTCGTGTTGCTCTACCAGCCCCTGACGGCGAGACGTTCCTGGTCCGGGATCTCCTCGAGGGCGATCCCGCGCATCGGCGCTCCGAGGCCCTTGGAGACCTCGGCGATCTTCTTCGGGTCGTCGAAGAACGTGGTCGCCTGCACGATGGCGTTGGCCATCCGGGCCGGATCCTCGCTCTTGAAGATGCCCGACCCGACGAAGACGCCCTCGGCACCGAGCTGCATCACCAGCGCCGCGTCGGACGGGGTGCTGATCCCGCCTGCGACGAAGTTGACGACCGGCAGCTTGCCGTTCGCCGCGACGTCCTTGACCAGCTCGTACGGCGCGCCGAGCTCCTTGGCCGCGACGAACAGCTCGTCGTCGCGCATCGCCTGCAGCCGGCGCATCTCGGCCAGCACGTCGCGCAGCTGGTGGACCGCCTCCACGATGTTGCCGGTCCCGGCCTCGCCCTTGGTCCGCATCATGGCGGCGCCCTCGTTGATCCGGCGCAGGGCTTCGCCGAGGTTCCGGCAGCCGCACACGAACGGCACCTTGAAGGCGTGCTTGTCGATGTGGTTGCGCTCGTCGGCGGGGGTCAGGACCTCGGACTCGTCGATGTAGTCGACACCGAGCGCCTCGAGGACCTGGGCCTCGACGAAGTGGCCGATGCGGGCCTTGGCCATGACCGGGATCGACACCGCGTCCATGATCCCCTCGATCATCGAGGGATCGGACATGCGGGCGACGCCGCCGGCCTTGCGGATGTCGGCCGGGACGCGCTCGAGCGCCATGACGGCGACCGCGCCGGCATCCTCGGCGACCTTGGCCTGATCGGGGGTGACGACGTCCATGATGACGCCGCCCTTGAGCATCTGGGCGAGACCTTTCTTGGTGGCCCAGGTGGACGTCTCGACGGTCATGTGGAAGGGATTCCTCTGGTTGCTCGCGCTCGGATCGCCGGCCGGGTCTGGCCCCGGGGTCGTCGCCCGTTCGAGTCGGCCGAGCCCCTCGCGCGCTCGGATTATGGCACCGAGCGCGAACTGGGGCCAGTGGGCCGCCAGTCACCCCGCGCCCTGGACGATGGGCCTCGCCGCGGGTTCTAGCGGGCGACGGTCCGCACGACCCCCGACATCAGCTTCGTGGCGCGGCGCGCGGCACCCGGCGAAAGACGCGAGATGGCATCGACGAGATCGATGACGTCCTGGTCGGGCAGCCCGCCGAGCAGGTCGAACAGACGGAGGACCGTCGAATCGGGGATCCGCCCGAGGAGGCTCAGGGCACGTTCGAGCTCGCGCGGCTCGAGCTGCGGGACGAGCCCGACGGCCCGGTCGAAGAGGTGCACGAAGACGAGGAACGCACCGAGCCAATCGCGCAGGGCCGCGAGCTCGCGGTCGTCCGGATGGTCGGCCAGGGCGGCCGCTGCCTCGCGTTCCTTGGCCTCGAGGACGGCCACGATCGGGTCGCCCTCGCGGACCTTGCGCTCGGCGATGACCCGGCCGAACCATTGCCAGTGGTCCCCCACCGCCAGATACGCCGCACCGGCGGGACCGCGGCGACCGACGCGACGCGGCTCGGGGACGCGCTCCACGATGCCCCACGATTCGGCCTCGGCGAGCGCAAGGCTGGCGGCCCGGTGGCTCAGGCCGAGGGCCTCGCGGACCTCACGCTCGGTGAGCGGCTCCTGCCTGGCCATGAGGTAGGCCTGGACGCGGGCGATCGCCGGCGTCACGCCCCACGCGGCGCCCATCTCGCCCCAGGCCTCGGCGAGCTCGATCCGGATCGCCTCGGCCGTCTGGCTGGTGTGGCGAGGCGCCTCGTCGACGTCGTCGATCGCGCCCGTGGGCACGGACGCACCACGATCAATAACTTGCGCCTTGACAGTAGCGGGTTTATGACTCATAACTTGCTATGTCAGAGTAGCACGGAGGACACGGACGATGACGAGCCTGTCCGATCACGACCGATCGAGCACCATCCTTTCAGCCGACGTCGGCTGGGCCCAACCGACTCAAGCCGAGGTGGCGGTCGACCGCCATCGTGCCTCCGCCATCGGGGCGGTCGTGTCGATCGCGATCTGCATCGTGATCGCCGCCGTCGGCTGGCTGATGGCCCCCGAAGGGTGGGTGCTCGGCGTCGCCGGGCTGCCGGCGACGACCTTCCTCGCCTGGCGGATGGGCCCCAGCGTCGTCGCGGCCTCCACCGGTCGGGACGTGGTCAACCGCGCCGTCCTCCTGTCGGCCGGCGCGATCGTGTTGACGGATGCCCTCGTGATCATCATCTCGATCGGGTCGGTCGTCGTCAGCAGCGTCGACTCGGTGTCGATCGACGGCGGAGCATCGGCGGTCGCAGTCCTCGCCGGAGGTCTCGCCTTCGGCGTCTTCGCCTTCCTGCTCGGAGCACTGATCGTCGGGATCCCGGTCGCGATCGTCGTCGTGCCGGCGGCTCTCGTCTGGGCTGCCGTGGTCCGCCGGCTCGTCCGACGCCCCGCCTGACGGACGTCAGGTCGTGGGCAGCGCGATGAACGGGCCGAGCGCCGTGGACACGGCCATGAACAAGGGCTGGCCCCAATCGACGGCCACCTGGCAGCTGGCGATGTGCTGGATCCCGGCGGCCGTGTCGAACTCCATGACGACCTCCTGACCGTCGAACGCCGTCGGGCACTGGCCGGTGAACGGCCGGCTCGTGATCGCCGCGAAATCGGTCGTGGCGACGAGCGTCTCGAGCGCCGTCAGCTGTGCCGCCGGCACGACGCCGAGGTCGTTCGGCGGCTTCGTCGCGCCGTGGACCCGGCCGTCGTGATCGAGGATCACGGTCGTGTCACACGGTCCGTTGACGCACATGCCGCCGCGGAGCTGCACGGTCAGCAGCGGCCCCGGCGCCGTCGAGGGAGCCGGCCCGGCACATCCGGCCACGATCGCCATCACGGCGACGATGACGGCAAGGATCGCGAGCTGATGCTGGCGACGACCGGACATGGACGCCCGACGCAACCCGAGGCGGATCGGTTCCGAGCGGGATCGGCCTGTCATGGGTGCACGCCGCCTATCATCGGGGCATGCCCGTCATGCGCAGCCGGCTCGACCCAAGGTCGGCCGAGACACGCGCCAACCACGACGCGATGGCGGCACTCGTCGCCGACCTGCGCGCTCGGCAGGCGATCGTCGCCGGCCGCGGCGCCGGTGGCGACGAGCGGTCGATCGCGCGCCACCGGGAACGCGGCAAGCTGCCGGTCCGCGAGCGCATCGAGCGCCTGCTCGACCCGGGATCCGCCTTCCTCGAGCTCAGCCCGCTGGCCGCCACGGGCCTCTACGACGACGATGCGCCGAGCGCCGGGATCGTGACCGGGATCGGACGGATCGAGGGGACGACCTGCGTCATCGTGGCCAACGACGCCACCGTCAAGGGCGGGACCTACTACCCGATGACGGTGAAGAAGCACCTCCGGGCCCAGGAGATCGCGCTCGAGAACCGGCTGCCGTGCGTCTATCTGGTCGACTCGGGCGGGGCCTTCCTGCCGCTCCAGGCGGAGGTCTTCCCGGATCGCGACCACTTCGGCCGGATCTTCTACAACCAGGCCCGGATGTCCGCCGCCGGGATCCCGCAAGTCGCGCTCGTCATGGGCTCGTCGACGGCCGGCGGTGCGTACGTCCCGGCGATGAGCGACGAGACCGTCATCGTCCGAGGCACCGGGACGATCTTCCTGGGCGGGCCGCCGCTGGTGAAGGCCGCGACGGGGGAGGACGTGACGCCCGAGGAGCTGGGCGGCTCCGAGCTCCACACCCGCCGCTCCGGGGTCGCCGACCACGAGGCGCTCGACGACGAGCACGCGCTCGCCCTGGGCCGCTCGATCGTGGCCAACCTCAACCGCAAGGCCGCGGCCCCGCCCTGGGACCTGCACGACCCGGAGGCGCCCGCGGTGGTCCCCGACGGCGACGACGCGACGGCGTCGCTCTACGCCGCGGTCTCGCTGGATGCGCGCCGGCCAGTCCCCGTCCGCGAGGTCATCGCCCGGCTCGTCGACGGCTCGCGCTTCCATGAGTTCAAGCCGCTCTATGGAGAGACGCTGGTCACCGGCTTCGCTCACGTCGCGGGCTACCCGGTGGCGATCCTGGCCAACGACGGGATCCTGTTCAGCCAGTCGGCGCTCAAGGGCGCCCACTTCATCGAGCTGGCCTGCCAGCGCCGGATCCCGCTCGTCTTCCTGCAGAACATCACGGGCTTCATGGTCGGCCGCGAGTACGAGGAGGCCGGCATCGCCAAGGACGGCGCGAAGCTGGTGACCGCCGTCGCGTCCGCCGAGGTGCCCAAGTTCACGATCCTCATCGGCGGGTCGTTCGGGGCGGGCAACTACGCGATGGCCGGACGCGCCTACCAGCCGCGGTTCCTGTGGTCGTGGCCGAACGCCCGCATCTCGGTCATGGGCGGCGCCCAGGCGGCGCGCGTCCTGTCGACGGTCCGCGGCGACCTCGGCTCCGACGAGGAACGCGACGCCTTCGAGGCGCCGATCCTCGAGACCTACGAGCGCGAAGGCTCGCCGTACTTCGCAACCGCCCGCCTGTGGGATGACGGCGTCATCGACCCGCTCGACACGCGGCGGGTGCTGGCCCTCGGGCTCGAGGCCGCGCTCCATGCGCCGATCCCGGAGACGCGCTTCGGCGTCTTCCGGATGTGAGGCCGGGGACCGCTCGATCACCCATCGGCTAGCATCGGTCCATGCCGTCCGTCGTCCGGTTCTCGATCGCGCCGGTGCGCAGCCTGGGGCTGGAGCATCCCGAACAGATCGACGCGACCGAGCGCGGCGTCCTCGAGGACCGGCGGTTCTTCCTGGCCGACGATGCGAACCGTCTCGTCGATCGCCTCATCGTCGGGTCGCTCGTCCGGATCTCGACCCACACGGACCCGGACGGCCAGACGCTCCGGATGTCGTTCCCCGACGGCCAGGTCATCGAGGACGAGGTCCGACTGGGCGCGGCGCGCGAGACACCCATCCACGGCCGGACGGGCGTCGGCCACGTCGTCGAAGGCCCATGGGCGGCGGCGCTGTCCGCGTTCTGCGAGCGCCCGATCACGCTCATCCGATGCGATCGGCCGGGCGGGACGCGAGCCGGCAACCCGACCAGCCTCGTCTCCGACGGCTCCATCGCGGAGCTGGCACGGCACGCCGGGAAGGACCACATCGACGCCCGGCGGTTCCGGATGTTGATCGAGCTCGAGGGCGCGGAGCCGCACGAGGAGGACCGCTGGATCGGCCACCGGGTCGCCATCGGCGAGGCCGTGCTCGCGGTGACCAAGCCGGATGCCCGTTGCGCGATCACGACCCAGGATCCGGACACCGGTGAACGCGACCTGGACACCCTCCGGACGATCATCGGCTACCGCGGCTTGCGCGAGGGCAAGCACGCCGACTTCGGCGTCCTGGCCGACGTCGCGCAGCCGGGGCGGATCCGGCTCGGCGACCGGGTCGAGGTCCTGGCCGACTAGCGACCGGACGCGTCAGCCGGGCGTCATGCCCGCGCTCTTGAACGCGTCGATCAGGGCATCGCTGAGATCCGACTGCACGGCGCGGTCGCCGATCAGCACAAGGGATCGACGGCACCCCGGGCAGGTCATCCCGGGCATCTCCAGGTCGACGCGAACCGGTGGGATGGACGTGAGCGCGACCACGGCGGTGACCGCGACAGGTCCGACCGCGATGCCCTCGAGGGACGACTCGCATCCGGGACAGACGAGCGTCGACCGAACGAGGCCCCTGCGCCGCGGGCCTGTCAGGGCCCCGTGCAGGGCCGCGATGAAGTCAGGCCCGAATTCACCGTACGGGAACCGCCGCCCCTTGCCCGTCTCGCGAAAGGACAGGTCGGTCAGGGTGACGCTGACCTTGCCCGCGCGGCCGACGGTCGGGCCGAGACGGCCGATGGGTTCGTCACTCATGCCTGCCGGTCCGTGCCATCAGGCGTCAACGCTAGCTCGGGCAATGGCCGCGTCAACCGGCGGACGAGGACGACCCAGCCCGCGGCTCCCAGCACGATCAACGGCCAGATCCGTTCTGCAGCGGTCACCCCGAGGCGGAGGATGACCCCGGCCAGCTCCGTGCCGGTCTCGAAGCCGCCGACGATGCTGCCGGCGACGAACACGCCGATGATCGCCGAGGTGACGGCGGCCACCGGGACCCCGACCCCGATCGCCACGCCCGCGCTGATCGCGGACCCGGTCGTGCTCCGGGCGGCGGACGTCAGGCCCGCCCCGAGCAGCGCCAGACCCGGCAGGCTGAGACAAGCCACGAGGAACCCGACGGAGGCCTCGAGTCCCGTCGGCGTGCCCTCCGCGGTCAACCCGACCGCGACCGCCACGACGACGAGCGCCCCGAAGATGAGCGCCGAGAGGAGCGCGCCGCGCCGCGCCGCATGCATGGCCGCGATGCGGCGGCCGGTCGGGTCCGGGCGCCAGTTGGGGTCCCACGGGCCCACGGCTCAGGCGCCGCGCGCGGCTGGCCGGATGCGCCAACGCACTCCGAGCAAATCGTGCTCGGACGGCTCGGCGTCCCGGATCGCGAGGTGGGCGGTGACTGGTGGCGCCTGGTCGCCGGCCCGGCGTGGCCGCAACCGGACGACCTGGGGACCGACATCGGCGTCGCGGGCGCCGTGACCCGACAACGACGGCCGGAACCGCAGGCCGACGGACCGGAGGTAGGCCTGGATCGCCCGATTCGGGTCGTCGACCGCGATCTCGAGCACGGTCAGGCGTGCGAGTCCGAGCGCGCGGTCGGCCCGGTCGGCCGGCGTCCACTCGGCCGACCCGGGATCGTGCTCGATGAGGAACGGCGGCCGCGTCGGATCGAGGTTTGGCGGCGCGGCGAGTCGCCAGCGGACGACGGCACCATCGGCCCGGTGCCGTTCGCCGGCGATCGGCTCGGCCATGTCAGAGCCCCGGGAGCGGAGACCGGCCACGTCATCGTCGATCGCGTCGGTCGCGATGGCCCACGTCGCGAGCCCGCCGCCGGCGTCGAGCGCGCGCATCGTCGGCCGGCCGATCCACGACGTCGCGGCCAGGTCCCGGTCGAACACGCCGATCAGCTCGAGATAGGTGTCACCGAGCCACACGAGCCGATTGAACGTCCCAAGCGCCTGGTGCCGGCCGCCGCTGCCGGGCGTCAGTCCGAGCCGCTCCTCGAGCAGGGTGGCGGCATCGTCCGGATCCTCGACGGCGATGACGAGGTGGTCGATGGCCTGAAGCATCGCCGCAGCGTACCCGCCCGGTCCGGGCGGGAGGTCGCCCGCTACGATGGCGCGGTGAGTCAGACGCTGCGTGTCGAGCGCTCCGGCCCCGGCGACGCGATCGCGCGAGTCACGCTCAGCCGGCCCGAGGTCCACAACGCCTTCGACGCGAGCCTGATCGGCGAGCTCCGGACGACGTTCGCCCTGCTCGCCCGCGAGGGCCCGACCCAGCTCCGCGCCGTCGTCCTGGCCGGCGATGGGCCATCGTTCTGCGCCGGTGCCGACCTCGCCTGGATGCGGGCGGCGATGGCCCTCGACACGGAGGGCAATGAGCAGGACGCGATGGCGATGGCCGACATGTTCGACGCCATCGACACCTGTCCCGTGCCGGTCATCGCCCGGGTCCACGGCGCGGCGCTGGGTGGCGGGATGGGGCTGTGTGCCGTCGCCGACGTGGTCATCGCCGAATCGGGCGCGCGGTTCGGGTTCACCGAGACCCGGCTCGGGATCCTGCCAGCCGTCATCAGTCCGTTCGTGATCGCCAAGATCGGCGAGACTCATGCCCGTGCGCTGTTCCCGGGTGGTCGCCGGTTCGATGCGACGCGGGCCGCGCGGATCGGGCTCGTTCACGAGATCGTCGAGGGTGACAGCGCCCTGGACACGGCGGTCGACGCGGCCCTCGCCGACGTGCTGGCGTCCGGCCCGACGGCGGCGCGGGCCGCGAAGGCGATCGTCCGCGAGGTCCGGGGTCTCGGTCACGGGTCGTCCAAGTGGCATACCGCCCGGGTCATCGCCCGACAGCGCACGACCGAGGAGGCGCAGGAGGGGTTCCGCGCTTTCGTCGAGAAGCGCCGGCCGTCCTGGGCGCCCGAGCCCGACTGACGCCGGCACGGCCGAGACCGCCGAAGCCTGTCGGTTGGCGTTCGCGAGACACGCTCAGTCGAGCAGGTCGGCCGCCTGATCCCGGATCGCCGGATGATGCGACGCCCAGGCTGCCCAGGTCGTCTCGGCCCAGTGGCCGATCACGACCGCCCGATCCTCTGGATGGTCAGCGGCCCGGATGTCGAAAATGGTCAGTGGACCGAGATGGGCCGGCGGTTCGAGCCACGGGAACTCGGGTGCACCGACCAACATGCGGCGCATCGCCTGGATTCGCGCCCCGGCCGCCATCCCATGCTCGAGGGCGAGGCACAAGGCAACGAGATGCACCCAGACGGACTGGCTGGCCCTGCGTTCGGGAACACCCGGGTGCTGGACCATATATGTGTCCGTGAGCAACGACTCGGCCGCGCCACCCGCGCCGGCATACCGGATGGCAAGGACCTCACCGAAGACTGCCCAGCATCCGGGCGACGCCCCAAGGTAGGCATGTGTCGGCCCGTCAATATCGGCGACGAGCGCGCCGCAGCCGACGCACGGGATCAGATCGGTCTGGCGCATCGAGACAGTCTATGCGACGATCGCGACACGCATGACGGAAGAACTGAGCCCAAGCCAGGCTGCCGCGCGGATCGGAGCTACGACGCGCTCCGTCCAGCGCTGGATCGCGAGCGGACGTCTCCCGGCCAGGCGAGTTGGTGGGCGGTGGCGTGTCGCGAGTGACGCGATTGACGCGTTCACGACGCCGGAACGAACCAGAGAGGGCGAACCGCCTCCGACCGTCGCGCCGATCCGGACCCTTTTCATCGCCAACCGGGGCGAGATCGCGACACGGATCACGCGAACGTGCGACCGACTCGGGATCCGGGCGATCGTCCCGGCGACGGACGGCCCCGACGGGCTCGACCTGCTCGACATCGACGCGGTCGTCGACGCGGCCCGCGCCGCCGGAGCGGACGCGATCCACCCGGGCTTCGGCTTCCTGGCCGAGAACGCGGAGTTCGCGGAGGCGGTCGGTGCCGCCGGGATCCGCTGGGTCGGGCCGCCGCCGGCGGCGATCCGGGCGATGGGCGACAAGGCTGCGGCCCGTCGGCTGGCCGCCTCCCTGGGCGTGCCGATCCTCGCCGGCTACGACGAGCCCGACCAGTCGGACGAGGCGCTGCTCGCGGCGGCGGCCCGGGTCGGCTTTCCGATGCTGGTCAAGCCGGCCGCCGGCGGGGGCGGCAAGGGCATGCGCACCGTCCGCGAGCCGCACCGGCTGGCCGAGGCGATCGGTGCCGCGCGGCGCGAGGCCGCCGCGGCCTTCGGCGACGACCGCCTGATCCTGGAGCGGCTCGTCGTCGGAGCGCGTCACGTCGAGATCCAGGTCCTGTTCGATGGCTATGGCGCGGGCGTCTCGCTGGGCGAACGCGACTGTTCGATCCAGCGACGCCACCAGAAGGTGCTCGAGGAGGCCCCGTCGCCGTCGGTGTCCCCGGTCATGCGGGAGCGATTGGGCGCGGCGGCGCTCCGGCTGGCCGGCGCGGTCGGCTACGTGGGGGCCGGGACGTGCGAGTTCCTCCTCGACGAACGCGGCGAGCCGGTCTTCCTCGAGATGAACACGCGGCTCCAGGTCGAGCACCCTGTCACGGAGCTCGTCACCGGCCGCGACCTGGTGACCGATCAGCTGCGGATCGCGGCCGGCGAGCGCCTGGACCTGACCGAGTCCGACGGCATCGCCACCGGGCACGCCGTGGAGGTCCGGCTCTACGCCGAGGATGCTGAGGCCGGCTTTCTCCCGGCGACAGGACGGGTCGAGGCACTCGTCTGGCCCACCGGCGACGGCATCCGTGTCGACGCCGGGATCGAGCTCGGCAGCGAGATCGGCGGCCGGTTCGACCCGATGCTGGCCAAGATCATCGCCTGGGGGCCTGACCGGGCGTCGGCGCTCGAGCGGCTCGCGGGCGCTCTCGACCGGACCGTCGTCCTGGGCCTCGTGACGAACCTCCGGTTCCTGCGTTGGCTGGTCCGCCAGCCGGTGGTCCGCCAGGGCGCCGCGCGGACCGACGTCCTGACCCGGATCTGGCCGCCGGACGGCTGGTCGCGGCACACGGCGATCCCCGAGGAGGCATGGGCCATCGCGGCGGACCTCCTGCTGGCCGGTGGCGATGCGGCCGACCCGTGGGCCGGCGGCTGGCGGCTCAACGCCGGGCGCTCCGTCCGGCTGGAGGCGGATGGGATCAGCCTGGTGGTCGAGACGGCTGGGCGGGCCGGCACCCTCGCGACGCGCCCCGGCGAGCACGCGATCGCGGCCGTCCGCGCCGGTGACACCGTCCATCTCGACCTCGCCGGCCGGAGCGTCGCGTTCGCACTGGCATCCCCGCCCGACGTCGACGCGGCGGCACGGGCGGCCGTCGCCCATGGCGCGGTCGGGGCGACGGGGCCGGTCGACCTCGTGGCGCCGATGCCCGGCGCCATCCTGACCGTCCACGCCACGGTCGGCCAGGCCGTGACCGCCGGGGATCCGGTCATCACCCTCGAGGCGATGAAGATGGAGCACGTCGTGGCGGCCACCATCGACGGACGCGTCGCGGACGTCGTCGTCCGGCCGGCCGACCAGGTCACGCGCGGCCAACGGCTCGCGACGATCGAGCCCTGACGGCCGGCGTTCGGGTACGCTCACGCCCTTCGGATCGGAGGACCCATGGCCAAGCACGAGACGGCGCCGGCGGACACGACGCCCCTGCCGCAGACCCGCGACGAGCTGCTCGCGCTCCATCGCGAGACGCGCCGCCGACGCAACGCTGCGCCGCATGGCAGCCCGGAGCACGTCGCCGCCATCGATCTCCTCGGACGGATCGAGGTCGAGGTCGCCCGCGTGGAGCGGGCGATGGATCCGCCGCTCGTCTGACATGTCCGAGCGCGTCCGGGTCTACGAGGTCGGGCCCCGGGACGGCCTGCAGAACGAGGCGACGCCGATCCCGACCGCGAGCAAGGCCCGGTTCATCGAGCTGCTCGCGGCGGCCGGCCTGACCGAGATCGAGGCGACCAGCTTCGTCGCCCCCCGCGCGATCCCGCAGCTGGCCGATGCCGACGACCTGATCACCGGCCTGTCGCGGTCGCCCGGCGTTCGGTATCCCGTCCTCGTCCCGAACATGCGCGGGCTCGAGCGGGCCGAGGCGGCCGGTGCCGACGCCATCGCCGTCTTCACGGCGACCACCGATGCCTTCACCACGGCCAACATCGGGATGACGGTCGAGGCGTCGCTCGAGGCCTTCGCGCCCGTGCTGTCGCGCGCGGCCGAGCTCGGCTGGTGGCGGCGGGGCTACGTCTCGACCGCGTTCGGCTGTCCGTACACCGGCCACGTGGAGTCGTCACGCGCGGTCGACGTCGCGCTCCGCCTGGTCGAGCTCGGCGTCGACGAGGTCTGCTTCGGGGACACGATCGGCGTCGGCGTCCCCGGCCAGGTCGCGGCGCTGACCGGCCTGGCGGTGGAGGCCGGCATCCCGCTCGAGCGCATCGCCTTCCACTTCCACGACACGCGCGGGACGGCCCTGGCGAACGTCGCGGCCGGGCTCGACGCGGGCATCCGCTGCTTCGACGCGTCGACCGGCGGGACCGGCGGCTGTCCGTACGCACCGGGTGCCGCCGGCAATCTCGCGACCGAGGACCTCGTCTATCTCCTCGATGCGTCGGGCTGGGAGTCGGGCGTCTCGCTCGAGGGCGTGCTCACCGCGGCGCGCTTCATCGCCGACGCGCTCGGTCGTCCGCTCGCATCGAAGGTCGGCCAGGCCGGCGGCTGGGACCCGATGACGGGAGCGGCCACCGGGCGCTGATCCGGGACTACCCCTCCAGCGGCGTCCAATCCGGGTTGAGCAGGCTCGTGAGGATGTGGTCCTGCCAGCGCCCGTCGATCTGGAGATAGTCCCGCGCATACCCGTCGACCGCGAAGCCGAGGCGCTTGAGCACCGCGGCACTGGGCGTGTTGTGGGGCACGTAGTTGGCCGAGATCCGGTGCAGGTGCATCTCGTCGAACATGTACGCGATGCCGAGCCGCAGGGCGCCGGTCATCAGGCCTCGGCCCTGCTGGCTCTCGGCGAGCGCATATCCCAGGAAGCACGACTGGAACGGCCCGCGCACGATGTTCGAGAAGCTGGCCAGGCCGAGGACCCGTGCGTCGGGACCGGGCTCGAACAGATAGAAGCGGACCGACAGTCCCGCCTCGAACTCGTCGTGGTCCCGCTCGACCTGGCGTACCCAGAACGCGTCGGTGAAGTGGTCGGCCGCCGGGACCGGTTCGAACGGCCGGAAGTGATCGGCGTTCTCCCGGCGATACGACAGCAGCCGTGGCACGTCCGACACGTCCGCCAGACGGAGCTCGTACCTCTCCGTGACGAGCCTCGGAAGCTCCGCGCTCACGCCCTCGCCCCTCCTCTCCCACGGCCTCCGCGATGGCTCGATCGCGGCGGCGCCATGCGAGCATGCCTCACCGGCGCCAGCACGTTGCGGACGTTCTGCTATCGTCCGGCCACATGGACGGTGTCGTGCTCGTTCTGAACCAGAACTACGAACCGCTCAACGTCTGCAACCTGCCTCGCGCCTTCCGCCTCGTGTTCGGCGAGAAGGCCGAAGTGATCGAATACGACCACCAGGTGATCCGGACGCCGCGGACCGAATACCGTGCGCCCTCCGTGATCCGTCTCCAGTACCTCATCCGGCGGCCGCGACCGCGGGTGAAGCTGTCGCGGCGCGAGGTCTTCGCCCGGGATCGCCACACCTGCCAGTACTGCGGCCGGCAGGCGCACGACATGACCCTCGACCACGTGATGCCGCGTCATCGGGGCGGCGGGCACACCTGGGAGAACCTCGTGACCGCCTGCAAGCCGTGCAACCACCGCAAGGGCGGCAAGACGCTCGAGGAGGCCCGTCTCCACCTCCTCCGCCAGCCGTTCGAGCCGCGCAGCGACATCTACTCGCTGTTCACGCCGTATCTCGCCGACGAGAGCAACGAGGCGTGGCGGACCTACCTGTTCCTGGGCCGCAACTGACGGGCACGCCCGGGGGGCCGGCAGCCATCGCGGACGCGATCCCCGACGCCGTCACCGGCGTGCTCCAGACCCTCTGGGCGAACGATCACGCCGCGTACGTCGTGGGCGGGTCGTTGCGCGACCTCGTGCTGGGTCGCCGGCCGCAGGACTGGGACCTCGCGTCGGGGGCGCTGCCCGACACGGTCGTGGCGCTCTTCCCGGAGGCCGTCTACGAGAACCGGTTCGGCACGGTCGCGGTCCGCCACGGCGACGAGGTCTTCGAGATCACGACGTTCCGGACGGACCACGACTACGCGGACTTCCGGCGACCGCACCGCGTCGAGTTCGGCGACAGCATCGAGCTGGACCTGGCCCGCCGCGACTTCACCGTCAACGCGATGGCCTGGGGGTCGGAGCCTGGCGGCGCACCGGCGTTCCTCGATCCGTTCGGTGGTCTCGCGGACGCGGAGGCCCGCTGGTTGCGCGCGGTCGGCGATGCCCGGACGCGCTTCGAGGAGGATGCCCTGCGGATGATCCGCGCCGTCCGGCTGGCCGCGACGCTCGGGTTCGGCATCGAGCCGGCGACGCTGGCCGGGATCCAGGCCCGAGCCGACCTGGCCCGCCACCTGTCCGGCGAGCGGATCGCCGCGGAGCTCGGCAAGCTGCTCGCCGCGCCCGTCCCGTCGGTCGGACTGCGGCTGATGAGCGACACGGACCTGCTCCGCGCGATCTCACCCGACCTGGCGGCGCAGCGTGGGATCCCCCAGAACAAGGTGCCCGGCGAGGACCTCTGGGATCACACGCTCCGGGCGGTCGACGCCGCGCCGGCCGCGCGCCCGGTCGTCCGTCTGGCCACCCTGCTCCACGACATCGGGAAGCCCGCGACGTTCGCCGACGGCCATTTCGTCGGTCACGACGCGGTCGGCGCCGAGCTGGCCGGGGCCGTCACGGATCGGCTGCGACTGTCGCGCCCCGTGCACGATCGCATCGTCGAGCTGGTCCGCAACCACATGTTCAGCTACGAGTCGAACTGGTCCGACGCCGCGGTCCGGCGGTTCATCGCCAAGATGGATGCGATCGGGCCGGGCATGCTCGAGGAATTGCTCGAATTGCGCGAGGCGGACAATATCGGCTCGGGCTTGCCGGCCGAGGCCGGGCGGCTCGCCGAGCTCCGGGCGCGCGTCGAGGCCGAGCTGGCGGCGGAGGTCGTGCTCGATCGCCGCCGCCTCGCGATCGACGGCGACGACCTCATCTCGGAGCTGGGGCTCGAAGAAGGACCCCGGCTGGGACGTATCCTCGACGCGTTGCTGGAGCAGGTCATCGCAGATCCCGCGCTCAACGACCGGCCCACGCTCCTGCTCCTGGCCCAGTCGATGCAGACGGAGGACCGGTCGGCGTTTTGACGGTGCGCGGAAGCACCACGAAACGCATCGCGGCCCGTTCGGCAAACGTGCCCCGAAGGGGCAGACCTGCTCGCGAAGGTAGACCCAGGTGGACCGCGGTCGGATAATCCGGCCACTGCACGACGCCGCCCCCTGACACTCGCTGCCATCGGTCCGACGCCGTCCACCTGAGAGGAGGTGGACCTGCTCGATCGATCCGGTTCGACCCGACCGTCGCGGTTCGTTCCGCGCGCCTCGGGATCGTGTTGAGGGATCCGTGGGCGGCCGGCGTCGCGTCCTCGCTGACGCGTCGTCTCGACGTCCCCATCGAAAGGACAGTTCGTGAACGGATTCAGACCGTTGCGCATCGCATTCGCAGCCGTCCTGCTCGTCGGTTCGACCATTGCCACGACGAGCGCGGCACCGCCGCAGCGCCCGCCGCTGCAGCACGAATTGGTCTGCGAGAGCCATCGAGCCCTGTGCGCCGATCCCTACGACAGCTTCGGCGACGGGTATGTCGGTCACGACGAGCCGTCGGTGCTCTTCAAGTCGTCCGTGCCGGGCTCCGGCAACGACATCACGTACGAGCTCACGCTCCCGCTCGAACCCAAGCAGAAGCCCCAGAACGACGGTTCCGGCGGCACGTGGAACTTCCAGCTGCGGCCGACCTTCTGGTTCGGCCTGACGCTATGCGACTCGGAGTCGGCACCCGAGTTCACCAAGACGTGCATCCCCGATTCCGACGCGAACGACCTGGTCGGGCTCGATCCGACCAAGCCGGACTTCATCGGCCATCACCCGGGTAACGCCTACATGGAGCTCCAGTTCTACGGACCGGGTTACGTCCCCCAGTTCGAAGGATTCGGCTGCAGCGCCACCCAGTACTGCGCCGCGATGACCATCGACAGCCTGACCCTCGACCAGGCGACCAACCAGGGCAACAACGAGGACTGCGACAACTACATCCTCGGCGGCATCGAGCCGATCAACTGGGCGTATGTCACCCGGAGCGGCGTGTCCCAGGCGCCCGCCAACCCGTTCTTCACCGGGACGTTCGCCCACCCCGACTTCAGTGCGGTGAACCCCGACTATTCGAAGGACCTGATGATGAGCCCGGGTGACCGGATCACCATTCACATGCACGACACGAGCGCCGGGCTCCGGATCGACCTGAACGACCACACGACGCATCAGACCGGCTCGATGACGGCCTCGATCGCCAACGGCTTCGGGCACATCCTGTACCAGCCTGATTCCGACGTCTGCCACATGGAGCCGTACGCGTTCCATCCCGAGTACAGCACCGGCAACCCGCGCGGCAACACGTGGTCGGCGCACACCTACAACGTCGCCTACTCGGATGAGATCGGTCACTTCGAGAACTGCCTCGAGCTCGATGCCGACTTCAACTGCGCGGTATCCGCGGACGATGACCCTGGGGGCACGCCCGATGCCGACGACGCCTTCTGCGTCCCGGCCGAGGATTCGCTGCTGATCAAGATCAACGGCTGCTTCCTCGACGACGAGGACTTCGACGGACCGTCGTACCAGAACGACTGGCCGGGGACAGATCCCAATCGGGGCCAGGACGCCAAGTACCACCCGACGCCTGTGATGTTCACCAGTCCGCTGATCAATGGGACGACGAACTATTCGAATGTCCTGTTCGAAGCAGACCTGCCTCGGATCGAGGCGGCCGACTCGCAGACCAACCCGCCGTTCTGCGACCGGACGACCGGCCAGGACTGCGTCAACCCGCCGGCCGGCGCCGAGTTCTATCCCTTCTACTCCACGCGGATGGACAACGGCACCTGCACCTGGCAGGAAGGCGGCCGTTACATCAAGGGGACGATCAACGACTTCGGCGGCTCCTCGACGACGGCCTACGGGCCGTTGCTCCTGACGCCGTACCAGGCCGGGAACGGGATCGTCTATCGCTACAACAATTTCCAGCGTGACCTGCGCGGCAACCCGTGCCCGAATGCCGCCGGGGAGACCGCTCACCGGTGATCGATGCCTGACCCAGGCTTGGTCATAGCCGGGACGGAGGCGGCTCGCCACGCGGGCCGCCTCCCTTCATGTCGACCCCCTCCTCCCACCGCGTATGGTTCTGTCACGCTTCGGCTGCTTGCCCAAGCGATGCTGACGGAGGACTGATGATCGAACTGCTGCTGCAGGCCGAGCGCCTGCTCTCGGTCGGGCTGCTCGACAAGGCGGAACAGCTCTACCGCCAGGTGGCCAACGCCGATCCCAAGAACTCGATCGCTGTCGTCGGCCTGGCGCGGGTCACCCTCGACCGCGGCGACGACGAAGGCGCCCTGGAGCTCGCGCGGCGCGCCGTCGCGATCGATCCGGAGAACGCCGCCGCCCAGCGGCTGGTCGCCCGGCTCGAGGAGGTGCTCGAGTACCGCCAGTCCGCGGAGTCGCTGCTGTTCGATCGGGCGGAGGCGGTGAGCGCGCTCCAGGCCGAGGTCGCCGCCGAGGTCGCCGCCGAGGTCGGCGCCGTGCCGGCCGATGACATCGCTCCCGGGGTCGGCGAGGTGGCCGAGAAAACGGCCGCGACGGCCGAGGTGACCGCGACAGGAGACGCCACCGGCGCGACCGCGGCCAGCGATGCGCCCCTTGTGCCGAGCGAAGAGCCGGTGAGCGCAGCACCCGCGGCGCCTGCCGCGGCCACCGGCGCGATCGACGCGGCCGACGTCGCCCCCGACCCGACCGGCGTGCCGGCCCCGGCCCCGGCGCACGCGGAGCCGCCCCCACCACCGGGTCGCGTCGAGCCCGGGCCGTCGAGCATGCCCGTGCCGCCCCTGGCTGCCACCCCGGCCGACGCACCGAACCCGCCCTGGGCCGACGTCAAGGTGCCCGAGCCCGAACCGGCGCCACCACCACCGGCGGTCGAGCCGCAGGTCCCGTACATCCCGCCGTCCACGTCGGCGACGGCCGGCGTCGACGGCGCCACCGCTCAGACCGGGATCCTCGGCTATCTCGAGCGCCTGTTCCGCCGACGTTAGTGGTGCCACAAGGCGTGACGATCCGGCCCGCGGAGTCGGATGACGATCTGGAGGCCTTCAGCCGGATCCGGCGCCTGGTCGTGCCAGACGAATCCGCGCCCACGGTGGCGCAGCTGCGGGCCGAGAAAGGCCCCGCCCGGCTGCTCCTCCTCGCCGAGGCGACCGGGGTCACTGTCGGCTCCGGCGTCGCGGATCGTTCGCAGGTCAGCGGCGCCTTCGTCGCGCCCCGGGTCGTCCAGGCGCATCGCCGCCGCGGCATCGGCTCAGCCCTGCTCGGGACCCTGACCGATCATGCCCGTCGCCACGGCTTCCGGTCATTGCGCGCCGAGGCGGTCGACGACGGAGCGCTGGCGTTCGCCCTCGCCCGCGGCTTCCACGAGATCGACCAGCAGGTCGAGCAGGTCCGGACCGTCCGTCCCGACGAACCCGCGCCCCCGCCGTACCCAGGTATCGAGTTCGCCACCGTCGCCGCCCGGCCGGCGCTCCTGGCGGACGCCTACGTGGTGGCGACCCAGGGATACCAGGACATGGTCCTCGCGACCGGACCGGCCACGGTCACCCTGGAGGAGTGGCTGCGCGACGAGGCCACGCTGCCGGCCGGCTCGATCGTGGCGATCGCGGACGGCCTCATCGTGGGGTACGCCGGGTTGATCGCCTGGACAGGCGACGACACGCGCGCCGAGAACGGACTCACGGTCGTGGATCGAGCGTGGCGCGGCCGCGGTCTCGGCACGACCATGAAGCGCCACCAGCTCGCGTGGGCGGCCGCCAACGGCATCCGCCAGATCGTGACCTGGACCCAGGGCGGCAACGAGGCCATGCAGCATGTCAACGCCGGCCTGGGCTACACGACCCGCTCGATCAGCCGGACGATGCAGCGCGACCTGCCCTGACCGGTCGTCAGCCCGTATGGTTCGGTCATGACACGCATCTTGGTCACCGGCGGCGCCGGCTATGTCGGATCCGTCTCGGTCGCCGCCCTCCTCGCGGCCGGCAATGACGTGGTCGTCCTCGACGACCTGACCACGGGTCACCGGGCTGCCGTCCCGGCCGATGCGACCTTCCACCAGGGCACCTACGCCGATGAGGCCGCCCTGGCCCGACTCCTAGAGGCCGAGCGGATCGAAGCCATCCTCCACTGCGCCGCCCGGTCACTGGTCGGCGAATCGATCGTCGACCCGTCGAAGTACTACCGCGACAACGTCGCCGGCGGGGTGGCGCTCCTCGAGGCCGCGCGGACGGTCGGCGTCGAACGCCTCGTCTTCTCGTCGACCGCGGCGGTCTACGGCGTCCCGGATGCGACGCCGATCCCCGAGGACGCACCGCTCCGGCCGATCAACCCGTACGGCGAATCGAAGCGGACGTTCGAGAGCGCTCTCGCCTGGTACGGCCGGGCGTACGGCCTGCGGAGCGTCAGCCTGCGCTACTTCAACGTCGCCGGGGCGACCGAGACCCACGGCGAGGACCACGAGCCGGAGACGCACCTCATCCCGAACGTCCTGCTGGCCGCGGAGGGCAGTGCGCCGCTGACCGTCTACGGCGACGACTATCCGACCCCCGACGGGACCTGCCTGCGCGACTACATCCACGTCGCCGACCTCGCCGACGCCCATCTCCGCGCGATCGAGGCGACTGCGCCCGGCGACGCCCGCACGGACGAGCCCCTCGTCTGCAACCTCGGCAACGCCGGCGGCTTCTCCGTCCGCGAGGTGCTGTCGGCCGCAGGCGAGGTGGTCGGGTCGCCCGTTCCCTTCAGCGTGGGCGCGCGCCGTGCCGGGGATCCCCCGGTGCTCGTGGCGCGCTCGACGCGCGCGACCGACATCCTCGGCTGGCAGGCGGCGCGACCGAGCCTGGGCGAGATGGTCGGGTCCGCCTGGGCCTGGCGCAGGGCGCATCCCGGCGGCTACCAGGACTGAGGGTCCGGTCTGGGACGAGACCAACGGCCTGCCCCCCGACGCCCGGGATGCGTCGGGGCCCCCGCCCAACCTGTATGAGTCGCCAGGGGGCGAGGACCCCTACGTCGCAATGCGACAGCCAACACTCCGAGTCGGGGAGGCCCAGAGGCTTGCCACACGGGCGACGATGAGCGGAATGTGCCAGAGGGTACGCCGCCTCGCGAGGATGAAAACCCGCGCGGCCGGGCCTCAGCGGGGCTCCAGCGGGACGCCGGCGGGCGACAGCCGTTCGGGCGGGGCGATCGGTCCCATCCCGAGCGGCAGGCCGGTCTCGCCGGAGCCGGCCCAGTCGTCGCGCACAGGCCAGATCAGCCACAGACCGATGAGCATCGTGACCAGCAGGCTCAGGACCGCGACCTGGTAGGCCCCGTTGCCGAGCGAGTCGAGCAGCAGGAACAGGATCAGGCCGTAGAGCAGCTGGCCGACGACCTGCGACCCCTTGCCGACGAGCCCGTAGATCCCGAAGAACTCGCCGATCTTGTCCGGCGGCGACAGGCGGACCATCAGCACGCGATCGGCCACCTGGACGCCGCCGAGCCCCGAGCCGAGGATCGCCCCGGCCACGAGGAACGGGACCAGCCCGGCCGGCCCGAACCCGATCGCGATCCCGCCGAGCACCAGGCCGACCGCCCACGAGATGAGCACCCAGACGAGCGTCTTCTTGGGACCCTGCCGGTCCGCGAGCGCGCCCCACACGAAGCTCATCCCGATCGCGACCACGGTCAGCAGCAAAAGGACGAGGTTGGCGTTCTGCGTCGACAGCCCCATCGTCTGCACGACCACGATGCTCATGACCACGATGACGGTGTTGACCGCGTCCGAGTAGAAGAACCGGCCGAGGAGGAAGCGACCCAAGCCGGGCACCTCACGCGCGTGCGCGATCGAGCGGCGGAGCTGCCCGAAGGCGTCCCGGATCTCGGCGGCGGTCACGGCCGCCTGGCCATCGATCCGCGGCTCACGCACGAAGACGAAGATCGGGATCGCAAAGACCAGGAACAGGATCGAGGTGAGCCGGAACCGGTCGGCGACCGGCACGTCGAGGAAGAAGATCAGCAGCCCGACGAAGACCGTGCCGCAGTAGCCGATCCCGGTCCCGAGCCCGGACAGCTTGCCCCGCGTGGCCGGGTAGCTGACCGTCTTGAGAAGCGCGTCGTAGTAGATGAGCGCGGCCTGGTAGGCGAAGTTCGCGACGATGAAGAGCACGAGCCCGAGGAGCGGGTCGAGGCTCGCGATGAAGAACGTGGTCCCGATGCACAGGGCGGTGAAGAACAGCAGGAACGGCATGCGGCCGGCGCCGCGGTCCGAGAACGCCCCGAGGATCGGTGAGACGAGGGCGTTGATGCCGACGCTGGCGACCACGGCGATGGACAGCCAGGCGTTCCCGTCGCGCTCTCCGAACCGGTCGACCAGGTACAGGCCGATGGCGCCGGACACGACCGCGAACGAGAAGATCGTGTTTGCGAAGTCGTACAGGGCCCACGACGCGGGGACGATCGCCCGGCCGCTCGGCGTCATGGCGGCAAGCCCGCGGGCGCCGACCGGCGCTCCCTCGGATCCGCGAGGCGTGGCGGCGCTCGACATCCGGCCGATGATAGACGTCGCCGGACGGGTAGGATTTGCCCATGAACGAGGGATCGCGCATCCAGACTCCGCCCGGCGAGCCTGCCGCGGCACCCACTGACACCACCGGCGCGCGAGCGTTCCTGGCGACCGTCCGGCCCCAGATCTACGGCAGCGGCGCGCCGGACAAGGTCATCGATCCGCTCGTCGAGCCGCTGTGGGTCGGGATCCGGGCGCTGGCCGCGGCCGACGCGGCCGGCGCGCATCATCGTCGACGACGAAGGCGAGCCGGTGGCCAACATCGAGACGATCGTCGACGCCCTCGCCGACGCGGTCCGGGCGACCGGGCTCGTCGTCGACGGCTTCCTGACCAAGCAGACGATCCAGACCGGGGTCGCCGTCTACCAGTGGTCGGACGAGGCGCCGAGCATGGGCTCGTTCATCGGGCTGCGCCGCAATCGGGCCGTCGACACCCTCGCCCTCCGCGAGGAGGCGCTCCAGGCGAAGACCTTCAAGACCGAGGACGAGATCGGCTTCGTCGCCACGGACCTGCTGTGGCTCGACGACACGTCGCTCCTCGACGTCCCGCTGCTCGAACGGCGCCGGCTGCTCGAGAGCGTCGTGGTCGAATCCGACGTGATCCGGATCGGGACGTTCGTCCGTCCGCCGATCGCCTCGTGGGTCGGCTCGTGGAAGGCCCAGGGCTTCTCCGGCCTGACCTACAAGGCGGCCAACAGCCGGTACCTGGCCGGTGCGGAGAACCCCCAGTGGGCGGTCAGCGGGATGCCGCGTCGCTGAGGGTGGTACGGTGGGGTCGTGCCCGAAACCGCACTCACGCCGGCTATCCGCGACGAGATCGAGCGGCTCGGCCGGGCCGACATCATGGTCGGCATCCCCAGCTTCAAGAACGCCGCGACGATCGGCTATGTCGTCCGCGCGGCGCAGGCCGGGCTGGTCCAGTACTTCCCTGACCTCCACCCGGTCCTGGTCAACTCGGACGCCGGGTCGCCCGATGGGACCGGGCGCGTCGTCGTCGAGACCGAGCCGCCGGACTACATCGAGCAGATCCTCCTGGTCCGGCCCGACCAACCGCCTGGACCGGGTCAGCCTGACCTACCCGGAGATCGACGGGGTCGGGGGCAAGGGCGCCGCGCTCCGGACGATCTTCGAGATCGCCGCGGCCCTCCAGGTCCAGGCGCTGGTCGTGGTCGATTCGGACCTGCGCTCGATCGTGCCCGAATGGATCGAGCTGCTGGCCGGCCCGATCGTCAAGGGCGGCTACGACTTCGTGGCGCCGCTGTACGCCCGCTACAAGTACGACGGCACGATCACCAACACGGTCACCTACCCGCTGACCCGGGCGCTCTACGGCCATCGCATCCGGCAGCCGATCGGGGGCGACTTCGGGGTGTCCGGCGACCTCGTCCGGCACTACCTCGAGCTGGACGACTGGACGCCCGACATCAGCCGGTTCGGGATCGACATCTGGATGACGACGTCCGCGATCACCGCCGGCTTCGCCGTCTGCCAGACGCGGCTCGGCGCGAAGATCCACGACCCCAAGGACCCGGGCTCGGACCTCGGGCCGATGTTCCGCCAGGTCGTCGGCACGATCCTGCGCCTGGCCAACCGCTATCCGGAGCACTGGCTGCCGATCCGGGGCAGCCACGACGTCCCGGCCTACGGCTTCGAACGGATCATCGAGCCGCCGCCGCTCGAGGTGAACACGCTCCGGCTGCTGTCCGAGTTCCACGTCGGCTCGCTGACCCTCGCCGACACGTGGCGCTCGATGCTGGCCCCGGCCACGGTCGCGACGGT
The DNA here is from genome assembly GCA_963755995.1 of uncultured Chloroflexia bacterium. Taxonomy (GTDB): domain Bacteria; phylum Chloroflexota; class Limnocylindria; order Limnocylindrales; family CSP1-4; genus SPCO01. The sequence continues at coordinate 184,139 of CAVWLQ010000004.1, read as the reverse complement.
GCTCGAGCTGGCCGCCGAAGCCGGGCGTCTCGAGGACGCCGCCCGGACCCGCCTGGGCGTCGGTGGCGACGTCGCGTCGACCACGGCCACGACCCTCGAGATGGCCGACGCCGTGGCCGCCTTCCACTTCCCGGACGACCTGTGGGCCCGGGTCATCTACGACCTGATCATCGCCGCGCGCGACCCGCAGCCCTCGCTCGAGACGCTCGTCGCGTCGCTGGTGCCGATCTACTTCGGGCGCGTCGCCAGCTTCGTCATCGAGAACCGCAACGTCACGACCGACCAGGCCGAGGAGCGCGTCGAGCGCCAGGCGCGCGAGTTCGAGCTCCTGAAGCCGTATCTCGTCGGGCGCTGGACCGAGGCCGGCGGCTGATGGTCGCCAAGGCGCCGCTGCCGGCGCGCATCCTCATCCCCGTCGCCAACCCGATGACCGCCGAGGAGCTCATCCGGCTCGGCGCCGCGATGCTCGATCGACGGACGGGCGAGCTGTCGGCGCTCGGCATCGTCGAGGTCCCGGAGGGCATGCCCCTGTCCGAGGGCGCCACCCGGGCGCGACACGCGCGGCGGCTTCTCCAGCGCGTGCTCGACTACGCGCCCGACGGCACGACCATCCACCCGATCGTCCGGATCGGACGGCACGCCGCCGAGGGCATCGTCGAGGCGTCGGCGGAGCAGGAGGCGGACCTCATCATCTTCGGCTGGGGCGGGCGCGCCGCCGGCGGCCGGGACGGCACCGGCCCGACCGTCTTCTCGCCGACGATCGACGAGGTCGTCCGCGACTCGCCGTGCGACATCGCCGTCGTCAAGCAGCGCGGGACCAAGGACATCCGGCGGGTCCTCGTCCCGGTCCGGGGCGGACCCCACGCCGAGCTCGCCCTCCATTTCGCCGACGCGATCGCCCGTCATCACGATGCGGTCGTGACGGTCCTCCACCTCGTCCCGCCGGGGATCACGCTGGCCGTCCGGGCCCAGGCCGAGCGGGCGCTGGCCGCGTTCATCAAGCAGCACATCGTGGGCAAGAGCGAGGCCGCCCTGCGGGAGGCGCCCAACGTCCGGAACGCGATCCTGCGCGAGGCGGAGAAGGCCGACCTCGTGGTCATGGGCGCGTCCGCCCAGGCCGGTGGCGCCGACGGCGAGACCTACCTGTTCGGCGCCCTGCCGGAAGCGATCGCCGCCCGCGCCAGGCCGACGGTCATGGTCGTCAAGACGCGCGAGACCGTGGAGCGCGGCACGTTCGAGCAGCTCGCCGCCGCGCGCCGAGACCCTCGCCGCGGCCGATCGAGCCGCCGAGGAGGCCCGCGCCGTCCCGGTCCGGGTCGAGCGCTGGTTCGGCGAATCGAACTTCCACCACGCGGAGTTCGCCGACCTGCGCCGCCTGGTGACGCTCAAGGAGAAGCAGAAGCTGACGGTCAGCCTCGTGCTGCCGACGCTCAACGAGGAGGAGACCATCGGGCCGATCGTCCGCCGGGCGATGCGCGAGATGGTCGGCCGGGTGCCGCTGCTCGACGAGGTCCTGGTCATCGACTCGGCGTCCACGGATCGGACCCGCGAGATCGCCGAGGCCGAGGGCGCCCGAGTCGTCCAGCATCCCGACGTCCTGCCCCGCTACGGCTCCTTCACCGGCAAGGGCGAGGCGCTCTGGAAGTCCGTCTTCGAGACCACCGGCGACATCATCGTGTGGGCCGACACGGACGTGAAGAACTGGCACCCGCGGATGGTCTACGGGACGCTCGGTCCGCTGCTCCACGAGCCGCGGCTCCAGTACGTCAAGGGCTACTACCAGCGCCCGATCGTCGAGGAAGGCGTGCTCAAGGAGGGCGGCGGCGGCCGGGTCACGGAGCTCGTGGCGCGGCCCCTGATCAACCTGTTCTACCCGGAGCTGTCGGGCATGATCCAGCCGCTGGCCGGCGAGTACGCGGGCCGCCGGGCGCTGCTCGAGGCGATCCCGTTCTTCACCGGCTACGCGGTCGAGATCGGCCACCTCATCGACGCGGCGGAGCGGCTCGGGATCGAGGGGCTCGGCCAGGTCGACCTGGAGCGGCGGGTCCACCGCAACCAGGAGCTCGAGGGCCTGTCGCGGATGTCGTTCGTCATCCTGCAGGCGGTCATGAAGCGGCTCGAGGAGCGGCGCAAGGCGCGCCTCTTCGCCGAGATGGGCTCGACGATGAAGCTGCCCCGGTCGGGCCGCGGCCGGCTCTCGCCTCGAGGTCATCGAGCTGGCCGACCAGGAGCGCCCGCCGATGATCCGGATCCCCGAATACCTCGCTCGCCACCGCCCGGAGGGCCTCCCCGAGGAGATCGTGGCGGCGCGACCGGCGGGCCGGAAGCGCCGCACGCCGGCCTGATGTCGCGTGGGTGACGCGCCGCTCACGCTCCTGATCGCGCCCGACTCGTTCAAGGGATCGCTGACCTCGGTCCAGGTCGCGCGCGCCCTCGCCGACGGCTGGTCGCGTGCCCGCCCCGACGACACGATCCTCCTCTGCCCGCTCGCGGACGGCGGCGAGGGCACGCTCGAGGCGGTCGCGGCGGCCGGCGGCTGGGACTGGCAGGAGGCCGCCGCGACGGACCCGCTCGGACGCTCGATCACGGCCCGCTGGCTCCGCTCCGCCGATGGCAGCCGAGGCGTCATCGAGATGGCCGAGTCATCCGGTCTGTCGCGGGTGGCACCGGGTGAGCGCGACGCCGTCCACGCCACGTCGACCGGGCTCGGCGACGTGCTCCGTGCCGTGGCCGCGTCGGGTGTGCGCGAGGTCATCCTCGGCATCGGCGGGAGCGCGACGACGGACGGCGGGTTCGGGATGCTCGAGGCGCTGTCGATGGACTACGCCCCGCGGACCGGCCACTCGATCGCACGCGGCATCCCCGAGACGCTCACCGCGGTCGACCTGCACGGCCTCGATGCGGACCTGTCGAAGGTCCGCATGTCGGTCGCGTGCGACGTGTCGAACCCGCTGCTCGGACGGACGGGTGCGGCCGCGGTCTACGGGCCACAGAAGGGCGCGACCCCCGACCTGGTCGCCCTCCTCGACGGGCGCCTCGCTCGCTTCGCGGACCTCCTCGAACCGGCATCGGGCTCATCGCGGCCGGTCCGGGACGTGCCGGGTGCCGGCGCCGCCGGCGGCGTCGGGCTTCGGGCTGCTCGCGATCCAGGACCACTTCGCCGGGTTCGCGCTGCGGCCCGGCGTGGATCTCGTCATGGAGGCGACCGACTTCGACGCCCGCCTTGCCGGCGCCGACCTCGTGATCACCGGCGAGGGCCGGATCGACGCCCAGACCGGGTTCGGCAAGACCGCGCTCGGCGTCGCGCGCCGTGCGGAGGCGGCCGGCGTGCCGTGTATCGCCGTCGGCGGCGGCGTGGAGCCGGCCGGCATCGAAGCCCTCGCGGACGTCGGCGCGATCGCGGTCCCCGTGACGGAGCACCCGATGACCATCGAGGCTGCGATGGCCGCGGGCGTCGCGCCGGTCGAACGGTGCGGCGAACGTCTCGCCCGCCTGGTCGGGTTGGCCACGCGGCGCTAGGGCCTGGGCGTTGGTGGCCCCGGTAGACTGGCCGCGATGATCCGTGACGAGCCGGCCGTGATACCGAGCCCGAAGAAGGCGGCCAGGAAGCGCCCCCGCAAGCGCAAGTTCTCCGATCCCGGACGGACGTGGGCCAAGCGCCTCGAGCGCTATCGGCCGGGGCTGGTCACCTTCGTGCTCGACGGACTCGCCGGGATCTACGGCCGGCCCACCTGGCGTCGCCGGCTTGATCCCACCAGCGAGCTGATCCTGACCATCCTGACCCAGAACAGCGCCGACACGAGCGCCGAGCTGGCCTTCGAGGCCCTGCGTGCGAAGTATCCCGGGAGCGGCGAGGTCGAGGCGCACAACCCGGGCGCCGGATGGGGCGGCGTCGGCCTGCCCGACGGACGCGCCCCGGACTGGGCGGCGGTGGAGTTCGCGCCGCTCCCGGAGCTCGTCGAGACGATCTGGATCGGCGGGCTCGGCAACCAGAAGGCGCCGCGGATCCAGGCGACCCTGCGCCACATCCGCGAGCAGCGGGGCGACTACTCGCTCGAGTTCCTCGGCGACTTCACCGCGCTGGAGGCACGCGACTGGCTGACCGCCATCGACGGCATCGGCAAGAAGACCGCCTCGGTGCTGCTCCTCTTCTCGTTCGGGACGCCGCTCATGCCCGTCGACCGGCACGTCGAGCGGGTCGCCCTGCGGGTCGGGCTCGTCGGGCCGAAGGTCTCGGCGGACGATGCGCACGACCTCTTCCTGGGCCTGCTCGAGCCGGACCAGATGTACGAGGCCCACGTCAACCTGATCCAGCACGGGCGCAAGGTCTGTCACGCCCAGCGGCCCGACCATGACGCCTGCCCGTTGCGGGCTCGCTGCCGCTTCGTCGACCCCAAGGCGCCCTGACCCAGAACTTCGTCCGGGGGCGGAGACCATTGGTCATCCGTTCGGTGTCAGTGCGCACCGGGTGCACCACGCCGGGACGCACCCGACCGCTCCGCTCCCCACGTATTCGACGGTACCAAGGTGCCATGGACGCACCGCACGCCCTCATGGGACGTTTCGGTCACCGGAAGTCACCGGGGGCTCCGAGGATCAAGCAGGTACCCATGGCCATTTTCACGACCCCCAGAAACGCGAAAGGACGGCGCAGGAAGCGCAGTCGAGGACAGGCCCTCGTCGAGTTCGCCCTCGTCATCCCGATCTTCCTGCTGGTGCTGTGCGGGATCCTCGACTTCGGGCTCATGCTGTACTCCCGGATGGGCGTGATCAACGCCTCGCGCGAGGGCGCCCGCGCGTCCGTCACCGCATCCGATCCGACCACGATCCCCTCGGTCGCCAACGGCGCCGCCAAGAACGCCGCGACCGGGATCTCCGCCGCGAGCATCACCGTCTCCACGGCGTGCGTCGCGATCAAGACGTCCGGGTCGTGCAACTTCTCGACGAAGACGGCGTCCCAGCCGGGCGACGCGGTGAGCGTGACCGTCTCCTACTCGTATCACACGTTCTTCCCGCTCTTCTTCGGATCGACGATCCCGATGAGCTCCACGGTCCAGATGGTCCTCGAGTGACCACGCTCGCAGGACCCCGCACATGACACGACAGAGGACACGGATGTTGCACTTCCGGGGCAGCAGGGAACGTGAGCGAGGACAGATCGTCGTCCTCTTCGCGCTCGTGCTGGTCGTCATCCTGGCGTTCACGTCGCTCGTCATCGATATCGGGCTTCTGCGGAACAACCGGCAGACCCTGGTCAACACGCTCGACTCCGCCGCCCTGGCCGGCGGCACGCTGCTGCCGGTCGATGGCTCGGTCCCGGGCGAAGCAGCCAAGATCAACGGACCTCATCACCTCGACCATCGCGGCCAACTACCCGGGCCTGCCGAGCTCCGCGTACACGATCAGCTACAAGTGCCTGATCGGCGTCGACACCTCGACGCCGGCGAAGCCGTACATCTCCCGCGACGTGCCACTCGTGTGCGACCCGCACTTCTCGCTGGGCCACAATCCGCCGGTCGCGTCGGACTTCGCGGGCTCGGGCCCGACCCGGTTCTCGTCCTGCAACCCGGCCGTCGGAGACATGTGCAACGCGGTCCTGATCGCGGGCGCCGCCAACACGCCGTTCAGCTTCGGACGCGTCGTCGGGGTCAACCAGGGCTCCACCGGGCTCGTCGTCTCGTCCGCGTGCAACGGCCCGTGCGGGACCGCGCCGTCCAGCCCGGTCGACGTCGTCCTCGTCATCGATCGCACCAGCAGCATGAACGGCACGGACACGACGAACGCCAAGGCTGCGGCCAACTCGCTGGTCGGCGTCTACGACCCGGCCCAGCAGTGGCTGGCGCTCGGGACCCTCGGACCGTCGACCACGTCCGGCGGCTGCGTGGCCGGAGCGGCCGGCTCGATCGGCACCGCGACGGCGCCGGCCGACCTGCGGCGCTGGGTCCCCGTGGGCCTGAGCGGCGTCGGCTCGTCCGTGGCCACGACCTACGCGAACATCAGCTCAGCCATCACGTGCTACCCGAACTCGAGCACCGGCACGGACCTCGCCGACCCGATGACCATGGCCGCCTGGGAGCTGACCCGACAACGGGCGCACCGGCGTGCGCAAGGGCATCATCTTCGAGACCGACGGCCAGCCCAACACCGGGGTCGCGGCCGGCCCGAACTACTGCGCATTGGCGAGCGCCGCGGCGACCGCGGCCAAGGCCCAGAACATCGAGATCTTCACGATCGGCTTCGGCCTCGACGCGGCGAGCGGCGGCGACCCAGCCTGCCCCGACACCTCGGGGACCTGGAACGGCAAGACCGCGACGGCACTCCTCGACAACATGGCCACGCAGCCCAAGGTCGGCACGACGACCTGCGACGACACCGAGAACAACGACGGCGACCACTTCTACTGCATCGGCAAGACCGGCGCGTCGACCGACCTCTCGCAGACTCTTCAAGGCCGCAGCGACCCAGCTGGCCAAGGGCAAGTCGCACCTCGTCAACCTCTATCCGATCCCGGTGGTCACGTCAGTCGGCCCGTCGAGCGGCTCGCACAACGGCGGGACGACCGTGACGATCTCCGGCTCGTTCTTCACCGGCGCGACGACGGTCACCTTCAACGGCGCGTCGGTCCCCTTCACCGTGGTCAACGACACGACGATCACCGCGACGGCCCCGTCCGGGGCGACCGGGACGACGGTCGACATCTTCGTCACGACACCGGGCGGCACGACCAGCCAGGTCAGTGGGGACCGCTTCACCTACACCTGATCCTCGGCACGCCACGCCGGGCGACGCTGACCACGTGCCTATACTCGCGACCATGCTCACTGGCTCGGCGTCGGGCAGCCACCGGCACACGGCGCCCCGGATCCTGCTCGTGGACGACGACCGCGGCCTGCTCGCTCCGCTCGCCGAGCAGCTCCGCCTGGACGGCTTCGACGTCACGACCGCGCGCGACGGCGAGGAGGCCCTGCGGCGGCTCGACCCGGCTGGCCGGACCTGCTGATCATCGACCTGCTCATGCCGCGCATGGACGGGCTGACGCTCGCCCGCGAGGTCAAGGCGCGGGCGGACCTGCCGATCATCGTGCTGTCGGCGATCGATGCCGGCGACAACAAGGCCGACCTCCTCGACGAGTTCGCGGAGGACTACATCACCAAGCCCTACCACTACTCGGAGCTGCGGGCGCGGATCCAGCGGGTCCTGCGGCGCGTCGGCGAACGGGTGCCGCGGAAGGGTCTCGACCTCGGGCCGGACCTCATCCTCGAGCTCCACCGGCGCCAGGCGATCGTCCGCGGCGAGGCCGTCCAGCTGACGCCGACCGAGTCACGGCTGCTGTTCGCCCTCGCCGCCAACCTCGGCCAGACCGTCACGACGGAGACCCTGATGGTCCGCGGCTGGGCGGAGACGGACGACGCCGAACCGTCCTACGTGTGGGTCACCATGCGGCGCCTGCGGCAGAAGCTCGAGGCCGATCCCAACCATCCGCGCCACCTGCTGACCGTCCGCGGCATCGGCTACCGGCTGGTGGCCACCCCGGCGGCTCCCGCCGCGTCGACTGCCGCCGAGAGCCCCGCCGACCTCGACGGATGACCGGGCCCGCGGAACCTGCCGCAAGCGGCGGCGCGAGGCTGTCGTTCCAGACGCGGCTGACGCTCACGCTGCTCGCCGCCTCGCTCGTCCCACTCGGCGTCTTCGGCGTCCTGCTCCTCGTGACCGGCGCGGTCGACGCCGACATCGGGACGCGTCTCCTGCTGTTCATGTTCGCCGTCGCGGTCGTCGTCGGGATCCTGGGCGGGGCCGCGGTCGGGCTGGACCTGGTCCGGCCGCTGCGCGAGATCTCGGCGGCGGTCTCGCGCGTCTCGGCCGGCGACATGAGCCAGCCGATCCCGGTCGTGGGGACCGATGTCCTCGCCCAGCTGGCGGAGAGCCACAACCGCCTGGCCGCCGACGCCGAGCGTCGCAACCGACAGCTCGGATCGATCCTGGCCGCGGTCGAATCGGCCGAGCCGCGGGACGGCGTCGAGGCGATGGCCGAGCGTGCCGCTCGCGACGCCGAATCCGCCTTCGGGTTCATCTCCGCCGAGGTCCTGTTCGTCGACCCGGACTCCCTCGAGCCGGAGGAGCGGATCCCGGGCGTGTCGGTGCCGATCCGGGCCGAGCTCCGCGCCGGTGACGAACGGATGGGCCTCATCCTCGCCAGCCTGCCGGCGACACGCCATTGGGAGCGGGCCGACCAGACGCTCCTCGACCTGTACGCCAGCGAGGTCGGGGTCGCCATCCGGAACGCCGAGCTGTTCACCCAGGTCCAGGACCAGAACCGCCAGCTGCGACACCTGAGCGAGGTCAAGGACGACTTCCTCCGCGGCGTCAGCCACAACCTCCAGACGCCGCTGACGTCCATCCGGGCGAACGCCGACGCGCTCGGCGTGGACGATCACGATCCGCGTCTCCGGATCATCTCCGAGCAGGCGGACCGCCTGTCACGGATGGTCCAGCAGCTGCTCCTGGTCGGCCGGCTCGAATCGCAACCGCCGCGGACGACCGCGGATGTCCTGGCGGTCGCGGCCCGGATCCAGCGCGCCTGGGACGCGCTCGCGGTCAGGGATCGGTCGCTGTCGCTCCGCGACGAGGCGCCGGACTGGCTCGCCGTGGCCGATGGCGACCAGCTCGACCAGGTGCTCTGGGCGCTGCTCGACAACGCCGTCAAATACGGCCAGGGCACGGTCGACGTCGCGGTCGGCGCCGACCCGGCGGCCCGGACGATCTGGGCGACGATCTCCGACCAGGGCCACGGGCTGGAGGAGTCGGACCGCGCCTGGCTGTTCGGGCGCTTCGAGCGCGGAGCGGCGGGCCGGACCAGCGGCAACGGCAGCGGGTTGGGGCTCTACGTGTCGCGAGCGCTCATGCGGGGGATGGGCGGCGACCTCGTCCTCGACCCGGTCGAGGCGGGCCACGGGGCGACCTTCCGGCTGACCCTGCCGGGCGAGCCGCCCGCCGAGGGCTGACGAACCGACGAATTTGTCGCCGCGACGCACCGGAGGTTGCGCTTCCGGGACCAATGGAGGGTCCCAACGGGCGGTCGGCGCGGTACCGTCTGACTGGGCGAGGCGCGCTGACGCCGACCCACGCGAGACGGGGGAACCACCGGTGATCCAGGAACCCATCCAGCCGACATCGTCACCCGACCCGGCGACGCGCCGTGGTGCGGGCACCCGGCGCGACGCGCTGTTGCTGGTCGGGCTCATCATCGCCGTCCTCATCGCCACGTCGATCGCGATCGCCGTCGGTGCTCGCAGCCAGGATCCGGACCGGACGCTGGCGACCGGAGCATCGGCCGCACCGGCGACATCGGCGGCGCCCGACGGCAAGGACGATGGCCAGCACGCGGACAAGAAGCCGAAGGTCGGCAAGGGCTTCGCGTTCCAGGGCGGCGGTCCGGGCCGGGGCCGGATCACGATCAAGGCGATCGACGGGGACCGGCTCTCGCTGGCGACCCCGGACGGCTGGACGCGCACGATCGCGGTGACGTCGACCACGGTGATCACCAAGGGCGGTCAGACGATCGCGGTCACCGCGCTCAAGGTCGGCGACGAGGTCCGGCTCCGCCAGGTCCGCAACGCGGACGGGTCGTACACGGTCACAGGGATCACCGTCCCCACGGCCCAGCTGGGCGGTGAGGTCACGGCGGTCGCCGGCACGACGATCACGGTCAAGGGCAAGCGTGATGCGACGCGGGTCATCACCGTCAACGGGTCCACGGTCTACAAGCTCGGCACGGGCGCGGCCTCCAAGTCCGACGTGAAGGTCGGGTCCGAGGTCACGGCCGCGGGCACTCTCGACGGCGACACGTTCACCGCGATCACCGTCTGGATCGCGCGGCCGTCCGTCGCGGGCGAGGTGACCGGCAAGACCGCCGACACGATCACGGTCAAGCGCAAGGACGGCGTCGACCGCGACGATCCACGTCTCGTCGACGACGAAGTACGCGACCCGGGGCGACAAGACCGCGTCGCTCGCGGACATCGCCGTCGGGGGCCGGGTGACCGCCGTGGGGACCCTGCGGGCGGATGGCTCGCTCGATGCGGCCACCGTGCTCGGCAGGCCGGTCAAGCCGGCCAAGCCGTCCACCAAGGGCCCGAAGGCGAGCTCCGCGCCCGCGACGAGCGCGGCCCCCGGCTGAGCACAGGACCATCGGGTCGCCCGATCGACGACCCGCACTGATACGATCCGGCCATGGTCTGGGATGACGTCGACGACCCGGGGGCGGCCGGTCGCGACGAGCCGATCGAGCTCGTGGGGACGCATCTCCGGCTGACCGGGCATGGTGTCGCTGGGGCGGTTCAACCGGTTGACCGACATGGTCAATGCGAACGCCGGCTACCTGCGGGTCCGCGATGCGCGGCTGCTGCGGCGGAACGGCGAGCCGACGTCACTCGTCCTCGCGCGAGATCATGGTCGACCAGGACGAGATCTCGTTCATCGCCCAGCGCGAGGTCCAGACGTCCAGCGGCGCCGGACGGGTCGATCCCGGCTTCAGCGAGCCGGGTCTGGAGCGCACGGCACGGCCGTTCGTCATGTTCACCCCGGGCCACACCCTGAGCGGCAGGGTCCACCTGTTCGGGCAGACCGACGTGGCGGCCTTCGTCGACTCGAGCGACCCGCGCTTCGTGCCGGTCGTCGAGGTCTCGACCCGCTCCCTCGCCGACCGCCGGATCGTCGGCCACTACCCCTTCGTGCTCATCAATCGCACGCAGATGATCGCGGCCGCGGAGGCGGGCGTGGCGGGAGGCGTGGAGCCCGATGCGATCGGCGTCGAGGACATCCCGCCGGAGGCCGTCGAGGAGCAGTAGCCCGGACCATTCGAAGGTACTGCCACTCGTGGGCCATTTGAGCCGTCGCGGCGACGCACCACGCCATCGACCATGCCCGAGCAGGACTTTTCTTCGTCTCGCTTTGTATCGCGAGCGGGTCCCAACACGGAAAGGGCACAGATGGCCTCATTCCCGACTCCGGTCGCCAGGTTCCGAAAGCCGGCGGCTCTCCTCATCGCCGGGGCACTCGCCCTGAGCCTGTCCGGGGCTGTCGGCGCCGCCACGCCGCCCGACGGCAACATCATCAAGGCCTGCGTCGACAAGACGACGAAGGTCACGCGCGTCACGATCTATGCCAGCCCGACCTGGTGCAAGTCCACCGAGTCGTACAAGTTCTGGAGCAAGACCGGCCCCGTCGGACCCAAGGGTGCGAATGGCGCCAAGGGTGACCAGGGCCTCCAGGGCCTCCAGGGCCTCCAGGGCCTCCAGGGCCTTCAGGGCCTCCAGGGACTCCCGGGCGACAAGGGCGACAAGGGCGACAAGGGCGACCAGGGCGATCCGGGAGCACCGGGCGCGCCGGGCGACAAGGGCGACAAGGGCGACCAGGGCGATCCGGGAGCACCGGGCGCGCCGGGCGATCCGGGAGCACCGGGCGCGCCGGGCGACAAGGGCGACAAGGGCGACCAGGGCGATCCGGGAGCACCGGGCGCGCCGGGCGATCCGGGTGCGCCGGGCCTGCCGGGCGACAAGGGCGACCAGGGCGATCCGGGTGCGCCGGGTGCGCCGGGCGCGCCGGGTGCGCAGGGCGATCCGGGTGCACCGGGTGCACCGGGCGCGCCGGGCGCCAAGGGCGACAAGGGCGACAAGGGCGACGCGGGCACGAACGGCACGAACGGCGTGACGACTGTGGCCCGGGCGACCGGTCAGTCGAACGGCTTCAACGGCAACGACTCGTGGGGTGACACCGTCACCTCCACGGCGACCTGCTCGTCGGGCAAGCTCGTTTCGGGTGGTGGCAACATCACCGGCAACAACTCCCGACACTACGCGGCGATCACCTCGTCGTATCCCAGCAGCGCCACCACGTGGACCGTCGTCGCGACGATCGTGGCCGGCTCGCAGCAGAACGGCCTCCCGCCGACGCTGGCTGCCTACGCTCTCTGCGCTTCGTAGAGATCCGACCTCCCGAGGTCATCGCACGGAACCCCGGCTGGACCCACGTCCAGCCGGGGTTTCCGATTCAGGCCCCGACGGCCGGCGGAGACGGCCCGCCGAGGCGGCCCTACAATCGGCCGCATGTCCATCCCTTCAGGAACGGCTCGCCTCGCGCGCCTGTCGTACTTCTTTCCGGCCCACAACGAGGAGGCCAACCTCGAGGGCCTGGTCGCCGAGGCGCTCGACGCGCTGCCGGCCCTGGCCGACGTCTTCGAGATCATCGCGGTCGATGACGGCTCCCGCGACGGCACCCCGGGCATCGCGGACGCCCTCGCCGCCGCCCATCCCGACGTCGTCCGCGTCGTCCACCACCCGACGAACCTGGGCTACGGTGCGGCCCTGCGATCCGGCTTCGGGGCCGCCCGCTACGAGTACGTGGCCTTCACCGACGGCGACCGCCAGTTCCGTGTCGCCGACATCGGCCGGCTGACCGAACGCCTCGCCGCCCCGGACGCCCCGGACGTCGTGGTCGGCTTCCGGATCAAGCGGGCGGACCCTTTCGTGCGGACGCTCTACGCTCGGGCCTACCGCTTGGCGAACCGGATCTTCTTCGGCCTGACCGTCACCGACGTCGACTGCGCGTGCAAGCTGTTCCGGCGCGCCGCGCTCGAGGGCGTGCGGATCGAATCGAGCGGCGCCTTCTTCTCCGCCGAGCTCCTGATCAAGCTGCGCGCGGCGGGCCGGTCCGTGGTCGAGGTCGGCGTGCCGCACTACCCGCGCACGGCCGGCTCGGCGACCGGTGCGAAGCCGAGCGTCATCCTCAAGGCGGTCCGGGACTTCTGGCTGCTGCGGCTGCGGCTGTGGGCGAACCGCTCCCGCGCCATCCGCCGCGGCGCTCCGATGACGCCGCCGCAGGGCTGATCTCCGCCAGCGTCCGTCGAGAGGTCAGCCTGCGATCGTCGTCTCGAAGCCCGGATCGACCAGGGTGACCGGTCCGCCATCGTAGCCGGCGGTGACGCTCGCCACGGTCGCCTCGCGGTCGTAACCCATCTGCAGGTGGGTGAGGAGCACCCGACCCGCGCCCGTCCGCCGAGCCAGCGCGGCGACCATGGGTCCGTCCAGGTGTCCCGCCCCGGGCGCCACAGGGCCCGGCCCGAACGACACCTCGGTGAGCAGGGTGTCGCCCGGCCGGACGAGGGCGTCGATGTCCTCGGCGCGACCGCAGTCCCCCGTGTAGACGAGGCCGGGCGTGCCCGGTTCCGCCCCCACGGCCGACACCCGGAAGCCGTAGCTCGCGTCGGTATGGGTGACCCGGGCGACCTCGAGCGCGAACGGACCGATCTCCTGCCGGCCTTCGGCCAGGGCCTCGACGTCCAGGGCACCGGCCGTGAACCCGGGCTCATCGTGAAGGGCATCGATCCGGGCTGCGAGGCCGGCCGGCCCGACGACGCGAACACGCCGACGCGGCAGCTCCCAGCGGAGGTAGTGGCGGAGCGGGACCAGGTCGATGAAGTGATCCGGGTGGAGATGGCTGATGACCACGGCCGCGACATCGGCAGGGTCCATCAGACCGGCCAGCCGCGGGAACGATCCCTGGCCGAGGTCAAGCACCAGCGCGGCGCCACCCTGCCGCAGCAGGTACGCCGCCCCCGTTGCGCCCGGTCGGTCCGAGTAAGCCGGTCCCGCCCCGACGACGTCGAGTCGAATCGACGCTATGGCGTCGTCCCGTTGTCTCCCGAGGCCCCCGGGTCGTCTGTCGGCCGGCCATGGTGCCCGTTGCCGGGCTGGCCCGTCTTGCCTGGCTTGTGGGTGGGCGCCGGCTTGCCGGGCTTGTCCGTCGGCTTGCCCCTGGGGGGTCGCGGGGTGGTCGCCGGCTGGGCGCCCTGGCCAGGGTCGTCCGAGGCGCCGGCACCCGTGCCGCCGTTGCCGTTGTTCGCGCCGTTGCCGTTGTTCGCGCCGTTGCCGTTGTTGGCGCCGTTGCCGTTGTTGGCGCCGTTGCCCTCACCGCCGGGCGTGCCATTGCCCGTGCCGCCCGCGGCCCCGTTGCCACCATTTCCGCCACCACCGCCGGTGTTGCCGTCGTCGCCGGTGAGGCTGTCGAGGACGACCGTGCTGGACGCGACGGCCCGGTCCAGCGCAGCCTTGGCCCCCGCCGGAGCTCGATCTGCCAGCGCGGTCAGGACCACGACGTGGTGCGAGAGCGCGGTCTTCAGGGTCGCCTCTGCAGCCGGGTCGCCGCCGGTGCCGGACCTCGCTTCGTCGAGGATGGAGGCGTAGGCCGTCAGCGCCGCCTCCGCGGCCGGGTCATCGCCCGCTGCCGACGCGCGCTGGATCTCCTCGAGACGCTGCCCGAGGCGCCGCGCTTCGGCCTGAGCCCGTGGGGTCCCGGAGGCCGGGAGCGTGGCCATCTCCGCCCAGAGACGGGCGCCGTAGAGGGGTCCGCCCGGGGTCGACGCCATCGCCGACCCGGCCACCATCGCGAGCGTCAGGGCCGCTGCGGCGAACGCGACTGCCGGTCGCCGCCAGGCCGGACGGGTCCGCTCGAGCGAGGCGACGGGCACCCGCGTTGTCGTCGCGGCGGCTTCGGCCGCCAGCGCGGCGGAGCGGCCCTGGGCGGCGTCCATGACCGCCGATCGCATCCGTGCCCGGGCGGCCAGGCTCGGGGACAGCCGGAGATCCGCGAACGCCTCCATGCGGCGCACGACCTCGGCGTCACTCCTGCTGGTCAGCTCGAGCATCTCGTCATCCATCAAAAGGCCCTCGGGCGCACGGTGGAGCCGGCCGTCGCGGGGACCTCCGGCTCCTCGATCCCGAGCTGGCGCCGCATCGCGGCGATCGCCCGGAACTGCAATCCGCGGACCGTTCCCTCCTGCTTGCCCATCGCCTCGGCCGCCTCGCGGGCGGACAGGCCGGCGAGGAAGCGCAGGGCGATGGCGTCTCGTTGGTCATCGGTCAGGGCGGCCATCGCCGTCCCGACGGCTTCGATCTCCTGGCGGATGACCGCCAGCTCTTCGGGCCCGGCATCGGTGCCGGCTCGATCGGCCGACTGGGCGAGGTCGGCGTGCTCGTGGCTCGTCCTGACGAAATCGATGACGGCGTTCCGTGCCAGGCGGAACAGCCAGCCCCCGAACGGGATCCCCCGTGCCTCGTAGCGAGGCAGGGCTTCCAGGGCCTTGACGAAGATCGCCTGCGTCAGGTCCTCCGCGTCGCTCGGGCGGCGAAGGCGGCTGGCGACGTATCGATAGATCGGCAGGTGGTAGTGATCGAACAATCGACCGAAGGCCGAAGCGTCCCCCGCCTGGGCCGACCGCACCAGCCGCTCGATCGCGGCGTCGTCGAGGGTCACAACGAACAGCCGGGCGTGACGTTAGGTGCGTGACTCATGACCTGACCATCCTAGCCCCAGATCAGCGCGGATTCGAGGGGGTCAAGGGTACCGGGAGCGGGACCCTCACACGGTCCCCGCCGGGGCCGCGACGGAACGCCAGATCGGTGAACCCGGCCGTCGTCGCGATCGCGTAGCCGTCGTCCAGGCCCCAGTTCGCGTGCTCGGCCCGGTGAGCGTCGGAGCCGATCGTGAGCGCCCGGCCACCGAGCTCGTGGAAGCGCGCCACGATGGCGGGATGCGGGAACGTCACGCCGATCGTGTAGCGCAGGCCGCTGGTGTTGACCTCGAGTGCGGTGCCGCTCTCGACGAGCGCCCGCAGGATCGGCTCGTACAGCTCGGGCGCCGCCTCGAACGCGTCCGGCCGGATGTGCGGGTAGACGTAGCGCTTGACGCCGTCGATGTGGCCGATCGCGTCGAACAGACCGGACCTGGCCGCGGCCGTGACCTCGTCGAACGAGGGGGCCACGACCTCCGCCAACGTCCGGCCCGCGATCCAGCCGGCCACGCGGCCTGGGCTGTACGGCGAGGACACCCGGTCGTGGACCGACCCGATCGTGAAGTCGTAGGCGTGGCGCGCGAGGTGGGCGCGGATGTCCGCCTCCCACGACCGGTCGTACGTGAGCTCGACGCCGAACCGGATGGCCACGCCCTGCGGGCCCCAGCGCTCGGCGGCGTCGCGGACGACCCGCTCGCGGTCGGCGAAGGTCGAGTACGCGAACGCCGGGGCACCTGGCTCGAAGTCGACGTGATCGGTGATCGCGATCTCGGCGATGCCGTGCTCGCGCGCCGTCGCAGCGTACGTGTCGATCGGCACGTTGCTGTCCGGGGACAGGTCCGTGTGCATGTGCGCGTCGAGCGGCAGGTCGCGCGCCTGGCGATCGGTCGTCGTCATCTTGTGGTGCGCCGGGGAACCGTCATCCCGTCCTGCGGAACGGTGGGCGCCGCTCGAGCGCCCGCCGGTCTCACCCGGCGATGAGGCCGAGCTCGCGACCGACCCGGTCGAACGCTCCCAGCGCGGTATCGAGCTGCTCGGTGGCGTGCGCCGCAGTCACGATCGTCCGCAGCCGCGACTTGTCGATCGCGACGGTCGGGAAGACGACCGGCTGGGCGAAGACGCCCTCCTCGAGCAGTCGGTCGCTGAACCGGCCGGCCGTGTCCGGGTCGCCCATCATCACCGGCGTGATCGGCGTCTCCGAATGGCCGGTGTCGAAGCCGAGCCGGGTCAGCTCGCCCTTGAAGTAGCGGGTGTTGGCCCACAGCCGGTCCTGCAGCTCGGGCTCATCCTGCATCACCCGGATCGCCTCGCGACAGGCCGCCACGACGGCGGGCGGATGCGACGTCGAGAAGAGGAATGGCCGCGCCCGCTGGGTCAGGATCTCGCGCAGCGCGACGGAGCCGGCCACGTAGCCACCCAGCGACCCGACCGCCTTCGACAGGGTGCCCACCTGGACAGCGACCCGGCCGTGCAGGCCGAAATGATCGACCGAGCCGCGGCCGTTCCGCCCGAGGACGCCGGACGCGTGGGCGTCATCGACCATCACGGCCGCCCCGTACGCCTCGGCCGCCTCGACGATGCCCGGCAGCGGCGCGATGTCGCCGTCCATCGAGAACACGCCGTCGGTCACGACCAGGATCAGCCGCCAGTCGCCGCCGCCCGGCCGGCCCTCCTGGCGCGCCTCGCCGAGGATGTCACGCAGGGCCTCGACGTCGGCGTGCGGGTAGACCTTGCGCGGCGCCTTGGACAGCCGCATGCCGTCGATGATCGAGGCGTGGTTGAGCGAATCGGAGACGATCAGGTCCGTCTCGCCGGTGATCGTCGGGATCACGCCGGTGTTGGCCGTGAACCCGGACTGGAACGTCAGGACCGCCGGGACGTCCTTGAAGGCGGCGAGCTCCAGCTCGAGAGCCTCGTGCATCGACATGGTCCCGGCGATCGTCCGGACCGCGCCGCTGCCGGCCCCGAACTCGCGGACCGCGGCGTCGGCCGCGTCGCACACGCGGGGATGATGGGTCAGCCCGAGATAGTCGTTCGAGGACAGGCTGACGAGCCGCCGGCCGTCGACCGAGACGATCGGTCCCTGGGCGGAGGACATGACCCGCAGCCGGCGATAGAGGTGGCGCTCGCGCAGGGCGGCGACCTCGTCGTCGAGGAAGGCCAGGGGATCGGGGCGGCCGGCAGGCCCGGGCTGTGCAGCGCTCATGACATCCAATCCATGATGACCTTGCCCGAGTCGCCGTGCCGGGCGGCCGCGAAGGCCGCGACGTGCTCACGGAACCCGAACCGGTGGGTGATGGCCGGGGTGATATCGAGCCCCGACTGGAGCATCACCGTCATCTTGTACCAGGTCTCGTACATCTCGCGCCCGTAGATGCCGCGGACGGTCAGCATCTTGAACACGATGGCGTTGACGTCGAGGGCGATCTCCTCGGTCGGGATGCCGAGGATGGCGATCCCGCCGCCGTGGGCCATCGAGCCGATCGCGGATCGCAGCGCGGCCGGGTTGCCCGACATCTCCATGGCCACGTCGAAGCCCTCGACCATGTCCAGCTCCGCGAAGGCGGACTCGAGGGTGCGCTCGCGCGGGTCGATGGCGAGCGACGCCCCCATCCTCGTCGCGAGGGCTCGCCGGTAGGCGTTGGGCTCGCTGACGACCACGTGGCGGGCACCGGCGTGGCGCGCGACCGCCGTCGCCATCAGCCCGATCGGGCCTGCCCCGGAGATCAGGACGTCCTCGCCCAGGGTCGGGAACGCGAGCGCGGTGTGGACAGCGTTGCCGAACGGGTCGAAGATCGCCGCGACCTCCTCGTCGATCCCGGGCCAGTGGTGCCAGACGTTGGTCATCGGCAGGACCACGTACTCGGCGAACGCACCGTCCCGGCCGACCCCGAGCCCGATCGTGTTGGCGCACAGGTGGCGGCGGCCGGCCAGGCAGTGACGGCACCGCCCGCAAACCACGTGACCCTCACCCGACACGAGGTCGCCCGGGTGGAAGTCGGCCACGTTGGCACCGACCTCGGTCACCTCGCCGACGAACTCGTGCCCGACCACGATCGGGGGGTGGATCGTCCGCTCGGCCCACGGATCCCAGGCCTCGATGTGGAGGTCCGTCCCGCAGATCCCCGTCTTGTGGACCCGGATCAGGACGTCGTTGATGCCGACGGATGGCATCGGGACGTCACGCAGGTCGAGGCCGGGGCCGGGTCCGCTCTTGACCAGTGCCAGCATCCGTCAGTGGCCGCCGATGAGCTCGTCGAGGTCCGGATCCGCCTCGTCCAGCTCGTCCTCGTCCTCGACGTCGGTCCAGGCGACGACCGGGTTCTCGACGACCCCGATGCCCTCGATGCTGCAGCGGACCCGATCGCCCGGCAGGAGGTAGACCGGCGGGTCGCGGAAGACGCCGACGCCGGCCGGCGTGCCGGTGGCGATGATGTCGCCCGGCTCGAGCGTGATCGAGCGGCTGATGTATTCGATGAGCTCGGCGACGCCCCAGATCATGTCCGCGGTCGTGCTGTCCTGCATCAGGATCTCGGCGCCGTCCTCCGGGCCGGATCCGGGCAGCCGCCACGACTGGAGCCGGAGCGCCTGGGGGTCGTCGACCTCGTCGGTCGTGACCAGGATCGAGCCCATCGGCAGGAACGTGTCGGAACCCTTGGCCCGCAGCCACTGGCCATCGCCGACCTCGCCCTCGCCGAGCGCCGCCGGCACGCCCTGCCAGTCCCGGGCGCTCACGTCGTTCAGCACGAGGTAGCCGGCCACGTGGTCGAGCGCGTCCTCGCGCAGGACGCGCCTGGCCCGCGTGCCGATGACGACGCCGAGCTCCACCTCGAGGTCCAGGGCGTGGGTGCCCTCGGGGCAGACGATCGGCTCGCCGTCGCCGATGACCGTGTTGGCGAACTTGGAGAACAGCAGCGGGCGGGTCGGCAGAGGCCGGCCACCCTCGGCCGCGTGTGCCCGGTAGTTGAGGCCGACGCACACGATCTTGCCCGGGAACGGGACCGGGGCCACCAGCTCCACCGAGTCGAGCGGGAGGCCCGCCGCTCCCTCCAGGACCTCGGCCCGGCGACGGAGGTCGTCGAGGGCCTCGGGATCCAGGTCGATGCCGGTCAGGAAGCCGTCGAAGACGGGGATGAGGCGGTCGCCGACGAGGACCGCCGTCCCGCCGTCCTCATCCCCCAGGTACGAGACGAGCCGCATCGCGGGGCCGTCAGCTGGCCGACGGGGCGGCGCTGGCCGGGGTCGCGCTCTCGGTCGGGAGCGGGCTGGCGGTCACGGCGGGCGTCGCGCTCGGCACGGCGGACTCGGCCGGCGCCTCCGAGGTGGTCGGGGTCGCGCTCGGGACCGCGCATTGCTTCTCCGGGTTCGTCCGCTCGCCCCATTGCTCCCAGAAGGCCAGGATCTTGGCCTGGTCGAACGTGTCGAGCTGCAGGACGCGGCCCCAGACGAGCGCCTGGAACGGCGTCGACATCTGGTCGAACCGGGCGATGACCGGCCCGATCGCGCCCTTGGGCGTGCCGCACACCGGCCCGGGCGGGAAGTTGTCGTAGAACGTCCGCAGCTGGGCCTGGCCCTCGGCGGTCGCACCGGCGCTGTTGCCCTGGTACAGCAGGACCATGCCGCCGTGCTCCAGGTTGTGGATCCAGCCCTGTGGGATGACGTTGTCGTTCGGGCCGTAGACGCGGGCCGGGATCGGTCCGGCGACGCCGGGCTTGTTGATGTGGTTGCCCGATGCCGGGGCGCAATACGTGTAGGTCACCTTCTCGCCGACGCCGACGTGCTGGTGGCCCATGTCCGGCTGGACGTAGCCGAGCGCGGGCGTGGCCCCGGGGGAGGGCGACGCGGTCGGCTCGGGCGTCCAGATGGTCGAGCAGGCGAAGGCGGCCTGGGATGCCGAGAAGAAGACGAAGAGCGAGATCAGGGCCACGCCGGCCAGCGCCGCGACGACGACGATGGCCGTCCGGTAGCGCTCCATGAACGAGCGCTGATGGACGATGCGCTGGCGCTCGCGACGGCCGGCTCGGCTGGATGACGTGCGGGAGCTGGACGGACGGGGCGCGCCGGAGCTGCCACCGGGGCGGGAGCCGGTCGTGCCGGTCGTGCCGGATCCGGTCTTGGCGGCCCCGCTCGCGCCGCCGGCGCCGCTTGCGCCACTCGCGCCGGTCGCGCCGGCCGTGCCGGTCGCGGTCAGCTCGATCGTCGGGTCGGTGGGCGCCGACGGGTTCGGTGGTGGGCTGGCCGGACGGCTCGTCGCGGGGTTCGTACCGGGTCGCTGGCGCCGGCGGCTGGCTTTGCTCACGTGGTTGCCTCGGTGTCGGGTCGGTGGATGACGGTCGGGTCGGAGGACGGTTCCGATGGGCGGCTCCGGGCCGCGCGCACGGTGAGGGTACCGTCCCGGCCCGAGATCGTGCCGGACGAGGCCCCCCGGCCGGTCCTCACGGTTCGTTCAGGTAGGTCCGGATCTCCGGCCGGAGCAGGCCGCGGAACAGGGCCAGCGCGAGGGTGGCGACGAAGATGCCCTCGACGATCAGCCGGCTGAGGAGCAGCAGCGGCACCAGCGGGATCGTCAGGCTGACGAGGCCCAGGGCCAGGCCGCGGGCGGCCTGCTTGCGCTGCAGGACGAGCGTCGTGGTGAAGATCGTGTACGCCAGCAGGATCATCACCACGAGGCCCTCGAAGCTGACCGGCACGGAGATGGCCAGGTCCACCACGGACCGCAGGCTGATCCCGATCCCGAACAGGATCAGCAGCGCATAGAGCAGGAACAGGCGGATGCCACCGGGCATCGCGCGGACGCGGTCGATCATCGCGCGCGCATCGTACCGGACCCCGCCATTCCGGCCGCGGACACGGTCACCGCGGGCATCCAGAGGGGCCGCCGCACTGCCTTGACACGGGCCGGACGGCCCTCCTATCGTCGCTAAACCGGTTTATCTGCCGACCCCCCATCGCACCAGCGGGAGAGCTGATTGGACCAGCGCCTCGGCCGTCCGCGCATCGCCGACGTCGCCCGCGAGGCCGGCGTCTCGAAGACGGCCGTCTCCTTCGCGTTCAACAGCCCGGACCGGCTGGCGCCCGAGACGGCGCGACGGATCCACGTGGTGGCCGAACAGCTGGGGTACACGCCCCACCCCGTCGCCCGGATGCTCAGCCAGCGCGAGACCCGGACGATCGGCGTGCTCACGCCGCAGGCGTTGTCGGTCATCTTCTCCAACCCGTTCTTCGGCGCGTTCAGCGAGGGCGTGGCATTCGCCGCTGAAGCGCACGGCTACGCCCTCTACTTCATCTCGCCCCTGCACGGCAGCCTGGCGCGCGCGATGGGGCGGGCGACTGTCGACGGGGTGGTGGCGATCGGTCTCAGCGACGACCACCCGGAGGTCGAGCAGATCCGGCGCGCTGGCGTCCCGATCGTCCTCGTCGACTCGAGCGCCCTCCCCGACCACGGCTCGATCGACGTCGACGACCGGGGCGGCGCGCGGATGGCGGCCGAGCACCTCATCGGGCTCGGCCACCGCGATGTGCTGATCGTGGGCGTGGAGCCGCCCGAGCCCTCGACCGTCATCGATCCCGGGAGCGTCAGCGGCCGGCGCCTGCGCGGCTATCGCGAGGCGTTCGAGGCGGTCGGCGTGACCATCCCGGACGAACGGGTCGTCGTCGGCCCGGCCAGCATCGAGGGCGGGATCGCCGCGCTCGAGACGGCCTGGCGCGGCGACGGCCATCGCCCGACCGCCGTCCTGGCCATGAGCGACGCGATGGCGATCGGCGTCATGCGCGCCCTGCGCAGCCGCGGCCTCGCGATCCCCGTCCGATGTCAGTATCGTGGGCTTCGATGACATCGACCTCGCCCAGCACGTCGACCCACCGCTGACGACCGTCCACCAGCCGATCCGCCGCAAGGGCGAGGAGGCCGTCCGCCTGCTCCTGACCGTCATCGGGGGACGTGACCCGGCCGTGCCCGAGCATCGACGGCTGGAGACGACGCTCGTCGTCCGCGGTTCGACCGGCCCGGTCCCGCCCACGCGCCCTCATGCCGCGAAGCACGAGCGTCGATGAGCGTCGACACGCCCGCCTGGGTCCGGCACGCGATCTTCTACCAGATCTTCCCCGACCGGTTCGCCGCCAGCGAGAGCGTCCACAAGCCCGGAGTCCTCGAACCGTGGGACGCGCCGCCGACCAACTTCGGGTTCAAGGGCGGCGATCTGCGCGGCATCGTGGAGCGCCTCGACTACCTCGAGGACCTGGGCGTCACCGCGGTCTACCTGACGCCGATCTTCCAGTCGGCCTCCAACCACCGCTATCACACGTACGACTACTTCGCGGTCGATCCCCTGCTCGGTGGCGACGCCGCCCTCCGCGAGCTGCTCGACCGCGCCCACGACCGCGGGATGCGGGTCGTCCTTGACGGCGTGTTCAACCACACCGGGCGGGGGTTCTGGCCCTTCCACCACATCCTCGAGACCGGTGCCGCCTCTCCCTACCGTGACTGGTTCCTGCTCGATGACGAGCGGCTCGACGCCGGCCGGCCGCTGCTGGCGTACCCACCGCCCGGCACGCCGCGCTCTGCCCACGGGTACGAGGCGTGGTGGGGACTGCCCGCGCTGCCCAAGCTCAACACAGCCAACCCCGAGGTCCGTGAGTACCTCCTCCGGGTCGCGGAGCACTGGCTGCGCTTCGGGATCGACGGCTGGCGCCTCGACGTGCCGCAGGAGATCGACGACGAGGCGTTCTGGCAAGAGTTCCGCTGGCGCTGCCGGGCGATCCGGTCCGACGCCTACCTCGTCGGCGAGATCTGGGGGGTCGCACCGGAATGGCTGCGGGGCGATCGGTTCGACGCCCTGATGAACTACCCGCTGGGCGAGGCGATCCTCGGCTTCGCCGGCGGGCCGCTGCTCGACATGGACGTCGTGCGCCGCCACCACTCCTATGCCCGGAGCCTCCGACCGCTGGACGGCCCGGCATTCGCGGATCGAGTGATGGAGCTCAGCGCGGCGTACGACGCGGACGTCGTGGCGGTCCAGCTCGACCTGGTCGGGTCCCACGATGCCCCGCGGCTGCGGACGGTCCTGGGCGACGACGTGACGGGCGTCCGGCTGGCGACGCTCCTCCAGATGACGCTCCCCGGCGCGCCGTGCATCTACTACGGCGACGAGATCGGGCTGCGCGGCGGCAACGATCCGGAGAACCGGGGTGCCTTCCCTTGGGACGAGGGCCGCTGGGACACCGGTCTGCGCGACTCGGTCCGGGCGATGACCCGCCTCCGCTCGACCGAGCCGGCCCTCCGTGACAGCCCGCTCCGGGTCGTCGGCGCGGAGGGATCCGCGGTGGCCTTCGAGCGCGGCGCCGGCGCGGCCCGCTTCGTCGTCGCGGTCAACGCGGGCGATTTACACATCGACCTCGGGCTCTGGTTCGGCGACGCGCCGGACGGCGCGGGCGGACACCTCGCCTCGGTCGAGCTGGCCGGGTTCGCCGCCATCGGAGAGACGCCGATCGTCGACGGCCGCGCGACGATCGGTCTCGCCCCGCGGTCCGGTGGCGTGCTTCGGGTCGTCTAGGCGGGGTCCGAGCGTCGTTTTCGGTCATACTCCCGCTCCTGTGGCAGATCTACCCATCGACCTCGGAGACGGGCTCGCCGAGCACCTGGCCCGTATCCTCGATGTCGAGGCGAAGATCCCGCGGACGCTGGACGCACTGGGTTCCTTCGGGGGAAGAGACGTCCTTTTGCTCGATGGCGCCGACGGGATCCGAGCCCGACAACTTGCCGAGCTCGGCGCGCGGGTCTCGTTCGCGAAGGCGGACGGGCCGGCGGGCATCGACGCGCCCGACGCGTCCGTCGACTGCATCGTCGGCATGTGGACGGCATTCCGCGGCCTGACCGATGACGAGCGGCGCGAGGCGGCACGTGTCCTGCGCCCGGACGGGCGGTTCCTGATGGTCCTGGACTACGGCCGTGACGACGTGTCGCGGCTGCGTGGCGACCTGCCCGAGTACGGGATGCTGAGCCGCCGCGACGGACCGTTCCTGCGCGGCGGGTTCAAGGTCCGGGTGGTGCACTGCTTCTGGACCTTCCCGTCGATGGACGAAGCCCAGACGTTCCTGGACGCCGGCTTCGGCGACGTCGGACGGACCGTGGCCACGTCCATGAAACGCCCGCGGCTGTCGTACAACGTGGCGGTCTACCACCGGGCCTTCGGAGGCGCGGCATGACCGCGTCGGGCGCCCGCCGGATCTCGCCGGGAGTCGTCTTCCTGGCGATCGCGCTCATCGGCTCGGTCGTCTTCGTCCTGTACGCGATCACGGTCCGCGACACGTCGCAGATCCCGTTGCTGACGGCCGGTGGCGTCGTCCTCGGGATCGTCTTCCTCGGTCTTGCGCTGTACACGCTGCGGGCCACGTGGCGCGCCGGCATCGACGGCCGGAACGGGCGCGCGCTCGGCCTCGGCGTCGGCGGCGGGATCGCGGCGATCATCGGAGCCGGCTGCCTGGCCGGCGCGGTCATCCTGTTCCTGCTCAGCCAGCCAGCGTGAGCGGCAAGGGCCCCGGCATCGCGCCGGTCACCCGGACCGCTCCGGTTCACCCTGGCTGACCGCGCGAGGGCCTCTGGTAGACTCCCGCGGTACCCGGCCCCCATCGTCTAGAGGCCTAGGACGCCACCCTTTCAAGGTGGAGATCAGGGGTTCGAATCCCCTTGGGGGTACTCCCACTCTCTTTCGAAGAACGGCCGTGAAGTGGCGTGCCGTTCGGCTCCACGTCTCACGTCCGCTGGCCATCCGTTCAGGTCCAGGCCGTCGTCGTTCGGACAGCGTCTCGCGATGTCACCCGAGGCTCGACAACCTACGAGCGGCCGCGAGCTGTCCAGGCTCGAGCGGTGACCACGAACGGTGTTGTTGGGATCATCGTCCGGCACGTTTCGCGCAGCTCGATCTGCCGGTCGACGCTGAGGCTCGCCAGGTAGGATCCCGCCGGGCCGACACCCTCCGTGAACGGTTCCCACCACGCTTCGAAGGTCGCGTGCTCAACGCTGACCCAAAGGACGGTCTCCGCGACCTCGTGCAGCCCGGCCGCCTCGAACAGTTCCGCCAAGTGACCCTCGCGGACACCCGGAAGCTCCGACTCGTCGTGGACCTCGGGATCCAGCTCACGGGCTGGTCGCCAGAACAGACCGAGAGGGCCATGACCTCCGGCGTGGTCCCAGACGCAGGCCGCAACCACGCCGTCGCGCCGAGTGACACGGGCCATCTCTGCCAGTCCCTTGTTCGGATCTCGCATGAAATGGACAACGAGCTGCGCCAGGGTGGCATCGAACGTCTGATCCGAGAACGGCAGCTGCTCCGCGGATGCCTGCAAGACCTCGACGCCGGGATGGCGCTCGCGCGAGGCGGCGACGAAGAGGGCCGACGGGTCAACGGCCGCCACGGCCCCGGGCTGCACGCGCGCGACCAGCTCTGTTGTGAGGGCCCCCGGGCCGCACCCAACGTCGAGCACCCGTTGGCCGGATCGCACTCCCGCGAAGTCCGCCAGTTGCGGGGACAGGAGGCGCGAATACCTGCCCATGTAGCGATCGTAGGCGTCCGCGGCCACATCGAAGCTCACCCGCCGAGTCTAGGGCGGCATCTAGGTCCCGGAGAAGGCCCTGATTCCGGAGGGACGATGCAATCGGACCTGGAGCGGTGTCGACTCGTTCATGTAGTCGCGTTGTTTCGGGCGATGAGGCTGGCACCCCATCGGATCGCCCGGTCCGCTTCGCCGGCGACGAGCTGGTCATTCCTGTCGACCAGGAAGCTCTCATGCTTCGCCACCAGCGTAAAACCGTGATGGCTCAGTTCCCGCGCGATCCCACCCGAGGCCCGTCCGGTGATCAGCGCCGGTCCGTCGACACGCGTATCGAAGGCGGCGGCCGGCTTCCGCGTGAGCTTGCCCAGCGACGAGAACCACTCCCGCAGACCGGCGCCCTCGGCGTCAGGATCGAGCGTCAGTCCACTGTCCGGCTTCGCCGCCGTCTCCGTGGCGGTGGTTCGCGTGGCCGGTCGGGTCATTCCGTGGACGTGTGTCGGCCCGCCGACGATCACGAGATCGGCCCAGGACAGGGCCGCATCCGACGCCTCGCTGACGGGCACGACGCGGACTTCGCCCTCCGACTGGAGCCCGGCTGCGATCCCCTCTGCCACGGCGTGGGTGTTGCCAAACATGGACTCGTAGACGACGAGTGCGTGCATCGATCGGCCCTCCTTCTGCTTTCCCGGCCAGCGTGCGCGGCGGGTTCGCGCGGCATCAAGGGCCGAAGGTCCCGAAGGTCCGGGACGGGCCGCTGACCGGAGCGCAACGGCCGTCGCCACGAGCGCCCTGCTACCATCGAACCGATGGAGATCATGGGCGTGCAGATCCGCACGATCGTCAAGGACAACGTCGCGTCGCGCTGCGACGGATGCCACGACGTGATCCACGGGACCCCCTGGCGGGTCAACCTCCTCGACATCGTCGCCGCCGAGTCGCCGGTCGACTGGACCGCCCGCCCGACGATCAACCCCGGCCCGTTCCAGTTCCACAGCGATCCGGCCTGCGTCCGGCGCTGGATGGCCGACAAGGGCTACCTGTTCTGCCGACGCGGCGAGGTCCGCGAGATCATGCGGCCCGTCGCCGATCCCGACCGACCCGCCGCGCTGGGGTCTGTGCGACGGCATCCACCGCGACGACCACGAGTTCGTCCCGGCCTGACCCGATCGGGCCTGCCGGTCCTCGTGGCCCGGCCGCGGCGCGGTTTGACACGGCACTCTCTCGGCGCCTATCCTCCGCCCGCTGACTGAATTCGGTGATACCCAGATTCACCAAGATTTCGGTGTTTCCATCCTCGTGTCGACGGGTCTCGGCGTGCGTATCCCCCCACGCACGCCGGGCCCGCCGGCACCCTCGCTGATCGAGGCCTCGCGTGCCGGACGCCCCTTCCCCATCGCCCCGCTGGCTGTCCCTCGGACCAGCCAGCCGGCTCGTGGGCGTCGACCCGGACACCCTGCGCCGCTGGGCGGATGACGGACGCATCGAGGCGTACCTGACGCCCGGCGGCCACCGGCGCTTCGAGCGGCGGTCGATCGAGCAGCTCGTCGCGACCCGACGGGCCGGCACACGGCCCCTGGCCAGCCTCGGCGCGAGCCCGGACTCGCTGGCGCGTGCCTACCGGCGCTCGTACGACACCGACAAGACGACCGGCGGCATCACGGCGGACGACACCGTCGAGCGCGAGCGCTACCGCCGCGACGGTCGCCGGCTGGTCGAGGCGCTCGTCGCCCACCTCGATGCGGGCGCAGGCGATGGCGTCGCGCGCGACCGGGCGGAGGCGGATGCCGCGGCCCTCGTCGACGACCTGGCCCGGCGCCTCGCCGGCGGCGGGACCAGCCTGACCGAGGCGGTCGCCCTGTTCGTGGCTGCGCGGCGACCGTTCCTGGACGCCCTGACCGGGCTGGGTCGGCGGCGGACGCTCGATGCGGCGCGGCTCGCGGCCCTGTACGACGACGCGTCCGGACTGCTCGATCGCCTCCTGCTCCGGCTCATCGCGACGTTCCAGGAGGCGACGGCACGATGAACCCGGCGGTCGTCCTCCCTGCCGCTGACCTCCATCCTGGCCCTCGTCTTCGCGGTCGCCCTGTTCGACCAATGGCGCGAGCGACGCGGCGGGTTCCAGCTGATCTGGACGTTCGGCATGGTCTTCTACGGTGTCGGCGCCGGCTGCGAGGCGATCGCCGCGGCCAGCGGCTGGAACGAGGCGCTCTATCGGACCTGGTACCTGACCGGCGCGGTGTGGACGGCCGGCTGGCTGGGGCTCGGGACGGCGTACCTGCTCGGCCGAACCCGCTTCGGCTACAGCTTCGCGGCGTGCCTGTTCCTGGCGGGGCTGTTCACGTTCCTGGTCCGCAACAAGCCCGAGTACGCAGGGGCCGGCACGCTGCCGCTGCTGTACTTCATCACCGCGGGCATCCTCGCCCTGGCCGTCGCGGTCGAGACCTACTTCGCCAACGACCGCTGGCCGATGCTGGCCGCGGCGGCCGTCGTCGGAGCGACGATCCTGAGCATCGGCCTGATGGCGACCACGACCCTGGCCGCGCCGGGCTACGCGATCGATCCGGCGACGGGCGCGCCGATCGCGACGCTCTTCCCGCCGTCGCTGCGCCTGCTCACGCCGTTCATGAACATCACCGGCGCGTTCGCGCTGATCCTCGGGGCGATCTTCTCGACCTACGTGTTCATGCCCAAGCGCCGCGTGCTGGCCTACTCGCTCGACCCGAACCAGCCGGGGGACGAGTTCCTGTTCAACCTGCTCATCGCGCCGTTCGCGATCGTCGTCAACCTCGTGGCGTCACTGCCCGGCACGGTCCGCGCGCTCCTCGCGGGCAAGCTCCACAGCCGCGTCCCGGCGACGATCCTCATCGCCATCGGGGCGTTCGTCGCCACGCTCGGCGACACGCTCAACCGGTTCGGCATGACCGAGTGGTTCCAGCTCGGCAAGTTCCTCGGCGTCCTGTTCCTGTTCGCCGGCTTCCTCGTCTCGATCGAGGTCTTCCACGAGATCCGGGTGCCCTTCACCTCGATCCGGATCGGGCGGACCCGGTCCGAGCCGGCCGGCGCGGAACAGCTGGCCGCGGCATCCGAGACGGCCGGCGATCATGCGACGCCGGAGCACGCGCCGAGCTGACCGGCCCGGCCGCCCGCGACGGCTGACGGCCCTACCATGGCGCCCATGCCTGCCCCGTCCGCCCAGACCCTGCGGCCGCCCGTCGCCGGGTTCGCGGTGGTCATCCTGGCCGCCTCACTGTTCGGGACCCTCGGGCCGCTGTCGCGCTTCGCCTACGACGCGGGGATGCAGCCGCTCCCGTTCGTCGCCTGGCGCGGCGCCATCGGGCTGATCGCGACCGCCGTCTTCGTCGCCTGGCGCATCTCGGCCGGGCGCGAATCGCTCACCCGGCTGGGCGACCTCGATCGCGGTGCCCGGGTCAGCCTGGCGGTCGCGGCGCTGTGTGGCTTCTTCCTGAACCTGGCCATGTTCATCGCGTTCGACCTGGTGACCGTGGCGCTCGCGCTGCTGGCGTTCTACACGTACCCGGTCCTGGTGGCCGTGGCCAACGTGGCGCTCGGGCGGGAAGTGCTCGACCGGGCGCGGGTCGTCGCCCTCGTCCTCGCGGTGGCGGGGATGGTGGCAGTCGTCGCATCGCAGCTCGACCCGGCCTCGGGGATCCGGCTCGATGCGATCGGCGTCTTGCTGGCCCTCGGCGCGGCGGGCTGCCAGGCGGTCTTCGTGATCATCAGCCGGACCGGCTACCGGGCCGTGCCGGCCTCCCAGGCGATGGGCGTCGTGCTGGCCACGACCGTCGTGTGCAGCCTGGTCCTCGCCCTCGCGACCGGCGCCGGCGAGGCTCTCGCCTACCCGCTCCGGGATCCGTCGGTCCTGCCGCTCCTGGCCTTCACCGGCCTCTTCGCGGCGGCCATACCGTCCATCCTGTTCCTGACCGGCATCCGGCTCGTCGGCGGGACGCGGGCCGGGATCCTCATGCTCTTCGAGCCGGTCGTCGGCGTCGCGCTGGCGGCCTGGCTGCTGAACGAGCGGCTGGCCCCGATCCAGGTCCTCGGCGGCCTTGCGATCCTGGCCGCGGCCCTGATCCTCCAGCGGTCCGCCGCTCCGGGCGAGCGCACCGTCGTCGCGCCGGCGGTCGAATCGGACGCCGTGGCCGGGCCCGCCGCGGCGCCCGGCGGGTCCTAGGCATGCCCGCCCGGATCCGGGTCCTGATCGTCGACGACCACGCCATGGTCCGGCGGGGCATGCGCGACTTCCTCGACCTGCACGACGATCTCGAGGTCGTCGGCGAGGCGGCGGACGGCGCGTCAGCGCTGGACATGGCGGCCGCCCTCCGCCCGGACGTCGTCGTGATGGACCTGATGCTGCCCGGCATCGACGGCATCGCCGCGACGGCCGAGCTGAAGCGCCGCCAGCCCGAGGTCGAGGTCGTGGCGATCACGAGCTTCATCGAGGAGGACCGGATCACGGCCGCGCTGGAAGCCGGGGCCAGCGGATTCCTGCTCAAGGACGCGGAGGCGGACGACCTCGCCGGGGCGATCCGCTCGGCCCATGCCGGCGAGGTCTACCTCGATCCGGCCGTGGCCGGTATCGTCGCCCGTCGGATGCGCGGCGGCGCGAGCGGGGGGCCGGCCGACGGCGGCCGCACCCCCGGCCTGGACGACCTGACGGCGCGCGAACGGGACGTGCTCGGCTGCCTCGCACGCGGCCTGTCCAACCGGGCGATCGCGGAGGAGCTCGGGATGGCCGAGCGGACCGCCCGCACCCACGTCTCGAACATCCTGGCCAAGCTGGGCCTCACCAGCCGGACGCAGGCCGCCCTGTTCGCCGTCGACCACCGCGCCGACCTCGTGTCGTGACCATCGTGGCCGGGCCGGCGGGCGCCCCGGCCATCGTCTTCGTCCACGGCACCCGCCTGACCGGCGCGATGTGGTCGGCCCAGCAGGCCGCCCTCGCCGACGAGTTCCGGACGATCGCCGTGGACCTGCCCGCGCACGGCAGCCGTTCCGCGGAGCCGTTCACGCTGGATACCGCGACGGCCGCGGTCGACGAGGCGATCGGTGCCGAGGCGGGTGGGCGCGCGGTCGTCGTCGGACTGTCGCTCGGTGGCTACGTGGCGATGGCGCTCGCCGCACGCGAGCCGGAGCGGGTCCGCGGGCTGGTCCTGTCGGGCGCCACCGCCGAACCGATCGGCATCCGGACGCTGCCCTACCTCGCCCTGGCCGCCGCCATGGACGGCATCGACCCGGACGCGCTGACGCGGCTCAACGCCCGCTCCTTCCGCCGCCTCTACCCGCCGGCCATCGCCGAGCCGATCGTCGCGGGCGGGTTCTGGACCCATGGCGGGGCGGAGGCGCTCCGGGCCCTCGTGGGCGAGCGGTTCCTGCCGCGCCTGGCAAGCTACCCGGGCCCCACGCTGATCATCAACGGGTCGCACGACCTCCCGTTCCGGCTCTTCGCCCCGGCGTTCGCGCGGGCCGCGCACGACGTGCGCCGGGTCCGCCTGGCCGGGGCGGGCCACAACGCCAACCTCGACCGGCCGGCGGCCTTCACGGCGGCCGTCCGCCGGTTCGCGCGGTCGCTCGACGCGAGCTGACCGGGCCCGATCGGGGTGCCTCGAGGACCCGCGGCTATACTGACCGGACCGCCAAACCCGACGTCCTGAGGTTCGATGCGCGTTCGCAAGGCTGTCTTCCCCGCCGCGGGTTGGGGCACTCGTTTCCTCCCGGCCACCAAGGCCCAGCCCAAGGAGATGCTGCCCCTCGTCGACAAGCCGATCATCCAGTACGCGGTCGAGGAAGCCGTCGCGGCCGGGATCGAGCAGGTCATCATCGTCACGTCCAGCCAGAAGCGGGCGATCGAGGACCACTTCGACCTCTCCTACGAGCTCGAGCACCTGCTCGAGGAGAAGGGCGACATCGAGATGCTCCGCCAGGTCCGGGCGATCAGCGACCTGGCGCAGGTCGCGTACGTCCGCCAGAAGGAGCAGCTCGGGCTCGGCCACGCCGTGCTGATGGCCAAGGACCTCATCGGTCACGAGCCGTTCGCGGTGATCCTGCCCGATGACGTCGTGGTGGCGGACCGGCCGTGCATCGGCCAGCTCATCCACACCTATCACCAGACGCACGGGTCGGTCGTGGCGGTGATGGAGGTGCCGCCCGAGGAGACGAGCCGCTACGGCATCATCGCGTCCGAGCCGTCGGAGGACCCGCTCGACCACGGCCGGCTGCATCGGGTCACGGCGCTCGTCGAGAAGCCGCAGCCGGGCCACGCGCCGTCGAACCTGGCGGTCATCGGCCGGTACGTCCTGACGCCCAAGATCTTCGACAAGCTCGAGCAGACCCAGAGCGGTGCCGGCGGGGAGATCCAGCTGACCGACGCGATCTCCGCGCTCATGGAGGAGCAGCAGGTCTTCGGCTACGAGTTCGAAGGCACCCGCTATGACGCCGGGACGACCATGGGCTGGCTGAAAGCCTCGGTCGAGATCGCGCTCCTGCGGCCCGACCTGGGCGCCGAGTTCCGGGCCTACCTCCACGGTCTCCAGCTCTGAGCCGTCGGGTGGTGCGGTACGATGCCGCCGGCGACGCAGGGGGCCGGAGGGGCCGAAGCGACCGCAGCTGAGGGGACGATTTGGCGGAGATCGGGCAGGTCCTGGGCGGTCGCTACCGCCTGATCGAGCTGCTGGGCAGCGGCGGGATGGCGACCATCTATCGGGCCACCGATACCGGCCTCGGTCGCGACGTCGCCCTCAAGCTGCTCCGACCCGAATACCTGCAGGATCCCGATTTCTCGGCCCGCTTCCGCCAGGAGGCCCAGGCCGCCGCCTCGCTCAGCCACCCCAACGTCGTCACCGTCTACGACTACGGCGAGGACCCGAGCGGCCCGTTCATCGTCATGGAGCTGGTCGACGGCGAGGACCTGGCGACGATCCTGCGCCGGAGCGGGACGCTCCCGCCGCGGCAGGTCGCCCGCATCGGCGCCGGCGTCGCCCGCGCCCTCGCCGCGGCCCATGCGCGGGGCCTGATCCACCGGGACATCAAGCCCGGCAACGTGCTGATCGGCACTGACGGGCGGGTCAAGGTCGTCGACTTCGGCATCGCCCGGGCGATCTCCGAGGCGCAGGTGACCCTGCCCGGGACGACCCTCGGGTCGGTCCACTACTTCAGCCCGGAGCAGGCACGCGGCGAGCCGGCCACGGCCGCCTCGGACATCTACAGCCTCGGCATCGTCCTGTACGAGATGCTGACCGGCACGCGACCGTGGGAAGGCGACAGCGCCGCCTCGGTCGCGCTGGCCCGGCTCTCCGGTCCCGTCCCGGATCCGATGGCCGTCCGGCCGTCCGTGCCGGCCGATCTCGCCGAGATCACCCGTCGCGCGCTCGCGCTGGAGCCCAAGGATCGCTGGGCGTCGGCCTCGGTCATGGCCGACGCGCTCGAGGCGACCCTCGCCCCGGGCGGTGGTGCCGCGGCGGCCGGTGCCGCGGCGGCGGTGGCCGGCGCCACGGTCGTCTCGGCCACGGCCCGACCCAACCCCGCCGGCATCCCGTACAGCCCGGACGCCTACGTCGGCGCCGATGGCACGGCCGGCGCCCCGGTCGCGCCCGTCCCGCCGCCGTTGCCGGCGCCCATCGTCGACGAGGACGAAGGGACGAGCCCGCTGGTCTGGGGCGCGGGGTTCGTCGCCCTGCTGCTGCTCCTCGCCATCGCCTTCGTCGTCTACCAGCTCGTGTCCGGTCCGGGCCGGACGCCCGTCGAGCAGGTCACGGTGCCCAACTTCGTGGGCATGACGTCGACCGCCGCCGGCCTGCAGGCACAGAGCCTCGGCATCACGCTCAAGTCGACCGGTGTCGTGTCGTCGGCCGCGCCCGAGGGCACCGTCCTGACCCAGGATCCGCCCGCCGGCACGAAGGTCGACACGGGCACGTCCATCGACATCACGGTCGCGACCGGACCGGGCACGGTCGCGGTCCCGGACCTGCGGTTCAAGGACGATTCGGGCGCGCTCCAGGCCATCTCCGACGCGGGTCTCCGGGTCGGCCTGCGGACCGAGGAGTTCGATCCGACCGTGCCGGCCGGGCAGGTCGCGCGCCAGAACCCGACCGCCGGGATCGTCGTGGCCAAGGGCACCGCCGTCGACTACGTCATCTCGAAGGGCCCGGAGCCCAGCCCGTCGCCCAGTCCCGACGCCGAGCCCGTCGCCCACGCCGGTCCCGACACCCGTGCCGACCCCGGTTCCCACGCCGGTGCCGACGCCCGTTCCCACGCCGGTCCCGACACCCGAGCCGACGCCTGTCCCCACACCCGAGCCGACGCCCACGCCCACGCCGACGCCCTAGGTCGGCGGCGGCCGGTCAGCCGCGACGGTCGCCCGCGCGCAGGCGCTGGATCTCGACCCCCGCGTAGTCGAGCGGGCCGCCCAGCTTGACCTCGGGCTTGCGCACCCGGACCGTCACCTCGCCGACGTTGAAGTCGACCAGCAGCTCGTGGCCGATCGCCTCGGCCAGGGCCTCGAGCAGGCGGTACGACGTCGATTCGACGATCTGGCGGACCGCGGTGTAGACCTTGCCGTAGTCGACCGACTTCTCGAGATCGTCGTCGACGCCGGCCGGCTGGAGGTCGAGGACGAGCTCGACGTCGACCTCGAATGGCTGGGGCGTGATCATCTCGTGCTCGTAGTAGCCGTGCCGGCCCTGGAACTGCATGTTCGAGAGGACGATGCGGTCGGTCAGCTGGGGGCTCCTTCCTGGGTCCAGGGCGAACCGGTGCCGCGGACGACGGCGTCGCTCATGCGAGCTGCCCGGACGTTGGCCTCGACGTCATGGACACGGACGAGATCGGCGCCCCCGGCGATCCCGAGCGCGGTGGTCGCGAGTGTCGCCTCCAATCGTTGGTCCGCCGGCAGCCCGGTGACGCGGCCCAGCGTCGACTTGCGGCTGGTGCCGAGCAGGATCGGCCGGCCCAGCATGCGCAGGCGGTCGAGCTCGCGGAGGAGCTCCAGGTTGTGGTCGGGCGTCTTGCCGAACCCGAAGCCCGGGTCGACGATGAGGTCGGCCCAGGCGACGCCGAGGCGCAGGGCCCGCTCGATCGCGCGCTGGAGGTCTGCGATGACCTCGGCCATGAACGAGGTGTAGCGCGCCGCGGCCCGATTGTGCATCACGACCAGCGGGACGCCGTGGTCGGCCGCGAGTCGCACCAGGGCGTCGTCCTCGCCGACGCCCCAGACGTCGTTGATGAGGTCGGCACCCGCCGCCAGGGCCGCCTCGGCGACCGACGGCTTGGTCGTGTCGATGCTGATCGGCGTGTCCGGCAGCGCCTCGCGGAGGGCCGCGACGATCGGCACGACCCGGGCACGCTCCTCCTCGACGGGCACGTCGCGGTGCCCCGGCCGGGTCGATTCACCGCCGACGTCGAGGATGTCGGCGCCCGCCGCGACCATCGCCCGCGCGGTCGCAACGGCCGCGTCGACCGGGTCGTCCGCGGCCGTGTCCGACAGCAGGCCGTCGCCGGAGAACGAATCCGGCGTCGCGTTGAGGATGCCCATCAGGTAGGTGCGTTCGCCCCAGGCGAACGTCCGCGAGCCGATCCGCGTCTCACCAAGACCGCGCCGGTCGAGCGGAGCGCGGACGGAGGCATCGTCGTGGCGGGCCGGATCGGTCATGGGGCCTCGGGCTCGGGGTCGCGCAGGGTCGGGTCGTCGACCAGATGTGCCCGCACCGCCCCGACAAGATAGAGCGAACCGGCTACCAGCACCGGTCCCGGCCGCTCCAGGGCCATCTCGAGCGCGGCGATCGGATCGGCCCCGACGAGCACCGGGCCGGAACGGAGCGCCCGCCACCGCGCGGCCAGCTCGGGGGCCGGCAGCGCGCGGGGCACGTCGAGGCTCGTGCAGATGACCGTCGCATCGGCCAGCGTCCCGGACGCGGCGAGCGCCCGGATGACGCCGTCGACGTCCTTGTCCGCCATGGACGCCGTCACGAGCGTGATCGGCCCGGGCGAGAGATACGGCCGCAGGTCGTCCAGGGACAGGGCCAGGGCCGCGGCACCGGCCGGATTGTGGGCACCGTCCAGGAGCACGTCGCGGTCATCGACGCGCAGCAGCTCGAGCCGGCCGGGCCAGACCGCAGTCGCGTAGCCGCGCCGCCGGGCCTCGGCCGGGACGGACGCGATGCCCGCGGCCTCCAGCACGTCGAGCGTCGCGTCGGCGATGGCGGCGTTGGCCGCCTGGTGGCGCCCGCGCAGCCCGATCCGGGTCGGACCGAGGCGAGGCAAGTCCACCTCGATCCCGTCGCGATCCCAGCCCAGGAGAGCGGCCGGCGGGGCCTCGGTCAGCACCACGCCCATCCGACGCGCGCGCCGGCGGATGACCGCCAGCCCGTCACCGCTGGCACCGGTCACGGCCAGGTCGCCGCGCTCGATGATGGCCGCCTTCTCGCGGGCGATCTTCGTGACGGTGTCGCCGAGCCGGTCCATGTGATCGAGGTCGACGTTGGTCACCACCGCCACGCCGCCGTCCCAGACGTGGGTCGCATCGAGCCGGCCACCGAGCCCGACCTCGACCAGCGCGACGTCCGGACGGACCTCGGCGAAGCGCGCGAAGACGACCGCCGTCAGCAGCTCGAACTCGGTCGGCTCGCCGTACCGCCGGGCGACCCGGTCCGCGACGGCCAGCACCCGCCCGACCAGCCGGGCGAAGTCGTCCGCGGCGATGGGCCGCCCGTCGACCTGGATCCGCTCGCGATACGTGACGAGGTGCGGCTTCGGGGTGGACCCGACCCGATGACCGGCCGCCCGGAGCGCCGCCTCGGCGAGGGCGAGGACGCTGCCCTTGCCGTTCGTCCCGGCGACGAGCGCGCCGCGGACCGTCCGCTCCGGATGATCGAGCTCGCGCAGCAGGGCCCGCGTCCGGCCGAGACCGAGCCGGATGCCGAAGCGGCCGCGCTCGGCCAGCGCACGCAGGGCCTGCTCGTAGGTCAGACCGGCGGGCGGCTCGGTCATCGCGGGCCGGTCACTCGCGGGTCAGCTCGTCCTCGTAGAAGACGCACTGGTTGAACCGCGGGGTGAGGCACACGTCGTTGACGTAGCCCTGCTCCATGTGGACCCCGCCGCGGAGCTGGCAGCGCGACGTGTTCGTGTCCTGGCGGATCAGGGCCTTCAACAGGTGTGGCGCCTGGATCGGGATCGCCCCGCGGCTGCCGGTCATGTAGAAGTGGGGGCAGACGTTCCGGCGGAGGTTCGGCAGGCCGAAGCCGTGCCGGATGGACGTCGGAGCGGTCGATGCGCCGTAGCTGGGCGCCGGGGCACCGGGACCGGTCGCTGCCGACGGTGTGACCCGGGCGATCGGACCGACGCCGAATTCCGGTCGTCCAGTCGAACCGGACGCTCGCCGTCCAGCTCGTGGATCACGAGCCTGCACTCCCATCCCTCAGAGCTTCAGAGGCGAGCGCGACGGAAAGTCGTCACGCGCACGACCGCGCCAGAGTACAACGCACCGCACCTTCGCGGAGCGCCGCCGCTCCGAGCCCGTCGTCGCCACGAACCGGGCATGCAGCCGTTCACCGGTCGCCGTGCGACAATCGCGGGCGATGACGACCCGGCGCGACCACCGACCGATCCACGTCCGGCCCCGTCCACCGTCGTCCTCGCGGTCCGCCCCGGTCAAGGTCAAGCCCCGGTCGCCGGGTCCGAACCGGCTCGCCAGCCACCGGCCCATCCAGCGCGGCAACGGCCTGCCGATCGTGTTCCGGCTCGCCATGGCCGCGGCGATCGTGGCGCTCGGCGTCGCCGTCCTGTACGTCGCGGTGGGCGGGCTCGGCAAGGTCGCCGGCGGCATCGGCTCCACCCTCGGGGGGTTCGTGACGAACGTCACCTCGACCCCGTCGCCGCGCGCCTCGGACCTCATCCCGGCCGACCCACCCTCGATCGAGCAGCCCACCGAGCCCTACACGAGCGAGGCCACCGCCGACCTGGCCGTCACCGTGCCGTCCGCCCTCGAGGGCGACAAGAACCATCGCCTGCGGGTGTGGTTGACGCTCCCCGACCAGCGGCCGACGGCGATCCAGGACGTGGCCATCGCCGACGGGCCGAAGACGATCATCCCGGTCGAGCTGACCAAGGGCATCAACGACTTCACGGTCACGATCTTCGGGCCGGGCGGCGAATCCGAGCCGTCCGTGGCGGTGCGCTACGTGTTCGACGCGGCCCCGCCCAAGCTGACCGTGACGTCGCCCAAGAAGAACGCGGTCGTCAACGGCAAGGCGGTCGCGATCAAGGGCAAGACCCAGGCGCGCACGACCCTCCTGGCCCGCAACGACGCCAACGGGTCCACGATCGCCGGGACGGCGGCCGCAGACGGGACGTTCTCGCTCAGCCTGGCCCTCGCCGCTGGCGTCAACAAGATCACGATCACGGGCACGGACCCGGCCGGCAACGTGGCGTCCACGACGATCAGCGTCCGGCGTGGCTCGGGCAAGCTGACCGTGCAGCTGACCGCGTCGACCTACCGGATCAAGCGCTCCAGCCTGCCCGAACCGGTGACCCTGACCGCGACGGTGACCGATCCCGACGGCAAGGCGCTTGCCGGGGCGGACGTGACGTTCACCCTGAGCATGCCCGGCATCCCGACCGTCTCGATCGACACGACGACCTCGGCCAGCGGCAAGGCGACGTTCAAGACGACCGTGCCCAAGGGCGCCGACGTCGGCCAGGGCAGCGCGACCGTCCTGATCTCGACCGACGACTTCGGCTCGACACAGGACTTCACGGTCATCACGATCGCGAAGTAGGCGTCCGCGGCGAGTCGACAGCCGTAACATTCGCAGCTACCATCGGGCCATGCCGATGTGGCGCTGTCCGCACTGCGGGACACCCCAGGCCGAGACGGCCAGGTGCTGGGTCTGCCGACGATCCAGCACCGCCTGCGGCACCTGTCGGCACTTCCGTCGATCCGTCGCTGCCCAGCTCGGCTACTGCGGGCTGGACCGGCAACGGCGACCCCTGTCGGGCGATGAGATCCGGGCCTGCTGGGAAGGTGGCCCCGTCTCCGCCGATGTCCCGGCGGCGGGTCTCGCCGTCCGGCCCAGGCCGGCCGATCTCCCGGACGATGAGCGAACCCCTGTTCGGAAGCTCGAGTTCGTCGAGGTGCGCTCGTCGCGACCGGCCGCGAGCAAACCCGCGGCATCGGCCAAGCCCACGGCGGACCCGGGTCCCGGACTCGGCCTCGTCGAGGCGACCGACCAGCCACCGGTCACGGTCGGCGCGAACGCCCCGGCGTGGAGCCTCTGGGGCGAGGGCGACCTCTAGCGGCGCGGGCGACCTCCAGCGAACCTAGAGCCCGGCCGGCCGCGTCCCGAGGGTGACCGTCAGCGTGACGTGCTTGCCGTCGCGGAGGACGTCGAGGCTCACCGTCGCGCCCGGTGCGAACCCGGCCAGGGTCGCGTCGAGCGGATGCTCCTCGTCGATGACCTTGCCGTCGATGCTGGTGATGATGTCGCCGTCCTTGACCCCACCGACCGCGGCCGGCTTGCCCGGCTCGACGCCCGGAGCGGGCTGGCCGTTCGCGTCGAACCCGCCCACGAGCGCGCCCTGCGCGACCGGCAGCTTCTGGTCGTCGGCCAGCTTGCGCGTGATCGACACGAAGTGGATGCCGAGGTACGGCCGGCTGAGGGGCTGGCCGGCCACCGCCTGGGCCATGATCGGCTTGGCGACGTCGATCGGGATGGCGAACCCGATGCCGTTGCTGTTCGAGGCGATCGCTGTGTTGATCCCGATGACGTTGCCGCCCGCGTCGAGGAGCGGTCCGCCCGAGTTGCCCGGGTTGATCGCGGCGTCCGTCTGGATGAGGTTGGTCAGCGACTCGTTGTTGTTGGTCGTGATGGAGCGACCCTTGGCCGACACGATGCCGCTGGTGACCGAGTTGGAGTAGGTGCCGAGGGGGCTGCCGATGGCCACCACGAGCTGGCCGACCTTGAGCGCGTCCGACTCGCCGAGGGCAGCGGACGGCAGCCCGGTCGCGTCGACCTTGACGATCGCGAGGTCGGTCAGGGTGTCGATGCCGTAGACGGTGCCCTGGAGGACGCGGCCGTCCTTGAGCTCGACGTCGAACTTCTCGCCGCCTTCGACGACGTGGTGGTTGGTCAGGATCCAGCCGTTGCTGTCG
The DNA here is from genome assembly GCA_963755995.1 of uncultured Chloroflexia bacterium. Classification (GTDB taxonomy): domain Bacteria; phylum Chloroflexota; class Limnocylindria; order Limnocylindrales; family CSP1-4; genus SPCO01. The sequence continues at coordinate 144,081 of CAVWLQ010000004.1, read as the reverse complement.
AAGATGACCCCGGACCCGACGCCGGTCTCGGGGATCACCCCGTTGTTGCCGTCATTGGTCGTGCCGGTCACCGTGATCCGGACGACGGCCGGGCTGACCTTCGAGGCGACCGCGATGGTGGCCGACTGCTCGTCGATCGAGACCGGCTGGAGGGTACCGACGTTCGTCCCCTGGGCTGCTGCCGCGGACGTCGGCGCCGCCGGGCGGTCGAGCGCACCAGCCGCGCTCAACGCGAGGACGGTGCCACCGGACGCGAGCACGGCGGACAGGAGCGCGGCGGCCAGGAGGGAGCCGCCACCGGTCCTCTTGCGCGGCGGGACCGCGACGGCGGTGGCGGGCGCCGGCGTCGGGGCCGGCTCGTACCAGCGCTCGGGCGTTACGGGCGGCGTCTGGTCCCACGACCGGGCCCAGTCGCTGCGAGGCTCGGGGCTGGGCGCGAAACGGTCGAGCGCAGGATCGGACGGAGTGGTGGTGCTCGTGGAGGGTGCCCACGGATCGACCGAAGCGCCACCCGGCGTCGTCGGGGTCGCGGACGGCCAGGTGGGGCCGCTCGAGGCGGGGCTCGCCGGAGCCGGCGGGCTCGCCTGGCCCTCGGATGCATCGGACGCCGAGTCGGGGGTGATCGCGTGACGCTCGGTCAGGTCGCCGGGATCGGAGCCGGGGCGGGGTTCGTCGTGCATGGTGGTGGAGAGTCCCCTAGATGGTCGGCCGGTGAGCGACCGAGGTCGGTGTGGTGCGTCTCAGGGTGCCGGTTCCGGGTTGACCTGCGGGCGGTCGGACGGTGAAGTTTCCTGCACGTTTGCCGCCGGGCGGCCCGGATCGTCGGCCGCCGACGCCACCGCGGCCTGGGTGGCGGCGGGCGTTCCCTCGATCAGTCGAGGATCCCGTGGCAGGTCAACGATGAAGCGCGTCCCGGCGCCGACCCGGCTCTCGACCTCGATCGTGCCGCCGTGCATGTCGACGATGGAGCGGACGATGGCCAGCCCGAGCCCGCTGCCGCTGCCGCGCGCCTCGTTCGCCCGGGAGCCGCGGTAGAAGCGTTCGAAGATGTGCGGCATCTCGACCGGATCGATCCCGACCCCGGTGTCAGTCACCTCGATCCGCGCCCCGTCGGCCGTGCCCGCCACGTCGACCGCGACGGACCCGCCGCGGGGCGTGAACTTGATCGCATTGGCCACGAGGTTGGCGACGATCTGGCCGACCCGGGGCGGGTCGTGGCGGATGCGGATCGGTGCATCGGGCAGGTGCAGCGACAGGCGCACGCCGCGCCGCTCCGCCGCGGACGTGCTCTGCTCGACGGCCGATTCGACCGCCGCGCGCAGGTCGTCGGGTCGGAGGTCGAGGAGCACCAGCCCGGAGTCGAGCTTCGAGAGCTCGAGCAGGTTCTGGGCCAGCCAGTCGAGGCGCTCGATCTGCTGGCCGCTCGACTCGAGGAACTCGGCGCGCGCGTCGGGGTCGTCCGCGGCACCCTCGGTCAAGCAGCTCGTTGAACGTCCGCAGGGCGGCCAGCGGCGTCCGCAGCTCGTGCGAGACGTCGGCCAGGAAGTCGCGGCTCCGGTCGCGGTCGCGCCGGATGATCTCGACGCTCTCCTGCAGGCGGTCGGCCATCGCGTTGAACTGGACCGCCAGCTCGGCCAGCTCGGAGGACCCGGCGCGGACCTCGTCCGGCGGCACACGCCGGGTCAGATCGCCTTCGGCCAGCCCGCGCGAGGCCTCCGTCAGGCGACGCAGCGGGGTCGTGAAGCGCCGGGCCATGACCGCGGACACGAGCACGCTGAGGCCGAGCGCGAACAGGGTGATGGCCGCCAGCAGGCCCGTGACGTTGGCCAAAGCCGTGGCCCGGAAGGTGTATGGATTGGCCAGCTGGACCTCGATCACGTACGGCGTGAAGACGCTTGCGTTGTTCGGGAACTTCTGGTCGACCGAGACGGACCGTTCCTGCGTCTGGCCGGGCAGGGGGTTGGCCGCGAACTGGAAGGTCAGGGGCGCGCCCTTGGCGGCGTGAAAGGCCGTGCCTTCGCCCTGCGGGATGGACCAGCCGAAGGTCAGCGAGACGTCGGCCTGGGCGAGCTCGTCGGCGATGATCCGCTGCTGGTCCGGGTCCAGGATCTTGTCCAGGACGCGCGGGTCGACCGTGCCGTCGGCGCGGACAACGGGATCCACCGGCCCCACGGCCTCGAACGCCCGCGACTGGACGTACTTGGCGACGGTCTCCGCGCGCTGGTCGAGGTCGGCCCTCTGCTGGCTGGTGAAATAGTCGTCCAGGCGGTTGATGACGAGGACCGTGACGAGCAGCAGGGTCAGGGCGACCACCGCCATGAAGGCGCCGGTCAGGCGACCCTGGAACGTTCGGGGGAGGAGCCGGCGCAGTCGAAGCGGAACGCGGGAGCCCCGTTCCGCGGGTCGATCAGCGCTCGGCGAACGCGTAGCCGACACCTCGCACCGTCAGGACGAACGCCGGCGCCGCCGGGTCGTCCTCGATCTTGTCGCGCAGATGGCTGACGTGCACGTTGATCGTCTTCTCGTCCTGGTCCAGCGCCTCGTAGTCGCGCAGCAGCTCGAGGAGCTCAGAGCGGGTGTAGACGCGGCCCGGGCGCGAGGCCAGGTGGCGCAGGATCTCGAACTCGGTCGGGGTCAGGCTGACCCGGCGGGTGCCCCGCTGGACGCGTCGCCGCTCGAGGTCGATCAGGAGGTCGCCGTGCCGGATGACCCGGCCCCCGACCGCGTCGGACAGGTCGCCGTAGGATCGGCGCAGGAGCGCCTTGATCCGGCTCATCAGCTCGCGCAGGCCGAACGGCTTGGTCAGGTAGTCGTCCGCGCCGAGCTCGAGCCCGATGACCTTGTCGACCTCGTCGTCGCGGGCGGTCAGGACGAGGACGGGCATCTTGGCGCCGGCCGCGCGAAGCCGCCGGAGGACCTCGAAGCCGTCCATCCCCGGCAGGCGGACGTCCAGGACGACGAGATCGGGCGCCTGGCGCGTCGCGATCTCGAGGCCTTCCTCGCCCGACCGCGCGACGGCGACCTCGTAGCCTTCCTGCTGGAGGGCGTACTGGATCCCGCGAGCGACGGCATGCTCGTCTTCGACGATGAGGATGGTGGCTGCCACCCGGGGATGCTACACCGGCAACGCGGAAACCCGTGGTACCCTAGCCGCCGCTACCCGGGCGCCTCGCTGATCCGGCCCCGCCGGCGAGACGCAGCCCGACGATCCAGACCACACACCCTGAGGTTCCAACGACATGGCCACCGCCCGAGCGACGCTCGCCGCCGAACACCGCGAACTGACCGGCAAGAAGGTCGCCCGCCTTCGCCACGCCGGCCGCCTGCCCGCGGTCGTGTACGGCCACGGCATCGACTCCGACAGCATCTCGATCGATGCCCATGAGTTCGAGCAGCTCCGCCGGCACACCGGCCCGAACTCGCTGGTCGACCTGTCCGTCGACGGCAGCAAGGCCCGCCCGGTCCTGGTCTCGAGCGTCCAGGTCCACCCGGTCAACCGCCGGACGCTCCATGTCGATCTCTTCCTCGTCCGGATGACCGAGGAGCTGACGGTGGACGTGCCGCTCGTGACGACCGGCGAGTCGCCGGCGGTCTCCCTCAACAACGGCACCCTGCTCCACCCGATCGAGTCCGTGCGGGTCCGCGCGCTGCCGGACCACCTGCCGCAGGCGATCGAGTACTCGATCGAGTCGCTGGTCGACTTCGACACCACCATCCACGTCCGCGACCTGGTCATCCCCGCCGACGTCACGCTCGTGACCGACGGCGAGGAGATCATCGCCAAGGTCCAGGCGCCGCGCGTCGAGGAAGAGCCGGTCGTCGTCGGTGCAGCCGAGGTCGCCGAGGGCGAAGCTGCCGAGGCCGAGGCGGCCGAAGCGGCCGCCGGCGAGGGCGGCGCCGCGGAGTCGACCGAAGGCTGACCGTCGGGCGCCGGGTGACCGGCGCCCTCAGCGCGACCGGCGACCGGTCGCGAACACGATCGGGGCGCGCATCGTCATCTGCTCCGGGCTGAGCGCCAGCAGGCGTGTCCGGAGCGTGGCCAGCAGGTCGTCGCGCAGGTCGGGCTCGAGCTCGGCGAACAGCGATTCCTCGTCGAACTCGGTGAGGAAGCCGATGTATCCATCGACCGTGAACTGGTGCGCCAGGCGGCCTTCCCGAGCGGTGACGTCCGTGAACCCGGCACGGCGCAGCTCATTCGCCGCTCGCTCCACCGACGGGATGTCGCCGCTGCGATCGTCGCCTTCGGCCGGGTCGAAGTCGAAGTCGTCGAGCACCTCGTCGAAGACCGTGTCCGCGCGGAAGTCGCCGACCCGCTCGCCGTCCAGCCACGACACGTAGGCGAGGAAGCCATCCAGGCGCAGGACCCGGCGAGCCTCGCGCAGGGCGCGCGCCCGGTTCGGGACCAGCTGGAAGACGAACGACGAGACGGCCGCGTCAAACGCTGCATCGGCCAGCGGCAGGCGGTCGGCGGTGGCCACGATGGAGCTGAACCGCGGGCGCTGCCCGTCCGTCAGTCGCCGGTCCGCCTCCGCGTCGGCCATCGCGCGCATCTCTGCCGAGGCGTCGATGCCGACGACCGAGACATCCGGCCAGCGCTCCACGGCGGCGAGGCCGAGCTGCCCGGTGCCCGTCCCGATGTCGAGCAGGTGCGTCGAACCGCCCAGGCGCGGCCCGACGTCGTCGAGCAGCTCGCCGACGGCCGGTGCCAGGACCGGGGCCCACCACCGAGCGTAGCCCTCCGCGATCCGGTCGTAGCGCTCGCCCTGGTCGGTCACGCGGCCATCGTGCCATGGCCCGTGCGGGTGGGCGGGGCGATCCGGCGTCCATCGCGGGCACGGTCCGTCGCCACACGACGTCCGCCCGAGGCGTCCAGAGCGTGACCGCCGACCCGCGCCTGCCCGCGCCGGCCGCACCGGAGGACGGCCCATTGGACCGATCCATCGCTCGACGTCTCCTCGCGGCCGCCCTCGGCCTCGGGCTCCTCGCGGAGGTCGTCCTCGACGGCTCCGCCTTCGGCGTCAACATCGTGTTGCTCGTGGCGGTGACCCTGCTGGCGGCCTGGCTGGTGCGCCGTGAAGGTCGGGCGCCTGACCCGCTCGACGCTTGGCTGCCGATCTCGGCCTTGGTCCTGGCCGGGTTCGTGGCAGTCCGCGGGGACCCGTTCCTGGCGGTGCTGGACACGCTCGGCGCGCTGGCCTTCCTCGGTGCATCGGTGGCGGCGATGTCCGGCCTGCCGGTCACGCGCCGGACCGCCTCGGCCGTCGCCGGGATGGCGGCATGGACGCTCGGGGCCGTCGTCGCGGGCGCACCACGCGTTGCGGGCGCGGCCCGGACGGGGCCGGTCACCGCGCCCGGCTGGGCATCCGGGCTCGCGGCTCGCTGGTGGCTGCCGCTCATCCGCGGCCTGCTCATCGGCCTGCCGCTGGCGCTCATCTTCGCGGTGCTCTTCGCCTCCGCCGACCCGATCTTCCGTCGCGGGCTCGACGACCTGCTGGGCTGGCAGCTCGATCTCGGCTCGCTTGGAGGTCGTGCCGTGTTCACGCTCGCGTGTGCCTGGCTGGCGGCGGGCCTCCTGATGGTCGCGGCGACGGGCATCCCACCGTTCGAGCGCGCCTCGCTGGGCGCGGCCGCCCGGACGCCGCTGGCGATCGACGCGGCCCGGCTCGGGACGATGGAGGCGATCGTCGTCCTGGCCATCGTGGACCTGGTCATCGGCCTGTTCGTCCTGCTCCAGGTCGCCTACCTGTTCGGTGGCCAGAGCACGCTCGTGGCGGCCGGCATGACCTACAGCGACTACGCCCGGCGGGGCTTCTTCGAGCTGGTCGCGGCGGCCTGCCTGGCGGGCGGGGTCGTCGTCGCCCTCGAGACGACCGTGGAGCGCCGGACCCGGCCGTATCTCGCGGCACTCCTCGCGCTCATCGGGCTGACGGCGGTCGTCCTCGTCTCTGCCGCGCTCCGGCTCCGCCTCTACCAGGATGCCTACGGCTGGACGGAGCTCCGGCTGTACGTCCTGATGACGATCGCGGCCCTCGCAGTGACGCTGGCGGTCATGGCGATCCTGGCCATGGCGGGGCGCATGCGCTGGATGGGACACGGTCTGGCGGTCATCGGTCTCGTCTCGCTGGTCGCGCTCAACCTCATCGCGCCGGCGGGGTTCGTGGCGGCACGGAACGTGGAGCGCGTCATCGACCCCAGCCTCGTCCCGCCCGGCGGCCATGCCAGCCTCGATGCCGCCTACCTCGGCGTGCTCCCCGATGACGCGATCCCGGTCCTCGTCACGGCCCTGCCCGGCCTGCCGGAGGCCGAGCGCCTCCCGCTCCGGCGGCTCCTCGACGAACGACGGCGCGAGCTCGGGACGGATCCTGCGTTGACCGGCCCGGCGGCCTGGAACCTGGGGCGCCAGCAAGCCCGGGACGCGCTGCAGACGTTGCCGTAGGCGGTCCGCCCCTGCCGACGGCGGTATCGTTGGGGTCATGGCACTCCCCTTCGACCCGCCGCTCGAACCCATGCTCGCCAAGGCCTCCGACGGGCTGCCGACGGACGACGGCTGGCTCTTCGAGCCCAAGTGGGACGGGTTCCGGGCGCTCGTCTTCCGTGACGGCGACTCGGTCTACACGCAGTCGCGCGACCTCAAGCCGCTCGATCGGTACTTCCCGGAGCTGGCCGATCCCCTCCGCGCCGCCCTGCCCGACCGGTGCGTCCTCGACGGCGAGGTCGTCATCGCCGGCGACGACGGCCTCGACTTCGAGGCGCTCCTCCTGCGGATCCATCCCGCTGCGTCGCGGGTGAAGATGCTCGCCGCCGAGTCGCCCGCGTCGTTCGTCGCCTGGGACCTCCTCGCGCTCGGCGACGAGGATCTCCGCGCGGTGCCGCAGGGCGAGCGGCGGGCGCGCCTCGAGGCCGTGCTCGGGGGTGTCGAGGCGCCCATCCACCTGACCCCGGCGACGCGCGACCGGGCCACCGCCGGGGAGTGGTTCGAGAAGTTCGAGGGCGCCGGGCTCGATGGCGTCGTCGCCAAGCGCCTCGACGCGCCGTACCAGCCCGGCAAGCGGGCGATGCTCAAGATCAAGCACCAGCGGACGGCCGACTGCGTGGTCGCCGGGTTCCGCTGGCACAAGAACGGGCCCGGCACCCACATCGGCTCGCTGATGCTCGGGCTGTTCGACGGCGACGGCCGGCTGAACCACGTGGGCATCACCTCGTCGTTCACGTGGGACCGCCGCGCCGAGCTGGCCGAGGAGCTGGCGCCCCTCCGCGAGAACGCCTTCGAGGGCCACCCATGGCGTGAATGGGCGGAGTGGGCCGGGATGGGCGACGCCGACGCATCCGGCCAGCGACTGCCCGGGGCGACGTCTCGCTGGAACCGCGGCAAGGACCTGTCCTGGGAGCCCCTGCGACCCGAGCGCGTCGCCGAGGTCGCGTACGACCACCTGCAGGGCAGCCGCTTCCGCCACGGCACGACGTTCAAGCGCTGGCGACCGGACAAGCCCCCCGAAGCCTGCCGCTACGACCAGCTCGAGGAGACCGTGCCCTACCTGCTCGAGAGCATCTTCGGCAGCGAGGGCTGAGTGACGGTCGGGGTCGGGCTCGTCGGCGGTGGCTGGATCAGCCGGCACCACCTGGATGCGCTCGAGCGACTCGGCCGGACCGAGCTGGTCGGGGTCGTCGCGGGACGACGCACGACCTCCGACGCGGTCGCCACGCGCTGGGGTGGACGTGCGTACGACGACGTCGACGCGATGCTGACCGCCGAACGACCGGACGCGGTCTGGGTCGCCGTCCCGCCGCATCGCTCCGTGGCCATCGGCGAACGCCTGGTGGCGGCCCGCGTCCCGTTCCTGATCGAGAAGCCGCTGGCCGCCGACGACGCGGACGGCCCGGCCAGGCTGGCGGAGGCGATCGCCGCGGCTGGGCTGGTGGTCGGTGTCGGCTACCACCTGCGGGCACTCGACATCATGGCCGAGGTTCGCCGCCGGCTGGCGGCCGCTCCGGCGCAGCTGGTCGTCGCCCGCTGGCTCGACTCGACGCCCGGCCCGGCGTGGTGGGGTCGCGTCGACGAAGGTGGCGGCCAGGTGATCGAGCAGGCGACCCACCTCTACGACCTCGCCCGATGGCTCGTGGGGGAGGCCGTCGTCGTCGGGGCTGCCTCGGCCCGTGATCCCAAGGCCTCGCCGCCGACGGTGGACGTCGCCGACAGCAGCGCGGCGGTCCTGCGCTTCACCAACGGGGCGATCGGGTCCTTCGCGAACACGCGGCGGCTGGCCACGGCCGTCATCGAGGTCGAGCTCATCTCGGACGGGCTGCTCACGCGATTGACCAAGCGGCCGGAGCGCGGCCAGGGTGACTGGCACGCCTCGTTCGATGACGGCACGGCGATCCACGCGATCGCGGCTGAAGGCGACCCCTACGAGCTCCAGGCCGCGGCGTTCCTCGACGCGGTCGAGGCCGACGATCCGAGCCTGCTCCTGTCGTCCTACGCGGACGCGCTCCTGACCGACCGGCTCACGCGGGCGGTCGTCGCCGCGACGGGCCAGCCCGGCTGAACGGCGTCAGGCGGGTCCGCCCGCTTCGGATGCCGCCGTCACGAACGTGAACAAGCGGTAGCCCGGGAGCGATCGGCGCGGGGTCCCCGACGAATCGATGGACCCCGACGCTCCACTCGAAGGCCGCCGGTGCGTCGAACGCGACCGGCTCGAACCCTGTTGCGGCGAACCATCGGCGGATGTCGATGGTCAGGTCGGGTGGGCGCCGGTGTCGCGTCCAGATCACGGTCGCGTCGCGGGCGCAGAGCATCGGCAAGGCGCGAACCGTCCGCTCGACGTCCTCGTCGCTGATGTTGCCGAAGACGCCACAGACGAGGACCAGATCGGCCGGCGCGGCGCCGAGGTATGCGTCCGTGGACCCCGCGTCGGCGGTGACGACTTCGAGGCCGGGCGGAGCGTTCGCAGCGGCCGTGGCTGCCAGCTCGCGGTCGAGCTCCACCAGGCGACCGTGAACATCTCCAGCGCGCGGATGACCGACCAGCGCTCCCAGGAGATCGCGGCCCTGGCCTGCACACGCGCTGATGACGCTGATCGGGCCGGCCGGGCGTTCGAGCAGTGCTTCGCGGATCCGGCCCTGGACGGCACCGAGCCGTTGGAGGAGGGGCGTGTCCTCGTCGTAGGCCCCATGCCAGGCGATCCAGTCCTTACCGGCGCCGGTCTCCAGGTTCGTCACCCGGGGCCGTCGGGCTCGGCGTCGGCGGTCGGCTCCGCCTTTGCCTTCGCCTTGGGCTTCGGGGTCGGCTTGCGCGCTCGCGGGCCGGCCGTGGCCGCCCTCCACGCCTCGATGTCCTGGCCGGCCCACGGATCGAAGTCGGATTCGAGCGGCTCCTGGCTGGGCCGGTCCGCCTCGGGCACGTGGATGAGGTTGACCCGGACGCGATACCAGACGGCGGATCGGCCGCGCATCCCGTCGACCAGGATGTCCGCCGGCTCGAGGTACGGCACGACCTCGGGGTGGCGCCCCTTCCACGTCTCGAGGCCCGCCAGCGCCTGCTCCTTGAACTCGGCGCGCGAGATCTCGACCACCGGGATGGACGTCTTGCGCCGGCCGGTCGGGGTCGGCTTCGAGCCGACCCACTCCGTCGGCAGACCGGCGTTCCGGTCGCCCGCGGCCACGGCCGCGGCGCGTTCGGCGGCGACCTCGGGCGGCGGACCGCCTGCCTCGCCCCGACCGGGCTCGTATTCCGACTTCGGACGACGGGCCCGTGACGGCTGGACCCGTGGCGGTTCGCCGGCCTGCTTGGCGTAGTTCGGCGGCCACGGCGCATCGCCCAGCCCTTCGGCCTCGTCACGCGCGCTCAGCTCCAGGAGCGCCTCGAGCGATCCGACCGCTTCGTCGATCCCGTCGCCGGGATCGCCGATCGCAGCGAAGCGTGCCGGCACCGTGTCGATCGTGAACGCCTCGGCCTCGACCGTGGGCACCTCGTCCCAGGCGAGCGGGGTCGAGACGCGCGCGTCGGGCAGCGGCCGGACGGAGTAGGCCGAGGCGACGGTCCGGTCCTTGGCGTTCTGGTTGTAGTCGAGGAACACCCCGTGGCGCTCCTCCTTCCACCATTTGGACGTGGCGGCGTGCGGGACGCGGCGCTCGACGTCGCGGGCGAGGGCCAGCGCTGCCCGGCGGACCTCCGGGAACGTCCAGCGCGGCTCGATCCGGACGTTGATGTGGATGCCGCGCGAGCCGGACGTCTTCGGCCAGCCGACGAGCCCGACGGCCTCGAGCGATTCGCGGGCGGCCAGCGCGACCTCGCGGATCTGCGGCCACCCGATGCCGGGGACCGGGTCGAGGTCCACCCGGAGCTCGTCCGGATGATCGAGGTCCTCGGCCCGGACCGGGTGCGGATTGAGGTCGATGCAGCCGAGGTTGGCGACCCAGGCGAGGCCGGCCGCGTCATCGATGACGACCTCGTCGGCGGTCCGGCCGGACGGGAAGGTCAGGGTCGCCGTGCGGATGAACTCGGGCAGGTTCTCCGGCGCCCGCTTCTGGAAGAACGGCTGCCCAGCGGCGCCGTCCACGAACCGCTTGAGCGCCATCGGCCGGCCGCCGGCGCCGCGCAGCGCCCCGGGGGCGATCGCCTGGTAGTACCGGACGAGATCCAGCTTGGTGTGGCCCGTCTCGGGGAAGTACACCTTTCGCGGGTTGGTGACGGTCACCTCGTGACCGTCGATCCGGAGGACCTCCTTCTCCGTCGCCATGGTCGAAACCATACCCGCCTCGACACCTGGGCGCGACCGGACGATGATGCCGATGCCACGTGCGGTCCCTGTCGAATTGGTGGCGAGCCATTCGTCGTTCCTAGACGGGCGCCGCGGGCGGCCGCAGCCAACGGAGGCCAGATCCCATGCAGTACGTGCTGTTGATCTACACGCCCGAGCCGACCGAGGAGCCCGCCCCGGAGGTGCTGCGCGAGCAGATGGCGTCCTACGACGGCTTCACGCAGCACCTGCGCGACCGCGGCGCGATGCTGGCGGGCGAAGCCCTCGATTCGACCGCGACGGCCACGACCGTGCGGGTCGTGGACGGCCGGACCATCACCACCGACGGGCCTTTCGCCGAGACGAAGGAGACGCTCGGCGGCTTCTACCTCGTGGAGGCGGCCGACCTCGACGAGGCGATCGCCTACGCGGCCATGATCCCGGGCGCGCGGTATGGCTGCATCGAGGTCCGGCCCGTGTGGGACTACTCGTCGATCGCGGGCGGCGAGCCGGCCGCCGCGTCGGCCACGAACTGACGGCTTGACTGCCGCGGCGACCCGCTGTCGTTGACCGGGTCCGAGGCCGCCCACGAGATCGTCGATCGCCTGTTCCGCGAGGAGCAGGGCCGGGCGGTCGCCACGCTCATCCGGGTGACGGGCGACTTCGACCTGGCCGAGGAGGCCGTCCAGGACGCGTTCATCCGCGCCCTCGAGACGTGGCCCGAGCGGGGCGTCCCGGACAACCCCGGCGCGTGGATCACCACGACGGCCCGCAACCGGGCGATCGACCGGCTTCGGCGGCGTCAGCTGTCGGTGACGAAGATCGAGGAGCTGGGGCGGGAGACCGCCGTCGAACAGGAGCTGGCGGCCATCGACCCGACACCCGCCGAGGATGATGCGATGCCCATCGCGGACGACCGACTGCGGCTCATCTTCACGTGCTGCCATCCGGCGCTCGCCCTCGAGGCCCGTGTCGCTCTGACATTGCGCACGCTCGGTGGCCTGACGACGCCCGAGATCGCCCGCGCCTTCCTGGTCCCCGAGCCGACCCTCGCCCAGCGGCTCGTCCGTGCCAAGCGCAAGATCCGTGACGCCGGGATCCCCTATCGGGTCCCGCCCGCGGAGCTTCTCCCGGAACGGCTCGATGGTGTCCTGCGCGTGCTGTACCTCGTGTTCAACGAGGGCTACACGGCCTCGTCCGGGGACGAGCTGATCCGCCGCGAGCTGTGCGCGGAGGCGATCCGGCTCACCCGCATCGTCGTCTCTCTCCTCCCCGATGAGCCCGAGGCGGCCGGCCTCCTGGCCCTGATGCTGCTCCACGATGCCCGTCGCGACGCGCGGGTCGGCATGCGCGGCGAGCTGATCCTCCTGGACGACCAGGACCGGGCGCGCTGGGACGCGGATCGGATCGCGGAAGGCCAGGCCCTCATCGAGACGGCCCTCGCCGCACGCCGGCCGGGGCCGTACCAGGTCCAGGCGGCGATCGCGGCGCTCCACGACGAAGCCGCGCTCCCGAGCGAGACCGACTGGGCCCAGATCGCCAGCCTCTACGCCACGCTCCAGGGGATGCAGCCGTCGCCGGTCGTCGAGCTCAACCACGCGGCGGCCGTGGCGATGGCCGACGGCCCGGCGATCGGCCTCGCGATGATGGACGGCATCGCCGCCACCGGCGAGCTCGACACCTACCCGTACCTGCACGCCGCGCGCGCCGACCTCCTCCGACGCCTGGAACGCTGGTCAGAGGCGGACGCCGCCTATCGACGGGCGCTGGAGCTCACGACCAACGCCCCAGAACGCGCCTTCCTCGAGACCCGACTGACCGAAGTCCGCCGAGGCCGCCAGACCTAGCGCTCATCGAACCGAGGATCGGGCCGCTGGGCTACGCCTCGATCAACGGAAGGTCGACGGTGTGCTCCGCAACGAACCAGACCTGCAATTCATGGCGGCGGAGGACGTCGCTCATGAGGATGTCGTTCGAGCCCCAGTCCTTGTTCTCCTCGGTCGTGTCGATCCCGTCCCGGACCTTCTCGATGATGGTCTCGTGGGCGTTCAGCAGACGATGGATCATCGCGGGCACGTCCTCGGCGCCGTTGGGCGGCCGGTCGATGGTCGTCAGCTCCGCGGCGTGGCGCGGGTCCCCGACGGCGATGCCACCCAGGCTCTGGACGCGCTCGGCGAGGACGTCGATGATCTCGGTCTGCTCCTCGGCATGCTTGTCGAACAGCAGGTGGAGCTGGTAGAAGGTCGGTCCGGCGACGAGCCAATGGTGCTTCTTGTACATCGCGTAGAGCACCATCGAGTCGGCCAGGATCTCGTTCAGCAGCCGGCAGCTCTCCGCCCGGGCGTCTGCGGCGAGCGCGATCGGCAGGAGGCGGAGCGAGCCGAAGCGCTGGATCTCCTTGCCGAGGGGCGCGAGCTTCGGTTCGGGTGACGTGCGCGACGCGGATCGGCTCGATCCGTTCGCGGTCGAACCACGGGTTCTGGTGGCCATGGTGATGCCCTCCGGATGAGATGGCGTGGGTTGCCCACCCCGTCCCGCGAGCCTACGCCGGCTGCATCATCGGCCCGTCCGTCGGGCTTCCGCCCGCCCTTGCAACGGCGTTGCATCCCTCGCCTCGACGTCGGGGGGCGCCCTACACTCCGCCCGATGCACGCCGGATCGATCCTGCCCAGGCTCGAATGGGTCCGCACCTATCAGCGGCCCGCCCTGGCTCATGACGTGTTCGCGGGGCTCCTCCTGACCGCGATCCTGATCCCCGCCGGGATGGGCTACGCCGAGGCAGCCGGGCTGCCTGCGATCGTCGGGCTGTACGCGACCATCCTGCCGCTGCTCGCTTATGCGCTCCTCGGTCCCTCGCGGATCCTGATCCTCGGGCCGGACTCGGCGCTGCTGCCGATCGTCGCCGCGGCGATCGTGCCGCTCTCGGCGGGCGACCAGGCGCGCGCCGTGGCCCTGGCCGGGCTGCTGGCAGTCCTCGTCGGCGTGATCGTCATGGCGGCGGCATTCGCCCGGCTCGGGTTCCTGACCGATCTCCTGTCGGCTCCCGTGCGCCAGGGCTACCTCAACGGCATCGCGCTGATCATCGTGGTCAGCCAGCTGCCCCGGCTGTTCGGGTTCAGCGCGAGCGGCGACACGATCCTCCAGCAGGGCGCCGCGTTCCTCACCGGCGTCCGCGAGGGCGAGGCGAACGAGGTCGCCGTGGCGATCGGGCTGACCTGCCTGGCCATCATCCTCGGCCTGCGCTACCGGTGGCCGCACGTGCCCGGCATCCTGATCGCGGTCGTCGGGTCGACGATCGTGTCCGCGAGCCTCGGTCTGGCGGCCGGCGCCGGGATCGTCGTCGTGGGGCCGCTCCCGGTCGGCCTGCCGCCGCTCAGCCTGCCGCCGCTCGTCCTGGGCGACATCATCGCCGTCGCCCCGGCTGCGTTCGGGATCGCCCTCGTCGCCGCCACGGATACGAGCATCCTGTCGCGCGCCTTCGCGGGGCGTCGCGGCGAGGAGGTGGACCAGGATCGCGAGCTCCTCGCGCTGGGCGGTGCCAACCTGGCGACGGGACTCTTCACGGGGATGCCGGTCAGCAGCAGCTCGTCACGGACGCCCGTCGCCGAGGCGTCCGGGGCGCAGACCCAGTTGACGTCGATCGTCGCGGCCGTCGCCATCGGCGTGGGGCTGGTCGCGGCGCCGGGCATCCTCGCGGACCTGCCGACCGCCACCCTTGCTGCCGTGGTGATCGCGGCTGGTCTGTCGCTGGTCGACGTCGGCTCGATCGTGCGCCTGTGGCGCGCCGGATCGTCCGAGTTCTGGCTCGCGCTGGCGAGCTTCCTCGGCGTCGCGCTGATCGGCGTCATCGAAGGCGTCTTCCTGGCCGTCGCGCTGTCGCTCCTCGCGTTCATCCGCCGATCGTGGTGGCCGCACGATGCCGTGCTCGGCCGGGCCGATGGCGTCAAGGGCTACCACGACCTGACCTACTACCCGGAGGCGCGGCAGATCCCGGGGCTCGTCCTGTATCGGTTCGATGCGCCGCTCTTCTTCGCGAATGCCGACGTCTTCCGCGACCGCGTGCGCGAGCGCGTCCAGACCGCGCCGACGCCGGTCCGCTGGGTGATCGTGGCCGCCGAGCCCATCACCGACGTTGACATCACGGCCGCGGCGATGCTGGATCGACTCGTGGACGAGCTCGAGCGTGACGGGATCACGCTGGCGTTCGCCGAGCTGAAGGATCCCGTGCGTGAACGCCTCCGCCGGTACGAGGCGCTGAAAGGCGTGCCCGCCGACCATCTCTATCCGACCGTCGGGACGGCGGTCGGCGCATATCTCAGGGCGTCGGGCGAGGCCTGGATCGACTGGGAAGAGGAGGGCGGCCCGACACCGCCCGCTGCCGCATCGCCCGCGACGGCCCCTCCGGCTACCGAGCCGCCCGAACCCCCGCGATGATCGCCGGCAGGACCGTGTGCAGGTCGCCGATCACGGCGTAGGTCGCGCGGGTGACCATCGGCGCGTCGCGATCCGTGTTGATGGCCAGGATCGCCTTGGCGGAGCGGGCGCCGACCATGTGCTGGATCGCGCCGCTGATGCCGCACGCGATGTACAGGTCCGGCGCGATCCGGGTCCCGGTCTGGCCGACCTGCTGGGCGTGCGGGCGCCAGCCGGCCGATGTCACCACGCGCGAGACCCCGACCGTCCCACCCAGCAGCGCCGCCAGCTCGTCGAGCTCGGCGAAGCCCTCGGCGCTGCCGACGCCGCGACCGCCACCGACCACCACCCGGGCGTCCGCGAGCGAGATACCCCCGCCTCCGCCGGGACGCGCGAGGTGATCCGGACGCGGAAGTCGCGCTCGGTCAGGTCAGGCGCGAACGGCTCGACGGTGATCGACGCCGGCGACGGCGGCCGCGGCCGGTTCGATGGCATGCGGCGCGACGGTCAGCAGCCGGGTCGGCCCGTCGAGGCGGGCCTCCTCGAGCAGGCTGCCGCCCCAGCGCTGGCGCGTGACCTGCCACGGATCGCCGATCCGGACTTCCGTGCAGTTCGCGGCGAGCGCGAGCCCGCGTCGCGCCGCGAGGTGCGCCATGACCTCTGCCCCCCGGTCGCTGCCGGTGCCGATCACGGCCACCGGGGCATCGCGCTCCACGAGCTGGCCGAGGGCCTTGCCGATCGCCTCGGGCGCGTAGTCGGTCAGGCCCGGGTGATCGATCGCATGGAGCACGGCGACCCCGGCCGAGGCGAGCGCCGGAGCGACGGCCGCCGCGCCCGGCCCCCACGCGACCGCGTGGAGCGGCACGCCGCTCGACGCCGCGAGGGTCCGGCCCAGCGTCAGCGCCTCCAGCGACAGCCGGTCCGGCGCGGCCCCGTCGTGCTCGACGACGACGAGGATCATGCGATCAGCCCGAGGCGCCGCAGCACCTCGACCACGCGCGGGCGCCGCCTCCGGCCCCTCGCCCAGGATCTCGACCGCGCTCTCCTGCTCGACCGGGACGCGAAGCCGGATCGTGGCGCGCTCTCCGGCGGGTCGGGTCGGCTCGATCCGTTCGATCTCCTTCTTGCGGGCGCGCAGGCGGCCCGGCACGGACGGGTAGCGCGGCAGGTTGATCCCCTCGCGGACGGTGACGACCGCCGGTCGCGGCACCTCGTAGACCTCCCAGCCGCCGGCCGTGGCCTCCCGTCGGGCGACGACCGCGTCGTCACGGATCTCGAGGCCCTTGACGCCGCGACACGACCGGCCGGTCCAGCGCCAGCGCCAGACCCGGATCCCGACCTGGTAGTCGCCCGTGTCGGCCGCCTCGTTGCCGAGCAGGATCAGGTCGAACGGGCCGTCGGCCGCCTCGCGCGCCCGGACCGCATCCGCGATCGCCGCGGCGGTATCGACCGCCGACCACTCCCGACCGTCGGTCTCGAGCAGGATCGCCCGGTCGATGCCGACGGCCATCGCCTCGCGCAGCTGGTCGGTCGCCTCCTCCGGCCCGAGGGTCAGGACGGTGCTCGACCCGCCCTGCGCCTCGATCGATCCGGACCGCCTCCTCGACGGCGCACTCCTCGTGCGGGCTCACCGTGAAGCCGAGGTAGCGCGTGTCGATCGCCTGCTCGTCGGCGGTCAGCGTGATCTTGCCGGCCGTCGCCGGGACCCGCTTCACGCAGACGAGGACGTCTCATCAGGCGCGCACCCGCGCGTTCTCGGGGTCGAACAGCGGGGTCGAGCCGACGACGGCGACGGTCACCGGGTAGCGCTCGCCGAAGTACTCGACGAGGAGCTTCGTGCCGGCCACGGCGAACTCGGGCGGCAGGTACGACAGCAGGATGTGCTTCCCGACCGACGGCGCCGGAGCCGGCGCTCGTCACGAACGAGCGGCGGCCCTTGGCGTCGGTGATCGGACCGCCGTCGGGGGTCAGGATCGGCTCGCGCCCGAGCATGTAGCGCTTGACGCCGCTGGCCGACGTGGTGTCGTCGACCGTGAGCGTGCACAGCGTCGCGACGGCCGGCCGTCGCCCGCTGCTCGAGGTACGCGGTCGCGCCCGACGAAGTCGGCCTCCTTGACCTTGGGCCGGAGCATGTCCGCCTCGACCAGGTCGAACTCGAGCTCCAGCTCCGCGCCGTGCGCGCGATAGCCCTTCTCGAGGCGCCCGGTCGTGCCGTAGACGCCGATGCCGAACGGGCACGATGCCGTGCGGCTGGCCCGCCTCCGCGAGCGTGTCCCAGAGCCGCTGGCCCTGCTCCATCGGGACGTACAGCTCCCAGCCGAGCTCGCCGACGTACGAGATCCGCGAGGCGAGCACGGGGATCCCGCCGAGCTCGATCGTCCGGCACGTGCCGAACGGGAAGCCCGCGTTCGACACGTCGTCCGAGGTCGCCGAGGCGACCACGTCGCGCGCCCGCGGGCCCCAGATCCCGGCCGTGCACCAGGACGAGGTCGCGTCGTAGAGCTGGGCCGAGCCGTCCGCGGGCAGGTGGTCGCGGAACCACTTCCGGTCGCCCATGCCGTGGGCGCCGCCGGTCACGACCCGGAACGCATCGCGGCCGAGCCGCATGATCGTGAGGTCCGACTTGATCCCGCCGGCCTCGTTCAGCAGCGGCGTGTAGACGACCCGCCCGACCGGGACGTCCATCTGGGCGACGGCCATCCGCTGGACGTGATCGAGCGCGCCCGGCCCGGTGATGTCGAAGATCGCGAACGCCGACAGGTCGACCATGCCCACCCGGTCGCGCATCGCGAGGTGCTCGGCGTTGATGATCGGCGACCACCAGCGCGACTCCCACTCGGCGGCGCGGGGCATGACCCGGTCGCCGTACTCCTCGAGCAGGGGCGCGTTCGAGGCGTACCAGAACGGCCGCTCCCAGCCGGCGGTCTCGAAGAAGACCGCGCCGAGCTCGCGCTCGCGGGCGTTGAACGGGCTGAGCCGGACGTCGCGGTTGCTCGCCCACTGCTCGGCCGGATGGACGATGCCGTAGGTCTTGTTGAAGCCCTCGGCCGAGCGCGCCTTGACGTGGTGGCGCGCCTTCTGGTGCTCGTGGAAGCGGGCGATGTCCGACGCCGTGCGGGTCGATCTCGGGCTTGCCGTCGGTCATCCACTCGGCGACCATCCGGGCGATCCCGGGCGCCTCCTTGATCCAGATCGCGGCGGCCGCCCAGAGGCCCTTGACCTCCGGCGTCTCGCCCAGGATCGGCATGCCGTCCGGCGTGAGCGACAGCAGGCCGTTGATCTGGTGCCGGATGCCGACCCGCTCGTCGCCGAGGATGTCCGGGATGAGCTCGAGCGCCTGCTCCATCTGGAGCTCGAAGTCCTCCGTCGGTGAACGGCAGCTCGGTCGGCGACAGCTTCGATTCGGCGATCGACGGGATCTCGTCGGCGTCCATCAGGATCGCCCGGTGGGCGTACGAGCCGACCTCCATGTCGCTGCCGTGCTGGCGCTCGTAGCAGTTCGTGTCCATGTCCCGGATGATCGGGTAGGTGATCTCGCCGACCGTGTCGGCCAGCATCGGGACGGGTCCGACGCTGATCATCTGGTGGACCGCCGGCGTGAGCGGGATCGCCGCCCCGGCCATCCGCCGCGATGCGCGGGCTCCAGACGCCGGCCGCGATGACCACGATGTCCGCCTCGAAGTCGCCCTTGTCGGTCCGGACCCGGGTGACGTGCCCGTCCTCGACGTCGATGCCGGTGACCTCGGTCATCGGCGACAGCCGGAGCGCACCCAGCGCCTGGGCGCGCTCGCGCATGATCGTGCCCGCCCGGAGCGAATCGACGACGCCGATCCCCGGTGTCGAGAAGCCGCCGAGCAGGATGTCCGTGTTGACGTAGGGGACCATCGCCTTGATCTGCTCGGGAGTCACGAGCTCGGACTCGATCCCCCACGAGCGGGACGACGCCATCCGGCGCTTGAGCTCCTCCATCCGCTCGGGCGTTCGGGCGACCTCGATGCCGCCGCTCTGGGTGAAGACGCCCATCTCCTTGTACTGCTCGACGCTGTCCGCGGTCAGTGCGGTCATCTCGCGCGAGTGGTCGGTCAGGAAGATGAAGTTCGAGGCGTGGCCGGTCGAGCCGCCCGGGTTCGGGAGCGGGCCCTTCTCGATCTGGACGATGTCCGTCCAGCCGAGGCGCGCGAGGTGGTAGACGAGGCTGTTGCCGACGATCCCGGCACCGATGACGACGACGCGCGCGGCACCCGGTGGCGTGCTCAAACGATCCTCCTCGAGCCGACCACCCGACTGGACTTGTGCGGGGCGGCATGACGGCCAGCGACGACGCTAGGTGGGCGGTCATTCTACCGGCGCCGATGGTCGCCACGGAAGGCTCGATGCCGTTCGGGACACGACGGCGACGCCTACGATGGCCGCCACCCGTCCGGTCGCAGACGACACGAGGAGAGCCCCCAGCCATGACCGCCCAGGCACCGGTGCTGCGCAAGCACGGCAACGCCTACAACATCTTCATCCTGGTCCTGACCATCTACTCGCTGGCCCTGATGGTCCTTCTGATCCTGCCGCTCGACGCGGGTACCCATGAGCTGGTCATGGTCTACGACAACGCGATCTGCGTCGTCTTCCTGATCGACTTCGTCTACAACCTCACGGGCTCCCGTCCGAAGCGCGCCTACTTCATCGGCGCGCGCGGTTGGCTCGACCTGGTCGGGTCGATCCCGAGCCTCGGCTTCGTCCCGCTCACCGCGCTTTTCCGCCTGGCGCGTCTGAGCCGCCTGACCCGGATCACGCGCGTGCTGGGCGGCCAGGCCGGCAAGGACCTCGTCCTCGACGTGCTCCGGAACCGCAGCCAGTACGCGACGTTCATCACGATCCTGCTCGCGGGCATGGTTCTGTCGATCGCGAGCATCCTCATCCTGCACCAGGAGAGCCGATCGCCGGGCGCCAACATCACGACCGGCGGCGACGCGCTCTGGTGGGGCATCGTGACGATCACCACTGTGGGCTACGGCGACTTCTACCCGGTCACCACGCTCGGCCGGATCACCGCGGTGTTCGTGATGTTCGCGGGCATCGGCATCATCGGCGCGCTGGCCAGCATCCTCGCCAGCCTCCTGGTCGCTCCGACGGCCGGGGATGAGTCCGAGCCGGAAACGGCCGCAGTCGCGCCGCTATCGGGCACGGCGGGGCGTCGCCGCGACCTCGGCGACCGGGTCGATCGCCGACGAGCTGGCGGGCCTTCGGGCCGAGATGGCGCTCCAGCGGGCGGAGATCGCGGCCCTGCGGTCGGCGCTCGGGTCGGGGGGCGGCTGACCGCCTCTCGACGGCCGGGGCCGATCCGGCTGCTCGGAAACCCTACTTGTCGAGGATGCGATCGGCCTTGCTGTCGATCTTTTTCTTCTCGCTCGCCGTCAGGTTGCCCTTCTTGGCCTGCTGAGACGCACGCGCCTTGGCGTTCCGGGCGTGCGACTTGTCGGGCATCGGGTACTTCTTCTCGTCGGGCAGGCCGAAGTCCGACTTCGGCTCGGCGTTGCGCTTCTTGGTCGTCAGCTCGGCCATGACAATCTCCTACTGGGTTCGGTCGGGTGTGGCACAGGTGTACCAAGCCGGTCCTCAGACGGGCGCCGCCAGGGCTGCGCGACCGCGTTGCAGGTACATGTCGCGGCTCGAGTCTGTCCGAGGCCCGGACATGAAGGGACCCGGCTCCCTTGCAGGGTCAGAGCCGGGTCCAGGTCGTTCGCCGGAGTTCGAGAACCGTCGACGTCGCCGCGTCCGCAGCCTACGGGCCGCAGCCTTGCGCGGACGGCCCGCGCCGCACGCCCTGCATTACAGCGACGTGTCAGGAGCCGCCGGCAAGGCCGAGGCGGCGGCCGAGCGTCACAAGCGCCGCGGCGACTGATTCGTAGTCGCGGACCGGGACCGCCAGGACCTGCGGCGGGTCGTGGGGCCGCTCGGGGACGATCACGAGCGTCGCGGGCCGCGCCTTCTCGATGTCGAACTGGATGCGCCGGACAGAATCGATATCGACCGCCAGCGCGATCCGATCCGCTTCGACGACCGCCAGACGTCGATTCGTGACCGCGATGACGGCATCGCCGGCACGCGCCTGGATCTCCACGACCTCGTCGCGCTCCAGGATCCGATCGATCAGACCATCGCTCATCGCTTGCCTCCGTAGCTTCACGTGCCGAGATCGCGTGCCTTTGACCGGCGGACCTCGTCCGCCAGGGCGTCGGCGTAGCGGCGCCGGAGGACCTCGAACGCCTCGAGCAGCTCGGTCGCCTCGGTGCTGCCGGCGGGTGCCGCGAGGAGCCGGCGCTCGACCGATCGCCACTCGTCCAGGATCCCCGCCAGCGACGTCGCGGGCGGCGTCGTGGCGATCGTGGTGGACGCGTCCGCGTCGGCCCGTGCGGTCTCGTGGATGCGGGCAGCCTCCGACTCCTCGGCGACCGAGAAGTCCAGGACGGCTTGGGCCGCTTCACGCACGGCCCGGGCCATGCCCGGGAAACGATCGTCCCCGAAGGGCACGCCCCGCTTCTGCTGCTCGAGCAGCGCGACGGTCTGGATCGCGAGGAGCAGCTGGTCGGACGTGCCGCGCAGCTGGGTCACCCGTGGCCCGGCTGGTTCGACCATGTCAGCCCTGTGCCCGGGTCTTCTCCGGCCCCCCGGTCGCCTGCCAGGCCCGATCGATGTCGTCGATCAGGGCGAGCAGCTTCAGGCCCTCCTCCGGATCGGTCGATGCCTTGACCGTCGAGGCCTGCTTGGTCGCGTGCCAGAACATCTGGTGCAGGTCCGGGACCTTTGCCTCGTGCTCCGGTTTGAAGTAGTCGTGCCACAGGACGTCGAGGTGGTGCTTGACCAGCTCGGCCCGCTCCTCCTTGATCGCGATGGCGCGGATCCGGAAGGCGGCGTCGTCATTGTCCTTGAGCTTCTGCATGATCTTGAGGCAGCTCTCAGCCTCGATCCGGGCCTGGACCGGGTCGTAGATCCCGCAGGGAAGGTCGCAATGGGCGCGCGCGACGGCGCGCGGGGCGAGGATCGATGGGGCGTGCATTGTCACTCTCCTGGGTCGCATGCGGCTGGTGGCGCACCACCATAAGCCGCACCCCATTGCGGCCGGTCCCGCCGTCGGCCGGAGGAGATTACGGGACCATTCGAAACGGGTCGGCCGGAGCCCGAACCGGGTGCCGGCTCCCCGATCGCACGATGCGAGGCTCTCGATCGGGTTGCGGCGAATGGCTGCTCGGTCGTATGCTGTGACAGCAAATCCTCGAACAATTGTAATTTGCAGTGTAATCACGTCGCTTGAGCGGGTGATGAGCGCTTGATCACGGTCCGCGCGAACGGCCACCGAAGCCTGTCGAGCCGCCTCGACCGCCTCAGCGAACCGCGGTTCGCGCTGCTCATGTTCATCCCCGCCGCCCTGTTGGTCGGGCTCTTCCTCATCCCGCCGATCCTGTCGATCTTCGGCATGTCGCTCTTCCGGATCGAGCTCCTCCGCCCGGGCCCCACCCGCTTCCTCGGCCTGGACAACTTCCTGATCCGCCTGCCCGCCGACGCGGCCTTTCTTGCCTCCATCCCACGCACGATCATCTTCGCCGCGGGTACGACGATCGTGACCATCCCCCTGGCGATCGCGGCGGCGATGGTGATGAACCGGAGCTCACGTTTCGCGCCCGTGATCGGCATCGTGCTCTTGCTGCCGTGGGCGATCGCTCCGGTCGTCAGCGGGTTCTACTGGCGCTTCATCTTCCAGCCGACGTTCGGCGTGGCGACCAACATCCTGAACGCGCTCGGGCTGGCGGATGGGACCATCCCGTGGCTGCAGAGCGGTGAATTGGCCATGGTCATCGCCATCCTGGCGACGGCCTGGCGGGTCGTGCCGCTGTTTGCGCTAGTGCTCCTGGCCGGTTTCAAGACGATCCCGGAAGCGCACTACCGTGCGGCACGCATGGACGGGGCCGGCCCGTGGCAGTCCTTCCGCTACATCACGCTGCCGGCGATCCGACCGCTGCTGCTGATCACGACCGTCCTGGCCATCATCACCTCGCTGCAGGTCTTCGACGCGATCTTCCAGTTGACAAAGGGCGGACCGGGCTTCGAGACGACGACGATGACGTTCTTCATCTTCCAGGCGGCGATCGACCAGCTCAGCCTGGGGTACTCATCGGCGCTCGCGCTCCTGCTGCTGGCAGTCATCGTGGTCTTCAGCGTCCTCGCATTCGCCATGCGCGGGCGGCGCCAGAAGGAACGCGTCGATCAGGAAACCCTCACTGAGACGGGCGATCGCGGGATGCGCCGGATCCGTGCCGGCTCGGTACCCGGGGACCCGGCCGCGTCCGCCGTCGCAGGAGGTGCGGACATGCTGCGCTATGAGGACGACGCGAGCGCGGTACGCCGGTCGAGCATCTTCCGGTTGCCTCCCAGGATGCTCCAGGCACTGTTCGCCATCGCGGCGGGCCTGCTGATCGTCTGGTCCGTGTTCCCGACGCTGTGGATCCTGATCGCCAGCATCCAGCCGGAGGGTGCGGTCACGTCGATCCCTCTCGCGCTCCAGTTGATGCCGGACTTCGATCACTTCCGCACCCTGCTCGCTGATCCAGGCTGGCAGGGCTCCATCTTCGTCAGCCTGGCAGTATCGCTCGGCGCGACCGCCCTGACCCTCGTGATCGGAGCCCTGGCCGCCTACCCGATGGCCCGGCTGGCGCTGCCGGGCAAAGGCATCTTCCTCGGCGTCCTGATCTTCACCCAGATGGTCCCCGGGATCGTGCTTGGCATCCCGGTCCTGCTCATCTTCGTGAACCTGGGGCTGAAGGACTCCATCCTCGGGCTCATCCTGGTCAATACGGCCTTCCTGCTGCCGTTGACGATCTGGCTGCTGCGAAGCGTCTTCATGGCAGTCCCGCGAGCCCTCGAATCCTCGGCTCGGATGGATGGTTGCTCGCGACTCGGAACTCTCTTCCGGGTCACGATCCCGGCCGCATCGGCTGGCTTCGCCGCCACGGCGATCCTGCTGCTCATCAGCACATGGAACGAGTTCCTGTTCGCGGTGATCCTGGGCGACACCGGGGCGGTGACCGTCACCCGTCGGATCGGCTTCATCGATTCTCCGACGAGCGTCTCCGCGCAGCCGGCGTACACGCTGCAGGCAGCGGCCGGGATCCTGGCTGTCGTGCCCTGCGTGGTCCTGCTCGTGCTGTTCCATCGCCGGATCGGGGCGGGCCTAACGGAGGCGTATATCAAGGGATGAAGTGGCTCGGGTGAGATCGTCCGGGACTTCCGGGCAAGGCATCGATTGGAGGACGGATCCATGACTGACGGGAATCCAGAACCGCAGCGGCTCGCTGACCTGCGACTCAGCCGCCGCCAGATCCTCAAGGCGGGCGTCATGGTCCCCGCGAGCGCGGCACTGGTGGCGGCGTGTGGACCATCGGCCAGCGGATCGCCGGCAGCGTCGACGGCCCCGTCGGCCGGAGCCTCGGCTGGCGCGTCGGCCGCGGCGTCTGCGGGAACCTCCGTCGCTCCGTCGGCTGCCGCGGAGGACTTCACGGGTGTCACGATCAACGTGGCCTGCAACCCGACCAATGTCGCGCACGCGACGGCCGCCGGTCCGCTGTGGGAGGCCAAGACCGGTGGCAAGGTCGTCGCGACCCTCGTCCCCTATGCCGAGCGCGCCCTGAAGTTCGCAGCCGACATCGTCGACCAGAACCCGAACTTCGACCTGTACTTCGCCTCCAAGGACTTCGTGGCCCAGTTCGGCGATCGGCTGTATGTGCCCATCGACAAGCTCGGGCTCGACACCTCCGACTACGTGCCGATCACCCTCAAGCAGCTGGCGAACAATGGGAAGACCGTGGCCCTGCCGCTGTTCGCTGACCAGGAGCTGTTCATCTACAACCAGGACTACTGGACCGAGGCCGGCCTCGATCCAACCGCCGTCCCGACCACCTGGGATGAGATGTACGCGCTGACGCCGAAGCTGACCGCGCTCAAGGGCGGCAAGCTCGAGGCCAACGCCACGCCGGTCCTGCTGCCGTCGACCTCGTACTGGCTGTGCTACTACAACAGCTTCAACCAGCCGTTCATCAGCGACGACTACACGCAGGTGCTGTTCGACACCGACCAGGGCGTCGCGGCGTGGGATGCCATCAACAGGGGCCTGACCTCCGGCTTCTTCGGTCAGGCGGGGCTCAACGCGGCGTCGGACCTGGATGGCTACCTGATCTTCAACCAGGGTCTTGCCGCCTCGGAGATCGGCATCGTCAACGGCCTGGGCCAGGCCCAGAGCGGGAACGCCAAGGACTACAAGGCGACCATCCCGAAGACGGCCGCGGCGCCGGCCGTGATGCCCGGTGTCGAGGCCGGGACCACGGGCAGCATCATCGTGACCGAGGGCTGGGGCGTGGGCGCCTTCAGCACCAAGCAGGAGGCCGCCGCGAGCTTCCTGTCGTTCATCACCGGCCCGGAGTACCAGCCCAAGATGCTCGACGAAGTGGCCGGGCCCGGCACGCTCCTTCCGCCGAGCCGGCTGTCGGTCCTCAACGACCCGGCGGTCGTGGCCAAGTTCCCGTTCACGAAGATCCTCGCGACCCAGGCGCAGGGCCAGCTCCAGTGGCCGGGCGTCCCGTACGGGGCGGACATGGACAAGGTCTTCGGGGCCGCGTTCGCCAACATGTCGAAGGGCACATGGACCCCGAAGCAGGCCAACGATGAGACCGTGAAGGCCGTCAAGGACCTCATCGTCAAATACCTGACCACGTAGCGGCCCGACAGGGGGAGGCATCGATCGTGCGTTTCGGGCTGCTCCTGCCGCAGGGCTACTTCGACGAATTCGATGGCTGGGCGCCGCCGGCAGCCTGGGAGCGCATCCTGGAGATCGCTCGCACCGCGGAGCGCCGCGGGTTCGACTCCGTGTGGCTGGGCGAACATGTCCTGGCCAAATGGAACCAGCGCGAGATCGTGTTCGACTGCGTGACCCTGGCGGCGTCCATCGCCGCCGCGGTCCCGCGGGTCGAGATCGGCTTCACGGTCGTCAACTCGACCTTCCGTAATCCGGCGATGACGGCCAAGGCGGCCGGCACGATCGATGCCGTCAGTGGCGGCCGGCTGATCCTCGGGCTCGGTGCCGGCTTCAAGGAGCGCGAGGCGCAGGCGTTCGGACAGCCGTACCCCGGGCTGGGCGAACGCCTGGACATCCTCGAGGAGCATTTCGAGATCATCAGCCGGCTGACCCGCCGGGACGAGCCACCGTTCGACTACCGCGGCAAGCACGCCTGGGTCGAACAGGGGGTCAATGGGCCGGCCACGAGCGGCCGCGATCACATCCCGCTGCTCATCGGCGGACACGGCAAGCAGAAGACGTTCCGCATCGCGGCGCGCTTCTGCGATGAGTTGAACATCAACCTGACCCCGGTCGAGATCCCGCCCTATCTCGAGGCTCTCCACGAGCGCTGCGCCGAGGTCGACCGCGATCCGGCGACGATCCGGCTCCAGTGGGGCTCCAACCCGAGCATCCTCTACCCGGGGATGCGCACGACCGGCGGCCAACGGATGATGGGCCCCGGCGACTTCCCGACCAGCGTCATCCCGACATCGGGCCAGATCCCGCTTCCGTCCCGGCCGGAACTCCTGGCGGGCTTCCGCGATCTCGGCTTCGAGCGGATCGTGGCCGGCATCCCGGGACTCGCGAACACGTTCGAGACCCTCGACGAGTTCATCGAGGACTGCGCAGCGGCCGGCATGCCACTGCCGTCGTCGGTCGCGGCGTGACGACGATCCCGGGTCCGGCCATCGACCGGGCGCGGGTGCGCGAGGCGATGACCGGTCCCATCACCGCCATCCATCCGACGTTCCAGCGCGATGGCGCCCTGGACTGGGACGGCGTCCGGGCCGGCGTCGAGCATGGCCTGGCCGCGGGCAGCGGCACGATGCTCCTGACCTATGGCGACAGCCTCCATTCCCTGATCACCGACGACGAGGTCGCCGATCTCCTGCGCGTCGTCGTCGAGCAGACCCGCGGTCGCGCGCTCGTCGTCGCTGCCGATCGACAGTGGTGGACCGGCCGCGAGATCGAGTTCGCGCGATATGCGACGGGTGTCGGTGCGGACATCCTGATGGTCCTGCCACCGCATTGGGGCGCGGGCGTCACCCACGATTCGCTCGTCGCCCACTACAAAGCCGTCAGCGATCACATCCCGGTCATGCTCGTCACCGCCGTGTTCATCGCCAACCAGGCCCTCGGCCTGCGGGTCGTCGAAACCCTCGTCGAGACGGTTCCGGGCGTGGTCGCCATCAAGGATGACGTGACCGGCGCCTTCGCCCGCCGGATGGCATTGCTGGCGCACGAGCGCTGGGCCGTGATCTCCGGCGGCCAGAAGCAGAACCATCTGGACGTCCATCCGTACGGCTGCGATGGATATATGTCGACCTACGCCCATTTCCGGCCGGAGATCGCGCACGCCTACTGGCACGCGGTGACATCCGGCGACCTGACCCGGGCCGCCCGCCTGATCGGTGACTACGATCACCCCTGGATGGCGTTCGCCGACAGCCTGGCCAGGCGGCTTTGATGCCATGTTCCACGGCGCACAAGAGATCTTCGGGATCGCGGGCCGCTGGCGCCGGGGGCCGTACGCGAGCCTGGACGACGCGGACATGGAGCGTCTGCGCGACTTCTTCGCAGCGTTACCGTCCCTGGACGACGCGCCATGACAGACGACCGATGACCGAGAGTGACAAGGGGGAGCCACGAGGCCGACGTCCCGATCGGCCGACGCCGGTTCGTCCAGCGCATGACCGCCGAAGCGACCGTCATGGCCGGCCGCGTCCAAGGCCTGTCCCAGGTCCTCGTCGGCTCGATGGGCGCGGCCGGCCAGGCCGTGGTTGCCGATCTCGAGACCATCCG
The DNA here is from genome assembly GCA_963755995.1 of uncultured Chloroflexia bacterium. Taxonomy (GTDB): domain Bacteria; phylum Chloroflexota; class Limnocylindria; order Limnocylindrales; family CSP1-4; genus SPCO01. The sequence continues at coordinate 116,031 of CAVWLQ010000004.1, read as the reverse complement.
CGCACAGGATGCAGCGACGGCGCCCGAGGCCCTCGTGGCGGGGGGAGCGCCGACGGATCCGGCCGCCGTCGATCCATCGTCCGGGTCCAGCCGCGATCAGCAGCTGCGGTCGCCGGTGCTGGTCGACAGCGACCAGTCGGTCATCCTCGCTCGAGCTCGCCAGGCCGTGGTGGCCGTCAACGATCCGGCGAACGGTCCGCACCTGGGTGTCGTGGCCATCGCCTGGAATGGCACTGCCCTCATCTTTGCCGCGATCGGACACTCGCGCCGAGCCACCTTGCTGCGTGCCGATGACCGGATCACGGTGACGATCGACGGGCCGGGCCAGACCTACCTCATGGTCCGTGGACGAGCGACGCTCGTGGCGGGCATCGCGGCGCGCGATGCGCTCGAACCCTTGCTCGTCGGTGCGGGTCGCAGCTGGGAGGACATGCTCGCGGAGGATCCGGATCGTCTGGCCGTGCTCGTTGTCCCGGAATCGGTCATGACCGCGCGACGGGATCCCCTGGCGCCGTAGGCGAGCGGCACGTCCAGCCCGAGACCCTCTGTGGGCTTCCCATGTAGTCCTACGATGTCCGTCTCACGCCGACTCGGGGCAGCCAGACGACATCGGCACGACGAGGTCGGCGGAGGAAGCCCAAGGAGTGCCCGGATGTCCGCTTCGAACTCCCCGACGTCGTCCGACCCGTCCAGCGTGCCCGGGCTCATCCGCTCGATCGCCCACCGCCTGGCGGGCGACGAGGTCAGCCTGCCGATCGAGGGTCACCTGGCGCCGTTCACCGGCGCGACGGGCTGGCTCAACTCGGAGCCGCTGACGCCCGGGGGGCTCCGCGGCCGGGTCGTCCTGGTCGACTTCTGGACCTACACCTGCATCAACTGGCTGCGGACGCTCCCCTATCGTCGGGCGTGGGCCGCCAAGTACGCGGAGGCGGGCCTCACGATCGTCGGGGTTCACACGCCGGAGTTCGGGTTCGAGAAGGATCGCGACAATATCGTCGCCCAGTCCCGCATCGACCAGGTCGCGTATCCGATCGCGATCGACAGCGATTACGGGGTCTGGCGCGCGTTCGACAACCACTTCTGGCCGGCGCTCTATCTGGCCGACGCCGAGGGACGGATCCGGTACCACCACTTCGGCGAGGGCGAGTACGCGATGACCGAGATGGTCATCCAGCAGCTCCTCCTCGACGCTGGCGCGCCGAACGTCGGCCAGGACCTGGTCGACGTCGATCCCCAGGGCCTCGAGGTGGCGGCCGATTGGCGGACGCTCCAGTCGCCCGAGACGTACACCGGGTACCGCCAGGCCACCGGCTTCGCGCAGGAGGAAGAGGCACGCTTCGATGAGTCCGTCGTCTACACGCTGCCCGGTCGCCTGCCCCTCAACGCCTGGGCGCTGACGGGGCAGTGGACGGTCGCCGGGCACGCATCCGTGGCGGATGCGCCGGGAGCGCGGATCGCGTTCCAGTTCCACGCTCGCGACGTCAACCTCGTGATGGGACCGGCGACGCGCGGAGCGTCCATCCCGTTCCGGGTCTTCCTCGATGGGCAGCCGACCGGGAACGCCGTGGGGACCGACGTGACCGCCGATGGGACCGGGAATGTCGATGCACAGCGCACCTATCAGCTGATCCGCCAGCCGGGCGCGATCACCGAGCGCCGGTTCGAGATCGAGTTCCTGGAGGCAGGCGTGGAGGCGTACTGCTTCACCTTCGGCTGAGGCGCTCGCGCCGGGGCGAACGACGCTCGCGGCGTATCCTCCGTCCATGCTCCGGATGACCGTCGGCCACAGCGATGACATCGATCTTGCGAGCGCGCTGGAGACTGTCTTCGCGGAGTGTGACGCTGGTCTGGCGGGCGCCACCCCGAACGCCGGCCTCCTCATGAGCGCCTGGGAGGTGGACCACCAGGAGGCGATCGATCGCGTGCGCGCCCGGTATCCCGGGATCGAGCTCGCCGGTTCGAGCAGCGCGGGCGAGATGTCCTCCGTCCTGGGCTTTCGCGAGGACTCCCTGGCCCTGGCCCTGTTCGCGTCGGACACGATCGACATCGTCGTCGGACTGGGGCGCGAACTCGGTGCGGATCCACTCGCCGCGGCCCGCCGGGCCGTCACGGAAGCGACGGCCAAGACAGCCCTTCCGCCACGTCTGTGCGTCGTGGTGTCGACGATCGGTGGCGTGGAGGCAAGCGTGATCCTGGATGCCCTTCGGGTGGCGCTCGGCCCGGGTATCCCGATCATCGGCGGGGGCGCGGTCGGGCGCGACCCCGGCACCGAAGCCGACGGCGCGACCAGCCTCGAGTTCGCCGGCGATATCGTCACCGGCGATGCCCTGGCCATCCTGCTGTTCGCAGGTCCGGTGGCCTTCTCGTTCGGCGTGGCGACGGGCTGGCGCTGTGTCGGTCCGCGGGCGACGGTCACGCGCACGTCCACCGAGGGTGTGCTCGAGATCGACGGACGACCCGCGCTGGCGTTCTATGAGCGGTATCTCGGCAGCGGCCAGCCGCCGGCGGCCAACCCGCTGGCGGTCTTCGAGTCGCCGGACTCGGACAGCTTCTACCTTCGGACGCCGATGACCTACGACCGTGACGCCGGATCGATCTCGTTCTTCGGGGCCATCCCGGAGGGCGCGAGCGTCCAGCTCACGATGGCGGGCACCGACGAGATCGTGGATGGGACCAGGGCCTCGATCGCGGATGCGCTGGCCGGCTTCCCAGCTGGCAGCCGGCCGGACGGTGCCCTGCTGTTCTCCTGCGCGACGCGCAAGTTCCTGCTGGGAACACGAGCCGGCCGCGAGATCGACCTGGTGCGCGAGATGCTCGGGGACTCCGTCCCGATCGGTGGGTTCTACTGTCAGGGCGAGATCGCGCCACTCGCGTCGGCCGACCTCACCCGGTTCCACAACGCGACGATGGTGTCCGTGCTGCTCGGCTCCGCGCCGGCAGACGGGACTGGACCGGTGTGACGGACGAGCCTGCTGGCCAACGTTCGTCCGACGAGCTCGAAAAGGAGAATCGCGGGCTCACCCGGCGTCTCGAGCGGCTCGAGGGCAACGTCCGCCGGCTCGAGGCGTTCCAGGATTTCGAACTCGACGCTCCAGTCGCGGTTGCTCACCGAGCTGGAGGTGGAACGCGCACGCTCGGAGCGGCTGCTGTTGAACGTGCTGCCCCAGCGGATCGTCGACCGTCTGTCGGCTGGCGAGACGATGATCGCGGATCGCCACGACTCGGTCAGCGTGCTGTTCAGCGACGTCGTCGGGTTCACCGGGATCTCCGCCCGTCTCGCGCCGGCCGACCTGATCGAGCAGCTCAACCTGCTCTTCTCGGGGTTCGACGAGATCTGCGAACGGACCGGTGTCGAGAAGATCAAGACGGTGGGCGACGCCTACCTGGTGATCGGCGGTCTCGATGGCAGGCCCGACCACGCGACGGCGATCGCAGAGACCGCCCTCCAGATGATCGAGGGGATCGGGGCACGACCCGGCTCCGCGTGGCAGGTTCGGATCGGCCTCCACGGCGGGCCGGCCGTGGCCGGGGTGATCGGGACGACGAAGTTCGCCTATGACGTCTGGGGCGACACGGTCAATGTCGCCGCCCGTCTCGAATCGACCTCCGATCCGAACCGGATCCACGTCTCGGCCACGCTCGCCGCGGAGCTCGAGGATCGCTACCGGCTGACGGCACGGGGCCCCGTCGAGCTGAAGGGCAAAGGCTCCGTCGAGACCTGCTTCCTCGTCGCCCGTCGCGACGCCTGACGACCGGTTGCTCTAGCGACCGCTCGCGCGATCGAGGTCCGCCAAGGCCCGCTGCAGGATCGTGGCCAGCTCGCGTGGCCTGCTCAGCGCCGGGCAGTGACCGCTCTCGATCTCGTCGGGATCGATCCGCAGGCGATCGCGGACGACAGGTCCGAGCCAACGCGCCGGGAAGAACCGGTCATTCCGGCACAGGACGAAACGGGTCGGGATGTCCGGCCAGGCCGGAAGCGGCCACGGCTGGCGACCCGGGGTGTCGGATTGACCTCGCTCGTGTTCGAGCGCCTGATCCGCGAGCTCGGCTGGGACGTCGTGGTAGAAGACGGATCGCGTGCTCGAGTCCGCGAGACTCTCCGGCTGCCAGCCCGTGTTCGCGAACATCTCCTCCGCGGTTTCGCCGGGCGTCGGGACCATCGCTGCGACAAGGACGATCAGTCGCGCGCCGATCCGTTCCGCGACGATCGGCGCGACGTATCCGCCGAACGATTGCGCGACCACGACGACGTCGGGTCGGGACCCGATGGCATCGATGACGACGTCCGCGTACTCGGCCAGCCCCGCGCGGTCGTCCTCGATCGGGAGGTCGGGCGCGACGGTCTCGTGGCCGCGACCCCGCAGGTCGGCCTCGACCAGGTGCCAGTACCAGCCGACATCGCCGGCCCCGTGGATGAACGCGAACGTCACCGTCCGGTCAGTCATCACAGGCAACGCGGAGGCGTCGCAGGCCTTCGTCGATGCGGTCGAGCGGGATCGAGCCGTAGCCGATCGCGATTCCCGCGCGCGCCTCGTCACCGACCGCGAACCGGGCGAGCGGCTGGAACTCCACGCCGGCGGCGACCGATCGACGGTAGACCGCCTCGACGCGATCGACGGATCCATCGATGGCCAGAGCGGCGAGATGCAAGCCGACCGACGATGGGATGACCTCGAACACGTCCGCAAGGTCGCTGCTCAGGATGTCGACGATCCGGCGATGACGGGCTTCGTAGACGGTGCGCATCCGGCGGACGTGCCGCGCGAACGAACCGTTCGACAGGAACCACGCCATGGCGGCCTGGTTCGCGAGCGGAGTGTGCCAATCAGCCAGGTATTTGGCCGCCTCCACCGCGTGCCGGATCGACCGGGGCACGATGACGAACCCGAGGCGAAGCGCCGGAAGCAGCGTCTTCGAGAACGACCCGACGAAGATCACGCGTCCCTGCCGGTCGACGACCTTGAGCGGCTCGATGGGCCGATCGCCGAACCGGAACTCGCTGTCGTAGTCGTCCTCGATGATCGCCCCACCCGTCCGCTCCGCCCACGCCGTCAGCGCGATCCGACGACCGAGTGACATCGTGACGCCGAGTGGGTATTGGTGGGACGGCGTGACGTAGACCAGCCTGGTGTCCGGCGGGATCTCGTCGACGATCAGGCCCTCCCGATCGACCGGCACGCCGACGACCCGAAGGCCGAGGGTCCGGAAGAGGCGACGCGGCGGCCCATAGCCCGGATCCTCCACGGCCACCCGGTCGCCCGGAGCGACGAGGACGCGCGCGATCAGGTCCACCGCCTGCTGCGTGCCGGCGGTCACGAGCACATCGTCCGGGTCCGCCTGGATCCCGCGCGCGACGCCGACATGCTGCGCGATCGCCTCTCGCAGCCCTCGGTGGCCGCCGGGGTGACCGTAGGCGCCGTCACCGATGGCGATCGGGCGAAATGCACGATTCAACAGTCTCCGCCAGGTCGCGTACGGGAACAGGCTTGCGTCCGGGATGCCGGTCCTGAAGTCGAACTCGCTTGACGCCACATGTCGACCGGCAGGATCACGTCCTCCCAGATCCGTCGCGCGCGGAGCGAGGTGCGCTGTCGGCCCGGGACCGGGCCTGGCGAACCGCCCAGGTTCCCGGCCACGCGCGTCCCGGATCCGACCCTTCCGATCGCAAAGCCCTCGCCGATCAGCCGGTCATAGGCGACGCTGACCGTCGACCGGGAGACGTTCAAACGGCGCGCGAGCTCGCGGCTCGGCGGCAGGAGCTGGCCCGCGATCAGCGCTCCTCGAGGATGGCCGCCCGCAGCTGGCGGTAGATCTCATCGGCCAGTCGGTGGCGCCCGACGAGGCTGATCTGGACGTCCATCGGCGCAGTGTAGTGACGCGAGATCGGTCTGGTCGAGTTTGACAGGATTGGCCCTTCCACCATGCCGCTTGCCCCCGAGAATGGACGTTCCGGAGGTATGAGTCATGCGTATCAGAACAGAACGACTGCCCTGGGCCGTGGGCGGCCTCGGCTTCCTCGTCTTGACGACGATCGGCCTCGCATCCGCCACCCTGCTGTCATCGAGTCCCGTATCCCTCGCCGTTCGGGCCTCCACTCGGCCCGGACACCGACGTGTTGACGTTCTTCGTCGCGAACCGGACGCAGGTCACGATCATGAGCTTCGCCTATGCCCTCGGGGGCGCTCGCGCTCCTCGCCTTCGTCGCGTATGGGGCAGGCGACGTCGCAGTGGGGCCGAAGGCCCGCCCGACGCCCGCGAGACACGCTCGACCATGCCGATGCTCGCGATCGGCGCTGGAACGCTGGCCGCCGGCTTCTGGCTGTTGACCGGCCTGCTGCTGTGGGTCCTCGCCCAGCCCGAGGCGACGGCGTCCACCGGTGCGCTTCGCGTGCTCCATGACCTCGTGTATCTGAGCGGCGGGCCTGCCCACGTGGTGACCCTCGGGACCTTCATGGCGGCGGTCTCGCTGGGCGCGTGGCGCACCCAATCCCTGCCTCGCTGGGTGGCCCTGATCGGCCTCATGGCCGGCGTGATCTCGGTCCTGTCGCTCGCCGCCCTCCTGTGGGACCCGGCCAGCCTCATCCTGCCGCTCGGGCGCGGCCTCGGCTTCCTGTGGATCGTCGCGACGAGCATCGCCGCGCTCAGGTCGCCGGCAGCCGCCACGGATCGCGGCGCGGAGCCAGGCGGTGGGACCGCGTTCCGTCGTCACCCGAGGGCCTCCGGTCGTGACCCGGATGCGAGACGAGAAGGAGACACCAGCGATGGACCAGAAGAATCTCGATATCTACGGCAATGCGCCGATCCCTTGGTCGCGGCCCCTCGCGGCGTTGGAGGCGTGGGTGTCCGGCCCTGGGGATGGGGCCTGGCTGGCGACGACCCGCCCGGACGGCCGGCCGCACCTTGCGGGCGTCGGTGCCGTCTGGCTCGACGGCAGGTTCTATGTCGTCAGCGGGCCGGGCACCCGAAAGAGTCGGAACCTCGCCGAGAACCCGGGATGCGCGATCTCGGTCGGCCTGCCGGGCATCGATCTCGTCGTCGAGGGAACCGCCCGGCGCGTCACCGACGATGCCACGCTCGAGCGCCTGGCCGCCGAATACAGGACCCAGGGTTGGCAGGCGACGGTCGAGGACGGCGCGTTCACCGCAGCATTCAGCGCACCGAGCGCAGGACCCCCACCCTGGTACCTCTACGAGATCACGCCGAGGACCGCGTTCGGCGTGGCCAACGCCGACCCGCAGGGCGCGACCCGCTGGCGCTTCCCGGACTGAACCGGCGGGCGTCGGTCACATTCGTGCGCCGGTGCGGTTCATGAGTGTGTGACCCGCCAGCGCATGACCGAAGAAAGGAGCGACAACGTGCTCGATCGAAACGCCCGCGCCGTTGACGCGACCCCGCGCGTCCGCCCTCCATGGCACGTCCGAGCCTTCAGCGGGGTCCTGAAAGCGCTGCTCGCCGCCGGGATCCCGCTCGGCTTCAATCGGCTCGTCACGATCCGCGGCAGGAAGACCGGCCTGCCTCGCACGGCCGCCCTGGCGGTCATCCGGATCGAGGGCAGGCGGTGGGTCTGGGCGCCATGGGGTGATGTCCAGTGGGTCCAGAACCTGCGAGCTGCCCGCCGTGCGACGATCACGGAGCGCGGCCGGACGGAAGACGTCCGCGCCATCGAGCTGGACCCGACCGAGCGGGTCGGCTTCTTCCGCGACGAGCTCGGCCCGCTCGCGCGGGGCATCCCCTTCGGTCCCTCGTTCATCCGGATCGTGGACGGCGTCGACCTCCGCGACCCGGTCGCCGCCGCCACTGGTCGGCCGGTCTTCGAGCTCGTTGATGCTCCGATCGCCGACGGTGTGACCGCCGACGGTGTCTGACTCTGCCCAAGCCCATCCCAGATGAAAGGAGGGTCCATGACCCCCACCTCGACCGTCCACCGCATGTCGTTCACGCTCGGCCTGCTGGGTGCCATCGCCCTGGCCGTGGCCGCCTGTTCAGGGGGCGGTGGAGCTGCCGCGTCGGTCACCCCGCCGGCGGACGCCGCCGCATCGATCGACGCCAGCAACCTCAAGTTCAGTGCCACGGAGCTGGCGGTCCCGGCGGGCGCGCCATTCAAGCTCTTCTTCCGGAACCTGGACGGCGCTCCCCACAACGTCGCCATCTACCGTGACTCGTCCGCGAGCGACGCTCTCTTCACGGGCGAGACGGTGACGAACGCGGCGGTGACCTACGCCGTCCCGGCCATCCCCGCCGGTGAGTACTACTTCCGCTGCGATGTCCATACGGACATGAACGGCACGGTTCGGGCAGGCTGAGCGATGGTGACGATCCCGCGCCTGATGTTCGTCGAGGCGATCGCGTTCCTGATCGCCTCGGCCGTCCATTCGGGAGCCCTGATCGACGTCTCGGTCGACTCGAGCGCCAACATCGCGGAGGGCATCATCGGGGTGGTGCTCCTGGCCGGGGCCATCATCACCACCCTCCGTCCCGGCTGGACCCGGGTCGTCGGGGTGATCGCCCAGGGCTTTGGCCTGCTCGGTTCGCTGGTCGGGCTGTTCCTGGCGACACGAGGCGTGGGTCCGCATACCGGATTCGACCTCGTGTTCCACGTCGTCATCGTCGCCATGCTGGCGATCGGCGTCGTCGCGGCATTCCGTGTCCAGGCCGGGGACGCACGGAGCGTGGCCTGATCGGACGATGAGCCATGGCGTTCGACGCCTGGGCGCCTACCCGAGCCACTTCGGCTGGGTGAGGCTGAACCAGTTCCCGGAGTCGTCGCGGAACAGCGCCTCGATCCCGTAGGGGCGTTCGGCCGGCTCCTGGAGGAACGTGACGCCCTTGGCCGAGAGCTCCTCGAACGTCGCCACGCAATCGGCGGTCTCGAACACCCCACCACCGAGCGAGCCCTTCGCGACGAGCGCACGGACCGTCTCGGCGTCCTCGGGGCTGAACATCGGCGGCGCGGGGTAGGCGAGGAGGATGTCCATGTCCTTCTGGTCCTTCGGGCTGACCGTGAGCCAGCGGAAGCCATCGAGGGTGGCGTCGTTCCGGAGCTCGAACCCGAGCGTCTCGGTATAGAACGTCTTGGCCCGCTCCTGGTCGAGCACGAACACGTTCACGTGGTTGAGGCGGCTGATCATCGGTCCTCCTTCGGCTGCGGTTCCACGGGCACCGTAGCCCGGCCGGGACCCGCCGTGCTTCTCCCCGATTGCTGTCCGTCCGGGTGCGGCCGCGTCCACATCAGGACGACGCAGCCGGGGATCGGCGGGACGCCGGTCCGTGCGACGGCGTCGTCGCGATAGGCCGCTCGGCGACTGTCCGACGAGCTCGTGGAACCGCACGCCGAACGACCCGAGGCTGGCGAAGCCGACCAGGAAGCAGATCTCGGTGACGGACAGGTTGGCGGTCCGCAGGAGGGTCTTCGCGCGCTCGATCCGGCGCCGGGTGAGGTAGGCACGGGGCGTCTCGCCGTAGGCCGCCGCGAATGCGCGGGCGAAGTGGAACCGGGAATAGCCGGCCTCGGCGGCCATCGCCTGGAGGTCGAGCGGCTCCGCGAAGTCGCGATCGATCAGGTCCCGCGCCCGCCGCAGCGCGGGCAACAGGAAGAGCGCGTTCTCGGGCGCGACGGTCACGGCCCGAGAATGCTCCGCGATCCGCTACCCACGCGAGCTGGCCGGGATCGGCTCGCCGGCGGCCCGCTCCCGATCCGCGTCCTGCCCGGCGGTGATCCGCGCGCGGTAGCGGAGCACCTGCTGCACGGCCGCCGACCCTTCACCCACAGCGGCGGCCACGCGCTTGACCGAGCCGGACCGAACGTCGCCCAGGGCGAACACGCCCGGGATCGTCGTTTCGAACGGGAGCCGGAACTGATCGGGCGACTGGATCGGCGGCCCGTCGTCGCCGGTCAGGACGAAGCCCCCCTTGTCGCGGGCGAGCTCCGCCGGCAGCCAGTCGGTCCGCGGGACAGCTCCGATCATGACGAACAAGCCGTCGATGGCGAGCTCTCGCGTCGCGCCGCTCGTGCGGTCACGCACGACCACGGCCCGCAGCTCCTGCTCGTCTCTCGCCTCTGCGATCTCGCTATCCAGGTGGAGCGTCAGGTTGGCGATCGCATCCACCTGCTCGACCAGGTAGTCAGAAGCGTTGTGCGCCAATGTCCTGCCGCGAACGATGAGGTGCACGGAACGAGCGTAGCGAGACAGGTGAGCGGCCGCCTGGACCGCCGAGTTGGCCCCACCGACGATCGCAACGTCGGCTCCGGACATGGCCTTGGCCTCCGCGGCGTCATACCCATAGAACACACCGCGGCCGATCAGCCGATCGACGCTGGACACGCCGATCCGGCGGTAGTCCACCCCGATCGCCAGCAGCACGACGTCGGCGGTCGCCTCGGAACCGTCGTCCATGAGAACGACGTTCCGGCCGCCCTGATGGCGGATCTCGGTCGCTTCCCGGCCGATGCGACCGACCGCGCCGAACATCAGCGCCTGCGTCCAGGCGCGCCTCATGAGCTCGGCGCCGCTCACGCCGGCCGGGAAGCCGAGATAGTTCCTGATCATCGGGCTCGAGCTCGCCTGGCTGAACGTGTCGTTGATGAGGATGACCCGCAGGCCCTCCGACGCGGCGTTGACGGCGGCCGAAAAGCCGGCCGGACCGAGCCCGACCACAGCGACGTCATAGGTCGTCGAGTTCGTATCGGCGCCCGCTCCGACCATGTCCGACACCTTGGCCACGGACGCCCCGGTCAGGACCCTGCCGTCTGTCAGGGACAGGATGGGCAAGGGGCCGTCGAGGTGGTGGTCGGCCAGGAACCGCTCTCCCTCGGGCGTCTCGACCGGGAGCAGCGCGACGGGATAGGTCTGCCAGCGCTGCAGGACCTCGCCCAACACCTGGAAGGTCGAGTCGCCCCGGTGGCCGACGATCGTCATCCGGGACGTCCCGCGCCCGTTCTCGAACGCCCAGCCGGCCAGGATGTCGCCGACCCCCGCCAGGAAGCTCTCATCGGCCTCACCCCAGGGCAGGTAGTCGAAGTGGTCGACCTGTCCCAGGGTGGACGCGCGCGCGATCGATGGCATCACCCAGTTGTCGCCGAAATCCGCGAGGACCAGACGCCGCGCGGTCGGATAAAGGCTGCGCGTGCCGGCCAGGAACTCGGTCCCCGTTCCGGCCGACAGGTGCTCGTTGGCGGCGATCACGGCGACGTCGGCACCGTCACGGTGGAGTCGCTCGAGCTCGCTTCTGGCGGCCGTCGCGCCGTCGGGGTCGATGACCTCGTAGTCCGGTCCGAACCGACGTCGAAGGGATCCGGCCATGGTCCGCCGCGTCGACTCGTCGTCATCGACGACGACCAGGACGGGCCGGGCGCCTCCTTGGGTGGATGGGCTGTCGCTGTTCACGGACGGCATGGATCACCTCCATCGTTGCGCCGACTCACGTGTCAACGTCGATGGAACACCAGCGGACGTTGCAAACGCGACAGCAACGATGTTGCCGAGAGCACGGGTTCGGCGATAGCGTGACGATGTCGATGGATGACCTGATCGAGCCCCGCAGGACGTACCTGGACGAGCGGGGCCGCTACCGGGAGGGCCAGGGACGCCCGGAGCCGCCGGAGGGCGCGGGCGAGATCTCGACGCTCCTCGGGTACCTGGAGCGACAGCGTGCCACCTTCGCCTGGAAGGCCGGCGGCCTTGACGCCGCGGGACTCCGAGCGACGCTGGGCGCGTCCCCGATGACGCTGGGCGGGATGCTCAAGCACCTCGCGCGGTTCGAGGACGATATGTCCACCGAATGGCTGCTCGGACGCGAGCAGCTGCCGCCGTGGAACGCCATCGATTGGGACGCCGACCACGACTGGGACTGGCGGAGCGCCGCGGAGGACGCCCCGGGGCAGCTCTACACGGGCTGGACGGACGCGGTCGCTCGCTGCCGCACGATCGTGGACGAGGCCCTGTCCGAGGACACGGGCGGTGCCGCCGCCAGGTTGCGCTCCATCCTGCCCAACATGATCGAGGAGTACGCGCGCCACAACGGGCACGCCGACCTGATCCGCGAATCGGTGGATGGTCTCGTCGGGCACGATCCACCGGAGTGATCGCTCGGGTCGGTTTAAACCGTCAGAGGCCTTGACCCTCTCCCCGCAGAGGCGATCCGAGCCGCCGTTCAAGCCGCTCGCTCGACCCGGATGGGCATCCTGGCGCGCTTTCCCGGCACAAGGAGCATAATGACTGACGGTCAGTCATATACGAGGGATCGAGATGTCAGGGGCCATGATCGAAGGAGGGGATCGGAACCCTCGCACGCGAACGCGCGACGTGCGTCGCCGCGAGTTGCTCGAGGCAACGGTCCGGGTCCTCTCGCGGAAAGGGATCGCGTCCACCTCGGTCGATGACATCGTTCGCGAGGCCGGCGTCGCCAAGGGCACCTTCTATCTCTATTTCGCGAGCAGGGACGACGCGATCAACGCGATCGCGGAGTGGCTGGTGGAGAGCGTCGCCGACCGGATCCAGGCCGTCGCGGATGACGCCGACCGCACACCGGTGGAACGCCTCCTCGCCTTTGGTGCGAGCGTCCGTCAGGTCGGCGGCGAACCGTACGAACGTGACCTTGTCGAGGTCGTCCACCGACCGGAGAACCGGTTGCTCCACGACCGGATGGGCGAGAAAGCGTTGAGCCGGCTTGCTCCCACCGTGGCCGAGATCATCGCGTCGGGCATCCAGCTGGGACTCTTCCGGCGACAGGATCCGAACCGTGCTGGCACTTGGGTGATCGCCTGCTTCGGGTCGCTTCATGACGCGGTCTCGGACCCCGACGACCTATCGGTCGCGATCGACGAGCTCAACGCGTTCGTCCTCGGTGGGCTCGGTCACCAGAGCGAGGACGGGCGGTGACGGACCTCGCGGTCGAAACTGACGGGTTGACCAAACGCTACGGTCGTGACGTCCTCGCGGTCGACGGGGTCAGCCTGCGCGTCGCCCAGGGCGAGATCTACGCCTTCCTCGGGCTCAACGGCGCCGGCAAGTCGACGACGATCCGGATGCTGCTCGGCATGATCCGGCCCACGGCGGGCAAGGCGGAGCTCTTCGGCCAGAGGGTCAGCGCCGGCGCGACGAGCGTCTGGCGACGGGTCGGCTATCTGGTCGAGAGCGCGTCGGCGTACCCGGAGCTCAGCGTCCGCGACAACCTCGACATCGCGCGTCGTCTGGCGGGGATGACGGATCCGCGTCCCGTCGATCTCGTGATCGAGCAGCTGGCACTGGGGACCTACGCCGACCGGCGGGCGGGCACCCTGTCGCTGGGCAACCTGCAGCGCCTGGCCCTCGCACGGGCCTTGCTCCCTCGGCCAGATCTCCTTGTCCTCGACGAGCCTGCGAACGGCCTCGACCCAGCCGGTGTCATCGAGATCCGGGAGCTCATCCGGGACCTTACGACGGAGCAGGGCGTCACAGTGTTCATGTCCAGCCACATCCTCGGCGAGGTCGATCGGCTGGCGACGCGGGTCGGGATCGTGCATCAGGGACACCTGGTGGAGGAGTTGGACCGCGACGCACTCGGTCGCCATCGCGATCGGCGACTGGAGGTGGGGGCGCGGGATCTCGATCGGGCCGAGGCCGCCCTGCGATCCGCCGGACTTTCGCCCGTCCGGAACGGGCTGGACATCCTCGAGCTGCGCGAGCCGCGGGCACTGGACGAGCCGGATGAGGTCGCGGTCCTGCTCGTCGCGGCCGGGACGCCACCGACCCGGCTGGCGGTGGCGCGCGAGTCGCTCGAGGACCATTTCATGCGACTGACCGGCGGGCGCCTTGAAGGAGCCTCGTGATGGGGCTTCGCGCGGCCGTCGGCACGGAGCTGCTCAAGGCGCGCCATTCCCGGGTGCCATGGGGCGTCGCGATCGGATTTTCGATCGCGCCGTTGGTGATTGGCCTGTTCATGGTCATCCTCAAGGATCCCGGACGGGCTCGGTCGCTCGGGCTGCTCGGCGCCAAGGCCCAGCTCACGGCAGGCACGGCCGACTGGCCCACGTTCCTGAGCATGCTGGGGCAGGCGGTCGCCGTCGGTGGCGCGATCCTGTTCGCGTTCCTCACCGCATGGGTCTTCGGACGTGAGTTTGCCGACCGCACGGTTCGAGGCCTGCTCGCGAACCCGACACCCCGGCGGACGATCGTCATCGCCAAGACGTGCGTCATCGCGATCTGGGGTCTCGCGATCTCGGCCTGGGTCCTCGCCCTCGGCCTCGCGATCGGAGCGCTCATCGGTCTGCCGGGCTGGTCCGATTCCGACGCGGGCGCGACCGTGGTGGCGATCGCGTTCGCGGCGGGGCTGACCATCGTGCTTCAGACCGGCGCGGCATTCTTCGCCGGGGTCGGGCGTGGTTACATCGCGCCGCTGGCGTGGACGATCGCGATGATCGTCGTCGCGCAGGTCCTCACGGTGCTCGGCTGGGGTGCGTGGTTCCCCTGGTCCGTCCCGGCGCTCATCGCCGGGGCGGGCGGGACGTCGGTGGAGCCGGTCGCCCCGGCGGGTGTGCTGGCGGTGCTCGCCGTCGCGACGGCCGGCCTGGCGGCGACGATCGTGTGGTGGGATCGGGCCGATCAGACCGGGTGAGGCGGGCCGGATGGCAGCACGGCGATCGATCGACAGCCATCACCGCTCGGGCGGCAGCCTGTAGGCCCTTGTGCTGTCATCGTCGAGCGTGGACATGCGCCGGGCCGAAAACCCCGTAGTCCTGCGGTGGCTCGCGTGATCCCTGCGACCCTATCGTCCTGGCATCGTCACGAATGGCAGGAGGCGGGCCGATGGTCGATCTCGCAGCCCCCACAAGCATCGCGCCGCGGCAATCTCCGGTCGATCACGGCGCATTTGCGCTTGCGCACTCGTTCGTGGGCGCGATCGTCGGCGCGGACTTCGACCGGCTGCAATCGCTGTTCGCGCCGGATGTGCGGTTCCGCGCGATCGTCCCTCGCGGATACCGGGACGCTTCGACAGCGGCCGCTGCTCGGACGGTCGTGGAGGACTGGTTCGGCGGAACGGACGAGCGCGAACTGATCGGCTGGACGGTCGACGTCGTTGGCGACCGGCTCGTGCTCGGCTATCGGCTCGAGCTGATGGAGGACGGCGAGCGGCGCGTCGTCGAACAGCACGTCGCGGCGATCGTTGATGGCGCCGTCCTGCGCGACGTTTCACTGATCTGCTCCGGCTTCCGCCGGCTCGTCACGCCGTCCGACCGCACGGTCGCGAGACGTCGCGTGGGCGCCCGCGCGGACACCGTCGAGCGACCGACGCCCGTGCCGTCGACGTTCGTGCCGGCAGCTCACCTCGACGCAACGGGCCTGTCGTGCGCGACGTTGACCCCAAGGATCTCCGCAGCCGTCCGTGGGCTCGACATCGGGGCCGTCCTCGAGGTCGTCACCGACGATCCAGAGGCCGAGCAGGACCTGCGCTCCTGGGCGAGGCTCACGGGCAATGCGGTCGTGGCAGCGGCAGCCGGCCCCGGCGCCGCGCGCACGTTCTCGGTCCGTCGGATGCCGCCCGACGCGGCCCCACACGCATGAAAGGAACCGACTGATGGCCACGATCATCGTCAACGCCACGCACGGTCCGGAGGATCCGGAACGCGCGACCCTGGCGTTCATCACCGGCAACGTCGCAGCCACAGCCGATCAGGATGCCATCGTGCTGCTCACCATCGAGGGAGCATGGCTGGCTGTCCGCGGACGAGCCGAGGTCGTCGGCTATCCGGGGATGCCGGAGCTCCGTGACGTGATGTCGCAGTTCGTCGCCTCGGGCGGGCGGATCTGGGCGTGCGGCGCCTGCACCAAGCCACGAGGCATCACGCAGGAAGATCTCGTCGAGGGGGCCACCATCGTCACGGCCGCCCAAGTCGTCGAGCTTCTCGCTTCGGGCGCGGGTTCGCTTACCTTCTAAGCCTGATGGCACGGACCAGCGGGCTGATCGGTCGGGAGCACGAGATCGGGGAGCTGCGCGCCATCGTCTCCGGGGCGAAGCGGCGGCGGGGGTGTCTCGTGCTGATCGCCGGTGAAGCCGGCATTGGGAAGACTGCCCTCATCGAGGACGTCGTCGTCAGTCGCATGCCGATCGTGCTGCGCGGGGCCGCCCGTGCTACCGGGGCTGTCCCATTCGACCCGCTCGTGGCCGCGATCCGATCCCACCCTCGATGGCCCGCCGTTGCAGCACAGGTCCGCGCGGCGTCCGGACGGAACGGCCCGTCCCTGGATGCCATCCATCCGCTGTTCGGCGAACTGGCCCCGTCGCGCCACGCGCACCCTGGCGGTGCGTTGGCGACATCCGCGGACGATCTTGGCGACCCAGAGGCGACGCGCGACGCGATCTGCCGGTTGATCGGTGAGATCGCCCGGATCGAGCCGATCGCGATCGTCCTGGACGATCTCCAGCACGCCGATCATGCGACGCTCGACGTGCTGCCGATGGCCGCCCGCTTTGCCGCAGCCTGGCCGCTGCTGATTCTCGGGACCTATCGGACCGACGAGCTTCCACGCTCGAGCCCCGTCCGGCGCCTGCGGGTCGAGCTGCGGCGCGATGGTCGATTGCGTGAGATCGTCCTTGGCCCTCTCGATGCCACGTCGACCGCGGCGCTGGCGAGCCGCACCCTCGGTGCCCGGCCGGACGACCACCTCGCGGGACGGCTGTTCGAACGGAGCCAGGGCCTGCCGCTCTTCGTCGAGGAGCTGTCCGCCGCCCTGCTCGCCGATGAGGCGATCGTCGTCGGCGACGGCGTCGCGACGCTCGTTCGCGAGGACCTGCCCATCCCGGAGACCTTGCGCGACAGCATCCTGGTCCGCGCCGACGGCATGGCGCCCGCAGACCGTGAGGCGCTGGCGACGGCGGCGCTCCTCGGCGACGAGGTGGACGCGACGCTCGTCGACGAGCTGGCCGGCGGAAGCGACGATTGGCGGCGAGCGGGGGTCGAGCGCGGGATCCTCGCCGCCCGCGGAGACGGCAGCGTGGCATTCCGGCACGGGCTCGTGCGCGAGGTGCTCCTCGACGACCTGCCGTCGGCCGAGCGCCGGACGCAGCACGGCCGGATCGCGGAACGCCTCGAGTCGCGAGGCGCCGAGCCGATCGTCATCGCGGACCATTGGCTGCGTGCGGGCGAGACGCGCGAGGCGGTCGCTTCGCTCCTCGCCGCTGCCGAGGCGTCGTGTCGCGTCCATGCCTATCGGGACGCCGCGAGCGCCTACCGGCGGGCGCTGGACGAGGATCGGGGCACGATCGCGTCGCCGATCGAGGTGCTCGAGCACCTCGCCGAGTGTCTCGAGCTGTCCGGGGCCCTCGGAGAGGCGGCCAGGGCCTGGGAGACCGCGGCCACCGGACGAGCAGCCGACCGACGCTTCGACCTGGCCGGCGAGGATCATCGACGCCGCGCGCGCGTGCTCGAGGTCCAGGGCCGCTGGGCCCGGGCGATCGAAGCGCGGCTCGCGGCGGTCACCGATTTCGAGTCGGCAGGTCGGCCGGCAGATGCCGTGACGGAGCGACTCGCGGCGGCGGCCCACCTCAGGTCAGCGGCGAACTTCACCGCCGCGCTCGGTCTCCTGGCCGACGCGCGGACGGAGGCGCGCGAGGCGGGTCGGGTGGACCTCGAGGCGCGGGCGATCGGACTCGAGGGAAACGTCCTCGCGCGGATGGGCAAGGGCGACGACGGACTGCGGCTCGTCCGCGAGGGCCTCGCACTCGCGCTCGACGGAGCGCTCACGACGGCAGCGGCCGAGCTGTTCCAGCGTCTCGCCGACTCCCTGGAGCACGCGGGCAGCTACGACCCTGCGCAAACGGCATACCTCGAGGGTGCCGACTATTGCCGGACGCGATCGATCGAATCCACGGCACAGCTCTGCCTCGCCTGCATGTCGGTGGTGCTCTGGCAGACAGGCCGGTGGCCGGAGGCCGAGCGGACGTCGCGGGAGGTGATGGCGTCGGCGGACGCCACACAGCATGCGCGCGCCGTGGCCGACGGCATCCTCGGGATCGTGGCTGCACTGCGTGGCAGCGCCGGGCGGGCGCGGCCCCATCTCGAGGCCTCCTTGCAGACCGCTCGGCGGATCGAGCTGACGGCCATGGAGCTCATCTCGAACTGGGGTCTCGCGCTCTGCGACCGACTCGAGGGCGACCAGGCCGGTGCGGTCGACCGGTGCCGGCGTCTGCTTGCCCGCTGGGAGCGCACCGAGGAGCGGCACTACGCCGTGCCGGCGCTCCGCTGGACCGCGATGGTGCTCGCCGAACAGGGCGAGGCGACCGGCGTGCGGACATGCGCCGACGCGCTGGCACGGATCGCGGCCCAGACCGCGCAGCCGGAGGCCATCGCTGCCTTGGCGGCGACGCTCGGCGAGGCCGCCACGCTCGACGGCGACACCGAGGCCGCCGCTGCGCACTTCGCCAGCGCCATCGAAGCCATCTCCGCCCGAGACCTGCCGATGGAACGCGCCGAGATCGGACGGCGTGCCGGGATCGCCTTGGTCCACGCGGGTCAACGGGCCGAGGGTGTCGCGGCGCTCGTCGCGGCCGCTCGCACCGCCAGGCGTCTCGGCGCGACGCCGCTCGGTGTCCAGATCGCAGCGGACCTGACCACGGTCGGCGAGCCTGTCGAACGCCGGCTCGGTCGCCGGGAGGCGCTGCGACTGGCCGACCGAGGGCTGACGCAACGCGAACTCGAAGTGATCCGGCGGGTCGCGCACGGCCTCACGAGCCGCGAGATCGGTGAGGCGCTCTTCATCAGCCCGCGAACTGTCGACATGCACGTCGGCAATGCACTCATCAAGCTCGACTGTCGAACGCGAGCCGAGGCGGTCCAACGAATATCGACGCTTGGCTTGCTGGCGCCTGAAGCGCGCGGGGATCTTCGGAGCGTGCCGCCCGAACGGATTGGAGCCGACACTCGGACTTGAACCGAGGACCTGCTGTTTACGAAACAGCTGCTCTACCACTGAGCTATGTCGGCGCGACCGCGAGTATAGGCGATGCCCCCGGACGACGGCCATCCGGCCCCAATGCCGGAGTGAGGTCTGCTTGCCGTCTGGCGAGCGTGGCACGACACTTGATCCGATGACCGAGCTGCCGACCGGGACCGCCACTTTCATGTTCACCGACATCGAGGGCTCGACCGGGCTCGTCGAGGCGCTCGGACCCGACTACGGAGCGCTCCTCAGCCGGCATCACGAGCTCATCCGGACCGCCTGCGCGGGCGTCGGCGCCGAGGTCGGCACAGAGGGTGACTCGTTCTTCGCGGTCTTCGGGACCGCCGGCGACGCTCTCGGGGCCGCGATCCGGGTCCAGCGGGCGATGGCCGCGGAGCCGTGGACAAGAGGCGCCGTCGTCAAGGTCCGTATCGGGATCCATACCGGCGAGGCCGAGCTGGCCGCCGGCGTCTACGTGGGCATCGACGTCCACCGAGCGGCGCGGATCATGGCGGCCGCACATGGCGGCCAGATCCTCGTGTCGGAGGCGACCCGCGCGCTGGTCAGCCGGTCGATGCCGGCGGGCGCGAGCCTCCACGACCTCGGCGAGCACCAGCTCAAGGACCTGCCCGAGCCCGAGCGCCTCTACCAGGTCAACGCCGAGGGTCTCGACGCCGATTTCCCGGCCCCGCGCACGCATCAATTCGACGCCGAACAACCTGCCGGTCTCCACGACGGCCCTGGTCGGGCGCGCGGCGGAGCTCGAGCAGCTGGCGCGCCTGCTGCGCGGCGACACGGTCCGGCTCGTGACGCTGACCGGACCGGGCGGGATCGGCAAGACACGGCTGGCCGTCCAGGCGGCGACGGACGCCCTCGAGCACTTCGCCGACGGCGTCTACTTCGTCGACCTCGCCCACGCCCGCGAGCCGATCGCGGTCCTCGTCGCCATCGCGCAGACGACGGGTCTCGCGGTCCCGGGCGATCGCGACCTCCGCGAGGCGCTCGTGGCGCACCTGCGGCCGCGCCAGCTTCTGCTCGTGCTCGACAACTTCGAACAGGTGACGGCGGCCGCCGAGGACGCCGGCGAGCTGGTCCGCCAGTGCCCGCGACTCGCCGTTCTCGTGACCAGCCGGGAGTCCCTCCACGTCCGCGGCGAGCAGCTCCTGCCGGTGCCGCCGCTCACGCTGCCGACCGGCTCGGCCGGCGCGATGGGCTCGTCGGCGGTCACGCTGTTCGTGGAACGCGGCCGCGAGGCGCGACCCAGCTTCGGCCTGGACGACGAGACCGCTCCGGTCGTCGGCGAGATCTGCGCGCGGCTCGACGGCCTGCCCCTCGCGATCGAGCTCGCGGCCGCGCGCCTCCGGCTGTTCTCCCCCACCGAGCTGCGCGACCGCCTGCGTGGCGGGCTGGATGTCCTCCGCGGCGGGGCGCGCGACCTGCCGGACCGCCAGCGGACCCTCCGCGACACGATCGCCTGGAGCTACGACCTCCTCGACGAGGACGACCGGGCGTTGTTCAAGGTGCTCGCGGTGTTCCCGTCCGCGCAGGTCCAGGATGTCGAACAGGTCTGCGCCGGGATCGATGCCCTGGCGGGAGTGGACGTCGTCGACGGGCTCGGCTCGCTCGTCGACAAGAGCCTGGTGCGGACGGCGGACGGGGAGCGCCAGCGCCTCTCGATGCTCGAGACGATCCACGAGTACGCCCGCGACGAGCTGGATCGCGACGCCGATCTCGCGTCGGCCGCGCGAGGCGCCCACGCCGCGCACTTCGCCGCCTTCACGGTCCGCCTCAACGAGCGCATGGGCGGCCGCGAGCGGGCGGCCGCGATCGACGAGCTGGCCGCCGAGCTGGACAACGTCCTCGCCGCCTGGCACTTCCACGTCGATGCCGGCGACCTCGCCGGGGCCAAGTCGATGCTGGACCCGCTCTGGACGCTCTATGACACGCGTGGCTGGTACCACGCCGCGATCGGAATCACCAAGGACCTGCTCCACCTCATCAAGTCGGGCGACGAGGCGGCGCGGACGTCGGATAAGGCGATCTCGCTGCGGCTGACGCTGGCCCGCCTGCTCCTCGCCGTCGAGGGCTATTCGCCGCGGGTCGAGGACCTCTATCGCGACACGCTCGTGGTCGCGGCGGCCGCGGGCGGCCTGCCCCACCAGGTGCCCGTGCTGCGCAGCCTCGCGACCTTCCACATCCAGGTCGGCCACATGGACAAGGTGGCGGCCATCGGGCGTGAGATCATCGCCATCGCCGACGCCGAAGGCGATGACGGGATGCGCATCGAGGGCCTCGTGATCCTCGGCCCGCCGACGGCGTTCATGGGCGACTTCGCTGGCGGCATCGCGCATCTGGACCGCGCGATCGCCCTGTTCGATCCGGACCACCCCGGTCGGGGGGCGCTCCGCGTCGGGCCGAACCCGGTCGTCGTCGCGCACTCGATCGGAGCCCTGTTCCTCTGGATGAGCGGCTATCCGGAGACCGCCGAGCGCCGGGCGACGGAGGCCGTCGCGCTTGCCGAGCGGCTCGGCCACCCGTACTCGCTCGCCTATGCGGTCTTCCACGCGGGCCTGCTCGACCTGTGGAGCGGCCGGGTCGAGTCCGCCGGAGAGCGGGCCCGACGGGTCGTCCGGATCGCCATCGAGCGCGAATACGCGGTCTGGCACGCCAGCGGTCTCATCGTCGAGGGCGTGACGATCGCGGCGCTCGGCCGGCCGGACGAGGGCCTCGACGTGACAGACCGCGGGATCGGGCTGTACGAGACCCTTCGCACGCCGCCCGTCTTCTGGCCGCAGGTCCTCGGCCTCCGGGCACAGGCCCTCGCGCTTGCCGGCCGGGTGGCCGAAGCGCTCGACGTGGTCGCGGAGGCGATGCGCGTCGCCGGACCAGACGACACGTGTGACCTCGTACCGCTGCTCATCAGCTCGGCGGACATCCAGCTGGCATCCGGAGATCGCGGAGCGGCCGAGGCGTCGCTCGAGGATGGGCTGGCCAAGGCACGCTCGATCGGGGCGCGGACGGGGGAGCTCATGGCAGCCCTCCGGCTCGCGCAGCTCGACGGTGGGTCACCGGAGCGACATGCGGCGGTCCAGGCTGTCTATGACACGTTCACCGAAGGCTTCGAGACTCCCGTCCTCCGGGATGCCCGCGCCCTGATGACCGGAACGGCGACCCCGATCTCCTGACTGGGCCCGCCGGTCAAGGACGATCGACCTCCGGCGAGAGGGTCATACTCGTCGTCTCGCGCATCGCGGGACAGGGGCGCCCGAGGGCTCGGTCCGGGAAGGACCGATGGCGTGCCCGTCACGCTGGCGGCGACGAGGGGGGCTGGGTCCAAGATGTGGATGCCGGCGGGATCCGAATTAGGGAGCATCCATGACAGAGGAACGATCGCTCGATGAGCTTGGACCCGTCGACTACCTGATCGTCGAGTTCCCGGCCGGGGCACAGAACTTCACCGGCGAAGGTGCCGACGAGCTCCTCAGGCTCCATGACGCCGGGATCATCCGGATCATGGACATCCTCATCCTCGTGAAGAACGAGGACGGCTCAATCGACGCGCAGGAGCTGTCCGACCTCCCCGAGCTCGGCGAGCTCCGCCAGATCGAGGGCCAACTCGCCCAGACCCTGGCCGAGGACGACGTCGAGAACCTGGCCGCTGCGATGGATCCGGGCAGTGTCGCCGGCGTCCTGGTCTACGAGAACGTGTGGGCTGCTCCGTTCGCATCGGCCATGCGCCGCGCGGGCGGTCAGCTGATCGCCAACGGGCGGATCCCGATCCAGGCCATCATCGCTGCCGTCGAAGCCGACGCAGAGCTCGAAGCACAGGGAGTCTGAGATGCCGCTCGGTCCAGGACGTCGCGGAGTCGGAGTCATCGGCGCACCGGTCGCCAAGGCCGCCGTCGTCGGCGCCGCCATCAGCCCAGGCCCGTCCCCTGTCGCCAAGGCCGCCGTCGTCGGCGCCGCCGTGTCGCCCGGCCCGTCGCCGATCGCGAAGGCAGCGGTCGTCGGAGCGGTCGTGACTCCGGGTCGCCGCCGCTTCTAGCAATCCCGGTCCTGCGGCGGGCACGGCGCCCGCCGCGACCGTGCCCGACACGGGCGCAAGGACCGTCGTCGACGGAGGGTTGACGCAACCCAACGATTGCCATAACCTGCGTAGCAACTGGTTGGTTGCAATACGCAGGAGACAGTCATGGGATTTCCCGATCGGATCGAGCGAACCGTCGAGATCGCGCATCCACCCGCGAAGGTGTGGGCCGCGCTGACCACCGCCGAGGCGCTGGGCACGTGGTTCGGCGAGGCCGCGACCATCGACCTGCGTCCCGGCGGCGCGGCCGAGCTCACGTTCGGTGGTGGGCACTCGGCCTCCCTGCGCATCGAACGCGTCGAGGAGCCGACGGTCTTCGGCTTCACCTGGGGCATCTACGGCCTGCCGGATGACGATCCGCGCCACACGTACGTCGAGTTCACGCTCGAGCCGACCCCGGCGGGCACCCGGTTGACGGTGGTCGAGTCCGGCTTCGCACAGCTGCCGGACGATGCGTACCGGACTGCGTTCGAGGCCAACACCGACGGCTGGGCCCACGAGCTGGGTGAGCTGGTCGGGTACCTCGATGCCACGGCAGCCTGACCTCGAGGCCGTCGCCGAGGAGGTCTTCACCGCGCTGGCCGACCCCAGCCGGCGGAGGATCCTCGCCGAGCTCGCCGCGGGTGGACCCGCGACGGCCACGGATCTTGCGACCCGCCTGCCCATCACCCGTCAGGCCATCGCGAAGCACCTGGCGCTCCTGGCCGATGCGGGGCTCGTCGGGGCAGAGCCCGGCGAGCGGCGCCGGGTCCGCTACCGGCTCCGCTCGGCCCCGATGCAGGTCGCGCAACAGTTCCTCGCCGCCCTCGCCCGGGACTGGGACCGCCAGCTCGGTGCCCTGGCGGAGCACATCGACACCATCGCGTCGGCAGACGCCGACCGGCACGCAAAGGAAACGTCATGACGGACACGTGGACGCGCCCCCCGGAGTGGGTGGCGGCAGACGATCGACCCGAAACCGGCCACAGGATCGGCACCCGCGAGGAGTGGACGGCCGCCCGCGAGGCGCTGCTCGTCCGTGAGAAGGAGCTCACCCGGCTGGGCGACGAGCTGGCGCGCCAGCGACGCGCGCTGCCCTGGGTCCGCGTCGAGAAGGACTACCGCCTCGACACGATCGACGGCCCGCGCCCTCTGGCGGACCTCTTCGATGGCCGGAGCCAGCTGCTCATCTACCACTTCATGTTCGGACCGAGCTACGTGGCCGGCTGCCCGATCAACTCGTCCATCGCGGACACCATCGACGGGCTCGTCCCACACCTCAAGGCGCACGACGTGACGATGCTCCTCGTGTCGAGCGCCCCGATCCAGCGACTGGCGGCGTACGAGCGCCGCATGGGCTGGAGCATCCCCTGGGCCTCATCGGCCCACAGCGACTTCAACGCGGACCTCGGCTACTCGAGCGACGCGGTCGAGACGCGCGCGTGGGTCGAGGAAAGCGGCGTATCGCTCCCGCCGATCGTCGAACGCAACGCAAGCGCGAGCGGCACCGACGTCGCCGGATACCTGACGGAGAGTCCCGGGTTCACGGCGTTCGTCCTCGAGGACGGCGTCGTCTACCAGACCTACGCGACCGGCTGGCGCGGCGTCGAATTCCTGATGGGCTACTACCCGATCCTCGACCGGTCGCCCAGGGGCCGCGAGGAGGACGATGGCTTCCAGCTCTGGATCCGCCGCCACGACGAGTACGACGGGCGCTGAAATCAGCCGGGCGAGACCGGCACGTGCGGCGGGACGGTCCCGCCGTCGAGGAGCGTCCGGTCGCGCAGCGGCTCGGTCAGCTGGATCGTCAGCGGCACGCTCGGATTGCTCTCGCAGTCCGAGGCGCCCGGGATCGAGGCGACGGCGACGGTCACGACGATCGCGTCTGGCCGGTACACCACGACCGGCGCCAGCACGCGACCGTTCGGGGGCTGACCGCCCGCGCAGGCGCGCTCCATGAGCTGGATGGCGATCGTCGTCGACTGCGGCGTGGGCGGTGGCGCGGCCGGATCGACCCACCAGTCCGCCAGGCCGATCCCGCCGGGCAGGGCGACCGACAACGCACACGCGCCGTACGCATCCACGACCCACGCGCCGGCGGGGCGCGTGAAGGCGACCGCCAGCCACGGCGGGTCGCTCGGCGTGGGGACGACGAACAGCTCGCGGTTCGCCGTCTGGGCGACTCGGTGCCAGCCCGATCGCGGGAACGGGAACGCGGGGGCAGGCTCGGTCAGCAGGAACTCGCGCAGCGCAGCGGCGGCCGCATCGGGTGCGAGCTCCTCCCCGGGGCCATCGAGCGCCGCGGGCGGGAACCGGCTGTCGTCGATGCCGCAGGTGAGCTCCGGCGACGCGATCACGGCCGGATCGATCGTCGCCAGCGGGCTGATCGGCGCCTCACCACTCGAGGTCGGTTCGCTCACGGGCTCCGAGGCATGCGCGACGACGCTCGGCGATGAGCTGACGACGGCGTCTCCACATCCGGCCACCGCAGCGCCGAGGACGCACACCGCCAGGAGGATGAGCGACGCGGACCGCATCCGGACGCCGGTCATCCCGGGCGCCTATGCCCCGGCCGCGACCGGTCCGCTGTCGCGGGCCTGGAACTCCGCCTTGGTCGGCAGCAGCGGCTTGCCGCGTCGCGACATCCCCAGCAGGATCCAGGCGAGTGGGATCGGCAACGCCCACTGGAACGCCCGGAAGAGCATGACGCCGGCCGTGATCACGGACGAGTCCGCGCCGCCCGTGTAGGCCGTGAAGAACGAGATGTAGAGGACTTCCGGGACGCCCGCGCCGCCCGGCGCGATCGGCAGGACGGTGATCACGAACACGCCGGCGACGCCGGCCAGGATGATCGACGCCGGCAGCTCCCGCTCGGTGATGCCAACGACGCGCATCGAGACGAGCATCAGCACGAACCACCCGAGCTTCGAGGCCATCGCCACGACAAAGGCCACCAGGCCGCGCTCCCGGACGGTATCCCCGAGGGTGACCCGGAACCGGACGAGCGCGCCCTCGACGTCCGGCACGGCCCGCCCGAATCGCCGCAGGACGGCGCCGATGATGCGCTCTGCCACGCGCCCGAGCTTGCGGGCCAGGCGTTCCGACCGGACGACCAGGATGAGCCCGACCCCGAGACCGACGAAGAGCACCCCGCCGAGCACGAGGTAGCCGACGATCAGCGCGTTCTCGACCGCCACGCGACCGGCTGACTCGGCGACCACCAGGACGATGCCCGCGATGAACATCAACCCGAACCGGCTGAGCTGGTCGAAGATGCCGTAGAGCAGGATGCCGCCGGTCGTCGTGGAGACCGGCCGGCCCCAGCCGCGGATGACGACCCACAGGACCGCCATGTTCCACGGACCGAGCGGGATGCTGGCTCCGATGCCCGTGAGGATCAGGTAGGCGTCGAGCCCGCGCAGCAGGCCCAGGCCCGGGATGAGTGCCGTGAAGATCGCCCCCGTCAGGACCCATGTGATGAGCCCGAAGATGCCGACGACCAGGAAGTCCTGGAGGGTCAGGCCCTGGAGCGCGTTGAGCACCTGCCGGTAGTCGACGAACCGCGGCAGGATCACGCCGAACACGATCGAGAGGACGCCGGCCACGATGCCGATCCGGATGATCGCGTCGCGTCGACTCGGCGGCTTGGTCTCGGTGATGGAATCTGCGGTGCCGGCGGTCCCGGGCGGGTCGCCGGCCACGCCGGTCAGCGCGTCGTCGCTCGGACCGCTCACCTGGTTCCACCTCCGTCTGCACCGCGGGCCGATGCCACTGTCGTGATGGTACGCGGCCAAGGTCATGTTGCGGCGTGTTGACGTCCTGTTACAGTCGCCGACATGACCAACGGCGATCGCACCTCCACCCGACGCAAGACGACCGCGCGAACGACACCCAGCGCGAGGGAGCTGGAGGCGGCCTGGAGGCCGTCGGATCCGCGACCCGACCAATGGACGCCACGTCCCTGGGTCCCGGTGGCGGAGCGCGCAGCGGCCGGCCGGCTGGCCCGCCAGAACGCGCCGCGGACGACCCACGGCACGCTCGAGCTCGCCAAGGGCCGCGACCCGGTCGCGATCATCCTGGCCCAGGAGGCCGATCGGCTGCAGGACCTGCTGCCGCTCCGGCACGGCCGGATGGCGGCCTCGGCCTTCGCGTTCTATCGCGGCGCGCCGGCGGTGATGGCCTTCGACCTGTCGACGACGCCGCGCAGCGACATCATCGTCCAGGCCAGCGGCGACGCCCACCTCTCGAACTTCGGGCTCTTTGCCTCGCCCGAGCGGACGCTCGTGTTCGACTCCAACGACTTCGACGAGACGATCCCCGGCCCATGGGAATGGGACGTCAAGCGACTCGCCGCGAGCATCGTGATCGCCAGCCGGAGCAACGGCTTCAGCCCAGCGGAGGCGCGCGCGTCCGTGATGGCGACGGTCCGCGCGTATCGCGAGCAGATGGCCACGTTCTCCGGGATGCGCCTGCTCGACATCTGGTACGCGCAGACGACCGCCGACGACATCGAGGCGGAGTTGACCGCGATGGGCCGCAAGACGGGGATCGGCAACGCCAAGGACGCACGCCAGCGTCTCAGCACGCTCTTCTCGAAGGCCCGCTCGAAGGATCAGCTCAAGGCGATGGGTTCGCTGACGGAGGTCGTCGACGGGCAGTGGCGCATCGCGGACGATCCGCCGACGGTCTCGCACGTCGACCTCCCCGGTGGAGCGGACACGCTCGCGAAGACGTTCAGCGACTACCGTGGCACGCTCGCCGAGAACCGCCGGGAGCTCGTGGAGCGCTATCGGTTCGTTGACGTCGCCCTGAAGGTCGTCGGCGTCGGGAGTGTCGGCACCCGCTGCTTCGTCGTGCTGCTCGAAGGTCGCGACCAGGGCGATCCGCTCCTGCTCCAGGCCAAGGAGGCGACGGCGTCCGTGCTGGACCCGTACGTCACCTCGAGCCTGCACGCGAACCACGGCGAACGGGTCGTGGTCGGCCAGCGCCTGATGCAGGCCACGCCGGACATCTTCCTCGGCTGGACCCGCGGACCCGGCGGGCGCGACTTCTACTTCCGCCAGCTCTGGGACATGAAGGGCTCCGTCGACACGACGACCCTGCGCGCTCCCGGCATGGGCTTCTACGGCAGCGTCTGCGCTCGATCGCTTGCACGCGCCCACGCGCGCAGCGGCGACGCCGTGGCGATCGCCGCATATCTGGGCACGAGCGACACGTTCGACGGGGCGCTCGCGGATTTCTCGGAGGCCTACGCCGACCAGAACGAGCGCGATTACGCCGCATTCCAGGCGGCCATCGCCGCAGGGACGATCACCGCCGTCGCCGGCTGACACGCCTCAGGGGCTGAACGCCCTCACGCCGTCGAGGCCGGCCCTCCCTGCTCCGTGATCCGGGCGCGCAGGGCGGCGACACCGGCTTCGAGCTCGTCGACCATCTGCAGGAGCGAGGCCTGGTCGACCTCGGAGGATGTCGTCTCGGCCGGGGCTTCCGGTGCCTCATCGGGCGCCGGCGCGAGGAAGAAGTTCGCCAGGTAGCCGGACAGGACGCCGAACAGCCCCACGCCGGCCGCCAGGACGAGGAACGCCGACAGCCGCCCGCCCTCGGTGATCGGGAACTTGTCGCCGTAGCCGACGGTCGTGATGCTCACGAACGCCCACCACACCGCGTCTCCGCCGGTCGTGATGTTCGCCCCGGGTGCGTCGCCCTCGAAGTAGAGGACGAGCATGCTCCCGAACTCGATCACGACAAGGACCATGAAGATGACGACGAGGAGGGCGTTGTTCGCCCGCTCCTTGATGAACGACCGGACGATGTTCCGGAAGCCGTACTGCTTCAGCAGCCGACCGACCCGGACGAGGCGGAAGATCCGGAACAGCCGGAAGCCCGCCGGCAGGCTGCCGAGGAGATCGAGCCAGCCACGCTGCTCGATGAAGTAGACCCGCCGTGGGTGCGACCGCAGCAGCCGGGAGGTGAAGTCCGCGAGGAAGATGGCCGTCAATGGGACGTTCACGATCGTGGCGATGGACTTCGTGTCCTCGCTGAAGGGCAGGACGCTGATCGCGAGGTTGATCAGCGAGAGGACGGCCAGCAGGCCGATGAAGATCTCGTAGCCGGGCGCCTGGAGCTCTGCGGGACGCTCGGATGCGGCGTCCTCGGGTCCTGTCCCTGCAGCTGCCGTCTGCGTGGCCATCGGTCTGACTCCGGGTTCGACGCTGGATCGCCCGAGGGTAGCGGAACCACAGGGGGCGCATCATCGTCGCATGCGCATGACCGCCCGCCGGCCCCTCCTCTCGTTGCTCGCCCTCGTCGCCCTGATCCTCGCCGGCTGCGCCGGGGCAGGGACCGCCTCGCCGGGCGCCTCGGCCGTGACCGCGACGGGGATCGCCGGCACGGCCACCGCCGGGCCTGCCTGCCCGGTCCAGAAGACCCCGCCGGATCCGTCGTGTGCGGATCGTCCTGTCGGTGGCGCCGTGGTCGTCGTCCGGACCGCGTCGGGCACAGAGGTCGCACGCGCGACCACGGATGCAGCCGGTGCATTCGCGGCCACGCTGCCGGCCGGCGACTACGTCATCGAGCCGCAGCCTGTCAGCGGCCTGATGGGGACGCCGGCCGCCCAACCCGTCACCGTCGGGACCGGCGCCGTCACGACAGTCGCTCTCGTGTACGACACGGGCATCCGGCTCCCGGTCAGCCCATCCTGAGTGGCCGGCGCAGGCCCCGCGGTCCTCGCCATCCGGCGGTCCCTACGCCGTGAAGTCGGCGCCGAGGGCCCACAGCGCATAGCCGGTCGCGACCGCCCCGACGATCACGGCGATCTTGAAGAGGACCGGCGTCCGGTGCGGGATCGCCATCCCGATCAGGACGAGCAGGAGCGGCGTGGCATCGAGGATGAACCGGTACCCGAACTGGGCGAAGCCGACGCTCCCATGCATGAGGTCGACGGTGATGACGAGGATCGCGGCGATGCCGATGGCGAGGGCGTCGCGTCCGCGGGCAAGGAACGACCAGGCCAGGAACGGCGCCGCGAGCAGCAGCGAATTGGACTGCAACGAGGGCCGGACGAACGGCGCCGTCGACGGGTCGATCGTCGGCCATGACCAGAGCATCGCGGTCAGACCCTGTGGGATGTAGCTCGGCGATTCGATCCCGTCCTTGAACCACGGCTCGCCGGTCACGAGCCCGTTGGACGAGCTGCTCGATGGGATCCGGGCGTAGCCGAAGTCCGTCAGCGACCCGAAGCGCGCCAGGTTGTACAGCCCGATCAGCGCCGCGACGGGGGCAGCCCCGACGAGGAACTTCCACGTGTCGCGCCGGTAGAGGTAGACGAACAGCGGGATGGCGGCCCCGACCGGCAGGCGGCTCCCGACCGCGAGGCTGAACAGAAAGCCGGCGAGATACGGCCGGCGCCGGTCCAGCGCGAACCACAGGGTCAGGAGCAGGAAGAGAGTCGCGCTGACCTGGGCCATGTGATGGGTGCCGCCGGTGCCCGCGACCCACAGGAGGGTCGATGTCGCGAAGCCCGCCGTGATCCAGGTGGCCGGCCGTTCGGCGACGCCGCGCTTGCGCAGCAGGAGGAACGCGACCCCGACGGAGAGCGCGCCGACGATCGCCGGCATGACCCCCATCGCGAGCTCCTCGTTCCACGGCCGGACCCCCACGATCGCGACGACCGGCATGTAGAACAGGGCGGGCACCGGCGGGAACGGGACGTACCAGAGGACCCGACGGGGACGAGCTCGACCCACGGCCGAGCGTCGACCGCGAACTCACCCCGGAGGAGGGCGCCGGCCAGCGGGATGAACTCGTCCGTGCCGCTCCCCTGGCTGCCAACGAACAGGTACAGCCCGAAGGCCAGGACGCCCAGCGCCAGCGCCAGGACACGGGTGCGATCAGGAAGCCGGACCGCCACCGATGACGCGAGCGGGATGGACGAGCTCGACACGGTCCGGATGGTCGCACGCCGGGGCTCGGTGCGCGACCTCGAGATATCCCGGACAGGGCGAGGGCCGAGCACCTGTCGACGCTCGGCCCTCGAACCCCCCGGAAAGTCACGCGGTCAGTTGATCGACATCGTCGTGGAGCCGGATGCCGTGATGTTGCCCATGATCGAGCTGATGATCGGGGTGAACGCGGACCATGAGTAGGTCGCGCGCACGGACACGAGCTGGCCGGATTTCGTCCCGCTGCGTGCAGGCCGTCCCGGTCGTCCATTGACCGGTCGGCGGCGTGGAGTCGTCGCAGCTGATGTAGAGGTTGGTCACCGAACCGAACGGTGCCATCTCCTGGTTGGCCGCGGTCAGGACGTGGGCCTTGAGCGTGGCGGCATCGGCCGGACACACGGGTCCGCCGATCGTGCCGCAGCTCGTATTGGCCTTCTGGATCCAGCTCGCCTCGACCGACGCCTTGCGCGCGCCTTCGCGGGCTGCGTTCGAGAGGGCATTGCTGACGAACACGTAGCGCGCGCCGTCGATCAGGCCGAACAGCATGAGCAGGAACACCGGGAGCACGAGCGCGAACTCGACGAGACTCTGCCCCCGAGTCCGGCGTCGCCTGGATCGCCTGGTCATTGGACGAGCTGGACGCCGAGCGCGGCGCCGGGGAAGCCCGGCGTCGGGTTCGTGGTGGTCGTGGGTCCGACGAAGAACGCCTTGCGCCAGACGCCCGCGATGTTCTTGCCGCCCCGAGCATTCCGGTGATCTGGAAGCCGGCGAAGCCGATGATGTGGTACCAGCCGCCCGAGCCGTTGCCGCCGGCCGTATCCCAGACGGGCACGGTCACGGTGATCTCGTTGTCGATGTAGTAGGAGCAGTCGGCGCTGGCCTTGTTGCCGGGCAGGCTGCCGATCCGATCGAGGCCCGGAGATGCCGACCTGGGTGCAGCAGCCGTAGCTGTTGCTCGGGCGGCCCGATCTCGCTCTGGAGGAACGGCTTGGAGTTCGCGCAGCCACCGGCGTTCTGGGGCGGATCCTGTCCGAGCCCGTAGCCGTCGCAGCCGAACTTGAGCCAGCCGAAGCCGCCGGGCACGTTGAGGTTGCCGGGCGTCAGCTGATGCGGGTAGCACGCATCGGTCGCGACATTGCTGACCGGGCCGGAGCAGAACGGGAACGTCTGGAAGAAGGACAGGGAGATCCCGGCCGGGAACAGCGTGCCGCCGGTCCCCGGACCGCCGGCCGCGTAGCCGCCCGTCGCCGTCGCGCGACGCGGTCGCGTCCCAGCTTCCGACGCCCATGAGGCCGAGGAAGTACGTCTTGAAGTTCCGGCCCGAGCTGACCTTGACGCCGGCGGCGCCGGTCGGGATGGTCCCGTTGCCGACGAAGCTGCCGACGGCGCCGGCCGTCGGGACGATCGCGCCGTTCTGGTTCACGTAGACCGGCCCATTCGGCGAGCCGAAGGTCGTCGACGCGTTGTTCGCCGTCGAGCGCGTTCTGGATCGCGAGCCGGACGTTCGCGTCCGTCCCGTTGTTCGTGTCACCGCCGACCCATTCGGCGACGATCCGGGCCCCGGCCAAGGCGCCGAAGTCCGAGCTGTTCTGGACGCCACGCCGCTGGGCGAAGGCATTGCCGCCGTCGATGACGAGGCCGACGATCAGGATGATCGCGGTCAAGGCGCCGGCGAAGAGGACGATCATCTGACCGGATCCGGACCGGCGCGATTTGATGATTGGGCACTGTGGGATGGCTCCTGATGCGGTTCATTGGCTGTGGCTGTACGGCGCGGACGACCCGGCCGAGTTGGTCACGACGAGCGTGACCGTGTGCGAGCTCGCGTTGCCGTAGCGTGTGCAACGGGTTCTGCGCGTTGCCAGGGTGTTGTCACCGAAGTCCCATGCCCAGGTCTGGATGCCGCAACGCGATGGGAAGGCGACGGTCGAGGTGTCGGTGAAGTTGGAACGTCTTGTTGCCGATCTGCGTATAGGTGAAGGACGCCACCGGCTTGGTGCACGGCGCCAGCGTCGGCGTCGGGCTCGGTGTCGGTGTCGGGCTCGCGGTCGGGATCGGCGTCGGCGTCGGGACCGGTGTCGGGGTCGGGACCGGGGTCGGCGTCGGGACCGGGCTCGGAGTCGGGCAGGTTGCTGACAGTCACCGACCGCTGCGTCGACGTCGGCACCGGCCTGGTTGGTGACTTCCAGCGTGATGATGTAGATGCCGGGCGCGGGGAACGTGTAGTTGAAGCCCGAGGCATCGCCCACGTCGCCGTCGGTGCCGTCACCCCAGTCCCAGTTGTAGCCGGAGATGTTGCAGATGCCGCTGTTCGGTGTCGAGGCGCTCGGGTCCACGAAGACCGACAGGCCCGTCGCGGTGACGGTGAAGCTCGGGACCGGCGCGGCGCATGTTCCCGGTGGTGGCGTCGCCGACGTCGACGGCCGCGTAGGCGAGGACGGTCGAGCTGGCCGACGCGCTGATCGTGAACGGGTTCCCGAAGAACCCACCGATGAACGGCGTCAGGAACGTGAAGTTCTCGCTGGCCGTGACCTTGATCTGGCTCCCGGCCCCGGCGCCGGCCGACGACGTCGAGCAGGGGATGGTCGTCCCGGCGGCATTGATACACGAGGTCGTCGTGGTGACGGTGCCTTCACCGCGCTGCGCCTGCGAGTTCGTCTCGAGTCGCGCCTTCGCGAGGATCGCCGTGTTGTCGGTCGGCGCCGTCGCGGCATAGGCGGCGGCCTCGCGAGCCGCGTTGTTGATCTGCACGTAGGAGAAGAACAGCCGGCCGAAGTCCACGGCGAGCAGCAGGAGCAGCATGAACAGGGGGATGACGAGCGCGAACTCGACAAGCGCCTGGCCACGGAAGCTCCGATGACGGAGGCCGCGACGGACCGGACGCGGCGATGCGGCGCGCGCGGGAATGCGCGGACCAGCGTTCTCGGATGATCGGGCGTCGCCGCTCGGGCAGACGCGCGCGCCGTCGGCGCGACAGGAATGACATGTATGGGTCCCCAGCGGTGTGTCGGCGAGCATCGTCCGATGGGGACCTTACAGTCAACATTGCACGTCGGACGCTGATTCACCTGATTCGGTGCGTCCGGACACCAAACGAAGGTTTCTTCACCGCGGCAGTCGTTCGAGCGCGACGGTCGTCACGCACGAAATGAGGGGCCGAGCACCTCGCGGTGCAAGGCCCCTCGTTGCTTGGCAGGATCCCGTCCCTCGCCCCCCAGCGGCGGCGGGATCGCGGTTCGCTGGCGAGCCTCGCCTACTGCGCCAGGCCGAGGTAGTAGAGCTTGCTGCCCACCGTGGGCGGCTGCGTCACGCCTCCCGGCACGTTCGTGTTGCCGTTGACGGAATACGGGATCGTCCCGATGAACCGGCCGTTGATCTGGTCGACCGCCGGCTGCGTGTGGCCGGTGATGACGAACGCGGCGATGGCAACGATGCAGTACGAGAAGTTGTTGCCATTCCCGCCCGTGTCGCAGTGGTTCACGTTGCCGGGATCATCGTTGGTGGCCTCGACGATCGGGATGAGCACGACTTGCTGGTTGTCCACCCACTGGTCCAGGCACGCCCGGACGGAGCTCGCGTTGGTCTTGCCCGGGTCTCCCGGGAACTCGGCGGGAAGGACGAACGGCGGGTTGTTCGGGGTGCACAGGCTGGTCGCCAGCGATCCGGCAGAGTTGCTGCCGTCCCAGGAGATCCAGCCGAAGTTGCCAGGCCCATTCGAACCGCTCGTCAAGGCGTAGATCGAGCCCTCGTCCATGGTCGCCGGAGCGACCATGGCGATCGGCAACAGCTGTCCCGCGGGAGCGCCGGGCGGCTGACCGGTGATCGACGTCGCGGTCGTGTTGACCGTCCAGGTCGACTGGCCCATCACGCCCAGCAGGTAGGTCTGTGGGGTCTTCGTGACGTTGACCTTGACCCCGAGGGCCTTCTGGCCGCTGATCGCACCGGGCGGTGCCGTGTCAGTCGACCCGACGGGGCCCAGGTCCTGGAAGCTGGCGCCTGTCCGCGGCCCGACGTAGCGCGCCGTCCACGAGCAGATCGAACCGGCGGCGCTCGAGCAGTTGTTCTGGTCCATCCGGGTCGCGATGGCGGTGTAGACGTTGTTCGTCGACGTGAAGGTCTGGCTCTTCACGTAGTAGTCGGCGAGACGCTTCGTGCCGGCCATCGACCCGATGTCGGCCGAATCCTGGCTGTCGCGTCGGGTCACGAAGACGTTGCCGCCATCGATGACCAGTCCGCTGATGAGGATGAGTGCGACGAGCGCTCCCGCGAAGATCGCGAGAATCTGCCCGTCCTCGCGTCGAGACGGAGTGCGCGTGCGCTTCATGAACCTACCCTCCCGGGTGCGTGAGTGGATGGCCGCCGTCATTGGACGACGACCGATGCCTGGCCGGTGATCACTGGACTGCCGATGATCTGCCCGATCACGGGCGTGAAGAACTGGAACCGCTGATTGGCCGGCGCGGCCTTCGTGGCGACGGTCACTGTCAACAGGTACCCGGCGCGGCAATTGGCGGCGGACTGCGTCGTGCTCGGATCGTTGCCGACCTTGAGACACGTGACGACGGGCTGAGCGATGCTCGTCGGCGCCGCCGTGATGCGATCGAGTGCAACTTGCTGCGTGCACTTGAACCGATCCGGCGTGACCACGCTGGCCGGGCAGCTGTACGACCACTGCTCGACGGAGCCGTACCGGGCCGCCTCGCGGGCCGCCTGGTTGAAGGCGTTGTTGATATAGACGTACCGGCCGACATCGATGATGCCGAACACGATCAGCAGGAAGACCGGCAGGACGAGCGCGAACTCGATGAGCGCCTGCCCGGGCGAGCGATGCCCCGCCGCGCGAGCGGAGCGTCGAGGAAAAGACGGTCGCTTCATTGGGCGGTCACGGTGATCGGGGTGTTCGCGTTCTGACACGTGTATGCGTCCACGGTCTGCCGGATAACGGATAGACCATTCGCCGCTGTACCGGGCACCGTTGTGAGTGTCCCAGTGAAGCCCGCGGCAGGCCAAGCGTTCTTCGCCTGAAGCACGGTCTTGTTCGTTCCATCTGCGGACGGAGTCAACGTATCGACCAGGTTTGGGACGACCTGCTTGTTGCACGTCGAGGTAGTGACATTCACGGATGGCTGCTGGCCGCTGACGATGACCGCGTTCGTCGCCGTCGCGGTCGCGACCATGGCGTACGTCTGGGTTCCGGTGAATGTGCGCGGGAAGATGCAGGTGAATTTGTCGCCGGCCTGGCCGCTCGCGGCCAACGTGGTCGGCACCGGGCAGGACCCAGGCAGGCTGATCGGCGTCCCGGCCTGGGTCACGGTCACGTTGAAGTTGCTCGCCGCACCGCCCTGGTTGACGACCGTCAGGTTGAACCAGCCGGTCGGGTTCTGGATCTCGGTGACCGGAGACGTCGCAATGCGGGCGAGTCCAAGTGCGCCGTTCGAATAGTCCGCGACCCCGTTGGTCCCGTCGCCGTCATCGCCGAGCCGGTACTGCGATGCCTGAATGTTGACAGCCAGGTGCGGCGCCGGTGCGACCTTGATGGTCGCGCCACCGTTCGTCGCGCCCGTCGGGAGCCCGGACGCCGATCCGGCCGCGGCGATCGCGACCGTGTCGTCGTCGATGCCGTTGCCAGGGTTGATGGACGTCGCACTGCGGCTGAAGGTGCAGTAGAAGGCACCCGCGCCCGCCGTGATGCTCGCCGGCAAGCTGGAGCAGGTGCCCGGTTTGCCGACGGCGACACCGTTGATCGTGAACGCGTAGGTGATGCCCGTGAGGTTGATGTTGCCCGTGTTCCGCACCCGGACCTTGTAGTTGACGGTCGTGTTCTCCTGAAACTGCAGGTAGTTGTCGACGTTCGTACTGTCCTGGCAGGGCTGGTAGTAGTAGCCGGCGGACGTGACCGAATCGGCCTGGATGCACGCCGTTGTGATGGCGGCCGCGTTCTGGGAGCCAGTCTTGTCGACCCAGATGAGAGCCTCGAGCCCCGTCGGATCGAACGCGTCGGAGATCACCGTCGCCTGGGACTGCGATCGCAGGACGATCGTCTGGCCGACGATGCTCGAGATCAGCGGCGTGATCAGGGTGAAGGGCGAGGTCACCGTGACCTGGTAGGTGAAGCCGTCCACGCAGTTGTTGATGGGCTGGACCAGGACACCGCTTGTGTCGCGACAGGCGACCGTCGACGTCAGCAGGCTGTTGCCGCTCCCATCGACCAGGTTCGAGGCCTCGTTGGCGACGTGCCACGCGACGTTGTTCGGGTCGGCGCAGGCCGGGTTGGAGTTGTCATCGCACAGTGGCTGGCGGGCGCCGTAGAGCGCGCCTTCCTTGGCCGCGTTGTCGACGGCGACGTACGTGTAGAACAGCCGGCCGAAATCGATGGTCGCTGCAAGCAGCAGCAGCAGGATCGGCAGGACGAGCGCGAATTCGACGACACTCTGGCCGCGGCTGCGCTTGCGCCCCCGGATCGCCGGCATCTTGGACATGGGGTGACGAACCTCTTGTCCCCAGCGGTACCCCGAGCATCGCATCGGCACCTTGCAGGTGACATTGCACAAACGTCCTGCCCACGAACCCAGTGGTGCGAGGCGACAACGCGATCGCCGATCCGCCCGAAGTGCTCCCCCGTTACCATCGGCGAACCAACCTGAGGAATCGACGTCCGTGTCCGACGCCAGCCCGCATCTCGCCGCCAGCCGTGCCGTGACGATCCGTGATGTCGTTCGTGCCGCGGTCGAGCGCGCGTGGGAACGGGCGGTGACCAGCGGGGCGCTGCCGGCCATCCCTGCCGATGCCGACCGGCCCGCAGGTCGAGGTCGAACGCCCGGCCGATCCGGTCCATGGCGACTTCGCGAGCAACCTGGCGATGAAGCTCGCCCGGCCGTACCGGATGGCACCGCTCGCCATCGCCACGGCGCTCGCCGCGGAGCTGACGGCCGAGGCCGCGGACGATCCCGCGAGCCCGATCGTCGCCGCCGAGGTCGCCGCGCCCGGGTTCCTCAACCTGCGGCTCCGGGACGACGCGCTGGAGGCCACGGTCGCGGCGATCCTGGCCGACCCGTCGAGCTGGGGCAGGACGGCGGCCGAGGGCAGCGGCCGCTCCGTCAACGTCGAGTTCGTCTCGGCCAACCCGACCGGCCCGCTCCACGTCGGCAACGCCCGCGGCGCGTTCATCGGCGACCTGCTCAGCCGCGTCCTCGAGGCCGGCGGCCAGCGGGTCACGCGCGAGTACTACTTCAACGACGCGGGCGCCCAGATCGACCGGCTCGGGGCCTCCGTCGCCGCGATCCGACGAGGCGAACCTGTTCCCGAGGACGGCTACCAGGGCGCCTACGTGAAAGACCTCGCCCGCGAGCTTCCGGATGCCGTGTGGGCCGCCGCCACGGCCGCCGGCACCGAGACGGACGTTGTGGTCGGTCATTGGGCTGCCGGTCGCGTTCGCGACTGGATCGAGGCCAGCCTCGCCGCGCTCGGTGTCCGGTTCGACGTGTGGACCAGCGAGGCGCGCCTGCACGACGAGGGCTGGGTGGACAAGGGTGTGGCCCGCCTCCGCGAGCGCGGGCATCTCTACGAGCAGGACGGCGCGGTCTGGTTCCGCTCGACCGACTTCGGCGACGACAAGGATCGGGTCGTCTTCCGGTCGAACGGCGAGCCGACGTACCACGCCGCCGATATCGGATACGTCGTCGAGAAGTTCAGTCGCGGCTTCGACCACCTGATCTACATCTGGGGCGTCGACCACCACGGCACGGTCGCGCGAACCCTCGGGGCGGCCGAGGCGATGGGCTACGACCGCGACGCCATCGAGATCCAGCTCTACGCATGGGTCCACGTGGTCACCGAGGCCGGGACTGCGTCGATGTCGAAGCGCAAGGGCGACTTCGTCACCCTCGACGAGTTCGTGGCCCAGGTCGGCGTGGACGCGGCGCGCTGGTTCTTCGCCTCACGCGCCGCCACGACCGAGATCGACTTCGACATCGAGCTGGCCAAGAAGCAGTCGTCCGAGAACCCCGTCTATTACGTGCAGTACGCGCACGCCCGGATCGCGTCGATCCTGCGCAAGGCGGATGGGCTGGGGCTGGCGCCCGCGGCCGGTGTGGACGGGGCGCTCTCAGGTGCCCCGGAAGCCGCCCTCGCGCGCGCGATCGCCCGCTATCCGGAGGTCGTCGAGGACGCCGTCGCGGCCGAGGAGACCCACGGCATCACCGCCTACGCGACCGAGCTGGCGACGACCTTCCACGGCTTCTATCGCGACGCCCGGGTCGTGGACGTCGATGCGCCCGAGCGCTCCGCGGCTCGGCTTGCGCTCGCGAGCGCGGCGCGGATCACGCTGGCGAACGCGCTCGGCCTCCTGGGGATCTCCGCCCCCGACTCGATGTAGGCGAGCGCTCAGCCGGCGAGTCCGAGCGCGCCTGCGACCGTGCCGGACGTCTTGGCGTCGTTGGCGATGAGCACCCAGCGCGTCTTGCCACCGGCACCGGGCAGGACCTGCGCGACCCCGCCCGCCTTCTTGATCGCTGTCGAGGCGGCCTTCTCGAAGGCAGCGGCGTCGGCGTCGGTGTCCCAGGCGGTCTGCATCGCCACGGCCCACGCGCCATCGGGCCCCTCGACGACCGCCAGGCGATCGCCACCCCAGCCTGCCGCGGCGTCGCGGGCTACCTGCGGATCCGACACCCGATTCACGGAGCCAGAGGCCCAGCTGGAACTCGCCGAACGTGTCCTGGATCGGGACCGTCCACCCGGCACCCAGCCGGGTCGCCAGGTCCGCCGGCAGCTCCACCTTGACCGGCGCCTCGTGGGCCGTGTACTTGTCCGGATGGAGGATCTGCTCCGTCGACTCCGGCATGGACGTGAAGAACGCGTCGACGGCCGGCCAGCCGCCGGCGGCCTGCACGGCCTGGACGTAGGTCAAGCCGGTCGTGTACGGGAAGGTCAGCGTGTCCTTGAGGATGGCCGGCGTGCGGTCGAGCACGGCCTGGCTCTCGGGATCGTTGCCCGATGTCAGGACCTCCAGGAGCTCCGACTGGTTCAGGTTGGCCGCCGCCCACTGGGTCATCA
Organism: uncultured Chloroflexia bacterium; assembly: GCA_963755995.1. Classification (GTDB taxonomy): domain Bacteria; phylum Chloroflexota; class Limnocylindria; order Limnocylindrales; family CSP1-4; genus SPCO01. The sequence continues at coordinate 76,060 of CAVWLQ010000004.1, read as the reverse complement.
GCAGGCTCGCGTCGCCCTCGTAGATCGCCTGGCGGGCCAGGAGTCGGTCGCCCTGGTCGTAGACGTCGCGCTGGTCCTTGAAGATCGTCGAGTTCTGGTCCTGGAGCGCGTGGTCGTACTCGTGGGAGAAGTAGAACCGCTCGGCCGGACCCGGCTGGCCGCTCTTGGTGATGACGTAGAGCTTGCCCTCGACATCGCGATAGAAGGCGGCGACGGCTCCGCCGAGCAGGTCGATGGTCAGGTCCCGCAGGCTCGAACCGGCCGGGATGAGACCGAGCGCCTTGTAGAGCCGCTCGCTGCCCGCGAGGTACGCGGCCGGCGTCTCCGTGTCGAAGTCCTTGGTGAGCATCGCCTTGGCCTCGGCCGGGGTGATGAACTGGCGCGCGACCGGCTTGGTCGGCTGGAGACCGCGGATCCCGACGACCTGGCCCTCGACCGGTGTCGTAGATCGGCATCGAGGGCGGACGCGGCGCTCGGCGACGGCGCGCCGGAGGCCGACGGGAGGGCGGTCGGAGCGGCGGAGGTCACGGGCGACGGCGTCGCCGCGGTGGACGGGCTGGCGCTCGAGGCGTTCGGACCGCACGCGGTGACGACGAGGACGGCGCCCAGCAGGAGGGCGGCGATCGCCGGCAGGCGTCGACGATCGGACGGGGTGGGTCTGGACATGGCCGGGATTGTCGCACGGGCGCCGAGGAATCCAGATCCGGGCGGCCCCGATATCGCTTTCTTAACCGCTTGGCCCCTCGACCCTGAATCAGCGCGGCCTACTGTTTGTCTCGGACGAACCCGCAAACGGTTCCATCCCTCCCTCCCTCGAGACCGGGGGCGCCGATTGGGCAGGCGCTCCCGGTCTCTTTTTTGTTGCGTGTCTGCGGACAACGGCGGCGAGCAGGACGGCCGATGCGTGCGTTGTCGGCTCCGCCGGTTCGCTCACGTAGCCTGCGGCTGCGCTCGCTGCTCGCGTCGCCGGTCCGGTGCTCGCCGATGCACCGGCCGTTCGTGCCCGGCTAGGGGGCGTCGGCAACTGCAAGGTTCGTGGAAAGGTGCCCGGCCGAGACTCCGGGATGCCGAGTCGCGTTCGCCATGTGCTGCTGAGTGTCGTCGCCGCTGGCCGTGGGGTCTGGCGATCGCGATCCCGGTGCTTGGGGCCGATCCGTCGCCGTCCGCCGGTGCGAGTCCCCTGACCGAAGAGTCGCCGTCCGCGGTGCCGTCGCGTCCAGGCCGAGCCGTCGGCCGCGGCGGACCATCGGCGCAGGCCGGCCGTCCGAGGCGCCCGAGTCGGCGAAGCCGGACAAGTCGGCCAAACCTGACAAGGCCGACAAGGCGGACAAGGAGCCGGAGGTCGACGTCACGGTGACGGGCACCGTCAAGCAGGGAGTCGATGGCCAGGGCCGTCCGAGCTTCACGTTGACGGACGGCTCGAAGACCTGGGACCTCTCCGCCGGGCCGCCCTGGTTCTGGGGCGACAAGAACCCGCTCAAGGCATACGCAGGCAAGTCGGTCACCATCGTGGGCTCGTCGGAAGCGGGCGGCGCGGAGCTCGACGTCGAGACCGTCAACGGGACAGCGATCCGCGCGCCCGGCAAGCCGCCGTGGGCCGGCGGGCCGTGGGTGGTCGGACCGACGCACCCCGGATGGAAGCCCTGGATGGCCGGCGGCAAGCCCGGCAAGGGCGTCGACGGAGCCCCGGGTCAGAAGAAGGACAAGACCCCCGGCGGCTGATCCGCGGTGCAGGTCCGTGTGTCAGAATCGGGCACATGGAACTCACTTGGTATGGCCGCACGTGCGTGCGGATCCGGGGGCGGGATGCGGTCGTGGTCGCGGATCCGTATCAGTCGGTCGTGGGGCCGACCGGTCGCGGGATCAGCGGCGACATCGTGACGTTCAGCCATCCCGACGACCGGCCGCTGCCGCGGGGCGAAGGGCAAGCCCTCGCGTGACGGCAGGACGCTGCTGCCGTCCAGCCTGGACAGCGCGTTCGTGCTCGACGGGCCGGGCGAGTACGAGGTCAAGGAGATCCTCGTGACCGGGGTCCGGACCTACCGCGACGACGCCCGCGGGGCCGAGGCGGGCAAGCAGGTCTCGTTCCTCGCCGAGGTCGACGGCATCCACACCATCCACCTGGGCGACATCGGCCATCTGCTGTCCGAGGAGAAGCTCGGCGACATCGGCTCGGTCGACATCGCCTGCGTGCCGCTCGGCGGGTCACTCTCGCCGGCCGATGCCGCCGCGCTGATCGCCCAGCTCGACCCGAAGATCGTCGTGCCGATGCCCATCTGCGACGACGACGCCGACTGCGCCGACGCGCTCAAGCGCTTCTTCCACGAGATGGGCGCCGAGGCGGTCACCCAGCCCAAGCTGTCGGTGACGGCCACGAGCCTGCCGACCGAGACGACGACCGTCCTGCTCGAATCGCGCGGCAAGCAGGTCTGACCGCTCGCCGGGTTCAGCCCCGGTCGAGGACGACCCGCCCGCGCTTGATGACCGTCCGGGTCAGGTCCGCGGCCGGCCAGTACGGGATCTGGGCGGAGGTCGGCACGCGCCAGACCACGAGGTCCGCGCTCTTGCCCGGCTCCAGCGACCCGATCTCGTCCTCCATGCCGACGGCTCGCGCGGCATTGATGGTCACCGCGCTGAGCGCCTCGTCCGGGCTGCAGGCCGAGCTCCAGGCAGGCGACGGTCATGGCCAGCGGCAGGCTGGCTGTCGGTGACGTGCCGGGGTTGAAGTCCGTGCCGATCGCGACCGGGATGCCCCGATCGATGAAGGTCCGCGCCGGCGCGCCGTGGTCCTTCATGAGGAACCAGGTCGTCGCCGGCAGGACCGTCGCCACGACCGCGCGATCCTCGGCGGCAGCCAGCGCGAGCGCGTCGATCCCGGCCTCGGATGGCGTCGCCAGGTGGTCCGCCGACGCGGCGCCGAGCTCGGCGGCCAGCTCCGCCCCGCCGGACGGGGCCAGCTCATCGGCGTGGAGCCGGCTCAGCAGCCCGTAGCCGGCGGCCGCCTCGAGGATCCGCCGGGACTGGTCCGGGTCGAACACGCCGCCCTCGCAGAAGACGTCGCAGAACCGTGCCCGGCCGTGGGCCGCCACCCCGGGCAGCTGCTCCTCGATGATCGACCGGACGTAGGCCTCGGTGCCATCGGGCCGGCTCCGGAACTCGGGCGGCACGGCGTGGGCGCCGAGGTAGGTCGGGATCACGTCGATCGGACCCTCCTCGCCGAGCCGATAGGCCGCCTCGATGAGCCGGATCTCCGTCTCGAGGTCGAGCCCGTAGCCGGACTTCGCCTCGATCGTCGTGACGCCGTGGCCGAGCATCTCGTCCAGCCACCGCCGGCCGTGCGCCATCAGCTCGTCCGAGCTGGCCGCCCGGGTGGCGGCGACGGTCGACAGGATCCCGCCTCCCGCGGCGTGGATCTCGAGGTAGCCGGCGCCCCGCTGGCGGAGGAGCCATTCGCCCTCGCGCGAGCCGGCGAAGAGCAGGTGGGTGTGGGGATCGATGAGCCCCGGGGTGACGGTCCCGCCGCCGGCGTCGAGCCGGGCGAACCGTCCGAGCGGGTAGCCCTCTGCCTCGAGCGCGACCTCCAGCGCCGCCCTGGGCCCGACAGCCGCGATCCGGCCCTCCCAGCACGCGACGACCGGTGCGTCCGGCGCGTCGGGCCCGCCGACATCCGCCGCGGTCAGCCGGCCGACGTCCGCCTGCGCCTCGCCCATCCGGACGCCGCCGGCGAGCGTCACGACCTCGGCCGCGCCGACGATCAGGAGCCCGGGCGTCGGCTCGTCGCTCCGGCCACCGTGGATGAGCCGGAACGGGCCGCCGCTCACGAGATCGGGCCGCCGGCCCGGGCGGCCTCGAGCCGGAGCTCGAGCGCCTGCATCGGCGAGAAGTCGCGCAACCGCAGGTAGCGGGCAGCGGCGGCCAGGCGGGCTTCGACCGTGTCCTCGCTCGGGGCCTCGGCCCGGTCCGCGACGGCCAGGAAGGCCGCCAGGGGAGCGAGCCCGATGAGCTCGGATTCGGCGAGCTCGACGCCGTCCTCGGCGGCCAGGTCGCGAACGCTGTCCCAGACCAGCCACAGAGGCGTGGTCGCGAAGTCGAGGAGGTTCATGGAGACCTGCGCCCGGCCCAGCTCCTCGATCCAGAACCCGTTGGCCTGGACCCGCGGGAGGCCGCCGCCGGATTCCCGGACGCGGCGGGCGATCCGCTTGGCGAGCTCGACGTCGCGTGAATCGAGGTTGATGTTGTAGGCGATCAGGAACGGTCGCGCTCCGACCGCGATCGCGCCCGCCGACGGGTGCATCCGATCCGGCCCGAAATCCGGACCCCGACCGGGCAGGCCGATCTCGCGCCCGAGACCCTCGTAGCCGCCGCGGCGGACGTCGGCCAGCTTGACCCGCTCCGGCCGGCTGGCCGCCTCGGCATAGAGGAAGACCGGCAGGTCGAACCGCCGCGCGATCCGCTCGCCGAACGCGCGGGCGAGCTCGATGCAGTCGATCATCGTGGTCGTCGCGAGCGGCACGAACGGGACGACGTCGACGGCCCCGATGCGCGGGTGCTCGCCCGTGTGCCCCTCCATGTCGATCTCGTGGATCGCGATCTCGACGAGTCGTTCGAGGGCGGCCGCGACGGCGACGTGCTCACCGGCCAGCGTGAACACGGACCGGTTATGGCTGGCATCGCTCGTCCGGTCGAGGAGGTAGACCCCGTCGCCGTCGGTGATGGCCTCGGCCAGCCGGTCGACCACGTCGAGGCGGCGCCCCTCGGAGACGTTCGGGACGGACTCGATCAGCACACGAGGATGCTAGTCCGCGCGACGGGCCCTCGACGGGTCGGTGCGCGTTCCGGCATCGGGCTCAGGCGTCCGGCGGCATCGGGACGTGGATCCCGCGTTCGCGGGCGACCTCGATCGCACGTTCGTAGCCGGCGTCGACGTGGCGGAGGACGCCCATCGCCGGATCCGTCGTGAGGACGCGCTCCAGCTTCTCGGCGGCGAGCGGCGTCCCGTCGGCCACGACGACCATGCCGGCGTGCTGGCTGTAGCCGATCCCGACGCCGCCGCCGTGGTGGATGGAGACCCACGTCGCGCCGGCGGCGGTGTTGACGAGGGCGTTGAGCAGCGGCCAGTCGGCGACGGCGTCCGAGCCGTCGGCCATCGCCTCCGTCTCCCGGTTGGGCGACGCGACCGAGCCCGCGTCGAGGTGGTCGCGACCGATGACGATCGGGGCGCTGACACCTCGCCGGTCCGGACCAGCTCGTTGAAGGCGAGCCCGGCCCTGGCCCGCTCGCCGTAGCCCAGCCAGCAGATCCGGGCGGGCAGGCCCTGGAACGGGACCCGCGCCTCGGCCATCTCGATCCAGCGACGCAGCCCGGCGTCGTCCGGGAAGAGCTCGAGGACCGCCCGGTCGGTCCGCAGGATGTCCGCCGGGTCGCCGGACAGGGCGGCCCAGCGGAACGGCCCGCGACCCTCGCAGAACTGGGGCCGGATGAACGCCGGCACGAAGCCCGGATAGTCGAACGCGTCCGCCACGCCCGCCTCCGCGGCGAACGCACGCAGGTTGTTGCCGTAGTCGAACACGATCGCCCCGGCCCGCTGGAACGCGAGCATCGCCCGGACGTGCGCCGCCATGGACCGGCGTGACCGGCGCTCGTACTCCTCGGGCAGCCGGGCGCGCAGCTCGAGCGCGTCGGGGAGGGCGATCTCGGCGGGCACGTAGCCGGCCAGCGGGTCGTGGGCGGAGGTCTGGTCGGTGACGATGTCGAACCGCTCGCCGACCGCGGCCCAGGCCGGCTCGATCTCGGCGGCGTTGCCGACGAGCGCGATGCTGACCGCCTCGCCGTCCGCGGCCGCGGTCCGTGCCCAGGCGAGCGCCTGGTCCGGGTCGCCCGTCAGGCGGTCGACGTAGCCGATGTCGAGCCGCCGCCGGGCGCGCGCCTCGTCGACCTCGATGACGATCGCCACGCCGTCGTTCATCGTCACGGCCAGCGGCTGGGCACCGCCCATCCCGCCCAGGCCGGCGGTCAGGGTCACGGTCCCGCGAAGCGTGCCGCCGAAGTGCTGCCGCGCGGCCTCGGCGAACGTCTCGTAGGTGCCCTGGAGGATGCCCTGCGTCCCGATGTAGATCCAGGACCCGGCGGTCATCTGCCCGTACATCATCAGGCCGCGTCGCTCGAGGTCCCGGAAATAGTCCCAGGTCGCCCATTTCCCGACGAGGTTCGAGTTGGCGATGAGCACTCGCGGCGCCCATGGGTGCGTCCGCAGGACGCCGACCGGCTTGCCCGACTGGATGAGCAGCGTCTCGTCGTCGCCGAGCGCCCGCAGCTCGCGGACGATCGCGTCGAAGGCAGCCCACGACCGGGCCGCCCGGCCGGTCCCGCCGTAGACGACGAGGTGATCGGGGTCCTCGGCGACCTCCGGGTCGAGGTTGTTCATGAGCATCCGGAGCGCGGCTTCCTGCCCCCAGCCGCGGCAGGTCAGCTCGCTGCCGCGGGGCGCGCGGACCGGACGCGCACCGACGGAGCTCATGGCCTCGGTCATCGGGTCAGGGTACTCGTCAGACGAGAGCGCGGCGCATGACCGGAAACCGCTCGTCGGCGATCGCGCGGGCGAACCCGACCGATTCCCAGAACTCCGGGGTCGCGGCACTCGTGGCGTCCGGTGCCGCGCCGATCTCCGGGTAGGTCTCGACCGCGGTGAAGCCGCGGCCGGTGAGGTCCTCGCACACCGCGGCGATCAGGGCGCGGGCGAGACCCGCGCCGCGGGCCTCCGCCGTCGTGGCGATGCATGTGATGACCGCGGGCAGCGGCGCGTCGGGGAGGGACGGATACAGGTCACGCGTGCGCTGGGCGCGCGGGTATGCGGTCAGCGGCCCGAACTGCGCGTAGACCGCGGGGACGTCGTCGCGGAGCAGGACCTTGGCGTAGCTGCCCGCGACGCCCAGACCGCGGCCCAGGAGCTGGAGCTTGCGCGGCGCGTCGCTGCCGACAGAGGGCCGGGCCGCCGGCCGCGGTGCGAACGGGTTCTCGAGCGGCGTGTCGTCGTCGTCCACGCCCGGCGTCAGGAACGGGTTCGCGGACCTGGCCGCGGCGAACGGGTTCGCCAGTGGCGTGGCCGCCTCGAGATCGGCCAGAAAGGGGTTGGCGGGCGGAGCCTTCTTGACCGGGGTCTTCTCGCCGCCGGCAGCCGTTGGATCGAGCCAGCTGAGACGGGCCGCCTTCGAGCCGTGCTCGGCGTTCTCCCAGTAGTCGCAGGAGCGGTGATCGAAGCCCGGGTCCGCGCAGGGCGGCACGCGGCCGAAGCCGTCCGCGTCGGTGACGTCGATGATCGAGATCGTGGACATCGGCTCGAGTCTACGACCGGCTGGCGCACGGTCGCTCGACCGGGTCGCGACCGGGTTGCTAGAGTGCCGACGGGGACGAGCGAGGGACCGTGACCGCCAGGCAGACCGGCAAGGACGCGTATGGCGAGCTCGGCGTCCGGCGTGGTGCCGATGACGCCGAGATCCTGGCCGCCTATCGCCACCTGGCCCGCCGGTTCCACCCGGACATCGCCGGTGAGGTCGCCACGCGCCGGATGTCCCGGATCAACACGGCCTTCGGGCGGATCCGCGACGCCGACGCCCGGACGGCCTACGACGCCGCGCTGATCGCCGACGGGATCGCGGTGCCCGATCCCAAGGCAGGCGCTGCCGGAGCCGGCGGCGCGACGTCCCCTGGTCACCGTGACAGCCAGGCCCGCCGCTACCGCTGGGCCGAGGAGCGCGACGGAACGGGCGGGGCCGGCCCGCCACCCGGCCGCCCATCCGGGACGGTCCTGCCGTTCGGGCGCCACATCGACTGGTCGATCGGCGAGGTCGCCCGGGTCGATCCCGGCTACCTCGCGTGGCTGGAGGAGCGGAGCGAAGGCCGGCCCTATCTCGACGAGATCGACCGGACCCTGCGTCGCGTCGGCTACCGTGCGGAGCCGGGACCGGCCGCGACCACTGAGCGCGCCAAGGGCCGCCGTCGCTGGTCGCGCTGACCGCGGCCGCCGCTCAGCGCCACAGCACCCCATACGAATGCTCGCCGACGAGCGGGCGGCCCGCCGCGAACCGGTCGAGGCCGTAGGCCGAGATGTCGGCCGTCGTCGTCCGGCCGTCGAGGATCAGCTCGGAGAGGCAGGCGCCGATGGCCGGGGCCGTCTTGAAGCCGGTGCCGGAGAACCCGCACGCGACGAACAAGCCGTCGGGACCGGCGCGACCGAGGATCGCGCGCTGGTCGGGCGTGATCCCGTCCTGGCCGCCGTGGGCGGTGCGGAACGTGCCCTCGGTCATCCAGGGAACGCGCGCGCAGACCCGCCGGACCATGTCCTCGATGGTCGCCGGGGCCGCGGTGTCGAGCGGCCGGTCCGGCGACCCACCGACCTCGTTCTGGCCCTCCAGCCCGACCAGCATCAGGTCGCCCCCCTCGGGCCGGAAGTAGACCCCGTTGACCTCGTCGATGACGATCGGGAAGTCCGGTCCGTGGCCGGCCGGCAGGCCGAAATACGCCGTCTCGTGGCGCCAGGGCTGGACGGGCAGCTCGACGCCCGCGGTCCGGGCGAGGTCCGCGGCCCACGCGCCGACCGCGATGGCGACGACGGGCGCGGCGATCCGCCCGTGATCGGTGTCGACGCCGGTGACCGCGCCGCCCTCGACCGCGATCGAGCGCACCCGGCGGCCCTGGACGAGCCGGGTCCCGAGCCCACGGGCGGCGGCCAGGAACCCGGCCGCGGTCCCCGACGGGTCGGCGTAGCCGGACTCCGGTTCGTACGCCCCGACCGCCAGGTCGTCGGTGACGGCGCCCGGGACGAGGCGGGCGATCTCGGCCGGCTCGACCGCCTGGACCGGGACGCCGAGAGCCCCCTCCACGGCGACGTTCGCGCGCATCTGGGCCTCGAGCGCCCGGGGCATCGCGTGCAGGAAGCCGGTCCGCACGAAGCCCGGGTCGCCCGCCCCGACCAGCTCCGCCCATGAGCGGAAGTACGGGAACGACAGCCAGGCGAGGCGCATCTCGCTCTCGAGGTCGTAGTGCATCCGGACGAAGCCGGACGACCGCCCGGTGGCGCCCGCCGCCACGGTCTCGCGCTCCACGACGACGACCGACGCCCCGCGTCGGGCGAGATGGAACGCGAGGCTGGCGCCCTGGACGCCCGCCCCGACGACCACGACGTCGGCCGTCTCGATCATGCCGGGTCAGCCCGCGAGGTCGGCCAGCCAGCCGTCGTGGACCATGGCGGTCGCCGCCGCCAGGTCCGGCCCCGGCTCACGGTCCTCGTCCAGGTGGCGGACTCGCGCCCGCAGCCGGCTCAGGGCCTCGGCGACGCCGTCACCCGGTGCCGCGCCGGCCGACGTCTCCAGCCGCTGCTCGAGCGCCTGGCCGGCGACGAGCAGCTCGATGGCGAGGATCCGCTCGACGTGCTCCAGCACGGTCCGGGCGTGCCGCGCCGAGATCGAGCCCATCGACACGTGGTCCTCCTGGTTCGCGCTCGTCGGGATCGAGTCGACCGACGCGGGATGGGCCAGGACCTTGTTCTCCGACACGAGGGCGGCGGCCGTGTACTGGTAGATCATCATCCCCGAGTCGATCCCGGACGCGGCTGCGAGGAACGGTGGCAGGCCGCCGTTGAGGCGCGGGTCGACGAGCAGCGCCGTCCGCCGCTCGCTGATCGAGCCGAGCTCGGCCAGCGCGATCTTGGTGAAGTCGAGCGCCAGCGCGATCGGCTCGCCGTGGAAGTTGCCGCCGCTGATGACCCGGCCGCCGCCGGTGGCGATCGTGGCCTCGTCGGCGATCCCGCCACCCGGGAAGACGAGCGGGTTGTCGGTCGCCGAGTTGAGCTCGATGTCGAGGACGCGCCGCAGGTGGTCGAGCGTGTCGCGCACCGCGCCGTGGACCTGCGGGATGCAGCGGAGCGAGTACGGGTCCTGGACCTTGTGGTCGTGCCCGTGGTGGCCCGTCTGGAGCGTGCTGTCGCGCAGGAGGTGCCGGAGCTCGGCGGCGACGGCGACCTGGCCGGGATGCGGCCGGGCGAGCTGATACGCGGCGGCGAACGCCACGTCCGTGCCCAGCAAGGCCTCGACGCTCATCGCCGCCGACGACGCTGGCGGTCCGGAGCAGACGATCGGCATCGGCCAGGACGAGCGCCCCGACCGCGCTCATCATCTGCGTCCCGTTGAGGAGCGACAGGCCTTCCTTGGCCTCGAGCGTGAGCGGCTCGAGGCCGGCCTCGCGCAGCGCCAGCATGGCCGGCATCAGCGTGCCGCGGACCTCCACCTCGCCCCGCCCGATGAGGGGCAGCGCCAGGTGGGCGAGGGGCGCGAGGTCGCCCGAGGCCCCGACGCTCCCCTGCTCGGGCACGACCGGGTGGATGCCCAGGCGCAGGAGCTCGAGGAGACGATCGACGAGCAGAGGCCGGCAGCCGCTGTGACCCAGCGCGAGCGTGTTGGCCCGCAGCAGGAGCATCGCCCGGACGACCTCGCGCGGGAACGGTGCGCCGACCCCGGCGGCGTGGCTCATGAGCAGGTTCTGCTGGAGCCGACCGGCGTCGGCCGGGGGGATCGTGGTCGAGGCGAGCGCCCCGAACCCGGTCGTGACGCCGTAGACGACGGCGCCCTCGGCGACGAGCGATTCGATCAGGTCGCGCGCCTCCTGCATGCGCTCCCGCGCGTGCACGTCGAGCGCGGCGTCGGCCCCGGCACGGGCGACCGCCTCGACGTCGCCGACGGTCAGGTCGGCCCCGGTGAGGACCACAGCACCGGCCCCCGAACGGTCCGGGTAGAAGTGCGGGACGTCCGGGTCAGTCACCGCCCGAGGATAGTCGGCTATGCTCCGCCGCGCCGACCCAGAACCATCATGAGGACCGCGTGCTCGCCTTCATCGACAACGTCGTCATCCCGTTCCTGAACAGCCTCTACGGCGCCGTCGGCTATGTCGGCGTGCTCCTGGCGATGGCCATCGAATCCGCGATGATCCCGCTGCCCTCTGAGCTGATCCTGCCGTACGCCGGCTTCCTCGTGTCGGACCCGAGCCAGATCGAGCCGCTGACCGGCCAGCCCTGGAACTTCTGGATCGTGGTCATCGCGGCCACCATCGGCAACACGCTCGGATCGCTCGTCGCTTACGCCATCGGCGCGTACGGCGGCCGGCCGTTCCTCGAGCGCTACGGCAAGTACCTGCTCATCCGACCGCACGAGATCGAGCTGGCCGACTCGTTCTTCGCCCGGCACGGCGCCGCGACCGTGTTCATCGGCCGGCTGCTGCCGATCGTCCGGACCTTCATCAGCTTCCCGGCCGGCGTGGCCCGGATGCGGATCTCGACCTTCATCATCTTCTCGACCGCCGGGGCGTTCATCTGGTCGTGCCTGCTGGTCTACGCGGGCACGGTCCTGGGCGCGAACTGGGAGGACATCCGCCACGCGCTCCAGCCGTTCGACCTGGCCGATCGCGGTCATCGTCGTCGCTGGCGGTCCTGCTGTTCATCTGGTGGCGGCTCGGGATGCCCGGCCGGCCCGGCCGTGGCGGCGAGGATGCCCCGCCGGCCGCTCCGCCGGCCGGCCCGGCCGCCTAGCTCCGGCGCTCCTCGGGTGGCTTGACCGAGCTGAACTCGCGGTAGATCAGCAGGTCGTACAGGATCTTGAAGCCGCCGGCCAGGTAGAACGGGAGCGCCGCGTAGCCGGCGCTCGCCATGAGCACGGACGAGAACGTGGGCGAGATCGCCGCGCCGGTCGTCCGTGCGACCCCCGTCACCCCGGCAGCCGCCGAGCGCTCGTCCGGGTCGACCACGGCCATGACGTAGGACTGGCGCGTCGGGACGTCCATCTGGCTGAGGCTGAACCGGACGAGCAGGACCGCGACCGCCAGCTGGAGGTTCGGCATGAGCGGGACGAGGATCAGCAGGAGGTTCGACGGCAGGTGGGTGAACACCATCGTGTTCAGCAACCCGATCCGGGCCGCGATCCGTGCCGCCGATAGCGATGACACCGCGGCAAGCAGGTTCGCCCCGAAGAAGATCAGCCCGAGGAGCGCCGGATCTGCCCCGTACTGGATGTGGAACCAGTAGGCCATCAGGCTCTGCGGGATGAAGCCGCCACCGAAGGCGTCGAGCGAGAACAGGACCGACAGCTTCAGCACCGTGCCCTTGGACCGGCCGAGCCCGAACCGGCGCCGGATGCCGTCGGTCGAGACCTTGGCCGGCGGCGCCTCGATGGCCGGCCCGAGCCACCAGAAGCCCGCCACCATCGCGAGGCCGATCACCGCGTAGCCGATGACGATCGCGCGATACGCATCGACGGGTGCCGTCCCGCCGTCGATGAGGGCCTGGCTGAGGAGGCCGGCGCCGAGCGCCCCCGTCGCCGTCGCGACGTAGCCGACGAGGTTGTACCAGGCGAACGTCGCCGTCCGGCGCCGGTCCGGGACGGTCTGGGTGAGGGCAGCCTGCTCGATGGCCAGGAACGGCCCGACCTCGTTGCCGGTCGGCGAGACGACGCCGATCGCACCGGCCAGGATCAGCAGCGGGACGAAGCTCGTGAACGCGAAGACGATCCCGGCCAGGATCATCAGGGCCGCCCCCGCGACCAGGACGCGACGCCGGCCGAGCCGGTCGGCGTGCGTGGTCAGCCAGAGCGAGATGATCGTGTCGCCGATCAGGGTCAGGGTCAGGACGATCCCGACCGCCAGCGGATCGAGGCCCGACGGCCGCGAGGTAGAGGACGAGCACGACGGCCAGGAAGCCGTAGCCGAACATCCGGAGCGTGCGCATCGCGAACAGGAGTCGGCCGTTGCGATCGAGCCCGCGCAGGCTCGCGACGAGGCCGGCGTCGGGTGGGCCGGCGGGGGCCGAGGCCGCGGCGGGCGATGGGCCCGCGGGCGGCGCTGGGGCCGGGGCGCTTTCCGGGTTGGGGACGGTCACGCCCGGGAGTGTAGGGCTCCGGTCCGTCTGCCAGAATGCCCGCGGAGGTTGGCCACGAACCGATGACCCACGACAGCACGCCGCGACGTCCCGGGCCACGCCGGAGCGGTCGCTCACCACGAGACGACCGATCACGGCGATGACCACGGTCATGACGACCATGCCCACGCCGACGAGGAGGCCCTCGGTCCGATCGACTGGGCGGCCTGGGGCGCCGGCATCGTCGGGCTCCTGATCGGCGTCGCCGATCGCGTTCTGCTTCGCGCTCGCCACGTCCCTCACCACGGTGAGCTGAGCGGCGCCCGGCCTCGAGCCGGGCCCGGGCCTAGAACAGGCCGACGATGTTGCCCGTCCGCGTCGATGTCGATCTTCTCGCCGCCCGGCTTGGACGGCAGGCCCGGCATCGTCCGCATCTCGCCGCACAGTCGGCGTGATGAAGCCGGCGCCGGCGGACAGGCGGACCTCGCGGATCGGGCACGGTGAAGCCGGTCGGGCGGTTCTTCAGCGCGGCGTCGTGGCTGAGCGAGTACTGGGTCTTGGCCATGCAGACCGGCAGGTGGCCGTAGCCCATCGCCTCGTACTGCGCCAGCGACTTGCGCGCCGCGGGCGTGTATTCGACGCCCGCGCCGCCGTAGATCCGGGTGACGATCGTCTCGATCTTGTCCGGCAACGGCATCCCGTCCGGGTAGAGCAGCTCGAACTTCGCGCTCCCGTCCTGGGTCGCCGCCCAGACCGCCTCGGCGAGGGCCGCCGCCCCGGCGCCGCCGTCGACGAAGTGCGTGGCGACGACGGCGTCACGCGCGCCGGCCGCCAGCGCGACCTCGCGGATCGCCTCGACCTCGGCCGGCGTATCGGTCGGGAACGAGTTGATCGCGACGATGGCCGGGATGCCGTACATCGTGACGTTCTCGATCTGCTTGGCCAGGTTCTGCGCGCCGAGCCGGACCGCCTCGACGTTCTCCTCGAGCAGGGCCGGATCCAGCGGCTTGCCGGCCACGATCTTGCCGACGCCGCCGTGCATCTTGAGCGCCCGGATCGTGGCGACCACCACGGCCGCATCCGGGCTCAGGCCGGACGCCCGGCACTTGATGTCGAAGAACTTCTCGGCGCCCATGTCGGCTCCGAAGCCGGCCTCCGTGCAGACGATGTCGTTGGTCACGAGCGCCAGCCGGTCGGCGATGATCGAGTTGTTGCCGTGGGCGATGTTCGCGAACGGCCCGGCGTGGACGAAGGCCGGGCCGCCCTCGAGCGTCTGGAGCAGGTTCGGCTTGATCGCGTCGCGCAGGAGCACGGTCATCGCGCCGGCCACGCCGAGGTCCTCGGCCGTGATCGGCTTGCCGTCGGTCGTGGTCGCGAGCACGATCCGGCCGAGCCGGGCGCGCAGGTCGAAGAGGTCGGTGGCCAGGGCCAGGACCGCCATGACCTCCGAGCCGACGGTGATGACGAACTCCGTCTCGCGCGGGATCCCGTCCTCGCGGCCGCCCAGCCCGATGACGACGTGGCGCAGCGCCCGGTCGCTGATGTCGACGACCCGCGGCCAGAGGATGCCGTGCGGGTCGATGCCCAGCGGGTTCTTGTGGTGGAGGCTGTTGTCGAGGAACGCCGCCGGCCAGGTTGTGGGCCGCGCCGATCGCGTGGACGTCGCCGGTCAGGTGGAGGTTGAAGTCCTCCATCGGGATGACCTGGCTGTAGCCGCCGCCGGCCGCCCCGCCCTTGATCCCGAAGACCGGTCCGAGCGACGGCTGGCGGATGTTGACCGCAGCCTTCCTGCCGATGTGATTGAGCCCCTGGGCCAGCCCGACCGAGGTCGTCGACTTGCCCTCGCCGAGCGGGGTCGGGGTGATCGCGGTGACGAGGACGTACTTGCCGCGCGGCCGTTCCTCCTCGAGCCGCTGGATCGCCTCGAGCGTCACCTTGGCCTTGCGTCGGTCCGTACAGCTCGAGCTCGCTGTCGGCGATGCCGAGGTCATGGGCGACGTCGATGATCGGCCGTGGTGTCACCCCTCGGGCGATCTCGAGGTCGGACGGGAAGCTCATCGATCTCCTCCGGACAGGACGGGGCGTGCGATCGCGGCCACGGGATCGGTCGGTGCCTGGCGCTCCGCGGCGCGGACAGGTGGGTCAGCAGGATGGCGTTCGTCAGCGGGCCGACGCCGCCGGGCACGGGCGTGATCGCCGAGGCGACCTCCACCGCGGACGCGAAGTCGACGTCGCCGACGATGTGGCCGTCGACCACGTTGATCCCGACATCGACGACGACGGCGCCCGGCTTGAGCATCGCGCCGGTGACGAGGCCCGGGATGGCCGGCGGCCACGACGACGATGTCGGCGCGGGCGACGTGGGCGGCCAGGTCGTCGTGTCCGCGAGTGGCACACCGTGACCGTGGCGTCCTCCTGGACGAGCAGGAACGCGGCCGGCATCCCGACCACGGCGGACCGGCCGATGACGACCGCATCGCTGCCCTCGATCTCGATCCCGGACCGGCGGAGGATCTCGATGGCCGCGTGGGCGGTGGCCGGCAGGAAGCCGTCGTAGCCGAGCCGGAGGAGCCCGGCGTTGAGCGGGTGGATGCCGTCGATGTCCTTGGCCGGATCGATCGCGTCGACGATCGCGCGCAGGCGGATCGCCGGAGGCAGCGGCATCTGGACGATGACGCCGTCGACGGCCGGGTCCTCGTTGAGGTCGCGCACCGCGGCGACGACGCTGGCCTCCGTCGCCTCGCCTTCGAGCTCGACGAAGCCGGCGTCGATGCCGACCTTCGCGCAGCCGCGCAGGATCCGCTCGAGGTAGACGGCCGACGGCGCGTCGCGGCCGACGATGACCACGCGGAGGCCCGGCGCGCCGGCCGCGCCGCGCAGTGAAGCTGGCCACGTCCTCGGCGACCGCGCGACGGATCTCTGTCTGCGAGCGGACCGCCCTCCAGGAGTCGCGCCCGGGTCACCTCGGTCAGGCCTCGACCTGCGGTGCGATCGGTTCGCGGGGCTCATTGCGAGCCACGTTCTCGCGCGTCTCGGCGGCGACCGCTCGACGTCGTGGAGCAGCTGCGTCGACCCGGACGGTCATCGCATCGACGACCTCGGCGTTGCCGACGGAGGGCAGGTTGATGAGGACGTTGGCGGCGGCGCCACGGGCGGCGGCCTCGCCGAGGAGCGCCGCGACGTTCAGGTCGCTCGAGGCGTTGACGTTGCTCCGCCCGGCCAGCGACTCCGCGACCGCGACGAGCTCCACGCACGCCTCGACGCAGCGAAGCGGCACCTCCGAGGCGACGAGCGCCGCCTTCTGGAGCGCCGCGCTCCGGCTGCGCGTCTGGTCCTCGGTGTCTCGGGGCAGCTTCATCGCGGCGGCGATACCCGGCGTAGGCCGTCGGAGTCCTCGTCGGCGAGCGACAGGAACCGGTCCGCCAGGTCGAGGCCGGTCTCGTCGGCCCAGGCGAGCAGGTCGGCGTGCTGGGCGTACTTCGGGCGACCCTCGGACAGCGCCGCGACCATCGCCACGAGGCTGGCGGCAAGACCGGCCGCCACGGCCGAGGCGCTGCCACCGCCCGGCACGGGCGCGGCCGATCCGAGCTCCTCGATGAACCCGCCGAGGGTCAAGTCGCCGAAGCGACCGCGCGCAGAGGTCTCCACGCAACGATTGTACGGGCCGGCGCGTTGCGAAACGGTGGCGACGGGCGCGACAGCGGTGGGATCGTCGACGTCCGTGGATGGGTCGTCGGAGCCGGGGCGGGCGCGGTACCGGCGCGCCCGCCCCGAAGCCCGACGATGTGACCGGCGGAGCGGGGAGGCGGCTCCGCCAGTCGGGCCGGCGTGCCTGGGGACCCCAGCCCCCGGCTCGCCGATGCGATGGTTCGCCGCGTCAGGCGGCGCGGGTCCGAACGGCTTCGTCGAGACCCGTGACGGTCCACCGGCGCGAGCGGTGCTGGAACGTCAGCGACAGACGCGCCCGTGGGCGTATCCACCTCGAAGAGCGTCCGCGGCCCGCTGATGACCGGGTAGGCGGCGGCTTCCTCGCGGACGACCGCGAGCCGGGTGATCGTGAGCTGCTCGTCGCCCCACGTGATCGCGCGAGGTCGACCGCTGAACCAGTCGGTGCGGACCTGGACCTGCACCGGTTCGACTCGGATGAATGCCATGCGACATGGCTCCTTTCCGGGGGCGCTTGGGTCGTGTCGTCCGGGGCACTCGTTCGACAGAACGTCTGTTCGGTTATGACGTCACCGTAGACCGAACAGGTGTTCGATGTCAAGCGTCGTCGGGTGGAATCTCGTCGAGCTCCGTGTCACCTTGCGTGTCACGCCCGACCGTCGCCGGGCGCGCAGCCGGTTCTGGCGGCGCAGCCGGCCCGCCGCGAGCCCGTCGATCCAGCGGGTTGCGCGGGTCGCGCTCGAACGGCGCGGGCAGCCCGGAGCCCGAGCAGCCGCGCCCGGGTGACGGTCCGTTCGCCGTACCGGCGGCGCAGCGCGTCGGCCGCCTCGACCGCCCGCCGGTGCCGTGGCTCGGTCGTCTCGAACAGCGACAGCTGCTCGCGCTCGCCGAGGTTCGAGGCCGTGACCCCCAGCAGCCGAACCTTCATCCCGCGCATCTCGGGCCGGGCCAGCTCGAGCGCGGTCGCGTAGATCGGGTCGGTCAGGTCGGTCGGCTCGGCCAGGGTGCGCTGGCGGGTGATGGTGTGGAACCCGCTGTCGCGGATCTTGACCGCGACCGTGCCCGCCCGGACCCCGGCGGAGCGCAGCCGGCCGGCGACGCCTTCGGCCATCGCCAGGAGGGTCCGCTCGATGACCTCCGGGTCGCTCGTGTCGACGTCGAACGTGTGCTCGTGCCCGACCGATTTCGCCGGGTCGCCGTCGTGGACGGGGTCCGCGTCGACTCCCCGGGCTCGCGACGACGAGCGACGCACCGTGCTTGCCGAAGCGACGGATCGAGGAGGTCCGGCGGCAGGGCCGCCAGGTCGCCGATCGTCCTCACCCGGTACTCGGCCAGGGCCAGGGCGGTCTTCTCCCCGACCCCCCACAGCCGCCCGATCGGGAGGGGCGCGAGGAATGCCTCCTCCTCCCCCGGCGGCACGACGACGAGGCCGTCCGGCTTGCGCAGGTCGGACGCGATCTTGGCCACCAGCTTCGTGCGGGCGACGCCGACCGACGCGGTCAGGCCGACCTCGTCCCGGATCTCGTCCTTGATCCGGCGGGCGATGGCCGGCCCGTCGCCGAACAGCGCCGCCGAGCCCGACACGTCCAGGAACGCCTCGTCGATCGAGATCGGCTCGACCAGCGGCGTGTAACGCCGCAGGATCGTCATGACATCGCGGCTGGCGATCTGGTAGCGGCGCCCGTCGACCGGCAGGAACACCGCGTCCGGGCACCGCCGGTAGGCCTCGCGCAGCGACATCGCCGAGTGGATGCCGAAGCGGCGGGCCTCGTAGCTCGCGGCCGACACGACACCCCGCGCATCCTCGCTGCCGGCGCCACCGACGACCACGGGGCGGCCGCGCAGCGACGGGTCGTCGCGCTGCTCGACGGCCGCGAAGAAGGCGTCGAGGTCGACGTGGAGGATCGTCCGTTCGGTCACGGTCGCTATCATCATCCCGCTGTGGAACCCCCTGCCGATGACGGCGCCGGCGCCGACCCGCGACCGACGCCGCTCGGCCCGCGCGTCGCCATCGGCCTGATCGTCGCCATCGTTGCGACGGCTCTCCTGACATGGCAGATCCCGCTGGTCGCGGTCGCGACGATCTGGCCGATCCTGTTCTTCGTGCCGGGCTGGGTCGTCATCCGGCGGATCGTTCCGGACCTGCCCGTCCCGGGCGTGATCGGTGCCGCGATCGTCACGAGCGTCTACGTCTCGTCCCACCTCGTGAACGTCGTCGCCAGGGTGACCGGCTTCGGTCCGGAGTCGGTCATCGTCAGCGCGGTCATCCTCGCGTTCGCCTCGGTGTTGGTCGCGCAGATCCACCATCGCTGGCTGACGCCGATCCCGCGGCCGACCGGCGCGGGCATCGTGGCGGCTCTCCGTGCGGATGCACCGGCCTGGATCATCGCCACCGCCACGGCCCTGGCGGTGTTCGTCGTCCTGATGGGCAACGGCTGGCACGAGACGGCCAACGGCTGGGTCAGCGGCGGCTGGAACTGGAGCGACCTCCTCGTCCACGTCGCGATCGGCTCGAGCATCGCGGCGGGCAACTTCCCGCCCGAGGTCCCCTACTTCGCGGGCGTCCCGCTGACGTACCACTGGTTCGCCGACTTTCAGGGCGCGATCACCTCGACGGTCGCGGGTGTCGACCTCATCCCGACCTACTTCGCGACCAGCGCCCTCTTCGCGGGCGTCCTCGCCCTGGTGACCTGGGCGCTCGCCCTGCGCCTCACCGGCGCCCGGAAGGTCGCCACGATCGCCGCCATCCTGGTCTGCTTCGGCGGCGGCCTGGGCTGGATCCGGCTGGTCGGCGACCTGATGGCGAACGCCAACGCCGACGTCGTCGACCTGGTCAGCCGGATCTCCTACGACAACACGTGGGTGGACGGCTGGCCGTACTTCAAGATCGCGTCGATCTTCGGGACGGGCTTCCTGCCCCACCGTGCGACGACCCTGGGGCTGCCCGGATTGGTCACGGTCGTGCTGCTGGTGGTCGCCTCACTGGATCGCCGTCCGCTCGGGATCCTGCTGGCCGGCGTCCTGGCCGCGCTGCTGGCGCCGTTCCAGTTCTTCGCGTTCCCGGCGACCTACCTCATCGTCGGGCTGTACGTGCTGACGACCGGCGGCTGGCGCAAACGGACGGTCTGGCGTGACGCCCTTCTCTTCCTGGCACCGGTCGTCCTCGCCGCGCCGTTCATCGTGGACGCGATCTCACGACAGGGCGACACGGGCGCCTTCCGGTTCGTGCTGTGGTGGAGCGAGGCGCGGGTCCAGGACGGCCCGGCGGCGGTCGCCTTCTTCTACCTGACCAACCTGGGCATCCCGACCGTGCTGGCGGTCATCGCGGCGTTCACGGCCCGCGGGATGCCGTCCCGCTGGTTCCTCGTGGCCTGGATGGTCGCGCTGTTCATCGTCCCCAACATCATCGTTGTCAGCGCGGTCGAGTTCGACATGAACAAGTACTTCCAGATCATGTGGATCGCCGTGGCCATCCTGGCCGGCTGGCTGATCCGCAACTGGCGGCCATCGCTCGTGGCGGCGCTGCTCGTGGTGTGCGCCTTCTCGCCGGCGCTCATCGCCGTCTGGCACCTGCGCTCGGACACGGTCGCGCTGGGCCTGCCCCAGGAGACGGCGGCGCACTGGATCGCCGCCAACACGCCGCAACGCTCGGTGTTCGTCACGGACGACTTCATCAACAGCCCGGTCGACCTGGCCGGACGGCTGCGGATCTCGACGTTCGGGCCGTACGTCTCGAACCTCGGCTACGACCCCGGGCCGCGCGCGGCCGCCACGAAGGCGATCTACTGCGACGGCCCGGACGTCGCCGCCAACCGGATGGCTGTCTACGGCGCGACGTACGTGCTGTCGAGCGGCGGGAACCCCTGCGACAGCCAGCCGGGGACCGATTTCGCCTCGAGCCCGAAGTTCCAGACCGTCTACGACCAGGACGGCGTCCAGATCTGGCGGCTGGCCAGCCAGTAGGCGCGATGGCATCGAGTGTCGTGACCTTCGGCACTACCGAACGGCTCGGACCCGCGCAACCATGGACGAGAACTACCGGTCCCGCCTGTGAGTCGGTGCGGATACCGGGCACGTGACGCCCGCCGGCGCCCCGCTCGTCGGGAGACGCGGCGGCATGACCGTGCACCAATGGACCGAATCCGTCCGCGACCCGCGAACCTGCGGTCCGAACCTGTCCCGCTCGGGACAAAGGAGGCACGGCATCATGACCGTCGCAACCAAGGAATTCACCTATGCGCAGCCCGGAGCGGCAGGAAGTCCAGTGCCGCTGCGCGAGCGGTACGACAACTTCATCGGCGGTCGTTGGGTGGCCCCGGTCAAGGGCCAGTACGCCGTCGATCTGACGCCGGCGACGGGCCAGTCCTTCACCGAAGTCCCGCGCTCCACGACCGAGGATGTCGAGCTCGCCCTCGATGCGGCCCACGCCGCCAAGGGTGGCTGGGGCGAGACGTCCCCGACCGAGCGCGCACGCGTCCTCAACGCGATCGCCGACGCGATCGACGCGAACGCCGAGATGCTCGCCGTCGCCGAGAGCTGGGAGAACGGCAAGCCGATCCGCGAGACGCTCTCCACCGATATCCCCCTCGCGGCCGACCATTTCCGCTACTTCGCCAGCGTCATTCGCGGCGAAGAGAGCTCGATCTCCGAGCTCGACAAGAACACCGTTGCCTACCACTTCCGCGAGCCGCTCGGTGTCGTCGGGCTGATCATCCCGTTCAACTTCCCGATCCTGATGGCCGCCTGGAAGCTCGCCCCGGCCCTCGCCGGTGGCAACACCGCCGTCCTGAAGCCGGCGAGCCCAACGCCGTGGTCGATCCTCAAGCTGGCCGAGGTCCTCGAGGAGGTCGTGCCCGCCGGCGTCATCAACATCGTCAACGGCCCGGGTGCCGAGGTCGGGATGGCGCTGGCCTCCAGCAAGCGCATCAACAAGGTCGCCTTCACAGGTGAGTCCACGACGGGCCGCCTGATCATGGAATACGCGGCCGGCAACCTGATCCCCTCGACCACGGAGCTCGGCGGCAAGTCCCCGAACATCTTCTTCGAGGACGTCCTGTCCGCCGACGACGACTTCCTCGACAAAGCCATCGAAGGACTCGTGCTCTACGCCTTCAACAAGGGCGAGGTCTGCACCTGCCCGTCGAGGGCCCTGATCCAGGAGTCCATCTACGACCGGTTCATGGCGCGGTCGCTCGAGCGGATCGCCGCGATCCGTCAGGGCCACCCGCTCGACCTCAACACCCAGATGGGACCGCAGGTCTCCGCTGCACAGCTCGCGAAGATCACCAAGTACGTGGAGATCGGCAAGTCCGAGGGAGCCGAGCTCCTGATCGGCGGCCAGCGAAACGTCCTGCCCGGCGACCTGGCCGGCGGCTACTACTTCCAGCCGACTGTCTTCAAGGGCCACAACAAGATGCGGATCTTCCAGGAGGAGATCTTCGGGCCGGTGCTGTCAGTCACGACCTTCAAGCACGAGGCTGAGGCGCTCGAGATCGCGAACGACACGATGTACGGCCTCGGCGCCGGCGTGTGGACTCGCGATGGCTCCCGAGCCTACCGGATGGGTCGCGGGATCAAGGCCGGCCGCGTCTGGACCAACTGCTATCACCTGTACCCGGCCGGCGCCGCCTTCGGTGGCTACAAGGCCTCAGGCGTCGGGCGCGAGAACCACAAGATGATGCTCGACCATTACACCCAGACCAAGAACCTGCTCGTGAGCTACGACCCCAAGCCGCTCGGCTTCTTCTAGACCGCGACACATCGGCGTGACCACCACCGGCCCGGATCCGGGCCGGTGGCTCGCCGCGTCCGGACGGCGGCGCTCCATCCGGGGGAAGGCGCCCCACGTGTTCCCCAGAGGAACGCGGATCCGGTCGCCACGCTGGGCCATCGACCGATTCGGACCCGATCCCGTCGTTTTCTGGGTCGGACCACGCTCGGCTGTTCGGATCGCGTGCCTTCCTGGAACGTCCGGGGCGCGCACGTCCGGGGCGCGTCCGACCCGGCCGCGCCTCCGAGGCTGCTGCTCCGCCGGGCCGTGCGCCTCAGAGGAACGCGGACGCGGCATCTGAGCGTGGCCATCGGCCGATCACGGCGGATCGGGTCGTTCCTTGCATCGGACCACGCTCCGCCGACAGGATCGTGCGCCTGACGGGAACGGGGCCAGCCGGCACCAAGGGAGGACCGCCCCGCGACGAAACCTAGCCCTTCGGCTCGACGACGATCGTGACCTCGGGGGTCATGCCGGTGAAGACCTTGATCGCGACCTTGTAGGTGCCGAGGGTCTTGAGCGGCTCCTCGAGGTCGATCTTGTGGCGGTCCACCTCGATGCCGCGACGCGCCAGGGCGTCGGCGATGTCCTTCGACGTGATCGAGCCGTAGAGCTTGCCGCCCTCGCCGACCTTCACGCCCATGGTCAGGGTCGTGCTGGCGATGCGGGTCGCGGCGATCTCGGCGTCGGCGCGCTCGCGGACCCGCTTGTCTTCGCGGCTGGCGATGTCGTGCTGCCAGGCCCGGTAGGCGCCACCTGCGGCAGGCACGGCCAGCTTCTGCGGGATGAGGAAGTTCGTGGCGAACCCGTCAGCGACCTGCTTCATCTCGCCGCTCTTGCCGACCTTGTCCACGTCTTTCGTGAGGATGACCTTCACGCGTTGCGATCCTCCCTGTTGATCCAGGCCCGCGTTCGGGGCCCCAGACCGAGTTGTCTCATGGCTTCGCCGACGCCACCGATGAGCTCGGGGACGCGGCGGATGCTCCGCCGGACCGGACCCGGCGTCAAGCGCCGGACCTGGGCGACGTCGCGATCGAATTCGGCGCGGTCGATCCCGAGCTCACCGAGCTTCTCGTTGAGCAGGTCGTCCGGCACGCCGTCGAGGAAGAGTTCCGCGGCCAGGACGACGACCACGAGGTCGTCGAGCCCGCCGATGATCGGGATGTCGTCCGGGATGAGATCCCGTCCGAGGACGAGGTAGCCGGCCGCACCGGCCAGCAGGGCCTTCCGCTGCACGGGCATCCGCTCGTCCATCACCAGCGAGGTGATCAGACGGGTGTACATCGGGACGCGGCTCGCGATCGGCAGGAACGCGAGCAGCGACAGGGCGCGGCCGAACCCGGCTCCGCCTCTCGAGCGCTTGCTCCGCCGTGCTGTGTCGCGCGCCATGACGCCGTGGCTCCTCCTGTTCCCGGGTCGAGGAGTCTACCAGCCTCGCGCGCGAAGCCTGCCCGATGGCTCCGTCAGGCCAGCCCCGGCCCGGCCGAGGTCGCGCGGCGCCCCAGGCGATCGCCGATCGCGACCGTGACGGCCGCGAGCGCCAGGAACCCGATGGTGATGGCGATGACGACCACGGTGACCGTCCCGTAGCCGCCCTTCGCCGGGTCCAGGAATGGATACGGATACCAGCCGTCGGCCGCTCCGCGGACGAGGGTGACGACGACCCACACGATCGGGTAGACGAGCCACAGGGCCGCGTCGCGGTAGGCGAGGCGAACCATCGGCGGGTCGACGAGCCAGTCGAGCACGACCACCACCGGAAAGAGCTTGTGGAGGACGACGTCGACCCAGACGAGGTCGAGCTGGACGTCCTCGCCCGACAGCAGAAGGATTACCACCAAGAAGGTCACGGTCAGATAGACGACCGCGGCGCCGCGCAGCAGCTCGAGCCCTCGGGACCGACGCCTGTCGCGACTAGCCACGAGCCAGATGAATGCCGCGACGCCGATAAGGTTGCTCTGGATCGTGAAGAACGCGAAGAAGCGCGTCGGGTCGAAACGACCCTCGTCGACGAGGGCCGCAGCCGCGACCACGATGGCGGCGACGACCAGCACGATCGACAGCACGCGGACGGCAGTCAGCACCCGGACCCGATCCATACGCCGATCGTAGCGTCCACATCAGCTCCCTATGTGCCGGACGGCGAGCAGGAGGCGCCTTGACATCGAACGTCTGTTCGCTATGATGGCGAGACAAGGAGGCGCGAGTGACGAAGCACGACGCCGAACGCAAGGTCAAGATCCTCGACTTCATCGCGTCGACGCTGCGCGCCCGCGGCTATCCGCCGTCGGTGCGTGAGATCGCGCGTGCGGTCGGGCTGGCCTCCACGTCGGCCGTCCATCACCACCTCCAGATCCTCGAGCGCGAGGGGTACCTGGAGCGCGGTGCCGCCCAGTCGCGGGCCATCCGCCTCACGCCGACGGCCGCGATGCGCCTGGGTCTGACCAGCGAGCTCGTCCCGCAGGCGACCGCAGGGGACGCCGTGGTCGTGCCGATCATCGGCGAGATCGCCGCCGGCGGACCGATCGAGGCCTACCAGGACGCCACGGAATCGATGGCGATCCCGGACATCCTGGCCCCCGGTGGGGACGCCTACGTGCTCCGCGTCCGAGGCGACTCGATGATCGAGGCCCACATCGCCGATGGCGACTTCGTCCTCATCCGACCGCAGACGACCGCACGGAACGGCGACATCGTCGTCGCCCAGGTCGAAGAGAACGCCGTCACCCTGAAGCGCTTCTTCAAGGAGAAGGACCAGATCCGGCTCCAGCCCGCGAATCCGGCCTATCCACCCCAGTTCTACGCGGATGTCCGCATCCAGGGCAAGCTCATCGGAGTCATTCGACGGCTTGATTGAGGGCGGCGCCGTGGACGGCCAATGCGTGCGTTGGCCGGCTCCGCGCGTTCGCTCACGCACTGCAGTGCGCTCGCTCTCGTGCTCGCCAGCCGCCTTCGCCTGAACCGTCCACGAGGCCGATTCTCGAGTCGACGAACGTGATCGGGCCGGTGGATATCAACAGGATCGTCCACATCTCGCGAACAGGCGGGCGAAGTTGGTGGACGGCCGGGGCGGGTCGGTCGGGCTTTGTTGAGGGGGCCGGGTCTCCGGCCCGGACACTGTGGACCCACCCGCACCGGAGTCCGCCAGAACGATGATCGACCGTCTTCCGCCGCAGAGTCTCGAGGCCGAGCAGTCGGTCCTCGGCGCGATCCTCATCGACCGGGACGCGGTCATCGAGGTCGCCGAGTTCCTCCGGCCGGCTGACTTCTACCGGCAGGCCAACGGGCGGATCTACGCGGCCGTGCTGGAGCTGTTCGAGCGCCGCGAGCCGATCGACATCGTCACCGTCGCCGAGGCCCTGGAGCGGAAGGACGAGCTCGAGGCGATCGGTGGCCGGGCGTACCTGTCGAGCCTCTCCAACGAGACGCCGACGGCCGTCCACGTCGCCCAGTACGCGCGGATCGTCGAGCGCAAGGCGGTCCTGCGCAACCTCATCGGCGCCGCCGGCCGCATCGCCGGCATCGGCTACGAGGATCCGGCCGAGATCCAGGAGGCCATCGATCGCGCCGAGGCCGAGCTCTTCGCCGTCAGCCAGAAGCGGGTCGACGCGGGGTTCAGCCCGCTCAAGTCGCTGCTCCACGACGCCTACGACCGGCTCGACTACCTGCACGCGCATCGCGGCGAGATCAGCGGCGTCCGGACCGGGTTCACGGACCTCGACACCCTCACGACCGGCCTCCAGAAGAGCGACCTGATCGTCCTCGCGGCTCGCCCGTCCGTGGGCAAGACGAGCTTCGCCCTCAACATCGCCGAGCACGCAGCGGTCAAGGAGAAGAAGAGCGTCGGCGTGTTCAGCCTCGAGATGAGCAAGGAGCAGCTCGTCCTGCGTCTCCTCTCGAGCGTGGCCAACATCGACTCACAGCGCCTGCGCTCGGGCTTCCTCGAGGAGCTCGACTTCGCGCGGATCGCGCCGGCCATGAACGCCCTCTCGGAGGCGCCGGTCTACATCGACGACACACCGAACATCTCTGCGATGGAGCTCCGGACGAAGGCGCGCCGCTTGCAGGCGGAGGCCGGGCTCGACCTCGTGATCGTCGACTACCTCCAGCTCATGCAGGCGACGACGACGAACCGCGACGCCAACCGCGTCCAGGAAGTGTCGGAGATCTCGCGCGGTCTCAAGGCGCTGGCTCGCGAGCTCTCGATCCCGGTCATCGCGCTCTCGCAGTCTGTCCCGCCAGCCGGAGATGCGCGAGTCCAAGGAGCCCCGCCTGTCCGACCTGCGCGAGTCGGGCGCGATCGAGCAGGACGCCGACCTCGTGATGTTCCTGTGGCGCGACAAGGAGCGCGGCGCCGACGACCAGGAGCAGGACGGCGAGGTCATCAACCTGAAGCTCGCCAAGCACCGCAACGGCCCGACCGGCGAGATCCAGCTCTGGTTCAAGAAGCGCCAGACCCGCTTCGTCAGCTACGCCGCGGACCGCTACGCCGAGGCCGGCTGACCGACCCAGGCACCGTCAGGAGGTCTCGCCGGGCAGCAGAGGCCGCAGCGAGAAGGCGTAGAACTTCCCATCCGGGCCGATGAGCGTCGCGCCCTGCAGCCCGCCCTCCGCCTGGTCGACCCCGAGCGCTGCGACCTCGGCGCCGGTCAGGACGCGGACCGGCAGCTGGAAGCTGTTCGGATCGGCCGGAGCCACGAAATCGGACGGCGTGAGGTCGGGCCACGGCCACTTCCGGGCGTTCGGCGCCCCCGGCCCGCCATCGAGCAGGATGCCCCGGTAGCCGGCCGGCGCGAAGAGCTGGCTCGGGATCGTGCCGCCGTGATCGAAGTCGCTCAGCGAGGCCGCCAGCTTCTGGAAGGCGGCCCGCGCGAGCACGTCCGCCGAGGTCGGATCGTCCATGCCGAGCGCATACACGGAGACCGTCTTCTTGAGCCCGCCGGCGTTGATCGTGAAGAGGGTGGTGGACGCGTCCGCGACCATGTTGTTCTCGTACTTGGCGCGGGCTGTGCCGAGGCCGCCCTCGCCGAGCGCCCGCTCGAGCGTCGCCTGGATCTGGTCTTCGCTCAAACGGGCCGTGCGGAACGGGTTCAGGCGGTAGATGTCGCCGACCGGCGGCGGGCCTTCCTTCATCGGGTTCCGGAAGACGATCGTCCCGTCGCCGTAGAGCGTGAAGATCGGCGCCTGGGTGGCCAGGAACGACGGTGCGACGAACCCGCCGCCTTCCTCGAGCCGGAGCAGGACGTCGGTCGCGCCGGTCGCATGCTCGATCGCTCCGACGCCGCCGGGGGGCGAGGCGCTGGGCGCGCTGGACGGCACGCCCGACGGCGCGCTCGATGGACCCGGCGACCCGCTCGAGGCCGAGCCGGAACAGGCGACGACGACGAGGGCAAGGGCGGCGATGGCGGCCGCACGGGCATGCAGTGACATGGCTCCCCGACGCAGCCGCGGGTGAAACGGTTCCACGAGGCGGTTCACGGCGTTTTGACCACTTGACGGCACGCGTACATTCACGGCTATGAGTTCCGGGCGCTGAGCCCGGGCCGACCCGGGCGCGCCCCCTTCAATCCGCGCCCGCCGCCGACCCGTTGCCCACTCGGTCGCGCGGCCCTCAGCGTTCAGGCGTCCGTGCCGAGGAGGGCTGGAGAGGGTGTACCAGGACCGTAGCCTCACCTGTCGCGACTGTACGGAGGAGTTCAGCTTCTCCGCCGGCGAGCAGGCCTTCTTTGCCAGCAAGGGGTTGACCAACGACCCCCAACGCTGCCCGTCATGCCGGGCAGTCGCCAAGCGAGCCCGATCCACCGATGGACCGCGCGAGTTCCACGCCGCGATCTGCGGGGCCTGCGGGGGCCAGGCCGTCGTGCCCTTCGCGCCACGGAACGACCGTCCGGTCTATTGCAGTGCCTGCTTCGACAAGGTGCGGGCAGGCACGATGCCCCAGTCGGTGACCGTCTAGCGAAGACACCGACGCAGTGATCCACTGAGCAGCCGCGGGGCCGGTCCGGGAACGGGCCGGCCTCATGTCATGATGGCCGCTCGTCAGCAGCAGGGGAGGCCGCCGTGGGCGTCATCATCATCCGGGACATGGTCGGCACGAGTCCGCGCTCGTGGAGCGATGCAGCTCGCCAGGCGGTCGCCACCGCCTCGAAGACCGTCCGCAACATCCAGACGGTCGATGTCGTGAAGTCGTGGGCGATCGTCGAGGACGGCGAGATCGTCGAGTACCGGGTCGAGGTCAAGATCGGCTTCGAATACGAAGGCTAGGCGGGTTCGGGGCATCACCGGCGCCCGAGGTCGCAGCTGAATCGAGGGATGAGCGAAGCCGGCCATGATGGCGGCCATGTCCGGCCCCGAGAGCTCCGTTGACACCCACCTCGACCGATCCCTATCGTTCGCCCCGCCCCACCCACCACGTCGCGACCCGAACTGATCCGCGGCAGCCCGCCATCGGCCCCGGCCGCTCCGGCCGATGGCCAACCCAATCTCGGAGCCTTTGACGGCATGACCGGGTATCCGATCCAACCCGCGAAGGTCCAGCGGCCCTCGCTTCGTGACGAGACGCTGGCCCGGGACAGGCTGCTGGATTGGGTCGCCGCCAAGATCCACCACCGCGTGATCCTCATCCTGGCCGACGCCGGCTACGGCAAGACGACCCTGCTCGCGGACTTCTCGCGGCGGACCCGCGTCCGGACCCTGTGGTACCGCCTCGATGACGATGACCGTGACTGGATGTCGTTCCTGAGCCACCTGGTCGCCGCCGGGCGGGAGCACGATCCCGGGTTCGCGCCGAGAACGGCCGCCATGCTGAGCGACCTTGCCATGGGCGGTCCGACGCGCGAGGCGGCGACGAACGTGTTCCTGTCGGAGCTGCCGTCGATCGCCGAGCGTGGCGCGATCCTGATCCTCGATGACTACCACCTCGTCGACGAATCGCCCGACGTTCGTCAGATCACCCGGGAGCTGGTTGCGCGTGCGCCGGAGCGCCTGTCGATCGTGTTTGCCAGCCGTCACGCACCCACGATCCCGCTCGCACGCCTGCGCACCGCCGGCGAGGTGGCCGAGATCGGGACGGACGACCTGCGCTTCGACGCGACCGAGACCGCCCGCCTGTTCACCGAGACGTACGGACGCGACCTCGAGGCGGACGTCATCGCCGATGTGGCGGCTCGGACCGAAGGCTGGGCGGCATCGCTGCAGCTGGTCCAGGCAGCGCTGCGTGACCGGTCGCCGGGCGAGATCCGGCGCTTCGTGCGCGGCCTGACCGGAGCCGACCAGGAGCTCTACGACTACCTCGCGGAGGAGGTCGTCGGCGACCTGCCCGAAGATCTGCAGCGGTTCCTCATGCGCACCTCCATCCTCCAGGCGGTCTCGCCTGACCTGGCCGGTGTCGTGAGCGAGTTGGACGAGGTCGACGTGGGTCGCCTGACCGCGGCGGCGGAGCGACTGACGCTCCTGAGCCGGCCACCCCGCTCGTCGAGAGGCCCGCGTCGCTACCACCCGCTCGTGCGCGAGTTCCTCGAAGCGCGGCTCCTCTCGTCGATCGGCCCCGCCGCCGTGGCCCAGCTCCACCATCGCGTCGCGGAAGCCGCCACCGACCTCGACTGGCGCATCGCCGCCTACCACTACCGCGAAGCCGGCGACCCTGCGGCGGTCGCGGCCATAGTCGTATCAGCACTTCCCGAGATCATGTCCAGCGCCGCCTACGCCGCGGCATCGGAGTTCATCGACGGTACGCCTGTTGAATTGCGACCAACCGGGTTTGGGGTCGTTGAGGCACGTCTCCGTATGCAGCAAGGTGATTATGAGGGCGCGGTTGCGGCCTCAGGCGCGGTTTTGTTGCAGCAACCGATTGGAAGCGAGCGAGATCACGCCCTTCTCAATCTCCTGACATTCCACATGAACACGGGGGATGTGCGGCAAGCGGCGTCGCTTGCGGGCAGGCTCAGGGAGGCCACCGCCGACGCAGACCTAAAGTCTGATCGCGGAGGCTGCACGCCTCTCGATTGAGGCCGGTGGGACTGGTGGGAACCTCGATACTCTCGCCGCCCATCTCCAGGGGATGGCGGCGCGGCAACAAGGGAGACAAGAGCACTACTACGGCGTGACCATGCTCAACCTGGCCCTGATTTCCATCCACCAGGACCGTCCGCGGGAGGCGTTGGCCCAGCTGGAAGAGGCCACCCAGGCGTTCGAGCCAAGCTCGGCGTGGATTGAGACAGCAGCGACGCTCGTACTGAAAGGGGCGACGCTCGCTCAACTTGGCATGGTCGACGAAGCATCGACCTTATCGACCATCACACTTCGTCGACCCGAATTGCGGGCCGAGCCTGACCTTCTTCTGGAGACGGCCGAGTACGAGGATTCGTATGGCGACCCCGCTCGAGCGCAATCTCTACTCGAAGAGGCTGATTCCAGCGGCCGGCTGACGGCCAAACACAAGTCAATGCGAGCCCTCATCGGCGCCCGGTACATGATCCGGCGAAAGCGCTTCGCGGAGGCCGAGTCTCTCCTCGAATCGTGCACCCTCGCTGGAGGAACAAGCCCCGCGTTCGGCGTCGCCCGATTGGTCGCCTTGGCGCACTACGCGGTGGCGACCGGATCCGGAGACGCCGACTCCCTGGTACGAGTTGCCAAGAGTGCCGCACAGAGTCTCCGCGCGCACCGCTGGAGGCGCGCCACCGACTTGTTGTTGGCGTACACCCAGACCCCTGATGAGCTGTCAGCTGTCGTCGAATCGATCGGGAGTAACTATCCCTGGCACCTGACCTTCTTCGCGGACCTGCTCGTTCAACGAACCGATGTGCTCACACGACCCGCATCGGAGGTGGTGTCCAGGGCGATGGAATCGCAGCCCCGCAGGTGGCGCCACGATCTACGAGAACAGTTGAAGCGATCCGCGGGGCCATCGCGCTTACGAACCGGGCGGTTATTGGAGATCGTCGGAGACGAATCGGACATTCCCCGACTTCGTGAAGCTGGTCGCGAGTTGCGCCGCACGGCGGGTGCCTCTGACCTCGGCCGCAGCCTGGCCCGTCGGTTGGCGCCGAAGGTGGCAGTGGATGACCTCGGTCGAATCTCGGTGCGAGTGGGCCAACGCCTGACGCCCGGAACGAGCATTCGCCGGCGCGTTCTTGCTCTCTTGGCGTACCTGCTTACTCGCCCTGCATTCTCCAGTACCCGAGACCAAGTGCTTGACGCCCTATGGCCCGATCTCGGACCTGACCTCGCAATGAATTCATTGAATCAGACGGTCTACTTCATGCGTCGAGTTTTCGAGGAAGACTTCAACGACGACCTGTCACCCGGTTACCTGCACCACGATTCGGAAGTCATTTGGCTCGACCGCGAACTCGTGTCAAGCGCGAGTGGCGCCTGTGCCCTGACCATTCGCGGCATGGGTCCCGATCCCACGCCGGACGAAGTAGAGATCCTGTCTACCCAGTACACCGGGCGGTTTGCCTTGGACTTCGAATACGAGGAGTGGACCCAGGCGTTTCGCGACTGGCTCCATGCCTCCTACCTACAGATCGTGGAACGCGCCGTCGCAGCGGACCTCAGCACGGGGCATTTCGACCGCGGGATCCGCGTGGCACGGAGGGCCCTCGAGGTCGACCCAAGCGCCGAGTCCGTCGAGGTCTCCCTGTTGCGGCTGTACCGGGTTAGCGGTGCCCACTCAGCGGCTGCCGAACAGTACGGTCACTACGCAAGCCGTCTCATAGGACGAGCTTGACGTTGTTGCTCCTCCGCTCGAGACAATCTAGGGATAGGTAAGGTGCCGTATTGACCGGGGCGGTCCGGTATCCATATAGTCCCGGAACTTCGTAGTACCCCAGTACTAGGAAGCAACAGTAAGACGCTCGGACGCGCAGAAGCTCCACCTGAAATGGGCACTTAGGGTGGCGCAGAGCGAGTAGTGCAACCGACCGACCAATGAGTCTGGTCGGTTTTCGTGTTCCTGAGGACGCGAGGGCCGCGAAGGAGGATCGAGCGTGAATTCCGAATCCGTCATCAAGGGCTGGTAGGAACTCTCCTATGAAGGCCCGAATGACCCGCGTCATGGTCGCGCTCGCGAGCGTTGCCATGATCGCACTTGCTGGTGGAGCTTCGCTTCGAGGCTTCTAGTACGTTTAGGGCGATTACCCGACTGAGCCTCCTGGGGATACAGTCTGGATGATCGCTCTTCGTACGAGGCATCAATGCCGCGACCCCTCAGGGTTTACATCGCCGGAGTCGTATCGCTGAGCGTGATTGCGCTCATCGCTGCGACTTATCTGTTTCCGGCTGGTTTCAGAATCGCGCTGACGCTGTCCCCCGCGACATTTCCGGGAGGCGCCGAGGAACTCGCACAGCCGACTGAAGCTCAGATACTCGCGGGCATTGTCTTCTGGACCGCGCTGACCCTTTTGGCGTCGGCATTGCCGGTTCGGCTCCCTCTTGGATCACACCAAGCCGTCGCCATGGCGCCCATCGTCGCTGCGATGACGCTCGGGGGCCCGGCAGTTGGGGGATGGGTTGCCGCATTCGGCACGACGGAAATGCGCGAACTGCGCGGCAAGATCCCCTGGTATGGATCGCTGGCAAACCACGCCGGTGCAGTTCTCCCCGCGATCGCCGGCGGCATCGTGCAGCTCGCGGTCTTGAATGCCCTGCCTCTGCCGCGAGATTTGCTTCTTGGCGCGAATTTTCTAGCTGCGGTAGTCGGCGCAGCCGTCTTCTACGGGCTGAACGTAGTTATCGCGGCCGGAGTCCTATCTCTGCGTACGAGTCAGTCGTTCAGGACCGTGATCTCCGGCGACTCGCGCGAAACCGTCTACAACAGTCTGGCCCTGGCGCCCCTTGGTTGGCTGATGTCAATCGTCTACTCGTTGGCGTGGTGGGCGACGCTGCTCTTCGCCCTGCCTTTGGCCACCACCCGACAGGCCTCCCAGCGGTTCGTCGAGATGCGCGACATGTTCACGCAGACGATCGGGGCATTGGCTGAAGCGGTTGACAAGCGCGATCCGTTCACGGCACGGCATAGCCGGCGGGTGAAGGAGATCGCGGTCGACATCGGCCGGGTGATGCGCGTCAACGACCACGAGCTTGAGGCGCTCGAGTGGGGAGGCCTGCTCCACGACGTCGGGAAGATCGGCGTCCCCGACGATGTGCTCAAGAAGCCGGAACGCCTGACGCGGGACGAGCGGATGCTCATGAATTCGCACCCGGTCCTGGGCGCTCAGATCATCGCGCAGGTCACCAAGCTGGCGCCCGAGCTGCCGATCATCCGCCACCACCACGAGTGGTACAACGGCTCCGGCTACCCGGATCGGCTCATCGGCGACGAGATCCCGAAACTCGCCCGGATCCTCCACGTGGCCGACGCCTTCGAGGCCATGACGGCCGCTCGCCCGTACCGGATGACGCCGCTGACCACCGAGCAGGCCCTCGCCGAGCTCCGCAAGTTCGCCGGCGTGCAATTCGACCCCGTCGTGGTCGATGCGTTCGTCCGAACTGCACACGTGGACGGTGTCCCCGATCCGGGCCGCCCCGCCGGGCTGCGGCAGATCCCTCTGATCTCCCAGGCCGCCGACCGGATGACCCCCACCCGCTCGGAGACCGCCGCCCCGGCCGAGCGCGTCTGAGCCCGCCCTCGCACCATCGCCGCCCGTCATCGGCGGCCGGATCGACCCCGATGCCAGCCCCCGCGACGCTTGTCCAGACCCGACGCGCCCCTCTGCGCAACCGCATGATGCTGCGGTGAACGACGGCGGCACGGCCCCATGCTGATCGGCGGCATCGCGCTCGGGCTCATCCTCGGCCTCCTCGTCGGCGGGTCGATCACCAACCTGGCCACGGTCCGGCTGCACCGCCTCCCGCTGCTGTTCATCGCCGTGACCGTCCGGTTCGGGACGGAATTCCTGCTCAACGCCCACGTCCCACTCGCGGAGGCGTTGCGCGTCCCGCTCCTGGGGACGTCGTTCGCGCTGCTGCTCGTCGCCCTGTGGGCCAACCGCGGCTACCCGGGCATGAGCCTCGCGTTCATCGGGGTCCTGGCCAACGGCGTGGTCATCCTGATCAACGGCGGCTACATGCCGATCTACCTGCCCAGCCTCCTGTTGGCCGGTCTCCACCCGGCGGACGTCACGACGTCCCTCCACACGATCATGCCACCGGCGCTGGACGCCTCGTTCCTGCTCCACCTCGGTCCATTCGCCGACGTCATCCCGATCCCCTTCCCGATCATCCAGAACGTTGCGTCGATCGGTGACGTCTTCCTGACCCTCGGCCTCGCTTTCTTCCTCTTCGCCGCCGTCGTTCGCGTCCCGCAGGAGCTCGACGAGGCGGAGCTCGCGGCGATCCGGACGCGTCTCGACGATCTGGCCGCCTCCGGCCGTCCGTTGCGAGCCGGCGATCCGGGCGCCGAAACGGGCCTGTCGCCGGCCCTGACCGGCGCCGTCGCGCTCCAGCGGCCTCTGGTCCTGGGCAGCGCCGGGACGGGCATGGCCTCGCCGTCGCTGTCCGCCTTCGAAGCCGACGCGGTCGCCCCCGGCTCGGTCACGGTCACGATCCCGCTGCCCTCCATCGAGACCGTCGAACGCGTCCGGCAGCACCCGTACATCCGGCTGGCGCTCAACGGCTCGTTCTCCGCCCTCTGGGCGGGCCAGCTCATCTCGCTGTTCGGCGACCGGCTCAACCAGATCGCACTCGTGACGGTGGTGGCGATCACGACTGGCTCCGCGCTCGCGACGGGGCTGGTGTTCTTCGTCGGCACGCTGCCGAACCTGATCCTCAGCCCGATCGCCGGCGCGTTCGTCGACCGCTGGGACCGCAAGGAGGTCATGGTCGTCAGCGACATCCTGCGTGCGGCGATCGTGCTGCTTCTCCCGGTCGCCGCGGTCACCAACATCCTCCTGGTCTACCCGCTGATCTTCCTGGTCACGACGATCTCGGTCTTCTTCCGGCCAGCCCGCGTCGCGATCCTCCCGCGCATCGTCCCGGAGGAGGACCTCCTGAGCGCGAATTCGGCGATGTGGGTCGGCGAGACCATCGCCGACGTCATCGGCTACCCGCTCGCCGGTGTGTTCGTCGCCCTCCTCGGCTCGGCTGTGCCCCTGGCGTTCTGGTTCGACAGCGCCACCTATCTGGCGTCGGCCGCCCTGCTCGGCACGATCGTCGTCAACGCCGCACCCGTTCGCGCCGCCGCGGCCGAGGTCCGGGCGGGCCTCACTGCCGAGCTGACCGCGGGCTGGCAGTTCCTGCGCCATGAGACGGTCCTGCTCGCCAACACCCTGCAGGGGGCGGTCGGCCAGTTCAGCCTCGGCATCTTCATCGCCCTGACGCCGACGTTCGTCCAGTCCACGTTCAGTGGGTCGGGCTTCGGCTGGCAGGCCGCGTATGGCTTCCTCGAGACCGGGATCGGGCTCGGCAACCTCATCGGCGGGTTCGCCATCGGACTCATCGGCACGCGCTTCGCGAAGGGCCGGATGGTCATCGCCGGCTACGTCGCGCTGGGCGTCCTGATGTTCCTCTTCGCGCTGTCGGGCAACCTGGCGGTCGCGATCGGCCTGTGCTTCGGGCAGGGCGTGGCGAACATGATCTTCGTCATCCCGAGCCAGACGTTGTTCCAGGAGCGGACGCCGCCGGACATGATGGGCCGCGTCGTCGGCCTCCGGTTCGCGCTGGTCTTCGGATCGATGACGATCGCGATGCTGCTCGGGTCGATCTTCGGCCAGATCATCGGCCCGGGTCCGGTCATCGCGATCTTCGGCCTGACCACCGTGGTGGCCGGCCTGGCCGGGTGGTTCATCCCGGCCGTCCGGGACGCATGACTCAGGCTCGCGTGTCCTTGCCAGAAACGAATGCCTGTCGTGCTCGGCCGCGCTGAGAGGCGTCACCGACTACCAGCGGGTCAGCTACGAGCAGCTTCACGCTCGAAACGCGGCCGTGAAGACTGACCTTGGCCATCCCGATCGCGTCGAGGACGAGCGCGCTTGTTCTCTGGCACGAAGGCACGGGGCGGCGCCCTGAGCGACGACGGCTCGGTGCCTTCGGTACACTGGCGCCCGCGCCGCGCCCGATGATCGAGGCGGCCGCCAGGAGTGACCCGACCGAATGACCGAACGACCCGACGGCACGCCGGAGGAGGCGCCCGCCGAGCCCACGGAGCCGAGCGAACCCGACGCGCCGACGGCGGGCGGGGCGGATGCGCTCGAGCCGACGGCCGAGGAACAGGTGGCGGCGACGACGCCCGAGCCGCGAGCCCGAACCGGAGCCGGCGGCGGCGCCCGAGCCCGAACCGGAGCCCGAACCGGAGCCGGCGGCGGCGCCCGAGCCCGAGGCGGAACCTGAGCCCGAGCCCGAAGGCGACGACGAGTCCGCGTCCGAAGGCGACGACGAGGAGACCGACGACGACGCGGAGGACGAGGACTCCGAAGAAGCCGAGGAATCGGGCGCGATCGCGCCGGCCGCCGCAGCGGCCGCCGCCGCCGGAGCAGCCGCAGCCGCCGGGTCCGGCCCGCGCCGATCTCGCGGCGCACCAACCCCCGCTCCCCGCCCGCTGACCCCCGGCGAACGGGCGGCCAAGATGACCGACCGACCGTCGCGCTACTTCGTCATCGCCAGCGTCGCGATCTTCGCCGCGATCCTGCTTTACGGCGCTGCTCGGCGGCCACGGCGGCCTGCTGACCCCGGCGCCTGTGCCGACGGCGACCGCGCCGGAGAGCGCCAGCCCCGAGCCCTCCGTCTCCGCCGGCCCGTCCGGGTCCGCCGGAGCCAGCGGGTCGCCCGCGGCGTCGGCATCCGCCGCCCCGTCGGTCGCGCCGTCCGCGGCGCCATCGGTCGCGCCATCCGCGGCCCCGAGCGCCGCCCCGTCACCCTCCCCGTCCTGACCCGGGCCTGATCGAGGGGACGGTCGTGCGGCGTATCCTCGCTCGCATGACCGGTCCCGCACCGGATCCAGCCCAGGCCCGCGCCGCGATGGTCTCGGGCCAGCTCCGATCGCGCGGCGTCCACGACGAGCGCGTCCTGGCCGCGATGGGCGCGATCCCGCGCGAGGCGTTCGTCCCGGATGAGAGCCGGCGCTACGCCTACGCCGACGAGGCCCTGCCCGATCGACGCCGGCCAGACGATCAGCCAGCCGTTCATGGTCGCCAAGATGACCGAGCACCTCGACGTCCAGCCGGGCGACCGGATCCTCGAGATCGGCACCGGCTCCGGCTACCAGGCGGCGATCCTCGCCTGGCTCGGTGCCCACGTCACGTCGCTCGAGCGCCAGGCCGCGCTCATCCCCACCGCGAAGGCGCGCATCGACGCGCTCGACCTCCCGGGCTCGGTGGACATCCGCGAGGCGGACGGGAGCCTCGGCGATGCGTCCGGCAGCGCCGTGGGACGGGATCATCGTGACGGCCGCCGCGCCGTCGATCCCCGATGCACTGCGCGAGCAGCTGGCCGAGGGCGGCCGCCTGGTCATCCCCGTCGGGTCACGCGACCGGCAGCTGCTGACCGTCGTGACCCGGCACGGCAACGACTGGCTCGAGGAGACCGACGGCTACTGCGTCTTCGTCCCGCTCATCGGCGCCGAAGGCTTCGCGGGCTGACGACCGACGAGGCCTCACGACCGACGACCCGCCGGTGCGGCTCGGTATACTCGCCCGGCCATGACCCACGTCTTCGTCGCGCCGCACCCGGACGACGTCGCGCTCTCGTGCGGCGGCCTGATCGCCAGCCTCCGCGAGCTCGGCCAGACCGTCACGATCCTGACCGTCTTCTCCGGCGACGGCGACGGCCGACCCGATGACCCCGTACCAGCGCGAGGCGCTCGGGTTCGGGTCCAAGGCGATGTGGCCGGCGACCGAGGCGTTCAACCGCAGCGACATCCTCGCCGACTGGCCGACCGCCGCCCTCGTCCCCGCCTGGGCCGCCACGAGCGACCGCCTCGATGCCACCCAGTCCGACGCCGACCAGGCCGCCAAGCGGTTCTGGCAGCGCTCGTCGTGGTACCGCCGGGCGAGCATCCGCAACGAGTCGCTGGCCGACCAGCCCGTCGCCGACGACACCCCGACGCAGGGCGCCGTCTACACCGACGAGCTCATGGATGCCGCGGCGGCCGGCGACCTGATGGCCCGACGCCGGCTCGAGGACGAGCGGTTCGCCTACTTCGCCGAGGCGTCGATCGTCTTCCTCGACCTGCCCGATGCCGTCTTCCGCGGCTACGAGGGCGACGACGAGCTGCTCGGGACGCCCCGCGCCGACGACGACGCGCCGTTCGAGATCCTGCGCCGCGAGATCGCGCGGCTCGAGCCGCAGAAGGTCTACCTGCCGCTCGGCGTCGGTGGCCACGTCGACCACCAGCTGTGCCGCGAGGTCGGGGTCCGGCTCCTCCAGGAGGGCCGCCGCTGGGTCATGCCCGGCCCGGACTACGCCGGCATCGTCACGTTCTACGAGGACTTCCCGTACGCGTGGTGGAACGACTTCCGCCAGCTCGAGCGACCTGCCCGGTGCGCCTCTCGATGCCCTGCCCGCCGATATCGGCGTGACCGCCGAGTTCGCCGACATCACCGACCAGATCGAACGCAAGATCATGGGCATCAACATCTACGAGAGCCAGCTGGAGCGCCTCTTCGACGGCACCCGCGCGATGGCCGACGCGGTCCGGTCCTACGGACGCGCGATGGCCGAGCTCGGCTCGGTCGACGGTCACGCCGAGCGGTACTGGGCCTCGACCCGCGTCTGACGCCCTGCCCTGCGCAGCCGCGCGCGGGCGCCGGGTCAGCCGGCTTGCGCCGCCGCGATGACCTGCTCGATGACCCGCGGCAGCTCGTCCTCGAGACCGAGCCACAGGGGCAGCCGCACCAGCCGGTCGCTGGCGTCATCCGTCCCAGACATGTCGCCGTGCGAGCGGCCGGCCGATCGCCCGAACGGCGATGAGTGCAGCGGGATGTAGTGGAACACCGACTGGATCTCGTTGGCCTTGAGCCGGTCGATGAAGGCCGTCCTGCGCGCGAGGTCGGGCAGCAGCAGGTAATACATGTGGGCGTTGTGCGAGCGATCCGCCGGCACGATCGGCCGGCGCACGTGGCCCGCCGCCTCCAGCTCCGCCAGCGCCTCGTGGTAGACGTTCCAGATCGCCATGCGCGGGTCGTGATGCTGCTCGACTCCTCCATCTGCGCCCAGAGGAAGGCGGCGATGATCTCGCCGGGCAGGTAGGACGAGCCGAGGTCGACCCAGGTGTACTTGTCGACCTGGCCGCGGAAGAACTGGCTGCGGTTGGTGCCCTTCTCCCGGACGATCTCGGCCCGCTCGACGAACCGCGGGATCGTTGACGAGCAGTGCGCCGCCCTCGCCGGAGATGATGTTCTTCGTCTCGTGGAAGCGAGAGCGCCGCCATGTGGCCGATCCCGCCCAGGGGCCGGTCGCGGTAGTCGGCGAGGAGACCCTGGGCCGCGTCCTCGATGACCACGAGGTCGTGCCGCCCGGCGATGTCCATGATCGCGTCCATCTCGCAGCCGACGCCGGCGTAGTGGACCGGGACGATCGCCTTCGTCCGCGGCGTGATCGCCGCCTCGATCTTCGAGGCGTCGATGTTCAGGGTGTCCGGCTCGATGTCGACGAAGACCGGGATCGCGCCGCGGAGGACGAACGCGTTCGCCGTCGACACGAACGTGAACGACGGCATGATCACCTCGTCGCCCGGCCCGACGCCGCTCAGGATCGCCGCCATCTCGAGGGCGGCGGTGCACGAATGCGTCAGCAGCGCCTTCTGGCTGCCGATCCGCTCCTCGAGCCACGCGCTGCACCGCTTGGAGAACGCGCCGTTGCCGGCCAGGTGCCCGTTGGCGTGCGCCTGCGCGATGTACGCGAGCTCGCGACCGGTCATGAACGGCTTGTTGAACGGGATCACGGGCGGACCTCCCCACCGGCTCCATGCCGCTTGCGCGCCACGAGCAGCAGCGATCCACCGGCGGGGAACGAGACGCCCCGGCGGATCAGGGAGCGCTCCACGGTCATGACGGCCTCCAGGGCGACGTTGACGGCGTGTGGCTGACGAAGCTCGTCCATCGCGTCGAAGCCCACGTCGGCCGTGGGGCCGCGCGGTCGCAGACGTGCCGCGACCAGCATCGGCAGCAGCAGGGACACGAACGAGGTCATCCGGACGACCTCGAAGCCGGCCGCCTCCACCTTGCGCCGCAGGCCGCGCGCCGTGTAGCGACGAACGTGGTGGGCGTGCTCGTCCTGGAGGCTCCAGAGCGCCGGATGCTGCGGGACCGTCGCGATGAACCCACCGCCCGGGCGCACGGCCTTCGCGACCTCGGCCAGGACCGTCGTGTCCTCCTCGATGTGCTCGAGGACGTCGAAGGCGCCGATCGCGTCGAACTCATCGCGATAGGGGATGTGCCGGGCATCCATCTGCGAGAACCGGGCCGAGGGCACGCGTGCTGCCGCGAACGCCAGACCGGCGCTGAAGATCTCGCTGCCGGACAGCTCGATCGACGGATCCGCCTCGTGGATGCCGCGGAGCACGAAGCCCGTCCCGCAGCCGATCTCGAGGAACGACCGGATCTCCGGGAAGGACTGCTGGAGCGCCCAGACGATGAGGTCGTTCCGGGCACGGAACCAGAAGTTGTCCGCTTCCAGCCGAGCCAGCTCCTCGAAGTACTCGACCCGGAAGCCCGCATTGTCGGTGGCGAGGCTCGGCGCGAACGCCCGGAAGCCGTCGATGAGCGGCGGGCGGTTCCCGCAGTCCGCGCAGACCCACGCGTCATCGCATCGGGCGGAACCGCACGCCGGACAGACCTTCACCGGCCCGCGTCCCGCAGGCGGTGGAACGTCATCTGGGCCGACGCGAACGAGAAGCCCAGCCGCGCGTACAGGTTGACGATCGGCAGGTTGTGGCCGGAGATCGTCGTCTCGACGGACGTCGCGCCCTCGGCTCGGTGGCGCAGGAGAGCCGTTTGCCAGACGCTCGTGCCGATGCCCTTGCCCTGGGATCCGGGCGCGATCGCGGTGAGGTGCCAGTAGACGCTCGCGTCGGGGCGGCGCTCGACGATCAGGAAGCCGACGAGCTGGCGATCGAGCTCTGCCTTGAGCACCGTCTGACGATCGGACCCGAAGCTCGTCCGCACCCAGGTCGCGTACCTGCGGTGGCTCAGCTCTGGATCGAGCCGTTCGTCGAGCAGGAACCGGCCTGTCGTGAACGCCGAGGACGCGATGGCTTCGATGCCGGCGACATCGGCTTCCGTCGCCTCCGTGAGCTGCACCTCGTGACGTGGCGTGCCGATCGCGTCGAACCGATCGAACCGCGGGCCGTAGACCATCTCCACGAACCGGAAGCCGGTCGCCTCGAGGGCCATCGATTCCCGGAGCCGGCCGTGGTCCAGCCGGCAGGACACCAGCCGCACCGCGCCGTCGGCGCACCAGGCCTCGAAGCCCTCGAGGGCCTCGGTCGGGTCGGCGCCCTCGGCGAGCTCGATCCGGCCGATCTGCGCGACCGGGAACCCGAAGATCTCCGTGTCCCACGGCACGAGCGAGCACTCGAGGATGGCGCCGGCTCCCTCGAACCGGGCTGAGCCTTCGAGGCTCATTCGTCGTCGGTCACCTCCCGGACCAGGTAGGTCGGGCGATCCATGGAGCGAAAGTGCATCCGGGCGAGGTACTCGCCGATGATCCCCAGCGCGAACAGCTGGGCGCCGCTGAAGATCGCGATGATCGAGGCGAGGAAGGCGAAGCCCGGGACGACCGCGCCGTTCGTGAGGTAGCTGATCAGCACGTAGAGCAGGATCAGGAACCCCAGGAACGTGAAGAGGAAGCCGATGACGCTGGCGATCTGCAATGGCAGCGTGCTGAAGC
Source organism: uncultured Chloroflexia bacterium (assembly GCA_963755995.1). GTDB lineage: Bacteria > Chloroflexota > Limnocylindria > Limnocylindrales > CSP1-4 > SPCO01. Next base: position 33,905 of record CAVWLQ010000004.1, on the reverse strand, counting down.
CGGTCATCATGTTGAATGCGTGGGTGACCAGCTTGCGGATCGTGTAGTTGGAGGCTCCCATCGCCCGTGGCTCGTGCCGGACCGTCAGGTGGGAGAACCTCGTCGTCCCCCAGGTCAGGAGCACGTCGATGGAGACGTACGGGCCGCGATAGGTCGCGAACGCGTCCCGGAGGCGGGTGCGGAAGGCGCGGAACGCGCTCACGTTGCGGGCAGTCTCGGCGCCCATCGCGCCCTGGAGGGCCAGCTTCGTGATCCGGGAGCTCTGGTCGCGGAGGAACCCGTGCTGCTCGCTCTCCGGCGTGCCGTAGACGACGTCCGTGCCGTCGTCGAGCGCCTCGATCAGCTTGTGGATCTCCTCGGGCGGGTTCTGGAGGTCGTCGTCGAGGGTCACGATGATCGGGTACCGCGCGGCGCGGATCCCGGCCAGGAGCGCGTTGTGCTGCCCGTAGTTGCGGCTCATCCGGATGCCGCGCACGCAGTCGTCGCGACGGGCGAGGCCCTCGATGACGGTCCAGGAATCATCGCCGCCGAAGTCCTCGACCAGGATGATCTCGTGACGATCCGCGAGGGCGACCAGCGCGTCGGTCAGACGCCGATACAGCTCGGGCAGGATCTGCGGCGGACCGATAGACGGGGACGATCGCGGTGATCTCCAACGGGGCACGCGGAGACGACGGCAGGCCGAAGGAGCCGCCGTCATCAGGGCCGACGTCGAGATCGAGGGATCGATCCGTCATGCGGCCGACTCTATCAGCCCGGTGCGTCGAGTCACCAACCCGAAGGTCGGGCTCATCTAGTACTTCGGCGACCGGCTGGGCGGCTCGCAGGAGCCGGATCAAGCCCCTGACTATCGGGTCCCGGTGACCACGGGACGGCCGACGGTATAGTCCGGCGCGTGTTTGCCGAGCTTCCGATCACGATCGCCGACGGAGCCGTCTGGCTGTCGATCGGCCAGGGACTGCTGATCGGCGCGATCTGCCTGCTCGTCGGCGTGGGGATCGCGCGCTTCGTCGGGCTGCTCGGCGCCGATGCGCCCGCGGGCGAGATCCTCGGCGTCGGGCTGGCCTCGGGCCTGATCGTCCTGACCTCGTGGTGGGCCGCGATCGTCTCCGGCGGGCGAAGCTCGTTCACGCCGGTGGCGGTCGGCTTCGCGCTGGCGATCGGGCTGGCGGCGCGTGCGGCGTTGGCGGCGCGCGCCGGCGGTCGAACGCGGACGCCACCGTGGTCCCGACGACATCGACGACGACGGCCCCGAACCACCGCCGCCCGGCCGGTTCCGGCACCTGATCGTCGCGCTCGTCGGCGGCGCGGTGTTCGTCACCGCCGTCGCCCTGCTCTACGGCGCGACGATGGCGCAGAGCCCGCGCGACGGCGTCCAGCCGCTCGAGTTCATGGACGAGGCCTACTACGCGGTCCTCGGTGCGGACGTGGCGAAGACCGGCACCGAATCGCTCTACTCGCCGTCCGGGTTCTCGAACATCCCGGGCATCCCGACCCAGACGTGGTACCACTGGGGCGAGGCGTGGCTCGGCGCGATCGCGATCTCGCTGCTCGGCACGGAGCCCCTCGATGCCCGCCACCTCATCGCCCTGCCCTTGCTCCTGCTCGCCGCGGCGGCCCTGACCGGGACGCTCGTCCGGCGCATGACCGGATCGCGATCGCGCGGCCTCTTCCTGTTCGGGTTCGCGGCGTGCCTGTTCCTCGCCCCGGCGCCGCTCGCGGTCGGCATGGTCTTCGAGATCAGGATGTACGGCCTGGCCGCGGTGGCCGTCCTGCTGTCGCTTTATGCCCTCGCCGTGCTGGGCACCAAGCCGGCCAGCTGGGCGCTCGCCGCGTTCGTCGGCTCCGCGGCGGCCGTGATCCTGCCGTCGCACATCGTCATCGCCGTGCTCGCCGCGGTCGGCGTCGGGAGCGTCTGGGCGCTGCGGATCGGCCAGTCGCTGCTGGCCACGCGCCGGCTGCCCACCGTCCGGCCCGTCTGGCAGCGGGCCTGGCTGGCGACCGGCATCGCGCTCGTGGCCACGGTCGGCTGGGGCGTCCTGACCGGCCACGGCATCGGGACGAGCGGGCTCTCGCCCACGATCGTGCCGTTCAACGCGTTCTGGCGGGAGACCGTGGCGGTCGTCTTCCTGTGCTCCGGCGCGATGCTGGCGATCCTCATCGCGTGGTTCATGGTCCGCAAGGAGGCGTCGATCGAGGCCGGCCTGTACGTCGGCACGGTCGCCCTTGTCGCGGCCGGCACGCTCGTCTGGGGAGCACGGCTTGGTGACTTCAACACGTTCCACCTGTTCTACGGGGCGCTCGCGGTGTTCGCGGCTCCGGCGGCGGCGGTCGCCATCGCCACGCTGTGGCTTCGCTGGCGGACGGCCGGCCGACGTGGTCTCGCGATCGCCCTGGTCGTCGTCTGCGGGATCCAGCTGGAGGCGGGTGCCCTGTTCGGGATCGGGCGGTTGCAGCTGTTCGGAGGCGACGACCACGTCCCGGTGCCGCTGACGATCCTGGCCGCCATCGAGGGGCTCCCCGCGGACGCCAAGGTGGCATACGGCTGCCTGCCGGCGGAGGAAGCCGCCTTCTGGGACGCACAGTTGCTCGGCCTCGACGCCCACACGGGACGGCGCGTGGTGCCGATGTGCTTCGAGTCGGAGACGTTCGGCGCGATGACCGGCACGCCGAACTCGACGAGCGTGGCGAGCCCCCTGTTCGCTGCCGCACCCCAGCGGGCGCTCTACCCAACGTGGGACGCGAAGCCGTCGCCAGCGGCGATCACGACCTTCCTGAAGGCCAACGGCATCGACTACATCTACGTCGACAAGGTCCATCCGAACACGCTCGTGCCGGGCGCCGTCCCGGTCGCCACCGACGGCGAGACGCAGGTGCTTCGCATCCCCTGACTTTCGGGTCCCGGTGGCTCGCTGACGGCCGACGGTATAGTCCGGCGGATGTTTTCGGAGCTCGGGATCACCCTCGCCGATGGGACGGTCTGGCTGTCGATCGGCCAGGGACTGCTGTTCGGCGCGGTCTGCCTGCTGTTCGGTGTCTGGATCGCGCGGTTCGTCGGGCTCCTCGATGCCGGCGCGCCGGCCGGTGAGACGCTCGGCGTCGGACTGACCTCGGGCCTGCTCGTCATCGCCTCGTGGTGGGCGGCGATCGCGTCGGGTGGACGGAGCTCGTTCACCCCGGTCGCGGTCGGGTTCGCGGTCGCCGTTCGGCCTGGCGGCGGTCCGGCGCTGGCGCCCGGCGGACCGACCGGAGGCCCACGAGCCGGTCGACGAAACGACCGCTGGACGCCGAGCCACCCACGGACGCCACCCCGCCCACGCCCGCCTCCGCCCGCCGCCGCAACCTGGTCGTGGCCGTCGTCGGTGGCGCGGTCTTCGTCGTGGCGATCGCGCTGGTCTACGGCTCCACGCTCATCCAGAGCCCGCGCGACGGGGTCCAGCCGACCGAGGTCATGGACACCGCCTACTACGCGATCCTCGGGCGCGACCTCGCCCACACCGGCACGGAGACGATCTACTCGCCCGCCGGCTTCGCGACGATCGACGGCCTGCCGGGCCAGACCTGGTACCACTGGGGCGAGGCCTGGCTGGCCGCCGCGGCGATCACGATCTTCGGGACCGCGCCGCTGGACGCCCGGCATTTCATCGTCCTGCCGCTGGTCCTCCTCGCGGCCGCCGCGATGACCGGCACGCTCGTCCGTCGGCTGACCGGCGCGACATCAGCCGGTGCGTTCCTCTTCGGCTTCATCGCGTGCCTGTTCCTGGCCCCGATCCCGATCATCGCCGGACCCCACTTCAGCTCGTGGGCCGTGGGCCTCATCTTCGGCATCACCCTGTACGGGCTTGCCGCGCCGGCCGTCCTGCTCGCGATGTACGGACTGGCGACGCTCGGCGGGCGGCCCCCGACCCCCGCGCTGGCCGCCTTTGCGGCCTCTGCCGTGGCCATGATCCTGCCCGCCCACGTCGTCATCGCGCTGCTCGGCGTCATCGGCCTGGGCAGCGTCTGGGCGATCCGCGTCGTGCGGTCGCTCCTGGCCACGCGCCGGTTGCCGGCCATCGCGCCCATCTGGCGCCAGGCGTTCCTCGCGACCGGGATCCTGCTCGTCGCCACCGTCGCGTGGGGTTTCGCGACGGGCCATGGGGTCGTCGGCAGCGGCCTGTCACCCGGCGTCGCGCCGTTCAACGCGACGTGGACGCAGACCGTGGCGATCGTCACGCTGGGCGCCGGCGTGTTCCTCGCGATCGTCTTCGCCTGGATCGCGGCTCGCCGTGACTCGCCGATGGAGGCGGACCTCTACCTCGGCACCGGCGTGCTCCTCGTCGTCGGGGCGCTGGTCTGGGGCGCTCGGCTCGGCGACTACAACACGTTCCACCTGTTCTTCGCCGGGATCGCGGTCTTCGCGACACCGGCCGCCGCGGTCGCCGTCTGGTCCATCTGGCAACGCCTGCGCGGCGCCGGCCGGGTGGCGCTGGCGATCGTCATCCTGGTCCTGTGCGGGATCCAGCTCGAGCTCGGCGCGGCCCTCAGCTACGTCCAGCTCCAGGCGTTCGGACCGCACGAGTACGCGCCGATCCCGGAGGAGGTCCTCACGGGGATCAGGGACCTGCCGCCGGACGCCAAGCTCGCCTACGCCTGCCAGCCGTTCGAGGAGCTCGCGCCCTGGGACGCACGGCTGCTCGCGCTCGATGCGCACACCGGCCGGCGGATCGTCCCGATGTGCTTCGAGGCCGATTTCTTCGGCCAGCTCGTCGGTGGCGAGAAGTCCGCCGACAACGAGAACCCGCTCTTCCGGTGGGCGCCGCAGCGGACGCTCTACCCGGATGCGAACGCGCGGCCTTCGCCGGAGGCCGTCGCCGCGTTCCTCAAGGCCAACGGAATCGACTACGTCTACGCGGATACGATGCATCCGAACGCCCTCGTCCCGGACGCGCTCCCGGTCATCACGAGCGGGGACGTCCAGGTCCTCCGCCTCCCATGAGAGAGCTGACGTGAGCACGCTGGTCTCGATCGTCATCCCCGCCCGCAACGAGCAGGACAACATCGGCCCGCTCGAGCAGGAGCTGGGCGAAACGCTGGCCGGCCTGCCCTACGACTTCGAGTTCATCCTCATCGACAACGGCAGCACGGACGGCACGCAGGCGCTGGTCAAGGCACTGTGCGCCAGGGACCCGCGCTGGAAGTACATCCGGTTCAGCCGCGACTTCGGCGTGGAGGCCTCCCTGACCGCCGGCTACAAGGTCGCCTCCGGGGAGGCGATCGTGGTCCTGTACTCGGACCTCCAGGATCCGCCCCAGGTCATCCCGCGGTTCCTCGAGAAGTGGCGCGAGGGCTACGACGTCGTGTACGGCGTGCGGACCGTGCGGCCCGGCGACGCGAAGTGGCGGAACGGGCTGGTCAAGATCGTCTACAAGCTGATCTCCGCCTCGGCGGACGTGAAGATCCCGCAGAACGCCGGCGACTTTCGCCTGATCAGCAGCCGGGTCGCGGACGCCCTCGACCGCTGCCACGAGTCCAATCGCTACATGCGCGGACTGATCGCCTGGCTCGGGTTCGAGCAGACCGGCGTCGAATACGAGCGACGTCCCCGCGTGGCCGGCGAGAGCAAGGCGCCCGTCGGCAGCCTCATCGTCTTCACCTTGAACGCGCTGACCAGCTTCTCCGTCAAGCCGCTCCGGATGTTCGTCTACTTCGGGTTCCTGTTGCTCGCCCTCAGCCTGTTCGGAGCCGCGGTCTACGTCCTCCTGTTCCTGACCGGGACACCGCCGGCCGGCATCACGACGCTGATCGTGCTCGCCCTGCTGGGCATCGGGATCAACAGCCTGGGCATCGGCGTCCTGGGCGAGTACCTGGGCCGGACCTACGCGGAGACCAAGCACCGCCCGCTGTATGTCATCTCGGATGCGGTCAACATCGACGTCGGGGAGGCAAGGACCGATGCCAAAAGGGTCTGACGTCATCGCGCGGTTCCTGGTCGAGCAGGGCGTCGAGAGCGTCTTCGAGCTCGTCGGCGGGATGATCGTCCACCTGCTCGATTCGATCCACACGGACGGACGCATCCGGATCGTGAGCATGCATCACGAGCAGGGCGCCGCCTTCGCCGCCGAGGGCTTCGCGCGGATCACGGGCGTGCCCGGGGTCGCGATGGCGACGAGCGGACCGGGGGCGACCAACCTGCTGACCGGCATCGCCAGCTGCTATTTCGACTCGACGCCCGCGGTCTTCATCACCGGGCAGGTCAACCGCAACGAGATGAAAGGCGACCGCGCGATCCGCCAGATGGGCTTCCAGGAGACCGAGATCGTCTCGCTCGCGGCGCCGATCACCAAGGCGGCGTGGCAGGTCGAGACGCCCGAGCAGCTGCCCGAGATGCTCCGCCGCTCCTTCGAGATGGCTCTCAGCGGACGGCCGGGACCGGTGCTGCTCGACATCCCGATGGACATCCAGCGGATGGATGTGCCCGAGGACGGCCTGGGTCGCATCGTCCCGTCGCCCGGTCCGGACGTCGATCCGGCCGCCATCGATGCGCTGATGGCCGCCCTCGGGCGTGCCGAGCGGCCGCTGGTCCTCGTCGGTGGCGGTGTCCGCTCGGCCCGTGCCGCCGAGCCGATCCGCGAGCTCCTGGCGTCGCTGGGCGTCCCGGTGGTCAACTCGCTCATGGGCGTCGACGTCGTGCCGGCCGACAGCGATCTGCGGGTCGGCATGATCGGGAGCTACGGCAACCGCTGGGCGAACCTGGCGGTCGGGCGCTGCGACTTCCTGCTGGTCCTCGGGAGCCGCCTGGACATCCGGCAGACCGGGTCGGAGACGGAGGCCTTCCGGACCGGCCGCACGATCGTCCAGGTCGACTGCGATCCCGGTGAGATGAACAACCGGATCACCGGCGTCACGGCCATCCTCGCCGACCTCAAGACGTTCGCCGCGGCCGCGCTGCCCGCTGCGCGCGCCGTTGCGGTGCCGGATCGCTCGGGCTGGCTGGACGAGATCCGCGGGCTGCGCGAGGAGTGGCCCGACACCGAGGAGATGGTCGGCTCGGACGGCATCAACCCGAACGTCCTGATGCACCAGCTGTCGGCTGTCGGGGGAGACGCCGCGGTCTACGTCGCCGACGTCGGACAGCACCAGATGTGGGCGGCCCAGTCGCTCCAGCTCCGAGCCGACCAGCGCTTCCTGACCTCGGGAGGGCTGGGCTCCATGGGCTTCGGGCTGCCGGCGGCGATCGGGGCCGCGTTCGGCGTCGCCGGCCGGCCGGTCGTCCTGGTGGCCGGCGATGGCGGCTTCCAGACCAACATCCAGGAGCTCCAGACCGTCGCCCGCAACCAGCTCCCGCTCAAGATGCTGATCGTCAACAACCGGACCCACGGCATGGTCCGCCAGTTCCAGCAGAGCTATTTCGACAGCCGGTTCCAGTCCACGGTCTGGGGCTACAGCGCGCCGGACTTCGCCGCGGTGGCCGCCGCCTACGGGATCCCGTCGAGCGCGGTCGGGACACCGGACGGGGTCGAGGCGGGCGTGTCCTGGCTGATGTCCGAGCCGGGGCCGGCGCTGCTCGAGGTGATGGTCTCGCCCGAGACGAACGCCTATCCGAAGCTCGCCTTCGGCCGGCCGATCACCGAGATGGAGCCGTTCGCCACGCCCGTCGGGATGGAAGGGACCTAGCCGAGCTCGACGGCGGGCCGGCGGCCGATGATGCCGCGGGCGAACATCGAGTGGCAGGTTCGGAGCAGTCCCTCGCGAAGGCCCACGGCCGGGACGAATTCCTCGTACAGGCGATCGAGGTTCGGGACGTAGTCACGCCCCGAGCCGGACTCGCCGATCGTCACGTCGAGGCCGCCGAAGATCTCCGCGATCGTCCGGGCAACCTCGGCGATGGATGCCGTGCCGTCTCGGCACCCGACGTTGTAGACATCGTGTCGCGGCTCGCCCAGCAGGAGCCAGAGCAGGATCGATGCGAGGTCCGTCGCGTAGCAGAACGAGCGGCGGGCGCTGCCGTCGCCGGTGAGCGTGATGGCACCGCCCTCGGCGGCCTGGCGGACGAGATCGGGCACGGCGAACGCCGACCCGAGATCCTGGTACGGACCGGTCAGCGAGAAGACGCGCGCCGTCCGCACGTCCCCGGCGATGTCGTGGAAGAGCTGCTCGGACTCCCGCTTGGCGGCGGCGTAGGTCGAGCCCGTCGGCGTCCCGTCGGGGCTCGGCTCATACGTCTCCCGGAACCCGGGTAGACCGGCCGGTTGTTCTCCGTAGACCGCCCCGCTGCTGACCAGGACGACCCGCCTCGCGGCGCCGGCGATCCTCCGCAACGGCCTCAGCCATCGCGACGGTGTCCCGGAAACTGCTGTCGGGGTCCGCCCGGAACGCCGCCGGATCGGTGGTGGCCGCCGCGTGGATGACGTAGTCGGGGCGACCGGTCACCTCGAGCGCCTGCCCGGCTCCCCACGCGTCGACCACGAGCTCACCCGCAGCCACCGCCTCCGGATACCGAGCCCGCACGACCTCGGGCCGGCGCGTCGGCAGGGTCACCACACACGGCGCCCCGCCACTCATCGCGTTGGCCCGCAGCACGACCTCCACCAGGAAACGCCCGACGAACCCGGTCCCCCCCGTCAGCAAGACGGACGCCCCGGCCAGGCCCGTCAGGTCGAGGCGGTCGTCCCCGACGACGCGGTCCAGGTCGCTCCCGGATGACCGCGTCGGGCCCGTCACGCGGATCGGGCATCCCGGGATCGCATCGCCTCCCCCAGCTCGTCGGCGAGGTAGCCGAGCATGGACTGGTCCAGCCCCGGGAAGATCCCGACCCAGAACGTGTCGTTCATGATCACGTCCGCGTTGACCAGGTCGCCCACGACCCGGAACGGCACGTCCGTGTAGGCCGGCTGCCGGGTCAGGTTGCCGCCGAACAGCAGGCGCGTCCGGATCCCGCGCGACTCCAGCCGTACCGTGACCTCGTCACGGGTGAGCCGGGCGTCCGGGCGGACCGTGATCGGGAAGCCGAACCAGCTCGGGTCGCTGCCGGGCGTCGGCTCCGGCAGGATCAGCACGTCGGCGAGCGGCTCGAGCGCGGCGTGGAGATACGCGAAGTTGGCCCGCCGCCGCGCCACGAAGTCGTCCAGCTTCTTGAGCTGCGCCACGCCGATCGCGGCCTGCATGTCGGTCAGCTTCAGGTTGTAGCCGATCCGGCTGTACGAGTACTTGTGGTCGTAGCCGAACGGCAGCGTCCCGAGCTGCCAGCCGAACCGCTTGCCGCAGGTGTTGTCCTCGCCCGGCTCGCACCAGCAGTCGCGACCCCAGTCGCGGAACGACTCGACGATCTTCTTGAGCGGCGGGCTGTTGGTCAGGACCGCCCCGCCCTCGCCCATCGTCATGTGGTGGGCCGGGTAGAAGCTGACCGTCGCGACGTCCCCGAACGTCCCCACCCGCCGGCCGTGCCAGGTGGAACCCACCGCGTCGCAGGTGTCCTCGACGAGCCACAGCCCGTGCTTGTCGGCGATGGCCTTGACCCGGTCGAGGTCGAACGGGTTGCCCGAGGGTGTGGGCGATCATGATCGCGCGGGTCTTCGGCCCGACCGCCGCCTCGATCGCATCCGGATCGGCGTTGTAGGTCGGGATGTCCGAGTCGACGAAGACCGGGATGAGCCCGTTCTGGACGATCGGGTTGACCGTCGTCGGGAAGCCGGCCGCGGCGGTGATCACCTCGTCGCCGGGCCGCAGCGGCCGATCGCCCAGCTCGTCGGCGGTCAGGGTCGCGAGCGCCAGCAGGTTCGCGCTCGACCCGCTGTTGACGAGGACGGCGTTGCGGACCCCCATCCAGCGGGCGAACTCGCGCTCGAACTGCGCCGCGAACCGGCCCGTCGTCAGCCAGAAGTCGAGCGACGCCTCGACCAGGTGCTGCATCTCGTCGGCGTCGAAGACCTTGCCCGACACCGGCAGCGTGGTCTCGCCGGGGCGGAAGTCCCTGTCCGGGAATGCGGCGGCGTGGTACTCGCCGACGAGCTCCAGGATCCGGGCGCGCAGCTCGGCGGCGGTGTCGGAGCTCACGGTCGGTCGGTCGCCTCCTCGGGTCATGCCAGTGCCTCGCGATACCACGGCACGGTCCGCTGGAGCCCGGCATCCAGCGTCAGCGCCGGCGTCCAGCCAAGACGATCCATGGCCTTGGCCGAGTCCAGCCACTGGGCCGGGATCTCGTTCGGGGCGTCCGATCGGATCACCGGGGCCAGGTCGACCCGCCCGACCGCCTGCCCGATCGCATCGACGACCTCCAGCACGGACACGGGACGGCCATGTCCGAAGTTGAACGCCTCGGACCGCTCGCGTCCGTCCATCAGCGCCGCCCCGAGGGCGAGGTAGCCGGCCACCGCGTCGTCCACGTGGAGATAGTCGCGCCGGAGCGTCCCGTCGCTGCGGATGATCGGCGCCTCGCCGCGCAACAGGGCCCGGATCGTGCCCGGCACGATGCGCTCCCAGTTGAGGTCGCCGCCGCCGTAGATGTTGGCGCAGCGGGCGATGCCCACCGGCAGGTCGAAGCTGGCTCCGTAGGCGGACGTCAGCAGGTCCGCGGCGCTCTTCGACGCGTCGTAGATGTTCCGGCCGGCAAGCGGGTGGGCCTCGGTGTACGGCAGGGTCGCGCTCTCGCCGTACGCCTTGTCGCTGGAGGCGACGACCAGCGCGGCGACCTGCGACCCGACCCGCCGGACCGCCTCCAGAAGGTTGTACGTGCCCCGGACGTTGGCCTCCATCGTCGCCCACGGCTGGCGCTGCGCGTGGCGGACCTGGGTCTGCGCCCCCAGGTGGAAGACGACGTCCACCTCGTACTGGACGAGGAGCCGCTCCAGGAGGGCCATGTCCTCCAGCGAGCCGTGGACCCGGGTCACGCGCCGCTCGTCGCCGCTCCGGACGAACTCGGACCCCGGGTCGTCGTCGCGGACGAGCGCCACGACGCTCACGCCGCCGGTCAGCAGCTCCCGAACGAGCCACGATCCGACGATCCCGCTCGCGCCCGTGACGAACACCGTCCGGCCGGCGTACCCGGTCACGTCAGTCATCCCACACCTTCCACGGCGCCGCGCCCTCCGCCCACAGGTTGACGAGGTTGGTCCGGTCGCGTTCCGTGTCCATCGGCTCCCAGAACCCTTCGTGGCGGTAGGCCATCAGCTGGCCGTCCCGCGCCAGCGCTTCGAGCGGCTCGCGCTCCAGCACCGTCGTGTCGTCGGCGATGTGGTCGAGCACCGCCCCTTCGAAGATGAAGAAGCCGCCGTTGATCCAGCCGGCCTCCGCCTGGGGCTTCTCCGAGAAGTCGACGACGTTGTCGCCGTCCAGCGCGAGGGCACCGAACCGCGACGGTGGCCGGACCGCGGTGACGGTCGCCAGCCGGCCGTGCGATTCGTGGAAGGCCAGCAGGCGATCGATCGGGACGTCCGCGACGCCGTCGCCGTAGGTCAGCATGAACCGTCCGGGCAGGTGGTCCCGAAGACGGCGGACCCGCCCGCCGGTCATCGTCTCGAGGCCCGTGTCCACGATCGTCACGCTCCAGGACTCGGGCGGGCTGTCGTGGCGTTCGAGGATCCCGGACAGGGTGTCAACGGTGAAGTCGGCGTGGCGGTCGGCGTACGACAGGAAGTAGTCCTTGATCATGTCCCCCAGGTAGCCCACCGGCAGCACGAACCGCCGATGACCGAAGTGGTCGTAGATCTTCATGATGTGCCAGAGGATGGGACGGCCGCCCACCTCGACCATCGGCTTGGGGCGAAAGGCGGTCTCCTCGCGGAGGCGTGTCCCCTGGCCGCCGGCGAGGATCACGACAGGGATCTCGGCGTGGGCGTTCGGCGTGGTCTGCTCGTTCCCCGTCATGGCCGATCCAGTATGCGGGCCCCGCTCGGGGCGGGAGCGGCGGGCGGCGGCGGGACGGAGCGTCCGAGCGCGGCAGCCAGACCCGTCTGGCGGACCTCGATGGCGGCCAGGACCATGACCAGGACCGGCGTCATGAGCGGCAGGGGCAGGGCGAGCGCGGCGGCCGCCAGCGGCATCGAGATGACCGCCGGCATCGCCATCGAGACGTAGTAGAACTGCGTCGCCGGCCAGACCGCCGGGACGGCGAACCACTCCGCGCCCTTGTGGCGGAGGATCCACAGGCCCAGCAGGGTCGGCGGGATGAGGATCGGGATCCGCCAGGCGCTGCCGTTCCAGGCGCTCGCAAGGTGGCTGGACACGCCGAAGCCGTCCGTGATGTAGAGCTGCCAGGGCAGGAGCGGCAGCACGACGACGAGGGCGACGACGACCAGGGCCAGCTGGCGCGGCCGGAAGACCAGGGGCACCGCCGCGTACAGCTTCAGCCCGACCGCGGCGATCGCGGCGATCGTCCCGCCGGCCACCAGGAGTGCCAGCACGATGCTCTGCGGGTTGCCGTTCCAGAGCGCATGAGCCAGCGGCGGGAACGCGATCCACCAGAGCGGGATGTCCAGCCGTCGGACCATCCAGACCGCGGCGGCGACGCCGAGCACCATCCAGACCGCTACGGACACGGACAGCGGCAGGACGCTGGTCGGGGCGTAGAACAGGAGCGTGTGCGGGCCGGCGGCGAACGGGACGCCGCTCTCGGTGACCTTCCACGGGTCGCCGCCGGCGAGCCATTCGGATGCGGCCCGCTGGTAGTGGCGCGCGTCGATCCCCAGGACGTCCGGCTTCGCGATCCAGAGCAGGTCGATGACGATGAACCAGGCCGGCAGCCCGATCCGCTCGAATGCGACCCGCATCCGCCCGATCACTTGCCCGCCCGCCGGCCGCGACGCAGCCGTCCGACGAACGCCGTCCGATACCAGTGCAGGTAGTGCGGCAGCCACTTGCGGAGCTTGAAGTTGCTCTGGCCCGCGGTCCGGTCACGCCACGTCGTGGGGACCTCCGCGACGCGTCGACCCGCCAGGGTCGCCTTCACCGTGAGCTCGAGGGCGAGCTCGAACCCGGCGGTGCTCTCGATGGTGACGGTGTCGAGGAAGCGCCGCGAATAGAGCTTGAAGTTGTTGGTCGGGTCGTGGGTCGGGACGCCGGCGAACCAGTGCAGGGTGAGCCCGGCCGTCCGGCTCATCAGGCGCTTGAGGGGTGGCCCGCCGATCTGGTGGCCACCGCGCATGTAGCGCGACGCGGACACCACGTCCGCACCGCCGCGCGCGAGCGCGACCATGGGGTCGACGACCTTCGGCTCGTCCGAGCCATCGGCCATGGAGATGAGGACGTACGGGGCCGCTCGTCGCCGCGATCCCGGCCTTCATGGCGTTCAGCACGCCGCGTCCCAGGTCATTGCGCAGGCCACGCAGGTTCGGGATGTCGCCCGTCAGGCGAGCGATCACGGGCACGGTCGTGTCGCCATCGAAGTCATAGACGACCACGAGCTCGTGAGGCGTGCGAACGCCGGCCGACAGCGCGCGGAGCACGGGCTCGACGGCGTCGCCTTCGTTGTAGACAGGGAGGATCACGGCAAGTTCGGTCCCCGGGGCCTCGCTCATGAAGGGAGCATAGCCACCGGCACCATCCGGATGATCCCTCGATGGTCATGGCGGTCGTCCGTGACGGAGCGACGGTATAGTCCGCGAGGTTCCAGCGGGCCCCGACGGGGCTCCGCGGACACGGAGAAGCGGAGTCCTGCCCTTGGCATGGTTGCAGTCGCTCGTCGCTGAGCTCCGGATCACGATGCTCGATGGGACGGTCTGGCTGTCCATCGCGCAGGGCCTCATCCTCGGGGCGGTCTGCCTGGTCGTCGGCATCTGGGTGGCGCGGCTGGTCGGACTGCTCGGGTCGGATGCACCCGCCGGCGAGACCATCGGCGTCGGGCTCGCGGCGGGCCTGCTCGTGCTGACGTCGGGCTGGGCAGCCCTGGTCTCTGGCGGACGGAGCTCGTTCACGCCGGTCGCCCTCGGCTTCGCCGTCGCGATCGGGCTGGCGGTGGTCCGGCGGACGCGTCGGGTCGAAGATCCGGAGGTCGCATCATCGGCTGCCGACGGATCGGAGCCGTCGCCGAAACCTGCTCGGCGCTCCCTGCTCGTGGCGATCCTCGGCGGCGGGGTCTTCGTGATCGCCGCCGCCCTGCTCTACGGAGCGACCATGGCCCCCAGCCCCCGCCGCGGGGTCCAGCCGGTCGAGTTCATGGACGAGGCGTACTACGCGATCCTGGGCGCGGATCTGGCAAAGACCGGGACGGAGACGATCTATTCGCCGTCGGGCTTCACCGACGTCGCCGGTTTGCCGCCACAGACCTGGTACCACTGGGGAGGAGGGTGGCTCGTCGCGGCCGCGATCACGGCGTTCGGCACCGAGCCCCTGGATGCCCGCCACCTCATCGTGCTGCCCATCCTGCTGCTCGCGCTGGCAGCCCTGACCGGCACGCTCGTCCGACGATTGACCGGATCGGAGTCGCGCGGCCTCTTCCTCTTTGGCTTTGCGGCCTGCCTCTTCCTGGCCCCGATCGCGCTCATCCCGGGCGGACATTTCAGCTCGTGGGCCGTCGGGACGGTCTTCGGGGTGACCATGTACGACGTGGCCGCGGTCGCGGTCCTGCTCGCGATGTACGGCCTGGCCGTCCTGAGCCAGCGCCAAGCCACCTGGGCTCTCGCGATCTTCGCGGGCACGGCAGCCGCGACGATCCTGGTCGCGCACATCGGGATCGCCGGCCTGGCGCTGGTCGGCCTCGGCAGCGTCTGGGCGATCGAAGTCGGGCGATCATTGCTTGCCACTCGACGGCTGCCGGTCGTGACGCCGATCTGGCGACAGACGATCGTCGCCAGCGCGGTCGTCCTGGTGGCCACGGCCGCGTGGGGGCTGGTGACCGAGCACGGCATCGGGGCGAGCGGGCTCGCGACGACGGTGACGCCATTCAACGCGTCGTGGCGTGAGGCCCTTGCGATCACGACCCTGGGTGCCGGCGCGTTCTTTGCGATCGCAGTCGAGTGGTTCTTCGTCCGCAAGGACCGGTCCGTCCAGGCCGGGCTGTACCTGGGCACGATGATCCTGGTCGTCGCCGGCGCACTCATCTGGGGTGCCCGGCTCGGGGATTTCAACTCGTTCCACCTGTTCTTTGGCGGGATCGCGGTCTTCGCGACACCTGTCGCGGCCGTCGCCGCCGGGGCGATCTGGCTGCGGCTGCGCGCCACGGGCCACGCGCGGCTTGCCGTCGCCCTCGCCGTCCTCGTGTGCCTGCAGCTCGGCCTCGGCGTCGCCTCGGCCGTCACCCGATTGCAGGTCTTCGGCCCTCACACGTACAGGCCGACGCCCGTCGCGATCCTCGACGCGATCGAGGAGCTGCCCCCGGATGCCAAGCTCGCCTATGCGTGCCAACCAGCCGACAAGGAGGTTGCGTTCTGGGATGCGCGGCTCCTCGGGCTCGCCGCACACACCGACAGACGGATCGTCCCGATGTGCTTCGAGTCGGAGTCCTTTGGACCCCTGACCGGCGCGCCGATCTCCCCGGACGTCGCGAACCCACTGTTCCTGTCGGCTCCGCAACGCGCCCTCTACCCCGATTCGTCTTCCAGGCCATCACCAGAAGCGGTGACCACATTCCTGAAGGCCAACGGCATCGACTACATCTACGCGGACAAGGCGCACCCGAACACGCTCGTCCCGGATGCGATCCCGATCCTGACCGTCGGCGACACGCGGGTGCTCCGCCTGCCCTGAGGGACGCACTCCGGGGCCCGCACATGTGCGTGGCCGCAACGCTTTGAAGCCACCAGAGCCGATCAGACGATGGCAATGCGCACAGCCATAGGTATAGTCGCGCCCTGGTACGAATGGCAGCGAAGCCCGCGCTGCCGATCGACCAAACGACCGCAGGTGTCTATCGGTGATCGGGTCACCATCGTGGCGCAGCCCCGACGCCTTGCTGCGAATGCGTTTGCGCTCGCGCGCGCCAGTTCGTGGCTTGGGGCTCGACGCGACGGGACGGCGGATCGGCTGGATCGCACTGCGCGTCGCCTTCGGGTCGTTGCTGGTCTGGGTCGTCGCACTCGGCGTCGGCTTCGCCTCGGTCCCGAACATCGGACCGTCTGCGGTGACGGCCGACCATGCCACCTACATGGCGGCCGTGCATCGATGGCTGGATGGCGGGTCGTTCTATCACCCCTACCAGCTCGCCGGACCGTACGAGATCCGGATGACCGAGATCCTGTACCCACCGACGATCCTCCCGCTGCTCGTCGTCTTCGCGTTCCTGCCCGACGTCCTCTGGTGGCTCGTGCCGATCGCCATCGTCGCCGCGGTGACGATCCACTGGCGCCCCAGCCTGCTCGGTTGGACGTTGGTCCTCGCCTGCATGGCCGTCCCGATCACCTTCGAGTCCCTCGCCTACGGCAACCCGGGGATCTGGATCGCGGCATTCGTGGCGCTCGGCACGGTCTATCGGCTGGCCCGCGATCCTGGTGGTCCTCAAGCCAACCCTGGTGCCATTCATGCTGCTGGGCATCCGCCGGCGGTCCTGGTGGATCGCGATCGCGGCGCTCGGCATCGTCTCGTTGGTCTTCCTCCCGCTCTGGGCCGATACCTCACCGTGCTCGCCGAATGCCCGAGGCCCCGGTCGAGCCCGCTCTACTCGCTCAATCAGGCTCCATTGCTCCTGCTGCCCTTGGCGGCGTGGGCCTGTCGTGGTCGCAGGGATCCGTCCCTTCGCAGCGCGTGGCGGAGCGTCGGGCGAACAACGTCGTCGCGCTTCAGCGACCTTCGCTTGAAGGGAAACCAGAGTTAGCGATCGCGTAGGTGGCTCAGGTGCTTCGGGTGGCTCGCGTGCTTCGCGTGGCTTGGGTGCTTCGGGTGAGGGTGGTGACGGGGGTGGCCGTGGTGTCCGTTCTTTCCTTGTGGTTTGACGCCAACCGACTTGGCAGCCCCGGACGTTGTCGCCCAGTGACCCGTCCGATCGAGGCCACCGGCGCCGTCGGCCCACGTACCGGCCATCGACCCATCCGCTGAAATCACGCCCTTCAAGGTCAGGGTGAACGGATTCGTTGCCACGATGGTGACGGTGTTACCGACGACCGAACCGCTGGTGATCGTGAAACACATCGAGCAGATCGACGTCCCGGTGATCGTCCCCGTCCCGGACTGGGTCAGGATGAGGGTTTCCGGATAGACCGTCGGGTCGCCGTCCACCGTGAGATCGACGCCGTAGGTGCCGGCGACGTTCCAATACGTGACCTTCTTCGCTAGCGCCGTCCCTGGGACAAGGGCAGCCAGCAAACCGACTGCGATCACCAGCGCAGTGATGCGCCTAGCAGAAATGACGTGGGCCATCTGTCGCTCCCCCATGGTCGAGCCTGACTCCAGACGAGGGACCAAACATACGAGTCTGAGCACGGAATGCTACTGAGGTATTGGTACGCGGCAGTACCGTTGACTCCCTGCGCCGGGTCATCCGACAGTACCGTTGACTGTCCGCGCCGGGTCAACTGGGTCCCACTCTCGTCGCACCTCGCTTCTTGCCCCGCGTCAACACCTGCCCGGGACCATCGGGTCTTGGTCGATGGTCAATGGCCGCCGGTATAGTCCCGGCGATGCCCAGACCAACGCCTTTGCGCACCATGCGCTCCGCGAGCGACGGGAGGGCCATCCTTGGATGCGTTTCAGTCTCTCGCGACTGAATTCTCGAGTCACGATCACCGATTTATCCGTCTGGCTGTCGATTGGTGAGGCTCTCCTGTTTGGCACAGCGTGCCTCGTGTTCGGGATCTGGCTGGCGCCGGTTGGTTGGCCTTCTCCAACCCGACGCCGCAGCGGGAGAGACCCTAGGCGTCGGGCTCGGGTCTGGTCTCCTTGTGCTCGCAGCTTGGTGGGCGGCTGTCGCCTCTGGGGGCCGCAGCCTGTTTACCCCAGTGGCTGTTGGCTTCGTCATTGCTGTCGCGCTCGCCGTAGGGCGACGAGTCCGGCGAACGCCCGGCGACGTCGCACACACACCATCGCGAACGGATTGACTCGCGACTACCGATCGAGCCTTCGCGCGTCGAAAGGCCTTGATCCTTGCCCTCTTCGGCGGCGGGATATTCATCATCGCCGTCGCGCTTCTTTTCGGTTCGACGATGTCGGCCAGTCCTCGGGATTCGGTCCAGCCGATCGAGCACACGGACGAGGCCTTCTACGCGATCCTCGGGCGAGACCTTGCCAAGACGGGAACGGAGACGATCTATCTCACATCTGGGTTTTCCGACCTCTCGAATCTCCCGACTCAGACTTGGTATCACTGGGGCGAGATGTGGCTGGCCGCAGCCGTCATATCCGTTTTTGGCTCGGACCCTCTTGCGGCCCGAAACCTGGTCGTACTGCCAGTCCTGTTGCTCGCTGCTGCTGCCTTAACAGGGGCGGTCGTTCAACGATTAGCGGAGACGTCGTCCGGACGTGCCTATGGTTTCGGGTTCGTGGCATGCCTCGTCCTGGCTCCCGTACCATTGCTGTCAGGGGGCTTTTTCACGAACTGGGCAGTCGGTCTGCTCTTCGGGATCACGCTGTACGGCCTCGCAGCAGTGGCCGTCTTACTCGGGCTCTACAGCGTGATGGTCCTCGGGCATCGGAGGGCGACCTGGGCCCTCGCGACCTTCGTGGGCAGTTGCATCGCCCTGATCGTCCCGGCTCACTTGGTCGTGGTGATCCTCGCGTTCGTCGGGGCGGCAAGTGTCTGGGCTGCACGAGTCCTGCGCTCGATGCGGGCGACACGGCGCCTCCCGACCTTGGATCCCATGTGGCGTCGCATTTTGGGCGGTCATCCCTCGGGATCATCGCGACCGTCGTATGGGGCTTGACAACGGGCCACGCTGCAATCGGCAACACGGGGTCGCCTACGGTGACGCCGTTCAACACGGTCTGGCGTGACTCGGTCCTGATGACGGTCGCGTTTTCGGGCGCTTCGCCGCCATCCCGATCGCCTGGCTCCTGGACCGGCGGAAGCCTTCCCTGCAGACGGATGTCTATCTGGGGACGATGATGCTCGTCGTCGCGGGAGCAGTGGCGTGGGGCCTGCGGCAAAGCGAGTTCACGACGTTCTACTTCTTCTACGCCGCGATCGCGGTTTTCGCGACCCCCGTCGCGGCCTCGGCCATTTGGACCGTGTTTCGCCGGCTCCGTGTCGCTCGACACACGAGGCTCGCCGCTGCTTTCGCGATTTTTGTGTGCTGCAGCTCGAACTGGGTGTGGCGACGAGCGTGCGCGAACTGAGGTTATTCGGGCCTCACGACTACTCTCCGATCGCAATCGGCCTTCTCGACGCGATCGGGCGGTTACCGTCCGATGCACGGCTGGCGTATGCGTGCGAACCATTCGAAGAGATCGGATTCGCGGGTTCGAAGCTGCTCGCCATCGATGCCCACACGGGTCGACGGGTCGTCCCGATGTGTTACGAGGCCGAGTATCTCAGCGGCCAGGTGGGCGCAGTCCTGTCCCTGGACGTGCCGAACACATTCTTCAGGTGGGCGCCTCAGCAAGTGCTTTACCCAAGTGCCTCCGCGAAACCGACATCCGCTGAAGTCGCTGCGTTCCTGAAAAGCCACGGCATCGACTACATCTACGCGGACGACCGACACCCGAACACGCTAGTGGACGGCGCAGTCCCGATCGCTAGGTACGGGGATGGCCTCGTTCTCAGGATCCCATGACGCAGCCACACATCGCTGCACCTGTGCTGGATCGGCCGGAGAGTAGCCTTGCGCAGATGCATCCCATCGCGTCGCCGACACCGAACCGATTCGAGAAGCGATTGGATGGCCTGCGGGATCACCCGAGGCTTGGTGGCCCGGTCAGGTTCTACTTCCATCGACGCGAAAAGGTTCTCTATCTGGTCGTCGGTGCCTGGAACACGCTGTTCGGCTATGGCGTTTGGGCGCTGATGCAATACCTGCTCGGCGCGTACCTGCCCTATCTCGTCGTGCTCGTCCTCGCCTGGCCGATCGTCGTCCTGAACGCATATGTCGGCTACCGCTACGTCGTGTTTCGCAGCAAGGGTCGGATCCTGACGGAGCTTCCGCGGTTCTCGCTCGTCTACCTCGCGACTCTCCTCGCGAACATCCTGATCCTGCCCATCGCCCTGCAAGTGATGCCCTTCAGCATCTACGTCGTCCAGGCGCTCTTCACGCTGGCCGTGGTCATCTCAAGCTACCTGGGTCACAAGTACTTCAGCTTCCAGGGTGGGCAGGTCGACAACCCCGGGCCTGACGTCCCTACTTGAACCTTTCCCGAACGATGTAGTTCGGTCGCTTCCGGACTTCCTCGTTGATCCGCCAGACGTATTCGCCGATCACGCCCAGCATCACGAGGATCAGTCCTCCGACCATCAGCAGGACGATCATGATCGGCGCCCAACCCTCGAACGGCGTGTCGCCGGCAAGCCAAGCGAACAAAACGGTGATGCTGTACAGGACACCCAAACCGGCGGTGATCAGCCCGAGCAGAGAGATGAACCTGATCGGGAGATATGACGCGTCCAGCACGGCATCGAGGAAGTTCTTCAGCTTCTTGGCGAAGTTGTATTGGGAGCGGCCGATCGTCCGTTCGAGGCGCACATATGGGATGAAGCTGGTTCGGTAGCCGGTCCACAGCAGGTCGCCTTGGAAAAAGCGGTGCCGAACATCGATGGCGTTGAAGGAGTCCATGACAGCCCTGTCCATCAGGACCACGTCGAAACCGCCGGGTGGGATCTGCGGCAACGACAGCCGGAGCACGCCGTAGGCCACACGTGAGAAGAGCTTCGCGACTAGGGAATCCGAGCGGTCCGTCCGGTAGCAGACGACGATCTCGGCACCGCTTTCCCACTTTTCGACCATCTGCGGGATCAGCTCGACTGGATCCTGCAGGTCCGCCGAGATATTGATGACCGCATCGCCGGTGGCTTCCTTGAAGCCCGCGAGCATCGCGGCCATCTGGCCGAAGTTCCGTGTGAAGGTGAGTGCCTTGACGTGAGGGTCCCGTTCGCGCAGGGCCAGGATCTCCTGCAGCGAGCCGTCCTTGGAGCCGTCGTCGACGAAGATCAGCTCGTAGTCATGTCGCGACAGGGTGCTCGCGAAGACACCGCTCACCTTTTCATACGTGAGAGAGAGCGATCCTTCGTTCTGGTAGACCGCGACGACGACCGAGATCTTCATCAGTCAGCGCCCGCTCGCAGACGAGAAAGATGCTCGAGCACAGAATCCGGATACAGCGGGCCGAGCTGATAGCAGCCTTCGAGGTACTCCGGCGAGATGATGTCGGTGGCGAGCAGCCGGTCCCACTGAAAATTGGCGAGCGCCTTGAAGAAGATGCCCGAGCGGTGCACCACGTTCAGGCCAGCGCCCCGCGCGTCGCGCTCGAGCGTGTCGAGCGAATAGGTGATGCGATGGCCGTGCTCCTGCTCGGCTGGAGTGACGGCGCTATTGTGCGTGATCAGCCCCATGCGGACGGCGATCTGCCGGGACGCCGCGTTGGCGTTCGGGCACACCAGGAACAGCCGGCCGCCCTCGGTCAGCCATTCGCGGTTGACGCGCGTCAGCACGCCAACCGGATCGTCGAGATGTTCGAGGACGTGCGTCAGGATGATGTTTCGAAGCGACGGCCGAGCGACACGGTCTCGAAGGTGCCCTGCACGAAGGTGCCCGGTCGCCCAGCGCGGCGCGCGACGCCGCACCGCCTCTCCGACGCCTCGACGCAGGTGATGTCGGTAAAGCGAGGCAGCAGCCGTTTGGTGAAATCGCCGCGGAAACTTCCCAGTTCCAGCGCGCTGCCCGCCCGGAAAAACGGCTCGAACGACCGCAGCATGAACGGTGCATGACGTCGAGGTCGAAGGTGTAGGCATACCGATGCGCGCTCGTATCCCGAGTCTCGGCATTGAAATCTCGCGTGCCGGTCATACCTGCTCCCTTGCGGTGTCGAGTCGCATTCTGATCGAGTCGCCAGGCATGTCAGACGCCACGAAGCCGTACCTCGAGTACAGGTCGATCGCGGGACCGTTGGCGCGATCGACTTCCAATTCGATCCCGTCGAAACCCTGTTCCTTCGCCCGTTCGATGCAATGCCCGACCAATTCGGAAGCGATCCCTATTCTCCGAAACTCAGTCTCGACGCTGACATCGGTGATAAAGACCACCCGCCGATCTTCATCGTTGAAGTACGCAGCCACCAATCCCACCATGGTCCCGGCGACCCATGCTTCGAACCGCACCGCTTGTCGGCTGATCTTCTGAGCGTAATCGTCGATCTTGGTCCGCGTGCTCAGCGGTGGAACGAACGCTGCGTCGCACCGTTCAAGGTGCTCGGCGATCTGAGCGGCGGTCGCGGAGTCGACCTTGAAGTCGATGTCGGCGTCACAGACTCTCCGTTGCTGAGCCGGCAGAAGGTTGCGGACAGCGACTCGAGTTCGCGCCGTAGAGATAGAGGGGTTCCGCAGGCCCAAAGAACAGGTACTGCTGGTATGCGGCCGGATCGATTTCGGATCGAACCGATAAGCCGGGGTGGTCCAATGGACTGTTCGAGAGGACGGCGCATGGAGGTGACGATGACCATTGTCGTCGTACTCGGTGAGACCGAATGACTGAGTACCCGACCTGACGATGCCGTTGGACTGGGAGCCAACCCATTCAGTCCGGCGTCGACCGTCCGTTCGCCTGATATCCCGACGCAACGGCAGCTTGCCCGGCCCGGTATCGCGCTGCGTCATACGCAAAGGAATTGGCCGCGATCGCGAACGCCGCTACCAGCAGCCAGCCGAGCGAAGCGTGCGACAGCGCGCGACTACGACCGAGGTGACTCTCGGTCGCGCCCCGCAGGAGCAGGATCGCGACGACCGGGACCACCGGGTACAGGTAACGATCGAACATCGGACCTACGACCGAGTAGACGACGAGCTCAGACCCATAGCCGGCGAGAAAGAGGATCAAGATCGCGTCTGGGCCGCCGCGCTATCTGGAGTACGGCAGCGGGGGCGTCCCTGCAACGTCTCCACCGAAGCCGAGAGCCGCCGCAAGCACCACCTTAGAGCCAGGGGCAGCCAAAAGGATCGTCGCGAACAACACCAGTTGCCGAGAGACGAAGGACGCGCCGACGCCGATCACCGGATCACGGACGCCTGCAAGGAGCTTGTTCGCGCCGAGCCCGTTCGACGTCCAGAGATTCCCGACGAGAGGCTCCGCGACAAGCGCGGCGATGAAGCAAACGAGGGCGGCGGCGGCGAGGATCTGCGCGCTGCTGAATGACCTGAGCCTCGGCGCCATCGCCAAGATCGCCACCGGCAGAAGGACCGCAGAAAGGGTCGCGAAGGTCGGCCCAAGGATCAAGAGCTGCTCGATCTTCGGCGGCGGGTATCCGACATGGCCGGGCATTGACGCAGGAATGAGCAAAACGACCCCGAGCCCGATGACCAGGATGGTTGTCGCGGCGGCCAGCAACAACCGGTCTTCAGGACGGTCCCTGGCCCAGGAAGCGGCCAGGACGGCAAGGGGCGCAGCCAGCGCGAATTGCCGGATGCTCACCGCCAAGATGCCCGCCAACAGGGAAAGGACGAGGACCCGTTTGTCGTCGTTCCGGAGCCACCAGGTCCCGAGCAACAGGCACAGCATCGCCAGTGCGAAGGCAGGCACGTCGGTCATGAAGCTCGCGGAGAGTCGGGCAAAGCTTGGGAACGCGAGGACTACCACGACCACCAGTGCTGCAGAGCCTCTCTCCACGAATGAGCGAGCTAGGAGGTAGGTGCTTGTCACGGCGACAAGGCCATGGAGAGCCCGAAGGCAGTGAACGCCCACGAGTTGCCACCGGAAAGCCAGAGCAGCGGTTGCACCAAGATACAGCTGCCCCCAGAACGCCGCTGTCGTTGGCGGTACGTCTGCCGTGCCTGTGTGGAAGAGGCTGCTCGCGGCACGTATGTATACCCAGTCGTCATTGCCCGGCAGGCCGATCGCTCCTGCCGAAGCCGACAGCAGCGAGGGGGATCGCCAGCCGCGAGCAAGCACAGGGTCACCAGGACGCCTAGGTCGCGCCCATCGACCGGTCGAACCCCTACGGCCAGGCGATCCTGGGCGCGCCACCCATCGAGGTGTCCGACCCGAGCTGTCCAGGTGTCAGTCGTCCATGTCGAGGACGGCGAGACCGAACCCCGTTCGACCGAATTCATTCCCGTTGTAGAGCAGATAGACCTCGCCGTCCGATTGAAGACGTGGGGATAACACTGCATGTCTGAGTCCCAGTCCCCGGGCGTGCCCGTGATCGAGCCGTCGTCATCACGTGTCCAGACGAGCAAGTCATCGGAGTGCGCGTGTCCGATGCGATAGCCACGGTCGACGTTCGTCCGAAAATCGTATGACTGGCGGTAGCAGAAGAACATGTGATGGCGCCCGCCGATCTCGATCACGGACGGCAGCGCCCTGGCTCTCGTCGGCGCCGAGCCGTCGGCGACGATCCGGCTCGCCTCCTCCTTGTCCCAGTCGATGCCGTCCGGCGATTCGGCGTGGCCGATCTTGTACGTGCGGTCGGGCCGCGCGTCCGCGGCGTATCGCTTCCATCCGGTGCCGAAGATGTACCACATGTGGAACGTGTCGCCGACGCGCCGCACGAAGCCGTCGCCGACCAGGAACGGCTCGCGCAGCGACGCCGCCAGCACCGGCCCGGCGCCGACCCGCTCGAACGTCAGCCCATCGTCGCGGCTGACCGCGAGACCGATCGCGGTCTCCACCGGCACCGAGACGCGGCGGCTCCAGCCGCAGGTGTAGCCGTAGACGCGCGTCGCCCGTGGCGCACGACATTCATCGGGAAGATGCCGTGCTCGTCGAAGCAGCCCAGTGCCGCCCAGCGGGATCACGGTTCGGTCGGACACGCCGAGCGACGTCGCGAAGTCCTTGTCATGTCGACGTAACGCGATGTGGCTCAGGTACTTGCCTCGCTGTCGATCGAGCTGCGCGTCGAAAAATAGATGCGCGACGAAGTCGTCGAGCACCAGCGCCTGCGGCGACTGGGCGAATTGCCGCGCAGCCGTCGGCAGGGCATGTCGTGCGGGATCGAAGATCATGCCCAGCTTGCGCCACTTCATGCGAGCCGCCCTAGCGGCTTCCGTCCAGCACGGCGAGGCCGAAGCCGTGCCGGCCGACCTGGTTGCCGAGATACGCCATGTAGGTCCGCGCCGTCGAGCTCGAACACGTGCGGATAGCTGATCATCTCCGCGTCCCAGCCCTCGTCGCGACACGTCGATCCCGGCCTTGCCGTCGTCGCGCGACCAGTGGTCAGATCGGTGCTGAGGCGTAGCCGATGCGATAGCCGTTCTCCCGCCGCGGTAGTCGCTCGCTGTATCGATAGCAGAAGAACATGTGGTACGTGCCGTCGGCGAAGATCACGTCCGGGCTGGCCTGGCCTCGTCCGCCTCGACGCGGCTCTCGATGAGGTCGCGGTTCAGCCTGGTCCAGCGGATCCCGTCGGCGCGACGTCGCCATGCGGATCCTGTAGACGGGCTCGGGCCGGCCGTCGACGACCTTCCACTTGCCGCCCGGCGATGTACCACAGGTACCAGCCGTCGCCGAACCGGCGGATCTTCGGGCCGCTCATCACGAACGGTTCGTCGGGCGAGTACGGCCAGCACCGGGCCTCGCCCGAGCTTCTCGAATGTGACGCCGCCGTCGCGGCTGGTCGCCATGCCGATGGCGACGTTGAATGGCACCGACTCGCAGCGGGTCCAGCCGCGCGTAGTACGCGCGCGATCTCCGTCGCCGTCGCGGATGACCGAGACCGGATAGGTGCCGAACTCATCGAACTCGCCCGAGTCCGCCCAGCGCAGGAATCGGCTGCTCGGCCGACCGGCCGCACCCGTGAACAGGTCGCTGCGATCGAGGTCGACGAAGGCGGCCGTAGCTCACGTACTGGCCGTTGGCGTCGGCGCGGGCGGCCGGCAGGAGAAATACACGCGCACAAAGTCGTCGAAGACCAGCGTGGCGGGGCCTGCGCGAATTCGGTCAGCCAGGGGCCCCGCTCGCGGCGTGAATACCTTGCCGAGCTTGTCCACGATCGAACACCAGCGCAGCACTCGCCTGATCAGACCAGCATCGAATCGAGCCAGACGCACGGCGGTGTCCAGCGAGTTGAACATCAGGACGTCGATGATCGACAGCCACGGGCACGAAGCGCCGGCCGAACTGCAGATACTCGAGCGCCGCGGCGGAGGAACTCAGCTCGATCCCGCGGGCCGCGAATTCCTCCCGGGAGTAGAGCTCGACGCCCGCCGATGGCGTTGATGTACGTCGTCGCGCCCAGGGCCTCGCACAGCGCGAGCACCTTGTCCTGCCCGGTCAAGCGCGTGGTCGATGGCAATCGTCGAGGATACCCGTGATCCCGTGCCGAGCCGAGGTGCGCACGGTCGCAGCAGCGAATCGTGGAGGAAGGGGAACAGATTGCGCTCGGGGTAGCCGACGACCTCCTCGAGCAGCGAATGGTCGGCCCGTAGAACGGCGCCTGGCGGTAGGCCCCCTCGAGCTTCTGGAGCAACGTGCCGGGATCGAAGTCGGCGCGATCTCGCGCTCGCGGATGTCCAGGGAGTCCGAGGCCTTTTTCAGCGGCAGCGAGAACAGCACTCGCGTCCGTTGAGCAGGATCCGGTTGCGGTTGATCCAGCCCTTTTTCGTGTACTTGATGTTGTCGTAGACGACGAACCGTCGACGGCCGCGATCAGCTGGAAGTAGCCGATGTACGGGAAGAAGTAGGGCTGCATGATGCCAGCACGCACGTTCGGCCCCTCAGCGTTCTCCCGCTGTGACCCCATCACCCTTCCGGCTGTGCGATGAGACGACCGACTCCTCGACCACCGACAGGTCCACGTCGGGTAGATCGGCAGGCACAGCACCTGGCGTGACGTTCGCGCGCCACCGGCAGGTTGTCCGATTGGCCGATGGCAGTCCGCGGTACATCGGGAACTCCGAGATCAGCGGGTAGAAATAGCGGCGGCCGAAGTACCGTGCTGGCGCAATCGCTGGTTGAGCGCGTCCCGGCCGAGCGGATAGTCCGTCGTCGACCAAGATCGGGAAATAGGCGTAGTTGCGCGTGGTCGTCCGCGGCTCGAGCCAAGGCAAGCGATGCCGGGCACCCCGGCGAGCCGTTCGCGGTAGCGGGTGTCGATCGGCGCGGCGCCGCGTCGATCGCGTCATCGACGTGCTTGAGCTGCAGCAGGCCGAGCGCGGCATTGAATCTCGCTCATCTTGCCGTTGATGCCGGTGCGACGACGGTGACCTCGTCGACGAAGCCGAAGTTCTTCAGGTGGTCGATGCGCTGCTTGGTCTTCGCGTCGGGGCAGACGATGGCGCCGCCCTCGAATGTGTTGAACACCTTGGTCGCGTGGAAGCTCAGCACCGACAGGTCGCCGTGCGCGCAGCACGCTCGTCCGCTCCTGGCGCACGCCGAACGCATGGGCCGCGTCGTAGATCACCTTCAGGTCGTAGTTGTCGGCGATGCCCTGGATGGCGTTCGACGTCGCACGGGATGCCGTAGCAATGGACCGGCATGATCGCCGTGGTCCGCGGCGTGATGGCCGCCTCGATCTTGCGCGGGATCCAGGTTGAGCGTCCCGGGTCGATGTCGACGAACACCGGCGTGATGCCGTTCCACAGCAGCGAGTGCGCGGTGGCGACGAACGAGTACGGCGTGGTGATGACCTCGCCGGTGATGCGCAGCGCCTGCAGCGCGGTCACCAGGGCGATCGTGCCGTTGGTGAACAGCGGCGATGTGCTCGACGCCGAGATAGTCGCGACAGCGCCTCCTCGAGCTCCTGGTGGAACGGGCCGCCGTTGGTGAGCATCGGCTTTCCCAGATCTTCTCGAGGTAGGGCAGGAACTCCTCCAGCGGCGGCAGGTACGGCTGGGTGACGGCGATGTCGCCCGGCCCTGGACCGTCGATCCGCCTCGGGGATCTGGCTGGTGCAGTCGAGAGTTGCGTGTCCAGGGTTTCGGGGGCCGGTTCCGCAGCCATCAGGGTCGCCCAGCGTCCTGCTCGGAACGGAGTCGGTCCCCGGCAATGCCCGGCATCAGTCCGATGGTTGAAGCCACGTCGACAACCTTCATGGGTGGAGCATACGCAGACAGATAGGGTTGGTGATCCCTCGATGGTCATGGCGGGCGCACTCCCCGGACCATCGGGTCGCGGTGGATCGCGGAGGACCACCGGTATAGTCCGGCGATGCTCGCGCTCGCGAACGACGATCAGCCGAAACGACCGGAGGTCCGCCCTTGGGGTGGCTGACCTCAGCCGCCTCAGGCTTCGCCGTCGCGATCTCCGATGGCACGGTCTGGCTGTCGATCGGCGAGGCTCTCCTGTTCGCTGCCGTGTGCCTGGCGTTCGGCACCCTGGTGGCGCGGCTCGTCGGTCTCCTGAAACCAGGGGCGCCGGCGGCGGAGACAGTGGGAGTCGGGTTGGCGTCCGGCCTCCTCGTGCTTTGTGCGTGGTGGGCGGCGATCGCGTCTGGGGGACGAAGCTCGTTCACACCGGTGGCCATCGGGTTCGCCATCGCGATCGCCATCGCTCTGGTCCAGCGAGTCCGACGTCGTCGAATGCCCGAGCCCATCGCGGCATCGGCTGACGCCGAACCTGAAGCGTCGGCCTCACGATGCGTCAAGGCGCCGGAGCCTGATCCTGGCCGTCCTCGGCAGCGGGGTCTTCATCGTGGTCGTGGCGCTCCTGTACGGGTCGACCCTCGTGCTCAGTCCGCGCGATGGCGTCCAACCCGTGGAATTCACCGACGAGGCCTTCTACTCGAACCTCGGTGCCGAGCTCGCCAGGACGGGAACGGAGTCCATCTACCCGCCGTCGGGGTTCTCGGAGATCGAGGGCCTGCCGGCACAGACCTGGTACCACTGGGGCGAGATGTGGCTCGAAGCTGCCGTGATCACGGTCTTCGGCGCCGCACCGCTGGATGCCCGCCATTTCGTCGTCCTGCCCGTGATGTTGCTGGCGGCGGCGCTGTTGTTCACGCTCGACGGCAAGCTGATCCACCACATCGGTCTCCCCTGGCATTGGGGCTACATGGGGGTTTCAGTCGGCGACATCGTCAACGACCTGACATCCCTTGTCGGTGACCCGAACGTTTCGATGCACGAGGGCAAGGCATTAATGGCCAACATCGAGAAGGCGTAAGAGGGAGCCTGGACATGAACCTGATCGACCTTCTGCGCCTCGCCCAACAGTCGCCATCGCCTGCGCCAGCAACGTCGCCCTCACCGCCGACCTCCGGGTCTTCTGTTCAGCTACCGATCCAACCGGCGACGGCCACGGGCCAGCCGTCCTCACCCGTCGCCTTCCAGCCAGGTCAGCCGGTCGGGTTCTTCACCGACTCGACACTCTGCATCGGCTGCAAAGCCTGCGAAGTCGCCTGCAAGCAGTGGAACCAGCTCCCCGCCAATGAGGGCGGCACAAACGCGCTGACCGGCGACAGCTACGACAATACGGGGCGGCTCGACGGGATCAACTGGCGCCACGTGAAGTTTATCGAGCAGTTCAGCGAGGACCGCCAGGACGGTCGCTGGCTGATGCTCAGCGATGTGTGCAAACACTGCGTCCAGGCTGGGTGCCTGGAGGTCTGCCCCACGGGCGCGATCACCCGGACGGAGTTCGACACCGTGGTGATCCAATCGAACGTTTGCAACGGCTGCCGCGATTGCATCGCCGCATGTCCATTCGGGGTTATCGAGATCAACCCCGTCAACAATACGGCCCAGAAGTGCACGCTCTGTTATGACCGGCTCCAGGCCGGCCTGACACCAGCCTGTGCGCAGGCCTGCCCGACGGCGTCAATTCAATTCGGCCCGATCGAGGAGCTCAGGCGCCGGGCCGATGCCCGTGTCGCAACACTGCAGGCGCAGAACGTCCCGGCGTACATCTATGGTGACGAGAAAATGCTAGGCGGGCTCAATGCCTTCTCGCTGCTCATAGACAAGCCGGAGGTGTACGGACTGCCCGAGAATCCGAAGATGCCCTCGCGGAATCTCTGGCCTACCTCACTCTTTAGCGTCGGTGGTGCGGTGGTTGTTGGCCTGCTTGGCTTCCTCAGCTTCCGTAAGAGCCGTATGGGCGACGCCTCAGACGGTCGAGCAAGTCGCGGCGCGACTGATGGTGACGCGGATGCCGTCTGACACCTATGTCACCGCATCCCCCGAGTGGGGCTGGCTGATCATCATGTACTTCTTCTTCGGTGGCATCGCGGGTGGCAGCTACGCGCTGGCCGCACTCATCCACCTGTTCGGCGCCCCAGAAGACCGGCCGCTGGCGCGACTCGGTTGGTATCTCGCATTCCCAGCTGTCGTGATATGTGCTCCGCTCTTGATCATCGACCTGACGCGACCAGAGCGTTTCTTGCACATGGTGATCCAGTCGGAGCGCTTCCTGCCAATGTTCAAGTGGTGGTCACCCATGTCAGTGGGGTCATGGGCGCTGATGCTGTTCAGCGCGTTCAGTTTCCTGTCGTTCCTGGCAGCGCTCGCTGAGGACGGACGCCTGCCACTGGGTGGCTTCCGCGCCCTGCATCAGGGCATGTTTGGGATGGCGTTCGTCGGTCTCGGTGCCGTCTTCGCTTTTTTCCTGGCGAGCTACACCGGCGTGCTCTTGAGCGTCACGAATCGGCCGATCTGGGCTGACACCACGCTGCTCGGCCTACTGTTCCTCCTCTCCGGCGCGTCCACCGCTGCGGCGCTGATGATGCTTCTGGCCGCAAGAAGGCGGGGCGTGCCGGGGGCGTCGCTACGCTCGCTGTACCGCTTTGACCGGTGGGTGATGCTCCTTGAGTTGTTGGTGCTGATTGCGGTGGTGATTTCGCTCGGCGCGGTCGCGTCTGCCTGGCTGAACGCCTGGGGTTTGCTCCTTCTTGTCGGTGTGGTGCTTGCCGGCATTCTGGTGCCACTCCTGCTGCACAGGCGACACCTGCTGGGAAGCGGCAGCATCCCCGCCGCAGCCGTCCTGGCGCTAATCGGCGGCTTCATCTTACGCGCCGTAATAGTGCTATCGTCCGAGGCGATGTAACCCGTAGGGTGCGGGCTCTCACGGAGTGATGGGGTGACCAATCCGGCGCGAATGGTCGGCATTTTTCTTCTGATCGGCGTGCTGGCGTCCGTTGCATGTAGCCCCGAGGCCACGCGGTCTCGGGGTGGCGGCCCTGGCGGTGACATCGGGAACCACTCGGCGGTCCCGCAGATTCATGGGACCGTCAATCCTTACTATGAGACGCCCCGGTACCGGGGACGCCCACCCCGTGACCGAAAAAGCGGTTACGCAGGCAGTTGCTCGGCTCGATCGGGTCAGGCTCAGACCGACCCGTCGGTCGCGACGCTCGCCCGCCTAGTTGCGGGGCTCGACCGGACCCGCCGTTCCGGCTCGACGTCACCGTCGAGTTGAGCGACAGCCGATCACGATGGAGCCGGTGGTGCTGGTAGGAGAGCCCGGCGCTTCCTCTACGCAGCTTCAGTTGCGCACGCCCAGCGCGGTGCGAGATTGCTCGGGCATGACCGACCTGGCAATCCTCCGCCCCAGTGCCTTCAGCCGGACTACTGCTTCGAACACTGGATGCTTCAGACGGCCGCCGCCGTCGCCGTAAGCGCGACCAGACGCCTGATGGGATCGGGCTAGCGATCAAGCGCAACCTGCTTGAGGCTGCAATCACGGAGGTCCCTGAGCCGTCCGATTCGAGGGTTGGCTGCTGATGAAGGCACTCGCAGCGCCCGCAACCGGGCCGGTTCTGGCGCTCGGCCTGCAGATCATGGACGAGTACCGGGTAGCCGTGGAGGACCCGGACTTTGGCGGTTGGCTTGCGGACGGAGCGCCGAGCGCCGATGCCGACACTTCGTCGGCCGATGCCGCTGGGGACAAGTTCTCTTCAGGCCGCTCCCAGTACGGGGAGCCCGAAGGCTCGCGGACCGACGTGTGACTACGCGACGTTATCTCTGAATGAAATCGCGCCGCTCCATGCGGAAGCGCATCTCTGCATCGCGGCACGGGGACTGCGAGACGGCCGGCTGCGGGAGGACTTCGCGTATATGCGACACCTCGGTCTGTTTATCCTGCGCGTCCTCGCCGGGGGACTCCTGGCCGGGACATGGTGCGCAGAAGCTTTTCGGATGGTTCGGCGGCCACGGCCTGCAGGGTACCAGCGGGTGGCTGGAGTCGTTGGGGTTCCGCTGGCAGCCGCTGGGCGATCCTGGCGGGCGCGGGCGAGTTCGGCGGGGGCGTACTGACGGCGCTGGGCCTCTTCCATCCGGTGGGGTCGTCGATGATGCTCGGGCCTATGAGCATCGCCGTGGGAAAAATCCACTGGGGCAAGCCCATCTGGGGCACGGAGGGCGGTGCGGAGTTGCCGGTGACGAATATAGCGATTGCGTTGGCGCTGGCGTTCACTATTCCGGGGCGGTATTCCATCGACCATTGGCTGGGGGTTCGCGCACCTCGCGGGTTGGTCGCGCTGGTAGGGGCGGGAGTTGCTGCGGGCATCGCCATGGGTCTAAGCGCCCAACCGCCGACGACGACTGAGAGCCCGCAAACGGAAGTGGCCGGAGACGAACTCCAGAGTGGGCAGAGCACCAGTAGAGCCTGAATCGGAGGACAAAGACCGAAGCTGCGGGGCCGACGGAGTCGAGCGAGGACTCCAAGTGCGCTGGCGAGGATTCCGCGTGCTCGAGCCGTGCACGCGGAATCCCATCGTCGGTTCTCGTCGCGGGCTCGATCACACGGACGAGCTCAGCGGAACACGTACCGCCGAAAGTGTTTATTCCGTCGCAGGGCATTTCTTGGCTATGGCGCTACACATCCGTTGGTTCGGTTTGTGGTGAGCACGCTGGTTGGCACCTATCTCTCTGAATTGCAGCAGCTGCCTTTATTGGCGTCCTGCCGCGGTTCAAGAGTTTGGCTGAACTGGATCGAACGCGGACAGATTCTGACCGCGCACGTAAGGTCGACCTGAACTCCAATCTTGCGTTCATGTCTGCAGATGAAGGTCGTCGGCGACTTCGGCGATTCCACGGACGCGAGCAGCAACGGCTTCCGCCGCCGCGACGTCTCCGCGTGCTGCAACTACTCCACGCAAGTGGGCGACTCGGTCCCAGACCTCGACTTCCACGTCAAGAGTCCTGGTCGCTGCATCGTCGCAGAGTGCGCGACGCACCGCATCAGCAAGCTCCGCATTGGTGAGTGCAGCATTGAAGTCGGCGCCTCCACGTTCACACGTCGAGCACCGAGATGTTTGTGTGCGGGTGGATCCCCGGTTGTTGTGCCATGCAGTTCATTGAGGCTCCTGGTTTGCGTCCTTTTGTCGAGGGCTTAACGCGCGTCGAAAGGACCGCTAGAAAGCGAATGAACACAAGGTGAACGTGCCGGATATCGGAAACCACGGAGACTCAGCTGCGCTGGAGGTCCGCCACCATGAGAACGAACGCGCTTTCTGCAAGAGCGTCCACGCCGTGTGGTTCGCCGCGGGCCAACACTACGACATCGCCAGCGGGTAGGCGCATCTCGCGCCCTCCCGCGTGGACTCTCAATTCGCCCTCAATGCAATGGATGGTCACGACAGCCGGGGTCTGATGTGCCGGGAGGATGCGCCGGACTTGAGCGCCGTGAGTACCAGGCGGAACCCACCCTGATCGACGAGCGTTCGAGCGTACGGTTCCCGCGTTCCCAGCCGGGTTCCCGCTTCAGGGTACCGAGTTCATTTTGGATGTCGACATCATCGCTGCCAGGGCGAGGCTGCGCGCGGGGCGCTGATCGCTGCCGCTGGTCTCGGCTCGAAAGGGCGGTCACGGGACGGTGTGGTCATCCGCTATCGGCTCCTTGTACCTGGACCTTGTGCTCGATAAGAATAAAGAACTGCGACAAGCAAGATGAAGAAGTCTGCGAATTCAGCCCGTCGTGAGCACGGCGGTACGGAGGCTGGCTTCGGGATGATCTTCCCACGCGGCATTCACGCTTCTTTCACGTGGATATGCG
>CAVWLQ010000003.1:0-1541116 GCA_963755995.1 uncultured Chloroflexia bacterium | reverse complement strand
GAAGGAGCGCGAGGTCGCGAACGAGTACACGGCGCGCTTCGACGTCCGGATGACCGGCGTCGACCAGCCGGTCGGCGCGCTGTCGGGCGGGAACCAGCAGAAGGTCGTGCTGGCCAAGTGGCTGGCGTCGAAGCCGGGCGTGCTGATCCTCGACGAGCCGACCCGCGGCATCGACATCGGCGCCAAGGTCGCGGTCCACCGGATGATCTCCGACCTGGCGGCGTCCGGGCTCGGGATCCTCCTCATCTCGAGCGACCTCCCCGAGGTCCTCGCGATGTCCGACCGCATCCTCGTCCTCCACGAGGGCCGGATCACGGCCGAGATCGCGCACGACGAGGCGACCGAGGAGCGCGTGATGGTCGCCGCGACCGGCAACCTGGCCGGCACCGACCCGGAGCCGGCAACCGCCTCGCCGGACGCCTCGCCAGGCCCGGCCGATGGCTGACGCCGTGGCCGCCCCGATCTCGACCCGCCGCTCGGCCGGGGGCTGGCTGGCCACCGTGGCACGTCAGCGCGAGCTCAGCCTGGTCGCGATCATGCTGGTGCTCGGCGCGCTGGTCACGCTCGCCGCCCCCCAGTTCCTGACCCTGTCGAACATCCAGCAGGTCACGGTGCTGGCCTCGATCACGGCGGTCGCCGCGGTCGGCCAGTCGATCGTGATCATCACCCGCAACATCGACCTGTCGGTCGAGGCGACGATCGGGCTGACCGCCTACGCCGTGGCCATCGTGCTCGAGCAGCACACGCTGGACGCCACCGGCGCCATCGTCCTCGGGATCGGCCTCGGTCTCGTGCTCGGGATGGTCAACGGCTTCGTGGTCACGGTCCTGCGGGTGCCGTCGATCGTGGCCACGCTGGGCACGCTCAGCATCTTCCGCGGCATCGACTTCCTCATCGCGGGCAGCCACCAGGTGCCGCTCGCCGGCCTGCCGCCCGGGTTCACCGACCCGGCCCGCGACTCGGTGCTGGGGATCCCGGTCTTCGTGATCGTCGTGATCGTGATCGTGGTCATCGCCTCGGTGGTCCTGCGCTCGAGCCGGTTCGGCCGGCAGGTCTACGCGGTCGGCAGCAACCCGGAGGCGGCCGCGGTCCTGGGCATCCCGTCCCGGCGGGTCGTGTTCGCCGCGTTCGCCGCGTGCGGGATGCTGGCCGGCGTCGCCGGGGTCATGTGGGTCATCGAGTTCGGCACGATCAACGGGACCTCCGCGACCGGCGTCGTGCTGGCGGTGGTGGCCGCGGCCGTCGTCGGCGGGGTCAACATCTTCGGCGGGTCCGGCACGGTCGCGGGCGCCGCGATCGGGGCCATGTTCCTCGGGTTCATCTCCAACGCCCTGATCCTGGTCGGCCTGTCGCAGTTCTGGCTGCAGGCGATCTACGGCGTCGTGATCCTCGCCGCGGTCAGCCTGGACACGATCATCCTGCGGCGGATCCAGCGCACCCTGACCGCCGAGCGGCGCGCCCGATGACCGCCAAGCCCCCGTCGCCGGCACCCGCCGCGCCGCGCCGGTCGTGGACCCGCTACCTCGCCCGCTGGGAGACGGTGCTGCTGATCGCGCTGATCGGGCTGATCCTGCTCGGCAACGCGCTCTCGCCGTTCTTCCTCACGGCGGGCAACTTCTCGAACCTCCTGTCGGCCCTGATGGAGGTCGCGATCATGGCGCTCCCGATGACGCTGATCGTCATCGCGGGCGAGATCGACCTCTCGGTCGAGTCCATGGCCGGCCTCGCCAGCGCGGTGCTCGGCTTCCTGTGGGCCGCGGGCGTCCCGCTCGAGATCGCGATCCCGGTGGTGCTCGTGATGGGCATCGCCGGCGGCCTGCTCAACGGGCTCCTCGTCGGCCGCGGCGGCCTGCCGTCGCTCGTCGTCACGCTCGGGACGCTCGCGCTCTTCCGCGGGCTGGCGCTCATCGTGCTCGGCCCGCGCGGCATCAGCGACTTCCCGGACTGGTTCACGGCGCTCGGCTTCGGGCACGTGCCCGGGACCGACATCCCGTGGCCCTTCGTGATCTTCCTCGCGCTCGCGCTCGTGCTCGGCATCGTCCTGCACCGGACGTGGATCGGGCGGCACGTCTACGCCATCGGCAAGAACGCGGGCGCGGCCCGCTACTCCGGCGTCCGGGTGACGCGGGTCCGGGTCGGCCTGTTCGCCCTGACCGGCCTCATCGCGGCGCTGGCCGGCATCATCCTGACCTCCCGCCTCTCCACCGCGCGCGCCGATGTCGGGCAGGGCATGACCCTCACGGTCGTGACCGTCGTCCTGCTCGGCGGCGTGAACATCTTCGGCGGGTCGGGGACGATCCCCGGCGTCGTGCTGGCCGTCCTCGTGGTGGCCGTGATGCAGAACGCCCTCCGCCTCGCCAGCGTGTCGGTCGAGGTCCAGAGCATCGCCCTCGGGCTGCTCCTGATCCTCTCGGTCGTCATCCCTTCCTTTGCTCACCAGGCCACGTCGGCCATCGATCGAGTCCGCGGTGGTCGGCCACCGCCGGTCGACTCGCTCGGCCACGGTGAGGCAGCAACGTCGTAGAGATAGAGGAGGAACCACCCGTGCGTTCAAGGGCCACCGGGCGAACCATCGCCCTCATCGCCATCGCCGTCCTGGCGTTCGGCGCGTGCTCGAGCTCCGGTTCGAGCTCGGCGCCGGCCTCGGCCGCCGCGCTCGGCCGCCGCATCCGGCGCCGCCGGCGGGATGACCGTCGGCTACCTGCCGAAGGACATCGTCAACCAGTACTTCGCCGCCGCGAAGACGGGCGTCGACAAGGCCGCCACCGAGCTCGGCGCGACCGTGACCCAGGTCGGGCCGCCCGAGCCCAAGGCCGACCTGCAGATCCCGTTCATCACGGACCTCACCACCCAGAAGGTGAAGGCGATCATCATCTCGGCCGACGACAAGGACGCCGTCGCGCCGTCCCTCAAGGCCGCGAAGGACGCGGGCATCAAGGTCGTCGGCTTCGACTCGAGCCCGGCGGTCGGCGCCTATGACGTCTTCGTCAACCAGGTCGACTTCAGCGGCGTCGGCATCAACCTCGCCGACTGGGCCTGCGAGCTCGCCCCGAGCTGCACCGGCGACATCGCGATCCTGTCGGCCACGGCGACGGCGACCAACCAGAACGCCTGGATCGACCTGATGAAGACGACCCTCAAGGAAGACAAGTACAAGGGCCTCAAGCTCGTCGACACGGTCTACGGCGATGACGTCGCCAAGACCAGCACCGACCAGGCGACGGCCCTGCTCACCAAGTACCCGAACCTCAAGGTCATCGTCGCGCCGACCACGGTCGGCATCCTGGCGGCCGCGCAGGTCGTCAAGCAGGCCGGCAAGTCGGACTCGATCAAGGTGACCGGGCTCGGCTTCCCCAACGACATGAAGCCGTTCGTCGCGGACGGCACCTCCCCGGTCTTCGGCCTGTGGAGCGTCCCGGACCTCGGCTACCTGTCGATGCAGGTCGCGGCCAAGCTGGTCAGCGGCGAGATCACCGGCAAGGAAGGCGAGACCTTCACCGTCCCGAGCCTGAATGACGGCAAGCCGTACACGATCGGCAAGGACAGCGTGGTCATCCTCGGCCCGGCCTTCCGGTTCGACAAGACCAACGTGGACCAGTTCAACTTCTAGTCCCGCGATCTCCGAGCGCGCAACGGGCCCCGGGAGCGATGCTTCCGGGGCCCACTGATTCCCAGGAGGTGCTGATGGAGCGGATCGGGTTCGCGATGCGGCTGCGGCCGGGTGCCGAGGCCGTGTACCGGGAGCGCCACGCCGCCGTCTGGCCGGAGATGCTCGACGAGCTGCGGGCGGCGGGCGCGCACGACTATTCGATCTTCCTGCGCGGGTGACGACCTCTTCGGCTACCTCGTCGTGGACGACCTGGCGGCCTTCCGCGCCTACCTGGCCGAGAGCGAGGTCAACGCCCGCTGGCAGGCGGAGATGGGCGATCTCATCGACCCGCTGACCGACCCCGCGACCGGCTTCCACCGCCAGCTCGACGAGGTCTTCCACCTCGACTGAGGAACGAGCGCGCCGTCAGCCCGGGATGTCCTCGGCGGCCGGTGCCCCGGCGCGACGGCGTCGGAACTCGCGCGGGCTGACCCCGAACGCCTTCGAGAACTGTCTCGAGAACGCGGCGGGCTCGGGCCACCCGACGGCTCGGCCGATCGACGCGATCGAGTCGTCGGTCCCGGCCAGCAGGATGGCTGCCCGCTTCGCGCGAAGCTGGGAGAGGTAGGCCATCGGCGAGACGCCCATCCAGCGCTTGAACTCATGGGCGAGATGGAACGAGCCGACGTAGACCTCGGTGCTCAGGTCGGCGAGGGTCCAGTGCCTGGCAAGGTCCGCGTCGAACGCCTCGAGGACGGCAGCCACGACGGGTGGCGCTGCGAGCCTCCGTTCAGTGCGTGTCGGGCCGTATCGCCGACCGTGCCTGGCGATCAGATCCAGGGCGAGCAGCAGGTGGCCGATCTGGCGCGCGTGACTTTGCTCAGAGGGATCCTCGTGGCGGATCGCGTCGAGCTCGATGACGCATTGCTCGAAGGCGGCCGCGTCCACCTGGATCACGACATGGTCGTCCTGGAGGCGCCGGGTCCCGCCGCGTCCGAACAAGGCGCCCAACGCGTCGTCGCGGGCGGCCCAGAGGAGCTCGAACTCGGCCAGCTCTGCGCGGAAGAAGCAGTTGTAGACCTCCATGTCGCGGCACCCCCGGTAGCCGTGCGCGACCCCCGGAGGGACGAAGACGACGGTGCCGGCCTGGACCGGCTCCTCGCTGTCCCCACAGACGTGGAACCCGCTGCCGCTGAGCACGAGCGCCATCTCGTAGAACGCGTGGTCGTGCGGATGGACCACGGGCAGGTGTTCGACCACCCAGAGTCCCACCACGCTTCCCGCCGCGATCAGCGGCTGCGGCTCCGAGGACGCGTCGGGCCGCGCATCCCCTGGCTCCATGTGCCAAAGGTTGCGTTCGGGGCGTGTTGGTTTCATGCCATCGGACATCCGCAAGATTGTGCAACCTCCCGACAACCATTGCCAACTTCGATAGCGGGCCTCTCCCTATGTTCGGAGCCAACGACGACCGATCCAGGTAGATGGATCGGCGACGAGATCGATCGGATGGATGGCATGCCGTCATCGGCTCGCGCGCATGGCTGACGCTCCTGCCGCCTTCGACGCACGCCCCATCGATGCGTTCTCGAGCGAACGCCGTCTGGCGATCGTCCGGCTCGTGGACGCACAGGGTCGCGTCCGGGTCGGCGCGCTCAGCGACCAGTTCGGCGTGTCGCGGCAGACCATCCGGAAGGACCTCGCCGTCCTGGCCGCGCAGGGCCGCATCACCCGGGCGCACGGCGGTGCCATCAGCTTCGAGTCGCGCCCATCCGAGCGATCGTTCGATATCCGCGAACGGATGCAACGCGCCGAGAAGGCCGCCATCGGGGCAGCGGCCGCGACACGGGTCAACGATGGCGAGTGCATCGCGATCGATGCCAGCACGACGGGTCTTCACCTCGCGCGCGCCCTCCGCGCTCGAGGCGGCTGGAACCAGCTGACCGTCGTGACGAACGGCCTGCGGATCGCCTCGGAGCTTGCAGGCTGTCAGGGGATCGCCGTCGTCCTCCCAGGGGGCTGGGTCCGCTGGGAAGCCCTCTCCGTGGTCGGGACCATCGGCTCCGGCGTCTTCGACCGGATCAACGTCCAGACGGCATTCGTCGGGGCGGCCGGGTTCACCTTCGAGACAGGACTCTCGGACGCCACCGAGGAAGAGGCCCAGATCAAGCGGTCGATGATCGAGGTCGCCCGCGAGGTCGTCGCCATCATCGACCACACCAAGTGGGGCCATACGGCCTTCGCGACCTTCTGTCGGACCGAGGAGCTGACCAGCGTCATCTCGGACCGATCCGCCCCAGAACCCATGGTCACGGCCCCGGAGGCGCGCGGCATCGAGATCAGTCTCGTGCCGTCCGCGACCGATCCGGCGGTCGATGGCGTGTCCATCCGGTCCTCCCGAGTCGACCGGGATCCCGGAGATGCGCCGACATCGACGTCATCGCTTCTCGGTTGAGAAGGAGGAAGGAGGATCAGGGCGATCCGCACAGCGACCGAACTGAGAAACGCCTGGGACAGCGGGCGCACGACCGGCTGGGTCGTGCCGACCGAGGCAGATTGGCAACGAGGAGGAAGTCCATGGATCTCGACACGAATGAGGCGAGCGATCGTCCTCACCGCGATGACCGCGTTGGTCGTCACGGCCTGCAGCGGCGGAGGAGCAGCGTCGCCGAGCTGCGGCTGGGCTCGGCCGCCGCGTCGGCCGCCGCGACCGCCGCCCCGACCGCGACGCCCGCACCGACGGCCGCGGCGGTCACGCTGGAGTACCTGGTCGACAATTCGCAGGCCAACCAGCAACTCGCGAAAGCATTTGCGGACGCGTACACCGCGAAGCACCCGAACGTCACGATCAACGTCCAGAGCCGTCCTGGCGGCAGCGAAGGCGACAACGTCGTCAAGACCAAGCTCGCCACCGGTGATATGACGGACATCTTCTGGTACAACTCCGGCTCGCTGCTGCAGGCGCTCAATCCGACGCAGACACTCGTCGACCTGACCGGCGAGCCGTACATCGCCAACATCGCCGACTCCTTCATCCCGACCGTGTCGCAGAACGGTGGGTTCTTCGGCGTGCCGAGTGGCACGGCGATGGGTGGCGGCATCCTGTACAACAAGAAGGTCTTCGCAGCCAACGGTCTCAGCGTCCCGACGACCTGGGCCGAGTTCGAGGCCAACAATGACAAGCTCAAGGCTGCCGGGATCACCGCCGTCGGCGCGACCTACAAGGCCCCGGATGACTGGACCTCGCAGCTGTTCATCCTCTCCGACTACTGCAACGTCTCGGCGGCCGTCCCGAACTTCGCCGCCGACTACACCAACAACAAGATCAAGTACGCCGACACCCCTGCAGCGCTCGCTGGCTTCCAGCACCTGCAGGAAGGATTCGACAAGGGCTGGTACGAGAAGAACTTCGGGGCAGCCAGCTTCGCCGACGGTCTCACGTCGCTCGCGACCGGCAAGTTCGCCCAGTACCCGATGCTGACGTTCGCCCTTGGCACCATCGCGACCCAGCATCCCGAGTCCATCAAGGACATCGGGTTCTTCGGGCTCCCCGGCACGGACGCCGCAAAGAACTGCGCGACGATCTGGATGCCGGCAGCCACCTACATCCCGAAGACGACGACGGGCGACAAGCTCGCCGCCGCGAAGGATTTCCTGGCGTTCATCGCCTCCGTTGAAGGGGCGGACGCCGCGACCGCCGTGCAGCCGCCCACCGGCCCGTACGTCATCAAGGGCGCCAAGCTGCCGGCTGATGCCCTGCCCGCCGTCCTCGACATCCAGAAGTACATCGACGACAACGCCGCAACGCCGGCCCTCGAATTCCTCTCGCCGGTCAAGGGACCGTCGCTGCCGCAGATCGCGGTGGCCGTCGGTAGCGGTCTGACGAAGGCTCCGGATGGCGCGACCCAGTACGACAAGGACATCGAGAAGCAGGCCAAGCAGCTGGGGCTTCCCGGCTGGTGAGTTCTCGACTGGACGCGACGCGCCAGTCCACCCAGGGAACGGTCGACCTGTCACGGTCGGCCGTTCCCGTCTCCGACGTTCCGTCTGCGCCGCCGCGGCGCCAGACACGCGCACGAGCCCTCGACGCGATGTACCCCCGGTGGTTCTACATCCCGGGGGTGCTGCTCTTCGTGGTGATCTTCATCGTCCCCACCGCGGCCGCCTTCTACTTCAGTCTCACGCGTTGGACGTTGTTCAACGCGACCTTCATCGGATTCGACAACTTCAGTGAGTTCCTTCAGGACCAAGCGCTGACGACCGGTCTCCGGAACACGTTCGTCTACGCCGTCGTGACGAGCGGCTCGAAGGTCATCATCGGCCTGTTGCTCGCGACGCTCCTGACCTCCAGGATCCACCTGCGCTCCGCGCTCCGATCGATCATCTTCTTTCCGGTGCTCATCAGCGCGGTGGCGGTCGGGATCACGTTCGCGGTCTTGATGGACCCCGCCGACGGCCTGATCAACCGGGCCCTGGCGATCGTCGGGATCGACGGACCAGCGTGGCTGAGCAACCCGGACATCGCGTTGCTTTCCGTCGCCGCGGTGGACGTCTGGAAGGGCGTCGGGATCGCGACGGTCATCTTCATCGCCGGGATCGTGTCGATCCCCGAGGAGTACCTCGACGCGGCCCGGCTCGAAGGCGGGTCATGGGTCAAGTTCCGCTACATGATCATCCCGCTGACCCGGAACGCCACGTTCACCGTGATCATCCTGTCCTTCATCGGCGGTCTGCGGTCGTTCGACCTGATCTGGACCATGACGCGCGGTGGCCCGGGGTTCTCCACCGACGTGATCGCCTCGACGATCTACAAGGAGTACCAGGCGGGCTTCTACGGCCTCTCGACCGCCGGCAACGTGATCCTGTTCATCATCGTCATGCTGCTCGTCTACCCGATGATGCGATTCTTCTCGAAGCGGGAGATCGAGCTGTGAGGGCCGCTCGCCTGGTCCGCCGGTACTGGGTCGACGTCGTCGCCCTGTCGATCGCCATCGTCGTGTTCGTCGTCCCGGCCATCTTCATCGTCATCACGGCGGCCAAGGGGGAGGTCGAGGCTTCGGCGCTCGATTTCGCCTGGCCGACCGACTGGAAGATCCTCGAGAACATCCAGGCGGTGCTGAGCGAGCGGAACGGCATCATGATCACCGCGCTCCGCAACAGCCTGGTCCTGACGGTCGCGTCGGTGGCGATCACGGTCGTGCTCGCGTCGCTGATCGCCTTCGTGATCCAGCGACGGAGGGATCGGGTCGCAGCGCTCGTCAGCGCGCTCTTCCTCGCCGGATTGATCATCCCTCCGGCCGTGGTGCCGACGATCTTCCTGCTCCAGGCACTCGGGCTCTTCAAGACGCTGGCGGGACTCATCCTCGTCGAGGTCGCCTTCGCGATGCCCTTTGCCATCCTCGTCTTCGTCGCCTTCGTGTCGGTCATCCCGCGGGAGCTCGACGAGGCCGCACTCATGGATGGCGCGACGCCGTTCCGGCTCTATCGGAGGGTGATCTTCCCGCTCCTGCGGCCGGCCATCATCACGGTCACCGTCGTCCTGTCCGTCGCCATCTACAACGACTTCGTCAACCCGCTGTACTTCCTGCCGGGCAACGACAACGCGACGGTCCAGCTGACGCTGTTCAACTTCCAGAGCCAGTTCCTGACCCGCTGGAATCTGCTCTTCGCGGACGTCCTCCTGATCACGATCCCTCCGCTGATCATGTTCATCTTCTTCCAGCGTCAACTCGCCTCGGGCCTGACCGCAGGTGCCGTCAAGGGTGAAGGGATGACCATCGGCCGAGATATCACAGGTGCTCCGACGATGTGCGGGTCGTCGACCTGCGCTGCCAGGTCCCCGACACCGTCCTCGCGATCGGACGCGAGCCGGCGCGACTGTGGTGGCGTGTCGTGTCGACGGATCGCGCGGGCGCGACAGGTCGCCTACGAAGTCCAATGCGCGGCCTCGGACGACTTCACCGAGATCCTGGCGACCACCGAGCATCATCGCGAGTGCTGACCAGGTTGCCATCCCCGCGCCGGGCGCACCGCTGCGAAGCCGCGAGGTGCGATATCTCCGGGTGCGGATCGCCACCGAGGCGGGCTGGACCGACTGGAGTCCGACGCTCCGCGTCGAAGCCGGTCTGCTCGACGCCGCCGACTGGATCGCAGAGGCGATCACCCTCCCGGACGATCCGGGATCGGACCGCCAATCGCCATCCCCGATCCTGCGCCGCTCGTTCGACCTTCCTGCGGCGGTCGACGAGCGCGAGGCTGCATGTCACGGCCCTCGGCGTGCATCGCGGTCACGATCAACGGCCGGCCGGTGTCGGAGGACCTGCTTTCCCCCGGCTGGACCACCTATCGGCACCGGCTGCTCGCCGACACCTATGACGTGACGGTCCTGCTCCGGCCCGGGGAGAACGTCATCGCCGGCGTCCTCGGCGACGGCTGGTACCGCGG
Source organism: uncultured Chloroflexia bacterium (assembly GCA_963755995.1). Taxonomy (GTDB): domain Bacteria; phylum Chloroflexota; class Limnocylindria; order Limnocylindrales; family CSP1-4; genus SPCO01. The sequence goes on along the minus strand of CAVWLQ010000003.1, from coordinate 1,531,086 downwards.
CCGGCTCGGCTGGGATCCGGACGGCGATCGCGGCCGCTACGGGTCGCGGATCGGACTGATCGCGCAGCTCGAGGTCGATCTCGGCGATGGCACGACCAGCGGATGGTCAGCGACGGATGCGTCGTGGCGTGGCGTCGACCGGCGAGATCCGGTCGGCGGACCTCTATGACGGGTCGGTGATCGACCTGCGCCAGGCGAAGCCCGGGTGGGATCGATGCCGGCTTCGACGACGCGTCCGGATGGGCATCGGCCGCGGTCGTGCCGTTCGACCGGCGAGGTCCTCGAGCCTCGGACGGCCCCGCCCGTCCGCGTCGTCGACGTCGCTCGCCGATCGTGCCCGACGGCCCGGCACGACGGCTCGATCACGCTTGACGCCGGCCAGAACGTCGCCGGGTTCGTGCGGCTCCGCGTGCGGGGTCAGGGCGGGCGACCGGCCGTCACGGTGCGGCACGCCGAGGTGCTCGAGCCGGATGGCTCCCTGCACACCCAGTCACTCCGGTCGGCCAAAGGCCACCGACGCGTACGTCACTCGCCGATGACGGCGAGACCGTCCTCGAGCCGTCGTTCACCTTCCACGGCTTCCGGTACGCCGAGGTCGACACGGACGCCGACTGGTCCTCGAGTGCCGAGGTGGTAGCGATCAGCAGCGACAACCCCCGACGGAGCCGGTTCGAGTCGGCGTCCGATCCTGCCTGAACCGCTTCCACGAGAACGTCGTCTGGTCGCAGCGCGACAACTTCGTGTCCGTGCCGACGGACTGCCCGCAGCGCGACGAGCGCCTCGGCTGGACCGGGGACGCCCAGGCCTTCGCCGCCGACGGCGTGCACGCTGTTCGACCGGAGGCGTTCTGGGCCAGCTGGCTGCGCGACCTCGCGCTCGATCAGGACGACGAGCTCGGCGTGCCCAGCGTCGTCCCCGACGTGGTCCTGGGCGGAGCGCCGCGGTTCGGGCGGGCCGGCTGGGCGCGACGCGGCCACGATCGTGCCGTGGGCCGTCTTCGAGGCCTACGGCGACCGCCACGGTCGTCTTGCGACCAGTTCGACAGCATGCGGCGCTGGATCGAGTCGCTTCGCGCGAGGGTCGGGCCGGACGGCCTGCTGGCGGAAGCGATGCAGTTCGGCGACTGGCTCGACCCCGACGCGCCGCCCGGGCGGCCATGGGAGGCGAAGGTCGATTCGACGTACCTCGCGAACGCCTTCTTCGCCCACAGCGCCCGGCTGGCGGCGCGACGCGGCGGTCGCTGGTCGGCGACCGGGCGCTGGAGCGCGGAATACCGGACTCTCGGCCGACGTCGTCTCGACCGCGACCTGGGCACGCTGGGCGCGACCATGCCGCGGCTTCACAGACGGGCTGCGCCGTGGCGCCTGCAGTTCCGGATCGTGCCCCGACGCCGAGCCGTCCGGCCCTCGGCGACGCCCTGGCGCGACTCGTCCGTGACGCGGACGGCCGGGTCGCGACCGGGTTCCTCGGGACGCCGCTCGTCCTGCCGGCCTCGCCGACACCGGTCACATCGACGAGGCGTATCTGATGCTGCTGCGCCGCGAGGTCGCCATCGTGGCTGTACCAGGTCGTCCAGGGAGCGACGACGGTCTGGGAGCGCTGGGATGCCATCCGGCCCGACGGCTCGATCCATCCCGGCACGATGACGCACGCCGCCCGACGTCCCCGGATCGGGCGATGATGGCGCCCACATGCTCTCGTTCAACCACTACGCCTACGGGGCGGTGGTCGACTGGGTCTACCGGCACGTCGCGGGGATCGCGCCAGTTCGAGACGAGCCGGGATATCGCCGCATCGAGTTCGCGCCGAAACCTGCGCTGGGCATCGACTGGGCGCGCGCGTCGATCGAGACGCGATATGGCAACGCCTCGATCGATTGGCGCCTCGACGGCGCCGGCGACCTCCGCGTCGAGGTCGAGCTGCCGTTCGGCACGTCGGGCGCCTTCGAGGCGCCCGTCACCGTGGGTTCGACCGTCCAGGTCGACGGTCAGGCCGCCTCCCATCCCGTCTCGCTCCTGCCCGGGCGCCACAGCATCATCGTCACGAGCCCGCGGATCGCGGCCGGCGCGCCCGCGCGAATGCCCGCACCGGAGTTCACGACCGAATAGGTCCGACCCGCTCGTCCACCCCGGTGACGCTCGCGGCCTCCTCCCCGGGCGTCACCTGGGCGGACGCGCTGAGGCGCTGCCGTCTAGCTGGCTTCCTCGAGCGGCTGCGCGAACTGCGACTCGTAGAGGTTCGCGTACGCGCCCCCGCGGGCGAGCAGCTCGTCGTGGGTGCCCTGCTCGACGATGTGGCCGGCCTCCATGACCAGGATCGTGTCGGCGTCGCGGATCGTCGACAGGCGATGGGCGATCACGAACGTCGTCCGGCCCTGCATCAGGTTCTTCATCGCGCGCTGGATGAGGACCTCGGTGCGCGTGTCGACCGAGCTGGTCGCCTCGTCGAGGATCAGCACCGGCGGGTCGGCGAGGAACGCGCGGGCGATGGTCAGGAGCTGCTTCTCCCCGGCCGACAGGTTCGTGGCGTCGTCGTCGATGACGGTGTCGTAGCCGTCCGGCAGCGTCCGCACGAAGTGGTCGACGTGGGCCGCCTCGGCCGCCGCGACGACCTCCGCCTCGCTCGCGTCCTCGCGGCCGTAGGCGATGTTCTCGCGGATCGTGCCGTTGAACAGCCACGTGTCCTGGAGGACCATCCCGAAGGTCTTGCGCAGGTCGTCGCGGGTCAGCGCCCGCGAGTCGATCCCGTCGACCGTGATGCGCCCGCCGTCGAGCTCGTAGAAGCGCATCAGGAGGTTGACGAGCGTGGTCTTGCCGGCGCCGGTCGGCCCGACGATCGCGATGGTGTCGCCGGCGTCGGCGACCAGGTCCAGGTCGTCGATGAGCGGCCGGTCCGGCTCGTAGCGGAACGAGACGTCCTCGAAGGCGACCGCGCCCTTCGCCCGGCCGAGCACCTGCGGCGCGACCGGATCCGGGATCTCCTCGCTCTCGTCGAGCAGCTCGAACACGCGCTCGGCGGAGGCCGCCGCGGACTGCAGGACGTTGATGATGCTGGCCGTCTGGATGAGCGGGAAGGTGAACTGGCGCGAGTACTGGATGAACGCCACGACGTCGCCGAGCGACATCTGGCCGCTCACCACGCGCAGGCCGCCGATGACCGCGATCGCGACGTAGTTGAGGTTGGCGATGAAGTTCATCACCGGCTGGATGATCCCGGAGATGAACTGGGCCTTGTAGGACGCGTCGTAGAGCTTCTCGTTCTCGACCTCGAAGATCGCGATCGCCTCCTGCTGGCGCCCGAACAGCTTCACGATGGAGTGCCCGGTGTGGCTCTCCTCGACGTGGCCGTTGAGGGTCCCCGTCGACGCCCACTGCTTCACGAACTGCGGCTGCGAGCGGCGGACGATGAGCGCGGTCGCGACCAGCGACAGCGGCACGGCCAGCAGCGAGACCACCGCCAGGAGCGGGCTGATCGTGAGCATCATGATCAGCACGCCGATGATCGTGAACAGCGACGTGATGAGCTGCGTGAGCGACTGCTGGAGCGACTGGCCGATGTTGTCGATGTCGTTGGTGACGCGGCTCAGCAGGTCGCCCCGCGAGTGGCCGTCGAAGTAGCGCAAGGGGAGCCGGGCGAGCTTGCGGTCGACCTGCTCGCGCAGCCGGTAGACGGTCCGCTGGGTGACCCCGGCCATGATGTAGGCCTGCGCCCAGCTGAAGATCGAGCTCAGCACGTAGAGGACGGCCAGCAGGCCGAGGATCCGGGCCAGCGCCCCGAAGTCGATGCCGGCGCCCGGGGTGAACGTCAGGCCGCTGAGGAAGTCCGCCAGCTGGTCGTTGCCGGTCGCCCGCACCCCGGCGATGACCTGCTCCTGCGTCGCGCCGGCGGGGAACTGCGCGCCGACCGACCCGGCGACGATGAGGTTGATCGCCTCGCCGAGGATCTTCGGGCCGACGACCGCGAACGTGACGCTGACGATGGCCAGCAGGACCACCGCGAAGATCAGCAGCCGCTCCGGTCGCAGCTCGCCGAACAGCCGGCTGAGCGAGCCGCGGAAGTCCGTGGGCTTGGCCACCGGCATGCCCATGCCCATCATCCCCGGGCCGCGGCCGCCGCCCGGTCCGCGCGGCGGCCCGCCCGGCGGGGGTCCGGGCGGGGGCGTGCTCGGCGGCGGGCCGCCGGTGCCCGGTCGCCCGCTCATCCCGCGGCCTCCTCGGTGGAGAGCTGCGAGTAGACGATCTCCTGGTAGGTCTCGTTGGTCGCCAGCAGCTCCGGGTGGGTGCCGATCCCGACGACCCGGCCGGCGTCGAGGACCACGATCCGGTCGGCCTTCATGATCGTGCCGACCCGCTGGGCGACGATGATCACGGTCGCGTTGCCGAGGCTCTTGCCCAGCGCGGCGCGCAGCCGCGCGTCGGTCGCGAAGTCCAGCGCCGAGAAGCTGTCGTCGAAGACGAAGATCGGCGCTCGCTTGACCAGCGCCCGGGCGATCGCGAGCCGCTGGCGCTGCCCGCCGGAGACGTTGCTCCCGCCCTGGGTGATCGGCGCCTCGAGCCCGCCCTCCATCGCCTCGACGAAATCACGGCCCTGGGCGATCGTGAGCGCGTCCCAGAGCTGCTCGTCGGTGGCGTCCTGGTCGCCATAGCGCAGGTTGCTGGCGACGGTGCCGGCGAACAGGAACGCCTTCTGCGGGATGAACCCGATCCGGCCCCACAGGTCCTCGCGGCGCCATCGCGCGGACGTCCACGCCGTCGACGGTCACCGACCCGCCCGTGACGTCGTACAGCCGCGGGATGAGGTTGATCAGCGTGGTCTTGCCGCTGCCGGTGCTGCCGATGATCGCGGTCGTCTCGCCGGGCCGCGCCACGAACGAGATCGCGTGGAGGACCGGCTCCTCGGCCCCGGGATAGCCGAACTCGACGTCGTGGAACTCGACGAGGCCGGGCCGCCCGATGGGGGTCGGCGTGACCGGCTCGGCGGGGTCCGTGATGGCCGGCGCGGTCAGCAGCACCTCCTGGATCCGGGCGGCGGAGACCGTCGCCCGCGGGATCAGGATGAACATGAACACCGCGGTCAGGACCGCGAACAGGATCTGGCTCAGGTACTGCATGAACGCGGTCAGCGCGCCGACCTGCATCGCGCCGCTGTCGATCTGCATCGCCCCGAACCACACGACCGCGACCGTCGAGAGCTGGAAGATCGCGGAGATCACGGGGATCGTGACGGCGAACAGGCGGCTCGTCTGCAACGCGGTCTTGAAGAGGTCCTCGCTCGCGACGTCGAAGCGGGCCTCCTCGCGCGGCGTCTGGACGAACGCGCGGATGACGCGGATGCCCGACAGGGTCTCGCGCATGACCTGGTTGATGCGGTCGACCTTGACCTGCATGATCCGGAACAGGGGGATCGCCCGGCTCATGACCAGCCCGATGACCAGGGCCATGAGCGGCAGGATGACCAGCAGGAGCGACGACAGCGGCACGTCGGTCCGCAGCGCCATGATGATCCCGCCGACGATCAGGATCGGCGCCGACACCATGATCGTCAGGCCCATGAACACGACCGTCTGGACCTGCTGGACGTCGTTGGTGTTGCGGGTGATGAGCGACGCCGGGCCGAACTGGTTGACCTCGACCTGCGAGAACGTCTCGACCTTGGTGAAGATGGCCGAGCGGACGTCGCGCCCGAAGCCCATCGCGATCCTGGCCCCGCCGTAGACGGCGAGGATCGAGGTGACGCCCAGCAGCGCGGTCACGATCAGCATCAGCCCGCCGACGCGGACGATGTACTCCGTGTCGCCCTTGGCGATGCCGTTGTCGATGATGTCGCCGTTGAGGTTCGGCAGGTAGAGGTTGCCGATCGCGCCGATCAGCAGCAGGACGAGCACCACCGCCAGCGGGCGCGCGTAGGGGCGCAGGTACGTCCGCAGGAGGACGATCAATGGGGGGGTCGTGCTGGGCTGCGCGGTATTCAAGGTCACGTGGAAAATCTAGGTCATCCGAAGTGACCGCGCAACGCGGGCGCCTCAGCCGAGGGCGCCACCCACGCGGTCGCGGAGGACCGCGTCGTCGAAGACCAGGATGATGTCGCCGCCCGCGCCCCGGACGTCGAGGCCCGGGTCGCCCCGGCGCAGCCGCCAGATCCGGACGCGGCGGGCACCGCCCTGGCGGACCGGCACGGGTCGGACCACGCCGGCGTCCGTGACCGTGAGCTGGGCGACGTCCGGTCCCGGGCGTCACCGTCACGACGCATGGCCGCGGGTCCGCGACCGGGGCCGACTCCGAGCGGATCCAGCCCGCCCAGGCGGCGGGGACCCCGTCGCGGGGCGCCGGTCGGATCGGGTCGCCGGGCCTGGACTCGGCCCGGCCGCGGCGGTCGGGGCGGACCAGCGGATAGCCCAGCGACAGGCCGAGGATCAGCAGCAGCCCGATGGCCCCGGGGATGAGGATCAGCCAGAACCGGTCGTCCTGCCGCGGCTCGGCGACGGCATCGGCGTCCATCCAGCCGACGTAGCCGTTCGGGCCCGGCCCGGTCGCCGAGATGCTGCCGGTGACGGTCGTCGGCCCGAGCGGCAGCGCCGACGGCGCGAGCACGTTGATGTAGGAGACGCCGTCGGCCGGGTCGACCAGCTCGTAGAGGAACGGCTGCGCCGGGTTGCCGGCCGTCCGGAGGTCGCCCTCGAGGCGGTACCACGACGTCATCGCGGGCAGCCGCTGGTAGCGGACGTCGTCGAACGACAGGTCGGTCGGCCGCTTCGAGCTGCCGATGACGATCGACGGCACGATCGACGCGAGGAGCAGCACGGCGATCAGCAGCCGGACGCCCATGCGGGAGCCGCCGACGAGCCGTTTGGCCGCCGCGCCGAGCGCCGCGATGGCCGCGAGGAGCCGGTCGAAGAGCGTCATCAGCAACGTCACGGTCTCACCCGATCCCGGTCTCGCAGCGTCGAGGTGTTGGGGTGGCGTATGGGGCTCGAACCCATAACCTTCGGAGCCACAATCCGATGCTCTGCCATTGAGCTAACGCCACCGCGGATCGCTCCGCTCGACCGCCTGTGGCGGTCCCGGGAGCTGTGGGCTGAGGGAGTGTACCCGGAAACGGGGACGCTGCCAGCCCTCGATGGGCGGCGCATCATGGGCGTCCGCGGTCGACCGGGGCGACCGCACCACGGGAGCCAGCGATGACCGACGAGCCACGGGCGACGCGCGAGGATCCGGGGCCGCTCCTGGCGCGCACCGCCGAGATCGCCACCGCGTACCTGCGCGGATTGCCCGACCGGCCGGTCCTCGTGGACCAGGACGTCGCCGCGCTCCGCGCGGCGCTCATGACGCCGCTGCCGGAGGCCGGCGAGGACCCGATCGAGGTCATCGAGCGCCTCGCCCGCGACGCGGACCCCGGGATCGTCTCCATGGCCGGGCCGCGCTACTTCGGCTACGTCATCGGCGGCAGCGTGCCGGCGTCGGTCGCGGCCGACTGGCTCACCTCGACCTGGGACCAGAACGCGGGCCTGTACTCGGGCGGCCCGGCGGCGTCCGTCGTCGAGGAGGCCGTGGGGGCGTGGCTCATCGACCTGCTCGGGCTGCCGGCCGGCACCAGCTACGGCCTGGTCTCGGGCTGCCAGATGGCGCATTTCACCTGCCTCGCCGCCGCGCGCCACGCGGTCCTCGAGGCCGCCGGCTGGGACGTCGAGGCGGCGGGCCTCATCGGTGCGCCGGAGATCGACGTCGTCGTCGGTGGCGAGGCGCACTCGACCATCGGCGGGGCGCTGCAGTTCCTCGGCCTCGGCCGCGACCGGGTCCACACGGCGGCCGCGGACGGGCAGGGCCGGATGCGGCTCGATGCCCTCGAGGCGACGCTGGACGCCATCCCGGCCGGCCGGCCGCTGATCGTCTGCCTCCAGGCCGGCAACGTGAACACCGGATCCTTCGACCCGATCGGGCCGATGATCGACCTGGTCCGACGGCGCGAGGGCGCCTGGGTCCACATCGACGGCGCCTTCGGGGCGTGGGCGCGGGTCAGCCCGCAGACCGCCTACCTGCTCGACGGCGCGGAGCGCGCCGACTCGTGGGCGACCGACGCGCACAAGTGGCTCAACGTGCCCTACGACTCCGGGCTCGCGTTCGTGGCCCACCCGCGCGCCCACGCCGCGGCGATGGCGCCGCCGCGGGCGGCGTATCTCGAGTACGTCGGCGACGAGAAGCGCGAGCAGATGTACTGGGGGCCGGAGTTCTCGCGGCGGGCCCGCGGCTTCGCGCTGTACGCCGCCCTGCGCAGCCTCGGCCGGACCGGGGTGCGCGAGATGATCGAGCGCGGCTGCTGGGTGGCCCGGCGGATCGCCGACCGGATCGAGGCCGCGCCCGGCGCCACCGTCCTCAACGACGTGGTCCTCAACCAGGTCCTCGTCCGCTTCGAGACCGAGGACCGCGACCCGGCCGCCTCGGACGCGCTCACCCGGGCGACCCTCCAGGAGATCCAGGACGAGGGCACGATCTGGCTGTCCGGGACGACCTGGCACGAGATGGCGGCCATCCGGGTCTCGGTCTCGAACTGGGGGACCGGGGCGGACGAGGCCGAGCTGGCGGCCGCGACGATCCTCGCCGCCGCGGAGCGGGTCCGCGCCAGGAGCACGCCGGGGGCCTGACGCACCGCCTCCGGCCGCGCCGCAGCGCAGCGGACCCACCCGCACCGCCGCAGACCGCACCGCACCCACCCTGACCGCAGGTACCAGCGACCGGGATCGCCGGGACCATCGCGCCGGGGGCGGCGGCGATGCCCGCGGATACGGTGAGGGGCACATGCCCCGGCCCATCCCGCACCTCGATCCGCGCCGCCTCGTCGCGCTCGTCGCGCATCGTGTTCGCCGTCACCTCGGCGGCCACGCTCATGGCGCCCTCGCCCACGTACGCGTGGGCCGCGAACACGTTCTCGTCGGCGTCGGAGAAGCAGCTCGTCGCGCTCCACAACCAGGCGCGCGCCGCCGCCGGACTCAAGTCCCTCCGGGTCGACGCCGCGCTGACCGCGATCGCCCGCGGCCGCAGCAAGGACATGATCGTCCGCGACTACTTCAGCCACGACATCCCGGGGAGCGGCAACGTCTTCGGGATCATGAAGGCCAAGGGCTACTGCTTCCGCTCGGCGGGCGAGAACATCGGCTACAACTTCGAGTCCCCCGACGCCGCCGCGACCGCCGCGATCCAGTCGGCGTTCATGGGCTCCAGCGGCCACCGCGCCAACATCCTCGGCAAGGACTACGACTCGGTCGGGGTGGGCGCGTACCAGGGGGCCAGCGGCAAGAAGATGTGGACCGTGGTCTTCGCCGACAAGTGCGGATCGACGTCGCCGCCCAAGGCGACCCCCCGGCCGACGCCGCGGCCGACCGCGAAGCCCAGGCCGACCCAGAACACCACCGCCCGCGCGACGCCGCGCCCGACCCCGAAGCCGACCCACAAGGCGACGCCGAAGCCGACGCCCGAACCCGAGCCGGCCGTCGTCCAGCCCCAGCGCGAGCGCGTCGCTCGACGTCGCGGCCATCCCGTCGCCGACCGCGACCCCGACCGCCTCGGATGATGGCTCCGGCTCAGCCGGCGGCCCGCCCGGCGGCGCATCGGACGGGGCATCCGCCGACATCGGCAGCGGGCACGGGCTGCGCGTCCTCGACCCGCCGGCTCCCGGCGGCCTCCTCGAGACCATCGTCGGCGGCGTCACCAGCTTCATCTTCGGCGCATGACGACCCTCGCGGCCGAAGCCGCCGATGCGATCCTGGCGCGACGGTCGGCCTATACACTCGGGCGGATGCCGCCCATCCTCCAGGCACGCGACCTCGCGAAGTCGTACCCGCTGGGGCAGACGACGGTCGAGGCCGTGCGCGGCGTCTCCCTCGAGGTCGCCGAGGGCGAGTTCGTGGCGCTGATGGGCCCGTCGGGCTCCGGCAAGTCGACGCTGCTCCACCTCCTCGGCGGGCTCGACCAGCCGACATCGGGCGAGGTCGACGATCCAGGGCGAGGTCATCAGCCGCCTCTCGGATGACCAGGCGACCAAGCTGCGCCGCGACCGGACGGGCTTCGTCTTCCAGTCGTTCAACCTGATCCCGCTCCTCGACGTGACCGAGAACGTCGGGCTGCCGTTCACCATCTCCGGCGAGGACCCCGCGAAGGGCACGCTCCGCGAACGGGTCCAGGAGGCCATCGCGCTGGTCGACCTGGCCGGCAAGGAGCACCACAAGCCCGACCAGCTGTCCGCCGGCGAGCAGCAGCGGGTCGCGATCGCCCGGGCGCTCGTGACCCGGCCAGCCCTGCTCTTCGCCGACGAGCCGACGGGCAACCTCGACTACACGAGCGGATCGGAGATCCTCGACGCGCTCTGGCGCTCCTGCGTCGACCGCCACCAGACCATCGTCCTCGTGACCCACGATTCGAAGGCGGCCGCCTACGCCGACCGCGTGCTGGTGATCGGCGACGGCACCATCCGCGACTCGATCCACCTCGGGCGCCGCGAGTCGCATGACGCCGCGCCCCTCATCGCCCGGCTCGCCCAGCTCGGTCTGTAAGCCCGTGGGTCCACGATGTCCGGGTTGACCCGGCTCGCGCTGCGCAGCCTGCGCGCGCGCCTCCTGCGGACCACGCTGACGGTCGTCGGCGTGGCGCTCGGCGTCGCGGTCCTGTTCGCGGCGCTGGCGACCGGCGACGGCATCGCCGCAGCGGCGGACCGCACGGTCCAGGCGCTCGTCGGACGGGCCGACCTGCGGGTCGCCGCCTTCAGCGAGGCTGGTCTGAGCCAGGAGACGTACGCGGCGATCACGTCCACGCCGGGCGTCGCGGTCGTCGCGCCGGCCCTCGAACGGCGGACCTACATCGAGGGCGCGACCGCGGACGGCCGGCTCCCGCCGTCGGTCACGATCCTCGGCATCGATCCCGCCGCCGAGCCGCGACTCCACGACCTGACGCTGATCGCGGGCCGTCCGCTGACCGGCACCGACGAGCCGAGCGCGCTGATCGACGAGCGCCTCGCGGCCGCCGACGGCCTCACGATCGGATCCACGGTGAGCGTGCTCGGGGCCGCCGCGCCGGCCGAGTACGAGGTCGTCGGGATCCTGGCCAGCGGGGCGGCCCTCGGGGCGTCCGACGGGCGGACCGTCGTGGTGCCGTTGCGAACGGCGCAGGCCGTCTTCGACCAGGTCGGGCTGACCCGGGTGGACATCGGGCTCGCGCCCGGCAGCGGTCCCGGCCGATGTGGCCGCCGGCCTGGAATCGCGACTGCTGATCGAGCCGTACGTGATCTCGACGCCGCAGGCGCTGGCGGACGGCCTCCGTGCCTCGACGGCCGACTTCCAGGCGACGACCGCCCTCATCGCCGCGATCGCGCTCTTCGCCGGCGCGTTCCTGATCTTCAACACGCTCTCGATGACCGTGCTGGAGCGGATGCGCGAGGTCGGGCTGCTCCGGGCGGCGGGCGCGACCCGCGGCCAGGTCCAGCGCTTCATCCTCGTCCAGGCGGTCGCCGTCGGCATCGCCGGGTCCCTGCTGGGCCTGCTCCTGGGCGCCCTCCTGGCGAACCTCATGACCGCGTGGCTCGGCACCGTCGGCTCCCTGACGCTCGATCCGCCGCCGGTGTCGCTCTCCGCCGATCCTGATCGCCGTCGGCACCGGTCTCGCCGTCACGGTCGCGGCCGCGGTCGAGCCGGCGGTCCGCGCCTCCCGCATCCCACCCGTCGAGGCCCTCCGGGCGCGCCTCGACCAGACGCCGGCGCGGCGCGCACGCCTCGGCTGGCTGGTCGTCGTCTTCCTCGTCGTCGGGCTCGCCGGCCTGCTCGTCTGGCCACGGGACGCCGGGAGCCGCCGGGGCGATCCGCGCCCTCGCCGTCTACGGCGTCCTCCTGATCGCGACGCTCCTCGTGCCATTCCTCGTGCCGGGCCTCGCCCGCCTTGGCGGCTACCCGTTCCGTCTCATCTTCGCGCTCGAGGAGCGCCTGGCCCGCGCCACCATCGTCCGCGATCGGAGTCGCAGCACCCTGACGCTCGGGGCGCTCGCGGTCGGGGTCGCCCTCGTCGTGGCGCTCGGCGGGGTCGGGCAGCATGCGCGGGACGCGGCCGGCGCCTGGGTCGGCGAGGTCGTGCCCGGCGACGTGCTCGTCACGTCGATCCGACCGGCCGCGACCGACGAGCCCGCGGTGGTCGATCTCGGCGAGCAGCCCGGCGTGGCGGCCGTCAGTCCGATCGCGACCTTCGACCTCGCGGTCAACGGGATCGCGGTCGACGGCGCCGCGATGGTCGGCGCGGATCTCGCCGATGCCGGCCGGCTCACCTTCGTGGCAGGCGACCGGGACGCGGCCCTGCGAGCGCTCGATGCCGGCGGCGCCGCGATCGTGCCCGCCTCGCTGGCGGAGCGCCTCCACCTGGCCGCTCGACGACGAGCTGACGGTCGGGACGGCCGACGCGACCACGATGCCCCTGCGCGTCGTCGGCATCGCCGAGCGGACGCTGCCCGGCTCCGGCGGGGAGACCGTGCTCGTGGGCTGGACGGATGCTGCCGCCCGGCTCGGCGTCTCCGGCGCCGACGCCTTCGCCCTGACCTACACGCCCGGACATCACGCCCGCAGCAGCAGGCATCGATCCGCGCGACCGCCGCGCTCTCCGCCTTCGAGGTCGTGACCCTCGACGAGGTCCAGGGGGCCATCGACGATGCGCTCGTCCGCGTCTTCGGGCTCTTCGACGTCCTCGCGATCGTGGCCGTGATCATCGCGTCGCTCGGCATCGCCAACACCCTCACGATGAACGTCATCGAGCGCGTCCGCGAGATCGGGATCCTGCGCGCCGCGGGGATGACCCGCCGCCAGGTCTGGCGCTCGGTCGTCGTCGAGGCGGGCGTCATCGGCGTCGCGGGCTCGATCGTCGGGATCGTCGCCGGGCGTCCTGGTCGGGGCGCTGATGGTCGTGCTGGCGGGCGGCTCGACGGCCGTGGCGTTCACGATCCCGTGGCCGACGGTGATCGGCTCGATCCTGCTGGGCGTCGCGCTGTCGATGCTGGCCGCCGCCTATCCCGCCGGGGTCGCCTCGCGGGTCTCGATCGTCCGGGCCGTCGCCTACGAATGAGGCCGCCGGACCGAGTCGGGATGCTAGACTCGGTGCCTCGGTCGCTGCCCCCAGGCGACCCCGGACGCGTGGAGCATCCTTGACGCTCGCCATCCCCAGACTCGATCGCAGCGGCGCCGGCGACCGCGGCATCACCCTCGCCGACTTCCTGGTCCCGATCTCGATCGGCGAGCGGCTGGGCTCCCGGGTCCGCCACATCGTCCTGGTCGTCATCGGCGCGCTGTTCGTCGCGCTGTGCGCGCAGATCTACATCCCCGTCCTGCCCGTGCCGTTCACCGGCCAGACGTTCGGCGTCCTCGTCGTCGGCGGCGCCCTCGGCTTCAAGCGCGGGACCCTCGCCCTGCTGCTGTACCTGGCGATCGGGGCCATCGGGCTGCCGGTCTTCGCCGAGGGCAAGCACGGACTGGCGATCCTCGGCGGCCCGACGGCCGGCTACCTCATCGGGTTCGTGGTCTCCGCGGCCGTCGTCGGCCGCCTGGCCGAGCTCGGCTGGGACCGCCGCCTCCCCGGAGCGCTGGCGATGATGGCCATCGGGACCGCGATCATCTACGCGATCGGCGTGCCCTGGCTCAAGGTCTCGCTCGGCCTGCCCTGGGAGACCGCGATCTCCGAGGGGATGACCAAGTTCCTCGTGTGGGACACGGCCAAGCTCGTCGTGGCGGCCGCGATCTTCCCGGCGGGCTGGTGGCTCGTCGGCCGGCGGCCCGACGACCGCTAGGCCCGGGCTGCCCGGCCCGACCTCGGAAGCCTGGCGGCTGAACCGGGAGGCGATGCTCCTCCTCGGCGCCGGCCCGCGGGCCCTCCTCCTGCAGATCGCCCACCCGTCGGTCGCGGCGGGCGTCGACGAGCATTCCGATTTCCGCGCCGACCCGTGGCGCCGCCTGCGGGGCACGCTGCGCAGCTACCTGGCGATCATCTACGGGTCGGCGCCGGCGGCGCGGGCCGAGATCCGCCGGCTCAACGCGCTGCATCGCGACATCACCGGGCCGGGCTATGCCGCCCGCGACCCGGAGCTGTCGCTGTGGGTCCACGCCACGCTGGTCGACTCGACGATCGCGGCCAACGACGCGTGGCTCGGGCCGCTGGACCGGGACCGCGCGGCCGCGTACTACGAGGAGACGCGCCCGATCGGCCGGGCGTTCGGGATCCCCGAGACGCTGCTCCCCGCGGACCTCGACGCGTTCGATGCGTACGTCGCCGGGATGCTCGCGCCGGACGGCCCGGTCCGGGTGGGGCCGCTGGCGCGGGAGCTCGCGGAGACCATCCTGCGGCCGCCACTCCCCGGGGTGCTCGCCGCGCTCGGCGTCCCGCCGGCGGCCTATGCGTGGACCCTCTGGCCGGCCGTCGGGCCTCCTGCCACCGGCCGTCCGCGAGGCGTACGGCCTGCCGTGGGACGCGCGCCACCGCGTCGTCGCGGACTGGCTGGTCACGGGCTGGCGGGCATGGCGGCCGCTGCTCCCGGCCTCGTTCCGGCAGATGCCGCAGGCGCTGGCGGCGGACCGCCGGGTCCGCGAGGCCGGCGAGCGGCCCGACCGCCGACGAGCACGACCGCCGCGAGCGCTGGCGACCCGCCTCAGTAGAGGCTCGGGAACCTCGCCCGGAACGTCGGCTGGAGGTTCGAGCGGGCGTCGCGGCGTCGAGCGCGTCGAGCAGCGTCCTCGTCGTCGAGAGCCCGTAGCGGTTCGCCGTCACGTACGCCTTGAGCGCGGCCCACCACGCCGTGGTGCCCATCCGGCCGCGAACGGTGTCGAGCAGGTTCCCGCCCTGGATGTAGATGTCCTCGTAGTAGCAGGCCGCGCCATAGCCGTAGATCGAGAGGTCCAGGCGGGCGGTGGAGCAGCGGCTCGACCGGTGCATGCCGAGGATGGTTCGGGCGACCGCGTCCGCGGCGGCCTCGTCGGCGAAGGGCTGGCGCGCCTGGTCGTTGCCGACCAGCCCGTAGAACCACTGGTGTGCCGTCTCGTGGGTGACGAGGTAGCGCAGGTTCGCGCTCGGCGTGCCCGTCGGGATCCAGACGAGCCGCGGCGACTCCATCCCGTAGGCGCCGGCCGACTGGACCACCTTGAACGTGGGGTAGGGGTACGCCCCGAGCCGGGCGCCGAACGACCGGAGGGCGGCCGCCGCGGCGGCGAGCATGGCGGATCCCGGCCCGCCCGGGCGGTAGTAGGCGCGGACCAGCGTGCCGCCGACGTGGGTCGTGGCGGTCCGGAAGTCGGTCGCCGCGGTGACGGTGAAGTCGCGCACCTGACGCGCCTCGAAGGTCTGGGAGCGCCCGTCGGCGCTGACCGCGACCTGGTCGCCGCTGGTCGCGAGGACCAGCTTGCGGTCGCTGTCGATCCGGACCCGGACGAGCGGGCTGACCGGCGTCACGAACGGGTCGCCGTGGTTGGGCCGGGTGAACGGCGTCGCGCGGCTGATCCACGGGAGCCAGCGGTACATGTCGATGATCCCGTTGGCCTTCGTGAACAGCCAGTCCGAGCCGCTCGGTCCCGGTCCGCAGCGTCGCGACGTAGCGGACCCGGAGCGTCGTGGACGCGCCGGCCGCGAGGATCCCGCCGAGCGGCACCAGCAGCGTCTGGTCGCTGACCCGGGCGGCGACGTGGCTGCCGTCGACGAGCACGGACCACGAGCGCATCGAGCCCAGGCGCGCGGCCACGGTGTTGAGCTCGATCCGGTCGATCGGCGCGCCCGAGGTGTTGGTGACCGCGATGCGCGCGTCGACCTTGACGCGGCGCGGCAGCCAGTCGATGTGGAGGCTCGCGTCGTAGGTCGCGGTGAGCGCCAGGCTCGTGCGGTTCACGGTGCCGGGGGTGATGGCCGTCGGGGCGGCACGGAACGGGGAGCCGGCACGGCCCGCCGTCGCGGCAGCGGCCGGCGCGGGAACCCCGATGGCGAGCACGGCGAGGAGCGCGATCGCGAGTCTGCGCATCGTCCGAATCCTACCCCCGGCCCGTAGACTGCCAGCCATGAGCACCACGACCACCGCGATCGGGCCGCTCGTCGACGCGATCCGCAGCCAGCTCCCGGGCCTCCGGATGCTGACCGACGAGACCGATCGCGAGTCGTACCGCCTCGACGAGACCGCCTATCTCAAGGCGGGCCTGCCCGGGGCCGTGGTCCTGCCGACCGAGACGGCCGAGGTGGCCGCCGTGGTGCGGTTGTGCGGCGAGTTCGGCGTCCCGATCGTGCCGCGCGGCGCCGGGACCGGGCTGTCGGGCGGCGCGGCCGGCATCGAGGGCGGGCTGACGATCGCCTTCACCGCGATGGACCGCATCGTCGAGATCGATCGCGAGAACCTCGTCGCGGTGGTCCAGCCGGGCATCATCAACGCGGCCCTGAAGGCGGCCGTGGCCGCGGAAGGGCTGTTCTACCCGCCCGATCCCGCGTCGTACGAGATGTGCTCGATCGGCGGGAACCTCGGCACCAACGCCGGCGGGCTGTGCTGCGTCAAGTACGGCCAGACCCGCGAGTCGGTGCTGTCGCTCGAGGTCGTGATGGCCGACGGCACGGTCATCCGCACCGGCGGCAAGAACGTGAAGGACGTCGCCGGGTACTCGCTGACGCACCTCTTCGTCGGGAGCCAGGGCACGCTCGCGATCATCACCGAGGCGACCCTCAAGCTGCGCCCGGCGCCGCCGCCGCGGTCGACGATGCTCGCGTTCTTCCCGACGCTCGACGGCGCCGGGGACGCGGTCGCCGGGATCGCCACGGCCGGGCTGTCGCCGGTGACCCTCGAGCTGCTCGACCGCTTCACGATCAACGCCGTCGACGAGATGAACGACCTCGGCCTCGACCGGACGGCCGCGGCGATGCTCATGATCGAGTCCGATGCGCCGGGCGCCGCGGCCATCGACGAGCTCGAGCGGGCCGAGGCCGTCTGCCGGCGCGCCGGGCGCGACCGATGTCGTGCGCGCGGCCGACGCCCAGGAGGCCGACTGGCTCCGCCAGGCGCGGCGCGCGGCCCACTACGCGCTGGAGCGGCTCGGCGAGGTCCGCATGGAGGACGTGAGCGTGCCGCGCTCACGCGTGCCGGACATGCTGCGCGAGGTCGAGCGGATCGCCGAGCGGCACCACGTGCGCATCGGCACCTTCGGGCACGCGGGCGACGGCAACCTGCACCCCGATCTCGTCCTCGAGCGCGGCGACCCCGACGGCGAGGCCAAGACCGACGCCGTCCGAAGCGACCTCTATCGCGCGGCGATGGCGCTCGGCGGCAGCATCACCGGCGAGCACGGGATCGGCACCGCCAGGCGCGCGTGGCTCGAGGAGCAGCGCGGCGCCGACGCCGTCCGGGTGATGCGCGCGATCAAGACCGCGCTCGACCCGCAGGGGATCCTGAACCCGGGGCGGGTCCTCTAGGGGTTCCGCGGGTCTCGCCGCCCGCCGGCGCCTGCCACGCCGCCGAGCGCCCGCCGCGCCGCGCGGGATATGCACGTTTCGCGAGCGGACTTCCTCCCGATCGAGCGATGCACCTCGGCTGCATATCCGGCCGGGGCGTATGCAGCCGACATGCATACCGTTTCGCGGACGACTTCGGCCCGGCGATCGTGCATATCCGGGCACGGGTGGACCGGTCGCGGGTCGGCCGCGTATGATGCCCGGACGATGCATGCACATCTGTTCGTTACATCTGTGCACGGATGGCGAGGGACCGCCCGCCGAGCGACGCCGCGTCCGTGAGCGACGTGCCGCGCCCATGAGCGACTTCGAGCAGCTCGTCCGCGCGAGCCGCCTCTACTACGAGCTCGGCGAGACGCAGAACGCGATCGCGGAGCTCCTCGGCGTCACGCGACCGCAGGTGTCCCGGCTGCTCAAGCGCGCCCGCGCGGAGGGCATCGTCGAGATCCGGATCGTCGACTCGACCCGAGCCGAGAGCCCCGCCGCCGACGCCCTGCGCCGTCGCTACGGCCTCGATGCCGTCCACCTCGCCCCGACGATCGCCGGTCCCGAGGACCTCACGCGCCGGATGGTCGGGCGGCTCGCCTCGCAGGTCCTCCGTGCGGCGGTCCGCGCCGGCTCGATCGTGGGGATCGCGGACGGCGCCTCGGTCTCGGCGACGGCCGACGCCCTCGGCGAGGCGCTCGGCGACGGCCCGGACGACCAGTCGTCCCAGATCGCGGCCACGGTCGTGCCGCTCTGCGGCGGCTACTGGTCGACCGGCCCCGAGCGCGAGCCGTACCGCCGGGTCGCCCAGTCGTTCGGCGCCCAGGCGCACGGCCTCATGGCGCCGGGGCTCGTCGACGACGCCGCGACCCGGACCGCCCTGGTGGCCCACGCGGGCGTCCGTTCCGTGCTCGACCTGTGGGATCGCCTCGATGTCGCGCTCTTCGGCATCGGCGGGCCCGGCTGGAGCCCGACGACCGTCGGCGCGGACGTGGCCCGCGAGCTCGACGCCTCCGGTGCCGTCGGCGAGGTCCTGGTCGCGCCGTTCGACCTCGAGGGGCGGTTCGTCTGCCCGGCGCTCGGCGATCGGGTGATCGCCTTCGAGGCCCCGAAGCTCGGCAGCGTCCCGGTGGCCATCGGCGTGGCGGCCGGCGACTCGAAGGTCCGCCCGATCCTCGGCGCGCTCCGGGCCGGCGTCGTGGGCACGCTCGTCACCGATGTCGAGACCGCGGAGGCCGTGGTGGCGCTCGACGCCGTGACGCGGTCGTCCGCACCCGCAGCAGGGCCGCCCGATGAGCGCCCGCGAGCCCGCGATCCTGGGCCTCGACCTCGGGACCAGCGAGGTCAAGGCGGGTCTCGTGACGCCCGACGGCCGGCTCCTCGCGCTCGCGCGGGCCGCCTACCCGATGACGGTCGGCCCGGGCCACGGATGGGCGGAGCAGGATCCCGCCGACTGGTGGGCCGCCGTCGTGCGCGCCGTCCGCGAGGTCGGCGAGTCCGTTCGTGCCGAGGTCGTCGCGATCGGCGTCGACGGGCACGGTCCGACGCTCGTGCCGGTCGACGCCCGCGGCGATGCGACGCGACCGGCGATCACCTGGCTCGACACGCGCTCGACGGAGCAGGCCGCGGAGCTGACCGCGGCGACCGGCGTGAACGGCTGGGCGCTCGCGGGGCTCCCGGCCGCGCTCTGGGTCGAGCGCCACGAGCCGACGGTGGCCGCCGAGACGCGCTGGTACCTCGCGACCTGGGAGTGGCTGGCGTTCCGCCTCTCGGGCGTCGCCGCCTCCCCGCGGACCCCGAACCAGACCGCCGCGGACCCCGCGCTCGTGGCCGCGGTCGGCGTCCCGGCCGACAAGCTGCCACCACCCGGCGTGACCGGCACGGTCGTCGGGGAGCTGACCGCGCCGGCTGCCGACGCGCTCGGGCTCCGTGCCGGCATCCCGGTCGTGGGCGGGACCGTCGACGCCTTCGCGAGCTACCACGGCGCCGGCCTGCGCGACCCGGGCGACGCCTACGACCCGGGCGGCGCCGCCGGCGGCTTCGGCGTCTACTGGCACGAGCCGGTCGAGGTCGCCGGCGCGTTCGTGACGCCGGCCCCGCTGGCCGGCCGCTACAGCGTCGGGGCGGCCATGGCCGCCACCGGCCGGTCGCTCGACTGGTATCGCGACGGGATCCTCGCCGGGACGATCGGCACGGAGGCGCTCATCGGGGAGGCGGCCGCGACGCCGCCCGGCGCCGCGGGGCTGGTCTTCCTCCCGTACCTCGCGGGCGAGCGCTCGCCCTACTGGGACCCGACGGCCCGCGGCGTCTTCGCCGGCCTGACGCTGGCGCACGGCCGCGGCCACCTCGCCCGGGCGATCCTCGAGGCGTCGGCGCTCGCGATCCGCCACGTCGCCGAGCCGATGCTGGCGGCCGGCGTCCGCGTCGACGAGATGCGCGTCTGCGGCGGGCCGGCACGGAGCGACACCTGGAACCGGATCAAGGCGGACGTGACCGGCTTCCCGGTCGCGGTGCCCGAGGTCCTCGAGACCGCCGTCCTGGGCTCGGCGATGCTCGGCGCGGTCGGGATCGGCGCCCACCCCGACATCGAGGCCGCCATCGAGGCGATGACCCGCATCGACCACCGGATCGAGCCGCGGACCGAGCTGGCGGCGACGTACGACGCGGTCTTCGAGGCCTACGTCGACCTCTACCCGGCGACCGCGCCGATCCTGCGGCGCCTCGCGGACGTGGTGGCGCCGTGAGCGGCGACATCCGCCTCGACGACCTGGCGGTCACGTTCCCGGGCCGGAAGGACGCCGAGCCGCACGTGGCCCTCGACGGACTCGACCTGACGATCGAGGCCGGACGGATCGTGGCGATCATCGGCCCGAACGGCTGCGGCAAGTCGACCGCCCTGCGGGTCATCGCCGGCCTCCTCGTCCCCAGCCGCGGGCGGGTCACCCTCGATGGGATCCCGATCACCGGCCCGGACCCGCGGATCGGCCTCGTGTTCCAGGAGCCGCGGCTCCTGCCGTGGCGGACCGGGGCCGCGAACATCACGTACCCCCTCGAGCTCGCCGGCTGGTCGCCCGAGCGGCGGGACGTGCGTCTGCTCGACCTCGCCGAGCTCGTGCGCATCGATGGCGCGGCGCTGCTCGCCCACCCCGGGGAGATGTCGGGCGGCGTTCGCCAGCGCGTGGCGCTCGCCCGGGCGCTCGCCCTCGAACCCGAGGTCCTGCTCCTCGACGAGCCGTTCAGCGCGCTCGACGCGCTGACCCGCGAACGCTTCGACCTCGAGCTGCTCGAGCTCGGCGAGCGCTCCGCCGCGACGATCGTGATGGTCACCCACAGCATCCCCGAGGCGATCCTCGTCGCCGACCGGGTCGTCGTGATGTCGCCGCGACCGGGCCGCGTGATCGCCGAGATCCCCATCGAGTCGCCGCGGCCGCGGACGATCGACGCGCTCGACGCCGCGGTCGCCGCCGGGACCGCCGCCGAGATCCGGTCGCACCTCGAGGCCGCGGCATGAAGCGCTCGACCTGGCTCCCGGTGGTCGCCGCGCTGGCGATCTTCCTCGTGGTCTGGCGCCTCGCGGTGGTCGTGACCGGCTTCCCGCCGTTCATCCTGCCGACGCCCGAGGCGGTCGCGGGCCGGTGGGTGACCGCGCTCATCGAGGGCACCATCGAGCCGCACCTCGCCGCGACGCTCGTCGAGGTCTTCCTCGGGCTGCTCGTCGGCGCCGGGCTCGGGTCTCGTCGTCGGCTACGGGCTGGCGCGCAGCCAGCTCGTCGAGCGCGTCCTGTCGCCCTACCTCGTCGCCGCGCAGGCGACCCCGATCCTCGCGCTCGCCCCGCTGATCGCGCTGTGGTTCGGCCCGGGCCTGCTCGGCAAGGTCCTGATCTGCGCGCTGATCGTCTTCTTCCCGGTCGCGGTCTCCACGATGGTCGGCATCCGCTCGGTCGATGCCGGGCTGCTGGAGCTCGGGCGTGCGCTCCGCGCGACGCGCCGCCAGGTCCTGACCACGCTGGAGATCCCGGCCGCGCTGCCGTCGATCTTCGGCGGGCTCCGCGTCGGGGTCACGCTCGCGGTCGTCGGCGCGATCGTCGCCGAATGGGCCGGTGCGGACCGCGGCCTCGGCGTCCTCATCAACCTCGCCCGCGGATCGCTCTTCGACATCCCGCTGATGTTCGCGACGCTCCTGACCATCGCGCTGGTCGGGATCTCGCTCTATCTCGTCGTCGTCGCCGTCGAACGCCGCATGGTCGGCGCCCGATGACCCGTCCCTCATCCGACGCCCAGGAGGTTCCCGTGTCCCACCGTTCCCGACCCGCCACGCTCGCGGTCATCGCCCTCGTGACCGGCCTGCTCGTCGCCGCGTGCTCGGGCGGTGGCTCGACGGCCAGCCCGGGGGGCAGCGGTGCCGCCCCGAGCGGATCGGCCGCGCCGAGCCTCGCGGGCGCGCCCGTCAAGCTCGTCGTCGGGCTGGGCTACATCCCGAACGTCCAGTTCGCGCCGTTCTACCTCGCGCAGAACGACGGCTCGTACGCGAACGCGGGCCTCCAGGTCGAGTTCCAGAACAAGATCGACCCGGACCTCGTGACGCTCGTCGGCCAGGGCGCCATCGACGTCGGCATCAGCGACGGGACCAGCGTGATCCCGGCCGTCAGCCAGGCGATCCCGGTCCAGTACGTCGCCACGATCTACGGCAAGTTCCCGTCGATCGTGTTCGCCAAGACATCGACGGGGATCAAGACCGCGGCGGACCTGAAGGGCAAGAAGCTCGGGATCCCGGGCAAGTACGGCTCGTCCTGGATCATGCTCCAGGCCCTGCTCGCCTCGGCGAACCTGACCCCGGACGACCTGACGATCGTGGAGTACCCCGACTTCGGCCAGGGCGCCGCCGTCGCGGCCGGCGCGGTCGATGCCGCCACCGGGTTCGTCAACAACGAGCCGGTCGTGCTCGGGCTGACCGGGGTGCCGGTCACGGTGCTCCACATCGACGACATCACCCCGCTGCCGGGGCCGGGGCTCATCTCGAGCACCAAGACCCTCGACGGCAAGCACGAGGCGATCGCCCGGTTCGTGGCGGTCACCCTCGACGCGATGGCGCGGATCAAGGCGAACCCGCAGGTCGGGCTGGACGCCTCGGCGAAGAGCGTCGACGGCCTCAAGGCCGACGACCCCACCCAGAAGGCGGTCCTCGACGCGACCATCGATGCGTGGACCGGGCCGGTCCAGCAGGCGGGTGGCCTCGGTGCCATCGACACGGCCGGCTGGAAGACCTCGATCGACTACCTGACCAGCCTCGGGCTGACCAAGGCCCCGGTCACGGTCGACCAGGTCGTGCGGACCGACCTGCTGCCGCCGCACGGATGACGGCCCCGGCGAGCGAGCCCGTCCGGCCGTCCGGCGAGCGCCGGTCGTGGTGGCTGCGCGAGGCGCTGGCCGCCGAGGCGGCGGCCGACCCGGGCCTGGCCTCGCCCGAGGCCGCGCCCGCCGCTGCGCGGCACCACCACGGCGGACATCGCCATCGTCGGCGGCGGCTACACGGGGCTGTGGACGGCGATCCGCATCGCGGAGCAGGCGCCCGGCGCGCGGATCGTGCTGCTCGAGGCCGACATCTGCGGCGGCGGGCCGTCCGGCCGCAACGGCGGGTTCGCCACCGGCTGGTGGGACGAGCTGCCCACGCTGATCGAGCGGCACGGTCAGGAGCGGGCCGTCGCGGCGGCCCAGGCGATCGATGACGCCGTCGACGAGATCGGCCGCTGGTGCGACGCGAACGGCGTGGACGCCTGGTACACGAAGCGCGGCACGCTGTCCGTCAGCGCCGCCCCCGCCCAGGACGACAAGTGGCAGGAGGCGGTCGCGGCGTGCCGCGACGCCGGGTTCGGCGATCGCTACGTCGCCCTCGATGCCGCGGCGGTGCGCGCGCACGTCGCCTCGCCGGTGCTGCGCGGGGGCGCGTTCATGCCCGTCGCCGCGACGATCCAGCCGGCGTTCCTCGCCCGCGGTCTGCGCCGGGCCGCCCTCGAGCGAGGCGTCGTCATCCACGAGGGGACCCGGGTCGTCGAGCTCGACGGCGAGCGTCCCGGGTGGCTCGGCAGCCTCGGCGCCGGCGGCCGGCGAGCACCGGCGGCGCGGACCGGGCGACCGGTCCGGATCCGCACGACGTCCGGTGCCGGCGCCGGTGAGGTCATCGCGGGGGCCGTGGTCGTCGGGATGAACGCGTGGGCCGCGGCATGGCCCAGCTTCGGCCGGCGGCTCGTGACGTGGTCCAGCTACATCGTGCTGACCGAGCCGATCCCCGATCGCCTCGAGGAGATCGGCTGGACCGGCGGCGAGGGCCTCGCCGACGCCCGGTTCACGCTCCACTACCTGCGGACCACGCGAGACGGCCGGATCGCCATCGGGGGCGGGGGCGGCCGGGCCGGCTTCGGCGGGCGCATCGGACCGGTCTTCACCGATGACGCGACCGCGACCTCGCGGGCGGCCGCCGGCCTGCGCCGGCTGTTCCCGAGCCTGCGCGGGGTGCGGATCGAGGACGCGTGGGGCGGCCCGATCGACATCTCCGCCGACCATCTCCCGAGCATCGGGACCGTGCCCGGACGGCCGATCCACTTCGCCCACGGGTACTCCGGGAACGGCGTCGCGCCGTCGGTCGTCGCGGGTCGGGCGCTGGCCGGGCTCGCGCTCGGCACCGCGCCGGTCGGGCTGGCGCCGGTCGGCCGTCGAGGCGCTCGTGGGCGGCCGCGCACGGGCGTTCCCGCCGGAGCCGTTCCGGTACCTCGGCGCGAGCGTGATCCGCGAGGCGATCGTCCGCCGCGAGGTCATCGAGGAGCGCGGCGGGACGGCGAACCCGGTGCTCCGCGAGCTCACGCGGCTGCCCCGGCGGCTCGGCTACCACCTTTCGCCGGACTGACGGCCGCAGCGGCTCGCGGCTCGCTTCCGCCCCGCTCCGGCCGGCCTCGGTCCGGGCGGAAGTCCTCCCGATGGGGTAGACTTTGAGTTCCCCCAGCGTGCTGCGCGCAGCTGTCCTCCCCGCCCAGGAGTCTCCGTGAATAGTCGTCCGCCCCTCAAGCCCGCCACCCCGGCCAACGAGCCGTTCAAGCACGTCATCGACGAATACAAGCACCGCGATCAGACGATCACGTGCACCTGTGGCTGGCACGGCAGCTCGGCGACGATCGACCGCACGGGCTCCGAGTGGACCGCCCATCTCTTCGAGGTCCGCGGGAAGAAGCGCTGACCGGCGCTCGCGGGCGATCGCGCCCGCTCGCGGCCCGCGTGGCCGCCGACCCGAGCAGGGCCAAGCGCCCTGCTAGCCTTCCGCGGTGGACCTGACGACGCTCCCCGCGACCCCGCCGTTCGCGATCCGGGCGCGCCTGCTGACGCCCCTCGACGGCGGCGGCATCCGCCATGAGCCTGACGGGCTCCTGCTGGTCGACGCCGCCGGGCGCCTGGCGTTCGCCGGGGCCGCCGCCGACCGTCCTGCAGAGGCGGCCGCCGCCCTCGACCTTCGCCCGTGGGTGGTGCTCCCGGGTCTCGTCGACCTCCATGCCCACCTGCCGCAGCTGCCCAATGCCGGCCTCGGCGCCGGGCTGGACCTGCTGACCTGGCTCGACCGCTACATCTTCCCGCTCGAGCGCGGCTTCGACGAGGCCGAGGCGACCCGCCTGGCACCGCTCGCCTGGCAGGCCTTCGCGGCGGCCGGGACCACGACGGCGCTGGTCTACGGGGCGGTCTACGAGGCCAGCCTCGATGCCACGTTCCGGGCGGCCGAGGCGCACGGCATCCGCGCGATCGTCGGCAAGGTGATGATGGATCGGATCACCTACGACGCCACCATCGACCCGACGACGATCCTCGACCGGACGCTGCGCGAGGCCGCGGACCTCATCAGCCGCTGGCACGGGCGGGACGACGGGCGTCTCCGGTACGCCGTCACGCCGCGGTTCGCCGTCTCCTGCACGGCCGACCTCCTGCGCGAATCGGCGGCGCTGGCCCGCTCGACCGGGGCGTACTGGCAGACCCACCTCTCCGAGGACCGCGGCGAGATCGCGGAGGTCGCCCGGCTGTTCCCCGAGTCGACCGACTACGTCGACGTCTACGACCGCGCCGGCGGGCTGGGGGAGCGGACCGTGCTGGCCCACGCCGTCCACCTCTCGGACCGCGAGCTGGCTCGGCTGGTGGAGACCGGGACGCGGGTGGCGCACTGCCCGGCCTCGAACCTGTTCCTGGCGTCGGGGGTCATGCCGCTCGCCCGCTATCTCGAGGCCGGGCTCATGGTCGGCCTGGGATCGGATGTCGCGGCCGGGCCCGACCTCTCGATCTTCACCGCGATGCGGGTCGGGGCGTACGCGAAGAACGCGCTGGCGATCGCGGGCTACGGGACCGGGCACGTGATGACGCCGCTCGACTGGCTGCGGATGGGGACCCTCGGCGGGGCGGCCGTGCTGGGGCTCGCCGACCGGATCGGCTCGCTCGAGGCGGGCAAGGAGGCGGACGTGATCGCGGTCGACCCGTCCTTCGTCGCGCCGATCGCGGGCGTCACCGACGACGACCCCGACGACCTCGTCAGCCGGCTCGTCTACCGGACGCATCCGGACATGGTCCGCGCGGCCTGGGTCCGCGGCCGCCGCCTCGAGGGCCCCGGCGCCCGCGGCTAGCGGCGCCACACGAGGCTGACCCGCGAGCCCGCGGCCAACTCGGCACCGTGCCGGCCTGCTACGGTCGCGGCATGCTCGACAGCGCCGACCTCCTGATCAGCGGCGGGACGATCGTCGACGGGACCGGCGCCCCGGGACGGCCCGGCACCGTCGTCGTCGACGGGGAGCGCCTGCGGGTCCTGGACCCCGCCGCCACGGAGCCCGCCCACGTCGGGCGCCGCATCGACGCCACGGGCAAGGTGGTCGCCCCGGGCTTCATCGACCTCCACAGCCACGGCGGCCTCTGGATCCTCGCCGAGCCGCGCCACGAGCCCAAGGTCCGCCAGGGCGTGACGACGGAGATCGTCGGCGTCGACGGCAACGGGTTCGCGCCCTTCGCCCGGCGGGAGGACCTGCTCGCCTTCGTCGAGCTCGACAGCGGTCTCGACGGCCGCCCGGCGATCGACTACGACTGGGACTCCGTCGGCTCGTACCTCGAGCGCTACGACGGCACGGTCAGCGTCAACGTCGGGACGCTCGTCGGCAACTCGGCGCTGCGCATCGATGCGCTCGGCTGGGACGACGTGCCCGCCGACGAGCGGGCGCTCGACCGGATGCGCGGGCTCCTGCGCGATTCGATGGCGGAAGGCGCCGTCGGGCTCTCGAGCGGGCTCGACTATCCGCCGGGCAGCTATGCCACGACCGAGGAGCTGGCCGCGCTCACGGCCGAGGCCGGTCGGTCGGGCGGCTTCTATCACAGCCATGTCCGCTACGCGCTCGGCGACCGGTATCTCGACCCGTTCCGCGAGGCGATCGACATCGGGCGGCGGGCCGCCGCGCCGAGCCACATCACCCACTTCTACCACCGCGAGACGCACCCGGGACCGGCCGAGCCGATGCTCGCGCTGGTCGACGACGCCCGCGCGGAGGGCCTCGACGTCACCTTCGACACCTATCCGTCCGAATGGGCGAGCACGCGCCTGCTGATCCAGCTGCCGGGCTGGATCCAGGCCGGCGGACCGGCGCCGCTCAAGGCGCGGCTCGCGGACCGGACCGCGCGCGACCGGTTGCGTGCCGAGTTCGCCGCCCGTGGCGCGGCCTACACGGGGCCGGCCGGCTGGGCGGACCTCCGGCTCGGGGCGTTCACGCGACCCGACCTCCTGCGCTGGGAGTCGCGGACCATGGCCGAGGTGATGACCGAGACCGGCCGCGACGCCGTCGACACGATCTGCGACCTCCTGCTGGCCGAGGACCTCGGGGTCGCCCAGGTGACGAGCGGGCCGTGGTCGAAGACGCTGCCGCTGTTCGTGGCGCACCCGGTCGGCATGGTCGGCACGGACTCGACCTTCCTCGGCGAGAAGCCGGCCCCGCGCACCTACGGCTCGTTCCCGCGGATCCTCGGGCAGTTCGTCCGCGACGAGGCGCTCCTGACGCTCGAAGCCGCGATCCACAAGATGACCGGGGCGCCCGCCGCGCGGCTCGGGCTCAAGCAGCGCGGCCTGCTGCGCGACGGGATGCTCGCCGACGTCGTCGTGTTCGACCCGGCGACCGTCCGCATGCACGCCACCTACGACGAGCCGCGGCAGTTCCCGGACGGCATCGAGCACGTCGTGGTCAACGGCACGCTCGTCGTGGACGGCGGGACGCATACGGGCGCGACGCCCGGACGGGGGATCCGCCTCGGGGTCGACTGACCCCGGCGACGCGGACCGACCTCGTCATTTGCCGGGTTGACATGCGACTTAGTACTCACTAAGTTAACGGCATGACCGCGACCACCACCCGCCTCTCCGCCGACGAGCGCCGCGACGTGATCGTCGCCGCCGCGATGACCGAGTTCGCCGTGACCGGCTATGCCGGCACCTCGACCGAGGCGATCGCCCGCCGGTCCGGGGTCAGCCAGCCATACCTCTTCCAGCTCTTCGGCACCAAGAAGGAGCTGTTCATCGCCGCGATCCGCCACGGCTTCGGCCGGACGATCACGGCCTTCGAGACTGCCGGCCGGGCGGCCAGCCTGGAGGACCCGTCGACCGAGCACGTGCTCGATGCGATGGGCCAGGCCTATTGCGTGCTCCTGCAGGACCGCGAGCTGCTGCTCTGCCAGCTCCAGGCCTACGCCGCCTGCAGCGACGCCGACATCCGACGCGCCGTCGGCGAGGAGTGGACGCGCATGTACCGGCTGGTCCGCGACCTGTCCGGCGCCAGCGAGCACGAGCTCGAGCACTGGCTCGGGACGGGGATGCTGATGAATACGGCCGCCGCGATCGGCCCGGAGATGGCCGAGACCGGGGTGTACTCCTTCGGGGAGTTGGGGAGGATCGCCGCCAGCCGATGACGCCCGTCCGACCGCCGCGGGCTCAGCCCGCGGCCCCCTTTTTCGCCCCGTTGCTTAGTGACTGCTTAGTCAGCCCCGACACCACCCACGACTCCCGCGGAAAGTGAGGTCACCCCAGATGTATTCCCGCCGGTCCACGCTGTGGACCTTCGCCATCTCCTCCATCGCCCTGTTCATGGTCGCGCTCGACAACCTGGTCGTGACGACCGCGCTGCCCGTCATCCGGCGCGACCTCGGTGCGAGCCTCGCGGACCTCGAGTGGATGGTCAACGCGTACACGCTGACGTTCGCGGTCCTGCTGCTGACGGGCGCCGCGCTCGGCGACCGGTTCGGTCGCCGCCGGATGTTCGTCGTCGGCCTGATCATCTTCACGGCCGGCTCGGCCGCCGCCGCCCTGTCGCCGACGAGCGAGGTCCTGATCCTGGCCCGGGCGATCCAGGGCGTCGGCGGAGCCTTCGTCACGCCCCTGAGCCTGACGATCCTCTCCGCCGCCGTCCCACCGGAGCGCCGCGCGGTCGCCCTTGGCGCCTGGGGCGGCGTCGCCGGCCTGGCCATCGCGATCGGCCCGGTCGTCGGCGGGGCCATCGCCGAAGGCCTGTCCTGGCACTGGATCTTCTGGCTCAACGTCCCGATCGGGATCGTCGCGGCCATCTTCGCCGCCACCCGCCTGACCGAGTCCCACGGCCCGGACGGCGCGCTCGACCTGCCCGGTCTCGGCCTCGTCAGCGCCGGCCTCCTGGGCCTCGTCTGGGGCGTCATCCACGGCAACGACTACGGCTGGTCCGACCCCCGGATCGTCGGGGCCCTCGTCGTCGGCGCCATCCTGATGGTCCTGTTCCTGCTCTGGGAGTCGCGGACCAAGGCGCCGATGCTGCCGCTGCGGTTCTTCCGCAACCGTGCCTTCAGCGTGTCCAACGCGATCTCGTTCCTGATGTACTTCGGCGTCTTCGGCGCCGTGTTCCTCCTCGTCCAGTTCTTCCAGGTCGTCCAGGGGCTGAGCCCGTTCCAGTCCGGTCTCCGGACGCTGCCCTGGACCGCGATGCCGGCGTTCGTCGCCCCGATCGCCGGCGTCCTCGCCGGTCGCATCGGCGGCCGGCCGATCCTCGTCACCGGCCTGGCGCTGCTCTCGGCCGGGCTCTTCTGGGTCGCGGCCGTGGTCACCCCGACCGTCGAGTACGCGCTGCTCGTGCCCGGGTTCGTGATGGCCGGGATCGGGATGGGCCTGTTCTTCGCCCCGATCGCCAACGTGGTCCTGTCCGCCGTCCGTCCGATCGAGGAGGGCCAGGCGTCCGGCGCCAACAACACCATCCGCGAGATCGGCGGCGTGTTCGGGGTCGCCATCCTGGCGACCGTGTTCTCGTCCACGGGCTCGTACCAGTCGCCGACGGCCTTCGTCGAGGGCCTCCAGCCGGCGGTCTTCGTCGGGGCGGCCATCGTGGGCGTGGGCGCGTTCATCGCGCTGGCGCTGCCGCGTCGGGCGGGGCTCTCCGCCGCGGCGACGCCCGTCGCGGCCCCGGCGGCGGCCCCGAGCGCAGCGTCGTCCGCGCCGACCGCCGGCTGACGCGCCCGGGGCGTTCCCACCGGATACGAACGCGAGGCGGACCGGAAGACCGGTCCGCCTCGTTGCGCGCTCGGGGTCGGGATCAGTTGTTGAAGGCCGGCTCCATGCCGCCGTTGCCGTCGTTGGCCCGGCTCGCGCCGGACGGGCCGCCCGGACCGCTCGGGTTCGCCTGGCGCTCGGCGCGTCGGAGCTCGACGAACATGCGGTCGGTGGCGAGCCCCTCGGCGTCGGACAGCGAGCCGTCCGTGGCAGATGAGGCCCAGCCCATCGCCATGCGCAGCGCGATCGCGCCCGACTCGAGCCAGAGGTCGGCGGCGCGGCGAACGCGCTCGACGTAGTTGATGGCCAGGATCTCGTCGGTCTCGGGCAGCAGCACGGCGAAGCGTCCGGTGCCGAGGCGGGCGACATGGTCCGATGCGCGCGCGTCGCGCCGCAGCGTGTCGGCGACGGCGGGCACGATCCGGTCGACCGCGCCCGGGCCCATCAGCTCGAGGAGGCGGTCCAGGCCCTGGAGCTCGACCATCACGATCGTGGCGGGCCGGCGATAGCGGCGGATCCGGGCCTCCTCGTCGACGACGATCCGCGTCCAGGCGGCATGGGTGAGGAGCCCGGTGAGCGCATCGGCGCTCGGCTCGACGATGGTGGGTGTCACCGCGACCGCGCTCCGGGCGGCGGCCCCCATCCCGGTGCCGGTCGGATACGCCGAGACCCCGATCGGGGCGGTCCGGGCCGTGCCGGCACCGCCCGCCGGTGGCGTGGCGGTCGCGCCCGCGGCGTGGCTGCGCCGGCGGCGGATCGAGGTCCACGCGAGGGCGATGACGACGACGAGGATGTCGGCGGCGAGGACCGCCGCGAGGATGCCGATGAGCGCGCCTTGAGACAGTTCCATGGTCCGCGAAGACTCCCGAATGAACTCGATGACGAAGAAGAGGAAGATGATGCTGGCGATCGGGCCAAGGGCGTCCGACTCTACAGGCGCCCGCCCCGGAATGGGACGGTTTCCGACCCGGTCCTGACGGAATGGCGGTGTCCCACGGCACCGTCCCGGGCGGTCTGGTGAGGTCCGGTCGGGTGCGGTGGAGACCGCCCGTCCAGGGCCTCCCCGATGGTACGCTCCGAGTCCGAGGAGGGTCGTCAAGGCCACATGTCGTCGCGTATCGAGGCGCCCGGTGCGCTCGTCATCCCGACCGGCACGACCGTCCCGGGTCGGGCCCGCGGTGTGCCGCCCGCCCGCCGTGAGGGCCCCGAGAAGCTGACCGGCGCCGCGAAGTACGCGGACGACCTCGTCGTGCCGGGCGCCTGGTTCGGCGCCACGATCCGCTCGACCGATCCGCACGCCCGCTTCGTCGCGCTCGAGCTCGACCCGGCCTTCGACTGGACGACGGTCGTGGTCGTGACCGCGGCGGATGTCCCGGGCGAGAACATCGTCAGCTCGATCAAGCAGGACCAGCCGATCCTCGTCCCGATCGGCGGCGAGATCCAGCACCATGCCGAGCCGCTCGCGCTCGTGGCCGCGCCCGACCGCGCGACCCTGCGCGCGGCGAAGGCGCACCTGCGCGTCCGCACGGAGCGGCTCGAGCCGGTCTTCGACCCGCTCGAGTCGGAGCACGTGTTCGCGCGCTACGTCATCGAATCGGGCGAGGTCGACGCGGCCCTCGGCGCCGCCGACCTGGTGCTCGAGGGCGAGTACCGGGTGGGCCACCAGGAGCAGCTCTACATCGAGAACAACGCGATGATCGCCACGCCCCGCGACGACGGCGGCGTCACCGTGACGGGCTCGCTGCAGTGCCCCTACTACGTGCACTCGGCGCTCAAGCTCGGCCTCGGCATCGACGACCGGCAGGCCCAGGTGGTCCAGGCCGAGACCGGCGGCGGGTTCGGCGGCAAGGAGGAGTACCCCTCGGTCATCGGCCTCCATGCCGCGCTCCTCGCGCTCAAGGCGCGCCGGCCGGTGCGGATGATCTACGACCGGCACGAGGACATCGCCGCGACGACCAAGCGCCACCCGGCGATCGTCCGCCACCGGACCGGGGTGACCGCCGACGGCCGCATCCTCGCCCAGGACATCGAGGTCGTGATGGACGGCGGCGCGTACTGCACGCTGACGCCGGTCGTCCTCAGCCGCGGCGCGATCCACGCCGGCGGCCCGTACCGCGTCCCGAACGTGCGCATCCGGGCGCGCGCGACCCGGACCAACACGCCGCCCAACGGGGCCTTCCGCGGGTTCGGGGCGCCGCAGGTCGAGTTCGCGGCCGAGACCCACCTGAACCGGCTCGCCGAGGCGCTCCGCCTGTCGCCGCTCGAGATCCGCCGCCGGAACGTCTACCGGCCCGGCGACACCACGCCGACCGGGCAGGTGCTGCGCGACAGCGTCGCCGGCGAGGAGGTCCTCGAGCGCGCCGCCGAGGCGAGCGAGTTCGAGCGGCTCCGGACGCGGACCGCGCGCGACCGTGGCCAGCGGGCCGGCTCCGGGTCCATCCCCAATTCGCCGCTGCGGACGGGCCGGGCGAGGGTCGCGAGCGGGATCGGCCTGGCGCTCGCCTGGCATGGCGCCGGGTTCACGGGCTCGGGCGAGGTCAAGCTCGCCTCGGTCGTGTCGCTGGAGCTGACCGCCGCGGGCGAGGTCCGCATCCTGACGGCCTCGACCGAGATGGGGCAGGGGACCAAGACGATCTTCCCGCAGCTCGCGGCCGAGGCGCTCGGGATCCCGTTCGACGACGTCGTCATCGCGCCGCAGGACACGGCCTACGTCCCCGACAGCGGCCCGACGGTCGCGTCGCGCACGGCGATGGTCGTCGGCGGGATGCTGATCAAGGCGGCGCAGCGGATGCGCGCCGACGTGGAGGCCGCCACGGGCGGCTCGTTCGCCGACACCTACCGCGCGCACGCGGCGCAGCACGGGGCGATCCGCGTCGACGAGCGGTTCGAGCCCTATCCGGACATCAGCTTCGACGACGAGACGTATCGCGGCGACGCCTACCCGGCCTTCGGCTGGGCGGCCTGCGTCGCCCGCGTCGACGTCGACCTCGACACCGGCGAGGTCCACGTCCGCGACGTCGTGGCCGCCGACGACATCGGCAAGGTCATCCACCAGGTCCTCGCCGAGGGCCAGGTCGAGGGCGGCACGCTGCAGGCCGTCGGCTACGCCACGATCGAGGAGATCAAGCTGCGCGACGGCCGCTACCTCAACGACCGGCTGGCGACGTACATCATCCCGACCGCGCTCGATGCCCCGCGGATCTCGACGATCCTCGTCGAGGCGCCGTTCAGCGGCGCCCCGCACGGCGCCAAGGGGGTCGGCGAGCTGCCGATGGACGTCGGGGCGCCCGCGGTGATCGCCGCGATCGCCGACGCGACCGGCGCGTGGGTCGCCGACCTGCCGGCCAGCCCGGAGCGGATCCTCGCGGCGGTGCTGGGACGGCCCGCGATCGCGCCCCTGCCGCCGGGCGCCTCGGAGCCGGCCGACGATGACCGCGTACCGCCTCACGGTCAACGACACGCCGCTCGAGGTGGACGTGCCGGGGATGCGCCGCCTGCTCGACGTCCTGCGCGAGGAGCTGGCGCTGACCGGCACGAAGGAGGGCTGCGGCGAGGGCGAGTGCGGGGCGTGCACCGTGCTGCTGGACGGCGCGCCGGTCGATTCGTGCCTCGTCCCGGTCTGCCAGGCCGATGGCGCCGTCGATCCGCACGGTCGAGGGGCTCGCCGGCGCGCCGGCCATCCCTGGCGACCCGCCGATCCTGGACGGCCTGCAGGCCGCGTTCCTGCGGGCCGGCGGCGCCCAGTGCGGGATCTGCACGCCCGGGATGCTGATGGCGGCGCGTGCCTACCTCGATGCCGGCGGCGGCCCCGACGAGGACGCCATCCGCGAGGCGATCGCGGGCAACCTGTGCCGCTGCACGGGGTACACGAAGATCGTCGAGGCGATCGCCATCGCGGCCCGGAGCCACGGGTAGCCGGTGCCGGTCGAGCCGCCCGTCGTCAGCCCGCACCGCCTCGCCGAGGCCCTCGACGCCATGGCCGACGGCCGGACGCGGCCGATCGCCGGCGGCACGGACCTGATGGTCGCCCTGACCGGCGAGCTGGGCGAGCCGCCGGAACGCATCGTCGACCTGTGGGGGCTCGACGAGCTGCGCGGGATCGCGGTCGGCAGCGACGGGATCGTCCTCGGCGCGCTCACCACGTACACCGAGATCCGCCGCTCGGCGCTCTGCCGCGAGCATCTCCCCGGGCTGGTCGAGGCGGCCGCGACGATCGGCGCGGCCCAGATCCAGAACCGCGGCACGCTCGGCGGCAACATCGCGAACGCCTCGCCGGCGGGCGACACGCTGCCCGTGCTGCTCGCGCTCGATGCGTCGTTCGCGCTCGTCAGCGCCCGCGGCGAGCGCACCGTGCCCGCGAGCGAGTTCTGGACGGGCTATCGCACGACGGCCCTCGCCCCGGACGAGCTGGTCGCGCGGATCCACGTCCCGTTCGCCCCGGGGCGCGAGGTCCGGTTCCGGAAGGTCGGCACCCGGCGCGCCCAGTCGATCAGCAAGGTCGTGATGGCCGTCGCCTGGAGCGACGGCGCGGGCGCGAGCGCGCAGGCGCACGAGTGGCGGGACGTCCGCGTGGCCGTCGGGTCCGTGGCGGCCACCACGGTCCGGGCCACGGCGACGGAGGCCGCGATCGAGGGCCGCGCCCCGAACCCGGAGACCGCGGACCTCGCCGCCGAGACGCTGGCCGGCGAGCTGCACCCCATCGACGACGTGCGCTCGACCGCGGAGTACCGCCGCGTGGTCGCCGCCCGCGTCCTGCACCGCATCATCCGCGAGGCCGGCGGCTGGTGAGCGTCGCTGGTGCGACGGTGAGCCCGTCGGCGCCGCCCTCGATCGACGTGCTCGACGTCCTCTCGCCGGGCATCTTCGCCGCCGCGGTGTCCCCGTTGTTCGAGGGCGCGCCACGGTTCCTCGGGCGGCTGGCGATGGCGCGCCCGTTCGGCACGCTCGACGAGTTCTACGCCGGCGCCCGGCGGATCGCCCACGCGATGCCCGTCGCCGAGCAGCTCGAGCTGATCGATGCGCACCCGCGGCTGGGCGCGCCGCCGGCGAGCATGTCGGCGCTGTCGTTCGTCGAGCAGGGCTACGCGGCCGAGGATGCCGCCCGCGAGGCGCGCGCCGCCGAGGTCGATCGGGGCCGCGTCGCCGCCGAGCTCGACGAGCTGAACCAGGCCTACGAGGCGCGCTTCGGGTTCCGCTACTGCGTCTTCGTCGCCGGCCGGTCGCGCGCCGAGCTGCTGCCGGACTTCCGGGCCGCGCTCTCGGCCGACCGGGACGCGGAGATCCGGCGCGCCATCGACGCCGTCATCGACATCGCCCGCGACCGGCATGCCAGACTGACCGAGGGGACAGCGGAGGCGGGCCGGTGATCGAGCTCGGGGCCAATCGATACGGGAAGGCGGCGATCCGCCTGGTGCGGGTCCTGCGCGAGCCCGGCGGCCATCGCGTCCGCGACCTGACGGTCGCGATCGCGCTCGAGGGCGACTTCACCGCCGCGCACACCGACGGCGACAACTCGCTGGTCATCGCCACCGACACGATGAAGAACACCGCGTATGCGTTCGCCCAGGCGCATCTCGACGGCGCCGATCGAGGCCTACGGCGTGGCGCTCGCCGAGCACTTCCTCGAGGCGCCGCAGGTGGACCGCGCGACCGTCAACCTGCGGGGGCACCACTGGCGACGCATCGAGGTCGACGGCCGTCCGGCCACCGACGCGCTGATCCGGGGCGGCGAGGGGACGCGGGTCGCGACGGTCACCGCGACGCGCGGCGGGACCGCCATCGAGGCCGGCGTCGAGGACCTCATCGTCATGAAGACCACGCGCTCGAGCTTCACGGGCTTCCCGCGCGACCGGTACACGACCCTGCCCGAGGCCGAGGACCGGCTGATGGCGACGAAGATCGCCGCGGTCTGGCGCTACGGATCGCCATCGGTCGACCTCGACGAGACGTTCGAGGCCGTCCGGGACACGCTGCTCGAGGTCTTCGCCGAGCACGACAGCCCGTCCGTCCAGACCTCGGTCTGGATCATGGGCCGGGCCATCCTCGAGCGGCACGAGGAGGTCGACGAGGTGCGGATGGTGCTGCCGAACCTCCACCACTGGCGGGTCGACACGACGCCGTTCGGCGTGGACGACGACGGCGGGACCTACATCGCGACCACCGAGCCGCACGGGCTCATCGAGGCGACCGTGCGTCGCGGAGAGGGATGAACATGCCGGACGGGATCGAGCTCCACGGCCCGGTCGTCCCCGAGCGCGACCGGATCCTCACCGAGGAGTCGCTCGCCTTCGTCGGCGACCTCCAGCGGCGGTTCGGGCCGGTCCGCCTCGAGCTGCTCCGGCGGCGCGAGGAGCGGCAGGCCGAGATCGACGCCGGGGTCGTGCCCGACTTCCTCGTCGCGACGCGCGAGGTCCGCGCGTCCGAGTGGACCGTGGCCCCGGCACCGGCCGACCTGGACGACCGGCGCGTCGAGATCACCGGCCCGGCCGAGCCGAAGATGATGATCAACGCCCTGAACTCGGGGGCGCGGGTGTTCATGGCCGACCTCGAGGACGCCCTGTCGCCCACCTGGGCCAACGTGGTCGCCGGCCAGGCGGCCATCGCCGACGCGACCCGGGGCACGCTCGCCTTCGACTCGCCCGAGGGCAAGGCGTACCGGCTCAACGAGGAGCGGGCCACGCTCGTCGTCCGGCCTCGCGGCTGGCACCTCATCGAGTCGCACGTGCTGGTCGACGGCGCGCCGATCTCGGCGTCGCTGTTCGACTTCGGGATGTACCTGTTCCACTCGGGCCGCGCGGCGATCGAGGCGGGCAGCGGGCCGTACCTCTACCTGGCGAAGCTCGAGTCGCACCACGAGGCGCGCCTCTGGAACGAGGTCTTCGTCCACGCGCAGGCGGCGCTCGGGATCCCGCGCGGCACGATCCGGGCGACCGTGCTGATCGAGACGATCCTCGCGGCCTTCGAGATGGACGAGATCCTCTACGAGCTGCGCGAGCACGCCGCGGGCCTCAACGCCGGCCGCTGGGACTACCTCTTCAGCGCGATCAAGAAGTTCCGGACGGACCCGCGGATGTCGACGCCCGACCGGGCCCAGCTGACGATGACCGTGCCGTTCATGCGGGCCTACACGGAGCTGCTCGTCCAGACCTGCCACGGCCGCGGCGCCCACGCGATCGGCGGGATGGCGGCGTTCATCCCGAACCGGCGCGACGAGGACGTCACGGCCACGGCCATGGCGAAGGTCCGCGCGGACAAGGAGCGCGAGAGCGGCGACGGCTTCGACGGGACCTGGGTCGCCCATCCCGACCTGGTGCCGCTGGCCACGGAGATCTTCGACGGCGTCCTCGGGGATCGCCCGAACCAGAAGGAGCGGACCCGCGACGAGGTGGTCGTGACGGCCGAGGAGCTGCTCGACTTCTCGGTCGCGGGCGGTGCCGTGACCGTCGCCGGCGTGCGCGCGAACATCCGCGTCGCGCTGGCCTATCTCGACTCGTGGCTGCGCGGCGTCGGGGCGGCGGCCATCGACAACCTCATGGAGGACGCGGCGACCGCCGAGATCAGCCGCTCCCAGCTCTGGATGTGGATCACCCAGGGGGTCGTGCTCGACGACGGGTCGACCGTCGATCCCGAGCGCTACGCGGCGATCCGCGACGAGGAGCTCGCCCGCCTCGGCGGCGCGGGGGAGGGCCGGCTCGCGGAGGCCGTCGACCTGCTCGACCGCCTGGTCCTCGGCGACGACTTCGCGGATTTCCTGACGCTCCGGGCGTACGCGATCCTCGAGTAGCGGCCGGCGCGCGGCGCCGATGCGGGCGAGCCGGGCGCGCCTCGGACCAGTGCGCTGACCACCGAGGGCTAGCCGGCGACCGGCCCTCGCTCGACGAATCGTCCGTTTCCGCGCCGCCCGACGAAGGCGCCGTCGCGGATGACCGCGGCGCCACGCACGACGACCGAGCGGACCGCGCCGGCGACCTCGATGCCCTCGTACGGCGTGTAGTCGCTGGTGTGGTGGAGGTCGGCGGCATGGATCGTCCGGGTCGCGGCGGGATCGAAGAGGACGATGTCGGCATCCTTGCCGACGTCGAGCGACCCCTTGTCCGCGAGCCCGAACCGGCGCGCCGGGGTCGTGGCGATCAGGTCGACCATCCGCTCGACGGTGATCCGGCCGGTCGCGACGCCGCGCCCGTAGAGCACCGCGAGCAGCGTCTCGATACCCGGCGCGCCGTTGCTGATCTCGTTGAACGGCACGCCTCGGGCGGCATCGCCCTTCTCGACCGCCATCCGGTCCGGGACGTGGTCCGTGGCGACCAGGTCGAGCGAGCCGTCGGCGAGGCCCTCCCAGAGCGCATCGCGGTCGGCGGCCGGCGCGGAGCGGCGGCGAGATGACGTAGCCGGCGCACGCGACGGGATCGGGCTCGTCGTAGACCGCGTCGGTGAACGTGAGGTAGTGGGGGCACGTCTCGGCCGAGACGCGGACGCCGGCCGCCTTCGCGCGGCGGACCTCGTCGAGCGCCATCGCCGAGCTCAGATGGACGACGTGGACGGGCGCCTCGGCCTGGCGGGCGAACGCCAGCGCCCGGGCGGTCGCCACCGCCTCGACGAACGGGGGTCGCGTCGCAGCGTGGTAGCGCGGTAGCACGTCACCACGCTGCAACGCGTCGGCGACGGCCGCATCGAGCAGGACCGGGTCCTCGCAATGGACCTGGAGCATGCCGCCGTGGCGGCCCATGAGCCGCATGGCCTCGAACAGCCGGGCATCGGGCAGCCGGAAGTCGAAGACCATGAACGCCTTCGAGGTCGCGACCCCGGCCTCGATCGTCGCGGGGAGCTCCGCGAGCGGATCGTCGCAATGGCCGCTCACGGCGAGGCTGAGCCCGATGTCGATGGCGCTGTCGCCGTCGGTCGCCGCCCGCCACTCGCGGACCCCGGTCAGCAACGAGCGCTCGGCCGCCGGCGACGACCCCGTCCCGGGGTTGTTGAAGGACAGGAACGTGGTCGTGCCACCGAACGCGGCGGCCACCGAGTCCTGGAAGAACCGGTCCGGCTCGGCGTCGGTCGCGACCCGTGTGTGCGTGTGGACATCGACCGCACCTGGCAGGACCAGCAGCCCGGTCGCGTCGATCGTCTCGCGGGCGTTCGCGCGGAGGCCGCCGAGATCCGGCTCGACCGCCTCGATCCGCCCGCCGCGGATCGCGATGTCCGCGCGCCGTGACCCGTCCGCGCGCACGACGGTCCCGCCCGTGATGAGGAGGTCCGGTGTGCCCGTCACCGGGGCAGGATAGCCGCCTCCAGCACCGGGTCACGCCCCGCCAGGTAGTCGGTCGAGGACAACGGAACGGCGATGTCGGGCTCGATCGTGATCCGCGGGTCGTCGGCCGTGCTCTTCACCCAGGAGCGTGTCGCGACGTACACGTCGATCGGGCCGAGCGCCCCGTAGGGCAGGCGGGTCGGCCGCACGTCGCCGTACAGGTTCGGGCTGCCGCCCATGTCCTCGCCGACGAACGTGGCGCTCGTGGTCTGCTCGAGCTCGGTCGCGAAGTTGGCCGCCGCCGAGAACGTGAGCCGCCCGATCAGGAGCACCAGGCGCCCGGGCCGGTCGATGGCCGGGTCCTGGAGCACGGCGAGCAGGTGGCGGTACGTGTTGTTGTCACCGCCGCCGTTGTTCCGGAGGTCGACGATGACCCGGTCGACATCGGGCTTCTTGGCCCGGGCCAGGATCTCATCCGCGATCGCGTCGATGCCGCCGCGCACCTCGTTGTATTGCGCGTACAGCGTCCGCGAGTCGGCGAGGTACGTCCACCACAGCGCGTCGTGCTTGCGCTTCAACCAGAGCAGCGTGTCCGAGCGCAGCGTCAGCGGGTCACCGCCATGCCACGAGACGTCGTCGTCGGCGAGGATCGGCTCGATCCGGACGTCGCGCGGCCGGGCGTCCGGTCCCGGGCCGGCGACGGTGAACGTGGCCGGTCCGGCGGTGTCGATGACGCCGAGCCCGGCCAGCAGCTCGCTGGTCCGCAGGTACAGCGGCGCGTACGACAGCAGGTTCGACGGGTTGTCGCGGGGCGAGAGCGGCTCGACGAGGGCCATGACGTCCGCGATGGGGTGGCCGTCGATCGCCTCGATCCGCGAGCCGACGAGGTCCTCGTACGGCGCCTTCGCCGCGGTGACCACGAGGCCGTCGCTGAACTGCCACATCAGGATCGGGTATTCGTGCGTGCCACTCCCCGGCACGAACGGGAAGATCCCGGTGTGGCCGTCGCGTCCGCCCCACCCCGGCATCGCGGCCAGGCGCACGACCTCGGCCAGGGCCGCGTCGTCGGTCATGGCCGGGATCCGGGCCTTGGCCGCGTCCGCCGCGGCGACCCAGGCGGCTCGGTCCATGTCGTGCCACGGGTCGGGGTGCAGCCGCTCGCGGGCTTCGAGGAGGGCATCGATGTCGGCCCGCCAGCCCTCGTCGCGGGTGAGGGCCGCGGAGGCGGACGGTGCGACGGTCGAGACCGGGACGACGCGGCCGCGCCGGCGTCGACGACGCAGGCGCGAGCGAGGCCGAAGGGCGCCGGGGTGGACCCACACCCTGCCGCCAGCAGGACCGCAGCGACCGCGACAACGACGATCGTTCGGGGGCGCACCTCAGGCCGACGCTTCCAGCGAGTCGGCAGCGAGGCTCGCGTCCGCCGCCGTCGCGGCCCGGCCGATCGCGTCGAGGGCGGCGCGGACGGCCGCCTCATCGAGCGCCAGCGCCGTCATGAACCGGCGGTCGGCCTCCTCGAACCGCCGGCTCGAGGCCGCATGGGCTGCCAGCCCGGCATCAGTCAGCGCCAGCCGGTACGAGCGCCGGTCGGACACGACGACCTGGCGGATCGCGTGCCCACGATCGAGCATCGCGCGGACGTAGTGCGACATCGTCGTCGGCGGCATGCCGGCCCGCCGCGCCAGCTCGGTCGGCGGCTGGGGCCCTCGTCGAAGAGGACGCTGTAGACGGCGTACTCGTCGGGCGTCAGCGGGGCATCCGCCATCGCGCGGGTGACGAGCGTCCGGACCCGCTGCTCGGCGGCGAAGAGCTCGAAGAGGACCGAGAGATGGGAGTCCGGCTGTCGCATCAGGCAGATACTACCAGATGGTAGTATCTTGGGCGCCGTCCGGGTATGCACGATCCGCAGCCCGGCATCGTCCCGGATTCGGTATGCACCTCGGCTGCATACCCAGGCGGGAGGATGAGGCGGGCGCGCCCCGGCTCCAGGCCGTCGCCCGTCGCCGTCGATATGCATCCGAGGTGCATCGAAGATCCCGGACGACACCGCCGCAGTGAATCGTGCATATCGCCCGTCCGCCGGGGACCGCGGCCGGCCGTGGCTGGCCGGCGCGGCGGGGCAAGTGCGGGCCGCACCGCAGGGGGCGCCGGCGAGAGCCCCTCTACTCGACCTCGGTGATCCGGATCGTCTGGGCGCCTTCCCAGAGGCACCGCCGCCCGACCTCGCGCAGGCGGTCGGCCCAGCCGTCGTCGGGCTCGACGGCCGCGAACACGTTCGCCGCGAGCTGCCCCACCTTCGATGCCGTCGTGCACCCGCCGTACGGGAAGAAGATCTCGCACTCGCTGATGCCGCCCGGGTAGATCGCCAGCTGGCCGGGCGCGGGATGCGAGGTGTGGTTCTCGTAGTCGAGCCCGGGCCGGAAGTCCCCGAACGGGATCCAGGTCGACTCGCCCGTCCAGCGGCAGTGGATCAGCTTCGAGTCGATCGGCAGCATCCGCCGGATCGCATCGACGGTCCGCGGGGCCGCGGCGTCCCAGCGGGCGCTAAAGTGCAGGTCACCCACCTCGATGCGCAGCGTTCCCATCCGCGGAGGATAGCGTGGCGGTCCAGCCCGACGAGACGCGCCCCACCATCTCGACGCACGTCCTCGACACGGACCGCGGCATGCCCGCGGTCGGCGTCCGGGTGGCCCTGCTCCGCCTCGATGTCGGCGACGCCCCGATCCGCATGACCCAGGCCCTCACCGACGGCGACGGGCGGGTCCGCGACCTGCTCGAGCGCCCGCTGGCGGCCGGCGACTACCGGATCGAGTTCGACGTCGCGCGCGAGGACGGCACGTTCTTCACGAAGCTGTCGGTCGACCTGCGGATCACGGACGTGACGCGCAGCTATCACGTCCCGCTGCTGCTCTCGCCGTATTCGATGACGACCTACCGGGGCAGCTGACCGAGCCGCCTCAGCGCATCAGCAGGAGCGCGTCCACGTCGAACCGCGGGTGGCCGGCGGTGCCGGCGACGACCAGCTTGACGGTGTGCGGCCCGCTCGTCGTCCACGCCCGGGTCAGGACGATGACCCGCGACAGCGTGTGCGATGCGTGCAGGTTCACCGTCCCGACGTAGACGCCATCGACGTAGGCACGTGCCGAGCCGCGCGAGGACCCGCGGGTCGCGACGATCCCGAAGGCACGGCCGGTGAACCGCAGCGTCACGCTCGCGCCCGCGCGGGTCGCCGAGCGGTCGTGCCCGCCCGAGGCGCTCGAGCTCGCGCTGGACCCCCACGACCCGCTGTAGGTCGCCATCGAGGTCGTCTCCTGGTAGACCTTCGGCGTGAACGTCGGTCCGGTCGTGTACGACCCGGTGTTCCCGGCGTGGTCGCGCGACCGGAGGCGGACCGTGTACGGCGCCGCGATCGTGAGCGTCTGGTACATCGATCGCGCGCTCGACGCGCTCAGCGCCGTCACGTAGGCGCCGCTGCCCTTGCGCAGCCCCGCGTCGTACGACGCGACCCCGGTCAGGTTGTCGGTGGCGGCGGGCCAGAAGACCCGGGCACGGACCGTGGTGCTGCCGAGGACGGAGCCCGTCGAGAACCCGAACGCGTTCGGGGCGAGCGTCGTCGGCGCGATGGCGTCGAGGGCCCGGAACGCGTCGACCATCCGT
Source organism: uncultured Chloroflexia bacterium (assembly GCA_963755995.1). GTDB lineage: Bacteria > Chloroflexota > Limnocylindria > Limnocylindrales > CSP1-4 > SPCO01. The sequence goes on along the minus strand of CAVWLQ010000003.1, from coordinate 1,488,155 downwards.
CCCGTGGCGGTCAGGCCGGTCGTATCCGCGTCGGCCTTGCCGCTCCCCAGGATCCGCGCCCGCAGCGCGATGGGGTCGTCCCCGACGCTTGTCCCGAGGTACGAGGCGGCCAACGCCGCCGCGCCGGTCACGTGCGGCGCCGCCATCGACGTGCCGTCGAGCCAGTCCCAGCCGAAGTCCAGGTGGCCGTGGTCGCCGTCGTAGGCCGGCACGCTGGACAGGATCGCGACGCCGGGCGCGGCGATGTCGACCGTGTTCCTGCCGTAGTTCGAGAAGTCCGCGAGGCGGCCCTTGTTGTCGATCGCGGCGACCGAGATGATGTTCGGGAGGTCCCACGACGCGGGCAGGGCCGGGAAGTCCTCCTGGTCGTTGTCGAGGCCGTCGTTGCCGGCGGAGACCACGAACAGCATCCCCGAATTCGCGATGGCGGCCTTCAGGTCGGGGGCGCTGTTCAGCCGGCCGCGGCCGCTCCACGAGTTGTTGGCGATGTGGACGCCGAAGCTCTTGGCGTAGGCGATGGCCTCGATGGCCTGCGAGTCGAAGCCGCAGGCGTCGTCGTCGCCGAGGAACTTGAGCGCCATCAGCTTGACCGACGGGGCGACCCCGACCACGCCCTGGCCGTCGAGCGCCGCCGCGATCGTGCCGGCGACGTGCGTGCCGTGGAAGTCGTCGTTGACGTCGTGGACGGTGTTGTCGTCGTGGCAGAAGTCCCAGCCGTGGACGTCGTCGATGTAGCCGTTGTCGTCGTCGTCGATCCCGTTCGTCTCCTTGCCGGCGCCCGATTCGCCCGGGTTCGTCCAGGCCTGGGCCGCGAGGTCCGGATGGCTGAAGTCGATGCCGTCGTCGATCACGGCGACGATGACGTTCGGGTCGCCCGTGGTGGTCGCGAGCGCGGCGCCGGCGTCGAGGTCGACGTCGGGCTTGCCGTTGGTGCCGGCGGCGCCGCCGAACAGCTTCTGGCCCGTGTTCTCCATGCCCCACAGCTCGGGCCAGCCGGGCTCGGCCTTCGGATCGAGGTCGCGGTAGCGTCGATGGTCGACGCTCACGCTCTGGACGGACGAGCTGGCTTCGATGGCGGCGGTCGCGGTCGCGACCTGGGCGGCCGTCGCGCCGGCGGGGAGGGCCACGACGCCGATCCGTGCCGACGGGACGTCGGCCACCGGCCGCGCCGTGGGCGATGCGGTGGCGGCGGCGCGGCGGTCGCTCGCCGACGTCCCCGGGGCGAACTGGATGATCAGGCGCGTGCCGCCCTCGAGGCTCCGTGGATCGGGCCGGTCCCAGGCGGGCTGCTCGCCCACGGGTCGCGGTGCGACGACCGGTCGCGGTCCGGCTGCGGAGACGGTCAGCGTGGCCGACAGCGCCACGATGGCACCGGCGACCAGGGCGATCACACGAGATCTGACGTGCGCGCGGGACATGTCCCCTCGGTTACGCGGTCGAACGCAGCCGCCATCGTACGACCTCCGACGGAAAGACCGTGCCAACCTAGATGTCACGGGTCGGGGGCACCGTTCGGCCCATGGATACCGCCGTCATCCGCCCGCTCCCGTCCAGCCCGGTCTCCGCCGAGCCGTCGCCGCTGCCCACCCGGGTCCGCGTCGACGGCGACCGCATCGTGGTCGAGCGCCTCGTCCTCGGCGACGCCGGCCTCGCCGCCTACCTGGCCGACCGTCCCGGCGACGACCGCCCGGCCATCGTCGAGCGCGCCCTGCGCATCGGCCTGCTCGCGCTCCAGGACACCGGCGTCACCGTCAACGTCGACGTCGTCAAGACCGAGTTCGAGCGGCTCGTCCGCCAGGCCGAGCAGGTCAACGAGCGCGCCGCCGCGACGCTGGAGCAGACCCTCCGCACCAACTTCGCCGACGGCGACGGCCGGCTGCCGCGCACCCTCGAGCGCTTCCTCGGCGATCGCGGCGCGCTGCGCGGCATGGTCGACGAGCTCTTCGACGAGAAGAAGCGCGACAGCGCCATCGGCCGGATGAGCCGGATGCTCGAGACGTACTTCGACGGCGACGCCTCCAAGCTCGCCACGCTCCTGGACCCGACCCGGCTCCACTCCCCGATGCACCAGTTCCGCGAGGAGATCGCGGCGGGGTTCAAGGGCGTCGAGGAGCGCCTCGTCGCGATCGAGGCGGCCGCCACCGCCCGGGGCGCCGAGCGCGCCCGGTCCGCGGCGAAGGGCGTCGACTTCGAGGACCTCCTCGAGGCGATGCTGGCCGATCTCGCCCGCGGCGCCGGCGACCTCCTCGACCGGACCGGCAACGACGCCGGGGCCGTCATGAAGTCCAAGAAGGGCGACTTCGTGCTGACCGTCGACGCGCGGGTCGCGCGCGGCTGCGACCTGCGAGTCGTGATCGAGGCCAAGGACCGCCCGATGTCGATGCGGGCCATCCGCGAGGAGCTCCGCGAGGCCCGGGAGAACCGCGGCGCCGCGGTCGGGCTCGTGGTCTTCACGCCGGCCCACGCGCCCGCCGGCGTCGCGCCGTTCAACGTCGTGGGCGACGAGGTCTACTGCGTCATCGACCCCGAGGCACCGGACCCGGCGACCCTCGAGGCGGCCGTGCGGCTGGCCCGCCTGCTCGCCCTGGCCTCGCTGACCGAGCACGAGGTCGAGGTGGACGCGGCGGCCGTGGCCTCGGCGCTGACCGCGATCCGCGAGCAGCTCGAGCTGGTCCGGACGCTGAAGTCGCAGCTGACGTCGATCTCGAACGCCACCAAGGCGGTCTGGACCGGGCTCGACTCGATGCGCTCGGCGATCCTGGCCAGGGTGGCCGAGGCCGAGTCGGAGATCCGCGTCGGGACGTCGGGCGTGCCTCGCTGACCTTCGTCCTATCGGGTCTGGTGGGGTCCGGGACGGTCGGCGACGCGCTGACCCGGACCAAGGTCGGATTGGCCAAGGGTTGCCAGCCGGGGGACACTAGGAGCGAACGAGGCCGATCATCGCGTCGATCCGCGCCCCGTTGCCAAGCCCGGACCCGGAGTGTTCATGCACCGTCGGATCGCCTGCCTCCTGCTCGCCGCCCTCGTGCTCATCCCCGCGATCCCTGCGGCCGCGGCCGAGCCGATGGTGCCTCCGGCGACCGAGTCCAGCCCCGAGCCGACGCCGATCACCGAGCCCACCCCGGAGCCCACGAGCGAGCCCACGGCCGAGCCGACCGCGGCGCCGTCGCCGACCCCCGACGCCACGCCGTCACCCGAGCCGACCGCCAGCACGGACCCGATCACGGTCGCCGATCCGCCCACGCCGCTCAGCGAGGCGACCGGCGGCGTCGACCCCACCGGCAAGTACATCGTCGTGCTGCGCTCCGGCACCGACCCGAACAGCGTCGTGAGCCATCACCGGGTCCGCGACCGCATCCAGGCGAAGGGCACCTTCACCCGCGCCTTCCGCGGGTTCAGCGCCACGCTCTCGAAGGCGCAGCGCAGCGCGCTCCTCGCCGACCCGAACGTGACCGAGGTCGTCCCCGACGAGCTCATCCACCTGACCTCCCAGACGACGCCCACCGGCGTCTCGCGGATCGGCGGCCGGGTGTCACCCGTCGCCAAGATCAACGGCCTCGACGAGCGGGTCGACGCGGACGTGGCGATCGTCGACACCGGCGTCTCGTACCACCCCGACCTCAACGTCGCCGGCGGCTACAACTGCACGACCTCGAACACCGGGAGCTGGGGCGACGCGAACGGCCACGGGACGCACGTGGCGGGCACGGTCGGCGCCCTCGACAACACGATCGGCGTGGTCGGGGTCGCGCCGGGCGCCCGGATCTGGGCCGTGCGCATCCTCAACGCGGACGGCTACGGGCTGCTGTCGTGGTACGTCTGCGGCCTCGACTGGGTCCTCGCCCAGCGCGATCCCAACGACTCGTCGAAGCCGCTCATCGAGGCGGTCAACATGAGCGTGACGAAGGCCGGCTCCGACGACTCCAACTGCGGGCTGACCAACCACGACGTCCTGCACCAGGCGGTCTGCCGCCTTGTCGCGGGGGGCGTCACCGTGGTGGCCGCGGCGGCCAACGACCACGCGTCGGCGGCGGCCCGCGTGCCGGCGTCCTACAACGAGGTCATCACCGTCTCGGCGCTCGCCGACACGGACGGCAAGCGCGGCGGCCTCGGCGGCAACCGCTGCTTCTCGTGGGGCGGCTACGACAAGGACGACACGTTCGCCGACTTCAGCAACTACGGCAGCGACGTGGACCTCATCGCCCCGGGCAAGTGCATCTGGTCGACGAAGCCCGGGAACTCGTACCAGTACATGTCGGGGACGTCGATGGCCGCCCCGACGGTGACCGGCGCGGTCGCGCTCTACAAGGCGGGCCGCCCGAACGCGACCCCGGCCGAGGTCAAGGAGGCGCTCCAGTACCTCGGCACCACCGACTGGAAGACCTCCACGGACCCGGATCCGTACCACGAGAAGCTGCTCGACGTCTCGCGGCTCGGGCCGCTCGGCACGTTCGACCTCGACACCTCGGCGCTCGGCTACACCAGCCCGGCGGGCGGGACCTCGCAGCTGCCGGTGTCGATCACCCGCAGCAGCACCTTCTTCGAGCGGGTCCGCCTGAACGTGACGTCGCTGCCGTCCGGCTGGAGCGCGTCGCTGGGGACCGCGAGTCTGCTCGGCTGGACCGCGAACCGCACGACGATCTCCGTCAAGGTGCCCAGCTCGGTCTCCTCGGGGACGTATCGCGTCGGGGTGAGCGCCACGAACCAGGGCCGGACCGAGACCGGGACCGTGACCGTCGTGGTCGAGAGCGACAAGCCGACCGTGCCGGCGCCCGTCGGCGTCCTGCGCACCGGGCGCCTCAACACGTCCACCGTGCCGATCTCGATCTCCTGGCCGGCCGGCTCCGACCGCACCAGCGGCGTCGGCGGCTACCAGTTCGAGGCCAGCGTCGACGGCGCCGCCTGGAGCGGCCTCACCTGGGCGAGCGTCAGCACCCGGACGCTGACCCGCTCGCTCCGGTTCGCCCATTCGACCGACCTGCGCGTCCGGGCCCGCGACAACGCCGGCAACTACGGCGACTGGGTCCCGACCGCGAACCCGGTCCGGCCGTCCGTGGTCGACGACCGCAGCGGCGCGGTCGCCTACACCGGCTCGTGGTCGAGGACCGCCAGCTCGGCGGCCTACGCCCGCTCGCTGCACTCGGCGAGGTACACCGGCGCGACGGCCTCCTACACCTTCACCGGCCGCGGTGCGGGGGTGGTCTTCCAGACCGGGAAGCTCGCCGGGAGCGTCGATGTCTACGTCGACGGCGTGCTCGCGAAGACGGCTCTCAGCCTGCGAGCGACGGCCACCCATGGCCGGCAGATCCTCTTCGCCACCTCGTTGGGCTACGGGAAGCACACGATCAAGGTCCGGACGCGCAACCTCTCGCTCGTCCAGCTCGACGGGTTCATCGCCGTCCGCTGACCGCTCGAACCCTCGCGCGACGCCCGCGGCCCGGCGCCCCGCCGTCACGCCGTTGCGATGCCTGCGGCTCCGCCGTGGTCCCCGCCCTTGCCATCGGTGCGCTATCGTGACCGTCCCGGCGTCCCGGAACGGACCGTGGCGCCCGATCTCGAGCGAAGCTGAGGTTCTGCCGTGGCGCGAGCGATGTGGAAGGGGGCCATCCAGTTCGGGCTGGTCACCATCCCGGTCAAGCTGTATCTCGCGACCGAATCCAAGGGCATCAGCTTCAACATGCTCCACAAGGACGACCTGTCGCGGATCCAGATGAAGATCTGGTGCCCGGTCGAGGACGAGCCGATCAACCGGTCCGACACCGTCAAGGGCTTCGAATACGCCCCGGGCGAGTACGTCGTGATCACCGACGAGGACCTCGAGCGCGTGCCGCTCAAGACGGTCCGCTCCATCGAGATCGAGCAGTTCACCAAGGCCAAGCGCGACGACGCGGCGGTCCGCTTCGTGAAGAGCGCCTACTACCTCGAGCCCGACAAGATCGGCCGCAAGGCGTTCTACCTCCTGAAGTCCGTGCTCGAGGAGGACGGCCTCACCGCCATCTGCAAGGTCGTGATCAAGGACCGCGAGGCGCTCGCCGCGCTCGACCCGTTCGGCGACACGATGCTGATGACCACGCTCCACTGGCCGGACGAGATCCGCTCGACCGGCGAGCTGGACCTGCCCGACGAGGACTTCACGTTCAAGCCGGCCGAGCTGGCGATGGCCCAGCAGCTCGTGTCGGCGATGACCGCCGAGTTCGACCCGGCGCAGTACAAGGACGAGTACCGCGAGGCGCTCGACGCGATCATCCAGGCCAAGGTCGAGGGCAAGGAGACCGTCGAGATCGAGGCGCCCGAGGAGACCGGCAAGCTCATCGACCTGATGGCCGCGCTCGAGGCGTCGGTCAGCGCCGCGAAGGCCGCCCGCGAGGCGGGCTCCGAGGCCCCGGTGTCCGTCGCCGAAGCGCGCGAGGCGAAGGCCGCCAAGGCCGCGACGGCCGCCAAGGCCACGAAGTCCAGCGCCTCGAAGGCGACGAGCGCGAAGGCCAAGGCCGCCGCGACGGAGGCCGAGGCCGACGAGGCCGAGGCCGCCGCCAAGCCCGCCCGGAAGCGCAAGACCGCCTGAGCCCGCCCGCGACCGGGGCCCGGCAATGCGCATCGACCTGCAGGACCGGCGCACGCGTCGTCGCCTCGGCGTCGCGCTCCTGATCGGTTCCTTCGCCGCGACATTCGCTGCCGTGATCCCGATCGAACTGGCCCGCTCGTCGGCATCGCCCGTGTCAACACCATTCGGCCTCCTGGGCATCGCCTTGCTAACCGCGGCGTACATGCTGCTTCGACCAGCGCGGAGGCAGCAGGACGGAGGCTCGGAGCTCGCCGGCGCGACGGACGCGACGAGCAGTCCCGACCTTGGGGATGCGGGTGCGGACGACACGCCGGAGACCCGTCCTTGTCCATCCTGCGGTCAGCAGATCGTGCAGCTCGCCTGGATCTGCCCGCACTGCGGTCGGAGCGTCACGTAGGTCGCCCCTCCAACATCCGAGCGCGGCGACAGCCAATCGTGACATTCGGCCCTTCCCGGGCGGCGCCATGGGGCGCATCGTCGGGGGAGAAAGAAGGGCCGTCCCATGTTCGATCTCGACATCGCCGAGCAGGCGCAACGGAACTCGTTCTTCCGCCAAGTCCTCTCGACCGGGCAGCACAGCCAGGTCGTCGTCATGTGCATCCCGCCTGGCGGCGAGATCGGTCGACGAGGTCCACAAGACCGTCGACCAGGTCCTGATCTTCGTCGAAGGCGTCGGCGAGGCGATCCTGGATGGCGAGCGTGGTCCGGTCCTGCCGGGCCGGCTCGTGTTCGTGCCCGCCGGAACGGACCACAACTTCATCAACACCGGGTCGGTGGATATGCGCCTGTACACGATCTACGCGCCGCCCGAGCATGCTCCCGGGACGGTCCACCGGACCAAGGCGGACGCCGACGCGGCCGAGGCTGCCGAAGCCGCCGATCGGGCCGCCGGCACCCTGATCGGGGCCCGCCGCTAGCGATCTGGACCCGCCGCCAGGACCTGCAGCCCGCCGCGACTCCAGGCGGCATCGGGCACACTGACCGCCTGATGCCCCTCGAGGAATACCGTCGCAAGCGCGACTTCGCCAAGACCCCGGAACCGGCCCCGGCCGCCGTCACCGGCACGACCGGGCGGTTCGTCATCCAGCGCCACCGCGCGACCCGGCTCCACTACGACTTCCGCCTCGAGATCGAGGGCGTGCTCGTGTCGTGGGCCGTCCCGAAGGGCCCGACCCTCGACTCGACCATCCGGCGCATGGCGGTCCACGTCGAGGACCACCCGATCGAGTACTTCGACTTCGAGGGCGTCATCCCAGCGAAGCAGTACGGCTCGGGCGACGTCATCGTCTGGGACTGGGGCACGTGGGAGCCGGAGGCGCCGACCCTCGACCCCAGGAAGGCCGTCGCCGACGGCGAGCTGAAGTTCCGCCTCCACGGCGAGAAGGTGAAGGGCCGCTTCACGATCGTCCGGACCAGCCGCCGACCCGGCTCGGCGCCGAGCACCGCCTTCGAGGACGACCAGGGCGAGCAGTGGCTGCTCATCCACAAGAAGGACGAGACCTCGCAGCCCGGCTGGGACGCCGAGGACCACCCGCAGAGCGTCAAGACCGGCCGGACCAACGACGAGGTCAAGGCCGACCGCGACGCCCTCTGGAATGGCAAGGCGCCGGCCGCGACCGCCGAGATCGACCTGGCCGGCGCCGAGGCCGCGCCGCTCCCCGCCCGCATCGACCCGATGCTCGCGACCCTCGCCTCGAAGCCGTTCGACGACCCGGACTGGCTGTTCGAGATCAAGTGGGACGGCTATCGCGTCCAGGCCGTCGTCACCGAGGGCAAGGTCCGCATCTGGACCCGCAACCTCCACGACGCCGAGACCTACTTCCCGCGCCTGCTCAGCCCGCCCTCCTGGATCGATGCCCGCGAGGCGATCGTCGACGGCGAGGTCGTGGCCGTCGACGACGACGGGCGACCGGACTTCTCGCTGCTCCAGGAGCGACTCGGCGAGAAGGGCGCCAAGGGGCTCGTCTACGAAGCGTTCGACCTGCTCTACCTCGACGGGCGCTCGCTGCTCAACGTGCCGCTCGAGGATCGCAAGCGCCTGCTGAAGAGCGTCCTGCGCGACCACCCGCGGGTCCGCTTCGCGGCGCACGTCGAAGGGGAGGGGAAGGCGTTCTTCGCGGCGGCGCAGGCGAGCCGGCTCGAGGGCGTCATCGCCAAGCTCCGCCGCTCCCGCTACGAGCCGGGCCGGCGCAGCAACGCGTGGCTCAAGCTCAAGATCCGGCCGGAGCAGGAGCTCGTGGTCGGCGGCTGGACGCCCGGGGAGGGGAACGCGCGCGACCTCGGGGCGCTGGCGGTCGGCGTCTACGAGGACGGCAAGCTGCGGTTCTGCGGGAAGGTCGGGTCCGGGTTCACCGGCGCGCTCCGCAAGGACCTGCTGGCGCGGCTCAAGCCGCTGGCGATCGACGAGCCGCCGTTCGACCCCGCGCCGCCGAAGGACTACCGCGGCCGCTGGGGCGGGGACCTTCGCGGCATCACCTGGGTCCGGCCGGAGCTCGTGATCCGGGCCGAGCTGGGCGGCTGGTCCCGAGACGGGATGGTCCGCCAGGCGGCGTTCAAGGGCGTCGAGGCGGGCCGCGACCCGTCGACGGTCGCGCGCGAGACCGCCGTCGCCACCACCACCGCGGTCAAGGCCGCCGAAGCGGAGGCACCACCGATGCCGAAGGAACCATCGAAGCCGAAGACGGACGCCGCTTCGAAGCCGGCCAAGTCGCCGTCGAAGGCGACGAAGGCCACCGCCTCGAAGCCGGCGGGCGCATCGACGTCGAAGGCTGCGGCGAGCGCGCCGACCGAGGTCCCCGCGTCATGGCGGGTCAGCGACGACGAGCTCAAGGCGCTCGATGCCCTCGGGAAGGAGGGCACGTGGCGGGTCGGGGCCGACGAGCTGAAGCTGACCAACCTCGACAAGCCGCTGTTCGAGCCGAAGCCCGGCGCCAAGGGCGCTGATGCGGCCCCGATCACCAAGCGCGAGCTCATCCGCTACTTCGCGCGGATCGCCCCGACGATGCTCCTCCACCTCCAGGACCGGCCGCTCAACCTCCAGCGGTTCCCCAACGGCGCCGGCGCGCCCGGGTTCTGGCAGAAGGACATCCCGGAGACCGCGCCGAAGTGGCTGACCCGCTGGCACGAGACCGGCGTCGACGGCCGCGCGGACCGCGGCGCCAACGACCACCTCGTCGCGGACCGCGCCGCGGCGCTGTGCTGGCTCGGCAACCAGGCCAGCTTCGAGATCCATGCCTGGACCGGCCGCCTCCCGGACGCCTGGCAACCCACGTTCGCGCTGATCGACATCGACCCCGGGGAGAAGACGACCTGGGACGAGACCCTCGTCCTCGCGCGGCTCTACCGGACCGCGCTGGGCCATCTCGGCGTCCGCGGCTATCCCAAGGTGACCGGCAAGCGCGGCATCCAGGTCTGGATCCCCATCGTCCCGAAGTACGAGTTCAGCGAGACCAGCGCCTGGGTCGAGCGCGTCTCGCGCGCGGTCGGGGCGACCGTGCCGGACCTGATCTCCTGGGAGTGGGCCAAGGAGGCGCGCAAGGGCCGCGCCCGGCTCGACTACACGCAGAACGCGTCGATCAAGACGCTCGTGGCGCCGTATGCCGTCCGCCCGGCGGCCGGCGCGCCCGTCTCCGCGCCGATCACCTGGGACGAGCTGGACGACCCGGACCTGCGGCCCGACCGCTGGACGATCCGCGAGATGCCCGAGCGCGTCGAGCGCCTCGGCGACCTGTTCGCGCCGGCCCAGACCGACGCCCAGGAGCTGCCCGAGGTCTGACCTCGGCCGGGCGGGCAAGTCGAGCGGCGCGACTGGCCCGCGCCGCGGCCGGCATGGCACCATGCATGGATGCCCGACCAGACGACCACGCCCATCACCCTGCGGACGCCCACGCGCGAGACCATCCGCCAGGTCCTCGTGCCCGTCATGACCGCGTTCGGCGAGGTCTGGTCGGATGACGAGTTCGCGAACGAGACCGACATCGTCGAGCTGGACCGGTTCATCGGCGCCTTCGAGGGCGAGCTCGCCGTCGGCGGGTCGGGCGCCTACACCTTCCGCATGACCGTGCCGGGTGGCGAGGTCGGCGCGGCCGGGATCACCGCCGTCGGCGTGCTGCCGACCCATCGCCGCCGCGGCATCCTCCGCCAGATGATGACCGAGCTGTTCCGCCAGGCGACCGAGCGCGGTGAGCCCGTCGCGATCCTGTGGGCGTCGGAGGCGGCGATCTACCAGCGGTTCGGCTTCGGGATGGCGACCAAGGGCGCCAACTTCGAGGCGGCGAAGGGAAAGATCCGGTTCCCCGAACCCGATCGAGCCGGCCGGCCAGGTGCGCCTCGTCGAGCGCGACGAGTTCGTCGAGCTGGCGGCACCGATCTACGAGGCGCGGCGGTCGACGCTCGTTGGCGCGGTCAGCCGGTCGGACGCCCGCTGGCGGTCGTCGGTCGCCCACGACGCGGAGTGGGCGCAGTTCGGGCGCGGCCACAAGGTGCTCGCGGTCTACGAGGTCGACGGCCAGGCGCGCGGCTACGCGATCCACCGGCGGAAGGGCGATTGGGCCCAGACCGGGCCGCAGCACATCGATCACGGTGTTCGAGGTGCTCGGGCTGGACCCGGAGGCCGAGCAGGCGCTGTGGCAGTGGCTGTTCTCGCTGGACCTGGTCGAGACCGTGGCCGCCTGGCGCGGGCCCGAGCCGAACCCGCTGCTGCTGATGATCACCGAGCCGCGCCGGCTGAACATGAGCCTCGCCGACGCGATCTACCTGCGGATCATCGACCTGAAGGGCGCGCTGGAGGGCCGGCGGTATCGCGGGCCGGGGAGCGTGGTGTTCGAGGTCTGCGGACGAGGATGTGGCCGCGAACGCCGGTCGGTGGCGGCTGACGGTCGGCGCCGACGGGGCGGGGTCGTTGGCGGCGGCCGCGGCGTCGGATGCGGCGGATCTCCAGGTCGACATCCGCGACCTGGCGTCGGTCTACCTCGGGGCGTACCGCTTCGGGGACCTGGCCGCCGCCGGCCGAGTCAGGGAGTGCCGCCCCGGGGCGCTGGCCGACGCGGACGCCCTGTTCGCGACGTCGACGGCCCCGTGGAACTCGACGATGTTCTAACGCCCCGAGGGCGGAGGTGCTTGGCCGTGGACTATCTCTTCGAGGACTTCCGAAACGCCCGGGCCATCTCGGGCCCGAGGCGGGCTTGGAACGAACTGGACGCTGTTCTACATGCGCTCAGCCAGGCTGACGTTCTGGGCGTTCAGGCCGAACTCGCTGCAGGTCGCGCATCCCGAGGACAACGGGCTCACGCAGGCGGACAGTCCGCAGTAAATGAGCTCATCAATCGCCGACTCGTTGAAGTCGGAGGGTGGGAAACGCAGCCGCATCTGTTTCGGGACAGGGACCTCGAGAATTGGAAGATGGACTTCCTCAAGGACGGCATCGGCGTCGAGGTCTCGTTCAACCACGCCGAGGCCATCCCGTGGCAGTTCACGCGTCTGAACATCGCCGGGGAGTCGGAACGTGTGGTCCCCGAGAATCGGATAGACGTGGGCGTTGTCATTTGCGCCGCACCAAGCCTCAAGCGATGGGCTCGAATGGATGGCGCCGTTGGAACTTTCCAGCAGTTTCAGGCGTCGCTCAGGGAGATGCGCCCGATTCTCCCCGTGCCGTTGATGTTGATTGGGCTTGATGCGGAGAGCTGGCCCGACGTCGATGTGCTTTCGGGGAACAGATTCCGGCAATCGGACCCGAAGTTAGGCGCGATCGTGCCCGACCGACCTTCCGACGCAAACGCCCAATTCGAGCGACGACGGCGGCGACGTGCTGTGTCACTTCGTGTTCCCACGCCTCGATCGACGACCCAGCCGACCGACTCGAGGTCTCGCCGCTTCCGTGCATCCCGTTCCTGATTGAGCTCGAACTTGCGCGCCCAGAACTCGGGGTTCGACTTCGGCAGGTTCGGGTAGCAGCGCGGGCAGTGGTGCCAGTAGCAGCCGTGAACGAAGACCGCGACCTTCCGACCCGGATACGCGATGTCCGGTCGACCGGGCGCCTTCTTCCAGTTCAGGCGGTAGCCGCCAAGGTTCGCGTCTCGGAGGGCCTTTCGGAGCGAACGCTCGGGACCGGTGTCGCGTGCTCGGTTGGCACGCATGACGTTGCGGACGGCGGGACTTGTCGGCGGCGGGTTCGGGAGTTGTAGCCCGGCCACGGCGTGGACTAGGAGGCGACTTGTTCCGTCGGGATGATCGGCGCGACTGAAGTCGGCGCTGCGACATCCTCGATCAGTGCATCAGCGACTCGCTCGACCAGCCCGACGACAAGGGCGTTGCCCATCATGAACGCGCGCTTCCCGTCGGACATCCCGGCGGTCCAATCGCCCGGGAACCCGTTCAGCCGCTCGAGTTCGCGCGGCGTCAGCCGGCGGTAGCGCCCGTCCTCGGTCTGGATGAGGTGCTTGAACCTTGATGCCGTGGCTCCGCCTTCACCCGTCAGGATCGTGCGCGAGGCACGGTCGATCGGATCTGGGAACGGGATCGGACCTTCGTCGTAGGTGTACTCCATCCCGGTCGAACGGCTGATCCGCGTCAGGCTCTTCGCGCCCTTGAGGAACTGCCACTTCGCCAGATCCTCGTCGGCCACGAAGAACTGCTCCGGGACATCGGCGGTCGCCTCGAGGATGTCGCCGAGCGTGACTCGGTCGCCGTCGAACGCGGACTCGACGTCCGTGGTCCAGACGGCCGCGCCTTGGCCATCTGGTCGGATCCGCATGACGCCGGCGTTGCCGAACGGCGTCTTCTTCCCGCCGATGCCGAACTCGTCGCTCACCTTCTTGATGTCCGGGTCGAGGGCGATGGGCGCCCAGTCGAACGACCCGCGCGCTCGAGCCGGGAGCGAGCGGGCAAGCACGCCCGACGTCAGCAGTTGCTCCTTCGGACTGTCCTCGCGTCGGCCGAGCCGGCCGATGATGAAGACGCGGCGCCGCTTCTGAGGGAAGCCGTACTCGGCGGCGTTGGCCACGCGCCATTCGACCTCGTATCCAAGGTCGGCAAGCGACGCGAGCATCACGGCGAAGTCGCGACCGCGCTGGCCGGTCGGCGACTTGATCAACCGGTCGACGTTCTCCAGGAAGAGGTGCTTGATCGGTCGCCCGGTCGCCAACTTCAGCCGAAGCAGTCGATGGATCTCCCACCAAAGGACGCCCTTCTTGCCGACGAGGCCGTGCGCCTGGCGAAGCGTCTTGGCGACCGAGTAGTCCTGGCACGGGAATCCGCCGACCAGCAGGTCGACATCGGGGACGACCGGGAAGACCGGCCGACCGGACCCGGAGAGCTGGGCCTCGTACTTGTCGAGGACCTTCGCGATGTCGTCGTTCGAGGCGACGTGCTCGACCAGCCCGAGATCGGCGTGCGGTGAGTCGATGCCGCGACCGAACCGCTGGAAGTCCCCGTTGGCGACGTGGTGCTCGTAGTTCTCGAAGGCGTGTTGGGCCTTGGTCGCGGGCTCCCACTGGTTGCTCCAGACCACGTCGAACCCGGCGCGATCGAGTGCGATGTGGAAGCCTCCGACCCCGGCGAATAGCTCGGCGGCAGTCGGTCGGCGACCGGTCTCACCCTCGGCCGCGTGGTCGTATCGGGTCATGTGGGGCCCTTTGCTTGTGGGTGAGTGGCGGTCGTCAGAGTGTAGTGAATCTGGCTCACGGGATCAAGCTAGGTTCGCAGCGTGCCACCTCGGCTGTCGCACCTACGCCTGATTCATCCGGCGTCGAACAGGTCCAGCAGCGTCTCGCCGGTCGACTGCTTCAGGCCCGCGTCGGTGATCTCGAGGACCACGTCGTCCATGTCGGGGTGGTTCGGGTCGTAGATCCGCAGCGTCCGCGTCGTCCCGTCGTCCGAGTAGCCGTACGCGAGGACCTGGTGGTTCTGCGACAGGCCGAACGGGTTCCAGGACGACTGGCGGATCAGGCCGAGGATGCGCATCCGGTCGCCGTCGAGGAAGCCGGTGATCTTCGACCAGTCGCGATCGGCTGCCCGGCTGCCCGCCTTCGAGCTGCCCCACGCCGACAGCGCGTAGAAGCGCAGCGGGACCTTCAGCCAGTCGAGCGACAGCACCTGCCGGCGGACGATCGCCTGGAACAGGGTCGAGCCGTTCTCGGGTGCCGCGGTGTCGGCCGGGATCGGCTTCTTCGCGTCGAACTGCTCGCGGGTGTACCAGCTCATCCCGCCGCACAGGCCGGCGCTCGCGTCCCCGATGCCGATCCAGCGCGGGTCGAGCGGCCCGAGCTTGACGGTCGGCCCGGACGGGAACGAGTTCGAGAAATGGAGCCCGTTGGTCGTCGGCAGGAAGCCCGCCACGACGTGCGTTCCGCTCATGGTCGAAGCCTACGCCGAGCTCGTCGGGACGGCGTCGCTACGCCATCTCGGCGCCGGACGCCCGGGCCGCGGCCGCGAACATCTCGATCGGCTCGTCGCTGTCGGCGCCGCCCGGGACCAGCGTCATGACGCGGTCGACGCCGAGCTTCGCGTAGTCCGCGAGCAGCTGCTCGACCCTGCCCTGGTCCTTCGGCAGATTGCCGCCCCAGATGTGGACCGAGAGCGCCAGGGTGTCGGGGTCGCGGCCGATCTCCTCGCACCGTGCCCGGATCACGGGGAGTGCCTCGGCGACGTCGGCCGGCTCCATCCCGTCGACGTTGAGCTCGTCGGCGTACTTCGCGGCCAGCCGCCACGTCACGTTCGGCCCGTTGCCGCCGACCATGATCGGCACGCGCGGCTGCTGGATCGGCTTCGGGACGTTCCGCGCGTTCTTCACGCTCGAGTAGGTCCCGGCGAACGTCGCGTGCTGGTGCTTGTCGCCGGCGAGCATCGCGGCGATCACGCCGAGGTCGTCGGCCAGCCGCGCCAGCCGCTCCTTCGTCTCGGGGAAGCCGTAGCCGTACGCGTCCCACTCGTCGCGCTTCCAGCCGGCGCCGATGCCGAGGTCCATCCGCCCGCCGCTGATGGTGTCCATCGTCGAGATCATCTTGGCCGTGAGCGCCGGGTTGCGGAACGCCGTGCAGATGACGACGTGCCCGAGCCGGACGCGCGTGGTCAGCGCGGCGAGCGCCGAGAGCGACGTGAACGACTCGAACGTGATCTCGTCGGTCGGCTTCGGGATCGTGTGGAAGTGGTCGAACAGCCACACGGACTCGAAGCCGAGGCGCTCGGCCAGGGCCGTCACGTCCTTCGTGCGCTGCCATGCCTTGAGCGGGTCCCAGCCGTCGTAGTCGCCGACCCAGCCTTGCGGTGCGATCACCCCGACCTTCATCGTCCGGCCTCCAGGTCCAGGAGCAGTTGGGCGAGCTCGAGCGCGTTGGTGGCGCCGTAGTTCGCGTAGCAGTTGTTGAACAGGACGTGGGTGTCCTTGGCCTGCGCCGCCGTCTCGCGGACCCGCGGCGCCCAGTCGGCCAGCTCGTCCCGATCGTACAGGTAGCGGAAGCGCTCGACGGTCTGGATGCCCTTCGCCTCCCAGGTCGCGGTCCGCCGGCCGTGGAAGCGCACGATCGCGAGGTCCGGCGAGGTCGCCGCGACGACCGCGGGCACGCTCGACTTGAAGCCCTGCGGCCCGTCGACGATGACCAGCGGGATCTTCCGATCGGCGAGGAACCCGAGCGTCCGCTCGAGGTTCTTCTCGTTGAACCACGACGCGCTGCGGAACTCGACCGCGCCGGTCATCCCGTTGTCGCGCAGCCGCCCGACCGCCTCCTCGATCGCGTCGCGGTTCTCCGACGAGGTGAAGAACCAGCGCGGGTACTGGAGCAGGATCGAGCCGAGCTGGCCGGCGTCCTTGAGCGGCTCGAGCCCGTCGGCGAACCAGGCCCAGACGTCGTCGCGGAGGTCGTCCGGCAGGTCCTTGGCGTAGAGGCGGGACTTCTCGGCCAGCTCGGCCGGGAGCGCCTCGCGCAGGTCCTTCGGGAGTCGCTTGGTCTCGGTCGGCTGGCCGGTCATCAGCGCGTGCGCCTTGACGTCGAAGGTGAAGTCGGGCGGCGTGCGCTCGACCCACAGCTCCGCCGTCCGCCGGTTGGGGAGGGCGTAGTAGGTCGCGTCGACCTCGACCAGCGGGAAGCGGCTCGCGTAGTAGCCGAGCCGCTCCTCGGCCGTGTCCGCGTCGCGCGGGTAGAAGACGCCGGCCGCGGTCATCGTCGGGTCCGTCCAGGACGCGGTGCCGAGGCGGACCGTGCCCTCGCCGACCTGGAACGGCTCCGCGGCCACGTCGGGCGCGAGGTCGTGGATCCGGTCGCCGGCCGCGTCCGGCCCGGGGTCGTGCGCGGGGTCGAGGTCGGGTGCGTCGGTGCGGACCAGCGCGGGAGACGCCTTGGGCATGCGCCTATGGTGCCGCGTCGACTCCGGTCGTGCTCTTTCGGGCCGTGGTCCCGCCCGGATTGCCGTTCGGCCCAGGCGTCGGCGGCGCCGGCGCCACGACGTGGATGCGGATGATGGTCGGGTCGATGCCGGCGGCCGCGAGCGAGCCGTGCTCCGGCGTCACGATGTCGAGGATCAGCAGGTAGTCGCCCGCCGCGTCCGGCACGGCGAGGGGGAGGGCCGTCTCGGCCGGCTTGTTCGGGGCCAGGCCGGGCGCGAGGTCCGTGCTGACGTCGGGCGGGACGCCCGTGGCGAGCAGGTCGAGCGCGACCCAGTGGCCGATGATCGAGGCGGCCGACGCGGGATCGGCCCCGGTGGCCGCCTGGCCCCACGGCGACGTCCCGAGGTTGACGGCCCCGACCGGGAGCTGGACGGTGGTGCCCGCCGCGAAGGTGGCGCTCGGCGCGACCGCGACCTCGCCGTCGAGCTCGCCGGTGACCCGGACGACCACGGTCCGGACGAGCGCCTGCGACGCGGCGTCGTACGCGACCCCGTCCCCGTCGTGGAGCGTGATGGTCAGCCGGTAATGGCCGGGGACCGACGGCAGCGCCGCGGAGAGCGACATGGTCTTGTCGCCGACCGTGAGGTCCATCGGCGAGACGAGGGTCCCGGGCGACTCGGGCGTCACGAGCGCGAGGTCACCGGTCGGGACGGGCGGCGGGGTCGGGCTGGGCGTCGGGTCCGGCGGCGCGGTCGAGACGGTGTCGATCCGCGTCCACTGCAGGCTTGCCGCGAGCCCGTTCGGGATCCGGCCGCGGTCGCCGATCCGGAACGGCAGGCTCAGCTTGGTGGTCGTGCCGGCCGAGGTCGCGACCGAGAAGCGCGGCGTGCTGAAGCTCAGGCCGGTGCCGAGCAGGCTGGACGTGCCGGGGTCGACCGGCACCCGGATGCTCGCGGTGCCGCGAGCGCCGGCGCGGACGTCGGCGGGCACCAGCCCGGCCTTCAGGACGATCGACCGTTCGAACCCGGAGCTCGCGTTCTCGGGGTCCATCTGCGCGACGAAGCCCGGGTTGCGGGTGCTCTCGAAGGCGAACGCCCGGCCGTTGGCGCTCGGGGCGGTGCGCCAGATCGAATCGATCGACCGGCCGCCGCCGAGGATCGCCTTCACGTAGCCGGACGGGCTCGCGTAGGCCTCGGCGATGACCGCGGACGCGCCCGCGGCGACGAAGCCGCTGGCGAAGTTGTCGATGCGCTGCTGCGCGACGGCCATCGATCCCTTCCGGGAGCCCCGGCTCGGACAGGCCGCTGGCGTAGCAGAGGTGGTGCAGCAGCACGACCGCGTCCTTGGCGAGATGGACCGAGGCGGCGATCCGCCCCTCCCCGTAGTACTGATGCGCGTCGTCGCCGCTCCCCGCGGACGGGTTGAGGCCGAAGCCGTCCTGCGTCGGCGGGTAGAGCGAGTCGCGGTACGGGCTGGGCCAGCCGTTGCCGTGGCCCATGTAGACGACCAGCGACGCGTCCTGGAGCGCGGCCTTGACCGCGGGCCACGTGGCGTTGGGGGAGTAGACCTCGGTCACGTCGGGCGTGTACTTCCGGGCGACCGCGGCGGCGGCTCGGGCCTCGGCGCGATACCCGTTCGTGGCGGCGCCCGCCGGTCCGACGATCAGCACGACCTTGGGGACGGGGTTGGTCCGGGCGGCGGTCGCTCCCGGCGCGACGAATCCCACCGACGCGAGGACGCCGGCGGCGAAGAGCGCCGCAAGGATCGAACCAGGCCGTCTCACGTTCGACGGCTACCTCCGCGAACAGCCTCCACCTTTCGGTGGCGGGCAGGGAGCGTACTTCCGTTCGACGGACGAAAACCATACTCCCGTTCCCTAAATCGGTGCCTATCTGCCGGTTTTCGCCCCATCGCCGGTGCGCCCGGACACCGGGTCCGGGAACGGATGGCGTGCGCCACACTGGGACCATGCCCAACCGCCTCGCCGGCGAGACGAGCCCGTACCTGCTCCAGCACGCCCACAACCCGGTCGACTGGTTCCCGTGGGGCGGCGACGCGCTGGCCCGGGCGAAGCTGCTCGATCGGCCGATCTTCCTCTCGATCGGCTACGCCGCCTGCCACTGGTGCCACGTCATGGAGCGCGAGTCGTTCGAGGACGCGACCACGGCGGCCTACATGAACGACCACTTCGTGGCGATCAAGGTGGACCGCGAGGAGCGCCCCGACCTCGACCAGCTCTACATGGGCGCCGTCCAGGCGATGACCGGGCAGGGCGGCTGGCCGATGTCGGTCTTCCTGACGCCCGACGGCCGGCCGTTCTACGGCGGCACCTACTACCCGGACGAGCCGCGCCACGGGATGCCGTCCTTCCGCCAGGTGCTCGAAGGCGTCGCGCGCGCCTGGCGCGAGCAGCGCGACGAGCTCGAATCGGCCGGGCTCGCGGCTGGTGTCGACGCTCGTGGAGCAGCAGCGGACCGAGGCGGCGGGCGCCGCGGACGATCCGACGCCGGAGCTGCTCACGGCGGCCCGCGACGGGATCTTCGGGAGCTTCGACCGGGTCAACGGCGGCTGGGGCCGCGCCCCGAAGTTCCCGCAGCCGATGACCGTCGAGTTCCTGCTCCGCCGGATGGCCGGCGGCGACCCCGAGCCCGAGGCGGTCGCCCGGTTCAACCTCGAGAAGATGGCCGACGGCGGCATCCACGACCAGCTGGGCGGGGGCTTCCACCGGTACGCGACCGACGCGATCTGGCTCGTCCCGCACTTCGAGCAGATGCTCTACGACAACGCCCAGCTCGCGCGGGTCTACCTGCACGCCTGGGCGCAGACCGGTGACGCGCGCTTCCGCGAGGTCGCCGAGGGCGTGCTGGACTACCTGGTCCGCGAGCTCACGACGGCCGACGGCGCGTTCGCGGCCAGCCAGGACGCGGACACGGACGGCGTCGAAGGGCTGACGTTCACCTGGACCGCGGCCGAGATCCGCGAGGTGCTGGGCGACGACGCCCCGCCGTTCCTCGCCGCGTACGGCGTCACCGACCTCGGGAACTGGGAGGGGACCACGATCCTCTCGCGCGTCTGGCCGGACGCCCACACCCCGCCGCCGTCGCGCGCGGACGCCGCCTTCGAAGCGGGTCTCGCGGCATCGCGGACGCGCGCTTCTCGAGCGACGGGCATCCCGTCCGCAACCGGCCCGCGACGACAAGGCGCTCGCGGCCTGGAACGGGCTGGCGATCGCGGCCTTCGCCGACGCGGGGCGGCTCCTCGGGCGCGACGACCTCACGGCCGTGGCGACGCGCGCCGCCGAGGCGATCACCGGCGGGCTCCTCGCGGCGGACGGCTCGCTCGGCCGGTCGTGGAAGGACGGCCGCGCCACCGGCCAGGGCGTGCTCGAGGACTACGCGGACCTCGCCGACGGCCTGCTGGCGCTCTACGAGGCGACCTTCGACGAGCGCTGGTTCACCACGGCCCGGGCGCTGATGGACCGCGTCCTCGCGCGCTTCGCCGATCCGGTGGGCGGCTTCTTCGACACCGCCGACGACCACGAGCGCCTCGTCGCGCGACCGAAGGACGTGCAGGACAACGCGGTCCCGTCCGGGAACGCGATGGCGACCCTGGTCCTGCTGCGGCTGGCGGCGTGGACCGGTGACGGTCGATATCGCGACGCTGCCGAGCGCGCGATGCGGACGGTGACGGGGTTCGTGGCGCGCTATCCGACCGGGTTCGCCCAGTGGCTGTCGGCCATGGACCTCGCGCTCGCCCCGGTCGTCGAGGTGGCGATCGTCGGCGACCCGGCCGATCCAGCGACGCGGGCGCTCATCGCCGAGACGACCCGCGGTTTCCGCCCGAACCAGGTCGTGGCGGTGAGCGCGGATCCGGGCACGTCCGTCGTCCCGCTGCTGGCCGATCGGATCGCGATCGACGGCACGCCCACCGCGTACGTCTGCCGCGGCTTCGTCTGCCGCCTGCCGGTCACGACGCCCGAGGCGCTGCGGGCGGAGCTCGCCGCCGCGACCGCGACGCCCTCCGACTCGCCGGCCATCGCGCCGCCCATCGCCGACCCGCCCTCGTGAGCGACGTTGTCGAGCTGGTCGAGCCGGTCGAGCCGCGCCCCGCCGCGACCCTCGTCCTGCTCCGGCCGGGCCCGTCCGGGCCCGAGGTGCTGCTCGGCCGCCGGCCGGCATCGATGGCGTTCGCCCCCGACGTGCACGTGTTCCCGGGCGGGCGCGTGGACCCGGCCGACGCGCACCCGAGCCTCGTCGCCCGCTCGGTGATCACGGCCCAGGCGGCCGCGGCCGCCCTCGGCGGCGATCTGTCGCCCACCCGGGCGATCTCCAAGTACATCGCCGCGATCCGTGAGGCCTTCGAGGAGGCGGGCGTGCTGCTCGCCGACACCGGAGACGTCTCGGCCGCCACCCTTCGCGCCGCGCGCGCCGCGCTGGTCGGCGGCGAGATCCACTTCCAGGCGCTGGCCGCACAGCTCGATCTCCAGCTCCGGACGGACCTGCTGGTCTCGATCTCGCGATGGGTCACGCCGCCCTCGATGCCGCGCCGGTTCGACGCCCGGTTCTTCGTCGCGGAGCTGCCGGCCGGCGCGAGCGCGAGCCTCCACGGCGACGAGGTGGTCGAGCACGAGTGGGTGCGGCCCGGGGACGCGCTCGACGCGATGGCCGAGGGCACGATCCAGCTGTGGCCGCCGACCGCCGCCACGCTCCAGCAGCTCGAGCACGTGACCGCGTTCGAGGACGTCCGCGATCGCCTCGCGACCGGGACGCTGGGGAGCGTGCACGTGGAGTCGGTCGCGCTCGACACGACCCGGATCGAGATGCCGGCGGCCGGCGGCGTGGCCGGGCAGACCGTCGACGCCTATCTCGTCGGCCGCCGGGCGTTCGTCCTCGTCGACCCCGGCGACCCGACCGGTCCCGCGCTCGACCGGGCGGTCGCGCTCGCGGCGGAGCTCGGCGGCACGATCCGGGCGATCGCGCTGACCCACGTCGATGCCGACCACGCGGCCGGCGCGGAGGTGCTCGCCGAGCGGCTCGGGATCCCCATCCTGGTCGGCCCGGGCGGCGGCCGGCCGCTGCCATACGAGACGCGCGAGCTCGCCGACGGCGAGCGGATCGAGCTCGGGGATGTCCCGCTGACCGTGGTCGCCACCCCCGGCCCGCGACCCGACCACCTCGCGTTCGTGGTGGGCGAGGGGGCCGCGGTCCTCACGGGCGACCTCGACGGGCCGCGCGGCTCGCGGATGCTCCCCGGACCGGTCGACGCCGCCGCCCTGCTCGCCTCGCGCGTCCGCCTCGCGCGCATCGCGCCGGCGGCGCCGCGGCTCGCTGGACACCGCTGACGGCGCCGGTATCATCGCCGCGGGAGGGCAGGATCGATGACCGACGCGCCCGGCGACGAGATCCCCGGCGAGCCGACCGGCACGACCATCGACGGTACACCGTGGGAGGAGCCGCGCCCGCCGCACCTTCCCGACACGGTGACCGGTCTGCCCGTGGCCGACGATCCTGTTCACGCTCGGCGCGCTCGTCGTGGGGTTCGTCACGATCCGCGACGCGATCGCCGATGCGCCGTCGGATCCGGGTAGCCTCATCCAGCTGGCCCTGTCGCTCTCGATCCCGATCGTCAGTTTCCTCATCCCTGCCGTGTTCTTCCTTCGGCATCGAGATGCCTGGTCGGCCCACCGGGCCATGGCGATCGGGACGTCAGTTGTTCGCGTTCAGTCGAGGCTTGGGGCTCCTGAACCGGTACCTCGGCGGTTGGTTCGATTCCGTTCTGCCGCCGCCGTCGGACCAGCCGTGGCTGAACCCGTTCTCGATCGCCATGCAGATCGCGGTCACGGCCGCGGCCGTGTTCGCGCTGATCTACATGGCGCGCGGGCTTGTCCAGGCACGGCTGTATGCGGACCAGCCCGGGACGCGGCGCTGGTGGGCGTTGGTCGCGCTCGTCGCGGCCGTGTCGTCCGTCATGACAGCGTTCCTGTTCAGCACCATGTCTCCGGAGCTGGAGGGCGATGCCTTCGCGAGCTACTACTGGCTGACGTTGCTGGGAGTCGTCCTCAACGTCGCGACGGTGTCGGCGTGGGCGTACTTCACGGGGATCGCGATCGCCGGTCGCCGTGCCGGCGAGGACCCGAGCTTCGGCTGGTTCCTGGTCGCGTTCGCCGGATCCTGCATCCTGGCGACCTTCGTCATTTCCGGGATGGTGACCGTCATGAACACCGTGAGCCAGCCGGAGTCGGTCCCGAACGTGCTGTGGTTGATCACGTCCCTGCCCGCCATCGCCTATCTGGCACTCCTTGCCGCGTTCGCCCTGCGCCTGCCGACGACGCATGCGCCGCTCGACGAACCCGATGAGGAGGAGGCCGGCGCGGCGGGCCCTGCCGGGTCCGACGACCCGAGCGAGCCGATCGCGGCCCCGGACGACCTGGCCGGCTCGACCGCCTAGGCCCGGTCCACGGGCAGCGACGCCGCGAGGTTGCGCAGCAGGTTCAGACCCTCGTCGACGGATTCGGTCGGCGCGTACGGGCCGGGCATCAGGAAGCACGGCCGCCCCCCGAGCGCGACGCCGGGGAGCTGGCCCCAGGGCTCCTCGAGCGGCCGACCGGCGGCGATCGAGGCCGCGCGCTTGTAGATGAAGACCACCGCGGCCGGGCGCCAGAGGGCGATCTTCTGCCAGAGCGGGCCGATGCCCGCGGTCAGGGCGGCGTCCGTCGCCTCATCGCGGGCGCTCGGGACCTTCAGCAGGTCGGTGATGCCGTGGCCCGCGGCGACGAGCGCGTCGTCGGCGGTCTCGATCTCCGTCCCGGGCGGCAGGATGCGGGCCGTGATCAGCCGCTTCCAGAACGTCCGCCCGAGCTTCCCCTGGTGGTAGTGGCCGGCGTCGACGCTGACCGGCGACGGGTTGAGCCCGACGAACAGGAGGCGGTCGCGCATCGGCGGCAGGTCGGCGAGCGTCTCGACGGGCCGGCCGTCGATCGTCAGCGTCACGACGTGCGAGCCCGGTCCCGGGCGCGCCATCAGGGCGTCGAGGTCCTCGGGCGTCATGGCAGGTGGGTGCCCGCGGCCGACGGGATGGTCAGGCGGGCGGTTGCGTGCCGGCGCCGGGGCCGGCGGGGTCCGGGGGCGGCGCGTCCGGCGCGGTGGTCCGCGCCTGGATCTCGGCCTGTGCCTTGGCCGCCTCGGTCTTGGCGTCCTTGACGCCCTTGCCCAGGGCGGAGCCCCACTTCGGCAGCGTCTTCGGGCCGCGGATCACGATCACCGCCACGAGGATGATGAGCAGGAGCAGCAGGAAGTCGGTCGGCATGCGCGGATGGTACGCCCCGCGGCCGTCAGCGCGGGCGGAGCGCGACGGGGATCACCAGCCGGAGCGCGGTGTGCGTGTCCGAGAACGAGCAGACCTTGTTGTCGACGAGCCGCGCGTCCTTGGCCGCCTCGATGACGTCGACATCCCGCAGGGTGGCCGCCTTCCCCTTGCGCGAGACCACCCAGATCGCCCCGTTCATCCGGATCCGCGATGCCAGGTCGCGGAGCGGCGCGAGCTGCTCGATCGAGTCGGCGCCGAGCAGGACGATGTCGGTCTCGGGCTCGGGCCAGCCCTCCGTCAGGTCGTACGGTGCGGTCGGCCAGCAGCGGGCGGATCGCGTCGTCCTCGATGTCGATGAGCGCGACGCGCATCCCGGGCCCGACGCCGAGCTTGTCGAGGAGCGGGGTCGTGTAGACGCGTTCCATCGCCGGTATGGTGGCACGCATGCTCCTCGTGTACGGGCCGCGCTCGGCCACCTATGACTTCGGGCCGGGCCACCCGCTGACGCCCCGCCGCTTCGGGCCGGGGATCGACCTGCTCCGCGCGGTCGGCGCGGTCCCGGGGCTGGAGCCCGAGCCGGCGCCCGACGACGAGCTCGCGTGGTGCCACGACCAGGCCTACATCGAGGTCGTGAAGCGGTTCTCGGCGGCACCGTACGGGCCACCGAAGGCCGGGATCGCCGTGGGCGGCGACGACCCGCCGTTCCCCGGCATGCATGACGCCGCCGCGATGGTGGCCGGCGGCTCGATCCGGGCGATGGAGGCGATCCTGCGAGGCGAGGTCGACCACGCCTTCCATCCCGGCGGCGGGCTGCATCACGCGATGCCGGCCCGGGCGTCGGGCTTCTGCATCTACGACGATGTCGCGCTGGCGATCGCGCGGGCCCGACGCGACGGCCTGCGGGTGCTCTACATCGATCTCGACGTGCACCACGGCGACGGGGTCCAGGCGATCCACTGGGACGACCCTGGCGTCATGACGGTCTCGGTCCACGAGTCGGGCATGACGCTCTTCCCGGGGACCGGGTTCGCCGACGAGACGGGGGAGGGGGTCGCGGCCGGGACCTCGGTCAACGTGCCGCTCGCGGCCGCGCAGCGGCGAGCGGGTCTGGCTCGAGACGCTGCGGACGCTGCTCCCCGAGCTGGCCGCCGCGTTCGGCCCGGACATCGTGGTCAGCCAGCACGGCGCCGATTCGCACCTGTGGGACCCGCTCGCGCACCTGCGGATGACGACGACCGCGATGGGCGAGGCGGCCCGGCTGGTCGACGCGATCGCGCACCGGTACGCCGGTGGCCGCTGGCTGGCGACCGGCGGCGGCGGCTACGACGCGTACCGGGTCGTGCCGAGGATGTGGGCCCACGTCTGGCTCGCGGGCGCGCACGAGGCGGTTCCGTCCGAGACGCCCGCCGAGTGGCGCGAGCGATGGGCGGCCGAGGGCGCCCGCTACGGCCAGGCGCCCCTGCCGCCGAGCTTCGATGACGCCCCGAATGCCGGCTGGGAGTTCGACAGCACGCAGAAGTCGGCCGAGGCGGCGTCGGCCGCGACCGCGCAGGCGGTCCGCCGCGCGCTCGTGCCGCGACTGCTCCGCGAGGCACGCGACCGCGGCTGGTGGGACCCGCTGGCTCCGGCGGCCGGCAACGGCGGGATCGACGGCAACCCCGGCACGGCCAGAGGTCGTCGAGACCGTCGATCGGGCGGCCTGGGACCGGCTCGCGCTCGCGCCACGCGTGATCGCGCCGGCCGACGCCGCGCATGGCCACGCGCTCGTCGCGGCCGCGCTCGATAGCGGGGCACACGTCTCGGCCGCGGTCGTCCCGTCCGCGGCGGCGAGCGGCGGGACCGTGGTCGGCGCGGCCATCGCATCGGCAGACGGCGAGCTGCTCGCGCTCGGCGTGGCGCCCGACCATCGCCGCCACGGCCTGGCCGGCCTGCTGCTCGCGGCCAGCCGTGCGACGCTGGCCGAGGTGACGGTGGCGGAGCGCGATCCCGTCGACCCCCTCGACCGGGTGACGCGAGCCGCCGTCGCGCGGGCGCTCCTGGGCGTCGGGCTCTTCCACATCGGGCCCGCGGATCGCGACCTCCGCGCCGTCGACCCCCTCGCCGTCCGGGCGACACGCTGATGCCGGCGCGACCCGGCTCGGCCCACGGGGCTCCCCGCGAAGGACCTGGTCGACGTGCGCCTGTCCGACGCCTTCGCGGCCGGCGGCTGCCCGGTCTGCACGGTCCGCGCCCGGTCCGAGCGGGCGATGCTCGACACGATCATCGCGGAGCGCGTGCTGGACATCCCGTTCCGCGAATTGCTCGAGCGGACCCAGGGGTTCTGCCGCCGCCATGTCGCCGAGCTGGTGCTGGCGGACCGGCGCGGGCCCGGGCGGCATCCTCGGCTCGTCGATCCTCTATGGCGCGATGCTGGACCGCCGGCTCGAGCCGCTGCGCGGCGCGATGGGGCGGCGCGGCCGCTCGCTGCGGACGCGGCTGGCCGGGGCCCGCAAGCGGCCGCCATGCCTCGCCTGCGACCAGGGGACGAGCGCGGTCGAGACCGCGCTGGGACGGCTCGTGGCCCGGACCGGCGATCCGGCCTGGGCCGAGGCCATGTCGACCGCGCCGTTCTGCCTCGACGACCTCGTCGCCCTCTGGACGGTCGCCGACGGCGCGGAGGGGTTCGAGCCGATCGCCACGCGCCAGGTCGAGCGTGTCTCGGCGCTCCGGTCGCGCCTGCAGGGCTTCGTCGACCACTCGGCCTTCGACCGCCGGCACCTGCTCGAGGACGACGAGGGCACGGCGGCCGGCGAGGCGGCCGAGCTGCTCGGCGGGACGCGGTCCGATCCGGGGTCCCGGTCATGAGCTGGACGGGCGGTTTCGCCCCCGTCCACGACACCGGCGAGGCCGGTCCGTGGACCCGCGTCCCGGGCGGCGTCGAGTGGCGACGCGAGCCGTACGCGGTCAGCACGGATCCGGCGCGCCTCGACATCGCGGCGACCACGGCGTTCCTCGCCACGTCGGCCTGGGCCGACGGGATCGACGAGGCGCTCGTCCGCCGCTCGATCGAGGGCTCGATCGCGTTCGGCGTCTACGACGGCGACCAGCAGGTGGGCTTCGCACGCGCGGTCACCGACCGCGCGACCTTCGCATGGATCGGCGACGTGTTCATCCTCGAGAGCCATCGCGGCCTCGGCCTTGCCCTGTGGCTGTCGCGCTGCATGGTGGCGCACCCCGACCTGCAGGGGCTGCGCCGCTGGGCGTTGACCTCGCGGGGCGCCCGCGGGCTCTACGCGAAGGTCGGGTTCACGCCCCTCGCCGCACCGGAGACCTTCATGGAGATCCATGACCCGGGCGTGCATCGGCGCCGGGAGGCCGGGGAAGGGTAGGCGCGGCGCTTTCGACCATCTGTTCGAAATGGCGCCGTCGGCCTATACTCGCCGTCCCGTGACCGCGACCACGTCGAGGCCAAAGCCCGGCCTCGTCCCCGCCGACCCCCTCGCCCCGTTCTCGCGCCCCGTCCGCGAGTGGTTCGAGGCGAGCTTCGAGGCGCCCACCGACGCCCAGGCGCGCGGGTGGGCCGCCATCTCCGCCGGACACCACACCCTGATCCACGCCCCGACCGGCAGCGGCAAGACGCTCGCGGCGTTCCTGTGGACGCTGGACCGCCTCGCGACCCATCCGACGCCGGCCCGTGTGAAGGGCGGCCCGCCGGGGACCGTCCGCGTCCTCTACATCTCACCGCTCAAGGCCCTGACCTACGACGTCGAGCGGAACCTGCGGGCGCCGCTGACCGGCATCGGCCACGCGTCGCAGCGGCTCGGCGAGCCGGTCCCGCAGATCAGCGTCGCCAGCCGTACCGGCGACACCCCGACCGAGGACCGCCGCGAGATCGCGCGGCACCCGCCGGACATCCTCATCACGACCCCCGAGTCGCTCTACCTGATGCTGACCAGCCAGGTCCGCGAGGTGCTCCGCGGCGTCGAGCACGTCATCGTCGACGAGGTCCACGCGATCGCCGGCACCAAGCGCGGCGCGCACCTCGCGCTGAGCCTCGAGCGGCTGGAACGCCTCCGCGCCCCCGACGCGCCGCCGATGCAGCGGATCGGGCTGTCCGCCACGCAGCGGCCGCTCGAGGCGATCGGGCGCTTCCTCGCCGGCACCGGACCGGGTCGCGAGGTCACGATCGTCGATGCCGGCGCGCGCAAGCCGCTCGACCTGCAGGTGATCGTCCCGGTCGACGACATGTCGGCCATCGGCGAGGTCCTCCCGCCCGACCAGCAGCCGGGCGGCCCGGCGACCAGCGGCGACATGCGCAGCAGCATCTGGCCGGCGATCCATCCGCGGATCCTCGAGCTGATCCGCAGCCACCACAGCACGATCGTCTTCACCAACAGCCGGCGGCTGTCCGAGCGGCTCGCGCAGCGGCTCAACGAGCTGGCCGGCGAGGACCTCGTGAAGGCGCACCACGGCAGCATCGCCCGCGAGCAGCGGCTGACGATCGAGGAGGACCTCAAGGCCGGCCGGCTCCCCGCGCTGGTCGCCACGTCCAGCCTCGAGCTCGGCATCGACATGGGCGCCGTGGACCTCGTGATCCAGGTCGAATCGCCGACCAGCGTGGCGCGCGGGCTCCAGCGGGTCGGCCGGGCCGGGCACCAGGTCGGCGCGCCGTCGAAGGGCGTGATCTTCCCGAAGTACCGCGGCGACCTGCTCGAGGTGGCCGTCGTCACCCGGCGGATGCACGAGGGCGCCATCGAGGCGACGGCCATCCCGCGCAACCCGCTCGACGTGCTCGCCCAGCAGCTGGTCGCGATGACCGTCATGGACCCGTGGACCGTGGCCGACCTGCTCGAGACCGTGACCCGCGCGACGCCCGTACGAGACGCTGACCCGCGAGCTGCTCGAGGGCGTGCTGGGGATGCTGGCCGGCGCCTACCCGTCGGACGAGTTCGCGGAGCTCAAGCCGCGGGTCACCTGGGACCGCGTGACGGATGTCGTCGAGGGACGCCGCGACGCCCGGGTCGTCGCGATCACCAGCGGCGGCACGATCCCGGACCGCGGGCTCTACGGCGTGTTCATGGCCGGCGAGGCGGGCACGCCCGGCCGGCGCGTCGGCGAGCTCGACGAGGAGATGGTCTACGAGCTCCGCGCGGGGATGCACGGCGACGTCATCGTGCTCGGCGCCAGCAGCTGGCGGGTCGACGAGATCGGCCACGACCGGGTCACGGTCACGCCGGCCCCCGGCGTCCCGGGCAAGCTGCCGTTCTGGAAGGGCGACGCCGTCGGGCGTCCCATCGAGCTCGGCCGGGCGATGGGCGCGTTCATCGGCGAGATGGAGGCCGATCTCGCGAAGGGCGACCGGGGTCGCACAGGCCGCGACGACGCGCCTGCGGGAGCTCCACGACCTCGACGAGCGGGCCGCCGACAACCTGCTCGCCTATCTCGACGACGAGCGCGAGGCGACCGGCGCCCTGCCCACCGACAAGCGGATCGTGGTCGAGCGCTTCCGCGACGAGCTCGGGGACTGGCGGCTGTGCCTGCTGACCCCGTTCGGCGGGCGGGTGCACGCGCCGTGGTCGATGGCGATCGAATCGCGGCTGCTCGAGCGGCGCGGCCTCGAGGTCCAGACCATCTGGTCCGACGACGGCATCGCGATCCGGCTGCCCGAGGGCGACGCGTCGCTCGAGGGCATCGAGGACCTGCTCTTCCCCGACGCGGACGAGGTCGAGGACCTGGTCGTCGGGCAGGTCGCGACGTCGTCGCTGTTCGCGAGCCGCTTCCGCGAGAACGCGGCGCGGGCCTGCTCCTGCCGCGACGCCGGCCCGGCACGCGGACCCCGCTCTGGCAGCAGCGCCAGCGCGCCGCCGACCTGCTGGCCGTGGCCTCGCGCTACGGCAGCTTCCCGATCCTCGTCGAGACGTATCGCGAATGCCTCAGCGACGTGTTCGACCTGCCGGCGCTGCGCGAGGTGCTCGCCGGGGTGGCCCGACGCGAGATCGTGGTCCACGGCGTCGAGACGCAGCGGGCCAGCCCGTTCGCGAGCAGCCTCCTCTTCGACTACGTGGCCGCGTACATGTACGACGGCGACGCGCCGCTGGCCGAGCGCCGCGCCGGCGCGCTGACGCTCGATCGCGACCTGCTGCGCGAGCTGCTGGGCCAGGAGGAGCTGCGCGAGCTGCTCGACCCCGAGGCGCTGGCCGACCTCGAGCTGTCGCTCCAGGCGCTGACCGACGACCGCAAGGCGACCACCGTCGATGGGGTGCACGACCTCCTGCGCCGGCTCGGGGACCTGTCGCTCGACGAGGTGGTCGCGCGGGTCGAAGACGGGGCGGCGGTCGCGGCCGGCTGGCTGGCCGAGCTGGCGTCCGCCCGTCGCGCCATCCGGACCCGGATCGCCGGCGAGGACCGCTGGATCGCCATCGAGGACGTCGCCCGCTATCGCGACGGTGTCGGCGTGTCGGCGCCGGTCGGCGTCCCGGAGGCGTTCCTCGGCCCGGTCACCGGGGCGCTCGACGGGCTGCTCGCCCGCTGGGCCCGCACGCACGGCCCGTTCCTCACCCCCGAGCCGACCCGCCGCTGGGGGCTCCCGGCGGGCATCGTCGAGGACGCCCTGGAACGGCTGCTGGTCGCGGGCACGCTCGTCCGCGGCGAGTTCCGGCCGGGCGGCGCGGAACGCGAGTGGTGCGACCCGGACGTCCTTCGCCAGCTCCGGCGACGCTCGCTGGCGCGGCTGCGCCGCGAGGTCGAGCCGGTCGATCCGGCCGCGCTCGGCCGCTTCCTGCCGGGCTGGCACGGGATCGCGCCGATGGGCCGTGCCGGGACCCCGTTCCGTGGCTCGGCGGCCCTCGAGCGGCTCGCCGAGGTCGTCGACCAGCTGGCGGGCCTGCCGATCCCCGCGTCGGTCCTGGAGCGGGACGTCCTCCCGGCCCGGATCCCGGGCTACCAGCCGCGGCTGCTCGACGAGCTGGGCTCGCTGGGCGAGGTCGCGTGGGTGGGGCGGGGGAGCCTCGGCCGGGACGACGGGCGCATCGCCCTGGTCCGCCCTGGACGCGACGCGCTGCGACCGGTCGGGCTCCCCGACGGCACGGACCGACCCGACGGGCCGCGCCACGACCGCATCCGCGAGCATCTCGCGACCCGCGGCGCCTCCTTCTACCGCGACCTGCACCGCGCCGCGGGCGGGGGCCCCGACCGCGAGGTGCTCGACGCGCTCTGGGACCTGGTCTGGGCCGGCGAGGTCACCAACGACACGTTCGCGCCGCTGCGGGCCCTGCGCTGGAAGCGGACCGGTGGCGGCGGCACCCGGCGCGCGCGCCCGGGCCGGCTCACGGCGCTCGGCCCGCCCGAGGCCGCCGGCCGCTGGTCGCTGGTCGAGCCGCCGACGGGCACGCCGACCGAGCGGCTGCACGCGCAGTCGCTGGCGCTGCTCGAGCGGTATGGGGTGCTGACGCGGGAGGCCGTCGCCGCCGAGGGCCTCGACGGCGGGTTCAGCGCGGTCTACCCGGTCCTGCGCGCGCTCGAGGACGCCGGGCGGATCCGCCGCGGCTACTTCGTCGACGGGCTGGGGGCGGCGCAGTTCGCGCTGCCGGGCGCCCTCGACCGGTTGCGCTCCGCCCGCGACGCCGGCGAACGTCCGGAGGAGGGCGAGGTGCTGGTCCTCGCCGCCGCGGATCCGGCCAACCCGTACGGCGCGGCGCTCGCGTGGCCGCGCCGCGACGAGCACGACCGGCGGCCGTTGCAGCGCGCCGCGGGCGCCTACGTCGTGCTGGTCGACGGCGTCGCCGCGCTCTACCTGGAGCGCGGCGGGTCGACGCTCCAGACGCTGGCCCCCGCGGCCGATCCCGAGGTCGCCCTCGCCGCCGCCGCGGCGCTCCGCCAGCTCGTCCAGGACGGCCGCCTCAAGGAGCTGGTCGTCAAGAAGGTGGACGGCGAGGACGTGACCGCGTCCCCGTTCCGCGAGCGCCTGCTGGCCGCCGGGTTCGCGCCGGGCTACCGCGGCCTCGTCCTGCGCGCGGCTCGTGCCTGAGGGCGACACCCTCTACCGCACGGCGGCCGGGCTCCGGCCGTATCTCGTCGGGCGGACCGTCACCGCCGCGCGGGCGCAGGGCCCGGGACCGGTCCCGCAGGTCCACCGCGTCATCGGCCGCACGATCGACTCGGTGGACTCGGTCGGCAAGAACCTGATCATCCGGTTCGACGGCGGTCTCGAGATGCGGACGCACCTCCGCATGAACGGCTCGTGGCATCGCTACCGGCCCGGCGAGCGCTGGCGCCGGCCGCCGTCGCGGGCGCGGCTCGTGCTGGAGGTCCCCGGCGCGGTCGCGGTCTGCTTCGATGCCCCGGTCGTCGAGCTCCTCGAGACGCGAGCCGAGGCGTTGCACCCGGCGCTCGGCGCGCTCGGGCCGGACCTGCTGGCGGACGGCTTCGACGCCGCCGAGGCGCATCGCCGCCTCCGCGACCCGTCGCGCGCCGACACGGAGATCGCGGTCGCGCTGCTGGACCAGCGAGCCCTCGCCGGCATCGGCAACGTCTACAAGAACGAGATCCTCTGGATCGAGCGGGTCTCGCCGTTCACGCGGGTCGCGGACGTCGACGACGAGACGCTCGACCGCCTGATCGCCACCGCCCGCCGGCTGCTGCTCGCGAATGCCACGCGCGACCGCGGCCCGGAGCGCGATCACGACGGCCGGCGACCGCGGCGCCCCCGGTGCGCTGTACGTCTACGGCCGTGGCGGCCGGCCGTGCCGCCGCTGCCGGACGCCCATCCGCTCGACGCAGCAGGGGACCGACCTGCCCCGAACGACGTACTGGTGCCCGTCCTGTCAGGGCGAGGTGCACGACTCCGTCGACGCCACCTCGACCAGGGTGATCGGCACGTCCTCGACGTAGCCGTACCCGGCGAGGTCCACGACCAGGGGGATCGACGCGAACCCGGCCGCGCTTCCGGTCGCCGCGTCGCCCGGCCCCACGCTGCACGGCCCGCCCACGCCGAGGACGCTGAGGACCGCCAATTCCCCGGGCCACAGGGTCACCGGTTGCCACGGCGCCACTCCTTCCGGTCCGGGCAGCAGGACGCCCGTCCACGTCTGCCCCGGCTCGGGCGAGCCAAGGGCGACGATGGACGGCCCGAGGATCTGCGCGCCTTCGACGCCGACCACCGACCACGCCGAGAGCCCATGGATGGTCACGGGCAGCGATCCATTGTTCGTCACGGTGAGCGCGAACGAGAACGACCCGTTCCGACCAGGCATGAACAGGCCCCCTCGCTCGGGCGTCAGCCCGTCGGCTCCGTTCGTGTCCTCGACCCAACTGATCCCGGGCGCCCAGCTCCCCTGATCCACGAGGTCGGCTCCCGACGTCGACCGGCCGAACGCGCTGAGCAGCACGACGGTCGCGACCGCGACGATCACCCAGTCGACCCAGCGCGGAAGCCGGCGCCGCCGCAGGGCGCGGATGGCGAGCAGGACGATCCCGACGATCAGCACCAGGGCGACCCAGAACCAGACCGATACAGACGGCGTCGTGACCCCGTCGCCGGGCATGAGCACCGGCGGCCTGGCCGGCGGTGCCGAGGGCGCCCCGACGGTGACCGGACCGAGACTGCGATCGACCAGCGCGATCCGCGCGAGGACGACCCCGGTCGCGAGGGCCGCGAACGTCGCGACCGCCGCGCCCGCTAGCCGCGACCAGGGGCGCCGGAGCGCCGGCGCAGATCCCCTCGGGACGGCAGCGAGGCGGTTTCGCAGGCTTGGACTGGCCTCACCCGGCGCCCGAGCGGCGAAATGCTCGCGGAGCCGGGTCTCGAGGACGTCGTCGGTCACGATCGTTCCTCCGATCCGCGCTCGAGGGCGGTCCGCAACCGCCGGAGCGCGTGATGGAGCCGGGACTTGACCGTGCCTTCCGGGATGCCGAGCCGGATGGCGATCTCGGGGATCGACAGGTCGCCGGCGAACCTCAGGGCGACCACGACGACATGGTCGGGGTCGAGGGCGGCCATCGCGCGGTCCAGCTCGTCGCGCTCGCCGACCGCCGCCATCGGATCCCGATCCGCGACGCCTCGCGTCCTTCCGGCGTCGAGGTTCCCGAGCATCGGCAGCGCACCGACGATGGGCCGGCGGCGGCGTGCCCGGAGCCGGTCGCGACAGCCGTTGACGAGGATCCGAGCGAACCAGGCGTCGAACCGGTCGATGTCGCGGAGCTTGCCGAATCCCCGCCACGCCATGAGCGCCGCATCGTGCACCGCATCCT
Source organism: uncultured Chloroflexia bacterium (assembly GCA_963755995.1). GTDB lineage: Bacteria > Chloroflexota > Limnocylindria > Limnocylindrales > CSP1-4 > SPCO01. The sequence continues at coordinate 1,453,743 of CAVWLQ010000003.1, read as the reverse complement.
CCGCTTCGATCGGGTCGGCGAGGATCGCCGTGGCCAGCCGGTAGTGCCGGTCGAGCGACCGGTCGAGCAGCCGCGCGAACGTCGCGGCGGGATCTCCGGTCGCGACCGTCATCGACTCGCTGGACAGCACAGGCTCCTCGCTCGACAGCGCCTCGTCCTCCAGATGACGATCCGTGGACCCGAAACGTTCATGTCCGTCGCATCCGCGCCCCGCGTATCATCGCGGCCATGTGTGAGCACTTCGTCGTCAGGGCGGCCGAGCCGTTCCGGCTGGACGAGCTGTGGCCGTTCACCGAGAAGCTCGAGCGCTACGGGCATCGCCGGGTTCGGCTGGGGCGCGTCGTGGCTCCGGCCGGACGGCGGCCTCGGCTCGTATCGCGATGTGCAGTCCTTCGCCGACGACCCCGGGCGCGAGCAGGTCGGCGCGGTCGAGACCACCAGCGCGCTCGTGCACCTGCGCCGGCCGTCGAAGCTCTCGACCCTTGCGCTGCCGGACACGCAGCCGTTCGACGACCCGGCCGGCCGCTACGCGTTCAGCCACAACGGCGACCTGCGCGACTACAAGACCCTCCGCGCGACGTATCGCGAGCAGGGCCGGATCCACGGCCGCGCGGACACGGAGGTCGGCGCGCGCTGGCTCGAGGACGCCTGGCGGCCGGGCGAGCCGGTCGGCCATCTCCTGGGTGCCCTGCATGACCGGTTCGGCGGCCAGGCGAACCTCGCGGTCATCGCCGCCGATGGCACGCCGTCGCACTACGCGGGGAACGGCGAGAACCCGGTCTTCTCGTTCAGGCTCGGCCGGATCGGGGTGGTCTCGACCGGGATCTACTCGCTCGACCGGTCGCTCTTCCGGTTCGTCGCGACCGGCGCCACCGAGCGCCGCTTCGTGCCGCTGCGGACCACCGTCTCGCTCGATCCGAACGGCACGGCGACCGCCGGCGCGTAGGATGTCGTAACGACCCTCGCGTCCAGCGCGTCATGGTGGCAGCCCAACGGATGGACTGATCGCGACAGCACGAGGCGACAGGATGCAGAGCCCAGACGCATCCGGACCCGGCGACCTGACGGCTGACGGCCGTCCCGCGGCCCTGCTGCCGCTTCGGCAGCTGTTCCAGATCTCCATCTACTGGTTCGGCATCAACGCGATCTGGGGCGCCGTCGACGGCGTCGTCCTCCAGGAGCGCGTCCCGCACCTCGTGGACCCGGGGACGGGCGGCACGGCGCTCGCGCTGATCAAGGTCGTCGCGGTCGTGATGGCGATCGTCGTCCAGCCGACCGTCGGGACCATCAGCGACTACACGATGAGCCGCTGGGGACGGCGCAAGCCCTACATCGCCGTCGGCGCGTCCCTCGACGTGCTGTTCCTGCTCGGGCTCGCGTCCGCGCAGACGTTCGTCGCCGTGATGGCGTTCGTGGTCCTGCTGCAGTTCAGCTCGAACTTCGCCCAGGGCCCGTTCCAGGGCTACATCCCCGACCTCGTCGGCGCGAAGCAGGTCGCGGTCGCGAGCGCGCTGGTCGGGATCATGTCCGTCCTCGGCAACGTCGGCGGCACGATCATCGGCTCGCTGGGGTTCCTGATGGACCCGCCGGACTTCCGGATCCCGCTCATCGTCGTCGGGCTGATCGAGTTCCTCACGATGGTCGGGACGGTCGTCTGGGTCCGCGAGGGCCGCAAGGCGAAGGACCGGGCCGGCCGGAGCTGGCCGTCGGTCGCCGCCGAGGCGTGGGGCACGGACATCCTCCGGGAGCACAGCTATGTCTGGCTGGTCGCCTCGCGCCTGTTCTTCCTGACGGCCGTCTCGATGATCACGGCCCTGAGCCTGCTCTACCTCGAACGGGCGATGGGCCTCAACGGCTCCGAGAAGGGGAGCTGGGTCACGATCTCGGCGATCCTGGTCGCGCTCGCGATCGTGATCACGGCCTGGCCGGCCGCGAAGCTGTCCGACCGGATCGGCCGCAAGGCGGTCATCTATGCGGCGTGCGGTCTCGGCGCGACGGGGATGGCCCTCCTGACGGTCGCCCCGGGCCTCCCGGTGGCCGAGGTCGGGATCATCCTCGTCGGGATCGGCGCGGGCGCCTTCCTGTCCGTGGACTGGGCGCTGATGACCGACATCATCCCGAAGGCGTCGTCGGGCCGGTACATGGGGATGAGCAACGTCGCGACGGCCTCGGCCGGGGCGCTCGCCCTGATCATCGGCGGGCCGGTCATCGACATCGTCGGCGGCACGGCGCAGATCGGGCTCCGGGCCCGCGCACCGTGATGGCGATCGGCGTCGGGCTGTTCCTCGCTCGCGGCCGTCCTGCTCCGCCAGGTCGACGAGCGACGGCGCGAGGACGCCGAGGGCCTGGTCGCGCTGCCGGTCGCCGAGGCCGCGGTCTAGCCCTCCGAGGGACGCGGGCCGCCGACCCTGGCCCTGGCGGTCGTGGCCCAGCGGCGCCAGGTCGCCGGCCGCAGGAAGTCGAACGGGTCCGGCCGGCGGTAGAGCCATGGGACGAACGCCCACAGGTAGACGAGGTAGTCGAGGCGGACCGGCCGCGCCCCGAACCCGAACAGCACCTGGAGCTGGATGATCGTCAGCGGCAGCGTGAGGATGCTCAGCCCGATCGAGACCGCCAGCCAGAGGAGGCCCCAGCGCTGCGTCCGCCCGGGCAGGATGAACCAGTGGATGGCGGGGATCCACTTCATCCAGGTCGCGAGCGCCCACAGCAGCCCGCCCAGCCTCGGACCCGTGAACTGCGCCGCCCACAGCATCAGCGTGAGTTGCAGGTTGATGTTGCCGGTGTCCAGATTGGCCCCGAACGGGAACGCGAGCAGGGCGAAGATCACCGCGGTGGTCAGCGGCCGCTGGCGATACGCCCAGTGGATGGTCCAGAGCAGCAGCAGGATCGTGCCGCCGCGCCAGACGAACCAGGCGACGTCCCACGGCAGCGCGGCCCACGGCGTGAACAGCGGCAGCATCCACGGGGCGTACACGTAGGGCAGGAACGGGCCGGTCGGGTGGTAGGCGTCGCCGCCGTTGAGCCAGATGCGGACCGCCGCCCAGTACGCCCGCGCATCGGCGCCGCCGGGCTCGCCCCGTGCGAGCAGGCCGGCCGCGAGCATGGCGAACGACAGGCTGAGCAGGAGGATCGCGGCGATCCGCCGCGGGTCGTGGAGCCGCGACCACTCGCGCCGCAGGGCCCGCCGGAAGACCCCGGCCCGCCGCCGCGTCGGACGGTCGACCATCGCCCCGAGGTCGATGACGATCCGCCCGCGACCCCTGGCCGAGCCCGGGATCGGACGGAGACCGGTCGGCTCCTCCTCGTCGGTCATGACGGGTGATTCTCGCATGCCCGTCGCGCGGTCCGTCTCGGACCGGGGAGCGGCCGAGAAGGTATCCTCTCCGCCAACCACCGTCGAAGCCCCAGGAGGCTCGTGGCCGAGGGAACCGTCATCATCATCGGCGGCGCCGAGGACAAGGTCCGGGACCGGGTCATCCTCAGCCGGTTCGTGGCGCTCGCCGGCGGCATCGACGCCACCATCGCGGTCATCTCCACGGCCTCCTCGCTCGGCCTCGAGGCCGGCCAGCGCTACCGCGACGTCTTCGGCGAGCTGGGCGTCACCCGCGTCCGCCCCCTCCACGCGGTCACCCGCCCGCAGGCCAACGACGAATCCGCGGCGCTCGCGGTCCGCGATGCGACGGGCATCTTCCTCACCGGCGGCAACCAGCTGCGCCTCTCGTCGACGATCGGCGGGACGCGCCTGGCCGACGCGATCCTCGAGCGGTTCCGCCACGGGGCGGTCGTCGCGGGGACCTCGGCCGGCGCCTCGGCGATGTCCAGCCACATGATCGCGTTCGGGGCGTCGGGGGCGACCCCGAAGCACCGGATGGCCCAGATCTCGGCGGGGCTCGGGGTGCTGCCGGGCGTCATCGTGGACCAGCACTTCCAGCAGCGGAACCGGCTCGGCCGGCTGCTCAGCCTGATCGCCCAGAACCCGTCGCTGCTGGGGCTCGGCGTCGACGAGGACACCGCCGGCGTCGTCGGGCCCGACCACATCATGGAGGTCATCGGCCGCGGCTCGATCACCGTGGTCGACGGCTCCCAGTCCGAGACCGACGCGTGGGAGGTCCGCGGGCACCGGCCGCTGATGATCAGCGGGGTCGTGCTCCACTCCCTGCCGGCCGGCTACCGCTTCGACCTGCGCCGCCGCGAGCGCATCATGACGCCGACCCTCCACGCCCTGCCCGGGGGCGAGGTCGCGTCGAGCTAGGCCGACCATCCCGTCCGGCCGGGCGATCGCGTCCGCGCCGACCAAGGAGGAACCACGTGGCCCAGAGCGCACCCGCGTCGCGCACGAAGCGCAGCCCTCGAGGCACGAAGCCGACGTCGGCGGACGCCAGCGGGCCGCTGCCGACGCTGCGCATCCTCGAGACCCGGGTGCTGCGCGGGCCGAACTACTGGGCGCGCGAGCCCGTCATCCGGATGCTGGTCGACCTCGGCGTGCTCGAGGAGTACCCCTCGAACCTGCTGCCGAACTTCACCGACGCCCTGGTCGCGCTGATCCCGACGCTCGAGGACCACGCCTGCTCGCTCGGCCGCCGCGGCGGCTTCATCACCCGCCTGCGCGAGGGCACGTGGGTCGGCCACATCGCCGAGCACGTCGCGCTCGAGTTCCAGAACCTCGCCGGCACCGACGTCCGCCACGGCAAGACCCGCTCGGCGGGCGCGTACGGGCAGTACAACTGCATCTACGAGTACCGCGAGGAGGCGGTCGGGCTCGAGGCCGGCACCATGGCCGTCGGGCTGGTCAACCACCTGGTCGCGCCGGACGATCCCGAGGTCTTCTTCGACTTCGCGCCCAGGCTCGAGGCGCTCATCCGGATGGCCGAGCGGACCGCGTTCGGCCCGTCCACGCAGGCGCTCATCGACGAGGCGGTCAGCCGCGACATCCCGTTCATCCGCCTCGACCGCCATTCGCTCGTCCAGTTCGGCCACGGCGTCCACCAGCAGCGGATCCGCGCGACGATGACCTCGAAGACGTCGGCGATCGGCGTCGACATCGCCTCGGACAAGAACCTGACGAACAAGCTGCTCGACTCGGCCGGCCTGCCCGTGCCGCGCTCCGAGGTGGTCGAGACCGAGGAGCAGACGGTCGCGGCGGCGAAGCGCTTCGGCTACCCGTGCGTGGTCAAGCCGCTCGACGGCAACCACGGCCGCGGCGTCCATCTCGACCTGCGCTCGGAGGAGGCGGTCCGCGCGGCGTTCCACGGGGCGCTGGCGCAGAGCCGCTCGGGCGATCTGGTCGTCGAGACGTACGTCACCGGCAACGACTACCGCTGCCTGGTCATCGGCGGCAAGATCGCGGCCATCGCCGAGCGCGTGCCGGCCTCGGTCATCGGCGACGGCGAGCACACCGTCCGCCAGCTCGTCGACATCGCGAATGCCGACCCGCGCCGCGGCATCGGCCACGAGAAGGTGCTGACCCGGATCAAGATCGACGACGCGGCCGACGAGCTCGTGCGCGCCCAGGGCCTCGAGCTCGACGGCGTCCCGCCCGAGGGCGCGCGGGTCAAGCTCGCCCTCACCGGCAACATGTCGACCGGCGGCACCTCGATCGACCGGACCATCGAGGCGCACCCCGACAACATCGAGATCGCCGAGACCGCGGCCCAGATCGTCGGGCTCGACGTCGCCGGCATCGACTTCATCTGCCCGGATATCGCGACCCCGGTCCGCGAGACCGGCGGCGCCATCGTCGAGGTCAACGCCGCGCCCGGGTTCCGGATGCACACCCATCCGACCGAGGGCGAGCCGCAGTACGTCGCCCGGCCGGTCATCGATTCGCTGTTCCCGCCCGGGGCGTCGGCGCGGATCCCGATCGTCGCGGTGACCGGCACGAACGGCAAGACCACGACGGTCCGGATGATCGCCCACATCCTCAAGCTCATGGGCCGGCGGGTCGGGATGACCTCCACGGACGGGATCGTGGTCGACGGGCGCCTCATCAAGAAGGGCGACATGTCCGGGCCGCGCTCCGCCCAGACCGTGCTCCAGAACCCGACCGTGGACACGGCGGTCTTCGAGGTCGCCCGCGGCGGCATCCTGCGCGAGGGCCTGGGCTACGACCGCAACGACGTCGCGGTGGTGACCAACGTCGCCGGCGACCACCTCGGGCTCGGCGGCATCAACACCATCGGGCAGCTCGCCAACGTGAAGGGCGTCGTGGTCGAGGCCGTGCCGCGCTCGGGGACCGCGGTCCTCAACGCCGACGACAGCCTCGTCTATCGCATGGGCCGGCACTGCGCCGGGCGGGTCGTGCTCTTCAGCATGTCGATCACGAAGGGCGAGGACGGCTTCGACCGCGTCGACGGGCACACCGGGCGCGGCGGCGCGGCGTTCTGCCTCGAGCCGTCGTCGGAGGGCGAGCTGATCGTCCTCAAGCTCGGCCCGCGGACGATGCCGGTGCTGTACACCCACCTCATCCCGGCGACCTTCGGCGGTCGGGCGCGGATGAACGTGGCGAACGCGCTGGCCGCGGCGGCCGCCGCCTGGGCCGCCGGCGCCCACCTGCACGACATCCGGCAGGGGCTGCGGACCTTCTCGACCTCGTTCTTCCAGGCGCCGGGGCGGCTCAACCTGATCGACGTGGGCGGGGTGCGGGTCGTGATCGACTACTGCCACAACGTCGACGGGATGCGCCAGCTGGCCGACTTCGTGACCCGGATGATGGAGGAGTCGCCGACCAAGGCCGGGCGGATCGGGGCCTCGAAGGCCGCCCAGCGGACGGGCCGCGCCATCGGCGTCCTCGGGATCCCGGGCGACCGCCGCGACGAGGACCAGCGCGAGTACGGGGCGATCGCCGCGACCGCGTTCGACGAGATCATCGTGCGCGAGGACAAGAACCTGCGCGGCCGCGCCCCCGGCGAGACCGCGACCAACGTCCTCGAGGGCGTGCGCGGGGCAAAGGCGAAGGGCATCGCCCGGGCGACCCGGTCGGACCGGATCCTCGAGGAGATGGCCGCGGTCCGCGCCGCCCTCCGGCGGGCGATCCCGGGCGACCTGGTCGTCTGCTGCGTCGACGACGCGATCGCGGTGTACCGCGAGGCCACGGCCGCGGCCGGCACGTCTCGCGGCGGGACGGCGTTCACCGACCCGGGCGAGTGGACCGCCCCCGAAGGCTGACGAGCGTGCCCACGCTGCCGGACCTGCGGCGCCGGCCGTGGGTCATGCGGATGCGCTGGGTCGACCTGCTGTTCGCCCATTGGGCGGTCGATGCCGGACGCGCTGCGGGCGAAGCTCCCGGACGGCCTCGAGCTCGACCTGTTCGACGGTCGTGCGTGGCTGGGCATCGTGCCGTTCGTCATGGAGGACGTCGGGCCGCGCGGGCTCCCGGCGCCGCCGGCGGCCGGCCGCTTCCCGGAGCTCAACGTGCGGACCTACGTGCGCCACGAGGGCCGGCCAGGGGTCTGGTTCCTGAGCCTCGACGCCGCGAGCCGGCCGGCGGTGGAGGGGGCGCGGACCGGCTTCGGCCTGCCGTACTTCCACGCCACGATGTCGGCCGGGCACGTCCGCGAGGTCGTGGACTACCGCTCGGTCCGCGACGACCAGCGCGGGCGAGCCCGCGCGGTTCGAGGCGCGCTACCGGGCGACGGGTCCCGTCGAGCGCGCCGTCACGGGCTCGCTGGAGGCGTGGCTGACCGACCGGATGCGCCTCTTCGCGGCGGACGGGGAGGGGCGGATCGGCCGGACCGAGATCATGCACCGCCCCTGGCCACTCCAGCCCGCGGCCGCGCGGATCGAGCGCAACACGATGGCCGAGGCGCACGGGCTCACGCTCCCCGACGAGCCGCCGCACCTGCTGTTCTCGTCGCGGCTCGACGTCCGCGCCTGGTGGCCGAAGGTGGATCGACCGAGATAGTCGACCGGCGGGCTACCGCGGCCGGCCCTGCAGCCGCGGGACCAGCGTCGTGAGCTCCGAGGCGATGTCGACCGGCCGCGCCCCCAGCTGCTTCAGCAGCTCGAACACGGCCTCGCGCTCCTCGTGGCACATCAGCACGATCACCCGGGCGTCGCCGCGCCCGCTGGTCGGCCCGCGCCCGGCCGCGCCGTTGAGCTCGGCACGGAGCGCGGCGGTCTCCGACTCGTAGATCGCGACGTCCGCCGCGTCGCCGCCACCGGCCACCACCCCGGCCATCAGCTCGCCGACCACCGATTCGGCGCTTCGACCGCGCAGGTAGCGCAGCGTCTGCTTGATCGCGATGCGCTGCGCCCGCTCGGCGGCGATCCGCCCGATGCCGCGCAGGGTGTCGTCCGGCCGGTCGCCGGCGGTCCCGATGATCACGGTGATCGGGGCGGCGCGACCCGCGGCGCCGGCGGCGATCCCCTCCGCGACGTCGAGCACGGCCGAGATCCCGGCCTCGTTGTGGGCGAAGTCGACGATGACGATCCGGCCGCCCACGCGGAACAGGTTCAGGCGGCCCGGCGAGACGTCCGAGGTCGGGCGGAAGTCCATCAGCCCGTCGCGCACCTGGTCCAGCGTCGCGCCCAGGCCGCGGGCGCCGCCGACGGCCGCGAGCGCGTTCGCGATGTTGTGGCGCGCCAGCCCGCCGATCGTGATCGGGATCCGGCCGACATCGGCGATCTCGGTCTCGCGGGCGCCGTCGGCCTCGATCAGGACGCCGCGCCGCACGATGTAGGCGCGCCCGCCACGGGCGCGATGCCGGGTGACGATCGGGGACGCCGCGTCGAGCGAGAAGTACGCCACCTGGGCGTGGACCCGCCGCGCGACCGCGGCGACGAGCGGGTCGTCGGCGTTGAGCACGACCCAGCCGTCCCGCTTCGTGATGCGGCAGATCGTCGACTTCACCTCGGCCAGCTCGGGGAGCGTGTGGATGCCCTGCAGGTCGAGGTGGTCGGACGAGACGTTGGTGAGGACGCTCGCCTCGTTCGACTCGTAGCCGACGCCGCGGAGCACGATCCCGCCGCGGGCGGTCTCGAGGACGGCGACATCGATGTCGCTCCGGGTCAGGATCTGGTGCGCGCCCGCCGGGCCGGTCCAGTCGCCCGGGTCGACCATCCGCCCATCGACGAGGACGCCGTCCGAGGTGGTCATCCCGACATGGCGCCCCGCGCCGATGAGGATGTGCGCGATCAGCCGCGTGACGGTGCTCTTCCCGTTGGTCCCCGAGATCGAGACGACCGGGACCCGCCGGTCGGCGTCGCGGATCCACGACGGCGGGGTGGTGCGGGCCTCCCGGATCCGCTCGCTCCAGCGATCGAGCAGCCGGGTCTGCGCGCCGGTGAGGTGCGCGTGCCGGGCCGGCGAGACGTCCTTGTCCGTCAGCGCGAGCGCGGCCTCCGCGATGACCTGCGCCCGCTCGGCGCCGCGCCACGGCACGGTGACGATCCAGTGGCCGGGGTCCGAGGAGCGGTGGACGCGCAGGCCGCCGGTCCCCTCGCCGTGGTCGGTGCGCAGGCGGCGGAGCCACGCGGCGAGCGTCACGATGCCGTCCGGCCACTCGCGCGGCGGCACCGACGCCCCGAGCCGCACGAGGGCGTGGCGCTCGGGGTCGCGCTGGCCGTACCAGGTCCGCCGCCGGCCGATGGCGACCTCGAGCTTGACCACCGGCTCCAGCCGGTAGACGTTCGGTCCTTCGAACAGGCGGGTCTCGACCAGTCGCACGGTCCGGACAGGATAGCCACTAGACTCGGCGCCATGGACGCCCCGACCGCCCTCCCCGACAGCGCGACCCTCGACGCGCTGCGCGCGGCCATCGACGCCGACCTCCCGGCCTACCTCGCCGACCTCGAGCGCTTCGTGAACATCGACTGCGGGAGCTTCACGCCCGAGGGCGTCAACGTCGTCGGCGGCTGGACCGGCGGCCTTCCTCGAGGGGCTCGGCGGTCGCGTCGAGACCCGGCCGGATCCGGCGGGCCGGCTCGGCGACACCGTGGTGACCACGTTCGAGGGCCGCCCCGGCGGGCCGCGGGTCCTCCTGATCGGCCACCTCGACACCGTCTTCGACCCGGGGACCGCGGCCGCCCGGCCGTTCCGCATCGCCGACGGGGTCGCGACGGGTCCCGGCGTGACCGACATGAAGTCCGGGCTGCTCGCGGGGCTCTACGCGCTCAAGGCGATCATCGGGGTGACCGGCGGCCTGCCGTTCGAGCGGCTGACGTTCGTGGCCAACCCCGACGAGGAGATCGGCTCGCCGACCTCGACGCCGCACATCCGGGCGCTCGCCGCGGACGTCGATGCGGCGCTGGTCCTCGAGTGCGCCCGCGCCAACGGCGACATCGTCTCGTCGCGGAAGGGGATCCGCGACCTGCGCATCGAGGTCACCGGTCGCGCGGCCCATGCCGGCGTCGAGCCCGAGAAGGGTCGCAGCGCGATCCTCGAGGCGGCCCGCATCGTCCGCGACCTGCACGACCTCAACGGCCGGTGGCCGGGCGTGACCGTCAACGTCGGCGTGATCGCCGGCGGGACCCGCTTCAACGTCGTCCCGGAGCACTGCCGGCTCGACGTGGACGTCCGCGGCGTGGCCCGGGCGGAGCTCGAGGCGGCCGAGGCGGAGATCCGCCGGATCGCGGCCGCGACCGTGGTCCCGGACACGACCGTCGAGGTCCACGCGGACGCCGGCTGGTGGCCGATGGAGAAGCTCGCCCGCAGCGCCCGCCTCCTCGAGCACGCGAAGGGCGTGGCGGGGGCGCTCGGCTTCGAGCTCGGCGACGCCGCGACCGGCGGGGCGTCGGACGCGAACACGACCTCGGGCATGGGCATCCCCAGCCTCGACGGCCTCGGCCCGATCGGCGGCAACGACCATGCGCCCGCGGAGTACCTGGACGTCGATTCGATCGTGCCGCGGACCACGCTGCTCGCCGGGCTCCTGCTCGCGATCGCGGCCGACCCGCAGGTCCTCGCCTGGCGCGACGGGCCCGCGGCGTGAGCGGCCGCCGGCTGATCTCGTCCGGCGGACCGCTCGAGCCGATCGCCGGCTACAGCCGCGCGGTCGTCGTGGGCGACGGGTGCTGGGTCGCGGGGACCACGGATCTCGGGCCGGACGGCGTGTCGCGCCACCCCGACGACATCGCGGGCCAGGCGCGGGCGACGCTCGAGATCATCGCGACGGCGCTGGCCGAGGGCGGGTTCGGCGTCGAGGACGTCGTCCGGACCCGGATGTACGTCACCGACATCGCGCAGGCGCCGGCGGTCATGGCGATCCACGGCGAGGTCTTCGGCGCCATCCGGCCGGCCTCGACGCTCGTGGCGGTGTCGGCGCTGGCCCATCCGAGCCTGCTGGTCGAGATCGAGGCCGAGGCGCGCCGAGGCTGACCGGGTCCGCTCAGGCCGCGAACCCGAGGTTCCGTGCCACGACCACGAGGATCACGGCGCCGGCGAGCCCGAGGAGCAGGTTCTTGCGCCACGCGACGAGGCCCAGGCACAGGAACAGGGCCAGCCACTCGACGCCGACGTGGAAGCTGGTCCCGCCGCCCTCCTCGGTCGTGACCATGACCGCGACCGCCGCGAGCGCCGCGAGCACGGCCGGCCCGACGAGCTGGAGATAGTCGAGGACGACCTTCGGCAGCCGGTCCATGGCCGGCGCCAGGAGCCCGACCGCGCGCGACGGGTACGTCACCGCGAACATCAGGATGGCCAGCCAGACGAGGTTGGTGCTCATGGTCCGGGCTCCGCGGCGGACGTCCCGGCCGGGGTCTCCGGGTCGACCGGTGCCGTCTCCGTCGTCGGACGGGCCGGGACCAGGAGCCCGAGCAGCGGCCCGACGATGCCGCCGGTGACGATCCCGACCGATGCGCTCGTGGCGAGCGCGACCACGACGCCGATCGCGGCCCCGGCGAGCGCCGCCACGACCTCGCGCCGCCCGGTGATGAGCCCGACGGCGAGTCCCGACCATCGCGGCCGGGAAGATGATGTCGATGCCGAACCGCGCCGGGTCCGGGATCTGCCCGCCGAGCAGCACGCCGGCCAGCGTCGCCAGGTTCCACGGGATGAAGGTCACCGCGATCGCCGCGATCCAGTAGCCGCGGGTGTCGGCCCAGCCCAGCCGTCGGAAATGGGCGATGGTCAGCGCGTACGACTCATCGGTCAGGACGTGGGCCATCACCGCGCGACGCGGCCGCGGGACGTCGCGCAGCCACGGGGCGAGCGACGCGGAGTAGAGCAGGTGCCGCGCGTTCAGCAGGCCGGTCAGGAGCACGATGCCCGCCCACGGGAGCCCGCCGGCGACGTAGCCGACGGCCGCGAACTGGGCGGCCCCGGCGAACGCGATCGTGCTCATCGCCATCGCCTCGATCGGGGAGAACCCGGCCTCGCGGGCGGAGAGCCCGTAGACGAAGGCGAAGCCGATCGCCGAGATCGCGATGCCGAGCCCGTCCGTCGCGAGCCGGCGGCGGCTCGCCCTGACCTCGGGGGCGGTGGCGTCGCTCAGCGCAGGAACGTCTTGGCGCAGGTGCCGTCGCAGACCACGAAGACCGCGTGCTTCTCCGCCGCGTAGCCCGCGGCGTGGAGGAGGCCCGGGCAACCGGGCGTGGGGCACTTGAACACCCACCAGCGCTCGTCGTCGCCGAGCGGCGTGGTCTCGGCGGCGAGCGTCGCCGCGAGCCCGTCGCGCGCGGCCACGAGCGACGCGATCGCGGCGGCGCGCTCGGCGCTCGTCTCGCTCGTATACGGGTAGTTCTGGCTGACGTTCGAAGTCAACGGCCCCTCCACGGCCCGCCCATCGGACGGCAAGGCCGGTGGCGGCTTCGTGTGAGCGCAGCCTGCCACCGGCGGAGCGGAGTATCGCATATGGCGCACGCGAACTGCCGTGGCCGGATGGTCCCGGACACCCCCTACCAGACGGCCGGGAGCCCGTCGCTGCGCGGGTCGGTGGCGGCGGCCAGCGGACCCGTCGGGAGCGGCCGGACCACCGCCGACGAGCTCGATGGCGTGCTCGTGCCCGAGGTTCGAGTCGAACGGCTCGACGAGCGTGACCGGGTGGCCCATCGCCGACAGCGCCTCGGCGATCCCGGGCCGATGGCGCGGCTCCAGGCGGACCTCGACGGGCGGGTCGAAGTGCGCGCCCGGCTCGACGTACCAGCGCGGCGCCGCGACCCCGGTCGCGATGTCCACGCCGCCGTCCACGAGCGCCGACACGAGCTGGGCGTGGATCTGCGGCTGGGCGTCGCCGCCCATCGATCCCGCGACGATCCACGGGCCGGGCTGGCCGGCACGGAACAGCATCCCGGGGAGCAGCGTGTGCAGCGTCCGCTTGCCGGGCACCAGGACGTTCGCGTGGTCCGCGTCGAGGCTGCAGTACGACCCGCGGTCCTGGTAGTGGATCCCGGTCGACGGGTCGACCACGCCGGACCCGAACCCGCGGTAGTTCGATTCGATGAGGCTCACGGCGTTGCCGTCCGCGTCGACGGTCGCGAGGTAGATCGTCCCGCCGCCGCGCGGATTGGTCGCCTTCGGCGGGTGTGCGGCGCGGCGCGGGTCGATCCGCGCGGCCAGCTCGCCGGCGTAGTCGGGGTCCAGCAGCCGCTCGACGGGGATGTCGCGGAAGTCCGGGTCGGTCACGTGCGCGTCGCGGTCCGCCATCGCCAGCTTCGCCGCCTCGATGCCCAGGTGGATCCACGTCGGGTCGGTCGACGCCGTCCGGGCCGAACGCCTCGGGCGGCGGGGCCTCGAACCGGGCCAGGATCGAGAGCAGCTCGAGCGCGACGATGCCCGAGCTGTTCGGCGGGTGGCTCGTCACCCGGGTGCCGCGGTAGTCGATCGCGATCGGCTCGCCCCACGTCGAGGCGTGCCCGCGGAAGTCGCCGAGCGTCAGCAGCCCGCCGAGGTCCGCGAACAGGCGGGCCTGCCGGTCCGCCAGGTCGCCCTCGTAGTAGCGCGTCGAAGCCGTCGTCGGCGAGCGTCGAGAGCGTGGCCGCGAGGGCCGGGAGCCGGACCCGCTCACCGGGCAGCCACGGGCGCCCGTGCGGCCGGAACACCGAGAAGAAGCCGGCGTCGGGACCGAGCGCGGCGGCCACCTCGGGCGCCACCCACTCGACCGCGTCGATGAAGGAGGGGAGGGCCGGGAACCCGTCCCGTGCCAGCTCGATGGCCGGCGCCAGGATCGCGTCGCGCGACAGCCGCCCGTACCGCGCGTGCGCGTCGCCCCACGAGCGGACCGCGCCGGGGACCGTGACCGACAGTGGGCCGCGCGCCGGGATCTCCGTCAGGCCCGAGGCGCGCAGGAAGGCGGCGTCCGCGCGCGACCCGGCCCGGCCCGACCCGTTGAGCGCGACCTGCCGGCCGGCGGCGGCATCCCAGATCAGCCAGAACCCGTCGCCGCCGATCCCGCAGCTGGCGGGCTGGACGACGCCCAGGACGGCGTTGGTCGCGATCGCCGCGTCGACGGCGCTCCCGCCGGCCCGGAGGATCGCCAGCCCGGCGCCGGTCGCGAGGTGGTTGGGCGCGACGACGGCCCCGTGCGAGCCGCGGGCCAGCGGCCACGGGCCCTCGACGCGCGTGTCGGTCACGCCGGGGTCGCGCCGGCCGGCGGGCAGCTGCTCGAGCTGGTGCTCCTGCGTCCGCAGCCGGGCCAGCGGCACGACCGCGATGCCGAGCAGGATCAGCGTCGCGATGAACATCCCGTCGATGCCGAGCCAGTCCGCGGCCACGCCACCGATGAGGCTGCCGATGATCTGGCCGAGCGCGAGGAAGACCGAGTAGAGGCCCATGATCGCGCCGCGGTCCGTGGGGAAGCGCTCGGACATGTCGGCGAGGAGCCCGAGCGCGGCCGGCGTCGCGCCGGCGAGGACGAACAGCCCGACGGCCGCGGCGATGCCCGCCACGACCGCCACGAGCGGGAAGGTCATCGCGAGGTGGTTGGTGATGAGGCCGGCGACGACCAGCACCGCCCCGCCGCCGACGCCGTAGCCGATGATCGTGGTCCGCCGCAGCGCCTTGAAGCGGTTGCCCCAGTAGAGCAGCCCGGCGCCGAAGACGACCGCGACGGCGATCCCCCCGATGACGATCTGGTTGGCGGTGAAGCCGCTCATCAGCACCTGGTCCGGGAACCTCGGGTCGCCCTTGGCCAGCTGGAAGAACGACTGGCTGAGCCAGACGCCGATCGACGCGTTGAGCGCGATCCAGGTGGGTGCGAGCAGCCAGACGTGCGACGTCCGGATCAGCTGCAGGTAGCGGCTGAACCCGACGTGCTCACCGGCCATCGCCTCGGTCTCGCCGGCCGGGTCCTGCACGCCGAACCGGTAGACGAGGAAGGCGACGCCGTACAGGCCCGCGTTGATGAAGAACGCGGGCTGGCCGACGAGCTCGAAGAGCTTCACGCCGACGATGGCCCCGGCCGCGAGGCCCGCCAGCGTCACGCCCTCGAACCGCGCCGCGGTCTTGCCGCGGAGGACCTCGTTCCCGGCGGTCGCGATCGCGATGAACCCGAGGATCGAGGGCACGCTGGCGGCACCCGCCGCGCCCTCGAGGATCCGCGTCCCGCCGAGCAGCACGAGGTTGGTGGTCAGGGCCGTCAGGATCACCGCGACCGCCCCGAAGACCGGTCCGAAGAGCATCACGCGGTGGTGGCCGATGCGGTCGGAGAGGACCCCGAAGACCGGCGACAGGACGAGCTCGGTGAGATAGAACAGCGCGGCATACAGCCCGACGACGACGGCATCGACCGTGGGGCCGCCGTGCTCGGGCAGGTGGACGAGGTAGAACGCCAGCATCGAGCCCGTCAGGCCCGTGCTGAAGCGGAGCAGGAAGGTCCCGGCCAGGACCGCGCGCAGCGAGCGTTCCATCGTGGGGAAAGCGTAGCGGCTCCGCACGCGTCGGGCGAGACACCGGGCTGGACCCGGCCCGTATCATGCCCGCAACCAAGGGCGAGCCGGCAGGAGGACCACGTGAGCCGCGTCGCGATCTTCACCGATTCCGCGTCGGACATGGATCCGGCCGAGGCCGCCGGCGAGGGGATCGAGGTGATCCCGCTGCTCGTCTCCTTCGGCCCGGAGACGTTCACCGCCGGCGTCG
The DNA here is from genome assembly GCA_963755995.1 of uncultured Chloroflexia bacterium. Taxonomy (GTDB): domain Bacteria; phylum Chloroflexota; class Limnocylindria; order Limnocylindrales; family CSP1-4; genus SPCO01. Next base: position 1,437,734 of record CAVWLQ010000003.1, on the reverse strand, counting down.
AGCTGTCGGCGACCGCGTTCTGGGAGCGGATGGTGGCCCCCGACGCGCCGTTCCCGACGACCGCGGCCTCGTCGCCGGGTGTCTTCAAGGACGCCTACGAGGCCGCGTTCGAGGCGGGCGCCGAGGCGATCGTCTCGATCCATGTCGCCGGGAGCCTGTCCGGCACCATCAAGAGCGCCCAGGTCGCCCGCGACATGCTGCCCGACCGCGAGATCCACGTCGTGGACTCGCTCGGCGCCTCGATGGCGGAGGGGATCCTCGCGCGGATGGCGCGTCCGCCTGGCGGCGGACGGGCGCTCGGCCGCGGACATCGCCGCGGTCCTCGAGGAGCGCGCCCCGGACATGCGCATGTACGTCGCCCTCGAGACCCTCGAGTACCTCAAGAAGGGCGGGCGCATCAGCGGCGCCCAGGCCGCCATCGGGACGCTGCTCTCGGTCAAGCCGATCATCGCCGTGACGCACGGCGTCGTGGAGACCGCGGACCGCGTCCGGACGCGGTCGAAGGCGCGCGAACGGGTCATCGACCTGATCTGCGAGCGGCCCATCGAATCCCTGGCGATCCTGCACACGGTCACGCCGGACATCGAGGCGTTCCGCGACGAGGTCGTCGCCCGGGCCGGCCTCCGGGTCGAGGACGTGACGATCAACCTCGTCGGAGCCTCGGTAGGGCCTCACCTTGGCCCAGGCTGCGTCGGCGCCGCCGTCCTCTACAGGGCCTGACGAAGCCCGGCTCCATTGCGACAAGGTTGCGACAACCTTGCGGACCGGTACCATCTGGTAGGCGAAGTCCGGGGGAGTCGGGCTATACTCCGCCCCGCATGAAGTCGCGCATCGGACCTCCGGCCACCCGCCAGGACCCGCCCGATGCGCCCCGTGGGGTCGTCCGGGAGACGACCCGCGATGACGTGGCGGCACGGCGATGCCGCCCGACGATGAGGTTCCTCCTTCGATGACGACCGAGCACGTCGCGACCGCGATCAATCCCTGGGAGGTCGCCCAGCGACAGTTCGACCTGGCCGCCGAGCGGCTCCAGCTGGACCCCGGCCTGCGCCGCGTCCTGCGCGAGCCGCGGCGCGAGCTGACCGTCCATTTCCCCGTCCACATGGACGACGGGTCGGTCCAGGTCTTCACCGGCTACCGCGTCCAGCACAACCTCGGCCGCGGCCCGGCCAAGGGCGGCCTGCGCTACCACCAGGACGTCGGCCTCGACGAGGTCAAGGCCCTCGCCATGTGGATGACCTGGAAGTGCGCGGTCGTCGGGATCCCGTACGGCGGCGGCAAGGGCGGCGTCATCGTCGACCCGAAGCAGCTCAGCCAGAAGGAGCTCGAGGGGCTGACCCGCCGGTTCGCCACCGAGATCGAGGTCCTCATCGGCCCCGAGCGCGACATCCCCGCGCCGGACGTCAACACCAACGCCCAGGTCATGGCCTGGATCATGGACACCTACTCCATGCACCAGGGCTACACGGTCCCGGGCGTCGTCACGGGCAAGCCGATCAGCCTCGGCGGGTCGGAGGGTCGCAACGAGGCGACCGCCCGCGGCTGCGTCTTCACGATCATCGAGGCGTCGCGCCACCTGGGCATGGACCTCAAGCAGTGCCGGGTGGCGGTCCAGGGCTTCGGCAACGCCGGCTCGATCGCGGCGCGGCTCATCGGCGAGGAGGGCGCCACCGTCGTGGCCGTCTCCGACTCGACCGGCGGCATCCACGACCCGGCCGGGCTCGACATCGCCAAGGTCGTCGCGTGGAAGGGCGAGCACGGCACCGTCCAGGGCTTCCCCGGCGCGACGGACATCTCGAACGCGGACCTGCTCGAGGTCGACTGCGACATCCTGATCCCGGCCGCGCTCGAGAACCAGATCACGAGCCGCAACGCCGGCCGGATCAAGGCCACGCTGATCGCCGAGGCCGCCAACGGCCCGACGACGCCCGACGCCGACGCGGAGCTCTTCGCGGCCGGCAAGTTCATGATCCCGGACATCCTCTGCAACGCCGGCGGCGTGACCGTCAGCTACTTCGAGTGGGTCCAGGACCTCAACCGCGACCACTGGAGCGAGGCGGTCGTCAACGAGAAGCTCCGCGGGATCATGACCAAGGCCTTCCACGAGACCCTGACCATCGCCATGCGCGAGCAGTGCGACATGCGGACGGCGGCGTACCTGCTGGCGGTCGACCGGGTCGCCAACGCCATGGAGATGCGCGGCCTCTACCCGTAAGCCGCGCCCACCGACCGAACCGACACGCCCCGACCGGTCCGACCGATCGGGGCGTCGTCATGCCTGACCATCGGGTCGCTTGGGCACCCGCGACCGAGTGCTAGCATTCCGGCCATGCTGGATCACGAAGAGAAGTTCCTGTTCAAGGAGGAGATCCTCCACCTCGTCAACGCCGTGGCGGAGCCGGGCATCCTCGACAACGTCGAGGACCTGCTGACCGACGTCATCACGAGCCCCCGCTTCGACTCCGAGGTGTTCACCCTCGAGCGCAGCCTGCAGGTGATGCTCGGGCCGCGCGCCGGGACCACGACGGTCGGCCTGCTGACCGTGGCGCCGGAGGTCTTCGACGAGGTCGCCGAGGTGCGCATCCCGTCCGAGGTGCACGAGCGGCTGATCGCGTGGCGGGCCCGCTTCGGCCTCGCCATCGACAACGCCCTGAACTTCCTCAACAACCCCGACGGCATCCAGGGCCACAACTTCGCGACCCAGATCGCCCACGTCGAGGAGCGGCGCGTCCTGCAGGGCCGCCTGACGCTGGTCCGCTACAACAACGAGCCGCAGTTCTTCGTCGCCGACGCGGGCGTCTTCCTGGGCCTTGTCGCCGACATCATGGAGCGCCTCGGCCCGTACCTCGAGCCGGACGCCGTGGACGCGGAGACGCTGTCCCGGCTCCGCGACGCGATCGCCCAGATCGAGCGCAAGACCGCCTCGCGGCCCTGACCCGGGCGCCCCGATGCGCCACGTCTACCTGGCCGCCACGGGCCAGAACCGCGGCAAGACCACGGTCAGCCTCGGGGTGCTCGACGGGTTCGGGCGGCGCGGGCTCTCCACGGGGTTCATGAAGCCGGTCGGCCAGCGGACCGTCATCGAGGACGGCGTCCCGGCCGACGAGGACGCCGTGCTCATGCGCAGCGTGTTCAGCCTGGCCGAGCCGCTCCAGCAGATGAGCCCGGTCCACATCCCGCGCGGGTTCACGCAGTCGTTCATCGACGGCCAGGTCGTGGAGGACCTCGGCGCGCGCATCCGCGCCGCGCATGCGGCCTTCGCGGCGGACCGCGACATCCTGCTGATCGAGGGGACCGGGCACGCCGGGGTCGGCGCGGTCATCGACCTCTCGAACGCCCGCGTCGCCGCGATGCTGGGGGTCCCCGCGGTCATCGTCTCCGAGGGCGGCGTCGGCCGGCCGATCGACGAGATCGTGCTCAATGCCGCGCTCTTCGAGCGGCACGGCGTCCACGTGGCGGGCGCCATCGTCAACAAGGTGGACCTCGACGCCAAGCCCGGGCTGGCCCGGACCCTCGAGCGCGGCCTCGCCCGCCACGGCGTGCCGCTGCTCGGCGTGCTGCCGTACCGGCCCATCCTCTCGAACCCGACGCTCGCGATGGTCCTCGAGGGCGTCCACGGCGAGACGCTCCACCCGGGGCCGGACCTCGACCTGGTCATCGGCGGCGTCGCCATCGGCGCGATGGAGCCCGAGCACATGCTCGAGCGGATCGGGCCGCGCAGCCTGGTGATCGTGCCGGGCGACCGCGAGGACGTCATCGAGGCGATCGTGGGCGCGCGCCGGGGCGGCGGCGGGCGCACCGGTCACGACGGCCGGGGCGGCGGTGCGGTCGGGCTCGTGCTCTCGGGCGGCTACCGGCCGAGCGACCGGGTGATCGAGTCGATCCGGCAGGCCGACCTGTTCGCCACGCTCGTGCCCGAGGACACCTACGCGGTCGCCTCCGAGGTCCATGACCTCCTCGTCAAGACCCATCCGGCCGATGTCGGGAAGATCGAGGAGATCAAGGCCCTCGTCTGGGAGTACCTGTTCATCGACCGGATCCTGGGCGCGGCCACGGAGGCGACCGCCTAGGCGCCGATGTTCACGTTCGGGTCGCGTCGGAGCTGAGGGACGATGGCGGAGCGCCGCGGCGGCGGAGCATGCGCGCGGCCGCGAGGAGCCCCAGCACCGCCAGGATCGCGACGGCCCCGGCCGCCAGCCACCCGAGCTCGGTGCCGGCCGACGGGGCGGCCGCGGGCTGGGCGACCGGCACCGTCACCGGTGCCGCCGCGGTCGCCACGGCTGCGGGTGCTGCTGCGGTCGCCGCGGCTGAGGGTGCCGCCGCCGCCGCGGCCTTGGGCACCGCGGTGGCCACGACCTTCGCGGCCGCCGGATCCGCCGACGTGGTCATGACCGGTCCGACCAGCAGCAGGGGGATGTCGTCGCGGACGCACGCCTTGCCGGCCTCGCACATCTCGCCGAAGAGGGCGATCTGGACCCCGCCGATGCCGCTCTCGGGCACCCTGACCTTCGCGGCGTAGTGGCCGGAGAGACTCGGCTCCTCGAACCCATGGGCCTCGACCGCCTTGCCGGCACCGGCCGGCAGGAGACGGATGACGATCGGCGTGCCCAGCATCGGATCGCGGCGCACGGGTGACGGCATGAACGCATCCCATTCGATCAGGAGCGTGCTGCCGGGCGTCGCGTCGCGCGGGATCGTCGTGGTGAGCTGGGCCTGGGCGCCCTCCTTGGCCGCCACGGGCGCGACCGCGACCAGCACGGCGGCACCGGTGAGCAGGATCGCCCACAGCGGGGCGAGGGCGCGAGTGCGGGAGCGCGGGCGGGTGGTCATCGGTCGGACCTCATGCGATGGGCGAGGACGGTCGACCCTGATACACCGCCGCGGCGGATCCGGTTCCCGGTCGGCGTCAGCCCAGCGGCTCGTTGTCGATCAGCCGCGTCGACCCGAAGCGGACGGCGAGCGAGGCCAGCGCCGGCCCGGTCACCTCGTCCAGCTCGGCCAGCGTCGCGGCGTCCGCGATCGAGACGTAGTCGACATCGGCAAGCGGCTCGCCGGCCAGCTCGCGGCGCATCGCCTCCCGCAGCGCGTCGCCCGACCGCTCGCCCGCGGCCCACGCGTCGTGCGCGCGGGCGAGCGCCCGATGGAGCACGGCGGCCGCGGTCCGCTGCGCCGGGTCGAGGTGGACGTTCCTCGACGAGAGCGCAAGGCCGTCCGGCTCGCGGACCGTGGGACAGGCGATCACCTCGGTCGGGATCGCGAGGTCCAGCGCCATCCGGCGGATGACCATGACCTGCTGGGCGTCCTTCTGGCCGAAGTAGGCGTGCTCCGCGCCGACGACGCCGAACAGGATCGCGACGACCGTCGCCACGCCGTCGAAGTGGCCGGGACGCGCCGCGCCCTCGAGCGGGCCGGCGACCGCGCCGACGCGGACCGTCGTGTCGAAGCCCGGCACGAAGACCTCGTCGACCGGCGGCGCCCAGACGAGGTCGACGCCCTCGGCCTCGCAGATCGCGACGTCGCGATCCTCGTTCCGCGGGTACTGGTCGAAGTCGGCGCGAGACGTTGAACTGACGCGGGTTGACGAAGATGGTCACGACGGTCGTCGCGTCCGCGGCTCGTGCCCGCCGCATGAGGGCGCGGTGGCCGTCATGCAGCCAGCCCATCGTCGGGACGAGCCCGACCGGTCGGGGGGCGGTGGCCAGCGCCGCGCGCAGCTCGGCGCGCGTCCGGAGGACGACGGTCACGCCAGGACCCGGATGCGGCGGACCGAGCGGATCAGAGGTCGCGGTCGAGCGGGATCCCGCCCACCGGGATCGAGCCCGCGGCGCGATCCGACGCGCCGCGGCCGAGCACGTCGTCGAGGACGGCGTCGTCCATCCGGACGGTCTCGGCCGGGCCGGGGAACGTCCCGCCGGCCACCTCGGCCGCGTACGCGCGCGCCGCCTCGAGGATCTCGCCGCGGATGTGCGCATACGGCCGGGCGTGCTTGGGGACGAAGTCGCCGAGACCGAGCAGGTCGGTGATGACCTGGACCTGGCCGCTCGTGCCGGCGCCGGCGCCGATGCCGATCGTCGGGATGCGCAGCCGCTCGGTGATGGCCGCGGCGAGCTGCTCGGGGACCAGCTCGATGACGACCGCGAAGGCACCCGCCTCCTGGACCGCGTAGGCATCGCCGAGGAGCGCTCGCGCCTGGTCGCGGTCCTTGCCCTGGACGCGGACCTTGCCGATCGCGTTGATGGCCTGCGGCGTCAGCCCGATGTGGCCCATGACCGGGATGCCGGCCCGGACCAGCGTCTCGATGATCCGCGCCGTCCGGACGCCGCCCTCGACCTTGACGGCCTGGGCGCCGGCCTCGCGCAGGAAGATCCCGGCGTTCTCGAGCGCCTCCTCCGGCGTCGAGTACGAGAGGAACGGCATGTCCGCGATGACCATCGCGCGGGCGGAGCCGCGGACCACGGCCTTGGTGTGATGGACCATCTCGGCCATCGTCACGCGGACCGTCGTCTCGTAGCCGAGCAGCACCTGGCCCAGCGAATCGCCGACGAGCAGCAGCGGGATCCCGGCCTGGTCGAGGAGCTGCGCGGTCGGGAAGTCGTACGCGGTCAGCATCGGCAATCGGGCACCGTCCGCGTACTGGCGGGCGATGTCGACGACGGTCAGGCGGCGGGGCGTGTCGGCGGTGGCGCTCATGCTGGCTCCGAAGCGGGTTGCCGGGTCGTTCCAGTCTGCGCGGCGCCGTCGCGCGCGTCCAGCGCCGCGGCGACGAGATCCAGGATGCGGTCCGCGACCTCGCGCTTGCTGAGCTGCGGGAGGTCGGTCCGGGCGCCGTCCGCGGCGAGGATCGTGACCCGGTTCGTGTCGGTGCCGAACCCGGAGCCCGGCTCCGACACGTCGTTCGCGACGAGCAGGTCCACGCCCTTGCGGCGGAGCTTCTCCGGCGGCCCGCTCCAGCGAGCCGGTCTCGGCGGCGAAGCCGACGAGCACGGGCCGGGGCTCGGCGGTCCGGACCGCCTCGGCGACGGCGGCGAGCAGGTCCGGCGTCGATTCGAGCTCGAGCGTCAGCCCGTCGGCGCGCGGCAGCTTGCGGTCGGCGGCGGCCGCCGGCCGGAAGTCCGCCACGGCGGCGGCCATCACGAGGGCATCGAAGCCGGCGGCGCCACCGTCGTCGGCGGTGACGTGCCCCAGCGCGGTCTCCAGCTCGGCGGCCGAGCCGGTGCGCACGACGGTCAGCTCCGGGTCGTCGGGGAGGGCCACCTCGAGGTTGGCGGCGAGCAGCGTCACCCGGGCACCGCGGTCGAGGGCGGCGCGGACCACCGCCAGCCCCATCTTGCCGGTCGAGCGGTTGCCGATGAAGCGCACCGGGTCGATCGGCTCGCGCGTGCCGCCCGCGGTCACCACGATGTGGCGGCCCGCGAGGTCCGCCTCGCGCACGGTGGAGGTCAGCGGCGGCCGCGCGGCCGGATCCGCGGCGCGGATCGGCGCGTCGCCGACCGCGGCCACGACCGCGTCGACGATGGCGGCGGTCTCGGCCAGGCGCCCGACGCCCGACTGCCCGGATGCGAGCGACCCGCTGACGGGCTCCACGATGCGGTAGCCGAAGTCGTCGCGCAGCCGGGCGACGTTCCCCGCGGTCGCGGGATGGGTCCACATGTCGCCGTCCATCGCGGGGGCGACGACCACCGGCGCCGAGGTGGCCAGGCAGGTGGCGGTCACGACGTCGCCGGCCAGCCCGTTGGCCATCGCGCCCAGCCAGTGCGCGGTCGCCGGCGCGACCACGATCGCGTCCGCCGCGTCCGCGACGACGATGTGGCCGATCCGCCCGTCGGGCAGGAGGTCGAGCAGGTCGGTCTCGACGGGATGGCGCGACAGGGCGGCGAACGTCAGCGGGCCGACGAACCGGGTGGCGGACGGCGACAGCATCACCGCCACGTCGGCGCCCTCGGCGCGCAGGGCGCGGAGCAGCTCGACGGCCTTGTAGGCCGCGATCGAGCCGGTGACGCCGAGGCCGATCAGGCGGCCCTCGAGCCGGCCGCCGCGGTCGCTCACGACAGCCCGAGTTCCAGCCGCTCCCCGCCGACGACCTCTGCGTGCAGGATCGCGAGGCCCTTGAGCGTCAGGGCGGGGTCGATCGCGTCGATCCCCTCGAGCGCCTCGGCCCAGGGCGCGGCCGAGAGGCCGCCGGTCAGGATCGCCTTGACCTCGGCCGGTGCGACGTCGTTCGCCTCGGCGAGCTCGGCCCGGATCCGCGACAGCAGTCCCGGCCGTGAGGGCCTGGTAGCCGAGGACCGCGCCGGCCTGCATGGCCGAGACCGTGTCGCGGCCGATCGCCCGCGCCGGCGCTCGCAGCTCGATCCGCGGCAGCTTGGCGGTCCGCGTCGCGAGCGCCTCCAGCCCGAGCTCGAGGCCCGGGGCGATCGCCCCGCCGACGTAGGCGCCGTCGGCGGCGACGCAGTCGAAGGTCGTCGCGGTCCCGAAGTCGACCACGACCGCGGGCGTGCCATAGAGGCGTTGCGCGGCGAGCGCGTTGACCAGGCGGTCGGCACCGACCTCGTTCGGGCGGTCCACGCGGACGGCGAGGGGCATCGTCCCGGCCGAGGCGAGCAGGATCGGCCGCTCGCGCCGGGCGGCCACCGTCGTCGCGGCGGCGGTCAGGGCCGGCACGACGGACGCGGCGACGATCGCGGAGACGTCCGCGAGCGCGGCGTCGTCGAGCCGGAGCAGCGCGTCGAGGGTCGCCTCGAACTCGTCCGCGGTGGCCTCCGGGCGGGTGGCCGCGCGACGCGTCGCGACGAGGGTCCCGGCCCGGAAGAGGCCGAGCGTGACGTTCGTGTTGCCGATGTCGAGGGCGAGCAGCATGGGCGCGATGATACGCGTCGCCACGGCCTCGGCCGTGCGGTACCATCGACGCCACCTCGTCCAGCCCTTGTGCCCGGGAGACGGTCCGTGACGACGCCGCCGGCCGCCAAGTTCTTCGTGAACCACGGCCTCGTGTCGAGTCGCACGGACATGCTCAACCTCCTGCGGCCGCTGCTCAAGCAGACCGTCACCTACCGCTATCTGCGCGGACGCGAGGTCGTGGCCCACGGCACCGGCTGGGTCGAGCGGATCGTCACGGACGCCGACGACGTCTCCACCTACTTCACGCCGCTGGCGATCACGCTGAACATCGATTCCTTCGAGCATCTCGAGTTCGAGACCCGGCCGGACCAGCTCCTCGTCTACACGCTCGTCCAGGGCGACGAGCGGGTGCTCGTGGAGTTCGCGCCGGTCGGCCCGGGCGTGGAGGGCGACCCGGCGTCGCCGTTCGCCCCGACGCAGCTCTCGTTCGAGATGCGCGACTACGTCCAGATGGAGCTGCTCGGCCTCGACGCCCACGAGGACGAGTAGCCGTTCGGAGACCGCGTCCACGGACGAGGGGTCAGCCGCCGCGCTCGCCCCGGACGTACGGCACGCCGAGCGCCGCCGGCGCCCCGACGCGCTGGCGCAGCGCCTCGCGTGACCCGATGACCACGACCACGATCACGAAGACGTAGGGCAGCATCTCGAGGAAGAACGTCGCGGATCGCCCCGCCTGGAACGGGTTGGTGACGCCGAAGATCGTCGCGACGCCCTGGATGTCGAGGATGAACCGGAAGATCGCCCCGAACAGGTAGGCGCCGATCGCGGCGCGTGGCGGGCTCCACTGGGCGAAGATCACGAGCCCGATCGCGATCCAGCCGAGCGCCCCGACGGTCTGGTCGCCGTACCAGCCCGGCGCCAGCGCGAGGGTGATCGTGGCTCCCGCGAGTCCGGCCAGGAGCCCGCCCACGAAGACATAGAGCATAGCGCGTGCGGTACACGTCGATGCCCTGCGCGTCCGCGGCGGCGGGCCGCTCGCCGACCGCGCGGAGGTCGAGGCCCGGCCGCGTCCGGTTGATCCAGTACCAGGCGACCGGGACGAGCAGGAGCCCGACGTAGGTGAGCACGCTCTGGTCACGGAAGAGGATCGGCCCGAGGACGGGGATCTGGGACAGGACGGGGACCGTGATCCGAGGCAAGGTCGTGATCGAGCCGGCATTGGAGAGGCCGTCCCCGAGGACGCGCGCCAGGCCGGTCCCGAGGAAGGTGAGCGCGAGGCCGCTGACCACCTGGTCCGCGCGCAGGTGGATCACCACGACGGCATGGAGGAGGCTGAGCACGCCACCGGCCAGCATGGCGACCACCAGGGCGATCCAGGGGTTGCCCGTGGAGACGGCGGTCGAGAACCCTGCGACCGCGCCGATGAGCATCATCCCGGTCACGCCGAGGTTCAGGATCCCGGACCGCTCCGCGAAGATCTCGCCGACCGCGGCGAAGAGCAGCACCGTGCCGCTGGCGACGCCCGCGGCCAGGATCAGCGTGAAGTCCATCAGGCCGGCGCCGCCGCGCTGCCCGGACCGATCCGCACCCGGTAGCGGACCAGGACATCGCTCCCGATCAGGCAGAACAGGATGATGCCCTGGATCATCGCCGGGACGCCCGACGGCTGGATCTCCCGCCCGGCCAGGATCAGGGCCCCGAACAGGATCGATGCGACCACGACCTTCCACGGCCCGAACCGGGCGAGGTAGGCGATGATGATGGCCGTGAACCCGTATCCGGGCGAGATCTGGTCCTGCAGGCGATGGACGACGCCGCTGACCTCGCTCATGCCGGCCAGCCCGGCCAGCGCCCCCGAGATGGCGAAGACCACGATGATCTTCCGGCCGATGTCGATCCCGGCGTAGCGGGCCGCCCGCGGGTTGTCGCCGATGAGCCGCAGCTCGTAGCCGAACCTGGTCCTCGACACCAGGAGCGACACCGCCGCGGTCGCGATCAGGGCGAACACGAAGCCGAGATGGATCGTCAGCCCGCCGAGGCCCGGGATCGCCCCCGAGAAGTCCGTCAGGCGCGGCAGCCACCCTTCGGGCGGGAATGGCCGGGTCTGCTGGAACCCGCTCTGGCTCCACGGCCCGAAGACCCAGTACTGGACCCACGCGAGCGCGATGTAGTCGAGCATCAGCGAGGTGATGATCTCGTTGACCTGGAGCTTCGCCTTCAGGATCCCCGGGATCAGGCCCCACACCGCGCCCGCGGCCGCCCCGGCCAGCATCATCACCGGGATGACCACGATGGCCGGCGTGCCGGCCGGCAGCAGCGGGAACAGCAGGACCGCGCTGGCGCCCCAGGCTCCCAGCAGGAACTGCCCTTCGGCGCCGATGTTCCAGAGCCGCATCCGGAAGGCGATCGAGCAGGCGAGGCCGGTCAGGATGAGCGGGGTGGCCTTCACCAGGGTGTCGCTGATCACCCCGACGCTCCCGAACGCGGCATCGAGGATGTGCCGGTAGGACCGGATCGGGTCGCCCCCGACGAACGCGAGGACGACCGCGCCGATCGCGAGCGCGACGACCACGGCGAGGATCGTGAGCAGCGGCGAGAGCCAGCGCGGGATGTCCTCTCGCGGCTCGAGGCGGATCCTCATGCGGCCCCGCCCGTCATGGCGATGCCGATGTCGTGGACGTCGGTGGTCGCGGGTTCGACGACGGCGGCGATCCGTCCCTCGTACATCACCAGGATGCGGTCGCACAGGCTCAGGAGCTCCTCGAGCTCCTCGGACACCAGCAGGACCGCGGTCCCGCCGGCGCGCAGGTCGAGCAGCGTCTGGTGGATGCCCTCGATGGCGCCGACGTCGAGGCCGCGGGTGGGCTGCACGGCGACGAGGAGGGTCGGTGCCGCGTCGATCTCGCGCGCGAGGATGACCCGCTGGAGATTCCCGCCCGACAGGATCCGGACCTGGGTGTCGATCGGCGGAGCGCCCACGACGTACGCCGCGGTCAGGCGTTCCGCCATCGAGCGGGACGCGCGATCGTCCATGAACCACCCGCTCGAGATCGGGGCCTGCCGATAGCGCTTCATGATCACGTTGTCGGTGATCGACAGGTTCGGTGCGCTGCCGACCCCGGCGCGGTCCTCCGGGACGTGCCCGACGCCGGCCTTGATCGCCACGTCGGCCGGCCGGTTCGCCACGTCGTTGCCGTCCACCGTGATCCGGCCGCTGCACGGCCGGAGTCCCGTGATCGCCTCGGCCAGCTCCGCCTGGCCGTTGCCCGCGACGGCGGCGATGCCCGACGATCTCCCCGGCGTGCACCTCGAGCGAGACGTCCCGCAGCGCCGGGAGGCCGCGGTCGTTGCGGGCCGAGACCCCTTCGACCGCCAGCACGACGCGACCCGGCTCGACGGTCGCGCGCTGCAGGGCCTCGAGGACCGGACGCCCGACCATCAGGCGGGCGAGGTCGGCCCGGGTGACGCCGGCGGGGTCCACGTCCGCGGCGGTGACCTTGCCGGCGCGCATGACGGTGATCCGGTCCGCGATCGCGAGGACCTCGCCCAGCTTGTGGCTGATGAAGACGACGCTCCGGCCGGCCGTGGTCATGGTCCGGAGCGTGACGAACAGCTCCTCGGCCTCCTGGGGCGCGAGGACCGCGGTGGGCTCGTCCATGATCAGGATGCGGGCGCCGCGGTAGAGCATCTTGAGGATCTCGACGCGCTGCTGCTCCCCGACGGACAGCTGCCAGATGCGCGCCCTGGGGTCGACGCGGAGCCCGACGTCCCGGGCGATCGCCTCGATCTCCGTCTCGGCCCGGCGGAGGTCGAGGCGGAACCGGGGCTTCTCCATGCCGAGCAGCACGTTCTCGGTCACGGTCTGCGAGGGCACGAGCGCGAAGTGCTGGTGGACCATGCCGACCCCGCGGGCGATGGCGTCGCGCGGCGAGCGGAACGTCACGGGCTGCCCGTCGAGGCGCAGCTCTCCCTCGTCGGGCTGGTAGAGCCCGGCCAGGATGTTCATGAGCGTGGACTTGCCGGCGCCGTTCTCGCCGAGCAGCGCGTGGACCTCGCCCGGGCGGACGTCGAAATCGACGTGGTCGTTGGCGAGGACGCCCGGGAAGGACTTGACGACGCCGACGGCCTCGAGGGCGGCGGGGATGGCTGGGGTGGTCATGGCCGGTCCCGATCGACAGCCGTTGGCTTGGCCGCTCGGGCCGGGACGACGGGTGGCTCCCGATCGTCCCGGCCCGCGGATCTCACGACAGCGGCGGCAGCTCGCTGTTGATGCCCTCGTTCCACCAGTACATGCACGTCTTGCACTCCGACCCGGGGGCGCCGGGCGGGAACTGGTCGAGGTCGGACTGCTCGAGCTTGGAGCCCGCCGGCACGAGCGTCTTGCCGGTGTTGTCGACGATCGGCCCGTTGAAGACGATGTCGAAGCGTCCGGTCCCGCTGCCCAGCATCGTGGCCAGCGTGTCCTTGACCTTCTGGACGTCGGCCGCGGGCAGGCTCGCCACGCCCGGCTGCGGCGTCTGGCCGTCCATGAACCCGAACAGGCCCATCGCCTTCGAGTTCGCGTCGAAGTACTCGTAGCCGGCCTTGTAGGTCTTGGCCTTCACCTGCTCGGCGATCCGGACGTACTCCGGACCCCAGATCCAGTACGGCGCCGTGAGGCAGGCGTCGACCTTGCACGAGCCTGGATGGTCGTAGGTGACGCCCCACTTGCCCTTCTCCTTGGCGACATCCGCGACCGCGGGGGTGTCCGCCCCGGTGAAGACCACCTGGGCACCGGCGTCGAAGAGGGAGGCGGCCCCGTCACGCTCCTTCACCGGGTCATGCCAGGTGTTGATGAAGCGGACGTCCATCGTGCACTCGGGGCAGGTCACCTTGGCGCCGCGCATGATCGCGTTGCCCAGGCGCAGCTCCTCCGGGATCGGGAAGGTGGCCATGTAGCCGATCTTCGGATTGCCGTCGGCCTTGGCGCGGGAGCCGGCGATCATCCCGGCGAGGTACTTCATGGTCTCGACGGCGCCGAAGAAGTTGCCGAAGTTCTTGCCGTTCGACTTGTAGCCGGTCAGGTGCAGGAACGTCTGGTTCGGGAACTCCTCGGCGACGGTCGCCATCGGGTCCATGTAGCCGAACGACGTGCCGATGATGAAGTCGAAGCCCTTGCGCGCGAGGCTGCGGAAGACCTGCTCGGAGTCCGCGCCCTCGGGGACGAGCTCGATGTACGCGACGTGGCTGTTGGCGACGTGCTCGCACAGGTACTGCAGGCCCTCGTAGTGGGCCTGGCTCCAGCCGCCGTCGTCGTGCGGCCCGATGAGGACCATCGCGACGTTGAACTTGCCGGATTCGATGTCCGGGATCTGGAGGTCCGCACTGCCGCCCTTCGTCCCGGTGCCGGCGCATTCCGCCGACCCGCCGCCGGACGCCGCGGCCCCGGATGGAGCAGCGCTCCCGCTGGACGAACTACAGGCCCCTGCGAGCACGACGACGGCCACCAGGGCCGCCGACCACGACAAGCGTCCGCGCATCACCGATCACCCTCCTCCGGACCGCGATCGTGCCCTTCAGCTCGGGTGATGGGCATCGACCAGAGGCACCGTCGTCAGGATAGCGGGCGGCGTCCGGCGCGGGACGCCCAGCCCGCGTTGCGGCTGGGTCGCCGACCGGTTCCTGTACCATCGGCCGGATGTTCGAACGGACCGCGCTGCCGTCTGGCCCGCGCGTCATCAGCGCCCGCGTGCCCGGGGCGCGCTCGGTCTCGATCGCCGCGTACGTCCTCGCGGGATCCCGCCTCGAGACCGATGGCGAGACCGGTGTCGCCCACTTCATGGAGCACATCACCTTCAAGGGCACGCCGCGTACCCGACGACGCGGGCCATCAGCGAGGCGATCGAGGGCGTCGGCGGCTCGTTCAACGCCGCGACCGACCGCGAATTGACCGTGTACTGGGTGCGCGTCCCGCGCCGCGAGGCGGCCCGCGCGGTGGACGTCCTGGGCGAGCTGATCGTCCGCCCGACGCTCGCCGAGGACGAGATCGAGAGCGAGCGCGGGATCATCGTCGAGGAGATCCGCTCGTACCTCGACGACCCGTCGGAGTACTGCCAGATCCTCTTCCAGACCGCGATGTTCGGCGACGGGCCGCTCGGCCGCGAGATCTGCGGCGACGAGGAGCAGATCCGCTCGCTCCCGGCGGGCACGATCCGCGACTTCTGGCGGACGATGTACCGGCCGGGCAACACGGTCGTCGCGGTCGCCGGCGACCTCGGACATGACGAGGCCGTCGCGCTCACGTCCGGCGCGTTCGGCACCGGCAACGGGGTCGTGCCCGGGTTCGCGCCGGCGCCGGTCCTGCCGGCCGGCCCGCGGGTCGCGGTCGGGAAGCGCGACACCTCGCAGGCGCAGCTCTGCATCGGGGTCCCGGCGCTCCATCGCGACCACCCGGACAGCTGGACGCTCGCGGTCCTCAACACCGTCCTCGGCGACGGGATGAGCAGCCGGCTCTTCCTCTCGGTCCGCGAGGAGCGCGGGCTCGCCTACGACGTCTCGTCGGGGATCGTCGACTACGCGGACGCCGGCGCCCTCGAGATCTCGGCCGGGGTGGACCCGTCCGGGCTCGGCGAGGCCCTCGCCGCGATCCTGGCGGAGCTGGCCCGGCTGCGCGACGAGCTGGTCCCGGCCGACGAGCTGGCCAAGGCCAAGCGCTACCTCTCGGGCGGGCTGGAGCTCCGCATGGACGACACTCGCCACGTCGCCTCGTGGGTCGGCGGCCAGGAGGCGCTGCACGACCGGGTGCTGACGCTCGAGGAGGCGCTCGAGGCGGTCGAAGCGGTGGATGCCGACGCCGTCCAGCGGGTCGCCGCCGGGCTCGTGCGCGACGACGCCCTGCGGCTCGCGGCCGTCGCCCCGGCGCGCTACCTGCGCGGCCTCGACGCGCGCCTGAAGGTGCCGGCATGACCGAGGCGGACGCCGCGACCGAGACGGCCGGCGGCGGCCGTCGACGCGCCGTCGCGCGGCGCGGACCTCGTGCTGGCCGGCCTGCATCTCCGGATGGGCTCGCTCTCGCTGGCCCGGGCCGAGCTCGAGACGCTGGCCGGGATCGGCGCCCTCGACGTGCCGGGCGCCGTCGACCTTGCCGAGGTCCGCTGGCGGACCGGCGACCTGGTCGGTGCCGGCGACATCGCCCGCGAGGTCCTCGCCGGCGGCCACGAGGCCGTGATCGTGCTGGTCATCGCCGCGGAGGCGGCGTCGGGTCTGGGCCGGCCGAGCGAGGCGCGGCGGATCGCCGGCCGCGCGCTGACCCTGGCCGACGGGCCGATCGACCCGGTCTTCGCGGGCATGCCGCGATCCGCCGTCTGGCCCGCGGACCCGGCCCAGCCGGTGCCATCCCCGGCCACGCTCTTCCCGCCCGACCGGGCCGCGCATCCCGGCGACGGCGATGCGCCGGCCGAGGATGCGGCGGCCCCCGACGACGACGTGCTGCATCTCCATCCCGGGCCCCTGCCCGACGACCCCGGCCTGTGGGACCAGACCGAGCCCGACCTCGCGCCCGTTCGGCCCGCCTGGCCGCTCCCGCCGCCGACCGACACCGCGGACCTCCTCGGCACCGGTCAGCGCGCGATCGCGGCCGGCGACCTCGCGACCGCGGCCGTGGCCCTGGGCCTCGTCGTCCGGCTCTCCCCGTCGCTCGCGCCGGCCGTGCTGGACCTCATCGGGGAGACCGGCGACCCCGGCCTCCAGCTGGTCCGCGGCGATGCGTTCCGGGCGGTCGGCCACGAGATCGGCGCGATGCAGTCCTATGGCGCGGCGATGGCCGCGAGCCGCGCGGCAGCGGACCCGTCCGCCGAGCCCTGACCGTGCCCGCCCGGCCCGCGTCCGGCCGAGCGACGCCCCACCCGATACGATATCGGGCGTCCAGCACGATCCGCACCCAAGGGAACCATGTCTGCCACTGAACGGACCCTCGTCCTCATCAAGCCCGATGGCGTGCAGCGCCAGCTCGTCGGGCGGATCATCGACCGCTACGAAGAGCGCGGCCTGAAGCTCGTCGGCCTCAAGCTCATCCAGGTCGACCGGGCGCTCGCCGAGCGCCACTACGCGGCCCACCGCGAGAAGCCGTTCTTCGCGGGGCTCGTGGACTTCATCGTCTCGTCGCCGCTCGTCGCCGCGGCGCTCGACGGCCCGAACGCGATCGCCGTCGTCCGCGCGATCAACGGCGCGACGCGGCCGCACGAGGCCGCGCCGGGCACGATCCGCGGCGACTACGCGCTCGAGACCGCGCAGAACATCGTCCACGCATCGGACGGCCCCGAGGCCGCCGTCGCGGAGCTCGCGCTGTGGTTCGCGCCCGGCGAGCTCTTCGACTACGAGCGCGACGTCGACCGCTGGGTGCTCGCGCCCGGCGAGTAGGCGCGGGTCAGTTCGTCGGGATCGGCTGGAACGAATCGCCGGGCGACGCCTCGCCCGGCACGAGCGACGGGATCTCGAACGACGGTCCCCGGCTCGGGCGCCGGCTCGAACGATTCGGACGGCCCCTCCGCACCGGGGGCGACGTCCCGGCCGCCGCCTCGGGGCCACCGAGGCCACCGGCCGCGACCACGAGCGAGCCGACCGCCAGCACGACCGTCAGCAGCGCCGCGATCGCCGCCCGGTTGGCGCTCCAGAAGGTGCCGGCCGAGCCGCGCACGTCGTTGAGGTCGAGCGGCGTCCGTCGCGGCAGGCCGCCACGCCCCATGGGTGCCGGGACCTCGGCCGGCGGGCGGCGGGCGCCCACCACGAAGAGGCGGATCTCGTAGGCGAGCGGCGCGAACGTGCCCAGCAGGACGAGCGCCCCGAACGGGCCGGGCACGGCGAGGCGCACCAGCGACGCCCGGGCGTCGAACGCGGCGAGACCCGGCAGCCCGATCCCGGCGAGGACGATGAGCCCGAGGCCGATCGCGAGGACCGGGGTGCGGACGGCCCAGCCGCGCAGGTCCGGGATCCGGCCGGTGCCATAGGTCGATCGCAGGGAGGCGGCCCAGGCGGCGAACGCGCTCCGGGTCACGACGAAGGCGAGGATCCAGATCCGGGCGGGCGCCCAGGCGTCGGGGTCGAGCGCCGCGATGGCCAGCAGGATCACGCCCGCGTCGCCGATGATCGAATACCCGACCACGTGCTCGAGGTCGTCCTGGATCCATGCGGCGAAGGCCGCGAGGACGATCGTGGCGATGGCGATGCCGAGGACGATGGCCCGTTCCGCGTCCATCTCGACGAGGAGCGGCGCCACCGACTGGTCGGTCCAGGCCAGGGCCACCACCGCGAACGCCGCGGGTCCCCAGGCCGTGATGATCGGCAGGGCCGCTTCGGGGACCGTGTCCGTCAGCCGGGCGGCCCAGATGTGGAACGGGATCGCGCCGAACCGGATGGCGACCGCGAGGGCGAACGCGAGGTAGCAGAGCCCGAACACGACCGGCTGGGCGACGAGCTGGCTGAGGTCGCGGCCGATCCACGCCGCGGCGGCGATCGCCATCGCGCCGGCCACGATCAGCGCCCGCAGCTCGAGCGTGCCGATGGTCGCCGCCGCCCGGTCCCCGCCGGGACGATCGTGAGCAGCACGGCGAGGAGGCCGCCGGCCGTGATGGCCAGCACCGCGATCCTCGGGTCCGCGAGGGACATCGCCAGCGCCGCCGCGCCGAGCACGCCGAGGGTCACGGCCGGGGCGTCGCGCCGCGACCCGGTCGCCATGCCCGACGACCGCCAGCACGAGCCCGAAGCTCGAGCCGAGGACGAGGAAGAGCCGCAGGTAGGCCGAGGTCGCCACGACCGCGCCACCGACCGTCACCTGCTCGTTCGGGTCCAGCGCGAGGGCCGCGACCAGGGCCAGCACCAGGCCTCCCAGCCCGGCGATGGCCGACGCGGCCGGCCGGCGGCTGACGAGGAGCGCGATCCCGGTCGCCCCGAAGGTGATCGCGAGGAACAGCGCCAGCGTCACCGCCGGTCGACGGGACGGGCGTCGGCCGCCCGGACCCCGCGTGGCCGCCCGGGCTGCGCGAGCTCGAAGCCGTCGCCGCCGTCGCGGCCGGCCGACACGGCCAGGATCGCGATCGCGCCGCCCAGCCCGGCGACGAGGCCCGCGGTCACGAGCTGCTCGAGCGCGCCGGGCGTGCCGCCGAGGGCGACGCGGACCAGCAGGGCGCCGCTCGTGAGCAGGAGGAGGCCGATGCCGACGCGCATGATGTCGCGGCCGGTCCACAGGGGCGCGACCGCGAGCGCCGCCAGCGCGAACCCGGCCGCCTGGGCGAGGGCCGGACCTTGTCCCGCGACCCCGAGGCCGTGGGTGCCGTAGCCGACCGCCGCCGCGGCCGCCGCGACCGACGCGTCGGCGGCCCAGCCGAGGCGCGATCCGCCCGTCGGGGCAGGAGCCGTCCGCAGGGCGATCCAGAGCAGGTATGCCGCCAGCACGGCCCCGACCACGCGGGCCGCGAGCCCGAGGGTGTCGGCCAGCGGGTCGGCCAGGAACGGCGAGCCGATCAGGAGCACGGCCAGCCCGAGGATCGCGGTCCGGGCATCGCGGACCGAGACCGCCACGATCGCGCCGATCGTGATGGCGAGGGCGACCCCCGCCAGGGCAGGGTTCACGGCGAGACCGGCACCAGCGTCGGGTACGTGGGCGTCGGGAGGATCCCGAACGTGTCGAGCGGCCAGTAGCGGAGCCACGCCCGGCCGACGACGTTCTCGACGGGGACCGGTCCGTGGGCGCGCGAATCCGAGGAGTTGGACCGGTGGTCGCCCATCAGGAAGAGCTCGCCCTCGGGGATCACCCAGGTCGACTGGTCCGAATCGGCCGCCGTCGGCTGCGGCGTCCCGTCGTCTTCCTTGTAGATGTACGGCTCCGGCAGCGCGGCCCCGTCGATGTAGACCAGGCCGTCGCGGATCTCCACGGTCTCGCCGCCGACGCCGATGACGCGCTTGATGTAGGGCGTGTCGTCGAAGGGGCCCCAGTCGGCCGGCGGCTTGAAGACCACGATGTCACCGCGCTTGTAGCCGTCCCAGCGGGGGGTCAGCTTGTCGACCAGGACGTACTGGTCCGGCTCGAGCGTGTGCTCCATCGACTGCATCTGCACCTTGTACGGCTGCGCGACGAAGTTCTGGATGACGAAGAAGATGATGAGCGTGAGGGCCAGGGTCTCGACGATCTCGAAGAGGCACCCGAGCGCGGGCCGTTTGCTCACAAGGCGCGTCGGTGGGTCACAAGTCCGGCAGTATAGGGGCTGTCCGGCACCACCGCCGTCACGCTCGAAGGCGACTGCATATCGGGCCTGCGATGCGAGTTTGACCCGCTCTCCGGCGCCTTGCTACACTCGCCGCCGGTCTGCAAGGTCCCAGTCGCCGATGCATGGGACGCGGGACCGGATCACGCACTCCCCGGACATGTCGCCCCGAGGCGGCGCCCATCACGCGCCCGGCTGTCCGTGGCCAATCAGCCCGATCTGGAGGACCCTCTGACCTGATGGATGCCAGTGCGCTCCAGCTGATCATCCTGCCCGCAGGGTTGATCGCCGTGCTCTTCGCCATCTACCTCGCCCGCGACGTCCTCAGCCGCGACACCGGCACGCCCGAGATGGAGGCCGTCGCCGGCACCATCTTCGAAGGCGCCGTGGCGTTCATCCGGCGCCAGTACACGACCATCGGCATCCTGGCCCTCGTCGGCTCGGTCCTGATCGCGATCCTGATCACGCTCATCGAGACCAAGGACGTCGCCGACGTCCAGTCGCTGGCGGGCGCGCCGATCGGCATCATGACCGGCGTCGCGTTCATCGTCGGCGCCGCCTGCTCGATGGCGTCGGGGATCATCGGCATGTTCATCAGCGTGAAGGCCAACGTCCGGACGGCGTCGGCGGCCCGGCGCAGCCTCGTCGAGGCGGTCCAGGTCGCGATGCGCGGCGGGGCGGTCTCCGGCTTCCTCGTCGTCGCCCTGTCGCTCCTCGGCGTGTGGGGCATCTTCACGTTCTACTCGACGTTCGTCGGCGACGTCACGGTCGCGCAGGCCCCGTTCCTCATCGTCGGCTTCGGCTTCGGCGCGTCGTTCGTCGCGCTCTTCGCCCAGCTCGGCGGCGGCATCTACACGAAGGCCGCCGACGTCGGGTCCGACCTCGTCGGCAAGGTGGAGAAGGGCATCCCCGAGGACGATCCCCGCAACGCGGGCGTCGTCGCGGACCTGGTCGGCGACAACGTCGGCGACTGCGCCGGCCGCGGCGCGGACCTCTTCGAGTCCACGGCCGCCGAGAACATCGGCGCGATGATCCTGGGGGTCGGCGTCTACGCCATCGCCCTGACGCGCCGGCTGGCCGCATCCCGAGGCCTGGATCTTCTTCCCGCTCGTCGTCCGCGCCTTCGGCCTCCTGGCCACGATCGTGGCCATCTTCTTCGTCCGCGGCAAGGAAGACGAAGACCCGATGAACATGCTGAACCGCGGCTACTGGGTGACGACCCTGCTGTCCGTGGTCGGTCTCGCGATCACGACCAACGTGATGATGCAGACCAATGGCGGCGTGGGGGAGGGCGGCTTCCCGACCTGGCTGTACTTCTTCGCCGCCGGCATCGTCGGCCTGGCCACCAGCGTGGCCTTCGTCTACATCACCCAGTACTACACGGCCGGCAGCTACCGCCCGGTCCGGGAGATCGCCGAGGCGTCCAAGACCGGCCCCGCCACGAACATCATCGCCGGCACGGCCATCGGCTTCGAGACGACCGCGGTCACCGCGATCACGATCAGCATCGCGCTCTTCGTCAGCCACTGGCTGGGCGATCAGGCCCACCTGCTGTCCGCGGACGGCCGCAACGTCGGCGGGATCTTCGGGACCGCGGTCGCGACGATGGGCATGCTGATGACCACCGCCTACATCCTGGCGATGGACACCTTCGGCCCGATCACCGACAACGCGGGCGGCATCGCCGAGTTCAGCCGCATCGAGAAGGGCGCCCGTGAGATCACGGACCGGCTCGATGCCGTCGGCAACACCACCAAGGCCCTGACCAAGGGCTACGCGATCGCCTCCGCGTCGCTGGCGGCCTTCCTGCTGTTCAGCGCCTACATCGACAAGATCAACGTCATCAAGGGCCGCCAGATCGAGAACGGCGTCCCCGGGGTCGAGCTGCTCAACTCGGTCAACCTCGCCAACGTCAACGTGTTCATCGCCGCCTTCATCGCCGCGACGCTCGTGTACTTCTTCAGTGCGCTGGCGATCCGAGCGGTGGGCACCACGGCGCAGACGATCATCGTCGAGGTCCGCCGCCAGTTCCGCGAGATGCCCGGGATCATGGACTACACCCAGCGCCCGGACTACGCCCGCGTCGTCGACATCACCACCAAGGCCGCGCTCAAGCAGATGATCCTGCCGGGCATGGTCGCAGTCGCCACGCCGATCGCCATCGGGGTCATCCTCGGTGCCGAGGCGGTCGCCGGCATGCTGATGGTCGGGACCATCGCGGGCGTCCTGCTCGCGACCGTCCTCAACAACGGCGGCGGTGCCTGGGACAACGCCAAGAAGTACATCGAGTCGGGCCACCTCACGGACGACGAGGGCAACGTCCTCGGCAAGGGCTCCGACGCCCACGCCGCGGCGGTCGTCGGCGACACGGTCGGCGACCCGTTCAAGGACACCGCCGGCCCGTCGCTCCACGTCCTCGTGAAGCTGCTGGCCACCATTTCGCTCGTGCTGGCACCGCTCTTCCTTCGGTAGGCCGGCCGGCTGACGGCGTCAACCAGTCCGGACTCTCAGTAGGGATATATGGACACGGTCTTCCAGGCTCTGGTCATGGGGATCGTGCAGGGGCTCACGGAGTTCCTGCCGGTCTCGTCGTCGGGGCACCTGATCCTGGTGCCCTGGCTCTTCGGCTGGACCGACCCGTTCATCAACTCGCTGGCGTTCAGCGTGATGCTCCACGTGGGCACGCTCGGGGCGCTGCTGATCTACTTCGCGTCCGACTGGGCGCGGCTCGTCCCCGCCGGTCTGGCGACCATCCGCGATCGCTCGTTCCAGGACGATCCGGACCGCAAGCTGGCGTGGCTGCTCGTCGCGGCCACGATCCCGGCCGCCATCGCCGGGTTCTTCCTCAACGACGTCTTCGAGGAGGCGGTCCGCGCCCCCGGGGTCGTCGCGATCACGCTCGTCGTCGGCGGCATCGTCCTGTGGCTGGCCGACCGCCTCGGAGCCACCACCAAGCGGGTCGGCGATGTCACGTTCCCGCTCGCCGTTCGGGATCGGCGTCGCGCAGGCGATCGCGCTGGTCCCCGGCATCAGCCGCTCGGGCATCTCGATCTCGGCCGGCCGGTTCGCCGGGCTGGACCGGGCGTCCGCCGCCCGCTTCAGCTTCCTGATGGCGACGCCGGTGACCGCCGGGGCCGCGCTGCTGGAGATCCGGAAGCTCATCGGCGGCGAGGCCGGGGTCGATGTCAGCATCGCGCCGCTCGTCGTCGGCCTGGTCGCGGCCTTCCTGTCCGGGCTGCTCGCGATCCGGGTGCTCCTCGACTACGTGCGGACCCACTCCTTCGACATCTTCGTGATCTATCGCTTCGTCCTCGCGGGGGCCGTCCTGCTGCTGATCGCGACCGGCATCCGGCCCGCGTAGGGCCGCCATGGAGGTCATGAAGCAGCTCCGCCAGCGGGCCATCCGGGACCTCGTCGAGCAGCGCCCGATCCGCACCCAGCAGGAGCTGGCGACATCCCTGCGCGAGCGCGGGTTCCGGACGACGCAGGCCACGATCAGCCGCGACGTCGCCGAGCTGGGGCTGATCAAGGTGGCGCGCGAGGGGACGGCGGCCTACGCGCTCCCGCCGCGGCTCATCGAGGCCGAGACCTCGGGCGAGGACCGCCTGCGCAAGCTGCTGTCGGACCTGCCGCTCGAGATCCACGAGGCGGGGCTGCTGCTCGTCCTGCGCACGCTCCCGGGCTCGGCCCACGCGATCGCGGCCGCGCTCGACCGCGCGCGCTGGCCCGAGGTCGCGGGCTCGATCGCCGGCGACGACACCCTGTTCGTGGCCCTTCCCGACCGCGGCTCGCTCCAGCGCATCAAGCGCCGGCTGCTGCGACTGTCCGAGGGCGGTCCCGCGCAGCCCTGACGCCGGGCCGGCCGGCCGTCCGGCGACCGTTCGTCGTGCTTTGACAGCCGCACGGCCCGGCACTACCATTCGGGCCCGGTCGGAACTTCAGGTGCGCGGATCATGCCGCGAGCCACCTGGAGTTCTTTCCTTTATCGACCTTGACCGCCCAGCCCGGTCAGACCATTTGACCACCTGCAGCGCGGGGGCCACCGGACGTGAACAACAAGCCCACCTACCTCTCCAAGGAGGGTCTCACCAAGCTCCGCTCGGAGCTTGACGAGATGATCAGCGTCAAGCGGCCAGAGGTCGCGAATCGGATCCACGACGCCAAGGAACACGGCGACCTGTCCGAGAATGCCGAGTACGAGGACGCCAAGAACGAGCAGGCGTTCGTCGAGGGCAAGATCCAGACGCTCGAAGCGCTGATCAAGAACGCCACGATCATCGACGAGAACCACTCGACGGAGCACGTCCAGATCGGCTCGACCGTGTCGGTCGAGAGCGGCGACGGCGCCGAGACGTTCACGATCGTCGGATCCGCGGAGGCGAAGCCCGGCGAGGGCCGGATCTCCAACGAGAGCCCCGTCGGCCGCGCCCTGCTCGGCAAGCGCAAGGGCGACAAGATCGTCGTCCGCGTGCCCGCCGGCGACTTCTCCTACAAGATCGTCAGCATCACCTAAGAGGCCCTCGGGCCCGAGGGCCGCGCGGAGGGACCCATGGACTGGGCGGACGAACTCGCGGCACAGGTCCGCGACCGCGGACCCCAGGTCGTCAACGACTCGAAGACCCCATCGGGGACGGTCCACGTCGGGAGCCTCCGCGGGCCGGTCATCCTCGACACGATCACGCGCGCGCTGCGCGCGAGCGGCATCGAGACCACGCTGCTCTACGGCGTCGACGACCTCGACCCGATGGACGCGCAGGCGCTGCTGACGCCCGACGCGGTCGAGCACGAGATGGGCCGCCCGCTGGCGCACGTCCCCGACCAGGCCGGCGACGGGCACGCGTCGTACGCGCGCCATCACGCCCAGGTCTTCATCGACGTCTTCGCCGGGCTCGGCATCCACCCCGACCGCTACTACTGGATGAGCGAGATCTACCCGACCGGGGCGATGGACCCGTACCTGCGGATCGCCCTCGACAAGGCCGCCGAGGTCCGCGAGATCTACCGGCGCGTCGCCAACGTCCAGCATCCCGATGCGTGGCACCCGGCCGGCGTCATCTGCCCGAACTGCGGCAAGGTCGGCACGACCATCGTGACCCAGTGGGACGGCGAGAAGCGTCTTCTTCGAGTGCCGGGCACGCCACGTCGAGTGGGCGACCGGCTGCGGCGCGTCCGGCTGGATCTCGCCGTTCGGCGGCAACGCGAAGCTGCCCTGGAACCTCGAATGGGCCGCCCAGTGGTCGCTGTTCGGCGTGACCATCGAGCCGTGCGGCAAGGACCTCTCGACCGCGGGCGGGTCGCGCGACCGGAGCGACGCCATCGCCCGCGAGATCTTCGAGCGCGAGCCGCCGCTCAACGTGCCGTACGAGTTCCTCAACATCGGCGGCAAGAAGATGTCGACCTCCAAGGGGCGTGGCGCCGCGGCGCACACGATCGCCGAGGTGATCCCGCCGGAGCAGCTCCGGTTCCTGTTCCTGCGCCCGAAGCCGAACCACGCCATCGAGTTCGACCCCGACGGCACCGACCAGATCCCGCGCCTCTTCGACGAGTTCGACAAGTTCGCCGCCGCGACCGCTGGCCGCGAGGTCAAGGGCGAGCTGCCGCCCGGCTACGAGGCGACCTTCCGGTATTCGCTGCTCGACCCTGGCGCCGACGTCGCTGCCGAAGCCGCCGCGTTCCGGCCCGCGTTCTCGCACCTCGCGCTGCTCGCGCAGGTGCCCGGCGTCGACGTCGCGGCGCGCGTCGAGGCGGAGAAGGGGAGCGCCCTCACCGAGCGCGAGGCCGCGATCTTCGAGGAGCGCCTTCGGGCGGCGCGCGGCTGGCTCGATGCCTACGCACCCGAGCGCGCCGTCGTCAAGGTCCAGCCGACCGTGCCCGCCCGAGACCGCGGACCTCGGACCGGCGGAGCGGGCGTTCCTGGCGGCGCTCGCCGAGACCGCCTCGGATGCGCGTCTCGAGACCGGCGATGCCTGGCAGGACGCGATCTTCCGCACCGCCGGCGTCGGCCGGGATCGACGCGAAGGCCGCCTTCACCGCGCTCTACCTCGCCTTCCTGGGCCGCCCGAACGGCCCTCGTGCCGGCTGGCTGCTGGCGAGCATGGACGAGACGTTCGTCATCGACCGGCTGCGTGCGGCCGGCGGCATGGGGGTGCCGGCATGAGCGTCGGCCTGCAGCGGCTCCGCGACGAGCCCGACGTCATCCGCCGTGGCGCGCTCGACAAGGGCGAGGACCCGGCGCTGGTCGACCGCGCCCTCGAGCTCGACACGCGCCGCCGCCAGCTGCTCGGCGAGAGCGAGACCCTGAAGGCGGAGCGCAACGCCGCCTCGAAGCGGATCGGCGAGGCCATCAAGGGCGGCGCGAAGCCCGACGGCGACGAGGTCGCCGGTCTCAAGGCCGACTCCACGGCCGCCGGCGAGCGGATCAAGGTCCTCGACGCGGAGCTGGCCGAGGTGGAGGCGGCCCTCGACGACCAGCTCCTCCGGATCCCCAACCCGCCCGACCCGGACATCCCGGTCGGCGGCGAGGAGGCCAACGTCACCATCCGCGAATGGGGCGAGCAGCTCCCGCTCGAGCAGCCGCTCGAGGGCGAGGTCGGCGCCGATGCGCCGGCCGGTGGCGCCACCTGGACGCGCAAGCCGCACTGGGAGCTCGGCGAGGCGCTCGACATCCTCGACAACGCCCGCGGCGCCAAGATCGCCGGCTCGGGCTTCCCGGTCTACAAGGGCGCCGGCTCCGCGCTCCAGCGCGGCCTGATCAACTGGTTCCTCGACGTCCACACCCGGGAGCACGGCTTCACCGAGGTCTGGCCGCCGGCCGTCGTCAACGCCGACTCCGCGCGCGGCACCGGGCAGATCCCCGACAAGGAAGACCAGATGTACGTCGTGACCCGCGACGAGCTGTACCTGGTCCCGACCGCCGAGGTGCCGGTCACGAACCTGCACCGCGATGAGATCTTCGAGGCCGCCGAGCTGCCGATCCGCTACGCCGCCTACTCGCCGTGCTTCCGCCGGGAGGCGGGCGCCGCCGGCAAGGACACCCGGGGCATCCTCCGCGTCCACCAGTTCGACAAGGTGGAGATGGTCCTGTTCGAGCGGCCCGAGGACTCCGCCGCGGCCCTCGAATGGATGACCGAGCGGGCCGAGGTCCTGCTCCAGCGTCTCGGCCTCGCCTACCGCGTCCTCCTGATGAGCACCCGCGAGATGGGCTTCACGCAGGCCCGCAAGTACGACCTCGAGGTCTGGTCGCCGGGCGTGGAGCGCTGGCTCGAGGTCAGCTCGTGCTCGAACTTCAAGGACTTCCAGGCACGCCGGATGGCGATCCGCTACCGGCCGGAGCCCGGCGCGAAGGCCGAGCTCGTCCACACCCTCAACGGGTCCGGGCCTCGCGCTCGCGCGCATCGTGGCGGCCATCCTCGAGACCTACCAGCAGCCCGACGGGAGCATCACGGTGCCCGAGGTCCTGCGCCCGTACCTGGGGCGCGACCGGATCGGCTGATGGCGGGCGGTGCGTCCGCGCACTGACCCGGATGGCGCGATCGGCCCAGACGAACGTCCCGTGGGAGGTCATGAGCCGCGCCCGTACGCTCGCGGGATCAACGCTTCGTGCGGAGACCTGCCCTTTCCGTGTTCGGCTCCGAACCGCGGATCCGCCGCCCTGTCCTGCTCCTGCTCGTCTATGGCGCCTTCCTCGTCCTGGTCGGCGTCACGGCTTCGGCGCAGGCCTCGATGGTCACGTCCCACTTCACCGAGGCCGCGACCAACGCCGTCGTCGGCGGTGATGTCGCGTCGGTGCGCGTGCTCGTCGCCGGGGAGCTGCTGACCGGGTCGGACCTCACCGCGACGGGCGCTCCGGACGCCACGCGACAGGCCAAGCTCCAGACGGTCCTCGCGTCCCTCGGCAGCACGAGCGGGATCCTCCATGCCGAGCTCCGCCGCGCCGATGGCGCCCTGGTCGCCACGGACCGGACCGGAGCGCTGCCCGCCGTGCCGCCGGTCGCCATCGACCGGAACGCCGACGCCGCCATCGTCCCGCTCGCCGAGGCCGGCGCGCTGGTCGACGACCTGGCCGCGCCGATGGTCCTCCGCGAGCGCCTGCCGATCAACGATCGGAGCGGCGCGGTCCTGGGCGAGCTCACGCTGTGGCGCGACGCCGGTCCGATCCTCGCGAAGCTCGACGCGGTCCGGCTCCAGGTCGTCCTCGTGACGCTGAGCGCCGCGGCGGTCGCGGCCGTGCTGCTGTTCATCATCTTCCGCTCGGCACAGCGGCGGCTCAGCCGCCAGACGCTGGAGCTGGTCGAGTCCACCCGCCGCGATCCGCTGACCGGCACGTACAACCACGGCGCGCTCGTCAGCCTGCTCGCGGCGCGGATGGAGACGGCGAAGGCCAGCGGCGAGCCGATCGCCGTGGCCCTGATCGACATCGACAACTTCACGCTGCTCAACGACCACCAGGGGCACCGCGCGGGCGACAACGTCCTGATGACCGTGCTGGACGTGCTCGACGAGGCCTGCCCGCCGGAGGCGATCATCGGCCGCTACGGCCCCGACGAGTTCCTCGTGATCGCGCCGCCCGACGGCCTCGCCGGGCTCGAGCCGGCGATCGAGGCCGTCCGGAACACGCTCGTCGATCGGAGCCTCGACGTCTACGCGGGCGAGCGCATCCCGATCACGATCAGCGCCGGCATCGCGACGTACCCCAAGGACGGCGCCTCGCTCACGGTGCTGCTCGCGACCGTCGCGTCGACCCTCGGCTCGGCGAAGGCCAGCGGCGGCGACGAGATCCGCGTGACCGGATCCGAGGGCATCGAGGACGGCGGCGCCGCGACCTTCGACGTCCTGCAGGGGCTGGTCTTCGCGGTGGACACGAAGGACCGCTACACGAAGCGGCACTCCGAGGACGTCGCGCGGTACGCCGTCTTCCTCGCCCGCCAGGACGGCCTCGACGAGGCGACCATCGGCGCCGTGCGGCTGGCCGGGCTCCTCCACGACATCGGCAAGATCGGGATGCCGGATCACCTGCTCCGCAAGCCCGGGGCCCTGACCGACGACGAGTACGAGATCGTCAAGCAGCACGTCGTCCTCGGCGACCTGATCGTCCGGGACCTGCCCGACACGGACCTCATCCGCGCTGGCATCCGCAACCACCACGAGCGCTGGGACGGCACGGGCTACGTCGACGGCCTCGCCGGCGAGGACATCCCGCTGATCGCGCGCATCGTGGCCGTCGCCGACAGCTTCTCGGCGATGACCACGTCCCGTGCCTACCGCAAGGCCCTCGACACCGACGAGGCGATCCGCCGCCTGGTCGGGGCCGCCGGGACGCAGCTCGACCCGCGGCTGGTCGACCTGTTCGTGACCAGCCTCCGGACCGTCGCCGATGCCCCGATGCCGGGGTCGGACCCGAACGCCAACATCCGCCTCTGGGCGCCGAGGGCCGTCGCGTGAGACGGCACGTGCCTCGCTACGGGCTGGTCGCGGCGATCGCCTTCATGGTGCTCGTCGCCGGCGCGCGGCCCGCGCCCGCGAACGCGGCGCTCCTGGCCAACGACGACACCTACACCACGCCCTACCAGACGCGGCTCCGTGTCCCCTCGCCCGGCTATCTCGCGAACGACATCGACATCGTCGGCAAGCCGAAGCTCCTGGTCAAGACGGCGCACGGCAAGCTGAACTGGCATGACGACGGCCGCATCGACTATCAGCCGAACGCCGGCTTCAGCGGGGTCGACCATTTCGACTACCAGCTGACGTCGCTGCTCCTCGTCAAGAGCACCGCGCGGGTCACGATCTACGTCGGCACCGCCCCGCCGACGCCGACACCGACCGCCGTGCCGACCCCCGCCCCGACGCCGACGCCGACGCCGACACCCACGCCGAAGCCGACGCCGAAGCCGAAGCCGACGCCGAAGCCGACCCCGGTGCCGACGGTCATCCCGCTGCCGACGCTGCCTGACCTGTTGCCGACCCCGACCCCGACGCCGACCCCCGATCGGACCGCCCGACCCACCCCGACCCCGACCCCGACGCCGGCAGCGGCGGATCCTGGCTCCGACCCGACCGCGCCGCCGACGCCGACGGCGACCCCGCGGGCGTCCTCGGACGTCACGGGCCTTGCGGGCACGGGCGGCGGCCGGGGCGACGGCGGCAGTGGCGAGAGCGGCGTCCCGAACCTGAGCATCGGCCCGGCGGCGGGCGAGGACCCGGCGAAGCCCGCCCTCGGACCGGTCGATGTCGACCTCGGCCTGTCGCTCGAGCTGGTCGTGCCGAGCGTCGCGCTGGTCGTCCCCGGCCTGCTGCTGATCCTGGCCGTGCTGGCGCAGTCGCTCGGCGCGCTCGCCTGGCTGCCGTTCGTCCGCCGCTCGCTCGGCGACCAGGAGCCGGCGCCCGGCCGCCGCCGCCGGACGTACGCCTAGGGCGTCGCGGACCCGCTGGTATCCTGCGCCACGGAGAGGTGGCCGAGCGGTTGATGGCGGCGCTCTTGAA
Organism: uncultured Chloroflexia bacterium; assembly: GCA_963755995.1. GTDB lineage: Bacteria > Chloroflexota > Limnocylindria > Limnocylindrales > CSP1-4 > SPCO01. The sequence goes on along the minus strand of CAVWLQ010000003.1, from coordinate 1,407,180 downwards.
AAGCGCAGAGTCGAAAGACTTCGTGGGTTCGAATCCCACCCTCTCCGCCAGCCGCACCCGCTCCCGCGAGGCGCCGATGCCGACACCCCCCGACCTCGATCCCCGCGTCGGCCTGTGCGCCGGGTGCCGGCATTCGCGGGTCGTGACCTCGAAGCGGGGCAGCGGGTTCCGGCTGTGCGAGCGGTCCCGGACCGAGCCGCGCTACCCGCGCTACCCGGCGCTCCCGGTCCTGCGCTGCGACGGCTTCGAGGCAGCACCTCCCGGAAACGCGCCGGCTTGACGCATCCGAGGGGGCCCGCCCATACTCCGCCCCTACATCACGAAGAACGGGCTGTGAACGGGACGAGTACCCGTCGCACGTCGACCCAGAGACCCGGTGGCTGGTGCGAACCGGGACGACGACGACAGGGAATGGACCCGGGAGCCTCCGGACCGAACGCGGATCTCCGCCAGTAGGCTCCGGCGCAGAGCGCCAGCGATACAGGGCAGCGCCGATCGGCGATGGTGGCGACACCATCGGACCCGTCGGTCACGTGAGTGCGGCATCGCCGAATGAGGGTGGCACCGCGGAAGGCACGACCTTTCGTCCCGGGACGAACTGGTCGTTTCTTGATTCCAGAGGCCAACCGCGATGACGACGACGGACCCGCTCAGCCTGGCGCAGACGAGACGCCTCGCCACCGAGGCGGACACGATCCTGCTCCGGGCGACCCGCCCCGCCGACCTCGAGACCCCGATCGGGGCGTTCCTGCGGCTCGACGACGGCGGCCCCGCGTATCTCCTCGAGTCGGTCGAGGGCGGCGAGCGCCTCGGCCGGTACTCGTTCCTCGGCGTCGGGCCGCGGCGGCTCCTCGAGGTCCGCGACGGCGTCGCCCGGACCCAGACCCGGCCCGTGACGGTCCCGACCTATGCACGCCGGACCTGCCGATCGACAGCGCGCCCGCCGCCGATCCCCTCGACTGCGATCCGCTCGTTCGTGCCGCGCCGCCGGGTGCTGCCGGTCGACGGGATGCCGCGGTTCACCGGCGGCGCCGTCGGGGCGCTCGCCTACGACGCCGTCTCCACGTTCGAGCCGACCGTCCCGCTCCCGGACCTCGACCCGGTCAACGTCCCGATGGCGGCCTTCATCGAGACCGACCTCGTCCTGGTGTTCGACCACCTCACCCATACGCTGTCCGCGGTCGCCTCGCTGCACACCGAGACCCCCGACCTCGAGGGCCGCTACCGGATCGCCGAGGAGGCGATCTTCGCCGCCCTGGACCGCGCGGGACGCCCGTCGGCGGCCGAGATCGCCGGCGCCGCCCGCCGGGCCGGGTCGCTCCCACCGGTCTCGCCGGCGCCCGCCGACACGAGCCTCGGCCGCGAGGCGTACATCCATGCCGTCGAGGTCGCCAAGGAGGCGATCGCGTCCGGCGAGGCGATCCAGGTCGTGCTGGCCCGCCGCCAGTCCTTCGACCTGCCCGGCGACCCCGAGACGGGTCGCACGCTCGACGGGATCGGGCTGTACCGGGCGCTCCGCCGTGTCAATCCCGAGTCCGTACCTGTTCTTCGTGCGGACGCCCACGTTCGAGGTCGTCGGCGCCTCCCCGGAGCTCCTGCTCCAGGTCGAGGGCGACAAGCTCACGACCCATCCGATCGCCGGGACCCGGCCGCGTGGCGTGGACGCGCGCGAGGACGCGCTGCTCGCCGAGCAGCTCCAGCGCGACCCGAAGGAGCGCGCCGAGCACGTGATGCTCGTCGACCTCGGTCGGAACGACCTCGGGCGGGTCAGCCGGCCCGGGACCGTGACGGTCAGCAAGTACATGGAGGTCGAGCGCTACAGCCACGTCCTCCATCTCGTGTCGCACGTCGAGGGGCGGCTGCGGCCGGACCTCGACGCCCTCGACGCGCTCCGCGCGGTCTTCCCGGCCGGCACGCTCTCGGGCGCCCCGAAGGTCCGCGCGATGCAGCTCATCGCGGCGGCCGAAGGCGAGCGGCGCGGCCTGTACGGCGGGGCCGTCGGCTATCTCGGGTACGACGGCAACCTCGACACGGCCATCACCATCCGGAGCGCCGTGCTCAAGGACGGCCAGGCCCACGTCCACACGGGCGCGGGCATCGTCGCCGGCTCGGTGCCGGAGCGCGAGTTCGAGGAGACCGACCACAAGGCCGCCGCGGTCCGCCGCGCGATCGACCTGGCGGCGGGCGTCCCCGATGCCCCGGCCGCCGACGACGACGCCCCGACGGCCGAGCCGGTGATCGGAGCGCGGACGTGATCCTCGTCGTCGACAACTACGACAGCTTCACCTTCAACCTGGTCCAGGCGCTCCAGGCGGCGGGCGCCGACGTCCGCGTGGTCCGCAACGACGCCATCGACCGGGCCGGCGTCGAGGCCCTCGCCGACGACCCGGCGGCCGACCTCCGCGGGATCGTGATCTCGCCCGGCCCGGGCGACCCGGACGATGCCGGCGTGTCGGTCGACGCGATCCAGGCGGCCGCGGCCCGGGAGATCCCCGTGCTCGGCGTGTGCCTCGGGATGCAGTCGATGGCGGTCGCGTTCGGCGGCACGATCGTGCGCGCGCCGACGCTCGTCCACGGCGAGGCGTCCGAGGTGACCCACGACGGCGCCGGCCTGCTGGCGGGGATGCCGCCCGCGTTCATGGCGGCGCGCTACCACTCGCTGGCCGTCGACCCCGCGACCCTCCCGCCGGTGCTCCGCGTGACCGCGATGAGCGAGGTCGACCGGGTCGTGATGGGCCTCCGCCACGTGTCGCTGCCGCTCGAAGGCGTGCAGTTCCACCCGGAGAGCGTCCTGACGCCGGAAGGCCCGCATCTCCTCGCCAACTTCCTGCGGCTCGCCGGGGAAGGGGAGGCGTCGAAGCTGGATGCGGTCTCGGGCTCGTTCGCCACCGCCGGGATGGCCGAGACGACCGACGCGCCGGGCGACGCCCTGGAGCCGGTCCGATGAGCGGCCAGGTCCGCGCGGCGCTCGCCACGATCGTCGACGGCGGCTCGCTGACGCTCGACGAGGCCCGCGTCGCGATGGGCGAGGTGATGGACGGCGAGGCGACGCCCGCCCAGCTCGCCGCGATGCTGATGGGCCTGCGCATGCGCGGCGAGACGATCGACGAGCTGGCCGGCTTCGCGACCGCGATGCGCGAGCGCGTCGTCCACGTCGACGCCCCCGAGGGCGCGATCGACGTCGTCGGGACCGGCGGCGACGGCAGCGGCACGTTCAACATCTCGACGAGCGCGGCGCTCGTCGCGGTCGGCGCCGGGGTCGTCGTCGCCAAGCACGGCAACCGCGCGATCACGTCGCAGGCGGGCTCGGCGGACGTCCTCGACGCGCTCGGCGTCCGGATCGACCACGACGCCGCGTCCGCGGCCGAGGCGCTCAGGACGGTCGGCTTCGCCTTCATGTTCGCGCCGCGGTTCCACCCGGCGATGCGCCACGCCGGCCCCACCCGCGGCGAGATCGGCGTGCGGACCGCGTTCAACCTGCTCGGGCCGCTCACCAACCCGGCCGGGACCACGCGCCAGCTGCTCGGCGTCGGCGACGCGGCGGCGGCCGCGCGGATCGCCGAGGTGGCGCAGCGGCTCGGGACCGAGCGGACGTTCGTGATCCACGGCGACGGCGTCGACGAGCTGCCGCTCGACGGGAGCGGCGTGCTCTATCACGTCTCGCCCGAGGCGATCGAGCGGCACGCGATCGACGCCCAGAAGCTCGGGTTCCGGCGCGTCGCGACCGCGAAGCTCGGCGGCGGCACGCCGGCCGAGAACGCCCGGATGGTCGACGCGATCGTCCACGGCGAGCCGGGCGCGCGGCGCGACGTCGTGGTGCTGAACGCGGCCGCGGCGCTGCTGGTGGCCGGCGCCGTCGGGTCGATGGAGGAGGGGATCGACCGCGCGACGCTGACGATCGATGCCGGTCTGGCGGCCGACGCCCTCGAGGCGCTGCGCGCCGAGCGACGAGCCGCCGATGCGGCCGCGTTGGCCGCCGCCGAGTCCGACGTCGACGCGACGACGGCACCCGCGTGACCGCGACCGTCGAGCGACCCAGGAAGGCCGCCGCCCCGAGCGTGGTCCAGCAGATCGCCGCCCGCCGCCAGGCGGACATCGACCGCGAGCTCGCGGCGAGCGGCCCGATCGATGCGTCGGCCCTCGACGCCGCACCGCCGGTCCGGGGCATCGTCGAGCGGTTCCTCGACCCTGGGCTCCACCTGATCGCGGAGATCAAGCGCGCGTCGCCGTCCGCCGGCCGGATCGCGGCCGACGGCGAGGACATCGTCGCGCGTGCCCGCGCCTACCAGGCCGGCGGCGCCGCGGCGATCTCGGTCCTGTGCGAGCCGCACTGGTTCGGCGGCTCCGTCGACGACCTGCGCGCGGTCCGCGCCGCGGTCTCGATCCCGGTGCTCGCCAAGGAGTTCGTCGTCGACCCGCGCCAGCTCGAGCAGCTGCGGATCGCCGGCGCGGACGCGGTGCTGCTGCTCGCGGTCCTGCACCCGGGCAAGGGCCGCCTGCGCGACCTCGTCGAGCGGGCGCTTGTCGCTCGGGCTCGAGCCGCTCGTCGAGGCGCACGACGAGCGCGAGCTGCGGCTCGCGGTCGACACCGATGCCCGCCTGATCGGCATCAACAACCGGGACCTGCGGACGCTCGACGTCGATCCGGACCGTGCCGGCCGGCTGCTGGAGCTCGTGCCGGACGACCGGCTCGTGATCGCCGAATCCGGGGTCCGGTCCGCCGAGACCATCGCCCGCTGGCGGGCGCAGGGGTTCGATGGCGCGCTCGTCGGCGAGGCGCTCGTGCGGAGCGGCGATCCCGCCGCGACCGTCCGCGCCTTCGTGGCGGCCGGGGCCGCCCCGACCGACCCGGCCAACGTCGCGCGGCGGCCGCTCGTGAAGATCTGCGGGATCGGCGACGCGGGCAGCGCCATCGCCGCGATCTCGGCCGGGGCCGACGCCATCGGGCTGAACCTCGTCCCGGGCACGCCCCGGGCGCTGTCGCTCGACGAGGCCGCGGACCTGGCCCGCACGATCCGGACCGCGACCGCCGCCGCGGACCGGCCGACGATCGTGGCGATCACCGCGGACGCCGCCGTCGCGGACCTTGCCGCCATCGTCGCGACGGTCGATCCCGATGTCGTCCAGCTGAACGGCCGCGAGCCGGTCTCGATCGTGGCCTCGATCGGGCGCCCGGTCTGGAAGGTCCTGCATCTCCCGGCCGAGCCGCCGCCGGACGTGGCCGCCGCGGCGGCCCGGCTCGCGGGTTCGGGCCGTGCCTACCTCGCCGGCGGTGTCGAGCGCCTCCTCCTCGACACCGCCGGCGGGCCCCATCCCGGCGGCACGGGCCAGCGGGCATCCGTGGCGCTGGCCGCCGCGGTCGCCCGGGAGGTGCCGGTCACCCTGGCCGGCGGCCTCGCCCCGGGGAACGTCGCGGGCGCGCTGCGCGACATCCCGGCGACCGGCGTGGACGTCGCCTCGGGCGTGGAGCTGCCGCGCGAGCCCGGGGAGCGGCCGCGCAAGGACCCGTATCTCGTGGCCCTCTTCGCCAAGCGCGCCCGCGCGGCGCGGGACGACCGCCCCAACCTGGCGTTCGGCCCGACGCCGATCCATGCCGGCCTGCTCGAGGCGGACGGCCACGGCCGCTGGGGGATGGAGCGCGACTTCGGCGGCCGCTACGTGCCCGAGACGCTCATGGCGGCCCTCGAGCAGCTGGAGCACGCGTACGACGACCTGCGGCAGGACCCCGTCTTCTGGTCCGAGCTGCGCGAGCTGCTGGCCCGGTTCGCCGGTCGCCCGACCGCGCTCTACCGTGCCGATCGGCTGGCCGACGCCGTGCGCACCAGGCCGCGCGGCTCGCAGCCGCCGGGTCGTCCGGCGCGCGCCGACGCCCGGCCGCGCCGCTCGATCCCCGGGCTCCGCCTCTACCTCAAGCGCGAGGACCTCGCCCACACCGGCGCGCACAAGATCAACAACGCGCTCGGCCAGTCGCTGCTGACGCGCCGGCTCGGGAAGACCCGGGTGATCGCCGAGACCGGGGCCGGCCAGCACGGCGTGGCGACGGCCACCGCCTGCGCGCTCCTCGACCTGCCGTGCGTCGTCTACATGGGCGCCGAGGACATCGAGCGCCAGGGCCCGAACGTGCTGCGGATGCGCGCGCTCGGCGCCGAGGTCCGCTCGGTCACCTCGGGGACGGCCACGCTCAAGGACGCGGTCAACGAGGCGATGCGCGACTGGGTCACGAACGTCGAGACCACGCACTATGTCCTGGGCTCGGCGATGGGGCCGCACCCCTACCCGACGATCGTCCGCGACCTGCAGCGCCGGATCGGCGACGAGGCCGCGGCCCAGCTCCAGGCCGTCGAGGGGCGGCTGCCCGATGTCGGCGATCGCCTGCGTCGGCGGCGGCTCGAACGCGATCGGGCTGCTGGCGCGGTTCATCGGCGAGCCGTCGGTGCGGCTCGCGGTCGTCGAGGCCGCCGGCGACGGGATCGAGACCGGCCGCCACGCCGCCGCGATCCTCGGCGGGACGCCGGGCATCCTCCACGGCTCGCGCTCGCTGATGCTCCAGGACCGCGACGGCCAGGTGATCGAGGCGCACTCCGCCTCGGCCGGCCTCGACTATCCCGGGGATCGGCCCGCAGCTCGCCGCCCTCGCCGAGGGCGGCCGCATCGAGGTCGCGTCGGCGACGGACCGCGAGGCCGTGGCCGCGATGAAGACCACGACCCGGACCGAGGGCATCCTCCCCGCGCTCGAGACCGCCCACGCGATCGCGGCGATCCCGAAGCTGCTCGCGGGCACGGACGGCTCGGGCGACCCGTGGCCGGACGAGATCCTGGCGCTCGTCGGGTTCTCCGGTCGCGGCGACAAGGACCTCGCGGCGCTCGAGCGCTTCGCCGACGTCGAGCCGTGGGCCGGCGAGGGATGACGACCGCCACGCCCCGGGCGACCGGCACGAACGACACCGCGGGCGCCCGGCGGATCGCGGCGGCGTTCGCCCGCGCGCGGGCCGACGGGCGCATCGCGCTGGCCCCGTACGTCGTCGCCGGCTACCCGGACGCCGAGACCAGCCTCCGGGTGGCGATCGCCGCGGCCGACGCCGGGGCCGACCTGCTCGAGGTCGGACTGCCGTACTCGGACCCGCTGGCGGACGGCGCCACGATCCAGCGCGCGACGGGCGTGGCGCTCAAGGCGGGCGCGACCCTCGAGGACTCGCTCCGGTTCATCGAGCGGCTCGGCGCCGCCCGGCCCGACCTGCCGCTGGTCCCGATGGGCTACGCGAACCAGGTCATCGGCGGCGGCGACGGGGAGGCGGTCGCGCGGCGGCTCGCGGGGGCCGGCGCGGCCGGCCTGATCATCTCGGACCTGACACCGGACGAGGGCGCCCCGTTCGAGGCGGTCGCCCGGGACGCCGGCCTCGCGGTCGTCTACCTGGTCGCGCCCACGACGTCCCCGGCGCGGCGGACCGCCATCGCCTCCCGCAGCGGCGGGTTCCTCTACTGCGTCTCGCTCGTCGGCGTGACGGGGGCGCGCACATCGCTCCCGCGTTCGGTCGGCCGCCTGGTCCGCGACGTGAAGGCGGCGTCGCCGGTCCCGGTCGTCGTCGGCTTCGGGGTGAGCAAGCCGGCCCACGTCCGGGCCGTCGCCGCGGCCGGTGCGGACGGGGTCGCCGTCGGGTCGGCGCTCGTCGCCGCGCTCGGCCCGGATGGTCGGGACGTCGACGGCCTCGCCCGGCTCGTCGGGGACCTGCGCGCGGCGACGCGGCTCGCCTGAGCGGCCGCGGCTAGAGCCCGAAGACCCGGGTCGCGGTCCCGCCCCGGATCGCGTCGCGCTCGGCCTCGGGCAGCGCGGCGGTGTTCGCCAGCGACCCGGCGATGTCGTGGACCTGGTGCGGCCAGTCCGTGCCGAACATCACCCGGTCCGCCCCGACCACCGAGATCAGGTAGCGCAGCGCGCCGAGGTCGTACGTGATGCAGTCGTAGTAGATGCGGCGGAGGTAGTCGATCGGGCGCGCCTCCATCCGGCGCCGCTCGGGCAGCTCGACGTCGTCGCCCTTGCCGAACCGCCCGACCAGGTAGGGCAGCGTCCCGCCGCCGTGCGCGGCGATGAGCCGGAGGTCCGGATAGCGGTCGAGGAAGCCGTCGAAGATCATCCGCGTGATCGCGAGCGTCGTGTCGAACATGAACCCGACCGACCAGCTGAGGTCGTACAGGCCCATGTCCATCAGGTCGGCGCCGGGCGGCTCGCCGGGATGGACGAGGACGGGCAGCCCGCGCCGGTCGATCTCGGCCCAGATCGGCGCGAACGCGGCCTCGGTCAGGCTGCGGCCGGCGATGTTGGCGAGGACCATGACGCCGACCGCGCCCTCGTCGCAGCTCCGGGCGAGCTCCTCGACCGCGCGGGCCGGGTACTGCCACGGCAGCGACGCGAACCAGCGGATCCGGCGCGGGTAGGCGCGCTGCGCCTCGGCCATCGAGGCGTTCGCCTCGCGCGCGACGTCCGTGCTGACCGCCTCGCCGCCCCAGTAGACGTTCGGGCAGGTGAGCGAGACCACCGAGACGTCGATGCCGGCCTCGTCCATCGTCGCGATCCGCAGGCCGTAGTCGAAGTGCCCCGGCTGCGGGAACACGACCGGCGTCTCGCCGCGGAAGATCTCCTCGCGGCCGTCCGGCCGCACGCCGACGCGGTACGGTCCGCCCGACGCGCGCAGCGATTCGAGCCAGCGCTGCGTGAACATGTGCGTGTGGACATCGATGATGGCCATGGCGCTAGGGTAGGGGCATGACGGCGACGGGGCGGCTCGAGATCGGCGTGGAGCGCGGCACGAAGAAGGCCTTCGCGTGGGCGCTCGACTGGCCCGGCTGGTGCCGGAGCGGCAAGGACCCGGACCTCGCGCAGGCGGCGCTGCTCGCCGCGGCGCCCACGCTACGCGGTCGTCGCCGAGGCGGCCGGCCTGGCCCTCCCGCCGACCGCATCGAGCTCGAGGTCGTCGAGACCGTCGCGGGCGACGGTGGCACCGACTTCGGCGTCCCGTCCGCGATCACCGACCTCGACCGGCGGCCGGTCTCGGCCGGCGAGGCCGAGCGGCTGGCCGCGCTCGTCGAGGCGGCGTGGACCGTCTTCGAGCGCGTGGCCGCCGCGGCGCCGGCCGAGCTCCGCAAGGGCCCGCGCGGCGGCGGCCGCGACACCGACCGGATGATCGAGCACGTGGACGGCGCCGACGACGCCTACGCCGGCGTGATGGGCATCAAGGTGCGAGCCCAGGACCGCGCCGTCGCCGGTGCCGTCGAGGCGATGCGCGCCGCGATGCTCGACGTCGCTCCGCCAGCCGTCGGACGGCTCGCCCATCGCCGCGCGCAAGTGGCCGCCGCGCTATGCCGCGCGCCGGATCGCCTGGCACGCGCTCGACCACGCCTGGGAGATCGAGGACCGGACCGAGCCCTAGTCGGGGGCGGGTGCCGGGAAGAGCGCCGCCACCTCGGTCGCCTCGATCGGCCGGGGCGCATCGATGAGCCCGATCGCCGCGGCAGCCTCGCCGATCACCGTCCGGCGCACGGCGGCCCGCGGCCCGGAGCTCGCGGATCCCGGTCGCCCCGTCGGCCTTCGAGAGCTTGCGGCCGTCCGGCCGCCGGACCAGCCCGTGGTGGGCGAACGTCGCCGGCGCGTCGCCGCCGAGCAGCGAGTCGAGCCGGATCTGGGCCGGCGTCGACTCGAGGAGGTCGCGTCCGCGGACGACGAGGTCGATGCCCTGCCACAGGTCGTCCACGACGACGGCGAACGTGTAGGTCCAGTTGCCGTGCCGGTCGCGGATCGGCGGGTCGCCCGCCGCGGACACCTCGCCCTCGCACGGCCCGACGAACCCGTCCATCCATCGCTCCTTGCCGCCGCCGAGCGCGACGCGCAGCACCGGCCCGTCGAGGCCGCGCTCGCGACAGCCGCCCGGGCAGCCCGCGCCCGCCCAGTCGCGGCCGTTCGCCGCGGCCCACGCGTCGAAGGTCGAGCGCGAGCAGTCGCAGCCGTAGACGAGGCCGGCCGCACGGAGCGTCTCGAGCGCACGCCTGGTACGGCGCGTCGTCGTCCGACTGGCGGAGCGGTCCCGAATCGGCGACGAACCCGAGCCAGGCGAGGTCCTCGAGCAGCGCGGTGTCGAACTCGGGGCGGCAGCGCTGGCGATCGTGGTCCTCGATGCGCAGGATCACGCGGCCGCCGGCCGCCCGCGCCATCCCCCACACGGCGACCGCGTTCGCGACATGGCCCAGGTGGAGGTAGCCGGTGGGCGCGGGGGCGAACCGGGTCGTCGGCCCGGTGGCGCGCAGCGAGGCCCGCTCCCGCTCAGTCGTCGGACTGGCCCCGGTCGGCGGCGCGGTCGCGGGCCTCGAGCGCGCGGGTCGCCGTCATGAGCCGCCGGTACAGCGCCAGCAGGTCCGCCTGCGGCAGCGGCCCGGTGTTCGCCATCGACACGCGGAGGAGCACCTCGCGCTCGCGTTCGGCGTCGCGGATGCGCTTCACCCCGGCCTCGTCCTTCGCCCGCCCCGTCTGGCGCGCCAGCTCGGCGCGCTCGTTGAGCAGGGCCACGAGCTTGCGGTCGAGCGCGTCGATCTTCGTGCGGAGCCGCCGGACCTCGGCGGTCTCGGGATGCCGCTCAGGCACGCTCGACCCCCTCGCCGGCGGCCCAGCGGACGATCGCCTCGAGGGCCAGGAGGTACCCGCGCGGGCCCTGGCCGACGATCGATTCGAGCGCGATGTCGTGCAGATAGTTGACGTGCCGGAATGGCTCGCGCGTCGCCGGGTCCGAGAGGTGCACCTCGATGAACGGGCGCTGGACGCCGAGCAGCGCGTCGCGGAGCGCGACGCTCGTGTGGGTCAGCCCGCCCGCGTTGACGACCGCGACGTCGAAGTCGCGCTCGTGCAGCCGGTCGATCAGCGCGCCCTCGTGGTTCGACTGGAAGAACCGCACGTCGAGCCCGAGCTCCGCGGCGCGCGCGGCGATCGCGGCATGGATCTGGTCGAGCGTCTCGTACCCGTAGATCTCGGGCTCGCGCGTCCCGACGAGGTTCAGGTTCGGGCCCTCGAGGACGAGGACGACGGTCATGCGGGCACCTCGGTCGTGAGCAGGCGCCCGGCGGCCTCGGCGACCAGCTCGGGCGGGATGTCGTCGCGGACGACCACGCCGTCGGCGGTCGGGAGGATCCAGCGCAGCCGGCCGCCGGCGTGCTTCTTGTCGGTGCCGAGATGGCGCAGCACGGTCTCGAGCGGGTAGGGCAGGGGCTCGACGCCGAGCGCGAGCGCATCCAGCAGGCCCGGTGATGCGGTCCGCCCGCTCGGGCGGCGTCACGCCGGCCGCGATCCCGATCGCGCAGGCCGCCCGGAGCCCGTAGGCGACCGCCTCGCCGTGGAGGAGGCCGCCGTATCCGGCCGCGGCCTCGACGGCATGGCCCAGCGAGTGACCCAGATTGAGGGCCATCCGCCCGCCGGCCGCGTCCCGCTCGCGCTCGTCGGCGATCACCACGGCCACCTTCGCCATCGCGGCCCGCTCGACCACCTCGGCCACGGCCCCCGACGCGAACGCCGCCACGTCGCCGCGGGCGATCGCCCCGCCGTCCTGCTCGAGCACCTCGAACAGGCGCTCGTCGCCGAGCGCGGCCATCTTCACGGCCTCGCCCAGCGCGGCCCGCCGCTGGCGCTCGGGGAGGGTCCGCAGGAACGCGACATCGACGATCACCGCGATCGGCTGGTGGAACGCCCCGAGCAGGTTCTTGCCCTCGGGCAGGTCGACCCCGGTCTTGCCGCCGATCGACGAGTCGATCTGGGCGACGAGGGTCGTCGGGACGTGGATGACCGGGACCCCGCGCAGGTACGTGGCGGCGAGGAACCCGGCGGCGTCGCCCAGCGCGCCGCCGCCGATCGCCACGATCGGCTCGCCGCGCTCGACGCGGAGCCGGGCCAGCTGGCTCGCGGCGGTCTCGACCACCGCCAGGCGCTTGGCGTCCTCGCCCTGCGGCAGCTGCACGGTCTCGACGATCCAGCCGTCGGCGGCCAGCCCGGCCGCGAGCGCCTCCCCGGCCGCGGCCCACGCGCCCGGCTCGGAGATCAGCACGGCCCGGGACGCGGACGCCTGCCGGAGCGCCTCGCCGAGGGCCGCCCGGGCGATCCCCTCGCCGATGACGAAGCGCCCGATCGGCGTCTCCGCCCGCAGGAGCGTCGTGACCCGGCCGGTGTCGTCCGCGTCGAGCGCGGCGAGCCGCCGCTCCAGGTCGTCGAGGACCGAGCCGACCTCGGCGATCCCCGGGGCGCGGATGTCCGCGGCGGCGTAGAACCGCTCGCGCGTCGCCGCGAGATCGCGCAGCGTCCCGATCGGGTCGCGGGTCGCGACCAGCGGCCGGACGTGCGGGGAGCGCCGGAGCCGCTGCGCGAGGACCTCCGGGCGTCCGTCCAGCCACACGGAGGCCCGGCCGCGGTACAGCGCCCAGCGGTTGCGCGGGTCGACGACGGCGCCGCCGCCCGTCGCGATCACCCGGCGGATCTCCGGATCGCGGTCCGGTGCGCCAAGCGCGGCGATGGCCTCACGCTCCAGCGCGCGGAAGGCCGGCTCCCCGTCCTCCGCGAAGATCGCCGGGATCTCGCGGCCGGTCGTCGATTCGATGCGATCGTCGAGGTCGATGAACGTGGCGCGGTGGCGCGACGCCAGGCGCTTGCCGATGACGCTCTTGCCGCTCCCGGGCAGGCCGACGAGGACGACGTCCATCGCCGTCAGTCGTCGCCGCCGGAGCCGGCCTCGTCGGTGCCGGTCAGGCCGTGGGTCGCGACGGCGGCCGCGCGCCGGCCCGCCCGCGACGGGCGCATCGGGGGCGCGGCCGATCCGCTCCCGGTAGCGCGCCAGGTTGTCCTTGACCTCGGCCATCGAGTCGCCGCCGGTCTTCTCGAGCACGAATGCCGCGAGCGTCAGCATCACCATCGCCTCGGCGACCACGCCGGCCGCCGGCACGACGCTGATGTCGCTGCGCTCGTAGTGCGCCTTGTCGACGGCCTCGCCGGTGACGAGGTCGGCCGACGGCAGGGGACGGGCGAGCGTGGAGATCGGCTTGACCGCGCCGCGGACGATCAGCGGCTCGCCGTTGGTGACCCCGCCCGTCAGCCCGCCGGCGTTGTTCGATGCGGTGGACCCAATGGCCATCGGCGTCCCGGCCCTCGATGACGTCGTGGACCGCCGAGCCGAAGCGGCGCGTCTGCTCGAAGCCGAGGCCGAACTCGACGCCCTTGACGATGTTGATGCTCATGACGGCCGCGGCGAGCGCGGCGTCGAGCCGGCGGTCCCAGTGGACGTACGAGCCGAGCCCGATGGGCAGCCCGTGGACCACCACCTCGAAGACGCCGCCGACCGTGTCGCCGGCCGACCGCGCCTCGTCGATGCGGGCGATCATCGCGGCCTCCGCGTCGGGGTCGGGGCAGCGCAGCGGGGAGTCGTCGGCCTCGTCGCGCGGCCGGGTGCAGTTGGCCGGGTCGACCGCCACGCCGCCGACCTCGGCCGTGAACGACCACGCCTCGATGCCGAGCTCGCGCAGGAACGCCCGGGCGACGCCGCCGGCGGCGACGCGTGCCGCGGTCTCGCGCGCGGACGCGCGCTCGAGCACGTCGCGCACGTCCGTGAACCCGTACTTGAGGGCCCCGGCCAGGTCGGCATGACCGGGACGGACCCGCGTGACCGGGGTCGCCCGCTTGTTCCCGTCCTCGGCCGCGGCGAGCAGCTCGTCGGCCTCCTCGTCGCTCAGCGGCCCCACCTGCATGACCCGCGTCCAGTTCTCCCAGTCGCGGTTGCGGACGAGCAGCAGGATCGGCGAGCCGAGGGTCAGGCCGTGGCGGACGCCGCCGAGGATCTCGGCGCGGTCCTGCTCGATCGACTGGCGCGCGCCGCGCCCGTACCCGCGCTGGCGGCGGGCGAGGTCGACCGCGAGCGCGTCCTCGGTCAGCGCGAGCCCGGCCGGGACGCCCTCGACCGTGGCGCCCAGCGCCGGCCCGTGCGATTCGCCCGCGGTGAGGAAGCGGAAGGCAGCCATCATCGACGCCGCGGCGTTCGCGTCCGTGCCCGGGCCGTCAGTCGGCCGTGGCGGAGGCGGCCGACGCCTCGGCCTCGGCCTCCGGCTCGCCCGCCGGCTCGCCCTCGGCCGATCGCAGGCCGCCGGCGCGCGCCTCGGCGAGCTTCTCCTGCATCAGCTCGAGCGGGGCCTTCTGGCCGGTCCACAGCGTGAAGGCGGCCGCGCCCTGATGGAGCAGCATCAGCTCGCCGTCGGCGACCTGGCAGCCCGCGGCCGCGGCATCGCGCAGCAGCCGGGTCCTGGCGTAGATGAGGTCGAGCACCAGCAGCTCCGACGGCAGGATCTCGGCGGGCAGCGGGCTCTCGTCCGCGGTCAGGCCGATCGAGGTGGCGTTGACGAGGACCTTCGCCTTGGCCAGCTCGGACTCGATGATCGACTCGTGCCAGGGCATCGCCCGCAGCTCCATGTGCGCGGCGCTCCGACCGAAGTGCTTGACGAGGCCCTCGGCGCGGTGGAGGTGGCGGTTGAACACGATGATCCGCTGGAAGCCCTCGGTGATCAGGCCGTAGACGACGGCCCGCGCCCCGCCGCCGGCACCGAGCAGGACCGCGGTCCGCGGCATCTTCTGCTTGCCGACGAGCCGGTCCAGGGCGACCTTGAACCCGGGTACGTCGGTGTTGTGGCCGATCAGCCGCTTGCCTTCGCGGGTGATCGTGTTGACCGCCCCGGTCGCGTGGGCCTCCTCGGTCAGGCGGTCGACCATGGGCACGACCCGCTCCTTGTGCGGGATCGTGACGTTGGCGCCCAGGAAGTCGTCGCCGTGGAGCTCCGCGACCGCGTCGGCCAGGTCGATCGGGGCGCGGTCCCACAGCTCGTATCGGGCGTCGATCCCGAGCGAGTCGAAGGCGGCCTGCTGCATCGCCCCGGAGAGCGAGTGCGCCACGGGGTGGCCGATGAGGACGACGCGCTTCGTCATGCTCGCACCCTTTCGAGGTCGTCGAAGAAGCCCGGGTAGGAGATGGCCGCCGAGCCGGGCCGCCCGATCGACGTGTCGCCGTCCGCCAGCAGCCCGGCGATGGCGAAGGTCATGGCCAGGCGGTGGTCGTCGAGGCTGTCGGTCGCGGCCCCGCGCAGGCGGGCGCCACCGACGATGCGGATGTCGTCGCCGTCGACCTCGACCCGTGCGCCGAGCGCCGACAGCCCGGCCGCGATCCCCGCGATCCGGTCGGATTCCTTGTGGCGGAGCTCGCCGGCGCCGCGGATCGTGGTCGTGCCGCCGGCCACCGCGGCCGCCAGGCACAGGACCGGGATCTCGTCGATCGCCGCGGCGACGTCGGCGGGGCCGATGTCCGTCCCGTGGAGCGCCGCCGAGCGGACCACGAGGTCCGCGACCGGCTCGCCCACGCCGTCGTCCGCGCCGCCGGCCGGTCGCTCGTCGATGTCCGCGCCCATCCGCCGCAGCAGGTCGATGACCGCGCGGCGGGTCGGGTTCACGCCGACGTCGTGCAGGACCAGCTCGGCGTCGGGATGGATCGATCCCGCGACCAGCCAGAAGGCCGCCGCGGAGACGTCGCCCGGCACCCGCTCGTCGATCGCCTGCACCGCCAGCCCTCCTCGCACCGTCCAGCTCACGGGCCCGTCGGGGCCGCCGTCGCGCTCGACCGGCACGCCGCGTGCCCGGAGCATGCGCTCCGTGTGATCGCGCGTCGCGATCGATTCGGTGATCGTCGTCCGGCCGTCCGCCCGAAGCCCTGCCAGCAGGACCGCCGACTTCACCTGCGCGCTGGGTACCGGCGTCGCGTGGTCGATGGCCACGAGCGGCGATCGACCGGTCACTGTCAGGGGAGGGAGGGAGTCGTTCTGCCGGGCGTCGAGTGCCGCCCCCATCCGACGCAGCGGTTCGATGATACGAGCCACCGGACGCCCACGCAACGAATTGTCGCCGTCCAGCGTGCTCGTGAAGGGCAGGCCCGCGAGCACGCCGGCGGTGAGCCGCAGGCTCGTGCCGGAGTTGCCGCAGTCGAGGACCGCGGCCGGGGCGCGGAGCCCGTCGGCCCCGGGCGAGACCACCCGGTAGTCCACGGTCCGGCCGTCGTCGCGGACCCGCTCGACGGTGGCCCCGAGCGCCCGGACGATGCCGGCCGTGGAGCGCACGTCCGCGCCGTCGCCGGCGCGCTCGATCCGGCTCTCGCCGGCCGCGATGGCGGCGAGGAGCAGCGCGCGGTGGCTGATCGACTTGTCGCCGGGCATCCGCAGGTCGCCGCGCAGCCGTCCAGCGGCGTGGACGACGGCGACATCGGGTCCCGGGGCGGTCATGGCGCTCAATGCTTCGACAGCCCGCCGCCGTTCCCGACGGACCCGGCGGCGATGGGCTGACGGCGCCGCGACGCGACCAGGCCGTGGACCGGCGTGACGGCGGTCATCATGTCGCGGAACTGGTCGAGCGTGAGCTGCTGCTCGGCGTCCGAGAGCGCGTCGTCGGGCGTGGGATGGACCTCGACCATGATCCCGTCGGCCCCGACCGCGACGGCGCTGATCGCCAGCGGCGTCACCAGCCAGCGCTTCCCGGTGGCGTGGCTCGGGTCCACGATGACCGGCAGGTGGGTGAGGTGGTGGACGAGCGGCACCGCCGAGAGGTCCAGCGTGTTGCGCGTGTACGTCTCGAACGTCCGGATCCCGCGCTCGCACAGGATCACGTTCGGGTTCCCCGACGACACGATGTACTCGGCCGCCATCAGCCATTCCTCGACCGTGGCCCCGTAGCCGCGCTTGAGCATCACCGGGCGCGCGACCCGGCCGACGTCGCGGAGCAGCGAGTAGTTCTGCATGTTCCGCGTGCCGATCTGGAGGATGTCCGCGTATTCCGCGACGATGTCGACCTGGGACGGCTCCATCACCTCGGTGATGACCGGCAGGCCGGTCCGCTCGCGCGCCTCGGCGAGATAGCGGAGCGCCTCGACGCCGAGGCCCTGGAAGGCGTACGGGCTCGTGCGCGGCTTGAACGCGCCGCCGCGCAGGATCGTGGCGCCGGCCGCCTTGACCGCGTCGGCCGTCTCGAACAGCTGCTCGCGGCTCTCGACCGAGCAGGGTCCGGCCATGACCGTCAGCGAGCCGTCGCCGATGACGGCGTCGAGGACCCGGATGACGGTGTCCTCGGGATGGAACTCGCGCGACGTCAGCTTGAACGGGCGGCTGATCGGCGTGACGGCCTCGACCCCGGGCAGCGCCGCGAGCCGGTCGAGGAGCACCGGCTTGCGCGACCCGATCTCGCCGACGACCGCGATCACGATGCGGTCGACGCCCGGCGTGGTCGTACGGGGTCAGCCCCTCCGAGAGGATGCGGCTCTTGACCCCGAGGATCTCGGCCTCGCTGGCGCCTGCGGCCATCACGACGAACATCGCGCTCAGATCTCCTCGTCGATCGGTCGGGCCAAACAAAAAAGCAGAGGCTTCACCTCTGCTTCGTTCGCCCGGCACGACCCGTGCCCCCGGTCTACTGACCGAGAACCATCATGCCGGGCTTGGAAAGTAGAAGAAGTGGCTCATGCGTAGAGGGAGTGTGGCCGAGCGCGCGGTCGTGTGTCAATGCGCGGGTGCGTGCCGGGCCCATCTCGCCCCACGGCGGGATTCCGGAACGTGTGCCACGATCGAGCCATGATCCGCTCGACACGTCATCCCGGACGGCTCGGCGCCGCGTGGCGCGGGGTCGCGATGACCGGGCGCGGCCATGCTCCTGGTCGTGGCGGCCTGCTCGCCGAGCGTGAGCCCGAGCCCGACCCCGGCGGCACCGACCGCGAGCGCGCCTGGCGACGGCGAGCCCGTCGGCCAGCAGCGGGCCGTCCACGACCCCGGCGGCATCGCCGACCGCATCGGCATCATCGGCGGCGGTCGCCGACTGCGGCCCGCAGCGACCTCACGGTGACCGGCGGGCCGTGGGGCGGCGCCGCGGGCAGCCGTGGCGCGGACGTCACGGTCACCGCGGGCGCGACCGCCTGCCGGCTGCCGGCGAGACCGGTCGTCGCCCTGGCCGATCCGACCGGCAAGGACCTCGTGCACAGCGCCCTGCCGGTCACCGGCGACGGGCCGGTCCTCGCAGTCCGGCGCGAGCCGCGCCTTCTCGTTCCGCGTGAGCAACTGGTGCGACGCGACCGCGCGGCTGCCGCTCCAGGCGGTGGCGCTCGTCGCGGACGGCGCGGTCGAGATCGGCGGGCTCGTGATGACGGCCGACCTCCTGCCGCCGTGCAACGGCCCCGGCCAGCCCGCCCTCGTCGAGACGGACGACTGGCAGTAGGGTCCCGGGCGCCGGAAGGCCCGGGTGGGACTGGCCCGAAGGTGGGATGTCCCGGGTTGACGCCGTCTGCCACTCTTAGGGGCCACCACCCGAGGTTGCCCAGTTGGCTGTCGCCGCCCACCTCGCGGTCCGTCCGCGATCGCTCCCCGTCGCCGCGCTGCTCGCGCTCGCGCTCCTGGGTGCGGTCCTGTCGACGGCCATCGCGTCGGTCGTGGCCCCGAACGACGTCTTCGGGCTGGCCGTCCCGAAGGTCACCGCGTGCAGCTGGCGTCAACGTCCGGACGAGCCCGAGCACGACGGCCCCCGTCCGCGCGACGCTCGGGAGCGGGGCGAAGGTCACCGTCGCCCTGACGGTGAAGGGCGCGCGCTGGACCGTCTCCTGCGGCGGCGCCACCTCGACCAGCACGAGCTGGTACCGCATCAGCGCCATCGATGGCGTCTCCGTCGCGTCGCGGTACGGCGTCAGCTACCTCTATGCGGCGGCGGGCCTGTTCAAGCCGGCGACGACCGCGGATGCCCCGGCGACCACGTTGATCAGCACGAACGCGGCGATCTGCAGCGCCAATGCGCGGACGGGTCCGAGCACGAGCCGGCCGAACAAGGTGACCCTGCATGCCGGCACCAAGGTCACGGTCACCACGAAGGTCATCGGCGGGGTGTGGCGGCTGTCCTGCGGCAGCCGGCACATGTCGAGCACGTGGTGGTACCGGATCAGCGCGATCAACGGCAGGAGCGTCAAGTCGCTCTACAGGGTCACGTACCTCTACGCGGCGATCGGGCTCTTCAAGAGCCTGCCGAAGCCGGTCGTGGTCCCGCCCAAGCCGCCAGCGAACGGCCTGACCGAGGGCATCGACATCAGCCACTGGCAGGGGACCATCGACTGGGCGCAAGGTCGCCGCGGCGGGCAAGCGGTTCGCGTTCATGAAGGCGTCCGAGGACATCGACTACGTCGACCCGACCTACCAGGCGAACCGCGCCGCCGCGAACGCCAATGGCCTCCTCATCGGCGCCTATCACTTCGCCCAGCCCGATCTCACGCCGGGCGACGCCATCGCCGAGGCGGACCACTTCCTCGACACCGCGCAGATCGCGTCGGGCGACCTGCTCCCGGTCCTCGACCTCGAGGTCGCCGGCCCGTCCGGAGCCACGCTCACCCAGGGCCAGCTCCAGGACTGGGTCCGCGCCTATCTCGGGCGGATCTACGAGCGCACCGGGATCCGCGGCGTGATCTACATGTCGCCCGCCTTCTGGGTGAAGTACGCCGGCGATTCGACGTGGTTCGCCAACAGCGGCTACAAGGTCCTCTGGATCGCCCACTGGACGACCGCGACGGTCCCGACCGTGCCGGCCGACGCGTGGGGCGGGAACGGCTGGTCGTTCTGGCAGTACACGTCGAGCGGGAGCGTTTCGGGGATCACCGGCCGCGTCGATCTGGACCGGTTCAACGGGACGGACTTCACGAGGGTGCGCATCCCCTAGGCCGGGACTCGGTGGTAGCATTCGGCCGCTCGGAGAGGTCGCATAGAGGTCTAGTGCAGCGGTTTGCTAAACCGCCATGTGGGGTAACCTGCATCGAGGGTTCGAATCCCTCCCTCTCCGCCACCCGCGACGCGGATCCGCGGCCGCTGGGCGCGTTGGCTGCGTCCGCTCCTCGCTCACGCACCTCCAGGTGCGCTCGCTCCGGTGCTCCTGCGCCGCCTTCCCATCGACCACGGCTCCACGCCGCGGCGTGCCACCGTCCTTGACGCGCCCTCTCAGTGGACGCCTCGCACCCTCGCGAGGCGGTCTCCAGCCCTGACGCGGTACACTGCGCCGCGTCCGTGCGCTGTCGTGCCGGATCGCGTGCGCCCGTAGCTCAGTGGATAGAGCGTTAGGTTGCGGACCTAAAGGTCGTGAGTTCGAGTCTCGCCGGGCGCGCCATCTCCCCGCCGTCCTGACGGCCACCGCGGATGTCGGCGACCGACGCGCCGCCTGCGGATCACCTCGACCGACCCGCCAGGCGATCGCTCCCTGGGTGAGCCGCCGGGCCTGAGCCGGCCCCACGAGGCCGTCCACGGGCGGCCCGCCTCGCGCCTGTTGGCCCCGCGGCCGGTCCGGTGCTCGTGATCCCTGAGCCCCGCCCTGAGGCAGACTTGACAAGATAGATTTAGTGCTAAATACTTCGGCACGTCGGGTCCCGAGCGTGGACCCGGCGGCTTGCAGACGGCAGACCGTACATCTTGGAAAGGACACCGATCGATATGAAGCGTCAACTCCTCCTCGCCGCCGCGCCGCTCGCCCTCCTCGTGGCGGCGTGCAGCTCCTCGGCTTCAGCGACGCCCGCTCCGGCGACGCCAGCGCCGGCCACCTCCGCTCCGGCCACCTCGGCTCCGGCGACTCCGCTCCGGCGACCTCCGCTCCGGCTGAGAGCATGGTGCCGGCCGGTGACATCGTGGCGACCGCCAAGGCTGCCGGCTCGTTCGGCACCCTCCTCAAGGCCGCTACGGCCGCGGGCCTGGTGGAGACCCTGCAGGGCACCGGCCCGTTCACGGTCTTCGCCCCGACCGACGAGGCCTTTGCCGCGCTTCCGGCCGGCACGCTCGACAAGCTCCTCGCCGATCCTGCGGCCCTCAAGAAGGTCCTGCTGTACCACGTCGTGTCCGGTGCGGTCACGGCCGACCAGGTCGTCGGTCTGACGTCGGCGACCTCCGTCGAAGGGGCGCCCATCGCGATCACGGTCAAGGACGGCAAGGTCTACCTCAACGACTCCGCCCAGGTCGTGGCAACGGACATCGCCGCCACCAACGGCGTCATCCATGTCATCGACCACGTCATCCTGCCGCCGTCGAACTGACGGTCGGTCCTCCTCCTCCCGACGGGGGACGGCGCCGGACCCCCGGCGCCGTCCCCCGTTCTCTCTGCCTGATAGGGATCCCATGCACGCGACCCAAGCCATGAACCCGAACGCCGGCGCCGTCTCTGCGCCGACGTCCTTCGCCCGCCCGCTTCGACGATGGAACATCGCCCTCGGGGCGCTGCACGCGCTCCAGGCGATGGCGATCCTCGCCCTCGCGACCGCGTTCGCGCTGCCGGTGACCGCGAGTTTCCTGTCCGGTCCACCCGGCACCCCGAGCGCGGCCCCCTCGACGCTGTTCGAGATCCCGGTGGCATCGGGCGTCGCCCTCTTCCTCCTGCTGTCCGCGGGGTTCCACGCGCTCGTCTCGCTGCCGCGCGTCTCCGACCGATACCTGGCCGGCCTCGTGAGCGAACACAACTTCTACCGATGGGCGGAGTACTCGCTCTCTTCGTCCGTGATGGTCGTGCTCATCGCGATGCTGACCGGTATCAGCGACGTCGCGGCATTGATCGCCATCTTCGCCTCGAACGCAGCGATGATCTTCTTCGGTGCGGTCGAGGAGCGCTATGAGTCGCCCGGCGGCTCGCTCTGGCCGTTCTGGCTGGGCTGCGTGATCGGTGTCGCGCCGTGGCTCGCGATCGGTGTCTACCTGTGGTCCCCGGGCAGCAGTGCGGAGCCGCCCGCGTTCGTCTACGCGATCTTCGCGTCGCTCTTCCTCTTCTTCAACGTGTTCGCGCTCAACATGTGGCTCCAATACCGGCGAGTGGGCCGCTGGCGTTCGTATCTCTTCGGAGAGAAGGCCTACATGGTCCTGAGCCTGGTGGCGAAGTCGCTCCTCGCCTGGCAGGTGTTCGCCGGAACGCTGGCCGGGTGATGGGCGGGTGCGGGCCGTGGCACGATGCCCGGATGGGACGCACGCGATGAGCGACGACGGCTCGAAGTCTCCTGACGCTGCACGAGGCGGCCGATCGGCTCGGCGTCCACTACATGACGGTCTACCGGCGCGTCCGACTCGGGATGCTGCCGGCTCGGAAGGTCGGCGGCACGTGGCGCATCGACCCGGTCGACCTGACGCGAGCCGCGGTCGGGTTCCGCCGAACCGAACGGTCCTGGGACGGGTCATGCGCAGCCGCCGCGTGACGGCAAGCGGCGCCGCGCTCCGTGGGCTGGGCGACTCCGCGAGCGGATGCTCGCCGGTGACGCCGCCGGTAGCTGGCAGGTCGTCGAGGCAGCCATGGCGTCGGGTGTCGAACCTGCCGACGTCTACGTCGAGATCCTGGCCCCGGCCCTGCATGGGATCGGGGCCGGTTGGGAGACGGGCAGCATCCCGATCGAGCGCGAGCACCTCGCGAGCGGCGTTGCCAGCACCATCATCGGCCGGCTGGGTCCGCGCTTCCGCCGACGCGGTCGCCACCTTGGGAGCGTGATCATCGCGATGCCGGTCGGAGAGCGCCACGGCCTCGGCGTCGCGATGCTGGCGGACATCCTGGCGAGGGCCGGCTACGACGCTCTCAATGTCGGCGCCGACACGCCGTCCTCGTCGTTGGCGTCGGTCATCAGGTCCCGAGATGACCTCCGAGCGATCGTGATCAGCGTGGTGGACGCGGCCAACCTCCCCGCCGCGGCGCGGATGATCGCGGCCGCACGGCGCTCCGACCCGGCGGTCATGATCGTCGCGGGCGGGTTCGCGGTCCCGGATCTGGAGACCGCGAGGCGGATCGGCGCGGATTCGTGGGCTGGCCGACCCGCGACGGCTCGCGGGCCTGATCGCCGAGCGCGCCGATCCCGGGGCCTGAGACGACCTGCCTGCTCGACCGTCGGGCCGCGCCCGCGCCGGGTGCGTACGATGGTCGCGATGTCGCTCATCGCCCAGGCCCTCGCCTTCGTCGCCGCCCTGATCCACGTCCTGTTCTTCTACTACGAGAGCGTGACGTTCAGCCGCCCGGAGACCTGGCGCCGCTTCGGTCTGCAGACGCAGGAGCAGGCCGACATCGTCCGCCCGATGGCCTACAACCAGGGCTTCTACAACCTGTTCCTGGCCCTCGGCATCGTGGTCGGCCTCGTGCTCGTGACGAACGGCTCGGTCGAGGCTGGACGGGCGGTCGTCGTCTTCGCGTGCGCGTGCATGGTCCTCGCCGGCGTCGTGCTGATCACGACCTCGCGGGCGATGCTCCGGGCCGCGCTCCTCCAGCTCGTCGTCCCGCTGCTCGCGATCATCGCGACGGTCGCGCTCGGGGCATGACATGACCGACGACCGCACGCCCGAGCCCATCCACGTGGCCTTCCTCGGCCTCGGCACGATGGGCGAGGCGATGGCCGGCAACCTGGCCCGCGCCGGCTTCCCGGTCACCGGCTGGAACCGGACGACGGGCCGCGCCGCCGCCCTCGCCCAGGACGGCGTCGCGATGGCCGCCACGGCCGCCGATGCCGTCGCCGACGCCGACATCGTCGTCATCTGCGTGTCGGACACCCCGGACGTCGAGGCCGTGCTCTTCGGACAGGACGGCGTGGTCGCCGGCGCGCGACCCGGCACGCTGATCATCGACTGCTCGACGATCGCGCCCTCGGGGAGCTGGGACTTCGCCGCGCGCCTGCGCGAGCGCGGCCTGGCGATGGTCGACGCCCCGGTCTCGGGCGGCAGCGAGGGCGCCCAGAAGGCGACCCTGACGATCTTCGTCGGCGGCGACGCCGAGGACGTCGAGCGCGCCCGGCCGGTCCTCGCCGCGATGGGCAAGACCATCACCCACGTCGGGCCGATCGGCGCCGGCCAGGCGGTCAAGGCGGTGAACCAGGTCATCCTCGCCGGCGCCTACCTCGGGCGTGGCCGAGGGGATCGTCCTGGCCATCAAGGCCGGCCTCGACGTGGAGCAGGTCGTCGGCGCGCTCGGCGGCGGCGCGGCCCAGTCGTGGGTCCTGGCCAACCGCAGCGGCCGGATGCTCGACAACGACTACCCGCTCGGGTTCAAGGTCGCGCTCCACCGGAAGGACCTCGGCATCGCGCTGGACCTCGCCGGGCAGCTCGGCGCGGTCCTCCCGCTGACCGCGCTCGTCGCGCAGCTCGAGACCGGGCTGATCGCGGGCGGCCACGCGGACGAGGACATGTCGGTCATCGCGCGGACGATCCGCGGCCTGTCCGGCCTCGAGGACTAGGCTCGAGGGCGGTCTCGAGGTTCGGCCTCAGTCGAGCCCGACCAGCAGCATCGGGTCGCCGAGCTTGCCGTCGTAGCGGGGACGGAAGCGCGCCGCGTTGTACATCACCGGGACGTCGACCTTGCGCGGCCCGAGCGCCGGGTCCGGCAGGTGCGTGTGGGCGTACTTGCCGTCCTGGATGGCGACCATGCGCCCGGTCGTCCCGGATTCGACGAGGTCCATCGCGACGTTGGCGAAGGTCGTCGCCACCATCGAGTCGACGGAGTCGGGCTCGCCCGAGCGGAGGTCGTAGGTCAGCTCGGAGGCGAGCGTCTCGATGCCGGTCCGGATCTTGATCTCGGTGGCCAGCGCCTCGCCGACGTTCGCCTTGTGCCGGTGGCCGAACATGTCCGCGTCGCCCACGTCCGACATCTGCGCCCCGTGCCAGATCGCCCCTTCGGCGGTGATGACGAACGCGTAGTGGCTCGGGTTCGCCTTGTGGTCGGCCGCGAGGATCCCGGCCAGCGCGTCGAGGTCATAGGGCGCCTCGGGGATCACGCAGCGGGCGGACGTGACGTAGGCCGTGTACAGCGCCGAGAACCCCGCGTCGCGGCCGAAGATGCGGAAGACGCCGATACGCTCGTGGCTGCCCAGCGTCGTGCGCTGCCGGTTGATGGCCTCCTTGGCCCGGGTGATGGCCGTCGAGAAGCCGATGCAGTACTCGGTGCCCTGGACGTCGTTGTCCATCGTCTTGGGGATCGCCACCAGCGGCACGCCGGCGTTCACCAGGACCTGCGAGTACGACAGCGTGTCGTCGCCGCCGATGGTCACCAGCAGGTCGATCCCGAGTGCCGCGAGATGGTCGAGGACGAGCGGCGTCAGGTCGTACATGCCTTCGGCCGACACGAAGCCGGCGCGAGCGGCCGCGTCCATCCACGGCGGGAGCCCGCGCTCGCGCATCTTCCGCGGGTTCGTCCGCGAGGTGTGGAGGATCGTGCCACCCGTCCGGTCGATCGTCCGCGTGTTGTTCCGGTCGAGCGGGCGAAGGTAGTCCGGGTCGGCGCCGAGCTCCGGCCGGACGTGGGTCAGGCCCTCCCAGCCCCGGCGGATGCCGAGGACGTCGTAGCCGCCTCGGTCGCACGGTAGACGACGCTCTTGATGACGGCGTTGAGACCGGGGACGTCACCGCCGCCGGTCAGGATCCCGATCCGCTTCACCTTGGCCACAGGGGAGAATCCTAGCGCGCCCGTCGGGTGCCAGCCGGTTGCGGTTCGGTTGCGCCCCCAGACGAGCCGCCGGCGGGCGTCTGCTAGCATCGTTGGCATGAACTACGAGCTGTTCATGGGCGAGGCGCTCGCCGAGGCGCAGCTGGCGCGGAGCCGCGGAGAGCGGCCGATCGCGGCGGTCGCCGTCGTCAACGAGGCGATGGTCGCGCGAGCCCATGACCGGGTCCAGGAGACGAACGACCCGACCGCCCACGCGGTCGTCGGCGCCCTGCGCGAGGCGGCCCGCAAGCTGGGCACCCCGAGCCTCGACAACGTCACGATCTTCGCGACCCTCGAGCCCTGCTCGATGTGCGTCGGGGCGCTCCTCGAGAGCGACGTCGAGGCGCTGGTCTTCGCCCTCGCGAACACCCGGACCGGGGCGGCGGGCACGGTCCTGCAGCTCGCGCAGCACGAGTCGCTCGGGCGGCGGATCAAGATCGTCAGCGGCATCCGCCGCGACGAGGCCCAGGCCCTCTTCGAGGTGTCGCCGGTCGCCTGACGGCGCACGGTACCTCCGGGCCAGGGGGTCGCCCGGCGGCGGTTTGGTATCCTCTCCCGCGGAGAGGTGTCCGAGTGGTTGATGGTGCCGCTCTCGAAAAGCGGTGTGCGAAAGCACCGCGGGTTCGAATCCCGCCCTCTCCGCCATCTTCCCGTCGTCTGACGACGCCGGGCCGGCGTTCGCGTCTCCGCTCCCTCGCTCACGCACCTTCGGGTGCGCTCGCTCTGGTGCTCGACGCGTCCTTGCCCGGCGACCGCCATCTGCGGGATCGGATCGCACGAACGTCGTTCCCGATCCGTCGCTCGCGACGATACGGACCCTCACGCGCGATGGGAACATGACGGTCGAGCGCCGCGGAGAGGTCGCCTAGTGGACTATGGCGCCGCACTGGAAATGCGGTTCGGGGCAACCCGTCGCGGGTTCGAATCCCGCCCTCTCCGCCACCCCGTCCCACGATCTGACGGTCCGCTGGCGGCGTTCTCGCCTGCGCTCCCTCGCTCACGCACCTGCAGGTGCGCTCGCTCCGGTGCTCCTGCGCCGCCTTCCCATCGACCACGCCCGCCCGGCGCCGACGGCGCTGACGGCGCTCGACTGATCGGATGAACGACATCGTCCCGCTCGAGATGGGCACGTTCACCTTCCCGGACGACGAGCCGTGGTCGGGCGAGGAAGGCGTCGTGATCGCGTACGCGGTCCGGCACCCGGACGGCATCGTGTTGTTCGACACGGGGTTCGGGTTCGGCGACGCGGACCTCGACGCGCGCTATCACCCGGTGGCCCGGCCCCTCGCCGACGTCCTCGCGGAGGCCGGGATCGGACTCGCCGACATCACGACCGTCGCGAACTGCCACCTGCACGTCGACCACGCCGGTCAGAACGCGCGGATCACGGGCATCCCCATCCTTGTCCAGCCGGCCGAGTGGGAGGTGGCCCACACGACGGACCACACGATCCTCGACTGGATCGACGGCCCCGGCGTCCGGTACGAGCCCATCGCCGGCGACCACGACATCGTGCCCGGGATCCGGATCATCTCGACGCCGGGTCACACCCCCGGCCACCAGTCCCTCCTCATCGAGACCGCAGGCGGGTCGCACGATCCTCGTCGGCCAGGCGGTCTACTCGGCCGGCGAGTGGACGGGGGACCCGAGGGCACGCGAGGGCCGGTCGAGCGCCTGGGACCAGGCTGCATACGACCGCTCCGCGACGAGGCTCCGCGACCTCGCGCCCGCGCGGGTCCTCTTCGCCCATGACCGCCTGGGATGGCAAGCCTGAGGACGCGCCCGGGACGCCGACCGGGTATCCTTCGCGAGCCGTGCTAGGCGGGGAACTAGCGGTGCCCTGTACCTGCAATCCGCTCCAGCAGGGCTGAATCCCCTCCCGAGGTCTCCGTCTTCGAACGCTGCCCGACGAGCGACGTTGAGGACCGGGTCCCGCGCAGCGGCGAACCGCGAACCGTGTCAGGTCCGGAAGGAAGCAGCACTAAGCGATCATCGCCGAGTGCCGCGGAACGGCCTGGTCCGAGCCGCTCGTCATGGTGGGCACGGGGACGACCTGGTCGACGGAGGGTGCACGGCACTTCGATCCCGCGTGCCCAAGATCGGAGCCTCGATTGACGTCAGCCGTCCCGCATCAGGCCCTCTACCGCCGCTGGCGCGCGCAGACGTTCGGGGAGATCGTCGGCCAGGAAGCGGTCGTCGAGACGCTGCGGAACGCGGTCCGGACGGGGCGGGTCTCGCATGCGGTCCTGTTCGTCGGGCCGCGCGGCACGGGCAAGACCTCGCTGGCGCGGATCCTCGCCAAGGCGGTCAACTGCACCGACCTGCGCGACGGCGACGCCTGCGACGCGTGCCCGTCGTGCGTCTCGATCCGGGAGGGCACGACGCTGGACCTCGTCGAGATCGACGCCGCCAGCAACCGCGGCATCGATGCGGTCCGGGACCTCCGCGAGCGCCTGCCCTATCCGCCGGGTGAGCTCAAGCGCAAGGTCTACATCCTCGACGAGGCGCACCAGATCACGAAGGACGCCTGGAATGCGCTCCTGAAGTCGCTCGAGGAGCCGCCCGAGTTCGTGATCTTCATGTTCGCCTCGACCGAGCCGTCCGGGTTCCCGCCGGCGATCCTGTCGCGCCTCCAGCGCTACGACGTCCGGCGCCTGACGATCCCGGAGATCGAGGGCAAGCTGACCCGCATCCTCGAGGCCGACGGCCGGACCGCCGAGCCCGCCGCGCTGTCGCTCATCGCGCGCCTGGCCGCGGGCGGGATGCGCGATGCCGAGTCGATGCTCGACCAGCTGCTGTCGGCCGCGCCGGGCGACATCGACGAGCGGCGTGTCCGCGACCTCCTGGGCCTCGCCGACGCCGAGGCCGTCGACGCGTTCATCGACGCGCTCGTGGCCGGCGACGCGGCGACCGGCATCGCGCTGCTCGACGACCTCGAGGAGCGCGGCCGCGACGCGCGGACGCTGCTCGACCAGACGATCGATGCGATCCGCGGCCGGCTCGTCGCGGACCTCGCATCCGGGCCGTGCCGATGCCGTGCCCGGGCTGGCGGATGCGGCACGACGGCTCGCCGCGATCGACCCGGACCGTGCCGGGGTCGGCGGCCTGCGGCTCCAGCTCGAGCTGGCGCTCTTCACGACCCCAAGGGGGCCGCGACGGCGCCCGTCGTCGCGAGTCAAGCTCCCGGCCCGACCCGCGGCAGCCCAGCCGGTCGCGCCGGCCGCCGCGAGCCCACGCCGGTCGACCCCTGAGCCGCCGAGCGAGCCCACGGCGCCAGTCCCCGCGGCGCCCACGCCGGAACCCGGCGCGAAGCCTCGCGCCGCCACGGCGTCGGCCGCGACCCCACCCGATCCCAGCCCGACGGAGCACGTCCCGGCCGACCCACCGGTCACCCCCGCCGCCGAAGAACCACCCGCCGTCGACGCGCCACCCGCCGATGCCGCGCCGATACCGCACCCGCCGATGCGCCACCCCCCGACGCGACGCCCACGGAGCCTCCGGCCGCCGAACCCGCGGCCGCCGCGGCGACCACGTCGCCCGAGTCCGACCTCGCGCCGGACCTGGCTCGTCTCCGTGACGGCTGGCCGACCATCGTGGCGTCGGTGCAGCCCGCGGTTCGTGCCGTCATCAACGAGTGCCGGCCGATGAACGTCGAGGGCAACGTCGTCACCCTCGGCTTCCCCGAGAGCAAGGGCTTCCTCAAGGACCACGCCGAACGCCGCCGCCCGGAGCTCGAGGCCGCGATCGGCGGGTTCCTCGGCCACGACGTCAGCGTCCGCAGCGTCGCGACCAACCTCGAGCTCGTGCCGCCCGCCGCCGACGACCTCGTCGCCGAGGCGCGCCGCATCTTCGCCGACGACCTCGCCGACGTCGGCGAGGTCCGCTGACCGGCGCCCCGGTCCGGACGCCAGCAGCCGACCCGGACATCCGCCAGACTGACCCGAACACCTGAGGAGGAGCGAGCCCATGGGGATGGCGAATCTGCAGAAGATGGCCCAGCAGATGCAGCAGGAGATGCTGCGGGTCCAGACCGAGCTCGAGGCGACGATCGTCGACGGCTCGGCCGGTGGCGGCGTCGTCACCGCCCAGGCGACCGGCAAGCAGGAGCTGGTCAGCATCACCATCGACCCGTCGGCGGTCGACCCGTCGGACGTCGAGATGCTCCAGGACCTCGTCCTCGCCGCCGCCAACGATGCCCTTCGAGCCTCGCGCGAGCTCGCCGAGCAGAAGATGGCGGCCGTGACCGGCGGGCTGAAGATCCCGGGGATGTAGGGCCCGCCCCAACGTGGCCACGCCCCTCATCGAACCCGTCGCGCGGCTCATCGAGTCGTTCGCGCGCCTGCCCGGGGTCGGCCCGAAGACCGCCCAGCGGCTCACCTACCACCTGCTGCGTGCCCCCGACGCCGAGGCGCGAGCCCTCGCGGCGGCGCTCATCGACGTCCGCGACAAGGTCGTCTTCTGCGATCGCTGCTTCAACATCAGCGAGGCGCCGCTCTGCGCGATCTGCACGCGACCCCGCGCGCGACCAGACCCGGCTCTGCGTCGTCGAGGAGCCGCTCGACGTCCTCGCGCTCGAGCGCACCGGCGAGTTCAAGGGCCTCTACCACGTCCTCCACGGGGCGATCTCGCCGATCGACGGCATCGGCCCGGACCGCCTGAAGATCCGCGAGCTGCTCGCCCGCGCCGACGAGGCGAAGCGGGACGGCGCGCCGTTCGAGGAGGTCATCGTCGCCACCAACCCGACCCTCGAAGGGGAGGCCACCGCGATGTACCTGGCCGAGCGGCTCGAGTCGACCGTCGGGCTGGTCAGCCGGATCGCCCGCGGCCTGCCGGTCGGCGGCGACCTCGAGTACGCCGACGAGGTGACGCTGATCCGGGCCCTCCAGGGCCGGCGAGCGGTCTGAGCGCGATGAGCAACCTCGTCTTCGAGATCCTGCTCCGCCTGGCCAAGGCCGCGGGCGCCGCCGTCCTGGGCCTGGTGCTCTATCTCGTGCTCATCGGACCGCTCTCCGTCGGGGGCTCGGCGGAGCTCGCCCTGCTCTGCTGGCTGAGTGGCGCGGCGTTCATCCTGCTCGTGGAGACGAGCCCGATCTGAGCCGCGCCGGGCGTCCGGGCCGTTTGACGGAACGCCGACCCCGCCCATACCATTCGCCCTCGTGCCACCCCACGGGGTGCGCTCGGAAGGGGTCGCCGGGTCTCCGGTGGCCATCGGCCGGCGGTTTGACACCACGGCCTCCAAGCCCCATCATTCGGGGTCTGCGCCGCAGGCGGTTTCGCCTTGGACGCTGCACCTTAACAACTGAAGAGTGACAGGAAATCCGTGATAAGGATGTGCGAGTGGTCGAACCCTCGGAACGAAGTCGCCATCGCAAGATGGCGCGTTTCTATCGGAGAGTTTGATCCTGGCTCAGGATAAACGCTGGCGGCGTGCATGAGACATGCAAGTCGAACGGACGATCAGGGCTTGCTCTGATCGTTAGTGGCGGACGGCTGAGTAACGCGTAGGTGACCTGCCCCGAAGTGGGGAATAACTGCCCGAAAGGGTGGCTAATACCGCATGTGGTGATGCCTTCACGGCATCAGTAAAGCCGCAAGGCGCTTCGGGAGGGGCCTGCGTCCGATTAGCTCGTTGGTGGGGTAACGGCTCACCAAGGCGACGATCGGTAGGTGGTCTGAGAGGACGATCACCCAGACTGGGACTGAGACACGGCCCAGACTCCTACGGGAGGCAGCAGTCGGGAATTTTGCGCAATGGACGAAAGTCTGACGCAGCAACGCCGCGTGAGGGATGACGGCCTTCGGGTTGTAAACCTCTTTTGTCAGGGAAGATCATGACGGTACCTGATGAATAAGCCACGGCTAACTACGTGCCAGCAGCCGCGGTAATACGTAGGTGGCAAGCGTTGTCCGGATTTACTGGGCGTAAAGAGCGCGCAGGCGGTCGTTCAAGTCGCGTGTGAAAGCCCCCGGCTCAACTGGGGAGGGTCACGCGATACTGATCGACTCGAAGGCAGGAGAGGGAAGTGGAATTCCCGGTGTAGTGGTGAAATGCGTAGATATCGGGAGGAACACCAGTGGCGAAGGCGACTTCCTGGCCTGTTCTTGACGCTGAGGCGCGAAAGCTAGGGGAGCAAACGGGATTAGATACCCCGGTAGTCCTAGCCGTAAACGATGGACACTAGGTGTTGGTGGTATCAACCCCGCCAGTGCCGAAGCTAACGCATTAAGTGTCCCGCCTGGGGAGTACGGCCGCAAGGCTAAAACTCAAAGGAATTGACGGGGGCCCGCACAAGCAGCGGAGCGTGGGGTTTAATTCGACGCAACGCGAAGAACCTTACCAGGGCTTGACATGACCAGGATCCCGGCGGAAACGTCGGTTCCCCGCAAGGGGCCTGGCCACAGGTGTTGCATGGCTGTCGTCAGCTCGTGTCGTGAGATGTTGGGTTAAGTCCCGCAACGAGCGCAACCCCTACTGTGTGTTGTATCACTCACACGGGACTGCCGAGAGAAACTCGGAGGAAGGTGGGGATGACGTCAAGTCAGCATGGCCCTTACGCCCTGGGCTACACCCACGCTACAATGGCCGGTACAACGGGCTGCGAAACCGCGAGGTGGAGCGAATCCCTTAAAGCCGGTCTCAGTTCGGATTGTAGGCTGCAACTCGCCTACATGAAGCCGGAGTTGCTAGTAACCGCCGGTCAGCATACGGCGGTGAATATGTTCCCGGGCCTTGTACACACCGCCCGTCACGTCATGAAAGCTGGCAACACCCGAAGCCGGTGGGCCAACCGCAAGGAGGCAGCCGTCGAAGGTGGGGTTGGTGATTGGGACGAAGTCGTAACAAGGTAGCCGTACCGGAAGGTGCGGCTGGATCACCTCCTTTCTAGGGAGATCCGAGTCTCGACCTTTTGGTGGGGTCGAGGCGTTGATGGCTCCTAGGGTTGATCGCCCGGTCGCTCGAGTCTTCCCCGCCAGGTGGAGCTCGCTGACCCGAACCGCAAGGCTCGAGTCAGAGACCGATCGCGACCTGGAAAGACACCGAAACCCATTCGGACATCCGCGTCCGGAGTTCCTGTCACTCTTCAAGGGTCAAGGTGCAGCTGCCCGTGACGACCTCGGTCGCCAGGTGTCGCTGCCCGCGGCGGGCGTTTAGCTCAGCTGGTTAGAGCACTGCCCTGATAAGGCAGAGGTCTCTGGTTCGAGTCCAGAAACGCCCACCACTCACCCACCCCACCGGCGCGGGGACGTAGCTCAGTCGGCAGAGCATCTCCTTTGCAAGGAGAGGGTCAGGAGTTCGAGTCTCCTCGTCTCCACCAGCTCTGACGTCGCGCCGGCATCGCTACCACGAATACCGAACAGCCACCGATCCACATGGACCCCGCCCAGGCGGGGTCGACGTGGGTCCAACGAGCATCATCGATCCCCTGATCCGTGCCCTGTCGTCTCCGGCAGGCCACCGACCAGCGGAACGCTGGACGAGGGAACGGCTTCGGCCGGCTCCATCGGGAGGTCCGTCTTCGGGCGGGCCGCACCTTAACAACTGGAATGTGTTTCGGCAGATTGAAGATCTTCGATTTCGCCGAGTAGTCAAGGAAATGATCCCGATCGATCCCGTCCGCGACTGACCACCTGGTCAGAGGCTGGAGGGGGTCAAGCTACAAAGGGCACGGGGTGGATGCCTTGGCGCCAAGAGCCGAAGAAGGACGTGGCAGGCTGCGAAAAGCTCCGGGGAGTCGCGAGCAGACTTTGATCCGGAGATGTCCGAATGGGGAAACCCGGCTGGGGTCATGCCCAGTCACTCCTGGTTGAATCAAATAGGCCAGGAAGAGGTAAGCCAGCGAACTGAAACATCTCAGTAGCTGGAGGAAAGGAGACTATTCCCTGAGTAGTGGCGAGCGAAAAGGGAAGAGCCCAAACTCACTCAGCGCGATAGGTTGCCGCCGTTTCTGAGTGGGGGTTGTAGGAGCAGATCATCGGGACCCGGCAAGGTCCCGGCGGAGTTACCAAGTCGATCGCTAGTCGAGCTGCCCTGGAACGGCAGGCCATAGAGGGTGAGAGCCCCGTAGGCGAAAGCGACCGACCTCCGTGATCAGCCACCTGAGTACCACGTGGAAGGTCTCTCATGTGGGAAGCTGGGCGGACCACCGTCCAAGGCTAAATACTCTTGGCGACCGATAGTGAACGAGTACCGTGAGGGAAAGGTGAAAAGCACCCCGGAAGGGGAGTGAAATAGTACCTGAAACCACGTGCCTACAAGCAGTCAGAGGGTGTTGCCGGTTCGCCGGTAGCCTGATGGCGTGCCTTTTGAAGAATGAGCCGACGAGTTACGTGTGTGTGGCGAGGTTAAGTCCGCGAAGGACGGAGCCGGAGCGAAAGCGAGTCTGAATAGGGCGATCAGTCGCACGCAGTAGACCCGAAACCGAGTGACCTATCCATGGCCAGGTTGAAGCGAGAGTAATGTCTCGTGGAGGACCGAACTCACTAGCGTTGAAAAGCTAGGGGATGAGCTGTGGATAGAGGTGAAATGCCAATCGAACTCGGAGATAGCTGGTTCTCCCCGAAATAGCTTTAGGGCTAGCCTCGGGCGTTCAATCACGGGGGTAGAGCACTGGATGGGCTAGGGGGCTTCCCGCTTACCAACCCCAACCAAACTCCGAATCCCGTGATTTCAGAGCCCGGGAGTCAGACTGCGAGGGCTAAGCTTCGTGGTCAAAAGGAAAACAGTCCGGACCGTCAGCTAAGGTCCCTAAATCCAAGCTAAGTGGTAAAGGATGTGGATTCGCATAGACAACCAGGATGTTGGCTCAGAAGCAGCCACCATTGAAAGAGTGCGTAACAGCTCACTGGTCAAGTGGATCTGCGCCGAAAATTCAGCGGGGCTCAAGCTTGGTACCGAAGCTACGGACTCCATGGCCGGTTCGCCGGTCGTGGTTTGGTAGGGGAGCGTTCCGTCAGCAGTGAAGGTCGACCGTGAGGACGGCTGGAGTGGACGGAAGTGCGAATGTCGGCATGAGTAGCGCAATGTGAGTGAGAATCTCACACGCCGTAAGCCTAAGGTTTCCTGAGGAAGGCTTGTCCGCTCAGGGTTAGTCGGGCCTAAGCCGAGGACGAACGTCGTAGGCGATGGACATCCGGTTGATATTCCGGAACCACTAACGATCGTTTGCACCGCAAGGTGTCGCCTGGGGGTAGGAGAACGGAGGTTGGCCGGCGAAAGTCGGTCGAGTCCAGGATCTGATCCCAGGTGAGAGCAATGGCATGACACGGTGTGGTAGTTCGAGCGCGTTTTGGCTATACGCGTCCAAGCCGGTAGGGGGATCGGACAGGCAAATCCGTCCGGTCATTCAACCCCGAGCAGCGAGTGAAAGGGGCATCTGCCTCGAATTCGAGTGAGCCACGCTGGCAAGAAAAGTGTCTAGCGAGATCAATGGTGTCCGTACCGCAATCCGACACAGGTAGGCGGGTAGAGCATACCAAGGCGATCGGGAGAACCCTCGTTAAGGAACTCGGCAACATGGCCCCGTAACTTCGGGAGAAGGGGCGCTTCGCGGCTTGCTGCTTGCAGTGGGTCGATCGAAGCCGCAGTGAAAAGGCCCAGGCGACTGTTTAGCAAAAACACAGGTCTCTGCGAAAGCGAAAGCTGACGTATAGGGGCTGACGCCTGCCCAGTGCCGGAAGGTTAAGAGGAGAGGTGCAAGCTTTGAATCGAAGCCCCGGTAAACGGCGGCCGTAACTATAACGGTCCTAAGGTAGCGAAATTCCTTGTCGGGTAAGTTCCGACCCGCACGAATGGCGTAACGATCTGGGCGCTGTCTCAACGAGGGATCCGGCGAAATTGAAGTACCTGTGAAGATGCAGGTTACCCGCGGCAGGGCAAAAAGACCCCGTGGAGCTTTACTGCACCCTGACATTGGATTGGAATTCAGCTTGTGTAGGATAGGTGGGAGGCTGTGAAACTGGAGCGCCAGCTTCGGTGGAGCCGACGTTGAAATACCACCCTTGTTGTGTTTCGGTTCTAACCGCGACCCGTGATCCGGGCGCAGGACAGTGTCAGGCGGGCAGTTTGACTGGGGCGGTCGCCTCCTAAAATGTAACGGAGGCGCCCAAAGGTTCCCTCAGGCTGAATGGAAACCAGCCGAAGAGTGCAAAGGCATAAGGGAGCTTGACTGCGAGACCTACAAGTCGAGCAGAGACGAAAGTCGGGCTTAGTGATCTGGTACCTCCGAGTGGAAGGGGTATCACTCAACGGATAAAAGCTACCCCGGGGATAACAGGCTGATGGTGCCCAAGAGTTCACATCGACGGCACCGTTTGGCACCTCGATGTCGGCTCGTCGCATCCTGGGGCGGAAGTACGTCCCAAGGGTTTGGCTGTTCGCCAATTAAAGCGGCACGCGAGCTGGGTTCAGAACGTCGTGAGACAGTTCGGTCTCTATCCGCCGTGGGCGTAGGGAACTTGAGAGGAGTTGCTCCTAGTACGAGAGGACCGGAGTGAACGAACCGCTGGTGTGCCAGTTGTCCCGCCAGGGGCATCGCTGGGTAGCTATGTTCGGTTGGGATAAGCGCTGAAAGCATCTAAGTGCGAAGCTCGCCTCGAGATGAGGTTCCCCACCGGGTCAACCGGGTAAGACCGCAGGGAGACCACCTGTTTGATAGGCCGCATGTGGAAGTCCGGTGACGGATGAAGCTGAGCGGTACTAATGGTCGAGGGCTTGACCTCTTCAGCAACTGACCAGGGGTCAGTGGCTGGGATGATCGTGATCATCCATCCTTGACGACTCTGAGATCGAAGATCATTCCTTGGCGCCCCGCGTGCGTCCCTCGTGGACCTCGCGTCGAGCCGCTGCCGAAACACGGATCCAGTACGCAGAAGATCCCGGTGACTCCAGCGGAGAGGCCACACCCGTTCCCATCCCGAACACGGAAGTTAAGCTCTCCAGCGCCGAAGATACTGAGAGGGCAGCCTTTCGGGAAAATAGGTCGTCGCCGGGATTTTTTGCGTTTCCGGGGCAGTTCCTCGGGCGTCTCCGACATCCTGGTCCGGTGCGTCCGGCCGGCCTCGTCCGGATCGTCGTCCGGCCCGGACCGGCCCGTCCGGTATCCTTGCCTCCATGACCGCGGTCGACGACCAGCAGCGCTCCTCGCCGCCCGCGACGGACCGCGGCCCGCAACCCAACCTCGGCGCGATCTGCCCGTATCTCGGGTCGGCCGATGGCGCTGGCGAAGCACCACGGCTGCCCGCGATCACCGCTGCGGCGCGGTCTCCCCGCCGGCGATCCTGGCCGCCGAGAAGCAGCGCCGCCTGTGCCTGACCGACGATCACCTGCGCTGCGCGACCTATGAGGCCGCCCGCGCGGCCCGGCCGATCGCCCAGGACCGTGCGGCGACGCTCCCCAGGCCGCTCGCCCGCACGACGCCGGTCGTGCTCGACCACGGCCGGATCCAGGTCACCGTGCCCGCCTTCCGGTCGCGAGCGGTACCGGCGCAGGCCATCCTGATCGCCCTGCTCGCCATCGCGTTCGCCGCGATCGTCCTGGCGCGCCTGACGGGCGGCGGCGGGACGTTGGGGGCCGCCGCCGCGGCCTCGGCCTCGGCCCGACCGTCGGCGCTCGCCAGCGCGAGCCCGCGCCCGACGGCCGACCCGACCACTCGTCCGTCCTCATCCGTCGAGCCGAGCACTCCCCCGGCCACACCGGTCGCCTCGAAGCCCGCCGGCGACCGCGCGACCCACGGCCAAGGCGACGCGCAGCTACAAGGTCAAGGCCGGCGACACGCTGATCGGCATCGCCGCCAAGTACAAGGTCACGGTCGGGGCGATCCGGAAGCTCAACAAGCTGAGCAGCGGCGCGAACATCCACATCGGGCAGGTCCTGAAGATCCCCTGAGCCGGCGGCGCCTCAGGGCCGCCCACCTGCCTGGGCCCTCGCGCGCGCGCGTCAGTGCTGGCAGCCCCGGCAATACGAGGTGATGAAGCCGCCGGCGCGCACCTCGGTGATCCTGGTGCCACAGCGCGGGCACGGCTGACCGCCCTTGTCGTGGACGGCCAGGAAATCGCGGACCTGGCTTCTCGAAGGTCGGGGGAACGCGTTCGCGCAGGACTGTCGATGGCGTCGGCCAGGGTCGTACGCGTGGCCGCATACAGGGCGTCGACCTCCTCGGCCGCCAGCGACGAGCGCTTGCGGAACGGCAGCAGCTTCGCGGCGTGGAGGATCTCGTCGCTGTAGGCGTTGCCGATCCCGGCCACGAACGACTGGTTGCGCAACAGGTTCTTGAGCTCGCCCGGATGGCGGCGGATCCGCTCCCGCCAGACGTCGAGGGTCAGGGCCGGGTCGTCCGCATCCGGCCCCTGGTCCGTCCCGCCCAGGCCCGGCCACGTCCCGCTCGACGCCGGCGGGTTGCAGGTAGATCTTGCCCATCTGGGTCGGGTCGCGGTAGCGCACCTCCGCCGGTGCCTCGTCGGCCGGCAGCCAGGGCGCGCCACGGGTCCAGCGTGCGGCGTCGCGCGGCCGCCCGGTGCGCGGCCCGAAGCCCAGCACGACCGCGGTCTTGGCCGGCAGCTTGTCGCCGGGCGCCGCCAGCTGGAACCGCCCGGTCAGCATCGGGTTGCAGGCGATCGCGTCCCGCTCGAGGTCGATCAGCAGGAACTTGCCGCGCCGGCGGATGGACTTCACGCGCTGCCCGACGAGGGCGGCCAGCTCGGCCGGCGTGCCACGCACGGCCAGAGGCCCGGGAGCATCGGCCGACGTCACCGTCCGGCCGGCGAGCGCGGCATGGAGGGCATCGGCGACCACGGTCAGATCGGGCAATTCGGGCACGGCGCCGCGATTGTAGCCGCCGAAAGGCGTGTGCTAGACTCTCCCGGCCCCAAGAGGCAGGACAGTTGAAGAGCGACAGACAAGCCACTCGACGCACGAAGGAGCGGACCGCGGAGTCGATCACCCCGGACCACCTGAAACGTATCGGACCCGGCTTGAGCGTCGCTCAGGCCGTTCTGATTCTCGGGCGCAAATCCACCACCAGGAGAGACCACCACCTTGACCGAAGAGCAGTCGGGCGGGACCGCGCCGGAGCCGGAGGCCATCGCCTCCGTCGCCGACCAGGCGTCCGAAGACACCGTCACGGCGGTCGCCGTCGCTGACGAGCCCGCCACCAGCCCAGACGTCCCCGAGACCCCAGCAGCCGCGGACGCCCCCACCACCCCCGCCGAGCGAGGACGACGCCCCAGCCGCTCCGGCAGCGACAAGCGACGACGCCCCCAGCGTCAGTGCGCCCGCCGACGAAGCGGAACCCACGCCCGCGGCCGCCGACGCCGACGCCCCTGCCGCCGCCGACGCGCCCGCCGCCGAGGCCGACGCGCCTGCCGTCGCGGACACGCCGGCCGCGACCTCGACCGAATCCGCGCTCAGCGCTGACGACACGGCGGATGCGCCTGCTGCAAGCGACGACGAGGAGGAGCCCGCCCCGCGTGAGCTCGGCCCCGAGCCGACCACGATGGAGGAGCTGCTGGCCGAGCAGGACTCGGACATCAAGAGCTTCAAGCACGGCGACGTCGTCGAGGGCCAGGTCGTCCGGATCGACAAGGACGAGATCCTCGTCGACATCGGCGCCAAGAGCGAAGGCGTCGTCAGCAACCGCGAGCTGTTCGGTCGCCATGGCGAGGGTCAGCCGGAGCTGGCGATCGGGGACACGGTCCTCGTGTACGTCCTCCAGCCCGAATCGCCCGAGGGCCACGTCGTCCTGTCGCTCCGCCGCGCCGGCCTGGAGCGCAAGTGGCGCGCCATGCAGGAGCAGTTCGAGGCGGGCGTCATCATCGAGGCGCCGGTCATCGACCACAACAAGGGTGGCCTCATCGTCGACTGCGGCATCCGCGGCTTCGTCCCGATCAGCCAGATCGTGGACTTCCCGCGCCGTCCGCAGAACGACCAGCCGCGCGACGCGGCCCAGGAGATCGCCGAGAAGCTGATGCCGTTCGTCGGCCGCAAGCTTCGGCTCAAGATCCTCGAGGTCAACCGCAAGGCCAACCGCCTCATCCTGTCCGAGAAGGTCGCCCTCTACGAGGAGCGCCGCGAGAAGCGCGACGAGCTGTTCAGCAGCCTGCAGGTCGGCCAGAAGGTCACCGGCACGGTCCGCTCGATCGCCCCGTTCGGCGTGTTCATCGACCTGGGCGGCATCGACGGCCTCGTCCACAAGAGCGAGCTCTCGTGGAACAAGGTCAACAACCCCGAGTCCGGCTATCACGTCGGCGAGGAGGTCGAGGCCGAGGTCATCGACATCAACCACGAGCGCGGCCGGATCAGCCTGTCGATCCGACGGCTGCAGCCCGACCCGTGGCATTCCACGGTGGCCGACTTCAAGGTCGGCGACATCATCGACGGCACCGTCACCAAGCTCGTCAACTTCGGCGCGTTCGTCCGCGTCCGCGACGGGCTCGAGGGCCTGATCCACATCAGCGAGCTGTCCCACCAGCGCGTCGCCCACCCGGGCGACGTCGTCCACGAGGGCCAGTCGCTCAAGCTCAAGATCATCTCGCTCGACTCCGAGCGGCATCGTCTCGGGCTGAGCCTCAAGCAGGCGGAGGAGCCGCCGGCTCGTCCCGCCGTCGAGGCCGGTGCCCCCGGCGCCGCGAGCGCTCCCGGTGCCCCGCGCGCCGAGCGGCGT
This sequence comes from uncultured Chloroflexia bacterium, assembly GCA_963755995.1. Lineage (GTDB taxonomy): Bacteria > Chloroflexota > Limnocylindria > Limnocylindrales > CSP1-4 > SPCO01. The sequence goes on along the minus strand of CAVWLQ010000003.1, from coordinate 1,366,989 downwards.
CCGCGACCCGAGCGAAGCTACTCGATGTCCGACGCGGTCCAGGAGCCCGAGGGTGGGATCGACAACACGCTGGCCTCCGCGTTCGCGCAGGTCCGCCAGCAGCTCGCCGCCGCCGAGGTCGACGACGTCGTCGAGACCGTCGCCGAGGACGAGGCTGTCGAGGAGGCCTTCGCGGCCGACCGGATCGACGGCGTTGCCGAGACCGTCGCCGAGGACGAGGCGATCGAGGAGGCCTTCGCGGCCGACAAGATCGAAGGCGTCGTCGAGACGGTCGCCGAGGACGAGTCGGTCGAAGAGGAAGCGGCTGCCGAGACGATCGAGACGATCGTCGGCAACGTCGCCGAGGACGAGGCCATCGAGGACGCGTTCGCCGCCCAGAAGGTCGACGCGATCGTCGACACGGTCGCCGCCGACGAGGCGACGCTCGAGGCAGCTGCCGCGGCCGAGGTCGATCGCCTGGCCGACGTGGCTGCCGCCAACGATGACAACGCACCCGCAGCCGATGCGGCCGCGGCCGACGTCGTCGAGACGGTCGGGGTCCTCGAGGACGCCGAAGAGGAAGCCGCCGCCGAGCAGATCGAGACGATCCTCAAGGACGTCGCCGAGGACCACGCCGACGAGGAGGCCATCGCGGCCGAGTCGATCGAGACGGTCGTCGGCAACTGTCGCCGAGGACGAGGCGATCGAGGAGGCCTTCGCGGCCGACAAGATCGAGGGCATCGTCGAGACCGTCGCGGACGACGAGGCGGCCGAGGAGGCCATCGCGGCCGAGACCGTCGAAACGGTGGTCGAGACCGTCGCCGCGGACGAGGCCGCCGAGGAGGCTGCCGCGGACGAGACGATCGAGACGATCGCGGAACGCACCATGGAGGCGAACACCGAGGGCTGACCGGCCCGAGGCGCCACCCGACGACCCGCCGGACCCCGGCGGGTCGTTGCGATTCCTTACTCGGTCCTGATGCATCCGGATGGCGTCGACGGACGTTTGTACGGGTAGGCTGCACGTACGTCCATCCCGGCATGCACGAGGTGGGCGCCGTGCTAGCATGGCCGGAGCGTCACCCTGCTGACGCTCGAGAAGGGAACAGGCGTTCGACTCGATGGATCGCTTCGACAAGTTCACGGATCGCGCGCGCAAGGTCCTGACCCTGGCTCAGGACGAGGCGCAGCGGTTCAACCACAACTACATCGGCACGGAGCATCTGCTCCTCGGCCTCGTGCGTGAAGGCGAGGGCGTCGCCGCGCGCGTGCTCGAGAACATGAACGTCGAGCTGCCCAAGGTCCGGACCGCGGTCGAGTTCATCATCGGGCGGGGCGACCGGCCGGTCGTCGGCGAGGTCGGCCTGACGCCGCGAGCCAAGCGGGTCATCGAGCTGGCCATCGACGAGGCACGCCGCCTCGGCCACAACTACATCGGCACGGAGCACCTGCTGCTCGGACTGGTCCGGGAGGGCGAGGGGATCGCCGCCGGCGTCCTGGAGTCGCTGGGGGTCAATCTCGACAAGGTCCGCCACGAAGTCATCCGCGTCCTGTCCCAGAGCTCGTCCGCCGGCCCGACGCCGGAGACGAAGCGGGCCAGCAAGACGCCGACGGTCGATCAGCTCGGCATCAACCTCACGGACGCCGCGAGGGCAGGAAAGCTGGATCCCGTCATCGGCAGAGAAAAGGAGATCGAGCGGGTCATCCAGATCCTCTCGAGACGCACGAAGAACAACCCTGCCCTGATCGGCGAGCCGGGCGTCGGCAAGACGGCCATCGCGGAGGGCCTGGCCCACCGGATCGTGGCCGGCGACGTGCCCGAGACGCTGCTCAACAAGCGCGTGCTCACCCTCGACATCGGGTCGCTGGTCGCCGGCACCAAGTACCGCGGCGAGTTCGAGGAGCGCCTCAAGAAGATCATCGAGGAGCTCCGCAACACCAACGACGCAGTCCTCTTCATCGACGAGCTCCATACGCTCGTGGGTGCCGGCGCGGCCGAGGGCGCGATCGACGCGGCCAACATCCTCAAGCCGCCGCTCGCCCGCGGCGAGCTGCAATGCATCGGCGCGACCACGCTGGACGAGTACCGCAAGTACATCGAGCGTGACGCCGCCCTGGAGCGACGCTTCCAGCCGGTCATGGTCGAGGAGCCGACGCTCGAGCAGACCATCGACATCCTGATGGGCATCCGCGAGCGCTACGAGCAGCACCACAAGGTCACCATCACGGACGAGGCGGTCAAGGCCGCCGCGGACCTGTCGATCCGCTACATCACCGACCGACACCTGCCGGACAAGGCGATCGACCTCATCGACGAGGCCGCCTCACGGGTCCGCCTGCGCCACGCGTCGGCGCCGCCCGCCCTGCGCGAGGCGCAGAAGGAGCTCGATCGCCTGACCAAGGAGAAGGACGCGGCGATCAACAACCAGGAGTACGAAGAGGCCGCGACCCTGCGCGAATCCGAGGCGACCGCGCGCGAGAGCGTGGACGCCCAGCGCGCGGAATGGCAGTCGCAGGTTTCCGGCGACCAGCCGACGGTCGACGAGGAGGAGATCGCCCAGGTCGTCGCGATGTGGACCGGCATCCCCGTCACCCGGATCGCCCAGGAGGAGTCCCAGCGGCTGCTCAAGATGGAAGAGTCGCTCCACAGCCGGGTCATCGGCCAGGAGGAGGCGATCGGGATCGTCTCGAAGGCCGTCCGCCGGGCGCGTGCCGGGCTCAAGGACCCGAAGCGGCCGATCGGCTCGTTCATCTTCCTGGGCCCGACCGGCGTCGGCAAGACCGAGCTGGCCAAGGCGCTCGCCGAGTTCATGTTCGGCAGCGAGGACGCCCTGATCAAGATCGACATGAGCGAGTTCATGGAGCGCCATAACGTCAGCAGGCTCGTCGGGGCGCCCCCCGGCTACGTCGGCTTCGACGAGGGCGGCCAGCTGACCGAGGCGGTCCGGCGCAAGAACTACTGCGTGGTCCTGCTCGACGAGGTCGAGAAGGCCCACCCGGAGGTCTTCAACATCCTCCTGCAGATCCTCGAGGACGGACACCTGTCGGACGCCAAGGGCCGCCGGGTCGACTTCCGCAACGCGATCATCATCATGACCTCCAACCTCGGCGCCAAGCAGCTCCAGACCAACTCGAGCCTGGGCTTCCGGGCGATGGGCTCGACCGACGCGAACCGCGCCGAGAGCTCGTACGAGCTCATGAAGGAGAAGGTCGCCGCCGAGCTGAAGCAGAACTTCCGGCCTGAGTTCCTCAACCGGATCGACGCCACTGTCGTCTTCCGGTCGCTGACGGTCGAGGAGATCGCCCAGATCGTCGACCTGATGCTGGCCCGCGTCCGCGATCAGCTCCGCGCCCAGCAGATGCAGCTCGAGGTCACCGACGCGGCCAAGGAGCACATCATCAAGCTCGGCTACGACGTGGCCTACGGTGCCCGGCCGCTCCGCAGGGTCATCCAGAACATGATCGAGGACGTCCTCGCCGAGCACCTGCTGCTGGGCAAGTACGAGCCGGGATCCACCATCGTGGTGGACAAGGACCCGGAGGCGGGTCTCGACATCCACCTCGCGGAGCCTTCCGAGCCGCGCACCCCGGTCGAGGCGCGGTGACCCGCGCCGCCACACCGGCGGCCTAGCGATGGCGCGGCCGAAGAGCCGCTTCGTCTGTCAGTCCTGCGCGGAGTCCTTCCTTCGCTGGGAAGGCCAATGCCCCGCCTGCGGCCAGTGGAACACGCTGGTCGAGACGGTCGTCCACGAACCGTCGCGCTCCGAGCGGGCGGTCGCCCGGGGCGCCGGGATCGGCGCCGCCTCGCCTGCTGGATTGGCCGCGATCGCCGATGCCGACCTGCTGCGCCTGCCCGTCGGGATCGCCGAGTTCGACCGGGTGCTGGGCGGGGGCCTGGTCCCCGGCTCGCTGGTGCTCGTCGGCGGTGAACCGGGGATCGGCAAGTCGACGCTCCTCCTCCAGGCCGCCGCCGGGCTGACCCGGAACCCGGCCGGGGCCGTGCCGGTCCTGTACGCGACGGGGGAGGAGTCGCCGGGCCAGGTGCGCCTGCGCGCCGCCCGGCTCGGCCTGCTGGCCGGCCCGTCGGCGGAGGGCGTCCGGGTGCTCGCGGAGCATGACGTCGGCCGCATCGTCGAGGCGGCCCGGGCCGAGCGGCCGGGGCTTGTCATCGTCGACTCGATCCAGACCGCGACCGTCGATGAGCTCGACGGCGCTGCGGGCAGCGTCGGCCAGGTCCGGGAGGCGACGCTCCGGCTGATGGACCTGGCCAAGGGCGACGGGATCGCGGTCATCCTCGTCGGCCACGTGACGAAGGACGGTGCGATCGCCGGCCCGAAGACGCTCGAGCACCTGGTCGACGCCGTCATCGGCCTCGAGGGCGAGCGCTACGCCGCGCTGCGCCTGCTCCGGGCGACGAAGAACCGGTTCGGCTCGACCGACGAGGTGGGCGTCTTCGAGATGGCCGAGACCGGCCTGCTGGAGGTCGCCGATCCGGCCCGCGCGTTCCTCGCCGACCACGGTGGGTCGGCCCCGGGCAGCGTCGTCGCACCGACCCTGGAGGGCAGCCGCCCGTTGCTGGTCGAGGTCCAGGCCCTGGTCAGCCCGACCGGCTACGGCACCCCGACACGGCGAGCGAGCGGCCTCGACGCGAATCGCCTCAGCCTCCTCATCGCGGTCCTCGGCCGGCGAGCCGGGATCGCCCTGGGCAGCCACGACGTATACGCCAACCTGGCCGGTGGGCTGTCCGTCGCCGAGCCTGCGCTGGACCTCCCGCTCGCGCTCGCGCTGGCATCGTCGACGCGGGACCGGCCGATCCCACCGGGGACCGTGGCGATCGGCGAGATCGGGCTGCTCGGCGAGCTGCGGACGGTCGTCGGGCTGGAGCGCAGGCTGCGCGAGGCCGCTCGCCTCGGGTTCGACCACGCGATCATCCCGGCCGGCCCGACGGACGCGTCGCCGATCCGGATCGACGGGCTGGCCATCACGCGTGCCGGCAGCCTTCGCGAGGCCATCGAGGCCGCCCTCGCCGACCGGCCGCCGCCTCGTGGCGAGGCGGTCCCCGCGATGCTAGGCTGACCGCCCGGCCAGTCGTTCGTCACCACTGGACACCGGCGCTGCCGAAGGGAACCGCTTGATCCGCTACATCCGCGTCCTTGGCGCCGCGCTCGGAGGCGCCATCGGACTGGCCCTGGCCACCTCCGGCGACGGCCTGTTCGCCGGCCGCGACTACTCGGGCGCCTACCTGGCCGCCTGGGTCATCGCGTGGGTGGTGGTCGGGTTCGCGATCCTGCCGTACCTGACCGTCGTTCCCGCCCAGTGGCTCATCCGCCAGGTCGAGGCGCTCTCGACGGCCGAGTTCGTCGCCGCCGTCATCGGGCTGCTCCTGGGTCTCCTGATGGGCCTGCTCCTCGGCATCCCGCTGTCCGGCCTGGCCCCGCCCTGGGGCCAGCTGCTCCCGCTCGGCGTGTCGATCTTCCTCGGTCTCGGGATGCTCGGCCTGGTGGTCGCCAAACGCAAGGACCTCCTGATCGCGGCCGAGGCCGTCGGCATCTTCCGGCCGCCGGCACCCGAGCGTGGCGCGAGCCTGTCCCGCGGCGAGCCGCGGATCGTCGTCGACACCAGCGCGATCATCGACGGACGGATCGCCGAGATCGTCGAGTCCGGGTTCATCTACGGGACGCTCGTCATCCCGCGCTTCGTGCTCGACGAGCTGCAGCACATCGCCGACAGCTCGGACGCGCTCCGTCGGAACCGGGGCCGCCGCGGACTGGAGATCCTGAACCGGATGCAGAAGGAGCCGGGCACGCCGGTCGAGATCGTCGAGGACGACGTGCCCGAGATCGCCGAGGTCGATGCCAAGCTCGTCGCGCTCGCCCTCGCCCGCAGCCGGGTCATCCTGACCAACGACTTCAACCTGAACCGCGTCGCCGAGCTGCAGGGCGTCCGGGTGATGAACATCAACTCGCTGGCCAACGCGGTCAAGCCGGCCGTGCTCCCGGGCGAGGAGCTGCGTGTGCGGGTCATCCAGGAGGGCAAGGAGGTCGGCCAGGGCGTCGGCTTCCTCGACGACGGCACCATGATCGTCATCGAGGGCGGTGCCCGCCATATCGACAAGGACCTGGACGTCTCGGTCACCCGCGTCCTGCAGACCGTCGCGGGCCGGATGATCTTCGCCCAGCCACGGCTCGATTGAGCGGCGCAGGCCCGGACCTCGGCGCGGACACCATCGTCGTCGCGGCCGGGCGCTCGACCCGCATGGGCGGCGCGGACAAGCTGGCATTCGAGATCGAGGGGCGGCCACTCCTGGCGTGGACCCTCGGTGCGCTGGCGGCGGCCCCGGCCGTCGGGCGGATCGTCGTGGTCACGGCACCCGAACGGCGCGGAGAGGTGGCCGGAGCCGCGTGGCTGCCGGCGGCCGTCGTCGACGTGGTCGGGGGCGGGGACCGGCGCCAGGAATCGGTCCATGCCGGGTTCGCGGTCCTCGATCGCGACGCGGCCGACGACACCGGCGTCGTCCTCGTCCACGACGCGGCCCGGCCGATCGTCGGAGCGGACCTCGTCGCGGCGGTGGCGGAGGCGACGGCTCGTCACGGCGCGGCCATCCCGATCGTGCCGGTGGCGGAGACGCTCAAGCGGATCGACGGCGACCTGGTCGGGGCGACCGTCGAGCGGAGCGGCCTGGGCGCCGCCCAGACGCCCCAGGGTGTGCGCCGCGACCTCCTGCGCGAGGCCTATCGCCGGTTCCCGGCAGACGGGCCCGACACGTTCACCGACGAGGCCGCCCTGCTCGAAGCCTGTAGCATCCCGGTCCATGTCGTGCCCGGCGATCCCGCCAACCTCAAGGTGACGCTCCCGGGCGATCTCCGGCGGGTGGCCGCGGCCCTCGGCGCGTCCCGACCCGTCCGGACTGGGATCGGCCACGACAGCCACCCGTTCGGGCCGGGCGGGCCGCTCCGCCTGGGCGGGCTGGAGATCGCGGGCGCGCCGGCCCTGGCCGGTCACTCGGACGGCGACGTGGTCCTCCATGCCGTGGCCGACGCGTTGCTGGGGGCGGCGGGGCTGGGCGATCTCGGGCGCCTGTTCCCGGCCGACGCCCGCACCCCGCGCGGCATCGCCAGCACGGTCCTGGTCGACGAGGTCCGCCGACGCGTCGAGGGCGCCGGCTGGCGCCCGTCGAGCGTCGACCTGACGGTCATCGCCGCCCGGCCGCGGCTCGCGTCGTGGCTGGACCCGATGCGCGACCGGATCGCGGGCCTCCTCGGGCTGGACCCGGCCGCGGTCAACGTGAAGGCCTCGACCGGCAACCTCGACGGGGCCGAGGGCGCCGGCCGCTCGATCTCGGCGCTCGTGGTCGCGACCGTGGAGCCCGTCCGGTGACGATCCGGCTGCAGGACACGCTGTCGGGCGAGACGCGGCCGCTGGTCCCGCTCACGCCGGACCACGTCGGGGTCTACTCCTGCGGCCCGACGGTCTACGGCCCGGCCCACATCGGCAACTTCCGGTCGTTCCTGTTCGCCGACCTGCTCGTCCGCCACCTGCGCTGGCGCGGTCTCGATGTGACGTGGGTGATGAACATCACGGACGTCGACGACAAGATCATCCGCGGCGCGGCGTCGTCCGGGGAGACGATCGAGACGCTGGCCGAGCGCTACATGGCCGCGTTCCTGGCCGACGCCGAGGCGCTCCGGATGAGCATGCCCGACGCCCTGCCGCGCGCCACGCGGTACATCGACCAGATGGCGAGCCTCATCGAGACCCTGCTCGGCAGCGGCCACGCCTACCGGACCGACGACGGCTCGATCTTCTTCCGGATCGCGTCGTGGCCGGCCTACGGCCGCCTGGCCCGCCTGGACCCCGAGGGGCTCCGGGTGGGGGAGCGGGTGGAGGCCGACGAGTACGGCAAGGACGACGTCCGCGACTTCGCCCTGTGGAAGGGTCCCAAGCCGGGCGAGCCGGTCTGGGAGACGGCGATCGGCCCCGGCCGGCCCGGCTGGCACATCGAATGCTCGGCCATGAGCATGGCCCACCTCGGACCGTCGTTCGACATCCACACCGGCGGCATCGACCTGATCTTCCCGCACCACGAGGACGAGATCGCGCAGAGCGAGGCGGCCACCGGCCAGACGTTCGTCGGGACGTGGCTCCATTGCGCGCACCTCCGGATGGGCGGCTCGAAGATGGCCAAGTCGACCGGCAACATCGCGCGTGTCGGCGACTACCTGGCGGCCGGGGTCTCGCCCCGGGCGCTCCGGCTCGCGCTCATCTCGGTCCACTACCGAGCCGCGCTCAACCAGTCGGACGATTCGCTGGCGGCGGCCGGCGCAGCCCTCGAGCGGCTGGACGCGGCCGTCGCCGCGCTCGACGCCTATCGCCAGGACGGCCCTGACGACGCCACGCTGATCGAGGAACTGGCCGCGGCCCGGGACGCCTTCGGTGAAGCGCTCGATGACGACCTCAACGTGTCGGCCGCCCTCGGGGCGTTGTTCGACCTGATCCGGGACCTGAACCGGCGGATCGAGCGCCGGACGCTCTCGACAGCCGACGCAGGCCGCGCGCTTGAGCTGCTGCGCGACCTGGACCGCGTCCTGGCGATCCTGCCCGACGTCACGGACGACCTCGAGCCGGCCGCCGCGGCCCTCCTCGACGAACGGGCCGCCGCCCGCGCGGCCCGCGACTTTGCCGCATCGGACCGACTGCGCGACGAGCTGGCCGAGCTGGGTGTGACCGTCGAGGACACCCGCGACGGCCAGCGCTGGCGACGGACCGTGGAGGCCGGACGTGGCTGACCGGCCGGAATCCGGCGAGGGGCCGGGTCGGTCAGCCGGCGACGGTCCCTCGGGCGGCCCGGGAAAGTCCGGCAAGCCGGCCCGCAAGGGTGGTCCGAAGCCGGGCGGCAAACCCCGTGGCAAGCCAGCGGGCAAGGCCGGGCGGGCAGGACCATCCGACCGAACCCATCGACCGGCCGACCGCCCGGACCCGACGATCCCGGACGGTCCGACGCGTGGCACACCGGGCGACTGGGTCCCATCGGAGCGAGGATCCGGCCGTCCGCACGGGGCAACCCAACACGGACCGACCCGCGGACGCCCGCCGGGCGATCGCCGGCCGCCGGACCGTCGCGGCCGGCCACCGGGCGGGCCGGGCGCCGGCCGGCCACCATGGGACGCCGACCGCGGACGCCCGGGCGGAGGTCCAGGCCGTGGGGGGCCGCGTCCCGCTCCGTGGGCCGGCTCCGACCGACCCGATGCCCGGCCCGGTGAGCGGCCGAACCCGGCGGCGCGCGGACGCGAGCCCTACGCGCCACGCCCCGGCTTCGGCGGCGACCGTCCTTCCACGCCCCGCCCCGGCGGCCCGCCGCAGGATCGCGGCCCGTGGCGTCCACCCGGTGGCCCGCCGCCCGATCGCGGCCCGTGGCGCCCGCCGAGTCGTGGCGGTCCACCAGCCGACCGCGGTCCGTGGCGCCCGGCGTTCCGCGAGCGGCCGACCGGGCCGCCCGGAGCGCACGACCGACCCGCCGGGCCACGCGAGCCGTGGCTCCGACCGCCGCGCCCGGACCCGGCGGAGGCCTGGCCGCGCCGGGCCGAATCGATGCCCGCACCGGAGCTGCTCGGACCCGACGAGGAGCTGGTCGCCGGCCGTCGCCCGGTCGAGGAGGTGTTCGCGGCCGGCCGGGTCGCCCACCGCCTGCTCGTCGTCCCGCAGCGACGCAACGCCCTCGAGCAGCTCGTGCTCCACGCCACGCGCCTGCGGATCCCGATCGTGGAGGTGGAGGGTGGGTCGCTGACCGCGATCGCGGGCTTCGACGGCCACCAGGGCGTCGCCCTCGTCGTCGAACCCCGCCGGTTCGCCTCGATCGCCGACGTGCTCGCCCGAGCCGAGGAGCGGGGCGAGGCGCCGTTCGTGCTCGTCCTCGATTCGCTGGAGGATCCGCAGAACGTCGGCACCCTGCTGCGCAGCGCCGAGGCGGCCGGCGTCCACGGCGTCGTCTTCCCGACTCGGCGACAGGCGCCGCTCTCGGCCGCGGCGGTCAAGGCATCGGCCGGGGCGACCGAGCATCTCCTCCTGTGCCCGGTGGACGACCTGCCGGGTGCCCTCGCGGATCTCCACGCCCACGGCCTGCGGATCGCGGGATCCGAGGCGGACGCACCACTGACCGCCCGGCAGACGGACCTGCGCGGACCGCTGGCGATCGTCGTCGGCAGCGAGGGCCAGGGCCTGGGACCAACGGTCCGCCGCCGCTGCGACCTGTTCATGCGGATCCCGATGCAGGGCCGGATCGGGTCGCTCAACGCCGCCGTTGCCGGCTCGGTCCTGCTGTTCGAGGCGGTCGCCCAGCGGGATCCGGCCGGGACACGGTCCACGGCATCGGGGACCGCTCGTCCGTCCGAGACGGCGACATCACCCGCGACCAGCCAGACCACGGAGCGGATCGACGACGCCCCGGCCGACCACGAGGCCGCCCAGGCGCCCGAGGCCGCCCAGGAGCCCGAGGCCGCCCAGCGAGCCCGAGGCCGCCCAGGAGCCCGAGCCCGCCCAGGATCCGGCAGAGGTCACGGCCGACCCGCCCGCAGAGGTCACGGCCGACCAGCCGGCCGAGGCCGCGGCAGAACCGACCGAAGAAGGCTCAGAGCCCGGCGACGAGGACCTCCTGCCAGGCGGTCCGGCGCCGGCCGATCCACCGCCGACGCGCAAGCCGAGAGCACCCCGCACGCCACGCGCTTGACCCATCCGCCCGGCCGGCCCTATCATTCCCCGGCGCCGAAAGGGTCATCTGCGGTATGGCCCTGCCCGTCGTGCCGACGTAGCTCAATTGGTAGAGCAGCTGTTTTGTAAACAGCAGGTTCCGGGTTCGAGTCCCGTCGTCGGCTCCGATAGCGAACATGATCCGGTGACGGGTAGGCCAGGGACCGCAGTCTCGAAACGGTGCCGTCGCCACAGTGGGTAGGTTGAGCAGGTGGTGAGCTCCGCTGGCTGTAGACCAGCCGCCTTCGGCTGTGGGGGTTCGATTCCCTCCCTGCCCACCAATACATCTCGAGCGATCGGTCCCGGGCCCACATAGCTCAGCTGGCAGAGCACTTCCTTGGTAAGGAAGAGGTCATCGGTTCGAGTCCGATTGTGGGCTCCACGCCCAGGCGGCACCCCGCCCCTGAAATCGAAATGAAGCGGCGAAGCCGCGCCTAGTCAAGGAGTGAAACGGTCTCGTGGCCAAGAAGAAGTTCGAGCGCACCAAGCCGCACGTCAATATCGGCACGATCGGCCACATCGACCATGGCAAGACGAGCCTGACCGCGGCGATCACCAAGTACCTCGCCCTGAAGGGCGAGGCGGAGTACCGCGCCTTCGACACGATCGACAACGCGCCCGAAGAGCGCGAGCGCGGGATCACCATCGCGATCGCCCACGTCGAGTACGAGACCGACGCCCGCCACTACGCCCACGTCGACTGCCCGGGTCACGCCGACTACATCAAGAACATGATCACCGGCGCCGCCCAGATGGACGGCGCGATCCTGGTCGTGGCCGCGACCGATGGCCCGATGCCCCAGACCCGCGAGCACATCCTGCTGGCCCGCCAGGTCGAGGTCCCGTACATCGTGGTCTTCCTCAACAAGGTCGACATGGTCGACGACGAGGAGCTGCTCGACCTGGTCGAGCTCGAGGTCCGCGAGCTGCTCAGCAAGTACAACTTCCCGGGCGACGACATCCCGGTCATCCGCGGCTCCGCGCTGAAGGCGCTCCAGGCCCGGCGACGACACGGCCGACCCCGCCTACGCGCCGATCCAGGAGCTGATGGACGCGGTCGACAGCTACATCCCGACCCCCGAGCGCGACGTCGACAAGCCCTTCCTGATGCCGGTCGAGGACGTCTTCGGGATCAAGGGCCGGGGCACCGTCGCCACCGGGCGGATCGAGCGCGGCATCGTCAAGGTCGGCGACGAGGTCGAGCTGGTCGGCGTCAAGGCCACCCGCAAGATCGTGGTCACCGGCGTCGAGATGTTCAAGAAGCTGCTCGACCAGGGCCAGGCCGGCGACAACGTCGGCTGCCTCATCCGGGGCATCGAGCGCGAGGAGATCGAGCGCGGCCAGGTCCTGGCCAAGACCGGCTCGGTCAAGCCGCACACCAAGTTCACCGCCCAGGTGTACGTCCTGACCAAGGAGGAGGGCGGCCGCCATACCCCCTTCTACAACGGCTACCGGCCGCAGTTCTACCTGCGCACGACCGACGTGACCGGGGCCATCGGGCTGCCCGATGGCGCCGAGATGATCATGCCCGGCGACAACGTCGAGATGAGCGTCGAGCTGATCACCCCGATCGCCATCGAGATCGGCCAGCGCTTCGCCATCCGCGAGGGTGGCCGGACCGTCGGCGCCGGCGCCATCGTCAGCATCGTCGAGTAGGGACGACATGGCCAGAGTCGAAGCGCGTCCGACCCTCCAGCTCGCCTGCACCGAGTGCAAGGAGCGGACGTATACCACCCGCAAGAACAAGAAGAACGACCCGAACCGCCTGGAGCTGATGAAATACTGCCCGCGCGACCGACGGCATACACTTCACCGCGAGGCGAAGTAGGCGGGCCAGCCCCCACAGGGGTGTAGCTCAATTGGCAGAGCACTGGTCTCCAAAACCAGCGGTTGTAGGTTCGAGTCCTATCGCCCCTGCCACTTCACTTCCGTAGTCCGAGAGAAGAACCACTGACGTGACCCGCATCCGCCGCTACTTCGACGAGGTCTGGTCCGAGCTCCGCAAGGTCTCGTGGCCGACGCGCGAGCATGTCCGCAACCTCACCGTCCTGGTCTTCGCCATCAGCCTCGTGGTCGGCATCTATATCGCCTTCTGGGACGCCGTGTTCCAGCAGGCGATCGCGCTGATCGCGGGATAGGGGAACGACTTGATGACCGAGATGACGACGGAGACGCAAGGCGCCCGAGAAGCGCTGGTACGTCATCCACACCTATTCCGGCTACGAGAACAAGGTCAAGGCGAACCTCGAGCACCGCATCGAGTCGATGGGCATGGAGGACAAGATCTTCCAGGTCCTCGTCCCGATGGAGGACGAGATCGAGATCCGCCAGGGCCAGCGCCACACCGTCCAGAAGAAGGTCTACCCGGGCTATGTCCTGGTCGAGATGATCCTGGACCCCGACAGCTGGTTCGTCGTCCGCAACACGCCGGGCGTCACGAGCTTCGTCGGCGGGGCCAACATCCCGGGCGTCCGCAGCGAGCCCATCCCCCTCGACGAGAACGAGGTCAAGCAGATCCTGCGCCACATGGGCGTCGAGACACCCAAGTACCGCGTGGCATTCACCAAGGGCCAGAGCGTCCGGGTCACCGACGGGCCGTTCGCCGAGTTCATCGGCACGGTCGACGAGGTCAATCCGGAGCGCAACAAGGTCAAGGTGCTGGTGAGCATCTTCGGCCGCGAGACGCCCGTCGAGCTGGACTTCCTCCAGGTCGAGAAACTCTAGGAAGGGACCCGTACCCCCGTGGCCAAGAAGATCCGCATCGTCCTGACCCTGCAGCTGCCGGCCGGCAAGGCAACGCCCGCCCCGCCCGTCGGCACGGCCCTGGGCCCGCACGGCATCAACATCGTCGAGTTCACGAAGTCCTACAACGAGAAGACGGCCGACAAGGCGGGGCAGATCATCCCCGCCCAGATCACCGTCTTCGAGGACCGCTCGTTCACGTTCATCCTCAAGACGCCGCCCGCGGCCGACCTCCTGCGCAAGGCGGCCGGCGTGGACAAGGGCGCCACCACGACCAAGCGCGAGAGCGTCGGCCGGGTCACCCGTGACCAGGTCCGCGAGATCGCCGGGATCAAGATGGCCGACCTCAACGCCAACGACGTGGACGCCGCGATGCGCCAGATCGAAGGCACCGCCCGCTCCATGGGCATCGAGGTCGTCAACTAGGCCTCGGCGAGGCAGAGCAACCGCGCGCGACCTCACCCCGGGTCCGCGCCACCGTCAAGAGGGGGAGGCCGGGCACGCCGGCCGACAGGAGGAACAGCACATGGCACACGGCAAGAAGTATCGCGAGGCGGCGGAGCTCATCGACCGCGAGAAGATCTACCAGCCGCTCGAGGCGGTCGATCTCGCCAAGCAGACGACGTACGTCGCGTTCGACGCCACGATCGAGGCCCACTTCAGGCTCGGCGTCGACCCGCGCCACGCCGACCAGATGGTCCGCGGCACGGTCGTCCTGCCGCACGGCACGGGCAAGGTCGTCCGGGTCGCGGTGTTCGCCCAGGGCGAGAAGGCCCAGGAGGCGCTGCGCGCCGGGGCGGACGAGGTCGGTGGCGACGACCTGGTCAAGAAGATCGAGGCCGGCTGGCTCGAGTTCGACGTCGCGATCGCGACGCCCGACTCGATGGGCATGGTCGGCAAGCTCGGCAAGATCCTCGGCCGGCGCGGCCTCATGCCGAACCCCAAGGCCGGCACGATCACCTTCGACGTGGACCGCGCGGTCCGCGAGGTCAAGGGTGGCCGGGTCGAGTTCCGGGTCGACAAGACCGCCATCGTCCACGCCCCGGTCGGCAAGAGCAGCTTCGAGCCGGACGCCCTGCTCGACAACCTGGCCGCCCTCGTCGACGCCATCAACCGGGCCAAGCCGGCCGGCGCCAAGGGCCAGTACCTCAAGGGCCTGACCATCGCCAGCACGATGGGACCGGGCATCCGGGTGGATCTGCCCGGCGTCCTCGCGGCCGCAGTCGCGTAACCCGCTCCGACCGGCGCGTGCCGGTCACCAGACGCGGTGGCGGTCGAGAGACGCGTCACCTGACAAGACAGACGAACCCGCCACAGACAGCCTGCGCCCGCAGCCCGTGACCGACGACCCGTCGGTGGCGGACGGGGCTTGATCCGTCGAACCGGACCGGCATCCGCCGGGGACGACGACGAGCACGCCGAGGCAGACGCTCCTCCACCTTCGGGTGGGCAGCGCTCCTGCGAGATGGGGTGGACCTCCGAGAGGTGGTCGCCATGGGACGTCGCAGGGGCCGCTCGATCGAGATCGCTCGAGCGCCCGCCGCGCACGCCGGTCGCGTGCCGAAGGACAGGAGGGCCACCATGCCCACCGAGGCCAAACGGGAGACCGTCGCCGAGCTGCGCGAAGAGATCGCCAACGCCCGGACGATGATCGTCTCCGAGTACCGCGGCCTCAAGGTGAAGGAGATCGCCGAGATCCGGCGATCGCTGCGCAAGCAGGACGTGTCGTACCGCGTCGTCAAGAACCGGCTGATGCGGATCGCCGCCGAGGATTCGGTCGGCGAGGCACTGAGCCCGTTGCTGATCGGACCGACCGCCATCGCGTTCGGGACCGACGAGGCGAGCACCGCGAAGGCGGTCCTCGATGCCACCCGGCCGTACGCGCGCGTCGTCCGGATCACCGGCGGCGTGCTCGGCGACCGGGCGATCGGTGCCGAGGACGTCACCCGCCTGGCGGCCCTGCCATCGCGCGAGGTCCTGCTGGCCAAG
This sequence comes from uncultured Chloroflexia bacterium, assembly GCA_963755995.1. Lineage (GTDB taxonomy): Bacteria > Chloroflexota > Limnocylindria > Limnocylindrales > CSP1-4 > SPCO01. The sequence continues at coordinate 1,351,536 of CAVWLQ010000003.1, read as the reverse complement.
CTGGCCGGCGGGATGCAGGCGCCGGTCGGCACGCTCGCGGGCCTCTTCGCCGCCCCGCTGCGCAACCTGGGCTACGCCCTCCAGCAGGTGGCCGACCAGAAGGCCGCCGGCCAGGGCAGCTAGCCACTCACCGTTCCACGCACCCACCAGACCCCACGAAGGAGATCACCCATGGCTGTCCTGACGCAGGACGATCTGCTCGAAGCGATCGACAAGATGACCGTTCTCGAGCTGTCCGAGTTCATCAAGCGCTTCGAGGAGCGCTACGGCGTGACCGCGGCCGCCCCTGCCGCAGCCGCTGCTGCCCCGGCTGCGGCCGGCGGTGGCGCGGAAGCCGCTGCCGCTCCCGAGGAGCAGACCGAGTTCACCGCGACCCTGACCGAGATCGGCCCGAACAAGATCCCGGTCATCAAGGTCGTCCGCGAGCTCACCGGCCTCGGCCTCAAGGAGGCCAAGGACCTCGTCGACGCATCGCCCAAGGCCGTCAAGGAAGGCGTGACCAAGGACGAGGCCGAGAAGATCAAGGCCGCCTTGGAGGAGCAGGGGGCCAAGGTCGAGATCAAGTAACGCGGAGCCGGCCGGCGCCGGGGCGGTGCATCCGTGCGTTGCCCCGCTCCGCCGGCCACTCACGCACCTGCGGGTGCGCTCGCGACCGTGCTCGCTGGGCGCCTTCGGCTGCATCCGCCCGGGCGCCGGCTTCGCGAGACCATGATCCCGGTGGTCGAGCCGGGGTCAAAAAGCCCTAGCACGTTATGGGGCGTTTGACAAGACTGAGAATTGCGGTATCCTACTCCTTCTGTGAGCCCGGCCTCTCTTTCCCTCTTCAACCTCCGTCCAGGAGTGGTGCTTCATGCTGTCTGCTGAGTCTTCGAATCGCGCCCGCACGCCTTCGGGCCGCATCTCGTACGCCCGCATCGATCGGAAGGTCGATGGGATCAGCTACGAGAAGTTCGAGATCCCCAATCTGATCGAACTCCAGCTCGATTCGTTCGCCTGGTTCGTCGACAAGGGATTGCGCGAACTGTTCGATGAGATCAGCCCGATCAAGGACTTCACCGGCAAGGTCATGGAGCTCCAGTTCCTCGACTACGAGTTCGGGGCACCGAAGTACTCCGAGGAGGAGTGCCGGACCAAGGACCTGACGTTCAGCAAGCCGCTCTACGTCAACGTCGAGCTCCTGATCAAGGAGACGGGCGAGATCCAGCGCCAGCGCGTCTACATGGGCGACTACCCGTGGATGACCGACCAGGGCACGTTCGTCATCAACGGCGCCGAGCGCGTCGTGGTCAGCCAGCTCGTCCGCTCGCCGGGCGTCTACTACAGCGAGACCGAGGATCCCGCCTCGGGCCGGATGCTGTTCAGCGCCAAGGTCATCCCGAACCGCGGCGCCTGGCTCGAGTTCGAGACGAACAACAAGGACCAGCTGTGGGTCAAGGTCGATCGCAAGCGCAAGATCGCGGCGACGACCCTCCTGCGCGCGGTCGGCTACGAGCAGAACGACGAGATCGCCGGGCCTGTTCACGTCGGTCGACGTGGACATCGAGCACCCGTTCATCGCCGCGACCCTCGACAAGGACCTGACCCGCACCCAGGCCGAGGCCCTCATCGAGGTCTACAAGAAGCTCCGTCCGGGCGATCCGCCCACCGGCGACAACGCCCGCCAGCTGGTCGAGAGCCTGTTCTTCAACTTCCGCCGCTACGACCTCGGTCGGGTCGGCCGCTACAAGTTCAACAAGAAGCTCGACCCGGTCGCCGCGCCGCCTCGGCGTCGAGCTGCCCGCGCGAGGGCCGGACGATCACCCGCGAGGACATCGCGGCCATCGTCGGCCACCTCATCGAGTGCAACCGCGGGCTCCATCCCAAGGACGACATCGACCACCTCGGCAACCGCCGCATCCGGGCCAACGGCGAGCTGATCCAGAACGCGTTCCGGATCGGCCTCCTGCGCATGGAGCGGGTCGTCCGCGAGCGGATGACGATCCAGGAGCTCGACAAGGCGACCCCGAACGCCCTCATCAACATCCGCCCGGTCGTGGCGGCGATGAAGGAGTTCTTCGGCGGCAGCCAGCTCAGCCAGTTCATGGACCAGACCAACCCGCTGGCCGAGCTGACCAGCAAGCGCCGCCTGTCGGCGCTCGGCCCGGGCGGCCTGTCGCGCGAGCGCGCCGGGTTCGACGTCCGCGACGTCCACCACAGCCACTACGGCCGGATCTGCCCGATCGAGACCCCGGAAGGCCCGAACATCGGGCTGATCGGGTCGCTCGCGACCTACGGCCGGATCAACAGCTACGGCTTCATCGAGACGCCCTACCGCAAGGTCAAGCGGACCGTCGGCTACGACGACCCGGACCTGCTCAGCTACGAGGCGGGCGGGGACCTGACCGCCAAGACCGGCGAGGTCGTCCTCAAGGCCGGCAAGCCGTTCAACGCGGCGGCGGTCGCCGAGCTGAAGAAGCAGAAGGCCCACGCCTTCCCGATCCGCCCGATCGTCACCGACGAGATCCACTACATGCCCGCCGACGAGGAGGAGGAGCACGTCGTCGCGCAGGCCAACGCGCCGCTCGACGACGAAGGCCACTTCACCGCCGAGCGCATCCCGTCGCGCTACCGGGACACGTTCCCCGAGGCGCGCGCCGGCCAGATCGAGTACATGGACGTCTCGCCCAAGCAGGTCGTCTCCGTGGCGACCGCGCTCATCCCGTTCCTCGAGCACGACGACGCCAACCGGGCCCTGATGGGTTCGAACATGCAGCGCCAGGCCGTGCCGCTCCTCGAGCCGGAGTCGCCGATCGTCGGCACCGGCATGGAGGAGCGCGCCGCCCGCGACTCGGGCCAGGTCCTGGTCGCCCGCCGCGGCGGCCTCGTCACGAGCGTGACCGCCGAGCGGATCCACATCGAGACCGACGCCGGCGAGCTCGACGAGTACAAGCTCCTGCAAGTTCGTCCGCAGCAACCAGGGCACCTGCATCAACCAGCGCCCGATCGTCAACGTCGGCGACCGGGTCGGCTGACGGCCAGCCGCTGGCCGACTCGAGCTCGACCCAGCTGGGCGAGCTGGCCCTCGGCCGGAACATCCTCGTCGCGTTCATGAGCTGGGAGGGCGGCAACTACGAGGACGCGATCGTCATCAGCGACCGCCTCGTCCGCGACGACCTGTTCACCAGCATCCACATCGAGAAGCACGAGATGGAGTCGCGCGACACCAAGCTCGGGCCCGAGGAGATCACCCGCGACATCCCGAACGTCGGCGAGGAGTCCCTCAAGGACCTCGACGAGGAGGGCATCGTCTACATCGGCGCCGAGGTCCGCCCCGGCGACATCCTGGTCGGCAAGATCACGCCCAAGGGCGAGACCGAGCTGACCGCCGAGGAGCGCCTCCTGCGGGCGATCTTCGGGGAGAAGGCCCGCGAGGTGAAGGACAGCTCGCTGCGCCTGCCCCACGGCGAGCGCGGCAAGGTCGTCGAGGTCCGCGAGTTCCGTCGCGAGCTACAACGACGACCTCCAGCCGGGCGTCAACCGCCTGGTCCGGGTGTCCGTCGCCCAGAAGCGCAAGATCAGCGTCGGCGACAAGATGGCCGGCCGCCACGGCAACAAGGGCGTCATCGCCAAGATCCTGCCGGCCGAGGACATGCCGTTCCTGCCGGACGGCACCCCGGTCGACATCATCCTCAACCCGCTCGGCGTGCCGAGCCGGATGAACATCGGCCAGATCCTCGAGACCCACCTCGGCTGGGCGCTCCACGCCAAGGGCCTGAAGGCCGCGACGGCCGTCTTCGACGGCGCGACCGAGCACGACATCAAGCGCGAGCTGACCGAGGCCGGCCTGCCGGACGACGGCAAGACCGAGCTCCGCGACGGCCGGACGGGCGAGCTGTTCGACCGCCGGATCACCGTCGGCTACATCTACATGCTCAAGCTCCACCACCTCGTCGAGGACAAGATCCACGCCCGGTCGACCGGCCCGTACAGCCTCATCACCCAGCAGCCGCTCGGTGGCAAGGCCCAGTTCGGTGGCCAGCGCTTCGGCGAGATGGAGGTCTGGGCGCTCGAGGCGTACGGCGCGGCCAACATCCTCCAGGAGCTGCTGACCGTGAAGTCGGACGACGTCCTCGGGCGCGTCCAGACCTACGAGGCCATCGTCAAGGGGGAGGAGATCCAGCCACCGCGCGTGCCGGAATCGTTCAAGGTCCTCATCAAGGAGCTCCGCAGCCTCGGCCTCAACGCCGAGATCCTCGATCCGAACGAGGAGGAGATCCCCTTGGCCGAGGACGACGCCTCCGGCTATCTCCTGCCCGATCTCGGCGGGATCAACCTCGCCGGGTTCGAGGACTGATCGTCTGTACCGAACCTGTCACCGACCCGACACCCGCAGCGCCTCGCCATGGCCGGCGTGACGCTGCCCGCCCACGGTCCGCATCGCGTTGCCGAGCCAGACGGCGGCGCGGAGGAGAACCATGCTCGAAGTCAATAACTTCAGCGCGATCCGCATCTCGCTTGCCAGCCCGGACCAGATCCGGGAGTGGTCGAAGGGCGAGGTCACCAAGCCCGAGACCATCAACTACCGGACCCTCAAGCCGGAGAAGGACGGTCTCTTCGACGAGCGCATCTTCGGCCCGACCAAGGACTGGGAATGCTACTGCGGCAAGTACAAGCGGATCCGCTACAAGGGCATCATCTGCGACAAGTGCGGCGTCGAGGTCACCCGCTCGAAGGTCCGCCGTGAGCGCATGGGCCACATCCAGCTGGCCAGCCCGGTCAGCCACATCTGGTACTTCAAGGGCACGCCGAGCCGGCTCGGCATCCTGCTCGACATCAGCCCGCGCAATCTCGAGCGGATCCTGTACTTCGCTCTGTACATCGTCACCCACGTCGACGAGGACGCCCGCAAGCGCGCCCTGGCCGCGATCGAGGAAGAGGCCGAGGGCCGGGGCGGCAAGGCCGGCCAGGCGCTGGCCGCCCGCGAGGACGAGCTCCGCGCAGAGCTCAACCAGACCAAGGACGAGCTGAACGCCGAGCTGGCCCGGACCAAGGCGGACCTGGAGGCCCAGCGTTCCTCCCGGACCGAGGAGATCGCCGCGCCCGCCCAGGGCACCGAGGCCGCGCTGGCCGATCTCAAGACCGGGGTCGCCGCCGAGCACGATCGCGTTCGAGCCGACCGGCGAGGTCGTGGTCGCCGCGGGCGACAAGGGTGGCAAGGAGGCGACGGCTCGCCTGCGCAAGATCGTCGGCGAGTACACCGAGCAGGTGAACGCCGACCTGCAGCAGCGCGAGGTCGACGAGGCCCGCGCCGTCGAGCAGAAGATCGAGGACCTGCGCGCCGCGATGGATGACACGCTCCGCCACGAGCGCGAGCAGCTCCAGGAGCAGGCGCAGGGGACCAAGGACGAGCTGCGCAAGATCCGCGACGAGCTCGAGTCGCTCAAGCCGATGCAGACGCTCGGCGAGACCGAGTACCGCAACCTCGACGAGCGCTACGGCGCGGGGCCAAGGGCGGCCGGGTCTTCGGCGCCGGCATGGGCGCGGAGGCCATCCGCGAGATCATCAGCCGGATGGACCTCGAGGAGCTGGCCCGCTCGCTCCACGTCGAGGTCCGGACCAGCTCCGGCCAGCGACGCAAGAAGGCGATCAAGCGGCTCCGCCTCATCGAGGCCTTCCGCCGCTCCGGCACGCGCCCGGACTGGATGATCCTGTCCGTGCTGCCGGTCATCCCGCCGGACCTCCGGCCGATGGTCCAGCTCGACGGCGGCCGCTTCGCGACCTCCGACCTCAACGACCTGTACCGCCGCGTCATCAACCGCAACAACCGGCTCAAGCGACTGCTGGAGCTGGGCGCCCCGGAGATCATCATCCGCAACGAGAAGCGGATGCTCCAGGAAGCGTGCGACGCCCTGATCGACAACGGCCGCCGCGGCCGGGCGATCGCCGGCACCGGCAACCACCGCCTCAAGAGCCTGTCGGACATGCTCAAGGGCAAGCAGGGCCGGTTCCGCCAGAACCTGCTCGGCAAGCGCGTGGACTACTCGGGCCGCTCGGTCATCGTCGTCGGCCCGGAGCTCAAGCTCCACCAGTGCGGGCTGCCCAAGAAGATGGCGCTCGAGCTGTTCAAGCCGTTCGTCATGCGCCAGCTCGTCGAGAAGGGCTTCGCCCACAACATCAAGAGCGCCAAGCGCATCGTCGAGCGCGTCCGGCCCGAGGTCTGGGACGTCCTCGAGGACGTCATCAAGGACCACCCGGTCCTGCTCAACCGCGCCCCCACGCTCCACCGCCTGGGCATCCAGGCGTTCATGCCGGTCCTCGTCGAGGGCTCGGCCATCCAGATCCACCCGCTCGTCTGCACCGCGTTCAACGCGGACTTCGACGGCGACCAGATGGCGGTCCACGTGCCGCTCTCGACGGCCGCCCAGGAAGAGGCGCGGACGATGATGCTGTCCACCGCCAACCTGCTGTCGCCGGCCGACGGCTCGCCGGTCGTGGCGCCGACCCAGGACATGGTCCTCGGCTGCTACTACCTGACGATGGACGCCGACGCGGTCAAGGGCCAGCGGGTCCGGGTCTTCTCCTCGGAGGACGAGGCGATCCTCGGCTACCGCCTGCGCGAGAAGACCGGCGCGACGCTCCACGAGCTGATCGACGTCGAAGTCAAGACGTGGGACGCCGAGACCGAGACGCTCAAGCTCGAGCGGCACCGGACGACCATCGGCCGGGTCATCTTCAACCAGATCCTGCCGGACGCCCTGCGCTTCCATGACACCGTCATGCGCCGGGCGGACCTCAAGGAGCTGGTCGACGTCTGCTACCGGCAGCTCGGTCCGGAGGAGACGGCGCACCTGGTCGATGGGATCAAGAGCGTCGGCTTCGAGTTCGCGACCCGCGGCGGGATGACGATCGGCCTGTTCGACATCGAGATCCCGACCGACAAGCCGGAGCGGCTGCTCGCCGCCGACGCGTCCGTGTCCGCCATCGACAAGCAGTTCCAGCGCGGCCTCATCACCGAGGACGAGCGCTACGAGCAGGTCGTCGGTGTCTGGCAGGAGACGAGCTCGGCGATGTCCGAGCAGATGATGCAGTCACTCGACCCGAACGGGCCGGTGACGATGATGACCGCCTCGGGTGCCCGCGGGAACAAGGGCAACATCGGCCAGCTGGGCGCCATGCGCGGCCTGATGGCCGACCCGTCCGGCCGGATCATCGACGTCCCCGTCCGCAGCAACTTCCGCGAGGGCATGACCGTCCTCGAGTACTTCATCTCCACCCACGGCGCCCGCAAGGGCCTCGCCGATACCGCCCTGCGCACGGCCGACTCCGGGTACCTCACCCGGCGCCTGGTCGACGTCGCCCAGGACGTCATCACCCGCGAGGAGGACTGCGGCACCGAGGAAGGCAGCTGGATCATCCGGAGCGAGTCGCAGCGACGAGAAGGGCGCCTTCCAGAAGCGCCTCGTCGGCCGGCTGGCGGCGGCTCCGCTGCCCGACCCGCGGGTCGAGTCCAAGAAGGGCAAGGAGCCCACGCTCCTGGTCGACCGCAACGAGCTGATCATGGAAGAGGCGGCCGCGCGGATCGACGCGGCCGGGGTGGACGAGGTGCTCGTCCGCTCGCCCCTCACCTGCGAGGCCCGCCACGGCGTCTGCCGGGCGTGCTACGGCCGCAACCTCGCCACCGGCGAGATGGTCGGCTCGGGTGAGGCGGTCGGGATCATCGCCGCCCAGTCCATCGGCGAGCCGGGCACGCAGCTGACCATGCGGACGTTCCACACCGGCGGCGTCGCCGCGGGCGTGGACATCACCGCCGGCCTGCCGCGCGTCGAGGAGCTGTTCGAGGCCCGCATCCCCAAGGGCAAGGCCGAGATCAGCCACATCGACGGCATCGTCGAGATCGTCCGCGGTGACGGCCCGACCAAGGTCAAGGTCATCTCGCGCGAGATCTACGACACCTCGCTGGCGCTGCCGGCCGGGGCCGAGCTGCTGGCCGCCCCGGGCGACACCGTCGACCCTCGGCCAGGTCGTCGGCCGGACCGAGGCCGACGGGGCCACGACCGACGTCACGTCGCCGGTCGCGGGCTTCCTCGTCAAGGGCGACGACGGGCTCGTCGTCCGGGCCGAGGACGTCGTCGAGCGCGAGTACCTCATCCCGCACAACGCCAAGATCCTGGTCGACAACGGCGCGGAGATCCGGGCCGGCGACGCGATCACCGACGGGCCGATCAACCCGCAGGAGTACCTCGACACCCGGGGCAAGGACGCCGTCCAGCGCTACCTGGTCAAGGAGGTCCAGAAGGTCTACAAGAGCCAGGGCGTCACGATCAACGACAAGCACATCGAGATCATCGTCCGGCAGATGCTCCGCAAGGTCCGCATCGATCAGCCGGGCGACGTCGACCTGCTGCCGACGGAGCTCGTCGACCGGCTCGAGTTCGAGGAGCACAACAACCGCGTCCTGGCGGAGGGTGGCGAGCCGGCGACGGCCCAGACCGTCCTGCTGGGCGTGACCAAGGCCTCGCTCAACACCTCCAGCTTCCTCGCCGCGGCGTCCTTCCAGGAGACGACCCGGGTGCTCACCGAGGCCGCCATCAACGGCGCCAAGGACCACCTGATCGGGCTCAAGGAGAACGTCATCATCGGCAAGCTCATCCCGGCCGGGACGGGCGCGCCGGCGAACGTGGCGGCCCGCAAGGAGCGCGAGCGCCGGGCGGCCCTCGAGGCCCTCGCCGGCGAGGCGCTCGAGGATCTCGGCACCGAGTTCAACCCGTTCCTCGAGGACGGCGAGGGTCGGTCGACCGACGACGACGCAGCCGGCCTCGCGCTGGCGGCGACGATCGCCGGTGCCGGCGAGGACGACGAGCCGGCCAACCCGTTCGCGTCGGAGGCCGGCTCCAACGGCGCCGACGAGGACGCCGCCAACCCGTTCCTCGAGGACGCCGCGGAGCTCGCCAAGACCCCCGAGGAGGTCTGACCCGGGCCCCTCGGACCACCCATCGGCGGCCCGCCGGACGTTTGACACGCTCGTCGGGCCGCTGCTAGACTCCGCCTTCGTGGCCTCGGGAGGGGTCCGCCCTCGGCGCGTGCGCCGTGACCCATCTTTCGAACCCACCCACACACCCGGTCCGTCGTCCGCCGCCCAGCGGCGCCGACCCCAGGGACCGGCCGGTCGGCGACGACCGGATGGATCAACCGACCGACCTCAAGGAGTAACGTCTTCGTGCCGACGATCAGCCAGCTCGTGCGCCACGGCCGCAAGCGCAAGATCTCGAAGATCAAGGCGCCGGCCATGCGCAAGAACTGGAACAGCCTGCGCCAGCGCCAGGTCTCGATCCCGGGCGCCCCGCAGAAGCGCGGGGTCTGCCTCCAGGTCCGGACGATGACGCCGAAGAAGCCGAACTCCGCCCTGCGCAAGATCGCCCGCGTGCGGCTGACCAACCAGATGGAGGTCACCGCCTACATCCCGGGCATCGGGCACAACCTGCAGGAGCACTCGGTGGTGCTCGTCCGCGGCGGCCGGGTCAAGGACCTGCCGTCGGTCAAGTACCACATCATCCGCGGCACGCTCGACGCGGCCGGCGTGCGCGACCGCAAGCAGGGTCGCAGCAAGTACGGCGCCAAGGCCACCGCGAAGCCGGGGGCCCGCTAGATGCCGCGTCGAACCAGCATCCCGCGCAAGTCCAAGTACGAGACCATCCCGGCCAACCGGATGACCGCCCGCTTCTCGGCCAAGCTGATGAAGGGCGGCAAGCAGAACCTCGCCGAGCGGATCCTGCGCCAGGCGCTCGCCCGGGCCGAGGCCCAGGCCGCGCGGCCGGGCCTCGAGATCCTCGAGGCGGCGATGCGCAACGCGACCCCCATCATCGAGGTCAAGCCCCGCCGGGTCGGTGGCGCGACCTACCAGGTCCCGGTCGAGATCCGGGGCGACCGCCGCATGTCGCTCGGTGTCCGCTGGCTCGTCCAGGCGGCCCGCAAGCGCAACGGCAAGAGCATGAGCGAGAAGCTCGCCGCCGAGCTCGTCGATGCCATGAACGGCCTCGGCGCGGCGGTCAAGCGACGCGAAGACACGCACAAGATGGCGGAGGCCAACCGGGCCTTCAGCCATTTCAAGTGGTAGAACCGGGAGCTTAGAGACACCGTGGCACGTCAGGTTCCGCTCGCACGAACGCGGAACATCGGAATCATCGCGCATATCGACGCCGGCAAGACGACCGTCACCGAGCGGATCCTTTTCTATACGAAGAAGATCTACAAGATCGGTGAGGTCCATGAGGGCGCGGCCACGATGGACTGGATGCCCCAGGAGCAGGAACGGGGCATCACCATCACCGCCGCCGCGACGACGGCGTTCTGGGGCGACCATCGCATCAACATCATCGATACGCCCGGGCACGTGGACTTCACGGTCGAGGTCGAGCGGAGCCTGCGCGTGCTCGACGGCGCGGTGGTCGTGTTCGACGGCGTCGCCGGTGTCGAGCCCCAGTCCGAGACGGTCTGGCGCCAGGCCGACCGCTACGGCGTGCCCCGCTTCTGCTTCATCAACAAGCTCGACCGCACCGGTGCCGACTTCTGGCGCTGCGTCGACTCGATCAAGGACCGCCTGGGCGCCAACGCCGTGCCGATCCAGATCCCGATCGGACGCGAGGACAAGTTCCAGGGCGTCATCGACCTGGTCGAGATGAAGGCCATCTACTACCGCGACGACCTCGGCAACAACATCGAGGTCGTCGACATCCCGGCCGAGCTCGCGGACGAGGCCGAGAAGCATCGCCACACGATGATCGAGGCCGTCGCCGAGATGGACGACGCGCTGACCCACAAGTACCTCGAGGGCGAGGAGCTCACGGTCGAGGAGATCAAGCACGGGCTGCGGCTCGGGACGCTGACCACCCGGATCATCCCGGTCCTGACCGGCTCGGCGCTCAAGAACAAGGGCGTCCAGAAGATGCTCGACGCGGTCGTCGACTACCTGCCGTCGCCGCTCGACGTGCCGCCGATGATCGGCCTCGACCCCAAGACCGGGGCCGACGATCCTGCGCACGCCGTCGGACAGCGAGCCGTTCAGCGCGCTCGCCTTCAAGATCGCGGCCGACCCGTTCGTCGGCAAGCTCGCCTTCTTCCGGGTCTACTCGGGCACGCTCAAGGCCGGCTCGTACGTCTACAACCCGACCAAGGACAAGCGCGAGCGGATCGGCCGCATCCTCCAGATGCACGCCAACCACCGCGAAGAGATCGACATCGTGTACGCCGGCGACATCGCCGCGGCCGTCGGCCTCAAGGACACCTTCACCGGTGACACCCTGACCGACCCGGACCATGCCATCGTCCTCGAGTCGATGACCTTCCCGGAGCCGGTCATCGAGGTCAAGATCGAGCCCAAGACGAAGGCCGACCAGGACAAGCTCGCGCTCGCCCTGCAGCGCCTGTCCGAGGAGGATCCGACCTTCCGGGTCAAGACCGACCCGGAGACGTCCGAGACCCTCATCGCCGGGATGGGCGAGCTGCACCTCGACGTGCTCGTCGACCGGATGATCCGCGAGTTCAAGGTCGCCGCCAACATCGGCAAGCCGCAGGTCTCCTACCGCGAGACGATCCGCCGCGCGGCGGAGGGCAACGGCCGCTTCGTCCGCCAGACCGGCGGCAAGGGCCAGTACGGCCACGCGGTCATCAAGCTCGAGCCGGCCGAGAAGGGCACGGGCTACGAGTTCATCGACAAGATCGTCGGTGGCACGATCCCGCGCGAGTACATCAAGCCGGTCGACCAGGGCATCCGCGAGACGCTGGCCACGGGCATCTACGCCGGGTTCCCGGTGGTCGATGTCAAGGTCACCCTGTTCGACGGCTCGTACCACGACGTCGACTCGTCCGAGATGGCGTTCAAGATCGCCGGCTCGATGGCCGTCAAGGACGCCTTCTCCAAGGCGGACCCGGCCATCCTCGAGCCGATCATGAAGGTCGAGGTCCTCATGCCCGAGGAGTTCATGGGCGACGTCATCGGCGACCTCAACAGCCGCCGCGGCCAGATCGAGGGGATGGAAGTCGCGGGGCACGACCCAGGTCGTCCGGGCGTTCGTGCCGCTCGCCCAGATGTTCGGGTACGTCACCGACCTGCGCAGCATGACGCAGGGCCGGGCGACGTCCTCGATGGAATTCAGCCACTACGCCGAGGTGCCGGGCAACCTGGCCTCGGAACTCGTCCAGAAGTCCAAGGTCTAGCAGGAAGCCGGGAGCAGCCCAAGATGGCCAAGAAGAAGTTCGAGCGCACCAAGCCGCACGTCAATATCGGCACGATCGGCCACATCGACCATGGCAAGACGAGCCTGACCGCGGCGATCACCAAGTACCTCGCCCTGAAGGGCGAGGCGGAGTACCGCGCCTTCGACACGATCGACAACGCGCCCGAAGAGCGCGAGCGCGGGATCACCATCGCGATCGCCCACGTCGAGTACGAGACCGACGCCCGCCACTACGCCCACGTCGACTGCCCGGGTCACGCCGACTACATCAAGAACATGATCACCGGCGCCGCCCAGATGGACGGCGCGATCCTGGTCGTGGCCGCGACCGATGGCCCGATGCCCCAGACCCGCGAGCACATCCTGCTGGCCCGCCAGGTCGAGGTCCCGTACATCGTGGTCTTCCTCAACAAGGTCGACATGGTCGACGACGAGGAGCTGCTCGACCTGGTCGAGCTCGAGGTCCGCGAGCTGCTCAGCAAGTACAACTTCCCGGGCGACGACATCCCGGTCATCCGCGGCTCCGCGCTGAAGGCGCTCGAGGCCGGCGACGACACGGCCGACCCCGCCTACGCGCCGATCCAGGAGCTGATGGACGCGGTCGACAGCTACATCCCGACCCCCGAGCGCGACGTCGACAAGCCCTTCCTGATGCCGGTCGAGGACGTCTTCGGGATCAAGGGCCGGGGCACCGTCGCCACCGGGCGGATCGAGCGCGGCATCGTCAAGGTCGGCGACGAGGTCGAGCTGGTCGGCGTCAAGGCCACCCGCAAGATCGTGGTCACCGGCGTCGAGATGTTCAAGAAGCTGCTCGACCAGGGCCAGGCCGGCGACAACGTCGGCTGCCTCATCCGGGGCATCGAGCGCGAGGAGATCGAGCGCGGCCAGGTCCTGGCCAAGACGGGCTCGGTCAAGCCGCACACCAAGTTCACCGCCCAGGTCTACGTCCTGACCAAGGAGGAGGGCGGCCGCCATACCCCCTTCTACAACGGCTACCGGCCGCAGTTCTACCTGCGCACGACCGACGTGACCGGGGCCATCGGGCTGCCCGATGGCGCCGAGATGATCATGCCCGGCGACAACGTCGAGATGAGCGTCGAGCTGATCACCCCGATCGCCATCGAGATCGGCCAGCGCTTCGCCATCCGCGAGGGTGGCCGGACCGTCGGCGCCGGCGCCATCGTCAGCATCGTCGAGTAGGGACGACATGGCAAAGCAGCGGATCAGGATCCGCCTCAAGGCGTATGACCACCGACTGCTCGATCAGTCGGCGGCCCAGATCGTGGAGACGGCCCAGCGGACCGGCGCCGACGTGGTCGGCCCCGTGCCGCTCCCGACCCGGATCGAGAAGTTCACCGTCCTGCGCTCGCCGTTCATCGACAAGGACAGCCGCGAGCAGTTCGAGATCCGCACCCACAAGCGGCTCGTCGACATCCTCGACCCCTCGTCCAAGACGGTGGACGCCCTGATGCGACTCTCGCTGGCTGCGGGCGTCGACATCGAGATCAAGATGTGATGGCGACCCCCACGTTCGGCCTCATCGGCCGCAAGGTCGGCATGACCCAGGTCTTCCAGGACGACGGCACCATGGTGGCCGTCTCCGTGCTCGCCATCGAGCCGAACACCGTCACCCGCCTGCGCACGCCCGATCGCGACGGCTACACGGCCGTCCAGCTCGGCACGGACGTCAGCAAGAAGCTGAACAAGCCGGAGACCGGCCAGCTCAAGGACCTGCCCAAGGTCGCGACGATCCGCGAGTTCCGGGTCGACAGCGTCGACGACGTGACCGTCGGCCAGACCTTCGCGCTGGGCGACCTGTTCGCCGACGGGCGACCTGGTCGACGTGACCGGCGTCTCCAAGGGCAAGGGCTTCGCCGGCCACATCAAGCGCCACAACTTCCACCGCGGTCCCAAGACCCACGGTTCCGACCATCACCGCGCCCCCGGCTCGATCGGTCCGGGCACGACGCCGGGTCGCGTCTACCGCGGGCTCAAGATGGCCGGCCACATGGGCGACGAGCGGGTGACCATCAAGAAGGTGCGCGTCGTGCGCGCCGACGCGGATCGCAACCTGCTGCTGGTCAAGGGCAGCCTGCCCGGCGCCCGCGGCGGGCTGATCCTCGTGAAGAAGGCCTGACCGATGCCCCAGACCAACCTCTACGACAGGACCGGCACGAACGTCGGCAGCGTCGACCTCAGCGATGAGCTGTTCGCGGCGCCGGTCAACGCCGCCGTCCTCCACCAGGTCGTCACCGCCCAGCTCGCCGGCCGGCGAACGGGCACGAGCGACACGAAGACCCGCGGCGAGGTCCGCGGCGGCGGCAAGAAGCCGTATCGCCAGAAGGGCACCGGCCGCGCCCGCCAGGGCACCGTCAGCGCCCCGCACTACCGTGGCGGCGGCGTCGTCTTCGGCCCGCATCCGCGCTCGTACGAGCAGCGGCTGCCGCGCAAGATGAAGCGGCTCGCCCTGCGTGGTGCGCTGACCGCCAAGTTCGGCGACGAGGCGATCAAGGTCATCGACACCTTCGGGCTCGATGCCATCCGGACGAAGGACCTCGTCGGCGTGCTGAGCGCGCTCGAGGCGACCGGCCGGGTCCTCGTGGTCGCTCCCGGGCGCGACGAGAAGCTCGAGCTGTCCGCCCGCAACCTGCCGACCGTCGAGATCATCCTGGCCGACTCGCTCAACGTGGTCGACCTGCTCAACGCGGACGTCGTCCTGATCGAGCAGCCGTCGCTGGCCCGCATGCAGGAGGTCTACGCATGAGCGTCCTGACCGCCCCCGAGATCATCCTGCGCCCGGTCATCAGCGAGAAGACGATCGACGAGTCCGGCCGCGGCAAGTACACCTTCGCCGTCCACGACGACGCCAACAAGATCCAGATCAAGGCGGCGATCGAGGAGCTCTACCAGAAGGAGAACGTGACCGTCGTTGCGGTCAACGTCCTGACCACCAAGGCCAAGGAGAAGCGTCGCGGCAACCGCCGCGGGCAGACCGTGGGTCACACCACGCCCTGGCGCAAGGCGATCGTCACCCTGGCCCCCGGCCAGAAGATCGAGTTCTTCGAGGGGGTCTGACCGATGCCGCTTCGCAGTTACAAGGCCACCTCGCCGGGGCTCCGGCAGATGACTCGCTCGACCTTCGAGGAGATCACCACCAAGGAGCCGTACAAGCCGCTGCTCGAGCCGCAGACCCGTGGCTCCGGGCGAAACAACGCCGGCCGGCTGACCGTTCGCCATCGCGGTGGCGGCGAGAAGCAGCACTACCGCATCATCGACTTCAAGCGCGACAAGCTCGAGCGTGCCCGCCCGGCTGGCCACGATCGAGTACGACCCGAACCGCTCGGCCCGCATCGGGCTGCTGCACTACCGGGACGGCGAGAAGCGCTACATGCTCCTGCCCCACGGCCTGAAGGTCGGTGACATCGTCGTCGCCGGTCCGGACGCCGAGGCGCGGGTCGGCAACGCGCTGCCGCTGGCCAACATCCCGCTCGGCACCACCATCCACAACATCGAGCTCGTCCCGGGCAAGGGCGGCCAGATCGTCCGGTCCGCCGGCATCGGCCGCCCAGCTGCTGGCCAAGGAAGGCGATTTCGCCACCGTCCGCCTGCCGTCCGGCGAGATGCGTCGCGTCCCGATGCGCTGCATGGCCACCGTCGGCCAGGTCAGCAACCTCGACCACGAGAACGAGAACCTTGGCAAGGCCGGCCGCGCCCGGCACATGGGCCAGCGCCCGGAGGTCCGTGGGGTCGTCATGAACCCGCGCGACCATCCGCACGGCGGTGGCGAAGGCAAGTCCCCGACCGGGATGCCGCCCAAGACTCCGTGGGGCAAGCCCGCCATGGGCTATCGCACGCGCAGGTCCAAGACGACCGGACGTCTCATCGTCCGCTCGCGGCATCGCAAGTAGCAGGGAGGAGGAAACCGATGTCTCGCTCAGTCAAGAAGGGCCCGTTCGTCGAGGCCCGCCTCCTCGGTCGGATCGAGGACATGAACAAGCGCAACGAGAAGAAGGTCGTGAAGTCGTGGTCGCGCGCGTCGGTCATCTTCCCGACGTTCATCGGCCACACGATCGCGGTCTACAACGGCAAGAAGCACATCCCGGTCTACGTGACCGAGAACATGGTCGGCCATCGCCTCGGTGAGTTCAGCCCGACCCGCAACTACCGCGGGCACGGCAAGCACACCGACCGATCGACGGCGCTGAAGTAGGGTGCCGACCGTGCGCGTGTCCGCCACTGCCAAGTACCTCCGTGCGCTCGACCCGCAAGACGCGCCTCGTGACCGAGGCGATCAAGGGCAAGCCGGTCGAGGAGGCCGCCGCCCTGCTGCGGTTCATGCCGCAGAAGGCCGCGGCCGACGTCGCCCGCGTGCTCAAGAGCGCGACGGCCAACGCGGAGAACAACCACAACCTGTCGGCCGAGGACCTGTTCATCGTCGATGCCGTCGCCAACGAAGGCCCGACGATCAAGCGCTTCCAGCCGCGCGCCCAGGGTCGGGCCTTCCCGATCCACAAGCCCATGACCCACATCACGATCGTCGTCGCGGACCAGGAGGCCTGACATGGGACACAAGGTCCATCCGTACGGCTTCCGGCTCGGTGTCTCGCGCACCTGGACCGCGAAGTGGTACGCGGATAACAAGGAATACACCGCCTCCCTCCAGGAGGACATCAAGATCCGTGCCCTCATCGACAAGCGGCTGGCCAACGCCAGCGTCAGCGGCGTCGAGATCGAGCGCGGCATCAACCACGTGACCGTGACCATCCACACCGCCAAGCCGGGCATCGTCATCGGCAAGGGCGGGGCGAACGTCGAGGTCCTGCGCCAGCAGATCGGCGCGCTCACGACCCGCAAGGTCAAGCTGGAGATCAAGGAGATCCGCCAGCCCGAGCTCGACGCCTATCTCGTGGCCATGAACATCGCCGGCCAGCTGAGCCGCCGGATCGCCTTCAAGAAGGCGATGAAGCAGGCCATCCAGCGGTCGATGAAGGCGGGCGCCAAGGGCGTCAAGATCGCCGTCGCCGGCCGCCTCGGCGGGTCGGAGATGGGCCGTCGCGAATGGGACAAGGAAGGCCGGATCCCGCTGGGCACCCTGCGTGCCGACATCAGCTACGGCCAGGTCCACGCCCACACGACCTACGGCCGCATCGGCGTCAAGGTCTGGATCTATCGCGGCGACATCACCCCGGAGCGCGCAGCGCGCGACGCCGGCGTGCCGACGGCCGTCGGGACGGGGGTCTGACCCGATGTTGATGCCGAAGCGAGTCAAGCATCGCAAGGTCATGCGCGGTCGCATGTCCGGGATGGCCAAGGGCGGCTCACAGCGTCGCCTTCGGTGAGTACGGACTCGCCACCCAGGAGCCGGCCTGGATCACCAGCCGCCAGATCGAGGCGGCCCGGCGCGCGATGACCCGCTCGGTCAAGCGCGGCGGCAAGATCTGGATCCGGGTCTTCCCGGACAAGCCGGCGACCAAGAAGCCGGCCGAGACGCGGATGGGCTCCGGCAAGGGCGCGCCCGACCATTGGGTCGCGGTGGTCAAGCCCGGTCGGATCCTCTTCGAGATGGCCGGCGTCGACCACGACTCCGCCATCGAGGCGATGCGCCTGGCCAGCCACAAGCTTCCGGTCCAGACCCGAGTCGTCATGCGCGAGTCGGCGAAGGAGGCGAACTGATGGATATCGAGAAGGTTCGCCAGCTGTCCGACACGGAGCTCGAGGCCGCCCTCAAGGAAGCCAAGCAGGACCTGTGGGGAGCGCGCTTCGCGCTGTCCACGCGCCAGCTCAAGGACTACAGCACGATCCCGCAGACGCGGCGAACGATCGCGCGGATCCTGACCGTCCAGCGCGAGCGCGGAGCTCAGCCGGCCGGTGCGCGGGAGATCACGCGATGACAGGAGCAGACACCCAGGTGCAAGTGCAAGGCAAGCGGAAGACCAAGGTGGGTCGCGTCGTGAGCGACCGGATGGACAAGACGATCGTCGTGTCCGTCGAGCGCCTCGCGCGTCACCGGCTCTACAAGCGGGTCATCCGCTTGAGCACGAAGTTCAAGGCCCACGACGAGGAGAACGACGCTCGCATCGGCGACACCGTCCTCATCGAGGAGTCGCGCCCGCTGTCGGCGACCAAGCGCTGGCGCCTGGTCTCGGTCGTGCAGCGCGCGGGCGACCATGCCCTGCCCGGGCGAGGTCGTGACCGACGAGGCCGCGACCTCCGAGGCCATCCACTCGGCCGCCCATCCGGGCCGGACCCACGACACCGACACCGAGACCGATGCGGCCGCCGGTGAGGAGGTCGACAGCGTGATCCAGTCCCAGACCCGTCTCAAGGTCGCCGACAACACCGGCGCCCGGACGATCCAGTGCATCCGGGTGATGGGCCGCTCGCTCAAGACCGACGCCGGCGTGGGTGACGTGATCATCGCCAGCGTCAAGCAGGCGATCCCGAACGCCGCCGTCAAGAAGGGCGACGTCGTCCGGGCGGTCATCGTGCGCACGGCCAAGGAATACGGCCGGCCCGACGGCAGCTACATCCGCTTCGACGAGAACGCCGCCGTCCTGATCAACAACCAGGGCAACCCGCGCGGGACCCGGATCTTCGGGCCGGTCGCGCGCGAGCTGCGCGACCGCAACTACATGAAGATCGTGTCGCTCGCCCCGGAGGTGCTGTGATGGCCGTCCGGACCGGCCCCGACGCGTCGCCCAAGGTGCCCGAGATCCGCAAGGGCGACACCGTCGTCGTGCTCGCCGGCAAGGATGCCGGCAAGCGCGGCAAGGTCGAGCGGGTCGTCCGCCGGACGGCTGCGCTCGAGCTCGACCCGGCAGCGTCTTCCGCGCGCGGCTCGTCCGAGGGCGGCACGTTCGTCGTGGTCGAGGGCCTCAACATCGCCAAGCGCCACACCAAGCCGCGCCAGTCGGCCGGCAGCCAACGACCGGGTGCCGAAGATGCAGCAGGGCGGGATCCTCGAGATCGCCCAGCCGCTGCCGGTCAGCCGGGTGATGCTCGTCTGCTCGAACTGCGGCAAGCCGACCCGGATCGCGCCATGCGACGCTGGAGACCGGCCGGCGCGTCCGGGTCTGCCGTCAGTGCGGCGAGCAGCTGGAGGTCGAAGGCATGACCAGCCGGCTCCAGGAGCGCTACACGACCGAGGTCGTGCCGGCCCTCCAGAAGCAGTTCGAGTACGGCGAACCCCAACCAGGTCCCGCGCCTGTCCAAGATCGTCGTCAACATCGGCCTCGGCGAGGCGCTCAGCAACGCCAAGGCGCTCGATGCGGCGCTCGGCGACCTGACCACCGATCACCGGCCAGAAGCCGATCGTGACCAAGGCCAAGCGCTCGATCGCCCAGTTCCGCGTGCGGACGGGCAACTCGATCGGGGCCAAGGTCACCCTCCGCGGCGACCGGATGTGGGACTTCATGGATCGCCTGACGATGCTCGCCCTGCCCCGGATCCGCGACTTCCGCGGCATCCCCGGCAAGTCGTTCGACGGGCGCGGCAACTACTCGCTGGGATTGCGGGAGCAGCTCGCCTTCCCGGAGATCGACTACGACAAGGTGGACCGTCTCCGCGGGCTGGAGATCAGCATCGTGACGACGGCGAAGACCGACGAGGAGTCCAAGAAGCTTCTTGAACTCCTCGGCATGCCCTTCGCCTCGTAGGCGCGGGGAGGGAGACAACATGGCCAAGAAATCGATGATCGCCAAGGCGAAGCGGACCCCGAAGCACAAGGTGCAGGCGTATCACCGCTGCACGGTGTGCGGACGGCCGCGCGCCTTCATCCGCCGGTTCGCGCTGTGCCGCATCTGCTTCCGGGAGCGTGCGCTCCTGGGCGAGCTGCCGGGCGTCACCAAGTCGAGCTGGTAGGAAACCGATGAACATCTCCGACCCGATCGCGGACATGCTCACGCGCGTCCGGAACGCGTCCCGGGCACGGCACACGGAAGTGGTCGTCCCGGCCTCGCGGACCAAGCGCGAGATCGCCCGCATCCTCAAGGACGAGGGCTTCATCGCCGACGTCACCGAGGAGCAGGACGGCCCGACGGCCAGTCCTGCGCATCCACTCAAGTACGTCGACGGGAAGGTCCCGGTCGTCTCGGGCCTCAAGCGGATCAGCAAGCCCGGCCTGCGCGTCTACGCGCGCAAGACGGACATCCCGCGGGTGCTCGGCGGCCTGGGCATCGTCATCGTCAGCACGAGCCAGGGGATCATGACCGGCCAGCAGGCGCGACAGGCGCAGCTGGGCGGCGAAGTCCTCGCGTTCGTCTGGTAGGCAGGACGACATGTCGCGCATCGGACGCCTGCCCATCACGGTCCCGTCGGGCGTCGACGTGACCATCGACGGCCGCAACGTCACGGTCACCGGGCCGAAGGGCAGCCTCAGCCGCAGCCTGCACCCGGACATGACCGTCAGCCGGGAGGACGGGACGCTCGTGGTCACCCGCCCGACCGAGCAGAAGACCCACAAGCAGCTCCACGGCCTGACCCGGACGCTCGTCAACAACATGGTCGTCGGCGTGACCGACGGCTATCGCAAGGGC
The DNA here is from genome assembly GCA_963755995.1 of uncultured Chloroflexia bacterium. Classification (GTDB taxonomy): domain Bacteria; phylum Chloroflexota; class Limnocylindria; order Limnocylindrales; family CSP1-4; genus SPCO01. Next base: position 1,330,790 of record CAVWLQ010000003.1, on the reverse strand, counting down.
CTCGAGATCACCGGCGTCGGCTATCGCGCCGCGCTCAACGGCAAGAAGCTCACGCTCAACCTCGGCTACAGCCACCCGATCGAGATCGACCCGCCCGAGGGCATCACCTTCGAGGTCGAGAACCCGACCCGCCTGGCGGTCGTCGGCATCGACAAGGAGCTCGTCGGCCAGATCGCGGCCAAGGTCCGGCAGACCCGCAAGCCGGAGCCCTACAAGGGCAAGGGCGTGCGCTACTCCGGCGAGTACATCCGCCGCAAGGCCGGCAAGGCCGGCAAGATCGGCGGCAAGAAGTAAACCAAGATGACGAACAGGCCTGACAAGGAACGAACACGATGACGCTGGTCGCCACCCGCGGCGCCGCCCGACGCAAGCGCCACGACCGGATCCGCCTTCACCTGGCGGGGACGGACGCGCGCCCGCGTCTCGCGGTCTTCCGCAGCCTCAACCACATCTACGCGCAGGTCATCGACGATGCGTCCGGAAAGACGCTCGCCGCGGCCTCCACGGTCGAGAAGGAGCTCAAGGGCTCCAAGGCGACCAAGTCGGAGGAAGCGGCCACCGTCGGGAAGCTGGTCGCCGAGCGGGCAAAAGCCGCCGGTGTCGAGCGCGTGGTCTTCGATCGAGCCGGATTCCGGTACCACGGGCGGATCAAGTCGCTCGCCGATGCCGCCCGCGAAGCCGGCCTCGAGTTCTGATCGGAAGGAGCCACCGTGGCACGAATCGACCCGAACAAGCTCGCGCTCGAGGAGCGCGTCGTCCAGATCAACCGAGTCGCGAAGGTCGTCAAGGGCGGCCGGCGGTTCAGCTTCAGCGCGGTCGTCGTCGTCGGTGACGGCGCGGGCCACGTCGGGGTCGGCCTCGGCAAGGCCGGCGAAGTGCCGGAATCGATCCGCAAGGGCGTCGAGGACGCCAAGAAGAACCTGATCCGGATCCCGATGGTCGGCACGACCATCCCCCACGAGGTCCAGGTCGTCTACGGCGCCAGCAGCGTCCTCCTGAAGCCCGCCTCGCAGGGCACCGGCGTCATCGCCGGCGGCTCCGTGCGCGCGGTCCTCGAGTCCGCCGGCATCCGCGACATCCTGTCCAAGATCCACGGCTCGACCAACCCGGTCAACGTGACCCGGGCCACCATCGAGGCGCTGCGCAGCCTGCACTCGGCCGAGGAGCTCGGCGCCCGGCGCGGCGTCAAGCTGGTCAGCCGGATCGCCGGCCAGCCCGCGCCCGTCTCGGCGGCGGAGGTGACCGGTGGCCGCTAAGCTCAAGGTGACCCAGGTCAAGAGCACGATCAGTCACATCGCGCGCAACCGGGCCACGGTCCGGGCGCTCGGTCTGCACGGCATCGGCAGCACCAGCGTCATCACCGACAACCCGGCGACCCGGGGCATGGTCCGCCAGGTCCGGTTCCTCGTGACCGTCGAGGAGATCGCCGACACCGACGCCACGGAGAAGTCATGAAACTGCACGACCTGAAGCCCGCCGACGGGTCGCGCCAGCCCCGCACGCGCGTGGGCCGGGGCATCGCCGCCGGCAAGGGCAAGACCGCCGGCCGCGGCACGAAGGGCCAGAAGGCCAGGGCGGGCGGCGGGATCCCGGCCTGGTTCGAGGGCGGCCAGACGCCGCTCCACATGCGCATCCCGAAGCTTCGCGGCTTCAAGAACCGGTTCAAGGTCGAGTACGAGGTCGTGAACATCGGCGCGATCGGCGCGCTCGCCGAAGCCGGTGCGTTCGAGCTCGAGGGCGGCAAGGCCTCGGCCAAGACGCCCGTCACCGTCAACCAGGACATCCTGCGCGCGGTCGGGCTCGTGCGGACCCTGAACAAGCCGCTCAAGATCCTCGGCGCCGGCGAGCTGTCCACGCCGCTGTTCGTCGTCGCCGACGCGTTCACCGGGTCCGCCCGGGCCAAGATCGAGGCCGCCGGCGGCAGCGTCAACGTCCTCGAGATCCCCAAGACGCCGCTGGCCGCCCTGGGCGTGACCGCCGACGACGAGGGCGAGGCGACGACCGCGACGCCGGCCGAGAAGCCGGCCCGGGCCGCCGCCGACAAGACCCCGAAGGCGAAGGCGGAGAAGTCGGCCAAGGCGGAGACGCCGGCCGAGGCGACCGTCGCCGCCGCCGATGAGGCGCCCGCCGACGAGCCGGCCGCCGACGAGGGCGCCATCGAGGCGACCGACGAGGCGCCCGTGACCGAAGACGCCGACGCTGTCCGCGACCGCCACCGACGAGACCGACGCCGATGCGGCGGCCCCGGCCGACGAGGCCGACGAGCCGACCGGCGACGACGCCTGACCCGTGTTCGAATCGCTCCTCAACGCGTTCCGGGCGCCGGACATCCGGCGCCGGATCCTCTACGTCCTCGGCCTGCTGATCGTCTTCCGCCTGCTGGCGTCCGTGCCGATCCCTGGCGTGGACAAGGCGCAGCTGACGATCTTCGTCCAGGGCAACGCGCTGGCCGGCCTGCTCGACCTCTTCTCGGGCGGCGGCCTGTCGCACTTCTCGGTCGTGGCATTGGGGATGAACCCGTACATCAACGCCTCGATCATCATGCAGCTGATGACCGGCGTCGTGCCGTCGTTGCAGGCGCTCAGCCGCGAGGGTGAGTTCGGGCGCAACAAGATCAACCAGTACACCCGCTACCTGACCGTCCCGATGGCGATGCTCCAGGCGTACGGCGTGCTGGCGCTGCTCAACTCGCAGAACGTCCTCACCGGCACCTTCGACCTGTCGAGCTTCACGACGCTGACCCAGATCGCCACGCTGACCGCCGGGGCCGTCGTGCTGATGTGGATCGGCGAGCTCATCACCGAGCGCGGCATCGGCAACGGCATCAGCTTCATCATCTTCGCCGGCATCGTCAGCCGCGCCCCGGGTGCGCTCAACGCGTTCCGGCTCAACCCGAACATCACCCTGGCGATCGCGTTCGGCATCGTGGCCATCGCCGCGGTCGGCGTGATCATCTACATCCAGGAAGGCCAGCGCCGGATCCCGATCCAGTACGCGAGCCGGGTCCGCGGACGGCGGATGTATTCGGGCGGCCAGACGTTCCTGCCCCTGCGGGTCAACCAGGCCGGCGTCATCCCGATCATCTTCGCGGTCAGCATCCTGCTGTTCCCGCACCAGCTCGCGACCTACTTCTCGACCTCGAACATCCCGGTCGTCAAACAGATCGCCGACTTCATCGTGACGATCTTCAGCAACACCTCGCCGTTCTACATCCTCACGTACTTCCTGCTGACGATGGGCTTCACCTACTTCTACACGGCATTCACGTTCAAGCCGGACGAGACGGCGGAGCAGCTGCGCAAGAACGGCGGGTTCATCCCGGGCATCCGGCCGGGCCGGCCGACCCAGGACTACCTGGCCCGTGTCGTCACGAGGATCACCTTCGCCGGCGCGCTCTTCCTGGCGATCGTGGCGGTCTCGCCGTCGGTCATCGCCCTGGCGGTCCCGGACCTCGCCACGCTCGGCCTCGGCGGCACGAGCCTGCTGATCGTCGTCTCGGTCGTGGTCGAGACCATGAAACAGATCGAAGCGCAATTGATGATGCGCAACTACGAAGGCTTCATCCGGTGACTCCCAGGCTCGTCGCCAGGTTCGCCGCCCAGTGACGGTCATCGTCCTGTTGGGCGCTCCGGGGGCAGGGAAGGGGACACAGGCGCCGGCGCTCTCGGCGCGGCTCGGCATCCCGGTCCTCGCCTCGGGCGACCTGCTGCGCGCCGCCGTCGCCCAGGGCAGCGCCCTCGGTCGTGAGGCGGACCGGTACATGAGCCGCGGTCAGCTCGTGCCCGATGACACGATCGTGCGCGTCTTCCTCGACCGCCTCGAAGCGGCCGACGGTGTTGGTGGCGCGATCCTCGACGGGTTCCCGCGCACGAAGGTCCAGGCCGAGGCGCTCGACGCCGCGCTGGCCGAAGCGGGCCGGCGGGTCGACCTCGCCGGCTACATCGACGTCCCGCTCGAGGACCTGGTCAGGCGGATGGCCAATCGCCGCATCTGCACGGCCAACGGCCACGTCTACAACCTCGTCTCCAACCCGCCGGCGACCGACGGCATCTGCGACCTCGACGGCGCCGAGCTGATCCAGCGCGGGGACGATGAGGAGTCGACCGTCCGCGCGCGCATGGCCCAGCAGGTCCCGCCGCTCCTCGAGGTGGTCGAGCACTACAAGTCCCACGGCATCCTGACCACCGTCGACGGCCGGCAGCCGATCGACGAGGTGACCGACGCGCTCATGTCCGCCGTCGGCGACCTCGGGCCGGTCTGACCATGGTCACCCGCAAGTCGCGCACGGAGATCGAGCGGATGCGTCGCGCCGGTCGCGTCGTCGCCGAGGTCCTCGACAAGATCGAGGCCGAGCTGCGACCCGGAGTCTCGACCGCCCACCTCGACGCCCTGGCCGAGGCGCACATCCGCGCGGCCGGCGGCACGCCGTCGTTCAAGGGCTACCCGGGCATCAATCCGAAGCGGCCGTTCCCGGCCAGCGTCTGCATCTCGATCGACAACGAGATCGTCCACGGCATCCCGGGCCATCGCACGATCCAGGCCGGCCAGATCGTCTCGGTCGACGCCGGCGCGATCGTCGACGGCTGGCATGGCGATGGGGCGCGCACCTTCTACGTCGGCGATCCGCCGGCCCGCGTCGCCGAGCTGATCGACCTCACCCGCGCGGCGATGATGGCCGGGATCGCGGCTGCCGTGCCGGGCAACCACATCGACGACATCTCGGCCGCGGTCGAGTCGGTCGCCGCGGGCGCCGGCCTGGGCGTCATCCGGCAGTTCGTGGGTCACGGCATCGGGACCGCCATGCATGAGGAACCGCAGGTCCCCAACTACCGCACGGGCCGTCCCGGGCGCAAGCTCGAGCCCGGCCTGTGCCTGGCCATCGAGCCGATGTTCACCCTGGGCGGCTACGACACCCGGATCGAGCCGGACGACTGGACGGTCGTGACCGCGGACGGCTCGATGGCGGCGCATTTCGAGCATTCCATCGCCGTGACGGAGGCAGGACCGGTGATCCTGACCGTCGCATGACCGGCCGGTTGCCCGGTTCGGGCATCCTTGGTACACTGCACGTTCGTGTGTCGGCCCGGTCGGGCCGACACTGCCTGTGAGAAAGGGACGCACACAAACCTGTGGCCAAGCGAGACGCGATCGAAGTCGAGGGAACGGTCATCGAGCCGCTCCCCAACACCATGTTCGCGGTCGAGCTGGAGAACGGCCACCGGGTGCTCGCCCACATCAGCGGCAAGCTGCGCATGAACTTCATCCGCATCCTGCCCGGTGATCGCGTCCGCGTCGAGCTGTCGCCCTACGACCTCAGCCGCGGCCGCATCACCTACCGACTCAAGTAACACCAGCCACACTCAGCAAGAAACGATCGAGGATCCCGTTGAAAGTCAGAGCTTCCGTCAAGGCGCGCTGCGACAACTGCAAGGTCATCCGGCGCCACGGCACCGTGATGGTCATCTGCACCAACCCGAAGCACAAGCAGCGGCAGGGGTAACCGATGGCTCGTCTCGCCGGCGTCGACATCCCGCGTGAAAAGCGCGTGGAAGTCGCCCTCACCTATGTCTTCGGGATCGGTCTGCCGACCAGCCAGAAGATCCTCGCCCAGACCAACATCAACCCGGACACCCGGGTCCGTGATCTGACCGAGGAGCAGGTCAACCGCCTGCGAGAGCTCATCGACCGCCGCTACAAGGTCGAAGGCGACCTGCGCCGCGAGGTCGCCCTCAACATCAAACGTCTCATCGAGATCGGCTCGTACCGCGGCCTGCGCCATCGGCGCAACCTGCCGGTGCGCGGCCAGCGCACGAAGACCAACGCTCGCCAGCGTCGCGGACCGAAGAAGACGGTCGGCGTCAGGCGCAAGAAGTGACGAGGGACTGACCAGGCATGGCGGAACGCAAGCGCGCGGTCAAGACACGTCGGCGTGAGAAGAAGAACATCCCCCAGGGGCATGTCCACATCCAGGCCACGTTCAACAACACCATCATCACGATCACGGACCTCAACGGTGCCGTCGTCAGCTGGGGCTCCGCCGGCGTTGCCGGCTTCAAGGGGTCCCGCAAGAGCACGCCCTACGCGGCGGCCCTCTCGGCGGACGGCGCGGCCAAGCGTGCGATGGAGCACGGCATGCGCCAGGTCGAGGTCTACGTGAAGGGTCCGGGCGCCGGCCGCGAGCAGGCGATCCGGTCGCTCCAGGCGGCCGGCCTCGAGGTCAGCGCCATCACCGACGTCACCCCCATCCCGCACAACGGTTGCCGCCCGCCCAAGCGGCGCCGCGTCTAGAGCCCGAGGACCCATGGCCCGCTACACCGAATCCGTCTGCCGCCTCTGCCGCCGGGAAGGCGCCAAGCTCTTCCTGAAGGGCAGCCGCTGCTATTCCAAGAAGTGCTCGTTCGAGCGGCGTCCGACGCCGCCCGGCCAGCATGGCGTCCGCCGCCGCAAGGTCGGCGAGTACGGCCTCCAGCTGCGTGAGAAGCAGAAGGTCCGCCGCACCTACGGCGTCCTCGAGCGCCAGTTCCGCAACTACTTCGTGGACGCCGAGAACCGCCCGGGCGTGACCGGCGAGAACCTCCTGCGCTCGCTCGAGCTGCGGCTGGACAACGTGGTCTACCGGATGGGCATCGCGGCCTCGCGCGCCCAGGCCCGCCACTTCGTCGCCCACGGCCACTTCGCCGTCAACGGCCGGCCGACCAACGTCTCGTCGTACCAGCTCAAGCCGGGCGACCGGATCGAGGTCCGCGAGTCCCACCGGACCCGGGAGCCGTTCAAGATCGCCAAGGAGACGCTCCGGTCGCACCAGGCGCCGGAGTGGCTGACGATCGATCCGGCCAGCCTGTCCGGGTCCATCGTCACGCCGCCATCCCGCGACCAGATGCCGCTCGATCTCAACGAGCAGCTCGTGGTCGAGTACTACTCGAGGTAAGCCGCACTCATGATCGAACTCGAGAGCCCGCAGATCGAGCCTGTCGAGGAAGCCGGCACGTACGCCAAGTACGAGGCAGGCCCACTCCAGGCCGGCTACGGCGTCACCCTCGGCAACGCCCTCCGCCGCGTCCTCCTGTCGTCCCTGGAGGGGGCGGCCGTCACGAGCATCCAGATCCGTGACATCTACCAGGAGTTCTCGACGATCCCGGGCGTCAAGGAAGACGTCACCCAGATCGTCCTCAACGTCAAGAAGCTCCGGCTCAAGAGCTATGCCGCCCATCCCGTCCAGCTCCGCCTCATCAAGAGCGGCGCGGGCGCGGTGACGGCCGCCGACATCGCCGAGTCCGCCGACGTCGAGATCGTCAATCCGGACCTCGTCCTGATGACGCTCGACACGGACGACGTGACGATCGAGATGGACCTCACCGTCGAGCGCGGCGTCGGGTACCTGGGCGCCGAGCGCGCCGAGGCGCTGCCGATCGGGGTCATCGCGGTCGACGCGATCTTCACCCCGGTCCGCAAGATCAACTACTGGGTCGAGAGCATGCGGGTCGGTCAGATGACCAACTTCGACAAGCTCACGATCGAGATCGAGACCGACGGCACGATCGGCCCGGAGGAGGCGCTCAGTCGCTCCGCGGAGATCCTCGTCAACCAGTTCCGGCCGTTCGTCACGGTCGGCATGGCGGCCGCCCCGGTCGTCGCCGCCACCGGCGCGGCGGCCCTCCCGGCCAACATGCTGGACATGCCGATCGAGGAGCTCGACCTCCCGATGCGGGCCTACAACTCGCTCAAGCGCAACAACATCGTCAAGGTCGGCCAGCTCCTCCAGCTCAAGGACGACGATCTCCTGCGGATGCGCAACTTCGGCAAGAAGTCGCTCGACGAGATGAAGGAGCGGCTGCGCATGCGCGGCTTCATCGTCCCGGAGACCGAGAGCGACGGGACCGAGGACGTCGAGGGCGACGATGGCTTCGACGACGAGGCCGAGGGCTGATCGATGGCATCGCATCGGGTCGGCGGCCGCAAGCTCAGCCGCAAGCAGGGGCCTCGGCTCAGCCTGTTCAAGAACCTGACCGTGTCGGTGATCCGCTACGAGCGGGTCAAGACGACCGAGGCGAAGGCCAAGGAGATCAGCGGCCGGGTCGAGAAGATGATCACGCTGGCCAAGCGCGGCGACCTGTCCGCGCGGCGGGCCGTGGTCGCCCAGTTCCCGAACGAGCCGCTCGTGGTGGCAAAGCTGTTCGATGAGATCGCCCCGAAGTACGCCGACCGGTCGTCCGGGTTCACCCGGATCGTCCGCCTCGGCCAGCGCCGCGGTGACGCGGCCGAGATCGTCCAGATCGAGCTCGTCTGAAGCAGGCGTCCGAGAGGGCGTCCCCAGGCGGTATCGCGCCAGGGTCGAATATGACGGAACGGACTTCGCCGGCTTCCAGGTCAATCCTGGGAAACGGACGGTCCAGGGGATCCTGGAGGCCGCGCTGGCCCGCCTCGGTGACGGGGTGGAGCAGAGGGTCGACGGGGCGGGCCGGACGGATGCCGGCGTACACGCCAGCGGGCAGGTGATCGCCTTCACCTACGCCGGGCGGCTCCCCGCCGCGGACCTGGGTCGGGCGCTCGAAGCGCTCCTCCCGCCGGACGTGGCGGTGCGCGATGTACGACGGGTACCGGACGACTTCAATCCCCGCTATGCGGCGCGGTACCGGGACTACCGCTACACCGTCTGGAACGGGCCGCGCAGTCCACTCGTCGAGCGAATGGCGCTCGGGGTGCGGACCCCACTCGACACCGCCGCGATGGCGCGGGCCGGGTCGGCCTTCATCGGCCGGCACGACTTCAGCACCTTCGGGGCGGCGGGCCGAACGTCGGTCCGGACCGTCATGGCGGTCCGGGTCAGGCGGGAGGGTCGGCTGGTGACGATCGACGTCCGGGCCGATGCCTTCCTGCGAGGGATGGTCCGCCGGATGGTGGCCGTCCTCCTGGAGGTCGGCCTCGGCAGGATGGAAGAGACAGCGGTCCGGACGGCACTCGCCGGCAGCGGACCGGCCCTTGACGGGGCATCGGCCCCGGCCAGGGGACTGTGCCTCAGGCACGTCGCCCTCGGGCGAACGAACGGAGAGAACGAGGAACGATGAACGCGAAGACCTATTCGGTCCGAGAGGGCGAGATCGAGCGACGCTGGTACGTCGTCGACGCGACGGACGAGACGCTCGGCCGCCTCGCCTCGCGCATCGCGCACGTCCTCGAGGGCAAGCACAAGCCGACCTACCAGCCGAGCCTCGACTCGGGCGACCACGTGATCGTCCTGAATGCCGGCCGGATCGCCGTGACCAGCAACAAGCTCGAGAGCAAGCTCTACAGCCGCCATAGCGGCTACCCCCAGGGCTTCAAGCAGGAGACCCTCGGCCACCTGCTCGCACGCCGGCCCGAAGAGGTCATCCGGCGGGCCGTCAAGGGGATGCTTCCGCACAATCGTCTCGGGACCCAGCAGCTGCGCAAGCTGAAGGTCTATCCCGGGTCCGATCATCCGCATCAGGCCCAGCGGCCTGAGCCGCTCGCCTGATCAGGAGCTCACTGACGATGACGATCCCCGCGTTCTACTCCGGCACCGGCCGTCGCAAGACCGCCATCGCCCGCGTCCGGCTCCTGCCGGGCGAGGGTGAGATCGTGGTCAACGGCCGGTCCCTCGACGAGCATTTCGGGAATGCCGTCAACGAGGCCGACGTGCGCATGCCGTTCCGGGTGACCGGGACGGAAGGCCGCTTCAACGTGATGATCAAGGTCGAGGGCGGCGGCGTGACCGGTCAGGCCGGCGCCATCCGCCACGGGATCGCCCGGGCGCTGCTCGAGCTCGATCCCGAGGGGAACCGCCTCCCGCTTCGCCAGGCCGGGCTGCTGACCCGTGACCCGCGCATGAAGGAACGCAAGAAGTACGGCCTCAAGCGAGCACGCAAGGCCCCTCAGTACACCAAGCGCTAACGCACGACGCCGGGACGTCCATGCGTGCGTTGCCGGCTTCGTTCGGTCGCTCACGCACCTTCGGGTGCGCTCGCTCCCTCCTCCCCTGGCGCCTTCGCCTGGACGCCCCAGCGCCGCGCAAGGCATGACCTTGTCTCGCCGACCATGACCGCCGCAGGCTCGTTGGCTGGGCGGGACTTCCTGTCCGTTGCGGATGTCTCGGCCGTTGAGGTCGAGCGGATGTTCGGGCGGGCCGGGCGACTCAAGGCCGAGTACCGGTCCATGCGGCGACATCCGGACCTGCCGCTGGCGGGTCGGACGCTGGCGATGCTGTTCCAGAAGCCCAGCCTCCGGACGCGCGTCACGTTCGAGGCGGGCATGGTCCAGCTCGGCGGTCACGCGATCTACCTGACCCACGACACGGTCCTGGGCGCGCGCGAGAGCGTCCGCGACGTCGCCCACAACCTGGAGCGGTTCGTGGACGGGATCGTCGTGCGGACGGGTCCGCACGAGGTCGCCCAGGAGCTGGCGGCCCAGGCCGACATCCCGGTCATCAACGGGCTGACCCTGCGCGAGCATCCGTGCCAGGCGCTGGCCGATGTGTTCACGATGCAGGAACGGTTCGGCGACCTGGCCGGCGTCATCGTCGCCTTCGTCGGTGACGGCAACAACGTGTACCACTCGCTCGCCCTGCTCGGCGCGATGATGGGCATGGAGGTCCGGCTGGCGCACCCGGCCGGGTACGCGCCCAATGCCGCGATCGTCGCCCGTGCCCGGGAGCTGGCCGCGTCGTCCGGTGCCCGCCTGACCTTCGGGGACGACCCGCGCGAGGTCGTGCGGGGCGCCAATGTCGTCTACACGGACGCGTGGACGTCGATGGGGCAGGAAGCCGAGACCGAGGAACGCCGCGATGCCTTCGCGGGCTTCCAGCTCGACGACGCGCTCCTCGACGCGGCCGGTCCCGACGCCCTTGCGATGCACTGCCTGCCGGCCCACCGCGGCGAGGAGATCACCTCCGCGGTGATGGACGGACCGCGTAGTCTCATCTGGGACCAGTCCGAGAACCGGCTGCACGTCCAGAAGGCGCTCCTGGTCGACGTCCTCGGCGGATCGGAGGGATAGCGTGAGCGAGGTGCTCTACGAGCAGTACAAGGATGCGCTCCGGCGCGGCCACGTCGCTGCCCTGCGCGGACGCCTCGATGCCGCCGCCGCCGCATATCGCGAGGCTGCCCGGATCGCGCCCGACCGGGCCTTGCCCCACGTCGGGCTGGGCGGCGTCCTGGCCCGCCTCGGACGGACCGACGATGCCCTGAGCGCCTACGGGGCGGCGCTCGATCGGGCGCCCAACGACGAGGGCGCGATGCAGGGCCGGGCGGACGTCCTGGCCGCCGTCGGCCGCCGGTCGGAGGCCGCCGACACGCTCGACCGGCTGGCCGCCAACCTCGAGCGCGACGGCCGGCTCGCCGACGCCTGCGATGTGGCCCGCCGGGCCCTGGAGCTGGCCGAGTCGCGCGGCCGGCGCCGATCGGTCGAGACGCTGGTGGCCCGCCTCCGGACCGCCGCGCCGGGCGACACCGCGGCGGCCGAGGCGCTGGAACGCGCGCTCGGCGTCCTCGAATCGGTGCCCGGTCTCGATCCCTTGCCGGACCCGGCGAACGGCGCCGCGACGGCCGACGGGACGGACGAGCCGGCCGTGGCGAAGCCCCCACCCCCGCCGGATCCCGCTGTCCTGACCCTCGCCGTGGAGGAGGCCCTCGAGGCGGGTGATCTCGAGGAGGCGCGCCGGCGTGCCCTGGTCGCCGCCACGGGCCACCGGGCGGTCGGTCAGTTCCACGCCGCGATGGATGCCTGCTACCAGGCCCTCGCCATCCTGCCGTCCGACCCGGACATCCACCTGCTGCTCGCCGAGCTCTATCTCGACCGGGGCTGGCGGGGACCCGCCGCCGACAAACTGGTCCTGCTCGGGCGGCTCTCGCAGCTGACCGGCGACGGCGCCACGCGCGGCCGCCTGTGCTACCTGGCAGCGGCCAGGTTCCCCGACGACCCCCGCCTCGCCGCGGTCTGCGCCTGACCACACGCTCCCGTCGCGGCGCGCCGACGCACCGCCAGCGGCCCTCCTGAAGCCGGTGGGCCCCGAGCACGATGCTACACTCGGGAGCGATGCCCCTACTCGGTTCGATCTTCGCGCAGGTCAGCCTGACGAACATCATCGACATCGGGATCACCGCGCTGCTCATCTACTGGTTGTTCAGCCTGATCCGGGGGACGCGCGCGGTCCGCCTGGTGATCGGTGTGAGCGTGCTCGTGCTGGTCTACGCACTGGCCGTGGCGTTCGAATTCCGGCTGCTCACCCAGATCCTCCAGACCGGTGCCGTCGTCGGGCTGTTCGCGCTGGTCGTGATCTTCCAGCCGGAGCTCCGGCGAGCGCTGGAGCGGATCGGCCGGGTCGGCTCCTTCGGCTGGCTGCTGTCGCCGGCCGAAACGCGCGCCGTCGAGCACGTCTCGATCGAGGTCGCGCGGGCGGCGGCACGGCTGTCGGGGCTCGGCCAGGGCGCCCTGATCGTGCTCCAGCGCGAGACGGGCCTCGAGGAATATGCCGAGACCGGCGTCATGATCCACGGCGACGTGTCGGCCGACCTGCTGTGCACGATCTTCACGCCCAAGTCGCCCCTCCACGATGGCGCGGTCATCATCCGCGAGGAGCGGATCGTCGCGGCGGGGGCCCTCCTGCCCCTGGCCGAGACCTCGATCCACACGGAACGCTTCGGGACGCGCCACCGCGCTGCCCTCGGCATCACCGAGCAGACCGACGCCGTCGTCGTGGTGGTGTCCGAGGAGAACGGCCAGATCAGCCTCGTCGAGCGCGCGCGGATCGTGCGCAACCTCACCGAGGCCGGCCTGTCGCGCGCGATCCAGGGCCTGCTCGATCCGGCCGGCGGCCGGCGTGGCGCCTTCGGCTGGCGATCGGCGGCCCATCGGCCGGACCTCGCGGGACGATCGCCGAGGCTGCGCGAGCTCGGCCGCTTCGTGGGGCGCTCGGGTGCTCCGACCGCGCCGCAGGCGACCGCGACCGTTGCGGCCGCCACGCCGGTCACGGAGCTGGCTCCGCCGGGCGCCACCGCGGCGCCCGCGGTGGGCCGGCCGGCACGCTCGGCCGACGCGTCGCCGCCTTCCCCCGCCGCGCCCGATCCAGCGTCGTCGGCCGCGGCCGATGACGACGAGGTCTTGACATCCGCGGCCGCACGGGCGCCGCGGTGACCCGGATCCTGCGCCGGATCGTCCATAACTGGCCTCTCAAGCTGGCGGCGGTCGGCCTCGCCACGCTGATGTACAGCGGCCTCGTCCTGTCCCAGAACACGCAGACCTACGACCTGCGGGTCCCGGTCCAGTACATCAACAGCCCGTCGAACGCGGTCGTCCTGCCGCGGATCCCGTTGCCGGTCAACTCGATCCGCTACTTCGCGCCGACCGGCGTCGCGGTCGCCAACAGCTCGTTCCTGGCCACCATCAACCTCGCTCCATATGAGGGCAAGACCGGGGTCCTGAACGTGCCCATCGACGTCAGCACGCCCGATGCGCGCGTCCGGATCATCAGCTACGACCCCCAGTTCGCCACGGTCCAGCTCGACCAGCTGACGACCAAGCAGGACGTGCCGGTCAAGGTCACCCACGGTCCGACCCCCGATGGCCTGACGCTCGGCACGACGACCGTGGACCCGGCGGTCGTGAGCGTCTCCGGCGCGGCCTCGATCGTCGAGCAGGTGGATTCGGTCCGCGCCGACGTCGTCATCCAGTCGACGGGCATCGACCTCGACGAGGACGTCCAGCTGGTGCCCGTCGACAAGCTCGGCAACGAGCTCCGGCCGCTCGAGGTCACGCCGGCGACCGCCCGGGTGGTCATCCCCGTCTTCTCGGACCAGCAGAGTCGCACCCTGCCCGTCAACGCGGTCATCACCGGCGTGCCGGCTGCCGGCTTCGAGATCGACTCGGTCACCGTCGTCCCCCAGGTCGTGCTCGTCGCCGGTGACGCCGACCAGCTGGTGGACCTGACCCGGGTGGACACCGATCCCATCTCGATGACCGGCGTGTCGGAGGACGAGACGGTCGAGGCCAAGCTCGCCCTGCCGACCGGCGTCGTCGCCGTCGATGACGCGCCGGTCACGGTCACGATCAAGATCCGCCCCGTGACCGCCACCCGGACGTACACCGCGGGCCTCCGGCTCGTCGGCGCCGCCTCCGACCTGAGCTATGCGCTGTCGACCGACCGCGTGCTGGTCACGATCGGCGGCTCGACCGCCGACCTCGACCGTCTGTCGGGAGCGGCCCTGGTGGTCGACCTCGACGTGACCGGGCTCAAGGCGGGCGTCCATCCGGTGCCGGTGACGGCGAACCTGCCGGCCGGGACCACGCTCGTCGCTGCGAGCCCGCCCAAGGTGACCGTCACGATCTCCGTTCCGTCGGCATCGTCGGCGCCGGCGGGCGCCTCCCCCGCGCCGACGGGCGGCTGACGGCGATGCCCCGCCTGTTCGGGACCGATGGGATCCGCGGGATCGCCAACGTCGACCTCCGCCCGACGACCGCCTATGCCCTCGGCCGGGCCGTCGCGCACCGCCTGGCCGGGCCGGGTGGGGCGATCGTCGTGGGCCAGGACACGCGACGCTCCGGGGACATGTTCGTGGCCGCGATCGTCGCCGGGGCGACGAGCCTGGGGGTCGACGTCCACATCGTCGGGGTCGTCCCGACGCCGGCGCTCGCGTACATCGCGGGGTCCGGCCCGTTCGCCGCCGGGATCATGGTGTCCGCCTCGCACAACCCCGCCCAGGACAACGGGCTCAAGGTCCTCGACGGGCACGGGCTCAAGCTCGACGACGCCGTCGAGGACGAGCTCGAGCAGCTCATCTGGCAGACCGAACAGCTGGCCGGCGTTCGCAACGACGACCTCGGCCGGATGGTCGACGCGTCGACGCGGCTGGCCGACTACCTGGTCCACCGGCTCGGGCTCGCCGAGGCCATCGACGCCGGCGGGCTCCGGCTCGTGCTCGACGCCGCGAACGGCTCGGCTTCGGTCGTCGGGCCCCAGATCCTGGCCGCCACGGGTGCCCACGTCGATGTCATCCACGCCGAGCCGGACGGCAGCAACATCAACGTCCGATCGGGCGCGACGTCGCCCGCCTCGCTCGCGGCCCGGGTCACCGAGACCGGCGCGGACGCGGGCTTCGCGCTGGACGGCGACGCGGACCGGCTCATCGCGGTCGACGCGGGCGGGCGGGTCGTCGACGGCGACCAGGTCCTGGGCATCCTGGCCCTCGACCGGCTCGGCCGCGACGCGCTGCCCGGCGGCGGGCTCGTCGTGTCGGTGCTGTCCAACGGCGGGCTCCAGTCGGTCGTCGAGGCGGCCGGCGGGCAGATCGTCCGGACGCCGGTCGGCGACAAGTACATCCTCGAGGGGATGCAGGTCGCCGGTGCCGTCCTGGGCGGCGAGAAGAGCGGTCACGTCATCGTCCTCGAGCACACGACGTCGGGCGACGGGATCGTCACCGCGCTGGAGGTGCTCCGGGTGATGGCCGCGCGTGGCATGGACCTGGCGGGCCTGGCCGCGGCCATCCCGATGCTGCCGCAGCAACAGCGCGCGGTGAGCGCGCGTCACAAGGACCAGTGGGAAGGCGACCCGGTCCTGCAACGCGCGATCGCCGAGGCGACGCGCCGGCTGGGCGCCGATGGACGCGTCCTCGTCCGACCGTCCGGCACGGAGCCCGCGCTGCGGGTGATGGTCGAAGGTCCGGACGAAGCGCTGGTCATGGAGCTGGCGGACTCGCTCGCTGCGCTCGCCGGTGAGCGGCTAGACTAGCCGGCCCTGAACGGAGATCGATCTCATGTGCGGCATCGTCGGGTACACGGGTCCCCGGGAGGCGGGCCCGATCCTCATCGAAGGACTCAAGCGGCTCGAGTACCGCGGCTACGATTCGGCCGGGCATCGCGCTCGTCGACGACACGGGAGCGATGTTCGTGGAGAAGCGGGCCGGCAAGCTGGTCAACCTCCAGACCGCGATCGCCGACCGGACGCCCCACGCCGCGATCGGCCTGGCCCACACGCGCTGGGCGACCCACGGCCGGCCGAACGACCTCAACGCCCACCCGCACCGCGACTGCACCGGCGAGATCACGGTCATCCACAACGGGATCATCGAGAACTTCCGCGAGCTGCGCGAAGGGCTCGAGGCCCGCGGGCACACGCTCACCTCCGAGACCGACACGGAGGCGATCGCCCACCTCGTCGAGGAGGCCTACCGGGGCGACCTGGCCGACGCCGTGCGCGACGCGCTCACCCGGCTCCAGGGCGCCTACGCCATCGTGGTCATGCACGTCGGCGAGGGCGATCGGCTGGTCGGCGCGCGGAAGGACGTGCCGCTCGTCGTCGGCCTCGGCAACGGCGAGAGCTTCCTCGCCTCGGATGTCGCGGCGGTCCTCGCCCACACCGACCAGATCGTCTTCCTCGAGGACGGCGACGTGGCGGACATCCGGCCCTGGGGCGTCACCATCACCGACGTCGCCGGCGCACCGGTCCAGCGCCCGGTCACCACCATCGACTGGACGCCCGAGGCCGCCGAGAAGGGCGGCTACGAGCATTTCATGCTCAAGGAGATCCACGAGCAGCCCGAATCGCTGAGCCAGGCGATCGCCGGCCGGATCGACCGCGACGACCGGATCGCCGTCGACCAGCTCGTCGGTCTCGAGGCGACCCTGCGGACGGTGACCCGGGTCGAGCTGATCGCCTGCGGCAGCGCCTACTACGCGGCGCTGATCGGGGCGGCCGCCATCCAGGACTGGACCGGGCTGCCGGCGCGGGCGACCGTCGGCTCCGAGTTCCGCTACAGCCCGCCGCCGCTCGACGCGAACACGCTGGTCATCGCCGTCACCCAGTCCGGCGAGACCGCCGACACCATCGCCCCGACCCGGCTGGCCCGGGAGCGCGGCTGTCCGATCATCGCCGTGACCAACACGGTCGGCTCCGCGATCACCCGCGAGGCCGCGGCCGTGCTGTTCCTGCAGGCCGGCCCGGAGGTCGCCGTCGCGGCGTCGAAGACGTTCGTCACCCAGGTCACGACGCTGGTCATCCTCGCGGCGGCCATCGCCAAGGCGCGCGGCAGCCTGCCCGAGGCCGAGGAGGTCGCGCTCGGGGCCGCCCTGCGGGCGCTGCCGTCCGCCAGCGCCCGGGCGCTGGCGGCGGCTGCGGAGACGACGCCGGAGCTGGCCCGCCGCTACGTCAACTCGCGCGGGTTCATGTTCGTCGGCCGCGGCCCGACCTACCCGGCCGCTCTCGAAGGTGCGCTCAAGCTCAAGGAGGTCAGCTACGTCCACGCCGAGGGCTACGCGGCGGGCGAGCTCAAGCACGGACCGATCTCCCTGCTGGACGCCGAGTGTCCGCTGGTCGCCGTGGCGACCCGCTCGAAGGTCTACGACAAGCTGATCAGCAACGTGATGGAGGGCCGGGCGCGCGACGCCAAGGTCATCGCGGTCGCGACCGAGGGCGACGAGGCGATCGAGCACTACGCCGACGACATCTGCTGGGTGCCCGACACCCACGAGGCGCTGAGCCCCGTCCTGGCGATCATCCCGCTCCAGCTGTTCGCCTACCACATCGCGGTCGCGCGGGGCACGGACGTCGACCAGCCGCGCAACCTGGCCAAGTCGGTCACGGTCGAGTAGGCGTCGTGGAGGTTCCCGGCGGGACGACCGAGCTCGGCATCGACATCATCAAGGTCGACCGGATCCGGGCCGCACTGGACCGGTTCGGGCCGAGGTTCTCCAACCGCGTGCTGACCGATTCCGAGCGGCGCTATGTCCGCGACCGGCCCGAGACCATGGCCGGCCGGTGGGCGGCCAAGGAGGCCGTCTCGAAGGTCCTCGGCCTCGGCGTCCGCGGCATCGGCTGGCGCGACATCGAGATCGAGCGGATGCCGACGGGCCAGCCCGCGGTCAGGCTCCACGGCCGGGCCGCGGCGCGGGCCGAGCAGCTCGGGATGGAGCGGATCGCCGTCTCGATCACCCACGAATCCGATTACGCCGTGGCCATCGCGTTCGGCGTCCGGACCGCCGGCGGCCGGTACGTCTTCCCGCCCGACATCGAGGACCGGCTCGACGAGCGCGAGCGGCGGATCCTCGCCCGGATCGAACGCCTGCGCTCGGTGGCGGTCGCCGGTGGCGCGGACGCCCTGGCATCGGACGCGCCGCAGCCGCGCGAGCCGGAGCGACCCCGTGCCTGACCGCAAGCCGGTCGGGTTCGGCCGCCGCGACGCGCCCCTGGACGTGACGGGGCCAAGCCAGGCCGCGCCTTTCCCGGCAGGTGCCACGAAGCTGGACGACGACATCGTCGCGGGCCTCATCCCGGAGCGACCGGCCCGGGGCCACAAGGGCTCGTTCGGGAAGCTGCTCGTCATCGCCGGTTCCCTCGACTACGCCGGCGCGGCCCTCCTCGTCTGCCGGGCGGCCGGCCGGGCAGGGGTCGGCCTCGTCACCCTGGCCGTGCCCGAGTCGCTCCAGCCGCTGTTCGCGGCCAAGGTCGTCGAGGCGACGACGATGGCCCTGCCCGAGGACGACGTCGAGGAGATCGATCCCGAGCCCGCCCTCGCCCGGATCCTCGACCACGAGCACGACGCGATCGTCGTCGGTCCGGGGCTGCGGCCGGGCCTGGCCACCACCGAGCTCGTCCGGTCGCTCCTCCGGGTGACGGGCGAGGTCGACGACGCCTCGATCGTGCTCGACGCCGAGGCGCTCCGGTCCCTGGCGACGGTGGACGGCTGGTGGGAGGGCAACCGACGGTCGGCGGTCCTGACCCCGCACGCGGGCGAGTTCGCACGGCTCCGGGCGGGCAGCGGCGATCGCGTCGCCGACGACGGCGACCTGGCCGACGACGACGACGCGCGGCTGGCCGCAGCCCTCGACGCGGCGGCCACCTGGCGGTCCGTCGTCGTGCTCAAGGGCGCGCGCACGGTGATCGCGGCACCCGACGGGCCTGCGGCGATCGCGCCCTTCGAGAACCCGGCGCTGGCCACGGGCGGGACGGGCGACGTCCTGTCCGGCGCGATCGGCGCCCTCCTGGCCCAGGGCCTGGACCCGTTCGCCGCCGCCCGCCTCGGGGTCTACCTGCACGGCCTGGCCGGCGATGCGGGTCGGGAGCGGTTCGGCGATGCGGGCCTGCTCGCCTCCGACCTGCCCGACGGGCTCGCCAGCGCCCGCAAGCGGCTGACGGTCGTGGCGGAGCGTCGGACGGCCAGCAAGCGCCTCGGGTTCGCGGCGCTCGGCGGCCCGCCGGCCGGCAGCCCGGGACCAACGACATCGACACCGACGTCGCCGGCCCCGACGCCGGCCGCCCCCGACGCTCCGGACGCGCCGCCGGAGGCCGACCCGGCCGTCGACCCGGCGGCCGACGCGCCGTCCGACCCGTCCTGACCCAGCGGCGCCCGCGATGAGCGAGACGCCGTCGCGACGGCCGATCGAACGCCGGCTGTCGGATGCCGGGCTGCCGCCGCTGCCACGGATGGCCTGGCTGGAGATCGACCTCGAGGCGCTGTCCGGCAACCTGGCGGTGCTGCGTGACCTGGCCGGTCCGGGCGTCCCGGTCCGGCCGGTGGTCAAGGCCGACGCCTACGGCCATGGCGGCGTCCCGGTCGCCCTGGCCCTCGAGGGGGCCGGTGCCGACGGCCTGTGCGTGGCCACCATCGACGAGGCGCTCGAGCTGCGCGCCGGCGGCGTGCGCGGGCCGATCCTCGTCCTGTACCCGATCCCGCCGGCCTGGGTCCGCGAGGCGGCCCGCCTCGGCATCGCGGTCACGGGCGGCGATGGACCGGCCCTCGCCGAGACCGTCCGGGCTGCCCTCGGCGTGGATCCGGTCCGGCCGCTGGCCATCCACCTCGAGGTCGACACGGGGCTCGGCCGCGGCGGGCTGGCGGCGGCGGACCTCGTCGGGGCCGCCCGGCTCGTGCAGGACACGCCCGGGCTCGTCCTGGGCGGGGTCTGGACGCACTTCCAGGCCGTCGAGGACGCGGTCATCACGGCGTCGCAGATCACCGGCTTCGAGGCGGCGGTCGCGGACATCGCCTCGGCCGGGATCGAGCTGCCGCCGCGCCACGTCGCCGCCAGCGCGGCACTGCTGACCGATGGGGTCGTCGCGTACGACGGCGTCCGGCCCGGCCTGGCCATCTACGGCCTCGTCCCGGACGAGCTCGAGGCGACCGAGCTGCTCGGCACGGGCGGCCGGCCGGCTGCGACCGGTGCTGTCGTTGCACGCCCGACCGGTCCGGGTCGCGGACCTGCCGGCCGGCGCACGGCATCAGCTACGGACCGACCTTCCGGACGGCGCGGCCGAGCCGGATCGCGACGCTCCCCCTCGGCTACGGCGACGGCTGGTCGCGGGCGCTGTCGAACCGGGCCAATGCCCTCGTCCGGGGCCGGCGGGTGCCGCTGGTCGGCAACGTGGCGATGGACGCGGTGATGGCGGACGTCACCGACGTCCCGGGCCGGCCGGTCGACGCGAGCGACGAGTTCGCGCTCATCGGCCGGTCCGGGGAGGTGCGGATCGGTGTGGAGGAGGTGGCGCAGGTGCGCACCACGAACTCGTGGGAGGTCGTCACCGGGATGTCCCGCCGATTGACCCGGGTGTACCATGCCGCGGCGGGGCCGGTCGGTCTGCGAACGCTCACCGAGCGGAGAGGGTAGGGCTTGGCTCGGATCGAGCTTTGGAACGGCGACATCTGCGAACTCGAGGTCGACGCGATCGTGAACGCGGCCAATCTTTCGCTGTGGATGTCGACCGGTGTCGGCGGTGCGCTGAAGCGCGCCGGCGGCGACGCGATCGAGTTCGCCGCCGTCCGCCAGGCGCCCGTGCCCCTGGGCGGCGCGATCGTCACGCCGGCCGGCAACCTGGCGGCCAAGGCGGTCATCCACGCGGTCTCGCTGGACCGTGACCGGCGCACCAGCGGCCCGGTCATCGACGCGGCGGTCCGCAGCGCGATGGCCCGCGCCCGCGAGATCGGCGCCACGAGCATCGCGTTCCCGGCGCTGGGCACCGGCGTCGGCGGGTTCCCGCTCGACGAGGCCGCCCGGATCACCGTCGAAGCGGTGCGTGACGAGCTGGCCAGCAGCCCCGACATCGATCACGTCATCTTCGCCCTGAAGGGCGCCGCGGCCTACCAGGCATTCAGCGCGGCCCTCCACCCGGCGCAGCCGGTGATCGGCGGCGGGCCCGCATGAGCCTGCCCTACGAGGCGACCGAGGAGCAGCGCGACGAGCTGGTCGAGCAGGTCGCCCGGGAGATCCAGATGCTCGGCCTGACCGGGCCGGCGGTCCATTTCCTGGAGGCCAGCCGCCCGTACCGCGCGCTCGGCGCCAACGCGATGCTGTTCTTCGATCCGGTCCTGCGCGGCGTGTTCGGGGGCGAGCTCGCCTCGGCCAGCGAGATCCTGGCGGACGACACCGGCATCGAGCTGCTCATCGCCCGGCTGGAGGAGTCGGACGAGGAGATCGCCTGGGACGCCTGACCGGGCGCCCGAACCGGCCGTCGGCCGGGCCGGGTAGCATGCACGGGTGACGAGCGAGCCCCGCGCCTTCCTGGCCCTGGACACGGGGGCCGCGACCATCGCCGCTGCGCTGATCGGGCGGGTCGGTGCGCGCTGGCGCCTCATCGGCTCCGTCACGATGCCGGCCGGCTCGGACATGGAGGCGCTCATCGCGGTCCTCGGCGACCGCACGGTCGAGGCCGATCCGGCCCTCGCGGGAGCCCTCGAGCTGCGTCGTGGCAGCGCCGTCGACCTGCCCCGGCTCGAGGTGGCCAGCCACCCGCCGCGCCGCCTGGCCGTGATCGCCGCCTCGGAACGCGCCCTGGCCCCGCTGGCGGCCACGGCAGCCCGGAGCGGCTGGCGGATCGACGCGGCGAGCGCGGAGGCCGTGGATCCGCTGGCGATGTCGACGCTGCTGCTCGAGGCGAGCGTCCGGGGCGTGCTGGTCGGGGCCGGGGATCCGCCGGCCGCGGACGAACGGCGCGCCCTGGGCGAGATGACCGCGCTGGTCGCGGCCGTGGCGGAGCGGCGGCCCGAGCTCGCGATCATCCTGGCCGGCGGCATGACCGACCATCTGGCCGCCTTCGGCGACGTCGGCCGGCGGCCCGGCGAGGTCGTGCTCGGGCCGGCGGCGAAGAAGGGCGTGCCGGGAGGCCCGCTGGCGGAGCTCCTGCTGGAGCTGGCGCTGCCGCCCGACGACTCGCATCGATCGCTGGGACCCGGCGCGATGGCGCTCGCGGAGGTCCTCGACCGGCGCGTGGACGTCGTCGAGATCGGCTACGACGTCGGCTCCCGGGCGGCTGCCGCACCCGGCGTCGGCGGCGGCCCGGCGACCGTGGACCTGGCCGTGGTGCCGACGGCGTGCCTCGCGCCGGGGGATCCGGACGACGCGGTGGTCGACCGGGTCGGGGCATGGTCCACCTGGGGCGCCGACCGGCACCGGCTGCGCGATCGCCTGCGTGAGCTGCGCATCTCGCCCTGGGCCGACGCGACGGGCGACGGTGCCACCCTTCGGATGGCGGCCGCGCGCGCAGCCCTGGGCCGGCTCGCCGAGGCGACACCCGACTGGGACGACCGGGCACCGGCCGACCTCGTCGTCGCGGCCGGCGGGGCATGGGCCATCGCACCCGCGCCGATCGTGGCCCTGGCCCTCGTCGACGTGCTGCGCCGGCCGGGAGCCGGACAGTTCGCCCTGGACCACGCGCGACTGCTGGCGCCGCTCGGCTCGATCCCGGATCCGGACGAGCGCCGGGCGATGGTGGCCGATCTCGTGGACGACCTGCTGGCGCCACTGGGCACGGTCGTGACCCCGGCCGGCATGCGCACCGGGCGAAGCGCCGGCTCCGTCTCGATCCGGGGCATGGGCGGGTCGACCGAGCGCGAGCTGATGCCGGGCGGCCTGGCCCTCGTCGACCTGCCACCCGGAACGTCCGCGATCGCCGAGTTCCGCTTCCGCGACACGGTCCGCCTCGGGACGCGCGGGCGCCATTTCGCGATCCCGGTGACGGGCGGCCTCGGCGGTCTCGTGGTCGACCTGCGCGACGTGCCCCTGCGCCTGCCCGAGCGGGCGGACCTGCGCGGCGAGCTCCTCGAGGCGTGGCAGACCTCCCTCGTCGACCGGACCGACGCATGACCGCCGCGGACGTCCGCCTCGTCCCGGCCCGGCGCCTGATCACCGCCCCGGTCGATGTCCTGTTCGCGCTCTCGCCGGGAGACCGGCCGCTCGTCACGGCCGGCGACTCGGTCGTGGTCGGGGCGCCCATCGCCGAACGCCTGCGTGACCCCCGTCTCGACGAGGTCGAGCTGCCCGACGGCGCCGCCTCGCCACGGCCCGGGGCGCGCTGGACCGGGCACCCGCGACGCGGCGATGAGCGCGGCCCCGGCGGCGAGTACGTGTTCGAGTGGCACGGGGGCTGGCGGGTCGCGGCGGGCGACATCACCGACGCCGTCGAGACGCCGATCGCCGGGATCGTGCGCGAGGTCCGGCCGGGGACCGGGATCACGATCCGCGCGGCCGGACGCGGGATCCGCGGGATCGTCGCCCTCGGCGGCCCGACCCGCGGCCGGCTCCACGCCGGCGTCGACGGCGAGCTCCGATCGGGCGGCCTGGACGTCGGATCAGCCGGCACGATCCTCGTCGTCGGATCGCGGGTCGATGCCGAGACGCTGACCCGGGCCCGGGCGATGGGCGTCTGCGGCGTCATCGTGGCGGGACTCTCGAGCAAGGAGAGGCGCGATTTCATCGCGTCCGAGGCCCGTCAGCGAGCGGCGCTCCATCGGCTGCCGCCCTTCGCGGTGCTCGTCCTCGACGGGGCGACGCGGCGACCGCTGGCGGGCGCCGTCCAGGCCGTCCTGGCCGCCCTCGCGGGTCGCGAGGTGGCCATCGTCACGGACCCGCCGACCCTGCTGTTCGACGTGCCCAACCTGGTCATCCCGCCGCCACCGGTGGACCTCGTCCGGATCAGGGCAGGCTCCATGTCCGGTCGCGAGGGCCGCTTCGTCCAGGCCATCGGCCCGCGGCGCTTCCTCGGCGGCGTCCAGCTCGAATCCGGCATCGTCCAGCTGCCGGACGGCACGGACGCGGCCATCCCGCTCGGCGATCTCGAGCGGTTCGTCTGACCGGCCGGGCGAACCGGCCCCGCGCCGGTGCGCGCCCCTGACCCACCCGGCGGACGCGGCCTCCTTCGGCTACGCTCGGCCCACGATGCCCGCCGCGACCCAGCATGAACGCCACCTGGTCTGCCCCGATCCCGGCCGCGACGACCGCCCTCGGCCGCGCCCTCGGGGCCGTCGCCGAGCCGGGCGACGTCGTCTGCCTGTGGGGCGATCTCGGGGCGGGCAAGACCCACCTGGCCAAGGCCTTCGGGGCGGGCCTGGGCGTGACCGACACGATCACCTCGCCGAGCTTCATCCTGATGGCCGAGTACGCCGGCCGGCTGCCGCTGTTCCACATCGACCTGTATCGGCTGGCCGACGCGGCCGACGCGCTCAGCGGCGGGCTCATCGACGACCGCCAGAGCGCGGGCGTCACGCTCGTCGAGTGGCCGGAGCGCCTCGGGCCCGCGCTGCCGGCGGAGCGCCTCGACGTCGTCATCGATGGATCCGGCGACGAGCCGCGGCCGATCACGCTGCGCGCGGTCGGCGAGGGGCCTCGTCGCTACCTGGAGGCCGCGCGATGACGACCGAGCGCGCGGGCGGGGTCATCCTGGCCATCGACAGCGCCACGACGCGCGTCGTGGTGGCGGCCGGCACGACGGGCGGCGAGCTGCTCGATGCCGCGGAGTGGCCGGCCGGCTACCGCCACGGCGAGACTCTCCTGCCGGCGATCGACGACCTGCTCCACCGACTGGAGGTGGGCCGGGCCGGCCTGTCGGCGGTCGTGGTCGGGACCGGTCCGGGCGCCTTCACCGGGCTCCGCGTCGGGATCGCCACCGCCAAGGGCCTCGCCCAGGCGACCGGCTGTCCGATCATCGGCATCTCGACGGCCGCGGCCCTGCTGGCCGGCGCGGACCACCGGACGCGGTGCTGCTGCTCCCCGCCGGCCCATCGGACCGCCTGGTCGCGAGGACCGAAGGTGCGGCGCGGCTCCTGCCGGCCGGGACCGAGCCGGATGTCGCCCCCGGCGCGACCCTGGTGGCCATCGACCTGCCCGGACGGGCGCCCGACGATGCGCTCGCCCGGGGCGAGGCGGCGCGTGCGAACCTCGGCGCATCGCTCATCACGCTCGGCGCGAGGCGGCTGGCGACCGGCGACGTGGACGACCTGGCCGGGCTCGTGCCGGAGTACGTGACCCTGCCACGCGGCGTCACGACCGAGGGCGGGGAGGTCGCATGGTCGCACGACCGTCCGATGATCCTGCGCATCGAGCCGATGCGGATGGAGGACCTGCCCGCCGTCCACGCCATCGAGCGAGCGAGCTTCGACGCGCCCTGGCCGCCCGAGGCCTACCAGCACGACCTCGAGACCAACCGGCTGGCCCAGTACCTGGTCGCCCGGATCGGCGACGAGATCGCGGCCTACGGCGGGATGTGGCTGATGGTCGACGAGGGCCACATCATCACGTTCGCGGTCCACCCGGACTGGCGTCGCCAGCACATCGGCGAGCGGCTGCTGCTCGCGTTCCTCGACCTGGCCGCCGAGCGGGGCGCGCACGAGGCGACGCTCGAGGTCCGGCTGTCCAACCTGCCCGCCCGCCGGCTCTACGAGAAGTTCGGCTTCCGGCCGGTCGGGCTCCGGCCGCGCTACTACAGCGACAACGGCGAGGACGCGCTGATCATGACCACCGAGCCGCTCGCCGACGCCGCGATGCGCGACCGCGTCGCCCGGCTCCGCGCGGCCGAGTCGACGCGGCACCCGCCCCGCACCGCCCGGACGCCGGCGAGCCCGGCCGATGAGGCACCGGCGATGAGCGGCGGCCTCATCCTCGGCATCGAATCGTCGTGCGACGAGACCGGCATCGCGCTGATCGAGGACGGCTCGCGGATCCGGGCCAACGTCGTCGCCTCGCAGGTCGCCCTCCATGCGCCGACCGGCGGCATCGTGCCCGAGGTCGCGGCGCGTGCCCACCTGCGCTGGATCGTGCCGGTCCTCGACGAGGCGTGGAGCGATGCCGGCGCGTCCTGGGACGACGTCGAGGCGGTCGCGGTGACCTACGGCCCGGGCCTGGCCGGATCGCTGCTGGTCGGGATCAACTTCGCCAAGGCCCTCGCCTGGGTCAACGACCGGCCGCTGGTCGGGGTCAACCACCTCGAGGGTCACGTCTACGCCGCCTGGCTGCGCGATCCCGGCGAAGCGGATCGCGCCGATCCCGTCTTCCCGCTCGTCGCCCTGGTCGTCTCGGGCGGCCACACGTTCCTGCCGAGATGCGCGACCACCTGGCCTATCGACTCCTCGGCTCGACCCTCGACGACGCCGCCGGCGAGGCCTTCGACAAGGTCGGGCGGCTGCTCGGCCTCGGCTACCCGGGCGGCCCGGCGATCGGCCGCGCGGCGGAGGCGGCCGACCCGGCACGACCGGGTCTTCCCGCGGGCGTGGCTGGGCGATAGCTACGACCTGAGCTTCTCCGGCCTCAAGACCGCCGCCCGCCGGATCATCACCGAGGCCCGCGCCGACGCCGGCCTTGCCGACGGACCCCGACGGCGCCGCTGCCCGACGGCGGTCGTCGCCGAGCTCGCCTGGGGCTTCCAGGATGCCGTCGTCGACGTCCTCGTCGACCAAGACGATCCGGGCCGCCGTGGCGCTGCGGTGCCCGCTCGATCGTGATGGGCGGCGGGGTCGCGGCCAACGGCGTCCTGCGGGCCGCCTCGCCGGCGAGGCCGACGCGCTCGGCCTGCCGCTGATCGTGCCGCGACCGGCCCTGTGCACGGACAACGGGGCGATGATCGGCGCGGCCGGCGCACGGCGGTTCGCCGCCGGCGAGCGCGCCGGCCTGGACCTCGACGCCCGGCCGTCGCTGCCGCTGGCGGTCCGATGGCCGGCGCCGGGCTGAGCGGGACCGCGCCACCGCGGGTCGATCCCGAGACGGTCCGGACGACGCTGCGGGCGGCCGGTCTGCGGGCGCGTCACAGCCTGTCGCAGAACTTCCTGGCCGATCCGGACGTCCTCGACGCGATCCTGGC
This sequence comes from uncultured Chloroflexia bacterium, assembly GCA_963755995.1. Classification (GTDB taxonomy): domain Bacteria; phylum Chloroflexota; class Limnocylindria; order Limnocylindrales; family CSP1-4; genus SPCO01. The sequence goes on along the minus strand of CAVWLQ010000003.1, from coordinate 1,303,729 downwards.
CGAGGCCGATCCGGCGCCGGGCCGCCGGATCCTGGAGATCGGTCCCGGCCTCGGCTTCCTGACCGGCGCCCTCCTCGGCCGGCGGCGCGGCCGTCACCGCGGTCGAGCTCGATCGCGGCCTGGCCGCGTTCCTGCGCGAGCGGTTCGACGGCGGCCGGACGCTGCGGCTCGTCGAGGGCGACGCGCTCGACCAGGACCTGGTCCACCTGGTCGAGCCGCCGTACGACGTGGTCGCCAACCTGCCGTACCACATCACCAGCCCGATCCTCCACGCGCTGCTCGGCGCGCCGCCCCGGCCGGATCGGCTGGTGCTCATGGTCCAGCGCGAAGTCGCCGAGCGGATCGCGGCCGCGCCCGGGAAGATGAGCTACCTGTCGGTCTTCGTCCAGTACCACGCCCGGGTCCGGATCGCGCTGCGCGTCCCGGCGACCGCCTTCGAGCCCGCGCCGGCGGTCGAGTCGGCGGTCATCGTGGTCGAGCCGTACGACCTGGACGACCGGCTCGACCCCGCGACCGAGGACGAGCTGTGGCGGCTGGTCCAGGCCGCCTTCCGCGAACGGCGCAAGATGATCCACAACGTCCTGTCGCGCCAGCTGCCGGTCGACGGCGGGCGGATCGGGGCCGCCCTTGCCGCGGCCGGCATCGACCCCGACCGGCGGCCGCAGACCCTCGCGGTGGGGGAGTGGCTGGCCCTGCGCGAGGCGCTCGGCCCGATCGGTCGCGACGGCCGCGGCCGACGGGCCGCCGCCGCGGCCGGCGAGGACGAGGCCGTCGAGTCCGCCGCAGCCCAGACCTCCGCCGACGCCGCCGACGCCGCCGACGACCCCTCCTACCCCGACGCGTCGTGACCGATCCGCTGCGCCGCCTGACCCCGGTCGTCCGGCTGGCACCGGCCAAGCTCAACCTGACGCTGGCCGTCATCGGCCGGCGGGACGATGGCTACCACTCGCTCCATTCGGTGTTCGTGCCGCTCGGCCTGGCCGACCGGCTGAGCCTGGCGACCGCCGCCGGGCACAGCGACACGCTCCACGTCGAGGGTCTCGACGCCGGACCGCCCGCCGACAACCTCGTGTTCCGCGCCCTCGCCGCGGCCCGGTCGGCGGTCGGTGGCGGCTGGCCCGGCGGGCCGGGCCCGGCACCGGCGCTCGCCGCCCGGCTCGAGAAGCGGATCCCGGTCGCGGCCGGACTGGCCGGCGGCTCGTCCGACGCGGCCGCCACGGTCGACGGAGCCCTCGAGGCGTGGGGCGCCGAGCTCGACGAGCCCAGCCCGGCACGCGGTGGCCGCCCGCCTCGGCTCGGACGTGCCGTTCTTCCTCGCCGGCGGGCCGGCCCTCGTCGAGGGCCGCGGCGAGCACGTGGCGCCCCTCCACGGCCTGCACGGCTCGCCGGGCGTCGTCCTCGTCACGCCGGTCATCGCCGTCTCGACCCCCGACGTCTTCGCCGCCTTCGACGCGATCCGTCATCAGGGCGACGGCGCGGTCCGCATGTCGTCCGCCCACCTGGCCGAGGAGCTGCGCGCCGGGCTGACCGCGGACGAACCTCGTGGCCCGCGCGGGTGTCCTCGCCTCGGCCAACGACCTGCTGCCGGCCACGGCGCTCGTCGTCCCGGCGCTCGTGCCGTTCAAGCGGGCGCTGACCCGGCTGCTCGCGCGGCCGATCGGCCTGTCCGGCTCCGGTCCGACCCTGTGGGCCCTCTATCCTTCCGGGACGGAGGCGACCGCTGCCGCCGAGACGGTCCGGTCGGCCCTGGCCGACGGCAGCCTCGTCGCGCCGGGCGCCGCCGGGCCGTTCGTCTGCGCCACGATCATCATCGGCCACCACCAGGAGGGGACAGCACCATGACTCGCCGCGCCATCTCGACCACCGGGGCGCCGGCCGCGATCGGGCCGTACAGCCAGGGCATCGTCGTGGACGGGTTCCTGTTCTGTGCCGGCCAGGCGGCATTGGATCCGACGACCGGGGCCCTCGTCGAGGGCGGCATCGAACCCGAGACGGAACGTGTCATGGCCAACCTCTCGGCCGTCCTCGACGCGGCCGGCGCGGCCTGGACCGATGTCGTCAAGACGACGATCTTCCTCGTCGACATGGCCGACTTCGCGACGGTCAACGGGATCTACGGCCGGTTCGTCGGCGATCCGCCGCCCGCCCGCTCCACGGTCGGCGTCTCCGCGCTGCCCGAAGGGCGCCCGGGTCGAGATCGAGGTGGTCGCCCGGCTCGGTTGACACCCCCGACGAGCCACCCCTACGATGCCCCGACCCACTGATGACTGCTGACCCCATCGCGACGGCCCGGACGCTGGCCGCGAGCGAGCCCCGCTCCCGGTTCCGCGCCACTCGGCGCCGCCGCTCGTGAACCCCCCAAGTCCCGCCTCGCCGGACGGCACGGTCGCCGTCGTGCTGGCGGCCGGGCTCGGGACGCGGATGAAGTCCGCCACGCCCAAGGTGCTCCACGCGCTGTGCGGTCGGCCGATGCTGGCGTACGTGCTGGACGCATGGGCGAGCACGGCCGACGGAGCCGCAGCAGGCCGGCCGATCGTCGTGTTCTCGCCGGCCGTGGCGGCGCTCATCGACGTCTTCGCCGACCGGGCCGTGTTCGCGCTCCAGGACGAGCCGCGCGGGACGGGCGACGCGGTCGCGTCCGCCCTGGCGGTGGTCGCCGCCGAGGCCGACGAGATCCTCGTGCTGTCCGGCGACGTCCCGCTCATCACCGGTGCCGACCTCGAGGCCGTCCTCGAGGCGCGTCGCCAGGACGACGCCGCGATCGCGCTGGCCAGCGTGTTCGCCGCGGATCCGGCCGAGCTCGGCCGGGTCGTGCGGGGCGAGTTCGGGACGGTCGAGCGGATCGTCGAGGCGCGCGACGCCTCGCCGGAGGACCTGGCCAACAACGAGATCAACGCCGGGATCTACGCCTTCGACGCGGCCTGGCTGCGCCGCCGGATCGTGGCACTGACCCCGTCGGCCTCGACCGGCGAGCTCTATCTCACCGAGCTGATCCGGCTCGCCCGCGAGGACGGCCGCCTGGTGAGCGCGGTCGCGTTCGAGGACGACGGCCGGTTCGCCGGGATCAACGACCGGTCCCAGCTCGCGGCGGCCGAGTGGAGCATGCGCGTCCGGCTCAACGAGGCGCACATGCGCAACGGCGTGACGATGCGCGACCCGTCGACCGTCTACCTCGACTGGACCGTCGACCTGGGCGCGGACGTCACCCTCGAGCCGAACGTCGTGCTGCGCGGCGAGACGACGGTCGGTGACGGCAGCGTCATCGGCGCGGGCAGCCAGCTGGTCGACGCGACGGTCGGCGCCGGGGCACGGATCTGGGCCAGCATCATCGAATCGTCGACCGTCGAGGATGGCGCGACGATCGGGCCGTTCAGCCACCTGCGCCCGGGCAGCGTGGTCGGGAGCGGGGCCGAGGTCGGCAACTTCGCGGAGCTCAAGAACACGCGCCTCGGGGCGGGCTCGAAGCAGCACCACATGAGCTACCTCGGCGACGCCGAGATCGGCCACGGCGTCAACATCGGCGCCGGCACGATCACCGCCAACTACGACGGGACGCGCAAGCACACGACGACGATCGGCGACGGGGCGTTCATCGGGGTCGACACGATGATCGTCGCCCCGCGCGACATCGGAGCGGGTGCCCGGACGGGCGCCGGCGCCGTCGTCACCAAGGACGTGCCGGCCGGCAAGCTCGCCGTCGGGGTGCCCGCTCGCATCCGCGAGCCGCGCGTGAAACCGCCCGATCCGGAGCGGGGCGACGCTAGATGGAGACGGTCCTCCAGATCGTCGTGATCATCATCCTGACCTTGTTCGAGGGCGTCTTCGTCGCGGCCGAGATCGCCCTCGTCACCATGCGTCGATCGCGCATCGACCAGCTCGTCGAAGAGGGCAATCGGAGCGCGAAGCGGGTCAAGCGGCTCGTCGCCCAGCCGGGCCGCTTCCTGGCGGTCACGCAGATCGGGCTGACCTTCCTCGGCTTCCTCGCCTCGGCCTACGCCGCGGTCAACCTGACGACGAGCCTCGAGGCACTGTTCGCGGGCTCGGGCATCTCGGTCCTCGCGTCGTCCGCGGGCGCGCTCGCCCTGATCATCGTCACCCTGATCCTGAGCCTGTTCACGATCGTCTTCGGCGAGCTCGTCCCGAAGAGCCTCGCCCTCGCCCACACGGAGCGTTCGCCCTCCGCCTGAGCGGGTTCATCGAGGTCCTTCTGCGCGTCCTCGGGCCGCTCGTCCGCGTCCTGACCGCGATCACGACCGCCGTGTCACGGATGCTCGGGGCCGGCGACCAGGCGCAGGGCGTGATGACGACCGCAGGAGCTGTCGATCCTTGTCGAGCGCGGGGGCGAGCAGGGCATCCTCGAGGCCGAGGAGGAGCAGATGATCCAGGCGGTCATCGAGCTCGGCGACGTGCGCATCCACGAGGTCATGGTCCCGCGCATCGCGATGGTCACGCTGGCCGCCGGCGGCCACGATGGAGGACGCGATCGACCTCGTCGTCGAGGAAGGGCACAGCCGGATCCCGGTCTACGAGGACACGATCGACGAGATCATCGGGATCCTGTACGCCAAGGACCTGCTGCCGTTCCTCAAGGGGTCGGTGTCGGAGCGGCCGGCGCTGCGATCGCTCCTCCGGACGCCCGTCTTCGCGCCCGAGTCGATGAGCGTGGACGACCTGCTCCACGAGTTCCAGCGGCGCAAGGTCCACATCGCCATCGTCCTCGACGAGTACGGCGGGACGGCCGGCCTGGTCACGATCGAGGACCTGCTCGAGGAGATCGTCGGCGAGATCCAGGACGAGTACGACGAAGAGGAGCCGCTGATCGTCCGGCTCTCGGACGACGAGGCGCGGGTCGACGGCCGGGCCGACGTCGACGACCTGGCCGAGCTGTTCGACACCAACCTCGGCCTCGAGGACGCGGACGAGTACGACACCGTCGGCGGGCTCGATCTACCACCGGATCGGCGGCGTGCCCAAGCCCGGTGACCAGGTCGCGGTCGATGGCCTGACCCTGACCGTCGAGACGACCGACGGCCGGCGGGTCGGCAAGGTCCTCGCGGTGCGCCAGCGAGAGACCGACGAGCCGGAGGACGACGAGGCGGACCGCTAGGCGGTGATGACCGAGAGCATGATCTGCTCGAGGCGGGCGCGGGCCTCGGGCCGGACGACGCCGGCGGCGTCCAGCTCGGCCAGGGCCTCGTCGCGGTAGCGGCGGGCCTCGTCGCGGGTGAATTCGCGGGCGCCCGTCCGCTCCAGGATCTCGACGATCTCGGCGACGGCCTCGGGCGACGGGTCGGCCAGCGCGTAGAGGGCGGTGAGGCGCTCGCGGTCCTCGGGGCCGGCGTGCTCGAAGGCGTAGATGACCGGCAGCGTCCGCTTGCGATGGGCGACGTCCGACGGCTGCTTGCCGGTCGTCTGCTCCGGACCCCAGATCCCGAGCAGGTCGTCGTTGAGCTGGAAGGCGAGACCGAGCGCCCAGCCGAACGCGCGGTAGCGGGCGATGACGGCCTCGTCCTCGGTCGCCAGCAGGGCGCCCGCCTCGATCGAGGCCGAGATGAGCGCGGCGGTCTTGCGCCCGATCATGTCGAAGTAGAGGTCGACGCTCATCGGCGCGTCCGAGGCGCTCAGGGCGATGTCGATGTACTGGCCCTCGCACAGGGCCAGGCAGGTCTCGTCGAAGAGCCGCATGAGGCGCAGGACGGTGCGGTCCGGAAACCCGAGGTCGGACAGCCGGTGGAGGGCGATCCGCGACAGGCTGAAGAGCGTGTCGCCGGCGTTGATCGCCTGCGGGACGCCGTGGATCGTCCACAGCGTGGGGCGGTGCCGGCGCTCCACGTCGCCGTCCTCGATGTCGTCGTGGATCAGCGAGAAGTTGTGCCCGAGCTCGACCGCGGCCGCGCCGGGCAGCGCGCGCTGGTGCTCGCCGGTGATGCTGGCATAGGCAAGGAGGCCGAGCAGCGGCCGCATCCGCTTGCCGCCGGACGCGCCCGACCCGTCGAGGGCCAGGTGGTAGCGGACCATCTCGTAGAGGCCGTGGGTTGACGGATCGCGGTCCTGGACCAGCCGAACGATCTCGCCTTCGGTGTCGGCGATGAGGGCGGCGATGTCGATATCGGGCGTGGCGGTGGTCATCTCGGGGCGAGTGTACACGAAACGTGTACGGCGCAGGTAGCCTGAATGGCCGGCCCGCGGGCAGGCAACGACGCCGGTGCGGGGGACGCGACCGCACCGGCGTCTATTCGGCTATTCGTCGGATCCGCCCGGTTGGATCACCCCTTCGTGGCGGCCCGTCCGCGCGCACGGTGGTACCGTCGCCGGGATGCCCATCCCGCGCCGCTACACGACCGACGCGATCGTCCTGTCGAGGTTCGATCTCGGTGAGGCCGACCGCGTCCTGACCCTCATCACCCCGACCGGCGGCAAGCTCAAGGCGATCGCCAAGGGCGTCCGGAAGCCGACCTCCCGGCTGGGCGGCAGCCTCGAGCCGTTCGCCGAGCTGACCGTCGGGCTGGCGCGTGGGCGCACCTTCGACGTCGTGACCGAGGTCCGCGTCGGGCACGCCTGGCTCCATCTGCGCGACTCGCTCGAATCGGCGGCGACCGCCTGGTACCTGGCGGAGCTGGCCGACCGTTCGCTCGAGGAGCGCCACGCCGCCGAGCCGCAGTACCTCCTGCTCCGCCGCGCCTACGAGCTGCTCGACGCCGAGATGGCGCCCGGCCGAGTCGCGCGCTGGTACGAGATGCACCTGCTCGACGAGCTCGGCCAGCGACCCGAGGTCGACCGGTGCGTCGAATGCGACCGGGTCCTCGACGCGGACGAGCGGTTCCGCTGGGTGCCGCCGCTCGGCGGCATCCTGTGCGAGCGCTGTCCGGGGCCAGGCCACGACCGGACCGGGATCAGCCTCGAGGCGGTCAAGCTGCTCAAGGCCTACCAGCGCCTCGACATCGAGGCGATCGCGACGTTGCGCCTCGCGCCCGCCGTCGAACGCGAGACCGAGGCGGCCCTGCGCGAGTTCGTCCGCGGCGCGCTCGAACGCGACGCCCGCTCCCTGGCCTTCCTCGACGAGGTCCGGCTGGCCCACCAGGCGGGCGTCGGCCGGCCGTGACGCTCCGTCGGCGGAGCCTCGTCGCGGCCGGCATCGCCGGCGCGGCGTTCGTCGCCACGCAGGCGGCCAAGGTCGGCGGCCGGGCTGCGGTCGGCCGGACGGAGGCCCGTCTGTGCGTCACCGGCGTCAGGCCGCCCTATCACGCGTCCGACCGGGCGCGCGCCCTGCATGCCCGCCTGTGGGTCGCCGATCTCCACGCCGATTCACTGCTGTGGGGCCGGGACCTGCTGCAGCGCGGGACCCGCGGCCAGGTGGACGTGCCGCGGCTGGTCGACGGCAACGTCGCGCTCCAGGTCCTCGCGGCCACCACGCAGTCGCCCCGCCACCTCAACCTCGAGCGCAACGACGACGGCAGCGACGACGTCATCCTGCTGGCCCTCGCGCTGGGCTGGCCGCCCGCGACGTGGCGCCGGCTCCTGCCACGCGCCCTCCACCTTGCGAGCCGGGCGGACCGCCTGGCGGCGCGCTCCGACGGCCGGTTCCGGGTCATCCGATCGGCGGCGGACCTGGCGGCGTACGAGGTCGCCCGGATGGAGCGACCCGCGATCACTTCCGGCCTCCTGGCCATCGAGGGCGCCCATGCCCTGGACGGCGACCCGGCCAACGTCGAGGTCGTGGCCGACGCCGGCTTCCGGATGATGTCGCCCAGCCACTTCTTCGACAACGCATTCGGCGGCTCGGCCCACGGCGTCGCGAAGACCGGGCTGACCGACGCGGGCCGCGAGATGATCCGGCGGATGGAGGCGCGCGGCATGCTGGTCGACGTGGCGCACGCGTCGGTGGCGACGATCGACGACGTGCTGGCGATGGCCGCGCGTCCGGTCGTCGCGTCGCACACCGGGCTGTGCGGGATCGCCGACAACCCGCGCAACCTGACGGACGACCTGGCACGCGGGATCGCGGCGACCGGCGGCGTGATCGGGATCGGGTTCTGGCCGACTGCCTGTGGCGGGGACGACGTCGCTGCGATCGCCCGGACGGTCCGCTACGCCGTCGGTGTCGCCGGGGTCGAGCACGTCGCGCTCGGCTCCGACTTCGACGGGGCGGTCCCGGTGCCGTTCGACGCGACCGGGCTGGTCCAACTGACCGACGCTCTCATCGACGCCGGCCTGGCCGACGACGACATCGCCAAGGTCATGGGCGGCAACGTCCGCCGGCTGCTGGCGGACGTGCTGCCCTAGGCGCTAGCGCAGGTAGAACTGGAGGTCGGCCGCCCCGTACGCGTACAGCGCGTGCCAGCCGGACCCGGTCGTGACGTAGGCGTAGCCGTCGCGGAAGGCGCGCGATCGCCAGTGAGGCGTCGTGTCGTCCTGCTCACGGACGGGCACCGCGGCGAGCGTGGTCGAGCTGTCGGTCGACACCTTGAGGACGTACGTGGTGCCGGTCCGCAGGACGACCGACTTCCCGAAGCTCACCTTCGCCCAGCGCCCGCCGCCGAGCGACGTCTCATCCCAGTGCGATCCGCTCACGGGCACGGGCAACGGCGAGATCGGGATCCGGGTCGAGCTGGTCGTGCCCGTCGCCACGAGCGTGCCGTTCGACTTCTCCAGGCGGAACTTGATCGTCCCGCTGCCGCGGATGCGCTTGAGCCGCACGGAGGCCGTCGAGACCGTCCGGCTGCTGCCGTGGACGGTGAACCGCTCGCCGACTGCCTTGGCGCCCGAGGCGATGCCGTAGTGGTCGGCGATGACGCTGGAGTAGGCATTGCCGTCGTGGACGCCGTTGGCGTAGGTCAGGTCCATCACCGGCGTGTCGTGCGAGTGCGCGGCCCACGACCCGCCCCGCACCGACAGGACGGCGAAGTCGTCGCTGAACACGGGCTGGCGCGGTGCCGAGGCGGCGTACGTGAAGGCCTCGTTGAGGGAGATGTAGTTGCTCCCCGGTGACGCGCTCGTGTTGGCGAAGACGATGTGATAGAGCTGACCCCGGGTCAGCTTCGCCGGCGACGGGAAGCGGTAGGTCGTCTGGCGCTCCCAGTTGCCCGACGGGTTGCCCGGCGTGATCGTCAGGCTGGCCAGCGTCTTGCCGGAGGGCTTGCCCGCGCTGCTGGTCTGCACGCTGACCTTGATCGATCCGCCGTTCCCGTCGGAATAGCCCGGGCCGCCGCGCTGGTTGATCGCGATCGCCGTCAGCGACGACGAGGTGCTGGCACGGAATCGATGCGCCACCCGCTGGTTGCCGCTCGCACCGACTTCGACGTTGTTCTTGGAGTCCATCGCGAATGCCGAGCCGTAGATGCCGGTCGATGCCAGAGTGCGCTTGGGAGCAGCGGTGGGCCGGGGCGTCGTCCGGACGACCGCCTTGGGTGTCGTGACGACGGTCTTCTTCCGCGCAGCGTTCGGTTTCGGGGTGGGCCTGGGAGTCGGTTTCGGTGTCGCCTTCGGCGACGGGCTCGCGGTCGGGCTCAGGGTCGGACTCGGGCTGGCGGTCACGAGCGCCGTGGGTGACGGGGTCGCCGCCAGGGCCGCGATCGATGGCGTCGGCGGGCCGGCGGTCGGCGCCAGGTCGGCTGCGTGGCTCTCGGGCGGTCTCGGCGAGATGGTCGCCCCGACGAGGACGATGCCGAGGGTCAGGGCCACGACGGGCAGGACGAGGCGGCGAGGAGCGTTGCTCATGGCGCATCCACCGTGGGATCGTGCCGACCCCCTGCCCAGCACGTTTTCGCGGGATCCGGAGGTGGCGAGCCCTAAGGGTAACCCTGGGGAGCGGTTCCGGGTCTGGTCCCTTGGTCTCTTTGGGGACCCGGACGTAGGTCGCGGGTCCGGGGCATGACCATCAACCGCCGCGGGTCACAGGAGCGGCGCGATCAGGGCGGCCGCGCGCGCCGCGCCGTCGGTCTCGACCGGACGGGAATCGACCGGGCGATCCATCTCCGTCGCGATCGCGTCGGCGATCACCTCGGGCGGCGAGTCGTCGAATGCCATGGAGCGGCCCGCACCGTAGCGGTCCAGCCGGTGACGGACGTGCCGGTTCTGCTCGAAATGGTCACGGAGTGGGAAGTAGAGGAACGGGCGGCGGGCGGCCGCGAGCTCCATGGTCGTGGTCAGCCCGCCCTGGACGACCGCGAGATCGCACGCCGCGAGGTGGCGATAGAGGTCCGGGACGAAGGCGCGGACCTCCACGCCGGGTGGCGGGGCGAGCCGGTCCGGATCGATCCGCGGTCCGGCGACCGCGATCATCCGAAGGCCGCTCACCCGGCGTGCCGCCGCCGGGAACGCGGCCATGACGCGGCGGAGCAGCGCCTCGCCGACGCCCGAGCCGCCGACCGTGACGATCACGACTCGCTCGTCCGGGCGGTAGCCGAGCTCGCGTCGCAGCTCCTCGCGACCCTCGACGAGCGGGGTCGGGTCGAACCCGGTGACGTATCCGCTGAACGCGTAATGGTCCTCCGTCCAGGTGCGGATCGACGGCAAGCCGGGGCCGAAGTCGTCGGGCACGATGTCGTCGGGATCGCCGACGAAGATCGCGCGATCGCGCAGGCGTGGGTAGCGTTCCACGTGCTCGATCATCTCGGCGTTGTAGTCGGCGGTCAGGAATGCCTCGCGCTCACCGCCGGCCGGCATCGGCAGCCAGCCGACGAAGTCGGTCATCCACGCGAACGCGGTCCGCTTGAGCTCCGGATTCTCGTGGAGGAAATGGTCGACATCCCACGCCTCGTCGCCGATGACGAGGTCGTACTCGCCGGTCTCCACGGCGTCGTGGAAGACCATGAAGTTGGCGACGAGGATCTCGTCCATCCGTCGGATCGCCTGGAATGCGTTGAGGTCGTGATCCGACGATTCGGCCGCGATATGGGCCGATTCGGAGGCAAGCTCGGTGCTCAGCGGGTGGATCCGCTCGCCACGGGTCTCGAGCACGGCCGTGACCGGGTGTTGGGCGAGCCAGTCGATCTCCAGGTCGGGCCGCAGCTTCCGCAGCTCGTCGGCGACGGCGACGTCCCGCTGGGCGTGCCCGAGGCCGATCGGCGACGAGATGTATAGCGCGCGCCGTCGCCGCGCCAGCGACCGCGTCCATGCGCGCTTCTCGAGGGTCATGGCGAGGTCCCTCGCAGCGACGCGACGAACTCGCGGATGAGCAGGTTGACCATCACGGGGTCGCGCGCATTGGGGATGTGTCCGGACCCGGCCAGCGTGACCAGGCGAGCGCCGGGGATCGCCTCGGCCAGCGCATGACCGCGCATCGGCCCGGTGATCGCATCCTCGTCGCCCTGGATGATCAGGGTCGGGCAGCGGATCCCCGCGCACATGGCACGGACCTCGGCCTCGTCGAGCCAGTCGGTGTCGTGGGTCCGGAGCAGGGTGTCGGCGTCCGTGTCGAGCCCCCAGCCGACCGCGTCCTCGATCTGCTTGGTCGAGTGCGGCTCGGTGAAGCACCAGCCGAAGAAGAACTCGAGGAATGCGCGGTAGTCGCGCCGCCAGAAATGGCGGTTGTACTTCGCCCAGCCCTCGTCCGTCTCGAGCGGCTCATCGAATGAGAACGACCGCCCCGGTGGCCGATCGGCCAGGGGGACCGACGGCGCGATGAAGACCAGCCCGGCCACGCGTTCCGGATGTCCGGCGGCGAGGACGAGCGAGCGCTGCGCCCCCAGCGACAACGAGACGACCACGGCCCGGTCCGTGTCGGTCGCGTCCAGCGTGGCGAGCAGATCGGCGGCGATCTCGGTCTCGGCATAGGCGTGGACGTCGCTCGGCCGGTCGGACCGGCCATTGCCGCGCGAATCCAGGGTGATGACCCGATGGCGCCGAGCGAAGTCCGGGACCTGGGCCTTCCAGATGCGCGAGTGGACGATCGACCAGGTGGGAGCGAACAGGATCGTCGGCTCGCCCACGCCGTACATCTCCCACCACGAACGGATGCCGTCGCGTTCGACGAACCCGGTCCGATCGGGCTGCCGAGCACGCGACCCCCCGGCCTCGAAAGACGGTGCCGGGGCGGGCGCGCCCCGCTCAGCGAGCTCGCGGGCCATGACCGGGCGCCCATCGCCACAGCGTGCTCGTGATCCGCCAGCCATCGACGTCGGTCCGGGCCAGCAGGACGTATTCCACATACACGGCCGAGTGCACGATCACGCTGGCGATGGCGCCGTCGACCGCGGCGATCTCGATCCGGATCGCCCGGTCCGGGACATCCCGCCGGCAGCCCGCGCCGGCCCGCGTCGCGTCCACCATCTCGTCGCGTGTCGTGACGTCCAGCGTGTCGGACCGATCCGGGTCCTGCCCGAGGGCATGCTTGGCGAGCCCGGGGTGCAGCGCCCGGGCCATCCGGTCGGGGTCGCCATCGAACCAGCCTTCGAAGTAGTCGAGCACGGTGGCTTCGATGGCGGCCAGGTCGACCGCCGTCGCCGGCGGCGGCTCGGGCGCGCGCCAGGCCTCGGTCAGGGTGTCGGTCATGTCGGATCTCCCGGCCGGTCGTCGAAGCTCCGCAGGACGAGGCCGACCTTCCGCAGCGCCGAGCGCGCCGGCAGCTCGGATTCTGGGATGCCCAGCAGGATGGCCGACTCGGCACCGAGGAAGGGCAGCCCCATGAGGGCCGCGACCTCTTCGGCCGTGAACGGACCGAGGTGCCCGGTGCGCTTCTCTTCACGGCGAGCCACGTCCGTGAGCAGCGCGAACCAGTCGTTGACCAGCTCGCGGACCGATGTGGCGACGACCGGGTCGGACCAGCCTGCCGCGATCATCTCCTGGAGGATCCGGACGTAGCCGGATTCGAGGTCTGTCTCGAGAAAATCGCAGGCGCGGTCCCATTGCTGCCACAGGGGCTCGTCGCCTGCGTACATCGAGGATTGGCGAGCGAGGAGCCGCTGGTTCTCGGATGCCAGCATGGCCAGGATCAGGTCCTGCCTGGAGCCGAAGTAGTAGTGGATCTGGCTCAATGGGACGTCGGCGGCCTCTGCGACTCGACGCGTCGACAGGTTCGCGTAGCCGTCGGCCAACAGGCACGAGCGCGCCGCCTCGAGGATCCGTGTCCGGGTGTCCGCGCTGGCGCGGCCGCGGCGCTCCGCACGCGTGCCCGGCCTCGAGCCCGCAGGCAGGCCCGAGGCATCGCCGGTTCGTTGTTCGGTCGGTCGACCGATGTCGGTCATGCGACCGAATCTAGCGCAGGATCGGCGGATGTCAAGACCCTCGACCGAGTTTCGGGGACGGCGTGAAGGCGAGGGATGAGGCTCTGCTAGCATCGGGCTCCCAGCCCATCGCGTCCGGCCATGCCAGGTCCGGGCGCTCCTCGGAGACACAAACCCCATGACCCTCCAAGCGAGCGATCCGGAGGCCGTCGCGCCCGCCGTCGCCGAGCTCGACACCATCGTGTCCCTCGCCAAGCGGCGAGGCTTCGTGTTCCCCTCGAGCGAGATCTACGGCGGCATCAACGCCGTCTGGGACTACGGTCCGCTCGGCGTGGAGCTCAAGAACAACGTGAAGGGGGCCTGGTGGCGCTCGATGGTCCAGGAGCGGGACGACATCGTCGGGCTCGACGCCGGGATCCTGATGCATCCGCAGGTGTGGATCACGTCCGGGCACGTCGGCTCGTTCAGCGACCCGCTGGTCGAGTGCCAGACCGACCACAAGCGCTTCCGGCTCGACGAGCTGCCCGGGACCGAGAACCTCACGGCGACCGACCTGGCCGACCCGACCATCGTCGAACGCCTCGGCCTGCGCTGCCCGGACGACGGCGGCCCGCTGTCCGCGCCACGCCGGTTCAACCTCATGTTCAAGACGTTCATGGGGCCGGTCGAGGACGAGGCGGCGGTCATCTACCTGCGCCCGGAGACGGCCCAGGGCTCGTACGTCAACTTCAAGAACGTCCAGCAGTCGTCGCGGAAGAAGCTGCCGTTCGGGATCGCCCAGATCGGCAAGTCGTTCCGCAACGAGATCAGCCCCGGCAACTTCGTCTTCCGGATGCGCGAGTTCGAGCAGATGGAGATGCAGTACTTCGTCCGGCCGGAGGCGGCCGCCGCCGCGGCGTTCGAGGAATGGCTGCCGAAGCGGCGGGCCTGGTACGAGCGGTACGGCGTCACGCCGGAGCGTCTCCGCCTGCGCGAGCACGCCCCGGACGAGCTGGCCCACTACGCCAAGAAGGCGGTCGACGTCGAATACCGCTTCCCCTTCGGCTGGAAGGAGCTGGAGGGGGTCCACAATCGCGGCGACTTCGACCTCAGCCGCCACAGCGAGGCGTCCGGCGAGAAGCTCGAATACTTCGACCAGGCGACGGACGAGCACATCGTCCCCTGGGTGGTCGAGACCGCCGCCGGCGCCGACCGTGCCGCGTTCACGTTCCTGATCGACGCCTACCGCGAGGAGGAGGTCCGGGGCGAGACCCGCGTGTCGCTGGCCCTCCACCCGGACCTGGCGCCCTACAAGGTCGCGGTCCTGCCGCTGCTCAAGAAGCGGCCCGAGATCGTCGAGCTGTGCCACCGGATCAAGGACGACCTCAAGCGTCACACCATGGCGGTCTACGACGACACGGCGGCCATCGGCAAGCTCTATCGGCGGCAGGACGAGATCGGGACGCCGTGGTGCGTGACGGTCGACGTCGAGTCGCTCGAGGACGGCGCGGTGACGGTGCGCGACCGCGACTCGATGACCCAGGAACGCATCCCGGTCGAAGGCGTGACGCGGCTCATCCTCGACCGCCTGGAGGCGGCGCGGCGGGCGACGGCGTGACCGCCCGGGTGCCGAGTATGGGTGCGGCGCCGCTGCCGCTCGCCCGGGTCGCGGGCTATCTCCTCGGCATCGCCGGGCTGGCGTTCTGCATCGCCCTGCTGTGGCTGGGCATGCGCGCCGTCGATGGACCTCGGCGGCTTCTGCGCCTCCGGCGGTCCGTACGAGATCGCCGTCGAGTGCCCGGACGCGGTCATCGCGACGACGCCGCTGTCGATCCTCGGCGGGTTCCTCGCGGCGGGCCTGATCATCTGGGGCGCGGCCGGCCTGCCCGGCGCCTGGATGAGCCTCGTCTTCCTCGCCTGGCCCGCCCTGTTCCTCTCGCTCGGCTGGAACTTCCTCGAGTACGGCTTCTTCCCGCCCGAGGGTGGCTGGGTCTGGAGCTGGCTGTTCTGCGGGGTCCTGTTCGTCCTGATGGGGGCCGTGCCGCTCGTCATCGGGATCGCCGCCTTCCGCGCGGAGGGCGGCGGCGGCCGCGCCTACGCCTCAGGCCGAGTCGTGGTCCGGCCGCGACCGAGCCCGCCCGATGTCGCGTCGCCGCCGATCATGAAGACGGTCGCCACGCCGCCGGCCGCGTCGGCCCCTCCGGACGACGGTGCGCTGGTGGACCGGCTCGAGCGCCTGGCGGCCATGCGCCGGCGCGGCGACCTCACGACCGCGGAGTACGAGACGGCCAAGACCGCGACCCTGGCCGAGGCGGGGCGGGCGGATGAACGGCTCGTTCGAGCCCGCCTGGCTGCGCGTCGCGGTCGTCCTCGCCGCGATCGCCGGGGTGCTCGTCGCCGTCTGGCTGTTCGCCATTCTCGCCACCGGCGGGGGCTGATCGGCGCGGCGGGAACCGCCGCGGCCGTCCCGCCTACCCGGAGGCCACAGGGGCGCTGAGCCGGACGTCGAGCGGGCTCGACGGCGGGACTTCGTAGGCGCAGCTCATGCACGCCCAGGGTGCGGTCTCGAGCCGTGGGTCCCACGGCAGGACGCAGCGCTGGACGATCTCGCCGGTCGCCTCGTTCCGGACGATGACGTTGCAGTTGCGGAACCAGTCGATCGACCGACAGACCGGGCAGTGCAACGCGGGCTCGGACGACGCGAGCGGATCGGCGGCCACGTCGGAACCCGTCCCCCGGATCTCTGACATACCGAGATGATGGTCCCGGGGCGACGACACGGCAAGGCGCGCCCCGGCGCCTATTGGTCCTCGTTCTCCTCGGCCATCGCGATCGCGGTGGCCAGGTCGGCGCCGGCGACGCCGCGCGGCTCCTTGCCCTTGGGCCAGTACAGCTCCTTGTGGACCTGGTCCTCCGGATAGCCGCGTCCGAGCAGCGTCTCCTCGGCGCTCAGGATCATGTCCGGGTTGCCGCAGATGTAGGCGATGGAGTTCGAGGGGTCGAGCGCGAGCTCGTCGAGGACCGGCCCGAGGATCATCTCGACCCGGCCGGTGCGACCCATCCAACTGGCATTGGCCGGGTCGGCCGCTCGCGACACCGTCGGGATGTAGGTGACCGGGTAGGAGCCGGACGCCTCCCAGGTCTCGACGCGCTCTCGATAGCCCAGCTCGTGGGCGTACGAGACGCCGTTCAGGAAGATCGCCCTCCGCGGCTGCCCGTCAGACTGGAGCTGCCGCATCATCGAGATGAAGGGGGCGTTGCCCGTGCCGGACGAGATGAAGATGTGCGTCCGGTCGTCGTCTGGCCTCAGGACGAACTTGCCCTTCGGGCCGATCATCCGCATGCCCTGGCCGATCGGCATCTTCCACAGCAGCGGTGTGAACATCCCGCCCTGGACGAGGCGGACGTAGAACTCGTAGCCCTCGTCGCCCGCCACGACCGGCGGTGACGCAACGGAGTAGGGCCGCTGGATGAGCTTGCCCTCGACCATGACCCCGATGGTCATGTACTGGCCGGGCTCGAACGGAGTGGGCTCGCCATCGAAGCGGACGAAGAAGTACGCCAGCGAGTCGGTCTCGTCGACGCGGCGGATCAGGCGGGCGTTGTACTGCGGGGCCTCGGCGTCGATGACGCGCGGGTCGGCGGCGAGTTCGGTCATCGCCGGATGGTACCCGGCCGGACGGCGGCGAGGCGCGGCGACCGGAGGGGAGTCCCGCCGGTCGCCTGCGATCGGCCCGGTCGGCGGTCAGCCGCCGTTGTCGCCGTTGCCGCGGCACGACACCGTCGGGTTCCAGTCCTCGAACGCACCGAGCGGATTGGTCTTGTACAGCCAGTAGTGCCGCTCGTAGAACCCGGGCTCGATCCCGTACCGGTTGGGTGCCGACCGGTACAGCATGTCCTTGCCGAGGACCGTCGGCGCCGTCTTGACCTCCGGGCCGACCTGGACCCACTCGAGGGCGACGAGCTTGAACGTCCCGTTGGCCTGCGGCTCGTACACGAGAGCCTCCGGCTTGAGCGGGTCGACGGTCGGGTCGCCGACCAGGTCGAAGTTCACGTAGTGCTGGCCCATCGTCCCGACGCCCGGCTGCTCTGCGCACACGTAGAAGGGAACGTAGCCGGCCTTGGTGGCCTGCTGGATCGAGTTGAACCGGGCCGTCACGGAGTGGACGGTCCCGAGCGTGTCCTGCTTGGCCTGCGCCCCGATGGCCCCGCCCAGCGCGATCACCGTCAGCGCCGCGACCGTGGTCAGCAGGAGCGCGATCCGTCGTCGTTGCATGTCAGACCTCCACCGTGAGCGAGTAGACCTCGGGCGTCGGGTGGCCGGCCCGCTCGTGGATGCGCATGACGGCCTCACGGGACGGGCCGGTCGCGAGACAGAACACCTTGCCCGCCTCCTCGTCCATCCAGGCCCTCTCGAAGTGGACACCCTCGTCGCGCTCGATCGCGAGGTCGCGGTCGTGCGCCTCGCGAAGCTGGTCCCCCGAGACTCCGAAGAATCCCGAGTGGACGTCCATGAACTGCGCCATCTGCTTCCTCCTCGTGTGCTGAGCGGCCTGGATCCGGCCGTTCCGTGCGTCGCAGACTCGATGCCGGCCGAGGCCCCGTCATCGGTCGAATGACCGATGACCGCCGACGGACTGGTCCTACACTTCGAGACATGCATGCCGCCCCGCGTTCCGTTCGCTGCCCGCTCCTGATCGGGCGCGACGACCTGCTCGAGCTGGCCGACCGACGCCTCGAGGACGTGCTTGCCGGCCACGGCCAGTTCCTGCTGCTGGCCGGGCAGGCCGGCATCGGCAAGACGCGGTTCCTGGGTGCGATCACCCGCAAGGCCGAGGCGCGCGGGTTCGTGACGGCGCAGGGCTCGGTCGCCCCACAGGACCACGACGTCCCGGCGGCGTCGATCCTCGACCTGGCCCGCACGATGATCCGCATGCCGGCGTTCGCGAGCCTCGGCGAGCAGCTTCTCGCCCTCGACGACACGGCCGCGAGCTCCGAGCATGTCGGCCGGCGACGCTTCGTGACGGGATCGGTCGACCTCATCCTGGCGTCGATCACGTCGCCGACGATGCTATCGTTCGAGGACCTGCACTGGGCGGATGACGTCAGCCTCGAGATCATCGCCGAGCTGGCCCGCCGGTCGCGCGACACCACGCTGCTGATCACGGGCGATTACCGGACCGAAGAAGTGCCGCGGGGCACGAACCTCCGCGCCTGGCGCTCGCGCCAGGTCACCCAGCGGATCGCCGAGGAGGTCCGCCTCGACCGGCTCGACCTCGCCGGAACGGCCCTGGTCACGACGCTGCTGCTCGAGACCGGCCTGCCCGCGCCGCGCGACGTCGCGCTTGCGGTCTACGAGCGAACGGACGGCATCCCGCTGCATATCGAGGAGCTGCTCGGGGCGCTCAGCCCCGAAGCGCGCGCCGACGGTACCGCGATCCGCGAGGCGAATGTGCCCGAGACGATCGAGGACGCAGTCATCGCCCGGATCTCCCGGCTGTCGCCCGAAGCGCAGGCGACCGCGCGTGCCGGGGCGGTCATCGGCCGGTGCTTCGTGCCGGACGTCCTGGCCGGGATCATGGACCTGCCGCCGGACGCGATCGAGGCCCCGCTCCAGGAGCTGGTCGACCAGTTCGTCCTGGACGCGCCCGGCGTCCGTGGCCTGTACGACTTCCGCCACCAGCTCCTGCGGGACGCGCTGTACCGGACGATCCCCGCCTCGGAGCGCCGCCGCTACCACGCGCGGGCGGGCGAGTTCGGAGCGCGGCTGGAGGGCGCCTCGGAGATCCACGCCTCCGTCCACTACGAGCGGGCCGGTC
Source organism: uncultured Chloroflexia bacterium (assembly GCA_963755995.1). GTDB lineage: Bacteria > Chloroflexota > Limnocylindria > Limnocylindrales > CSP1-4 > SPCO01. The sequence continues at coordinate 1,284,768 of CAVWLQ010000003.1, read as the reverse complement.
TCCGTCGGGAGGCGTTCGAGGCGGCCCTCGCCGGTGCCCGCGAGGCGGCGAGCCTGTCGGCCCGTCGCGAGGCCTTCGAGCTCTACCGACGGGCCGTGAACAACATGCCCGACGACATCGGTGACCTCGAACGGGCGACGATCCTGGAGGCCTGCTCGGAACAGGCGGGCTCCATCGAGGAGGATGCGATCACCGTCGAGATGGCGCGGCGAGCGGCACTGGCGTATCGACAGGCCGGACAGCCGGCCCGGGCGGTCATGGCGCTCACCAACCAGATCGGCGTCTGGCGACGCGAAGGGCGGCCGGTCTCTGAGCGCCTGACCGCGATCGAGGAGCTCCGGGCAGAGCTCGATGAGCTGGCCGAGGCCCCCGACGTCCTCGAAGCGGGAGCTCTCCTGTGCCTTCTCCTGGCGATCACGCACCTGGATGTCGGAGCCATGCCACAGGCTCGCGTCGAGCTGGACCGCATGACCGACCTGGGCGACAGGCTCGGTGATCCGGAGTGGCGGGCGATGGCCGAATGGAAGAACGGGCTGGCCGATGTCAAGGAAGGCGACGTGCAAGGTGGGCTCGCGCGCGTCGGGGCCGTCGCCCGCGCGGCGGCTCGCGTCGGCTGGGAAGGCACCGGCGTCACCGCCTTCCGGGAGGCCTCGATGGTCGCAGCCGCCGCGATGGACTACGCGGCGGCGGCCGACTTCATCCGCGAGGGCGTCCGCTACTCCGACTCCATCGAGCAATCGCATTGTGCGCACGTGATGCGGGCGACCCTCGCCATGGTGTCCTGGGCGGGAGCGCGTCCGCGCGAGGCGGAGGATCGGGCCCGGCAGGCCATCTCCGACAGGGGCTGCCGGCTCGGCATCATGACGGCCCAGTGGGCCCTGGGCTACACGACCATGTCACGCGGGGAGCTCGAGGATGCGACGGCCGTCCTGACCGACGCGCTCGCGTTCGGAACGAGGAGCGAGCAGACCGAGCTCATCCTGCCGCCGCTGTGGGGCCTGGCCGAGGTCGCCCTCCAGGCCGGCGATCCCCAGCGCGCCCTGGATCTCTGCCGCGACGCCCTGGCCCGCGCGGTCGCGGTCGACGAACGCGTGCTGTTGACGCCTTTCGTGGTCACCGGCGTGCGGGCAGCGCAGGGGGCGGGCCGGCCGGCCGAGGCCGCGAGCTGGCTCGAGGCGTGCGTCGCCCAGCTCGATCCGATCCGCGATGTCGCGGGCGCGGCGCTCGACCACGGCCGCGGGCTCGTGGCGCTCGCCGACGGATCCACGGGTATCGCACGCGTCGCCCTCGAGGGTGCCGTCGACGGCTGGGACGGGCACGGGCGGGTCTGGGAGGCCACCGGGGCGCGTCTCGACCTGGCCCATTGCCTGATCCGCACGAACCGCTTCGCGGAGGCCGTCGACATGGCGACCGCGGGGCGGACGGGGGCAGAGCGCCTGGCATCGCCCGCTCTCGCCGATCGTGCGGAGACGCTGTTGCGGATGGCACGCGGGCATGCCTCGGACGACGAGCCGTGGCGGCCGCTGACCGCCCGGGAGTTCGAGGTCGCCCGGCTGATCGGCGAGGGGATGACCAACGCGGAGATCGCCGACAGCCTCGGGATCGCGCCGAAGACGGCCAGCAGCCACGTCGAGCACATCCTGGCCAAGCTCGGGGCGTCGCGCAGGACCGAGATCGCGACGTGGGCCAGCCAGGTCCAGACGCGGCCGACGCCGGCCCCGTTCGGGACCCCGTCGGTCGGCGCCGTAACCCACGCGTAGCGGTCCTTCCGCTGGAGGCTTGATGTGGCGCGGGAGCCTGTCCCGTGGCGGGCGCCGAACGCGCCGAAACGCCGGCGGGCATGCCGCCGGCGAGTGGTCGCGGATGGATCTATCCGAAGACGAGCACCTTGTAGCCAGCGGTCGTGCGCAGCTTGGCGCCAAGCTCGCTGGACCTCTCGGTCCGGGACGGATCCACGGAGACCGCGCTCCCGCCCGGCTGGTCGAGCTTCAGTGGGACCGCCCCAACGGGGCCGCTGACCCCCGCGGCCATCGCGACGGCGACGATCGACGCCGCGAGGCGCCGGCCGCGCCGGCTGCTCGACCGCCTAGATGCGTGTGTCGTGTTCATGTCCTGCCTCCTCGTGTCCTTGCCGGCGTGGCCGCCGGCGTCGTTCCGCTGAGGAGCACTCTGCTGCTCGGTGGATCGGCGGTCATCGGTCGTCCGGCCCACAAGGGCGGGGAAGTGCGACCGATGGATTCGGCGCCCGTGACCATGGCCGGGGCCGTTCGACCGGCCCGGTCACGGCGTCGCCGGGTGTACTGTCGAGCGGTCAGCCTCAGCCGCAGACAGGAGCGCGGACCACGGCGATGCCCACCTCGACCGAGACGTTCACCGGCTTCCGACCGGAGGCCGTCCAGTTCCTCGCGGACCTCGCGGCCAACAACGAGCGCGACTGGTTCACGCCGCGCAAGGGTGAGTACGAGCGGCTGCTCAAGGCACCACTCGAAGCGCTGTGCCGGGCGCTCGACGACGCGTTCCGGGCGCGCGGCATCCCGCTCGAGGGCGACCCGACCCGATCGCCGTTCCGGATCTATCGCGACGTCCGGTTCTCGAGGGACAAGTCGCCGTACAAGACCAACGTCGCGGCGTCGTTCCCGTGGACCGAGGGAGGCGGATCGGACGGTCCGCACGGCTTCGGCGAGAGCGGCAACCCGGGCGGCTACTTCCACATGGCGCCCGGCGAGGTCTACATCGGGGGCGGGATGTGGCATCCCTCCACGGCGAAGCTCGGGGCGTTCCGCGCCGCCGTCGTCGCCGACCCGGCTGGGGTTCGCCGGCTGATCGACGAGCCGCGGTTCGTCGCGACCTTCGGCGCGGTGTCGGGCGAGAAGCTCAAGCGGGTCCCGCCGGGTCTCCCGGCCGACCATCCGGAGGCCGAGCTGCTCAAGCAGAAGGACCTGACGTTCGGGCGGCAGCTCGCCGATGACGACGTCTTCTCGCCGGGGCTCCCGGACCTGATCGCCGACTCGTTCGAGACGGCGGTCCCGGTCATGCGCTGGCTGGCCGCGCTCTGACGGGACGGGGCGTCAAGGCTGTCGCGACCCACTCGCAACCCGATGCCGGACGGGTCCCACGGTACAATCGGCCGGTCAGATCACCGACGTCTCACCGCGGCCGCCCACGCCGGCCGCCGCTCGGGAAGGATCCACCCCCATGACCCAGACCGCCCCGCCGGCCGACCGGCCGCATGCCGCCGCGAAGCGCTACATCTACGCCTGGGGCGGCGGCCATGCCGAGGGTGACGCGACGATGCGCGACCTCCTCGGCGGCAAGGGTGCCGGTCTGGCCGAGATGACCAACGCCGGGCTGCCCGTGCCGCCCGGATTCACCATCACGACCGAGGCCTGCAACGACTACTTCACCGCCGGCGAGCAGCTCCCGGCGGGCCTCTGGGACGACGTCCTGGCGGCGGTCCGCGAGGTCGAGGGCCTGACCGGGAAGGGCTTCGGCAACGCCGCGGATCCGCTCCTCGTGTCGGTCCGCTCAGGCGCCAAGTTCTCCATGCCCGGGATGATGGACACGGTGCTCAACCTCGGCCTGAACGAGGAGACGCTCCACGGGATGGTCGCGCTGACCGGCAACGAGCGGTTCGGCTGGGACGCCTATCGGCGCTTCATCCAGATGTTCGGGCGGATCGTCATGGAGGTGAAGCCGGAGCGGTTCGACGAGGCGCTCGAGGCGAAGAAGCACGCCCGCGGCGTCGAGCAGGACACCGAGCTGACGGCAGACGACCTGCGCGAGCTCGTCGACGAGTTCAAGTCGATCGTCCGGGCCGACACCGGGCGCGACTTCCCGAGCGACCCGTACGAGCAGCTGGACCTCGCGATCAAGGCCGTCTTCGCGTCGTGGTTCGGCAAGCGCGCGATGGACTACCGGAACAACCAGCACATCGCGCACGATCTCGGCACGGCGGTCAACGTCGTGACCATGGTCTTCGGCAACATGGGCGACGACTCGGGCACCGGCGTCGCGTTCACGCGCGACCCGAACACCGGCGAGAAGACCCTCTACGGCGAGTACCTCACCAACGCCCAGGGCGAGGACGTCGTGGCCGGCATCCGGACCGCGCCCAAGATCGCCCAGATGCAGACCGACATGCCCGAGGTCTACAGCGAGTTCCAGCGCATCGGCCAGCAGCTCGAGCGCCACTACCGCGACGTCCAGGACCTCGAGTTCACGATCGAGCGCGGCAAGCTGTACATGCTCCAGACGCGCTCGGCGAAGCGGACCGCCGCAGCGGCCGTCCGGATCGCCACGGACCTCGTCGACGAAGGCCTCATCACCAAGGAAGAGGCGCTCGGCCGGATCGAGCCGGCCCACGTCGACCAGCTCCTGCGCGACCAGTTCGATCCCGCGGCCCGGACGGCGGCAACGCGTCTCGCCAAGGGGCTCAACGCGTCACCCGGCGCGGCCGTCGGCAAGGCGGTCTTCGACGCCGACACGGCGGTCGAGTGGGTGGCCAACGGCGAGCGCGTCGTCCTGGTCCGGATCGAGACGTCGCCCGACGACTTCCATGGCATGGCCGTCGCCCAGGGCATCCTGACCGCGCGCGGCGGCGCCACGAGCCACGCCGCGGTGGTCGCCCGCCAGATCGGCAAGCCGTGCGTGGCCGGCTGTCACGAGCTCCACATCGACTACGCCGCCGGGTCCGCCGAGGCGAACGGGGTCCGCTTCGCCCAGGGCGACTGGATCAGCGTCGACGGCTCCACCGGCGAGGTCTTCCTCGGCCCGTTGCCGACGGTCTCCGCCCGGTTCGAGGACCAGCCCGAGCTCCAGACGATCCTCGGCTGGGCGGACGAGGTCCGCCGCATGGAGGTCTGGACCAACGCCGACAAGCCCGAGGAGGCGGCCATGGCCCGCCGCTACGGCGCCCAGGGCATCGGCCTGTGCCGGACCGAGCACATGTTCCGCGAGGGCGAGCGGCTCGAGATCGTGCGCGGCGCGATCCTCGTCGCCAACGCGGCCACCCGGGCCAAGGCGCGACGAGCGGCCGGCGCCACCCTGACCGCCGACGAGACCGAGACGGTCGCGACCTTCGACGCCGCGATGGCCAAGCTGGAGGTCCTCCAGCAGGGCGACTTCGAGGGCATCTTCCGCGCGATGGACGGGCTGCCCGTGGTCATCCGGCTGATCGACCCGCCGCTCCACGAGTTCCTGCCCAACCTCGAGGACCAGCTGGTCAAGGTCACCCGGGCCGAGGCGACCGGCGGTGCCTCCGAGGAGGACAAGGAGCTGCTCGCCACGATCAAGAGCCTCCACGAGCAGAACCCGATGCTCGGGCTGCGCGGCTGCCGGCTCGGCCTGATGATCCCGGACTTCGTGAAGGTCCAGACCCGCGCGATCCTCAACGCGCTCATCGCGGTCCAGGCCTCGGGCGGGCACCCCAAGGCCAAGATCATGATCCCGCTCGTCGGCCACGTGAACGAGCTCAAGGCGACCCGCGACATCCTCGAGGCGGAGGCCAAGGCCGTCGAGTCCAAGGCGGGTCTCGAGGTCGAATACGTGTTCGGGACGATGATCGAGGTGCCGCGCGGCGCGCTCACCGCGGACGAGATCGCCCGGCACGCGTCGTTCTTCAGCTTCGGCACGAACGACCTGACCCAGATGACGTTCGGCTACAGCCGCGACGACGCCGAGGGCGGCTTCCTGCTCAAGTACGTCGAGGACGGGATCCTGCCGGTCAACCCGTTCCAGACGCTCGACGACGCGGTGGCCGGCCTGATGAAGACCGCGGTCGACAAGGGCCGCGCGACCCGCCCGGACCTCGAGCTCGGGATCTGCGGCGAGCACGGCGGCGACCCGGAGTCGATCCACAAGTGCGAGCAGATCGGGCTGGACTACGTGTCGTGCTCGCCGTTCCGCGTGCCGGTCGCCCGCCTCGCCGCGGCGCAGGCCGTCCTGGCCAGCGCCGAGCGCGACAAGTAGCCGCTCCAGCGGCGTGACCGACGAGGGCGACCGGGCCGTCGCGGACACGCTCACCTGACGCCGCCGGCGCCGCCCCGCGCGACCCGAGGCGTCCGGCGCCTGTTCCTCGACACGAGGCCGCTCCGGCTCGACCGCGACTACCGCTGGCTGTGGTCCGGCCAGGTCGTCAACGGGATCGGCAACCAGATCACGCGGATCGCGCTGCCGTTCCAGGTCTACGTGCTGACCGGGTCGACCCTGGCCATCGCGGCGCTCGAGCTCTTCCAGCTCATCCCGATCCTCCTGTTCGCCCTGGGCGCGGGCTCGCTGGCCGACGCGGTGGACCGGCGGCGGCTGCTGATCGCGACCCAGATCGGCCTCGCCGTCTGCAGCCTGTCGCTGGTCCTGCTGACGGTCGCCGGCCCGCCGCCGGTCGCCGCCCTGTTCGTCGTCGCGTTCGCGGCCGGTGGCCTGGCGGCGGTCGACCAGCCGGCTCGGGCGTCGGCCATCCCGCGGCTCGTGCCGGCGGAGCGGCTGCCGTCGGCGATCGCGCTCAACCAGCTCAACTTCCAGCTCGCCTCGATCGTCGGCCCGGCGATCGGCGGCCTCCTCATCGCGACGGTCGGGCTGGCCGGCGCCTACACGGTCGACCTGATCTCGTTCATCGCGTCGCTGACGGCGCTCCTGGTCATCCACCCGATCCCGCCGATCGGCGCCGTCACGCGGCCGGGTCTCGAGGCGATCCGCGAGGGCCTCCGCTACGCCCGGCAACGCCGCGCGATCCTCGGCTCGTTCGTGATCGACCTCAACGCGATGATCTTCGGGATGCCGACGTCGCTGTTCCCGGTGCTCGCGCTGTCGGTGCTTCGACACGGGAGCCGCCGGCTTCGGGCTGATGGCCGCGGCGCCGGCGGCCGGCGCCTTCCTCGGCGCTCTCTTCTCGGGCTGGGTCGGCTCGGTCCGACGGACCGGGCGCGCGATCCTCTGGGCGGTCGTCGCGTGGGGCCTGGCGATCACGGCGTTCGGCCTCGTCACCGTCTCGTTCCCGCTGGCGCTGTTCTTCCTGGCGATCGCGGGCGCGGCCGACGTGTTCTCGGCGGTCTTCCGCTCGACCCTCGTCCAGCTCGATACGCCGGACGAGCTCCGCGGCCGGATCATGTCGATCCACGCCCTGGTCGTCACCAGCGGCCCGCGCCTGGGCGACATCGAGGCGGCCGTCGTCGCGACCCTGACCAGCCCGCAGTTCGCGGTCGTGTCGGGCGGCGTGCTGTGCGTGATCGGCGTGGGCGTCGTGGCGCGCTGGTTCCCCGAGCTCGCCCGCCACACCATCGGATCGCCGGCCGGGAAACCCGCGGAGCGGGCCGTTGGCTAGAATCAGGCCATGACTGCGACGCCCGACGTCCCGCGTCTGCCCCACCGGGTCACGATCGTCGGTGGCGGCTTTGCCGGGCTGTACGCGGCGAAGAGCCTCGGCATCGACCCGGAGGTGCGCCTGACCCTGGTCGACCGGCGCAACTTCCACCTCTTCCAGCCGTTGCTCTACCAGGTCGCGACCGGCGCCCTGTCGCCGGGCGACATCGCGCAGCCGCTGCGCTCGATCCTGCGCAAGCAGCGCAACACGACGGTCATCCTCGGCGAGGCGATCGGCATCGACCCCGAGCGTCGGGAGGTCCTCCTCGCGGACGAGGGCCCGATCGCCTACGACACCCTCATCGTCGCGACGGGCGCGCACCACACGTACTTCGACCATCCCGAGTGGGCCTCGATCGCTCCCGGGCTCAAGACCCTGGAGGACGCGACCGAGATCCGGCGCCGGATCCTCATCGCGTTCGAGGCCGCCGAGCGCGAAGCCGACCCGGAGCGGCGCAAGGCGTGGATGACCTTCGTGCTGGTGGGCGGCGGACCGACGGGGGTCGAGCTGGCCGGCGCGCTCGGCGAGATCGCCCACGACACGCTCAAGCGGGATTTCCGGTCGATCCGGTCGGGCGAGGCCCGGATCATCCTGATCGAGGCGATGGATCGGGTCCTGCCGCCGTATCCGCCGGGTCAGTCCGCGTCGGCGCAGCGCCAGCTCGAGAAGCTCGGGGTCGAGGTCCGGACGTCGACGCGCGTCGTCGACCTGCACGAGGACGGTGTCCGGGTGACGGGCCTGGACGGGACGGAGGAGACCATCCCGGCACGCACGATCTTCTGGGCTGCGGGTGTCCTCAGCGCGCGCTTTGCCCGGACGGTCGCCGAGGCGACCGGTGCCGCGACGGACCGCTCCGGGCGGGTCGTCGTCGAGCCCGACCTGACGATCCCGGGCCACCCGGAGATCTTCGTGGTGGGCGACGCGGCGGTCGAGCCGTGGAAGCCGGGCAAGCCGACCCCCGGGGTGGCCCAGGGCGCGATGCAGGGCGGCTCCTACGCGGCGAAGGTCGTCCGCCGACGCATCCTCGGCCGGCCGTACGAGCCGTACGAGTACAGCGACCACGGCGACGTGGCGGTCATCGGCCGGCTCGCGGGGGTCACCAACATCAGCTGGCTCGGGCCGTTCGGGCAGCGGGGCGGCTTCACCGCGTGGCTGCTGTGGCTCGGGATCCACATCTTCTATCTGATCGGGTTCTCCAACCGGGTGATCGTCCTCATCCGCTGGGCGTGGACGTTCGTGACCCACGGTCGGGGGGCGCGGCTCATCACGGGCTCGCACCTGCTGCCGCCGATCGTCGAGCCGGAGCCGCCGGTCATGGCGCCGCTCGACCCGGACGTCGAGATGACCGCCGGGGCCGGGATGGGGGTGCCCGCCTCGAACGGCGCGGACGGGACGGCTGCCGCGCAGGACGAGGTCGGGGCTCGGTCGAGGGACTGAGGGCACGGCTGGCGGCGCAATTTCTGTCAGATGCTCATCAAGCGAGCGTTCGTCACCTGGGCACCGGGCCTGCCCGCGGTCGTCGACGATTCCGAGCGTGACGATTGGGTGCTCTTCCAGCGGATCTCGCCAGATGCTCACGAGATCGACTGAATGTCACGGATCGGCTGACCAAGGCTCGTGACATGAGCATCTGTCAAGAACCCCTCCCGGCCGGCGCGTTCCGAGGCGTTGCGCCGCACGTCGCCGCTCAATCCGCGGCAGGCACCTCGATCAGGAAGGTGGTCCCGGCCGGCCCCGTCCATTCCACCCGGATCCCGCCGCCGTTCGCGGTGAGCAGCTCGCGGGCGATCGTCAGGCCGAGCCCGAGGCCCGTCGGGCGCCCGGTCGTCGGGTCGGTGGCGCGGGCGACGTCGGCGCGGTAGAAGCGCTCGAAGACGTGGTCGATGTCGCCCGGCGCGATCCCCGGGCCGGTGTCGCCGACGCGGATCCGGATCGTCGATCCGGCCCGCTCCGCGGACACCGTGACGACTCCTCCATCTGGGCTGTGGCCGAGCGCGTTGGCCACGACGTTGCGGAGGGCTCGGCCCAGGTGACCGGGATCGGCCCACGCGGCGAGCCCCGGTCCGACATCGACCTCGATCGTCGCGTCGCGCGCCCGGCGCGGGCCGTCGAGCGCGAGCGCCACCTCGGGGATCGCGACGCTCAGGTCGACCCGCTCCGGCCGCGATTGGAGCGGCGCCGCCTCGGCACGGGCGAGGTCGTCGATGTCGGCCACGACGCCCGCGAGGGCCGCGGCGGCCGACCGTGCCACCTCGAGGCCGGCCGGGTCGGTCGGAACGACACCATCGATCATGGCCTGGAGCTGCGACTCCAGGACGGTCGCCGGCGTGGCGAGGTCGTGGGCGATGTCGCTGGCCGCGCGCCGTCGCAGCATCTCGGAGCGTTCCAGGCGGTCCGCCATGGCGTTGAACGCCTCGGCGAGCTGGGCGGACTCGAGGTCGTCGCCACCGGTCGCCCGCGCGCCCGACTCACCGGCCCCGAGACGCCGGGCCGCGGTGGCGACGTCGTGCAGCGGCCGGGTCAGGCGCCCCGTGATCGACGCCGAGATGACGATGATCGCGACGACGCTGATCAATCCCGCCAGGGCCAGCGTCGCGTTGAACAGCGGGAGGAACCCGCGATCGCCGGCGCGCGCGGGCACGTCGGCCTGGAGGGTCGCGACGACCTGGCCGTCGACCTCGATCGGCACCTCGTAGTGGGCCGGATCGCCGGTCGGCTGACGCCCGTAGGCGGCCAGCGTGGTGCCCGCCGTGCTGACCACCTGGACCTGGCCGCCGAGCGACGTGGCCAACCGGGTGACCACCGCCTGGGCCCGGGCCAGGCCGGCGGGCCGGGCGAGGCGGTCGGCCAGGGTCACCGCCGCGTCGTCGAGCCGCTGCTGCTGCTGCTCGGTCAGGACGGTCTGGAACCCGCTGCTGACGACGCGGTTGACCACGACGCCGACGAGCAGCAGGACCACGACCACCGACACGCCGAGGAGCAGCCCGAGCCGCCAGGCGAGCGACCGCCGCCGCCGTTGGCTCGCGACCGCCGGGGCCGTCGCGCCGACGGCCGTCGGCGCGGCGACGGTCGAGGTCGAGGCGGCCGGGTCGGTCATGGCGCGTCACGCGTCGCGACGAGGCGGTAGCCGGTCTGCGGGATCGTCTCGATCAGCCAGGGCTGCGCGGCGTCGTCGCGGAGCTTCCGCCGCAGGTTTGCGACATGGACGTCGATGACCCGGTCGTAGACCTCGTCCGGACGCCGGGTGACCGCCTCCAGCAGCTGGTCGCGGGTGAGCACGGACCCGGGCCGGCGGGCAAGCGCGCCCAGGAGCCCGAGCTCGCCCGGCGTCAGGCGGCCGTCGACCGGCGCCGGCTCCGCCTCCAGTGCGTACCGCCGGCTGGCTGGGTCGACGACGAGGCGGCCGCCGTCGAACGACCACGGGGGCTCGTCCGTCGCCGGGAACCGGCCGGGGCCGGCCACGTCGCGACCCTCCGCGGGCCGAGTCCGGCGGAGGATGGCCGCGACCCGGGCCGTCAGCTCGTTCGGGTTGAAGGGCTTGGCGAGGTAGTCGTCGGCGCCCTGGCGGAGTCCGGTGATCCGGTCGGTGTCGCTGCGACGGGCCGACGCGATCAGGACCGGCGTGTCGCCCCGTTCACGGATCGCGGCAAGGACCGCCTCGCCACCGATCCCCGGCAGCATGAGGTCGAGCACGACGAGGTCGACCGGCGCGGCATCGAAGGCCGCGATCGCGGCACGGCCGTCGCCGACGACGGTCACGACATGGCCGTCGCGCTCGAGATAGCGGCGCAGGATGTCCGCCAGTCGAGGCTCGTCCTCGACGACCAGGATGCGCGCGCGGGGCACCATGCCGCGCATCGTAGCCGGGGCCGGATCAAGGAAACGTGAAGAGCCGTCCGCATCCACACACCTTCTTGACGTCCCGGCCCGATGGTCTGGCCACGACGCGACCGGATGGTCGCGCGGACGACCGCATCGAGGATCACACGGACATGTCCACCATCCGGCTCGTCGGGCTCGCCGGCCTCCTGCGTCGTCGCGGCTCTGGTCGGCGGCACGATCATCGGATCCGTCGCCGCGTCCACCCTGTCCGAAGCGACCAGCCCCGCTCCCGTCGCCCCGGAGCCCGCCGCAGCGGCCTCCGCACAGCCCGCCGCGGCGGAATACTGCGCCGCCTTCCGGCGGGCGTTCGCCAGCAAGCTGGGCGTCGACGAATCCGCGCTCGCACCGGCCGCGAAGGCGGCCGCGATCGCGGCCATCGCCGACGCGGTAGCCGACGGGCGGATGACGAAGGCAGCGGGCGACCGGCTGACCGCCCGGGTCGACGCCGCCGCGGCGGATGGCTGCGCGCTCCTCGCCGGGAAGGTCCGCGCCCTCATGGTCGCCGGCGGGAGCGCCGGGGGTCTCGGCGTGGTCCGTGATGGCCTCACCGCCGCCGCGAAGGCGCTGGGCATGACCCCCGCCGAGGTCGGCGCGCGCCTGCGTGCCGGGCGCGTCCCTGAAGGACCTCGCGACCACGGCCGGCACGCCGTACGAGACGATCTCGGCGGCCGCCCTCGCCGCGGTCAAGGCGGATCTCGACAAGGCGGTCGCCGCCGGCACGATCCGGCAGGCGCGGGCCGATCGGGTCCTGGACCGGGTCACGCGGGCGCTCGCTGACGGGCGCCTCCGGGCGGCTCGTCCCGGCGCGGCCGGGGCACCACCGGCGAGCCCCGTGCCATCGGCCGGTTCCTGACCCGGTCCGGCCCGCGATCCTGCCCCGCGTTTCCGGTCGGCACCGCATTCCGGATGGGCACGGTTGACCGTTCAGCGCGCATCCGCGATGGTACGAAGGTCATCATCACTTCGGGGTAGTTTCATCACCATGCACCGCGCGCGGCGACCCCTGTGGGCCGCCGGGATCTTCAGCCTGCTTGCCGCCATGCTGCCGTTCGTCGCGGCGGCCCCCGTCCTCGCCGACACCGGTGCGACCGTGCCCGCCGGCTTCCAGGACGAGCTGGTGCTGTCCGGTCTCGATCACCCCATGTCGATCGTCTTCGCCCCGAACGGGAATGTGTTCGTGGCGGAGAAGCGCGGCGTCATCAAGTTCTACACGAGCCTGGCCGATACGACGCCGCAGGTCTTCGCGGACCTCAACACGAACGTCCACAACTACTGGGACCGCGGGCTGATGGGCCTGGCCGTCGATCCCGGCTACCCGACCCGGCCGTACGTCTACGTCCTGTATGCGTACAACCACATCCTCGGCCAGGGCGCCGCGCCGCCGCGCTGGCCGTCGGCCGATGCGCTCGTGCCGCCGGGCAGCAAGTACGACGACCGATGTCCCAACCCGCCCCAGGCGACCGTCGACGGCTGCGTGGTCTCGGGTCGCCTGTCCCGCCTGACCGTCAGCGGCGGCGTGATGAGCGGCAGCGAGCACGTCCTGATCGAGGACTGGTGCCAGCAGTTCCCGAGCCACTCGGTCGGCAGCCTCCAGTTCGGTCCCGAGGGCGCTCTGTACGCGACCGGGGGCGAGGGCGCTAGCTTCAACGGCGTCGCCGACTACGGTCAGCTGGGCGGCACGCTGCCGGGCACCCCGACGCCGGTCAACCCGTGCGGGGATCCAGGCGGCGCGAACCCGTCCCCGCCGACGGCCGAGGGCGGCGCCCTCCGAGCTCAGGACATGCGGACGAGCGGCGACCCGGTCTCGCTCGACGGCGCCGTCATCCGGATCGATCCCGACACCGGGCGAGGGCTGGCCGGACAACGCCACAGCCGGCGCCGGCGACGTCAACGCCCGACGGATCATCGCCTACGGCCTGCGCAATCCGTACCGCTTCACGATCAGGCCGGGCACGAACGAGATGTGGATCGGTGACGTGGGCTTCAACACCTGGGAGGAGCTCAACCGGCTGGTCGATCCCGATGCGGCCCCCCGCAACTTCGGCTGGCCGTGCTACGAGGGCGCTGCCGTCCTTCCGGCCTACGCCGGTCTCGGGCTGTCGATCTGCACCAACCTGGCCGCGAACGAGGTCACCCTCCCGTACTACACGTACAACCACCAGGCCTCGGTGGTCGCCGGGGACGGCTGCAGCGTCGGCAGCTCGTCCATCTCGGGTCTTGCGTTCCTGCCCCCGACGAGCCCGTATCCGGCCGCCGATCACGGGGCGCTGTTCATGACCGACTACTCGCGCCGCTGCATCTGGGAGCTTCCCGCCGGCTCCAACGGCCAGCCCGACGTCAGCGCCCGGCGCCTGTTCGCGAACCTGAAGCGCCCGTCCGGCGAGGCCGACGGCGGCTCGGTCTTCCTGGCCATCGGCCCGACCGGGGACCTGACCTACGCCGACTACGACCGCGGCGAGATCCGGCGCATCCACTACTACGGCGCCAACGTCCCGCCGGTCCCGAGCTTCACCGCGACGCCGTCGTTCGGAGCGTCCCCGCTGACCGTCGCCTTCGATGCCAGCGGCTCCACCGACGCCAACGGCGACACCGCTCACCTACGCCTGGGACCTCGATGGCGACGGCCAGTACGACGACGCGACCGGGGTGACCGCCTCGAAGACCTACATGGGCGTGGGTGACGTCGAGGTCGGCCTGCAGGTGTCCGACCCGCCCGGCGCCACCCGGACGACGAGCCGGACCGTCTCCGTCGCGAACGGGCCGCCCACCGTGACCATCGACAGCCCGCACGCCTCGGATCCGCCGTGGAGCGTCGGCGACGTCATCTCCTTCAGCGCCACCGCGACCGACGTCCAGGATGGCGCGCTGCCCGCGTCCGCCTACGACTGGACGCTGACCATGCGGCACTGCCCATCGGACTGTCACTCGCACATCATCGAGACCTTCAGCGGGGTCAAGAGCGGCAGCTTCGAGGCGCCCGACCATGAGTATCCGTCCCACCTGGTGCTGTCGGTCGACGTGACCGATTCGGGCGGCCTGACCGCCCACAAGGAGGTCGAGCTGTTCCCGGCGACGGGGACGGTGGCCGCCTCCACCTCGCCGGCCGGGATCCCGATCACGGTCGGGTCGGCGACCGGGACGCCGCCCCCGGCCGCAACGGGGATCGTCAAGTCGAAGATCAGCGTCGCGGCACCGGCGACGGCCGTGGTCGGGGAGAGCACGTACGCGTTCGATCATTGGTCGGACGGCGGCGCGCGGACCCACGGCGTGACGATCGCGCCCGGGGCGACCTCCGTCGTCGCGACGTACACGTTCACCGGCGGCGGGACGGACCGCTCCGACAGCTGCACGACCTCGCCCGCACCGGTCATCCCGTCCGCGACGTGGCTGCCCGGCCGGTTCGGGAGTGCGAGCGACGTCGACTGGTATCGGTTCAAGCTGACCGCCACGACCCGCGTCCGGCTGATCCTCGGCGATCTCACGGCCGGTGGCCGGATGTCGCTGTACAGCGGCTGCACGAAGGTCCTCGAGGTCGCCGACAAGGCCGGGAGCACGCCCGAGCTGATCATCCGGCGACTCCCGGCCGGCTCGTATGCGGTCCGGCTGTCGGGCAGCGGTGGCACCGCCAGCCCGGCGTACTCGTTCCTGATGCAGCGGATGCCGAACACCGTGCACGTCCTCTCGGCCCGTCCCCGGACGGATGGCGGCGTCTTCCGCCTCACCGGCGAGGTCTACAACAACACGTCGCGCTGGGTCGGGCCGGTGACGGTGACCGCGCACCTGTACGACAACAAGGGCAAGCTCCTGACGACCAGGTCGGCCAGGACCCTGCTGTCGTACATCCCGGCCTCGGGCCTGGCTCCGTTCAGCATCGACGGTCCCCCGGTGCCGGGCTTCCAGCGGGCGACCTGGTCGGTGTCGGCGAAGGCCACCTCGAAGGCCCTCGGAACGCCGACCATCACGGCCGCCCACAGCACCCTGGATAGCGCCGGTCGGCGTGTCATCTTCGGCACCGTCAAGAACCCGTATTCGAAGACGACCACGAGCTTCGGGGTGGCGGTGACGCTCTATGACGGACGGGCCGGCGTGCTGGACGTGAAGAGATCCGCGCTCGGCGCGAGCAGCCTCGGTGCGGGCAAGTCGACGACCTACACGGCGACGTTCGGGGCCGTCGGCCTGAACCCGACCCGGACCTACGTGCGGGGCGTCCTGCACCGCTGACCAGCCGCCGGGCGGCCTCAGTCGAAGACGACGACCTGGCGGAGCCCGTCGCCCGCCCGCAGACGGTCGAACGCGCTCTCGACCTCGTCGAGCCCGATCCGGCGGTCGATGAGCCGGTCGATCGGCAGCCGGCCGGCCAGGTGCAGCTCGGCATAGCGCGGGAAGTCGATCGCCGGCACCGCGAAGCCGTAGTTGGAGCCGAGGATCCGGCGGCTGCCGTCGACGAACCGATAGACGGCGAACGAGGCATGGGCCGCCACCGGGGTCATGCCGACGAGCACCGCGGTCCCGCCGACCGGCAGGCTCTCGATGGCGAGCTCCACCGTCGCCGGCCGGCCGATCGCCTCGAAGACGTAGTCCGGGCCCCCGTCGGTCAGGTCGCGCAGCGCGGCAAGCAGTGCGGCCGGGTCGTCGGTCGCCAGGATGCCGTGCGTCGCGCCGACCTCACGCGCGACCTCGAGCTTTGCGGAGACCCGGTCGATGGCGACGATCCGGTCCGCGCCGGCCAGGGCCGCGCCCATGACGCAGGACAGGCCCACGCCGCCGAGCCCGATCACGGCGACCGTGGCTCCGGCGGGCACCTCCGCCGTCTTGAGGACCGCGCCGACGCCGGTGGAGACGCAGCAGCCGATGAGCGCCGCGACCGCGCGATCGACCCCGTCCGGCAGCGGGATCGCGGCCGCCTCGGGGACGACGGTCGTCGCGGCCATCGTGCCGATCCCGCAGTACGACAGGACCGGCTCGCCGGTCGGCGTCGTGAGCGCAGTCCCTCCGTCCGGGAGCCGGTGCCGGAACGAGGGCGACACCGGACACGCCCAGGGCCGGCCGGTCAGGCACCAGCGACAGGCGCCGCACGGGACCAGCCACGACAGCGCGACGGGCTGACCGACCCGCAGCGCCCCGACGCCCGGCCCGACCGCGTCCACGATCCCGGCGCCCTCGTGACCCATCACGACCGGCGTCGGTCGCGGCCACTCGCCGTCCCGGACGTGCAGGTCGGAATGGCAGACGCCGGAGGCCAGGATGCGCACCCGGACCTCGCCGGCCCGCGGCTCGGCCGCCTCGAGGTCTTCGATGGCCACCGGGTGACCCAGCGTCCGGAGGACGGCGCCGCGGGTCGCCGTCACGCCTCGCTCGCCCGTCGTCGTTCGCCGTCGCGGATGGGCGCGTAGGGGACGTAGCCGGGCCACCACATCGCGCCGTCGATGACGGCGTCGAGATCGGCGTCGCCTCGGAGCCCGGCAAGGTCCGTCGCGACCGCCTCGTCCGCGACCACCCGGGCGATGGTGCGAGTCACGGCTCGCAGATCCGCGACGGGCGGGAAGAGGGCGCCCGTCGCGATCCGCTCGGGGCTCACGGCGGCAGCCAGCGCCCGGGCGGCCGCGAGGAACATCCGGTCGGTGATGGCGGTCGTCTCGGCGGCGATGGCACCCAGCCCGAGGCCCGGGAACACGAACACGTTGTTGGCCTGGCCGATCTCCCGGCGCCGGCCGTCCACCTCGACAGCGTCGAACGGCGAGCCGGTCGCGACGATCGCGCGGCCGTCGCTCCAGCGCAGGACGTCGAGCGGGGTCGCCTCCGCGGCCGAGGTCGGGTTCGAGAGCGGCATGACGATCGGCCGGTCCGTCGCAGCGGCCAGCGTCCGGATGGCCCGCTCGTCGAACGTGCCGCCCACGCCGGTCGTCCCGACCAGGACGGTCGGCCGGACGCGTTCGATCGTCTCGACCAGGCCGGGCAGCTCGGTCGTGAAGCCGTACCCGGCGAAGGCGGGCGTCGGCAGGCACAGCTCGCGCTTCGTGGCGTCGAGGTCCTCCCGCCGGTCGTGGACCTGGCCGCGCGAGTCGACCAGCACCAGCGCCCGGCGCGCCGCCGCATCCGACATCCCGCCGTCCACCATGGCCAGGTGCAGCAGGCGGGCGATCCCGATCCCGGCCGCCCCGGCACCGACCAGCACGACCCGCGTGTCGGCCAGCGTCGTGCCGGTGGCGCGCAGCCCGGCCAGGACGCCGGCGACGACGACCGCGGCCGTGCCCTGGATGTCGTCGTTGAACGACGGCACCCGGTCGCGGTAGCGGTCGAGGATCCGCAGCGCGTTGGTCTGCTTGAAGTCCTCCCACTGGATGACGCAGCCGGGCCACACCTCGGCGACGCCGCACACGAACGCCTCGACCAGCGCGTCGTAGGCGGGGCCGCGCAGCCGGGGCGCCCGGTAGCCGAGATAGAGCGGGTCGGCCAGCAGCGCCGGATTGTCCGTCCCGACGTCGAGCGAGACGGGCAGGGTCAGGGCGGGATGGATGCCGCTGCCCGCCGTGTACAGCGCGAGCTTGCCGATCGGGATGGCCATCCCGCCGGCACCCTGGTCGCCGAGCCCGAGGATCCGCTCGTTGTCGGTGACCACGACGAGCCGGACATCCTCGTACGGACCCTGGCGCAGCAGCTCGGGGATCCGGTCGACGTCGGCCGGCGTGATCCACGTCCCGCGCGTCCGCCGGATGATGTGGCTGAACTCCTCGCAGGCGCGCCCGACCGTCGGCGTGTAGACGATCGGCAGGAACTCCTCGAGGTGCTCGGCCAGCAGCCGGTAGAAGACGGTCGCGTTGCGGTCCTGGAGCGCGGCCAGGCCGATGTACATCTCGAGCGCGTCGTCCTTGCGCCGCAGGTGCTCGAGCTCCAGCTCGACCTGCTCGTCGATGGTCAGGATCCGGTCGGGCAGCAGGCCGCGCAGGTGGAACGCGTCGCGCTCATCGGCCGTGAAGGCGAGGTCCTTGGTCAGCAGGCGGCTGCTGAGCAGCGCCGCCCCGGCCAGCCCGATCGCGGCCGGCCGGCCGGCGGCGATCGCGTCGAAGGGCAGCGGGCAGCGGTCGCACCCGCCGAGGATAGCCGGGCGGTCAGCGGCCGGTGACGACGAGCGTGCCGACCATGCCGTACGCCTCGTGGCCGGGCAGGTGGCAGATGTACAGGTAGGTTCCCGGCGTCTCGAACCGGACGGTCGTCGTCCGGGTCGACCCGGCCGGGATGCGTGACCTCGGTCGGGCGCGAGCGCGTGGACCGGCTCCGTGCCGGTCCGGTGGCGTTCGTGGACCGCGGCATCGCCGACGATCCACTCGTGGTCGATCGGGTCCTCGTTGCGCAGGACGAACGTGACGGCGGCGCCGGCCGGGACGGTCAGGCGGGCCGGCCCGTAGTGCGAGTAGTGGATGTCGATCTCGTCGGTGACGGGGCCGAGGCCGCTCGTGCCGACCCAGGCCGCGGCCGCGCCGGCCAGCGCCAGCGAGAGCACCACGCCGCCGACCAGGGCGCGACGCCCCGGTCGGTGGCCTGCGGCGGACGGTGGCGGGGCGGCGTTGCAGGCAGAGCAGGCCCGTCCGCTTCCGGCCCCACGCCGACGTCCGTGGTCATCGGGGTCACGCCCGTCCGCCCCTCAGGCCATCGTCAGCGGCGGGCGCCGACGGGTGATCAGCAGGATCCCGCCGATCCCGCCCACCGTCAGCGCGATGCCGACGAGCAGGCGGACGATGTCGGCCGAGTGGTCGTCGCTGACGACGGTCGCCCCGGGCAGGTCCAGTCCGGCCATCACCCGCGACGGCGCCGCGGCCCCGGATGCGTCGATGGCCAGGTCGAACGACAGGTCCGTCGCGGCCGCGTCGATGCCGACCTTGGTCAGCCAGCCCCGCGCCGGCACCCACTCCATGCCCGCGATCCGAGCGCAGGTCGTCGAGCAGGGAATCGGTCGCGGGCGCGCTGTGCTCGAGATCCAGGCCGTTGGCGGCGATGGGTGCCGGCAGCAACGCCGGCCGATGGTCGGTCAGAAGGTAGACGGATGCCTCGACCCGTTCGGCGGCGGTCTTGCCGAGCGCCAGGATGCGGAGCGGGACCCACGGGTTGTCGGTCGGGATCGTGATGTGGACGGGCGTCCCGTCACCGACCGCCTGGCCGCGCTGGGCCGCGGCGTCGGCGTCGAACACGGCGGCGAGGAAGATCGGCGAGCGCGCGGCGTAGAAGTCGAGGACCTCGGGTGCGTCCGGTGGGAGCCGGAAGCCGTGATCGGTCGCCCACTGGCCGACGGCCGCGGCCCCGCCCCGCAGGACCGTGATGTCGAGGGCGTCGATGCGGACCTTGAGGAGCTCCTCCGCCGCGCCGGCGGGGGCTGCGGCATCGCTGATGCGCAACGCCTCGGGCACCGGGTCGGTCTCGCGGACGAGGCGCTGGAGCGTCCAGTCGCCGCCCTTCTCGACCTTCGACGGCACGCCCGGGCAGGGGCGTCAGCGACCCGAACGCGCCGCCGCCTCCGGCGAACTGGAATGCCGTGATGTAGTGCTCCTCGCCGTCGTGGTAGGCGGCCAGCGTGGTCGTCTGCAGCAGGTTGACCGCGCCGTTCGGGCCGATCAGGCCGCCACAGGCGAGAGCCGGCGCGGCCGACAAGGCGATCACGAGCAGTGCGGCTCCGACGGCGCCCGACAGGCGGGCGGCGGGTCGGCTGATCGAGCGGGTCATCGTCGATCTCCCCCTTGGATGGCCGGTCCGATCGGGCCGGTCCTGTTGGGGCTCAAGACTCCGGAACGGCGCCGCGTGTTCCCGGCCCAGCGGTCCCGGTCGCGCCTGGCCCCATCGCCGGGTGGCACGCGCCCGTCCGACCGGCCATCATGGGCCGATGCACGGACGCCGCCCGCGACCCGCCCGAGGGCCGCTCCTGGCCCTCGCCCTGCTCCTCGCCTCGGCCCTGTCAGTGACGGCTGCGCCGGCCGTCGCGGCCGCCGACTTCCCGGCGAAGGACGCTCGTTACCACACCTACGCGGAGATGGTGGCGGAGATCCAGGCCGCCCAGGCGGCGTACCCGGACATCGTCTCGATCCGCTCGATCGGCAAGAGCTACCAGCATCGCGACCTGTGGGTCGCCAAGGTCTCGGACAACGTCGCCACCGACGAGGCCGAGCCGGAGGTCATGTTCGATTCGCTGCATCACGCTCGCGAGCACCTGTCGCTCGAACAGAACCTGGCGCTGCTGCGCTGGCTGACCACCGGCTACGGCACGGACAGCCGGATCACCAGCATCGTCAACACCCGCGAGATCTGGATCGTGTTCGCGGTCAACCCGGACGGCGCCGAGTACGACCTGACCGGCTCGCCGTACCGAGCCTGGCGCAAGAACCGCCAGCCGAACGGCGGGACGAGCGCCATGGGCACCGACCTCAACCGCAACTACGGCTATCACTGGGCCTGCTGCGGCGGCTCGTCAGGCTCGAAGTCGTCGGTCACCTACCACGGGTCGAGCGCCTTCTCGACGCCCGAGACGCGCGCGATCCGCGACTTCATGGCCAGCCGCCGGATCGGCGGGCGCCAGCAGATCAAGACCGCGATCACGTTCCACTCGGCGGGTGCCCAGATCCTCTGGCCGTACGGCTACACGAAGACCGACGTGCCGTGGGACATGACGGTCGACGACCACGCCGCGCTCGTGGCCCTGGGCAAGAAGATGGCCCGGACCAACGGCTACACGGCGATGCAGTCGAGCAGCCTGTACATCACCGACGGCGACGAGATCGACTGGGCGTACGGCCACGAGCACATCTTCATGTACACGTTCGAGCTCTACCCGAGCCACAGCCAGGTCAGCTCGAACGCGCGGTTCTACCCGCCGGACGAGGTCATCGGACGAGAGACCGAGCGGAACAAGGCGGCGATCCTGACGCTGATCGAGGCGGCCGCCTGCCCGTACGGGGTGATCGGCAAGACGAAGACGCATTGCGGCCCGCTCTACGACGACCTCGAGACCTACGGCGGCTGGGTCACCAACCAGCTCCGCACGGACACGGCCAAGCGCGGTGCCTGGCAGCGGGCGAACCCGGCGAAGACCAGCCGCCAGGCGGGCACCGTCACGTCGGGCTCGGAGGCGCTGGTCACGGGTGCCAAGGCCGGCACGTCGGCGTCCTCCTACGACGTCGACGGCGGCGTCACGACCATCCGCTCTGCCCCGATCGCCCTGCCGCCGGCGGTCGGCTCGCTGACGTTCCGCTACTACCTCGCCCACAGCTCGAACTCGTCGAGCGCCGACTACTTCCGGGCGTACATCGAGGCCGCGGATGGGACCCGGACGCTCGTGCGCCAGGAGCGCGGTGCCGCGAACACGGACCTGCCGGCGTGGGCGACCGCCTCGATCCCGATGACGCGCTGGGCGGGCAAGACGATCCGGATCGTCTTCGCGGCCGCCGATCTCGGCGGCGGCCAGCACGGTCGAGGCGGCCGTCGACGACGTCCGGATCACCCGCCCGTAAGCGGCAGCCGGAACCGGATCGTCGTTCCCGTCGCGGGTGCCGGAGTCGGCCTCGATCTCGCCGCCGTGGGCGACCACCAGCTGGCGCGCGATGGCCAGCCCGAGCCCCGAGCCGCGTGACGCGTCGCCCTTGACGAACCGGTCGAAAACGTGCGGGAAGAGCGCCGGATCGATCCCGCTGCCGGTGTCGCGGACCTCGAGCCGGACCCAGCGATCAGCCTCGACCGCGCCCGACACCGTCACCCGCCCACCGGCCGGCGTGTGGCGCAGCGCATTGGCGACGAGATTCGCCAGCACCTCGCGGATCCGGACCGGGTCGATCTCGAGGATCGGGAGATCGCCGTCGACCTCCGCCGTGAGCTCGACGCCCGCGGCCGCGGCGGCCGGCTCGAACGAGCGCACGACGTCGGCGACCAGGACATCGGGATCGGTCGGCTCCGGGTGGAGGGCCAGCGTGCCCGCCTCGGACAGCGCGAGCGTCCGGAGGTCGTCGATCAGCCGGCCCAGGACGCGCGTCTCGTCGAGGACGACGGCGAGATGCTCCGGATCGGGCGGATAGACGCCGTCGACGATCGCCTCCAGGTTGCCCTGGACGACGCTCAGGGGCGTCCGCAGCTCGTGGCTGATGTCGGCCAGGAGGGTGCGGCGCTGGCGCCTCGTCCGCCTCGAGGCGCGTGATCATGGTGTCGAACCCGTCGGTCAGCTGGCCGACCACCTGCAGCCCGCCGGTCGAGCGGGGCCGGACGTCGACCCGCACCGTGTAGTCGCCGGCCTCGACCCGGCGCGTGGCCTCGACGAGGCGATCCAGCGTCCGCGCGGTCAGGAACAGCGTCCGCCCCATCCCGACGAGAACGGCCACGACGGCCAGGAGCGCGACGATGCCGGGGATGGGCCCGAGGCGCGACACGACGATGGCCATGCCCGCGACGAGCGAGCCGATGACGAACAGGAAGAGCAGGCCGAACACGCAGCCGAAGCCGCGGTGGCGCATCCACCGAGGCCGTCCGATGAGATCCTCGCGGGCCGCCTCCTCCATCCGGCGTCGGCGGAACTCGTCTCGCACCGCCCGCAGGTCCGGCCTGGATCGGCGAGCCCAGCCCTCGCTGGCCGTCTGCCAGTCGCTCTCCGACCAGCCCGGCGGGGGCGGACCCGGCGACCGCCCGCGCCGCGGCGTCCGCGGCGGCCGGTCGCGACCTCCCTCGCCCTGGTGGTCGGTCATCCGTCGCCGGCCCGGTCGTCGGCGAAGCGGTAGCCGACGCCGTAGACCGTCAACACGTAGCGCGGCTGACGCGGATCGGGCTCGAGCTTGCGCCGGAGGTTCTTCACGTGGGAGTCGATCGCTCGCTCGTACGTCTCGAAGGCGACGCCGTGGAGCGCGTCGAGCAGCTGCGCCCGAGTGAAGATCCGGCCGGGTCGGGCTGCCATCGTGGCCAGCAGCTGGAACTCGGTCGGGGTCAGGTCGACCGCCGTGCCGGCCACCTCGGCGCGCATCCTCGGCAGGTCCAGCACGACGTCCCCGGCGTGGATCGTCTCCTCCGGCTCCGGCGGCCGGTCCGCCCGGCGGAGCACGGCCCGGACGCGGGCGACCAGCTCGCGTGGGCTGAACGGCTTGGTCAGATAGTCGTCGGCCCCGAGCTCGAGACCGAGCAGCTTGTCGAGCTCGTCGTCGCGGGCGGTGAGCATGACGATCGGGATGGCCGAGTCGCGCCGCAGCTCGCGCGTGACGTCGAGCCCGTCCAGGCCGGGCAGGCCGAGGTCCAGGACGACCAGGTCCGGACGGCGCTGACGGATCGTCGCCAACGCGGACGGGCCGTCGACCGCGATGAGCACGGCGAAGCCGGCGTGCTCGAGGTAGTCCCGCGCGAGGGTGGCGATCTTGGGTTCGTCGTCGACGACGAGGATGGTCTTCATCGGAGCCAATCGTAGAGGCGGATGCGCCCCCGAACGAGTCGTTCGGGGGCGCGGGGGACGGGGGAGCGGCGACCGGTCAGACCGGGTCGGCCGGCGGAGTCGGCGGGGCGGGTGCGTCCACCTGGCCCCCGGCCGGCGCGTCGTGCGCCTGCCGATGCCAGGTTTCGAAGGTGTCGTGAGCGCGGGACTCCCACGGGGAGCGGCCCCCTCGGTCGGCGTTCGTGCCGTCGCCCGGTCCCGGGTACCCGTAGCCGGAGTAGCCGTATCCGCCCCAGCCGCCGCGCCGGCCCGGGCCGCCGCGCCAGAAGATCGCGCGGATCAGGCCGAAGATGACGAACAGGAAGAACAGGCCGAGGAAGAAGCCGAAGATCCCGAAGCCGAAGCCGAACGGGTGCCAGCCGTAGCCATAGGCGGGGACGACGATCGGGGCGACGACGGTCCCGCCCTCGGCGGTCGTGGTCGTGACGGCGGTGCTGAGACCGGCCTGGTAGGCGGTGGTGGCGATGATCCCGCCGCCGATCGCGAGAACGACGACGAGAAGGATGGCGGCGATGATGCGGGGCATCGTGGGCAGAACTCCTTGTCCATGCTGGGGACCCGACCTCGGATCCCGACTGACCCACATCCTCCCCGGCCGGTATGGAGGCGGTGTGGAGGCGGGATGGGTCTCTTCGGTCACGTATTGACAGTGCAACGTCTCACTGTCACAATGCCGCCATGTCCGACGAACCCCGCTATTCGCTGACCGAGCTGGCCGACCTCGGTGGCGTCACGCCACGGACCGTCCGCTACTACCTGGGCCAGGGGCTTCTGCCGGCCGTCGGGCCGTCCGGCCCCGGCAGCAAGTACGGCGCCACGCACCTGGCCCGGCTTCGGCTCATCCGCCGTCTCCAGGCCGAGCACCTTCCGCTGGCCGAGATCCGGCGCCGGCTGGATGATCTCGACGAGGGCGCCATCCAGGACCTGGCCGCCGGGGAGCGCCCGACGCCGCCGCAGGAGTCCGCGCTGGAGTACCTGCGGAGCGTTCTTGGGCCGTCCGGTCCGTCCGGGCAGCACCGGTCGTCCTCCCTGGCCGCCGCGTCCGCCCCGTCGCTGGCGGCCATGCCGGCGCCGGTCGTGGCGACCACGCCAGAACCGCCCGGGAGGCCCCAGCCGGCTCGACCGGCTCGACAGGCTCCCGCGGACGCCGGATCTCCGACGCACACGGTCGGCGAAGGGCTCGCCGTCCGTGCCCCCGCCGGCGATGCACCGTCACCGCCCCCCATCGAACGCTCCCAGTGGGACCGCATCGCCGTGTCCCCCGACGTGGAGATCCACATCCGACGCCCGCTCGCGCGGGCCCAGCAGAAAGGGCTCGACCGCCTCGTGGCGATCGCCCGTGAGCTCCTCGAGGAGGAACGACCATGACCATCCGAACCGACACCACGTTCAGCGTCCGGCCCGACCGGCGTCTCATCCGCCCGCACGCCCACAGCAAGCGCTTCCTGCTGGCCCGCATCGCCGCGCCCCGCGCGACGACGGAGCGCGTCCGCCCGAGCGTGAACCTCGCCATCGTCCTGGACCGCTCGGGCTCGATGTCCGGGGTCAAGCTCGACGTCGCCCGCGCGGCGGTCGTCGAGGCCATCGGCAGGCTGCAGCCGCAGGACCGCTTCAGCGTCGTGGTCTACGACGACGTGGTCGAGGTCGTGATCGACTCGACGAACGCGACCCGCGAGGCGCGCGATGGCGCTCTGGCCCGCCTCGCGACGATCGCGGCCCGGGGCAGCACGAACCTCGGTGAAGGCTGGCTGCGCGGCTGCGAGCAGGTCGCGAGCCACCTCGCCGAGCGCGGCGTCAACCGCTGCCTCCTCCTGACGGACGGCCTGGCCAACGTCGGGATCACGGACGCCGGCGAGCTGGCGACGCACGCGGCGGAGCTCCGCGCCCGCGGCGTGACCACGTCGACCTTCGGGGTCGGCAGCGACTTCGACGAGCACCTCCTCCAGGAGCTCGCGGACGCCGGCGGCGGCCATTTCTATTACATCGCCGACGCGCCGCAGATCCGGGACGCGATCACGTCCGAGGTCGGGGAGACGCTCGAGATCGTGGCCCGCGACGTGGCGCTCGAGGTGACCGCGCGCGACGACATCCGGATCGAACCCGTCAGCCCGTACCGGGCCACGGCCGGCGGCGGTCGGACGGTCGTGGCCATCGGCGACCTCGGCTCCGAACAGGTCGTCGAGGTCGTCCTGCGGCTATCGTTCCCGTACGGCGTCGCCGGCCAGGAGACCGGGGCCATCGTGGCGCTGACCGATCGCGACGGCACGTTCGCCGGCGCGGGCGGCGGCCGAGCCGGTCAGGCTCAGCTGGGTCTATGCCGATGACGCGGCCAACGACGCGCAGACGCGCGATCGCGAGGTGGACCGGGCAGTCGCACACCTGTTCGCCGCCCGGGCCCGCCAGGAGGCGGTCCGGCGCAACCGCGAGGGCGACTTCGTCGGCGCCCGTCGGGTCCTGGACGGGACACGTGGGCGGATCCAGGGCTACGCCGGCGACGACCCGGACCTGCGCTCGCTGTTGGGCATGCTCGCGAGCGAGGAGCTGGTCTACGCTGCCCCGATGGCCGAGGCCAGTCGGAAGTCGCTTCACTACGCCAGCGCCAACGTCCTGCGCAGCCGCGACGGCTCGGGTCACTCGATCAAGCGCGCCTGAAGGCCGGGAAACCGGCCTCGGCGCTTGATTCGGAGCGTATAGTCCGCACCGAGGACGTCCGACTGGTGCCCGTGCCCGGCAGCGGACGTCGTGAGGGTTGGAGGAAACGCATGTCACTAGAGTCGATCATCATCGGCCTGCTGGCCATCGGGATCGGTCTCGCCTGGGCGTTCTACGGGTTGAAGCTGTTCACGATCCTGCTGCCCGCTGTGGGCGTTCTTCTTCGGTCTCATCGCCGGGGCGCAGTGGGGCCAGGACGTGTTCGGGCAGAGCGGCATCTTCACGACCGTCCTGTCGTGGGGCATCGGTCTCGTGTTCGGGGTCGTCCTCGCGGCGATCGCGTTCTTCTGGTACTACGCCGCGATCGTCATCCTCGGCGGCGCCGTCGGCTATGCCCTGGGGATCGGGTTCTTCGAGTGGCTCAACCTGGGCACGGGCTTCATCGCGATCGTCATCGCCCTGATCGTCGGTGCGATCTTCGCGGTCGGCACCTTCGTTCTCGGCGTGCCGGTCGTGCTCGTCATGGTCTTCTCGGCGTTCAGCGGAGCGGCCGCGGTCGTGAACGGCGTGCTCATCTTCCTCGGCCAGATCAAGCTCGACACGCTGGACACGGGGATCTTCGGATCGCTGCTGACGAACGGCGTGGTCGGGATCGTGGCCTTCCTCGTCCTGGGGGCGGTCGCGCTGTACTGGCAGATCCGGGACGTCGCCGGCTCGATCCAGACGATCGACCGGAGCGCCTACCGCTACTAGTCGGGCCATGGACCCGCGGTCGCTCGTCGCCGCCATCGACCAGGGGACGACGAGCAGCCGCTGCATCCTCTTCGACCGGTCCGGGCGGCCGGTCGCCAGCCACCAGCTGGAGCATGCCCAGATCACCCCGCGACCCGGCTGGGTCGAGCACGACGCCGAGGAGATCCTCGAGCGCGTGCGGACCTGCATCCGGGTCGCGTTGCGTGAGGCCGACGCCGACGCGAGCGCGCTGGCCGCGGTCGGGATCAGCGACCAGCGCGAGACGACCGTGGTCTGGTCCCGTCGGACCGGGCGGCCGGTCCACAACGCGATCGTCTGGCAGGACACGCGGACGGCCGCGGCGTGCGAGCGCCTGGCCGCCGGCGACCGGCTCGGTGCGGACCGCTTCCGGGCGCTGACCGGCCTGCCCATCTCGACCTATTCCTCGGCGCTCAAGCTGGCCTGGATCCTCGATGACGGCGGCGCCGAGCGACGCGCCGCGGCAGCCGCCGGCGAGCTGCTGTTCGGGACCATCGACACGTGGCTCATCTGGCACCTGACCGGCGGGGTCGACGGCGGCGTCCACGTGACCGACGCGACGAATGCGTCGCGGACGATGCTGATGGGCCTCGACTCGCTGGCCTGGGAGCCCGAGCTCCTCGACGCGGTCGACGTGCCCGCGGCGATGCTGCCCGAGATCCGCTCGTCGTCGGAGGTCTACGGGACGGGGGTCGGGGATCTCGCCGGCGTCCCGATCGCGGGCGATCTCGGCGACCAGCAGGCGGCGCTGTTCGGCCAGACATGCTTCGAGAGCGGTCAGCTCAAGTGCACCTACGGCACCGGCTGCTTCATGCTCATGCACACCGGGGGGCGGCCGGTCCACTCGGGCCACGGACTGATCACCACCGTCGCGGCGCGTCTCGGGGTCGGTCCGGCCACGTACGCCCTGGAGGGCTCGGTCGCCGTGGCGGGCGCGCTGATCGGCTGGCTGCGCGACAACCTCGGCATCATCGGCGACGCGTCGGAGGTCGAAGCGCTCGCCCGGTCCGTGCCCGACAGCGGCGACGTGGTCCTCGTGCCGGCCTTCTCGGGTCTCTTCGCCCCGCACTGGCGCAGCGACGCGCGGGGCATCATCGCGGGCCTCACGGCGTATGCGACGCGCGGCCACATCGCCCGCGCCGCGCTCGAGGCGACGGCCTACCAGGTCTACGACCTCGGCATCGCGATGGTCGCCGACCTCGGCGAGTCGCTGCCGGCGGAGCTCCGGGTCGACGGCGGGATGATCCGGAACGACCTGCTGATGCAGTTCCAGGCGGACATCCTCGACCGGCCGGTGGTCGCGCCGCCGATCGCGGAGATCAGCGCGCTGGGCGCCGCCTACGCAGCGGGCCTCGCCGTGGGGTTCTGGTCCAGCCTGGACGAGCTCCGCGCGATGGACCGGGCGGACCGCCGCTGGAGCCCGAACATGGACGAGGCGACCCGGGCGGGGGGCATCGCCCGGTGGCACAAGGGCGTGGAGCGGACGCTCGGCTGGGTCGATCCGGCCGGCTGAGGCCGGCGGTCAGCCCGGGACCGGCTCGAGGGTCCGCGCGGCGGTCCGCGCGCGTTCGGCGCGCCAGGCCGGGATGTACAGGGGCGCCGCCAGGGCGCAGATGACGCCACCGACGACCATCGCGGTCGACAGCGAGGTGCCGTCCGCCAGCGCGGCCAGGACGATCGCCCCGAGCGCGCCGGCGGGCTGCGCCACCATCGAGTTCATCGAGAGGACCGTGGTCCGATGCGGCCCGTCGACCTCGCGATGGAGCAGCGTCGTGTGCATCGGGTTCGAGGCGCCGTGCGCGACGTAGCAGGCGAGATACGCGATGACGATCCCGATCGGGCCGGCGAGCAGACCCATCGCGACGACCGTGGCGCCCTGGATGACCCGGAGCGCCGCGGCGGAACGGGCGACGCCGATCCGCCTGCTGACCAGGACGACGAGGGCGGCGCCCACTGCCGCCGCGAACCAGGCCAGCGAGCTGACCGGACCCATGAGCGCCGCGGCCTGGGTCGTGTCGCCCGTGACCTCGGCGAGGCGGACCGGGAAGAGGCTCTCGAAGGTGACCATCGAGAAGCCCCAGAACAGCTCCACGCCGACCAGAGCCGGGAGGACCCGCGATCCGCGCAACAGGCCGATCCCGTCGCCGATCACGCCCGGCACCGCCCGGACCGAGGTCGCGACTGCCCCCAGGCCACGGGCCACCCGCGTCTCGGTCATCAGCGCGGCGATCGCGCCCAGGTTCACAACGTTCAGCCCGAGCGCGACGACCAGCGGCAGGACGAGGCTCGGGATCGCCGGGAACGGATCCAGCGCGACCAGGGCGCCGGACATCAGCGCGCCGATCGCGATCGCGACGCTCAACACGGCGCTCGCCGCGCCCAGGCCCTTCTCGATCTCGGCGTGCGGCTCGGCGGCCAGCGTGGCGTCGACGTACCACGCCTCGAGCGGTCCGCTGTCCAGCGCCCGGAAGACGCCCTGCAGGGCCGTCGAGGCGGCGAACAGGACGACCGAGTCTGCGATGGTGAGAAGGCCGAGCGAGACGAGCCCGACCAGGCTGGCCAGGATCAGGACGGGCCGGCGACCGAGCGAATCGGACAGGCCACCGGTGGGCAGCTCGAGGGCCAGGACGACGAGCCCCTGGAGGCTGAAGACGAGGCCGATCTCCGTCAGCGACAGGCCGCGCGACAGCGCGAGCAGCACCGTCACCGGGATGAGCAGCCCGGTCGGCAGCCAACGGAGCCCGGTCAGGATCAGGAATTGGCGGCGGGCGGTCCGTGCGTCGAGGGCCGTCATGGTCGCTTAGCCTCGAACGGGAACGCGTAGAGGTAGAGCTGGATGACCTGCCCGGTGGGATCGTCGGGTGCCGCCGCGTCCTCGTGGAACCGCTCGCAGAGGACCTCGAACTCCGACTGGAACGCGGCCAGCCGGTCCGGTGTGAGGCGGATCACGACGTCGCTGGCGCCTGCGACGTCGCGCCACTCGAGCGGCCACTCGGCCTGCACGTCCAGCCAGCCCTCGTAGCGCTCGATGAACGAGCGCAGGTAGTAGCGCCGCAGCCAGTCCGAGGCGGCCTCACCGTCGGCGTCACCGGCGACCGCGCGCTCCGTCCAGCCGTGCTTCTCGGTCGCGGCGCGCCACCAGCGCTCGCGCCCGCGACCCTGGTCGGTCTCCTCGACGAGCCCGACGGAGGCGAGGCGGCGGAGGTGGTAGCTCGTCGCGCCGGTGTTGGTCCCGAGCGTCTCGGCGAGCGCCGTCGCCGTCGCCGGGCCATGGACCCGGAGCGCGGTCAGGAGACGGGAGCGGAGCGGGTGGGCGAGCACCTGGACCGCGTGCGAATCGAGCGTGAGCATGGAGCGTTCCTCGTCGGTCATGGCCGCAGGCTACCATGCACAGAAGTTATGCACAAGTACTGTGCATCTGATTTTGGACCGGGTCAGGGACTCCACGAGCCCGCGACGCCGGCGGCGATCGTGGCGGCTGCGGACCCATCGGCGGCGATGACCGAGATGTGCGTGCTGCCATCCGCGTCGGCGACCGGGAGCGCGACGAGGCGGCTGTCGGGGGACCAGACGCGGTGGCTCAGCGCGTACTGGTCGAAGAAGGGGAGCTGCTGTTGTGCGAAGTCGTCGCCCACCTGGACCGCTCGCTGCGCCCGGATCGTGCCGCTCGCGACGTCCAGGAAGACGAGGCGGAGAGCGAGACCGGGCGCGACCGCGGCGGGGCGTCCCGCCGGGCCGTGCGTGACGGCGGCCCGGGCAAGCGCGATCCGACCCGCGTCGGCCACGCTGTCGTCGCCCGGCGTGGCCACCTGGAGCGCCGCGATGGTCTCCCCGTTCGGCGCCCAGTAGAAGGCCACGACCGGGCCGTCGAGGATCGTCCGCACGTCGCCCGTCGTGGCGTCCAGGAGGCGGAGTGGTCCGATCGGCAGGTTGACCGCGCGGCCCTGCTCCGCCGGCGCGATGAAGGCGAGCTCCGAACCGGTCGGCCCGAAATCGATGGCGGCGCCGCCGAAGACGTCCAGCGTGTGCGGATCGGACCGGTCGCGGCCCTCGACGACCACCGTGAACGGCGTGCCCTCGCCCGGACCGACGTATGCGCGGAACCGGCCGTCACGGGTGACGCCGGGAGCGCGGAAGTCGCCCGGTTCGACGGTCCCCGGCTCGACCGACGCGCCGTCCGGGCCGGTCTCGCCGAAGAACGCGCCGGGGTCCGCGCCGCCGCTGTGGACGAGCAGGCGATCCGTGTCGGCCCACGCCCAGTACATCGGCGAGCCGGTCCGGATCGCGCTCGCCGCGGCGCTCCCATCGGCCGGCACGAGACGCAGCGCGAGGCCGTCCGGCTCGGTGGTCAGGAACGTCAGCCGCCGGCCGTCCGGGGACCAGTAGAGGTAGAACGGCGGATGGTCCGCGCTCGAGTAGACCGTCGCCGGGGCCCCGGTGGCGGCGCCGTTCGGACCGACTGCGAAGACGTCGATCCGGGCACCCGCCGCCTGCCCCAGGACCGCGATGCGGCCGCCGTCCGGCGACCACGCGGGGTAGGCGTAGGCGACCCCCGGCTCGCCGAGGGCCTGTGCCGAGCCGCCGGCCGCGTCCATGGTGGTCAGGTGGCCGTCGGCATCGACGATGGCCAGGCGACCCGTCGCGACGACGGCCGTCGGGGCGTCGGTCGCGGTGCCGGCCGGGGATTCCACCGGCGCCACCGTCACGAGGCCTCGACCGGAGGTGAACGCGAGCGCGACGATCGACACGATCAGCGTGAGCAGGATCGCCGCGGTCAGGATCCGCCGGGTCCGGCTGGGAGCCTCGGCGCGAGGCGGGCCGGGATCGTCAAGGAGCTCCGGCTGGTCCATGTCGGTCACACGATACGGGAGCCTGGCCACTGACGCCGTTGACGGCGCGTTGTAGCATCGCCTCGCGCCGCGCGCTCGTGTCGCGGCTCAAGGAGGGTTTCAGCCACTGTGGCGACACGCAAGCGAAAGACCGTCTATCCACCGGCCCGGACCGACACGAAGCCGGCCCCGCGGGCCGGAGCGGGACCCGAACCATACGTTCGCCCGACCGTGGCGACGATCGACCTGAACGCCGGCAACGGCCGGGCCGGTCTGTCGGTCGGGGATCGGGTCAGGATCGCCGGAGGCGGCCTCTACGCCGGCGAGGCAGCGGTCATCGAGAAGCTGACGTCGGGTGTCATCCCGGCAGCGCTCGTGCGCACGGAGGCGGGCCGCACGCGACAGGTCCGCACCATCGACCTGGAGCCGATCGCTCGCGACTGACACACGTCGACCGGCCTGATCGGCCCCACCGCAACCCCGATCGTGGGTGGAGCCGACCAGGCCGGTCGAACCGTGTCGACGCGGTCACACGCCGGCTGGAAGGGCCGGACCCGTCGGGAGGGACGGGCCGGTGGCGTCGCTCTCGCTAGGCCGGCCGACGGTGGCCGCGGCGGACCGCAGCAGTGCCGCGAAGCCGGCGATCCCGCCCCGGGCCATGCCCGGATGCTGGGCGCCGCCCTCGCGAGCCGCTCGCTGCAGCGCGCGCAGGGTCAGAGCACGTTCACGGTCCTGGTCGACCATCTCGATGTAGGCCTCGGGATGCATGTGCATGGCGGTTCTCCGATCTGCGTGCGGCCCGATGGGCCGGTATCCACAAGGTAGGTCCGCCCCGTCGGCCTGCCATCGCCCGACATCCCCATACGAGGCACCCGGCACCCTTCATTTCGCGGTGCTCGCACGGGTCGTTCGCCTTTAGCCGTCCCGGTTTCCTTTAGCGCGGCGCCATCGCGGCGTCAGTACTGCCTCCCCCCTGACGTTCGGCCCATGGCTGGTCAGGTCCCCTGAGCGCAGGTTTGCTGGAGACGAGACCAGTCCGCCGGACTGGACGGACGGGGCCCGGCCATCGTCGTCGGAGGGATCACGGTGGATGCCACCAGGGGACGGCCAAGCGGCTGGGGTCCGCGGGCGGTCGGTGGCGGTTCGACGTGACGACGTGCACCGCGCCGACCCGGCCTGCCCACGGTCATCGGCGCCTTCGGTCTGCAGGAGTGCCCCCTGATGGAACCGAATTGGCCGTCCCTTGATGGCTGGGACCGGATCCCCGCACGCCACGATGCCCCGTCCGTGACGGCCGCAGCCCCGCCGGCGTCCGCGGAGTCGCCGGCCGTCCCGCGCCGCCGGCGTCGGACCGTCGCGCTGTACGTCTATACCGGCGCGACCATCGTCGTCGGCCTGGCGGCTCTCGCCTGGGCGTCGCTCACGCTCGACATCTGGCCGGAGATCTCGCTGACCCAGGCCGGGGGGAAGGAGGGGATCCTCCTCGGCCTGCTGTTCTGGATCCTCCTCGGCCTGCTCGGCGGCACCCGGGTCGAACAGCTCCACGGCTTCGGCGTGCTGACCTTCCACCTGCCGTTCATCATCGCGGCGACCGCCCTCGGTGGCCCCGTGGCGGGCGGCTGGGTGGCGATGATCTCCACGCTCGAGGGGCGCGAGCTGCGCGAGGTGCCCTGGTACGGCACGCTCGCCAACCACTCCGCGATGGCCCTCTCGGCGGTCCTCGGCGGGATCGTGTACGCGGCGGTCCGCGACGGTCCGCTCGGCGCCATCACGGACCAGCCACAGGCGGCCCAACTGCTCGCGATCGTGCTCGCCACGTTCGTGCTGTCGGGCCTGTCGGCCTCCCTGGCCACCGGCACGGTCATCCTGCGCGACGGCCTGAGCCTGCGCGAGGCCGGCCGCCTGCTCGACACCTCGTATCGCAAGACGGCCGCCAGCGAGGTCGTGCTCGGCTGGGTGCTGGCCGTCGCCTACGGCAGCGTCGGCTGGTGGGCCGCGCTCGTCTGCGCGACCCTCGTCCTGGTGGTGTGGCAAGCCCACATCGACCGCGAGCGCGCTCGCCACGACGCGATGACCGGCCTCCTGAGCCGGACCGGGTTCGACGCCCGGCTCGGCGAGGTCCTCGTCGGCGTCGGGCGCGGCGCGGGCCGGATCGCCCTGCTCGCGATCGACCTCGACCGGTTCAAGGCCGTCAACGACGAGTACGGCCACGGCACGGGCGACCAGGTCATCCGCGAGGTCGGAGCCCGGCTTCAGGCATCGGTCCGGCTGACCGACGCCGCGGTCCGGCTCGGTGGCGACGAGTTCGGGGTCCTGCTGGTGGGTGTGTCCGATGCGGCCGCCGCGGAGGCCATCGCCTGGAAGATCCACCGGAGCCTGTGCGAGCCGATCGAGACGGACCGGGCGACGATCACCATCGGGGCGTCGATCGGCGTCTACGTCCTCGAGCCCGGCGGACGGATGCCGACGATCGAGCGTCTCCATGCGATCTCCGACCAGGAGATGTTCCTGATGAAGGCGGATGGTGGCGGCGTGCGCGTCCGGGTCTCGAGCGATCCCGCGCCCACCGACCCACCCGGACCGGCCGGTCCCGTCGGGACGAGTCGCCCGCGTTGAGCCGGCCCCTCGACGGGGCCGGTATCGTGAGCGGCATGTCGAGCCGCGAGGTCGAGGTCCCCGGAGGCCGCCTGTTCGTCGTCGACGAGGGCGCCGGGCCGCCGATCGTCCTCCTCCATGCCGGCGTCGCCGACCTGCGGGCCTGGGATGATGTCGTCCCGCCGCTGGTCGGAGCGGGCTATCGCGTGGTGCGCTACGACGCCCGCGGCTATGGCCGATCGACGACCGACGACGTCGAGTTCTCGCCCAGGGCGGAGGTCGTGGCCGTCATGGAGGCGCTCGGCATCGAGCGGGCGGCCCTCGTCGGCAACTCGCGCGGCGGAGCACTCGCCATCGAGACGGCCATCGAGCTGCCATCGCATGTCGTGGCGGTCGTCGGGGTCGCGGCGGGGGTGCGCGGCTTTGACGGCGGAGGGACCCCGGCCGAGCTCGAGATCTTCGAGGCGTACGAGAAGGTCGACGAGGCCGACCCGTTCGATGCCCAGGCGCTGACGCGGTTCGAGGTCGGGATCTGGGGGGATGGCCCCGGCCAGCCCGAGGGCCGTGCGGCGGCGTCCGTCCGCGAACGACTCTACGAGATGAACCTGCCGTTGAACGACCCGGCCAGCATCAAGGGCCGCGAGATCCCGCTCGATCCGCCTGCCAACGACCGCCTGTCCGAGCTTCGATGTCCGGTCCTCATGATCGCCGGGACCCTGGACTTCAGCGATACCGTCACGAGCGCCGAGCATCTCGCCGCGGAGGCGCCCGACGCGCGAGCGCTCGTCTGGGATGACGTCGCCCACATGATCGGCATGGAGCAGCCGGACAGGCTGGCGGCCGCCGTCGCGGAGTTCCTGGCGCCCCTCGACCGCTGGTCCTGACGGACCAGCGGACCTGACCGGCCGGCGCCATCGTTCCGGTCGCGACGGGATCGCCACCGCGTCTCCACGGCCTCTCCACGATCCAGCCCGACGATACGGCCATGGAACCCATGATCCGTGTCCAGCACCTGACCAAGCGGTACAAGAAATCGACGGTCGCCGCCGTCGACGACGTCAGCTTCGACGTCGAGCCAGGCGAGCTCTTCGCATTCCTCGGGCCGAACGGTGCCGGGAAGACCACCACCATCTCGATCCTGACCACGATGCTGTCCAAGACGGACGGCAGCGTGACCATCGCGGGCCACGACCTCGATCGCGAGGCGACCGCGGTGCGTCGCAACATCGGGATCATCTTCCAGAACCCGAGCATCGACCTGCACCTCTCCGGCGAGGAGAACATCCGGCTGCACGTCGCCCTGTACGGGACCTTTTCCTACCGGCCGGTCTACCGCCTCATGCCCGCCGCATACCGCGAGCGCGTGGAGCGGCTGGCCGAGGTCGTCGGCCTGGGCGGCGAGCTGCACAAGCCGCTCAAGACGTTCTCGGGCGGCATGAAGCGCAAGCTCGAGATCGTCCGCAGCCTGATGCACCGGCCGGGCGTGCTGTTCCTCGACGAGCCGACGTCCGGGCTCGATCCCGTCAGCCGGCGCGACCTGTGGGAGTACCTGCGCGAGGTCCGGGCCGCCGACGGCACGACCATCTTCCTGACGACGCACTACCTGGAGGAGGCGGAAGGCGCCGACCGGGTGTGCGTCATCGATCACGGGCGGATCGCCATCATCGGCACGCCCGACGAGCTCAAGGACCAGCTGCTGGATCGGTCGATCGTCCTCGACGCCGTGGACCGGACCGCGCTCCAGACTGAGCTCCGGGCGCTCGGCCTCGATCCGGTCGGTGAGCCGGACGGTCGCCTGCGGGTGACCTACACCGACGGGACCGCGCAGGGCATCATCGCCGCGCTCCGGACGCCGCTGTCCGTGCTGCGCGTGCACGAGCCCAGTCTCGAGGAAGCGTATGTGGAGCTGCTGCGGCAGCCCGCGGAGGCAGTGGCATGAGCAGCGAGCTGACGACCGCCAACGCATCGGCGACGACCGCCCGTCCGCGGGTCGGGCCCGTCCCGGCCAGCCGGCGCGCGACGATGGGTCGGGAGGCGAGCGCGACCTTCGCGATCGCCTGGCGCGAGGTCCTGCGGGCGGTCAAGAGCCCGCTGTCCCTGGCCTTCACCGTGATCTTCCCGGTGCTGTTCATCGGCATCCTCGGTGGCAGCATCAGCCAGAACATGGGCAACGCGCTGTCGTTCGCCTACCTGCCCTACATGCTCATCGGGATGATCGCCAACACGATGTACCAGGGCACGATCACCGGGGTGACCAACCTCGTCGAGGAGCGTGAGAACGACTTCACGGCCGAGCTGTTCGTCGCGCCCATCTCGCGCTACGCGGTGCTGCTGGGCAAGCTGATCGGGTCGGGGATCGCCGCGATGTTCTCGCTGGTCGGGATCGTCGCCATGATCTTCGTGATGCAGATCCCGATGGACGCGGGCGACCTGCTCCGGGTCATCGCCCTGACCCCGGTCCTGGCCCTCGCGGGCGGGGCGCTCGGCATCTTCTTCATCGGCCTGACGCAGGACCCGAAGACCGTCGCGATCGGCGTCCCGCTGCTGATCTTCCCGCAGCTGTTCCTGTCCGGGGCGCTCATCCCGGTGGCGAACTCGACGGGCCTCCTGGGCCTGCTCGCGAAGATCATCCCGATGACGTACAGCATCGACCTGGCCCGCAACATCTTCTACTGGGGCAAGCCCGAGTACGCGGTCGCGGTCCTGCACGGCCCGTGGCTCGACCTGGCCGTGACCGTCGGGTTCTTCCTGGTCTTCACGATCGTCGGGACGATCCTGTTCGTGCGGGCCGACCGCAACCGGTGACCGTCGCGGGCGCCTGAGCCGGGTCTGAGACACCGCACCGGCGGTTCTCAGCGCCTTCTCAGCGCCGCGGCCCACCGTCGTCTCTGTTCTCTCCTCCGCACGAACGCCGGAGGGCCTCCGGATCGCGGTCGTCGACCTCCTCCCTGTCGACCGCGATCGCCGGCCCCCCGGCGTTCGGTCATCCGGCCGGTCCCGGGGCGGGCTCGGCCCCGGCCCGGTCGCCGCCCCGGGTCGCCGCCCGGCCGCCCTCGCTTGACCCGATCCACGCGCAGACCCACGCTATGGCTCATGACCCGACGGCCCCTCATCGGCGTCGGTGCCGTCGCCATCGTCGTCACCGCTGCGCTCGTCTTCACCTTCGCCTCGGCCCCGTCCGTGCGGCCCGGGGCGTCGGCGGGACCTTCGGACAGCGGCCAGGCGGCCGGCGGAGCGAGCGGGGGAGCGAGTGACCCGGTGGCCACGCCCGTGCCCATCCCCGGCCACGAGCTGTTCGGGTTCGTCCCCTACTGGGAGATGGACGGGACGATCGCGGCGCATCTCGCGCAAACACCGCTGACGACCCTCGGGCTGTTCTCCGTCACCCACACGAAGACCGGCAAGATCGACACGTCGCAGACCGGCTACAAGCGCATCACCGGCTCGCTCGGCGACCAGATGATCCGCGAGGCACACGACCGCGGGGTGGCGGTCGAGCTCGTGTATTCCAGCTTCGGCGTGGCCCGCAACGACCGCTTCTTCACCTCCCTGAAGGTCCAGGACGCGACGATCGCGAACCTCGCGGCCCTGGTCAAGAAGATCGGCGTCGATGGGATCACGGTCGACGTCGAACAGCTCCGGGACGAGAACATCGCACCCTACGGGGCGTTCGTCGGCCGGCTGCGAGCGGCGCTGCGGGCCGATTCGCCGAAGGCGCAGGTGACCGCGGCAACAGGCGCCGGCCGGACCGGGGCCGGCATGGCCCGGGCGGCCGTGGAGGCCGGAGCCGATCGGATCTTCCTCATGGGCTACGACTATCACTACGCCGGCTCCGACGTCGGGGCCTCGGCGCCGATGGACCGGCGGGACGGGGCGGCCGCCGACCTGCCCTGGTCGCTCGACCTCTACGCCGCGTCCGACGTGCCCGTCGAGAAGACCATCCTCGGCCTGCCGCTCTACGGCATGCGCTGGCGGGTGAGCGGGCCGGAGCTCGGCGCCCCGCGCCTGGGCGACGGCGCGATCTGGGTCCCCGCCGACAACCCGAAGTTCCTGGCCGACCCGCCCGCGCCGCCCGAGACCGACCCGATCGAGGTCGTCGAGTTCTACGCGGTGGCGCCGACCGTCAGCCCCGTCCCCGGCGACTCGCGCGCGACGGCGGGCTGGCAGGCGATCTACGTCGATTCGCCGGCCACGCTGACTCCGAAGCTCGCCCTGGCCGACGAGCGCGGGCTCGCGGGCGCCGGGTTCTGGGCGATCGGCTACGAACGCGGGCTGGCCGGCTACCGGGAGATGATGACCTCGTTCACCAAGGGCGACATCCGGTAGTCACACCATCGCGAGCGCCTGGCCGGCGAGGGCGCACAGCCCGACGACGGCGACCGGCGGCACGCGGTCTGTCAACAGGAGCCCCAGCGCCGCGGCGGCGACGGCGATGTCCGCCGGGCCGGTGATCGCGCTCGTCCAGATCGGCGTGACCAGCGCCGCGAGCAGGATCCCGACGACCGCCGCGTTCGTCCCGGTCAGCGCCCTGCGGACGCCGACGGAGGCGCGCAACCGGTCCCAGAAGGGGAGCGCCCCGAAGATCAGCAGGAATGACGGCAGGAAGATGGCCACGGTGGCGATGGCCGCACCGGGGACGCCGTTGGGCGTCGGCCCGGCGACGGCCCCGAGGAACGCCGCGAACGTGAACAACGGTCCGGGCACCGCCTGGGCGGCGCCGTAGCCGGCCAGGAACTGGCCATCGCCGACCCAGCCCGGCTCGACGACCGTCGCGTGGAGCAGCGGCAGGACGACATGGCCGCCCCCGAACACGAGGGCGCCGGACCGGTAGAACGCGTCGAACAGCGCCACGGGTTGTCCGGCCCCGCGCAGGAGCGGAAGGCTCAGCAGCAGCACGACGAACGCGGCCAACGCGACAAGGCCCGTCCGGCGCGAGATCGGACTCGCCTCCGCATTGGTGATGGCGGCCTGCGGGGGCGTGAGCAGCAGCCGGCCGATGACGGCACCGCCGGCGATGATCGCGACCTGTGAGAAGGGCGTCGCCCAGGCCAGAGCGACCGCGGCGGCCACCAGCGCCACGATCCGGCGCCGCCAGTCCGGCGTCAGGCTGCCGGCCATCGACCAGACGGCCTGCGCGACGACCGCGACGGCGGCCAGCTTGAGCCCGTGGACCCAGCCCGCGCCGGACAGGTCCGTCGTCCCGGCCACGAGCCCGAAGACGGTCAGCGCGATGGCCGACGGGAGGGTGAACCCCAGCCAGGCGGCGACGCCCCCGAGCATCCCCGCCCGTCGCGTCCCGATCGCGATGCCGACCTGGCTGCTCGCCGGACCGGGCAGCATCTGGGCCAGCGCCACGACGTCGCCAAAGGCCGTCTCGTCCAGCCAGCCGCGGCGCGTGACGTACTCCCGTCGGAAGTAGCCGAGGTGGGCGACCGGGCCGCCGAACGACGTCAGGCCGAGCCGGAGCGCCACCCCGAAGACCTCGAGTGGCGAGCCCGAACGTCCCGCGCCTCGTTGCATGGCTGAACGCTACCCGTCCGGGCCGGTCGCCGGATGCCGGTCCGGCTCCGGTCGAGGCGGTCGTCGTCCTATCATGCGATCCATGGTGGCGGGTCCATCGGCGAGGGGTGCCATGCAGCTCGTCCTCATCGGCTCATCGGCCGGGGGCATCGAGGCCCTGACGCGCCTCGTCGCCGACCTGCCCGGCGACTTCGGGGCGGCGATCGTGATCGCCCAGCACCTGGACCCGCGGCGGCCGAGCCACCTCGCCGAGATCCTCGAACGCCACGCGACCCTTCCGGTCCGGGTGATCGCCGACGGG
This sequence comes from uncultured Chloroflexia bacterium, assembly GCA_963755995.1. Taxonomy (GTDB): domain Bacteria; phylum Chloroflexota; class Limnocylindria; order Limnocylindrales; family CSP1-4; genus SPCO01. The sequence continues at coordinate 1,244,419 of CAVWLQ010000003.1, read as the reverse complement.
GACGGCCTGGCCGAGGGTGTCATCCACGTCGTCCCGCCCAATCGGCTGGTCGACGTCGTCGGTGAGGCCCTGCGGCTGCGGCGCGTGCCGGCCGAGACGACGGCGCCGTCGATCGACCGCCTCCTGACGAGCGCGGCGAAGGCGTTCGGCGAGCGCGCCGTCGCGGTGATCCTGACCGGCACCGGCGCGGACGGATCGGCCGGTGCGTGGGAGGTCAAGCGGGCCGGCGGGACCGTGGTGATCGAGAACCCCGACACCGCCGCGTTTCCATCGATGCCCGCCGCCGTGTCGCCGTCCATCGTCGACGCGCGGGTCGACCTGGGGGCGATGGCCGGCGTGCTGGTGAGCCTCATCGAGGCAACGGACGGCCGGGCCGGCGCGACCCGGGCCCCGTCGGATCCGGCCGACGCCGACGCGTACGCCGCCCTCCTCGAGCGCATCCGGAGCCGCAGCGGGATCGACTACGCGACCTACAAGTCGGCCACCATCCAGCGTCGCCTGCGTGGCCGGATGAGCGCGACGGCCAGCGCGACCGTGGCCGACTACGCGGCGCTGGTCGAGCGCGACCCCGTCGAATACGACCGCCTCATCGACAGCCTGCTCATCAAGGTCACCGAGTTCTTCCGCGACGGCCGGCTCTGGGATCACCTCCGGTCGACCGTCCTGCCGGCCCTCGTCGCGGAGGCCCGTAATGAGGCACGCGAGCTGCGCATCTGGTCGGCCGGCTGCTCCACCGGCGAGGAGGCGTACTCCGTGGCCATCGCGGCGGCCGAGGCGACCAGGAGCGGCGGACCCGGCCCGGAGATCCGTGTCTTCGCGACGGACGTGGACCGGACCGCGATCGACTTCGCCCGCCGCGGCGTCTACCCGCCCGGGGCCCTGCGCGGCATCCCGGCACCGCTGCGCGGGCGCTATTTCACCCGGTCCGCCGCGGGCTTCGAGGTCATCCGGCAGGTCCGGTCCCGGATGGTCTTCGGCGAGCACGACCTGAGCGCGCGCGTGCCGTTCCCGCGGATCGACCTCCTCCTGTGCCGGAACGTCCTGATCTACTTCACCGTGCCGCTCCAGCGGGTCGCCCTGGAGACCTTCGCCTATTCGCTCCGTCCGGACGGACGGCTCGTCCTCGGTACGGCGGAGACGGTCGCCGCCCTGCCGGGACCGTATGCTGAGGACCACGGACGGCTGCGGATCTACCGTCGGCTGCCCGGGCATCAGCGGGCCGCGCATCCGTGGCCGAAGGTGGTCCAGACGGTACGAGACCCGGTCCCGCTCCGGCGCGCGAGCGTCCCGGCGGTCATCGACGACCCGATGGCCGAGGGGACGACGCCCGTGGAAGGCGTCCTGCTGGGCCTCGACACGGGGGTCGTCGTCGTCGACGCCCAGTACGACATCGTCCGGATCAACACGGCGGCCCGCCGGATGCTCGGCATCCACGGCACCGCGTTCGAGCAGGACTTCGTCCATCTCGCCGACGTCCTGCCGTCGAGCGAGGTCCGGACCGCGATCGACGCCGCGCTCAAGGGCAAGACGAGCCATGCCGTCCACGAAGTCGAGGCCGCGGACGTCGCGAGCAATTCGACGCGACACCTCGAGACGACCATGCGCCCGCTCCTGGACGACGCGGGACACGTCACGGCGGTCGTCATCGAGCTGACCGACGTGACCCGGCTCGAACGCGACCGGCTCGCGCACGCGCGGACCCGCCAGCGGCTGGACAAGGCGGCGGTGCTGAACGACCGCCTGCTGCGGGCCAACGACGAGCTGTCGTCCCTGATCGCCGATCTCCGGCTCGCCAACAAGACGCTGCTCCGCTCGAGCGAGGACGCACAGGCCGGGCGCGAGGAGGTCGAGACCCTCAACGAGGAGTTCCAGGCGACCAACGAGGAGCTCGAGACGCTCAACGAGGAGCTCACCGCGACCGTCGAGGAGCTGCGCATCGCCAACGAGGACCTGGCCGCCCGAACCGACGAGCTCCGCCTCCAGACGGCCGCCATCGAGGTCCAGAAGCGCGAGACCGAGGAGGAGCACGACAGGCTGCGTTCGATCCTGGCCAGCATCGGCGACGCGGTCGTCGCGGTGGATCACGATGGCCGGATCGTCGCGACCAACACCGTCTACGAGCGGCTGTTCGGCGGACCGGCGGCCGACATCCCGTCCGAGGACGTGGCCGGCCTGCCGTTCGCTCCCGAGGACCGGCCCCAGCAGCGAGCGGCCCGGGGCGAGCGCTTCCGGGTGGAGTTCGCGGTCAGCGGTCCGGACGGCAAGCGCCGCTGGTTCGAGGCCGTCGCGGAGCCGCTGACGGCATCCGACCGGACCTGGGGCGGGGTGGTCTCCATCCGGGACATCTCCGAACGGACCATGCGGCTCAGCCTCGAGCGGCTCATGGCCGCCGCCGGTCACGAGCTCAAGACGCCGACCGCGGCCATCCACAACTACCTCCAGCTCGTGGAGCGCCGGCTGGCCAGCGGTGACGTGGACGAGGCCGCGACCTACGCCGCTCGGGCGGTCGTCCAGGCGCAGCGCCTCAACGAGCTGATCGAGCGGCTGTACGACGTCAGCCGGATCCAGACCGGCCAGCTGGAGATCCTGTCCCGCCCGATGGACCTGGCGGCGGTGGTGCGCGAGGCGGTCGACCTGGCGTCCGTGCTGCCGGACGCGCCCCCGATCCGGTTCGATGCCCGTCCGGCCACGTTGCCGATCCAGGGCGATGCGGGGCGCCTCGAGCAGGTCGTCCTCAACCTGCTCGCCAACGCCATCGAGCACGCCACTGGCACGGGCGCCATCGAGGTGACCCTCCGGCGGGCGAACGGCCACGCCGAGCTGAGCGTCAGCGACGACGGCCCGGGCATCACGGCCGAGGACCTGCCCGGCCTGTTCGACGCGTACACCCGGGTGGGGCACCCGCGCGAGACGGGGCTCGGCCTCGGCCTGTTCGTGGCTCGCGAGATCGTCACCGCCCATGCCGGCACGATCGCCGTGACGTCCGACGTCGGCGACGGGACCACGTTCACCGTCCGCCTGCCTGCTGCGCCCGTCGGCCGCCGGGCCGGGGCCATCCCAGGCAAACCCCGCGAATCGTGATCCGCCTCGCGATCGTCGAGGACCATCCGGCTCTCGCCGATGGGCTCGCTGCCCTGATCCAGGGGTCGTCCGACGTCGAGGTCGTCGGGACGGCGCCGGACGTCGCGACGGCGGCGACGCTCATCGACCGCACCTCGCCCGATGTCGTGCTGTGCGACATCCGCCTGGCCCACGACGATGACGGGTTCGAGCTCGTCGGTCGCTACCCCAGGCGGCCGGCCTTCATCATGCTCACCGTCGCGTGGTACCCGAGCTATCACGCCCGGGCGGTCGACCTCGGCGCTCGGGGCTACCTGTCGAAGATGGCGTCGGTCGACGAGATCCTCGACGCGATCCGGATCGTGGCCGCCGGGGGGAGCGCCTATCCGAGCGACGCCCGGCGCTCCGCGGCAGCCGCGCTCCGGGTGCCGACCAGCCGCGAGCTGGACATCGTTCGTCTCGTCGCCGAGGGCCTGTCGAACGTGGAGATCGCCGAGCGGCTGGCACTCCGGGTCAAGACCGTCGAGAGCCAGCTGCGGCGCCTGTTCGATCGCTACGACGTCTCGAGTCGCACCGCCCTCGTCCGGCTGGCGCTCCGGCAGGGCTGGATCGATCAGGCCTGACCGGGCCGCCGACGGGATTTCATCCTCGCGCCGGCCCGGCCCCCGGACTATGGTGGCCCGGCAAGGTCGTCAGGGTCGACGACGGACCGCCCCTCCGGGACGCCGTCCCCTCGGCCTCGTAGCCCCTCGTCGCCGGACGATCATGACCGGCCGACGAGGGGTTCATCGTGGCCGGCGATCAGACCGCCACACCCGACCCGACCGGCTCGGGGACATCGACAGGCTCGTCGGGATCGCCCTCGATGGTGACCCGTGGGATCCAGTCGAGGAAGCGCGGCATCCACCAGTTCCAGTCGCCCAGCAGGGTCATCGAGGCCGGCAGCAGCACGCTCCGGATGATCGTCGCGTCGATGAACACGGCGATGGCCAGGCCCAGCCCGAGCTGCTGGATGAACACGAACGGCAGCGTCACGAACACGGCGAAGACGACGACCATGATCGACGCCGCGCTGGTGATCACCCCGGCCGTCACGGAGATCCCCTTGGCCACCGCCGGGCGCGACGCCAGGCCCCGGTCCCGTGCCTCCTTGATCCGGGTCAGGATGAACAGGTGGTAGTCCATCGACAGCCCGAACAGGATCGTGAAGATGAACAAGGGCACCCAGCTCTCGATGACCCCGCTCGGGGTGATGCCCAGCGGTCCGGCGAACCAGCCGTCCTGGAACACGAGGACGAGGACGCCGTAGGCCGCCGCGGTCGACAGCAGGTTGAGCAGGATGGCCTTGATCGGGATGACGATCGAGTGGAACGCCACCAGCATCAGCAGGAATGACAGGCCGAGGACGAAGGCGAAGATGAGCGGCACGCCGTCGGCATAGACCTGGGTCGTGTCCACGGTGAATGCGGCGTCGCCGGTCACGTATGTCCGGACGTCCGGCAGGCCACCGAAGACCGCCGGGTTGACCTCGGTCCGGACCTGGCGCACGAGCGCCCGGTTGACCTCGTCGTTCCGGTTGCCGCCCATCGTGAACGAGACGAGCCCGACCTTGCCGTCATGCGACGGCGTGACCTCCACCGGCTCGCTCAGCCCGGGGATGGTCGAGGCCCGTCGTCTTGAGCTGCTCGATGGCGGCCTTCGTGGCCGGCTGGTCGAAGTCCGTCACCACGACCTGGAGCTGGAGCTCCGTGCCCTGCGGCCATTTCTCGTTGAGGAGCTTGATCCCGGCCACGCCATCGATCGAGTCGGGGAAGCCGGTGATGTCCGTGATGCCGGTCCGGAGATGGAGCACCGGCGAGGCGATGACGAGCAGCAGGGCGACCGAGGCGATCGTCATCGGGACCGGGTGGGCCATGACCCGCGTCACGAGCCGGCCCCAGAACCCGCTGCCCTCCTGCCGGGCCGCGCGATCGTCCAGCCAGCCGAGAGCCGACCGCCCCCAGCGGCGGATCGGTGCGACGGGCACGGCGGCGGCGAGGCGGGGCAGCCATGCGGCGGGCCGGCCGAGGTTGACCCGGTCGCCCAGGATCGACAGGGTCGCCGGCAGGAACGTGAGGCTGCCGATGACCGACACGAAGACGACCGAGATCGTCCCGATCGCCATCGACGTGAAGAGCGACACGCCGAGGGTGATGAGCCCGGCGAGCGAGATCATCACGGCGAGCCCGGAGAAGAACACGGCCCGCCCGGCCGTGCTGCTCGAGACCTCGATGGCCTTGGCCCGGTCGCGGCCGGCGCGCCGTTCGACGCGGAACCGGGTGATCATGAACAGCGAGTAGTCGACCGCGACGGCCAGCCCGATCAGCACGATGAGCTGGGTGGCGTTGGGGCTGACCGGCCCCACGATCTGGCTGTAGATGCCCAGGATCCCGAAGGCGGCCACCAGCGAGGTGATGGCCAGCACGAGCGGCACGACCGAGGCCACGATCGCACCGAACGCGAACAGCAGGATGATGAACGTGAGGGGGATCGTCAGCCGGAGCGAATCGTCGAGGCCCGACGAGATCAGCGCGTTGATGTCGTCGCTGATGAACGTGCTGGCGACGGCGTGGATGGCGAGGTTCGGGTTGGCGTCGCGGGCCTCGGCCAGGATAGGCAGCACCGGCGCGATCAGCGGGGTGACCCGGGTATCGTCACCCTCGATCCGACCGACGATCCGGACCGTCGACCCATCCGGCGCGACGAGCCCGGCCTCGGGTGGGGCGTGCAGCGGGTCGGCCAGCTGGCTGAACGTCGTCGTCTGGACGCCGTCGAGCGGCGCGCCGGCGGCGGTCAGCTTGGCGACGAGGTCTCCCACCGCGGCCTGGAACGCCGGATCGGACGTCGCGCCGGGAGCGCCGCCGACCACGACGACGACCTGCTCGAAGGGGTCGTTCGTCCCGCCGGCGTTGAAGACGTCGTAGGCCTCGCTCGCCTCGAGCTGGCGCTCGTTCGGGTTCCCGTTCGCATCGGCCGCGTCGATGCCGCCCATGCTCAGGCTGACGACGAGCAGCCCGATGGTCGCCACGAACCACAGGGCGGCGACCGGCCAGCGGTGCCGGGCGCTCCACATCGCGATCCGGACGGTCGCCGGCTCGCGACCGGCCGCGTGGCTCGGCTGACTCGTGGACATGTCGATGCTGCCCCCTGGTGACGGCGCGCCGGTGACGCGGCAGGCCCGTCCCACCCAGTCTACGGCGGGTCAGGCGGACCCGGTTTCGACGACGACGTCTGCGGCGAGGCCATCGGTCGCGAAGGCGACGAGCCGGGCGCCCTCGTCGGCGAGGGCCGCCTCGTCGGGAGGACGGAGCGGCTCGAACGGCCGGATCGCGAGCGTCGCCCGGTCCCCGGCGCGGCGGATCCGCCAGCTCCCGGCGAAGGTGCCATCGACCAGGATGGTCCCCATCTGCGCCCCGTTGCCCGGCGGCAACGGGATGGACCGTCCTGGCGGGATGATCCGGGATCGGTCGGCGTGGCCGAGCAGGACGTTGTCGTACTCGGGCAGGAACCGCACCGGCGCAGGGGTGTCCGGGTTCGGCCGCGGGGCGTCGGGCAGGTCGAACAGCTCGCGACCGTCCTCGTCGCGGAACGTCCGGAGCGCCGGCCGCAGGCCGTCGAACACGACGCTCAGCCGGGTGAGGCCGGACCATGCCTGGGCATCCCTGACCGTCGCCGGGCCGAACGCGGCCAGGTAGCGGAGCACGAGGGACTCCAGGGAGGGCCTGGCCTCGAGCGGCCGGCCCAGCCAGGTCTCCATGGTCGTCCGTGCCGGTGCGGCTGTCCGGCCCCAGACACCCCTGGGCGTGACCTGGACGAGCGGGCTGAGGTATCCGAGAGCCGCTGACAGCGCCACGGGGTCGCTCTCCGGCCAGCGTTCGGCGAGCAGCCGCCCCAGCTCCGGGCTCGTGCGCGGCCGCTCCTCGAGGAGCGCACGGCCGAAGGCAAGAAGCTCCGCTCGGTCGACGCCCGCGACCCCGCGCGCGAACGCACTGCCCTCGAAGCCACGCTCGAGCACCGGCTGGATCAGCGGCCGCAGCACGAGCGCGTCATCGGCGCTGACGAGGTGCACCGTGGCGCGCATGAGCGAGGCACGGACGGCCGTCCGATCCGTCAGCGCCGTCGCCAGCCCCGCCGCCGCGAAGCCCTCGAGCCGCGACCACAGCCCGACGTACGGCGCGAGGGGCGCCTGGGCCTGGAGCCCGACGAGGTGTTCGATCGTGTCGAGCGCCCTCCCCGGTCGTCGCTCGAGGAGCAGCTGGCGGGCGAGGAGCGCGCGGCCAAGCGCGCGAGGGCCGAGCATCGGCCAACCCTATCGGATGGGCAGCACCAGCACGAAGCGGCCGTACCACTCGAGCCTGGAGGCCCGGACGCCGGGCGTGTACGGGTCGTCCAGCTTGCTGTCGTTCTCGTAGTAGCGCTGGAAGCGCCAGCGGTAGTTCAGCGACGTGCGCAACGCCGTGTAGCTCTCGCCGCGGTTGACGGCCTTCGATGCACGGAGCGGGTCGGTCAGGTAGACGCCCGCCACGGAGAAGCTGTCGAGGTACCGACCCGCGGCGTCTTTCGCGAACGGGTTGCCGATCAGGCCGTAGTAGCCGGTGACCATCTGGGCGTGCGCCCCGCGCCAGCCGAGCAGACCGACCGGCTTGCGAGTGATCACCATGGCCCGGACGGCGTCCTTGATCGCGCGATCGAACGACGTGTAGGACACGTCCTCGTAGACACGCGACCCGCTGCGGATCGTGCCGGCCCCCCAGCCGTAGTAGTTGAGGGCGTTCCGCCAGCCGTGCGGATCCGAGCCATGTCCGCCGGTCAGCGTGTCGTGGGTGCGCTCCCAGGCCAGGATCCGGTCCCGGACGACGCCCGAGTTCGTCGGGCGCCAGATGAAGCCCTCACCCTTCGATCCGCGCATCGCGATGAGATTGAGCATCGTGCGCACGGACGTCGCGGTGCAGGCGGCCCAGTTGGGGTCCTGGTACCGGAAGCCCGATGCCGTGAACAGGTTCATCGCACGTGGCGCGACCGGCGGGGTCGGAGCCGGCGTCGGCGTGGGTGTCGGCGACGGGGCCGGGCTCGGCTCGGGGGTCGGGTCGGCCGTGCCCGTGGGCGTCGGTGCAGCCGTCGACGTCGGTTCGGGCGTCGGCGACGGGGCCGGGGAGTGGAGAGCGAGCGGATCGGCGGGTGGGGGCGTCGCCGTCGGGGACGGAGCCGCGGTCGGGGCGGGCGTCGACTGCGCCGTGGGCTGGGCCGTCGGGACCGGCGTCGGCGCGGGCGTCTCGACCGGCGCGGTCGGATCGGGGCTGGCGGATGGATCGGCGGCCGCGGCGAGACCCGGCAGCGCGACCAGCGCCAGACCGGCCACGAGGAGGCTGGCCAGGATCGGTCGTCTGACGGAGGCGGGCCTCCGTGGTACGCGGCGGTGGGCGTCTCGCATGACCATCCCGAGGATAGGCCGTCACGGGCACCCCGGCACCCCCCGGATGTACCGTCGGAGCGATGGCCCGACGCTGGTGCCGAGCGCGCATCGGTGCTATGGTCGTGACCTCGCTGCACCTCGTGGCGATGCTCCGCGTGGTCGATCTCCTTCTCGAACGGACCGTGCGTTCTGCGACCCCTCGTTCGGGGAGCATCAGGAGGTCACATCATGGCCACCGGTACCATCAAGAAGGTCGTTGCCGACCGCGGCTTTGGCTTCATCGCCGGCGAGGACGAGAAGGAATACTTCTTCCATCGCGGCGGTCTCGACGCCTCGCTCGACTTCGACCGCCTCATCGGCGGAGAGCGAGTCGAGTTCGACGTCGAAGCCAGCCCCAAGGGCCCGCGCGCCAATCACGTGCGCGCCGGCTGAGAGCCAACGGCTCACCGCTCACGGCCCGTCTTCGGACGGGCCGTTCGCATGTCCGGGCCTTCGCCGGACGAGTCGGCGCAGTCGCCGGGACTGACCCCTTGATCAGGCGACGGTCAGGACGATCTTCCCCCGCGTGCCGGCGCCGAACGCGGCCAACGCAGCCGCGGCGTCTGCCAGCGGGAAGGTGTGCTGGATCTCGACCCGGAGCGCGCCTGCGACGACCGCCTCGGCGAGCCGGCTGAGCGTCCCCGCGGTGACCGTGCCGCGCACGTTCGTGGCGCGGACACCGCGGGCCGCGAGCGCATCCACGTCAGCCGCGCCGAGCGTCGTGGCGATCCGGCCGCCGGAACGGACCAGCTCGGCGACCCGCCCGAAGGCCGCGTCGCGATCGACGCTGTCGATCAGGGCGTCGACGCCGTCCGGGTAGCGGGCACGGACTGCGTCGACGACGTCGCCGGCGGCGTAGTCGATCGTGTCGGTCGCACCCAGGCTCCGGACGAACGCATCGCTCTCGCCGGCTCGGGCAGTGGCGACGACCGTGGCGCCGCGCTGGACCGCGAGCTGGACGGCGAACGAGCCGACACCGCCGGTCGCACCCGCGATGAGGACCACGTCACCGGGGCCGATCTCGACCGCTTCGACCGCAGCGAGCGCTGTGGCGCCGGCCAGCGGGATCGCCGCGGCGCTCTCGAACGCCAGCCCGTCCGGGAGCTGGCTGACGATGACGTTCGCCGCCCCGACGACGACATCGGCCCAGGTGCCGACGTGGAGCGGCGGATCGCTCGTCACGAACCCGAGGACCGTGTCACCGACCGCCACGTCGGTCCGTTCCGACCCGAGGGCCTCGACGATGCCCGCGAAGTCGCGCCCGATGACCGTCGGGTAGACGTGCTCCATCATCCCGACGAGGTAGCCGTTGGCCTCGAAGACGTCAAAGCCGTTGACGCTCGCGGCATGGATCCGAACGCGGATGCCGTCGGCGGGGAGCTCGGGCTCCGGGATGTCGATGAGGGCGGCGGGCTGGTCGGCGCCGCGCAGGGCGTAGGCCTTCATGGTCGATCCTCCGGGGCGTGTGCGGAGCGCGACGGCCGTCTCTGGGCGCGGCAAGTCGTTGAGTCCGCAATCATATCCGAACGAGCGCCACCGGGAGGCGCCCGGCGATCAGGCGGGCGGCGCCTCGCGCACGACCTTGCGCGGATCCTTGCCGAAGTCCACGCCCTTGTACGCGGCCTGGCGGACCTGGCCATCGCCCGTCCAGCCTGCGAACTCGGCCCGGACGACCAGCTCGGGCCGGACCCAGCGCGCCTCACGGCCGAGGCGGCCGGTCGGTGTGCCCTCGGCCGCCGGCTCGGTCGCCGCGAGCGGCGCCAGACGGGCCAGCAGATCGGTGCGGGTGTCGCCGGTGAAGCCGGCCCCGACCTTCCCGACGTAGCGGAGGCGCCCGTCGTCGTACACGGCCACCAGCAACGCTCCGAGGTCGGCTGCGTAGCCCTTGCCGGTCGTCCAGCCGACGACGACCAGCTCCTGCTCGGGCCGGATCTTGACCTTGAGCCAGGTCGCGCCGCGCCGTCCGGGCTCGTAGATCGAGTCGCGCGCCTTGGCCATGATCCCCTCGAGGCGGCGGACCCGGGCGGCTTCGAAGAATGCGATGCCGTCGCCGAGCACGTGGTCGCTGTAGCGGACCCGCGGATCGTCCCGCAGGACGGCCTTGAGGCGGGCCTTGCGCTCTTCGAGGGGCAGATCCAGCAGGCTCTCCCCGTCGAGCCACAGCAGGTCGAACGCCTGGTAGACCACCCGGGCACCCTCGGGAGCCACGCCACGCCGTCGGATCTGGCTCTGGAGGAGCGCGAAATCGGGCTCACCGTGGCGGTCGAGGGCGATGACCTCGCCGTCGAGGATCGCGTCGGTCGATGTGAGCCAGGTCGCCGGCGACAGGAACGGCCCGAAGTAGCCGGCAGCGTCCTGGCGGCCGCGCGTCCACAGCCGGACGTCGCCGTCACCCACGACCGCCTCGACCCGGAACCCGTCCCATTTGACCTCGTAGAGCCAGGCCGGATCGTCGAACGGCTCCTTGACGAGCGTGGCCAGCATCGGCGGGATGAACCGGTCGGTCGTCGGGCGATCGTCCGAGCTCGTCATGCGCCGGTCCCGATGACCCGCGACACGGCGCGGACGCCCGGGAGCCCCTTCAGCTCGTGGGATCCCGCGTCCTCGAGCACGACGCCGGAGCCTTCGAGGAGATCGCGCGTCGTCGACGAGACGAGGACCTCGTCCGGGCCGGCCAGCGACATGACCCGCGCCGCGGCGTGCACGGCCAGGCCGCGGGCCTCCTCGCCGATGAACTCGACCTCGCCGGTGTGGACGCCGACGCGGATCGACAGACCCAGGGTGCCCGCGGACCGGATCATCGCCAACCCGCAGCGAACGGCGCGCGTGGCGCCGTCGAACACGGCCAGGAAGCCGTCGCCGGTCGTCGCGACCTCGCGGCCACGAAACGTGTTCAGATCCTCGCGCAGGAGCCGGTTGTGAGCGATCAGCAGGTCGCGCCAGGCGACGTCCCCGACCCGGTGCAGGGTCGCGGTCGAATCGACGATGTCGGTGAAGAGCACGCTCAGCAGCATCGACTCGCCCGGCCCTTCGGCTGGCAGGGCGAATGTGCGCGCGCTGGTCCATTCGAGGGTGATCCACGGCTCGTCGCCGACGACCCACGCGTCGTGGCCGGGCGGGATCTCGTAGATCGACTCGGGCACGATATCGATCTCCTGCCCGTCGTCGGACACGACGTGCATCAGCCCCGAGATCGAGTAGCCGAGGTGATGGAGCTGGCAGTGCGCGGTGCCGGCGATCTGCCGGATGTGGGTCGTCCAGCGCCAGCCCGGCTCGTAGACGGCCCGGCCCACGGCCGTCTCGCCGACGTTGACCAGGACCGCGTTCCCGCCCGGGTAGGAGCGGGTCTCGTCGGGTGCGCTCAGGCGCTTGGATTGCAGGCGCGGCATGCGACAACCCTACGGGCTGACGGGCCGGATGACCAGCCGCGATCGCGCTTCGGGATACCCCTGGGCAGTATTGACAAAGGGGTTGACAAATCGGGGTCTGAAGGCGGATACTGAGGGTCGTTCGGGCTTGTCAAGACTTGACAGGCCCACAGCCATGTTCGGGTCCAGGAGGCGCTGTTTGGCGGTCGGTGTCGCAGCCGAAGTGAAGAACAAGCTCACCGTCGTCGAGGTCGTCGGCGAAACGGTCAGCTTGAAGAAGGCGGGGACCACGTACAAGGGTCTCTGTCCCTTCCACGGTGAGAAGACACCATCGTTCGTCGTCACCCCCCAGCGCGAGAGCTGGCACTGCTTCGGGTGCGGCCTCGGCGGGGACATCTTCAGCTTCGTGATGCAGCGTGACGGGGTCACGTTCCCCGAAGCCCTCCGGACACTCGCCCAGCGCGCCGGCGTCGAGATCGACGAACGGACCCAGCGCGAGGATGCCCACAAGGCCCGGTTGCGCACCGTGCTCGACAGCGCGATCGCCTTCTACCACGCCGTGCTGACCGCCTCGAACGCCGGCAAGCCCGCCCTCGAGTACCTGCACGGTCGCGGCTTCAGCGACGCGACGATCGAGACCTACCAGCTCGGCTGGGCGCCGGGTGGCTGGGACCAGATGACCCGCACGCTCGCGACCAAGCGCGACGTTCGGCCGGAGGAGCTCGTCGAGGTCGGCCTCGCGTCGCCGCGCCAGAGCGGCCGCGGTGGCGTCTACGACAAGTTCCGAGCGCGCGTCCTCTTCCCGATCCGCGACCAGAACGGCCACGCCGTCGGGCTCGGCGGGCGGCTGCTGGAGGGAGAGGGGCCCAAGTACCTGAACTCCCCCGCGACGCCGCTGTTCGACAAGAGCCGGACGCTCTATCCCATCGACAAGGCCAAGGGCCCCATCCGCAAGCTAGGCCAGGCGGTCATCGTCGAGGGCTACACGGATGCGCTGATGGCGCACCAGGCCGGCTTCGAGAACGTCGTGGCCAGCCTCGGGACGGCCCTGACGCCGGGCCAGGTGGCGCTCCTGACCCGGTACGCGACCCGGATCGTGCTCGCCTACGACGTCGACGCCGCCGGCGAGAAGGCGGGGGGCGCCGGGATGTCCGCGCTGGTCGGGCTCATCGGCGAGCTCCAGAAGGACACGTCGGGCGTCAAGCTCGAGGACGTCCGCGTCGCACGGCTCCCCGACGGCAAGGACCCGGACGAGGTCGTGCGCGAGTCGCCGGCGGTTTGGGAGGCAGCCATCGCCAAGGCCAAGCCGCTGCTCGAATACCTGATCGACTATCACACCGGCCGGTTCGACCTCAAGACGAGCTCCGGACGGATCGGCTTCGTCGAAGCCGTCATGCCGGCGATCCGCGAGGTCGAGGACCCGCTCCGGCGCGACGAGGCGATCGGCCAGGTCCGCCTGGCGTCCGGCGTGGAGGATCGCGTGCTCCGCCAGGTCCTGGAGCGGCCGGCGAGGAATCCGATCAGCCAATCCGGGCCGTCCCGGATCACCGCCGACTCGGTCCTGTCGTCGCCCGACGCGCTGCCGATCCACGACATCCTGCGTGCGATCACCCCGGTCGAATCGGAGCTGTTGCGGCTGCTCCTCCTCGTCCCGGATGAGCAGCTCCGAGTCGTCAACGAGCTCGGTCCGGACCAGCTGCCGAGCACGGTCGCCCGCGAGCTGTTCCGCGCGATCGTCCTCCAGCGAGCCCCCAACGACCAGGGTGTCCATCCGCCGTTCGACGCGGCCGCCCTGCTGCTCGCCCTCGACGACGAAACGGCAGCGCTCGCCCGAGCGTTGTATGCCAAGAACGGACCGGATGCGCGCGGGCTCGACCCGGCGCACCTGGACTACGAGATCACCCGACTGCTTCTCGAGCTCGAGGACGACCAGCTGCGCGACCGCAGCGACTACAACGAGGCCGCCCAGGGGGAGGCCGAGCGGGCCGGCGATCGCGACGCGATCACCCGGCTGATGCTCGAACGACGTCAGATCAATGAAGCGCGCCTGTCACTGGACCGGCGCCGAGACCAGACCCGGCTTCTCGCCGGAAACCGGAGGTAACCCATGTCCGCCGATCCCCTAGACAAGCAACTCGTGGAGGCCGTCCTGTCGCGGCCGCGCCGCGCCAAGGCGGACCTCGAAGAGGCCAAGATGGCCGGCCTGCGCCCGTCCCGTCCGAAGGCCGGTGTGGCCGTGGCCGGCGACGACGACGAAGACGATGATGACGACCTCGACCTCGGGCCCGAAGCGGCCGGCGAGGACGGTGCCGATGTCGGCATCGTCGTCGTGACCGAGGACGGCGCCGCCGATCCGGCCGCCAAGCTGCCGGCTGACGCGCCGGCAAAGCTCGATCCCAAGGAGGTCGAGGAGCCCTCCGCCGAGGAGCTCGAGGCGATCTCGGCCGACATGATCGGGATCGACGACCCGGTCCGGATGTACCTCAAGGAGATCGGCAAGGTCGCCCTGCTGACCGCCGAGGAAGAGGTCGTCCTGGCCAAGGCGATCGAGCTTGGCGAGCAGATGGTCGAGGCGCCCTGGAAGGGGATCGTCTCGCTCCACGAATGGACCCTGCACGACACCGAGCGCAAGACGCGCACGACCAAGACCCAGCACCGCCTGCCGTTCGGCGACGAGGCCCACGACCTGGTCCGCCGGGCGCTGGCCGACCCGGGCGCCCTCGAGCTTCTCGTCCCGACCCCGGACTTCCACCTCGTCAAGGCCGGGCGCGACGCCCAGTCGGACGGGACCAAGGAGCGCCTCAAGGAGGCCAAGAAGCTCGTCCACACCTACAACGAGACCCTCTCGCCGGAGGACTTCCAGGCCCTCCTCGACTGGGCCTTCCTGTCCGTCCACAACGGCGACCTCGACTCGCGCGACAACATCGGCCTGCGCGCGATCTGGGACTGGACCCGCGAGGACACGGCCTATCCGGCGCTCGAGCGCTGGATCCTGGCCGGCAACGAGGCCGACCTGCTCAAGCGGATGGGCTACGACCCGGAAGTGCCGCTCAACACGAAGCTGCGTGACCGCAAGGGCACCATCGTCGTCATCGGGCGTGACGCCCGGGAGCAGCTGACCTCGGCCAACCTGCGCCTCGTCGTGTCGATCGCGAAGAAGTACATCGGTCGCGGGATGTCGTTCCTGGACCTCATCCAGGAAGGCAACATCGGGCTCATCCGGGCGGTCGAGAAGTTCGACTACGAGAAGGGCTTCAAGTTCTCCACGTACGCCACGTGGTGGATCCGCCAGGCCATCACCCGGGCCATCGCGGACCAGGCGCGGACGATCCGCATCCCGGTCCACATGGTGGAGACGATCAACCGGCTCATCCGGGTCTCGCGCGGCCTGCTCCAGGAGCTCGGCCGCGAGCCGACCGTGGAGGAGATCGCCGAGGCGATGTCCAAGGGCCAGGAGGTCCAGGTCACGCCGGAGAAGGTCCGCGAGATCATCAAGGTCTCGCAGGAGCCGGTCTCGCTCGAGACCCCGATCGGCGAGGAGGAGGACTCCCACCTCGGCGACTTCATCGAGGACCGGGGCGCGCTCGCCCCGGCCGAGGCGGCGTCGCACCAGCTCCTGAAGGAGCAGGTCGAGGCGGTCCTGGACTCGCTGACCGGTCGCGAGCGGCGGGTGCTCCAGCTCCGGTTCGGCCTCGAGGACGGGCGTGCCCGGACCCTCGAGGAGGTCGGCAAGGAGTTCAACGTCACCCGCGAGCGGATCCGCCAGATCGAGGCCAAGGCGCTGCGCAAGCTGCGCCACCCGTCCCGCAGCCGCAAGCTCAAGGACTACCTCGAGTAGAGGCTCGGCGCCGACGGCGCCGCAGCGACATCTCCCGGACATGACATGGCCCGGCGGCCCACTGAGTGGGCCTGCCGGGCCTTCGCTTGCACCGGGCGCGTCAGACGCGGATCGCGGCCTGCTTCTGGCTGGCATAGACGCGGGCGTCGATCGCGTCGAGGGTGGCGACGCGAGCGTTGTCGACCGCCCACTCGGCGAAGTCGATGGCCGACGCGGCGTCGCTCTCCGCCAGGCTGGCGTCGTCGTCGGCGACCCTCGCGTCGAACTCGTCACCGCGACGATCGATGGTC
The DNA here is from genome assembly GCA_963755995.1 of uncultured Chloroflexia bacterium. Classification (GTDB taxonomy): domain Bacteria; phylum Chloroflexota; class Limnocylindria; order Limnocylindrales; family CSP1-4; genus SPCO01. Next base: position 1,228,372 of record CAVWLQ010000003.1, on the reverse strand, counting down.
CGCTTGGTCGAGGCCACCCTGGCCGCGGTGTCCGCCTTGATCTTGGCCCACCGGGCCTTCCCGTCGTCGCCGGCCCGGTCGGCGTCGGCCTTGGCCGTCTTGGCGGCCTTGTCCATCTGGCCCTGCGCCTCGTCGATCCGTTCCTGGATCTGGGCGTGGGTCTCGGTCGCGGCCGCCTTCACGGCGGCCTGCATCTCGGCGACATGGACCTGGAGTTCATCGACCTGCTTGCTGAAGTCCACGGGACGTTCCTTTCATCCACTGGGCGAGCCGCCGCCCGCAGCGATCGAGATGTGGTCGTGGGCTCTGGCGTCGTGGGCAGTCCACATCACCTCCCTGCGGCCTGGCCCGGGTGCGTCGGCGGGCGGCCAGGCATGGGCCATCGGCCGATGACGACAGGTTCCACCTCGGCGCGCCCCGTCGCTCCCGTGGACCCGACTGGTTGACCGACGGGTCCTCGCACCAGTCACGCGTGGGCGGCGGGTGGCCGCCGCGGCTCGAGGTCGCCGGTTGGGCCCTAGCCCAGGTCGGGTGGGTCGCCCGGCTCGGCGCCGGTGGCGATCGGCAGGCCGGCGCTGGACCAATCGGAGTAGGACCCCGGGTAGAGGATCGGGTCCGGGAGGCCGGCCACCCGCATCGCGAGGCTGGCGAGGGAGGCCGTGACGCCGCTGCCGCACGAGGTGACGACCGAGGCGCCGTTCGACTCGTCGACGCCCAGGGTCGCGAATCGATCCGACAGGTCCGCGGCACCGAGCAACCGCCCATCCGGCCCGAGGAAGCTCGCCGAGGGCGCATTGCGCGCGGTCGGGATGTGCCCGGGAACCCGGTCGACCGGTTCGACCTCGCCGCGGTAGCGCGGGCCGGCCCGCGCGTCCAGGAGCACGAACGTTCCGAGCCCGGCGGCCACGGCGTCGCGGTCCGTCACCCGCGTCCAGGCGTCTCGGAGCTCCAGGCGGCCACGGGTGTGGGGCTCGGGCTCCTCGGTGCTGACCGGGTAGCCGGCGGCGACCCAGGCGGGATAGCCCCCGTCGAGGATCGCGACGTGCTCGTGGCCCAGGTCGTCGAGCATCCACCACAACCGGGCCGCGGTCGCGCCGCCGGTGTCGTCGTAGACGACCACCGTGTCACCCGAGCCGATCCCGGCCGCCTCGAGCCGCTCCCGGAACGCGGCCGGGGAGGGGAGGGGATGGCGCCCCGGGCCCTCGGGCGCGGCGAGGTCCGTATCGAGATCGAGGAAGATCGCCCCCGGGATGTGCCCGGCCTCATAGGCGGCGCGACCGGCACCCGGCGCATTGAGGACCCAGCGCACGTCGACGATGCGGATGTCAGATCGGACGAGATCCCGGGACAGCGACTCGGGCGAGAGGATGGGGGAGTGGGCGGTCATCGACCGAGTATGCCCGATGGCCGCGCTCCGGGGGCCGCGTCAGAAAAGGGTGGCCCCGTGCACTCGGCCACGCTATCCTCATGCCGATCTTGCACGTGAGGAGGACGTCATGACCAGCTCGATGGATGCGACCGCCGATCAGACCCACGCGATGATGCAGGACGTGGCCGACCACTGGGGTCTGGCCGTCGTCATGGGCGTCGTCAGCATCATCATCGGGATCTTGGCGATCGGCTACCCGGGCGCGACGATCGTCACGATCGCCATCTTCTTCGCCGCATGGCTGTTCGTGAGCGGCTTCTACGAGGTCATCACGTCGTTCACCCGCGATGGCGACACGGGCAGCCGCGTGCTCCACGCGATCATCGGCGTGCTGTCGATCATCGTGGGCTTCGCGCTCCTGCGATCGCCCTTCCAGTCGGTCGAGGTCTTCATCTTCGTCCTGGGCATCTTCTGGCTGGTCCAGGGGGTCATGACCTTCGTGGCGGCGTTCGCCCAGAAGCAGGGCCGGAACTGGCGGATCATCAGCGGCCTGCTCGGCATCATCGCGGGGATCATCATCCTGACCTACCCGATCACGTCCGCGGTCACGCTCGCACTGATCGGTGGCATCTGGCTGATCATCCTTGGCATCACCCAGATCATCGCCGGGTTCCAGCTCCGGAGCCTGCGCAGGGCCTGATCCCGCGGCGAGCCGTGCTATCCTGTCGCCCGGCGCCGACCCGGCGTCCCTGACGCTCGCGGCCCCGACGATCTGCTCGAGACCCGGCGTTCCTCGCTCCGGCGTAGCTCAGTGGTAGAGCGGGCGGCTGTTAACCGCTTGGTCGTAGGTTCGAGTCCTACCGCCGGAGCCAACTTCCTGCACGACTGGCCCCTAAGGGCTGCTCCGAACCATTCGAGACGACCCCTTTTTGGCAGGGGCCCGTGACTGTCGACGGCGGATCGGCCGAGAAGGTCGGCGCCCTCGCGCTGCGGGCGGCTGCGGATCGAAGTTGGAAGTGTCGGCTAGTCCTGTCGTCTCGATCCCTTTAGCCCATCTCGGGTTGATTCCACGGGAGGGGCCTACCGTACGACGACGTCCTTGATCCCCAGCATTGCGCCGGGGTCGAAATGCGCGACGTCGAAGACGACGACGGCCTCCACGCGTTCCGAGCCCAGATGCCAGCCGTGTTCGTAGATGTTCCTGATCGGCTTTCCGCCCTCATCGAGTGAGCGGATATCAAGGCCGACGCCGCCATCGACGATGGAGATGCCCGCCGGCCAGTCATCGACGAGGGCGTAGTCCACCGTCGTCAGGATGCCATTGGGTAGCCGCGCCTGTCCGATCGAGACCTCGTATGGGCCGGTGTGATCGATGGGAATGTCGACGCGTGCCATGCGGAGCGGCATCGCGTCGGCGAGCGAATCGGGGGCGATGGATGGCCGGCCTCCCAGCAACTGGGCTTCGGTGCCGTCGTAGTACCCGCCGGGGTTCATCACCGATGACGTCCCGAGGTGCGGATCGTCGGCGCACTGGTTCCCGGAGATCCCGCCGCAGTTCATGTCCAATCGATGGACCGATCCGTCACGCAGGGTGACGCTGACGTCGACCGGTGGCCCACCGGAGTACATACCGAGGTGCGACGTGGGCTGCGGGAGAACGCCGAGGCTGGCGACCTCCTCCCGGGTCGTACCGAGTTGGACCGCCACCCAGTCCGTCATCGTCTGGCAGCGGACCGGGTTGTAGACCTGGCTGCACGGCGTCCCAGCCGCTGGGGGCGCGACCCGCGTCGCCGGGGATGCCGTGATCGATACAGGCGAGGATGTGACCAGACCTCGGGGAGATGCTGTGGTCGGGGGCGCCGGGGATCCGAGTGCCTGACTGCAACCGGTTACCACCAGTGATACCGCGAACACGGTGAGGAGTGTCAACGAACGTCTCATGACGGGATCATGGCCCGGGTCGACGTGCCGCCGCATTCCGGGATCTCCCGTAACGGGAAGCCGAGCATCGAGGGCCATCGCCGGTCCGGGCCGTGGGATGCGTGACAGGCACCCCGTGACGTACATCGGTCCAACCGGTCCGTCCGCGATCATCCAGTCCATCGGCAAGACATGCGACTCTGGACGTCCCCGATCCCCGGTTGCAGTGATACCGCAAACGACGGCTATTCGATCTGCGCACCCCGTCGTGGGAAACGGAAAACGCTAGTCCGATAATTGCAAGGACTCAGCAAACTCTCCTAGAGGACGACAACGTGTTCAGCTCCAGGGTGGTCACCCTTTCCATCGCCACGATCGTCATGGCGGCAATCGTCGGCGGATGCGCCTCATCAACCCCGCCCGCCTCGGACGTTCCTGCGGCGAACGCGGAGCCGACCGCGACTGCGAGCTCGGTCCCGCAGACCACGCCCCTCCCTAGTCCCGTTGCGACGCAGGCGCCTGTGCCTGCACCGATCGAGACTCCGGTCCCCGTCCCGTCGCCGATCACCACCGAGGTTCCGGCCGTTGCGCCAAGTCTGGTTGCCTTGCCCAAGCTTTCGATGAAGGTCGCGGGTGCGACCAAGGTCAAGTACTTCCCGATCGTTGGTCAGACGCCCGGCGCTCTTGTGACCCAGATCGTCGCGAAGTCTGCAGCACCCTGCAAATCCAAGGCCCAAGAAGTCCTCGCCTGTGTCCTGCAGCGATCGAGTGTCAACTGGAAGATGCTGACAAACCGGGCAAGCGGTTCGTGCACGATCGTTGCGGCGACCATCAACCGGACCTCTACGGTCAACTTGCCTCGATGGGTTGGTCCCAGCAAGGTCCAGCCAGAGCTGCTCACCTGGTGGAAGCCTGTCCTCGATCACTTCGCGTGGCACGAAGGCCAGCACATCAAGATCCAGAAGACCTACGAGAAGAAGCTCAAGACGCAGCTCGTCGGTCACAGGTGCTCATCCGCCAAATCCATCATCAAGAAATGGGAACGCGCCGTGGATGCGGCTCAGGACAAGTTCGACGCTAAAGACCTGAGCTGGCAGCCCTACTCCGTCCCGTATGCGGGTGAGTGGACTGCCGCATGATCGGTGCCACGCGCAGGCCGGTAAGGACCTGAAATCAGCCCGGCAGGGGTCATCGAGCCCGTCGTCGACCCAGTCACTTTGAGCCCTCCGCAACACGGAGGGCTCTTTGGGCGCTATCGTCGGGCCATGGCTGATCGGACCGACCGGAGCGCGCTCGTCGCCTGCACGATCCCGCGCTCGACCTCCACGTATCCCGACGCGCTGCTCCGGCGGATCTACGCCGAGACGAAGACCATCGCGATGGTCGGTGCCTCCCCGAACTGGAACCGGCCGAGCTTCTTCGTGATGCGCTACCTCCAGCGCAAGGGCTACCGGGTGATCCCGGTCAACCCGCGCGCGCTGGACGCGCCGATCCTGGGCGAGACCGTCTACGCCGACCTCGACTCGATCCCCGTGCCGGTCGACGTCGTGGACGTCTTCCGGCGGCCGGAGGAGGTGCCGGAGATCGCGAACGCGGCCGCCAGGATCGGGGCCAAGGTCCTGTGGCTCCAGCTCGGCATCCGGAGCCCCGAGGGCGCGGCCATCGCCGGTCTCGCCGGCCTGACCTTCATCGAGGACCGGTGCATGAAGATCGAGTACGGCCGGCTGAGCGGCGAGCTCGCCTGGAGCGGCATCAACACGGGGCTCCTGTCGAGCCGTCGCGCGCGGTCGCTCGGATGACCGACGATCGCCCCGCAGGGGAGCGGCCGCCGCTCGAGATCGACGAGACCTACGGCTTCGAGACGCGGGCCGTCCACGCCGGCGCGCGGCCCGACCCGGTCACCGGCTCGCGCAACGTGCCGATCCACCAGACGACCGCGTACGTCTTCGAGGACGTCGATCACGCGGCCGCGCTCTTCAACCTGCAGACCTTCGGCTACATCTACTCGCGCATCACCAACCCGACCGTCGCCGCGCTCGAGGAGCGGGTCGCGGCGCTGGAGGGCGGGCGGGCCGCCGTGGCCGCCGCATCCGGGCACGCCGCCCAGCTGCTCGCGTTCTACACGCTCCTCGAGCCGGGCGATCACGTCGTCGCGGCGCGCCAGCTGTACGGCGGGTCGCTGACCCAGCTGCGCCACACGTTCGCGCGTCTCGGCTGGACCTCCACGTTCGTCGACGCCACGGACCCGTCCGCGGTCGCCGGCGCGATCGGGGAGCGGACCCGGGCCGTCTTCGTGGAGTCGCTGGCCAACCCCGGCGGGGTCGTCGTCGACATCGAGGCACTGGCCACGATCGCGCACGCCGCGTTGATCCCGCTCATCGTCGACAACACCCTGGCCACGCCGTACCTCTGCCGTCCGTTCGAATGGGGCGCCGACCTCGTCGTCCACTCGCTGACCAAGTTCCTGTCCGGACACGGGACGTCGATGGGCGGGATCGTGGTGGAGTCCGGCCGGTTCGACTGGGAGGCGAGCGGCAAGTTCCCGTTCCTGACCGGCCCCGATCCGGCCTACCACGGGCTCGACTTCATCGAGACCTTCGGCGACTTCGGGTTCTCGATGAAGGCACGGGCCGTCGCCCTGCGCGACCTCGGCCCGACCCTCTCGCCGACCAATGCGTTCTACATCCTGACCGGGACGGAGACGTTGCCCCTGCGCATGGAGCGCCACGTCGCCAACGCCCGGCGCGTCGCCGAGTTCCTCGACGGCCATCCGGCGGTGGCTTGGGTGTCGTACGCGGGCCTGCCGTCCAGCCCGTCCCATGCGCTGGCTGCCCGCTACCTGCCGCTCGGGCCGGGCTCGGTGTTCACGTTCGGGGTCCGCGGCGGCTTCGAGGCGGGCATCCGGGTCGTCGAGAGCGTCGAGCTGTGGTCCCACCTGGCCAACGTGGGCGACACCCGGAGCCTGATCCTCCATCCCGCATCGACGACGCACCGGCAGCTGTCCGACGAGGAGCGGATCGCTGCCGGAGCCGGCCCGGACGTCATCCGGCTGTCGGTCGGGATCGAGACGGTCGAGGACCTCATCGCGGACCTGGATCGTGCGCTGGGGGCCGCGTCGGGCTAGATGGATCGCCGGGCGAGAGCGATCGCCGGGCGAGAGCGAGTCGCCGCCCAGCCGGACATGACGGGGCCCGCCGGTTTCCCGGCGGGCCTCGTCGTCGTTTCGTTCGGGCGGGGCGCCCGTCAGGTGCCTACTGCAGGCGGACCTTCATGAACTGGTCGTGCTTGGAGGTGTTGACGATCTGCAGCACCGTCCCGGTGTGCGGGTTGTTCACGCTGTTCCACTCGGACTGATAGAGCCCGTTGCTGGCAGCGTCGCCCGGATCGCCACTGACCCAGTAGGTCTTGCTGTCGTCGAAGACCGAGACGGCCTTCTGCGAGGCGACGGTCAGCGTCTTCCCGGGGTTATGCAGGAGGAGCTTGTCCGTCTTCTGGAGCCCGAACGTGGCGTCGTAGGACTGGACTCGCGGTCGGGCCACGCTGCCGTCGCTCCAGTGGAGCGGGGCCGGATGGGCATCGATCGGGAGGATCAGGCCCGCGCCGGGATGGTCGCCGACGTTGTTGTCGTGCTGTGACGTGTCGTAGTACCAGACCAGCAGGCCGTCCTGGTAGGGGAAGTGCTCCACCCAGTTCCCGTTGGGATCGGTGAAGTTGTAGGGGCCGAGCTTGAGCGCCTTGTCGTAGCCAAGGTACTGGCGGTACTCGGCGATGTAGTAGTTGGGGAAGAACTCGACCTCGGTCCCGGTCGTCCGGATGAAGCCGTCGTAGGCCCAGCCGGGATCGGTCTCGGCACCGTCGGTCGGGAGACCGGTGATGGCGATGTCGTCGACGCTGAACCCGTCGCCCACGGCCGCCCCATCCGTCCAGTAGCGGAACCGCAGCTGGATGGTGGAGTTGGCGTAGGCGCTGAGATCGGCCGTGACGTTCACCGCGGTCGGGGTCCCGAACGTGTCGCACACGTGCGGCTGGCCGGACGTCCCGGTGATGCCGAAGCCGAAGTTCTGGCCGTTCTCGTCGAGCGTCGTCGACGCCGACGTGTTGACGTTGGTGAACGTCGCGCCGCCGTCGGTCGACACCTGCAGGTACGCGTAGTCCCAGCACGTCTCGATCTGCCAGCGACCCGTGAACGACAGGTTGATCGGGCCGGCGCCGAGGGTGATCGGCCTGGTCATCGTGTTGTCGAGGTCGTTGCCCGACCCCGAGAAGTAGTACTGGGTCCCCGCGATCGGTGGCCCGATCTCGGTCGTGACCTTCTTGTCCGGCAGCTTCAGGATCAGGGCCTGGGCCGCGGTCGAGTTGTACTCGGCCGGACCGAGGTTGAAGGTATTGCCCTTCTTGCCCTTCTTCGCGGCGGTCGTGCTGACATCCGCATCGGCATGGTTCAGCCAGCCGAGCTGCCACTTGTCCCAGGCGTTGAAGTGGACCGGAGCCGACCCGAGGTCGACGCCGTTCTGGGTCCCATAGGAACCCTGCGACATGATCGTCCACCAGCCGGTGCCGTTCTCCGCACCACCGGTGTTGCCGCTCGTGTCGTACTCGTCGGGGAGGCCGAGGTCATGGCCGAACTCGTGCGAGAACACGCCGACCCCGCCGTTCTCGGGCTCGATGGTGTAGTCGCCGATCCACTTGCTGCTGTTGCCGAGGCGAACGCCTGCGGCCGGGTTCGCGACACCGTCGACCACCGGGCCGACGCCCTGCGCGCCACCGTTCGCGTACGAGCGGTGGCTCCAGATGGCATCGGTGCCCTGGGCGCCGCCACCGGTCTCCTCGCCTTCGCCGGCGTGGACGGACTGGTAGTGGTCGATGTAGCCGTCCGGCTCATCGAAGTTGCCGTCATGGTCGAAGTCGTAGCGGTCCCACACGTCGAATGGCGCGAGCATCGCGTCGATCTGGGCCGCGGTCTTGCCGCTCGCGACCATCGCGTTGTACCAGGCGACGCCCTGGTCCGCGAGGAACCGGCCGACGTCGCGGGTGCAGACGATGCTGCCGCAGTAGTTGCTGCCATAGGCCGCTTCGTTGTCCGGGACCTGGACCCACGGACCGACGTAGCCGTCGACGCTGTACCGGCCGGAGGACTGCTCCAGGTACCAGTTCGCCATCGAGGGGCTGTACGACTTGTTGAACAGCATGTTCTCGTAGTGGGCCTGGTTGAAGTCGGCCGTCCAGATGGTCGTGTTGTCGACGCCGTTCCGGTCGGGCTGGGGGATCTGGTTGTGCACCGGGCCGGGCGTGCCGTTGTGCGGCGGGTGGCCCGCATGGGTGTTGTTCTGGTTCGGACCGAACTCGCCGAGGAGCGTGAAGATCTGGTCCTCACCCTCGAACGCGAGCTGGACGAAGACGCCCTTGCCAAGCTTGACCTTCTTGTCCTTGCCGGTCGCGGTGGCCTTGCCGGTCAGGACGAGGTCCCTCGCCTTGGCCTTGAGGGCGTTCTGCTTCGCGGCGCGCGCGCCGGGGAACGAGTCGCCCTTGGGCGCCTTGACGGAGTCTGCGGTCTTGTCGCGCGGTCCGGCCGCCATGGCCGTCCCGGTCAACGACAGGAGCAGCGCCAGGCTGCTCAGGATGATGATGAGCTTCCTCACTCAAGCCTCCACGTGTTGGGCACAGTGGTCCGGGCGGCCGTCGCATGGGCGCGCTCGGACCGTTGGGGTGGGCGAGTGGCGATCGAGGTGCCTCCTAACACCCGATCGATGGGCGGGCAGATCGGATGGCGGGACCGCGCGCTCTCCTCGGTCCGCTGCCGTCTGCCGTGGGCATCCCGGGCGCACGTCTCGTAGCGCCGGGGACAGTGGTGGCAGGATAGCGCGCTTCACTGGAGCATGTCATTTCAGGACCGTTGCAATCGGCCGTTCGTGGTGCGCCGCCGCCCCACATTCGGCGCCTCGCCGCGGTCGTGCGTTCGGCTACGATCGCGCCGCAACCAACCCTCGACCCCACCGGGAGACGCGTCCAGGATGTCCGACCATCTCCGCATCGACGCCGACCTGGGTCGCCTGGCCGAGGTCCGGCGGTTCGTTCGCGAAGAAGCCGAAGCCGTCCACGCCACCGTCGAATGCCTCGACGACCTCGTCCAGGCGATCGACGAGGCCTCGACCAACGTGATCGTCCACGGCTACCGCGGGCGGCCCGGCTGGCTCGAGATCGGGATCGCCCTCGAGGACGAGCAGTTCGTCGTCAGGATCGAGGACGAGGCACCATCAGTTCGACCCGACGAGCGTGCCCGAGCCCGACCTGAGCGTCCCGCCCATGTCGCGCCGGCCGGGCGGGATGGGGGTCCACCTCATGCGCGCGGCGACCGATCGTCTCAGCTATCGACCGCGCCCCGGTGGCGGCAACATACTGACCATGAGCCGGGCCCTGCAACGGGTCGGACAGGAGGAGGTTCGGATGGCGCTCCGCACGTCGGTCGAAACGGTCCAGGGGTCCGTCCCGGTGACGGTGCTGGCGCTCGAGGGAGAGCTCGATTCGTCCAATTTCGAGGGACTGGTCGACGAGGTCCGCGGCCTCTACGACGGCGGCAGCCGCCACCTCCTGCTCGACCTCACGAACCTGACCTACCTCGCCAGCTCCGGCCTGGTCGCCTTGAGCTCGATCGTCCGGATCATGCGCGGCGAGCCGCCGCTCGACCCGGAGGCGGGCTGGGGCGCGCTCCATTCGCTGGGTCTCGACGGGCCGGGCGACACGACCCAGACCGAGGTCCAGCTGGTCGGGCCTCAGCCGGGCGTGGAACGCGTCCTCCAGCGCACGGGCCTGGACCGCCTGTTCACGGTCCATCCCGATCGGGCGACCGGGATCGCCGCGTTCTGAGGCCGGTCGCGGCGCTCGCGATGGACCTTGATCGGCCCGACGCCCGGCTTCGGGCGATCGTGGCGCCGTACGGGGTCGCCGGGGGCGGGGTGGCGATCTCGATCCAGGACGCCGACGGCCGGATCGTGGCCGCGGCGGGCTCGGTCGCGGGCGCGCGCGCGGTGACGGCCCGCCGGGAGATCGTGGCTGGCGACGCCGTCGTCGGGCGAGTCGATGGGCGGGGGACGATCGGGCGGGCGCTTCTCTTGGCGATCGTGGACAGCCTTGCGACCGCCGCCGGGGCGATCATCGAGTCGCTCGCCGCGGATGGAGCCCGCGCCGCGGAAGCGGGCCGATCCGACGCGAACATCCATCGGATCGAGGCGGAGCTGGCGCTCGGCCGCCAGATCCAGCGCAGCTTCGTGCCGCTCATCCCGCCCGACCTCCCGGGCTACGAGGTCGCCACCCAGTACGAGCCGGCGCGGGAGGTCGGCGGCGACTTCTTCGACGTCTTCCGCATCCAGCGCCGGCCCGGGCGCCTGGCCGTCTGCATCGCCGACGTGACCGGCAAGGGCATCGCGGCCGCGCTCCTGATGGCCTTTGCCCGACCCCTCCTCCACGCGGCCATCGATCACGCGCTGGCGCCCGGCGACGCGCTCGAGCGGACCAACCGGATCCTCGTCGAGGAGCGGCGCTCGGCGCTGTTCATCACCGCGCTGTGCGCCACGATCGACATGCGCGCCGGGACCCTGCAGCTGGCGAACGCCGGCCACGAGCCGCCGCTGCTCCTGCGGTCCGGTGACGACGAGCCGGTCTGGCTGGAGGCCTCCGGGCCGCTCCTCGGGGCGTATCGGCGGCTGGACCTGACCGAGTGCACGACCGCCCTCGACCCGGGCGACCTCGTGCTGCTCTACACGGACGGGGTGACCGACGCGCAGGCCGCCGGTGGCGAACGGTTCGGCGAGGCGCGGCTGGTCGAGGCCGTCCGGTCGGCGCCATCGCGGGCCGCGGCGGACATCGTGGGCGCGGTCTGCGACGCGTACCACCTCTTCCAGGGCGAGATGCCGGCCGCCGACGACGTGACGATGGTCGCGATCCGGCGGCTGCCCCGACGGGGACGGGTCGGGGTGGGCGCCGCGAGTGAGGCCGTCGCCGGGTAAGGCTGCTCGACGGTCCTCGTCGTCAAGTGAGGTGGTCGTCAGGTGAGGTGACACGCCTCGTTCCAGCGCTCCACGACGGGCGCCTCGCGCTCCCAGCCGAGGACCGAGATCGACGCCGTCCCGAGCGCGAACAGGCCACCCGAGGTCGCCGGCAGGCCGAGCCAGCGCGCGGCGAGGACCCGCAGGAGATGTCCGTGGGCCACGAGCAGGACGTCGCCGTCGGCGGCCCGCGCCCTGGCCACGACCCGGTCCGCCCGCGCCGCCACCTGGTCGATGGTCTCGCCTCCGGGCCACGGCCCGCGCCAGATCGTCCAGCCCGGGAGCTCGGCCCGGATGTCGGGGGTCAGGCGCCCTTCGAGGTCGCCGTAGTCCCACTCGCGCAGATCCGGATCGACCTGGGCCGATGGAACACCGGCAAGCGCGCATGTCTCGGTCGCGCGCGACAGCGGGCTGGTCAGCACGAGCGCGAATGGATGGCCCGCCAGCCGTCGTCCCAGCGCGCGGGCCTGGTCACGGCCGACGTCGGTCAACGGGACGTCGGTCCGACCGGTGTGCCGCCCGACCCGGGCCCACTCGGTCTCGCCGTGGCGGACCAGCCAGGCATCGTGACTCGCGTCCGGCCGGCCCCCGTCGGCGGTCGTCATGCCGATCGCAGGTCCGTCTCGGGTCGGATCGCGTCGGCCGGGTCCGCGGCGAAGAACTCGCGCGGCTTCCAGCCGAAGATCGGCGCGAGGATGGCGCCTGGGACCTGGCTGATCCGGGTGTTGTAGCGATAGACCTGATCGTTGTAGAGCTCGCGCCGGTCGGCGATCATCGATTCGAGCCGCTCGATCTCGTCCTGGAGGTCGGCCACGTTGGCGGCGGACTTGATGTCCGGGTAGCGCTCCACGACCGCGAACAGCGTGCGGACCGCGGCGGTCGTCGCCTCCGAGGTCTCGGCCTGGTCGGGGATCGGCGCGTCGGGCGCATAGGCCGCCCGGGCCTCGGTCACGCGGGTGAGCACGTCGCGCTCGTAGGTCATGAGGCCCCGGACTGCGGAGACCAGGTTGGGGAGCTGGTCGTGCCGTTGGCGAAGGACGACCCCGATGTTCGACCATGCCTTGTCGATGCGCTGCCGGAGTGCCACGACAGCGTTGTAGCTTGATAACACGATGAAACCGGCCACCCCGACAACGAGCACGACCGCGAAGATCGCCGCGACGTCCGGGGGGGTCACCGGCCGAACCCGCCAGTGAGGTCGATGGCAAAGACCATCGCGGACGCGATGGCCAGCACCGCGCCGAGCATCCCGACCATGAACTGCGTCTGGCCGCGCTGGACGACCGCATCCGGGATGCCATGGGCGATCAAGAGAGGAACCTCCGTCGACGCTGCCAGGACCAGGTCATCCGGGGCGATCGCGAAGGTCCGCGTGGTCCGCGCGGCTTCATCGGCCGTCGCGATCGGCAGAGCGTTGACGCCCGGGTCGAGCTCCGGCGCCGCGACCGGGCGGCCGATCCCGAAGCCCGCGATGGCCGCGTTGCCCCAGGCCTCGGCCGGGTCGTCGGCCAGGGTGCCCGCGGCGCGCGCGGCCGCGAGGTCGGCTGCGATCTCGGGGTCGTCCAGGGCCAGGTCCGGGCCTGTCCCGAGGTCGGCCCCGAGCGGGTCCGAGAGGTCGGCGAACGGGAGGGCCCGCCCGATGATCGTGACCGGATCGCCGGGCTCCAGCCGGCTCTCGTGGTAGGTCCGGTGGCCGCGTCGATCCCGCAGACCCGGCTCCAGACTCGGGCCGTCGGGCTCCTGGACGGTGAGCAGCTCGGCCACCGCCATCGAGCGATCCATCTCGGCCAGCCGGGTCGACCCCTTGCGCCGGATGTCGAGACCGGGCGGCTCGTCCCCGGCCATGCCGGTCTCACCGTCGTAGCGGACCGGCGCATCGAACCGCGCCCCGCGCGGGAACACCCGCATGGCGCCCGACGCGTCGCGGACGCGAAAGCCGATCGAGCGCTCCTCCGTGTAGCCCGAATCGGGCGTCCGACGGTCGCCGCCGTTGCCGATGGTCGAGCGGTAGTAGACGCAGGGCACGCTCTGGAGGAGCGACACGAGGGTCATCTCGGCCGGCTCGACGACGCCGCTGATCCGGACCTCGCCGACGGCCAGCGACGCGATCGCGGACGTCGAGATGTCGCCGACGTGCACGACCGACCGATAGGCGCCGAGCCCCCGGGCGAGCAGGGACAGGCCGATCACGATGCCGACCACCGCGAGCACGCTGAGCCAGGAGCCCCAGACGCTGTCCACATCCGCATCGTACGGGACGCGACGGTCAGTCCGAGCGCCTCGACGGGCTCACGGCGAGGACGACCAGCACGACGCCCAGGCCGATGGCGACGATCGGCCACCACAGCCCGGGATCGAACGCCGGCAGGATCTCGCGGAGCAGGAAGAAGCCGCCGATGACGATGAGGACCAAGCCCGCGACGAGGCCGCCACGCATCGCGTCGTCACGGCTCCGAGCGCGCCGCGGCGGCGTCGCGCCGAGCGGCACGGTCGATCCATCCGGGGCCCGCCACGATCCGTCCGGCGCGGGCGCGGACGATGGCGTGCGGTGCCCGGGCTCCTGCCCTGGCGGTCGCTCCGGCACGACGACGGCCATCACGATGTAGACGAGCAGCGCCAGGCCGCCGGTCAGGACGATCAGCACGGCCCACACGATCCGGATGAGGGATGGGTCGGCGTCGAGCTGCTCGGCGACGCCGCCGGCGACACCGGTGATCATGCGGTCGTCCCGGGAGCGATAGAGCCGGTCGCTCATCGGTGGTCACGCCCGCATCGGTGGTCACCCCGCATCGTCGGTCACCCGCATCCGTCGTCGGGATCGAGGACGAACGACCCGGCGTTCGCGCGCGTGTCCAGCTCGATCCGGATCTCCGCTGTGTCGAACCCGGGCGTGCTCCAGGTCGAACCGTCCTGGACGAGGCCGTGGCCGGCGTAGTCGTAGCTCGCGAGGATGCTCTCGCCGGTGTGGAGGCGAAGCGCCGTGCCTTCTGCGGCGCATAGCTTGACCGCGCCCGCGTTGGCCTGGATCGTCCCGTGGGTCGACACGCGCGGCAGTGACAGGCCCAGCGAGCCGGCGTTGAGCTCGACATCGATCGACCCGAGCACCGCGACCGAGCCGAGATCGACCGTCGAGGAGCCGGCGTTCATCTGGAGGTGGAAGCCGTCCATCGTGGCGCTCGCCAGGCCGATCGTGGCGCTCCCCGCGTTCAGCTGGACGTCGAGGTCGAGGCGCGGGGTCTGCGGCAACGTCAGCTGCCACGAGACGTGGTCGCCGAAGCTGAACGGTCCGCCCTGGTTGCGGGATCGGAAGCTGATGTCGCTCGCGGTGGCGTCGCTCGTGATCGTCGGCCCCATGCCCGCGTCGTCCAGGCCCTCGAGCTGCCAGCCATCGCCGGCCGCGGTCGCGACCGTCAGGCTGCCGCAATCGAGCTGGACGTCCATCGAACCGTTCGCCCCGAATGTCCCGGTGCGGGCATCGAACGGCTTGGTCGCGCCCGCTCCCCCGCAGGTGCCGACCGCGAACCCGGTCGAGCCGATGCTCAGGAGGCCGCCGACCATCAGTCCCAGGGTGGCCGCCACGATGAGGCCGCCGAGGAACCCGAAACTGGTTCGCCGGAGGATGAGCCCGACGCCGATCCCGATCAGGATCAGCGGCCACAGGGTCCACAGCCGGGCGACCTGGTCGCCGTCGAGGTAGCCGGCCCGGACGGCCAGCGGGATCGCCCCGGCGAGGATCAGGAAGACGCCCCACCCGAGAAGTCCGCGTCGAACGTGCATGACGCCACGGTACCCGAGGCGTTCCCGGACGCAACCGCCGGCGGGCCTCCGGGCGCCCATCGGAGCCGAACGGCCGTGTGCTAGCCTCGCGTTGAGGGCGCGGTCCATCGGGATCATCCGGGATCACGCGATGTTCGGGAGGCTCGGATGCGGCTGAGCGAATGGCGCAAGCGCGCGCCGTCGAGGGATTCGGTCTCGCCCAAGGTCCAGGCGGTCGTCGACCCGGCGCTCGGCATGCTCGGCGCGTCGAGCGACCCGGACTGCTGGGTCATCTGGGGCGACGATCCCGGCGTGCGGTACATGATCCTCGCGCCGACCCAGGGCGGCCTCATCCAGCTCAACGTCCGCGTCAATGTCGCCGGCGAAGGGCCGCGCGCCAGCGGCAAGCTCGTGCGCTGGAACAGGGTGCAGCTCGGGGAGCTCGGGCTGGAGATGCAGGGCGGCCACCGGCTGATCAGCTTCCAGGTCGAGAGCCAGGTCCTCAACGGGGCCGATGCCGCAGCCGACGCGATCGCCGGGTTCGCGCAGGTGCTGTTCGCCGCGGTCGACGGCCGTCCGGCGCCGGCGCCATCGAGCGTCCCACGACGGCGTGCGGCCCTCGGACCCGGACGTTCGACGGCCGGGAAGGGAGCCCAGGGAGCGGTCGCCGGCGCGAAGCCGCGGGCCGCGACGGCCAAGGCCAACGCGCCGTCGGCGAACGTCTCGACGGCGACGGCGCCTGCGGCGGGGACGGCCGCCGCGAAGGCCAAGCCCGCTGCGAAGTCCGCGGCCCCGCCTCGGGCCGCCACACCAGCGGTCGCCGCGTCGACGTCGCGCCGGTCCGCCTCGAAGGGGACATGACGGCGATCGCCTGCGTCATCTTCGACCTCGATGGGGTCCTGGTCGACTCGGAGATCTGGTGGGACGAGGTCCGCGCATCATTCGCCGCGGAGCACGGTCGGACGTGGGGGCCGGCCGATCAGGCGGCCGTCATGGGTGCCAACTCGGCGGCCTGGGCTCGCATCATGCGCGAGCGCATGCACCTGGACCTGCCGGAGGAGGAGATCGAGCGGGCCATCGTGGACGCCGTCGTCGAGCGCTATCGGACCGAGGGCGCGCCCCGGATCGATGGTGCCGTCGAGTCGGTCCGACGCATCGCCGCCGACCGTCCGGTCGCCCTCGCGTCCTCGGCGCATCGAGCGGTCATCGACGCCGCCCTCGACGCGACCGGCCTGACCGATGTCTTCGCGGTCGTCGTGTCGTCCGACGAGGTCGCCCGCGGCAAGCCGGCACCGGACGTCTATCTCGAGGCCGCCCGGCAGCTCGGCGTCGACGCGGCCGCGTGTCTCGTCGTCGAGGACTCGTTCAACGGCGTCCGGGCGGCGCGGGCGGCGGGCATGACCGTGGTCCTCGTCCCGAATCGGAGCGTGCCGCCCGCGCCCGGGACGGCGGAGGCGGCGGATCTGGTTCTCGATCGCCTGTCCGAGCTGGACCCCGCGGCCGTCGAGCCGCATGCCGGCTCCGTCGACCTGGCGGGCGCGGGCGACTTGGCCGGCCACGGGGACCGGGCTGGCGACGGTGACCGAGCCTAGCCCGCGGATGCCTGGCACGGAACGGGACCGACTGCCCGGTCCGGCCGTCAGCCCGCTTCGCCGGACGATCCGCTACTGGATCGCGCGACTCGCGGCCTCGATCGTCGCTCGCGGCTACCTGCGGGTCCGGCTGGTCGGACGCGAGCGCCTGCCGCCCGGTCCGGCGATCTACTGCTTCAACCACATGAGCTGGGCCGATCCGTTCGCCCTGATGGCCGTCCTGCCACTCCGACCCCGCCTCTGGTTCTTCGGGCCGAAAGAGGAGGACATGGCGGTCGGCGGCCGGAACCGGATCATGTCCTGGACCGGGACGACGATCCCGTACAAGCCCGGCAAGAACGACCTGCTCGAGGCCACCCGGCGCCTGGCGGCCGTCATCGCGTCGGGCGGGGTCGTTGCCATCGCCGGCGAGGGCCGTATCCACGTCCGCGAGTCGGACCTGCTGCCGCTGAGCGAAGGAGCGGGCTATTTCGCGCTGCGGTCGGGCGTACCGCTGGTGCCGATCGCCATCCACGGCACGAGCTGGCTGCGACTCGGCGGCCGGATCACGGTCGAGGTGGGGGAGCCCGTCCCGATCGCGGGCCGGCCCAGCCGGGAGGCGGTCGCGGACGCGACTGCGCGGCTGACCGCCGCCCTCACGGCGTTGGTCGAGGGCGCCCCGGACGTCGCGGAGCCGGGGCGGTTCGGGCGCTGGGTGACGGAGCGGTTCAACGACTGGCCGGAAGGCTCGCGTGAGGCGGCCGGAGCGGCCTCGCCGGGTCCCGGTCTGGCATACTTCGAGCCGCCCGACTGACGCAGGAGGAACCGTGGTAGCGACCGGCCTGTCCGCCGACCCGACCGAATATCGCGCCCGGCTCGCCGACCAGAGCGACGACCAGATCGACGCATGGGTGGAGGAGCTGCTGCGCGACGTCGTCATCCGGCGCGGCATCGTCAAGGTCGTCGACGACTTCCGCAAGGCGACTCGGCTGGATGAGCGCGGATTCGAACGGGTGTTCGCTTCCGGTGGCGGACCACCCGCGTCCGTCGGCCACGATGCGAAGGGTCGCCTCGTCGTCCCGACTGTGACGCTCTTCGCGCTGGTGCCCGGTCTTCGCGCCCAGGTCGCGGACGCCCGGGCGCGTCTGATCGAATACCTCGCCATGAACTTCGGCGAGATCGTCTACGTCTGACCCGCCGGCACACCCGCCGGGACTTCCGGCACGGCTGGGTGGCCTCCTCCGGCTGACCCACCCGTTCCCCTCCGTCCTCGATGGTGTCGTGGTGGCGGCGGTCGCGGCCATCGCCGGGGCGGATGCTGCGACGGCCCTCCGCCTGGCGGTCTCGATGACTGCGCTCCAGGTCTCGATCGGGACGCTCAACGACCTCGTCGACGCGCCGCGGGACGCCGGCCACAAGCCCGGCAAGCCGATCCCGGCCGGCCTCGTGACGCCGGCGAGCGCCCGGGTGGTCATGGTCGTCGCGGCCACGCTCGGGCTGCTGCTGGCGGTCCCGTCCGGCGCGGCGACCCTCGGTCTGGCCGGCGTGATCCTGGCCATCGGGTATGGCTACGACCTCGTCGCGAAGGGCACGGCCTGGTCGTGGCTGCCGTTCGCGGTCGGGATCCCGTTGCTGCCGGTCTACGGCTGGCTCGGCGTGACCGGATCGCTGCCGCCTGCCTTCGCGGTGCTGGTGCCGGTGGCCGTGGTCGCTGGGGCGGCGCTGGCCGTCGCCAACGCCAGCGCAGACCGGGAGCGCGACGCAGCCGCCGGCGTCGATTCAGTGGCGGTCCGCCTCGGCCCGCGACGGGCCTGGCTGGTGAGCAGCGGGTTGCTGCTGGCCGTCATCGTCGCCGCGATCGCGACCCTCGTGGCGTCAGGCGCCGGCGGCCCCGTCATCGCGGCAGCCATGGGCGCCGGGCTCGTGGTCGGTCTCGGCATCGTTCTCGGCCGCGACGCGGGGCTGACCCGGCGCGAGCGCGCCTGGGAGATCGAGGCGGTCGGCGTCGGGTTGCTCGCGGTGGCCTGGCTGGCGGGGATCCCGCTGACGAGCTAGAAGCCGGGATCCTCGCTGCGGACCAGGGCGATGGCATTCTCGAGGCGGAGCTTGGCGATCGTCAGGTACTTGGCCAGGTTGGCCCGATCGGTCGCACCGATCGCACCGCGGACCTCGGCGTTGCCCAGGACGCCGACCAGCTCGTCGACCGCGTCGACCAGGCTCTGCTTGGCGTTGACGAGCGAGTCATCGGTCATCGCCACCGGTGTCGCCGCCGCGTCGGCGGTCCACAGGCTGTCGCCGTCGGTCTCGTCCACGCCGGTCTGGGCGACCGGTTCGTCGAGCTCGACGCCGTCCGTGTCGGGTTCGTCGACGCCGCGGCCACGGGCCGGCCGGCCTTCGATCTTGTCGCGGAGCTTGATCAGGGTCAGCTCTCCGCGCGCGACCTGCTCGGCCAGGCGACGGCGCTTCTTCGGATCCTCGACCTTCATCAGCTCGTAGGCGTGGGACAGGCTGTCCTTGCGCAAAGACACCAGCTCGCGGATCTCGGGCGGGGCGTCGGCCAGGCGCAGGCGGTTCTCGAGATAGCCCTTGTCCTTGCCCAGCTTGTCGGCCAGCTTGCGGATGCTGTAGCCGTGCTCGTGGACCATCCGGTCATACATCGCCGCCTCGTCGAGCGGCGTCAGGTCCTCGCGCTGGAGGTTCTCGATGATCGCGATCTCGAGCGCCGTGTCGTCGTCGATCTCCTCGATCAGGGCCGGGATCGTCTCGAGCCCGGCCTGACGCGATGCGCGCCAGCGCCGCTCGCCGGCGACGATCTGGTACGTGTTCGGTCCGAGCGGCCGGACGAGGATCGGCTGGAGGACGCCGTGCTCTCGGATCGACGCCGCGAGCTCGTCCAGCGCCGACTGCTCGAAGACCATCCGCGGCTGTTCAGGGTTCGGCTCGATGTGGTCGACATGAACGATGCGTACGCCCACCGAGCGGGTCGGGCTGTCCGGCGTCAGCAGGCTGACGATCGCAGGCGACAGCTCGGTGTCTTCCGACAGCCGCCGCGCGGCTTGGGCGCGGAAGTCAGTTCGGGCCAAGTTCGATCACCTCCCGGGCGAGCTCGCGATAGGTGCGGGCGGCATCGCTGTGGCCGGCGTACGTCGTGATGGGACGGCCGACGAGTGGCGCTTCGCCCAGCTTGACGGTGGTGCGGACGATGCTGGTGAAGACGTGATGATCGCCGACGACACGCAGCTCATCGAGCATGTCGCGCGCGAGGTTGGTCCGTCCGTCGAAGAACGTCGGCAGCAGGCCGAGGATCTTCAGGTCGCGATTGAGCTTCAACCGGATCGCGTTGATCACCTTGACCAGGTTGTTGAGGCCCTTCATCGCGTAGTACTGCGTCTGGACCGGGATGATCACGCCGTTCGATGCGACGAGGCCGTTGACCGTCAGCAGGCCGAGGTTCGGCGGGCAATCGATCAGGACGTAGTCGTAGCTGTCGATCTCGCCGTCGAACGCCTCGCGCAGGATCTGCTCGCGACCCAGTGCGGTGAACAGCTCGCCCTCGGTCGACGCAAGATCGATGTGGGCCGGAGCGACGTCGATGCCGGCCGTCTCCGTCGGCAGGATCACGTCGGTCAGCGACGAGCGTCCATCGGCGAGGACGTCGGCCATCGATCGCTCGACGGTGTTGAGGTTGATGCCGAGGCCGGCGGTGAGGTTGGCCTGCGGATCCATGTCGACGCACAGGACGCGGAACCCTTCCTCCGCCAGCGCACCGGCCAGATTGATCGCCGTCGTCGTCTTGCCGACGCCGCCTTTCTGGTTGGCGATCGCGATCACATTCGTCACCGGGGCATCACCTCAGGATCCAGGGGGCGGCACGCGGCCGTCGGGGGAGGGGAGCGAGTCCCGTCATGGTACGCCCGCCGATCGGCATTCGGGCACCCCGGTTATCCACACGCTTTCGGAGTTGTTCACCGAATCTGTGGATATCCGGGGCCATTCGGTGGCCGTGTCGCGCCAGATATGATGGCGCTGTCCTTGCGCAAAGACAGCCCTGATGAGGAGCGTTGAACGGTGTCGACCAACGCGGAGCGGTTCGCGCTCCTCGAGCAGATGCGCGCCGCGTCGCGCGAGGGCGGCGGCGTTGCACGGGTCGCCAAGCAGCACGCCGCCGGCAAGCTGACCGCGCGCGAACGTCTCGATCTCCTGCTCGACCCTGGATCCTTCGTCGAGCTGGACGCGTTCGTCACCAACCGCGACGCGACGGCGACCGAATCGTTCCTCGGCGATGGCGTCGTCACCGGACACGGTTTCATCGACGGCCGGACGGTCTTCGTCTTCAGCCAGGATTTCACGGTCTTCGGTGGGTCTCTGTCCGAGGCCTATGCCGAGAAGATCTGCAAGGTCATGGACCTGGCGATGAAAGTCGGCGCACCCATCGTCGGGCTCAACGATTCCGGCGGCGCCCGGATCCAGGAAGGCGTCGTGTCGCTCGGCGGGTACGCCGACATCTTCCTGCGCAACGTCCTGGCGTCAGGGGTCGTGCCACAGATCTCGGTGATCCTCGGACCGTGTGCCGGCGGCGCGGTCTATTCGCCGGCGATCACCGACTTCACCGTGATGGTCGAGGGCACGAGCTACATGTTCGTCACCGGTCCGGACGTCGTGAAGACCGTGACCCACGAAGACGTCGATCGCGAGTACCTCGGTGGCGCCGAGACGCATACGACCCGCAGTGGTGTCGCGCATATCGCGGCACCCGATGAAGCCGGTGCGCTCGACGCGGCGCGCGCGTTGCTGGCGCACCTGCCGCAGAACAACCTCGCGGCGCCGGCGATCGTTGCGGCGGCCGATCCGTCGGACCGGATGGACGTCGAGCTCGACACCATCGTCCCCGACGACCCGCGCCTGCCGTATGACATGCACGACGTCCTGCGCCGCGTCGTCGACGACGGCGGCTTCCTCGAGATCCAGCCGGGCTGGGCGCAGAACATCATCGTCGGGTTCGCGCGGCTCGGCGGTCGCAGCGTCGGCGTCGTCGCCCAGCAGCCGGCGGTCCTCGCCGGCGCGCTCGACATCGATGCGTCGGTCAAGGCCGCGCGGTTCGTCCGGACGTGCGATGCCTTCAACGTCCCGCTGCTGACCTTCGTCGACGTCCCGGGGTTCCTGCCCGGTGTCGACCAGGAACACGGCGGGATCATCCGCCACGGCGCGAAGCTGCTCTATGCGTACGCCGAGGCGACGGTGCCGAAGCTGACGGTCATCACCCGCAAGGCCTACGGCGGTGCGTATGACGTCATGAGCAGCAAGCACATCCGCGGTGACATGAACTTCGCCTGGCCGACCGCCGAGATCGCGGTCATGGGCGCCGAGGGCGCCGTCAACATCATCAACCGCGACGCGATCGCCGCGGCCGCCGACCCGGACGCGGAACGTGCCCGACTCGTCGCCGAGTACCGGCTGGCATTTGCGAACCCGTTCGTCGCCGCAGCGCGGGGCTACGTCGACGACGTCATCCGCCCGTCCGAGACCCGGCCCCGTCTCATCCGCGCCCTGGAGATGCTGGCCGACAAGCGCGACACGAACCCTCGAAAGAAGCATGGCAACATCCCGCTCTGAGCGCTCCCGCGTCGGACTGTCTTTGCGCAAAGACGCGGCCGGCCGGTGACCCGATCGGGAGCGCCCTTCCGTCGGGTCCTGATCGCCAACCGGGGGGAGATCGCCGTCCGGATCATCCGCGCCTGCCACGAGCTGGGCATGGAGGCGGTCGCCGTCTACAGCGACGCCGACGCCGGCTCGATGCACGTCCGCCAGGCCGACCTCGCCGTCCGGCTCGGGCCGCCGCCACCGACCGAGAGCTACCTTCGGATCGACCTGGTGGTCGAGGCGGCCCTTGCCACCGGGGTCGACGCGATCCATCCGGGCTACGGCTTCCTGTCCGAGCGGGCGGCCTTCGCCCGGGCAGTCGAGGACGCCGGGCTCGTCTTCGTCGGCCCGCCGTCGGCGGTCATCGAGGCTCTCGGGGACAAGGTCCGGGCGCGCCGGATCGCGCGATCGGTCGGGGTGGAGGGCGTGCCCGGGACCCCGGATCCGGTGGCGGTCGACCGTCCCGACCAGGTCGCCGCGATCATCGCCGAGGCGGACCGGATCGGCTTTCCGCTGCTGGTCAAGGCAGCGGCCGGCGGCGGGGGACGGGGGATGCGCCGGGTCGCTCGCCGCCGAGGATCTGCCGGCCGCGCTGGCCGCGGGATCGGCCGAGGCCGCGTCGGCGTTCGGCGACGGGTCGGTCTTCCTGGAGCGCGAGGTCCGGCCGGCGCGGCACATCGAGGTCCAGCTCCTGGGCGACGCGACGGGGGCCGTCGTCGCCATCGGCGAGCGCGACTGCTCGTCCCAGCGACGCCACCAGAAGCTCATCGAGGAAGCGCCGGCACCGGGTCTGTCGACGGCCGAACGGCGCCACCTCCACGACCTCGCCGTCCGGCTGGCGACGGCCGGTGGGCTTCAGAACGCGGCGACGGCCGAGTTCCTCCGAGACGACGCCGGGGCCTTCCACTTCCTCGAGGTCAACACCCGGCTCCAGGTCGAGCACGGGGTCACCGAGCTCGTGACCGGTCTCGACATCGTCCACGAGCAGTTCCGGTTGGCGGCGGGCGAGCCGCTGTCGGCCGGCGCCCTGGCCGCTGCTGCCCACGCTGCCGAGCCGGTCGGTCACGCCATCGAGGTCCGGCTTGCGGCCGAGGATCCGGCCCGAGACTTCGCGCCCGGGCCGGGTCGCATCGACCGGTGGGTGATGCCGGCCGGCCCCGGGGTCCGCGTCGACACCGGGCCTGCAGGCGGGGGACCGGGTCCCGCCCGACTACGACAACCTGGTCGCGAAGATCATGGTCCATGCCGCGGACCGGGACGCCGCCATCGACCGCCTCCGGCGCGCGCTCGACGAGACCGAGATCGCCGGCATCCAGACGACCCTGCCGTTCGACCGTTTCGTGGCCCGGCACCCCGGGTTTCGGGCGGGCGACCTGTCGATCGAGTGGGTCGCGGAGTCCTGGGATGGCGCGGCGGACCGGGCGAGCCATGCCGGGGTGGCGGCCGAGGCGGCGGCTCGTGCGATCGCTGGGCGGTCGGTTCGACGGGCCCTCGCCACCGCCAGGTCCTTCGTCGGCGGGTACCCTCCCGGCCCCTCCGGCCGAGACCGCCTGGGCCGTCGCCGCCCGCGCCGACGCGACCGATCGGTGGCCGGCGTGACCCGGCTGCGCGTCACGGACCGGGCGACCGGCGAGGTCCTCGGCGACGTCGAGGCGTCGGCCGCGGCTGATGGGACCGAGCTCCGCGCCCGTCGACCGGGCGATCGTCCTGCCCGGCCGCGCGCCCGTCGTCGACCCGTGGCCGGACCGCGGTCGAGGTCGTCGTCGACGGCTGGCGCTTCGAGTCTCGAGGTCGAGGACGCCGGCCTGGCCGACCTCCGGGAGCGGGCCACGGCGAGCCGCGAAGCGGCCATCCACCACGGACCGACCGAGGTTCGTGCCATCATCCCCGGACGGGTCGTGTCCGTGGCCGTCGAGGCGGGGGATGCCGTCGTGGCCGGCCAGCGGCTCCTGGCGGTGGAGGCGATGAAGATGGAGAACGAGCTCCGGTCGCCGCGCGCCGGGACGGTCGACCGGGTCGCGACAGCCGTCGGCCAGACCGTCGAGCTCGGCGATCCGCTGGTCGTCATCCGGTGACGCGGCCCGACCGCCCGACGGGGGAGGGAGCGGATCCCGCCCGCGACCGCTGGCGCGCGACGGTCCGGGCCAAGGCGCTCAAGGCCGCTCCGGAGCGCCGCGACCCGTTCGAGACGTCGTCGGGCATCCTGATCCGCGACCTGTACACCCCCGCCGACACGGCCGGCCTCGACGAGGAGCGCGACCTCGGCCGCCCCGGCGAGTACCCGTTCACCCGAGGCGTCCAGGCGACGATGTACCGGAGCCGCTTCTGGACGATGCGCCAGTACGCCGGGTTCGCCACCGCCGAGGAGACGAACGCCCGCTTCCGGTACCTCCTCGAGCAGGGCCAGACGGGGCTGTCGGTGGCGTTCGACCTGCCGACCCAGATGGGCTACGACTCCGATGCGACGGAGGCCGAGGGCGAGGTCGGGCGGGTCGGGGTGCCCATCTCGAGCCTGGCCGACATGGCGATCCTGCTCGACGGGCTGCCGCTGGGCGAGGTCTCGACGTCGATGACGATCAACGCGACCGCCCCGATCCTGCTGGCGCTCTACGTCGCGGCGGCGGAGGCCCAGGGCGTCCCGCGGGGCCAGATCGCCGGGACGACCCAGAACGACATCCTCAAGGAGTACATCGCGCGAGGCACCTACATCTTCCCGCCGCGCCCGTCGATGCGCCTCGTGACCGACGTCTTCGAGTTCTGCGCCGGGGAGCTCCCGAAGTGGAACACGATCTCGATCTCCGGCTACCACATGCGCGAGGCCGGGGCGACGGCCGCCCAGGAGCTGGCCTTCACCCTCGCCGACGCCATGGCCTACGTCGAGGCCGCCGTCGCCCGCGGCCTGGACGTCGACGCGTTCGCCGGGCGCCTCTCGTTCTTCTTCGCCGCCTGGTCGGAGCTCTTCGAGGAGGTCGCCAAGTTCCGGGTCGCCCGGCGGATGTGGGCGACGATCATGAAGGAACGGTTCGGAGCCAAGGACCCGCGCTCGATGGTCTGCCGGTTCCACGTCCAGACCGCCGGCTCGAGCCTGACCGCCCAGTCGGTCGACAACAACGTGGTCCGGACCACGATCCAGGCGCTGGCGGCGGTCCTCGGCGGCGCTCAGAGCCTGCACACGAACTCGCGGGACGAGGCGCTCGCCCTGCCGACCGAGGAAGCCGCCCGGCTGGCCCTCCGCACACAGCAGATCCTGGCCCACGAGGCGGGCGTGACGGAGACGCCGGATCCGCTCGCGGGCTCCTACTACGTCGAGAGCCTGACCAACGAGCTCGAGGCGGCCGCCTGGGCCTATCTCGACGAGATCGAGACGATGGGCGGCACGCTGGCCGCGATCGAGGGCGGCTTCCAGCAGCGCCAGATCCAGGAGGCCGCCTACCGCGTCCAGCGGGCGATCGAGTCGGGCGAGCAGGTTGTGGTCGGGGTCAACCGCTTCCGCGACGACGAGGTCACGACACCGGCCCTCCATCGGATCGACCCGGACGGCGAGCGGCGCCAGGTCGAGCGCGTCCGGCGGGTCCGCGCCGAGCGCTCCGCCGAGGCGTGGACCAGCGCGATGGACGGGCTCGAGGCGGGCGCCCGCGGCGAGGGCAACCTGATGCCCTCGATCGTCGAGGCTGTCCGGGCCTACGCGACGGTCGGGGAGATCAGCGACCGGCTGCGGGTCGCCTGGGGCGAGCACCGCGAGCTCATCACCGTCTGACCGGTCCCAGGGGCAGACGCCAGCGGCCGTGCCAGCGGCCCTCCATCCCCTCGACCAGCACCTCCAGCATCGTCACCCGGTGGTGGATCGGGAGGTGATCGGCGGCCGCCAGCGCGATCTCGTCGAGCGGGGCGGTGGCCGACTCGGCCACCGTCAGGTGCGGCACGACCTCCTCGAACGCGCCGCCGTATGGCGGGTGGTCCGGGTAGCGCGCCGCGATCTCGGCCGGTCAGCCGGGCGAACGGCGTGTCGGGCTCGGGCGCGAGGTAGACGACCGTCGGAAAGCGATCGACGCGCGTGAACCTCACCTCGAAGGGATCGGTGGCGGCGGCGATCGCCGCGAGCTCGCGGCGAGCCGCCGGGACAAGGTCGCCCGGCGCGAGGAACGGGAACAGGACGGTCACGTGTGCCGGCACGCCGAGGCTCGCTGCCCGATCCCAGCGGGTCCGGAGCCGTTCGATGCCGCGGGCACCGGCACGCGCACGATGACCGCGCTGGCCGGCTCGATCAAGGCCATGGCCGACAGGGTACGCTGCGGCGATGGCACCAGACCCGGTCATCCCGGACGCCGTGCGGCGCATCGGCAAGGTCCATCACGTGGCCCTGATCGTGACCTCGATCGAGGCCTCGCTCGCCCTCTGGCGCGATGCCCTCGGCCTCGACCTCGAGACGGTCATGGACATCCCCGACGACCGCGTCCGGATCGCGTTCCTCGGAGTGGGCGAGTCGAAGATCGAGCTGGTGCAGCCGACCGACGACACGACCGGGGTGGCGCGCTTCCTGGCCAGCAAGGGCGAGGGCTTCCACCACGTCTGCCTCGAGGTCCCGAACCTGGCCGAGACGCTGCTGCGCCTCGAGATCGACGGTCTCGAGCTGATCGATTCGGCGCCACGCCGGGGCGCCGAGGGTCCGGTCGCCTTCCTGCATCCGCGGTCGTGCCACGGGGTTCTCGTGGAGCTGATCGAGGCGCCGGGCGGCCCGGCCTGGGAGTCGCTCGGGTTCTGAGGCCGCGGGTCGGCGGGAGCGGCGGCCGGGTCCCGGCGCGGCCCTCGCGGGCTCCGGTCAGGCCGGCTTCGTCGCCTTCAGTGAGAACATCAGCGGCAGCTCACCCACCGTGCCCGGCGGCAGGCGGTATTTCCCGGTCTCGTCCTCGACGAGGAAATCGACCTTCCAGTCCAGGAACGGGTGCTCGACCAGGGCGGTGATCACCAGCCCCGCCTCGATCAGGGCGGTCACGATCTCGCCGAGCCCGTGATCCCAGGAGTGCTCGACCTGACCGCGGACCTCCGCGTCCCGGTCGGCATACGAGCCCTTGACCTCGAAGGTCAGCGGCGTGCTGTGCTCCCAGTAGGGGTAGACCAGGCGCAGCTCACCCGGCTCGACGTCCTCGTTCTCGAAGACGTTCATGATCGGATGCGCCTCGGTGATGAAGAACGTCCCACCCGGGGCCACGAAATGAGCGACGACCCGGGCCCAGGCCGCGATGTCGGGCAGCCAGTTGAGCACGCCACGGGACGTGTAGACGACGTCGAATTGCCCCTCGAGCGCGTCCGGCAGGTCGTACAGGTTGGACTGGACGAAGCGTGCCTCGGGGAACCCGAGCTCCTCGGCCAGAGACCGCGCCAGCTCCACCGCCGCGGGTGACAGGTCCGCGCCGGTCACGCGCGCTCCCAGCCGAGCCCACGACAGGGTGTCGATCCCGAAATGGCACTGGAGGTGGAGGAGCGTCTTGCCGGTGACGTCGCCGATCATCTCGATCTCGTAGGGTCGGAGCCGGACGCCGCCGGCCTTGAAGCCCTCGAGGTCGTAGAACTCGCCCGCGGCATGGATGGCCGTCCAGGCGTCCCAGAGCGATCGGTTGGCCGCGATCGACGCGTCGACGTCGGGCTCGGGCTGGCTCACGACAGCGACCAGGCGAAGATGACGTCGGGCGCCCGATCCGCCTCCCGGCAGAAGGCGATGACGCGGCCGGCGAGGTCGCGGATCCAGGGCTTCTCCTCGCGCGGCAGCTCGCCGATCTCGTCCTCGATGAGCACGATCCAGCGTCCGGCGATGGCGTCGACGTCGTGATCCATGAGCCGGGCGACCGTCGTGATCCAGGTCGGGTCGACCCGCTCGATCGTGTGCCCCTCGCCGTCACCGGGTCCGTCGAGCTCGAGGCGGGCGTCGATGAAGTCACGCGGCTCGTCCGAGTCGGTCACGCTCCGGGCCGCCTCGGCGAAGAGGTCCAGCCAGGTCGGGTCGAGCCCGCTCCCGAGCGCGAGGTGGGCGGTGAAGCGCGACCGGTCGTCGAGGGCCTCGAGGTCGTCGAGGCCGATGACCATGAGGATCGTCGGCGCCTCGCCGGCGACGAGATCCATCAGCCGGCTCATGAGTCGGACGGGGCCAGGGATTCCGCGTAGTCGACCATGTCGAGATCGCCCGGCGAGTGGCCCGCGGCCGTCAGCAGGACGGCGGCCTCGGACCGGTGCTGGGTACCGTGGTTGACGACGTGCGCGAGCGCCTGCCACAGGCTGACGCCGCCCTCCGCCTGATCGAGCCATTCGGGCTTCATCGCATCGAACCAGGCGTCGTAGCCCGCCCATTCGCGCTCCCAGGCCGAGCGGAGGGTGGCCGGATCGGGCAGCGGCCCGTCCTCGGGCCTCGGCTCGTCGCCTTGAGCGCCGGTCAGGTAATGACGCCAGCGCTGCTGAGCGCCGAGCTGGTGGACCAGGATCCCGCCGAGGCCCCTCTGGTCGACGATGTTCGTCGCCGACCAGGTCGTCTCGTCCGCCCGGGCGGCGGCGTCGAGGACCCTGGTCGGTGGCCCACCGATCGAACCCGTAGAGGAACCGGATGTCGGCGAGATCCACGGCCGCCTCCTAGCCGCGGTAGCCGGCGTCGCGCAGGAGGCCCGGCAGCTCGGTCGGCGAGCCCGCCACGCGGAAGCCGGCCGCCTCGAGCGCCTCGACCTTGGACGCGGCCGTCCCGGCGCCGCCCGAGATGATCGCCCCGGCATGGCCCATCCGCTTGCCCTCGGGGGCGGTCCGGCCGGCGATGAAGGCGACCTTCGGGATGTCCGCCAGGTTCTCGGCGGCCCACGCGGCGGCGGTCTCCTCGGCGGCGCCGCCGATCTCGCCGATGAGCACGATCGCGTCCGTCCCGGGGTCCGCCGCGAACAGCTGGAGCACGTCGAGGAACGTCGTGCCGATGATCGGGTCGCCGCCGATCCCGACGCAGGTCGACTGGCCGACACCGGCGTCCGTCATCGCCTGGACCGCCTCGTAGGTGAGCGTCCCGGAGCGGCTCACGACGCCGACCCGGCCGGCCAGGTGGACCGAGCCCGGGATGATCCCGACCTTGGCCGACCCGGGCGACGTCGCGCCGGGGCAGTTCGGGCCGATCAGCCGGGCGCCGGCCCGGACGACCATCTCGACCGCGGGGATCATGTCGAGGGCCGGGATGCCCTCGGTGATGCAGAAGATCGTGGCGATCCCGGCCGCGGCCGCCTCCATGACCGCGTCCGGCGCGCCGCCGGCCGGGACGAAGATGCAGGACGTGTTCGCGCCGGTCTCGCGGACCGCCTCGGCGACCGTGTCGAAGACCGGGCACGGTGCCATCGAGGGCGCTCTGGCCGCCCTTGCCCGGGGTCACGCCGGCGACGATCGGGGTGCCGTAGGCCTGCATCGCCCGGCTGTGGAACTCGCCCTCGCGCCCGGTGATGCCCTGGACGACGAGACGCGTGTCGGGTCCGACGAGGATGCTCACGCGGCCGCTCCCCGGGATGCCGCCACGGCCTTCGCCGCGGCCTCGTCGAGCGAGGCGGCCGTCGCGAACTGGGCCTCCTCGAGGAGGACCGCCGCCTCGGCCGCGTTGGTGCCGACGATCCGGACGACCATCGGCACGTCGCGCTCCTGGACGGCCCGCGCCTCGATCAGGCCGCGGGCGACCTCGTCGCCGCGGGTGATGCCGCCGAAGATGTTGACCAGGATCGCGTTGACCTTCGGGTCGGCCAGGATGATCCGCATCGCCGCCGCGACCTTGTCGGCCCGCGCGCCGCCGCCGATGTCGAGGAAGTTGGCCGGCTCGCCGCCGGCCCGCTTGACGAGGTCCATCGTCGTCATCGCCAGGCCGGCGCCGTTGACCATGCAGCCGATCGTGCCGTCGAGCTTGATGAACGTCAGGCCGGCCTCGCGCGCCTCGCGGTCGGCCGGGTCCTCCTCGTCGGGGTCGCGCAGGGCCTCGAGCTCCGGGTGGCGGGGGAGCGCGGAGTCGTCGAGGGTGACCTTGGCGTCGAGGCAGACGAGCTGCTCCGTCGCGGCGCCCGTCGCGTCCCGGCCTCGCGGACGATGGCCAGCGGGTTGATCTCGACCAGGTCCGCGTCGTAGGCGAGCATCGTCCGGACCAGGCCCTTGGCGATCGCGACGGCGGCCTTGAGGTGGCCGCCGAGGCCCATCGCGAACGCGAACTCGCGCGCCTGGTAGTCGAGCAGCCCGAGGAGCGGGTCGGCGTGGCGCCGGATGATCGCCTCCGGGTTGTCGACGGCGACCTGCTCGATCTCGACCCCGCCCTCCGCCGAGCCCATCAGCAGGATCGAGCGCGCGGCGCGATCGAGGACGGCCGACATGTAGAACTCGCGGGCGATGTCGGCCGCCGTCCGCGACCAGCACCTTGCGCACCGTGATGCCCTTGATGTCCATGCCCAGGATGGCGGCCGCGACTCGCTCCGCCTCGTCGGCGCTCGACGGCCAGCTTCACGCCGCCGGCCTTGCCCCGGCCGCCGACGAGGACCTGGGCCTTGATCACGACCGCCTCGGCGCCGCCGGCCAGGATCCGTTCCGCGGCGGCGCGCGCCTCGGGCACGGTATGGGCGACCTCCCAGCCCGGGACCGGCAGGCCCTGGGCGACGAGCAGCGACTTGGCGTCGGCTTCCTGGATCTTCACGAGGCGCGGCAGCTCCGACTTCCGAGGTCCGGTGGGAGCGTGATGGTACCGCGTCGGGCCGGCTCGGGGACCGATTTCGGAACGAACCCGACGACCCGTCTCGCCATACTCATCGAGCGAGGCCACGTCGGCCACGCCGCCGCCGAGGGGCGCGATGCAGCAGGAACTCGTGGAGCAAGCGCGACGAGGCGATCATGACGCCTTCGCCGCGCTCGCCGGCGCCGCGATCTTCCGGCTGGACGCCGCCGCCC
Source organism: uncultured Chloroflexia bacterium (assembly GCA_963755995.1). GTDB lineage: Bacteria > Chloroflexota > Limnocylindria > Limnocylindrales > CSP1-4 > SPCO01. The sequence continues at coordinate 1,197,143 of CAVWLQ010000003.1, read as the reverse complement.
GGCTCATCCTGCGCGATCCCGACCAGGCCAAGGACGCCGTCCAGGAGACGCTCGTCCGAGCCTGGCGTGACCTGCCCACCTTGCGCGACCCAGATCGCTTCGACGCCTGGCTCCACCGGCTGCTGTACCGCGCCTGCATCGATGAGGCGCGCCGGCTCCGGCGCCATCGCGTCGACGTCGAGCTCACCCAGATCGATCACCCCGACCGTGGCGACGCGAACGCCGTCATGGTCGACCGCGACCAGCTCGACCGCGGCTTCAGCCGCCTCGAGCCGGAGGCGCGGGCCCTCATCGTCCTTCACCACTATCTCGACCTGCCACTGCCGGAGGTCGCCGTCGCGCTCGGGATCCCGCTTGGGACGGCGAAATCGCGCCTCCACCGGGCCCTCCAGTCCATGCGAGCCGCCCTCGACGCCGATGCCCGACCTCGGTCGGAGATCACGGAGGGCCGCCTCGCATGACGCTCAACGATGGCTTCGACCGGACCGTCTCGGATTGGCTCGACGTTCAGGCCGGACGCGGTGCGCCCGACTACCTCGACGAGACGCTCGCCCGGACGACCCGGACCCGACAACGGCCGTGGTGGGCGAGCCCCGAAAGGTGGCTCCCCGTGCAGACAACTCTTCGCTTCACACCGACTCCCAGGGTCGCCTGGCTGCTGGTCGTCCTTGGCCTGATCATCGCGATCGGGGCGGCAGCGCTCTGGATGGGGACGCGCCCGCGCGTGCTGCAGCCATTCGGCCCGGCGCGCAACGGGATCCTCATGTCCAGCCAGGATGGCGACATCCTCGCGGTCAACCCGATCACGGCCCGGCAATCGCCCGTGATCGCCGGGCCGGCATTCGACTTCGGTGCAACGTTCTCCCGGGATGGGACAAAGTTCATCTTCCTTCGTGGTGCCCCGACCGACTGTGGCCAGCCGGACTGTGGCCTCATGCTCATGGTGGCCAGGGCCGACGGTACGGATGTCCGGGCGCTGACCCCGGGCCTGCCTGGCCTTGACTGGCAGGATTGGTCACCCGATGGACAGCAGATCGCCATCGTCGCAACGGCGCCGGACGGCAATGGACACGTGATCGACGTCGTCAACGCTGACGGCAGCGGGATGCGAACACTCGACGTCGGCCGGCCTGCCCACGAGGTCTCGTGGCTGCCTCCTGACGGCAAGGAGATCGTCTTCCGAGGGGAACAGCTGCGGGCGAGCGACCCGCCATCGGGGATCTTCGCGGTCCGGCCGGACGGCTCCCAGCTTCACGCCATCTCCCTCAGGCCGGCGACCGATGCGCGGGACTATCAGTCGGTCGCCGTTTCACCGGACGGCACGTCCGTGACGTACCAGGCGAGTGGGCTCGCGAACTTGTTTCAGGTCCACATCCTGACCATCGGGACCGGTCAGGATCGGGTCCTGCCGCACCCGGCCCGAGCCGCACAACTCGGCGGGACATTCTCTCCGGACGGCCGCATGATCGCGTACCTGCGCGCCGAGCCGGACAACCTGCTCCAGATGGTCGCCGCACCCGTCGACGGCAGCGGTACGGGCATCGCGCTCGGGCCACGCGCACCGTTTGGATCCGACGGTCCGACCATCAACAACTACAGCTGGAGCCCGGACGGCACCGCGATCCTGGCCAACTACGACGCCGACAAGACGGCTCTCCTGTTGCCCGTCGACGGGTCTGCCCCCATCGAGCTCGCCCACGGTGAGGCCGCGCTTCCCGCATATCAGCGGCTGGCGCCCTGACCGGCGAACCCTCCGGACTCCCGTGGCCGGCTCGCCATTCGGCGGGCCGGCCGTCCGTTCTCAGGACTGGCGGCCCACCGCCAGTCCGTCCCCTCGCTACAATCGGGCCATATGGCCCACACGATCACCCTGATCCCCGGCGACGGCATCGGGCCGGAGCTGGCGGAGGCGACCACCCGCGTCCTGGACGCGACCGGCATCGGATTCGAATGGGAGCCCGTGGAAGCGGGCGAGGCCGCCATCGAGCGCTACGGGACGCCGCTCCCGGACGGCGTGCTCGAGTCGGTCCGCCGGACCCGGGTCGGTCTCAAGGGTCCGATCACGACCCCGGTCGGTGGCGGGTTCCGGAGCGTCAACGTCGGGCTCCGTCAGGCGCTGGGCCTGTACGCCAACCTGCGACCGGCGAAGTCGATGGTCGGCGTCGAATCGCGCTACGACGACGTGGACCTGGTCATCGTCCGCGAGAACACCGAGGACCTGTACGCGGGCATCGAGCACATGGTCGGCCCCGATGCCGCGGAGAGCATCAAGATCATCACCCGAGCGGCGTCCGAGCGGATCGCTCGCTACGCCTTCGAGTACGCCGTGGCGAACGGCCGGCGCAAGGTCACGGCCGTCCACAAGGCGAACATCATGAAGCTCTCGGACGGACTGTTCCTCGAGAGCTGCCGGACCGTCGCGGCCGACTACGAGGGCCGGATCGAGTTCGAGGATCGCATCGTCGACAACATGTGCATGCAGCTCGTCCAGAAGCCGGACCTGTACGACGTGCTCGTGCTGCCGAACCTGTATGGCGACATCGTGAGCGACCTCGCGGCCGGCCTGGTCGGTGGTCTGGGCGTCGCTCCCGGCGCCAATATCGGGACCGAGGCCGCCGTCTTCGAGCCCGTCCACGGGTCCGCCCCCAAGTACGCCGGCCTCGACCGCGCCAATCCGACGGCGATGATCCTGTCCGGGGCGCTGATGCTCCGGCACCTCGGCTATCCCGAGGACGCGGGTCGCCTCGAGGAGGCGGTCCGCGCGGTCATCGCGGAGGGCCGCACCACGACCTATGACCTCGGTGGCTCGACCGGGACCCAGGGCTTCGCCGACGCGATCATCGAGCGCCTCGGCGCAACCCCTGCGGCACCAGCGGCCCGATGACGGAGCTGCCCGCGAGCCTCCGCCTGCCGCGAAAGCCGGCAGGCACCGCGGCCCTCGGTCTCGGCAAGACCCGGCGCCTCGATCGGTGGTGGGTGGCGCCCGGCGTCCAGGCGACGGTCTTCACGATCTGTGCCACCTACCTGTTCATCAGCGGCATCCTGCTGACCCCGCTGTTCGGGACGCCCTACGAGCACAACGGCTATCTGTCGCCGCTGTTCTCGCCGCTCATCAAGCCGGACTGGCTGCCGACCTGGTTCAGCCCCGGGATCTTCATCCTGTGGGTCCCGCTCGGCTTCCGGGCCACCTGCTACTACTACCGCAAGGCGTACTACCGCTTCTACTTCGCCGATCCGCCCGGCTGCGCCGTCGGCGAGCCGACCGTCCACCGCCGCTACCGGATGGAGGCGGCCCTGCCGTTCATCCTCCAGAACTTCCACCGGTTCTTCCTGTACCTGGCCTTCATCCCGCTGTTCTTCCTGTGGGTGGACGCCGCGTCCTCGCTCCGGGTCGGGGATCAGTGGCGGATCGGGCTCGGCGTGTTCGTGCTCGCCTTCAACGCCCTGCTCCTGACCGGCTACTCGCTGTCGTGCCACTCCCTGCGCCACCTCATCGGCGGCAAGATGGATTGCTTCTCGTGCACCCGCCGGACACGGGCGCGCTACTCGCTCTGGCAGCAGCTCACCGGGCTCAACCGTCACCACATGGCCTGGGCGTGGGCGAGCCTCCTCACGGTCACGTTCGCCGACATCTACGTGCGACTGCTGGCGACAGGTGTGATCGTCGACCCGGCGATCCTCTTCTAGTCGACCGATGACCCTCGCGACCGCCGCGCAGCCGAAACCCCAGGTCCGCCCGCACGACGTGCTCGTGATCGGCGCCGGCGGGGCCGGCCTGCGGGCCGCGATCGAGGCGAAGATGGCCGGCGCGGACGTCGGGCTCGTCTGCAAGTCCCTCCTCGGCAAGGCGCACACGGTCATGGCCGAGGGCGGGGTGGCCGCCGCGCTCCAGCACGTGGCCGCCTCTGATTCCTGGCAGGTCCATTTCCGCGACACGATGGTCGGCGGCAAGCTCCTGAACAACCCGCGGATGGCCGAGCTCCACGCGACGGAGGCGCCGGAGCGCGTCCGCGAGCTGGAGCTCTGGGGCGCCGTCTTCGACCGGACGGCGGACGGCCGGATCCTGCAGCGACCGTTCGGTGGCCACTCGCACCCGCGGCTGGCCCACGTCGGCGACCGGACCGGCCTCGAGATGATCCGCACCCTGCAGGACCGGGCGGTCGCGCTCGGGATCCAGGTCTACATGGAGTGCACGGTCTCGCGCCTGATCACGGGGCCGGCCGGGGTCACCGGGGCCTTCGGCTATTGGCGGACGACCGGGGGGCCGATCGTGTTCCCGGCCAAGGCGATCGTGCTTGCGACCGGCGGCATCGGCAAGGCCTACCAGGTCACCTCGAACTCCTGGGAGTACAGCGGCGACGGCCAGGCCCTGGCCTACGAGGCCGGCGCCGAGCTGATCGACATGGAGTTCGTCCAGTTCCACCCGACCGGGATGGTCTGGCCGCCGGGCGTTCGCGGGCTGCTGGTCACCGAGGCGGTCCGCGGCGAGGGCGGGATCCTGCGCAACAAGGACGGCAAGCGGTTCATGTGGGACTACCTGCCCGAGGATCGGCGGGCCGAGTACGCCGCCACGGACGAGGAGGCGGCCCGCTGGGTGACCGCCCTGTCCGAAGGCAAGGAGACCGAGGCGCGGCGGCCGCCCGAGCTGTCGACCCGGGACAACGTCGCGCGGGCGATCTACACCGAGGTCCGCGAAGGCCGGGGGAGCCCGCACGGCGGCGTCTTCCTCGACATCTCGTACCTGCCCGCGGAGACCGTCCGACGCAAGCTGCCGTCGATGTACGAGCAGTTCAAGGAGCTGGCCGACGTCGACATCACCAAGGGGCCGATGGAGGTCGGGCCGACCACCCACTACGTCATGGGCGGGATCCGGGTCGATGCCGAGACCGGCGCGACGACCGTCGACGGCCTGTACGCGGCGGGCGAGGTCGCCGGCGGGATGCACGGGGCGAACCGGCTGGGCGGGAACTCCCTGTCGGACCTCCTGGTGTTCGGGGCACGGACGGGCGGCGCAGCGGCGGCCCACGCAGCGGCGGCGGTCGCGGAACCCTATGTCGACCCGGTCATGATCCAGGCGGGTGTCGCGGCCCTCGCCGCGCCGCTCGAGCGGACCGGGGGCGAGGATCCGTATGCGGTCCAGCGCGACCTGCAGGAGGTCATGCAGCGGTTGGTCGGGATCTTCCGCGTGGAGGCCGACCTCGACGAGGCGCTCGTGGAGCTGGCCGAGCTGCGCCGGCGCTGGTCGACCGTGTGCGTGTCGGGCGGCCGGGTCTACAACCCGGGCTGGAACCTGGTCTTCGAGCTGGACCATCTCTTGACGATCTCCGAGGCCATCACCCGGAGCGCCCGTGAGCGCACAGAGAGCCGCGGGGCTCACAGCCGGCTCGACTTCCCCGCGACCGACGACGGCGCCTGGAGCCATGTCAACGTCGCCGTGGGCCGTGGCCCCGACGGCTCCATGACTGTCTCGACCACACCCCTGCCCGCGATGTCCGACCAGCTGCGAAGCCTGCTCGGCAGCAGCGCTCACTGACGGAGGATCGGATGCCGGACGCACACCTGAAGGTCTTCCGCGGCAGCCCCGGCGAGGAGGGACGTTTCGACGAGTTCGACGTGCCCGTGGAGGAGGGGATGGTCGTCCTCGACGCCCTCCACTGGATCCAGGGTCACGAGGCACCCGACCTTGCCGTCCGCTGGAACTGCAAGGCCGCCAAGTGCGGCTCGTGCAGCGCGGAGGTCGACGGACGGCCGAGCCTGACCTGCAAGACGAGGCTGTCCGACTTCGACCTCGAGGAGCCGATCACCGTCGAGCCGATGCGCGCCTTCCCGCTCATCCGCGACCTGGTCACCGACGTGTCCTGGAACTACGAGGTCAACAAGACGATCCAGCCGTTCACGCCGCCGACGGACGTCCCGCAGGAGGACTGGCGCTGGCATCAGCAGGACATCGAGCGTGTCCAGGAATACCGCAAGTGCATCGAGTGCTTCCTGTGCCAGGACGTCTGCCACGTGCTGCGCAACCACGAGACCGAGAAGCCGTTCATGGGCCCGCGCTACCTGGTCCGGACGGCCGGCCTGGAGATGCATCCGATCGACCAGGCGGACCGGCGCGAGTACCTCAAGGACAGCGGCGGGATCGGCTACTGCAACATCACCAAGTGCTGCACCGAGGTCTGCCCGGAGCACATCAAGATCACCGACAACGCGATCATCCCGCTCAAGGAGCGAGTGGCGGACGCCTACTACGACCCGATCCAGTGGTTCCTGCGCAAGGTCCGGGGCAGCAGCTCCGGCACGGGCGCGGGCGTGGAGCTGCCGATGCTCGACGCCCGTGCGGTTCCCGTCGCGACGAGCCCGGACGATGCCGCGAGGGCCGTCGACAACCTGCCGCCCAAGGCCGTTGAGCACGCCCGTCGCGAGCGTGCCTGAGCCCGTTCCGGCGGCACCGGTCGGCGCCGTGCCGAGCGCGCCGTCCACGACCGAGGCGGGGGCAGGCACCGCTGCGCCGCGGAGCGCGCGTCGCACGAAGCGACCGCCGGGCGACCCGGGGGCCGGGTGACCGACACGCTCTTCCCGGACCTCGCCACGGGGTCCGCCGAGACCGACCCCGCGCGGCGACGCGGGTTCGTCATCCGAACGGACGGGGCGGCCCGAGGCAACCCCGGACCGGCATCGCTGGGTGCCGCGCTGTTCGACCTCGACCGACCCGACGCGCGGGACGACCGGGCCGTCCCGGACGCCTCGATCTCCGACTATCTCGGCGTCCAGACGAACAACGTCGCCGAATACACCGGGGTCGTGCGGGCGCTCGACCTGGCGCGCGAGCTCGGCGCTCGAGAGGTCCATCTCCTGCTCGATTCGAAGCTCATCGTGGAGCAGCTGGCCGGTCGCTGGCGGGTCAAGGACGCCAAGCTGATCCCTCTGTGGACCGCGGCGCGGCGGACGCTGGCGGGGTTCGATCGATGGTCGGCGGCGCACGTGCCGCGCGCGCTGAACACGGTCGCGGACGCGCTGGCCAACGAGGCGATCGATCGGGCGCAGGCGGGCGGACCGGCATCGGTGGTCCGGCGACCGCGTTCCTGAGACCGGCGCGGCGGAACCGTGGGGCGACGATCGCCGTCAGGCGACCGTGAGACCTCCGATCGGCCGGATCATCCTCGCGATCGTGCTCGTCGCCTGGCTCGTGGCCGCGTGCGGTGGCTCGAGCCCGAGCGCCTCGACGAGCCCGGTCGCCGTGGCCCCTCCCTGCTGTCCCGCCACGCTCGCCGGCACGAACTGGGGGGTGGTCTCGGTCGGCGGCCGGCCATCGGTCCCGGCGAGCACGCCCGTTCATCGGGTTCACCGCGGATCGCGTGAAGGGCACCGGCGGCTGCAACTCGTTCAATGGCGGCTACACGTACGATCCGACGACGGGGACGCTCACGTTCGGTGAGCTGATGTCGACGCTCATGGGCTGCATCGGTCCTCAGGGTGACTTCGAGACGGTGCTCTTCGCCGCGCTCCAGGGTCCGCTGGGGGTGACGCAGACGCTCGACGGCAGCGGTGGCCTGACGATCGAAGGTCCAAAGGGGAGGATCGTCCTCGCTCCGGCCGCCCGGGACGTCACCGGCGGGTAGGATGGCCACGTCAGCGAGGCGGTCGGATGGTCGCGCGTCGGCGATGGGGGCGACTCCGTCGGCGGCGTGAGGAAAGTCCGAGCTCCGCAGCGCAGGGTGGCGGGTAACGCCCGCCCGCCGTGAGGCGAGGACCAGTGCCACAGTGACGATGCCGGACGGCGGCGCGAGCCGACGACCGGAGTGAAACGGGCAAACTCCACCCGGAGCAAGGCCAAATAGGAGGGCGCAACCCGACGGCGGGCAACCGTCGCCGGGGGAGAGGTGCGCTGCCCAGCCCTCGGGTCGGCCGCATGAGCCGTCGGGCAACCGGCGGCCCCAGATGGATGGCCATCCCTGTCTGCCGCAAGGCAGGTCAGGACAGAACTCGGCTTACAGACCGCCTCGCTGACATTCGATCGCCGATCTGGCCAGTCCGGCAAACGCGGCCACTGGGTAGCCGCGTGTTCCCACGGGGCGCGGTGTCGGCGGATCCGAGCGTGGCGGCGTTGCCAACCGCGCGGGAATCGCCGGATCCGGTCACCGCCAGAGGGTGGTCACGCGATGATGGTTCCTGTCAGGCGCACGATTCCCGGGTCACACTGCCGGGATCAGCCAGCCGAACCGGCGGCGGTCAGTCCTCGTCGGGGCGGAAGATGTGCGGCGCGACGCACGCGTTGCAGATCGGCGTCGCCGCTTCGAGGTCGCCCAGGGGGATCGGGACCTTGCGATCCGGGTAGAGGCACTCGACGTCGTAGACCCGGTCCGCGCCCATCTCGACGTTGATCAGGCGCCGGAATGTGCAGCGCTTGATCCGGTGCGGCGCCAGATGAAAGGCGTCGGGGCTCGGCGGGATCACGGGGAGCGGGAGGGCCATGGCTGGGTCGGAACCCTCGATTCGGAGCGTCGACGGCGTTCCCGTCGACTCAGGCGGCGCAGCCTAGCACCGCCCTGAGCGAAACGGCAAGGCGCGAAAGGTACTAGACTCCGCGCCGTTGCAGCCCCGGGGGGCAGACTGGAGCGCGCGTGCAGGACGATCCGTCGACGACCGAGCAGTCCCATGCCGTCCGGATGGACGATCCCGGGGCGACCCCTCGGCCGGTCGCAGGCCCCGATCGCGGGCCGGTGGACGAAGCCTCGGCCGACCAGCGGATCTGCCCGTTCCTCCGATCGATCCACGATGGCGATCGCCTCGGCATCCCCGTCGAGGCACCGGATCAATCGAACCGATGCGCGGCCCTCAGCGGGCCGGTGCCCCAGTCGTTGCGCCAGCAGGAGCTCGTCTGCCTGACCAGCGGACACGTCAACTGCCCGCGCTACATGCGGGGCGCGATGACCGTGGCCAAACCGCTCGACCGTGTTCCGGTGGCGCGGATCGTCAGCCCGGCCATCGCCGGGTCGGTCCTGGCTTTGATCGGAGCATTCCTGCTGTCGGTCGCGTTCGTCGTCGCCAACGGCGGCCTGGTCCTGACCGCAGCCGTCTCGGCGGGTCCCGACGGGCGCCGTCCTCGGCGAGGTCGAGACCGCAGTACCGACGGCGACGTCCGCGGCAGCGACGCCCGCTCGCCACCGCGACGCCCGCGGCGACCGCGAGCGCTCACGCCGAGCCCGACGCCGGTCGCGAGCGCGACGCCCACGCCGAGCCCCGACCGCCTCGCCCAGCCCCACGTCCAGCCCGACCGCGACCCCGGCTCCGACCCCGAAGCCGACGGCCAAGCCGTCCTCGAGCCGGTACGCGCTGCTCAAGCCGTGCTCGGGCACGCCCGCCTGCTACGTCTACGTCATCCGCTCGGGCGACAACCTGTACAGCATCGCCAACTACTTCGGGGTGCCCTTGAAGACCGTCAAGGCCTGGAACCCCTGGACGGCCGACGGCCTGAAGGCCGGTCGAGGCTTGCGGATCCCGCCACCGACTCGCTGAGTCTCGCGGGCCGGGGCCCGCGGAGCTTCGATCACCCTCGAGGTATTCCCGGGAGTCTTACCGCCTGGGGATCGACCGAGATACCGGGGTGCCCGTGTCCTGCGGATCGGTCGTGAGCCGCACCGGGCGAGCGTGACCCGCGGTGCCGACGGACCCATCTGCCCCGCTCTTAGGCCCTGGATAAGACTGGGGCGAATACCCGGACGGCCATCAGGTCCCCGGTCCCGGTGCGGTGTGCCGGCGCCCCGCGTTCCGGCCAGATACGACCGTGGCTCGTGGTCGGCGATCGGGGTCACACGGAGCGACCCGCCCGCGACCGACGCCACGCTCGGTCGTGCCTCGCTGCACAGGCTCAAACCCCATCCGGCCCGCCAACGGTCGCCGAACGACCTGGCTCGTCCCCGGCGGGGACCTCGCGTGACGCGAGGACAGGGACAGCGCGGCCCCCGGCCCCGGCCATGCCCGCGGAGCCCGCACGCACGCACCGCCCAACCCCACGCCAACCCACGAATCCACCTTGACGTGGGCCGTCCGGTGACTAGAATGCAGCGAAGTGGCAAAAAGTGGTGAGAAGTGGGGAATCCCAGAACCCTCCGACCACCCAGCCCACACGTCACAGGGGTAGGCCCGACAGGTGTTCACCGGCGAGTACCGGCACACGGTGGACGACAAGGGACGGATCGCCGTCCCTGTGAAGTTCCGCGCCCAGCTCGACCCGGGATCGATGGTCTCGGGCTGGCTCGACGACTGCCTCGCGATCCACACCAAGGCCGGCTGGGAGGAGCTATCGGAGAAGGTCGCGGCGCTGCCGTTCACCGACCCGCGGTCGCGCAGCTTCCAGCGGTTCGTGTTCTCGACCGCGACCGAGGCGCAGATGGACAAGCAGGGCCGGATCCTGCTGCCGGCCTACCTGCGCCAGTCGGTCGGCCTCGCCGGTGAGGCCGTCCTCGTCGGTTCCCGCGATCACGCCGAGATCTGGGCACCCGACCGATGGGACACGTACCGGAAGGCACTCGAAGACCCACAGGAGCTGGCGAAGGCCTTCGAAGGCCTGGGGATCTAGCTCCCGACCATATGCGCTTCCAGGATCCGCTCGGGATCCGATTCGTCCGGGATGGAGGAGAGATGTACGAAGGGCACCTGCCGGTGCTGGTGGAGGAGGTCCTTGCGATGCTCGCCCCTGCCCCCGGCAGCCTTCACATCGACACCACCCTGGGCGGCGGTGGGCACACCGAGCGGGTCCTGGAGGCCGCCAACCCTGACGGCCGCGTCCTCGGCCTCGACGCCGACCCGGCGGCCATCGCCCGGGTCGAGGCGCGACTCCGGCCGTTGTACGGGGACCGGCTCGTGCTCCGCCAGGCGAACTTCCGCGACCTGGCGACGGTCGCGCCGGAGGCGGGCTTCGCTCACGTCGATGGCTGCCTCTTCGATCTCGGCCTCTCCAGCTTCCAGCTGGCGGACCGCGACCGCGGCTTCGGCTTCCGGGCCGGCGGCCCGCTCGACATGCGCTTCGACCCGAGCCGGGGCGTCCCGGCGTCGGAGCTGCTGGCATCGCTCGACACCGCGGAGCTGACCGCGCTCTTCCGACGCTACGGCGAGGAGCCCAAGGCGCCGCGCATCGCCCGGGCGATCGTCGACGCCCGGCGTGTCGCGCCGATCACGACGGCCGAGGAGCTGGCGACGCTCATCGAGCGGGTGCTCCCGCCCAACCCGCGTGTCCGGCGCCGGACCCATCCCGCGACCCGGACGTTCCAGGCGCTGCGGATCGCGGTCAACGAAGAGCTGGAGGCGCTCCAGGCCGGCCTGGCCGCCGCCCTCGACCTCCTCCGTCCCGGCGGCCGGCTCGTGGTCCTGAGCTATCACTCGCTCGAGGACCGGATCGTCAAGCGGTTCTTCCAGGCGGAGCGTCGCGGCTGCGTCTGCCCGCCCGAGCTGCCGGTCTGCGTGTGTGGCCGGAACCCCCGGCTGCGGCTGGTGACCAGCCCGTCGCTGACGCCGACCGAGGCGGAGATCGCCGCCAACCCCCGAGCTCGGAGCGCCCGCCTGCGGGCCGCCGAGCGTCTCGCCGCCTGAGTCCCCGGATCGGAAGGAGGAGTCCCCGCATGAGCAAGCGCCACCAGGCCAGCCGTCGCAAGACCTACGGTCGCCGCCAGCACGAGGTCCGCGAACGGAACGATCGCGGCCAGCACACGGAGGGCTTCGAGTTCGAGCTCAACGAGTGGGGCACGGCCGCCCAGGCCGATCCGCTCGGGTTCCTCGATCCGCGCAGCCCGCGCATCCGCTTCGCGCTCGGCGACTGACGATGGCCGTCTACGAGGGCGCCCGCCCCCGCACGATCGCCCTGCCGCGCCGGCCGCGTGCCACCGAGCGACCGACGCTCGAACGGCGCCGGGTCCGTGGCGCCGTGCGGGCGGGTCGTCGGACCAATCGCCTGGGCATCGTCCTCGGGGCCATCTCGGTCGCGTTCATGCTCGCGTTCTTCTCGCTCGCCCAGCAGGTCCGCGTGTCCGCCACGGGGATGGACATCGGCCGGCTGGAGCTGGATCGACAGCGGCTCGACGATCGCGCAGCCGAGCTTCGGTCCGACCTGAACCGGCTTGGTCGCGAGCCCGCCATCCGCAAGCAGGCCATCGACGCCGGTCTTGGGCAGCTGTCCGAGCCGCTCGTCCTGACGCCCCGATAGGCGATCGGGCGACCGATGCTGGGCCGAACCGATTCGCGCCGCCGGCTCCTGTTCCTGCTCGGCGTCTTCTGCGTCACGACGTTCGCCCTCATCGCCCGGCTGGCCTACTGGCAGGTCCTCGACCGTGACCGCCTGGCCTCGCAGGCCCTGGCTCAGACGACCGTCACGCTCGACGTCCCCAGCAAGCGCGGCGACATCTTCGACCGGACCGGCACGGTCGTCCTGGCCACGACCGTCCAGCGCGAGCGGCTCGTCGCGGCGCCGTCACAGCTGACGCCCGAGCAGCGCAAATCGACCGTCGCGACGCTGACCGGGATCCTCGGCCTCGACCCGGCGGAGGCGATCGACCCTGCGCGACACCCTCAGCGGCAGCGCCAAGTACGTCATCCTGCGCCACGGCCTGGACCGCGTCGTCGCCGACCAGATCCGGGAGGCCATCGCGAACAAGAGCGCATCGGCCCTGTCGCTCGAGCCGGAGCCGGAGCGGGTCTATCCGCAGGTCGGGGGCGGGCCGGGCTCGAGCCTCGCCGCCCACCTCCTCGGCTTCGTCAATCGGGAGGGCGGGGGCCAGTACGGCGTCGAGCAGGCCTACCAGTCGCACGCTCGCCGGCCAGCCCCGGGTCCTGGTCGCCGACCGCGACGCGAGCGGGCAGGCGCGGATGGACGCGGCGACCGTGGCCGAGCAGGGCGAACCCGGCGCGGACCTGACGCTGACCATCGACGCCGGCCTCCAGCTCCGGGTCGAGCAGGAGCTGCTGGCGGCCTGGGTGGCCGACAAGGCGAAGCGCGCATCGGCCGTGGTCATGGACCCCTACACCGGCGAGATCTACGCCGAGGCCACCTATCCGTCGTACGACGGCAACGACTACAAGGCGATCGCGGCCAGCGACCCGTCGCGCTTCATCGATCCGGTCGTGGCCAGCGTCTACGAGCCGGGCTCCGTGTTCAAGATGATGACCGCGGCAGCGGCCCTGACGAAGGGCACGGTCACCCCGACGACCAAGATCAAGGACGTCGGGACGCTCCACCTGGACAACGGCAAGACCAAGATCGACGACGCGGACCGCAAGGGCATGGGCTGGATGACGTTCGAGGACGGCATCGCCTATTCGCGCAACGTCGTCGCGGCCAAGGTCGCGCTCGGCCTGGGGACGAGCACGCGGGAATCGTCCGCGATCCTCTATGACATGTGGATGCGGCTGGGCTACGGGGCGAAGACCGGCATCGATCTCGCCGGCGAGGTGCCGGGCCTCGTCCGCGACCCGGGGCTCAAGGCGTGGCGCCAGATCGACCTCGCCAATGGCTCGTTCGGCCAGGGCGTGGCGGTCACCCCGATCCAGCTGGCGATGGCGTACGCCTCGCTGGTCAACGGCGGGACGCTCGTCCAGCCGCATGTCGTCCAGTCGGTCGGGGATCGCGCGGTCGTCGCGGCGCCCCGCGGGGAGGACGTCATCGATCCGAGCCTGTCGCCGACGATGATCCACCTGATGCAGCACGTCATCACCGAGGTGCCGTTCTACCGGGACCGGACCCTCGTGCCGGGCTACGACGTGGGCGGCAAGACCGGCACTGCCCAGATCTGGGACCCGAAGGCGAACAAGGGTCGCGGCGCGTGGAAGAACAACCTCTTCAACTATTCGTTCGTCGGCTGGATCGGGCGCGAGAAGGGCCGTCCTGATCTCGTCGTCGCCATCCAGATCGAGGAGGGCACGCCGACGGTCGTCAAGGTCGGACGCCTCGAGATGCCGGTCATGTCGTTCGAGCTGTTCCGCCGCGTCGCGACGGACGCGATCACCACCCCTGACCTGCTGAGCGAACGAGCCGCGGCCGGGACCCCGGCGGCCAGCCCGACGCCGACCGCGGCCCGGTGACGGCGGCCTGTGCGACACTGCCGACCGTGACCGACGTCGACCCGTCGACCGGGGCGCAGGGCGGGGTCCCGGCGCCGGTCCTCACCGCCGACGACCTGGCCCGCCTGACCGGCGGCCGGCTCCTGGCCCGCTCCGACCACCCGATCCGGGGTGCCGCGGTCGATTCGCGCCTGGTCGAGCCGGGCGAGCTGTTCGTGGCGCTGCCCGGCGAGAACGTCGACGGGCACGCCTTCGTGGCCGACGCGATCCAGCGCGGCGCGGCGGCCGTCATCGTGACCCGGCCCGTCGCCGACCCGGCCGCCCTCGGCGACATCACGGTCGTGCGCGTCGCCGACGCGGTGGCCGCGCTCGGTGCGGTGGCGGCGGGCTGGCGGCGCCGGTTCAGCCCGCTGGTCGTCGGCGTGACGGGGAGCATCGCCAAGACCTCGACCAAGGAGGCGATCGCGGCCGTCCTGGCGAGCCGCTTCCGGACGCTGCGCAACGAGGGCAACCAGAACAACGAGGTCGGCCTGCCGCTGACCGTCCTCCGGCTGGGGCCGGAGCACGAGGCGGCGGTCCTCGAGATGGGCATGTACGTCGGCGGCGAGATCGCCGACCTGGCCCGGATCGCCCAGCCGCGGATCGGCGTGGTCACCGCGGTCCAGCCGGTCCACCTCGCCCGGATCGGCTCGCTCGAGGCGATCGAGGCGGCCAAGGGCGAGCTGCTCGAGGCGCTGCCGCCGGACGGCACGGCGATCCTCAACGCGGACGACCCGATCGTGCGGCGGATGGGCCGGCGGTCGGCCGCGCGAAGCATGAGCTACGGGTTCGCCGACGACGCCGACGTGGGTGCCGAGGGTGTCGTCTCGGCCGGCCTCGACGGGATGCAGTTCACCCTCCGCGCAGATGGCGTGCGCCGACCCATCTCGATCCCGACCCTCGGCCGGCTGTCGGTCCACAACGCGCTCGCCGGGGCGGCTGCCGGCCGCGCCGCCGGGCTGTCGCTCGACGAGATCGCGACCGGCCTCGCGGGTGGCTGGTCCGCGCCGCATCGGGTCCAGGTCGTTCGTCTGGGTGGCGTGACGGTCGTCGACGATACGTACAACGCCTCGCCCCGCTCCGTCGTGGCCGCGCTGGACCTGCTGGCCGGGCTGCCCGGCCGGCGTGGCGCCGTCCTCGGCGAGATGCTGGAGCTGGGCGAGGCGAGCGACGAGGGCCACCGGGTCGTCGGCGAGGCCGCCGCCCGCACGGTCGACTGGCTCGTGGTCGTCGGCTCCGGCGCCCGCGCGATCGCGGAGGGCGCCGCCGCGGCCGGTCTCGCCGAGCGCGACATCGTCCGGGTGCCCGACGCGGAGACGGCGCTCGACGCCCTCGTGCCGCGTCTCCGCGACGGCGACGTCGTGCTGGTCAAGGCCTCGCGCGGGATCGCGCTCGAGCGCGTCGTCGATGGTCTCCGTCGCGAGCTCGGCGAGCGCGCGCCCCGATGACCGTCGAGCTCATCCAGGGGCTGCTGCTCGCCTTCGCCCTCATGGTCATCCTGATGTCGCCGTACATCCGGGTGCTCCACGCGCTGGGCTTCGGCAAGCGCATCCGCCAGGAGGGGCCGGAGAGCCACTACATCAAGGAGGGAACGCCCACCATGGGCGGCCTCCTGATCGTCGGCGTGGTCATCGGCATCTACTTCTTCCTGCGGCCGGGGCCGGACGCCTCGACCTTCGCCCCGCTCGCCGCCCTCGCCGGCGTCGGCGCCCTGGGTGCCTTCGACGACTACCTCAACGCGCGGACGGGCGAGGGGATCAAGGTCCGCCAGAAGCTCATCTGGCTGACGGTCGTGGCGTTCGTGGCGGCCTGGCAGATCCAGCAGACGTACAACATCACGGCCATCCCGGTGCCGTTCGTCGGCCCGGTCTCGATCGACCCGTGGGTCTACGTGCTGTTCGGGACGTTCGCCATCGTCGCCACCGCCAACGGGGTGAACATCACCGACGGGCTCGACGGCCTGTCCGGGGGCACGCTCGCCATCGCGTACGTCGCGTACATGCTCATCGCGCTCGTCAACGCCCCGCTCGCGCAGCCCAACCTGGCCCTGCTGTGCGCGCTGATCATCGGGGCGCTGCTCGGCTTCCTGTGGTTCAACGTCCACCCCGCCCAGATCTTCATCGGCGATTCGGGTGCGTTGTCGCTTGGTGCGACCCTGGCCGTCACCGCGCTCATCACCGGCCAGATCCTGGTCCTGCCGCTGATCGGGATCATCTTCGTCATCGAGACCCTGTCGGTGATCCTGCAGGTCAGCTACTTCAAGCTGTCCGGCGGCAACCGGCTCTTCCGGATGAGCCCGATCCACCACCACTTCGAGCTGGGCGGCTGGGACGAGGAGAAGATCACGATCCGCTTCTGGATCGTCGGGATCCTCGCGGCGCTGCTCGGCGTCACCCTCTTCCTCGCGTCGTTGAACCGGCTCCAGTGACGACCATGACCACCCCCGGCACGATCGACCTGGACGGGCTGCGGCTCGATGACATCCGTGCCGGTGCCCTGCGCGACCGGCCGATCACGGTCCTCGGGCTGGCCCGCAGCGGCCTGGCCCTCGCCCGTTTCTTCGCCGACGCGGGGGCGCGGGTGACGATCTACGACGGCCGGCCGGCGGCGGACCTCGCGGACGCGATCGCGGCACTGGGCGGCCGGACCGTGGCGCTGGCCCTGGGGCCGGACGTCGATCCCGCCGCGACCTGGGCGGGGGCGGCGCTCGTCGCGACGTCGCCCTCGATCACGCCCGACTTCCCGACCACCGAGCCGCGCCTGCGCGCAGCCTTGCAGGCGCTCGTCGCGGCGCGCGCCGACGGGGACCGCACGGCACCCGCGCTCGTCTCCGAGGCGGACCTGTTCCTCCGATTGACGCCGGCGCCGACGATCGGCGTGACCGGCACGAAGGGCAAGACGACGACGTCGTCGCTCATCGCCGCGATCCTCGCGTCGGATCCCGGCCACCCGGTCGTCCTCGGCGGCAACATCGGGACCCCGATCGTCGAGCGGCTTTTCGAGCTGACGCCCGAGCACCGGGTCGTCGACGAGCTGTCCGAGCTGCAGCTCCCGACCCTGTCGCGTGGCACGACGGTCGCGGTGTACACCAACGTCACGGCCGATCACCTCGACCGGCACGGGTCCGTGGACGGCTACCGGCGGGTCAAGCGGCGGCTCGCCGAGCTGGTCGACCCGGCCGGGGCGCTGGTCATCAACGCCGAGGACCCGGTCGTCGCCGGGTATGCGGGGCTGGGCGGGGTCCGGACCGTCTCGTACCGGCGTGATCGGCCGCTGACCGGGGGGCTGGGCACGGTCGACGGCTGGATCGTGGCCGACGGGGTCGCGCCGCTGCGGCCTGGCCGGCGCCGCGTCCGCCGCGGACGGTCGGATCCTGCCCATCGCCGAGCTGGCGATCCCTGGCGCCCACAACGTCTCGAACGCCCTGGCGGCCGTGGCCGTCGGGCTCCTGTTCGGGCTGGCGCCCGCGGCGATCCGCGCGGCCGCCGCGACGTTCGACGGCGTCGAGCACCGGCTCGAGGCGGTCGCGACCATCGACGGCGTGCGCTTCATCAACGATTCACAGGGAACGCAACCGGACGCCGTCGTGGCGGCCCTCCGGGCGTTCGATCCGCCGATCGTGCTGATCGCCGGCGGCCGGGCCAAGGGCATCGACGTCGCCGCGCTGGCCCCGGTGGTGGCCGAGCGAGCCTACGCCGCGGTCCTCATCGGCGAGAGCGGCCCGGACCTCGAGGCCGCGTTCCGCGCGGCCGGTCTCGCCCGCACCGAGCGTGCGGCGGACCTCGAGGCGGCCGTCCGGCGGGCGGACGCCATCGCCCGGGAGGCGCGCGCGGCCGGACCGAGCGACGCAAGCAGACCCGCGACGGTCCTGCTCAGCCCCGCTGCGGCCAGCTTCGACATGTTCGTCGACTACGCAGCCCGCGGCCGCGCATTCAAGGCCGTGGTCGCCACGCTGGCCGCGGAGCACCAGGCGCGGTCGGGCCGATGAACCTGAACCCGCCGATCCCGCGCCTCGAACGTCTGCGCCGCCCCGGCGAACCCGGACGCCCCGCCGAGCGTCGAGCCGACGATCGGGGCGCAGCCAACCGGACGCCGGTCAAGAGCCGGCCGGGGGCGGTCCGACGTGAGCGCCACCAGGCGGACTACGTGATCCTCGTCGTGGTCGTCGCCCTGACCGCCGTCGGCATCCTCATGGTCTACTCGTCGTCCGCGCTCAAGGGCTACCTCTCGCAGGACGCGGATACGTTCGCGACGGTCGGCCCGCAGATCCAGTGGGCGATCCTCGGGCTGGTCGCGATGGCGGTGATGATGCGGGTGGACTACCGCTATCTCCGGCTCGCGTCGGTGCCGCTCTACATCGTGGCGGTCGTGCTGCTGGTGCTGGTCTTCGTGCCGCAGCTCAACATCGTGATCGGCGGGTCTGCCCGCTGGCTCAAGCTCCCGTTGCTGCCCGCGATCCACCCGGCCGAGTTCGCGAAGCTCGCCGTGATCATCTATCTGGCGCACTGGTTCGCCAAGCGCGGCAAGCGGGTCCACGGCTTCTGGGCGGGCACGGTGCCGTTCCTGATCATCGTCGGACCGATCATCGCCCTCGTCTTCAAGGAACCGGACCTGGGCACGACGATCGTCATCACGCTGACCGTGTTCACGATGTTCTTCCTGGCCGGCGCGAACCTGGCGCACCTCGCCGTGATGGTCGGCGGCGCGGGCCTGGCGGCCATCATGGTCGGCCTCCAGGGCTACCAGCTCGACCGGATCAGGGTCTGGCAGGACCCGTGGCTTGACCGGCTGGGCAAGGGCTTCCACACGATCCAGGGCCTGCTCGCGCTCGGCGTCGGCGGCTTGTTCGGGACCGGGCTGGGCAACAGCCGGGTGTCCGTCCCGAACGCGTTCAACGACTTCATCTTCGCCGAGGTCGGCCAGGAGTTCGGGATGATCGGGGCGATCGTGGTCATCACGCTGTTCCTGCTCCTGGCCTATTCGGGCGTGCGGGTCGCGCTCGCCGCGCCCGACACGTTCGGGGCGCTCCTGGCCGCCGGCATCACGGCCTGGCTGTGCCTCCAGGCATTCATCAACATCGGGGTCGTGGTGGCCCTGCTGCCCATCACCGGGATCACGTTGCCGTTCATCAGCGCCGGCGGCTCATCCCTCATCATCAGCTTCGCGGCGGTCGGGATCCTGCTCTCGATCTCGCGGGAGACCGTCGAAAAGGGGACGTGGAACGACGATGCGACTGCTGATCGCGGCCGGCGGGACGGGCGGACACATCTACCCGGCTCTCGCCGTCGCGCATTCGCTCCGCGCCAGGGCTGAGGGTCGCGACACCCCCGAGCTCAGCTGGCTGGGCGGTCACCGGGGTCTCGAGTCGACTCTCGTCCCGGCGTCGGGCATCCCCATGCGCCGGCTCGCCGCCCGGTCCCTGCGCACGACCGATGCGGACATCCACGCCATCCTCGACCCGCTCCGGCTCGGCGCCTCCGTGCCCCAGGCGGCGGCGATCCTCGCCGCCGAGCGACCGGCCGCGATCTTCACGACCGGCGGCTACGTCGCGATCCCGGTGCTGATGGCCGCCGCGCCGTTGGGCATCCCGGTCGTGATGTGGGACGGCAATGTCATCCCCGGTCGGGCCGTCCGGGCCACGGCCCGGCTGGCGACGGCTCTCGCCGTGTCGTTCGAGGCGACCTGCCGGAGCATCCGCGTGGCGACCCCGAACCGGCCGTGCTACGTGACCGGCACGCCGATCCGCGAGGTCGACGCGATCGGCCGCGCCGCCGCCCGCGTCCGGATGGACATCGCCCCGGACGAGCGGGTGATGCTGATCTTCGGCGGCTCGCAGGCGGTCCGCCGCTTCAATGCCGCCGTCGCCGAGGCCCTGCCACGCCTGGTCGAGCACGTGACCGTGATCCACGTCACCGGCGACGAGGGCTACGCCGCGGCGCTGGCCGGCCGCGAGGGACTCCCCGAGACCGCCCGGAGGCGCTACCGGCCGTACCCGTTCCTGCGGGACGAGATGCTGCCGGCCCTCGTGGCGGCCGACCTGGTCGTCGGGCGGGCCGGCGCCTCGACGCTGGCCGAGGTGACCGCGCTCGGCCTGCCGACGGTCGTCGTCCCGTATCCCCACGCGGCCGGGCACCAGCGGGCCAACGCGGCCAGCCTCGTCGAGGCCGGCGCCGCTCGCCTCGTGGCAGACGAGGCATTCGACGCGGCCGCCTTGGTCGACGCGGCAGGCATCCTCGACGATCCGGTCGCCTACGCCGCGATGTCCGCGGCGGCGCGGTCGCTCGGCCGGCCGGGTGCGGCGGACGCCGTCGCGGACCTGGTCCTCGCCGCGGCCGCGCGCGAGCCGCTCCCGGACCCGGCGGCCATCGAGGATCGCGCGCGCGGTGCCCGGGCATGATCGCGGGCTTCGATGCGATCGCGACCGGCACGGACATCCAGCGCCGGATCGGGGTCAAGACGTCGCGCGACGAGCCGCTGGCCAGGTTCACGACGATGCGGGTGGGCGGCCCGGCCGACCTGTTCGCGACGGCCCACAACGCCCACGAGCTGCGCGCCCTGGTCCGGTTCGCCCGGACGCGCGAGCTGCCGCACCTCGTCCTGGGGCGCGGGAGCGACCTGGTCATCGCGGACGCCGGCGTGCGGGGCCTTGTCATCCAGGTCCGGGCCGAGGGGTCGCGGACGGACGGCGAGCGCTACACCGCGGAGGCCGGGGTCCAGATGGCGCGCGCCGCGACCGAGACGCAGCGGGCCGGCCTGACCGGTCTCGAGTTCGGCCTGGCCATCCCGGGCACCGTCGGCGGTGCCGTCTGGGCGAACGCCGGCGCCCATGACGCGGACGTCTCGGGCGTCCTCGAATCGGCCCGGGTCCTCGCCACCGACGGCACCGAGACGATCATCTTCGCCGCCGACCTCGGCTTCGGCTACCGCGAGAGCCGGTTCAAGGAAAGCGGTGCCCCGACCGTCCCCGGAGCACCGGGCGAGGTCGTCATCGACGCCACGTTCCACCTCGCGAACGCGGACCCGGAGCTGATCAAGACCCGGCTGGATGACATCCGCCACTGGCGCCAGGCCCACCAGCCGCTCGGGCTGCCGTCCGCGGGCAGCGTGTTCCGCAACCCGCCGGGCGACTCGGCCGGTCGGCTGATCGAGGCGGCGGGCCTCAAGGGCACCCGCATCGGTGGTGCTGTCGTGTCCGAGAAGCACGCCAACTTCATCGTCAACGACCAGAAGGGGACCGCCGCCGACGTCCGACGCCTGGCGGAACGGGTCCGGTCCGCGATCCTGGCTCGCGACGGGGTCGAGCTCGCCTTCGAGATCGAGTTCGCCGGAGACTGGTCCGCCTGGGAGGCGGTCGCGTGAGCGAGACGACCCGGCCGCCCGTCGTGGTCCTCCTCGGCGGCCCGTCGGCCGAGCACGACGTTTCGGTCGTGTCCGGGACGGCCATCGCCGAGGCCCTCGCCGCCGAGGGCTACCGCACCGAGGGGGTCCTGATCGATCTCGACGGCGGCTGGTGGTGGCTGCCCGCCGGCCACCGGCGCGACGGACGCCCGGCGGCGGCCTACGACGACCCGGCCTCCCTCGGCGCCGAGGGTCCGGTCACGCCGGGTGCCGCGCTCGACCGGCTGGCCGCGATGCGACCGGGACCGGTCGTGGCCATCGCCCTCCACGGCCCGTTCGGCGAGGACGGCACCGTCCAGGCCCTCCTCGAAGCGGCCGGTCTGGCCTACACGGGGTCCGGCGTGGCGGCCTCGGCGATCGGGATGGACAAGACTCTGTTCAAGCGGATGTGTCGCGGCATCGGCCTGCCGGTCGCGGACTGGCGCGAGGTCCGCGCCGCGACCTGGACGGCGGACCCGGCCACCGTCCGGGCCGAGCTGACCGCCTTCGCCGCCGCCGGGACGGACCCCCGTCTCATGATCAAGCCGGCGCGTCTCGGCAGCTCGGTCGGGATGACCCTCGTCCACGAACCGTCCGAGCTCGACACCGCGCTCGAGACGGCGTTCCGGCACGACACGCTCGCCCTGGCGGAGACGTACCTGCCGAACGCCCGGGATCTCGAGGTCGCGATCATCGGCAACGGGCCGGCCGGTCTCGAGCTGTACGGGCCTGGCGAGATCGTGTCCGGGCACGAGTTCTACGACTACGAGGCGAAGTACACCGCCGGGTTGTCCGAGACGTCGACCCGCGCCGAGGTCACGGACCGCCAGCGGGCAACGCTCCACAAGATCGCCCGCGACGCCTACCGGGCGATCGGGGCCGAGGGCTTCGCCCGGGTCGACTTCCTGGTGTCGGGCGAGACGATCATCCTGTCCGAGATCAACACGATCCCCGGGTTCACCCCGATCAGCCTCTTCCCGACGATGCCCGCTGAGGGCGGCTACACGTTCGGGGGCGTCTGTGTCCGGATCGTCGACCTCGCGCTCGAACGGCATGCCGCCCGGGCCGGCCGGCGCCTGACCGCCGCGGACCTGCCCCGATGAGCGGCCGACCCGTCGCCCGCCGCAGCCGCACACCGGTCCCGGCCCGCCGCGGCCGCTCCGTCCGACGCGCGTCGGCGGGCCTGTCGACGGTGCGTGCCGGAGCGGCCCTGGCCATGCTCGTGTCGGCCGCGGCGATCTACGGCGTGGGTGCCTCGTCCGCATTCGACTACACGAAGCTCGAGCTGACCGGCGCGCAGTTCACGGACCCGGCCGCCGTCGAAGCCGCCCTCGGCGGGGGACGCGGCGAGAACCTGTTCGGCCTGTCGACCGGGCCGATGGTGGCCGCCCTGGAGTCGATGCCGACGGTCGCGGGCGCCCGGGTCGAGGTCCACCTGCCCGGCACGCTCGCGGTGACCCTCACCGAGAAGACGCCGATCCTCGTCTGGCAGGTCGGCCGGCACCGCTACCTGGCGGACAGCGCCGGATCGCTGTTCGGGGAGGTGGCCGATCCGGCACCGGCGGGTGCCGCTTCGCTGCCGGTCGTCGACGACCGCCGGGCGGCGGCCGGCCTGCTCAAGCTCGGCTCGACGCTCGACCCGGTCGACCTCGACGCGGCCACCCGGCTCGCGTCGCTCAAGCCGGGCGACGTCGGCAGCGGCGCGGTGTCGCTGGGCGTCGCTGTCACGGACGAGAACGGCTTCGTGGTCGGCACCCGGCCCGACACGTGGGACGCGATCTTCGGCTTCTACACGCCCAGCCTGCGGACGACCGAGCTGATCCCCGAGCAGGTCCGGCTGTTGCGCAGCCTCCTGGCGGGTCGGGAGGGGAGCGTCCAGCGGGTGGTCCTCGCGTCCGGAACGGACGGGACGTACGTCGCGCGACCCAGCCCGTCCGCCTCGTCCAAGCCCTCGGGCAAGCCCAAGGCGAGCAAGGCGCCGTGAGTTGGCCTTTGGCGGTCCCGTCGGGTAGCCTTGCCCAAACCACCGGAGCGAGGACGACCACCCCGTGCTGTTACCCCTGCTCGGACTCCTCGTGGGTGTCCTGGCGGGCCTCGTCCTCAACGTCAACGTCGGGTTCGAGCTCAGTCGGTATTCGGCCGTCGCGATCCTGGCCGCACTCGATTCCGTTCTCGGCGCGGTCCGTGCCGAGCTCGACGGGGTCTACGACAATCGGATCTTCATCAGCGGCTTCCTCGTCAACGCGATCGTGGCGGTGCTCCTGACGTTCATCGGCGATCGACTCGGGCTGGACCTGTACCTGGTGGCGCTCATCACCTTCGGCCTGCGGATCTTCGACAACGTGGCCCTCATCCGGCGGCACTTCCTGTAGGCCTACATCACGAACGGAGACGAACGGAACGGTGGAACGAGAAGCGGTCCTGGTCGGCATCGACGTCGGCACGAGCAAGGTCTGCGCGCTCATCGGTGAGGTGAGCCGCGACGGCCGGCTGACGATCATGGGCCATGGCACCGTGCCCGCCTCCGGGCTCAAGAAGGGCGTCGTGATCAACATCGACCAGACCGTCCGCTCGATCGCGGACGCGGTCGAGCGCGCCGAGCGCCTGTCCGGCTGGAAGATCGACCGCGCCTTCGTCGGCGTCGGCGGCCAGCACGTCGAGAGCCTCAACTCGCGCGGCCAGGTCGCGGTGACCGCCCACCACCGCGAGGTCACGCGCGAGGATGTCAACCGCGCGATCGAGGTCGCCCGGGCCGTCTCGATCCCATCCAACCGGGACGTCCTCCACGTCGAGCGGCGCGGCTTCACGGTCGACGGCCAGGAGGGGGTCAAGGATCCGCTCGGCATGAGCGCCCTGCGGCTCGAGGTCGAGACCCACATCGTCACGGCGTCCGCGACCGCGGTCCAGAACCTGACCAAGTGCGTCGCGGCGGCCGGGGTCAAGATCGACGAGCTCGTGGTCGACTCGCTCGCCTCGGCGGAGGCGGTCCTGTCCGAGACGGAGAAGGAGCTCGGCGTGGCCGTCGCAGACATCGGCGCCGGGACCATCGACCTGGCGCTGTTCCAGGACGGCTCGCCGTTCCACACCCGGGTCCTGCCGGTCGGTGGTGCGAACGTCACCAACGACGTCGCGATCGGTCTCAAGACCAGCATCCAGGTCGCCGAGGAGCTGAAGATCCAGCACGGGACGTGCGACCTGCGGACGATCGGCGAGGACGAGCAGATCAGCGTGTCGGTCCTCGGCGAGGACGCCGGCCGCACCGTCAGCCGCCTTGAGGTGTCGCAGATCATCGAGGCCCGCATGCGCGAGACCTTCGAGCTGCTGTCGAACGAGATCCGGGCGGCGGGAGTGGGGATGCTGCCGGCCGGGATCATCCTCACCGGCGGCGCCTCCCAGCTCGCCGGCGTCGCCGAGCTCGGCCGCGAGGTCCTCTCGATGCCGGTCCGGATCGCCGCCCCGTCGGGCATCGGCGGGCTCGTCGACACGCTCCTCAACCCGAGCTACAGCACGGCCGTCGGCCTCCTCCAGTGGGGCGCCGCCAGCCTCGGCTCGGGCGAGCCGAACCGCTACGAGTCGGCGCCGGCGGGTGGCGGTCTCGGGCGCCTGCGCGACGCCTTGCGGAGCATCTTCCCGTAGACACCCGGGAGCTGACGGTCCGGACGGGCCATGACCGTGGCCTGGTGGACCTGACCGGCGACTGCGCCTCGTTCGCCGCGACGGCATCGGCCGGCGGCGACGGCCTCCTGTCGGTCTTCGTCCCGCACGCCACCGCGGGCATCGTGGTCGTCGAGGTCGGGGCCGGCTCCGATGCCGACCTGCTTGCCGCGCTCGATCGGCTGCTGCCGCGCGAGGAGCGGCTGTACCGCCATCGTCACGGCTCGCCGGCCCACGGCGCCGATCACGTCCTGCCGCTTCTCGCCTCGCCGTCGCTGACCGTGCCGGTCGTCGAAGGCCGGCTCGGGCTCGGCACGTGGCAGTCGATCTGCCTCCTCGACCCGAACGCCGACAACGCCGTGCGGACGGTCCGCTTGAGCTTCATCGCGGGTTGAGCGAGCGGGCGTCCGTGGTGCGTGTTGGCACCGGTCGCATGCACCGAACGCCGCCCTTCGGCGATGTTCGGCCGTCCGCCGTCGGCCTGCCGGCGGTATACTCGCCCCCAGCCGAACGGACCCGCTCAGCACCGGGAAGGCAACCCGGGTCCACCGAGTCCCGTCACGTCGCCATGGTCCCCCTCGTGGGTCGCTGAGGAGAGCCCGATGCCGTTGCGTTCCGATTCCGAGAACTTCGCGCTGATCCGCGTCATCGGTGTCGGCGGCGGGGGGAGCAACGCCGTCAACCGGATGATCCGGGCCGAGATGATGGGCGTGGAGTTCATCGCCTGCAACACGGACGCGCAGGCGCTGCTCCAGGCGGACGCGCCTCACAAGATCCGGATCGGCGACAAGATCACGCGCGGTCTCGGAGCCGGCGGCGATGCCAGCATCGGCCAGCGCGCGGCGGAAGAGGACTCGGAGAAGATCGGCCAGGCACTGGTCGACTCGGACATGGTCTTCATCACCGCGGGACTCGGCGGCGGGACCGGCTCCGGCGCGGCGCCCGTCGTGGCCCAGATCGCCAAGGACAGCGGGGCGCTCACGATCGGCGTCGTGACCAAGCCGTTCAGCTTCGAAGGCGCCCGGCGCAAGCTCGTCGCCGAGAAGGCCGCCGAGGAGCTCAAGTCCCAGGTCGACACCCTCATCACGGTCCCCAACGACCGCCTGCGCGACGTGGTCCAGAAGAACACCAGCATCCTCGACGCATTCCGCGTCGTCGACGACGTCCTGCGCCAGGGCGTCCAGGGCATCAGCGACATCATCACCATGCCAGGACTCATCAATCTCGATTTCGCCGATGTTCGCGCGATCATGAAGGACGCCGGTTCCGCGCTCATGGGCATCGGCCGGGCCTCGGGCGAGAACCGCGCCGTCGAAGCGGCCCGGCAGGCGATCGCCAGCCCGCTCCTCGAGGTCGACATCGCCGGCGCCCAGGGCATCCTGTTCAACATCACCGGCTCGTCGACGCTCAGCCTGTACGAGGTGACCGAGGCAGCCGAGGAGATCCGCGCCGCGGCGGACCCCGAGGCCAACATCATCTTCGGCACGAGCTTCAACGAGCGGCTCGGCGACGAGGTCATGATCACCGTCATCGCCACCGGCTTCGACGGCGGCAAGAAGCGCCAGACGGCTCGGGCCGACGCGTCGGCCGGGGTCATGGACGCGGCAGCCAGCGGCCGACCCTCACGCGAGCGCGACTTCCTCGAGGAGCTCCAGCGCCAGCGCGACGAGGTCGCCGACGGCGGCGCCTACCCGACGTCCAGCCCGATCGAGACGCCGTTCGACGACGAGGCCGCCGCGGCGGTCGTGGTCGCGCCGCGGGTCGAGCGATCGGTCGGCGAGTCGGCGCCCGCCAAGCGGCCGGCCACCTCGTACGACGCGGACGACCTGGAGATCCCGAGCTTCCTCCGCCGGAAGTGATCGCGGCCGGCCGAGGCCGGCGGTCCACCGATGCACGAACCTGAGACCCGGATCGAGGCCTATCGCGCTGCCCGCGCGCGGGTCCTCGAGCGGATGGCCGCGGCGAGTCGTCGCGCGGGGCGCGACCCGGGATCGGTGACGCTGGTCGCCGTCTCCAAGACGATCGACGCGGAGGCGCTGCGCGACGCGGTCGCGGCCGGGCTCGACCTCCTCGGCGAGAACCGGGTCCAGGAGGCCCTCGCCAAGGTGCCCGAGGTCCCGGGTGCGCGCTGGCAGCTGGTCGGCCCGCTCCAGTCGAACAAGGCGCGTCGGGCGCTGGAGGTCTTCGACTCGATCGCCACGGTCGACTCGGTCGACCTCGGCCGGCGGCTCGACCGGCTCGTGCCCGAGGTCCGGTCCGAGGCGCGCTACCCCGTCCTCGTCCAGGTCAACGTCGCCCAGGATCCGGCCAAGGCCGGCTTCGCGCCCGACGACCTCGACGCGGCGCTGCCCGAGCTGGTGGCGCTGCCGCATCTCGCGATCCGCGGCCTCATGACGGTGGGCCGCCTGACGACCGACCCCGGGGAGACCCGGCGGACCTTCAGCGGCCTGCGCGAGCTCGCCGAGCGCTGCCGGGCGCGCTGGCCGGAGCTCGGCCCCGACCTGTCGATGGGCATGACCGACGACTTCGAGATCGCCATCGAGGAAGGCGCGACCATCGTGCGCGTCGGTCGGGCTCTCTTCGGCGAACGCCCCCACCCGCACGACCATGACGCTGGAGACCTGTCCCACGGGGGCCAGTGAAGTGATGACTGGTAGACTCCGGAGCGTGTCCCCCACACGCTTCCCGACCACGCCACGCTCGAATTGGCCCGCCTTCTGAGACCTTGAGCTTCCCCACCGTGCGTTTTGCCGTCCGCCTCACTCCGCGTTCCGCGGTCGAACGCGTCGAGGAAGTGGTCGATGGCGTGCTGAAGGTGCGGGTCATGGCGCCGGCCGTCGAGGGCACCGCCAACGCCTCGCTGATCCGCCTCCTCGCGGACGAGCTGGGGATCGCCCGACGGGACGTGCGGATCGTCGCCGGCGCGACCAGCCGCCAGAAGCTGGTGGTCGTCGATGGCATCGAGCCCGATGCCGTCGTTGCCCGGTGGCCGGGCCTGAAGGTATGATCGGCGGGCTTCGTCCGGCGCCCTGAGCGGCGCCGCGATCTCTCGGGCGATTGGCTCAGTCGGTTAGAGCGCACGGTTCACATCCGTGAGGTCACTGGTTCGAATCCAGTATCGCCCACCACATCCAGACGGATCGGTGCAGGGCCTTCGGGCCCTGTTTCTGTGTCGGGCGGCCGCCGATCGACGCTACTCGCTCAGGAGCGGCAGCTCGGAGAAGGTGTGGTCCCGCCAGATCGCGCGGGACGTCTCCTCCGGATAGGCGACGACGGTCGGGGCGGCATCGAACACCTGCACGAGCCGATGCCGGGACTCGTACGCGGCCCAGCCGGGGTCGCCGGCCGCCGCGAAGGCCGTCCACGCGGCGCGCATGCGCGCGGAGAGTCCTTCCGCCTCGGGGTTCGGGCCGTCGCCGATCAGCAGCGCTGGCAGGCCGCGGTCCAGGTTGCCGAAGACCAGCGGCACGTCGAGGCCGTGGCAGGCCCCGAGGTCGCCGCCCATGCCCGGCGCGTGCCAGGTCAGCTCGTAGACGTGGGCACGGCCGCCGCCCGCGGTCTGGGCCTCGGCGAGGTGGAGGGTCGGCATGCGGAATGCCCAGTCGGAGTTGACCAGCTCATGCAGCTCTTCGGGTCCTGCGGCTCGGAAGCCCTCCCGGTAGCGGCGCGCCCCGTCCGGGCCGGGGGCGAGGACGTCGAGGGCCGTCCGGGCCTCCTCATCGGTCACCTGCCCGAGCAGTCCGCCGAGCGCGCTGAACAGCCGCTGCTCGTCGCGCGTGTGGCCCGCGAGGAGGTCGATGTCCCGGCCCGCGCCGTCGGCCAATGCCTGCCATGGCGTGACGGGCAGGGTGTCCGGCTCGACGACCGGCGAGAACGGGATCGACCGATAGGCGATCGGGCCCCAGCGGGGCGTCCACCGGGCGATCGTGGCGCCGATCGCGTCACCGGCGGCGGACAGCCGGGCCGGGTCGACCGTGGACAGGTCTGCCGCCGTCGGCCGGAGCCCCAGCTCGCCGGCGCAGACCGAGGCGATGTCCGCGGCGAGCTCGGGCGAGAAGAACGTCCCCTGCGCGCTCTGCGCGACGGCCCGCCGGAAGAGCCCGGCCGCGCGTGGCATCGCCAGCAGTGCGGCGACCGACCCGCCGCCCGCGGACTCGCCGAACACAGTGACGCGGCCGGGGTCGCCGCCGAAGGCCTCGATGCCGTCACGGACCCACTCGAGGGCGGCGATCTGGTCGAGCAGGCCCCGGTTGACAGGCGCGCCCTCGATGAGCGCGAAGCCTTCGATGCCGACGCGGTAGTTGAACGTCACCACGACGACGCCGCCGTCCCGCGCGAGGCGGCCACCGTCGTATTCGGGCAGGCTGGACATGCCGATCGAGTACGCGCCGCCGTGGATCCAGACCATCACCGGCAGCCCGGCGCCCGGGCGCGGCTCGGGCGTCCAGACATTGAGCGTCAGCCAGTCGTCGTTCGTGGCTCCCTCCGCCAACCGGTCCATCCCGAACGCAGCGGCCTGCGGCGGAGGCGGTCCGAAGGACACGGCCTCGCGCACCCCGCCCCAACCCCGGACCGGGCGCGGTGCCGCGAACCGGAGCGGACCGACCGGCGGCTCGGCGAAGGGGATCCCCCGGAAGACGGCGACACCCGCCTCCCACGTGCCGCTGACCCTTCCGGCCGGTGCGTGCACGATCGGCCGGGGCGTGGACGATGTGGCGGCGGTCGTCACGGCTAGCTTCTTCCTCTGGGTCGGTCGGGCGGCTTCGATCGGCAGCGCACCGTTGCTCGCGGCCACCGGGGACCGGCGAAACGATATAGCCACGGCGCGATCCGGCCGATAGACTCGCGGTCCGGTTCGGCAACGACGTCGTCATGGATCGCGATCAGGGGAAGCGGTGCGCACTCACGCCCGGCTGAACAAGGTCATGGCCGGACCCATCATGGCCATCCTCCTGGCAGGTCTCGCGGTGGGCCCGGTGGGGGCCGCTGGAGCGCAAGCGGCCGGTGTCGCCGCGGCTGCGCCGATCATGCCGATCGGCCTGCCCATGACGATCTCGACCTGTGGATCCGACCCCGCGACATGGGCGACCGGCGACCCCTGGGCGATCGAGACGAGGTACGTGATCCCGATCTGCACGGGCGGCCTCCCGGGCGGTGGGCGCTGGCTCGATTGGGAGTCGGGGTCGGGGTCGACCGCGGACCTCATCCGGTTCGTCCAGGACCCGCCCGACGACATCCAGGTTCCGTCGTCGCAAGCCGTCGCGTTCGGCAGCACCAACAGCACGTCTCTCCAGGACGCCCTCGATGCCCGGGCGGGGTCCGTGGTCGCGATCCCCCTCCTGGATGGCGCGAGCGGCACCGGCTCCAGCCAGCGGGCCCACATCGCGCGAACGAGCGGATTCGTGATCGAGCGTGCCCTGATCGCCGGGGACAACACAGTCGCGTGCGGGATCTCCGTCCGCTGCATCATCGGCACCTTCGTCGACCGGAACGGCCAGAGCGTGTCGCTCGTCCCGCTCGATGACGTGACGTATGGCGATCCGCCCCAGAGCCTGGAGGCTTCGGCGTCGTCCGGACTCCCCGTCACGTTCAGCGCGAGTGGGCCATGCACGATCGCGGGCACGACCGTCACGATCGACGGCGCCGGAGCCTGCCAGGTCACGGCATCGCAGGCCGGCAGCGACGACTACCTCCCGGCGTCGGCGGCGGACACGTTTGCCATCGCACGGTCAGGGCTGACGGTGACCGCGGTGGATACGACCCGGACACTCGGCGCCACGAGCCCAGGGTTCACCGTGCGGTACACCGGCTTCGTGAACGACGAGAGCCCCTCGGTCCTCGGCGGCTCGGTCCTGGTCGCGCCGACGACCACCGTGAGCGCGACGTCACCCGGCGTCTACGTGCTCCGGGCAAGCGGGCTCACCGCGACGAACTACGACATCTCGTACGTCGACGGGACGCTGACCAGCATCTATCGCATCTGCCTTCTGTACGATCCGGCCAAGCCCGTGTCGGGAGCGACCGCTCCGGTCAAGGTCTCCCTGTGCAACGCCGCCGGAACCGACCTGTCGGCGTCCCCGATCGCCCTGACCGCGCTCGCCATCGAGCACGATGGGGTCCAGGTCAAGGCGCTCACCGGAGCGTTCACGTTCGATCGGAAGCTCGGGACGAGCGGCGGCTACAAGTTCGACGTGCCGACCGCGAAGCTCCTCGGTGGGACGAGCTACTCGCTCAGGTTCCGCGTCGCGGGAGACCCACCGGGGGTCAGCCAGGCCGCGCCGTTCGTCCTCAAGCCCGGCAAGCACTAGGGCCCGCGGCACCCAGGCCGCCTCGCCGGATCAGCGCGGATGCAGCTCGAAGACGGGCCGCCCCATGGACGCCTCGACCGGATCGTCGAGGTTCACCCCGTCGACGATGCGGATGAACTGGCGACCGAACGGCAGGGTTCGGGCCACGGGACCGAGGATGTCCCGGAAGAACGTCAGCCGCTCGGCCTGGTCCAGCTCCCTGGCCGTGATCTCCTCGTCGCGGCCGCGCACCCTGATCGTCGCGCCACCTGCGGCGCGCAGGTTGCGCACCCAGTGGACGTCGCCCCACGGCGCCCAGACCCAGCGCCGGCCGTCGACCGCGATGATCGCGACGGGCGTGGTCCGGGGCTGGCCGCTGATCCGGCCGGGGATCGTGATGAGCCCGTTGAAGCCCAGCGGGACGCCGGCGGCCAGCAGGGGACGGCTGATCGGGGTGAACATCGTCACCCAGCGCGGTGCGCTCCGGGCGCTGTCGGTGTGCGTGCTCATGTGGGTCGCTCCTTGTCGCGTGGTCGATCGGGGATTTACAGGGATGACCCGCCACGAGGCGCGAACGTGACCGCCGCGCGAAGGGCGCGAACCGTCAGCCGCTGACCACCGTGAGGTCGAGCTGCGCGAGGCGGTCCGGATCCGCGAGCACGTCGATCGCGACGATCCGGCCGCCCCGCACGGTGAGGGCCAGGACGGCGAACGGCGCTCCCATCCGGGTTCCACGCGACGCCGCCGGGGATCCCGTTGACCAGGACGCGCGTCGACGTCTCGGTGAACCGGCGGAAGCTCATCGCCTGCTGCGCGACGGCCCCCGCGCCCCGGACCAGCGAGCTCATGCCCGAGCGCGCCGAGCCACCGTCGGATCGAACGACGACGTCGGGGTCGAGGACGGCCAGCAGGCGCTCGAAGTCGCCGTCGCGCGCGGCCGCCAGGAACGCATCCACGACGGCCCATTGGCCGTCGAGATCGACGTCCGGAACGGGCGCGCCCTGGACGCGTCGACGGGCCCGGCTCGCAAGCTGTCGGGCGGCCGTCGGCGTCCGGCCGACGATGGGCGCGATGTCGTCGAACGGCAGCGCGAAGACGTCGTGCAGCACGAAGGCGACGCGTTCGGCGGGCGTCAGGGCGTCGAGGACGACGAGCAGGGCGAGCCCGACGGAATCGCCGAGCAGGGCCTCCTGCTCGGGATCGAGCCCGTCCTCCGGGCTGACGATCGGGTCGGGGAGGTGCGTCTCCAGCGACGACTCGCGCCGGGTCCTGCGCGACCGCAGCATGTTGAGGCAGACGCGACCGACGACCGTCGTCAGCCAGGCGCGCAGGTTCTCGACCCCGGTGGTGTCGGTGCGGCTCAGACGGATCCAGGCCTCCTGCACGGCGTCGTCGGCCTCGCTCACGGAGCCGAGCATCCGGAAGGCGACGCCGCGCAGGTGGGCGCGGTCGGCTTCGAAGCGCTCGGCGAGCCAGTCCTGGTCGGTCATGGGTCAGAGTCCTGCGCGGAGTCGGTCACTGAGACTGACCCGCCGGACAGCCGGGATGTGACCGACCGCCGCGTCCGACCACGCCGCGGCCACGTCAGCGGGGCACCACCGTGAGCGTCGACCGCATCGCCTCCGGCGACACGACCGTCCCGACGATCCGTGCGCCGTGGCGATCGTATTTGGCGTGGAACGCGGCGTTGAGGTCGTCCGCGACCTCAGGCCCGGGCGGGACGAACGTGACATCCCGCTCCAGGCCTCCGACGCGGATCCGGCCGTCGCCCGACGCGAGAGCGCGCTGGAACCACGGGTTGTCGTAGCCGTAGGCGGACCGGACGTAGAGGTCGTCACCCAGCTGGACGAACCAGATCGTGACGAACCGCCGAAGGCTTCCATCGAGTCGCCGCGAGGCCAGCCCGAGCTCATCGATCGGCTCGAAGCGGGTGAGCTCGTCCGGGGTCCAGGCCGTCACGGTGACGAGGATACGCCCGGCGCGGTCAGGAGTCCGCTGCGCCGAGGCGGCCGACCCACCCCGTCGGTCGACTACCATCGCGAGCGATGATCCCGAGCCGCGCCCCAGGTCAGTCGCGTCGCAGCCAGGCCCGCGAGACGCTCGAACGGCAGGATGACTTCGGCGTCGTCCTGATCCTCATCCTTCTGACGATCGTGGTGTTCGCCGCGGCCATCGGCCCGGTCGGGCAGGTCATCAGCGTGGCGCTGAGCGGCGGGACGCTTCTGTACGTGCTGCACACCGCCGGCGCGCATCGACGGGTCTTCCGGACCTCGACGGTCGTCGTCATCGTCGCGGTGGTCGCAGCCGCCGTTGCTCTGCTCCTGGGCGAGACCGTGGGTAATACGACAGCCGGTCTCGTCGGTCTGCTCCTGGCCGTCGTCGCCCCCATCGTGATCCTCCGTCGGATCGTGCTGAGCCCGGTGATCACGGTCCGGCTGGTCCTTGGCGCCCTCGCGATCTATCTGCTGCTCGGCCTGGCGTACTCCTATCTGTTCCCGCTTATCGCGACAGTGACCGGGGATCAGTTCTTCGTCCAGACGCCGGACCCCAACGCCTCGGACTACGTCTACTTCAGCTATACGACGCTGGCCACGCTCGGCTACGGCGACTACACGGCGGCCTCGAGCCTAGGCCGGATGGTCTCGGTGTCGGAGGCGCTCATCGGGCAGCTCTACCTGGTGTCCGCCGTCGCTCTGCTGGTCGGCAACATCGGCCGGACGATCCGCGGCGACGCCTCGCAGTCCGCGGCCCGGGTCGTGCCCATTGACGGCGAGGATCCGGCGAGCTCTCGGGACGCTTGAAATCGGTGGGCTTCGCCCGTCACTGGCACGAGAGGCCACGCGTCACAACCGACGACAAGCCCGCTCCTCCGCGTTGAAGCCCCCGGTTCCTCCCCCGGGGGCTTCTTCGTGTCCGTCGGTCGGCCCCCGCCTCAGGTCGCGGCGGCGAGCCTCCGGAGGACCGCCGGCAGGATCCCGCCGGCCAGGTAGTACTCCACGTCGATCGGTCCGTCGAGACGGGCGATCGCATCGAACCCGCGCTCGGTGCCGTCGTCCGAGCGGGCCGTGACCCGCACGGTCCCCCGCGGCGTCGGCCCTCCGCCGAGGCTGACCGACAGCGTCTCGCGACCGGTCAGGCCGAGCGACGCGGCGGTGTCGCCGGGTCGATATTGCAGCGGCAGGATCCCCATCCCGACCAGGTTCGAGCGATGGATCCGCTCGAAGCTCTCGGCCAGCACCATCCGCACCCCGAGGAGCGCCGGCCCCTTGGCCGCCCAGTCGCGCGACGAACCCGAGCCGTATTCGCGACCGGCCAGGATGGCCAGCGGGACGCCCTCGGCCGCGTAGCGCATCGCGGCGTCGTAGATGAAGCCCTGCTCGCCGTCGGGCAGGTGGACCGTGTACGGACCCTCGACCCCCGGGACCAGCGCGTTGCGCAGCCGGATGTTGGCGAACGTGCCGCGCATCATCACCTCGTGATGGCCGCGTCGCGCGCCGTACGAGTTGAAGTCGAGCGGCCCGACGCCGTGCGCCTGGAGCCACTGGCCGGCCGGTGACGACGGTGCGATCGACCCGGCGGGGGAGATGTGGTCGGTGGTGACCGAGTCGCCGAGCACGGCCAGGACGCGCATCCCGTCCAGCCCGGCCGGTTCGCCCGCGTCCCGGCGGAGCCCTTCGAAGAACGGCGGCTTGGCGATGTACGTCGAGTCGGTCTCCCAGGCGTAGCGGTCGCCTGCCGGGATCGGCAGCGCGCGCCACCGGTCGTCGCCCTCGAACACGGTCGCGTACGTGCGCCGGAAGAGCTCCGGGTCGAGAGCCGTCCCGATGACGGACCGGATCTCCTCGGGCTCCGGCCAGATGTCCGCCAGGAAGACCGGCCGGCCGTCGACGTCCGTGCCAAGCGGCTCCGTCGTCAGGTCGATGTCCACCCTGCCGGCCAGCGCGAAGGCGACGACCAGCGGCGGCGAGGCCAGATAGCTCGCGCGCGCGAGGGGGTGGATCCGGCCCTCGAAGTTGCGGTTGCCCGAGAGGACCGCGGCGACCACCAGGTCGTTGGCCTCGATCGCCCCGGCGACCGCGTCGTCGAGTGGCCCGGAGTTGCCGATGCACGTCGTGCAGCCGTAGCCGGCCAGGGCGAAGCCCAGCGCCTCGAGCGGCGCCATCAGTCCGGCCGCCTCGAGATAGACGGTGACGACGCGCGAGCCGGGCGCCAACGACGTCTTCACGGTCGGCCCGACGCGCAGGCCGCGGGCGACGGCGTTGCGAGCGAGCAGGCCGGCCCCGACCATGACCGTCGGGTTCGACGTGTTGGTGCAGGAGGTGATCGCAGCGATGGCGACCGAGCCGGTCCGGACGGAGACCGTCTCGCCGCCCATCTCGATCGCGACCGGCCGGTAGGCTTGGAGATCCACCGGGTCCGCGTCCGCGACGACCGGGTCGGCCGGCGGTGCGGCCTCCACGTCGGCATCGCCCGAGACGAACGAGGGCGGGTCCGACGCCGGGAACGACTCGGCCGACGATCCCTCCACGAGCCCGTTGCCCGGGACGGGCTCCTCGCCACCCAGCTCCGCGATCGTGCCTTCGAGGCCGTTCGGGAAGTTCGAGCGGAAGTTGGCCCGCAACGCCTCCAGCGGCACGCGGTCCTGGGGCCGCCGCGGCCCGGCCACGGACGGGTCACGCTGGCCAGGTCCAGCTCGAGCAGCTCGTCGAAGACGGGTCCAGCGCCGGGCTCGCGCCACAGGCCCTGGGTCCGGGCGTAGCGCTCGACGAGCTCGACCCGCTCGGCGGACCGGCCGGTCAGGCGCAGGTACGCCAGCGTCTCGTCGTCGATCGGGAAGAGCGTCGAGGTGGCACCGAACTCCGGGCTCATGTTGCTGATCGTCGCCCGGTCGGCGAGGGCCAGCGTGGCCAGGCCGTCGCCGGCGAACTCGACGAACGAGCCGACCACGCCGTGCGCCCGGAGCATCTCGGTCACGACCAGGACGAGGTCGGTCGCGGTCGAGCCGCGGGGCAGCGCGCCGTGGAGCCGGACGCCGACGACGTGGGGCATCGGCTGGTAGAGCGGCTGGCCGAGCAGCACGGCCTCGGCCTCGATGCCGCCGACGCCGTAGCCCAGGACACCCAGGCCGTTGACCATCGTCGTGTGGGAGTCGGTCCCGACGACCGTGTCCGGGAAGGCGACCCGGCGGCCGTCCGCATCCGTCCGATCCGCGACGACCGTGGCCAGGAACTCGAGGTTGACCTGGTGGACGATCCCGGTCCCGGGCGGCACCACGCGCAGGTCGCGGAACGCGGTCTGGGCCCAGCGCAGCAGCTGGTAGCGCTCGCCGTTGCGCTCGTACTCGCGCTCCACGTTGAAGGCGAACGCGCCGGGCGTCCCGAACCGGTCGACCTGGACGGAGTGGTCGATGACGAGGTCGGCCGGGACCAGCGGGTTGACCAGGCCCGGATCGCCGCCGAGCTCGGCCATCGCGTCGCGCATCACGGCCAGGTCGACGACGGCCGGCACGCCCGGTGAAGTCCTGGAGCAGGACCCGCGCCGGCATGAACGGGATCTCGGCCTCGGCGGCGGCGCCCGGTCGCCAGGCGAGGAGCGTCTCGACGTCCTCGGCGCGGACGACCGGCCCGCCGGCGTGGCGGAGCAGGTTCTCGAGCAGGATCTTGATCGTCACCGGGAGCGTCGCGAGATCGATCCGATCGCCGACGGCGTCGAGCCGGTGGTAGCCGTAGTCGATCGTGCCGACGCGCAGGCTCGCGCGTGCGTCGAAGGGGTCGGGGTCGGTTGACCTGGTCGTCACAGGGCGCCTCCTTCATCGACCGCGCCGTTGCGCGGGGTCAGTCGGCGCCGGGCGGGTGCGCCCGCCCCGGGTCGAGATCGGGACCAGTATACCGACCGGCCCGGCGACACGGCCCGTGCTCGCTACACTCGATGCGTGGACGTGCGACGAACCCGGCCGGCCGGCCGCGGACCCCGCTGATGCGGGGCTGGGGCGACCTGCCCGGCGACGATCCCGAGAAGGACCGCGCGGAGACGTCGGGCTGCGATCGAGGCGGCCGGCATCGACCTCGATCCCGGCGCCGCCCGGCGGCCACCGACACGGCGACGACACGCACCCGAGCGACCACGTCCATCCGCACGTCCACGCCGCGCCGGGCGAGCCACCGATCATCGGCATCGTCGGCGCCGGGCGCTGTCGGGCACGGCTCTCGGCGTCGCGCTGAGCCGGGCCGGCTGGCCGATCCAGGCCGTCGCCAGCCGCGACCCGGGCCGCCGCGAGCGGTTCCGCTCCCTGGTCGAGGTGCACCGCGTGTTCGCCGATCCGGAGCCGATCCTCGACGAGGTCGAGCTGATCATCCTGGCCGTCCCCGACGACGCCATCGCGCCGCTGGCGGGCTCCCTCCGGATGTACGGCGGCCAGGCGATGATCCATACGAGCGGCGCCCTCGGCGCAGAGGTCCTCGCGCCGGCGATGGGCGCCGGCACCCAGATCGGCTCCTTCCACCCGCTCGTCGCGTTCGCCGACACCGAACGGGCGGTCGCCGCGCTCCACGGTGCGACCGTCGCCATCGAGGGTGACGACCAGCTGGTGGCGATGCTGGCCGACATGGCCGAGGCGATCGGGGCCGATCCCGGTCCGGCTGGCGCCGGGCTCCAAGGCGGCGTACCACGCTGCGGCGGTCCTGGCGGCCGGCGGCTTCGTGGCGCTCCTCGACGCGATCGCGGAGCTGGGCCGGGTCGCCGGTCTCGACGAGGCCGGCGCGCTGGCGATCTACGGGCCGCTCATCGAGGGGACCCTCGGCAACGCCCGGTCGCTCGGGATCCGGGCGGCGCTGACCGGGCCGATGACCCGCGGCGACGTCGGGACCCTGGCCGCGCACCTCGAGACGCTGCGCACCCACGCCCCCGGGGTGCTGGAGCTGTACGTCGCCGCGGCTCGCCGTGAGATCGATCTGGCCGAGGACCGTGGCGCCCTGGCACCGGAGGTCGCCGCGAAGATGCGATCGGTGGCTCGACTCGGCCTTGCAAGGCCGTCCTGAACCGGTACCATAGCCTCCCATGGATCACAGCATCGCGGCCAAGTACGCGGCCCGCCCGGCGGCCCGTTTCGTCCGTCCGTCGACCCGCGTCCGCGAGCGCCGTCTCGGTCTCCGCCCGTCCGGCTCGTTCCAGGCGCCCGGCGTCCGCTCGACCGAGCTGCGCGGCCCCGAGCTCGCGCCCGCTGACCAGGCTCCGGGCCAGCTGGCGCGCGATCCACCCGGCGGTGTCGAAGGCACCGGCGACCGGTCGGATCCGACCGACCGTGACCATGGAGTGGGCCAGGTCCGGGCGCCCCGGCACCGCCCGACGGCCGGGCGCCGCATCGGCGCCGTGGTCCGCCTGAGGACCTCGACCGCCACCTCCGCCGGCGGGATCGTCGTTCGCCACGAGAAGGGGCAGCCCTGGCTCGTCGTGGGCAGCCGCCGGCGTGAGCGCGACGGCCGGACCTGGACGCTGCCCAAGGGCACGCCCCATCCGGGCGAGACGCGCGAGGAGACCGCCCTCCGCGAGGTCCAGGAGGAGACCGGCCTCAAGGTCCAGATCACCGGCACGTTGGACTCCATCGAATACTGGTTCGTCCAGTCGGGCACGCGCATCCACAAGACCGTCCACTACTTCCTGATGGAGCCCGCCGGCGGCGACCTCGCCAAGCACGATCACGAGTTCGACGAGGTCCGCTGGGTCTCGTTCGAATTCGGCCGTCACGATGCTGACCTTCGAGACCGAGCGGACGCTCGTCGCGCACGCCGCCGCCGTCCTCAAGGGACGCGCCGCGCCGCCGATCGCGGCCGCGGACGCACCCTCCGCCGAGAGGCACTCGTGACCGACGCGGCCGATCCGCCGATCCACCTGACCCCGCTCAATGACGCGCACCAGGAGCTCGGTGCCCGGCTGATCGAGTTCAGCGGCTGGCTGATGCCGGTCCAGTACGGCTCGATCATCGAGGAGCACCGGACCGTCCGGACGAAGGCCGGTCTGTTCGACCTGTCGCACATGGGCGAGCTGTACGTCGAAGGCCCGGAAGCCGGTCTCGCCCTCGCTGCGGCCCTCGTGTCGGATCCACCGAGCCTGGCGGTCGGGCGGGCGCACTACTCGATGATGACGACGCCCGACGGTGGGATCGTCGACGACCTGATCGTGTACCGGCTCGGCCGACGAGCGGTTCCTCGTCGTAGCCAACGCCGGCAACGCGGGCGTCGTGTCCGACGCCCTGGCCGAGCGCCTGACCGGCTTCCGCG
The DNA here is from genome assembly GCA_963755995.1 of uncultured Chloroflexia bacterium. Classification (GTDB taxonomy): domain Bacteria; phylum Chloroflexota; class Limnocylindria; order Limnocylindrales; family CSP1-4; genus SPCO01. The sequence continues at coordinate 1,157,464 of CAVWLQ010000003.1, read as the reverse complement.
CGGTCCTCGACGACCGCTCGCTGGCGACCGGCCTGCTGGCCGTCCAGGGTCCGCCTCCGCTGGTCTCCTCGCCCCGCTGACCGACGTCGACCTCGGCGCGCTCCGCTACTACGCCGCGGTGGAGGGGACGGTCGCCGGCATCCCGGGCCTGGTGGCGCGGACCGGCTACACCGGCGAGGACGGCTTCGAGGTCTTCGTCGACACGGCCCAGACCGTGCCCCTGTGGAACGCCCTGCTGGCCGCGGTGCGCGACGCGGGTGGGCTGCCGATCGGACTGGGCGCTCGCGACACGCTCCGCCTCGAGGCGGGCATGCCCCTCTACGGCAACGAGCTGGACCTCGAGACGCAATCCGTACCAGGCCGGCCTCGGCCGGGTGGTCAAGCTCGGCAAGACCGGCGACTTCGTCGGGCGCGCCGCCCTCGAGAAGATCGCCAGGGACGGTCCATCGCGGCGCCTCGTCGGCCTGACGATCGAGGGTCGCGGGATCGCCCGCCACGGCTATCCGGTCTGGTCCGGCGACCGCCGGACCGGCGTCGTGACCAGCGGGACGCAGTCGCCCACGCTGGGCGTGCCGATCGCGATGGCGTACGTCGCACCCGGTGACGCCGAGCCGGGTACCGTTCTCGATATCGAGATCCGCGATGCGCGGGTGCCGGCACGGGTCGTGACCCTGCCGTTCTACAGGAGGGATGGCTGAGGCGATGGTGCCGACCGATCTGCACTACACCAAGGATCACGAGTGGGTCCGCGTCGAAGGCGACCAGGCCACGATCGGCATCACGGCCTACGCGGCGGAACAGCTGGGCGACATCGTGTTCGTCGAGCTGCCGGACGCGGGACGCGCGCTGGAGCAGTTCGCGGCGTTCGGCGTCGTCGAGTCGGTCAAGGCGGTCAGCGACCTGTTCGCCCCGGTCAGCGGCGACGTCAACGAGGCAAACGGCGAGCTCGGCGCCAACCCCGAGCTGGTCAACAGCGACCCGTACGGCGGCGGCTGGATGATCAAGGTCGGCCTGACCGACCCGAGCCAGATCGACGGCCTGCTCGACGCGGCCGCCTACGACGCGCTCATCGCGGCCGGCTGACCCAGCGGTGCCGTACGGTCCCCACACCGCCGACGATCGCGGGCGGATGCTCGCGGCGCTCGGCCTGACATCGGTCGATCAGCTCTTCGAGGACATCCCGGCCGAGCTGCGCGCCTCACCGCTGGACCTGCCCGAGCCTGAGCCCGAGCTCGAGCTGGCCGCCCGGCTCAGCGCGCTCGCGGCGCGCAACCGGACGGACCTCGCCTCGTTCCTCGGGGCGGGCGTCTACCGGCACTGGAGCCCGCCGGCGGTGGACCAGCTCCTGCTGCGCGGGGAGTGGTACACGGCCTACACGCCGTACCAGCCGGAGATCAGCCAGGGCACCCTCCAGAGCATCTACGAGTACGAGTCCCTGCTGGCCGAGCTGGTCGACCTGGACATCGTGTCCGCCTCGCACTACGACGGCGCGGCGGCCACGGCCGAGGCTGCGCTCATGACCTGCCGGGCGACCCGCCGCGAGCGCGTCCTCATCTCGCGCGGTGTCCACCCCCACTATCGGGCCACGACCCGGACCTACTTCTCGGGCGGCCTGGACCTCGAAGAGATCCCGCTGGTCACCGAGGGCGAGGCCGCCGGCACGACCGATCTCGCCGCCCTCGAGCGGATGCTGGCCGACCCGGACCGCCCGGTCGCCGGCGTCATCGCCGCCCAGCCCGACTTCCTCGGCCTGCTCGAGCCGATGCCCGAGATCGGCCGCCTGGCGCACGCTGCCGGCGCCCTGTTCGTCGCCGTCATCGAGCCGGTCAGCCTGGCCGTCCTCGCCCCGCCCGGCGCCTACGGGGCCGACATCGCGGCCGGCGAAGGCCAGCCGCTCGGCATCGCCCCGCAGTACGGCGGCCCGTATCTCGGCATCCTCGCCTCGACCGAGGCCCTGGTCCGCCAGATCCCCGGCCGCCTCGTCGGGATGACGACCGACCTCGACGGCAAGCGCGCCTACGTCATGACGATGCGCGCTCGCGAGCAGGACATCCGCCGCGACAAGGCGGCCAGCAACATCTGCACCAACCAGGCCCTGCTGGCCCTCGCCGCCTCGATCTACCTGGCCACGATCGGCCCGCACGGCCTGCGCGACGTGGCGGCCCTCGGGGCCAGCCGCGCCGCGGAGCTGGAGGCGGCCCTGGCGGCCGTCGGCGCCGAGCGGATGCATCCCGGGCCGTACCTCAACGAGTTCGTCGTCCGCGTCCCCGATGCGCGGACCGTCCATCGCCGGCTGCTCGAGGCGGGCATCCTGGCCGGGCTCGTCCTGGCCGATGCGGAGCCGGACGATCCGGCCCTGTCCGAGGGCCTCCTGGTCTGCGCCACCGAGGTCACGACCTCGGCCGAGATCAGCGCATTCGCAGTGGCCCTGGCCGCGGTCCTCGGCCACGCGGACATCCCAGCGGCGGCGGTCCGATGAGCGTCGTGGGCGATCCGCTCCAGCCGACCATCTTCGAGCGCGGCCGGCCCGGTCGCGGCGGCGGCAAGATCCCGCACCCGCCCAAGGACGCCCTCGACCGGGTGCCGGCCGAGGCGCGTCGGGCCGTGCCCCCGGCGCTGCCCGAGATGAACGAGCCGGACGTCGTGCGCCACTACGTCAACCTCAGCCAGCTCAACTACGCGGTCGATACCGGGTTCTACCCGCTCGGCTCGTGCACCATGAAGTTCAACCCCAAGCTGAACGAGTGGGCCGCCCGGCTGCCGGGCTTCGCCAACCTCCACCCGATGGCACCCGACGAGGTCGCCCAGGGCACGCTCCAGCTCCTCTGGGAGCTCGAACGAGCGCTGGCCGAGATCTCCGGGATGCAGGCGGTCACCCTCCAGCCGGCAGCCGGCGCCCAGGGCGAGCTGACCGGGATCCTGATGATCCGCGCCCACCACCGGGCGACCGGCCAGTCCGATCGCGACGAGGTGCTCGTCCCGGACTCCAGCCACGGCACGAATCCAGCGACCGCGACGATGGCCGGCTATCGCACGATCACGATCCCGTCGGCTCCCGACGGCGGCGTCGATCTCGAGGCGTTCCGGGCGGCCCTCGGGCCGCGCACGGCCGCGGTCATGATCACCAACCCGTCCACGCTCGGCCTGTTCGAGACGCGGATCGGCGAGCTGCTCGAGGCCGTGCATGCGGCCGGCGCCCTGGCCTACATGGACGGCGCCAACCTGAACGCGATCCTCGGCCGGTTCAAGCCGGGCGAGGCCGGCTTCGACGTCATGCATTTCAACGTCCACAAGACGTTCTCCACGCCCCACGGCGGAGGCGGCCCGGGGGCCGGGCCGGTCGGGGTGGGGGAGACCCTGCTGCCGTACCTGCCCGGACCGCGGGTCCTGCGCGACGACGAGGGCTCGTTCCGCCTCGAGCGAGAAGGCGAGCGGCCCACCTCCATCGGCCGGCTGCGCGCGTTCGTCGGGAACACCGGCGTGCTCGTGCGCGCCTACGCGTACATCCGGGCCCACGGTGGAAGCGGCCTGCGCGAGGTCAGCGATGACGCCGTCCTCGCCGCGAACTACCTCCGGTCGCTCCTGGCCGAGACGTACGACATCCCGTTCCCGCGCGCCTGCAAGCACGAGTTCGTCGCCTCGGCTGCCTCGATCAAGAAGCGGACCGGGGTCAGGACGCTGGACATCGCCAAGCGCCTCATCGATTACGGCTACCACCCGCCCACGATCTACTTCCCGCTGACCGTCGATGAGGGGATGCTGATCGAGCCGACGGAGACCGAATTGGTCGAGACGCTCGATGCGTTCGCGGCCGCCCTGATCGCCATCGCCGCCGAGGCCGACGAGACCCCCGAGCTGGTGACGAGCGCCCCCCATGCGGCCCCCGTCCGGCGTCTCGACGAGGCGACGGCGGCCCGCCAGCCGAACCTGCGCTGGCGGCCGATGACCGGCGCGGAGACGCCGTGCCCCGATTGAATTCGTCGCGTAAGGGCCGCCAAGCGAACGCTCGTTAGGCTGGAAGTTGACAGTCGAACGGGTGCTGTGGATAGTACCGGCAGCGCACCGACCCGATCCGTGCTGCCGCTGCTGCTCGCCTATCGTCCTCGTTTGAGCGGGAGGCTCGACCTGGAGGCCAGGCGAACATCGCGACGTTGAAATGCGGGGATCGGGCCGCGGTAGCACGAGTTCTTCGGGTAAGTCACCCGTTCGGAGGAGAATCCATGCAGAAACGACTCTTTGGCATCCTTGCCAGCATCGCCGTCATCGTGGCGGCATGCGGCGGTGCCACCACCTCGTCGGCGCCGTCTGCGCCGGCGGCTTCGGCGCCGGCCGGCCAGTCCGCGGCCCCCGTCGAGAGCGCGGCCCCGAGCGCCGCCGATCTCGCTGCTGACCAGATCCTCAAGATCGACCTTGGCCAGGAGCCCCCGACCCTCGACCCGAACAAGGCGCAGGACGCGACCTCGATCGCCGTCCTCCACGCGCTGAACCGCGGCCTCGTCTACTTCGACAAGGACCTCAAGGTCGTGCCGGAGCTGGCCACCGCCCTGCCGACCGTGTCGGCCGATGCGAAGACCCTGACCTTCACCTTGAAGGACGGGCTCAAGTACAGCAACGGCGACCCGATCGTCGCCGGTGACTTCGTCTACGGCATCAAGCGCACGATCGATCCCCGGACGGCCGCTCCGTATGCGTACGTCCTGTGCGAGATCGCCGGCGCCGACGCCCTCCTTGGCTCGGCCAACGGCTGCGGCACCAAGGAAGCCCCGACCAGCGACGCCGACATCGAAGCCGCCCTCAAGAACGTGGGCGTCGCGGCTCCTGATGACAAGACCGTCGTCGTGACCCTGTCCAAGCCGGCAACCTACTTCACGAGCGTCATGGCGCTGTGGATCGCGGTCCCGGTCCAGGAGAAGTGGATCACCAGCAAGGACGCGACCGAGGCTGCCAACTACGTCAGCTCCGGCCCGTACATCCTGTCCGAGTGGAAGCACAACAGCGACATCGTCCTCAAGCCGAATCCGAACTGGACCGGCGAGACCAAGTCGACCCTCACCGAGATCGACATGTCGATGACGACCGAGCCGGCCCAGGGCCAGGCCGCCTACGAGGCGGGCGAGCTCGACATGGTGCTCACCCCGAGCGAGGACATCCAGCGCGTCAAGGCCGACCCGACCCTCGGGCCGCAGGTCGTTGACATCCCGCTGCTGTCGATCACCTACTACGACTACAACAACGGCATCGACCCGAAGACCCTCAAGCCGTTCGCGAAGTGCAGCGACCTCAAGGCCTGCCCGACGATGAACAAGGACTTCCGGATCGCGCTCACCCAGGCCATCGACAAGAAGGCGTTCATCGACGCCACCTTCGCCGGTCTCGGTGCGCCTGCCAGCAGCTTCGTGATGCCGGGCATCCCGGGCTATCAGGAAGACCTCGACCCGTATCCGTTCGACCTCGACTCTGCCAAGGCGCACATGGCGACGGCCCTCCAGGCCATCGGCGTGTCGAGTGCGGCAGATCTCGGCAAGCTGAAGTTCGGCTTCAACTCCGGCGCCGGCCATGAGCCGCGTGTCGCGTTCCTGGCCGAAGCCTGGCGGACCGCCTTCGGTCTCGAGACCGAGCAGATCGGCAGCGACTTCAGCGTCTTCCTCACCCAGCGCACCGCCGGCGACTACCAGATCGCCCGCGACGGCTGGGGTGCCGACTACCCGCACGCGAACAACCAGCTCGGTCTGTTCGTCTGCGGCGGCGGCAACAACGACGTCCAGTACTGCAACCCCGATTTCGACGCACTGATGGCCCAGGCCGCCGGTGAAGCGGATCAGGACAAGCAGGTGGCTCTCTACAACCAGGCGCAGAAGATCCTGATGGACGACGCGGCGTTCCTGCCGCTTCGCTTCGCCGTCTCGACCTTCGAGGTCCAGCCGTATGTCGGTGGCATCAACGCGACGCCGTCCGACTCGCAGCTGCCGGGCGACCTGTTCTACGAGACCATGTACATCAAGACTCACTGAGAAGCACCGGTCGCCTTCGGCGACCAGTGCCGGTGGGCCGGTCGAGAGACCGGCCCACCGGACGTCCCTTCCAGGCAAGACTCCTGATTAGCAGAGAGTTACCGTGATCAGTTATATCGGCCGGCGCTTCCTCTGGATCATCCCGGTCTTGTTCACGGTTTCGGTCATCACCTTCTTCCTGATGCATGCCGTCCCGGGCGGGCCCTGGGATCGTGAGAAGCATCTGCCGCAAGGCACCCAGGACCGGCTGAACGCCCAGTACGGGCTCGACCAGCCCCTGTACGTGCAGTACATCTCCTGGGCAGGCGCATTCATCCAGGGCGATTTCGGGCCTTCGTACCGGTTCCAGGACCGGCGCGTCAACGACATCATCGCGGACGGCATCTGGACCACGGTCCAGCTCGGGATCATGGCCTTCCTGGTGTCCGTGGCGATCGGCATCCCCCTCGGCATCTTCGCCGCGCTCGGCCACAACCGGGCACCCGACTACTTAGCGACGAGCATCTCGATCATCGGCATCGCCACGCCCGTTTTCGTGATCGGGATCCTTCTCATCGTGTTCTTCTCGGTCCAATTAGGGTGGTTCCCGACCGGCGGCTGGAAGGGACCGCAGTACTGGGTGCTGCCGACCATCGCGCTGGCGGGCTTCCCGATCGCGATCATCGCCCGGTATACCCGCGCCTCGATGCTCGAGGTCACGCGGAAGGACTACATCCGGACGGCCCAGAGCAAGGGCGTGCGTGACCAGGCGGTCGTCTCGCGGCACATGATCCGCAACGCCCTCATCCCGGTCGTCACGATCCTCGGGCCGACCCTGGCGTTCCTCGTCACCGGCTCGTTCATCATCGAGCGGATCTTCGGGATCCCGGGGATCGGGCAGTTCTACATCACCTCGATCTCGACGCGCGACTACAGCCTGCTCATGGCGATGACCATGCTGTACGCGTTCGCGGTGGCCTTCCTCAATGTCGTGGTCGATGTGCTGTACGCCTACATCGATCCACGCATCCGGTACAGCTAGGAGCGCGCGAGATGGCGACGAACACCACGGTCGTCCAGGGCCAGGTCGCGGCCAAGCCGAAGGCGGCGGTCGGACCGTGGCGTGAGGCGTTCGGGCGGCTCATCCGCAACCGGCTCGCGATCGTCGGGCTGGTGCTGGTGATCCTGCTCCTGTTCTTCGGGATCTTCGGGCCGCTCATCGCCCCGTGGCCCTATCAGCAGCAGGACCTCAAGGCGATCTTCGCCAACGGCAACCGCCCGCTGCCGCCGTTCTCCCCGAACCACCTCCTCGGCACGGACCAGCTCGGTCGTGACCTGTTGAGCCGGCTCCTGGACGGGGCACGTATCAGCGTCACCGTCGCCTTCGTCGTTCAGGCCGTGATCATCTTCCTGGGCGTGCCGATCGGTGCGTTGGCGGGCTGGTTCGGTGGCCGCACGGACAACTTCCTGATGCGGGTGACGGACGTCATCTACGCCTTCCCGGACATCCTGTTCATCATCCTGCTCTCGGTCGCGTTCCGCGAGACCGTGTTCGGTCAGGCTCTGGACGGCCTGCTCCTCGTGTTCGTGGCCATCGGTCTCGTCGGCTGGGTCACCGTCGCCCGCCTCACCCGGGGCCAGATGCTGGCCCTCAAGGAGACCGAGTTCGTCGAGGCCGCCAAGGCGATCGGCGTCTCGGACCGCAACATCGTCACGCGCCACCTGCTGCCGAACGGGATGGGCCCGATCATCGTGGCCATCACCCTCGGTGTCCCCGTCGCGATCCTGGCGGAGGCGACCCTGGCCTACATCGGGATCGGCGTGCAACCGCCCCGGGCCTCGTGGGGCAGCCTCATCGCCGACGGCCAGAAGTTCATCCGCGCCGAGCCGCACCTGGTGCTCTTCCCGGCCATCTGCATCGCCCTCGCGCTGATCGGGTTCACCTTCCTCGGTGACGGCCTGCGCGACGCGCTCGACCCGAAGCTCAAGGGAAAGCAATAGGTGGTGAGCGCGGAGGAGAACGTTTCGGCCGCCGACGCACCGACAATCGTGGAGCTCTCTTCGGACGACGTCCTTCGGGCGCGGACCGAAGCCGTCAGCCAGGCAGCCATCGGCCGCAAGGCGGACCACCTGCTCGAAGTCCGCGGGCTGTCCACGCACTTCTTCACGCCGGACGGCGTGGTCCAGGCGGTCGACGACGTCAGCTTCGACGTCGGCTACGGCGAGACGCTCGGGCTGGTCGGTGAGTCCGGCTGCGGCAAGAGCGTCTCGGCACTGTCCATCGCCCGGCTCGTGCCGGACCCGCCCGGCAAGATCGTCGCCGGCTCCATCCTGTTCGACGGGATCGACCTGCTGAAGCTCAGCCCCGAGGACATGCGCAAGCTGCGCGGCAAGGAGATCGGGTTCATCTTCCAGGACCCGCTGACCAGCCTCAACCCGACGCTGACCATCGGCTACCAGATCGGCGAATCGATCAAGGAGCACCTGGGCCTGTCGGCCAAGGCATCCAAGGATCGGATCGTCGAGCTGCTGGCCAAGGTCGGCATCCCGCGACCGGCCGACCGGCTGAACGACTACCCGTTCCAGTTCTCGGGCGGCATGCGCCAGCGCGTGATGATCGCCATCGCCCTGGCCTGCGACCCGAAGCTGATCCTCGCCGACGAGCCGACCACGGCGCTCGACGTGACGATCCAGGCGCAGATCCTCGAGCTCATCCAGCGCCTGTCGTCCGAGTTCGGGACGGCGGTCCTGATGATCACCCACGACCTCGGGATCGCCGCCGGCATGTGCGACCGGGTGAATGTCATGTACGCCGGACGCATCGTCGAGACCGGCACGGTCGACACCCTCTTCGAGAACCCGCGCATGCCCTACGCCTGGGGCCTCCTCGACTCGCTGCCGCGGATCGACGACGTCCGGGGAGAGAAGCTGCGCACGATCGAGGGTCTGCCACCGCTCCTCATCTCGCCACCGGCAGCGTGCCGGTTCGGCCCCCGGTGCCCGTACATCCGGGACGTCTGCCGCGAGAGCGAGCCGGAGCTGACCCAGCGCGACGCCGAGGGCCACCTGGCCCGCTGCTTCGCCACCGAGCCGGGCGGGTGGATCGCATGACCGCGACCGCGACGCCGGGCACGGAGCCGGTCGCCCCGCTGCCCGCCCACGAGGCGGCCAACATCATCGAGGTCAACGACCTCAAGGTCCATTTCCCGATCCGGGCCGGCCTGTTCAAGACCGTCAAGGGCTCGGTCAAGGCGGTCGACGGGGTGACCGTCGAGGTCCGCCGCGGGGAGACGCTCGGGCTGGTCGGCGAGTCGGGCTGCGGCAAGAGCACCATCGGCCGGGCGATGATCCGGCTCCGTGACGCGACCAGCGGCACGGTCCGCTTCGACGGGGTCGACCTGTTCAGCCTGAAGACCGACGAGCTGCGCAAGTACCGCCGCCGGATGCAGATCATCTTCCAGGACCCCTACGGGTCGCTCGACCCGCGGATGACGGTCAGCTCGATCATCAGCGAGCCGATCGAGACCCATCACCTGGCGGAGGGCGCGGCAAAGGAGGAGCGGGTCGCCGAGCTGCTCAAGCTCGTCGGCCTCGACCCGAAGTACGTCAAGCGCTATCCGCACGAGTTCTCGGGCGGACAGCGGCAGCGCATCGGCGTCGCCCGCGCCCTCGCCGTGGAGCCCGAGTTCATCGTCTGCGACGAGCCGATCTCCGCGCTCGACGTCTCGATCCAGGCCCAGGTCCTCAACCTGCTGACCGACCTGCGCAAGCGGCTCGGGCTGACCTACCTGTTCGTGGCCCACGACCTGTCCGTCGTCAAGCACATCAGCGACCGGGTCGCGGTCATGTACCTCGGCAAGATCGTCGAGATCGGCCCGCCCGAGCAGCTGTACGACGCGCCGGGTCACCCGTACACGCGTGCGCTCCTCTCGGCCGTGCCGGTGCCGGATCCCGTCGCCGAGCGCATGCGCAAGCGAGTCATCCTGAAGGGTGACGTCCCGAGCCCGGTCAACCCGCCGCCGGGCTGCCGGTTCCACACTCGCTGCTGGCTGTACGAGCGGCTGGGCCAGCCGGAGGACTGCCGGACGATCGACCCGGAGCTGCGCGTCGTGGCCGAGGCTGCCGATCATCGAGCGGCCTGCCATCACGCCGACGAGGCGCTCAAGACCGATGTCGGGGTCGCCCACATCGGGGCGACCGCGATGATCCGGCGCGGCACCCCGGCAGCCGCCCTGGCGTCGCTCGCCGCAGCGGGCAAGCTGGACGACGCCGCGGCGCCGGCGCTCGACGCCCCGGCCTTCCTCGAGGAGGAGGAGGGCACCGCGAAGACCCATGCCGCGGATGGGTTCGCGACCGAGAGTCCTGATCAGACCGATACGCCGACCGACCTCCAGAGCCCGTTCTGAAGGCGCGCCGGGTCGATCGGATGGGAGTCACCACCGTGGAAGTCCCACGGTATCCTGTCCCGCGTTCGGGCCAGCCGCCGGAGGGCCATGCGTTGGCAAGCCGGGTGGCGACGACCCACAAAGAGGAGGAGGATCAATGATTCGAGTGCGCATCGGTGCGCTCTTCGCCGCGACGACGATCGTCTTCGCGGCATGCGGAGGAGCCACCACCAGCACCGCCCCGTCGGCGGCTGCCCCGACCACAGCGCCGTCAACGGCGCCGGGGACCTCGGAGGCCCCGTCGGCCCCCGCGTCAGCCGCCACAGGCACGCCCAAGGCGGGTGGGACGCTCGTCGTCGCCATCCCGGGCGACATCGCCGGAACAGACCCGCTCCTCGTCAGCGACGCGAGCTCGTCGTATGTCCTTCAGCAGATCGTCGAGACGCTGGTCACGCTCAAGCCCGGCACCGGTGACGACATCGTCCCCGGCCTGGCCGAGAGCTGGACGCTGAGCAGCGACGGCCTGACCTACACGTTCAAGATCCGCAGCGGCGTCAAGTTCTCCGACGGGACCGACCTTGATGCTGCCGCCGTGAAGTTCAACTTCGACCGCTGGTTGAACCTCCCGCAGTCGTACGTCGACGCCGGCCTGACCTTCTACCCGGACACCGTCATCGGCCGCGGCGCGACAGCCAACGTCACCGCGACGGCCGCGCCCGACGCGACGACCTTCACCGTGACGCTGAAGGCACCGAACTCCGCCTTCCTGATCCAGCTGACGCTGACGCCCTTCGGCATCTCGAGCCCGAAGGCCCTCGCGGACGGCAAGGCCAGCGACCCGGTCTTCAAGAACAACCTGTATGCCAACGGCGGCCCGCCGGCGGCCACCGGCACCGGCCCCTTCGTCTTCAAGGAGTGGGTCACCGGCGACCACGTCACGCTGACCAAGAACCCGAACTACTGGAATGCATCGGCCGGTGGCCCCTACCTCGATGCGATCACCTTCAAGCCGATCGCCGACCCGACCGCCACGCTGAACGCGCTGCAGTCGGGCGACGTCGACATCTCGCAGACCCTCGCGCCGGTGGACGTTCCGACCGCCAAGGCCGACACCAAGCTGCAGTACTACGACCGTGGCAGCGCGTGCAACACGGGCGTGCTGGCGATGAACCAGAAGTTCAAGCCCTTCGACAACCTCAAGATCCGCCAGGCGGTGGCCTACGCGATCAATCGCCAGGCGCTCGTCGACGCGTTCTTCGGTGACACCGGTGTCGTGCTCAAGAACTGGGCGCCCCCCGGCACCAAGTTCCTCAACGACCTGGACATCCCCAGCTACGACCCCGACAAGGCCAAGGCGCTGATCGCCGAGAGCGGCGTGACCGACCTGAGCTTCGACTTCTGGTACCCGACCTCGGTCAGCCGGCCGTACATGCCGGACCCCAAGGGCGAGTTCGAGGCGATCCTCCGGGACCTGGAGGCCGTCGGCTTCAAGCCCAATCCCCAGTCGGCCATCTGGAACCCGACCTACCTGGACGCTGAGGAGATCGGGAAGTACCCGGCATTCCTCATCGGCTGGAACTGCGACTGGCTCGGCATCGACAACTTCCTGTTCACGGCATTCTTCGGGTACCGCGGCAACCCCACGGGTCCGAACCCCGAGTACGCGAACAAGAACGACGAGATGAACGCGGCCATGCTCGCTGCGCTGGCGTCCTCGGACGAGGCCACCCAGCAGTCCAATTGGACCAAGGCCCAGGACCTCATCCTGGCGGACATGCCGTCGGTGCCGATCGTCTCGGGCAAGACGCCGGCTGCAGGGCAGACCTACGTGAAGGGCGTCGTTCCTTCGCCGGTCCTGCTCGAGATCTTCACCGACACCTGGCTGGACAAGTAATCGTGCGCTGACCGACCTCCGGGTCGCGTCAGCCACGCTCCTGGTCCCCCGGCGGTACCGCTGCCGGGGGACCTCGCGTCTCCGAGTCGACCAGCGATCGAGGTTGTCGGATGGTCAGGTTCATCACCCGCCGTCTCATCGGGACCATACCGGTCCTGTTCGGCCTGTCGATCGTCCTGTTCGCCTTCATCCACCTGCTGCCCGGCGACCCGGCGTCGGCGATCCTGGGCCAGCACTCGACGCCCGAGCGCGTCGCCGCCCTGCGCGCCTACATGGGCCTGGACGATCCCCTCTGGCAGCAGTACCTGAACTACCTGAACAACCTGCTGCACGGCGACCTCGGGTCGAGTGTCGTCAATCAGCAGCCCGTCCTGAAGGAGCTGCTCACGCGGTTCCCGGCGACCATCGAGCTGACCGTGGCGGCCATGATCTTCGCGGCCGGCGTCGGCATCCCGCTGGGGCGCTACGCCGCACGGCATGCGCAGGGCTGGTCAGACGGTGCGGTCACCGTCGTGTCGCTCCTCGGTATCAGCATCCCGGTCTTCGTCCTGGGGCTCACCCTGCAATACATCTTCGCCGTCCAGCTCGACCTGCTGCCCGCCGCGGGGCGGATCGATCCGCGCGCGAACCTCGAGATCAAGTCGAACTTCGTGCTCATCGACAGCCTGCTCATGGGCCGGCCCGACCTCTTCATCGACGGCCTGTCGCACCTGATCCTGCCGGCGATCGCCCTGGGCTCCATCCCGCTCGCGATCATCTGCCGGATCACTCGTGCGTCCGTCCTCGACGTGACGAACGAGGACTACGTCCGGACCGCGCGGGCGAAGGGCCTGGGCGAACGCAAGATCAACGCGAGGCACATCATGCGCAATGCCTGGCTGCCCGTGGTCACCATCCTCGGCCTGCAGGTCGGCGGCCTCCTCGCCGGAGCGGTCATCACCGAGACGGTCTTCGCGTGGGGCGGCGTCGGGCGGTACGTCGTGGATGGCATCAGCAACCGCGACTACTTCGTCATCCAGAGCACCATCCTGGTCTTCGCCCTGGTGTTCCTCGTCGTCAACCTCCTGGTGGACATCCTCTACGCGGTCCTCAACCCGCGGATCAGGTACGCCTGATGGCAGCGCCCGCCACCACGATCACGGCCCCCAAGGAGGCCCGCGCCAGCCGCGGGCTGTGGCGCGACGCCTTCCGGCGCCTGCTGCGCAACCGGCCGGCGATCCTGGGCATGGTCTTCATCACGGTGTTCGTCGGCGCGGCCCTCTTCGCGCCATTCCTGGCGCCCTTCGGGCCGCAGGAGGGCAAGCTGTCCGATCGGCTGGAGACCCCCTCCCGGGAGCACATCATGGGCACGGATCTCCAGGGGCGGGACGAGTACAGCCGCATCCTGTACGGCGCGCAGGTGAGCCTCGTGGCCGGCATCGCCTCGGTCATCATGGGCGTCTTCATCGGCGGCGCGATCGGCGCGGCAGCCGGCGGCATCGGGGGGCGGGTGGACTCGGTCCTGATGCGCGTCGTCGACGTCATGCTGGCGATCCCCGGGATCCTGCTGGCCATCGGGATCGTCGCCTGGCTCGGTCGCGGGTTACCGCAGATCGTCTTCGCCGTGGCCGTGGTCAACGTTCCGATCTTCGCGCGCATCCTGCGCGGGAGCCTGCTCTCGTTGCGCGAATCGGACTACGTGACGGCGGCACGGGCATTGGGCGCGTCGGGCTCGCGACTGCTGTTCCGGCATCTGCTGCCGAACTCGCTCACACCGCTCATCGTCGCGTCCACGCTCGCGCTGGCGACGGCCATCATCGACGTCGCCGGGCTCGGGTTCCTGGGCCTCGGTCCGCCGGATCCCCGGACACCGGAATGGGGCACGATGCTGACCGACTCGACCAAGTTCCTGCGCCAGGCGCCGTGGCTGCTGTTCTTCCCCGGCGCCGCGATCGTGATCAGCGCGATCGGGTTCAACCTGCTCGGCGATGGTCTGCGTGAATCGCTCGATCCGCGGATGCGCCGATGACCGCCGGCGGTCCGCTCCTCTCGGTCGAGGAGCTCGTCGTGCGCTTTCGCACCCACGAGGGCACCATCCACGCGGTCAACGGCCTGAGCTTCCAGCTGGAAGAGGGGGAGAGCCTCGGCCTCGTCGGTGAGTCCGGCTGCGGCAAGAGCGTCACCAACCTGGCCATGATGCGGCTCCTGCCGCAGCCGGCCGGCAAGATCGAGGGCGGCAAGGTCGTGTTCGACGGGCAGGACCTGACCAAGCTGCGGGAAGACGAGCTGCGCTCGATCCGCGGCCGCGACATCGCCATGATCTTCCAGGACCCGATGACCAGCCTGAACCCGGTCCTGACGGTCGAGGAGCAGATGATCGAGACGATCATGGCCCACCGTGAGATCAGCCGGGACATGGCCCGCGCTCGCGCGGTCGAGCTCCTCCAGATGGTCGGCATCCCGCAGCCGGAGACGCGGCTCGACAACTTTCCGCACCAGTTCTCCGGGGGCATGCGCCAGCGCGTGATGATCGCCATGGCGCTCGCGCTCGAACCGAAGCTGATGATCGCCGACGAGCCGACGACCGCCCTCGACGTCACCATCCAGGCGCAGGTGCTCGAGCTCCTCCGCGGACTGACCGAGCAGACCGGCTCGGCGATGATCCTGATCACCCACGACCTCGGGGTCGTCGCCGGGATGACCACCCGGATCAACGTGATGTACGCGGGCTACATCGTCGAGTCGGCCACGACCCTGGACTTGTTCGCCAGCCCCTCGCATCCATACACGGTCGGCCTGTTGCACTCGATCCCGCGCGTCGACGCCGCGGAAGGCGAGCCGCTCATCCCGATCGAGGGACGGCCGCCGGACATGCGGGTCGCCCCGACCTATTGCCCGTTCGCGCCGCGCTGTCGCTGGCGTCTCGACGTGTGCTGGACCGAGAACCCGCCCCTCCGCCCGACGGTCGACGGGACGCCGGTCGTCATGACCGGACGCGGCGCCACGCACCAGATCGCGTGCTTCAACCCGCCGACCGATGAGGAACGGTCCGCCGGCCGGCCGTTGGCGCCGGGATTCGTGCGGGCCGCGCCGCCGCTGGGTGCGCTCGACGAAGTCGGAGCCGGGCACCTCGGTGGTCGACCGGACGATTTCGAAGGCCTCGTCGCGGACATCCAGCACGAGGAAGGCCAGATCTCGCTGGCACCGTCGGCCGCCGGGCTGCCGCTCCCGCCCGAGCCGGAGCACCACACCGACGGGATCCAGCATGACGATTGAGACGACCGCGTCGATGACGAGCGGGCTCGGAGCCCCCCCGCCCGTGCCTCCGCTCCTGCAGCTCGAGAACCTCAAGGTGCACTTCCCGATCCGCGACGGGATCATCCGCCAGCGCCATATCGGTGACATCCAGGCGGTCGATGGGGTGTCGTTCGAGCTGCGCCGTGGCGAGACGCTCGGGCTCGTCGGCGAGTCGGGCTGCGGCAAGAGCACCACCGGACGGGCGATCATCCGGCTCAACCCCCCGACGGCGGGTCGGATCGTGTTCGACGGCGTCGACGTCACCAAGGTCAAGGGTGCGGACCTCCGCCGCCTTCGCCGGCGGATGCAGATGATCTTCCAGGACCCGTATGCCAGCCTCGATCCCCGGATGACCGCCGGCGGCATCATCGCCGAACCGCTCGACATCCACGACGTCGGCAAGGCCGGCGACCGCCGGGAGCGCGTTCGCGAGCTGCTCTCGACCGTGGGGCTCAATCCGGACTACGCGTCACGCTATCCGCACGAATTCTCGGGTGGCCAGCGCCAGCGCATCGGCGTCGCGCGCGCCCTCGCGCTCCAGCCCGACCTCATCGTCGCCGACGAGCCGATCAGCGCGCTCGATGTCTCGATCCAGGCCCAGATCATCAACCTGCTCGAGCGTCTTCAGAGCGAGTTCGGGCTGACCTACCTGTTCATCGCGCACGACTTGAGCGTCGTTCGCCACATCAGCGACCGGACCGCCGTGATGTACCTCGGCCGCGTGGTCGAGGTCGCCGGATCGCGCGATCTCAACCTCAATCCGCTTCACCCGTACACGGTGGCGCTGCTGTCGGCCGTGCCGATCCCGGATCCGGTCATCGAGTCGCGCCGGCGCCGGATCATCCTCAAGGGCGACGTCCCGTCGCCGGTGAACCCGCCCTCGGGCTGCCGGTTCCACACCCGGTGCTGGCTGCGCGAGAAGCTCGGCAATCCCGAACGCTGCGTGACCGAGGACCCGGCGCTCCGGGTGCTCGACACGCGACACGAGGTCGCCTGCCACTTCGCGGAGATGGTCGACGGCTCCACCGAGCAGGCACAGGCCACGGGACGGCCCCTCCCGAGCGTCGCGGCCGTGCCGGCTGCGCCCGTGCCTGCGGTCGTGGCGCCGATCCCACCGAGTACTCCGCCGCCGGCCTGACGGTCGGCAGGGCGGTCCCCTCGGCCGTGACGGCGCGACGGCGCGTCGGCCGGCGCGACGGCGCGTCGGCCGGCCTGGGTCAGCCCGCCTGGGGTCAGCCGCCCGGAGTCGCGGGAGCGTTCAGGAAGCCGCCGAACCACGCCGCGAAGGTCGGGAACGTGCCGGTCCGCCCGAGGTGGCGCGGATCCTCTGCGTTCCACTGCACGGCGAAGCTCGTCAGCACGTCACCCGCGTCCAGTCGCGACCCGTCGTGGAAGGTGACGCCCGAACGGAGCGTGCACGTCCAGACGGTCAGGGCGGCGTTCGGGACGCAGCGCTCGGCGAGGTTCGGGATCACGGCCGCGCCGCCCGGCTGAAAGCCGTACAGGCTCTCGACGACCTGCGAGCACGTCAGCAGCGCAACCGGGTCCGTCTCGTCGGCGCAGTACAGGCCGGGCGGCTCGCTCGAGGTCAGCCACACGAGCTGGCGGCGGTCGCCGGGCGTCATCGGCGCGAACCGCTCCTGCCGCAGCGGCGACACCAGCGCGCCGCCGACGTCGACGAGGAACGCGGCCGTCGATCCGGTCCGCGCAAGAGGGATCATCGGGACATGGGCGCGGATGGCGTTGTTGGCCTGGGTGTAGGCCGCCTCCCGCTTCGCCCGGACCGCCGTCCCACGGCCGGTGGCGAGAGCCTTGACGACATCACCGAGCGGCTTGCCCAGGGCCGCGGACGCGCCCGGTCCGAAGGTCGGGTCGAGGAACGCGCTGACATCCGGATAGGTGACCGTCTGGCCGTCGAGGAAGATGCCCGGGATCTTCCCGGCGTCGACGTCGGCGGCGTACGTGGCGTCCGGCTCGGCCACCAGGGTGGCCGTGATCCCGAGGTTGTCCTGCAGCTGGGTCTGGACCTCGGTCGCGACGGCGGCCGGATCGGGCAGGGACGGACGGCCCGTCGTCGGGTAGTGGATGGTCGTCTCGAAGCCCTGGGGATAGCCGGCCGCGGCCAGCGTCTCGCGCGCCAGGGCCGGATCGAAGCCGTACCACGGCGTCCCGCTGCAGCCGAACGGGATGTCGCACGGCGTGTAGTGGGTGGGCACCTCGGAGCTCGGTGGGAAGCGTGCGTCGACGATCTTCGCGCGATCGATGCCGAGCGCCAGCGCCCGCCGCACGGCCTCGATGTTGAACGGCGCAGCCGTCGGCGTGAAGCCGAGGTAG
Source organism: uncultured Chloroflexia bacterium (assembly GCA_963755995.1). Taxonomy (GTDB): domain Bacteria; phylum Chloroflexota; class Limnocylindria; order Limnocylindrales; family CSP1-4; genus SPCO01. The sequence continues at coordinate 1,139,585 of CAVWLQ010000003.1, read as the reverse complement.
ACGACGTTCAACCCCTTCCGTGGCCCGAGCACGAGGCTGACATCGCCGTCCACGGTCTCGAACCCGGCCGGACTGAGGTCGTCGACGCCGTCGACCGTCCCGGCCTGCAGCTCCGACACGCGCCGGACCGGATCGGGCTGCCAGCGGACGATCACCCGCTCGTTGGCGGCGCGGGTGCGGGAGTAGCCGTCGTTCCGCGCAAGGCTGACCTCGTTGCCGCGGTCCCAGCGCTCGAGCGTGTACGGTCCGGTCCCGTTGACCTCGCTGACGATCGCCTGCTCACCCGCCCCACCCGGCTTGACATGGTGCGAGATCCAGCCGGAGTCGTTGATCCCGAACGCCGGCGACGCGATCTTGGTCAGGAAGGCGACGTCGGGCCGGCACAGCTCGAAGATGACGGTCCTCGCGGCGGTCGCCCGGATGCGCTTGAGCTCCCCCCTGTAGGCGGTGTGCGTGGCGTCGGGCGGCGCCTTCTGGGCGCATGGAGCATCGCCGGCGGCCGGATAGTCGGCGGGCACGAACGCATTCTCTGTCGGCGTCGGGGTGGCCGCGGGACGGGTCGGCGTCGGCGGGCTCGTGACGATCGGCGGGACCGTCGCATTGCACGCCGCCACCAACAGGGCGACGACGATCAGGCGGACGGCGGTGGCGCGACCCCGTGGAGCGGCTGACAAGCTCCCTCGTGCTCCTGCTGCGTGGCGTGCGGCCCCGTCGCCCGCGGCGCCCGGCAGGGAGCATCGTGAGCGTCCGGAGCCTAGCATCGGGCGGACCGGAGCGTCGACGGGACGATCGTCGCGGAACCGCCGCACCCGCGTCCCGCCCGCGCTCCGGCCTCCCACCGCAGGGCCTTCGCGTATGCTCCGGAGCGTGCAGACCCTGACCGTCGCGCTCGCCCAGATCGCCCCGCGGCTGGGGGCGCTCGAGACCAACCTGGCGACCCACCACGCACGCCTGGACGAGGCGCGGGCGCTCGGCGCGAACCTGGTCGTCTTCCCCGAGCTCGGGCTGACCGGATACCAGCTCCAGGACCTCGCCTCGGAGGTCGCGATGCGGCTCGACGACCCCCGCCTGGCGCGGCTGGCGGGGGCGACCCGGGGCCTCTCCGCGATCGTCTCGTTCGTGGAGGAGTCGGGCGACCACCGGCTGTTCATCGCGGCCGCCCTGCTCGAGGACGGCGAGATCCGGCACGTCCACCGGAAGCTCTTCCTCCCGACCTACGGGCTGTTCGACGAGCGCCGGTTCTTCGCGGCCGGCGACGTCCTGCGGGCGGTCCCGTCGCGCCTGGGGCTCGGGATCGGGCTCGGCGTGTGCGAGGACTTCTGGCACCTGCCGGTGCCCCAGATCCTGGCGCTCGACGGTGCCCAGATCCTGATCAACGTGTCGTCCTCGCCCGGCCGCGACCTGGCGGCCACCAACGAGGTCGGTCTCGGGACGGCGACCTCGTGGCGGACCCTGATGCGCACGTACGCCCAGCTGACGACGTCGTTCGTGATCTTCTGCAACCGGGTGGGGGTGGACGAGTCGATCTCGTTCTGGGGCGGCTCCGAGGTCATCGCCCCGACCGGCCAGGCCGCTGTTCACCGCGCCGCTCTACGACGAGGGGCTGTTCATGGTCGAGATCGCGCCGGCGGACATCCGGCGCGAGCGGATCGCCCTGCCTCTCCTGCGCGACGAGCGGCCGGAGCTCAACGTGCGCGAGCTGCAGCGGATCGTGGCGGAGCGGTCCGGGCTGGCCGGCGACTCGACGGGCGACCCGGGCGCCGAGCCGGGTCTCGACGTCGCCCCGGGCGAGTCGCCAGCCGCGCCGATCGGGTTCCGACCCCGCCCGCAGACGGTCCGGCCGGTCGACCGGGGGGCATGACCGTGGGCGACCCGGCCCCGAGCGCGCCGTTCGAGCTCCCGGTCGAGCTCGCGATCGACACCGATGTCGCCCGGCGCGTCATCGCCGAGTTCATCCGCGGCCAGCTCGAGCAGGCGGGCTTCGAGCGGGCCGTGCTCGGGCTGTCGGGTGGGATCGATTCGGCGGTCGTGGCGTACCTGACTGCCGAGGCGATCGGACCGGAGCGGTTGCTCGCGGTCATGCTCCCGTACCGCAGCTCGTCGCCCGCGTCGCGCGCCGACGCCGAGTCGGTCATCTCGGCGCTCGGGTGCGCCAGCGAGCTGGTCGAGATCACGGCGATGGTCGACGGCTACTTCGGGACCGGGGACTCGGCCGGCGCGAGCGGGCCGGATGGCCTCGAGGCGAGCCCGCTGCGGCGCGGCAACTTCGCCGCCCGGATGCGCATGGCCGTGCTGTACGACCGATCCGTGACCTGGGGCGGCCTGGTCGTCGGGACCGGCAACAAGACCGAATCGCTGATCGGCTACACGACGGTGTTCGGCGACGCGGCGTGTGCCTTCAACCCGATCGGCGACCTGTACAAGAGCCAGGTCCGCCAGATGGCCGTCGCCCTGGGCGTCCCGGACGCGATCATCCGCAAGGCCCCGTCGGCCGATCTGTGGCCCGGGCAGACGGACGAGACCGAGGGCGAGTTCAGCTACCCGGTCCTCGACCGTCTCCTGTTCTGGCGGGTCGACAAGCGGCGCTCCCTGGACGAGATGGCCGGGCTCGGCTTCGATCCGGCGATGGTCGAGCGGGTCGACCGGATGATCGCCGGCGCCGAGTTCAAGCGGCAGGTCCCGCCGATCGCCAAGCTCGGACCGCGGACCGCCGGCGTCGACTACCTCTACCCGCGCCGCCGGCCGGGGTCGGCGCGCGAGTGACGGGGGCCCAGCCGGGGCCGGCTGTCGAGGCCGAGGCGGACGTGCGTCCGGCCGCGGGCCGAGGCCGACGCGCCGGCCCGCGGGACCCTGTACGTCGTCGCCACCCCGATCGGGAACCTGGCCGACATCACCCTGCGCGCGCTCGAGGTCCTGGGCTCCGTGCCGCTCATCGCAGCCGAGGACACCCGCCACACGCGCCGGCTCCTCGACCGGCACGGGCTCTCGACGCGCATGACCAGCTACCACGCCCAGAGCGGACCAGGACGCACCGCGGCCCTCCTCGACCACCTCCGTCACGGCGCGGATCTCGCACTGGTCACCGACGCAGGCACCCCGGCCGTCAGCGACCCGGGCGGGGAGCTGGTGGCGGCCTGGTCGGCGGAGGGCGGCCGGGTCGTGCCGATCCCCGGCGCGAGCGCCGTGCTGTCCGCGATCGCGGCATCCGGGGTTGCCGGAGCGCGCTGGGCCTTCGAGGGCTTCCTGCCGCGGTCCGGTCGCGAGCGTCGCGAGCGGATCGCCCGGATCGCGGCCGACGAGCGCGGGACGGTGATCTACGAGGCGCCGGGCCGGGTCGGGGCGACGCTGCACGAGCTGGCAGAGGCCTGTGGCCCCGACCGGCCGGGTGCCGTCTGTCGCGAGCTGACCAAGGTCCACGAGACCATCACCCGCGGGGGCCTGGGCGAGCTGGCGGAGGCCGCGCGGCCGGTCGCCGACGATGCGACCGCCCGGATCCCGGCGCGCGGCGAGTTCGTCCTGGTCGTCGGCGCCTCGACCGCCGGCACTCCCACGCGGGCGGTCGACGAGGCCGTCGCCCTCGATGCGGCGCGCGCCGAGGTCGAGGCGCTGGTCGATGCCGGAGTCGCCCGGGGCGAGGCCGCGCGACGGGTCGCGGCGTCGAGCGGATTGCCGCGTCGGCGGCTCTACGGGCTCGACTCGCCTCGCTAGGATGGCGGCATGACCGCCCAGCCAGCACCCCGTTCCGGCCTGCCGATCCTCGGCCAGCTCTCGCCGCTGTCGCGGGCATTCCTGATCGGGACGGTGCTCCTGAGCCTCCTGGCCATCGTCCTGGACTTCGGCCTCCACGCCGACCAATCGTTGCTGTTCATCGTGTCGGCGGCGGCGATCCTGGGGCTTGCCTGGGTCGTCGGCCTGTCGACGGAGCGGCTCGGCTCCATCACCGGACCGCAGGTCGGCGGCATCCTGAACGCGACGTTCGGCAACATCGCCGAGCTGATCATCGCCTTCTTCGCCCTGCAGGCCGGCCTGATCGAGGTCGTGAAGGCGTCATTGACCGGCTCGATCATCGGCAACCTGCTGCTCGTCCTGGGCCTGAGCGCGTTGGTCGGCGGTCTCAAGAACGGCCCGCAGCACTTCAGCGCCAAGATCGCCGTCTCGAACGCCGCGTTGCTCGTGCTCGCCCTCATCGGGCTGTTCGTGCCGGCCATCTTCGCGCTCACGACGCACGACCAGACGCCCGGTTCGATCACCGAGGAGTCGGTGCTGGTGGCCGTGGTCCTGATCATCGGGTATGGCCTGTCGCTGATCTACCAGTTCAGCCACCCGGACGTCACCCTGGGCGCGGCGGGGGAGGCCGACGAGCACGGCGGCCCGCCGTGGTCCGGCCGGATCGCGATCGTCGTCCTGCTCGGTGCCGCCGCCCTGCTGGCGGTGCTGTCGGAGATCCTGGTGTCCTCCATCGAGCCGTTCATCAAGCAGTACAACCTGTCGTTCTTCTTCGTGGGCGTGATCATCATCCCGACCATCGGCAACCTCGCCGAGCACCTCGTCTCGGTCCAGCTGGCGGCCAAGGACAAGATGGAGTTCGCGCTGGCCGTGACCTTTGGGTCGAGCCTCCAGGTCGCCCTGTTCGTGGCGCCGGTCCTGGTCCTCCTTGGGGCGGCGATGGGCCAGGACATGAACCTCGTCTTCACGCCGCTCGAGATCGCGGCCGTCGCCGCGGCGGTCGGGATCAGCTCGCTCATCGCGATCGACGGCGAGACGAACTGGCTCGAGGGGGCCCTGTTGACCCTGGTCTACGCCATCCTCGCGATCTCGTTCTTCGAGTTCGTGCCGGGCTAGGTCGGGCAGCGGAGCGGCGACGGCGCGGAGGGGGTCGCGCCGCCGCCACGGGAGGTTCGCGTCAGGCTGCTGCGGTCGCCGCCTCGAGCTCGGCGTCGCCGTCGGCGATCGGGTCGTCCTCGTCGTCATCGTCATCCGACGAGCCCGGATCGAACGCCGCCTCGGGGATCGGCTCGGTCGCGGGTGCCTCGCCGAGGGCCTCGGCCTGGTCGGCCAGCGAGTCGGCCGCCTGCTCGGCCTGGTAGTCCTTCTTGTTGCGGCCCGAGAGCATCTCGACGTGCGCCGCGACGATCTCGGTCTTCCAGTGGCGAGCGCCCTTGTCGTCGTCCCACGACCGGGTCTGCAGACGGCCTTCGACGGCGACCTGCTGGCCCTTGCCGAGGTAACGGCCCGCGATCTCGGCCAGGCGATCCCAGGCCACCACGGGGTGGTACTCCGAGCGCTCCTTGCCGCCACCGATGAACTCGTTGCTGGCCACGGTGAACGTCGTGACGTTCTTCCCGGAGGCCAGGCTGCGCATCTCCGGGTCGCGCGTGAGGCGGCCCGTGAGGAGGACCTTGTTCATTGGTCCCGACTCCTTCCCGGTCGGTCGGCTGCGCCGATCTCGACCCTGCGTCTCCGGCGGGATGACTCGGTCACCCTACCGATCGGCGGTTGACTGGCACGTATCCGCCGATGCACCGCCGATGCCGAACGAGGGCCGTCACGTCGCCCAACCGCGCATGTCGGCCGAAGGTCGCATGATGTATCGGCCGCACGTCGTGCGTTGGCCTCCGGAGTCATCAGTCCATGCCCCGTCTCCAGGCAAAAAGCTTCGCCACTCCGGACGGCATCCGAGCGATGCCGAGGATGAGGATCGAGACGGTCGATCTCGACGAAGCGAGGGTCGGCCGTTGCGCGTTCGAACCCGGCTGGCGCTGGTCCACCGATGTCGCGCCGCTCGTCGGGACCTCGTCCTGCCAGATACGCCACGTCGGGTACACGCTCTCAGGTGCCCTGCGGATCGTCATGGATGGCGGACAGGCGCTCGAGATCGGGGCGGGCGCGGTCTTCGAGATCCCACCGGGCCACGACAAATGGGTGATCGGAGACGAGCCGTGGGTGTCGCTCGACTGGGGCGCCAGCGGGAGGGCCATGGAGGCCTCCCTCCACGAACCATCCAACCGATCGCTGGCCACGGTCATGTTCACCGATATCGTGGCGTCGACCGCTACCCTCGAGCGGATCGGGGACGAGGCGTGGCACGATCTGTTGGTTGCCCACAATGCGCGCCTGCGCGCAGAGCTCAACGTCTTCCGGGGGCGTGAGGTGAAGACGACAGGCGATGGGTTCCTTGCGGTTTTCGACAGCGCCACACGAGCCGTGACGTGTGCGGCGGCGATGATCAGGTCGGCAAAAGGCATGGACCTGCCGATCCGGGTCGGAGTGAACACCGGGGAGGTGGAGTTCCTCGGTGACGACGTGCGAGGCATCGCCGTTCACGCGGCAGCACGCATGCTCGAACATGCGGGCCCGAACGAGGTCCTCATCTCCACGACGACCCGCGACCTTCTGGAGGGTTCTCATCTGACCCTCGAGGACGCCGGGACGTATGAGCTGAAGGGGCTGACCGGCGCGCGGCAGCTCTTCAGACTCGTCGAACGGCCGGCGTAGGTTTCTTCTCGGTCCCCCGATGAGCGTGCCCCGGCTGCGGCTCGCGGAGTACGCTGGCGCTCACGGGAACGGCCATCGGGGGCGACTTTCGCATGGGATTTTTCGACCGCGTCTTTCGGCGTTCCGGCCCACGGCCGGTGGTGCTCGACCGCGCTGCGATCACGCCTCGTCGCCATCGACCGGAGGCCGAGGCCGAAGCCGTGCCGCGACCTCCCGAGGCCGCGCTGCAGGGATGCCCGTACTGCGCCATGGCGATCGACCCTCCACCCGCGCGCAGCCGCCTGTGTCCGAGCTGCCGCCGTCCGATCGTCGTCCGGCGCATCGACGGCAGGTCGGTCCTCCTGACGGCAGAAGCGGTCGAGATCTTCGATCGGGAGCGGCAGCGGGTCGCCGACGAGCTGAGATGGGCATCCGAGCGCGGAGAGTGGTTGCGATTGGCGGCGATCGTCAACGCCGATCCGGCCCGCATCGCGCGGCTGGCCGGGGCACGCCTCTCGGCCGATGTCGTCGATGACGCCCGCTCCCTGTACCTGGGGGCGGCCGAGGACGCGGCCCGGAAGGCGCGGGTCGCCAAGCGCTGGTCGGACGTCTCGAGGATCCGCCGCCAACAGGCCACCGCCCTCTTCGACGCTGCGGGCAGGCCCGTCCCTCCGCCTGCGGACATCGTGAAGGTCCGACGCGACGCGATGATCGCGGAGCTCCGCGCGATGGCCAAGCAGTACAAGGGTGCCGAGCTCGTGAGCTCCGGCTGCTGTCGGATCTGCCGAGCGGATGACGGCCGGGTCTTCGTCATCGCTGCCGAGCTCCGCGAGCCGCGCCTCCCGCATGCCGGGTGCTCGAAGGGCCTCTGCGCGTGCGACTGGTGGCTGGCGATGCCGGGGCCGAAGAAGCGCAGACGCGCGAGGAAGCCGTCGTCGGCGGCACCCACGGAGGTCGCCCCCTGACGGTCACGAGCCTCCGAACCGCACGGACCCGACGAAGCACCGGTGCAGCGGGGCAACGGCACGATCCCCGTCGCAGGTAGCGCGTCCGGTGCACGAGGGAGTACATTCCTCCCCGGTCGACCGCACCCGGCGCACGAGGGTGGGGCGGCCAGCACGGCACGGCATGGACTGGGGGCATGGCCATGGCGAACGGACAACTGAAACGCATCCTGCGACGCCGACCCGAGGTCGACGACGCCGACATCGAGCTCCAGGAGCGGGTGCGGTCACGTTTGCTTCGCTTGCCCGTCGAGACGACAGCCGTCGCGCCCGCCTCGACGGCGGCCCCGGATGCGACTGCCGACGACCCGTCGGCGCCGGTGACCGATGACGAAACGACCACGTCGATGGTGATCGTCGACGGCCCCGGCGACCAGTACGAGCTGCCCGGATCCGCGGTCGGCGTCATGGCCCTCGAAGACGACGGGCTGTGGGAAGACTGGGAGGTCGATCCGGATCTGCCCGACGACGACGTGCTGCCCGAGCCAGGCGCCGAGGCGTCCATCATCGCGGAGCCCGCGCGCGAGCCAGGACCGGTTGCCGAGGCGGAGCGCGAGCACGAGCCGGGACCGATTGCCGAGGACGGACCCGCGACCGATCCTGAACCAGTGACGGTCGTCGAGGCCGCGCTTGAGCCGGCCGCGATCGCGTCCGCCGTCGCGGCGCCCGAGCAGGAGCCGCAGCAGGAGCCGGGACCGGTTGCCAAGAAACGACCCGGGACGGATCCGGGACCCGCGCCAGTCATCGAGGCCGCGCCCGAGCCGGCCGCGATCGCCATGCCGGAGCCGGCCAAAGCCGACGAGCGGGAAGCGGTCGTGGCGGCTCCGCCACCGTCGCGGCCGTCGACGCGCCCCGTCCGGGCGCGGTCGACGAGGGTTGGCGTGGCCACCGCCGCGACACGAAGCCGCCCGGCCGGGGGTGCCAACGCGGCCGCCCCGGCACCGTACTGCCCGTCCTGCGCGCTCCTTCTGAGCCCGCCCCCGCAAACGAGCCGGCGCTGCCCGCGCTGCCGCGAGAAGATCGTGGTCAAGCATGTCGACGGTCGCGCCGTCTACCTCACCGAGGCGGCCGTCGCGGTCTTCGACCTCGAGCGGCGGCGGACGGTCGACTCGGTCCGCTGGGCAAGGGATCGGGATCGATGGCTCAAGGCCGCCGCGTCGGTCAAGGCCCCGGCGGAGAGGATCGCGCGCCTCGGATCCGCGCCGCTCTCGGCGGGCGTGGTCGACGCAGCGAAGCTGCTCTACACGAGCACGGTCGATCGATCCTTTCGGGCCGCCAAACGTGAGCGACGCTGGGAGGACGCGTCCAGGATCAAGCGGGACCACGCCGCGCTGTTGTATCGCTTCGCCGGGTCGCCTCTGCCGCCACCGGATGACATCGTGGCGATCCATCGCGAAGGCGCCACCACCGTCCTTCGAGGACTGGACGCGATCGCGCGCGTCGCGGAGCTCGGCGCGGTGCGCTGCTGTGCCGCGTGCGACGCCGATGATGGCCAGGTGTTCACGATCGCGTCGGAGCTGCGCACCCCGCGGCTTCCCCACGCGGGCTGTCCCCGAGGACTGTGTCGCTGCGATTGGTTCCTCGCCTCGGGGGACCAGGCCGAGGTGCGCCGGCACCTCCGGCGACGGACGCGGCCGAGCACAGCCGGGCAGGGACCGACCTGACGGCGGCGATGGCCCCGTTCGAGTCGCTCGATTTCCTCTACACGCCGAGCCGTGACGTCGCATCGGACATGACCGACATCGTGGATGCCATCGGAGCGCGGGTCGTCTTCGCCATCGACGACGGCGGGATCCGGGTGGCGATGCTCGAGCTGACCGACGCGCCGCCGAACATCCTGCTGACGGACCACGTCGACGGGGAGCGGCCGATCATGGTCTACCGCGTGGCCGACCACCGGGCCACGGTCGACCGGCTCACGGCCGGCGGCTGGGCCGTCTCTCGATCGCTCGAGATCCCGCAGGGTCCGTGCACGTCGTTCCGGACCGCGGGCGACCTGCGGATCGCGGTCTACCAGCTCGTCCGGCCGCAGGTCCTCGAGCACTTCGCCGGGCGCCGCGACTTCTGATCGGGCGGGGCCGTCACGCGGTCGCGAGGATGGCCGCGTCGGACGACCCCGGCGGTCCATGACGGAGGTCGGGGTCCAGGACCGCGACGACCCCCGCCGCCACGATCGCGACCAGCGCCGCGATCATGGCGACCCCGAAGCCGAACGTCGCGACGACGAACGCCCCGCCGATGCTGCCGAGCGCGAGGGCCGTCGCGTTTGCCGCGGAGAACAGCGAGAACGCGCTGCCGCGATCGGCGTCCCGGCTTCGACGCGACAGCTCGACCAGGAGCGGCGTGGCGATCAGGCCGCCGCCCGTGCCCGTCAGGATGCCGGCCAGCACGAGGAGCGGCGTCGCCGGTGCGGCGGTCAGCACCACCACGGCGCACCCGGTCGCGAGGAGTCCGGCAAGGACGAGGTAGACGGGACGGACCCGGTCGGCCAGCCAGCCCGACGGGACCCGGGTCACGATGATGGCGATCCCGTCGGCCACGAAGAAGAGCCCGATGTTCGCGCCCGCGGCCTCCGCCCTCTGCGGCAGGAACGCCACGATGACGCCCCAGTGCGCGGTGTACAGCAGGTCGATCAGGATCGGCCGGAGCCATGACCGGCGGAACGCGAAGCCGAGGCGCCGGTGGGCGACCGCCGTCGGCCCGTCGGTGCCGGCCTCGTCCTCGCCGGTCGGGCTGAACCGGAACGGCACGATGTGGATGAGGACCAGACCGGCGATCGACCGAGCCGAGGGCGAGCAGGGCCACGCCGTGCAGCGAGGTCGCCGCGAGGACCGCCAGGGAGATGAGCGGGATCACGACGAGGGTCAGGTCGTGGGCGGTGTCGATGAAGGCGAGCCCGAGGCCGCGCCGCGTCGCGGCGACCAGCCTTGGCACGAGCGACAGCGCAGCCGGCAGGATCGCCGCGATGCCGATCCCCTGGAACACCCGGGCCGCGAGGAAGGGCCCGATGGAACCACCCGGCTCGACCCCGGGGAGCGCGAGGATCACGCAGCCGACGAGGTACGCCAGCCCACCGGCGGTGAAGGCACGGACTCCACCGACCCGGTCGACGACGATGCCCGTCAGGAAGGCCGCCGGGATCTGGACGAGGGCCGCCGTCCCGACGATCAGCCCGATCTGTGGATCGGGGACGCCGGCCTCCGCGAGCGCGACCGGCAGCGTCGCGGTGAAGGCATGGAAGCCGGCCTGGACGGCAAAGACGGCGAAGGCGAGGCGGAGCATCCGCGCATCATCGCGGAACGGTCGGCGGCGAACAGGTCGCCGGCCCCGGCGGTCCGGGCCCGTGGGCGGGTCGGCGGGTCGGCGGGGCCGGCTGGCGCCCGGCGGGCGAGACCGACCCTAGCAGCCGCCGATGCACCCGCACGTATCCGCGGCTGCACCGCCACGTCTCCGCGGCGGACTAACCGGCTGCGATCCCGCGGTGACCGGCACTCGGTCCGGCGCCGTCGCCCCGGCCGCCGGTCGACGAGGTCTCGGACGCGTTCAGCTCGACGAGACCGTGGCCCTCGGCGGCGAGGGTCCCCGACGACACATCCTCGGCGCGGACCTTGCGCTCGCGGCGCGGCCGGCTGGGCGGCGTGGTGATCGGCACCACGGTCGGATCCGGACGGGGGATCCGGTTGGCGTACAGGTCGCAGAACAGCTCGACCAGCTGGGGGTCGAACTGCGTCCCGGCGTGCTGGCGGAGCTCGGCGATTGCCGCGTCGTGCGACATGGCCCGCTTGTACGGCCGGTCGTGGGTCATCGCGTCGTAGGCGTCGGCGATGGCCACGATGCGCGCCCCGAGCGGGATCTCGTTGGCACGCAGGCCGTACGGGTAGCCGTGGCCCCCGAAGCGCTCGTGGTGGTGGAGGATGATCGGCACGGCGTCGCGCAGGGCCGCCGCGTGCTCGAGGATGACCTGGCCGATGCGCGGATGCTGGACGACGCTCCGCCACTCGGCCGACGACAGCGGCGCCGGCTTGTCGAGGATCTCCTGGGGGACGGCCACCTTGCCGACGTCGTGGAGGAGGGCGGCGATCCGGATCCGGTCGACCTCGACCTCGGGCAGCTGCGAGCTGACGCGCCATCTCGACCACGATCCCGGCGATCAGCGCGGAGGGCTGGCCGCGGTAGTGGGGAAGCGGGGCGATGTACGAGGTCAGCATGTCCGTGGCGGCCTGGCGCGCCCGCAGGCCGATCTCCATGGCGCGGAGGCGACCGGCGTCGGAGATCGGGGCGCGCGGGACGCGGGCGTCCTCGTCGGGCTCCTCGAAGATGTAGGTCTGGTTGCGTCCGAGCGACTTGGCCGAATACATCGCGGCGTCGGCGTCCCGGACGAGGTTGTCCATCCGGAGCTTCTGGCCCGAGCCGCCGACGATCCCGATCGAGATCGTGACCGACAGGGCGCTGTTGCCCTCGACGCTGAACTGCAGCCGCTCGACGAGCTTGCGCAGCTTCTCGCTCAGGCCCGCGCCTTCCTCGACGTCGGTCTCGGTCAGGATCAGCATGAACTCCTCGCCGCCGTACCGGCCGATGAGGTCGCTCGCCCGGAGGTTCTCGGCGATCGTCTGGGCGACGCCCCGCAGGACGATGTCGCCGGACGCGTGGCCGTAGGAGTCGTTGACCGCCTTGAAATGGTCGATGTCGACGAAGGCGACGCAGAGAGGGCGTTCGTAGCGCGACGCCCGCTCGACCTCTGCGAACAGGGCGGCCAGCAGGGCCTGGCGATTGACCACGCCGGTCAGGCGGTCGATCGTCGCCCGGTCGGTCGTGTCGGCGAGCGAGGCGGCGATCGCGTTGATGGCCTTGCCAAGACGGGACTCCATGCCCCCACCCGAGGTCGGGACGGCGACGGTGTAGTCCCCGGCGGCGATCCGCTCGGCGGCCTTGACCAGCCGCCCGTAGCGGATCCACACGATCGTCCAGGCGATGGCCGACGCCATGGCAACCCCGATCGCCACGGCCGTGACCGCCGTGACCACCGATCGGGATCCGTCCGCGACCCACGACGCGGTCAACCCCGGATTCGTGAGGAAGAGGATCCCGACCGCAGCCGGAGCCACGAGCGCCAGGACCCCCAAGAGGCGCATCACTCCCAAAGGCTACGGTTCGAGCGTGGCCGGACGGACCGACCGGACGTACCGGCGATGCGTGCCGGAAGTACGGCCGAGTGGTGACAACTCGCCCCGACAGGTCGATCTGGGGGTCCGGCGCCCCTGCTATACTCCGGCCGTCCTCGTCCCGAGCGGGGGCGATTCCGGTGAACCAGGAGGTCAGCGATCGCGCTTGCATGGCGCATCGGCCGTCCCGTGAGGCGACCGGGCGACCGGAACACAGCGATCCGCCGAACAGTCGGCGGCGCGACGCGGGAGACGTCTACCCAAACCCCAGACCACGGTCCGGGGTTTTTGATTTGGGCGGCGCCCTGGACCGTCGGAGGGATCGCCTGATGCCGGCGACTGTGATCGTCGGGCTCCAGTGGGGCGACGAGGGCAAGGGCAAGACCACGGACTTCCTCGCCGAGCAGGTGGCGATGGTCGTGCGCTACCAGGGTGGCGACAACGCCGGCCATACCGTCGTCAGCGGCGACGAGGTGTTCAAGCTCCGATTGACGCCGTCGGGTGTGCTCTACCCGCACATCACGTCGGTCATCGGCAACGGCGTCGTGGTCAATCCCGTGACCCTGATCGACGAGCTCGACATGCTGACCGCGCGCGGGATCGACGTCAGCCGCGTCCGGGTCAGCCGGAGCGCGCACGTGATCATGCCGTACCACGTGGCGCTCGACCAGGCGAACGAGGCGCGACTTGGTGGCGCCAAGGTCGGGACCACCGGTCGCGGGATCGGGCCGACGTACGGGGATCGCGCGTGGCGACTCGGGCTGCGCATGGAGGACCTGCTCGATCCGGCGGTCCTCCGCGAGCGGATCGAGCGCGTCCTGCCCGACAAGAACCTGGTCCTGGCCGGGATGGGCGGGGCGACCTTCGAAGTCGGGGAGCTCGTCGACGCGGCCCTCGCCTGGGGCGACCGTCTGCGCGACCACCTCGACGACACCACCTGGCTGGTGCAGGCGGCGCTCGGCCGCGGCGAGCACGTCCTCCTCGAGGGCGCGCAGGGCACCCTGCTCGACCTCGACCACGGCAGCTATCCGTATGTCACCTCGTCCAACCCGGTCGCCGGCGGCGCGTGCACCGGGGGCGGGATCGGCCCGCTCCAGGTGGACGAGGTCATCGGCGTCATGAAGGCGTACTCGACGCGGGTCGGGTCCGGCCCCTATCCGACCGAGCTCCACGACGAGATCGGCGCCGGGATCGCCGAGCGCGGCCACGAGTTCGGCACGGTCACCGGCCGGCCGCGCCGGGTCGGCTGGTTCGACGCCGTGCCGCTGCGGTATGCGGTCGCGGTCAACAGCGTCAGCAGCATCATGCTCAACAAGCTGGACATCCTGTCCGGGATCGAGACGATCCGGCTGTGCGTCGCCTACGAGCTCGATGGGCGGCGGGTCGAGGTCTGGCCGTCGAGCGGTGCCGCCCTGTCGCGGGCGGTCCCGATCTACGAGGAATACCCGGGCTGGTCCGAGCCGATCCACGACATCCGCTCGCTGGCCGACCTGCCGGAGAACGCCCGCCGCTACCTGTCCGCCATCGAGGCGCACGCCGGCGTCCCGATCGTGCTCGTCTCCGTCGGGCCCGAACGGACCCAGACGATCGAGCGGGCGTGGCGCCCGATGCGCAACCGGCCCGGTCTGCCCGCATGAGCCTCATGATGCCGACCCGGGTGCTGATCGTCGGCGGCGGCGGCCGGGAGCACGCCCTGGCCTGGAAGCTGGCCGGAGAGCCCGGCGTCAACGAGGTGGTCGTCGCCCCGGGCAGCGCGGGCATCGCCGAGGAACCGCGGGTGCGCCGGGTGGACGTCCCCGCGATGGACCTCGATGCGATCGTGGACCTGGCCCGGGCGGAGGCGAGCGAGCTGGTCGTCGTCGGGCCGGAGGCGCCCCTCGCGGCCGGCCTGGCCGATGCCCTCGCGGATGCCGGGATCGCGGTGTTCGGGCCGGGCCGGTCCGCTGCCGCGATCGAATCGTCCAAGGCCTTCTGCCACGAGGTCGCCGCCGCGGCCGGCGTCCGGATGGCACGTGCCATCGCCTGCGCGTCCCGGTCGGAGGCGGACCGTGCCGTGACCGCGATCGCGGCGGCCGGGTCGGGCGTTGTCGTCAAGGAGGACGGTCTGGCCGCCGGCAAGGGCGTGACGGTGCTGGAGCCCGGAGAGGATCCGTCCGCGCTGCTCGACGAGCTGTATGCGCGGGATCCGGCCGCTCGGATCGTCATCGAGGCGCGGCTGTCCGGTCCCGAGGCGAGCGTCATCGCCGTGTGCGACGGCGAGCGGGCGATCGCGTTGCCCGCCGCGCGCGACCACAAGCGCCTGCGCGATGGCGACACCGGCCCGAACACCGGCGGGATGGGCGCCTATTCGCCGCTGTCCGACCTGACCGACGCGGACGTCGAGGGCATCCTTGCCTCCGTCCACCGGCCGCTCCTCGCCGAGCTATCGGGGCGGGGCACGCCGTTCCGCGGCTTCCTGTACGCCGGCCTGATGCTGACCGCGGACGGGCCGGTCCTGCTCGAGTGCAACGCGCGTCTCGGCGACCCGGAGACGCAGGTCATGCTCCCACGGCTCGGCGGTGCGCTCGGCCCGGTGCTGCTCGCGGCGGCGCGCGGTGCGCTTCCGGCCGACCTTCCGGTCCGCCTCCCGGTGCTCCCCGGCGCCGCGGTCGGGATCGTGCTCGCCGGCGAGGACTACCCGGCCGGACCGAGTCGCGACGCGCCGATCACCGGGATCGAGGACGCGCGCCGCCTGGGCGGGCTGGTCTTCCACGCCGGGACCGCGCAGACCGCCGAGGGCTGGAGGACGAACGGTGGCCGGATCCTGACGGTCGTCGGGCGCGGCGCGGACCTCGCCGCCGCGCGCTCCGTGGCCGATCGGGCCGCCGATGCGATCGCGTTTCCTGGTCTCCAGCGCCGGCACGACATCGGCGGCGCGGTGGCCGGAGTGCTCGCCCGATGATCCCGCGCTACACGCTGCCGGAGATGGGGGCGATCTGGTCGGAGGCGGCCCGGTTCGAGGCGATGCTCCGGGTGGAGCTCGCGGTGGCCCGCGCCCAGACCGCGCGTGGGCAGATCCCGCCGGACGCGCTCGTCGCGCTCGAGGCGCGCTCGCACGTCGACGTCGACCGCATCCTCGAGATCGAACGCACGACCGACCACGACGTGATCGCCTTCGTCAGCCAGGTCGCCGAGACCGTGGGGCCGGAGGGTCGCTACCTGCATCTCGGCTTGACCAGCAGCGACGTCGTCGACACCGGGCTCGCCCTGCAGCTCCGCACGGCCGGCGAGCGCCTGCTGCTGGGCTGCGACCGCCTGCTCGCCGTGCTGATCGCCCGCGCCCGCGCCGAGGCCGGCACGGTGATGATGGGCCGCACCCACTCCGTCCACGCCGAGCCGACGACGCTGGGGCTCAAGCTCGCCGGCTGGGCGTTCGAGCTCGAGCGCGGACGGGTCCGGCTGGCGACCGCCGTCGACGAGATCGGCACCGGCAAGATCTCCGGACCGGTCGGCACGTACAGCCACCTCGGGCCGGACATCGAGGCGGAGGTGCTGGCCGGCCTCGGGCTCCATGCCGACCCGGTCAGCACCCAGATCGTCCAGCGCGACCGCCATGCCGCGCTCCTGACCGCGATCGCGATCGTCGGCGGCTCGCTCGAGCGGTTCGCGACCGAGATCCGCAACCTCCAGCACACCGAGATCGGCGAGCTCCAGGAGCCGTTCAAGGCGGGCCAGAAGGGCTCCTCCGCGATGCCCCACAAGCGCAACCCGATCCTGTCCGAGCGGATCGCCGGGCTGGCCCGGCTGCTGCGCGGGTACGCCCACACGGCGCTCGAGGACCAGCCGTTGTGGCACGAGCGCGACATCAGCCACTCCAGCGCGGAGCGGGTCATCCTGCCCGACGCGACGATCCTGCTCGACTACATGCTGGTCCGGATGACCGGCCTGGTGGACGGCCTGCTGGTCCGCTCCGAGCGGATGCGCGAGAACATCGCCCGCGGGCTCGGGCTCCACGCCTCGTCCCGGGTCCTCCTCGCCCTGGTCGACGACGGCGGCATGTCGCGCGAGGACGCCTACGCCATCGTGCAGCGGGCATCGCTCCGGGCGGCCGACGAGCGCGCGGCCTTGCGAGACCTCCTGGCCGTGGACCCGGCTGTCGCCCAGCGCCTGTCGCTCGCCCAGCTCGACGCGTGCTTCGACGATGCCGCCTTCCTGCGGCACGTGCCGGAGGTCATCGCGCGGCTCGACGGGCTTTCGGAGCGCCTGGTCGCGCGGACGGCCACGGCGAAGGCGACGGCCGATGCTGGCTGAGTCGTTCCTGCGCTCCGGCAAGGTCCGGGACCTGTACAGGCTCAACGACGGTCGCTTGCAGCTGGTCGCCTCCGACCGGATCAGCGCCTTCGACGTCGTCCTGCCCTCGATGATCCCGGACAAGGGACGTGTCCTGACCGGTCTGTCGCGGTTCTGGTTCGCGGAGACCGCCGGGATCGTGCCCAACCACCTGCTCGACACGGATCCTGCGGTGTTCGCGGACTCCGTCGCGGATGACATCCGCGCAAAGGGATATCCGCCTGCCGATGTGGGCCCGCTCGACGTGCTGCGCGGTCGCATGATGATCTGCCAGCCTGCGACCGTGGTCCCGATCGAGGCGGTGGTGCGGGGCTACCTCGCGGGCTCGGGCTGGAAGGAATACCAGGCGAGCGGCACGGTCTGCGGCATCCCGCTGCCGCCCGGCCTGCGCGAGAGCGACCGCCTGCCGGAGCCGATCTTCACGCCGGCGACGAAGGCGGAGGCGGGCGAGCACGACGAGAACATCAGCTTCGACCGGATGGTCGAGCACATCGGGACCGAGGTGCTCGGGGCACCGGGCTTCGCCGGCCGGCTCGCCGAGGCCATCCGCGATCGGGCGCTGCGGTTGTATGGCTACGCGTCGGCCGTGGCCGAACGGCGCGGCATCCTGCTCGCCGACACGAAGTTCGAGTTCGGCATGGCGCAAGCGTGGGGGCCCGGTTCGCAGGGGTCGTCCACGTTCCGGGACGACGACCCGGCGGATCCTCTCGACAAGCTGATCCTCATCGATGAGGCGCTGACGCCCGATTCCTCCCGCTTCTGGGATGCTGCGACGTACGAGCCCGGCCGGCCGCAGGCGAGCTTCGACAAGCAGTTCGTCCGGGACTGGCTGGAGACCCAGCCATGGGACAAGACGGCGCCCGGGCCGGCGCTGCCGGATGGCGTCGTCGCGGGCACCCGGTCGCGCTATGTCGAGGCCTACGAACGGATCACCGGCGCGAGCTTCGAGACGCTATCTCAGGGAGGACGTGATCGCCCCATGACGAGCTTCCGCTACGCCGTCAACGTCACGCCCAAGCCCGGCATCCTCGATCCGGCCGGGCGCGCGGTGGAAGGCAGCCTGGGCCATCTCGGGATCGAGGGGGTCCACGACGTCAGGATCGGCCGCCGCGCCGAGCTGAGCGTCGAGGCCGCGGACGACGCTGCCGCCCGGGCCGTCGTCGAACGGCTCGCCGGCGAGCTCCTGTCGAACCCGCTGATCGAGGCCTTCGCGATCGAGCCGCTGGGCGCCGCGTCGTCCGCCGCGGCTGCCGGCGCCGGGGTGGGGGAGCGCTGACGATGGGCGTGCGGGTCGGGGTCGTCGTCTTCCCGGGCAGCAACTGCGATCGCGACACGGTCCACGCCCTCGGCCTGGTCGGCGCGGAGCCGGTCGTCCTGTGGCATGAGCAGGCGACGCTCGACGGCGTGGCCGCCGTCGTCCTGCCCGGTGGCTTCGCCTACGGCGACTACGTCCGGGCGGGCGTCATCGCGCGGTTCAGCCCGGTGATGCGGGCCGTCGCCGCCTTCGCCGCGGACGGCGGGCTGGTCCTGGGTATCTGCAACGGCTTCCAGGTCCTCGCGGAAGCCGGGCTCGTTCCGGGTGCCCTGTTGCGCAACGCGTCGCTCCGGTTCGCCGGCCAGCACGTGGCCATCGCGGCCGAGCGCCTCGACACGCCGTTCACCCACGCGCTCGATGCGCGACGCCCGCTGGGCATGCCCGTCGCGCACGGCGAAGGTCGCTTCTACGCGGACGAGGCGACGCTCGACGCGCTGGAGCGCGACGGCCAGGTCCTCTTCCGCTACGTCGACGCCGCGGGCACGGCCGCCGGACCCGACGATCCAGCCAACCCGAACGGCTCGCTCCGCGCGATCGCCGGGGTCCTGAACCGTGCCGGCAACGTGGCCGGCCTGATGCCTCATCCGGAGCGGGCATCGGAGTCGATCCTGGGCTCCGAGGACGGTCTCGGCATCATCCGGTCGCTGGCCGAGAGCGCGTCGCGTGCCGCGAACGCAGGGCCGGTCGCCGTCGGCGCTGCGGGACCGCGATGACCGTGGCCGAGCGACCGACCGAGCCGCTGCACCGGCGGCTGGGCGTCACGGACGACGAGCTCGCTGCGATCCGTGACCGCCTGGGCGGTCGCGACCCGAACGACCTCGAGCTCGCGATGTTCAGCGTCATGTGGAGCGAGCACTGCTCGTACAAGAGCTCGAAGCCGCTGCTCCGGACCCTGCCGACGGAGGGCGAGGGTGTGGTCGCCGGACCGGGCGAGAACGCGGGCGTCATCTCGATCGGCGATGGGCTCGCGGTCGCGTTCAAGATCGAGTCGCACAACCACCCGTCGGCGGTCGAGCCCTACCAGGGTGCCGCGACCGGCGTCGGCGGCATCCTCCGTGACATCTTCACGATGGGGGCCCGGCCGATCGCGGTCCTCGACGCGCTCCGCTTCGGCGATCCGGCCGATTCCCGCACGCGGCACCTGGTCGATGGCGTCGTGCGCGGGGTCGGTGGCTACGGCAACTGTGTCGGCGTCCCGACGGTCGGCGGCGAGCTGGTCTTCGACCCGAGCTACGGCGGCAACCCGCTGGTCAACGTCATGGCGATCGGCCTGCTGGAGGAACGTCGCCTGACTCTGGCCGCGGCGCCGGGACCGGGCAATCTCGTCGTCCTGTACGGCTCGGCGACCGGGCGGGACGGGATCGGCGGGGCGTCCGTCCTGGCCAGCGCCACCTTCACCGACGACGACCCGTCGAAGCGGCCGTCCGTCCAGGTCGGCGACCCGTTCGCGGAGAAGCTTCTGATCGAGGCCAGCCTGGAGCTCATCGAGCGCGGGCTCGTCGAGGGTCTCCAGGATCTCGGCGCCGGCGGGATCACGTGCGCCACGTCGGAGACGGCCGATCGGGCGGGCACCGGGATCGTGGTCGATCTCGACGCGATCCCGCGCCGCGAGCCGGGACTCGCGCCCTTCGAGGTCATGATCTCGGAGTCGCAGGAGCGGATGTGCGCGGCGGTCCTGCTCGAGCGCTGGGATGACGTCCGCGAGGTGTGCGAGCGCTGGGGCCTGCCGGTCGCGATCATCGGACGCGTCACGGACGACGGCGACATCGCGATCGTCGAAGGTGGGCTGGATGCCGATGGACGCCCGGCAGTCGGCGCCCGAGAGATCGCGCGGATCCCTGCGGCTGCACTGACCAGCGACGCGATCGTCCACGCCCGGGTCGCATCGGCGCCCACCCACCGGCGCGGCGCTCCGGCCCCGGGCGCGCCGGCGATGGTCAGCGATCGGCTGCCCGAACGCGGGATGGATCCGGGGGCCGTCCTGCTCGGACTGCTCGGCTCGGCCAACCTGTCGTCGCGCCACGCCGTCTACCACCAGTACGACTCGACGGTCGGCGCGGACACCGTCGCGGGACCCGGCCGCGGAGCCGCGGTCCTGCGCGTCAAGGGCACCACGCGAGCTCTCGTCGCAACCACGGACGGCAATCAGTCGGTCGGGGCGTTCGATCCGTGGCTGGGCGCGGCGTTGTCGGTCGCGGAGGCGACCCGCAACGTGTCGATCACCGGGGCGCGGCCGCTGGGCGTGACCAACTGCCTCAACTACGGCGACCCGACCCGGCCCGAGGCGTTCTGGCAGCTGAGCGAGGGCGTGCGCGGGCTGGCGGATGCGTGCCGGGCGCTGGGCCTGCCGGTGACCGGCGGCAACGTCTCCCTCTACAACGAGTCACCGGCCGGCGCGATCGCTCCGACGCCCGTCATCGGCGTCGTCGGGCTCCTCGACGACGTCGCGACGCTCGTCGGGCCGGCCTTCGTCCAGACCCACGATGCCGTCCTGCTGATCGGCGAGACCGTTCCCGGCCTGGCGGGATCGGCATACGCGGCGCTGGCCGGCGGCGCGACGGAGGATGACCCGCCGGTCCTCGACCTCGCCCGCGAGGCGGCTGTGCAGGCGTTCGTGCGTGAGGCGATCGGTCGCGGGCTCGTCGCCTCGGCCCAGGACGTCTCGGGCGGCGGCCTGGCGGTGGCGCTGGCAGAAGGAGCGATGTGGAGCGGCCTGGGCGCCAGCGTCCGCGTCGCCGTGGCGCATTCACCGGCCGTGGACCTGTTCGGCGAAGGCCCGTCGCGCCTCGTCGTCACGTGCCGGCCGCGCTACGGCGCGGCGCTCACGCTGCTGGCCCGCCAGCACGGGCTGCCGGTCGAGACGATCGGCTCGGTCGGCGGCGACCGCCTCCTCATCGAGCTCAGCGCGGCCGGGACGGGCGGCGCGGTCGAGGACCGGGGCAGCGGCGTGGCAGACCTCCTCGAGGTGCCCGTCCGCGACCTCCGACATGCGTGGGATCGCGGGCTCGCCCGCGCCCTCGGCTGGGAGACGGCCTCCTGATGTGTGGCGTGTTCGGGGTCGTGCTGCCGGGTCCCCAGTCGACCGACGCCGCGTCGATCGCCGCGCTGGGCCTGTTCGCCCTGCAGCACCGCGGCCAGGAATCGGCCGGGCTGGCGGTCAGCGACGGCGAGCAGCTCATGCTCTACAAGGACCTCGGCATGATCAGCACGGTCCTCGACGAGCGCCGGCTGCCGAGCCTGCGCGGCCAGCTCGCCATCGCCCACTGCCGCTATTCCACGACCGGCTCCACGATCTGGGAGAACGCCCAGCCGACGTATCGTCTCGGGCCGCGCCGGGCGCTCGCGATCGGGCACAACGGCAACCTCGTCAACACCCGCGACCTGCTCGAGCTGCTCAAGGGCGGCCGGTCGCGCCTGCCGGCCTCGACCGATACGGAGCTCCTGACCGCGCTGCTGGCCGACGAGCCGGCGGCGGACACCGTGGAGGCCCTGCGCCAGGTCCTGCCACGCGTGCGCGGGGCCTACAGCCTGGTCGTCCTCGACGAGCGCCGCGTCATCGGCGTCCGCGATCCGTTCGGCTTCCGGCCGCTGGTCCTGGGGCGGCTGCCCGCGGTCGACGCGAACGACGGCGGCGACGGCCTGTGGGGCGACGACGACGCCTCCGCCGGCTGGTGCCTGTCGTCCGAGACCGCGGCCCTCGACATCGTCGGCGCGGAGTACGTCCGCGACGTCCAGCCGGGCGAGATGGTCATCCTCGAGCCGGGCCAGGCGCCGCGCTCGGTCCGGTTCGCCGAGGCGACGCCCGCCCTGTGCGTGTTCGAGCTGATCTACTTCGCCCGGCCGGATTCGTACATGGAAGGCCGCAACCTGTACGAGGCGCGTCGGAAGATGGGCATGCAGCTGGCGCTCGAGCACCCGATCGACGCCGACCTCGTCATGCCGGTCCCGGACACCGGGGCGCCCGCGGCTGCCGGGTTCGCCGAGCAGTCCGGCCTGCCGTACCGCGAGGGCATGTACCGCAACCGCTACGCGGGGCGGACGTTCATCCAGCCGTCGGCCGGGCTGCGCCACCGGGGCGTGACGATCAAGCTCAACCCGTTGCGCGAGGTGGTCAACGGCAAGCGCCTCATCGTGGTCGACGACTCGATCGTCCGCGGCACGACCACCAAGCGCATCGTCGAGCTCCTGCGCAAGGCCGGCGCGACCGAGGTCCACGTCCGGATCAGCGCGCCGCCGATCTACCACCCGTGCTTCTACGGCATCGACACCCAGATCGAGACCGAGCTCATCGCGTCGACCCACACCGAGCCCGAGATCCAGTCGTTCATCGGCGCCGATTCGCTCGGCTACCTCTCGATCCGTGGCGTCCTCGCCGCGCTCGAGCTGCCGTACGAGCGGTTCTGCTTCGCGTGCTTCGACGGCCACTACCCGGATCCGGTCCCGTACGACGCCGCAAGCCGCAAGTTCATGCTCGAGGAAGCGGTCGCGACCCGATGACGACGCCCGGTGCCAAGGGAGCCGGCCGGCGCGACGCGTATCGCGCCGCCGGGGTGGATGTCGCGGCCGGCGACCGTGCGGTCGAGCTCATGCGGGCGCACGTCGAGTCGACCCGTCGTCCGGAGGTCGTGGGCGGTCTCGGCGGCTTCGGCGGGGCCTTCACGATCCCGGCCGGCTACCGCGAGCCGCTGCTCGTCGCGTCGACCGACGGGGTCGGGACCAAGACGGCCATCGCCGCGTCGCTCCAGCGGTACGACACGATCGGCGTCGACCTCGTCGCGATGTGCGCGGACGACGTCGTCTGCTGCGGGGCGGAGCCGCTCGCGTTCGTCGACTACGTCGCGGTCGGCCATGTCATCCCGGAATCGGTGGCGGAGCTGGTCGGGTCCATCGCGGCCGGCTGCCGTGACGCGGGCTGTGCCCTCGTCGGCGGCGAGACCGCGGAGCACCCCGACCTGATGTCCGAGGACGCGTTCGACCTGTCGGGTTGCTGCATCGGCGTCGTCGAACGCGGCGACGTGATCGACGGCAGCGCGGCGCGGCCGGGCGACGTTGTCGTCGGGCTGGCCGCGTCCGGACTGCACGCCAACGGCTACTCGCTGATCCGGGCACTGGTCGCGCAGTGGGACCTCGACCTGAACGCCCCGTACCAGGCCCGGCTCCGGCGGTCGCTGGGCGATGCCGAAACCGACGTGGTCCTGGCGGCGGCGCCCAACGAGACCATGGCGACGCTCGGGGAGGTCCTCCTGACGCCGACGCGGATCTACGCCCGGTCGGTGCTGGCCGTGCGGGCGGCGGTCCGGGCCACCGGCGCCGACATCCACGGTCTCGCCCACATCACCGGCGGCGGGCTGCCGGGCAACGTGCCGCGCGCTCTCGCCGAGGGCCTGGGGGCCCGGCTCGACCCGGAACGTTGGTCGATGCCGTCGGTCATGCGCCTGTTCGGGGCCCTCGGCGGGCTGGAGGACGACGAGATGCGAGCCACGTTCAACGGCGGTCTCGGGATGGTCGTCGTGCTGCCGCCGGCCGCGGTCGAGACGGCTGTCCGTGCCTTCGCGGCGGACGGGATCCCGGCGGCCGTGGTCGGCGAGGTCGTCGATGCGGCGACGCTCGGCGGTGACCGCTACGCCGAGGGACCGCTGGAGAGCCAGGCGTGAGCGGTTCCGGCCGCGTGGCGGTCGGCGTCTCGGGTGCGGGCTCCAACCTGCGGGCGCTCGCGGGTGCGGCGGACCGCGGCGAGCTCGGTGGCGAGATCCGGCTCGTCTTCGCCGATCGCGACTGCCCCGCGCTGGCGTGGGCGGCGGAGCAGGGGATCGAGACCGCCCTCGTCCCCGGCGGGGACGACGAGACGCTGGCGGCGACGCTCGACGCGATCGGGATCGACGCGATCGCCCTCGCCGGCTACATGCGGATCGTCGGGCCGGCCGTCCTGGCCGCGTTCGACGGTCGGATCGTCAACACGCACCCGTCCCTCCTGCCGGCGTTCCCGGGCGCCCACGCGGTGGAGGACGCCCTCGCCGCGGGCGTGCGGGTCACCGGCTGCACCGTCCATATCGTCGACGCGACCCTCGACGGCGGGCCGATCGTCGCCCAGGAGGCCGTGACGATCCTGCCCGGCGACGACGTCGCGACGCTCCACGACCGGATCCGGGCCGTGGAGCACCGGCTCCTGCCGCAGGTCGTGGCCCGACTCCTTGCCGGGGCCCTCGCGGTCGAGGGAGACGGCCGCCGGGTCGCCCTGGATCTCCACCGGGCCGACACCACGGTCCCGACACCGCGGCGCGCGCTGCTGTCCGTCTCGGACAAGACCGGGCTGGTCGCGCTCGGTCGCGGGCTCGTCGCCCGCGGCTTCGAGCTCGTGTCGACCGGTGGCACGGCGCGCGCGCTGCGCGATGAGGGGTTGCCGGTGACCGACGTGGCCGCCGTGACCGGATCGCCCGAGATGCTCGACGGGCGGGTCAAGACGCTCCATCCGCGCGTCCACGCCGGCCTCCTGGCCGATCGGCGCCTCGAGGAGCATCGCTTCCAGCTCCTCGACGCCGGCATCGCGCCGTTCGAGGTCGTCGTGGTGAACCTGTACCCGTTCGCCGCCGCGCTCGATCGGCCGGGGATCACGGTCGACGAGCTGATCGAGGAGATCGACATCGGCGGCCCGTCCATGGTCCGGGCGGCGGCCAAGAACCACGCCAACGTGGCCATCGTGACGTCGCCGGGACAGTACGGGGAGCTCCTGGCCCGCCTCGACGCGCCCGGCGGCCTTGACGACCGTCGCCGCCGCGCATGGGCCCTCGACGCGTTCGCCCACACCGCCGCCTACGACGCCCGGATCGCCGCGGCCCTGCCCGGCCGGATGATCGGTGCCGGGCTCCTCGATCCGACCGACGATCCGTATCCGCCCAGCCTGACCATCGGGCTGGAGAAGGTCGAGACGCTCCGCTACGGCGAGAACCCCCACCAGTCCGCGGCCCGCTACCGGCGCCCGGGGAGCACCGCGGCCGACGGCCCGTTCGCGAGCGGCGCGCCACCGCTCCAGGGCAAGGCCCTGTCCTACAACAACGTGCTCGACGCCTCCGCCGCCGCGGCCATCGGTCGCGCCCTGCGCGGGCCGGCTTGCGTCATCGTCAAGCACACGAACCCGTGCGGCGCCGCTGAGCGTGCGACCGTCGTCGACGCCTGGACGGCCGCGCTCGAGGCGGACCCGGTCAGCGCCTTCGGTGGGGTCGTGGCGGTAACCCGGCCGGTGGACGCGACGCTGGCCGGCCACCTCGTCTCGATCTTCCTGGAAGTCGTCGTCGCGCCCGGCTTCGAACCGGCCGCCCTCGCGATCCTCGCCGGCAAGCCGAACCTGCGGCTCGTCGTCGACCCCGTCCTGGCCGATGACGGCCCGGGCCCGGCGCCCGACCCGACCGGCTCGATCCGGAGCGCCGGTGGTGCGGTCCTGGTCACCGCCCCGGATACGATCCCGGACGACCCGGTGGCCTGGACCGTCGCGACGCGCCGTGCGCCGACCGACGACGAGCGGCGCGACCTCGACCTCGCCTGGCGGCTGGTCCGCGGCGTCACGTCCAACGCGATCGTGCTCGTGCGTGACGGCCGCCTCATCGGGCTCGGGTCCGGGCAGACATCGCGGGTCGACGCCGCCCGCGGCGCCGTCGCGCAGGCCCTGGCGTATGCGGGACCGGCGGGCGCGGCCGGCGCCGCGTGTGCCTCGGACGCGTTCTACCCGTTCGCAGACGCCGTCGCGGTCTGTCTCGAGGCGGGCGTCACCGCGTTCGCGCAACCCGGCGGCTCGGTCCGTGACGAGGAGGTCGTTGCGGTGGCGGACGCGGCCGGGGCGACCATGGTCATGACGGGCACGCGGCACTTTCGCCACTGATGGCCGGCTCGGTCGCCACGCGCCCGGCCGTCGTGGTCCGACCGTGGCACACGCCGATGACCGGGCGCGACCCGGCCGAGACGCACCGCGCCTCCACGCCGCTGGAGCTCCTCTTCGATCTGTGCTTCGTGGTCGCCGTCTCGCAGGCGGCGGGATCGCTCCACCACGACCTCGCCGCGGGCCGGATCGGCCACGGCGTCCTGAACTACCTGGTCGTGTTCTTTGCCATCTGGTGGCCGTGGATGAACTTCACCTGGTTCGCCTCGGCCTACGACACGGACGACGTCCAGTACCGGCTGCTCACGTTCGTGCAGATCGCCGGGGTGCTGGTCGTGGCGGCCGGGGTCCCGGCGGCGTTCGAGCGCCAGGATTTCACGGTCATGGTCGTCGGCTACGCGATCATGCGCATCGCGCTCGTCGCCCAATGGCTCCGGGCCGCCCACGAGGACCCGATCGGCCGGCCGGTGGCTCTGCGGTTCGCGACGGCCATCGCCCTCATCCAGGTCGCCTGGATCGTGCGCCTGCTGATCGGCTGGTCGGAGATCGGCTACCTGACCTTCCTGGTGCTCGGCATCCTCGAGCTGGCCGTGCCGGCCTGGGCCGAGCGGGCCGGCCGCCAGACGCCCTGGCACGGGGGTCACATCGTGGAACGCTACGGCCTGTTCACGATCATCGTCCTGGGCGAGTGCGTGCTGGCGACGATGACCGCGACCCAGGCGGCCTTCGCGGCCGGCGGCCTGCTCCTGCCGCTGCTCACCGTGGCGATCGGTGGCCTGCTCCTCGTCTTCGCGATGTGGTGGTCGTACTTCAAGCATGAGCCGGACGTGGGCCACCATCGGTCGCTGCGTTCGATGCTCGGCTGGGGCTACGGCCACTACTTCGTCTTCGCGGCCGGGGCTGCGCTCGGGGCCGGGCTGGAGGTCGCCGCGGACACGACCGTCGAGGCGGCCGACCTGGGTCCGGCCGCGGCCGCGGCGACCGTCGCGGTGCCCGTCGTGATCTACCTGGTCGCGGTCGCCGTCCTCCACGCCCGGGGCATGCCGCAGGATCCCGGCCAGCTGACGGTCTTCCTCGCCCTGATCCTTGCGACCGTGCTGGCGGCACCCGCGATCGGGGTTCCCGCGGCGGTCGTCGTCATGGCCGTGCTCGTGTGCGGCCTGGTCGCCCTGAGTGTCGTGCGGCTCGGGCGCAGGCCCGCCTGAGGGGTATCGTTGGGCCGACACGGGACCTCACGCTGACGAGGAGGGAGAGGCAGAGATGGGGCAGTTCCTGGCGATCACGTTCGACGGCGCCGATGACGCCGAGGCGGCACTCAAGTCGATCCGCGCCCTCGAGCACGCCGGCAAGGTCGGTCTCGAGGACACGGCGGTCGTGCGCAAGGACGCCGACGGCCAGGTGACCTTCCACAACGAGGCATCGAGCGGGACCGAGACCGGGGCGGCCGTCGGTGCCGTTCTCGGCGGCCTGCTCTTCTTCGTCTTCCCCGTCGGCATCGCGGTCGGCGCGGTCGCCGGCGGGCTGGTCGGTCGGGCGGCCGCGCCAGGGCTCGATGGCGGTTTCGTCAAGGAGGTCGGGGCGGACCTGCCGCCCGGTGGCTCGGCACTCTTCCTCCAGGTCAAGGACGGGGATCCGGGTCTCCTGGTCGGGGCGCTCGGCCAGTATCACGGCCGCGTCCGCCAGACCTCGTACGACGACGACGTGGAGAAGGCGCTCGACGACTCGCTCCGTTGACGGCCCGGCGCGCGTGACCGATCCGGCCGCGCCCCGGCTCTCGGTCCTCCTGCCCACCTGGAACGCCGCCGCGACCGTCGAACGGGCGCTGGCCTCGATCCTCGACGAGGTCGACGTCCGCCTGGAGGTCCTGGTCATCGACGACGCCTCCACCGACGGCACAGCCGACGTCGTCGCCTCGGTCGCGGCGCGCGACGCGCGCGTCGTCCTGATCCGGCTGCCGGCCAACGGTGGCGTCTCGAACGCGCGGAACCGCGGGCTCGACGTCGCGCGCGGGACGTGGCTGGCGTTCCTCGACGCGGACGACGTGATCCTGCCCGACGGGCTGGCGGCGATCATGCGCCCGACCGAGGATCCGACGGTCCGCGCCGTCATCGGCCAGCGCGTCCAGTTCGACGGCGACCGTCGGTGGGTCTCGCGTGGGTACGACCAGCCCGACATCCGCGAGCCGGGCCGGAAGTCGATCGCGAGCCATCCGGGCCTGATGACGTACGCCGCGATCCACGGCAAGGCCTTCCATCGATCGCTGACGGACGGCCTGCGCTTCGAGGGCCGGGTCCTGGGCGACCAGCCCTGGACGATCGCAGCCCTGCTGCGGGCCGGCAACGACATCGAGGTGATCGGCGACGTCGTCTACGAATGGTGGCGACCGCTCCCGGGCGAGGCGGTCGGGATCACCGGTGCGAGCCGCGCGTCGACCGAACGCGCGACGGAGATGGCGCTGCGCGCGCCGATCGTCTATGCCGCGGTGAGCGACGAGGTCGAGCTCCGGATCGCCGAGCCCGCGGTTCGGCAGTCGGTCCGGCGCGCGTATTTCGAACGGCTGGTGCGATCGGACCTGGGCGTCGCGCTCGACGATGCCCTCAAGCGCCGCGAACCGGCCGTCGCCGGGTTGATGGCCGCGATCGCGGCGTACCTCGAGGGGGTCCCGGTCAGCGTCCGGGCCGGCTCCGACACGGCCATCGACCGGCTGTTGATGCCGCCCGCCCGCCACTGGCCGGCGCTGGCCGGCTCCGCGCGCCGAAGCTACTGGCGGGTCGTGCGATCCATCCTGCGTGCGGACACGCGGTCGACCTGGATGCTCGTGCCGGGTCGGGATGCGGCCCCCGCGTTCGCCATCGCACGACGGTTCGACGGCCGCGTCGCCGATGCGCTCGCGTCGGCGACGATGCTGGTCGCCAACCTGCCGCGCCGCGTCGCCCGCCGGATCTCGCGCGCCGTCCCAGCCCGGTGACGCGCCGGGCACGCCGCGACCGGTGCCCGCTGGCACCTTCTTGCGGACGACCGCGCCGTGGGATACGGTTCGCGCGTCCTGTGGGGGGACATGGAGTCGTCGTGCTCAGACTGCTGTGAGGAGATCCCGGATGCATCGACGCCGTCCCTTCCGGGTGGCCGTGGTCACGTTCGTGCTGGCGATGGCCGCGACGTCGGGTGGCGCCGTCAGCGCTCACGACGGATCGGTCTCGAGCGGGACGACGACATCCCCGTCCGCGGCCCCGGCGTCGCAGCACGGCACCCTCGAAACGGGACCCCGAGCGCGCGGGCGGATGGACGAGGCGTCGAACCGCACGTCGAGCGGGCCCCGGATCCCCCGGCTCGCCAGCCCCCTGTCAGCCGGGGCACCGTCGCGGCAGCGCGGTCCCAGCCCGCTCGCCGTGGCTCCGCTTCCGGTCCAGGCCACGCTGACGGCGGGTCCCGCCGTCGGCCAGCCCGGCTTCGACGGGTTGGCGCGGAGCAGCGGGCCGGACACGAACGGCGAGCCGCCCGACCCGACCCTCGCAGTCGGGCCGGATCACGTCATGCAGATCCTGAACACCGCGTTCCAGACGACCGATCGCGCCGGCAACGTCCTCGACGGCGCCTCGCTCAGCGGCTTCGTCGACGAGTTCTTTCCCGATCTCGGGTCGCCGGAGTGGTTCGATCCCGCACGTCATCTACGACAGCCTCCACGGCCGCTGGCTGATGGAGATGAACGGCTTGGTCTGCGGCGCGACCGACGAGTACCAGTTCGGGCGCGGGTTCCTCTTCTTCGCCACCTCGGACACCGCCGACCCGACCGGCTTCTGGACCGCGTCCTACTTCTTCAACAACGATTTCCTGATGGACTTCTCGGCGCCCGGGACGTCCAGCGACAAGTTCGCATTCGCGTCGAACTACTTCTCCATGCTGGAGGCCGGTGCCTGCCCGGGCGACCAATTCGCGGGCACGGACGTCCTCGCCCTGGACTGGTCGGATTGGCTGGGCCCGGACAGCGACTTCAAGTACGCGCAGGTGGTCAGCACCGGCACGGACCAGTTCACGCCCCGCGTCGCGGTCCAGGTCCCGGCTACGAGCCCGACCCTCCGGATCATCATCGAAAAGGCGAACGCGACGGCAGTCGACGTGGCGTACTACACGGTCACGGGATCCGTCGCGGCCGATACCACCGTCACGAGCGCCGGAGTCGACCTGACCACCGCCGGGGTGATCGCCCCGTTCCTGACCCCGCCGGCACCCAACCAGCCGGGGCCGAACACGATCGCCAACGCCGTCGACGAGCGTCCGACCGACGCCATCTGGCAGAACAACCGGCTGTCCTTCGTGTCGACCTATCCGTGCACGCCGACCGGTGACTCGACCGAGCGGGACTGTGTCCGGATCAGCCAGCTGAACACGTCCACGGCCACACCGACCCTGCGCCAGGACTTCCTGATCGCCGAGAACGGCAAGGACTCGTACATGGGCGGCGTGGGCATGGCCGGCAACGGCACGCTGCACGCAGTGTGGAGCCGGTCATCGGTGACCGCGGGGGATTTCCCGTCCTCCTACGCCTCCTACCAGCTCCCGACCGACGCGATCAACACGATCAGCCCCAGGGAGCTCCTGAAGGCGGGCAGCGGGGTCTACACGGGCGAGCGCTGGGGCGACTACGTCGGCGTGGCCCAGGATCCGATCGTCCCGTCCGCGGTCTGGCAGGCCAACCAGTACTCGGGCGCCGGCACCGAGTGGAAGACGTTCGTCTCCCGACTCCAGCCGGCCGGGACGACGTTCGTGCCGATCACCCCGGTGCGCGTCCTCGACTCGCGGTCGGGCAAGGGAGTCTCCGGCAAGTTCACGACCGGTCAGGCGCGTACCTGGCAGGTCGCCGGCATCGGCACCATCCCGGCCAACGCCGTCGCCGTGACCGGCAACGTCACGGTCACCCAGCAGAATGCCTCGGGGTTCGTGGCGGTCACCCCGACCGCCACGAACAACCCGCCCAGCTCGAGCATCAACTTCCCGGTCGGTGACAACCGGGCCAACAACCTGACCGTGCCGCTGTCGTCGACGGGCACGTTGTCCGCCCTGTACAAGGCCGCGACCGCGGGCAAGACGACCCATATCATCTTCGACGTCACCGGCTACTTCCTCGTCGACAACACGGGCGCCACGTTCACGCCGGTCACCCCGGCACGCGTGCTCGACACGCGCAACGCGACCGGGCTCAGCGGGACGTTCGCCAACAAGGTGCCGCGGACGCTCATCGTCACGGGCGGCACGATCCCGGCCACGGCCACCGCGATCACCGGCAACCTGACCGTGACCCAGCAATCGGCCGCCGGGTATCTGGCGGTGACCAGGACGCCGACCTCGAACCCCGCCACGTCCACCCTGAACTTCCCGGTCAGCGACAACCGCGCGAACGGCGTGTTCGCCCCGCTCGACGGTGCGGGCGCCCTGTCGATCACCTACGTCTCGGGCACCGCCGGTGCGCACACCCACGTGATCCTCGATATCACCGGCTACTTCGAGCCCGGCACCGGCGGCCTCCGCTTCGTGCCGCTCAATCCGGCGCCGGATCATGGACACCCGGAACCCCGCCTCGCAGCTGTCGGGCGTCTTCCATGCCAATGCGGCCCGGGTCCTTGGACGTCGCAGGGTCATTTCGGGGTGCCCGACGGGAGCCCGGCGATCAGCGGCAACCTGACCGTCACCGGCCAGAACGGCTCGGGCTACATCGCGGTCACGCCCAATCCTCCGCCCCCGAACCCGTCCACCTCGACCCTCAACTTCCGTCTCGGCGATACGCGGGCCAACGGCCTGGTGACGCCGCTCAACGGCTCGGGCACGACGAACCTCATGTTCGTCGGGGCGGCGGGCAAGACGACCAACCTGATCCTCGACCTGTCCGGCTACTTCGAGTGAGCGGCGCGGGGCGTGGGAGACGCCCCGCCGATCGTCGTGGGATCCGGGGCGACGCCGGCCGGCCATCGGTCGTCGGCGCCCACCCGGTCCCGTCTGTCCGCGCCTCCTACAATCGACGACACCCGCACCGCGCGAACGGAGTCACCGTGCGCCGGTCCGGCCGGCAGGTCGCATGTCATCGCTGAGATCCCTGCTTCCGACGCCCGTTCGGCGGCGCCTGGGACGGGTCAAGCGAACGCTGTTCGGGACCGGGCAGGGCGTCGGTCGATGGCGGCGCGGCCACGAACGGGAGCAAGTCCAAGCCCGGGTCCCCGGCCCCCACGCCGCGCCTCGAGGTCCGACGCGAGTTCATCTTCAGGACGGCCGATCGTGCCGGGACCGCACTGAGTGGCCCCGGCCGCATAACCCCGATCCTGCCCAAACGGGACGGGTTCGCGACCAAGACCGCCGACTATCTGGCTCGCGACGGTCTCGTCGCGAAGTACCGCGAGTTCAAGCAGTATTCGCCCGACGACATCGAGGACGTCGACTATCGTGATCATCCCGGGCTGCGCGCGCGATCTCGGACGTGATCCACGAGCGTCGAGCTGGCCTGGCATCGCACGTGCTGGAGCACAGCGTCTCGCCGTATCGACTATCCTGAACGACTGCACGAACCTCTGGCCCCGAATGGCGTCGACGTCCTCGTCGTGCCCGGACCCCCGCTACTGCTTCGACCGGTTTCGCGACGTCGTCCATCGG
The DNA here is from genome assembly GCA_963755995.1 of uncultured Chloroflexia bacterium. Classification (GTDB taxonomy): domain Bacteria; phylum Chloroflexota; class Limnocylindria; order Limnocylindrales; family CSP1-4; genus SPCO01. Next base: position 1,106,792 of record CAVWLQ010000003.1, on the reverse strand, counting down.
GCGCGTCATCGACACGTCCCTCCGACCGGCCGGCCGTCCACACCGTTGCCGGGGCCATGACCGAGTTCTCGCTGAATTCGGTGAGGCATCGCGGCACGACGTCGTGGTCCCGCACAAGCCGGCGGACCGACCGCGAACGATTCGTCCCACATGGACCTCGAGTGCCGTCACGTGTCAACGCGACACGAGCCGAGGGCGAGGAGTACATCGACGTCCACAACTGGGTGTTTCGCCCAACCAACGTCCGGCAGACGCTCGAACGCCACTGGCCTGGGGCGATCTCGTCCGTGAGGTCGCCTTCAGGACACGATCTGCGCACGAATCTTCCTGAACCTGATGGTCGACGGCCCCGGCCCGGCCTCACCCGGGAGGGGGCATGGTGCTGGCCGCTGCCGGGAGCTGATCGGTCTGGACATCCCGCGTCTTCGAGCCCGGCCCGGCACCGGCGGGGGCGCGGATCGCGGATCCGCGGGGCGAGCACATGAAATTCATCGTGACGCTCATGGTCCGCGATGAGGTCGACATCATCGCCGCGTTCGTCGAACACCACCTGGCCCAGGGCGCCGACCTGATCATCGTCACGGACAACGGCTCGGTCGACGGCACGACCGAGGTCCTCCAGCGCTATGCGGACCTGGGCGTGCTCGAGCTCCACCACGACCCGGTCTTCCGCAAGCAGCAGCACGCCCTCGTGACGGGCATGGCCCGGCGCGCATACACGGAGCACCACGCCGACTGGGTCATCAACGCGGACGCCGACGAGTTCTTCATCGCGTGCGACCCGGCCCTGACGCTGCGAACCGCTCTCGAGGCGATCCCCACGTCGCTCGGCGCCTTCACGGTCCCGGTCACGAACATGGTCGGGCCACCGGCGATGCAGGGATCCGGCATCGACAGGCTGCTCTGGCGGGATCTGCGGACCGCCGACGAGCTCCACGGGGTCGGGATCTACGCGCAGCCGACCGCCGACGCCATCCATCGTGGCGATCCGGAGGTCGTCGTCGCCCAGGGCAACCACTTCGTGTCCGTGGCGAGCAACGGCCGTCCCGATCCCGCCGTCGACCTCGAGGTCCTCCACCTGCCCTGGCGGTCGGTGCGCCAGTACGAACGGCGCGTCGTCAACACCGGGCGGTCGTACGAGGCGAACCCGGACCTGCGTCCGAGCAAGAACCACCATGGCATGGCCGACTACCGACGCCATCTCGCGGGTCGTCTGCGGTATGCCTTCCTCGTCCGTCTTCCTCTCGAGCGGGACCTGGCCGCCGGCACGGCGGAGGGTGAGTTCGTCTACGAGAGCCGGTTGCGCGACGAGCTGCACGGCCTCCTCGATCGTGCGCTCCTGCCGGATCTGTTGGCCCGGTGCCTGGACGCGTCGGGGGACGAGCCGATCGACCCCGCCGAACACGAGCACGACGCGCACCTGGGCAGGCTCTTCGTCGCCCTCGAGCTGGAGCGGGACGACGCGCGCCGCCGGGCAGACCGGCCGCTCCCGGGACCGCCTCCGATCCGAGCCGAGTGGGTGCGCGTCATACGCAGGACCGGCCGCGCCGTCAAGCGGCGACTCGGACGGGTCATCCGCCGACGCTGAGGGACACGCGCGGGGGTCGCTCGTCGTCCCGAGTTGGCGGGTACCATCGCGACCATGGAGCGGCACGAGTTCCTCGCGGCGTTGCACCGCGACCTGCACCCACGGAACTACCTCGAGATCGGCGTCGCCAATGGTCTCAGCCTCGAGCTGTCGCGCGTCCCGAGCATCGGCATCGATCCCAAGTTCGCGGTCCAGACGGAGATCCGGACGGAGGTCAAGCTCGTCCGGCTGACCAGCGACAAGTTCTTCGCTCGCCGTGACCCCCTCCGCTTCCTCCGCGGCGGACGCAACCCCTGGCGCAACCTTCGCCACAACCGACCGCTGCTCGGGCGGCTCGCGCGGCCGACGGTGGACTTCGCGTTCATCGACGGCCTGCATCTGTTCGAATTCGCCTTGCGCGATCTCATGAACGTCGAGCGGCTGTCATCCACCACGACCGTGATCGTGCTCGACGACATGCTGCCGCGGAACGTCGCCGAGGCCTCCCGCGATCGGACGACCCAGGACTGGACCGGCGACGTCTACAAGGTCGCCGCGGTCCTGCGCCAGTACCGGCCGGACCTGATCGCGATCCCGATCGACACGCAGCCGACCGGCGTGCTGGTCGTCCTCGCCCCGGACCAGTCGAGCACCGTGCTCAAGGACCACTACGACGAGATCCTCGCGGCGCACGCGACCCCGGACCCACAGGCCGTGCCACAGTCCGTCCTCGAGCGCGTCGAGGCCGTGATGCCGGAGGCCTTCCTCGCGAGCGGGATCACGCGATCGATCGTCCGGAGCCGGCGCCTGCACCTTCCCGCGTCGCGGGTCAGGAGCTCCCTGCGCCACGAGGTCGAGGCGCTGTCCGACCCGACGAGCCGGGCTCAGCGGCCGCAGCTCCCGGACTGAACGGACCGGCGATCGGTCCGGCTCAGCCCGCCCAGCCCGCACCAGCGCCGCCGGCCGAGGTCCTGAGGCGACCGGGTCGGCGAGCGGCGCTCGCGCCGACCGGTCCGGGCGCGATCGCATCGGTGTCGATGCTGGTGGGCCGGGACGCGGCGAGTCGGTCCGCCACCTCGCGCACGAGGCGCGTCCGGTCGTCGAACGTGTGCCGGGCGAGGACCGCCGCCCGGCCCCGCGCACCCCGTCGGCGGCGCTCGTCGGGGTCGGCCAGGAAGCGCTCGATGAGCCCGTCGAGCTCGGCCCGGTCGGCATAGGTGGCCACGGCGTCGTCGAACTCGGCCTCGATGCCGTCGACCGGGTCGGACAGGACGAACGCCCCGCACGCCAGCGCGTCGTACAGCCGGTTCGAGATGAAGCCCTCCGCGAGCATGTCGTCCCAGTGGTCGTTGAGCACGATCGCGGCGGCGCTGTAGTAGCGCGCGAGCTCGGCGTTCGGGACGCTCTCGCCCTTGACGTAGCGTCCATCGACGAGGTCCGGGGTCCAGTTGCCGCCGTAGATCGCGAGGTCGTGGGTCGTGCCCGCCAGGTCGTCGACGATCCGCCGGTGGACCTTGCGCGAGTTGGCCACGAACAGGAGCTCGTGGGGCGGCCCGCCCGGCTCGGGTCGGAAGCGCTCCGGATCGGTCGCCTGGTGGAGCGGGCTGACCGGCACGGCCACCCGCCCGGCCATCCGGGCGGCGAAGCTGTCCGACGCCACGAACACGTGGTCGTAGCGCTCGTAGATCGCCGGGCTGGCCAGGTCGGGGTGGCTGATCTGCCACAGGATGTTGACCTGGCTGCGCCGGGTCGGTGCCTCCTTGAGCCCGAACAGGTGGATGGCCACGTCCTCGCGCGCGTCGGCGATCGAGCCCCACTCCGGCAGGAAGTGCAGCCGGGTCGGGTGGCCGGCCCGCTCGAGCGAGCGCTGCAGCCCGCGCGCGAAGTGGTAGTCGCCCCAGCGCTCGATGTCGTCCCAGCTCGGCACGCCGATCCGGATCCCGTATCTCATCGCGGTGGTCCAGCGGACGAGCGCGTCGCGGATCGCCGTCGCGGTCCGACCGCCAGTTGCGGCGCTCGACGGCGGAGCATCGTCGCGTGCGATCGGCACGAGGGACGCGACCTTCGCGCTCCGCTCGCGGACCATCTCGACGACCCGGTCGGTCGACCCGAACACCAGGTCGAACTCGTCGAACCACGCGCGATCGAGCCAGTCGTTCGGCTCGTCCCCGATCCATGCCATCGTCACCAGCTTCCTCGGCAGGAGCCGGATGTCGCAGGTCGGGTCGAGCACGATCACCGCCTCGAGCGAGGGGTCGCGCGCGTACCGGCCGTCGTCGGCGCGGGCCACGGTGCTGACGCGCCAGCCGTTGGCTGCGAGGGCCCCGCTGAGCTCCTCGACGGTCCGATCCGGCGATCCCGAGGAGGGATCGTCTCCGGCGATGACGATCCCGACGTGGAGCGGGTCGCTCGAGAACCGGTCGCCACCGTCGATCGCGTCGAGGAGCGCGTCACGGAAGATGCGCGGGCCCCAGATGTCGATGAACGCGTCGCGATTGCCTGCCATCCGGGCCTGGAAGCCGGCCTGGTCGGCGGCCCTGGTCGCCGACTCGTGATGCCACAACGCCGCGCGGCCGTCGTACACCAGCCGGCCGCCCGCGACCCGGAGCTTGAGGCACAGGTCGACGTCCTCGGTCCCGTACTCGTAGTCGCGGGAGAAGCCGCCGACCTCGCGGAAGGCGTCCAGCCGGACGAGGAGGCAGGCAGCCGTCAACGCCGGCCGATCCTCGATCCGTCCGGCCCACGGTGCGACCGGGTCGGCGCCGGCCCCGATGACCCGGGCCAGCGGGACCGCCGATGCGCGATCGAAGGCGACCCCGGCATGCTGCAGGGACAGGTCGGCATGGTCCGACCCGCCCCGGGCGCCGCCGCGATGGCGCGGATAGATCAGCCGGGCTCCGACGGCCACGGCCTCCCGGGCGTCCAGCGTCTCGACCATGTAGCCGAGCCACTCGTCGGTGATCGGGTCGACGTCGTTGTTGAGGAAGCAGATCAGCTCGCCCCGGGCGATCGCGACCGCCTGGCCGTTCGCCTCCGAGAAGGATCGATTGGTCTGGTTCCTGATGACCCGGATCGGGAATGGCGAGGCGAACCCCTCGGCGAACTCGGGCGACCCGTCGGTCGATCCGTTGTCGACCAGGATGATCTCGACGTCGCGATAGGCCGTCGAGGCGAGCGCCGTCAGGCAGCGCTGGAGATGGTCCCGGCCGTTGCGGTTGAGGATGACGATCGACACCAGCGGGCCATGGTCGAGAGCGGTCCCGGGCAGCTCGGCCACGAGGGCATCGACAAGGGCCTGTTCGGCGCGAGGTGTGGCCCGAAGGCTGCGTTGGTACGCGTACTCGTTGAACCGGCGACGCACCGATCGAACCCGTCGGCGCCCCGAGCCGCCGATCCGGCGAACCATCGCGTACGGTCCTGGCATCGCCCGACAGTATCAGGATGCGCCGCCAGAGGCCTTGCCGCCTCATGACGGGCAGGTCTGCGTCCCGCTTTGGCGTGCGTTCAGCGGGCGCGTGCGACGGGCAGCAGTCGGTCCGCCACCTCGCGCACGAGGCGCGTCCGGTCGTCGAACGTGTGCCGGGCGAGGACCGCCGCCCGGCCCCGCGCACCCCGCCGGCGGCGCTCGTCGGGGTCGGCCAGGAAGCGCTCGATGAGCCCGTCGAGCTCGGCCCGGTCGGCATAGGTGGCCACGGCGTCGTCGAACTCGGCCTCGATGCCGTCGACCGGGTCGGACAGGACGAACGCCCCGCACGCCAGCGCGTCGTACAGCCGGTTCGAGATGAAGCCCTCCGCGAGCATGTCGTCCCAGTGGTCGTTGAGCACGATCGCGGCGGCGCTGTAGTAGCGCGCGAGCTCGGCGTTCGGGACGCTCTCGCCCTTGACGTAGCGTCCATCGACGAGGTCCGGGGTCCAGTTGCCGCCGTAGATCGCGAGGTCGTGGGTCGTGCCCGCCAGGTCGTCCACGATCCGCCGGTGGACCTTGCGCGAGTTGGCCACGAACAGGAGCTCGTGGGGCGGCCCGCCCGGCTCGGGTCGGAAGCGCTCCGGATCGGTCGCCTGGTGGAGCGGGCTGACCGGCACGGCCACCCGCCCGGCCATCCGGGCGGCGAAGCTGTCCGACGCCACGAACACGTGGTCGTAGCGCTCGTAGATCGCCGGGCTGGCCAGGTCGGGGTGGCTGATCTGCCACAGGATGTTGACCTGGCTGCGCCGGGTCGGCGCCTCCTTCAGCCCGAACAGGTGGATGGCCACGTCCTCGCGCGCGTCGGCGATCGAGCCCCACTCCGGCAGGAAGTGCAGCCGGGTCGGGTGGCCGGCCCGCTCGAGCGAGCGCTGCAGCCCGCGCGCGAAGTGGTAGTCGCCCCAGCGCTCGGAGACATCGCGTGACGGGATCCCGACGCGCAGGCCGTACCGGGTCGCCGCGGCCCACGTGGCGATCGCGTCACGGATGGCCGATCCACTCGGTTCCCCTGGGATCACCGTCGCGACCTTCGAGCTGCCGGCCCGGACCAGGGCGGCCGTCTCGGGGTTCGCGGCGACGATGATGTCGTAGTCGTCGAACCAGGGCCGTTCCAGCCAGGGCCCGGGATCGTCGTCGACCCACGCAAGCGAGACGAGACGGCGCGGCAGCTCCCAGATCCCGACGGCGCTGTCGACGATGATGGCCGCCTCGACCGACGGATCGAGCGCCAGCGCCCCGTCAGCGTCGGCCTCGGGCAGGCTGACCCGCCATCCCAGCTCCGACAACGAGCGGCCGAGCGCCGCAGCCCCCGCGCCGGCAGGGCCGGGCGTGTCACCGGTCCCGACGATGGCCACGTGGAATGGGGCGTCCGAGAATCGGTCGCCACCCTCGAGTGCGTCGAGCAGCGCGTCACGGAAGATGCGCGGCCCCCAGTCGTCGAGGTACGCCTCGCGATTCCGGGCGACGCGTGACCGCCTCAGCGCCGGGTCGGCGGTCCGCGTCGCCAATTCGTGATGCCACAGGGCGGCACGACCGTCGTACACGAGGCGACCACCCGCGGCCCGAAGGTTCAGGCACAGGTCGACGTCCTCGAGGCCGTAGTCATAGGCGGAGCCGAAGCCACCGACCGCATCGAACGCCCGCCTGTCGACCAGGAGACAGGCGGCGGTCAGCGCCGGCCGCTCGACGACGGCGACGGCGGCAGCGGAACGCGGGTCTTCCCCCGCACCCAGCGCGCGCGGCGTGGGCACCGCCTCGCTTCGATCGAAGGCGACGCCCCGATGCTGGAGCGTCAGGTCGGCGAAGCGTGCCCCTGCCCGCGGGCCTCCGCGATGCGACGGGTAGATCAGCCGGGCTCCGACGGCCGCCGCTTTGCTAGTCGTCAGCGTCTCGACCATGTAGCCGAGCCAGCCCTCGGTGATCGGCTCCACGTCGTTGTTGAGGAAGCACAGGAGCTCGCCACCGGCCAGTGCCGCGGCCTGATCGTTGGCGTCCGAGAACGACCGGTTCTCCGCGTTCCGGATGACCCGCAGCGGGAACGGGAGCGCAACGCCCTCCGCCAGCTCCGCCGACCCGTCGGTCGATCCGTTGTCGACGACGATGACCTCGACGTCCCGGTAGGCGGTGCTCGCCACAGCACGGAGGCAGCGCTCGAGGAGGTCGCGGCCGTCGCGGTTCAGGATCACGATCGAGACCAGGGGGCCGCGCTCGAGGACGGCCGGCGTCAGGTCCCGCCGAATGTCCGCAGCAAGATCGCGCTCCGCGTCGAGCGATCGCCTGAGATCCGGCGCAGTCCCACGTCCACCCCCTGGACGCACCGCTCGCAGACCGTGGCGGACGGTCGACCGCAGCCGCCGGACGGCTCCGGCGATCGGTCGCGACCGGTTGGAGAGATCGAGCGCCATCCGCACGGCGCGTCGCCCCCGCAGCTGCTCGAGCTGCTTCCGGCTTTGCCGGAGCTTGTCCGTCTCGGCCGCGCGCGCCGCCACGGCATCGCGCCGGAGGTCCTGGGTTCGGGCGAGGCTCCGCTCGAGGCGGTCGACCTGCGCCTCCAGCTCGGCGATCCGCTCGCGGTCATTCACCGACCGGGCGCCTCGACGCCGGCCGGGAGCAGCTCGCGATAGAGGCCGAAGAGCGTGCCCAGCTGTGCCTCCCAGTTGTACTGCCCGTGCGCCGCCGCCAATGCGCGTCCGCGCAGGGCGAGCCGGTCCGCCGGAGACGCGGCCACGATCGACGAGATCGCTCCGGCGATGCTGGCCGGCGAGGTGGGGTCGCAGACGACGCCGGCGCCGGTGGCGCGGACGATCGGGGCCATCCCGGGCAGGTCCGACGCGACGACCGGGACGCCCGCCGCGAGGCTCTCGAACAGCTTCTGCGGCGTCGTGTACCGGTGGTTGAGCGTCGTCGGCTGGATCGCCATGACCAGGACGTCGGCGGAGGCCGTCCAGGTCAGCAGCGTCTCCGGCGGGACGGCGGGCAGGAGGAGGACCCGTCCGAGATAGGGCGGACGGGACAGGGCGTCGGCGAACCGGTCCCTGACCGGACCGAAGCCCATCAGCACCAGGACGGCCGATGGCACTTCGAGGATCGCGTCCATGGCCTGCTCGATGCCCCGTTCCAGGGCGAGGATGCCCTGGTACAGGACGATCGCGGTGTCGGCGGGGAGCCCGAGCGCCTCACGGATGAGGTCCGGCCCGGGAGACGGTGGCGTCCAGATCTCCCAGCAGTTCATCACCACGCTCGGCCGCGGGACGCGCAGCTGCTCCTCGAGGAGACCGGCATATCCGTCGTTGACCGTCAGGACCCGATCGGCCGCACGTGCCCAGCGTCGTTCGGCCCATTCCAGCACGTCCCGGCCAGGCCGCCCGAGCCGGGCGAACTTCCGGGAGCGCATGAAGACGTCGCGACTGTCGTAGATGGTCCGCCCGCCGTGCTTCCGGCGCATCCGGGCAAGGGCGGGCAGTGACCCGGCCCACATGCCGTGCCAGATGTCGGCCGGCTCGGCCACCTCGTCGAGGCCGATCGACCAGCCCATCGGCTGCAGGGGGAACTCCCGGACGCGCTGCCACCAGTGCCATCGCTCGAGCGGTCGAAAGCGAAAGCGCCGTGTCGACCCGGGTGCCGAGCCGGGAGTCGACGAAACCGGCTTCCGGCGCATCGCCGCGCGGTAGCGGCGGCGCATGACCCGGCGCAGACCCGGCACGAGGAAGCGCCAGTCGTGCGGCACCCGCACCAGTCGGTAGCCGTCTCGCTCTTCGACGGCCGGCAGCCCGCGATGCCATCTCGAATAGACGGTGACATCCCAGCCCGCGGCGATGGCCGACCTGGCCATCCGGAACGAGCGCGCGTCGTATTCGCCCGACGAATAGGAGAGGTAGGCGATCCGGGGTCGCGCGCCCGGCTCTCGCTGGTGTTCAGGCATCGGTGCGGACAGTAGCAGGACCGTTCGAGCCAGTCGTCCTGCTACCATTCGGCGCCCATGGCCGACCGAGCCCGCTACTACCTGACCACGTCCATCGCGTACGCCAACAACAAGCCCGGGCTGCACACGCTGTACGAGGTCATCGGGGCGGACGCCATCGCTCGCTGGCACCGGATGCTGGGCGACGACACGCGCTTCCAGACCGGCACCGACGAGCACTCGATCAACATCGCCCAGGCGGCGGTCGACGAGGGCCGCCCGACACGCGAGTTCGTCGACGAGAAGGTCGCGCTGTTCAAGACGGCCGAGGCGGCCCTCGCGATCGCGCCCGACCGGTTCATCCGGACGACCGATGCGGACCATGTCCGGGCCGCCCAGGAGATGGTCCGCCGGGCCCACGCGAACGGCGACATCTACCTCGGCACGTACGAGGGCTGGTACTGCCCGAACGAGGGCTTCCGGACCGCCGCCGACGTGGTCGAGACGCCGCGGGGCGTCATCTGTCCGAACCATCCCGACGTGCCGCTCCAGTGGCTGACCGAACGCAACTGGTTCTTCCGCCTGTCGGCCTACCAGGAGCGCCTCGAGCGCCATTTCGCCGATCATCCCGACTTCGTCCGGCCGGAGTACCGGCGCAACGAGATGCTCGGCTTCATCCGGGGCGGCCTGGAGGACTTCTCGATCAGTCGCGAGCGGACGCCCGGCGACTGGGGGATCCCGTTCCCGATGGGCGAGAACGGCGAGACCGCGCTCCGCGAGGACGGGTCGTGGGATCCCGAGGCGGGCAAGATCTACGTCTGGTACGACGCGCTCATCAACTACATCACGGGCGCCGGCTTCCCGGACGACCCGGCGGCCTTTGCCCACTGGTGGCCGGCCGACCTGCACGTCATCGGCAAGGACATCGCCCGGTTCCACACGATCTTCTGGCCGGCCATGCTGTGGAGCGCCGGCCTGGAGCCACCGCGTCACGTCTGGGTCCACGGCTGGCTGCTGGCCGCCGGTGGTGAGCGGATGAGCAAGAGCCGGGGCAACTTCCTCGATCCGAACGACTTCGTGGCCGCATTCGGGTCGGATGGTGCGCGCTACGTCGTGCTGCGCGAGGTCCCGTTCGACCGGGACGCGGAGGTCAGCTGGGACTCGTTCGTCCGGCGCTACAACGCCGACCTCGCCAACGACTTCGGCAACCTCGTCAACCGGACCGTCTCGATGACCGGTCGCTACCTGGACGGGGAGCGGCCGGGGCCTCGCCCCGCCGGCGACTCGCCGCTGGGCCACACCTGGACCGGCACGCTCGCCGCGTACCGCGACCGTCTCGACGGCATCCTGCTCCACGAGGCCCTGGCAGAGCTGTGGGCGTTCGTCGGCGACGCGAACAAGGCCGTCGATGCCGAGCAGCCCTGGGTTCTGGCCAAGGCTGCGAAGGAGGGCGACGCGGGTGCCGCCGCCCGACTTCGCGACGTGCTGGGGGACCTCGTCGAAGCGTGTCGGGTGGTCGGCCTCGCCGCGGCGCCGTTCCTGCCGGGCACGGCACCCCGGCTCCTCGCCCAGCTCGGCCATGCGTACCCGTACGCCGATGACGGCAACGGCGGACCGCCGATCCTCGACGAGCTGGCCTGGGGTGCGAAGGCGTCCGAGATCGGCCGCCTGACCGCGCCGGAGCCGCTGTTCCCGCGGCTGGACGTCGAAACCGTCGTACCCTGAACGTCGTTCCGGGGGACGGGCCGACGGCCCGAACGAGCCAAGGAGGTGCACCGTGGCCAAGGGCAGCATCAGCCACATCGAGTTCCCGGCCGATGACATCGAGCGTGCCAAGCGCTTCTACGCAGCCGTCGCGGGCTGGGAGTTCGGCGAGATGGACGGGATGCCGGATTACTGGCTGTTCCGCACGAGCGAGACGACCGGCGGCGGCATCGGCCGGCGTGGCGAGACGGTCGGTGAGCGCGTCCGCGTCTACATCGACGTCGACGACCTGGAGGGCGCCGTCGCGGCCGCGACGGCCAACGGCGGCACCGTCCTGACGCCGCCGTCGGACATCCCCGGTCAGGGGCGCTTCGCGGCGGTGCTCGACCCGGAGGGCAGCGAGGTCGGCCTGTACGAGACGAGTCCGAGCTGACCTCCTCACCCGCCCGAACCACCGATGCCCGGGGGCCGCTCGTCGACTCCCACTGCCACCTCAACGCCGACCGCTTCGACGACGACGCCGGTCAGGCGCTCGAGGCCGCCCGGTCGGCCGGCGTGGAGCGGATCCTCGTCCCCGGCTGGAACGTCGCGTCCTCGGAACGCGCCCTGGCCTGCGTGGACCGTTTCGACGGGCTCGATGCCGCCGTCGGCATCCACCCGCACGACGCCGCCAAGGTCGACGGGGCCGGGTGGGACAGGATCGTCGGATGGGCTCCGGACCCGCGGGTCGTGGCGATCGGCGAGACCGGCCTGGACTACGACCGCGTGTTCAGTCCCATCGCGGACCAGCTGACGAACCTGCGACGCAACCTGGCCCTCGCCCTCGACACGGCCAAGCCCGCGATCCTGCATTGCCGCTCCAGCGCCGGGCGGCGCGACGCCCAGGACGCCCTCATCGCGGAGCTGCGGGCCGCGGGCGTGGGCGGTCCGGCCTGGGCCGCCGCCTTCGGCGATCGGCCGGCGGCAGTGATCCACTCGTTCTCCGGTCCGGTGGACTATGCCGCGGAGGTCGTCGACCTCGGCCTGGCCATCAGCTTCTCCGGCCTCGTCTTCAGGGCAGGGGAGGAGGCCTCGGCGACGGTCGCTGCGGCCGTGCCGGAGGACCGTGTCCTCGTCGAGACCGATTCACCGTTCCTCGCCCCACCGGGAGCGCCGCGCTCGCGCAACGCCCCCGAGTGGGTCCGGGTGACCGCGGCGTGGCTGGCGGATCGCCGCGGAACCACACCGCCGGCCCTCGGGCCGGTCCTCGTCGCCGCCTATGACCGGACATTCCCAAGCGCCAGGAGGGCCGCATGACACACGACCGACGCCGCTCCCTCACCCATCGTCGCTCGCGGCATGCGGGCCTCGCCCCCCTGGCCGTGATCGTCGCGGCGGTGGTCGTGGCTGCCTGCGGCGCGGCCGGCCCGAGCCCATCGGCCAGCGCCAGTCCCGCCAGCGCCACGGCCTCCACGCCCGCCACGTCCGCCGCGCCGGTCACGTCGTCGACCCCGGTCGCGAGCGTTCCGAGCGCATCGGCATCGGCTGACGCCTCCGCCGGCTCGGGCGAGTGCCTCGAGCCGACGACGACCGTGGAGCTGCCATCGGATCGCTTCACGGATATCCGGGTCACGACCACGCCCACTGCCGACCGCCTCACGTTCGTGTTCGGCGAGTCGTCCCTGCCCGGCCCGGCGGAGCCGCCGATGGGTGAGCTCTCGCCCGCCGCGCCGCCCTACACGGCCGCCGGGAGCGGCGCCGAGATCAAGATGATGGGCGACCAGGTCCTCGTGGTCGGGTTCGCCACCATGTCGCTCCAGAACGACGCCGGCCAGGAGACCTATGGTGGACCGCGCGAGATCAAGCCCGACCTGCCCGCCCTCAAGCAGGCCGTCCTCTTCGACGCGTCGGAGGGCTCGATCGGCTGGTACGTCGGCTACGTCGGCAAGGGCTGCCTGGCGTTCGACGTGACCCGGGACGCCGTCACGCTCACGATCGGCCACCCATAGGCTCCGGCGAGTTGACAGGGCCTGCCCGGGTTCGCTAGTCTCCACTTGGCACTCTCGCAGTGAGAGTGCCAAGCATCGCGAACCACCGGATCCGACGCGCCTGGGTGACAGGCTGGAGGGTCGGACGGGGGTTCGACACGGTGCCTCCACAGAGGTTCCGGGGGACATCGCCCTCACGGCCCGATCCGGCCCGCGAATGTCCTGCCGAGTCCACGCCCGACGGCCGGCCCTGGCCGCCACAGGAGGAATGCACGTTGGCCAAAGCCACTGCGACAGCGACGAAGCTTCGCCCGCTCGGTGACCGGGTGGTCATCAAGCCGAGTGAGCGCGAGGAGATGACCAAGAGCGGCATCGTCCTTCCGGACACCGCCAAGGAGAAGCCCCAGGAGGGCTCGATCATCGCGGCCGGCCCCGGGAAGATCCTCGAGGACGGCAAGCGCGAGACGATGGACGTCAAGGTCGGGGACAAGGTCCTCTACGCCAAGTACGCCGGGACCGAGTTCAAGGTCGACGGCGACGACCTGCTCATCGTCAGCCAGAAGGACATCCTGGCGGTCCTTCAGGACTAGCGGCCCGCGCGCCGCGTTTCACCCGACCCCTGTAGGTCCTTGGAGGGACATTCGAAATTGGCTAAGCAACTCATCTTCGACGAGACCGCTCGTCGCTCGCTCAAGCGCGGTATCGACCGCCTCGCCGACGCCGTCAAGGTCACGATCGGGCCGAAGGGCCGGAACGTCGTCCTCGACAAGAAGTTCGGCTCGCCGACGATCACCAACGACGGCGTGACCATCGCTCGCGACATCGAGCTCGAAGACCCCTTCGAGAACATGGGCGCGCAGCTCCTCAAGGAAGTCGCGACCAAGACCGACGACGTCGCCGGCGACGGCACGACCACCGCGGTCGTCCTCGGCCAGGCGATGGTCAGTGAGGGCCTCCGGGTCGTCACCGCCGGTGCCAACCCGATGGTCGTCAAGCGCGGCATCGAGGCGGCCGTCGAGGCCGTCGTCGAGGAGATCAAGAAGCAGTCCCGCCCGGTCGACAACCGCGAGCAGATCGCGGCCGTCGCCGCCATCTCGGCCGCGGATCCGGAAGTCGGCGAGATCATCGCCGAGGTGATGGACAAGGTCGGCAAGGACGGCGTCATCACCGTCGAAGAGGGCCAGAGCCTGGGCCTCGAGAAGGAATACACCGAGGGCATGCAGTTCGATCGCGGCTACATCTCGGCGTACTTCGTGACCAACCCGGACCGCATGGAAGCCGTCCTCGACAACCCGCTCATCCTGATCACGGACAAGAAGATCTCGTCCGTCCAGGACATGCTGCCGGCGCTCGAGAAGGCCGTCGCCCAGGGCAAGCCCACGCTGATCATCAGCGAGGACGTCGACGGCGAGGCCCTCGCCACGCTCGTCGTCAACAAGCTCCGTGGCACCGTCCAGGTCCTCGCCGTCAAGGCGCCGGGCTTCGGCGACCGCCGCAAGGAGATGCTGCGTGACATCGCCGTCCTGACCGGCGGCACGGTCATCAGCGAGGAGATCGGGCGCAAGCTCGACTCGGTCACCGCCGAGGACTTCGGGTCGGCCCGTCGCGTCGTCGCGACCAAGGACGACACGACGATCGTCGACGGCGACGGCAAGGCGGACCAGATCAAGGCCCGCATGACCCAGATCAAGGCCCAGATCGAGGACACCACCTCGGACTACGACCGCGAGAAGCTCCAGGAGCGCCTCGCCAAGCTGTCCGGCGGCGTCGCGGTCATCAAGGTCGGCGCGGCCACCGAGGTCGAGCTCAAGGAGAAGAAGCACCGCATCGAAGACGCGCTCTCGACGACCCGTGCGGCCGTCGAAGAAGGCCTCGTCGCCGGCGGTGGCACGACCCTCCTGCAGGCGATCCCGGCCCTCGACAAGATCAAGCTCGGTGGCGACGCCCAGATCGGTGTCGACATCGTCCGCAAGGCCCTCGAGGCCCCGGCCCGCCAGATCGCCGACAACGCCGGCGCGCACGGCGAGGTCGTGGTCGAGCACGTCAAGACGCTCAAGGCCGGGCACGGCTACGACGCCCTCAACGGCGAGTACGTCGACCTCTTCAAGAAGGGGATCGTCGACGCCGCCAAGGTGACGCGGTCCGCGCTCCAGAACGCCGCTTCCATCGCCGCGATGGTCCTGACGACGGAGACGTTGATCTCGGACCTGCCGGAGAAGGAGAAGGCCGGGGCCGGTGGCGGCCACGACCACAACGGCGGGATGGACTTCTAGAGTCCGACGAACCCAGACACGCACTCGAGACCCCCGGCATCGCCGGGGGTCTCGTGATTCCAGCCGCTGGGCTCGCCCGCGGAGGGACGCGACTCCGGCGCCGACGAGGCGGCACATGGGACGAGGGCCGGGGGTAGGTGTCCGGCCCTCGTTCCGCGACGTTGGTGGTGTGGCTACTTGCGGCCGGCGAACGGCGCCGCGTGCGCCCGGTCGAGGATGCCGTTCAGGTAGTCGGCCCGCGCCTGGCTGATGGCGTACGGCGTTGCATGCGCCCGGTCGAGGATCCCGTTCAGGTACAGGCTGCGTTCGCTGGACAGCGTGGCGGCGCCGACGTACGGGGCGGCGTGCGCCCGGTCGAGGATGCCGTTGAGATAGTCGGTCCGCGCCTGGCTGCCGGCGCCGGACGTCGTGACCGCGCCCGCGACGTACGGCGCGGCATGCGCCTGGTCGAGGACGCTGTTGAGGTATTGGTCGTACGACTGATCGGCGGCCGGCTTCGCGGTGCCCGCCACCCGTCCGGCGCTCGACGCGAGCCAGACGACTGCCACCGTTGCGAGGATGACCGCGATGGTCAGCGCGATGGCCGGCCAGGGGCTGCCATTCTGCTTGGTCTGGGCACTCCCGCCCATCGTTCCTGCGTGCGCCATGGTTGATGCCTCCGATCGCATCAGCTGGGCGGTGGGCCGGCCCGTTGGTCGGACCCGGCGACACACCGCATCCACTGGCCACAACACTGGGATCGGGGGCCCCGCGGGACATCGACCGATGTCCCGACTCGAGGGGCTCGTCATCGTTCATTTCTGCGCCGCGGGCGCCGGATGGCTCTTTAGCGGTCCCGGCGCCTGTCCGGCACCTGACCGCCCGCGGCCGGCGTCGCGGGCTGGCGGGTTCCTCAGTCGAGGATGTCGCCCGGATCGGTCTTGCGGATGCGTTCGGTCAGCGCCGTCAGGATCCCGAGCCGGACGGCGCTGTCCCATTCGACCATCTCGAGAAAGTCGGCGCGCCGGATGACGAGTGCCTGCACGGGCCCATCGGCCGTGACCGTGGCCGTCCGGGGGCCTCCATCGATCAGCGAGATCTCGCCGAGGAAGTCGCCCGGCCCCAGCTGACGGATCGCGGTCCCGTGCTGTGAGACCTGGAGGCGGCCGTCGGTGACGATGTAGAACGTCTCGCCGGGCTCGCCCTCGCGCGTGACGGTCTCACCGTCGTCGAAGGTCGTCTCGGTGGCCCGATCCGCGACGGTCTCGAGGGCGGACGTGGACATGCCCCGAAAGAGCGGGACCTTGCGCATGTGCTCGATGACGGCGCTCATGGCTTCCTCGTGTACGGCATCGGTCGGGCGAGGCTGGGGACCCCCCAACGGAGTCTATCCCGACGCACGGACCGGACCCGGGCGGACCCGCTTCAGGAAGCCGCGCGGGTTCAGGGTGAGCAGAAAACGCTCCCGGTCCGGGTCGCTGACGAAGTCGTCGCGGCCGGTCAGGAACGCGTCCAGGGCCTCCATCGGTCCCGGGCCGAAGTCCGGCCGCACGGGGTGGCCGTTGACGTTGGTGTCCTCGACGATGAGGTAGCAGCCGACGGTCACCAGGTCGTGATAGGCCGCCAGCTCGGCGCCGACGTGGGCGGCTGCGTGGTCCGAGTCCAGGATGACCATGACCCGCTTGCCCTCGGCCGCCGCCCGCACCTGGGCTACGATCGCCGGGTCGGTCGATGAGCCGTGCACGTACCTGATGCGAGGGTGGACGGGGCGGCCGGCCATGGCGTCGATGTCCACGGTCAGGACCTGGCCGTTGCCGATCAGCTCCAGCAGGCTGGCGATGTAGTAGGCGCTGCCGCCGAAGCGCGTGCCGCATTCGACGACGAGGTCCGGACGCGTCTCGACCAGGATCTCCTGGTAGGTCCACAGGTCGAGTGGGCTCTTGAGGGTCCGATGGCCGAACCACGACAGCGTGATCGTGCCGCGGCCGTCGGCGACGCCGTTCTCCCAGGCGTCGTAGTAGACGCGATGGAAGGCGTCCGTGGCGGCGATCTCGTCCGGCAGCAGCGGACGCAGGTTCCGGGGCGCTCGGTACGAGCCGACCATCAGCGGGCTCGTGCCACGAACCAGCCGTCGGACTCGCCGACGCACGCCCGGGATCGGGTTTCTCATCGCCGCAGTGTAGGGGCGGCGCACCCTCTTACGACGACCGGGTCGCGCTGAACAGCGGCGTTCCCAACCGCTCGACGTCGACCGTGATCCCGAGACCCGGGCCGTCGGGGACGGGTCCCATTCCGGCCCGGGATCGCGGTTCGTAGCCGGCGACGTGCTCGAGCGTCCAGTCGTTCATGAAGGACGCCGCGAAGAGCGATCCTGTCGGCACGCCCGCTGCGAGATGGCCGACCGCGGCCGTGACGATGTCGCCGCCCCACGAGTCCTCGATCGTCAGGGTCAGCCCGAGGGCGACGGCGGCGTCCCGCATGGCACGCGCCCTGGTCAGGCCCCCGACGCGCCCCACCTTGAGGTTGACGTGGTCCATCGCGTCGGCCGCGGCGGCACGCACGAGGGTCGGCAGGTCGGTGATGACCTCGTCGAGCACCATCGGCAGCGTCGTCAGTCTCCGGACCGCGATGCATTCCTCGAGCGTCGGGCACGGCTGTTCGAGCCGCAATCGGTCGAAGCCCGCGAACAGACGCGCCGCGATGATCGCGTCCTGCCGTCGCCACGCGCCGTTGGCGTCGCCGATCAACGCATCCTCCGGGCCGGTCACGGCGTGAACGGCCGCGACCCGCTCCAGGTCCTCCTCGGGCGCGCCGCCGAGCTTCAGCTGGAAATGGTGGATCCCGCCGGCACGCTCACGCTCGACGAACGCGGCCATCGCGTCGGCCGCGCCGAGCGGCACGGCCACGTACAGGGGCACGGCCTCATGGAGCGCCCCACCGAGGAGCGTCGCGATGGATCGGCCGGTGGCTCGCCCCAGGACGTCCCAGCACGCCACATCCAGGGCACTCTTCGCGTATCCGTGGCCGCGCAGGGTCGCGTCCATCCGTTCGGTGACGGCTGCCAGGTTCCCGGCATCCACGCCGACGAGCGCCGGCGCGAGCTCGCGCAACGCGGCGCGGGCACCCTCGGCAAAGGCGGGCAGGTACGTGCTCCCGAGGGGGCACGTCTCCCCGAACCCATCGATCCCGTCGCGTGTCCGGATCCGCACGACCGTGCTCGGCAGGACGTTGACGACCCGTCCGGACGACATGACGTAGTCGCCGTGGGCGTACGTGAGGTCGTAGCCGTAGACGTCCACTCGGTCGATGACGTTCGCGCGGTCGGCCATGGCGAGCGTGTCCTCCTGCGTGGACCCCGATGGTGCACCACGGCGCGGGTTGCGATGGCGTCGTAACCACGCCGAACGCGTCGATTTCGACGAGGCGCGCTCGGGACGCTGCTAGAGTCGGCGTCGCCACGTGTGCAGCGACCAACCGGGAGTGCAGGTTTGCGGGACACATCGGTGGACCAGATGCGCCACCTACGCTCACAAGCCCGGAAGCTGGGCCTGAAGATCCAGACCCGGCGTGCGGTCGGGTCGGAGCCCGTGCGCTACCGCGTGCTCGACCCGGCGACCAACGCCCCGATCGGCGCCGATCTCCTCGGCCTCGACGACGTGCAGGCGCGCCTGTGGTGGATCGTGCGGGACCGTGAGCGCGAGCGTGAGGGGGCCGGCGAGCCGCCGGCCGCGGAGGAGGTGGAGCACTGCCCGGTGTGCGGGACGCCCCGGATGGGGTTCTTCCGCCTGTGCATGACCTGCGGCCTGGACTACGAGGCGCAGGTCAAGACGCCGGCCGACCCCCTCGGGAGCTCATCGAACGGTCTGGGCAACGGGACGCACCCGGCGGCGGCACCGGTCGAATCGGGGGCCCTTCCGGTCGCATCGGCAGCCGTACCGGCGGCACCGGAGCCGCCCCTGGCGCTGAGCGACACGTCGATCATCCCAGGCGCCGCGGCGGCCGCGGTCACGAGCGACGGGCTGGAGGATCCGGAGCTGCCGGAGGTCCGCGAGGTGTACGACCTGCCGAAGGGGCCGAACATCCTGGTCCGGCTCGGGTACTCGGTCGTCGACGCCGTGGGGGCGCTCGGCAAGGTCCTCGCCTGGGCGATCCTGATCGTGGTCGCCGTCGGGCTGGTGACGCTCTTCGCCAACTCGATGCGCTGACGAGCCCGGCCGCGCAGTGACGGACCCGTTTGACAGGCCGTCGCCGTCACCCCGACCCTGTCCGTGGTCGCTCCACCCGGCGGCCAGGTCCACGCCCCGCCCCGACGGAGTCCCATGACACGCACACGCCCCACCCTTCTCATGGCCCTCGCGACGATCGCGCTCCTCGCCGCCGCGTGCGGTGGCACCGCCCCCGGCCCGACGCTGACCGACCCCACGGCGATCGTCACCGCGGCCGTGAACTCGACCGCGGCCGCCAAGAGCGTCCACATCGACGCGACCCTGGACGGGACGGCGACCGTGAACCTGGGCGGTGGCGGGTCCGGTGCGCCGATCGACGTCTCCGGGACCACGGCCTCGGCCGACATCGACCTCGTCAAGCCGGCCGCGCACGCGACGTTCGCGGTCAAGGCCGGTGTCCAGATCGGTGGCGAGGCCATCCTGGTCGACGGGACGACCTACCTCAAGACGACGCTGACCGGACCGCTGTACGTGGCGTCGCCGGCGGGCTCTCTCCCCATCGACCTGACACAGCTGCCCCGCGCGATCAACACCGTGGGCGACCTGCTGACCAAGCAGGGCGTGGCGCTGGACAAGGGCGAGGACGTCGCGTGCGGTTCGCAGCAGTGCTACACGGTCAGCGCGGACCTGACCGCCGACGAGCTCGGGACGAGTGCCCTCGGCTCGGCTGGCGGGCTCCCGGTCGACCTCACGGGCGCGAGCCTCAAGCTCACGGTCATGGTCGAGACGTCGCTGCCGAATCACCTCGCCGGGGTCACGGCCGTGCTGTCCATGCCGGACGGCACGAAGCTGACCGCGGTCCTGACCGCCTCGAAGTGGGACCAGCCGGTGACGGTCACGGCGCCGTCGGCCGACCAGGTCAAACCCGCCTCCTGACGAGGGCCGGCCCGACGCCGCGGAACGAGCCGGGTGAGCCGCCCGACCTACAATGACGGAGTGAGCCCAGCCCGACGTCGCCGCTCCGGCGACCCCACGCTCGACGCCGCGGCCGAGGCCGCCAGCACCGCCACCGGGACGGCCTTCATCGACCTCGCCGACGCCCCCGCAGGCGTTCCCGATGAACCCGCCTGGATGCGGGACGCCCCGGCCGAGACGAAGGATCCGGCGGCCCCGCCACCCGTCGTCGACCCGGCTGCCCGTGCGGCGGCGCGAGCGGCCCGCGAGGAGCAGATCGTCCGCGCCCTCAACCCGGAGCAGGCGCGCGCGGTCACGACCACTGACGGGCCCCTGCTGATCCTGGCCGGGGCCGGGTCGGGCAAGACCCGCGTCCTTGCCCACCGGATCGCGTACCTGGTCAGCATCAAGGACGTCCCGCCCTGGCGGATCCTGGCGGTCACCTTCACCAACCGGGCCGCGTCCGAGCTGCGCGAGCGGATCATCAGCCTCGTCGGCGAGGGCGGGCGCGACGTGGTGGCGGGCACCTTCCACTCGCTCGCGGCCCGTGTCCTCCGGGCGGACGGCGAGGCCATCGGCATCGGCCGACGGTTCGTCATCTACGACACGGACGACCAGCAGTCGCTGATGAAGCAGATCCTGCGCGAGGAGGACATGCCGCTGACCGGCGAGTTCCGGCCGAGCGCGGTCCTCGGGGCGATCAGCCGGGCCAAGAACGAGATGCTCGACCCGACCTTCCTGTCCGAGCACGCGGCCAACCATCGCGAGCGGACGATCGCCCGCCTCGCGACCCGCTACCAGGAGCGGCTGCGGACGTCGAACGCGCTCGATTTCGACGACCTGCTGCTCGAGGCGGTCCGCCTGTTCGACGAGGCGCCGGACGTGCTGGCCAAGTACCAGGAGCGCTGGCGCTACCTGCACGTGGACGAATACCAGGACACGAACCGCGCCCAATACCTGTGGGTCAAGGCACTCGCGGCCCGTCACCGCAACCTGTGCGTCGTCGGTGACGACGACCAGTCGATCTACTCGTGGCGCGGCGCGGACCTGCGCAACATCCTCGACTTCGAGCGCGACTGGCCGGACACCGCGGTGGTCAAGCTCGAGCAGAACTACCGCTCGACCCAGCTGATCCTCGACGCCGCCCACGCCGTCGTGTCGCGCAACACCGCGCGCAAGGACAAGAAGCTCTGGACCGACAACGCGGGCGGCGTCCGGATCC
This sequence comes from uncultured Chloroflexia bacterium, assembly GCA_963755995.1. Lineage (GTDB taxonomy): Bacteria > Chloroflexota > Limnocylindria > Limnocylindrales > CSP1-4 > SPCO01. The sequence continues at coordinate 1,085,596 of CAVWLQ010000003.1, read as the reverse complement.
AGCGCTTCGAGGCGTACAACGAGGAGGAGGAGGCCGAATGGATCGCGCGCCAGGTGGAGGGCCTCGTCGGCGGTCGCGGGACGGCCCTGACGCGACGCGCGGACGAGGAGGATGCCCGCTTCCGGGCGCGCGAGATCGCGGTCATGTACCGGATGAACGCCCAGTCGCGGGCGATCGAGGAATCGTTCCTGCGCTACGGCATCCGCTACCAGCTCGTCGGCGGGACGCGCTTCTACTCCCGCCGCGAGGTCAAGGACGCCCTGGCCTACCTGCGCATCCTCCGGTCGGACACCGACTCGGTCAGCTTCGAGCGGATCATCAACGTGCCGGCGCGGAGCATCGGCGAGAAGACGATCGAGGTGCTGCGAGCCGCCGCCGCGCGCCCGGACGGCACGACCTGGGGTGCCATCGAGGCGGCCGCCGCGGGCGACCTGCCCGGTCTCGCGCCGCGCACGCGGAACGCGCTGGGTGAGTTCGCCGTTCTCGTCCGCCGGCTCCGCAGCCGGGTCGGCCTCCTGAGCCTGCCCGAGCTCCTCGACGACGCCCTCGAGGCGTCCGGGTACCGGGCGATGCTCGCGGACGGCTCCGAGGACGGCGAGGAGCGCTGGGCCAACCTCCTCGAGCTGCGCGCCGTGACGACGCGCTACGACGACCTGACCCCGGACGACGCCCTCGACCGCCTGCTCGAGGAGACCGCGCTCGTCGCCGACCAGGACTCGTACGAGGGCGACGCGGACGCGGTCACGCTCATCACGCTCCACGCCGCCAAGGGCCTCGAGTTCCCGGTCGTGTTCATCGCCGGGCTCGAGGAAGGGCTCTTCCCGCACAGCCGTGCGCTCGACGACGAGAAGGAGCTCGAGGAGGAACGCCGCCTGGCGTACGTCGGGATCACCCGGGCCAAGCGCCGGCTGTACCTCTCGCACGCCTGGCGCCGCGCGACGTGGGGCATGGGCCAGGCGTCGGTCCCGTCGCGCTTCCTGATGGAGATCCCGGCCGAGCTCATGGACGGCCCGCAGCTGGGCGGCTCGGACGAGCGCGACCTCGATCTCGACCTGGTGTTCGGGGCGCGGCGCACGAGCCGGTTCGGGACGCCGACGCGCGGTCCCGGCCCGGCCTACCGGCAGGGGAGCGGCCGGCCCGGAGCGCCCGCCGCCGGCGAGCCGTTCCGGCCGTCGCGCGACCTCGCCGCCAAGCGCGACGCCTACGACGAGGGCGCGCCGTCGGGCTCGCTACGGCGACCGGTCCGCGCCTGGGACGACGATCTCGGCGGGTCGGACCAGGGGGGCGGGGGTGGGACAGGCCCGGGCACGGCCGCCCCGCCGCCGGCCCGAGCGGCTCGGCCGGTCATCCCGGGCGAGCGCCAGTTCCGCGACGGCGACCGCGTCCGCCACGGCCGCTGGGGCGACGGGATCGTCGTCACCAGCAAGCTGACCCGGAGCGACGAGGAGGTCACGGTCGCCTTCAAGGACGCCTCGGTGGGACGCAAGACGATGCTGGTCAGCCTGGCCAACCTGGACCTCGTCGGATGACGGAGACCCCCGACCCGAACGACATCGCCGGCCGCCTGGCCGGCGTCGTGAACCTGACCGAGTTCGAGGCGATCGCCCGGGCGTCGATGGACCCAGCCGCCTTCGACTATGTGGCTGGCGGGGCCTGGGACGAGCTCAGCCTCCACGACAACGTGGCCGCCTGGCGGCGTCGGCGGTTCCGGCCGCGCGTCCTGGTGGACGTCTCCCGGGTCGATCCACGGTCCACGTTCATCGGCCAGCCGAGCGCCCTCCCGATCGCGATCGCGCCGATGGCGTTCCAGACCCTCGCCCATCCGGACGGCGAGATCGAGGCGGCCCGTGGGGCGGCAGCGGCGGGGGTCCCGTATACGCTGTCCACGACGTCCTCCCACTCGATCGAGGCCGTGGCCGCCGGTGCGCCCGGTGGCGCCCGCTGGTTCCAGCTCTACACGCAGGCGGACCCGGCGATCACCCGCTCGCTCGTCGAGCGCGCCGAGGCGGCCGGTTTCCGCGCCCTGATCGTCACGGTGGACCTGCCGGTGCTCGGCTACCGCGACCGCGACCGGCGGTCGGGATTCGTCCTGCCGGCGCTCGGCAACTTCACGGATGTCCCGGCCAGCCATGGGCGCGCCGCGCTCGGTGCCCCGTCGCGCCTCCAGGACCGCCCCGTGCATCGGAGCCTCGTGTGGGCCGACCTCGCCGCGATCCGGTCGTGGTCGTCGCTGCCACTCGTCGTGAAGGGCATCCTCACCGGGGAGGACGCCCGGCTTGCCGTGGAGCACGGCGTCGACGCGATCGTCGTCAGCAACCACGGCGCGCGGCAGCTGGACCGGGTCCCGGCCGGGGTGGACGTGCTGGCGGAGGTCGTCGCGGCCGTCGACGGCCGGACCGAGGTGTGGGTCGACGGCGGCGTGCGCCGGGGCCTCGACATCGCCATCGCCCGTGCGCTCGGTGCCCAGGGCGTGCTCGTCGGGCGGCCGATGTATTGGGCGCTGGCGGCGGGCGGAGCGGCCGGCGTGGAGCGGGCGATCGCCATCCTCCGCGAGGAGCTCGAGCTCGCGCTCGCCTTGCTTGGCACGCCGACGCCGGGCGACATCGGACGCGCCCACCTCTCGGACTGAGCCGCAACGGCGACCTGCCCGACACCCTCCGGGCATCGACCCGGGGCGCCCGCCGGAGCATCGTTGGGACCATCGACGCGAGGCTTCGGTCCCGTCGACTCCCCTGATCCCGACCCGAAGGGACCTTTCATCATGCTCGACGCTGCCCGAACGCTCGACCGGATCGAGCGCGCCCTCGTTTCCACCCCGACCTGTGCCGCCTGCGGCGCGCCCACAGACATCCGCGACCGCGATGGCCGGCTGTGGCTGGAGTGCTCCACCACGCCGCTCGGTTCGCCGATCGGCTTCCGGGCGCGCCTGGAGGCCGCGCTCGCACCGCACCCGCGGGCGATCGTCCTGGACCCGACAGACGTCGCCGCCGCCTGATCCTCGAGGGGCCTCCGGGGTGCGCCGGGCCGCCCGGTTCGGTACCCTCGCCGCATGGCGATCGAGCTCCCGCCCGTCGACCCCGCGCTCGTCGAGACCGCATCCAGGCTGGACATCGACGCGGCCACGCAGCGTCACGCGACCCTGGCCGGCGAGATCGACCGCGCCAACGAGCTGTACCACGTCGAGGACGCGCCGGAGATCACCGACGCCGAGTACGACCAGCTGTTCCGCGAGCTCGTCGCGCTCGAGACCGCCTACCCGGAGCTGATCACGGCGGAATCGCCGACCCAGCGCGTCGGTGGCACGCCGACCGGCGCCACCTTCGACGAGGTCCGCCACCGCCGGCCGATGCTCTCGCTCTCGAACGCGTTCAGCCACGACGAGCTGCGCGGGTTCGATGCACGCGTGCGCAAGGGCCTGGGCCTTGCCGCCGGCGCCCGAGGCCGCGCCCGAGCTGCGGTACGTCGCGGAGCTCAAGATCGACGGCCTGGCGATCAGCCTGCGCTACGACCGCGGCCGATTCGCCCAGGGGGCGACGCGCGGTGATGGCACGACCGGCGAGGACGTCACGGCCAACCTGCGGACGATCGCGGTCATCCCGGCCCGGCTGACCGAGCTCGCCTCGATCGAGGCACGGGGCGAGGTGTTCATGCCCCGAGGCCGAGTTCAAGCGGATCAACGAGGAGCGCGAGGAGGCCGGGCTGGCCCTCTACGCCAATCCGCGCAACAGCGGCGCCGGCTCGCTCCGCCAGATCGACCCGGCAGTCACCGCCGGGCGCAAGCTGTCGGCCTGGTTCTACCAGCTGGTCGAGGACGGCGAGACCGTCGCGACCCAGACCGACGGCTCTCGCCCGCCTGGCCGCGCTCGGCTTCCCGGTCAACCCGGACGCCGAGTCCGGACTCGACATCGAGGCGGTCATCGCCTTCACGGAACGCTGGCGCGAGGCACGCCACGCGCTGCCCTACGAGACCGACGGGGTCGTCGTGAAGGTCGACCGGTTCGACCAGCAGGCACGACTCGGGATGGTCAGCCGGGCGCCGCGCTGGGCGATCGCGTTCAAGTTCCCGCCGGAGCAGGTCGAGGCGTTCGTCGAGGACATCGTCCCGTACGTCGGCCGGACCGGGACGCTCACACCGGTCGCGCACATGACGCCGGTCAAGGTCGCCGGCTCGACGGTCGCGCGGGCGACGCTGCACAACCTCGACGAGGTTCGTCGCAAGGACATCCGGATCGGCGACTGGGTCGTCCTGCAGAAGGCCGGCGACGTGATCCCCGAGGTCGTCCGCCCCATCGTCGAGCGACGGACCGGCTCCGAGCGCGAGTTCGCGATGCCGGAGACCTGCCCGGTCTGCGGCACCCCGGTCGTCCAGGACGAGGGCGCGGTCCGCGTCTACTGTCCGAACACGGCCTGCCCGGCGCGCCTGGCCCAGGAGTTCGGCCACTTCGTGGGTCGTGGCGGCATGGACATCGAGGGCGCGGGCTGGGCCGTGCTGTCCCAGCTCCTCGAGCGCGGGATGGTCCATTCGCCGGGGCGACTTCTTCCGGCTGACGTCGAGCAGCTCGAGTCCCTCGACCGGTTCGCCCGCAAGAGCGCCGAGAACCTCCACGGCCGGATCGCGCGGGCACGCGTCGGGCGGCCGCTGGCGCGCGTGCTCAACGCGCTCGGGCATCCCCCAGGTCGGCGAGCAGACGGCGATCGACCTCGCCACGTGGCTGGCCGGGCGGATCCGGCCGGACGCCTATCCGCCGCCCGATGGCGACGTGGTGCCCGATCCGTGGTTCGCCGCCGTCGAGGCCGAGCTGCGCCGGATCGGGACCGAGGAGCCGGACACGTTCACCGAGGTCCCGGGGATCGGGCCGACCGTCGCCGACCGCCCTCGGACGCTGGTTCGCGGACGAGGCGACCCGCGACGTGCTGCGCGAGCTGGTCGAGGTCGGGGATCGTGCCGGAGCGACCGGCGGTGCGACCGGCGGGGGAGGGGAGCGCGGGTCCGCTGGACGGCAAGACGCTGGTGGTGACCGGCACGCTCGAGGGCTTCAGCCGGCCGGAGGCGGAGGAGGCCATCCGCGCCGCGGGCGGGCAAGCCGGCCGGCTCCGTCTCGAAGAAGACCGACTACCTCGTCGCCGGCGAGAGCGCCGGGTCCAAGCTGGCCAAGGCCCAGGAGCTCGGCGTCCCCGTCCTCGACGAGGACGCGTTCCGCGCGCTCCTCGCGGGCGATGCCCACACCGGGGACGATCGCTGACCGACCGGGGCTCGGGGCTAAAGAGTCTGCCGTCGCGAATGAATGGTCGGACCCATCTCGGAGTGCATGACCTCCCGATGTCCGCGTGCCGGGCCGCCCCTACGTTGTCCTCAAGACCTCATCCGCGAGGTCACCGCAGGAGGAACGGCAATGGCGCTCATCCAGTCACAGGCGAAGGCACCGGGAACGGGCGGCCGCGCCCAGTTCGTCGGTCTGGCTCTCACCGTCGCGGTGCTCATCGTCGCCGCTGCGATGGTGGCCATGCTCGCATCGTCGCTGACGGCGAGGTCGACCGGGGGGTCGATCGTCACGACCAAGGTCGATCCGCTCGTCCAGCAGAACGCGATCCAGTTCCGCGCCGCCGAGCACGCGGTCGGCGCCGCCGCCGTCGATCCGTTCGTTCAGCAGGACGCGATCCAGTTCCGCGCCAACGAGCATGCCGCCGCCGGCGCGCCCATCACGTACGGACGCCGTCCCGGCGAGCACCCGGCCGGCGTGACCCAGAGCGACCTGACGGGCGACTGGTACACGACCAACCAGCGGGGGAAGTAGCACGGGCGACAATTCGTCCTCGAGCACACCGCAGATGGGCCGGCCCACGTGGCCGGCCCATCCGACTGTCCGGGACCCGAGCCTTCCGGCCGTTTCTAGCGGTGTCGCCCGCGCGCGTACCGCTCCATCATCTCGACGACGGCGTGGCGGGCGGCCTTCCAGTCGGGCATGTCCCCGAAGATGTCGGCGTCCGGACCCCAGCGTCTGATCTGGGTCATCGCGGTGACGATGGCATCGTGGGCCAGCTGCCGGTTCCGGCCGGCTTCGACCTGGCCGGTCACCAGGTATCGCCGGACGGTCTCGAACGGCGCCGTCCAGCGACCGATCCGGATCCGATCGCCGCTGCGGAGCGATTTCGAGCCATTCGTCGTCACCGACCGGGTGGCGCTCGTGCTCCGCCTGGTGGTGGACGAGGTCCACGCGCAGGCCGGCTCGCTCGAGGCTCGGCAGGCGTCCGTCGTCGTCGACGGTCCGGTAGCAGATCGGGCAGATCGGGAGCTCGGCGGTCGCGCTGGGCGGCTCCCCGTACGGCAGGCCGCAGCGACGGCAGAACGTGCCGCGACCCTGCGCGGACGGCGTGCCGCATTGCAGGCAGACGACCGCGATCATGCCGCGAACACGCCGGATCGCCCAGCGGCCCGGACCGCCACGCCGGTGGCAGGCGTCACGCCATCGAGATGGATCTCCCAGCTCTCCGGTGCGGACAGCGCGGCCGGTCGCCGCAGGACGCGCGGCTGACCGGGCTCGCCGCGGCCGGCCAGCAGCGCAGCCAGCGCCCGTTCGAGCCGGGCCGGCGTGTCGGGTCGATCGACGGCGTCGCCGAGCTCCGTCTCGAGCGCGACCAGCAGGAGCGCGACCTCGGCCTGGCCGAGCACGATGACCACGTCCTCCACCACACCTGTGGCGGAGGCCGCCGCCTCGTCGCCGTCCGCCCAGCCGGACACGCTGCCACCGGCGCTGGGGCGGCGTCTTGCGCGGCGGATGGCGGGCCACATCGGTCGGGTGTGCTCCGGAGGATCGGATGAGGTCGGTCCACGGAGCATCGGGCAACGCCGTCACCGGGCGCCATCACCCCTTCGGCGGGTCACCGGGGTGCCGTTTGGACCAGACACGGCGCGGACCCGCTCGGACCTCACCCGAACGCGTGGTTGAACTGCCCCCAGATCGCGCGGGGCTGCCAGTGCAACGGATCGCCCCGGATCAGGCGCGGCGCGTGCCACGACTCCGTCCAGCCGTCGGCCAGCATCAGGGCGAGCCCCTCCTCGTTCTCGGCCAGCACGCCGGCCCGGACGGGGTGATCGGGGCCGGCCGCGACGCGGCGCGCGTGCAGGATGGCCAGCGCGTCATCGGGATCGGGCGCGATCGTCGCGCCGCCGCCCCACGGCGCACGGACGACGAAGCCGCCGATGGCGCCGTCGCCATCGTCGAGCACGCGGGTCGTGTCGGGCGCGGCGAAGGCACGCAGCAGGTGCCCTCGGTCCTCGCCCGTCGCGGCAGCATCGAGGGCGGTGATCGCCGGAAGGTCGCTCGTGCGGTAGGGACGGACCCGGGGGTCGACCGCGGCCGTCGCCGGCAGGCCCGGCGCGAGGAGGACCCGGTAGACGGTCTGGACCGCGAACCCGAGCCGTTCGTACATCGGCCGGCCGGCCTCGGTCGCGACGAGGACGAGCGTCCGGCACCCGGCGGCCTCGGCCGTCTCGATCGTCGCCCGGGTGATCGCCATCCCGACGCCGCGACGTCGCCAGGCCGGCTCCACGAAGATCGTCCCGACCCAGGCGACCGGCCCGTGCACGCTGAGGACGCCCGTGCCGACCACGGCGCCGTCCGCCTCGGCCACGATCGGGTGGGTCTCCGGGTGGCGCGTGACGAACTCGAGGCTGAGCCGCCGATCGCCCCAGTCGTTGCGGAGGAACGTGGCCGTGATCGGGTCGATGTCGGCCGCGGTCATCGGCCGGATGATCGGAGAGTGCACCTCCCGATCGTAGCGGGCGTGTCCGCTATCATCGAGCCATGGCCACCCTCTCCCGTTCCGAGGTCGAGCACGTCGCGCACCTCGCCCGCCTGGGCCTCACCGACGCCGAGCTGACCCGGCTCGAGGCGGAGCTGAACCACATCCTCGACCAGTACGCGATCCTGGCCGAGCTGGCGACGGACGACATCCCCCCGACCGCCCAGACGATCGAGCTCGAGAACATCCTCCGCGAGGACGTGGTCCGTCCGTCCCTGTCGGTCGACGCCGTGCTGGCCAACGCACCCGCTCGCGACGGCGACTTCATCGTCGTCCCGGCCATCCTCGACGAGCGCTGACCACCGTGCCGCCGTTCTCGCGATGACCGATCCGACCCGGCTGCACGCCCATGAGATGGCCGGCCTCCTGCGCGACCGGCAGATCTCGTCGCGCGAGCTGACCGAGGCGCACCTGGCGGCCGCCGAGCGCGACAACCACGGGCTCAACGCGTGGCTGTCGATCGATCGGGAGCGGGCCCTGGCCGAGGCCGATGACGCCGACATGCGACTCGAGACGGCCACCGACGACCCCGCGCACGCCCTCGACCGGCTCCAGCCGCTGCTCGGCATCCCGGTCGCGCTCAAGGACCTCGTCTCCGTGGCCGGCGGCCAGTGCACGGCCGGCTCGCGCATCCTCGAGGGCTATCGCGCCCCGTACGACGCGCACATCACGGAGCGTCTCCGTGCGGCGGGGGCCGTCATCCTCGGCAAGACCAACATGGACGAGTTCGCGATGGGCTCGTCCACCGAGCACTCGGCCTACGGCCCGACATCCAATCCGTGGGCGCTGGACCGCGTGCCGGGCGGCAGCAGTGGCGGGTCCGCAGCGGCGGTCGCCGCCTTCCACGCCCCGCTGTCGATCGGGACCGACACCGGCGGCTCGATCCGTCAGCCGGCGGCCCTGTGCGGCATCGTCGGCATGAAGCCGACCTACGGCCGGGTCAGCCGCTACGGGATCGTGGCCTTCGCGAGCTCGCTCGACCAGATCGGGCCGTTCGCGCGGGACGTCCGGGACGCAGCGGCGCTGTTGCACGCCGTGGCCGGACGCGACGACCGCGATTCGACCTCGTCGCCGGAGCGGGTGCCGGCGGCTCTCACCGCGCTGCCGGCCGACGACGACGAGGCCGCGGCCTCGCTCCGGGGCAAGCGTCTCGGCCTGCCGCGCGAGTACTTCGTGGACGGTATGGAGCCGGGGGTCGAGGCGCGGGTGCGCGAGGCGGTCGCCGCGTTCGAGGCCGCCGGCGCGACGGTCGAGGACGTCAGCCTGCCGCACACGGACTACGGCCTGGCCACGTACTACATCGTCGCCCCGGCCGAGGCGTCGGCCAACCTCGCCCGCTACGACGGCATCCGGTACGGCCCGCGGTCGGACGAGGGCGACGTCCTCGCCAACTACCTCGCCACCCGCGGCAGGGGCTTCGGTCCGGAGGTCAAGCGCCGGATCATGCTCGGCACCTACGCGCTGTCGGCCGGCTACTACGACGCGTACTACCTCAAGGCCCAGAAGGTCCGGACGCTGATCAAGGGCGACTTCGACGCGCTGTGGGCGCAGGGCTTCGATGCCCTGGTCGCGCCGACCTCGCCGACCGTCGCGTTCCCGCTGGGCGACCGGCTGGCCGACCCCGTCTCGATGTACCTGTCGGACGCCTGCACCCTGCCGGTCAACATGGCCGGGCTGCCGGGGGTGTCGATCCCGTGCGGGCTCTCGGACGGGCTCCCGGTCGGCCTCCAGCTCATCGGCGCGGCCTGGTCCGAGGCGGAGCTGTTCGGCCTGGCCCGCGGCTACGAGGCGATCACAGCGGACGCACCGTGGCGCTCGCTGGAGCCGGCCGAGCTCGCCGCCGCCGCCGATCCCGGCGTGCCCACCCCCGCCGAGCGGATGGCCGCCGCGCGCGGCGCCGCCGCCCCGGCCTGATGACGACCGACACGGGCTCGCGCGCCCCACTCGCCGATCGCGCCCTCTCGGAGCGGGTCCGGAGCGTGCCGCCGTCGGGCATCCGGCGGTTCTTCGACATCGCGGCGACGATGGACGACGTCATCAGCCTGGGCGTCGGCGAGCCCGACTTCGACACGCCCCGGGTCATCGTCGAGGCCGGCGTCGAGAGCCTCCGCGAGGGTCGCACCCACTACACCAGCAACCTCGGGACACTCGAGCTGCGGCGGGCGCTGTCGCGCCACCTCGAGGCGCGGTACGGGGTCCACTACGACCCGGCGACCGAGCTGCTCGTCACCGTCGGGGCGTCCGAGGCGGTCGACCTGGCGCTGCGCGCGACGTGCGACCCGGGCGACGAGGTCATCCTCCACGAACCGTCGTACGTGGCGTACGTCCCGGCCATCGTCTTCGCCGGCGGCGTCGTTCGCCACGTCGCGACTCGCTTCGAGGACGACTTCGCGCTGGACCCGGCCGCCGTCGAGGCGGCCATCACGCCGCGGACCAAGGCGCTGTTCCTGGGCTACCCGTGCAACCCGACCGGCGCCGTCCTGCCGCACGACGTCGCCGACGCCCTGGCCGACATCGCGGTCCGCCACGACCTGCTGGTGTACAGCGATGAGATCTACGACCGCCTGGCCTACGGGTCCTACGAGCACCGCGCGATGAGCGCGCTGCCCGGCATGCGCGAGCGGACGATCCTCATGGGCGGCTTCTCCAAGGCGTACGCGATGACCGGCTGGCGGGTCGGCTACGTCGCGGCGCCGGCCGGGATCCTCGAGGGTCTCCTGAAGGTCCACCAATACGGGATCATGTCCGCCCCGACGACGGCCCAGGACGCCGCCCTCGCGGCGATCGTCGAGGGCGAGGCCGACGTCGAGCGGATGCGCACCGAGTACGACCGCCGTCGCCGGCTGATCGTCGACGGGCTGAACGCCATCGGCCTCGAGACGTTCGAGCCCCGCGGCGCCTTCTACGCCTTCCCACGGATCGGGTCGACCGGGCTCACGGACGACGAGTTCACCGAGCGTCTCCTGGACGAGGAGCACGTCGCGGTCGTCCCGGGCAGCGCGTTCGGGCCGTCAGGAGCCGGCCACGTGCGCATGTGCTACGCCACGTCCTACGAGCGGCTCGAGGAGGCCCTCGGACGGATCGGCCGGTTCGTGGAGAGGGTGCGCGGATGAAGACGGCGAGCGTCGCGGAGCGGTACGAGGCGGTCATCGGGATCGAGGTCCACTGCCAGCTCCGGACGGCGTCCAAGATGTTCTGCGGCTGCGCGACCGACTACGACGGGGCGCCGCCCAACAGCCACGTCTGCCCGGTCTGCCTGGGCCTGCCGGGCGCCCTGCCGACGATCAACCGGCGCGCGGTCGAGCACGTCCTGACGACGGGTGCCGCGATCGAGGCGACCGCCCCGGCGGCGACACGCTGGGACCGCAAGAACTACTTCTACCCGGACCTGCCCAAGGGCTACCAGATCAGCCAGTACGACCTGCCGCTCGCCTCGCTCGGGCGCCTGACCTTCGACACGAGCGACGGTCCGTTCACGGTGACGATCACCCGCGCGCACCTCGAGGAGGACACCGCCAAGCTGGTCCACGCGACCGACGCAGCGGGGCGCAAGGTCAGCCTCGTCGACTTCAACCGGTCCGGCGCGCCGCTCATGGAGATCGTCACGGAACCGGACATCCGGACCGCGGAGCAGGCCCGTCGCTACGCCGAGGAGCTGCAGCTGCTGCTGCGCTCGATCGGCGCCTCCGACGCCGACATGGAGCGCGGCCAGCTGCGGGTCGAGGCCAACGTGTCGCTCCGCCCGCGCGGCACGGAGCCCTTCGGGACGCGGGTCGAGGTCAAGAACATGAACTCGTTCCGGGCCGTCGAGCGCGCCATCGAGTTCGAGATCGAGCGGCAGGCGGTCGCCCTGGACGCCGGCGAGGTCCTGCTCCAGGAGACGCGCGGCTGGTCCGAGGAGCGCGGCGAGACCTACCGGATGCGGGTCAAGGAGACGTCGGACGACTACCGCTACTTCCCGGAGCCGGACCTGCCGCCACTGCACCTCGATGCGGCATGGCTGGCCGAGGTCAAGGCGAAGCTACCGGAGCTGCCGGCCGCTCGCCGCGCTCGCTATCGGGATGCCCTGGGCCTGACCGCCTACGACGCGGCGGTCCTCGTGGCCGACCCCGACGCGACGACCCTGTTCGAGGCGACCCGCGCGGCCGCCCCGGAGCTCCAGGCGAAGCCGGCCGCGAACTGGGTCACCGGCGAATACCTGCGCCTGCGCAACGCGACGGACGGGCCGGTGGTCGTGGCGGCGCCGGAGTTCGCGGCGATCGTCGTCGCGGCCACGTCAGGTGCGATCTCACGCGCCCAGGCACGCGAGGTCCTCGAGGCGCACGCCGCCACCGGCGCGAGCGCGGCCTCGATCATCGCCGAGCGGGGCTTCCGCCAGATCTCGGACACCGGCGAGCTGACGGCGGCCGTGGATGCGGCCATCGCCGCCAACCCGGCGGCCGTCGCCGACTACCGGGCGGGCAAGGCCCAGGCGGTCGGCTTCCTTGTCGGCCAGGTCATGAAGGCGACCCGCGGCCAGGCCAACGCCGCGCTGGTCCAGGCGACCGTTCGAGCGCGGCTCGATGCGGATGGGAAAGGGGAGGGCTGACCGGGTGGGGCTGGTGAACGTCGTTCTGTGGGTCGCCGGTGTCGCGCTGATCGTCGTCGGGTACAACCGGGCGAGGGGACCGTGGGCGCGCTACCAGCAGCTGAAGGAGCAGGACGCCAACGTCGCCCGTTACGAGGCGTGGCGGGGCGGCCTGCGTGACGACGGCTCGACCGGCGCCTCGGTGGCGATGGCCGTGCTCCGTCGTCAGGCGCAGATCGGCGGCCTGATCGCGGTCGCGGGCGTCGTGCTGGTGTTCCTCGGTTTCCTCGTCCGGTAGCCCGCCTCGGCGAGTCGCGGCCGGCGGCCGCGCCGGGTTCGGCGTTCCCGTGAGGAACGGATCCGCGCCACGTTCCTCGTCAACGGTTTCGAGATCCGACGAGTCTGGGACGAGTCACGAGCCGACGACGCTCATTCGGTCGTGATCTGTGCCTGGCAGGAACGCCGACCCGCGACTCCGCGCCCGCCGCGCCTCGGCGACGGTGCCTACCGCCCGCCGATCCGCTGCCACTCGATAGCCGTGCAGCGGTCCATGACGACCTCGAGGCCGCCGTCCCGCGCGATCCGGGCGGCCTCCCAGTTCACGACCCCGAGCTGGAGCCACAGCACGCGCGCGCCCGCCGCGACCGCCTCCACCGCGTGGGGCACGCACAGGTCCGATCGCCGGAAGACATCGACCATATCCACCGGCCCGGTCGCCGCGACCGCCTCGGCGAGATCCGGGTAGGCCGTCAGCCCGAGCACCTCGCGCTCATTCGGGTTCACCGGCACGGCGTCGAGACCGAGGCCGACCAGCGTCCGGAGCACGCCGTGGGACGGCCGCGTCGGGTCGGACGACGCGCCGATGACGGCGATCCGCCGGGTCGCGCGCAGCACGCGCTCGATGCCGGCATCATCGAGGACCTCGACCGGTCCGCGACCCTCCTGGAGGTCCAGGAACGCGGCGGCCCGATCACGCTCCTCCCGAGTCAGGTCGCGGCCTCGCGTTCGTACGGCTGGCCGTCGGCGGCCGGCGGGATGCTGCGACCGACGACGCCGGCCAGGATGATGATGGTCACGAGGTACGGCAGCGCGTCGAACAGCTGTGGCGGCAGCGAGACGAGCGCCTGGCCGAGCTGACCCGGCGGCGGTGCGATGAGGATCGCCTGGCTGATCCCGACGGACGACGCGAACAGGAGCGCCGCGCCGAAGGCCCCGAGCGGCGTCCAGCGGCCGACGATCATCGCGGCCAGGCCGATGAAGCCCTTGCCGGCGGTCATTCCCGCCGTGAACTGGGCGGTTCCCTCCATGCTGAGGAACGCGCCGCCGAGGCCCGCCAGGACGCCGCCGAGCATGACGTTGCGGTAGCGGAGCCGGATGACGTCGATGCCGACCGTCTCGGCCGCGCGCGGGTGCTCGCCGACCGATCGGCTGCGCAGGCCCCAGCGCGTCCGGAACAACGTCACCTGGAACACGATCGCGATGAGCAGGAGGCTGATCGTGAGCGGCCCCTGCGCGAAGAACGTGTCGAACAGCCAGCCGACGCCGGGGAGGTTGGAGACCACGTCCGGCGGGTTCCACGCCTTGAACTGGCCGGCCCCCTCCGGCGACGCCGTCGACAGCAGGGAGATCAGGTACCCGGTGAACCCGAGGGCGGCGATGTTGATGATCGTGCCCGAGATGATCTGGTCCGCCTTGACCGAGATCGATAACCAGGCGTGGACGAGCGATACGACGACGCCGGACAGGACCGCCAGGACCAGGGCGACCAGGAGGGTCGGGGTGGCGCCGAAGAGCGGCAGCGGATCGGAGCCGAGCACGGGCACGAGGTAGACGCCGGCCGTCCAGCCGACGAAGGCTGCCACCAGCATCGTCCCTTCGATGCCGATGTTGACGACGCCGGATCGTTCGCACATCACGCCGCACAGGGCCGCGAACCCGATCGGGACCGACGCCTTCATGATGATCGGGGCGATGCCGGGCAGGATCGCGATGAGGTACCCGATGAGCTCGAAGACGACGCCCAGGATCGGGATCCCGTACAGGAACTGGTCCATCAGCGGATCGTCGCCTCCCCGCCGTAGGTCGCGGTGAACGTGGTCGTCTCCTCGAGCCCGGTCTTCGCGCCGCGGAGCCCGAGGATCTTCTTGATGACCGGGCTGACGACGAGGAAGAACAGGATCGTGGCCTGGAGGACGCCGACGAGGTCGGCCGGGACGCCGGCCTGGATCTGCATCGCGGACGCACCCGTGCGCATGGCGCCGAACAGCAGCGCCGCGAGGACGATCCCGATCGGGCTCGTGCGGCCGAGCAGTGCCACGGCGATCGCATCGAAGCCGACGGTCGTGCCATAGGTGGTCGTCATCTGGTGGGTCGCGCCGAGCAGGTCGGTCGCGCCGGCCATGCCGCCGAGCATGCCCGAGACGGACATGGTCCAGATGATCAGGCGCTTGGGCGACATACCGGCATAGCGCGCCGCGTCGGGGCTGGCGCCGGCGATCCGGATCTCGAATCCGCGCGTCGTCCGGAACAGGAGCCAGCCGTACAGGACGGCCATGATCGGCGCGTAGATGATCGCGATCGTGCCGTTCCGCCCGAGGATGACCGGCAGCGACGCGTTGCCGACCGGCAGCGTCGTGGGCGACTGCGACCCGACGACGTTCAAGGGGCCGCTGACGGCGGCGGCCAGGATCGCGACCGCGACGAAGTTGAGCATGATCGTGGTGACGACCTCGTGGGCGCCCGAGACGGCCTTCAGGAAGCCCGGGATGAAGCCCCACGCCGCGCCGAAGATCATGCCCGCGATCAGCGACAGCGGGACCGCCACGATGACCGGGCTCGTCCGGAGCTGGACGCCGACGATGACCGAGCCGAGGGCGCCCATCAGGAACTGGCCCTGGACGCCGATGTTGAACAGCCCGGCCTTGAAGCCCAGGCCGACGGCCAGGCCGCCGAGGAGCAGCGGCATCGTATTGTTGAGCGTGTTGACGATGGCGCGTTCCGACCCGACGGAGCCCGAGACCAGCGCGCTGTAGGCGTCGATGGCGTGGCCCGGCGCCAGGGTCCCGGTGACCAGCCATTCGGAGAAGATGATGACGACCGAGCCGACGATGAACGACAGGACGATGGCGATGAGGGGCAGGGCGAGGATGCTGCCGGCGCGGCTGAGGCGCTCGCTCACGCCGCGCTCCCGGATCCCGTGTCGATGTCGGCGGCCATGACCTTGGTCGCGTCGGTGGCCTCGCGGCCGCCGGTCGCCATGAGCAGCCCGACCTCGTTCTTGTCCGCGGTTCGCCCGTCGCGGAGTCCGACCAGGCGTCCGCGATAGATCACCGCGATCCGGTCGGACAGCTCGAGGACCTCGTCCAGCTCCGCCGACACCAGCAGCACGGCCGCGCCGGCATCGCGCTTGGCGACGGTCTGGCGGTGGATGAACTCGATGCTGCCGACGTCCAGCCCACGCGTCGGCTGGTCGAGGACGAGCAGCTTCAGGTCCCGGGCGAACTCGCGCGCGATGACGACCTTCTGCTGGTTCCCGCCGGACAGCGTCGAGGCCTTCGCGTCGGCCGAGGTCGTCCGGATGTCGAAGGCCTTGATCCGCTCCTCGGCGGTCTCCCGGATCGCGGCGTCATTGCGCAGCAGGCCACGCGAGTAGGGCGGGCGGTGGTAGCTCGTCAGGACGAGGTTGTCCGCGATGCTGAACGACAGCACCAGGCCGAAGCGGTGCCGGTCGGCCGGCACGTAGCCCACGCCGGCCTCGTAGACGGAGCGTGACTTGAGGCCGGTGATGTCCCGACCGCCGAGCGTCACCTTGCCGGACGTCGGCTTGCGCAGGCCGACGATCGCCTCGACCAGCTCGTCCTGGCCGTTGCCGGCCACCCCGGCGATGCCGAGGATCTCGCCGGCGCGCACCTCGAGGTCGATCTCGTGGACCGCCTCCTGGCCGCGGTCGTCGCGGACGACCAGCTTCTCGACCTTGAGCGCGACCTCGCCCGCATGCGACTCGCCGCGATCGACGATCAGCGAGACCTCGCGGCCGACCATCAGCTCGGCGAGGTCCTCCTCGTTGGTCTCGGACGGGATCCGCTGGCCGACGACCTTGCCGCGCCGGATGACCGTGATCCGGTCCGCGATGTCGAGGACCTCGTAGAGCTTGTGGCTGATGAAGACGATGCTGTGACCCTCGGACGCGAGGCGCCGCAGGACCTCGAAGATCTCCTCCGTCTCCTGGGGCGTGAGGACGGCCGTCGGCTCGTCGAGGACGAGCACCTTCGCGTCGCGGTAGAGGGCCTTGAGGATCTCGACCCGCTGCTGCCACCCGACGGACAGCGATCCGACCTTGGCCTCCGGGTCGACCTCGAAGCCGAACCGGCGGCCGAGCTCGATGATCCGGCGGTGGGCCTCCTTGCGGTCGAGGAACCCGCCACGGGTGGTCGACTCCTCGCCGAGGACGATGTTCTCGGCGACGGTCAGGACCGGCACGAGCATGAAGTGCTGGTGGACCATGCTGATGCCGCGGTGGATGGCATCGGAGGGTCCGGTCAGCTGGACCTCCTGGCCATCGATCAGGATCTGGCCGGCGTCCGGGCGTGCAAGCCCGTACAGGATGTTCATCAGGGTCGTCTTGCCGGCGCCGTTCTCCCCGAGCAGGGCGTGGATCTCGCCGGGCCGGATGTCCAGGTCGATCGAGTCGTTGGCGACGACACCGGGATAGCGCTTCGTGATGCCGCGCATCTCGAGCGCCGGGGCGCGAACCACGGGGGACTCCGATGTCATCGGTGCCTCGTCTGCGGTCACGTGCTGGATACGACGAGCGGGTCGGCCGTGAAGACCGACCCGCTCATGTGCGACTGGGTCTGGACTAGTTGCCGATCGGCGGAGCCGGGGTCTTCCCGCAATCGGGGGCCGGCGGGCAGGTGACGACGGAGCCGTCCTTCATGCCGGCGATCGCCGCATCGATCTTGGTCTGGATGTCGGCCGGGAGCTTGCTCGCCGCGTCGTAGAACGGCGCGACGCCGATCCCGTCGTTGGCGGCGTTGTAGATGACGATGCCGCCCTTGGCCGTCTTGAGCGCGATCTGCTGGATCGAGTTCGAGACCGACGTGGCGAGATGCTTTTCGGCGCTCGTCAGGATGCACTTCTGCGAGGCCGCGTAGGACTCGTGCTGGTCGACGTCGACGCCGATTGCGCCGATGCCCGCTGCGCAGGCGGCGTCGATGACGCCGTTGCCGGTCAGGCCCGCGACCTGGAAGACCACGTCGATGCCGGGGTTGAGCTTGATGAACTGCTCACCGTAGGCGGTGCCACCGGCCTGGTCGGCGAAGCCCTTGACGAAGTCGGACGCGGAGACCCAGGCCGACTTCATCTTGATCGCCGGGTTGACCGACTGGGCGCCGAGGTAGAAGCCCTGGATGTAGCGCACGCACGGGCCGCAGACGGCGACGCCGCCGACGGCACCGATGATGCCGCTCTTGCTGGCGGACGCGGCGACGATGCCCGCGAGGTAGCCGGCCTGGTCTTCCTGGTAGTTGATCGCGATGTAGTTCGGGATCAGCTTGGACAGGTCGCCCGAGCAGTCCGAGAAGTCAGGCGAGATGTCGCCCTTCGCGTCGATGCAGGGGTTGTGGTCCACGCCGATGAACCAGATGTCCGGGTTGAGCTTGGCCAGCTTCGCGGTCGGGGCGACGAGGTTGAAGCCGACGGCCACGATGATGTTGTAGCCCTGGTCCACGTACGCCTGCAGGTCCGGCTCGTAGTCGGACGGGGCGGTCGGGACGACGACGGACGGGGTCTTGGCGCCGATCGAGACCGCGCCATTCACCGCGCCCGCGTAGCTGAACTGGTTGAAGTTCTTGTCGTTGACCTTGCCGACGTCGGTGACGACGCCGATCTTGAGGTCAGAGGTCGGCTTGACCGACGGCGCTTCGGACGGCGCCGTCGACGCCGGGGTCGACGGGGCGGCCGCGGACGCCGGGGTCGACGGAGCCGCCGCCGACGGTGCGGTCGAGGCTGTGCTGCTGCTACAGGCCGCGACCAGGATGGACAACCCCGCGAACAGGGTCAGTCCAGTGCTACGGATGCGCATGTGTGCTCTCCTCCAGGTGTCCAGGACCGGAAACGTCCGCGTCGGTCAGCTGACCAGGGATCGCATCGGCCGGAAGCGCGGCCGACCCTCCCGGCCGACCGTTGGCGCACATCCTAGCGATACGGAGCCGCGGGCGGCAAGCCGCTACACGAGCGTTGACACGAGGCCGTGGACCGGGGGGCGGGCATCGTCCCGGGGACGCCTGCGCTAGGCTTCGACGCGTGGCCAGTCCGCCCGTCGCCGTGACGCCCCTGGACCTCGGGTTCGATCCCGCGGACGCCGGGTTCATCGCGGATCCCTACCCGGTCTACCGGCGGCTTCAGGGCGAGCATCCGATCCTGTGGAACCCCGCCACCCACCAGTGGCTCATCTCGCGGCACGCCGACGTCAACCGGCTCCTGCGCGACCGCCGGCTGGGCCGGACGTATCTCCATCAGGCGACCCACGCGGAGATGGGCCGGCCCGAGCCGCCCGCCTGGCACGCCCCATTCCACGAGCTGAACGACGTGGGCATGCTCGACCTTGAGCCGCCCGATCATACGCGGCTCCGGCGGCTGGTCCTCAAGGCGTTCACGCCACGGACCGTGGAGGCGATGCGGAGCCGGATCCAGGCCATCGTCGACGGCCTGATCGACGACATGGGCGAGGACGGGGAGGCCGACCTCATCGCCCGGTTCGTGGAGCCGCTGCCCGTCACGGTCATCGCCGAGCTGCTCGGCATCCCGGCGGCGGACCGCCACCTCCTGCGGCCCTGGTCGGCCGACTTCTGCCTGATGTACGAGCTGGACCCGCCGGAAGCGTCCGCGCGCAAGGCCGTCCAGGCCAGCGTCGAGTTCGGGGCGTACCTGCGCGACCTGCTCGCCGAGCGGCGCCGCCGGCCCGGCGATGACCTCATCAGCGCCCTCGCCGCGGTCGTCGACGACGGCGACACGCTCACCGAGACCGAGCTGATCGGGACGTGCGTCCTGCTCCTGAACGCGGGCCACGAGGCCTCCGTCAACGGCGCCGGGAACGGCTGGTGGACGCTCTTCCGCCATCCCGAGGCGCTGGCGCGGCTGCGAAGCGAGCCTGACCTCCTGCCGACCGCGATCGAGGAGCTCCTGCGGTACGACACCCCGCTGTCGCTGTTCGAGCGCTGGGTCCTCGAGCCGATCGAGGTCGACGGTGTGGAGATCCCACGGGGCGAGGAGGTCGCCCTCCTGTTCGGGGCGGCCAACCGCGATCCCGACGCCTTCGTCGACCCGGACCGTCTCGACCTCGCACGCGATCCCAACCCATACCTGTCGTTCGGGGCGGGGATCCACTACTGCCTGGGCGCGCCGCTCGCGAAGATGGAGCTGGCGATCGCGTTCGGGACGCTGCTCCGGCGGCGGCCCGCGCTCGAGCTCGTCGAGGAGCCGCGCTGGAAGCCGACGTTCGTGCTCCGCGGGCTCGAGTCGCTCCGGGTCCGGCTCTAGGCGGCCTCGCGGCGTGCGCTACGTCGCGCTCGGCGACTCGTACACCATCGGAACCTCGGTCCCGCCCGCCGAGCGCTGGCCGGAGCGGCTGGTCGCGGCGGTCGGACCGCCCGACGCCCCGTGGCTGGAGCTCGTGGCCAACGCTCGGGGTCAACGGCGCCACGTCGGCCGATCTGATCCGGGACCAGCTGCCGGCCCTTGACGCCCTGCGGCCCGACCTGGTCAGCGTCCTGATCGGCGTCAACGACGTGGTCCGCGGCGTGGGGCCTGCAACGTACGAGGCGAACCTGGAACGCATCATCGCCACCCTTCTCGACCGGCTCGCCCCCGACCGGATCGTCACGGTCACGATCCCGGACTACACCGTCACCCCCGCCGGCGCCGACTACGGCGATCCGCGCCGGCAGCACGACGCGATCGTCGCCGCCAACGCCACGATGGCCCGGCTCGCGACGGACGCGGGCATCGCGTGCGTCGACATCTTCGACCTGTCCGAACGCGCCGGGCAGGATCGGACGCTCGTGGCTGGAGACGGACTTCACCCGAGCGGCGCCCAGTACGGCCTGTGGCTGGAGCGGATCGCCCCGGTGGTGACCGGCCTGCTCACCGTGGCGCGGCCCTGACCCCGGCAGAGTCAGATGCCCGGCGCTCCGCTGAGCTCGTGGAGCCGCTCGTCAGAGATCCCGAAATGGTGGGCGATCTCGTGGTAGACGGTCTCGGTCACGGCCGCGGCCAGCTCGTTCCGGCGACCGGTTGTGACCGACCAGCGGCCCGCGGAAGATCG
The DNA here is from genome assembly GCA_963755995.1 of uncultured Chloroflexia bacterium. Classification (GTDB taxonomy): domain Bacteria; phylum Chloroflexota; class Limnocylindria; order Limnocylindrales; family CSP1-4; genus SPCO01. Next base: position 1,064,903 of record CAVWLQ010000003.1, on the reverse strand, counting down.
TGATCTTGCTCGGGGTCGGGGCGGCGTCAGCCGACAGCCGGGTCCGCGGCATGCCCTGGTACAGCCCGTACAGGCCACGCGCCCCGACCGATTCCGAGCTGCCCCGGCGTCGCCTCGTCCTCGATCACGATGGCCACGCTGCCCAGCTGGTCGCGGAATGGCGCCGGCAGCGCCTCGAGGGCGTCGATGACCAGGTCCTCGATGTCGTCGTCGCTCGGATCCCAGGCAAGCATCCCCAGACGATAGCCGGTGTCCGGGTTGAGGGTGGCCGGGACTTTTCTGGCAGCGCAAACGTGTCTCGAGGGCGGTCGCGGCGGTTCGCCTCGTGACCGGCCCGATGCCTGGGCACCCATCATTGACGAGTCGAAAAGACAGCCGCGCGGCATACCCAGTCGAATGCGGCGAAGCTATCGACAACAAGGTTCGACCGTCGAGACGGAGGCCCCAATCCCATCGGGGAGCCGCCTCGACGTCGGACTCGCAGACGGGCTAAGCCCGTTGCGCATGAAGGTACTCAGTTTTGGACGGCCCTGCTTCGAGGAGTGCGCGTGCCCATCGCCCCGAACGACTTCACGCACCTCCACGTGCACTCCGAGTTCAGCCTGCTCGACGGCCTCGGCCGGATCACGGAGCTGGTCGACACGGCGGCCCAGCTGGGCATGGATTCGATCGCGATCACGGACCACGGCGCCCTGTACGGCGCCGTCGCGTTCTACCAGGCGGCCAGGGCCAAGGGCATCAAGCCGATCATCGGGGTCGAGACCTACGTCGCCCGCCGGTCGATGACCGACAAGGAGGGCAAGGCCGACGCCCAGCCCTTCCACCTGATCCTCCTGGCCCAGGACCTGGTCGGCTACCGCAACCTCTGCCGGCTCATCACCGACGCCCACATCGACGGCTACTACTACAAGCCGCGGATCGACCGCGAGCACCTCGCCAAGCACAGCGAGGGCCTGATCGGCCTGTCGTCGTGCCTGTCCGGCGAGATCCCCAAGGCGCTCGAGGTCGAGGACTGGGAGCTGGCCCGCAACCTGGCCGGCGAGTACGGCGACATCTTCGGCAAGGACCGCTTCTACCTCGAGCTCCAGGACCACGGCATGGCCGACCAGCGGCGGCTCAACGAGCAGCTCCTGCGTCTCGCCCCGGAGGCCGGCCTCCCGCTCGTCGTCACCAACGACCTCCACTACGTCCGCGAGGACCAGTCCGAGGCGCACGACGTCCTGCTGTGCGTCGGGACCGGCAACAACCTCGACACGCCGAACCGGATGAAGTTCGACACGCACGACTTCTACGTGAAGTCGGCCGCCCAGATGGCGGCGCTCTTCCCGGACCAGCCCGAGGCGATCCTCAACACCCGCCGGATCGCCGAGATGACCGACCTGACCCTGCCGCTCGGCCAGCTCCGGATCCCGCATTTCCCGGTCCCCGACGGCTACACGGCCGAGACCTGGCTGCGGGCCGAGTGCCAGCGCGGGCTGGAGCGGCGCTACGGGACGGTCACCCCGGAGCTCCAGGCACGGCTCGACTACGAGCTCGGCGTGATCCTGTCGATGGGCTACGCGGGCTACTTCCTGATCGTGGCGGACTTCATCGCGTTCGCCCGCGAGCAGGGCATCCAGACGACCTGCCGAGGGTCGGCGCCCGGCTCGATCGTGACCTACACGCTGGGCATCACGCCGGTCGACCCGATCCTCTACCAGCTGCCGTTCGAGCGCTTCCTCAACCCGGACCGGGTGACGATGCCCGACATCGACGTCGACTTCGAGGACGGTCGCCGGGAGGAGGTCATCGCCTACGTCGGCCGCAAGTACGGCCAGGACCACGTCGCCCAGATCATCACCTTCGGCACGATGCTCGCCCGGGCCGCGATCCGCGACGTCGGGCGCGTGCTGGGGCACTCGTACGGCGAGGTCGACCGGATCGCGAAGGCGGTGCCCAACCAGCTGGGCATCCGGCTCGACGAGGCGATCGAGACCTCCGCCGACCTGCGCGGGATGGTCGAGGGCGACCCGGCGGTCAAGCGGATCACCGACTTCGCGCGCCATCTCGAGGGGGTCGCCCGCAACGCCTCGACTCACGCCGCCGGCGTCGTCATCAGCCGGGAGCCGCTGACCGAGCTGATGCCGCTCCAGAAGGCGACCAACTCGGACGGGCTGATGACCCAGTACGAGATGCACGCGATCGAGGCGCTCGGCCTGCTCAAGTTCGACTTCCTCGGCTCTGTCGAACCTGACGATCCTGCGCCAGGCGGTCGACCTGGTCCGCGCCAACCGCGGCATCGAGATCGACCTCGACGCGATCCCGCTCGACGACGCGACGACGTTCGAGCTGCTCGCCTCGGGCGAGACGACCGGCGTCTTCCAGCTGGAGTCGGCGGGCATGCGCCGCTATGTCCGCGAGCTCCGCCCGACCTCGGTCTACGACCTCGCCGCGATGGTCGCGCTCTATCGGCCGGGGCCGATGGACAACATCCCGGCCTACATCCGGCGCAAGCACGGCCAGGAGCCGGTGACCTACCTCCACCCGCTGCTCGAGCCGTACCTGGAGAAGACCTACGGGATCTTCGTCTACCAGGAGGACATCATGTCCGCGGCGATCGCCCTGGGCGGGTTCACCGGGCCCGAGGCGGACACGCTCGGCTACGCGATCCGCAAGAAGAAGTCGGCGGTCCTGCGCGCGCAGAAGGAGAAGTTCGTCACGCAGGCGGCGGAGCGGGGCGTCGAGCCGCGAGGTCATCGACGCGGTCTTCAAGGCGTTCGAGCCGTTCGAGCGCTACGGGTTCAACAAGGCCCACGCGACCTGCTACGGCCTGATCGCCTACCAGACCGCGTACCTCAAGGCGAACTACACGGTCGAGTACATGACCGCGGTGCTGACCGCCTTCCGCTCGAACGAGGAGAAGGTCGCGGCGGCCGTCGCCGAGTGCCGCCGGATGGGGATCGAGGTCCTGCCGCCGGACGTCCACACGCAGCCATCTCGAGTTCACGGTCGAGGGCGACGCGATCCGGTTCGGGCTGCTGGCCGTCAAGAACGTCGGCCAGGGCGCGATCGAGTCGATCATCGCGGCGCGCGACGAGGGCGGCGAGTTCCGCTCGCTGACCGACTTCTGCACGCGGATCGACCTGCGGCTGGCCAACCGCAAGGTCCTCGAGTCGCTGGCCAAGGTCGGGGCGCTCGAGCCCGTTCGGCCACCCGGCCCAGATCCTGCTGGGGCTCGACGACGCGGTCGCCGCCGGCCAGGCGACCCAGCGCGACCGGATCACCGGCCAGACCTCGCTGTTCGACCTCGGCGCGGCGGACGCGACCGCGTTCGAGCGCTCCGCTGCCGACGGCGACCGAGGTGCCCGTCCGCGAGCGCCTGCGCTGGGAGAAGGAGCTGCTCGGGCTGTACCTCTCCGACCACCCGATGGGCGAGGTCGCCGAGCGGGTCGGCCGGTTCGTGACCGCCTATTCGGGCGACCTGCGCGACGAGTCGCTCGACGGCCAGCGGGTCGTCGTCGGCGGGATCGTGACCGGCGTCCGGACCGTGATCACCAAGGCCAAGGCGACGATGGCGATCGTCACCATCGAGGACCTGCAGGGCACGATCGAGGTCGTGGTCTTCCCGCGGCTCTACGAGCAGACCGGCTCGACGTGGCGCGACGGCGAGATCCTGCTGGTCGCCGGCCGGGTCGACCACAAGAGCGAGGACGTCTCGCTGCTGGCCGACCTGGCCGTGGACTGGGATGGTGCCGCGGCGGCCGGCGAGGAGGCGTTCGCACGACAGGTCGCGGCCGGCGAGCGCGGCGGGCGGCGGGGATCGGGCGGGGCCAACGGCAACGGCAACGGTCATGGCTACGCTCCCCGCGAGGCGGTGACCGGTGGCCGGCCTCTGGTCCCGGTCGGGCCGGGACAGGTCGCGCCGGTCGCCGTGACCGGAGGGGCCGGGGCCGTGGGCGCGATGGGAGCGCCCATCCCGTTCGTCTCGCCGCGACGAGGCGGCGGGGTCGCCGAGGCGCCGGCACCGACAGCCCTGCCGGCCATCGCCCCGGCCGAACCGGTCTCCACGTATCCGGAGGTGGCCGGCGTAGACACCGCGCCGGAGACCGATGAGGAACCGTCCGTGCCGGACGAGGCCCGGGCGCGGATCGTCGCGGACGCGACCGCCGACGCCCCGGTCGACGCCGGGCCGGGCACGACCCTGCACGTGCGCTTCGCCGGCAGCGTGCCGTCCGAGCGCATGGTCGGGGCGATGGAGGCGTTCCGTGCGGTCATGCGCGATCGGCCCGGCACGACCAAGGTCGTCATCCACGTGCCGGGCCCGGGCGGCGGCGAGATGGAGCTTCGTCGCGGGGTCGCCTACGACGCCGAGCTCCTCGCCGAGGTACGACGCCGGCTGGGCGACGGGCTGGTCGAATTGCGCCTCGCCAGCGCCTGACGCCCGACGCGGGTACCCTCCGCAGGCCCGTCAGGAGGATCCATGCGTCACCGAACCATCGCTCTGGGCGCGTTGCTCAGCCTCGTCGTCACGGCCTGCGGCAGCTCCGCCGTCTCGCCGTCGGCGCCCCCGCCATCCGCGCCCCCGCCATCGGCCGCGCCCAGCGCGGCCGTCGCAGGCCCGGCCGCCTCCAGCTCCGTCCCGCACGGCGCGGCGGCCCTGGAGGAGAACCTGCCGCGCGCCTTCCGGGACAAGCCGCTGTTCATGCTCAGCTTCGGTCCGACCGAGCTGGCCGCCAGCTCCGCCGGCAAATCCTTTGCGGCCATCATCACGAAGGCTGGCGGCGACCTGGCGAAGGCCGGCTTCGCGGTGGCAAACGACTCCTCGCCGGCTGCAGATGCGACGTTCAACGCATTCGCGGTCTCCGGCGGCGGCGCGGACGGGACGAAGCTGGTCGACGCGTACATCGCCTCGGCCATCGCGGGCGGCGCCAGCCTGTCGAGCGCGCCGGCCACCCTCGGCGGCAGGTCGGTCACGCGGATCAAGTCCCTCGACACCAACCCGTTGGGTGACGCCTGGGTCTACGCCATGGACGACGTGATGTACGGCGTCCAGGCCAAGGACGAGGCCCTGGCCGCGGAGGTCATCGCGCTGCTGCCCTGACCCTCCCTGTCGCCCGCGGCGCGCGAGCCGCCTAGGCCCGCCCGCCGGCCCCCGACGGCGCCGAGGTCCCGAGGCGATCGGCGATCGTCGCCTCGGCTGCTGCCCAGGCGGCCGGCCCGGCCATCGCGGCCGTGAACGACAGGGCGTCGAGCGCCAGGACCCGGCCGGGCTCGCTCGCCACGACCGTCGCGGTTCGCGGCACGTCCCGGAGCAGCGCGATCTCGCCGAGGCCGTCGCCGGGTCCGCACGTCCGCAGCCGGCTGCCATGCGCGGAGACCTCCACCGAACCCGCCTCGATCACGAGGTAGCGGTCGCCGGCGTCGCCCTCCCGCATCAGGATCTCGCCCGTCGCGATATCGGCCGGGACCATCGTGCTCGCCAGTCGTTCGAGCGTGGACAGGTTGAGCGGCGCGAACAGCGGCACGTGCCGGAGCAGCGCCAGGCGGTCCTCGGGCACGAGCGACTCGAGCTCCAGGCGGCTGATCCACGGCCACGTCGCGACCGCCATGATCGGCAGGAGGCCGCCGGCGAGGCCGAGGGCGCCCCGGATCCCGACCAGGTCCACCAGGATGGATCCGAGGATCCCGCCGAGGGCGATCCCCATCCCACCCGCGCCCTCGAGAAGGCCGAACGCCGCGAACCGCTCGCGCGGCGGGAAGCTCCGCTGGAGGACCGTGAAGCCGGCGATGTCGAGGGACGCGTTGCTGAACCCGGTCACGACCATCGCCCCGAGGGCGACCAGCGGCAGGGGCCACGCGCCCATGACCGCGATCGGCAGGCCCCACAGGGCCAGCGACAGCGCGAACTGCCGGGACAGCCGCACGCGACCGATCAGGCTCGCAGCGGCGACCGCGCCGACGAGGCCGCCCAGGCCGATCGCGGCATTGAGCCAGCCGATGCCCGCGTCGCCCAGGCCGAGCAGCTCCAGCGAGCTGACCACGATCAGCGTGATCAGCATGCCGCGGACCAGCGCCTGGCTCAGGAACCCGACGATGACCAGCGCCGGTCCCGGTCGGGCGGCGACGGTCCGGATGCTGCGGACGAATGACGGACGCTCGATCGCCGGCGCGTCCGAGCGGTGGATCGTGCCACGGTCCTCGGCCGCGTCGAGGCGCGCGACGGAGAGCGTCGCGGCGGCGAAGAAGATCGCCGCCACGCCCATCGCAGCCCCCTCGCTGACCGATGCGACGAGGATCCCGCCGAGCAGCGGCCCGACGAACGTCCCGAAGGCCTCGCCGAGGCTCGACACGACGTTGCCCGCCACGAGCTCCTCGGGCAGCTGCGCGAGCGACGGCAGCAGCGCGGACTGGACGGGCCGGACCATCGTCCCGGCCGCGGCGACGATGGCTGCCGCGATGAAGACGACGGCCGTCGGCGCGCCGATCGCCACGCTGACGGCACAGCCGAGGGCGCCGAGCGTCCGGATCGCATTGGCCGCGACGAGGACCCGTCCGCTGCCGAACCGGGCTGCCGGGATGCCGGCCAGCGTCCCGGTCAGGGTCGCGGGCACCATCCGGACGAGGCCGAGGACGCCGACCGCCAGCGGGCCGCCGGCGCGATACGCGACGACCAGGAGTGCGACGAGCAGCACCCAGTCGCCCGCGATCCCGCCCGTGTAGGCCGCCTCGACGCGGCGGATCGACGGGTTGGCGATGGCCGCCCGGAGCGAACGGGCGGCGCCTCGGAGGGCCTCGCGCATCGACGCGCTCGTCGAGGCCGCGCGCCTAGGTCGTCTGGGTGATGCGCCGGATCTGCTGGACCGACGACAGCTGCTCGTGGAAATCGGCGCGGATGGCGTTGAGCTCCGCCTGGTCGATGTCGAGCTCGGCCGCGATCTCGTTGACGGTGGCCGTCTCCTCGGCCGAGATCGTGCCGTTGGCCGCCATCACCGCGAAGCACGCGCGGAGGACGACCAGTCGCTGATCGTGGTCGGCCAGCGCCTTGAACTCGCGGGTGACGACGAAGTCCTCGGTGCCGCCGACGGTCTTGGCCTGGAGCTTCGCCATCTCGGTCACGAGAACGGCGGTCGCCTCGTCGATCGACTCGTGCCCCTGGAGCTCGCGCTCGATGGCGGCCGTCTCGTCGTCGCTGATGTCGAGATCGGCGTTGGCGGCACGGGCCAGGGTGTACGCGGCCGCCGCGAGGAAGCGTGCCTTCTCGGGCGGCATCGCCTCGAGCTTCGCCACGATCCGCCGGACGGTCGCCGTGTCGCCGGCACCGTCCGACGGGGGCGGGGGAGCCGGGCGCTCGACGACGGTCGTCTCGTCCTTGTCATTGGATCCGAAGAAGCGGTGGAACATGAGGCTCCTCTACCAGCGTTCATACGCGGGGTGGTCGGGACCGACGGCGACGAACGTGCCGCGGCATGTGGCGGTGATGATGCCACCGGATGACAGTTCGGCGTCGACGACGACCCGGTCGCCGTCCGCCTCGACCGGCCAGGCGCGCAGGTGGACCGGCCGATCGACGGCTGTCGGCCGGCGCAGGCGGATCGCGTAGTCGGCCGTGACGCAGCCGGGCGGCGCCGCCAGCCCGCGGTCGTGCATCACGCGCATCGCCGCCGTCCAGTTGGCGTGACAGTCGAGCAGCGTGCCGATGACGCCGCCGTTGAGCACGTTCTCGAAGGCGGCGTGATGGGGGAGCGGCTGCCAGGCGGCGATGAGCTCGCCGGTCGGGTCGTCGGTCGCGCGGCTCTCGATGCGGAGCCCGGACGCGTTCGCGGGGCCGCACCCAAAGCAGCGCGAGGCGGGGGCGTACCGCTGCTGCAGGCTCAGGTCGGACACGACCGCGAGTCTAGCGGCGCATGTAGCCCGGGATGTCCGGCTCCGGGCCGCGCCACAGGTCGAGCTCCTCCGTCGCGAACCGGCCGTAATAGTTGATGAAATGGCCGCCGTGGCGCCGCAGGATCGCGTGCGCGGCAGCCTTGGGCGCATCGCCGTGGACGTGGACCATGACCACGGCGCGTCCGTCGCGCAGCGCACGCTCGTACGCGGCGAAGTCGACCAGCTGGTCCATCAGGGTGAAATCGAACGCCCGCCGGAGCCGGCCGAGCCAGCCCGAGACCTCACCCGTGCCGTCCATCCGGTCCGCACCCTCCTCGCCGCGCAGGATCTCGAGATCGCGCGTCGGGATGCCGCCGGCCTGGAGCTCGGCCAGCGCCGACGCGGCCTCCGCCGGATCGTCGATGACCGCCAGGAGGCGGTTCGTCGGGTAGCCCACGGCGCGACCGGGCGGCATCGTCACGGACCTCCCTGGTATCTGGATGGTGCCGGAGACGAGACTTGAACTCGTACGGGGTTGCCCCCAACGGTGTTTGAGACCGCAGCGTCTGCCAATTCCGCCACTCCGGCCGGAGCGAGGGCGACATGGTACCGCGCACCCCTGGTTGGCCATTGCCGTGCCACCGCCAACGGGCGACAATCGTGGCCTGGGGCGAGATCGCCTGCGTCGGCGATCACCCGGGGAGTAGCGTGGGGGGCGCCATGTCGACCGATCCGGGACCCGCGGACCGGGTCCAGCGGAATCGCGAGGTTATCCATCGCTTCTATCGAGCGGTGAACGCCAAGGACCGCGACGTCTTCTACGAGATCGTCCACCCCGAGTTCGTGAATCACGGCGGGGCGTCGGGCGACATCGTCGGACCGAAGGCGCTCGTCGACTCGCTCGATCCCTTTTATGCGGCGATGCCCGACTGGCATGTCAGCGAGGACTTCGTGGTCGCCGAGGGCGATCGCGTCGCGTCGCGGGGCACGATCACCGGCACGCACGAAGGCGCGTTCATGGGCATCCCGCCGACCGGCAAGAAGGTGTCCTGGAGCGGGATCATCATCTATCGCCTGGACGACGACGGCATGGTCATCGAGCGCTGGCAGGACTTCGACGCGCTCGGGATGCTCACCCAGATGGGCGTCGTCCCGCCGATGGGCGGCCCACCCCGCTAGCGTCACCCGCCGTCGAGCCGTCAGCCACGACCTGGACCGAGGGGAACGACCGAATGAGCGCACAAGACGCCGAGCGACTGCGGGCCAATCACGCCGTCGTCGAGCGATTCGTCGCCACCGTGAACGCGAAGACGTATGAGGGCCTCGCCGATGTGGTCCATCCCGACTACGTCGACCACGATCCGATCCCGGGCCAAGGCCCGGGCCTCGAGGGCCTGAAGGACTCGTACCGGATCTTCGACGGGACATTCCCGGACATCGCCTTCGCCCTCGAGGACGTCGTGGCGGAAGACGATCTCGTCGTCGCGCGCGGCGTCCTGTCGGGGACGAACCAGGGACCATTCATGGGGATCCCGCCGACCGGCCGGCCGATGCGCTGGACGGCGACCCGGATGTTCCGCATCCGTGACGGCAAGATCAGCGAGGGGTGGCTCAACATCGACATGGTCGGGATGCTGGTCCAGATGGGGGTCATCCCGCCGCCACCTGGCTGAGCCGCCGGACGGCGATCGGATCGCCCTGCGCGACTCATCCGCCACTGGCTGGCCAGCGCCCCGCGACATCAGCTCCGTCGTGCGACACGGCCCCCAGAGGGTCCTGGGGAACCGCTCGTCGGGTTGCGGCGTCTCCGACGGGACCGATGCTAGACTCGCCCGGCCTCAAAATCGCCGTCCGGAGGGACCCCCCGATCGTGGAGGACCTTCGCTCGACCACGGTCTCCGACGACCCCGTCCAGCGCCGCGACCTCATCCTGCTCGAGCGAGCCCGCGACGGCGACCTCGAGTCGTTCAACGACCTGGTCAGGCTCTACCAGGACCAGCTCTTCGCGCTTGTCGTGCGGATGGTCCCCGATCGCGACCAGGCCTCGGACGCGGTCCAGGAGGCGTTCTTCTCCGCGTTCCGGAACCTGACCTCGTTCCGTGGCGGCAGCGTCAAGTCGTGGCTCAACCGGATCTGCGTCAACGCCGCGATGGACCAGCAGCGCTCGCGCAAGCGACGGCCCGTCCAGCCCTACCCCGAGCTGGACGACGAGAGCTGGCAGCCGCCTGCGGGGGTCGAGGCCGATCCCGAGCGGACCGCCCTCGAATTCGGAGCGGACTCGGCTCCTGGCGGGCGCCCTCGCCGGCATCACCGACGACCAGAGGGCGGCGATCGTCCTGTACGACGTCGAGGGCTACGACTACGCCGAGATCGCGGAGATGACCGGGGTCTCGCTGGGAACCGTCAAGTCGCGGATCCACCGTGGCCGGCTGGCGCTTGCGAGCGCTCCTCGAGGACCGGATGGACGCGTTCCGTGGCTGACGGCAGGACCGACCACGACCAGCACGACCCGCTCCTGATCGCCGCGCTGCTGGACCGCGACGCGAGCGCGACGGAACGTGCCGCGGCCGACGACCGGCGGCGATCCTGTCCCGACTGCGCCGCCCTGTACGCGGACCTGTTCGCGCTCGTCGGGGCGGTCCGCGAGCAGCCGACGGCGCCGCGTGTTCGGGACTTCGTGCTGACTTCGGCCGATGCCGAGCGGCTGACTGCCGAGCGGGCGGGGGAACCGGGTCACGCGGCGACCCGTCTGACGGGTGTGATGACGATCCGCCCCGAGACGGCCGGCCATGCCGCCCACGACACGATGCTCGTGGCATCCCTCGCAGACCACTCGCTGAGCGCGAGCGATCGCCTTGCCGCCGAGGCACTGGTCGACGAGTGCGATCACTGCGCGGAGCTCCACGCGGACCTCGTGGCGTTGGCGGCGGCCACGCGGCTCGTGCCCACGCCGGCCCGGCCACGCGACTACACGCTGACGGCCGGTGAGGCAGCCCGGCTGCGATCGCCGTGGCGGCGGTTCCTCGGCGCCATCGGGAGCCCGCGCGATGCACTGAGCAAGCCGCTGGCCGTCGGCCTGACGACGCTCGGGATCGCCGGCCTCCTCGTCACTGCGGTGCCCTCGATGAGCCTGGGCAGCGCCTCCTCCTCGGCGGGCGGCCCGGCGGCGGTGCCGCCCGCGGCAGCGACCGGAGTAGGCGTTCCCGGCTTCGGTGCGGTCGTGCCCGAGGGGAGCGGCGCCTCCGACCTGAGCGGCGAGGCGGCGACAGGGGCCGGCGCGAGCATCGTGCCTCGACCCGCGGCAGCCGATGCGAGCGCCGCACCTGGACCCGCTGCCTTGCCCGATGCCGCCAGCTCCCCGCCGAGCCGGGTCTCGATCCAGGCTCAGCCGCAACCGACGCCGATGACGGTCGTCGCGCCGCTGATCAACGGGAACGGCAAGGCGGCCGGCTCGGGGGACGCGGGTTCCGCGGATCAGGGGGCGAACCGCGACGGGGCACTGTCGTCGACCTTGGGCGGACCGTCGCTGTCGCTCATCTCGGCCGCGCTGCTCGTCGTCGGGCTCGTGCTGTTCGCGATCCGTCGCGTCGCCAGGCGGACCGGCGACCGCTGATCCGGGCGCGTTTCCGGCTTGGTTCCGGGCGTCCGAAGCCCCTCGGCACACGTCGTCGTTCTGAGGCCCGCGGGTACACTTGGGTCGTGCCCACCGAACGCCTGATGTTGCTCGATGGCAACGGGCTCATCTACCGCGGCTACTTCGCTCTCCCGCCCCTCACGACGTCGAAGGGCGAGCTCGTCAACGCCGTCTTCGGCTTCTGCAGCATCGTCCTGCGCGGGATCGCGGACATCAAGCCGGACTACGTCGCGGTCGCGTTCGACCTCCAGGGGCCGACCTTCCGGCACGAGCAGTACGCCGAGTACAAGGCCACTCGCCAGCGGATGCCGGACGACCTCCGCGACCAGTTCCCGAAGGTCCGCGAGGTCGTCAAGGCGCTGCGGATCCCCGTCTACGAGCTCGCCGGCTATCGAGGCGGACGACGTCATCGGCACGATCACGGTGGACGCCGAGCGGCGCGGCCTCGATACGACCATCGTGACCGGCGACCTGGACATGCTCCAGCTGGTGACCGACCACACCCGGCTGATGACCACGCGGTCGGGGGTCGAGAACACGATCCTCTACGACCCGGCCAAGATCGCCGAGCGGTTCGACCTCGTGCCCGCCCAGATGATCGACTACAAGGCGCTCAAAGGCGATCCGACCGACAACATCCCCGGCGTACCCGGGGTGGGCGAGAAGACCGCGGCCAAGCTCATCCGCGAGTTCGGGACGCTCGAGGCCCTCTACGAGCGGATCGACGAGGTGAAGCCGGACAAGCTGCGCGACAAGCTCGTCGAGCATCGCGACGCGGTGTTCATGGGCAAGGATCTCTCGACGATCGTCCGCGACCTGCCGGTCGACTTCGACCTCGAGGCGGCCCGGCTCGGCGACTACGACCGCGAGACCGTCATCCGCCTCTTCCGCGAGTACGAGTTCCGCTCCCTGATCGAGCGCCTGCCGGCGATGACCGGCGAGACCGCGGGTGACGCCGCCGAGGCGCTGCACGGCGTCGCCACGGATGGATCCGTGCCCGCGGCGCGCGTGGCCGGTGCTGCCCGGCCGTCGGGGCTGGGGGACCGCCCGACCCGTCCGTCCACCCTCGGAGGGCGGCGGGTTGCAGCTGTCGCTCGACTTCGATTCGGTCGCTCGGGCCGCGCCCGACGGCGACGGGACCGCAGCCGTGGCGACCGCGCCATCCACCGCGCCGGATGTCGTCGCCGGTGACCTGCCGACCGCCCTGGCCGCGGCCATCACGGACCCGTCACGCATCGAGGTCCATGCCGGCGACGCAATCGCCGCCCTGGAGCCGTGGCTCGCCGCGCAGGCCGCCGTCGGGATCGGTCTCCTCCTGGACGATCCGCGGCCCCGGCGCGGGTCGCCGCTCGCGCTGGCCGTCGCCGGCAGCGACGGCCGGACGATCGCGGTCGAGGGTCCGGACGACGCCGCGACGCTGCGCCGGCTCCTCGATCGGCTCGCGACACCGGTCGTCGGTCACGAGGTCAAGCCCTTCGTCGTGGCCCGGATCGCCGACGACCCGGACGCCGCCGCGACACCCGTCGCGTTCGACACCCAGATCGCCGCGTACGTCCTCAACGCCGCGTTGCGCAGCCAGACCATCGCAGACGTGGTGGCCGAGCAGATCGACCTCATCCTGCCCGCCGGTCGCCGAGCTGGACGCGCCGTCGCGCGCCGGTCTGGAGGCCCTGTCGGCGCTCGCCGTCCGCGAGCCGCTCGAGCGGCGCCTGGTCGAGGACGGTCTCGACCGGCTGTACCGCGAGATGGAGCTGCCGCTGATCGCCGTCCTGGCGCGGATGGAGGCGACGGGCGTCGCGCTCGACCTCGAGGCCCTGGACGTCCTCGCGCGAGGAGTTCGCGGCGGAGATCTCGCGGCTCGAGGCGGAGATCTATCTCGACGTCGGGCACGAGTTCAACCTCGGCAGCCCCAAGCAGCTCGAGCAGATCCTGTTCTTCGAGCTCAACCTGCCCAAGGGCAAGCGCACCAAGACCGGCTACTCGACCGACGCGTCGGTGCTCGAGGACCTGCGCCCCGCCCATCCGATGATCGACAAGCTGCTCGAGTGGCGGATCTACACGAAGCTGCGCTCGACCTACGTCGATGCCCTGCCGACGCTGATCGCCGCCGACGGCCGCCTCCACACGACGTTCCACCAGGCCGTCGCCGCGACCGGCCGCCTGTCGTCGTCCGACCCGAACCTCCAGAACATCCCGATCCGGACGCCGCTCGGCCGGCGGATCCGGCGCGCGTTCGTGGCCGGCGCCCCGGACCTCACCCTCGTCGCCGCCGACTACAGCCAGATCGAGCTGCGGATCCTCGCCCACGTGTCGGGCGACGAGCACCTGCGCGACGCGTTCGCCCGCAGCGCCGACCTCCATCGCGAGACGGCCGCCCTCGTCCTCCACAAGGACCCGGCCGAGGTCACCCTCGGCGAGCGCTCGATGGCCAAGATGGTCAACTTCGGGATCGCCTACGGCTTGTGCGACTTCGGGCTGTCGGAGCGGGCGAACATCCCGCGGGCGGAGGCCCAGGCGTTCATCAACACCTACTTCGCGACCTACTCCGGGATCAGCTACTACATGCTCGCGATCAAGGAGCAGGCGCGGACGCAGGGCTACGTGACGACCCTTCTCGGGCGCAAGCGGCAGATCCCGGAGCTCGCGGCGCGCAACCCGACCCTGCGCGCGGCGGGCGAGCGGATGGCCATCAACATGCCCATCCAGGGCACCGCCGCCGACATCGTCAAGATCGCGATGATCCGGCTCGACGAGCGGCTCGCGGCCGGCGGCTTCCGCGCCCGGCCGCTGCTCCAGGTCCACGACGAGCTGCTGCTCGAGGTCCCGCGCGACGAGGTCGACCGGCTCGTGCCGCTCCTGCGCGAGACGATGGAGAGCGCCCTGCCGCTCGACGTCCCGCTGACCGTCGACATCAAGGTCGGCGACGACTGGGAGTCGATGACGCCGCTGACCCGCGCCGACGCCATCGCGGCCGAGGCGGACGAGGCCCCGGACTGAGGCGCCGCTCGCCACCGACGCTCGGCTAGGCTTCGCGTCCATGCCCGAGCTTCCCGAGGTCGAGACCGTCGCGCGCGACCTGCGCCCGCGCATCCTGGGCGCGACCATCACCGGCGCCCGCGTCTCGTGGGCGCGGACGCTGCGGACGCACACGCCCGAGGCGTTCGACGCCGCCGTCGCCGGCCGGCACGGTCGAGGCAGTCGGCCGGCGCGCCAAGCTCGTCGTCGTCGACCTGTCCGGCGATGCCGCGCTGACCATCCACCTGAAGATGACCGGCCAGCTGTTCGTCGTGCCGGCCGAGACGCCGGTGGATCCTTACGTCCGGCTCGTCCTCGAGCTCGCCGACGGCCGCGAGGTGCGCTTCCGCGACATCCGCAAGTTCGGCCGGATCGGCCTGTACGGCCGCGATCCGGTGACGGGCGAGCTCGTCACCGAGGTCGGCGGGACCGGCGTCTTCGCGCGCGTTCGGACCGGAGCCGCTCGATCCGGCGTTCGACGTCCGCGACTTCCGGCGGAGCCTTCGGCGGCGGAAGGGCCGGCTCAAGCCGCTGCTGCTCGACCAGTCGTTCCTCGCCGGCGTCGGCAACATCTACGCCGACGAGGCGCTGTGGGCGGCGCGAGCTGCACCCGCTGCGGACGCGTCGGCGACCCTCCGTCCCGCCGACGAGCGCCACCTGTACGAGTCGCTCCGGCGGATCCTGGGCGAGGCGGTCGAGCGGCGCGGCAGCTCGATCGACGACTACACCGCGCCCGACGGCGACGGCTCGATGCAGGAGCACCTGCAGGTCTACCAGCGGACCGGCGAGCCGTGTCCGCGCTGCGGCCGGCCGATCAAGCGGATCGTCGTCGGGGCACGGTCGACCCACTTCTGCTCGTGGTGCCAGCGGCTTGGCGCCGGCCGACCGAAAGAGCGCCGCGGCGATCCTGCGGACGATGACCGGCGGGCCGCGCCGCGCCGGCCGCCGCTGGACCGAGCTGGCGGGCGAGGGGACGCTCGGGCCTGACGCCCGACGGAGGCCGCCCGCGCCGCGGCCCAGGCGCGGACCGACCGGACGAAGCGTGCCGCGGCCACCCGCCGCGCGGCGGCACGGGCGTCGGTCGCGCCGCGCCGACCAGGGCTCGATGAGCATCCTCCGGCTGACCGGGGTCACCCGCGAGGTCGGCACGTTCGTCATCCTCGATGCCATCGACGCCGCCATCGCCCTCGGCGACCGGATCGGCCTGGTCGGCCCGAACGGCGCCGGCAAGACGACGCTGCTCCGCCTCGCGTCGGGTCGTGACGAGCCGGACCTCGGCGAGGTCCACCGCAAGCGCGGCCTCACCCTCGGGCTGCTGGCGCAGGAGGCCCATTTCGACGAGGCGTTCATGGCCTCGCCGGACCTGCGGCTCGCGGTCCGGACCGGGGCGGCCCATCTCGACCGGATGGCAGAGCGCCTGGCGGTGATGGAGCGGGCCGGAACGGTCACCGAGCCGCGCCTATGCGGAGCTCCTGCACCAGTACGAGATCCTCGGCGGCTACACGCTCGACCAGCGGGTCGAGAGCGCCCTGACCGGGCTCGGCTTCACCCGCGAGGAGTGGGCCAAGCCGCCGTCCGCACTGTCCGGCGGCGAGCAGACACGGGCGTCGCTGGCCCGCCTGGTCATCGCCGATCCCGACCTCCTGCTCCTCGACGAGCCGACCAACCACCTCGACCTCGACGCGCTCGAATGGCTCGAGGAGCACCTCCGGCGCCGCAGCGGGTCGCTGCTCGTCGCGTCCCACGACCGCGCGTTCCTCGACGCCACGGTCGACCGCGTCTGGGAGCTGCGCGACCGGCGCCTGACGGCGTTCCGCGGTGACTACAGCGCCTATCACCGGCAGCGGCCTCGAGCGCGACGCGCGGGCCGTCAAGGACGTCGACACCCAGGCCGAGCAGATCGCCCGCGAGAAGGAGCTCGTCCAGCGCTACCGGAGCCACCGCAAGTTCAGCAAGATGCACGAGCACGAGGCGCGGCTGGAGAAGCTCGAGGCGGAGCGGCGCGACGCGCCGAAGGCCGGCCGGAAGCTGGCCATCCCGACGGCGGGCCTGGTCGGTGGCGCGGGGCCCTCGCGCAGCGGCGAGATCGTCGTGCGGATCGAGGACCTGGCCGTCGGCTACCTCCCGGGTCGCGGCGCCATCGCCGCGGACGGCGCGGTCGGCGACCGCAGGCCGACCGTCGTCGCACGCGCACCGTTCCTGGCCGCGCAGCGCGGCGATCGGATCGGGATCGTCGGTCCGAACGGGGCCGGCAAGACGACCCTCCTGCGGACGATCGCCGGCGACCTGCCGCCGCTCGATGGCGTCGATCACCTTCGGCAACGCGGTCCAGATCGGCTACCTCGCCCAGCTCCGGAGCGCTGGCGATCGCCGGGCGCGACCGTCCTCGATGCGCTGACTGGAGGCCGATCCCCGTGACGGCCGGCGAGGCTCGGGCGTACCTCGCGCGCTTCCTGTTCCGCGGCGACGACGCGTTCAAGGAGGTCCGGCTGCTGTCGGGCGGCGAGCGGTCGCGGCTGGAGCTGGCGCTGCTCGGGATCCAGCCGTCGAACCTGCTCCTGCTCGACGAGCCGACCAACCATCTCGACATCCCGGCGCGCGAGGCGATCGAGGCCTTCATGGCGGAGTCGCCGGCGACCCTGCTGGTCGTGTCGCACGATCGGCGGCTTGCTCGAGACGGTGTGCGACCGGCTGTGGGTCGTGGGGGATGGGTCGGCGGTGGCGTTCGATGGCGGATATCGCGAGTGGCGGGCGGCGGTGGCGAGTGGGTGGACGGTGACGACGGCGCTCGAGCTCGAAGCGTGCTCGAGGTCGGGGACGCGCCGGCGGTCGCGACGCTCCCGGGTCCCTCCGGCGCTGCGCCTAACGGGACCCGTCCGCGCGCGCCCGCCGGCGCTGGCGCGACGGCCGGAGCTGCCACGGACCCCGCCACCCCGCCAGCAAGCGGAAGAAGGAAAAGCTGTCCAAGGAGGCGTATCGGCGGCAGAAGGCTGCTGCTGAGGGGGAGCTGACGCGGCTGGGGTTGCGGAAGAACCATCTCGAGCTGGCGATGGGGGATCCGGCCGTGCAGGCGAACTTCGTCGAGATGCGGCGGGTGACCAGCGAGCTGGCCGACATCGACGTGGCCCTGGCGGCGGCGGAGGATGCCTGGCTTGAGCTCGAGGAGCGGCGCGCCGTGACGGTCCGGATCGGGCTGACCGGTCCGATCGGGTGCGGCAAGTCGACGGTCGCGGGCTGGCTCGGCGAGCGGCCGGGGGTCGTCGTCATCGACGCCGACCAGGTCGCGCGCGAGGTCGTCGAGCCCGGCGAGCCGGCCCTCGACGCGGTCGTCGCGCGATTCGGGACGGACGTGTCTGCGCCCGGACGGATGCCGCTCGATCGGGCGGCGCTCGGGCGGATCGTCTTCGCCGACCCGGCCGCGCTGCGCGACCTCGAGGCGATCACCCATCCGGCGGTCCGGCCGCGGATCCTGGCCGCGATCGCGGCCGCCGAGGCAGCCGACGCCCCGGCCGTCGTCGTCGAGGCGATCCGGCTGGTCGAGGGCGGCCTCGCCGAGGTCTGCGACGAGGTCTGGCTCGTGACCTGCGATCCGACGGTCCAGCGCGAACGCCTCGTCGGCCGCGGTGCGCAGTCGGATGACGCGGAACGCCGGATCGCTGCCCAGGCGGGGTTCGCGGACCGCCTCCGGCCCCTGGCCACCGCGCGTCATCGACACGCTCCGGCGACGTGACCGCCACGCGGAACGCTCGTCGATGCCGCATTCGAGGCCGTCGTCTAGCTGAACAGAACGCCTGTTCGGTTCGTGCTGGCGGCTGCTAGACTTGGCGCGATCATGCCCGACTTCAAGTTCGTCGCCCCGTTCGAGCCGACCGGGGACCAGCCGGCGGCGATCGAGCGGCTCGTCGCCGGGCTCGCCAAGGGCGTCCATCACCAGACCCTGCTCGGCGCCACGGGCACGGGCAAGACTGCGACCCTCGCGTGGACGATCGCCAACGCACAACAAGCCGACGCTCGTCCTCGCCCACAACAAGACGCTCGCCGCGCAGCTCTACGCGGAGTTCCGCGAGTTCTTTCCGGAGAACGCGGTCGAGTACTTCGTCAGCTACTTCGACTACTACCAGCCCGAGGCGTACCTGCCCCGAAGCGACACCTACATCGAGAAGGACTCGTCGCGCAACGACGAGATCGACCGGCTCCGCCACGCCGCCACGCACGCCCTGTTCGAGCGCCGCGACGTGATCATCGTCGCGTCCGTGTCGTGCATCTACGGCCTCGGTGCCCCGGTCGACTACGGCGCGACCGTGCTCAAGCTGCGGACCGGCGGCCAGTACCGGCGCGACGCCGTCCTGCGCCACCTCGTCGACCTCCAGTACCAGCGCAACGACCGGCCCTCGCGCCGGGCGCGGTTCCGCGTCCGGGGCGACACCCTGGAGCTCCAGCCGGCGTCCGAGGAGACCGCTCATCCGGGTCGAGTTCTTCGGCGACGAGGTCGAGCGGATCACCGAGCTCGACCCGCTGACCGGCGAGCTCCTGGCCGAGCGCAAGGAGATCAACGTCTACCCGGCCACCCACTACGTGACGCCGCAGGACAAGCTCAAGGAAGCCATCGTCGACATCGAGGCCGAGATGGAGGAGCGGGTCAGCGGTCTCGAGGCCGAGGGCCGCGCCCTCGAGGGCGCCCGGCTCCGCCAGCGGACGACGTTCGACCTCGAGATGATGCGCGAGCTCGGCTACTGCACCGGCATCGAGAACTACTCGCGGCACCTCTCGCGGCGCGAGCCGGGCAGCCGGCCGTGGACCCTGCTCGACTACTTCCCGCCGGACTGGCTGCTCGTCGTCGACGAGTCGCACATGACGATCCCGCAGGTCGTCGGGATGTACAAGAACGACCGGACCCGCAAGGAGATCCTGGTCGACTTCGGCTTCCGCCTGCCGTCCGCCCTGGACAACCGGCCGCTGACCTTCGAGGAGTTCGAGGCGACCGTCCACCAGGCCATCTACATGAGCGCGACGCCCGGCCCGTACGAGCTGGAGCGGAGCGAGCGGATCGTCCAGCAGCTCATCCGGCCGACCGGCGTCGTCGACCCGACGATCACGGTCCGTCCGACCGAGGGCCAGATCGACGACCTGCTCGAGGAGATCCGTGGCCGGGTCGAGCGCGGCGAGCGAGCCCTTGTCACGACCCTCACCAAGAAGATGGCCGAGGACCTCGCCGACTACCTCAAGGAGCTCGGGGTCAAGGTCCAGTACCTCCACAGCGAGGTCGACACGCTCGAGCGCGTCGCGATCCTGCGCGACCTGCGCCTCGGCGTGTTCGACGTCCTGGTCGGGATCAACCTGCTGCGCGAGGGGATCGACCTGCCCGAGGTGACCCTCGTCGCGATCCTCGACGCCGACAAGGAGGGCTTCCTGCGGTCAGCGTGGTCGCTCATCCAGATGATCGGCCGGGCGGCCCGCAACATCAGCGGCGAAGTGATCATGTACGCGGACACCGTGACCGAGTCGATGCGCGTCGCCATCGACGAGACGGACCGTCGCCGCGCGACCCAGGTCGCCTACAACACCGCCCACGGCATCGAGCCCACGACGATCGTCAAGGGCATCCGCGACCTCAACGAGCGGCTGCGCGCGGTGGCCGAGTCGACGATCGTCTACGCCTCCGAGCGCGGCGGCGAGTTCAGCGACGCGGACCGGGCCAAGGTCGAGGCCGTCGTCGCACGCATGGAGGCCGAGATGAAGGCGGCCGCCAAGCAGCTCGAGTTCGAGCGGGCGGCGGCGCTCCGCGACGAGATCCAGCAGATCCGCCTGCGCGTCCTCCAGGAGGACGCCTCGATCACCGTGGGGCGGGCCGCGGAACGGGCCGGTCGGGATGCGTCGGACGGGCGCGGGCTGTCCGGTGCGGCCGACCGGGCGCGGGGTCGGCGGAGCGCCGCCGCAGCGCTGGCCGCAGGGCCGGTCATGGAGGTCACGAGCGTCAAGGTCCTGCCGGCCGACGAGGAGCCGGCCGCGAACCTCGACGGCATCCCCGGCGACGGCGACGCGACCGGGGTCGACGAGAACACGATCGCCGACTGGCTGCCGGGCATCCGCGACGAGCACGAGGACGCCTCGGGCTGGCAGGCCCGCTGGCTCGACCGCCCCACCTGGGATCGGACGGTCACGCCCAACATCCGCAAGCGCACCGGCCAGCGCACGGGACGTCGCCGCTGACGCCTCGAGCGGGGCGTCACTTGATCGGCGGCGGGATCTCGATCGTGGACGACGGGCCGCTCGGTCGGGGGAGAGACGGCGGGACCATGGGCGGCTGACTGCCCGACGACGGCTGCCCACCTGGCGGCGGGCTGGGCGATGCCGCCGGGGCGACGCAGCCGAGCAGGCCGACGAGGAGGCAGAGCAGCGCGAGGAGCCGGATGGGGTCACGCATCGTCGGCCGAGCCTAGCAGGACTCGGCTCCACGAGCCGATGACGCCGAATCGAACGCCTCGCCGTCTCCAAACGGAACACCTGTTCGACTTGGCCGACTTCGGGTAAACTGGGGACGTGCCCCAGGATCGACTCGTCGTGCGCGGTGCGCGCGAGCACAACCTCAAGAACGTCGACGTCGCGTTCCCGCGCGACCGGCTGGTCGTCATCACCGGTCTGTCGGGAAGCGGCAAGTCGAGCCTCGCCTTCGACACGATCTATGCCGAGGGTCAGCGTCGGTACGTCGAGAGCCTGAGCGCGTACGCCCGGCAGTTCCTCGGCCAGATGGAGAAGCCGGACGTCGACCAGATCGACGGCCTGTCGCCGGCGATCTCGATCGACCAGAAGGGCGCGTCGCGCAACCCGCGGTCGACGGTCGGCACCGTCACGGAGATCTACGACCACCTCCGCCTGCTGTTCGCGCGGATCGGCATCCCGCACTGCCCCAACGGCCACGCCATCGAGCGCCAGACCGTCCAGCAGATCGTCGACCAGGTCCTGGCGCTGCCCGAGGGCACGCGGCTGCTCGTCCTGGGCCCGCTCATCAAGGACCGCAAGACCGAGGGCGACCGCGTCTTCGACGGCGCCCGGCGCCAGGGGTTCGTCCGGATCCGGGTGGACGGCGAGATGGTCGACATCACGGACGCGCCCAAGCTCGACAAGTACAAGCGCCACTCGATCGAGGTCGTGGTCGACCGGTACATCGTTCGCCACGCCGAGGCGCCCGACGGTGCGACCCGCGCAGCCGATGGCCGGCCCATCGATCCGGAGACCGGCGAGGTCATCCCGGACCCGGACGCCGGGCGGCTGGCCGACTCGGTCGAGACCGCACTCCGGCTGGGCGAGGGCGTCGTCCTCATCGCCCCGGCCCCGCGCGACGGCGACGCGCCCGACTTCGAGGAGCGGCGCTACAGCGAGCGCTACAGCTGCCCGTACGACGGCTACACGGCGGACGAGCTCGAGCCACGGAGCTTCTCGTTCAACTCGCCCCATGGCGCGTGTCCCGCCTGCACGGGTCTCGGGACCAAGCTGGAGATCGACCCGAACCTGGTCATCCCGGACCGCTCGAAGAGCCTCGCGACCGGTGCGCTCGTGCCGTGGGCGCGGATGCCGACCGACGCGTCGTGGCGGCTCAAGATCCTGGAGGCGATCTGCGCCTCGCACGGCTGGGACTTCAAGGCGCCGATCCGGGACCTGCCGCAGGAAGCCGTCGACTACGTCCTGTACGCGAAGAAGGACGAGAAGGTCATCGTCCGCTACCGGACGGAGCGCGGCGAGAACACCTACAAGGCGACCTTCGAAGGCGTCGTGACGAACCTCGAGCGGCGCTATCGGGAGACCGACTCGGACTACATCAAGGCCGAGCTCGAGAAGTTCATGGTCACCCGGCCGTGCCCGGTGTGCGGTGGCAAGCGGCTCCGGCCGGAGATCCTGGCGGTCACCATCGCCGATCTCAACGTCTGGGACGTCTCGACGATGTCGATCACGGACGCCCTGCGCTGGGCGACGGGTCTCGAGCCCCGACTGAGCGAGCGCGAACGGACGATCGCGCACCAGCTGCTCAAGGAGATCGTTGCGCGGCTCGGCTTCCTCGTCGACGTCGGGCTGGACTACCTGACGCTCGACCGGACGAGCGTGACCCTCTCGGGCGGTGAGGCCCAGCGGATCCGCCTGGCGACCCAGATCGGGACCACCCTGATGGGCGTCCTGTACATCCTCGACGAACCGTCGATCGGGCTCCACCAGCGCGACAACGCCAAGCTCATCGCGACCCTTACCCGGCTGCGCGACCTGGGCAACACGGTGCTCGTCGTGGAGCACGACGAGGAGACCATCCGGACCGCGGACTGGGTCGTCGACATCGGTCCCGGGGCGGGCGAGCACGGCGGCGAGATCATCGCCAACGGACCGCTCGAGATGGTCCTCTCTGAGCCCCGGTCCATCACGGGTGCCTTCCTGCGGGGCGAGCGGGCGGTGCCGATCCCGGCCAGGCGCCGCAAGGGCAACGGCAAGTCCCTCGTGGTTCGCGGCGCCCGCGAGCACAACCTGCGCGACCTCGACCTGCGCGTCCCGCTGGGGACGTTCGTCGCGGTGACCGGCGTGTCGGGCAGCGGCAAGAGCACGCTCGTGACGGAGGTCCTGTACCGGGCGCTGGCCCGCGAGCTCAACGGCTCGCGCGAGCCGGTCGGAGCCCACGACAGGCTGGTCGGCGCGGAGCACATCGACAAGATCATCGAGATCGACCAGAGCCCCATCGGCCGGACGCCGCGGTCCAACCCGGCGACGTACGTCGGGCTGTTCACGCCGATCCGCGAGCTGTTCGCCGGCGTCCCCGAGTCGCGTCTCCGTGGCTACACGCCGGGCCGCTTCAGCTTCAACGTCAAGGGCGGCCGCTGCGAGAACTGCAAGGGCGACGGCATCCTCAAGATCGAGATGCAGTTCCTGCCGGACGTCTACGTCCCGTGCGAGGTCTGCCACGGCAAGCGCTATAACCGCGAAGCCCTGGAGATCCACTACAAGGGCCGGTCGATCGCGGACGTCCTCGAGATGACGATCGCGGAGGCGCTCGACTTCTTCAGCGCCGTGCCGAACGTCCGGGCCAAGCTCCAGACGCTCAATCGACGTCGGCCTCGGCTACGTCCACCTCGGCCAGCCGGCGACGACCCTGTCGGGTGGCGAGGCGCAGCGCGTGAAGCTGTCGACGGAACTGTCGCGCCGGGCGACGGGTCGGACGCTGTACGTGCTGGATGAGCCCACGACCGGGCTGCATTTCGCCGACGTCGAGAAGCTGCTCGAGGTGCTCCACCGGCTGGTCGAAGGCGGCAACACGGTCCTCGTCATCGAGCACAACCTCGACGTCATCAAGACCGCCGACTGGATCGTCGACCTCGGTCCTGAGGGCGGGGACCGGGGCGGACGGATCATCGCCGAGGGCACACCCGAGAAGGTGGCGCGCACGGCCGGGTCGGCCACCGGCGAGTACCTGGCGCGGGTCCTGCGCGGCGAGCCGCTCGTGCCTCTGTCGGACGTGACCTTTGCGGAGGAGGCCGGTCGCGGCTCGGCCGGCAACGGCCACACCCCGGAGCGGGTCATCCACATCGCGCCGTCACGCAAGCGCGCCGCGGCCGCCAAGGCACGCTGATCGTGGCCCCAGCGCAGGGGCTAGCATAGGCGGGTGCCGGATATCGACTTCGCCTTCCTCGCGGATGCCGCCGAGACGATCCCCGGCCAGAAGTTCCACGTCCTGGGCGGCGGCGTGGCCCGCATCGGCGGCCGCCGGTTCCCGCTCCGGCACCCGCATCTCGCCCTGGTCATCGGCCTCCAGGTCACCGCGCCGGAGACCGATCGTGAGCACGAGATCCGGTTCGTCCTCCTCGATCCCGACGGCGGCGAGGTCGCCGGTGCGACGGGCAGCCTGGTCGCGCGCAGCCAGCGCGACGGTCGGGATGCTGTCCTGACGTTCTCGATCGACCTGTGGAACCTGACGTTTCCCGCGCCGGGCGACTACTCGTTCCGGATCCTCGTCAACGGCTCCGAGCGCAAGCGCCTGCCGCTCCTCCTTCTCGCCCCGCCGGTCGATGCCGACGATGCCGTCGGCACGAAGCCCGGGGATGACTGAGCGCGGATGACCGAGGCCCGGGCGGGCAGCTCGTCCCGGCGGCCCAGCCGGCACGAACGACCCACGATCGACGAGGCGGGACTGGCAGCGGCACGTCACGCGGACCGGCTCCTCGACGGCGCACGGGCGGTGGGCTCCGAGCGCTGGATCGCCTACCTGGAGCCGTTGCCTGACCGGCTGCGCGACGACGATCCCATCGCGCTCCGGGCGACGGCGACCCGGTCCCGCGCAGCCTATGGGGTCAAGGATTCGATCCGCGACGCGCTCCCCGCGGAGCTGACGGAGCCGTTCCTCGACTCGATCGACCGTCTGATCCGCGAGCTCAACCGGGCCCGGGGCTGAGGCCGAGCTCGGCCGGGCTGAAGGCCTCGAGCAGGAACGGGGAGGGGACCGCCGGGTCGTACAGGAGGGTCAGCGACCGCCGCGCCCGGGTCCAGGCAACGTAACCGAGACGCCGTTCCTCCTCGTATGCGCGGGCCGGATCCTCGGCCTGGCTGACGGCCCGCGCGCTGGGAAACCGGCCGGCCTCCATGCCGACGACGATGACGTGGTCGAACTCGAGGCCCTTGGTCGCGTGTGCGGTCGCGAGCGTCAAGGGCGCGTCGTCCCGTCGGAGCTCGGCGAGCCGTGACCGCGTCCGCTCGATCTCCGCGACGAACGTCGACAGGCCATCGAACGGGGCTGCCCAGCCGAGCATCGCCGTCGCGACGTCCCCGGCCCGCGGGTCGTCGACGACCCGGTCGCGGACCCGCCCAAGCGCGACCAGCAACGGGAGCGGCTTTGGGCCGTCATCGCAGGCCGCCGCCAGCCGGAGGAGCTCGTCGACGACCGGCGACTCGAGCAGCAGGTCGATCCGCGGCGCGCGGAACGCCAGCCCGAGCTCGAGTGCGACGACGACCGCGGGCAGCAGCTCCCGGTTCGTCCGGGCGAGGACTGCGCGCGTCGTCCCGTCCGCGGGCCACGACCGGATGGCCCGTTCCAGGCGGATCGTCTCGTCGGCGGCGTCCGGCGCCAGGACCAGCCGGCCCTCGGCCGCCGGACCCGCCCGGATCGTCTTGGCGAACCGCTCCCCGTTGTGCTCGACGAGACGGACGGCGCGTTCCACGACGGTCCGTGGGCAGCGGTAGTTGACCTCGAGGTCGACCCGGCGGAGACCCGGCAGGAGCGCCTCGAGGCCGAGGATCCGGCGGACGTCGGCCAGGCGCCAGCCGTAGATCGACTGGTCGTCGTCGCCGACGAGGAAGATCCGGTTGTCCGGTGCGGCCAGCAGGAGGGCCAGGCGGAGCTGGGCGCGGTCCACGTCCTGGACCTCGTCGACCAGGAGCTCCCGGCATCGGCCGCGCCAGCGCTCGAGCAGCGACGGATCGCCTTCGAGCTCGGCGATCGACCGAAGGATCAGGTCGTCGAAGTCGAGCCCGCCGGTCGCCGCCACTGCCGCCTCGTACGCCACGAATGCACGCGCCAGCGGACCCGCCTCGGGATCGGCCGCGACGTCGACGGGCGAGACACCGAGCTCCACCTTGAGCCGCGAGATGACGGTGTCGAGCCGGAGGAGGTCGGCCTCGTCCGCCCACGGCGCGACCTCGGCCAGCACGGCAGCACGATCGGCCATCGGCTCGACCGTGACGCCGGCGTCGCGCAGGATCTCGCGGCCCAGCGCATGGAACGTCCGGACGCGGACGGCGCCGGGCGCCACGCCGAGCGGCGCCACGGCCGCATCCAGCCGCTCGGTCATCTCGACCGCCGCCCGCTTGTTGAAGGTGATCGCCCGGATCGCCTCGGGCGGCGTCCCCGTGGCGATCAGCCAGGCCGCGCGGGCCACCAGCGTCGTGGTCTTGCCGGACCCGGCCGGCGCGATGCACAACGACGGTCCGGGCGGGGCGGTCGCAGCGGCGCGCTGGTCGGGCGCGAGACGGGCGAGCCTCGCTTCGACGTCCGGATGCACGCTCCGGACCATGCCACGGGGCGCTTCCCCGGCGATCACCAAGGCGGTGCCAGGACGCACCGGCAGGATCGTCGCCCTCAAGCACGGGCGACCCCGCCGACGGTTAACGGGGCGATGACGACGCGGTATCGTAGGGGTCTTCTACTCGTCGGTGTGGTCCGGTGCGATGCCCGTCGCCCGGCCGCGACCCAGTCCGGCCCCGCCCATGCAGCCCGTCGTGGAGGTGCTCTGTGACCCCGTCGATCCGCCGTTCCCGCCCGGTCCTCCTGCTCACCCTGTTCGTGCTGCTGTTCGCAGCCGTCGCCGCGCCGGTGAGCGCCAAACAGAAGCCGCCCAAGGAACACGACGACAACGCCGTCTTCTTCGCGTCCGACGGCATGCGCCAGGACCTGGTCGCGAAGTACGCCGGGCAGGGCGTGATGCCGACGATGAAGGAGTTCCTCAAGAAGGGCACGTCGGCGGCCAACGGTGGCCTCCTGACGCAGGCGCCGCCGAATACGGGCGCCGGCTGGTACAGCCTGGCGACCGGAGCGTGGCCCGCTGTCCACGGCTCCACCAACAACACGTTCTTCACGGTCGGCCAGGCGTTCACGACCGCACGCACGGCGGCCTTCGACCCGGGCGTCCTGCAGGTCGAGACCATCGCCCAATCCGCCGAGCGCGGTGGCCTCAAGGTCGCCCAGGTCGAATGGGCCGGCGGCAAGAACGCGACGATCCAGGGCCCGACGATCGACTTCCAGTCGTTCTTCTCCGGGCGCGGTGTCGCGACCAACTTCATCGGCACGGCCAGTGATGCGCTGTTCGACGACGGACCGTTCATCAACAGCTTCGGCCTGCAGTTCGACCATCCGGCCGGCTATCCGGCGGCGAACAAGGCGCCGGTGCCGGAGGCGGCGATCGTGCCCGCCGTCGACTGGCAGGGCGTCCCCGCATCGTTCAGCCCGGCCAAGGAGATGCGCCTGCGCGTCCTCGACGGGGCGGCCGACAAGTACGGCCTCAACGCCTACATCTTCGACAGCACCAACGACGGCCGGACCAACTACGACAAGGTCCTGTTCTCGAAGACCAAGAGCTCGGCGGACAGCGTCGGGACCCTGCGCAAGGGCCAGTGGGCCGACGTGAAGGTGAAGATCAGCGGCGGCGCCCTGGACGGCAAGACCGCGGGCATGCTGGTCAAGGTCGAGGAGCTCACCGGCGACCTGTCGCGGGTCCGGCTCTTCCATACCTCCGTGAGCCGTGCCATCGCAAGCTGGCCGACCTGGGGCGGCGCCCCGGGCTTCCCGGCTGCGACCGATTTCGACGAGTTCCTCGCCCAGAAGTTCCCGACATCCACGGCGGCCGACTTCGCGATCCTCGAGGCCGGCGTCACGAGCGAGGACACCTACGTCCAGCAGGGCCTGTACTGGGCGACCGGCCACCAGCCGATGCTCGAGTACGTCGCCAAGACCTACAAGCCGGACCTCCTCCTCGTCGGCGTCCCGACCACGGACGAGTTCCAGCACCAGTTCCTGGGCCTCGTCTCACCAGACGCTGCCCAACGGCGCGGCGAACCCGGCCTACGACGACGTCAACCTCGACGGCGTCAAGGACGGCCGTGTCACGGCGCGGGAGGGGTACATCCGGACCGCCTACGCGGAAGCCGACGAGACGCTGACCCTGGCCCGCAAGCTCGTCGGGCGCGATCCGACCACGTTCGTCTCGGCGGACCATGGCTTCGCGCCACAGTTCCTCGCCATCGATGCCAGCCAGCCGCTGGTCGACATGAAGCTCCTGACCCTGCCCCAGACGTCCAACTGCCGGACCGCGGTCGGCGAGCCGACCCCCAAGGCGAAGGCGTGCTGGGCCGGCGGCACCGTCCAGATCTACCTCAACGTCGGGACGAACCCGGTGACGCAGATCCCCGCGGCCCAGGTCGCGGCCACCGTCGACGCGATCAAGGCCAAGTACCTCGGCCTCACCGACCCCAACGACTGGACCCACGACGGCCAGCCCGAAGGCTGGAAGATGATCGACCGGGCCTTCACCCGGGCCGAGGCGCGCTACATCCCGAACGGCGCCGGCAGCACGGCCGACATGGCCCATCCGACCCGGACGGGCGACGTCGTGATCTTCGCCTACCCGCCCTATCAGTTCGATGCGGAGACGCCGGGCACCCTCGTCGCGGCGTCACATTTCTTCGGCCAGCACGGCTACGTGCCGGACGTCCAGGACCTCGACAACAACATCAACATGCGGGCGACCTTCCTGGCCGGCGGCAACGGCGTCGCCAAGGGCCAGGTCGTGGCTCGCACGATCGATCTCGCGCCGACCCTGGCGTTCATGCTGGGCATCCCCGAGCCGCAATACAGCCAGGGCAAGGTCCTTCTTGACGTGGTCAAGAACGGCGACGCCTACAAGCCGATCTCGATCGTCGGGCTCAACGACTTCCACGGCCAGCTCAGCCCGACGACGACCACCATCGACGGCCAGACCGTGCCGGTCGGCGGGGCCGCCCAGCTGGCGACCATGTTCGACGAGGACCTCGCGGCGCTCCCCGGACCCGGCCTGATCCTGGCCGGCGGCGACAACGTCGGCGCCTCGCCACCGAACTCCGCGCTCCTCGAGGACATGCCGACGATCGACGTCGAGAACCTGTGGGGACTCGACGCCACCTCGTACGGCAACCACGAGTTCGACTTCGGCGTGACCCGGCTGCTCGCGCAGCAGGCCCGGGCGCACTTCCCATTCCTGGCCACGAACATCGTCGAGACCGCCACCGGCAAGGCCCCGTCGTGGGTCAGGCCGTCGGCGACCTTCACCGTCAACGGCATCAAGGTCGGCGTCATCGGCGCCGAGCTCCTCAACACGCCCGAGCTCGTCTCGGCGGGCGCCACGGCCGGGCTGACGTTCCTGCCCGAGGCCGCCCGGATCAAGGCCGAATCCGAACGCCTGCGCAAGCTGGGCGTGAAGGTCCAGGTCGTGGTCATCCACCAGGGCACCAACTTCGGGCTCAACCCGATGGGCAACGCGCCGGGCGCGCCGTGGGTCGGACCGATCCTCGACATCGCCAACGCTCTCCAGGACACCACGGTCGACGCGATGATCGTCGGCCACACCCATCGGGTCTCCAACCTGATGGTCGGCGACATCCTCGTCACCGAGGGGATCAACGCCGGGGCGACCTACTCGGTCCTCCAGCTGATGGTCAAGGGCGGTGACGTCGACTGGGCCGGTGGCGCCACCCGGCTGGCCAAGGACATCGGCGTCGCCCAGCGGGCCGACGTCAAGGCGATCGTCGACGCGGCCAACACGACCGTCGCGCCGATCCTGAACAAGGTCATCGGTGATCCCACCCAGCCCAACCAGGTGACCGACATCAGGCGCGCACCCACCCGGCTCTTCGAGTCGGCGATGGGCAACCTGGTCGCGGATGCCATGCGTGAGGCGCACGCCATCGACCCGGCGACCGGCCTGCCGGACGCCGAAGCGGCCTACACCAACTCGGGTGGGCTGCGCCAGGACCTGCTGTGCGCGCCGCCGTCGGGCACCGAGCAGACCTGCCAGATCACCCAGGGCGAGCTGTTCTCCGTCCTGCCGTTCGGCAACGCCACGGTCGTCGAGACCCTGACCGGGGCGCAGATGCGGACGGCCTTCCTGAACGGGTTCGCCCCCGTGTGCGATCCGAACTTCGCCGGCGGGACCGGCCGGTTCCCGCAGATCTCCGGCCTCAAGGTCCAGTTCCACTGCAACGGCACGACACCCGTCGTCGACACGATCTGGAAGACGCCCAACGGGATCGCCGGTCCCGCCACGGTGGTCGGTGACGCGGACACCGTCCGGTTCGTCACGAACGACTTCATGTACACCGGTGGAGACGGCTACACGGTCTTCACCCAGGGGACCAACGTGAAGTTCACGGGCAAGCTCCTGCTCGACGTGGTAGGCGCGTACATCGCGGCGCACCAGCCGGTCAACCCGGTCGTGGAGGGGCGCATCGTCGGTCCCTGACGACCATCGCCACAGCGCACGAAAGGGACGGGCCTCGAGCCCGTCCCTTTCACGTTTTCGCCGTACGATCGTGACGTGACCCCCGAGCTCTCATCCGCGCTGGCCAAGCTGCCCGACCGGCCCGGCGTCTACCTCATGAAGGACGCCCGGGGCGACGTCGTCTATGTCGGCAAGGCCCAGAGCCTCCGCAACCGCGTGCGCTCGTACTGGCAGAAGCAGGCGCCCGGGGGCGAGATCCACCGGATCCGGAGCGTCATCGACCGGGTCGTCGACGTCGAGGTCACCCAGACGGACTCGGTCTCCGAGGCCCTGCTCCTCGAGGCGAACCTCATCAAGCGCTACCGGCCGCGCTTCAACGTCCGGCTGAAGGACGACAAGAGCTACCCGTACATCAAGGTGACCCTGAGCGACGAGTTCCCGCGCGTCGAGCGAACCCGCAAGCTGGTCAACGACGGCAGCCGCTACTTCGGCCCGTACGCCTCCGCCTCGAGCGTCGACGAATCGATGAACCTCGTCCGGCGTCTGTTCCCGTTCCGCACCTGCACGATCGACATCAAGGACGGGGTGCGCGCCCTCCAGCGGCCCTGCCTCCTGTATCACATCAAGCGCTGCCAGGGTCCGTGCATCACGGCGATCTCGAAGGACGACTACCGGGCGGACATCGAGCAGGTCGAGCTCTTCCTCGAGGGCCGCCAGGAGACGCTCGTCAAGGCGCTCGAGAAGGACATGGCGATCGCCGCCGAGCACACCGAGTACGAGCGGGCGGCCGTCCTGCGCGACAAGATCCGGGCCATCGAGCGGACGATGGAGAGCCAGAAGATGGCGGCCTTCGCCAAGACCGAGCTGGACCTCCTCGGCCTCGCCCGCCAGGACAACCAGGCCGCCATCCAGCTGTTCGTGATCCGCGACGGCAAGATGATCGGGCGCGACGTGTTCCTGCTGGACGCGGCCCGGGAGGCGGCCGATGACGAGGTCCTGACCAGCTTCCTCGAGCAGTACTACAGCCGGGCCGGCTCGATCCCGCGCGAGGTTTACGTCCCGTCGGCCGTGGCCGAGACGGCCGTCCTGGAGGCGTTCCTCGCGGAGCGCCGGGGCGGACCGGTCCACCTCCACGTGCCCCAACGGGGCGAGAAGCGCGAGCTGCTCGTCCTCGCCACGCGCAACGCGGGCGAGACGCTCGCGCGCGAGCAGGCGCGCTGGCTCGCCGACCAGGGCAAGACGCTCGCCGCTCTCGAGGAGCTGGCGGAGGCGCTCGGCCTGCCCGGTCCGCCCGCGCGGATCGAGTGCTACGACATCAGCAACTTCCAGGGCAGCGAATCGGTCGGCAGCATGGTCGTCTTCGAGGACGGCAAGCCGAGCTCGGGCGAGTACCGGCGGTTCAAGATCAAGACCGTCACCGGCCCGAACGACTTCGCCAGCCACCAGGAGGTCCTGCGCCGCCGCTTCCGCTCCGTGCGGAACGGGGAGGAGGGGGTGGAGGAGGCGCGCCGCTGGGCGATGCCCGACCTCGTCATCGTCGACGGCGGCAAGGGCCAGGTCAGCGCCGCAAAGGCCGTCCTCGACGAGCTCGGGCTGCACGACCTGCCCCTGGCCGGACTGGCCAAGGAGCGCGAGGAGCTGTTCCTGCCGGACGCGACGGTGCCCATCGTCCTGCCGGCGACGTCACCGGCGCTCTATCTGGTCCAGCGTCTGCGCGACGAGGCGCACCGGTTCGCGATCACGTACCACCGCGACCTGCGGGCGCGGCGGAGCGTCCGGTCGGCGTTCGACGACCTGCCCGGCGTCGGTCCGAAGCGGAAGCGCGAGCTGCTCAAGGTGTTCGGCTCGATCAAGCGGGTCCGCGACGCGCCGGTCGAGCAGATCGCCGCGGTGCCCGGCATCGGACCGTCGCTCGCGGCCAGGATCAAGGCGACCCTCGAGGCCTGACGCGGTCGCGTGGCATCGGTTGTGAGGAATTAACCATCCGGGTGACCGGACCGTTACCGCGCGGCGATATGGTCGTCCGGATCGACCCGATATGGGTCTCTCTGCCCGAGGGGACCGAGCCCAGATGCCCACCGCCGATCCAGCCGGCCGCCCGCCGACCGCGGAGCGACACAGGTCAGACCAAGTCCGTCGCGTTCCACGCGGTACGGCCTCATCCCGTGTAACATCCCGCCTCGATGCGTAAAGCCGGGCCCATCCTGATCCTGCTCATCGGGATCCTCGCCCTGATCGTCGTCTTCTTCCCGGGGCTCAAGCTGCCCGACTCGTCGAGCGCCGACGGGACCTGGCGGCTGGTCGAGACCAAGCTCGGCCTCGACCTCTCCGGCGGCCTCCGGGTCGAGTACCAGGCCGTCCCGGTCGAGGGCAAGACGCCGACCCCGGGCGACATGGCGATCATCAAGGACATCGTCGAGCGCCGGGTCAACACGACCGGCGTGTCCGAGCCC
Source organism: uncultured Chloroflexia bacterium (assembly GCA_963755995.1). GTDB lineage: Bacteria > Chloroflexota > Limnocylindria > Limnocylindrales > CSP1-4 > SPCO01. The sequence goes on along the minus strand of CAVWLQ010000003.1, from coordinate 1,031,967 downwards.
GTCGTCACCACCCAGGGCGCCGACCGCGTGGTCGTCGAGCTGCCGGGCGTGACCGATCCGGAAGCCGTCCGCAAGCTCGTCGGCACGACCGGCCGGCTCGATTTCGTCCCGCTCGGACAGACCCAGGCGACCGAGGGCCAGATCCTCGATCCCAAGACATACCCGCCGCTCTTCAGCGGCGACCAGGTCGCCTCGGCGACGGTCGGCACGGACCAGAACGGCCGGCCCGCGGTCGACTTCGTCCTCAAGGACGACGGGCAAGAACAAGTTCGCCGACTACACGGCGAAGAACGTCGGCGCCTACTTCGCGATCACCCTCGACAACAGCGTGATCTCGGCGCCGGTCATCCAGAACTCCATCCCGAACGGCAACGTCCAGATCACCGGCGGCGGACTGGCCGGCTTCTCGGCGAAGGCCGCGACGGATCTCGTCACGGTCCTCAAGTTCGGCTCGCTGCCGTTCCCGATCACCGCGCTCTCGAGCGAGCAGATCAGCGCGACGCTGGGGACGCAGTTCCTCGTCCAGACCGTGCTGGCCGGCCTCATCGGCATCGCGCTCGTCTTCGCGTTCATGCTCATCTACTACCGCCTGCCGGGCGGCGTGGCGAGCTTCGCGCTCATCTATTACACGCTCGTCATGTACGCCATCTTCCGGCTCGTGCCGGTCACCCTGACCCTGGCCGGGATCGCGGGCTTCGTGCTCTCGGTGGGCATGGCGGTCGACGCCAACATCCTGATCTTCGAGCGGATGAAGGAGGAGCTGCGCGTCGGCAAGTCCCTGCCGGCCGCCGTCGAGGCGGGCTTCAATCGGGCCTGGAACTCGATCCTCGACTCGAACGTGTCGAGCCTGATCACGGCGACGATCCTGTACGCCTTCGGCTCGTCGACCATCCGCGGCTTCGCGCTGGTCCTGATCATCGGCGTCCTCGTCTCGATGTTCAGCGCCATCGTCGTGACCCGCACGATCCTGCGCTGGGTCGTCCGCCAGGAGTGGGCGAGGAAGCCCGCCCTGTACGGCCTGCGCGAGGACGAGTTCGTCGCGCTGGGTGCCACCCGTCCGTCCTCCCGCCGCGAGGCGCGCGCGCGTGTTTGACGTCATCGCGAAGCGGCGATGGTTCTATCTGATCTCGCTGGCCTTCACCATCCCCGGGCTCTTCTTCATCCTGCTCACGCCGTTCACGGACGCGGGCCTGCAGTTCACCATCGACTACACCGGCGGGACGAAGTGGGAGATCCGCTTCGAGGACCCGAACGTCACGCCCGACCAGGTCGAGGCGGTGTTCGCCAGCAAGGGTCTCGAGGCGACCGCGATCACGCACCGGCTCGGGCTTCATCGAGATCAAGACCGAGAAGCCGGCCGACTTCCTCGAGGTCGTCCCCTCGGCCGCCGCCGAGCACGAGCGCCTCGCCGGGCGCCGGCGCGCCAGCGGCAGCCCGGCGGCCAGCTCCAGCGCGGCACCGTCGGCCAGCCCATCCGCGAACCCGAGCGCGTCACCGGCTCCGTCCGGGTCGCCCGCGCCGTCCGGCTCGCCCGGGGCCTCGCCCGGCCCATCCGCATCGCCGCCGCCCGCCACCGGCAACACGGAGATCCCGACCCAGGGAACGCTCGGTGAGGTGGCCCGGGCGCTCCAGACGGAGCTCGGCCCGATCGCCGAGCAGCGCAGCCTGACGACCATCGGCGCCGTGGTCAGCAGCGACCTGATCTCGCAGGCGCTGGTGCTCATCCTGGTCGGCTCGATCGGGATCCTGCTGTGGATCACCTACCGGTTCCGTGACGTCAAGTTCGGCGTGACCGCCCTGATCGCCCTGCTCCACGACGTGATCGTCGTCGTCGGCGTGTTCGCCATCCTCGGCACGTTCTTCCACGTCGAGATCGACGCGCTGTTCGTGACCGCGATGCTGACCGTCATCGGCTTCAGCGTCCACGACACGATCGTCGTGTTCGACCGCGTCCGCGAGAACAAGGCGCGCCACGCCGGCGAACCGTTCGAAGCGATCGTCAACCACTCGATCCTGCAGACCTTCGGGCGCTCGATCATGACCAGCCTGACCGTGGTGCTGACGCTCCTCGCGCTGCTCCTGTTCGGCGGCGCGGCGATCCAGGACTTCGTCCTCGCCCTGCTGGTCGGGATCATCTCTGGAACCTACTCGTCGATCTTCGTGGCGAGCCCGTTGCTCGTGGACTGGCAGCTCTGGGACGATCGCCGGCATGGCCGGCTGACCGCGGCTCGCAGCCCCCGGGTCCGGCGCTCGGCCTCCTGAGACCGGCCACGAGCTGCCCCGGATGATCCGCGGTGCAGCCCGAAGTGGCATCCTGACGCCGTGATCGAACCCCGGTACCGCTGGACCTTCCCGGACCGTGAGGGGCCCGCCGCGTCGGTGACCGCGCTGGCGACGGAGCGGGGGATCACGACTCGCCTCGCCACCCTCCTCGCGTCGCGCGGCGCGACCACGGACGCGGACGTGGCGGCGTGGTTCGCGGAGCCCCTGAGCGGCCTCCATGATCCGCGGCTGCTGCCCGATGCGGACCGGGTGCTGGAACGCTTCCGGACTGCGCGCGACCGCGCCGAACGCGTCCTGGTCTTCGGCGATTTCGACGCGGACGGGCTGACCGGGCTGGCCATCATGACCCTCGCGCTTCGCCGGTTCGGCACTCGTCGTCGAGCCGTACGTCCCGAGCAGGCTCGACGAGGGCCACGGCCTGTCGCTCGCCGCGATCGATGCCGCGGTCGCGGGCGGGTCGAGCGTCATCGTGACCGTCGACTGCGGGTCGACGAGCGTCGCGGAGGTCGCCGTCGCCAACGAACGGGGACTCGACGTCATCATCACGGACCACCACCGCGTCCCGAGCGTCATGCCCGCGGCGCTCGCGATCGTCAACCCGCACCGGCCGGATGCCACCTACCCGGACCGTCGTCTGGCCGGCAGCGGCGTCGCGTTCAAGGTCGCCCAGCTGCTCCTCGCGGGGGAGCCCGGCGGCCCGGCCGCTGCCCTCGATCTGGCCGACCTGGCCACGATCGGGACGGTCGCGGACGTCGCACCGGTTGTCGGCGAGAACCGGTCCATCGCGCGGCTTGGCCTCGAACGCATGCGCCGGGCGCCGCGGCCGGGCATCGCCGCGCTGCTCGAGCGGGCGCGCCTCGCGCCGGCCGCGGTGGATCTCGAGACGGTCTCCTTCGCGATCGCGCCACGGCTCAACGCGGCGGGGCGGGTCGGGGAGGCGCTCGAGGCGGCCCGGCTCCTGCTGGCCGACGACGCGGCCGAGGCGGCGGTCCATGCCGACGCGCTCGAGGCTGCCAACGTCACCCGGCGCGACCTCATGAAGACCGCCGTCGCGGAAGCGCGCACGGCCGTGGCGGACGCTGCCGGCACGGACGGCGCGACCGTCGTTCGCGGGCCCTGGAGCGTCGGGATCGTCGGGCTGGTCGCGGCCCGGCTGGTCGAGGACCGGGGCCGGCCCGCGGTCGTCGGAGCGGACCTCGGCGGCGTCGTCCGTGCCTCGTGCCGGAGCGACGGGTCGCTGGACCTTGGGGCCACGCTCGAACGCTGCGCGGACCTGTTCATCCGGTTCGGCGGCCATGCCGGTGCGGCCGGGTTCGAGATCGCGACCGAGCGCTGGGACGAGTTCCGTACGCGCTTCCTCGCGCTTGCCGCGGACAGCGCGCCGCCGGACCCGCGAACCGCCATCGCGCTGGATCTCGCGCTGCCCGCCCGCGACGTGGACTACGCGCTGTTTCGTGAGTTCGCGGGGCTCGCGCCGTGCGGCCCGGGCAACCCCGACCCGCTGGTCGCGGTCCTCGGCCTGACCGTCACCCGCGTCCGGGCGGCGACCGGCGGCCACAGTCAGCTGACGTTGCGCCGCGACCGGGACGTGCTGGACGGGATCGCCTTCGGCCGGGCCGACATCGCGGAGACCGTCCACGAGGGCGACGTCGTCGACGTCGTCGCCCGCCTGACCAGCCGGGTCTTCGGCGGGTTCGAATCACTCCAGCTCGACATCCGCGACGTGGCCACGTCGGGCAGCCATCCGGGCTCGGCCGCGATCCTGGCCGACCGGGGCATCCCGGTCCTGGCCGGGAGCGTCGCATGACGAACCGGGCGTCGGCGCCCTCCTCGCGGCCGAGTGTGTCGGTCGGTCGCTGGCTGGCACCCGTCCTGTCGATCGTCGGATTGCTCATCATCGCCCTAGTCACGCTCAGCCTGCTCAACGGCGACATCCCGTTCGTCGGTACGACCAAAGGCGGGACCGCCGGCACTGGCAACAACGGCGGTGGCGAAGTGACCGCGACGCCGGCCCCGTCGAACGTCGTCGTCATCCCGCCCGAGGTCGTGACGTTCCCGGGCACGATCGTCTACGCGAAGGCCGGCAACATCTGGGTCCAGACCGGCAAGGACGCCAAGCAGCTGACCAGCGGCGGCAACGATTCGATGCCGTCGTGGGCTCCGGACGGGAGCAGCGTGTACTTCATCCGGACCACCGACGGCATCGGTCATTGGCCGGCGGGCGGGGTCCTGCGGGACTACCAGATGACGATCCCGAACATCATGCGGGTCAAGGCCGACGGCAGCGGCGATCCCGTGCGGATCCTGAACGGCCGGGTCACGAAGAACGGCCGGGTCTGGCATTCCTGGATCCGCGAGCCGGCACTGTCGCCGGATGGTCACACGATGGCCATGGTCTCGGACCGGCCCGACCCATCGCAGAGCGACGTCGTCCTCCAGTTCTACGACCTCGTCAGCAAGAAGTCGAAGGTCCCGCCGCTCGGCGAGACGCCGCCGCTCGGGCACCAGGATCCGACCTGGCGGCCGGATGGCAAGGTCCTGCTCTACGTCCGCAACGGGCGTGACGGCCCGAAGGGCGCACCGGTGATCGTTCGCTACGACGTCGCCAAGGCCAAGGGTGCGCCGCTGACCGGACCGGGCTACCTCGAGCCCTCGTACTCGCCGGACGGCCGCTTCATCGCGGTGACCAAGACGAGCAGCTTCGGCAACGACATCGCGATCCTCGATGCCGGCAATGGACGTGAGCTCCTGCGGGTGACGAACGATGGGGCGTCCTGGGCGCCGGTCTGGTCGCCGAACGGCGACGCGATCGCGTTCCTCAACATCCAGGGCCAGATCGTCGACCTCAAGCTGGCGCGCCTCGACGGCACCGCGCCAGACTGGACCGTCAAGGACATCACCGACCTGACCGAGGTTTCGGGCCTCGACGGCGAATCACGCCCGGGCTGGTTCGTGCCGCCAGACCAGCGTCCGGCGGTCACGCCGGCACCCGTCGTCTCATCGGCCCCGAGCGCCGGCGGCTCTGCCGCGCCTCAGTGACGGACTCCTACCTCGACCGGCTGGCGACCCGGACCGCCGCCGTGGGCACGGTCCTGTGCCTCGGCCTCGATCCCGATCCGCGTGAGCTTCCGACCGGCTTCTCGGCGGACGTCGCCGGCGTCGAGCGGTTCGCCAGCCTGCTGATCGAGGCCGCGGGTCCGTTCGCCGCCGCGATCAAGCCGAACCTGGCCTTCTACGAGGCTCTCGGTTCCCCAGGGCTGGCGGCGCTGGAGCGCATCCGGGCGCGGATCCCGGCCGTGATCCCGGTCATCCTCGATGCCAAGCGGGCCGACATCGGGTCGACCGCGGCACGGCACGCGGTCGCGCTCTTCGACGTCCTCGGCGCGGACGCGGTCACGGTCAATCCGTACCCCGGCGGCCGGGCCATCGAACCGCTCCTCGAACGGGTCGACCGCTACGCCTATGTCCTCTGTCGGACGTCCAACCCCGAGGCGGCCGAGTTCCAGAACCTGGTCGTGGCGGCCGATCCGGCCATCGACGCCCCGGCCGAACCGCTGCACATCCGCGTCGCCCGGCACGTGGCCGGGTGGGGACCCGGCGGGACGGTCGGTCTCGTCGTCGGGGCGACGGCCCCGGAGGAGCTGACGGCGATCCGGGCGGCTGCGCCCGGCCTCGGCTTCCTGGTGCCGGGCATCGGCACGCAGGGCGGCGACATCGATCCCGTCCTGCGCGACGGGCCCGCGACCGCCGCGCCGGCGGGTCGAGGTCGAGGGGGCGGCCTCGTGGTCAACGTCTCGCGAGCCATCGCGCGGGCCGCGATCGAGGCGCCCGGCGACGGGGGTCCAGGCGATCCCGGCGAGCGTCTCGCGGCAGCCGCCGCCGACTGGGCTTCGCGACTCCCTGTGCTACCCTAACCGGCGCGGGAAGGGTTCGACCACGGTCGATCCCACGAGGGATCGTTCAGACGCAGCCCACCGACAGGAGCATTCAGATGCTGCCGAACATCGGAGCCCCAGAGCTCATCATCATCCTCGTGATCGCCTTGCTGATCCTCGGACCGGGCAAGCTCCCGGAAGTCGGTTCGTCGCTCGGCAAGAGCATCCGCGAGTTCCGCAAGGCGTCCACGGACATCCAGGAATCGGTCAAGGTCGACGTGGACACCTCGCCGCTCCCGGCCACACCCGCGGCCCCGGCTGCACCTGCCGCACCGGCTGCCGCAGTCGCCGCCGCTGTCGCCGCGCCCCCAGCCGATCCGACGCCGACCGCCGCTCCGGCCCCGCCGACGTCCGACTCGTCGACCGTCGCGAGCTAGCAGGTCCCGCTCGAACCGACCATGGCAGACGCCGACGCCCTGCTCGAGCCGGGTGTCACCGGTCGTCCAGCATCGCCCGATCCTGAACCGAGCCCGCCGGCGCTGACGCCCGGCGACGAGACGGTGATGTCGCTCGTCGACCACCTCACCGAGCTCCGGAACCGCCTGTTCAAGTCGATCCTCGCGGTCGCGGTCGCGTCGGCCGTCGGCTTCGTCTTCGCGACCGACATCCGGGGCTTCCTGATCGCCCCTCTGGGCCGCGAGGTCCAGGTCCTGGGGATCGGCGACGCGTTCGTCATCCAGATGAAGATCTCGATCGTGACCGGGATCATCCTGGCCATGCCGATCCTGCTCTATCAGCTCTGGGCATTCGTCGCCCCGGGGCTGACCCCGAGCGAACGCAAGACGGTCCGACCGTGGATCCCGCTCGCGCTCCTGTTCTTTGCCATGGGCGTCGCGATCGCCTACTTCATCCTGCCGTACGCGATCGCGTTCCTGTTCAGCTTCACCGACGACCCGGCGACCTGCGTCAGCAACTGCCTGGTCGCCCAGCCGGCCGCCGGTCCGTACTTCGACTTCGTCACGACCCTGTTCCTCGTGTTCGGGCTGATCATGGAGTTCCCGATCATCCTGGTCGGGCTGTCGCGGGTCGGCATCGTCACGTCGGAGCGGCTGACGTCCTCGCGCCGGATGATCATCCTGGGCATCGCGGTCTTCGCCGCGGTCGCGACCCCAGGCGGTGACCTCGTCAGCCCGATCGTGCTGGGCGGCACCATGTACGTCCTGTTCGAGCTGACGGTCCTGTTCATCCGGCGCAGCGGTCGGTGACCGACGCGGCCGGGTATCGGCCACCGACAGACGCCGTGACCGAGCCGGCCGTCGTCATCGTCAGCGGCCTGTCCGGTGGCGGCAAGACGGCCGCCGCCAAGCTGTTCGAGGACCTCGGCTACACGGTCGTCGACAACCTCCCCGGTGAGCTGCTGCCCGATCTCGCCGAGCTCGTGTCGGGGGACCGCCAGCGGTTCGCGCGGATCGCGATCGTCCTCGACGTCCGCTCCGGCGACGCCACCCTGGCCCTCGCCGCGATGCGCGGTGCGCTGGAGGGCCGCGGGATCCGCCCGCGGGTCGTGTTCCTCGAGGCCAGCGACGACGTCCTGATCCGCCGGTTCAGCGAGACGCGCCATCGGCACCCGCTCGGCGACGAACGCGGCATCGCCAACTCGATCGCCGAGGAACGTCGCCGGCTCGAGCCGCGTCCGGGCCGAGGCGGACGTGGTCCTCGACACCTCCGACCTTTCGCTCCGCCAGCTGCGCGAGCGGCTGTTCGCATCGCTCGCGACCGATGTCCGCCCGGACCAGCTCGCGTTCCAGCTCATCAGCTTCGGGTTCAAGCACGGCGTGCCGCTCGAGGCCGACCTCGTGTTCGACGTCCGGTTCATGCAGAACCCGTATTACGTCGCCGACCTGCGGCCGCTGTCCGGGCTGACCGACGAGGTCCGGACGTTCGTCCTCGACCAGCCGGTCGCGACGCCGGTTCCTCGGCCTTCCTCCAGGAGTTCCTGACGTTCGCGGTCCCGGCCTACATCGCCGAGGGCAAGACGCGCCTGACCATCGGCATCGGCTGCACAGGCGGCTACCACCGGTCGATCGTGATCGCCGAGGAGGTCGCGGCCTGGCTGCGCGAGCAGGACTTCGGGCCCGTCGCCGTCTTCCACCGGGAGCTCGACCGGACATGAACCTCCGGCGCTGGCTGACCCCCGGCATCGGGATCAAGCGCTGGTTGCTGGTGGTGTTCGCCGGCCTCCTCCTGCTCGCCGTCGCGTTCGCCCATTTCCTCCGCCAGATCACCCGGGACCTGGCCCCGGCCGGCGCGGCCGAGTGGCTCCTCGACCTGCTCACGTTGCAGTTCCTGCCCTTCGCGCTCCGGGGCTTCGTCGCGGCGTCGGTCGGGATCGTCCTGGTCGTGTTCGGGGCGTACAAGGCGCTCCACGTCCTGACCGACCCGCTCCGGTCCCCGGACCCGGACCAGCCGCTGGTCGAGCTGATCTACCAGAAGCGCTTCCTGGCGCGCGGGCCGCGCATCGTCGCGATCGGCGGTGGGACCGGCCTGTCGACGCTGCTGCGCGGGTTGAAGGAGCACACCAGCAACCTGACCGCGATCGTCACCGTGGCCGACGACGGCGGATCGTCCGGCGTGCTGCGGGAGCAGCTGGGGATCCCGGCGGTCGGCGACATCCGCAACTGCATCGTCGCCCTGGCCGATGCCGAGCCGTTGATGAGCGAGGTCCTCCAGTACCGATTCCCCGACACGCGGACCGACGGTGACGCCAACGTCGTCGCCGCGGTCGACGCGGGCGGCCTCGGTGGCCATGCCCTGGGCAACCTGCTGATCGCCGCCATGACGGCGGTCGAGGGCGGCGACTTCGAGGACGGCATCCGGCTGATGAACCGCATCCTGGCCGTGCGTGGGCAGGTCGTGCCGGTGTCGTCGACGCCGCTGACGCTCCACGCGTCCCTGCTCGACGGCTCGGTCGTCGACGGCCAGTCGAAGATCATGCGGTCGGTCGGGATCGAGCGGGTCTGGATCAGCCCGGGCGACGTGGAGGCGTCCGAGGATGCCCTGGCCGCGATCTCGGAGGCGGACCTGATCGTGGTCGGCCCGGGCAGCCTGTACACGAGCCTGCTGCCCAGCCTCCTGGTCCCGGCTCTCCGCGAGGCCCTCCTGCAGGCGAGCGCACCACGCCTCTACGTCTGCAACGTCGCCACCCAGCCGGGCGAGACGACCGGCTTCGACCTCGCCGCGCACGTCGAGGCGCTCGTCGCCCACACCAGCCCGGAGCTGATCGACCTCGTCCTGGCCAACAACCGACTCCTGCCCCGCACCGACGGTGGCGTGACGGTGGGGTCCGGCGATCCGTCGAACACCGACCGGCCGCTCCCACGACCGACCGCCGTGGGCCTGCGCTGGCCGCCAGCCCTCATGCCCGCGCCACGGCTGATCCTCGATGACGTGATCGACCCGGCGAACGCCCACCACCACGATCCGGTCCGGCTCGCCGCGGCGGTCATGAAAGCCCTCGAGCGCGAGGCCGGGATCCGGCGACGGAGCCCCGGCCGGTCCTCTGCGCGGTCCGCCTGACGTGGGCCGCTCCGAACGCGACCTCGTGACCGCGCTCCGCGACGAGCTGGCGGCCATCGACCCGTCGCGTCCGTGCGACCGCATCGCCGAGGTGGACGGCCTCGGTCCGACCCCGAGCGGTCGCGAGGCGTCCGTCGGGCGGCTCGTCCACCGGCTGCGTCGCCTGGGCGAAGGCCGGCCCACCACCGAGTTCACCTGGCGGACGTCCGCGGAACACTGCCGCGGCGCCTGGCTGCGGGGCCGCTTCCTCGCCCGCGGGTCGCTCAGCCTCGCCGGCGGGCGGACGCACCTGGAGTTCGTCGTGGAACCCGACGAGGCACCCGAGCTCGCCGTGCGCCTGGCCGAGTTCGGGCTGCCGGTGTCGTGGCGGCTGCGTCGCGGCCGGGGCGTCGTGACGTCCAAGAACGGCGAGGCGGTCGGGACGTTCCTGCGCCGGATCGGCGCGACCGGGGCCCTCCTCGAGGTCGAGGCCCGGCAGGTCTCCCGGGCGCTCCGCGGTGAGCTCAACCGGGTCCTCAACGCCGAATTGGCCAACCTCCAGCGGGCGGTCAGCGCCGCCGGCCGCCAGCTCGACGCCATCGCGACGCTCGACGCCGACGGCCGGCTGCCCGCCCAGCCCGACGTGGTCCGCCGCGTCGCCGAGGCGCGCCGCGCGACACCCGAGGCGAGCCTCGCCGAGCTGGCCGAACGGCTCGAGATCCACCGGTCCGCCGTCCAGCGCGCCCTCGAGCGGCTCGAGCGGCTCGCGACCATCGATGCCGAGCCCGTCGTTCCGGCCCGGCCCGCTCTGGCATGATTCCCGCGATGCGTGACGTGATCGTGGCCGGCAATTGGAAGATGCATACGACCCCGGCCGACGCGGGCGAGCTCGCCCGGACGATCGCGGCCCGGACGCGGGTGGCCGGCGTGACGCGCGTCATCTGCCCGCCGTTCGTCAGCCTCGCCGTGGTCCGCGACGCGCTGGCCGAGCACGGATCCGGACGTCGGCATCGGGGCCCAGAACGTCCATCACGAGCTCCAGGGCGCGTACACCGGCGAGATCTCCGCGCCGATGCTCGCCGGGCTGGCCGACTGGGTCATCCTCGGCCACTCCGAACGCCGCCGCGACGCCGCCGAGACGGACGAGCAGATCGGGCGGAAGCTCGGTCGCGCCGTGGACGCCGGCATCCGGCCCATCCTGTGCGTCGGGGAGCGCCTGGAGGAGCGCGAGGCGGGCGACCAGGACGCCGTCGTCGAGCGCCAGCTCCGGGGCGCCCTGGACGGCCATCCCGTGGAAGCCCTCGGTGCGGCGGGTCTCGTGGTCGCGTACGAACCGGTCTGGGCGATCGGCACCGGGCGCAACGCGAGCGGACGGGACGCCGCCGCGATGGCGGACGTCATCCGCTCGACGCTGGCCGGCCTGGGCTGGCTCGGACGCGGCCGAAGCCCTGCCCATCCTCTACGGCGGGAGCGTCACCTCGGCCAACATCGCCGAGTTCCTGGCCGAGCCCTCGATCGACGGCGCCCTCGTCGGTGGCGCGTCGCTCAAGCCGGACGAGATGGCCGGCATCGTGGCTCGGGCGGGGCTCACGGCAGCGGCCCGCAGCACCGCCGCGTGACCGACGAGCGACCCCGCCCGATCGTCCTCGTCGTCCTCGATGGGTTCGGGATCGGCACGGACCCGGCGGCCGACGCCATCGCCCACGCCCGTATGCCGGTCTGGCGCGGGCTGCTCGCGTCGTGGCCCCACTCGACCCTGCGCGCGTCGGAGGACGCCGTCGGGCTGCCCGCCGGCCAGATGGGCAACTCGGAGGTGGGCCACCTGAACCTCGGCGCGGGCAGGCCCGTGCTCCAGGACCTGCCACGCATCGACGCCGCGATCGCAGACGGCTCGTTCGCCACGCGGCCGGCCCTGCTGGAGGCCTGCCGACGGGCGGCGCCTCCCGATGGACGCCTGCACCTCATCAGCCTCATCGGCCCCGGCGGCGTCCACGCCAACGACCGACACCTCGTCGCCCTCGTCGAGCTGGCTGCCGCGCAGGGCGTTCCCGCCGTCCGCATCCACGCGCTGCTCGACGGCCGAGACACGGCGCCGCGGTCGGCCCTCGGCCATATCACGGACCTCGAGCGGCGCCTCGCCGTGGCCCATCCCGATGCCCGGATCGCCTCGGTCGGCGGGCGTTACTACGCGATGGACCGCGACGGGCGCTGGGACCGCGTCGAGCGCGGCTACGACGCCATCGTCCACGGGGTGGGGGAGCGGGCCGCCAATGCCACGGCAGCCATCGACGCGGGCTATGAGCGGGGCGAGAACGACGAGTTCCTGCAGCCGACGGTCATCGACGGCGTCGACGGCATCGTCCGCTCGGGCGATCCGGTCATCCACGCCAACTTCCGGGCCGATCGCGCCCGACAGCTGACCCACGCGCTGGGGGACGTGGTCTTCGACGACTTCGACCGCACCGCGCCCGACGGCCGGCCGGCTCCGACCGGGCTGCTGGTCGTGACCCTCACCGAGTACGAGGCCGGCCTGCCGGTCGAGGTCGCCTTCCCGCCCGAGCGGGCGCGTTCGCTGGCCGAGACGTTCTCCGAGGCCGGCTGGCGCCAGTTCCACGTGGCCGAGACCGAGAAGTACGCACACGTCACGTACTTCTTCAACGGCGGCGTCGAAGCGCCCTGGCCGGGCGAGGACCGCCGCCTGATCCCGAGCCCGAGGGTCGCCACCTACGACCTCGAGCCCGCGATGAGCGCGCGCGGCGTCACCGACGCGCTCGTGGAGGCGATCGCATCCGGGGTCTACGACTTCATCGTCGCGAACTACGCCAACCCGGACATGGTCGGCCACACCGGGGTCTGGGACGCGACCCTGGCCGCGCTCGAGGTCCTCGACGGCTGCCTCGGGCGGGTCGTCGCCGCGATCGAGGCGGTCGAGGCCGCCGACCCGGCCGGGCCCGGCGCCCTGCTCGCGATCACCGCGGACCACGGCAACGCCGACCAGCTCCGCGACGCCGAGGGCCGGCCGGTCACGGCGCATTCGCTCAACCCGGTGCCGTTCCTGCTCATGGGCCGGGCCGCCCGCGGGCTGCGGCTCGCGGACGGCGTGCTGGCCGACGTGGCGCCGACCCTGCTCCAGCTCGCTGGCCTGCCGCCCTGGGAGGGCATGACCGGCCGCTCGCGCATCTTGTGATAGCATCCGCCGTCGAAGCGTTCAGAGGAGCCTAGATTCGTGGATCCCCTCCTGGCCATCGGCCAGATCCTGGTGAGCATCGCGCTCATCATCGCGATCCTGTTGCAAGCACGCGGCGTCGGCCTGTCCGGGACATTCGGTGGCGATTCCGCCGTCTACCGCAGCCGCCGGGGGGTGGAGCGTCGACTCTGGCAGTTCACCATCCTCCTGCTGGTCCTCTTCGTCGTCTTCGCCCTGGCGGCGTTCGTCCTCGCCCCAGCCTCCACCGGCACCTGACCCGGGGATCGCGGCGGCCCACCGCGACCCGGCGTTCAATCGGAGTTCGATGACCCGTACCGACTCTCTCGTGGTCGGGACCCTGGTCGTGCTGCTCGCGCTCATCGCGGGCCTCGTCGGAGTCCCGTCGCTGCTGCCGACGAGCGCGTCGACGGGCACCCCATCGCCGCCCGTCACGATGCCCGCCAGCCGGCCGTACCGGGAGGGCGTGCTCGGCCATCCCGTGTCGGTCAGCCCGTTGTCGGCGCGCACCCAGGCTGATCGCGACCTGGTCGCCCTGGTCTACTCGGGGCTGGTCAGGAACGGCCCCAAAGGGACGATCGTGCCCGACCTGGCCGAGCGCTGGTCGGTCGACCCGACCGGCGCGACCTGGACGTTCCAGCTCCGCGAGGACGCTACGTGGCACGACGGCCAGCCGGTGACCGCGGAGGATGTCGCCTTCACCATCCGCGTCCTCCAGGATCCCAAGTACAGCGGACCGGGAGCCGGTTCGTGGAACGAGGTCACCGTCCAGCCGGTCGGGATGCGCACCGTCGTCTTCACCCTGGCGACGCCGCTCGGCGGGTTCCTCCAGGCCGCGACCCAGCCGATCGCACCGGCGCACGTGCTGGCGGGGATCCCCGTCGACCAGCTGGTCGACCATCCCTCGGGCCGCGAGCCCATCGGCTCGGGACCGTTCGCCGTGACGGCCCTGGACAACGACAGCGCCGAGCTCGTCCCAGCGGTCATGGCCCAGCCGGCCGCAAGCCCCACGGTCGGGGTGTCGCCCGCCGCGACCGATTCACTGGCGACGCCCGCCCGGCCGGACCGTCCGACCCGGCCCCTGCCATACCTGACCGGGATCGACTTCCAGTTCTTCGACGACCAGAAGTCTCTCGCCGACGCCTACCGCGCCGGCGAGGTGGACGGCGCCTCCGGGCTGTCACCGGAGGAGACCCGGGACCTGGCCACGCTGGACGGCAGCCACGCCCTCGACTATCCGGGCTCGACGCTGACCGCCGTGCTCCTCAACCTGCGACCGGGTCATCCGGAGTTCGCCGATCCGGCGGTCCGGACCGCCCTGCTCGAGGCGATCGATCGGAACGCCATCATCTCGAAGGACTACGCCGCGGCGGCGACTTCGGCCAGCGGTCCCATCCCGCCATCGTCGTCGCTGTTCGACCCGCTGGCGGACCTGCCGGTCGCCTACGACCCGACCGCCGCGACCGCCGCCTTCAGCAAGGCCGGCTGGACGAAGGCCGCCGACGGCTGGCACCTTCCCAGGGCCAAGGCACCCCTGACGATCGAGCTGGTCAGCCCGGACAAGACGTCCAACGCGGCTGCGTTCGAAGCCGCCCGCATGGTGGCGCACGACTGGACGGCGCTCGGCATCGGGGTGACCCACGTGCCGCTCGCCCCGGGCGACCTGGTCACGGGCCGTCTGGCCAAGGGCAAGTTCCAGGCCGCGGTCGGGGACGTCACCATCGGACTGGACCCCGATCTCTACCCGTTGCTGGCGTCGAGCCAGACGGTCAGGGGTGGCTCGAACGTCATCGGCCTGCAGGATCCCGCCCTCGACAAGCTGCTGGTGGCCGCGCGCGGACCGGGCACGATGGCGGCCCGTGCCACGGCCTATTCGGCCCTCCAAAAGCAGCTGGCGAAGGGTCGCTACGTGCTCCCGCTGGCCTTCGCGGACGAGTCGATCGTGGTCCGGACGAGCCTCACCGGACCGGTCGTCCGGCAGGTCGCCGACCCGGCTGATCGATTTTGGGATGTGCTAACATGGCGCCTCGCTGCGGGCCGGTAAGCCGGTCGCGCACGGTCCACGCCGAGGTGGCGGAACTGGTAGACGCGCTAGCTTCAGGAGCTAGTGTCCGCAAGGGCGTATGGGTTCAAATCCCTTCCTCGGTACCACCCCTCGTTGTGGATCGTCGATCGTGGCAGGCACCTCTAGCCCAGGTGGCGGAATTGGTATACGCGTACGTTTGAGGGGCGTATGAGGCAACTCATCCGGGTTCAAGTCCCGGCCTGGGCACCACGACATCATCCCTGACGACCGTCGCCGGCGCGGCGGTCGTTATGCTTTCCCGGGCGGTTAGCTCAGCTGGTCAGAGCGCCTCGCTTACACCGAGGAAGTCACAGGTTCGAACCCTGTACCGCCCACCACCCAGACACGACGGCTGGCGTGCGCACGTGGCACTGGTAGACTCGATGCAGACGGGCCTGCGCCCAGGCGCCCGGATGGAGGAGCTGCATGAGTCCGATCCTGATCATCGTCATCGTGATCGCCATCGTCCTGGTCATCGTCCTCATCGGGATCTACAACGGCCTGGTCCAGAAGCGGTTGCGGATCGACGAGGCGTTCGCCCAGATCGAAGTCCAGCTGAAGCGCCGCCACGACCTCATCCCGAACCTGGTCAACGCCGTGAAGGGCTACATGGGGTTCGAGCAGAAGGTCCTGACCGACGTGACCAATGCCCGGGCCGCCGCGGTCGCCGCCGGCGTCGCAGGGCCCCGCCCAGCAGGCCGCCGCGGAGAACGCCCTGACCGGCACCCTGCGGTCGCTCTTCGCGGTCGTCGAGAACTATCCCGAGCTGAAGGCCAACGAGAACGTGCTGGCCCTCCAGGAGCAGCTGACCACGACCGAGAACCAGATCTCGTTCTCGCGCCAGCACTACAACGCGACGGTCCTCGACTACAACACCAACATCCAGACGTTCCCGGCCGTGCTCATCGCGGGCATCCTCGGGTTCATCAAGCGCGACTTCTTCGACGCTGAGCCCGAGGCTGCCAACGTCCCGAACGTCGACCTCAGCCTGAGCTGACGGGCAGCCGCGGGACCTGGCCGTGGCCACTGGATCGTTCTACGGGCAGATCTCGGCGAACAAGCGGAACTCGTTCGTCCTCGCGGCGTTCGTCGTCGCGCTGTTCGCCGTGCTCGGCTTCACGATCGGCTACGCCATCGTCGGGACACCGGCCGGTGGCGTCGGTGCGATGGCGCTGGCCCTGGGCATCGGCTCGATCACCGGCGTGGCCAGCTACTTCAGCGGTGACAAGCTCGTCCTGACCGTGAGCGGCGCGCAGCCGGTCGACGAGGCCGCTGCGCCCCAGCTCCTCAACGTCGTCCGCGAGCTGGCCGTGGCGGCCAACGTGCCGATGCCCGCCGTCTACATCATCGACGACACCGCGCCGAACGCCTTCGCCACGGGCCGTGATCCGGCGCACGCGTCGATCGCGATCACGACCGGCCTCCTCCAGAAGCTCGATCGAGAGGAGCTCCAGGGGGTCATCGGCCACGAGCTCTCGCACGTGCGCAACTTCGACATCCGGTTCTCGCTCATCGTCGGGGTGATGGTCGGCGCGATCGCGATCCTGGCCGACTTCTTCCTGCGCTTCACGTTCTGGGGCGGCATGTCCAGCCGGCGGTCGAGCCGCGACAGCGGCGGCAACGGGATCCAGGCCGTGATCCTCGTCGTCGCGATCGTCCTGGCGATCCTCGCGCCCATCATCAGCCGGTTCATCCAGCTGGCCGTCAGCCGCCAGCGCGAGTACCTGGCCGATGCCTCGTCGGTCGAGCTGACCCGAAACCCCTATGGGCTTGAACGGGCGCTGGCCAAGATCGGCGGCGACCAGGAGGTGCTGGAAGTCGCCAACCGCGGCACGCAGCACATGTACTTCACCAATCCGATCAAGAAGTTCGAGGCACGGTCCTCCGGGCTGATGGACACCCACCCGCCGATCCTCGACCGGATCAACCGGCTCCGGGAGCTGACCGGCGAGGCGCCGCTCGAAGGGTCCGACGCAGCCGCGCTGACCGGCCTCGACTAGGGGAGTCGGGACGGTGCGAAATTGCCGCTCTCACGAGGCCCGTGGTATCGTTCGACCCGCCGACGGGCAGCCGACGGCTGGTTGACCATCGGGCCGAGATAGCTCAGTTGGTAGAGCACGCGACTGAAAATCGCGGTGTCGCCAGTTCGAATCTGGCTCTCGGCACCACCTACGGGTGGGCGGATCTCAGGCGGAAGTGGCTCAGTTGGTAGAGCATCACCTTGCCAAGGTGAGGGTCGCGGGTTCGAGTCCCGTCTTCCGCTCCAATTCCTCCGTTCTCGGGTCGCTGCCCCTTCGTCTAGCGGTAGGACAGCGGACTTTGGATCCGTGAACCGAGGTTCGAATCCTCGAGGGGCAGCCAGCAACTGCGACCGGCGCCTGTCTGCAGGCACATCTGGCGACGTGGTGAAGTGGCTCAACACGGAGGTCTGCAAAACCTCTATTCACCGGTTCGAATCCGGTCGTCGCCTCCACTTTCCGAACACGAACAGACCCGCTGGGTGACCAGCGGGTCTTCGTTTGGTCGGCATATGGTCGGCAAGATGGGCAACGAGGCCGTTCTCGTAGTTCGCGATTCGATGGTTCACTGCTTCTGGAGGATCGTGATGTACACCCTGTCGCCAGGACCGGAGCCACTCCGGTTCCCGTCTGTCTCGACGTCGAAGGCCACTACCGCGGGCTCCCGGATCAGGGGTGACGTCGTGCCGAGGTTGGTCGGCAGAATTGTCGGCAGAACGAGTCATCTTCAGTCTGAGCAACGAACACGAGACCTCGGCGAGGTTCGCCGAGGTGCGGCGTCATCGCGCCAGCCACGGCGGACGGCGCCAGCCATCCTTCGTCCGCAGCCCATTGCCCATGCCCTGGTCGGCCACGATGTGCCCGAGCCACGCGAGTGCGCCGACGAACCAGAACGGCGGGAGGATGCCAACCGCGGCGACCACGAGCAGCGCCAGCGGCATGGCGGGGTGGTGCATCGCATTGAAGAGCGGGACGGCGCGGGGTGCGAGCTGGCCCGGGGCGTGCGACTGGCCGGTCCCAACGAAGACCGAAAGGTGCGGGACGATCCCGAAGATCAATACCGGCACCAAACCGAGCGCATGCTGCCCGGCGACGACATTGGCGTAGAGCCCGAGGGCGATCCCCGGGATCAGCCAGAGGTGCCGTGGCGCCAGGCGCCCCGGACGGAAAGCGATGGCTGTCATGACGCGACTCCGATCTTGCCAGCTGCCGCCCGAGGCTCGAAGACGACGACCGCTGTCTCCGACGACCGACGCCGGGCGAGACCGTCGATGTCGTCACCCCAGCCGGGGTAGTCGCTGAACGTCGCCCACAGCCGATCGCGTTCCTCGCCAGCTGCGGCGCGGGCTCGAACAGCTCGCGCCTCGCCGGGGAGTTCGACGGTCGTCTCGGGCAGCGCCTGGAGGTTCAGCCACCAGGCCGGCTCCTTCTCGCCCCAACCGTTCATGGCCAGGGTGACGAGGTTGGGGCCGTCCTCGAAGTAGCCGATGATCGCGACCCGCGACTGGCCGGACCGACGTCCGACGGTCGCGAGACGCAGCATCCCGAACTTGCTGCCGGCGACCGGTCGGGAGAGGCCGAAGCCTCCCCCGCTGACCCGGTACGCCGCGCGGTGCAGCGTCCAGAAGATGCGGATCAGGGGGCGCGGCGGTGTCCGCGGCGCCCCCTCGCGGATAGCCGTCACGCGGCACCCGCGTTGGCTGCGACGCCGATCGACGAGCGGGTGACGCTGGCGGAGTCAGCCAGGCTGGCATCTTCGGCGGCGGCCTCGATCATGAGCGGAGCCTCCTTGCGGAACCCCTTGAAGGTCATCCACAGGCCGAGGGACAGCTCCCAGATGAAGATCGGAGCGACCGCCGATCCCGTGCCATGCGGTACCGGGCTCGGTGACGCCGAGGACGTAGCCGATGATCCAGGAGGTGAACAGCGGCGCTCCGATGAGTCCGATCACCGGGATCGCACGCGGGACGAGGCGCGACTTGTACATGATCCAGCCCAGCAGGAAGGCGTTGAGGGCAGGGACGCCGGTCCCGAGCACGAAAGTCCAATTGCGGACGGTCACGAGCGTGTGCTGCACGGTGACCAGCAGTGAGGCCTCGGCTCCGGTCGCGCCAGGCTGCTGCAGGGTCACGATCGACAGGATGCTGATGACGCCGATCATGAGGACGGTGCCTTCGAACAGCCGCGAGCAGACGAAGCCGATGCCGAAGCTCTGGCTCTGGCGCTTGATGACCGCATAGAGCGCGATCGCGGTCCCGATCGCGGTGAGGCTATTGACGATGTCGAAGAGGGCGCCGAGGCGGACCTGGGTGTCGGCGCCGGCGCTGCCGATGATGAAGTTGGGATCGTTCAGGACCGGGCTCTGCAGGAAGACGGCCGGGATCGAGCTGATGAACGTGAGCAGGTACAGGACGCCCGCGACGAGCGCGATCTTGCGCATCGAGCTCATCGAGAGTCGGTTCGCGATGTTGGTAGTCATGTCTGTGTCCTTTCGGGACTATCGAAGGAGGTTGGTGGGCAGGTCGGGCTGGTCGATGTCGACCCGCTCGACCGATACCAGGGGTAGGCCAAGGTCCCGCACGCGCTGGAGCAGGCCATGGAGCGCTGCCTGGTCTGCGACCTGACCGCTGATGACGGTGGTCCCGTCGCTCTCGTAGGCGACGGTCAGTCCGTCGAACCAGGCGGTCCAGCGCGCGTCGAGGTGCCCCGCGAGCCGGATCTCGTAGCGCCCGGCTTCGGGGGGACGGGGTGTCAAGGTGTGTGGTTCGGTCATTCCGCTCCTCGTGCGTGTTGCCATCTGGATCTCGGGCCGGCAGTACCGGCCTGAGTCACTGGACACACCGTGGAGGCGAATGTGATGAGCGCGCATCAGCACACGTGATGAGTGGCGTGATGATTTTCAGGAGCGACCGAGTCGCTACGCGGGCACGCCTGAGAGGACGCGCGTCAGCCGGTGGTGCGTCGCCCGTCGCCGCTCTGGAGGAGACCGAGCTCGCTGGCGCGACGGACCGCGGCGCGGCGACTCGTGACGCCCAGCTTCGAGTAGATGTTGCTGGTGTGCGTCCGGACGGTGGGCAACGACACCGTGAGTTCCCGCGCGATGTCAGGGCCGTCGAGGTCGCCGCCGAGCAAGCGGAGGACCTCGAGTTCACGTTCACTGAGCGGCTCGACCAGTGACCGATCGGCCGGCGCCGGCGCAGCCGGGGTGACGGTGGCGGCCAGGAGTGTGCGCAGGTAGTCGGACGCGTCCCGCCGCTGTGTCACCGAACGCAGCAGCGCTGCCATCGTCGGGCCCTCGTCGGCGATGACGCGGACGTAGCCTTCCGGCTCCGCGAGCTTCACCGCGCGCTCGAGCGACCCGAGCGCACCCGGCGCGTCGTCGAGCGCCCACCGAGCGAGAGCCTGGACGACCAGGACCTCGATCACGCTGCCCGTTCGCCCGCCGTCCTCGGCTGCCGCGAGGAGCCGCTCGAGGAGATCGATCGCGTCTCCGCGGCCGGTGCCGGGTCGGTCGCGCACTCCCTGGGCGAGCAGCAGCCTGGCCAAGGTGATGTGCTCGAACTCGCGGACATAGTCGAGCTCATCCGCGGCTGAAAGGCCAGACTCGCGTGCCCAGCTCAGGGCCTCGGGGAGCCGTCCTTGCGTGATCCAGACCCGTGCCCGAAGGGCACTGACCGGGCGCACATCGGGCGAGAAGTCATTCGCGTACAGGCGGTCCGCCTCCCCCAGGAGTTGGAGGGCCGCCTCGACGTCTCCCACCGCCAGCCTGATCCGAGCGGCGGCCACGCGCGACCGGTACGGGTTCTGCGGCAGGCCATTCTCCTCACCGAGCTCCGAGGCCGACTGCAGGTGACGCGCCGCGCCGACGAGGTCATCGCGCTGACGGAGGATCTCGCTGATGCCTACGTGCATATCAGCCGCTCCACGGAGGACGTCGCCGCCCTCACCTGTTGCAAGCTCCAGTCCTCGTTCGTAGGTCCGCAGCGCATCGTGGAGACGGCCTTGCGCGATCTGCATGTCGGCCAGGCCGAGGGCCAGGCCGATCTCGTCCGATCGGTGCCCCGCCTTCTCCAGGCTGGAAATGGCATCGGCGTAGGACCGCTGCGCCGCGTCCAAGTCGCCGACGGCCCAGTAAGCGAGGCCCAGGAGCGCGGCGCCGCCACCGCGCCCGAGATGATCGTGCTCGCCGACGAGCTCGAGGGCGCGGCGCGCGTGGGTCACCGTCGCGGTGTCGTCCCCGATCTTCCGGGCCAACCCGGCTCGGTGGATGGCGATCGACGTCGGCAGACTGCGGAACGCCGCTTCGTCCGCGACCACCATCGCGACCGGCCGGGATCCCTCGCCGGCAAGCGACTCGGCCGTCAGCTTGAGCCACCGCTCGGCGTCCGCCAAGCGTGCCTCCACCCCGTCGATCTCGCCGCGGACGAGCAACGCACCGGCATAGCCGTCACTCAGCACGGGGCGGACGCGGATCGACTCTTCCGGGAGCGCCTCGAGCCACCGACGTAAGGTCGCCTCCCGACGGTCACGGCCCATCGCGGGGATCGCCAACTCGACCAAGTCCGCCCCACGTTCGAAGTCGCCGCCCGCGATCGCGTGGCGGATCGCCTCGTCGGGTTCCCCTTCCTGCGTGTACCACTCGGTTGCCCGCCGATGCAGCTCCGCGAGGACTTCGGGCTGCTCGTCGAGCAGACGCGTCTGCAGGACGTCGCCGAACAGGTGGTGGTAGCGATACCACCGTCGCCGGTCGTCGAGCGGGATCAGGAACAGGTTCCGTCGATCCAGCGCTTCCAGGGTCGCCTTGCCGCCAGCCTGGCCGGTGACGGCATCGCAGAGTGGGCCGGTCATGCGGGCCAGGATCGAGGTCTGCAACAGGAAGTCGCGGAGGTGGTCCGGTTGACGCTGCCAGACCTCCTCGACCAGGTAGTCGACGATGTAGCGGTCATCGCCGGCAAATCCGGCGATGAAGGCGGCGTGATCGTTTCGCCCCTGCATCGAGAGTCCCGCGAGCTGGAGAGCCGCGATCCAGCCTTCGGTCCGACCTTCCAGCGTGGCGACATCTCCAGCAGTCAGCCCCAGCGTCATCACGTCGTTGAGGTAGGCCGTGGCCTCGTCCGGCGTGAAGCGCAGGTCCGCGGCACGGACCTCGACCAGTTCCCCCTGCGCCCGCATTCGCGCCAGCGGCAGGACCGGATCGGCGCGGGTGGTGATCACCAGATGCACATTGGCCGGAAGGTGCTCGAGCATGAACGTGATGCCGACCTGGATCTCCGGTGCCTCGATCGTGTGGTAGTCGTCGAGCACCAGAACGATGTCCTTCGCTACAAGGTCGAGGTCGTTGAGGAGCGGCGCAAGGACGGTCTCGATCGATGGGCCGGATGCTTCGAGCAGGGACAGCGAACTGGCGCCGACCGCTGGCTCCACCTTCTGCAGGGCCACGATCGCGTGAGTCCAGAACGCCATCGGATGGTTGTCGCTCGCGTCGAGCGATAGCCACGCGGCGAGCGGTCCTTCGGCGGGTGTCGCCGCAAGCCATTCGGCCACGAGCGTGGACTTCCCGAAGCCAGCTGGTGCTGAGACGAGCGTCAACTTGGACTGGACGCCGCGATCGAGGCGCTCTGTCAAGCGTGGCCGGGGCACCAGGCCACTGCGCTGCCTCGGGGGGTAGAACTTGGTTTCGAGCAGTGAACTGGTCACGCCTCACGGTACCTCAAGGGCCCGATCGCGACGGCGCATCATGGCGTCGAAGAGCCGCCGCGGATGGGCCCCGCATCCACGTTGCGTGGCGAGAGTCCCGGAGGCTGCGTCCGGGACTCTCGCTCGTCACGCGGCGGCGCGAGGCTCGAGCACGACCACCGCGGTCCTCCCGGAGCGCAGCGCGGCCCAAGCGTCGTACTGGTCGCTGAACTCGACCCACCGAGCCCAGAGCCGATCGCGCTCCGCGCCTTCCGCCGCGCGACCACGGACGTAACGCACGCCGTCATCCAACGCGGCGACGGTGTCCGGGTGCGCCTGCAGGTTCAGCCACCACGCGGGGTCGGCCTCGGCCCAGCCGTTCATCGCCAACGTGACCAGGTTCGGGCCGTCCTCGTAGTACCCAACGATCGCGACTCGTGGCTGACCCGAGCGGCGCCCAACCGTCGTCAGGCGCAGCAGCCCGAACTTGTCGCCCGGAGCCCGCAGCCCGACCCGTCCCCCGCTGAACCGAAGGAGTGCGCGGTGCAGCAGCCAGACAACACGGATGACCACTCGCGGCGGGACACGAGTCGGCCGCGCCTCGGTGGCGGTCACGCTGCACCCGCCGTCGTCGCGACGGGGATCGGTGACAGGACTGCCGGTGCCGATCCGTGCGGGCTCTCCGCCTCGGCCGCGGCCTCGACCATCAGCGGCGCTTCCTTGCGGAACCCCTTGAAGGTCATCCACATGCCGAGTGACAGCTCCCAGAGAAAGATCGGCAGGAGTGCGATGAGGGACCACACCGAGATCTTCTCGTTGATGCCGAGGATCTGTCCGATCGCGGAAGACGTCATCAAGACGCCGCCGACGAGTCCGATCGCGGGAATGAGTCGCGGCACGAGGCTGGATCGGTACATCAGGTACCCGAGCAGAAGGGCATTCACCGCGGGCATGAGGGTCCCGCCGATCAGGAACGCCGCGTTGTACGTCCCGACGAACGAGGCGCCACTGGTGAGAAGCGCGGTCGAGTCGGCGCCGGCCGCGGCGCCCACCTGGTGCAGCGACGCGAGCGAGAGAAGGCTCACGACACCCGTGAGGAGCATCGCGCCCTCGATGACGCGGGAGGTAACGAACCCAAGGGCGACGGCCTCGTTCTGGCGCCTGACGACCGGGTACAGCGTGATGGCGGCGCCGATGCCGGCGAGCGCGACGATCACGTCGATGAGGGCGCCCCAACGCAGGCCGGCGTCGCTTCCGGAGCTCAGGATGTAGGCCGGATCTTTCAACACGGGGCCGTAGAGGGTCAGTGTCGCGACCGAAATGAAGGTGATCAGGTAGAGGATGCCCGCGACGAGCGCGGTCTTCCGCATCGAGTCCATCGGCGGTCGTTTCGTTGCCGCGGTTCGATCGGCGGTTGTCATGTCGGTTTCCCTTTCGTTCGTTCGTATTGGGCTATCGAGGCTCGGCGCCTGGCGTCCCGGTCGGATCGGCGTCGACGTGCGTCACCGAGAGCAGTGGTAGTCCGGTGTCGCGCACCTTCTGGAGCAGGCCATGGAGCGCCGCCTGATCGGGTACGCCGCCACGGATGACGGTGACGCCGTCGCTCTCGTGGCTGAGGCTCAGGCCGTCAAACCAGGCAGCCCATCGGCCATCCAGGTGTCCCTTGAGGCGAATCTCGTAGCGGCCGTCCTCGTGACGGTCACCGTCGATGCGTGTCGTTCCGCTCATCTGCTCCCTTCCGCCGGTCCTGCGATCTGTCTGCCGGCGTGGTCCCGAGCATCGGAGCGGACGTGGGGAGCGAGCATCCCCACATGTGGGGATTCGAGGTGATGAATCTTCGATCGAGCCGCGAGGCGACTTGCGGCGGCCGACCGGGGCTTCGCGCCTGGGCTACGGTCGGTCGCGGGCTCGCGAGAGGAGGTCGAGTTCCTCGGCCTGGGTCACGGCGGACCGGCGGTTGTTCACGCCGAGCTTTGCGTAGATGGCCTTGGTGTGGCTCCGCACCGTGCTCAGCGACACCACGAGCTCACGGGCGATCTCCGGTCCGGCCAGATCCGTTGCAAGCAGCCGCAGCACGTCAAGCTCACGGTCGCTCAGCGGCTCGATGAGCGCCTCCTTGTTCCCGGCGTTGTCCTCGGGGCGGACAGCGGCCGTCAGAAGGCGGCGAACGTAGTCCGGGGCGATTCCCCGGTTCGCGGCGTCCTGCAGCAGGGCCGCCATGGGTGGGCCCTCATCGAGGAAGACGCGAACATAGCCTTCCGGTTCGCCGAGCGCCAGGGCACGTCCGAGGGCGGCAAGAGCGGCAGGCATGTCGCCTCGCACCTGGTGGGCAAGCGCCAGCAGGACAAGGATTTCGATGACATTGCCCGTCCGCTGACCGTCCTCCGCTGCTCGCAGCAGGCGACCCAGTAGCGCGAGGGCGTCACGGGCAGACCCGTCCGAAGGGTCCAGCGTGGATTGGGCCAGGAGCACCCTCGCAAGCGTGACGTGCTCGAACTCGCGCAGATACGTCAGGTCGTCGTGAGGCGACAGGCCTCGCGCCCGAGCCCACGCATTCGCTTCGGCCAACCGCCCCTGCCTGAGCAGGATTCGCGCCTCTTGCGCCGGCAAGGGACGGACGTCCGGGATGAAGTCCGGCATGTACACGCGCTGTGCCTCGTGGATTGCATCGAGCGCGCCATCGAGGTCCCCTTCAGCCTGCCGGATGCGGGCCGTCACGACATGCAGCCGATAGCGGTTCTGCGGGTAGCCCATGTGCTCGCCCAGGTCCTTGCTCGCCTGGAGATGCCGTGTGGCGGCCTGGAGGTCGCCCTGCTCACGGGCGAGGTCGCTCAGTCCCACGTACATGTCCGCCGTGGCCCGCAGGACTGGCTCGCCATGCTTCGCCGACAGTTGCAATGCCTGCTCGTACGTCCGGATCGCGTCACGCAGCCGTCCCTGGGTGATCCGGATGTCCGCCAGGGCGATCGCACCACCGAGCGCATCAGAGAGGCTGCCAGACCGCTGCACCCGCGCCATCCCAGCGCCGTAGATTCGATGCGCGGTCTCGAGGTCCCCGCTCGCCCATGTGGCCAATCCCAAGAGCGCCTCCGCTGCCCCGCGGAGGAGATCGTCGTCCTCGGGAGCCAGATTCAGTGCCTCGCGAGCGTGCCGGACGGTCGTCGCGACGTCGCCTCGGATCTGGGCAAGCACGGCTCGGTAGACCGCGATCAGCGCAGCCAGGAGGCTGAACTCGCGCCGGTCTACGACAACCATCTCCGGCCGCCCGGCTCCGGCTTCATCTGGCACACCGTGGGGCGCCGTGAGCCAGCGCTCGCCGTCTCCCAGACGGCGCTCGACGTCCTCGAGCTCGCCGATGGACAACAGCGCCCAGGCGTAGGCGACGCTCAGGACCGGTCTTGGCCCGATGACCTCATCCGGTAGCGCCCTAAGCCACCGGAGCGCCGTCACCTCATGATGACCCTGCCGGAGCGCCGGCACCGCCAACTCAATCAGGCTGGCGGCTCGGTCGAAGTCTTCGCCCGCCAGCGCGTGCCGGATTGCCTCGGAGCGGTCACTGTTGTGCTCGTACCAGTCGCTGGCACGACGGTGCAGGTCGGGCACCCACGCTGGCTGCTCATCGAAGAGGCGCGTGCGCAGCACGTCGGCAAAGAGCTGGTGGTAGCGATACCAGCGCCGGCGGTCATCAAGCGGGACGAGGAAGAGGTTCCCGCGATCGAGCGCCTCCAGCATCGCCGTGCCGCCCTCATGACCAGTAACGGCATCGCAGAGCGGGCCAGTCAGCCGACCCAGGATCGAGGTCTGCAGTAGGAACTGGCGGACATGTTCGGGTTGACGGTGCAAGACCTCGTCGGCCAGGTAGTCGACGATGTAGCGGTCGTCCCCGGCGAATCCCGCGATGAAGCCCGCGACGTCGTCTCGGCCCTGCATCGAGAGCGCTGCCAGCTGGAGGGCGGCGATCCACCCTTCGGTCCGCGCCTCCAACGCGACAACCTCGCTCGCCCCGAGATCCAGCCCCATCACCTCGTTGAGGTACGCGGCGGCCTCCTCCGGCGTGAAGCGCAGGTCGGCCGCACGGATCTCGACGAGTTCGCCACGCGCCCGCAGGCGAGCCAGCGGCAGCGCAGGGTCGGCGCGGGTAGTGATCACGAGGTGCAGCCGCGGCGGCAGGTGCTCCAGCAGGAACGCCATCCCGTCCTGGATGTCGTGCGCGTCGATCACGTGGTAGTCGTCGAGCACCAGCACGACGTCGTTCGGCAGAGCGCTGAGCTCGTTGAGCAGCGTCGCGAAGACCGTCTCGATCGGCGGTGGCTGGGGGCCCTGCAGGAGGGAGAGAGCAGTTGCGCCGATCCCAGGCGCCGCCGTCTGCAACGCAGCGATCACATAGGGCCAGAAGGGTGCGGCCTCGTTGTCGCTTGGGTCGAGCGAGAGCCACGCCGTCTGCTTCTCGACCGGAGTGGATGCCAGCCACTCGGCCAGCAGGGTGGTCTTGCCGAAGCCGGCGGGCGCGGAGACCAGGGTCAGCTTCGACTCGCCACCGCGGTTCAGCCGCTCACTCAGTCTCGGACGTGTCACCAGACCGCGTCGCAGCGTGGGGACGTAGAGCTTGGTCTCGAGCAGCGGGCGGATATGGCTCTCGGTCAACTGTAGTAACCGCGTCCTGACGTCCGCAGGTCCTGGGCGACGGCCTCGATGGCCTTCCCGACCGACGCGGGGTCGGTATCGCCTTTCACGAGAGCCTGGATCTGGTCGTCCATCTCGGCTTCGATCTCCGGCTCCCACAGCCAGTTGAGTGGCGTGATGGCGTCCTCGAACATCGGCAGGAACTCCCGCGCGACGGGGTCGTGGATCCCGCTGTTCGATGCCGCGATGGGTGAATAGACCTGCAGGCCCTCGACGATGGCCTTGTCCACCTCGGGCCGACTCGCGTATTCAAGGAAGGCAACCACGCTGTCATGGCTCGCGGCGGTCTTGGCGGGCATCGCGAGGCCACCCCAGGCAAGGATGGAGCGGGCCGTCGCCCCCTCATGAACGAGGGGTAGGGGAGCTACGTGAATGTCGAAGGGGACCGTCGGCGTGCCCTTCTGGAGAGGCGCGAGAAGCCACGTGCCGTTGTAGGTCATGGCGGCCTTTCCCTGCAGGAAGAGCAGTTGCATCGTCGCGTAGTCGGTCGCCCCGGACCCCGCGAGCAGGACGCCGGACGTCCGGAGGTCGGCGATGATCTGGAAGGCTTCGGTCCACTCAGGGTTGTCGTACCCGATGTCGCCTCGGATCGTGCTCTCGACGAATGCCAGCGGGTCGCCCGTTCGCTCCGCGATCATCGGCAGCAGCCAGGTGATGAGCAGGGTGTTGAAGGAGACGTCACCGGAGCAGTGGACCAGAGGTGCTGCGCCGAGCGACGCCAAGGGCGCGACCATCGCCTTGAGGTCCGCGATCGTCTTCGGTGGCTCGAGACCGGCCCGGTCCAGGAGCGCCTTGTTGTAGTACAGGCCCGTGGTCTGGACGCCCCGGCTCAGGGCGAGTGGAAACGCCCTGGTCGTGGTCTCTCCGGGACCGCCCAGGTGGAACGACGGAGGCACGCGGCCAAGCACCGAGGCCATCCCGGGGTCCGCGCCGAGGTCCGCCAGCAGGCCATCGCGCGTCCAGGCTCGAACGAACAGTCCGTCGATCGTCACGAGCCCCACCGGCTCGCCGGACTCCAATGCGGCGCGCGAGAGGCGATCCAGTTCAGCACCGAAGCCGGAGATCGCGCGGATGTCCCAGACGATCCCGGGGTTCTCGGTCTTGAAGTCGTCATAGACGCGCTTCAGTGCAGGCTCTGTGCTCGGATCGCTGCCTCCGACCAGGACGGTGATCGGCCCGGACACGGTCCCGGTGGGCGCCGAGGCGGTTCCACGCGACGCACCACACGCGGCGAGCAACGGTGCAGCCACGCCGCCGGCGGCGATGATGGCACCGAGCTTGAGCACGTCGCGGCGACCGTGCGGGCGTGTCCATGCGCGGTCGCTGTCTTGGATGGATCGGCTCCACTCGGCAGCTCCTCGTTGCTCACGGTCGTGACCATGTCACGGCCGCCGAGCGAGTATGGTTCGGCCGGTCCTATCCCGCTCGCGAGTCCTGATGCTCCAGTCGCCGACCGTCGCTTGATCGAGTCGCGACCTCGCCTCGCGTTCCTCCGCCGCCCGCACCGCGACCGAGCGACCGACCTTCTGTTCCTCCTGCCGGTCCTGGCGATCCTGGTCGGCTTCCTCTTCTACCCGCTCGTCTACGGCATCGCGCTCAGCCTGCATGACACCAAGGGCTTCGAACCCACGACCTTCGTGGGCATCGACCACTACGTGCGCGCGATCCTGGGGGACGCCGTCTTCCATCGAAGCCTGCTGAACACCTTCCTCTTCACCGGCGTCGCCGTCGTGCTCCTGACCGGGCTGGGACTCTTCCTCGCCGTCCTCGTCGCCGACATCAAGCGTGGAGCGGCCTTCTTCCAGCTCGTGTTCCTCGCACCCTTCTTCCTTGCTCCGGTCGCGGTCGGCGCGGTCTGGAAGTTCCTCTACGCGCCGTACTTCGGGGTCGCGGCAACGGTCGGGTCAGCCCTCGGGTTCGACACCCTGACGGTGGCTCCGCTCTCAGAGGGCGACATCGCGTTGTGGGCGATCATGGCGGCGTTCCTGTGGCGGTTCGCCGGGTTCAACATGATCGTGTACCTGGCGGGGATCCGCGCACTGCCGCCCGAGTACTACGAACACGCGGTCCTCGAAGGTGCCAGCCGGTTCCAGCAGTTTCGCCTGATCACATGGCCGCTGCTGTGGCCGCAGACGTTCGCCCTGGTGCTGCTGACGACCCTCGGAACCCTGCGGATCTTCGACATGGTGTGGGTCATGACGGCCGGCGGCCCCTCACACGCCACAGAGACGGTCGCGACCGACGTCTACTCGACCGCGTTCCGGTTCCTCCAGGTCGGCTATGCGCAGGCGATGGCGATGATCCTGCTCTTCTTGATCCTGGTGCTCGCGATCGTCGAATACCGGATCCTCAACCGTCGAGCCGAGGCGGTGAGCTCGTGAGGGCGCTGTTGCGAATCCGACTGTCCACCGTCGTGCTCAGCGTTCTCGCTTTGGCTTGGT
Source organism: uncultured Chloroflexia bacterium (assembly GCA_963755995.1). GTDB lineage: Bacteria > Chloroflexota > Limnocylindria > Limnocylindrales > CSP1-4 > SPCO01. The sequence continues at coordinate 1,002,166 of CAVWLQ010000003.1, read as the reverse complement.
TGTATCCACTGGCCTGGACGTTGACCAACGCGTCAAGTCGAGCGCCGACATCTACCGCGCTCCGTGGGACATGCCATGGCCGCCGGCCATCGGCAACATCGGCGAGGCGTGGAGCCGCGGGCAGCTCGGCCTGGCGTTGATGAATTCGGTCTATGTCACGGTGATGACCGTGGCGGTCGTCCTCGTGCTGTCGGTCACGGCAGCCTACTCCTTGACACGCCTTCGACCGCCCGCCCGCGCCGTGCTCTTCCTGGTGGTGCTCGCTCCCTTGATCATCCCGACCGAGGTTCTGATCGTGCCGATGTTCTCGATCTTCAAGTCGCTGGGTCTGATCAACAGCCTGCCAGGGCTCGCGTTCTACAACGTCGTCGGGACCGTCTCGTTCGCGACCGTCATCTTCGTCGGCTACTTCCGCACGATCCCCCAGGACGTCGTCGATGCCGCCCGCGTCGACGGTGCGGGGCGGCTCGCCGTCCTGCTGCGGATCGTCGATCCCGCTCGCGCGTCCCGGGATCGTCGCCGTCGCGGTCATCGTGGCGGTGTTCACCTGGAACGACTTCGGTGGATCGCTGGTGCTCCTGCAGAAGCCGGACGTCTTCACGGCGCCCTTGGCGATCAGCCGATTCTCGACGTTCTATGCCACTGACCAGGGGCTCACCTTCGCGGGTATGGCGATCATGATCATCCCGCCGCTGCTGCTGTTCGTGGTGCTGCAACGCAGCTTCATCCAGGGTCTGACTGCCGGAACCGTTCGGCGCTGACCGCGTTACGTCGTCGGGATCGGCGGACGCGATCGTCTCAGCCGATTTCGATGGGGCAGGTCGTGCCAAGCCACCGCGTCCTCACGCGACGAAGTCCCCGCACCCCTTGGAGCCAACTGAACCGCCCTCCGGGTGCGGCCGAAAGGCGGTCCGAGTCAAACGCTCGTTGCCTCAGTGGCCGCGACCGATCCGGCCGAGGTGGGTGTCCTTGAATGAACTCGGGAGCTTCAGGCCGTAGCCCATCATCCGGTCCATCCCGCTGTGCGCCACGAAGATGGCGCCGATGGCGGCCACGGGCACGCTCCCGCTGGCCAGGCCCACAGCCGGCGATCACCACGCCGGTCGCGAGATCATGGGCAAGGTTGTAGACGATCGCACCGACCCGCGGACCGCGCAGGTAGCCGACCATCGACACGTCCGGGACGAGGAGCAGGAGCGGGAAGGCCCACCACTGCGGGCCCAGGAAGAGGAAGCCTGCGAGTCCGGCGGCGAAGACGGCGAGGCCCTCGATCCGGAGCCATGGCCGGATCCAGGTCTGGTCAGTCTCGTCGGTCCGGTCCGGGGTAGTGGACTGCGTCAGGGCGGTCGTCGCGGGTGACTGGATCATGGCGGTCGCTCCTTTGGTCGGCGGAGCGGGTGCGCTCCGTGGTTTGGCTGCAGAAAGGTCCCGTCGCGGCGGCGAATGCCGCCGCGACGGAGGAAATTGGGTCCGGCGGTTCGTTGGCCTACGCAGCCGCTGGCGCCGGAGTCGCGGCCGTCGCGGACGGCCGGTCCTCGACGCGGGGACTGCGCACTCCCTTCACGAGGAGGTAGGCGAGGAGTGACACCTCTGCGACGATGCCAAGCAGTGCTGCGATCGGGTGAATGATCGGGGTCAGCTCTGGGGCCACGAATGTCGGCGAGCGTGTCGAACAGGTAGCCGATGCCACCGACGACGAGGACGACACCCAGCACCCGCGGGAACATGCCTGACTTGAAGGCGAGATAGCCGAGCGGCACCAGCCACAGACCGAAGAAGATCCCGGCGATCGCATAGCCGTAGTGCTGCAGGTCGAGCATCACCATGGCAAGGGCCGTCGCTCCCGCGGCGCCGACCGTCGCGGTGTAGGTCGGGTCGGTCGCGATCCGCATGCCCTGGAACTCGAACAGGATGTTCAGGAAGCTGATCGACGCTCCGATCGCCACCAGGACGACCATTGCGCGCGCGGCGTAGCCGCTCACGTGCTGGAGCAGCACGTAGAGGGTCAGCGCCAGGAAGACCCAGACGACCACCTGGATCAGGTCCGCGGCGACGCCGATCTTGACGAGTCCGGCGTTCGCGAACAGGTTGCCGGCGGTGGCGGCCGCATCGCCTGCCACGTACATGGCGCTGTAGACGCCGGCAAAGGCGAACCCGCCCAAGATGCCAACGGCGAGATAGAGGAGGCCCGCGATCCTCGCGAGGCGCTTGGGTGAGGCCACGGTCGAGCGCTCGGAAATCGTCCGCTGCCTGGTCCCGGTCTGGATTGCGGTGGTCATGTCCTCGCTCCTTTGTCTGCTGTCCGCTGATGCGTGACCTCTGCAGACTGCGAAGGAACCGCGCGGCCGCCATCGGATCCGACTCGTATGTTGGTACCTATTTCGGCTTCACTGAGATCGTTCGATCGTGTGCGCCGTGTCGCCAACGACAAATAGGTACTTCCCTACGAGACGGTGACGATCCCTGATGCCGTGGGCGCTCGTAGGCTCCATCACATGGAAACAAAACCGCCGAGCGACCGGCATCCGAGCCGGCCGCCGGTCTCCTGCGATGAGCCGTCGACTGACCAGCTGCGCCTTTTCCTCGTGGAGCGTCGCCTGCCGGCGATCACCGAGCGCGGGCTGGTGATGCTCCAGGCGGCCCTGTGCGAGGCCGTCGACCGGTTCGAGCGTCGCGGCGATCGGGTCACATACCTGAGCTCAACGTTCATTCCCGGACAAGGGCGATTGCTCTCGCGGTTCGCAAGCGTCAGCCTCGCGCTCGTCCGAGCCGTGAACGAAGCGTCCCTCGCCCCGTTCCAAAGCATCGAGCCCGCATTCGACTTGCCCGACCCCAGGACATCAGCCGGGGTGTAGGGTGGGCTTCCGTGAAGACCCCCGCCGCCAGGGCTCGGACCCAGAGACTCCCGGTCGAGCCGACAAGCTTCGTCGGACGGCGCCACGAACTGCACGAAGTCAAGAGGCTGTTGGCGACCACCCGTCTGCTGACGCTGACGGGCAGTGGCGGGGTGGGCAAGACGAGGCTGGCGGTCAGCGCTGCGGCTGAGGTGGCGCGCGGCTTTCCCGATGGCGTTTGGTTCGCACCGCTTGCTCCGGTTCAGGATCCCTTGCTCGTCCCCCAGGCCATCTTCGTCGCCCTTGGTGCCGAAGACCGCTCGTCCGATTGGTCGCTCGTCACGCTCACGAGCTTCCTTGCCGGAAAACGTCTCCTGATCGTGATCGACAACTGCGAGCACCTTCTGGACGCGTGTGCCGTCCTGGCCAGCACGCTCCTCAAAGCTTGTCCGGAGGTGTATCTCCTCGCCACCAGCCGACAGCCGCTCGGGGTGGTCGGCGAGGTCAGGATGCCCGTCCCACCGATGTCGCTGCCGCTCGACGCTGACGAGCCTTCGACGGACAGCCTCGCGAACTCGGAGGCCGTCCGGTTGCTGAGCGAGCGCGCGGCGGCCGTGCTTCCCGGTTTCGCGATCGACGATAAGAACGCTGAGCCGATCCTCCGACTCTGCCAGCGTCTGGACGGGATCCCCCTTGCGATCGAGCTGGCTGCCGTCCGGTTGGGTGCGTTGAGCATCGACCAGCTCAACCAGGGCTTGGCCAGTTCCCTGTCAGCCCTGGGGAGCGGGAACCGGGGGGCCGAGGCTCGTCAGCAGACACTCGAGGCAACGATCGGCTGGAGCTACGGACTGCTCGACGAGGCCGAACAGGTCCTCTGGGCCCGACTCTCGGTGTTCGCCGGCGGCTTCGATGCTGATGCCGCGATCGAGGTGTGCGCCGACGATCGCGTGCCGCAAGAGCGGGTCGTCGAGCTGCTCGGGTCATTGGTCGAGAAGTCGATCGTTCGGCGCGAGCTGACGAGCGGAAATACGCCCCGTTACTCGTTCCTCGAGACCATTCGTCAATACGGTCGTGAGCGCCTGCGAGACATTGGCGAGGCTGTCGGCACCCAAGGCCGGCACCTGACATGGGTCACGGGGCTGGCCAGGTCGGTCGGGGCCTTTGACGACCGACAGGCCGAACTCTTCAAGCGCATGGACCTGGAGCGCGACAATCTCTGGGCGGCGCTCGAGTTCTGTGCCCGAGAACCTGACGCGGCGCCAGTCGGGGCCGACCTTGCCCAGCATCTCCTTGCGTATTGGTCCTCGCGCGGACAATTCGGTGACCTTCGACGGATGCTGACGTCGCTCGCTACGCAGACTGCCGAGGACTCCGCCGCTCGGGCGCACTACCTGCGCGCCGCAGCCGTGATGGCCAATAGTCAGAACGACGTCGAGGCCCGCGAATTGCTGGCACGCGAAAGTCTTCGAGCTGCGACGGCGTCGGGCGATCCGGAGGCGATGGCCCTGTCGCTCGCCTGGCTCTCGATCCCACTTGCGATGTCGGGCAACCTGACCGAATCCGTCGAGCTGGCCGAGTCATCGCTCGCACTCGCGAGATCGCTCGGGAGCTGGCCGAGCCAGGCGGTCGCGACGGCAGCCTTGTGCAACATCCTGCCGATGGCCGGTCAGTCAGAACGGGCGCTCGAACTCGGTGAGGAGGGTGTCGGGATCAGCCAGGCGCGAGGCGAGCTGTGGGCTCGCGGGTACATGCTCGGCGCCACGTCGCAAGTTCATTGGCGAGCGGGCGACCGACGGCTCGCCGAGGTCCAGGCGAGGGCCGGCACCGCGACGAAGCACGTCATCGACGACCGGTCCGGACTTCAGCTTCTACTCGAGACCCTTGCCTGGATGGCGGCCGAAGGTGGTGGGCATCACCGTGCCGCGATGCTCCTGGGTTCGGCCGAGCACGTCCGCAAGGTCACTGGTCTCGAAGTCCCGGATGCCCAGCGGCAGCAACACGAGCGTTCGATCGCCCTTGCTCTGGAAGGCCTCGGGCAGACGCCCTATGACGAGTCGTACCACGGCGGTCTCACGATGACGATCGATGACGCAGTCGCCTTCGCCGTGGAGGACCGACTGCCGTTGCCGGCCACGACGCCCGTCAAGCCGAAGACCGAGATACGCCTCACCAAACGCGAGTTGGAGATCGCACGCCTCATCGCGCAGGAGATGACGAGCCGCGATATCGCGACCAGGCTCTTCATCTCCGAGCGCACGGTTGAGGCGCACGTCACCAACATGCTCAACAAACTCGGTTTGAACTCGAGGATCGAACTCGCCCGGTGGTTGATCAGCGTCGGCGGAACGGAGCCGGTCACGCCGGCCGCCTGATAAATCGATTCGTCACCTGACTACGGTTGGCGCACGAGGTAGTGAGACTTCGACCGGCTGACCGATTTCGAGGGACTCATCGGAACTGGCGCCCCAACGGAACCTTTCTGATCGCGGCTTGTGATCGTGGCAACTGAATCAGCCGCGGTACCGGGACGACTCCGCCCCGACAAGACTTGTGCTGACCCTCCACAGGCGGCTTGCAGCCTCCTCGTTGTACGACTTCTCGTTTGATGTCTTGGGCCTGCTGTTCGCGAAGTAGGTGCCAGTCATTCCTTCGACGGCCCGAGAAGAGGCAAGGTAGATGGACGTTGCTGCGCCTTGCTCGGGTGTCTTCATGAACGGTCGAACGAATGGGACGATGATCTTGAAGATCCGCGACGGATCCTCGGCACCAAATGCCGTGTTGACCACTCCTGGATGCAGCACGGTCGCCGTCACACCAGTGCCGTCGAGGCGGCGGGCCAGCTCGTACGTGAACATCACGCTGGCCAACTTCGACTGGTTGTAGGCCGCCTGTCCCGAGTAGGCGCGCTCGCCTTGGAGATCCTCGAAGTTGATCGTCCCCATCGACTGGGCGCCGGACGAGACCGTGACCACTCGTGAAGGGGCGCTGGCCTTGAGCCGATCCAGAAGCAGATGGGTGAGGAGAAACGCGGCCAGGTGGTTCACGGCAAAGGTCTGCTCCAGGCCATCCGACGTGACGTGTCGGGTGGCCCAGAACCCGCCGACGTTGTTGATCAGGACATCCAGCCGCGTGTACGAGTCGCGGACCTCGGCGGCAAGTCGCCGCACCTGCGCCTGGGACGACAAGTCAGCGCCAAACGCATCGACGCGTGGATTGCCGGTCGCTCGCCGGATCTCGACTGCGACCGCCTCCGCGCGCCCCAGGTCACGTCCGGTGATGGCCACGTGGGCTCCCATCGAGGCGAGACCTGTCGCGGTCGCCTTGCCGATGCCGCTGGTGCCGCCGGTGACCAAGACGATCTTCCCGGCCATCGACGTCGCATCCTCGAACATGCCGGTCATGCCGGTGTCGCTCGGGAGGCCTGCGCTCCCCGAAGTTCCGCGTCGGTCTTGCCATCCGGTCCGGCGGCGAGGAACGCGATCATCGCGAAGAACCCGAAGTTGAAGATCCCAAACAGCAGAAGAGCGACGAACCAGGCCTTGCTGTCCAACTGCCAGGTATTCATCAGCGCTCCGAGCCACGCCACAAGACCCGCGATCAGACCGGCCAGGATCGCGACAGTACCGACGATGGCGAGACCGAGAAGGGAGAACGCGAGCACGCTTTCCTTGACTCCTACGACATCGGGGCCGTTCACGACGAAGATGCCGTTGGCCATCGCGATCCCGATGGCGATGACGGCGACGATGGCTCCCGTGACGATGGCAAGTCCGCCGCCGATGAACAGTCTGGTGATCGTTGCCTTGTTCATGACCAACTCCTCTTCAAGGTTTGCGTGAGATCAGGTCTGGATGGCAGCACCGACGCGTCGAGACTGGCCCGACGCGCCGATGAATGGGCTATTTGGCACCGAGTCCGGTGCTCATTGAGCCGGTGCCAACGTCGCCGAAGGCTGGGGCCGATCAGCGAGTCCTCGACCAGGCGACGTGACGATCGAGTTGAACCCCTTGGCGATCAGCCAGACCCCAAAGGCGACTTCAAACAGTCCTGCGGGGAGCGACAGCAAGAGCGACACGTGGACCCCGAAGATCTCGGCAACCGCTCCAGTGAGGTGGATCGCGTAGCCGACGACGCCCCAGAGTGCGAGGGTTCTGGGCACCATCCGCGTCCGGAACACGAACCAGGTCATGAACAGTGCCCCGAACGCCAGGGTGCCTTGGCCAAGCTCGTATGCGAGGGTATTCGCCTGCGTCAGGAGCGATCCGAGCCCAGTGGCCCAGCTGTCGGTGGCGCCGGTGACGAATGCGCTCAGCGGTACAAGCATCAGGAGGAACAGCACCCCGAGGTCCAGGAGGACGACCTGGGCTGTGATTGCGGCGAGGTAGACGAGCCCGGTGCGCTTGCCCCGGCGCTCAGCGATCGGGAAGAACAGGACACCCTTCCCGATGTCGAGGGCCGTGTTGAGGAGCATCAGGAATGCGCCAACCACGAGCACGGTCGAGTTGGCGGCAAGCGTCGACATGAAGTCCGGCGCCGTAGTCACCGAGCTCACCAGGCCGAAGCCGATACCGTAAAAGAGGAACCCGGCGATAAAGAGCGCGCCGAAGATCCTGGAGTAACGCTTGCCGGGGCCCTGCGGGTCCTCCAACGTCAGGTCGGCTTCACCAACCGCGTCGCGGAGCTGAGTGTTGGATGTCATTTCGTCTCCTTGTCGATGGATTGGGCGGCCGGACGGCCGCAGAGTGTCGGGATCGAGCGCAGTGGGGTGGCGCGTCATACGGTGATCGCGACCTTTCCCTGGGCATGTCCCTGGCCCACGTGGTCCATCGCCTGCGCCACGGCGCTCAGCGGATACGTGCGATCCATGACAGGCGTGAGCTTGCCGGCCTCGATCAGTTCCTTGAGGACGACGAGGTCTGCGTGGTTCATGGACACCAGGAACCGCCCCAATCGCTGGCCGCCGAAGCGGAACAGCACGGTCGCCCGCACAAGGCGCCCGGCGCTGGAGAACCAGTGATTGCCGAAATTGCCCCCGTTCGGGATGAGCATCCCGTTCGGTGTGAGCGCGCGCCGCAGCTCGGTCAGCGAGCGGTTCGATACGTTGTCGAGGATGAAGTCGTACCGCTCGCCGGTCCGGGTGAAGTCCTCCGTTGCGTAGTCGATGACGTGGTCCGCGCCGATGGATCGGAGCAGGTCGACGTTCCGGGCGCTGGCCACGGCGGTGACCTCTGCACCCAGAGCCTTCGCGATCTGGACCGCGAAGGTGCCGATGCCACCCGAGGCGCCGTTGATCAGCACCTGCTGTCCAGGCCCGACCTTGCCGTGATCGCGGATCGCTTGCAGCGCGACCGTCCCGGCCATCGGCACCGTGGCCGCCTGGTCGAATGTCAGGTTGGAGGGCTTGATCGCCAGCGTGTCTTCCGCGGCAGCGGCGAACTCGGCATACGAACCGACCGACGAGCCGAAGACCTCGTCCCCCGGGTGGAACCGCGTCACGCCGCCGCCAACGGACTCGACCTGCCCCGCGACGTCCGTTCCGCGGACCGGGTTAGTTGGCTTGAGCAGGCCGTACAGAGGCGCGGGCCGCGCGATGTACGGGAAGCCGTTCATCAGCGCCCAGTCGGCCGGGTTGACGCCGGCCGCACGAACCCGAACCAACACATCGTGGTCCCCGATCGCGGGCTTCTCGATCTCCGTGAGGCGGAGAACCTCGGCTGAGCCGTATTTGTCCTGGACGATGGCCTGCATCGGATCTCCTCGGTGGCGGCTGGCGCACCCGACTGGAATGCGCCTGACTGCAACCTACCGATGAGGGTCGCCAGGCCCATCCGGGCGAACACCTATCGAGTACTTAGAGACCCGCAGGGCTTGCTTCTAAGTACCCGCTCGGTGTTCCCCGCGATGTGGAAAGCCCGATGGGCCAACGAACATCAGGCCCATGCCTATCTACTTGATCGAGGTCCACATGGCGGACGCAAGCGACCGCGACCTGGAGCGCGCCGCGCGGATGCTGGACGCAGCGACGACCCGGATGCCGGAGTCGCCGATCGCTGTGCGCACGTTCCTTACGGGCCACGATCGTGACGACGGCGGGCTTGTCTGCCTCATCGAGGCGGCCAGCATGGAGTCGGCGCGACGTTTCATGAGCCTGGCCCTCCTGCCGCCTGGGCGTCTCCGCGAGATCACCCGCCTCGAGGGCGCGTCGCTACTTGGCAGTGACCCAGGAGGCGATGCTGACCCTGGAGTTCACCCCAAGCTTGTTGAGGATGTTGTAGACGTGGGTCTCCACGGTGCGCTCGGACAGGAATAGGCGAGAGGCGATCTCTTTGTTGCTCAAACCCACAGCGATCAGCTCCGCCACCTCTTGTTCGCGTTTGCCGAGCGGGTGACCGGTTCGGTCGCGCGTCGGCGCGGGATCCCGATCCACCTTCGCGCCGATCGCGAGCCCCACGGCCTCGTCCCGGTCGAGGTGGGCTCCCGCGTCGAAGGCCTTCTTGAAGCGGGTTTCGCCGAGCGCAGCCTGCGCCTGTGCTCGAGCCGCCTCGACGAGTTGACGCGTGAACGGGCTGAGCTCTGCGCCGATACGACCGCGCAGCATCTCGCATGCCCCCAATAGCTCAGCGGCACGCTGCGCCCTGCCCGTCATCGCAGCGCTGCTTGCGAGCATCTCCATCCTCAGCACCAACCCAGGACGGTCGTCGATGACGATGCTGGCCTGCAGGGCATCGACGAGGGCCGTCTCGGCAACGGCAGACTCACCGAGCATCAAGGCGGCCATTCCCGCGCTGGTGAGGTGTACTGGGAGGATGAAGGCCTCATTCGCTTCTCGGCAGCGCGCCGCGGCGGCCAGGCCGACGTCGCGCATCCGGACGAAGTCGCCATCAAGGAACGCGATGAAGGCATCGGACTGGGCGGCCGAGATGAACGACATGTCGTCGCCAAGGCGTGCCGCGAGCGCTGTAGCGTCAGCCGAGGTCGCGCGAGCTCCCGACAGGTCGCCCCCAATGACCTGAAGCGCGGCCTGGTTCGCGAGGATCCGGACCAGCAACGCGTCGGCCTTCAAGCGGCGGGCGATCCCGCTGGCTTCGGTGGCCGCGTTCAGGCCAGCGGCATAGTCGCCCTTCACCACGGCAAGATCGACCTTGACGAACAGGGCTTCATTTCGGATGGCGTCGTCTTCACCACGACGGTCGAGCAGGGCGTCGATCCAGTGGGCGCCCTCTATCACGGCGCGGTTTCTCCAGTACTGTCCGAGACCGCCCGCCATCGTCAGACCGAGATCCGCGCCATCGGGATCAGCGAGGCAGTTCCGCAGAGCGGCGCGGATGTTGTCCGCTTCGAGGTCCAGTTCATCGAGCCAGGCGAGCCTGCCCGCAACGTCCGCATGTGCGACATCGGCCTCCCTGAACCGGCAGAGGCCAGCGAAGTAGGCGAGGTGCGCGCTCCTGGCCGCCGCCGCCTCGTCCGCCTCGAGGAGCCGCAGCCGAGCGAACTCGCGCATCGTTTCATGCATTCGAAAACGCGCTGTTCCACTCGTTCCCTCGCGGATGACGAAAGATCGCTCGACGAGGTTGGTCAGGACGTCCAACAGGTCGGCCTTCATCGTCGCGCTCTCCTGGCCGACCGTCTCGGCCGCCTCCAGGCTGAACGAACCGGCGAACACAGACAGGCAGCGCAGGAGGGCCTGCTCGTCTTGACCCAGCAGATCATGGCTCCAGGCGATGGTGGCTTCGAGGGTTTGGTGGCGCAACGGTGCGGTCCTGCTTCCCCCGACCAGCAGATGGAACCTGTCGTTCAGTCGCTCGACGAGCTGATCAAGGCCGAGGGTGCGGAGACGGACGGACGCGAGCTCGATCGCCAGAGGGATCCCATCCAGGCGGCGCGCCAGCTCGACCACGGCCTTCTGGTTCTCTGGGGTCACCTCGAACGCCGCGCCAGCCTCACGCGCTCGCTCGACGAGCAAGGCGATCGCGTCCCACTGGGCGATCCGTTCCGGCACGAGCTGCCCCTCGTCTTCCGGTACCGATAACGGGCCGACCTGGATGACGGTCTCGCCTGCGACACCGAGGGGCTGCCTGCTGGTGGCAAGAATCCGCACGCCCGGGGCCTCACGGAGAATGGCGTCTGAGAGCACCGCGCAGGCGTCAATCAAATGCTCGCAGTTGTCGAGGACGAGTAGAAGCTGTTTCGACGCCACGTAGTCGATCAGCCTGGAGACGGGCCAACGGCTCGACTCATCTCGGAGCCCCAGCGATGTCATGACAGCCTTGGTGACGAGCTCGGAGTCCCGGAGTCCCTCGAGTTCGACCATCCACGCGCCGTCGGGGATGCCGCGGCTCAGATCGCTCGCTGACCGCAGTGCCAAGCGAGTCTTACCAACCCCGCCAGGACCGACAAGGGTGACGAGACGCGCACCCGTCAAGGCAGACTTCACGTCTTGGAGTTGGTGGCGCCGGCCGATGAAGCTTGTCAGCTCCGCCGGCAGGTTCCCGCGTGTTGCGGTGGCTTTGCCGGTCATTGGTAGCTCCTGGGGATGAGGCGGCCGCTGCGGCAAACTGCGGGTCACGGACGCCTCAATGAGAGTGTAGGGTCGCACGAAATCACGACCCCAAGCACCGAGACTGACGACGTTCGGACGCTCTGCGGCGTTCTTGCGACAGATCGGCCCGGGCCCATCGGCGGAGCAGCTCGATAGCGCTCGCGATACCCTGACGCGTGGCCCGCACCCTTCCCGATGCGAAGTTCTACGTTCCTCGCCCGCGCGAGGACTTGGTGCGCCGGGATCGGCTTTCGGAGCGGTTGCGTGGAGCACCTCACGCTAAGGTCACTCTCATCTCCGCGCCGCCTGGGTTCGGCAAGACCACGCTGCTTGCCACTTGGCTCGCCTCGGTCTCAGACGACCTGCTCCCGGTCTGGGTGTCGCTCGATACAGCCGAGAACGAATCCAGTGCGTTCTGGTTCAGCGTCGCCACCGCGTTCCACCGGGCGGTGCCGTCGGCCGCAGAGACCATCGCGATGGTGGAGGGGTCCCGACCACCGCCCATCGAGACGGTCGTGACATCACTCGCTAACGAGATTGGGTCCGTCGGCTCCGATGTCATGTTGGTGTTCGATGACTTCCATGTCATCGACGCGAGCGATGTCCTCGACCAGGTGTCGTTCCTGGTCGAGTGCCTGCCACCATCAGCGCACGTCGCGATCACAACGCGCGCCGATCCAGCCCTCCCCCTGGCGCGCCTCCGGGCGCAAGGGCAACTCGTTGAGGTACGGGCGGCAGAACTGCGCTTCACGCATGACGAGGCCGCGGCATACCTGAATCAGGCGGCCGATCTGGACCTCGAGTCGGACGAGGTCGCCGCGCTGGAGGAGCGGACCGAGGGTTGGATCGCGGCGCTCCAGCTTGCCGCCTTGTCGATGCAGGGCCGCGACGACATCGGTGCCTTCATCGCGAGCTTCACTGGAGACGATCGCTTCGTCGTCGACTACCTCGCCGAGGAAGTCCTGCAGCGCCAACCCGAGGACATCCGCCAATTCCTCCTACGGACGAGCATCCTCGATCGGCTGTCCGGCCCACTATGCGATGCGGTCACGGGTCTCGACGGCGGCCAGAGCATGCTCGAGCTCCTCGATCGGCGGAATCTCTTTGTGATCCCCCTGGATGCTCGGCGCGAGTGGTATCGATACCACCACCTGTTCGCGGATGTCCTCCGGGCGCGCCTGGTGCGCGAAGAGCCGGACCGCGCCCTTGACCTCCACCGGCGCGCGAGCCGTTGGTTCGAGCAGAGTGGCGAGCCACACGACGCCATTCGCCACGCTCTGGCTGGGGAAGACTTCGAGCGGGCAGCCGGCATGATCGAGTTGGCGATCCCGGGGCTCCGCCGGGCGCGCCAAGAGGGGACGATGCGACAGTGGTTCGAGCAGCTTCCCGATTATCTATTCGAGGTCCGGCCGGTCCTGAGCGTGGGGTATGTCGGAACCCTCATGGCCCATGGCGAGGTCGCCGACATCGAAGCGCTCCTGCAAGGCGCCGAGCGATGGCTGGAACCGACATCCGGCAAGGGTGAAAACCAGACGATCGCGCCCGGGCCGATGGTCGTGGCGGACGAAGCTGAGTTCCAGCGGTTGCCGAGTACGGTCGCCCTGTATCGAGCCGCCCAGGCGCAACTCGAGGGTGACCCCGAGCGCGTAGAAGCCTTCGCGCTGAAAGCCTTCACCCTGGCCGGCGATGGCGATCCGCTCGGGCGAGCCGGGGGGGCGGGGTTTCTCGCCTTCGCGCATTGGGGGAACGGCGACCTCGAGGCGGCCCATGGCTTCTGGTCCGAGGCGATGGCCTCCTTGCAGCGTGCGGGCCACGCCGTCGACGCGATCGGTTGCAACCGACCACTGGCGGAGATTCGCGTCGCCCAAGGTCGTCTGCACGAGGCGATGCGAACCTACGAACGCGGCTTGCGCATGGCGACTGACCGGACGACGGTCCTCCGTGGTGCAGGCGACATGCACGTCGGGATGAGCGAGCTGTTGCTCGAGTGGAACGATCTCGATGGCGCGGCTGGTCATCTGCGACAGAGTGATGACCTCGGGGACAATGCTGGCTTGGCCCAGAACCCATACCGGTCGCGGGTGGCCAAGGCACAGCTTCGTATGGCTGATGGGGATGCCGACGGTGCCCTCGCATTGCTTGCTGATGCTCAGCGTGTGTTTGTGAGCGAGTACTACCCGCTCGTTCGCCCCATCCCGGCGCAAGTAGCGCGAATCCATGCCGCCCGGGGCCATGTGCGCGAGGCAGAGGCCTGGGTGGGCGAGCGCGGTCTGTCAGTGGACGACGACCTCAGCTACCTGAGCGAGTACGAGTACATCACCCTCGCGAGGGTGCTCCTCGCTCGCGGGACCCGGGTCCATGATCCGCGCTCGATCCAACAAGCCGTCGCACTTCTCGAGCGGCTGCTCATCGCCGCCGAAACGGGGGAGCGGTGGCGGAGTGTCATCGAGATCCTCATCCTGCAGGCGCTGGCTCAGCACGAGCGCGGTCGCAGCACGGCAGGGCTCGAGCCGCTCGGTCGAGCACTTGCCACCGCAGAGCCGGACGGCTATGTCCGATCGTTCGTGGGCGAGGGTGCCCCGATGGCAGCGATGCTGGCGGCGGCCGCCAAACGCGACATCATGCCGGAGTACGTTCGTCGCCTCGTCGACGCCTTCGGACGAATCGGCCGTCCCTCAGGCGATGGACAAAGTCTCGCTGAGCCGCTCAGCGAGCGGGAGCTTGATGTCCTTCGGTTGCTCGCCTCGGATCTTGATGGCTCCGGCATCGCGGACGAGTTGGTCGTTGGGCTGAGCACCGTCCGTTCGCACACCAAGAGCATCTACGCAAAGCTCGGGGTGAATAGCCGCCGGGCCGCCGTTCGGCGCGGCGAAGAGCTCGGCCTCCTTTCGCGAGTCGGCGACCGCTGACTTTCCCCATCGCTTTCCCCAGTGATGGGGAGGCGACGTCCCCACCTTCCCGTCCACCTTGGACTCCCCGGCCGTCGGAGCCACCGGCATCGCCGACAAGTGGGACAGAGGAAGGAGCCAGATGGACAAGCGCCGCGGATCGACTGACCAGCGCCACGAGGCGACGCGGTACGAGATCCGCCTGAAGGGACGCCTCGACGGCAGCTGGGCCGATTGGCTCGGCGGGATGTCCCTGACCCACGCGAGCGACGGCACGACCCTGGTCTCCGGACCAGTTGCCGATCAGGCGGCTCTCCATGGTCTGCTCCAGAAGTTGCGCGACATGGGCGTGACGCTGATCTCGGTCAACGAGTCCGAGTCGGAACGTCCACTCGCGACCTCAGCAGGCACCGAACCCATCTCTACAACCGATTCCTACATCTCACATGAACGGAGGACACGATGAAGGTCACTGCCCCTGGACTGATTCGCTCGACTGGCGTCGCCGCGATCGCGGCCGGAGTCCTGTTCGTGGTCATCCAGCCCATCCACCCGCCCGAGACATTGCAATCGGTCACGACGCCGGCCTGGTCGGCCATCCACCAGGCGAGCTGCGTGATGCTGGTCCTCTTCCTGGCCGGCCTCACCGGGATCTACGCCCGTCAGGTCGAGAAGGCGGGCTGGCTCGGCCTCGTCGGCTACATCGCGCTGAGCCTGGGGCTTCTGATCACGGCTGCGTTCACCTTCGTCGAGGCATTCATCGAGCCGATCCTCGCCGCGTTGTCGCCAGCCTATGTCACCGGCTTGCTGGGGATGGTCGAGAATGCGCCGTCCGATCTCGATCTCGGTGCCTTGCCGACGATCTACTCGATCTCAAGCGCCCTGTTCCTCGGTGGTTGCATCGTCTTTGGCATCGCCACCATCCGAGCGCGGATCCTGCCCCGTCCGGCGGCCGCTCTGTTCGCCTTCGGGATCATCGTATCGGCGCCCCTGACGGCCGCCCTGGACGCACCCCGTATCGCGGCGGTGCCGATCGGCCTGGGTCTCGCATGGCTGGGTTACGCGCTCTGGGCGGAGCAGCGAGCGCCAGCCTCTGAACCACTCCCTGCCCTGGTGCTGTCGCAGCCCGATCAGACCAGCGCCGCATAGCCCACGTCGAGCCTTGGCATACACCTACCGACTACCGACAAGGAGATCGACATGACGAACCCCGTTCGAACCCCAGCAACGAACCGAGTCCCGATGGACGCCCAGCGAAAGACTGCGTTTGCAGTCGGCATCTTGTTCGTCCTGACCCTCGTCTTTGCCATCCCCGGCGTCCTGGCTTACGGCCCGGTCCTCAACGACCCGGCCTACGTCCTCGGTCCTGGTGCCGGCAATAGCGTGTCCCTCGGCGCCTTCTTCGAGATCCTCACCGTGATCGCCAACATCGCCACCGCGATGGTGTTGTTCCCGCTCCTGCGGCGCCAGAACGAGACCCTCGCACTCAGCTACGTCGCCGCTCGCTTCATCGAAGCCGCGCTCATCGTCGTCGGCATGCTCAGCCTCCTGGCCGTTGAGACGCTCCGGCAGGACGGGGCCGGCGCCGATCCCGGCTCGTTGCTCGTCGCCAGCCAGTCACTCGTCGCCGTCCATGACTGGACCTTCCTGCTCGGGCCAGGTTTCATGTCCGGCCTCGGGAACGGGCTGCTGCTGGGCTATCTCATGTACCGCTCGGGCCTGCTCTCGCGCCGCCTGACGATGTTCGGCATGATCGGTGGCCCGCTCGTGATGGCTTCCGGTATCGCCATCCTCTTCGGTGTCATCGAGCTCGGCTCCCCCGCGCAGGGCCTCGCGACGGTCCTCGAGATCGTCTGGGAGATCGGGATCCTTGGTCTGTACCTCATCTTCAGGGGCTTCCAGCCCGGTGCTGCCGCCACCCTGCTTGCTCGATCCGGAGACGTGTTGCCGATCGTTGCCCCATCACCGGCCACCGCAACAGCGGTTGCAGGTGCGGCATGACCGCCGCGCGAAAGCAGGCGGCGACGCTTCCCCCGCGTCCGATCGTCCGTGCTGCCTGGATACTCCACCGCGCGCTGTTTAGGTTCACAGCAGGGCGGATCGGCCTCCGCCCACCAGAGCCCGGCAGCAAGTTCGGGATGATGCGCCTGAGGACGCTCGGACGACGCTCAGGGCAGCCACGGGTCGCGATCTTCGGCTACCTTGAAGACGGACCGAACCTGGTCACCCTGGCCATGAATGGCTGGGCGGAGGCAGAGCCCGCCTGGTGGCTGAACCTCCAGGCACAGCCCGACACGACGGTCCAGCTGGTGGACGGACCCCGAAAAGTCCGCGGTCGCGCCGCGGAAGGCGAGGAACGTGATCGACTATGGGCCCGCTGGCGCGAGTTCAGCGACGATTACGACGCCTGGGCGGCGATGCGGACCAGGAAGACGGCTGTCGTCGTGCTCGAACCGCGTGTTGGAGCTGTTGGTTAGGTCGGCGTCCGGCCCAGCAGATGGTCGGCAGAATGGTCGGCAGAACGTGTCATCCTCGACCGGTTTCCAGCCCACTCCAGCGGATACACTGAGCACGAATTGGGTGGGGGATTGGCCTATCCCCAGTTCTGCAAAACCTCTATTCACCGGTTCGAATCCGGTCGTCGCCTCCACTCACAAGCACAAAACGGCCCTTCGGGGCCGTTTCCTTATGTCCGGCAGCAAGCGTGTGACCTTCCGGCGTAGCCCGATACGATCGTTGACGCATGAGTATCGAGCTGGTCATCGGCGTGATCGTCGGGCTGTTGTTCCTGTGGCTCGCCCTGCTCGTCCTGTTCTTCGTGCTTCGCCCTCGGGACGTGCCCCTTCGCGAGCTTCTGGCGGTCATCCCCGACGTCCTGCGCCTGCTTCGCTCGCTCATCCGCGATGGTGCCGTGCCGACGGACGTCCGTCTCGTGGTCATCGGGCTCGTCGCCTGGATCCTCAGCCCGATCGACCTGATCCCGGAGTTCATTCCCGTCCTCGGGCCTCTGGACGACGTCGTCGTGGCGATCGTCGCGATGCGCTATGTGCGTCGTCGTGTCGGGATCGCCGACCTGGAGGCTCGCTGGCAGGGCACGGCCGATGGCTTCGCCCTGCTGACTCGGGTGATCGGGGCGGGGACGAGCCCCTGACTCAGGAGCGCGCGCCCGGTATCGCGTCGTTGCCGGGCTCGTCGCCGGCCACATGCGCCGTGTGGGCGGTGCGCTGCCGGGCGATGGTCAGCCCGACGACCCGGGAGATGACCAGAGCAACGTAGAGCAGTCCCGCCACCTGCTCGATCATGACCCAGGAGCGGGCGTGAGGCAGGACCGGCGTGATGTCGGACAGGCCGACGCTGGTGAGGTTCGTGAACGACAGGAAGAGCATCTCGAACCACGTCCGGGGCGCATCCGGGGCGATCGTCGCGCTGAACGAACCGGGCCAGATCACCTGGACAGCCATGAACGTGTAGGCGAACGCCCACGCGACGACGGTGAAGGTCGCCCCGGTCGCCCACAGCTCGTCCGTCGTCACGAAGCGGTCGACGAACATGTAGCGCAGCAGCGCGAAGCTCGTGTAGAAGTAGAACGCGGCATGCAGGATCGACGACCAGAGGATGACCTGGGCATTGAGCGGGTCGAGGATCTCGAGGACGGTCAGGACGACGATCGGCACGCCCAGGAGCACCGCGATCCACAGCAGGGCGGGTGTAGCCCGAACGGCTCGCACGGCAAGGAACAGGACGACCAGCGCGAACAATGAGAATGCCGCCCGACCGACCGGTGACTGATCCGTGAAGGGGTAGACCAGCACGGCTGTGAGCTGGACTGCGAGCAGAACCCCCGAGGGTTGCCGCCAGAGCCGCGCGATCGGGCCGGTCATCGCCACCAGTCTACGAGCGCTCGCGCGCCGGTGGCAGACCAAAGGGTGACGAACGGACGTGATCGGCCTCGCAGGCCCTAACGAGACGGGCGGGCGGACCGTTCCTTCAGGAGAGGGATCCTCGGGCGCCGGCTGCGTTGTCCCCCCGGCGGTGTCGCCGGCCAACGGGGGTCCCTCGTCTCGTCGCGGCGCGTGATCACGACGGATCGGCCGGAACGTCCTCGGTGTAGATCCGCTCGCGGGCATCGACCACGAGCCGCCGGATCGCCGCTGCGTGGACGGCCGCCACGAACACGCTCACAGCCTGGCCGCAGCATTCGATCAGCACCCGCGCCCGCTCCCGACTCGAGCTGAGGCGGATCGTCAGGGTCCGATCGAGGGGCCACGTCTGGACACCCGACCGCGGGCGATGCTGCGTGCCCTCGCGGACGAGCATGAGCCGCCGATCCGTGAGGACCAGGGTGCAGCCCACCGCCGTGGCGCTCTCCAGGACTTCCTCCGAGCGCTGCAGGGCGGGACTGACCATGGATCGCACGGAATCCGTGAGGCCGTCGAGTCCCAGAGGTCGGCTCGTGGTCATGTCTGTCGCCGTTGTGGTCCAGCGCGCGCTCGGGCCGTGTCCAACTCTACAGGACGACGCTAGCTTTGCGGGCATTTCCTGATCATCCACGCGCGATGCGAACGCAAGGCATGGGCGACGACGGCGGGTCCGGCCGTCACGCCCGCGGCCCGACTCTTCGACCGTGGCCATCCTCGCCGCCCTCGTCGCCCTGGGCTCCCGCTTCGCGACCAAGATCCTGACGACCGCGCTCGGCTGGGCGAGCACGCTGCTGTTCGGGCGCGTGCCGGCATCGCGCCAGATCCTGCTGCTCGGCGTGACGTTCGGCTCCGTGATCTGGATGGTGCTCGTGGCGGGCGTCCTCCTGCCGCAGGTCGGGACCTTCCTGCTGTTCCTGGTCCCGCCCCAGGACATCGTCCCCGAGGGGCTCGTGCGTCTCGGGATGCTGATCGGCGCGCTGGTCCTGCCTGCCGTGATCGGCGCGCTCACTCTCGCCCTCTCACCCGAGCAAGAGCGAGGCGCCCGCGCTGCCCTCGAAGCCGTCGCGCGAGGCTATCCGCTGACCGTGTTGCTCGCGGTCCTCCTCGTCTTCCTGGCCGGTCTCGCGATCTGGCGCAAGGTCGGCGCCCTGCTCCGTCATTGGGACGACGCGCATGTCCCACTCGTCGTGAAACCGGGCGCCTACGAGCAGGTCGCGACCGACCTGCGACGCGCCGTCGTCGACGCCGGTCTCGAGGTGGAGTCGCGCCCGGCGTCGGCTGCCATGTCGAAGCCCGCCAAATGGATCGCCGCCGTCGGCGGCCGCAGCTCGAGCTCGCTGGTGCCCGATCGAATGCTGCAGCCTGCGAGGCAAGGACCTCGACATCCTCATCTATCCGATGGATCTGTTGATCTCGGGCAAGCCCGAGCTGCTGGCCCGCGCCCGCGCCGCCATGGCCAGTCGTCTGACGACCACGGCCGCTCATCTGACGGTCAGCGCCGAGTCCCAGGCCGTTGAGGACCGCCTGACGGCGCTGGCGACCGGCATGGCGACGCCGCCGGAACGGCCCAGGTTCGACGACGCGGCGGCCGCCGCCTTCGAGGCGATCGACGAGTCGCTCGCCACCCTCGTCGTCCCATACGACGAATGGGAGGTCCTGTACCGCCAGCGGCTCCAGGTCGAGCGCGACCTGCGGGCGGGGGCGATGGCCGGCGAGGCGATCATCGGGACAGCGACGCCCGGCGCCGAGGGGATCCAGACGACGGCTGCGAAGGCCCTCCGTGACGGCGCCGACCTTGTCCTGGACGCGGCGACCGACGAGCGCACGACCAAGGCACTGGACCGGCTGGCGGGGACGGAGATCCGCCTCGGGGTCCTCATCGCCACGACGGCGATCAGCGCCGTGAGCATCGTCCTCCGGAGTGGACTCCGCCACCGTCGGTCGCGGGCGGGGCGACAGATCGGGGCGGACGACGACCTCGCGGACGAGATCACCTGAGGCTCGTCCGCTACGCTGTCGCCCGGCCGGAGTGGCGGAACAGGTAGACGCGGCGGACTTAAACTCCGCGGCCCGCAAGGGCGTCCGAGTTCGAATCTCGGCTCCGGCACCAGTATCGGCAGCACGACGGCGGCATCACGCAGCGGAGAACGCATTGGACAACACGGGGCCATCTGAGACGAAGGGTGTCGCGGTCGAGCTACTCGCATTGGTCGACCTCGCGGATGAGATCGAGGGCATGGCGGGGCGCCAGCTCCGAATGCGCTTGGTGACCATCGAGCCCGGAGGCGTCATCGGGCCGATGCACGACCACGAGGGTAGGCCTGGGACCGTGTACGTCCTGCAGGGAAAGATCACCGACCATCGAAATGGCGTCGAGACGGAATACGGGCCGGGCCTGGGTTGGCCCGAGGATCGGAACACGCTCCATTGGGTCGAGAACAGAGGCACGGTCCCCGCGGTGGAGGTGTCGGTCGACATCATCAGACGAGAGTGAATTGGGCCACCAGGACGGTCCGCCGCGTCATGGCGTCGGCCGTCATCCGCCTAGGGCATGCGACCTATCGCCTTGGACTGCGCCGGCTCTGTACGGTGCGCTCGGACCCCGGAGCCACATGGCCCCCCAGAGAGCTCCGGGGTTCTCGGCGCCCTCAGACCGTGTCAGATGCGCTACCGAAGCAGATCGTCTCCGTGGCGGGGAACGACGCGGTACGGATGTATCGACCGCGAGCCGAGATCCTCGACGGCTCGTCCGTGTTTCCAACGCGAGAGGCGATCGGCTAGAAGCTCGCGCGCCCGCGATGAGACCTGGCCGGCGTTCCAACCCGCTGCGTTGATACGCCAGAGCAATGCCCGACCGGCCCTTGTGCGCGTCCACGGCCGGTGCCTCAGCGCACCATGGCTCTGCCGCCGGGTGGGCGCATCCCTGTAGGGTGGGACGTTGGCCCGGTGGCGGGCGGGTCGATGGGCCCCGGCAGGTGCGTCCCGGCCCCCCGGGCGAGCCACGGGGCCTCCCCGCCGACCTAACGGAGCCTGCGCCCGTTCGTTCCAACCAATGTGCCCCGGTCGATGCGGCAGCCCAAGCGCTTGTCGGCCGGGGCCCCATACCAGCCCGGAGCGATTTCCAGCCCGGAGCGGCCGTGCTCTTGATCCTCGCCGCACTCGTCGGCGTGATGATCGTGCCGTTCCTGCCGAGTTAGCTCACCAGACCGGTCGACGCGCGGCGGGGCCTCAAAGACGGGAAGGAGGCTCGGCCATTGAGTCGGGCGATGGGCCGGGGGAAGCCATCATCCGCTGGGGGTCGGAGCCTCCAGCGGGAGCGTAGCGAGCACCGACCCCTAACGGAATACCTTTCAGCCGGATCCTGGCGCAGCCTGTCACCGATGATGCGGCGAGCCGCGAATGGCCTTTCCGGAACACAGAGAAAAGGGCCCGGGCTGTTCGCCGGACCCTCCCCCTCGGCTGTGTCGCTGATGGGGTCAGACGGACTTGCCGACCGTGTTCAGGATGGCCGAGGTCTGACGACCCAGGAAGATCAACGCGACGATCGCGACGATGGCGATCAGAGCAAGGATCAGCGCGTATTCGGCGAGACCCTGGCCGCGGCGGTCGGACGTGACCCGATGGAGGAACGTCGAGACCCAGACGTAGGCACTGAGCATGTGTGAATGACCCCCGGTGAGAGATGAGGACTGATCGGCAGACGGTACCGATGATCGTGAACGAGGGCTATAGCCACTTCGGGCGCACGACCTTGGGACCTACGACAAAGGCGGCCGCGGCGCGGACCCTCCCGGCCATTCGGATCTCGGCTCCGGTGCCAGGGGAGCGACGGCCGCCCCAGGACCTCGGTCGCGGTCGAGGAAGGGCGCCCGTACCTCCTGCGCAGGGAACGGCGCTCCCCAGGAGCCGGTCGCTCGCTGGATGCGACCGTTCGCCAGTTCCACGATCGCCAGCGCAACGGCACCATCAGGACCCAGACCGGGCCAGACCCGATCAGCCGCGGAGACCCGGCGAGCTGAGGCTTGACCGCAACCGCGGCCATGGCCCCGAGGACGTCCGCGATGACTCCCTGCGTCGCCGGCACCCTCCGACCCTCACCGAGGTGGGCAGCGACAGCGGACGGTAGCCGACGCATGTGAACGAGCCGGTCCGAGGCGCGGGGGGTTCGGAGTGGAGGCTCCAGCGACCCTACAACGAGGGGGGATCGCCGTTGGGGCGGAGCCTCCGGTGAGCAGGTTACCGGAACCGAAACCTAGACAGACCAGATTGTTTACAATCTGGCGCGAGCGCGCACCAGAGACCGCATGCCGAAGACGCCGACCCGGGGGAATCCGGGTGACGACCTGCCGGTCGGGGTCCGGGATGCAGTGACCGCCACCCTCGAGCCGGATGAGCGCATCGAGCGTTACGTGCCGGTCGTCGGCGCGCACCTGATCCTCACCGGGCGTCGGCTGTTCGTGGTCCGCCAGGGCTACGACTATCGCCCGGCGACCGGGATCCGCGGCTGGCCTCTCGACGGCCACCTGCAGCTGCGGATCGAGCCCGGCCATCTCCAGATCGAGGCACGGGGGAGCCGCGTCGTCGTGCTCTACCACGCTCCGCAGGCAGTGGCGATCCGGTCGCTCGTCGCGGCGGCTCGACGCGCCAGCGGCCCGCCCTAGCGGCGTCGCCGGAACAGGCCCCCTGAGCGCTTCTCCTCGGCGGCCGCCTGGAGTGTCGAGGCCTCCTCCGCGAACGCCATCGAGCCGAGCCGGGATAGCCGCTCCGCCGGGACCGAGCGCGGCGCGCCCGTGACGATGGGCACGCCCTCGTTGACCGCCTTGAGGTACAGGAACGGGTCGTACGGCAGCTCGACCGCGATCTTGGAGCCGAGGAACGTCTCGACGTCACGCTGCTTCAGGATCTCGCGCGCGAAGATGTCGTTGAGCACGAACATCGACTTGAGCCCGACCGAGCCGGCCTCGCCCAGGTACTCGATGAGGGCATGCATCGCCTTGAGGGCGCCGATCTCCGGCGTGATCGGCAGGATGACCTGCTCGGCCGCCTCGAAGATCGCGAGGGCTCGCTCGTCGAGGGTCGAGCCCGCGTCCACGACGACCATGTCGTAGCCGTCGAGCAGCGTTCGCAGGATCTGCGCTGACGTGGGCCGGCGTCACCGTCTCGGCGGCCTCCGGGGCGGCCGGTGCGGCGAGCACGTGCAGCCCGCTGTCGTGGCGCATCGCGTAGGTCCGCAGCAGCTCGGGCTCGCGTAGCGAGGCCTCGTCGCGGACCACGTCGGCCAGCGTCTGCTTCGGGTCGAGGTTCAGCAGCGTCGCGACCCCGCCGAACTGGAGCGCCAGGTCGACCAGGACCACGCGATCCGGACGCCGGGCCACTGCCGCGATGGCGATGTTGGTCGCGATCGTCGTCGTCCCGACGCCACCCTTGGGGCTGTACACGGCGACGGTCCGGCGCGCGCGATGCATGGTCACGCCATCCGTGCTGACGATCGGCGTCAGCGCTCGTGAGCGCTGGAAGCGGAGCAGCAGGGCCTCCACCCGGGCCTCGAGCTCGCGGGCGTCGAACGTCCGGGCCATGACGTCGTCGGCGCCCGCTTCGAGGAAGCTGATCCGCTCCTCGACGTCCTCCGTCGCGCTCACGCACATGACCGGCACGGCCGCGAGGGCGGGCGTGGCCCGGACCTCCCGGCACAGCTCCACCGAGGACTTCTCGCCGCCGACGGTCCCGAGGATCAGGAGCTGGTGGTCCGCGGCCTTCGCGAACGCATCGTCGGACCCGGTCGCGACGGTGACCGTGTAGCCGGCGTCGGTCAGGATCTTGGAGATGGATTCGGCACTGGTCGGCTCTGACTCGAGGAGCAGGATGGTGCTGGCGGGCACGAAGCCTCCGCGGCTGGAACGGATGGGATCGACGGGGGTCTGGTCGGCCAAGAGGATACAACGGCCGCCGGGCCTGATATGCCGACGGGGCGGTCCATCGCCACGCTCGTGCTAGACTCCGCGTCTGTCCTTTCCGCTCCGTGCCGGACGACCGTCAACGGGGCATCCCCTTTGGAAGGAGAACTGCGCGTATGCGCCGCTACGAACTCATGCTCGTCATCCGCCCCGACGTCGCGGACGACAAGAGCCAGGCCCTCGTCGATCGCACCACCCGCGGCATCGTGAGCGCCGGTGGCCAGATCGTGAAGGTCGCCCCGTGGGGCCGCCGTCGCCTGGCCTATCCGATCGACCGCCACCGCGAAGGCTCGTACCACATCATCCTGTTCGAGGCCCCGTCGGACTCGATCGTGGAGCTCGAGCACACGCTCCTCATCACCGAAGAGGTGCTGCGTCACCTCATCACGCGCGTGGAGCGTCCGGCCAAGGCGGGCCGGGGCGATGGTACCGACATCGACGGGCTCGATGACGCCGACCTGCCGTCCGGTCTCGACGACGAGGAGGACGACGACGTCGAGCGGCCCGAGTTCATCGACGAGTCCGAGAGCGAGGCGGCCCCGGCCGCCATCGACTGAGGGAGGGCCAAGACTGATGGCGTTCTCGAAGATCATGTTCATCGGCAATCTCGGGCGCGACCCGGAGATGCGCTACACCCCCAACGGCAAGCCGGTCACGCAGTTCAGCGTCGCGGTCAGCCACAGCAAGCCGGACGGTCAGGGTGGCTGGGTCGATGAAGGCACGGACTGGTTCCGTGTCAGCATCTTCGGCGACCGGGCCGAGCGTGCCGCCGAGACCCTGCGCAAGGGCAACAAGGTCTTCGTCGAGGGCCGGTTCAAGTCGCGCGAATTCGAAGGCAAGGACGGCGAGAAGCGAACGTCGCTCGACGTCATCTCGGACAACGTCATCAGCCTCCAGGCACGCGGCCAGAACGACGATGGCGGGACCTTCAGTGGCGCCCCCGTCGCTGCCGGCGCCGCCTCGGGCGGCGGTGGCGGCTTCTCCGGCGGCGGCTCCCGGCCACCCGCCGACGACAGCGACCTCGACGACCTTCCTTTCTGAGCTGACCAGGAGACTTCGACCACATGCCACCCCCCGTTCGAGCCAAGAAGCGCGACGACTTCTATCGCGATCGGCGCCGTCGCAAGGTCTGCGCGTTCTGCGCGGACAAGACGGTCCAGATCGACTACAAGGAGGTCAACCGCCTCCGCCGCTACCTGTCGGAGCGCGCCAAGATCGAGCCGCGACGCAAGACCGGCACGTGTGCCGGCCACCAGCGTGAGCTGGCCGTCGCCCTCAAGCGCGCCCGTCACGTCGCCCTGCTCCCGTACGCGCCGCAGCACCTCCGACCCTGAGCCGGGCCGCCTGACGTGCTCGTCGGGCTGCTCATGCTCGGCAGCGGTGTCGCTGCCGGGGCGTTCGGATCGCTCCTGGGTCTCGGCGGCGGGATCCTCATCGTCCCGATCCTGACGCTGGGCTTCGGGCTGCCCCTGCGCGAGGCGGCCGGCGTGTCGTTGATCGCGGTCATCGTGACCAGCAGCGCCGCGGCCGGCGTGTACCTCGAGCGCCACGTCGCCAACCTGCGGCTCGGGATGACCCTCGAGCTGTTCACCGCGACCGGCGCGCTCATCGGCGGCTCGATCGCCTTCCTGCTCGACGAGCAGGTCCTGTCGCTGCTGTTCGGGGCGCTCCTGCTCTACGCGGCGTTCACGATGGCCCGCTCGCGCGCGGAGGTCGAGCCCGAGACGCTGCCGACGGACGAGGACGACGACCACGTCGTCCCGCCCGGCGACGACCTCGCCTCGAGCAACCTGGACCGGCTGTCCGGTCCCGGGTACCGCGTCCGAAACCTGCCGCTGGGCATCGTCGGATCGACCGCGGCGGGCGTGATCTCTGCGTTGTTCGGCATCGGCGGCGGGATCGTCAAGGTCCCGGTCATGCACGTCGCGATGGGCGTGCCGCTCCGGGTGGCAACGGCGACGAGCAACATGATGATCGGGATCACCGCGGCGGCCAGCGCGGTCATCTACCTCACCCGCGGCGGGATCGATCCGTACGTCGCAGGCCCGACGGCCATCGGCGTCTTCCTCGGCGCCACCGCCGGATCGCGACTGGCGCATCGGGTCCAGGTCCGCTACCTGCGGCTCCTGTTCGTGGTCGTCCTGCTCTACACGGCCAGCCAGATGCTGCTGCGCGGGCTGCAGTGAGCGCCACGGGCCGCCCGACCCGGGCCTATACCGCGGAGCGATTGAGCGGCCGCCTGCTCATCGGGTTCACCTACGTCTCCGTCGGGCTGCTGGTGATCGGGGTCGTCCTGATGGTCGCGAACGGCATCTCGCCGCTCGCCGCGTCGCCGACCTTCGACCCGGCCACCCTCGTCGCGTCACTGGTCGCCCTCGAGCCCGCCGGATTCCTGTGGCTCGGCCTGCTCGCCGTCATCGCCGCACCGATCGGCCGGGTCATCGTGGCCGGGGTCGCCTATGCGGCGGACGCGGATTGGCTCATGGTCGGGATCTCTCTGGCGATCCTGCTGGTGATCGTGATCGGCGTCGGCACGGCCATCGCTGGTACCGTCTAGGACATGGACGTCCTCATCCTCATCGCCGCGTTCGTGATCATCCTGATGGGCGCGGAGCTGTTCACGAACGGGATCGAATGGTTCGGGCGCAAGCTCGAGCTGGCCGAGGGCGCCGTCGGCTCCGTCCTGGCCGCTGTCGGCACGGCGCTCCCGGAGACGCTGATCCCGATCATCGCGATCCTGTTCGCCACGGGGGAGTCGTCGCATGAGGTCGGCGTCGGGGCCATCCTCGGGGCGCCGTTCATGCTCGCCACGCTGGCCATGTTCGTCACCGGCCTCGCCGTGCTCTGGGCCGCCCGCCACCGGGCGACCGGGGACACGATGAAGGTCGACACCGAAGGTCCTCGCCCACGACGTCCGCTACTTCGCCATCGCCTACGCCCTGGCCATCGGGGCGGCCTTCCTGCCGCTCGAGCCGGTCTGGCTCAAATGGATCGTGGCCGTGATCCTGATCGGGATCTACGCCTGGTACGTGAAGGGCCACTTCGAGGCCGATCCCGACGTCGACGCGGAGGATCTGGCCCCGCTGCGGTTCCATCGGCTGGACCGCTCGGCGCATCGGGCCGATCCGGCCGTGCCCCGGCTCCGGGTGGTCAACCTCCAGGTGGTCGCGGCCCTCGGTCTGATCATCCTCGGGAGCCGTCTTCTTCGTGGACGCGGTCGAGCACCTGGCCCACGAGTTCAACGTCGATCCGGTGCTCCTTGCGCTCGTCATCGCCCCGATCGCGACCGAGCTGCCCGAGAAGTTCAACTCGATCATCTGGGTCCGCGGCGGCAAGGACACCCTGGCGATGGGCAACATCACCGGGGCGATGGTCTTCCAGTCGACCATCCCGACGGTCGTCGCCCTTGTCTTCGCCTCGAGCTCATGGGTGGTCGAGCCGGGCTCCTACGTCGCCTTCGCGTCCGCCGGCATCGCCTTCCTGTCGATCGGCGGCCATCTTCATCCCGATGGCCCGGCGCGGCGTGCTCGCACGGCAAGGGCCTGCTGGTCGGTGGCGGGTTCTACCTGGTCTACCTGGCCCTCGTCATCGCGGTCATCACGGGCGTCTTCGGCTGAGTCCGGAACGGGCCGCTGATATACTCGGCCGACCGCAGCGCAGGAGCTCAGACCGCATGTTGACCGAGAAGACCGACGCCGCACCCGCGCCCGGCACGCACCACGCGCCGGCCCCCGGCTCGCTCGACGACCTCGTGTGCTACTTCGAGGGCGAGTGGGTCGCGATGCGCGACGCCAAGGTCAGCATCATGACCCACGCGTTCATGTACGGGACGGCCACGTTCGAGGGCATCCGCGGCGTACTGGAACGCCGACCAGGGCACGCTGTACGGGCTCAAGCTGCGCGAGCACGTCGAGCGCATCCGCCAGTCGTGCCGGATCCTGCTCATGGAGGACGTCCCGTCGGTCGACGAGCTGACCCGTCTGATCGTCGAGACGGTCCGCCGCAACGGCTTCCGCGAGGACGTCTACATCCGGCCGTCGTTCTACAAGTCGACCTCGGCCATCGGCGTCCGGCTGCACGATCTCGAGAACGAGCTGTACATCATCGCCCTGCCCTTCGGGAACTACATCGACACCGAATTGGGCGTCCGGGTGATGACCTCCACCTGGCGGCGGAACGCCGACGAGGCGCTGCCGGCCCGCGGCAAGATCGTCGGGGGCTACGTCAACATGGCCTTCCAGAAGACCGAGGCGGAGCTCAACGGCTTCGACGAGGCGATCGTCCTGACCGCCGGCGGACACGTCAACGAAGCCTCCGCGGCCAACGTCTTCGTGGTCCGCGACGGGGTGGCCCTCACGCCGCCGGTCAGCGATGACCTGCTGGAGGGCGTCACGCGCAAGGCGATCTTCGAGATCCTGGCCAACGAGGGCATCCCGCTCGAGGTCCGCTCGATCGACCGGTCGGAGCTGTACGTCGCGGACGAGATGTTCCTGTGCGGGACCGGCGTCCAGGTCTCCTCGGTCGTCGAAGTCGACCACCGGCCGGTCGGCTCGGGGCAGATCGGCCCGATCGGGCGGCTGGTCCGGGACCGCTACTTCGACGCCGTTCGCGGGCGGCTGCCCGAGTACGCCCACTGGCTGACCCCGATCGAGTAGGGGACCGGGCGCGGGCACCTCGGCGGCCTGCGGCCCGCCGACAGGGGCCGGCGCCGGCCCCGCGCGGAGGGCGTCGCGGCCCCGCGCCACGCGTCAGGACGAGGGCGGCGCCTCGAGGTTGGGCGTCTTCTTGCCGACCGTGATGACCACGTCGGCCCTGATGGCCGGATCAGTCCTTCAGCGTCACCTGGACCCCGAACGTCTTCTCGAGGTAGGCGATCGTGTCGGGCAGCTTCGCCTCGGCGCCGTTGTAGACGACGATCGACGTGTCCGCCGGGACGGCACCGGCCGGCCGCTGGCGGGGCGACGACGCGGCCAGGCCATGGAAGTCGAGGAACCCGGCCAGCGCCGCCCCGCGACCGTTGTCGCTGGTCCCGTTGAGGACCCACACCTGGGCACCCTCCTCGGCGAGGTTCTGGCGGGTGTCCTCCTCGGCCGGGTCGGTCGTGAACGCGGTCTTCACCGCGGCGCGGATCTTGCTGATCTTCGGGATGACGACGTCGCCACGCGGGTCGAACCGGTTGTCGCGTCGCATACAGCGGCGGCGCGAAGACGTAGGAGCGGATGCTCTTGGTGTCGACCTGCGAGGCGAGCCCGAGCAGCGGCGCGATCTGGTTGACCGGGATGTCGGTCGCGACCGCCGACTTGAGCGCCGTGATGAGCTGGGGCAGGCGCGGGATCAGGTCCTGGGGATCGGCCTGCTCGCGCAGCGAGAGCAGCACGCGCTGCTGGCGGGCGCCGCGGTCGAAGTCGTTCGAGCCGTGTCGTGACCGGGCGTAGCGGAGCGCCTCGGCGCCGTTCATGTGCTGGATGCCGCTCGGGATGTACACCCGCCGCAGCTTGTTGTCCGAGGACGGGAAGCGGTCGTCGGAGACCGGCACCTGGACGTTGATCGTCACTCCGCCCATCACGTCGACGATCTGCTTGAAGCCGTCGAAGTTGACCTCGACGAAGTACTTGATGTCGAGCCCGTAGAGGTTGCCCATGATCGCCTTGAGGCCGTTGTAGCCAGCGGGTCTTCTTGGTCCCGGGATAGAGATCGGAACGGAGGTGGACGTTGGTCCACCAGGCGTTGATCTTGCTGCGAGTAGACGGACCCGAAGACGCTGCCGGGCCGGGCCGGGCGGAACCGGCACGTCCACGGTGTCGCGCGGCAGGCTGAACATCGCGACCTGCTTGGCTGACCGGGTCGATCGAGACGACGATCAGGGTGTCGGTGTTGAAGGTGCCGTCGCCCGGGCCGCTGGTCCGCGCCGATGAGCAGGATGTTGAGGCGTTCCTTGCCGTCCCACGGCGGGATCGACACCTCGGGCAGGGCCGAGCCGACCGGCGTGCTGGCCGGTTCGGGGGTCGGTCGGTCGGCTCGGTCGTGCCGGCTTCGGTCGGGGTCGCCGGCGGGGTGGCCGTCGCCGTCGTCGTGTCGAGATCGCATTCCTTGGTCGGGTCGCTCAGGAAGATGCAGCCGCTGTCGAGGAAGCCCTGGGCCAGGACGTCGTAGCGGGCGACGACGACGTGGCTGCCGGCCATCACCAGGACGATCGCCAGGAGACCGGCGATCGAGAGCGGCATTGCGTCCGAACTGCGGGCCCGCCCGGCGCGGCCGTCACCCGCGGCCGAGGCCGCGTTCAGGTAGTCCGCGACCCGGTAGGCGTCGACGATGGCGACCAGCCGGTAGAGCAGGACGCCGAGGTTGACGACGAAGACGGCGTCGAGGACGGTCGGGTCGATGAGGAAGCCGAGCAGTGCGATCTTGTCGAGCCGCAGGACCATCCCCGCGCCCAGCGCGAGGGCCAGGATCGGGGCGGCCGCGAAGGCCAGGGCGCGCAGGGGCGCACCGGCATAGAGCTGGCCGAGGCCGGGGAAGATCAGGGAGAGGAAGGCCGCGGCGAATGGCGATCGCGCGCGCGGTCGCGCGCCCTCAGGTTCGTGCATCGCGGGTAGGATACCCGGACCCGTCGAATCGAGTCGCGAACCGCCCACCCGTCTCGCGCGACCCGTCCAGCCCCCAGTCCCGAGGCCGAATGTTCCGACCCGTCAGCTCGAAGCCCGACTTCGTCGCCCAGGAGCACGCGATCCTGGCCGACTGGCGCGACCGGCGGACGTTCGCGCGGCTGCGGGCGAAGAACGCCGGCGGCCCGAAGTGGAGCTTCCTCGACGGCCCGATCACGGCCAACAACCCGATGGGCGTCCATCACGCCTGGGGCCGCGCCTACAAGGACCTCTACCAGCGCTTCCACGCGATGCTCGGCGAGGACGAGCGCTACCAGAACGGGTTCGACTGCCAGGGCCTGTGGGTCGAGGTCAACGTCGAGCGCGACCTCGGCTTCACCTCGAAGCGCGACATCGAGGCCTACGGGATCGCGGAGTTCGTCACGCTGTGCAAGCAGCGCGTCCTGACCTTCGCCGCACGCCAGACCGAGCAGTCGATCCGGCTCGGGATGTGGATGGACTGGAACGACCCGCACGAGCTGCGCCGGCTGGCCGACCTGCTCGGCGCGGACCCGTCCGCGGTGACGACGATCCAGGGGCCGCAGGGTCCCGTCACCGACACCGTCGAGATGCTCGTCGGGCGGCTGGGCATGCCCGACACGGGCGGCAGCTACTTCACGTTCAGCAACGAGAACAACGACCTGATCTGGGGCTTCCTGGCCGAGTGCCACCGGCGGGGCTGGATCTACAAGGGCCACGACACGATGCCCTGGTGCGCACGCTGCGGTACCGGCATCTCCCAGACCGAGATGAACGAGGGCTACCAGGATCGCGACGATCCGGGTCTGACCGTCCGCTTTCCGCTGCTCGACCGGCCCGGCGAGAGCCTGCTGGTCTGGACGACGACGCCCTGGACGCTGACGTCGAACGTCGCCGCGGCGGTCGGTCCGTCGATCCGCTACGTGCGGGTCCGCCAGGGCGACGAGATGTTCTGGCTCGGCAAGGGCACGCTCAAGACGGCGCTCGAAGGCCCGTTCGAGGTCCTCGAGGAGGTGGCCGGGAGCGACCTGGTCGGCTGGCGCTACGAAGGTCCGTTCGACGACCTGCCGGCGGTCCGGACCGCGTTCGCGCCCAGCGCGGACGATCCTGCGGTCGGGCCATACGAGCATCGGGTCGTGCCGTGGAGCGAGGTCGGCGAGGACGAGGGGACCGGCATCGTCCACATCGCCCCGGGCTGCGGCGCGGAGGACTTCCAGCTCGGCAAGTCGCTCGGCCTGCCGGTCATCGCGCCGCTCGACGAGAGCGGCATCTTCCTCGACGGCTTCGGGCCGGTGTCCGGGCGGGACGTGCGCGACGTGGCCGAGCCGATCATCGAGCACCTGCGGCGCGAGGGCCGGTTCTATCGCCTCGAGACGATCAACCACCGCTATCCGCACTGCTGGCGCTGCGGCACGCCCCTGGTCTTCCGCCTGGTCGACGAGTGGTTCATCAGCATGGGGCCGCTGTACGACCAGCCGCGCGAGACGCTGACCCCCGAACAGGTGGATGCCAGCCTGCGCTACCAGATCATGGACGTCGTCGACCGGATCCGGTGGATCCCGGACTTCGGCTACGAGCGTGAGCTCGACTGGCTCCGCAACATGCACGACTGGATGATCTGCAAGAAGCGCTACTGGGGCCTGGCGCTGCCGATCTACGACTGCGCGGCGTGCGGGACGATCGAGGTCATCGGCGGCCGCGACGAGCTCCACGAGCGGGCGGTCGAGGGCTGGGAGTCGTTCGAGGGCCACACGCCGCATCGGCCGTATGTCGACGCCGTCAAGA
The DNA here is from genome assembly GCA_963755995.1 of uncultured Chloroflexia bacterium. Lineage (GTDB taxonomy): Bacteria > Chloroflexota > Limnocylindria > Limnocylindrales > CSP1-4 > SPCO01. Next base: position 969,623 of record CAVWLQ010000003.1, on the reverse strand, counting down.
TCGCCTGCCCCGGCTGCGGGGCTCCGGTCGAGCGGATCAAGGACGTCGGCAATCCGTGGCTGGACGCGGGGATCGTGCCGTTCTCCACGCTCCACTACCGCGAGGATCCCGAGTACTGGCGGCAGTGGTTCCCGGCCGACTTCATCACCGAGAGCTTCCCCGGCCAGTTCCGCAACTGGTTCTACTCGATGCTGGCGATGTCGCACCGTCCTCCGCCGCGAGCCGCCGTTCAAGACGATCTTCGGCTACGCCACTGGTGTTCGCGCGAGGACGGCCGCCAGATGCACAAGAGCTGGGGCAACGCGATCGAGTTCGACGAGGCCGCCGACCGGATGGGCGTCGACGTCATGCGCTGGATGTTCGCCAAGGCGCGGCCCGAGGAGAACATCCTGTTCGGCTGGCACGCCGCGGACGAGGCGCGCCGCGAGCTGCTCATCCTGTGGAACGTCTACGCGTTCTTCGTGACCTACGCCCGGCTGGCCGGCTGGAGCCCGGTCGAGTCGCCGCCGCCCGTGGCCGAGCGACCGCTCCTCGATCGCTGGATCCTGTCCCGCGCGGCCGCCACCTCGGCCGACCGTGGAGGAGCGCCTCCTCGACGTCGACGCGCTCGGCGCGACCCGCGCCCTGTCGGTCTACCTCGACGGCCTGTCGACCTGGTACCTGCGCCTGTCGCGCCGGCGGTTCTCGCGGTCGGACGATCCGCGCGACCAGGACGCGGCGTTCGCCACGCTCCACGAGGCGCTCGTCGCGAGCGCCCGGATGCTCGCCCCGATCCTGCCGTTCCTGGCCGACGCGCTCTACGGCAACCTCGTCACGACGGTCCTGCCGGACGCGCCCGACAGCGTCCACCTCACGCCCTGGCCGAGCGCCGACCTGGCGGATCATCGCGATGACGCACTGGAGGCCTCGATGGCCATCGCCCAGGGGGCCGTCGACCTCGTCCGCGGGCTGCGCAGCACGGCTCACATCAGGAACCGCCAGCCGCTTGCGACGGCCTGGCTGGCCCTGCCCGACCGGGGTCTCGCGATCGACGCGGACCTGCTCGCCCTCATCGCCGACGAGGTCAACGTCAAGGAGGTCGTCGTCATCGCCGACGATTCGGCGCTGGTCGAGCGGCGGGTCAAGCCGCTCCTGCCCAGGATCGGCAAGCGCCTCGGATCCGCGATCCCCGCGGTCATGGCCGCCGCCCGAGCCGGCGAGGTGACGTTCGAGCCGGACGGGTCGGTGACCCTGGCCGGGGTGACGCTCGCGCCCGATGAGGTCGAGATCCAGGCGACCCCGCGACCGGGGACGGCGGTCGCGCATCACGAGGGCCTGGTCGTGGTCCTCGACACGGAGCTGACGCCCGACCTCATCGCCGAGGGCGACGCCCGCGAGCTCGCCCGTGCCGTCCAGGACCTCCGCCGCGAGGCCGGCCTCGAGCTCGACGACCGGATCGACCTGTGGGTCCGCGACCTTCCCGCGGCCGTCGCACCCCACCTGGCCGGCGTCGCCACCGACACGCTGGCCGACCTCTCCGAGGGCGACCCGCCGGCCGACGCTCCGACCGCGACCGTGGAGCTCGCCGGCGGCCCGGTCGTCATCGCCTTGCGCCGCCGCGTCGTCGGTCGGACCACCGGCATGAGCGTCGACGTGCCGGGCGAGATCGCGGCGGCTCCGAGGCGACCGCTCCGGGCCCGAAGCGGACCGGGGCGCACTGGCTGGTGTTCCTCGGCACGGCCGTGACGGTCTTCGTGCTCGACCAGATCTCGAAGGCGTGGCTGGTGTCGAACCTGAAGCCGGGCGAGACCGTGCGGGTCATCGGCGACTTCGTCCGGCTGACCTTCAGCCAGAACTCCGGCGCGCTGTTCGGCCTGTTCCGGGACAACGCGCTCGTCTTCGGGATCGTGTCGCTCGTCGTCGTGGCGCTGATCGTCGGCTACCACGCGCGGGCCGGTCGGAGCGTCTACCTGTCGCTCGCGCTCGGCCTCCTGCTGGGCGGGGCGCTCGGCAACCTGGCCGACCGGCTGCGCCTCGGCTACGTCGTCGACTTCGTCGACATCGGGCTGGGAACGCTGCGCTTCTTCACCTTCAACGTCGGCGACTCGGCGATCACGCTGGCGATCCTGATGCTGATCGCGGCGGCCATCTTCCCGACCCTGTCCGGGGTAGGCGATCGGTCGGCGGATGGTTGATCCGGCGTACGCGCCGGGTGTCCGGCTGCTGCGCGTGCCCGACGGCACCGGCGGCCGGGTGGATCGCTACGTCGCGGAGGCGACCGGCCTTTCACGCAGCTACGTCCAGAAGCTCATCTCCGACGGCCGTCTCACCGCCGCCGGCGAGGCCCTGCGCGCGAACACGATCGTCGGGGCCGGGACCGAGCTGCGACTGGACGTCCCCGAGCCGGTCGCCTACGACCTGGCGCCGGCACCGGACATCCCGCTCACGATCGTCTACGAGGACGACGACCTGCTGATCATCGACAAGCCGGCCGGTCTCGTCGTCCATCCGGCGCCCGGTCATAGCGGCGACACCCTCGTCAACGCCCTCCTGGCGCACGCCGACGGCACGGCCTGGGGCGGGATCGCCGGGGTCCAGCGGCCGGGCATCGTGCACCGCCTGGATCGCGACACGAGCGGGCTGCTGATGGTCGCCCGCCGCGACTCCGCCCAGGCCTCGATCATGGCCCAGCTCAAGGCGCGCCGGGTCAAGAAGACGTACCAGGCGCTGGTCCAGGGCAGCGTCTCGGCGGCGGTCGGCCGGATCGAGGCGCCGATCGGGCGCGACCCGAAGCACCGGACGAAGATGGCCGTCGTGCCCGACGGGCGGCCATCGGTCACCGGCTACCGCGTGCGCGAGCGCTTCGCCGACTGGACGCTGCTCGACCTCGACCTGGTCACCGGCCGGACCCACCAGATCCGCGTCCACCTCGAGGCGATCGGGCACCCGATCGCGGGCGATCCCGTGTATGGCACGGGCACGTCGCGGCGCGGGCCGGCCGGGCTCGATCGGCTGTTCCTCCACGCCTGGCGGCTCGAGCTCGACGTCGCCGAGCGACGGGCACCTCATCCGGGCCACGGCACCTCTCCCGCCCGAGCTCGAATCCGTGCTGGACGGCCTGCGCGAGGTGGTCCGGTGACGGAGCCCGGCGCCGTGGCCGCCGCGGTCAGCCCGGCGCCGGTGAGCGAGCCGGTGGAGGAGATGTACGGCGCCGACGGGGCGATGCTGGTGATCATCTCCGGCCCCAGCGGGGTCGGCAAGGACACCATCATCGACGCGCTTCGCGAGCGATCCCACGACCCGGAATACCAGTACGTCGTGACCTGCACGACGCGAGCCGCCCGGCCCGGCGAGGTCGACGGCGTCGACTATCACTTCATGGACGCGGAGTCCTTCGCCACGCAGCGCGCGGCAGGCGGCTTCCTCGAGGCGAACGAGGTCCACGGCAACTGGTACGGCACGCCGCGCGACCAGGTCCGCGAGGGTCTTGCCAGCGGTCGCGACGTGATCCTCAAGATCGACGTCCAGGGCGCCCAGGTGGTCAAGGGCAAGGTCCCCGGCGCGCTGCTGATCTTCCTGATCCCACCATCGCTCGAGGACCTCTTCCAGCGCCTGCGTAGCCGCGCGACGGAGACCGTCGACGAGCTGGAGCTGCGGCAGCGGAACGCCGCGATCGAGCTCGCGCGGCAGGAGGACTACGACTACGTCGTGACCAACGAGACCGGCCAGGTGGAGCGGACGGCCGAACGGATCGACGCGATCATCGCCGACGAGCACTTCCGCCACCCGGACCGGCGGGTCGTGGTCTACCCGCGGTCGCCTTGACCCGAGGACGGTCCGTCGAGGTCGCCGTGGACGCGGCGGGTCGCGGCGGCGACCGGACGTACACGTACCTGGTCCCCGATGCCCTGGCCGACCTCGAGCCGGGCGAGGCGGTCCTCGTCGAGTTCGGACGACGCCAGGCGCTGGGGATCGTGCTGGCCGAGGCCGGCGACACAGGCGCGGAGGCCGGCGGGTCCGGGTTGGGGCTGGGCGGGGCGCCCGTCTCCGTGGACACGCCCGGGCTCAAGCCGATCGTCGATCGGGTGCGGGCCGACGGCCCGCTGCTGCCGCGGTTGACCCTGGCGCTGGCCCGCGAGATCGCGGCCCACTACCTGGCCCCGCCGGCGCTCGTGCTCCGGGCCATGTTGCCGCCCGGCCTGCTCGAGCGGCTCGAGCTGGTGGCCGAGCTGCTGCCGGGGTCGGGGGAGGCGGTCGTCGGCGGGTCGCGGACCGGCGGCTCGCCCGAGCCCGTCGACCCCGTCGTGGCCGATCTCCTCGGTCAGCTCGAGAAGGGTCCGAGGCCCGTGCGCGACCTGGCCGGGCCGGACGGTCGCGCGGGCCTGCTCCGCCGCCTGCGATCGCTCGACTCGGACGGTCGGATCAGCCTCGAATGGACGCTGCTGGGTGCCGGGGCAGGCCCACGCTACGAGCGGTGGGTCCGCCTGACCGACGCGGGCCGTGAGGCGGTAGAAGGTACCGTCGCATCGGACGCGGCCCCAACGACGAGGCGGTCGGGGCGGGCGCTCGGTCCGCGCCAGATCGACGCGCTGCGGGAGCTCGCCGCGGGCCCGATCGACGGGCAGGCGGCGGCGGACCTGTCCGGCCATCACGGCAGCGGCGCCGTCGCCGGGCTCGTTCGCCGCGGCCTGGTCGAGGCCGAGGTCCGCGAGCGACCGCGATTGCCGCTGGCGGCGCGCCCGGCCGGCCGGCGTGGGGGCCGTCCGCCGGCGACCGACCTGCTGCCCGCGCAGCTCGAGGCGGTCGACCGGATCCGCGCGGCGATCGGGGCGCGCGACCCGCGTCCCTTGCTGCTGGACGGGGTCACCGGTGGTGGCAAGACCGCCATCTACGTCGAGGCCATCGCCACGTCGCTCGAGGCTGGTCGCCCCGCGCTCGTGCTCGTCCCGGAGATCGCACTTGCCCTGCCGCTGGTGGATCGGCTGCGGGCGGACCTCGAGGCGCGGATCGCGCTCGTCCACTCCGGCCTGGGCGACGGGGAGCGGGCGGACGAGTGGCGGCGGATCCGGGCGGGCGAGGTCGACATCGTGGTCGGGACGCGCCTCGCGGTCGTCGCGCCGCTGGCGGACGTCGGGGTGATCGTGGTCGACGAGGAGCACGACGCCGCGTACAAGAGCGACCGCACGCCGCGCCTGCAGGCGCGCGACACCGCCATCCGCCTGGCACGCCTGGCCGGCGCGGCGATCGTGCTCGGGTCCGCGACGCCCGCGGTCGAGAGCGTCGGCCGGGCGCGCGCCGGCGACTACGACCGCGTCGTCCTGCCGGCCCGGCCGGTCGGGAAGCCGCCGAGCGTCGAGGTCGTGGACCTGCGCGCGGAGCTGGCGGCCGGCCAGCGCGGGCTCCTGTCGCGCTCGCTCACGGGAGCGATCGCCGCGCTCCAGGCATCCAGCGCGGAGCAGGCGATCCTCGTCCTCAACCGGCGCGGCACCGCGTCGGTCGTCCTGTGCCGGGACTGCGGGCACGTCCAGTCCTGTCCGGACTGCGAGCGACCGCTGGTCTACCACCAGGCCGGAACGACGCTGCGCTGTCATCACTGCGGCCGGGCGACGCCGCTGGCCTCGCGCTGCCCGAACTGCGCGTCGCCGCGGATCCGCTACCTCGGCGGCGGGACGGAACGGGTGGAGCGCGAGGTGCGCGAGACGTTTCCCGGGTTGCGCGTCGGGCGGCTGGATCGCGACGTGGTCGAGCATCGGGGTGCCGCGGAGCGGGTCGTCGATGCCTTCGCGGAGGGACGTCTCGACGTCCTGGTCGGCACGAGTCTCGTGACCAAGGGCCTCGACATCCCGTCCGTGACGCTGGTCGGCATCGTGTCCTCGGACGTCGCGCTCAACCTGCCCGACGAGCGTGCCGCGGAGCGGACCTACCAGCTGCTCGTCCAGGCGATCGGGCGGGCCGGCCGCGGCGACCTGCCGGGCCGGGCGATCATCCAGACCTATCAGCCCGATCACCCGGCGATCCAGGCGGCCGCGACCGGTGACCGGACCGCCTTCTACGACGCCGAGCTGGCCATGCGCGAGCGGTTCGGGTCGCCACCGTTCGGGCGCCTGGTGAAGCTGACGGTGGGGCTCGCGGACCCGGCCGCGGCGGAACGCGAGGCTCAGGCGATGGCCGGCCGGCTCCGCACCCTTGCCACGGACCGAGGTGTGGCCGTGTCCGTGGTCGGTCCCGCGCCGGCCTACATCGCCCGGCGGGCGGACCGCTGGCGCTGGAACGTCGTCCTCCGCGGCGACGATCCGGTGGCGCTGCTCGACGGCGGCGTCGACGCGCCGTGGTCGGTGGACGTCGACCCGGAATCGCTGCTCTGAGTCGGGACGTTCGGCACATGCCCGCTTCGCCGGTTCGTGCGACGATTGGTGCCACCAACCCCCGGAGGACGCCGCCATGACCGAACCCACGAGCCCCACCCCTGACGAGCCCAACGCCGACCGACCGGCGTCCGACGAGACCTTCACCTGGACCACGGATCAGGCGTCCGGCGGCAGCGGCTCGGCCGACGCCCATGGGACCGATGCCGACGGCGGCACGAACGCCTCGAGCGGCACGTCCGGCGCATCGGCCGCGACCGCGATCCTCGAGTCGGTCCGCGAGGCGGTCGACGACCTGGCCGAGCGGGCGACCCCGACCGTCCGCGAGTTCTCCGCGCGCGCCGCCGAGTTCGCCGCCGTGGCGGCCGACCGCGCGGCACCGTTCGCTCGTCGGGCCGGCGAGGTGACCTCGGACGCCAGCGCCAAGCTCGCCACCAGGTCGCGCAGCTGGGCCGCGGACATCCGTGCGTCGCTCGACACGGCGGAGACCGGCGCCAAGCCCGAGTCCGCCAAGGCCACCGAGACCGACGCATCGACCCCGGCGACGCCGCCTCCGGCTCCCGACGGCGGCACCACGCCGACGGACGGACCCAGCCCGGCCTGACCCTCGATACATATACTCCGCCCATGAGTGTCCGGCCGATCGTTCTTCTTGGTGACCCGCGTCTCCGCCTCAAGGGCAAGCCCGTCGACAGCTTCGGCAAGTACCTGCACGAGCTGCTCGACGACCTCGCCCACACGATGCGCGACGCGCCCGGTGTCGGGCTCGCCGCCCCGCAGCTCGGCGAGGCGATGCAGGCATGCGTCATCGAGGTCGAAGGCCAGCTCCACGAGCTCGTCAACCCGCGCATCGTCCGGTCGGAGGGCGATGATCGCGATCTCGAAGGCTGCCTCTCGATCCCGGGCTACGTCGCCTACGTGACTCGCCGCGAGCGCGTCTGGGTCGTCGCCCAGAACCGTCTCGGCCAGAAGATCAAGGTCGCGGGTTCCGGGCTGCTCGGGCGGGCGCTCCAGCACGAGCTCGACCACCTCGACGGCAAGCTCTACATCGACTATCTCGACTCGATGGATGAGCTGATGGTCGTGGGGGCCGAGGACCAGGACGAGGACGAGGTCCGCGAGGCGACGAGCGCCCTGGCGTGACCGACGAGCCGGCCGGCGGCTCGCGCACCCGGACTGTCTTCCTCGGCAGCGGCGGGTTCGGGCTGCCGAGCCTGCGCGGGCTGGCGCGGCACCCGGACATCGACCTCGTCGGCGTCGTCACCGCCCCGCCGCGCGCCTCCGGGCGGGGGCAGACCCTGCGCGCCACGCCGGTCCAGGTCGTCGCCGAGGAGCTGGCGATCCCCGCGATCGTCGCGCCCGGCCGGCTCCGCGATCCGGCCGGAATCGGCGCGGTGCTGGCGCTCGAGCCGGATCTCCTCGTCCTCGCCGACTACGGCCAGATCGTCCCGACGGCGCTGCTCGAGATGCGCCACGGGGCGCTCAACCTGCACCCCTCGCTCTTGCCCAGGCACCGCGGGGCGACGCCCATCCCGGCCGCGATCCTGGCCGGCGATCCAGCCACGGGCGTCACCGTCATGCGTATGGACGACGGGCTCGACACCGGACCGATCGTCGCCCAAGCGACTTTGCCGCTCAACGGGGACGAGACGACGCCGATCCTCGAGGCGGTCCTCGCGTCGCAAGGGGCCGCATTGCTGGACGAAACCGTCGGGCCATGGCTCCGTGGCGAGGTCACGGCCCAGCCCCAGCCCGACCAGGGAGCGACCCTGACCCGGCCGTTGCGGCGCCTGGACGGCCGGCTCGACCCGAGTCGTTCGGCCATCGAGCTGGAGCGCCAGGTCCGGGCCTACCAGCCGTGGCCCGGCTCGCACGTCGACACGCCCTTCGGTCGGCTCGTGGTCTGGGCGGCGGTCGCGGATCGCGACGGACCGGCCGCCGGCACGTTCGATGATCTCGGCCTCGGCGTGGGCCCGGGCGAGCGGCTGCGGCTCGTCGACGTCCAGCCGGCGGGCGGCCGGCGGATGCCGTGGGTCGACTTCCTGCGCGGTCGCCCGTCCATCGCGGGCAGCGCCATCGAGCCGGGCGCGTGACCGCCTGCGCTAGCATCGCGGCATGAGCCCCGACGCGTCCCCGGAGCGGCCCGGCCTGTCCGGCGTGACCCCGGACGCCCTCGCGGCATGGCTGGCCGAGCGCACCGTGCCGGCCTACCGCGCCCGACAGGTCGCCGATGCGGTCTGGAAAGGATCGGTGGCGACGATCGATGAGGTCCGGACGCTGCCGGCCGGCCTCCGCACCGACCTCGAGGCCGCGTTCCGGTTCGACACCGTCGCCGACACCGAATGGAAGGAGGCGGACGGCGGGCTCACGGAGAAGGCGCTCCACCGGCTGGCCGATGGCGCGCTGATCGAGTCGGTGCTCATGCACTACCCGGCGCGTCCGGGCTCGCGCGAACGGCACACGCTGTGCATCTCGAGCCAGGCCGGCTGTGCGGTGGGCTGTCCGTTCTGTGCGACCGGCGAGCTCGGGTTCGGGCGCGACCTCGAGGTGGCCGAGATCGTGGACCAGGTCCGGCTCGCGTCACGCCGCCTCGTCGCGGACGGCAAGCGGCTGACCAACATCGTGTTCATGGGCATGGGCGAGCCGCTGCTCAACCTCGATCGTGTGCTCGCAGCCATCGAGGCGCTCAACGACCGGCGACGGTTCGGGCTCGGCGCCCGCCACATCACGGTATCGACGTCGGGGGTCGTGCCCGGCATCCGGCGGCTCACCGCACTCGGGCCGCAGTTCACGCTGGCCGTTTCGCTCCACGCCGCGCGCGACCCGCTGCGCGACGTGCTCGTCCCGCTCAACCGTCGCTGGCCGGTCGCGGAGGTCGTGGAGGCGGCCCGCGATCACAGCCGGACGACCGGCCGCCGGATCAGCTACGAGGTCACGATGATCGGCGGCGTGAACGACACGGCCGAAGACGCGACGGCGATGGCCGACCTGCTCCGCGGCGATCACGCTCACGTCAACCTCATCCCGATGAACCCCGTCGCGCACACGCCGTGGGCCGCGAGCCCGATGCCGGTCATCGAAGACTTCGCCGCGACGCTGCGTGCGGCCGGCATCGAGACGACGATCCGACGCAACCGGGGCCAGGAGGTCGGGGCGGCGTGCGGTCAGCTCGCAGCGGAACGGGCAGGGGAGCCGCCCGCACCGGCCGTCGCCCGTCGCCGCGCACGGCTCGTCGCGGAGAGCGCGGCCGCCCTCCTCGGTGAACGCAGTCACGAGCCGGTCCCTGCCGGGGTGGGAGACTGACCGTGGCGGACGGCCGGGCGCGCATCGCCGCGAGCATCCTCGACGCCGACCTGTCGAACCTCGCCTACGCCGTGCGCCGCGTCCAGGGGGCCGGCGCGGACCGGATCCACCTGGACGTCATGGACGCGCACTTCGTCCCCAACCTGACGTTCGGGGCGAAGACCATCAAGGCCCTGCGCCGCCGGACGGAGCTGCCGTTCGATGCCCACCTGATGGTCGACGAGCCGGGCCGCTTCCTCGACGAGTACCTCGACGCGGGCTGCGATTCGATCACGTTCCACGTCGAGATCGACGAGGAGATCGAACCGACCCTGCGGCGGATCCGGGCGGCCGGCCGGGCGGCCGGGCTGGCGGTCAAGCCGGCGACGCCGCTGTCCGCGTTGGAGCCGTACCGGGACCTGCTCGACATCGTGCTGGTCATGACCGTCGAGCCCGGGTTCGGCGGCCAGTCGTTCATGAGGGACGTCGCCGCCGAGAAGCTGCTGGCCGCGCGGGACCTGCTGAGCGCGAAGGCGTTCGGGGCGGAGGTCCACGTCGACGGCGGGATCAACCGGGAGACCGCCGAGTACGCGGGCGGCCTCGGTGTCGACGTGTTCGTCGTCGGGTCGGCGCTGTTCGTCCCGGGTCGCGACATGGCGCGCGAGATCCGGCTCATCCGGGCGCTCGCGGACGAGGGCTACCAGTACACGCTCAACGACGGCGTCCCGCCGGTGCCGCGCGACCGGATGGTCGCGTTCAGCTCGCTGCCGAAGCACCTCGCCCATCGGCTGATGGACGAGATCGAGGCGGGCGGCGTCCCCGTCGTCATGCTCCGCGGCGACGGCCAGATGAACCCGGACGGCGTCCGCGACTACGACCTGCTCGTGCCGGCGTCGACCGAGCCGCTCGTGCGCGAGCGCCACGACGCAGCCCGCGCCGGGTACGAGCGCGAGGCGGAGGCGTGGCGCGAGGCCTTCGTCGCCGAGCACGGCGTCATCCCGCCGCCCAGCCACCCGTGAGAGCGCTCCTCCAGCGCACGACCGGTGCCGCTGTTCGCGTCGACGGGGAGGTGGTCGGCGAGATCGGGCCGGGCCTCGTCGTCCTGCTCGGGGTCGGTCCCGGTGACACGGAGGCGGTCGGCCGACGAGCTCGCCCGCAAGACCGCCGAGCTCCGGATCTTCCGGGACGAGGAGGGCCGGACGAACCGGTCGCTCCTCGACATCGGCGGGTCGGCGCCTGGTCGTCTCGCAGTTCACGCTGTACGCCGACACGCGCAAGGGCCGCCGGCCCGGCTTCACCGGCGCGGCCGACCCGGAGCTGGCGGACCGGCTGTACCAGGGCTTCGCCGCCGCGCTGCGCGGGCTCGGCGTCGAGGTCGCGACCGGCCGCTTCGGCGCCGAGATGGCGGTCAGCCTCGTCAACGACGGCCCCTTCACGATCTGGCTCGACACGGACGAGCGGTAGGCCGAGCGGGGATACTGGGACGATGGCAGGGTCGGACGCGCTCAAACGGATCGGCGGCGGCCGCTGGGAGACGCGCGACGGCCGATTCCAGATCGAGCCCCAGTCCGGCACGTGGGTCATCGTCGACACGACCCAGACCAACGAGTTCGGGCTGCCGCTCGTGCGCGGGCCGTTCGGGTCGCTCGGGGCGGCCAAGGAGGCGATCGAAGAGGCGCGGTCGGGAGGCCCAGCCGAGTCGCCGCTGGCCGAGCGGATCGAGGAGGTCAAGCGCCGGCCACCCGAACCCGAGAAGCCGAAGGCCGCGAAAGCCAAGAAGGCCGACCAGGGGCCTGCCCCGAAGGCATCGAAGGCGGCGGCTCATGCCACTGATGGCGCGGACGTCGAAACCGAGCCATCGCCCGAGCCCGAACCCAAGCCTGACCCGACCTGGTTCCGTGACCTCACGCTCGCGGATCGACGGACCGCGAGGACGCTGATCTCGACGCTCGAGTCGCTCGACGTCGAGGATCCCGAGGGGATCGCCAAGGCCGAGATGGCGGACGGCCAGCCGGCACTGGCCCGGCTCGCGCTCGAGCGGGGGATCGCGGCCGCTGTGAAGAAAGCCAAGGATCCCGCCGCCGCCACGAATGCGACCATCAAGGTCATCCTCGAAGGAGAGGACGACGACATCGGCGCGGACTGGCAGCTCGTCGACGGCCGTGGCCGCCGGATCACGGCGATCGACCTGAAAGGCTGACCGTCTGCGTCTGGCATCGTCGTCAGGTGACAGATATGCGCCTGGCGGTACTCGGCCTCATGGGACATACGAGCCGTTCCCCGCAGGCGCACGATCGCGCCATCGGAACGTGGCCGAAGCTGGATCCGTGCACGGATCGGCGATCTTGGCGCACGACCACGCTCGGACGGCGCGATTGTGTTCCTGATAGGAACACGTGGCGAGACGCGCGCCGAGGCCTGACGGTCCGAGGCACACACGACGAACCGGCCGCCTGCGCGACCGGTCGGGTGGGATGCGTCTGCAGATGGGCCGTCGCGAGCGACGGCGTCGGGTTACTTGGCCGACTTCAGCAGCGTGCGACGGCAGCGGGTGCAGACGAGCGACTTGGTCGGCTGTCCCTTGACGTCGATGGTGAGCGGCTGGAGGTTCGGCTTCATGCGGCGGTGGGCTCGAACGCGGTTCATCCCCGAAGACTGGGGGTTGAAGCCGCCCATCGATACCTTGCCGCAGATCGCGCAGGAGCGGGCCATGCGTGGTCCTCTGGGTGGTCGAGATGGAGGTCGCGGTGCCCGGAAGGGCCCGAACGGAGCGGTAGAATAGCACACGGGTCCCCGACGCCCATGTCCGCACGACGCCCGCCGCGCTCACGCAGGGAGGACCTCGCCCGCTTGCCGACCACACCGAAGCCCGGCCGATCGCTTGTCACGCGTCGGGCCGTCGTCGACCTGGTGCGAGCGGCCACGATCGGGTCCTACGGCGTCACGGGGTTCGCGGGCCGGCCCCACGAGCGCCTGCTGGAGCGGTTCGGGCTCGCCCAGCCCGGGATCGACGTCCGCCTCGGCGCGACGCTCGACATCGACCTCGATCTCACCGTCGCCTTCGGGGTTCCCGTTGCCGAGGTCGCGCGCCAGGTCGATTCGGCGATCCGGTACTCGATCCGGCATGCCCTCGGGCGCGAGGTCGGCCAGGTGACCATCCACATCGACGGCCTGCGGTTCGGTCCCGGCGGCTCGCCGCCCGCGGTGCTCCACGCGGACCCCGACGCGGTCGGACCGCGGCGACCTCGCCGACAGCGGGACGGATGTCGCCTGATGGTCCGCCGGGCGTGTGACGGCGACGGCCTGCTCGGTGCGTTCCGGGCAGCGGTCGCCAACCTCGAGGCCCACGTCGACGAGATCAACGCCCTGAATGTCTATCCCGTGCCGGACGGCGACACCGGCTCGAACATGCTGGCCACGGTCCAGGCGGCGCTCGAGGAGGCGGAGGGAGCGGCGGGCCAGCCGGCGGAGCGGATCGCCGCCGCGATCAGCTTCGGCGCCCTGATGGGTGCCCGCGGCAACTCCGGGGTCATCACCAGCCAGATCTTCCGGGGCATGGCCGAGGGCCTCGGCGGCAAGAGCCGGTTCAACGGCCTCGATCTCGCCCATGCGCTGTCGCAGGGCTCGAAGACGGCCTACGGCGCGGTCGCCAAACCGGTCGAGGGCACGATCCTCACCGTCATCCGCGAGTCGGCCGACGCCGCCGTCATCGCCGCCGAACGGGACAACGACATCGAGACGGTCCTCACCGCGACGCTCGACGCCGCCGAGAGGTCCGTCGCCCGGACGCCGAGCCTGCTGGCCATCCTGCGCGAGGCGGGCGTCGTCGACTCGGGCGGGCAGGGGCTCTACCGCCTGTTCCAGGGCGCCCTGCTGCACCTCGTCGGGCGAGCGCCGGCGGGAGCGGCGCGCGGGCACTCCCGTGGCGGTGCCGCGGTCAAGGCGTCGACCCTGGTCGCACACGCCGACGAGGGCTTCGGCTACGAGACGATGTTCCTGCTCCAGCCCAACGGATCCGGCGCCCTCGACGTGGACGCCATCCGCGAGCACCTCGAGATCGATCGGCGAGTCGGTCCTCGTCGCGGGCGACAGCCGGGCGCTCAAGGTCCACGTCCACAACGAGCGGCCGGATGCGGTCGTGGCGTACGGCCTGGGCCTCGGCACGCTCAGCCGGATCAGCATCGAGAACCTCGACAACCAGGCGCGCGATGTGCGCGAGACCCGGGCCGCCGCCTTCACCGCCGCCGACGCCCCGGCGGTCGAGGCCGGCGTGCCCGCGCACGCTCGACGGCCGCGTCGCCCACGGAAGCCCCGGCGCTCGGGGTCGTGGCGGTCGTGGCCGGCGATGGGCTGGCCGCGATCTTCCACGAGTTCGGGGTCGCCGCGGTCGTGCAGGGCGGGCAGACCGACGAACCCCAGCACCGGCGAGCTGCTCGCGGCCATCCAGGGCGTCGCCGCCCGCGAGGTCATCGTCCTGCCCAACAACCCGAACGTCGTCCTCGCGGCGCGCCAGGTGGCCGGCATGGCCGACCGGCCGGTCGTCGTCGTGCCGACCCGCAACGCGGCCGAGGGCTTCGCGGCCCTCCTCGCCCTCGATCCGAGCCTCGACGCCACCGCCAACGCCGGCCCGATGACCGAGGCCGCGCGCGCCGATCCAGACGCTCGTCGTGACCGAGGCGGTCCGCGACGCGACGATCGGCGGCCGCAAGGTCAAGCGCGGCCAGACCATCGCCCTCGACCCGGACGACGGGCTCGTCGCCTCGGGCGGCGACCGCGACAAGGCCGTCCTGGCCGCGGTCGCGGCGCTGACCCCCGGGTACGAGCTGCTCACCCTGTTCTACGGCGACGGCGCCGATCTCGCCGAGGCGGAGGCGATGGCCCGCCGGATCGGGTCGCGTCACGCCCGGCGTCGAGGTCGAGGTCCGCCACGGCGGACAGCCGTTCTACCGGTACCTGATCGCAGCCGAGTAGGCGTGGCCAAGGCGACGAGCCCGTGTTGCGGCCCCGACCGATCCGGTCGAGCTGCTGTCGACCCCGCTCGCGGCGGTCCGGGCTGGCGGCCGCCGCGACCCTGCGCCGGGCCGGCATCAAGCTCGACTTCTACACCGTCCGCGACCTGCTCTTCCACCTGCCGCGGCGGTACGACGACCTGCGCGAGATGCGCAAGCTCGGCGACCTGCGTCGGGAGCCGGACGGCGACGGTCGTCTCGGCCCAGGCGACGCGTCGGCGACGTCCGGGTCGAGCCCGGCTTTCGCGGCCGGACGCAGCGGACCATCGCGCGGCTGGAGGACGACACGGGCAGCATCGACGCGACCTGGTTCGGGCGCCGCTTCATCGAGCGGCGGCTGCTCGTCGGCGAGCGAGATCGTCGTGTCCGGCAAGCTCAAGCATTTCGGTCGCAGGCTGACCCTCGACAACCCGGAGTTCCAGGTCGTCGCGGGCGAGATGGGCGAGACCGAGCTGCTCCACGTCGGCCGGATCGTGCCGGTCTACCCGCTGACCGCCGGCCTGACCTCGATCCGGCTCCGCGCGGCGATCCGCGAGGCGCTCGACAAGGCCGGCGACGCCTATCCGGAGTACCTGCCCGGCCGAGATCGTCGCGGACGAAGGGCTCGTGCCGATCGCCCGGGCGATCGAGGAGGCCCACTACCCCGACGTCGTTCGAGGGTCGCGACGCGGCGCTGCGCCGGCTCGCCTTCGACGAGCTGCTGGCGCTCCAGCTCGGGATGGTCGCCCGGCGCCGCCAGCGCGTCCGCGACGCCGCCCCGGAGATCCGCGCTCGACGGCGAGGCGGACGGCGCGGTCCGGGCGGCGATCGTCGGCGCGATCGGCGCGCGGATCGGTGCCCCGATCGAGCTGACCGTCGACCAGGTCGTCGCCATCGACGCGATCCGTGACGACCTCGCCCGCCCGACCCCGATGCTGCGGCTCCTGCAGGGCGACGTCGGGCTCGGGCAAGACCGCGGTCGCGGCCTATGCGCTGGCGGCGACCGGCCGAGGCCGGTCTGCAGGGGGCGCTGCTCGCCCCGACCGACCTGCTCGCACGCCAGCACCTCGAGACCGTCAGCGCGCTGCTCGAGGACGTCGGGATCGGCGTCACGCTGCTGACCGGCTCGCTCAAGGCCGACGTCAAGGCCAAGGCGCTCGAGGCGATCGCGTCGGGCCAGGCGCTCGTCGTCGTCGGCACGCACGCGCTCATCCAGGACGCGGTCAAGTTCGCCGACCTCGGCCTGGTCGTCATCGACGAGCAGCACCGCTTCGGCGTGGACCAGCGCGGCCAGCTCGAGGCCAAGGCCGGCGGCCGCTCGCCGCACGTGCTGCTGATGACCGCGACGCCGATCCCGCGGACGCTCGGCCAGGTCCTCTACGCGGACCTCGACGTGTCCGACCTGCGGACGCCGCCCGCCGGCCGGGTCAAGATCCGGACCGGGGTCAAGCGCCCGGCCGACCTCGACGGCACGTGGCGCAAGGTCCGGCGAGGAGGCCGCGCTCGGCCATCGGACGTTCGTCGTCGTGCCGCTTGATCGAGGAGGGCGTCGACGACGGGCGATGGCGCCGTCGCCGCCGAGAGCGAAGCGGTCCGGCTGTCGGCGCTGCTCGACCCGCTCCGTGTCGGCATGGTCCACGGCCGGCTCAAGCCGGCCGAGCGCGACGCCGAGATGAGCCGCTTCCGCGACGGCGAGCTGGACGTCCTGGTCGGCACGACGGTCGTCGAGGTCGGGGTCGACGTGCCGGCGGCGACGATGATGGTCATCGAGGGCGCCGACCGGTTCGGGCTGGCCCAGCTCCACCAGCTGCGCGGCCGGGTCGGGCGCGGCAGCGTCGAATCGTTCTGCGTGCTGGTGACCGAGTCGACCGACGAGATCGCGGTGGCGCGCCTGCGCGCCGTCGTCGAGTCGAACGACGGGTTCGAGCTGGCCGAGAAGGACTTCGAGCTGCGCAAGGAGGGCGACGTCCTCGGCCTCGCCCAGTCCGGCTTCCCGCGGCTCCGGGTCGCCTCGCTCCAGGTCGCCGAGCATCGCGAGCTGGCCGTGCGGGCGCGAACGCACGCCGAGGCGCTGCTCGACCCCGACGGCCGGATGGCCCCGCCCCGGCCGGACCTGGCCGCCGAGCTCCAGGACGGCTGGCTGCGCCGCGTCGCGGCCGGCGAACCGGCCAGCGGCGCGTGACGGTCCGGGACGCCGGCCGGGTCGTCGCCGGGACGGCGCGCGGCATCCGGCTCGAGGCGCCCGGTCCGGGCACCCGCCCGCTGGCGGACCGGGTCAAGCAGACGCTCTTCGCGATCCTCGAGCCCGGACCTGCCGGGCGCCAACGTCCTGGACCTGTTCGCCGGCTCGGGCGCGGCCGGCATCGAGGCGCTGTCACGCGGCGCCGCGCACGCCACGTTCGTCGAGCAGGACAAGGGCGCCGCCGCGGTCATCGCCGACCAATCTCGGCGCGGACCCATCTGGCCGGACCGCGCGCCCGGATCGTCCGGGCCGAGGCGCTCGCCTGGCTGGCGCGGACCCGAGGCGGCCGCCCTCGGCCCGTTCGACGTGGTCGTCGTCGACCCGCCGTACGAGCGAGGCCGGCGCTCATGGCGGCCAGCGCTCGAGGCCGCTCGGCCCGCTGCTCGCGCCCGGCTGCCCGGGTCGTCGCCAAGCACTTCTGGCGCGACCCGCCGCCGGCCGTCATCGGACTGCTAGCATCGGAGCGCGAGCGCCGTTTCGGCGAGACGACCCTGACCTTCTACCGGCGCCAGGAGGATCGATGAACACGATCGCGGTCTATCCCGGCTCGTTCGACCCGATCACCAACGGCCACCTCGACATCATCGGCCGGGCCGCCGACGTCTTCGACAGCGTGATCGTCGCGGTCCTCGCCAACCCGCGGAAGGCGCCGCTCCTCGACGTCGAGACGCGCATCCGGGTCATCCGGGAGGCCCTCGCCGAGGACGGCGCGCCGCCGGACCGCATCGAGGTCGTCGCGTTCGACGGCCTGACCGTGGACCTGTGCCGGGCGCGCGGTGCCGGCGTCGATCGTCCGCGGCCTGCGCGCGATCAGCGACTTCGAGACCGAGATGCAGCTCGCCCACAACAACCGGGTCCTCGCGCCGGAGGTCGACACCGTCTTCTTCATGACCTCGGTCGCCAACGGCTACGTCAGCTCCAGCCTGGTCAAGGAGATCGCCGCGTTCGGGGGCGACGTCTCGACGATGGTCCCGCCCGTGGCCGCGGCCGCCTTGGAGGGCGGACAGGGTCCCGCTGACGCCCCGCGGCCGATGCGGAGGCGCCGCTGACGAACGCCCGCGTGCCATAATCGACCCGGTCCGAACCGGGCCCGAGCCGCCCAGCCTGGAGGGCACTCCGATCGACATCATCTTCCTCGTCGAGCGCCTGGAGTCACTCATCGCCAACGGCAAGAAGCTGCCGCTGACGACGAATGTCGTGGTCGACCAGAACGCCGCGCTCGGCCTCATCGACGAGCTGCGCGTCGCCGTCCCCGAGGAGGTCCGGGCCGCCAAGCGGATCAACGCCGAGGGCGAGCGGATCATCGAGAAGGCCCAGGAGGAGGCGGAGCGGATCGTCGCCCGCGCCCAGGAGCAGGCCGCCTTCCTCATCGACGAGCGGGGCCTGACCCAGTCGGCCGACGCCCAGAGCCGGGTGATCATCGGCGACGCGCATCGCGACGCCGACGAGATCCGACGCGGGGCGGACGAATACGCGGTCGGCGTGCTCGTCGGGCTCGAGGGCGACGTGGTCAAGACGCTGACCAGCATCAAGAAGGGGATCGAGATGCTCGACGAGCGACGCGCCTCGATCGCGGCGGAGGACGCGGCCGACGGCTCTGTCGGCGGCGAGGCGGACCGCTGGGAGGATGAGGCCGCCGAGCCGTCCAGCAACGCGCGGTGACGGGGGGCCGGCCGGACGACGGTCCGCTCGCCTGGAACGTGGCAGGGCTGCTGGCCGACGAGCCCGGCGCCGAGCGGATCCACGAGGTGAGCGGCGTCAGCATCGATCTCGATGACCTGACGCTGGCCGAGCCGATCTCCGGCCGGATCCGCCTCCTGCGCACGAACCGCGGCATCCTCGCGACGGGCGATCTCCACGCGGCCCTCGAGCTCGAGTGCAGCCGCTGCCTGCGCGACATCACCTACCCGGTCGACGTGCGCATCGCGGAGGAGTACCTGCCGGCACTCGACCTCACCACCGGCCGCCCGCTGCCGACCGACGACGAGCCCGACGTCGCTCCGGCTGACCGACCACCACGAGCTCGATCTCGAGACGCCCGTCCGCGAGGCGATCCAGCTCGCCGAGCCGATCGCCCCGCTCGACCGGCCCGACTGCCCCGGCCTGTGCATCGTCTGCGGCCTGCCACTCGACGAGGGCGTCCACGACCATCCCGTCGACGACATCGATCCGCGACTCGAGGCCCTTCGGGGCTTCACGCCGGACGATGGCTGACCGACGGACCGTCTCGTCGATCGCGTCGGGGGCGCTTGCCTTCGCGCGTTCCGATCAGCCGATCGCAGCCGTCAGCGACAGGCGCCGTGCAGTCATCGCCGCGCTGCTCCCCCTCGGCGTGTTCCTGGGCTTCGTCGCCGTCCGCATCGCCAGTCGACCGAAGCTGGATTTCGACGAGAACATATTCCTGGACGTCGCCCGCCACCTCGTCGATACGGGCCTGCCGCTGCGGGCCTATGCGGAACCCGGAGCGCCGACACTCTTCTTCGACCACACCCCGCTGTACGTCTATGTCGCCGCCATGATGACCGCGTTCGGCGGCCCGACGGCGGTGCTCCTCCGCTCGACGAACCTGGTCTTCGGCGTGCTCACCGTTCTGCTGGTCTTCGTCATCGGCCTCGAGCTCCGTGGCGTCGAGGCGGCCCTGATCGGCTCCCTGCTCGTGGCCGTGGATCCGTTCTTCGTGACCTACAGCTGGTTCGTCCGGATGGAGGTGCCGATGTGCTCCTTCCTGGTGCTCGCGGTCTACCTGCTGGTCCATGAGCGCCTGTTCCTCGCGGCGTTGGCGATCGCGACCGCCGTGATGCTCAAGGAGATCGCGCTCGCCTTCTGGCTGGTGGCGGTCCTGTACGTGCTGGTCCGCCGCGGGGTTCGGGCCGCGGCGGTCGTTGCATGGCCAGCCCCGGTGGCGTTCGGCGTATGGCTGCTGTATGCGAACGAGATCGGTCATGCGCAACTGATGAGCGCGATCGCGCGATGGGTGGGATCGGCGGCAGGCGACAGGTCGCCGGACCCCCGCCTCCGCGTCGGCATCCGGACCTGGGTGACTCTCGTCCTCGAGAAGGTCATCGGACCGGTGATGATCTTCGCCGCCGGTGCCACGACGGCCCTCGTCGCGATCCGGCGCGGACCTGTCTCGCCGATCGTGCTCGTCCCCATCGCCTACGTCGTGGTCGCCACTGCCGCGTCATTCGTGATCCGCCTCAAGGAACCGCGATTCGTGATCGCCATCGTGCCGATGATCGCGCTGTCGGTCGCTCTTCTCGTCGATTGGCACGAGGTCTGGGGCGCGATCCGGGGGAGCAACCACGACCCGGCGATGGGGATGGGGTCGGGACCCCGCTGACAGGCGCGACCGATTCGCGCTACACTCCGCCGTCGGTCGGACAGCGCCCACGAGCTGCCGCCCACCCGAAGCCAGCCAGCGCATCGCGTGCTCGCGATGACTCGAAGGAGCCCTCGACCCCATGGGTGTACCCAAGCGACGCGTCTCGCATGCCCGGCAGGGCGAGCGGCGTGCCCACCTCGCGATCAGCGTCCCGACGCTCGAGGAGTGCACGCACTGCCACGAGATGAAGCTGCCGCATCACGTCTGTCCGAACTGCGGCTACTACCAGGGCCGCCTCGCCGTCCAGCTGAAGCCCGCCTCCGCCGCCGACGACGCCGCGCGCTGACGCGGTGACCCAGCCCCACCCCCAGCCGGCGCCCCGCGACGCCGCCGGGGTCCGCGTCGCGGTCGACGCGATGGGCGGCGATCACGGTCCGGCGGAGGTCGTGCCCGGCGCGATCGATCACGCCAGGGCCCATCCTGAGGATCAGGTCATCCTGGTCGGCGACGAGGCCGTCATCCGGCGCATCGCCGGCGACCTCCCGGCGAACGTGTCGGTGGTCGTGGCCACCCAGGTGGTCGGGATGGACGAGCACCCGGCCCTTGCGCTCCGCGAGAAGAAGGACTCGTCGATCCTCGTCGCGGTCGACCTGGTCAAGCGCGGCGAGGCGGACGCCGTCGTGACCGCCGGGCACACCGGCGCCGGGATGGCCGCTGCGGTGCTTCGCCTGGGCCGGCTGCCTGGTGTGGATCGGCCCGGCCTGGCCGTCCAGATGATCACCGACGCGGGGCCGGTCGTCCTTCTCGACATCGGGGCCAACCCGGACTCGACCGCGGAGAACCTGGTCCAGTACGCGCAGATGGGCGCGATCTTCGCCGAGCGCGTCCTGGGCGTGGCCCGGCCGCGGGTGGCTCTCCTGTCCATCGGTGAGGAGAAGGGCAAGGGCGACGCCCGGATCCAGCGCGCGACCGAGCTGCTCGACCAGACGGACCTCAACTTCACCGGCAACGTGGAGGGCAAGGACCTGACCCACCACATGGCCGACGTCGTGGTCTGCGACGCCGTCCTCGGCAACGTCGTGATCAAGTTCTTCGAGGGCCTGTCGACGTTCATCTTCGACCTGTGGCGCGGCGAGTTCGAGCGGTCCCTCCGCGGCCGGCTGGCATACCTGCTCATGCGCCCGGGCGTGGGCCGCATCCGGACCGTGTTCGACTACGAGAAGGTCGGCGGATCGCCGTTGCTGGGCGTGCGCGGCACGGTCATCATCACCCACGGGCGGGCGCGCCGGCGCATGGTCACGTTCGCCTGCGAGGTCGCCGCGACGACGGCCCGCACCCGGGTCCCGGCGCTGATCGCCGAGTCGCTCGGGGCGGGCGTTCCGCGCCCCAGTGCGGCGGCCGCATCGGAGGCGTCATGAGCGGTCCGCAGGTGACGGTCGGACGGGGCGTGATCGCGGAGCTGGTCCGGCTGGCCGCCTTCGAGGTGCCCGGTGTGACGCGGGTGGGCCGAGGTGGGCCCGCCTGGCGCCGCCTCGTCGGCGGATCGTCGGTCTCGGTCCGGATCCGCGACGACCGGGTCCTCGTCCGGCTGTGGGTCGTCGCCCGGCCGGGCCAGCCATTGGCCCCGCTCACCGCCCAGATCCGGTCGACCGTGGCGGCGACCGTCGAGCGCCTGCTGGGCCTCGACCTCGGCTCGGTCACCGTGCTGGTCGATGGCGTCGGGGGCTGATCGCGTCCGCGGCCGGCGGACAGGTCGCCGGCTGGCCCTCGCGGCCGTGTTCGAGGCGGACTTCGGTCAGCGGACCGCGGACGCCGTCCTCGAGCGCCACCTGGCCGAGGAGGAGCGCGACGAGAACGCCGCGACCCTGGCTCGCGAGCTCGTCGCCGCGGAGATCGCGTACCGCGACGAGATCGACGCGGAGATCACCCGGCGGGCGCCGCAGTACCCCGTCACGGGCCTCGCCCGGATGGACCGGGCGCTGCTCCGTTGCGCCATATCCGAGGTGCTACACTCGGCCACGCCGGCCCGGGTGGCCATCGCCGAGTGGGTCGAGCTGGCACGCACCTACAGTGGAGAGCCCATGCGACGCCTGATGAACGGCGTGCTTGGGAACATCGCAGGGGAGCCCAGCGGCGACCGGCCGACGGCACCAACACCCAGCTCCGAGGAGGGAGTCAGTGGCAACAACGTACGAGCGCCTCAAGAAGATCGTCGTCGAGCAGCTCGGCGCCGACGAGGATGAGGTCAAGCCCGAGGCGTCGTTCGTCGACGATCTGAACGCGGATTCACTTGATCTCGTCGAGCTCATCATGAGCCTCGAAGAGGAGTTCGGGACGGAGATCTCGGACGAGGATGCGGAGAAGATCCGCACCGTCCAGGACGCCGTCGATTACATCGACGAGCACTCCTCCTAGCCGCTCCGACGGCCGTCGGGCGGAGCACGAGAGGGTGCGCCCCGCCGAGGCCTTCGCGGCGAAGATCGGGCTGCCGGTCCGTGATCTCGACCTGCTGGAGCAGGCGCTCGTGCACTCCAGCTGGCATCACGAGCACCGGGACGCCGCCCTCGGCCACAACGAACGCCTCGAGTTCCTCGGTGATGCCGTGGTCAATCTCGCGATCTCCGAGGCGCTGTACGCGCGCCATCCCACCGACGACGAGGGCTACCTGAGCGCACGACGCGCGGCCATCGTCTCGACGACCGGGCTCGCCCGGCTCGCCGGCCGGATCGACCTCGGCGCGTATCTCCTCCTGGGCGAGGGCGAGGCCCAGCGCAGCGGCCGCCGCCGTCCGTCGCTCCTCGCGTCCACGTTCGAGGCCGTCGCCGGGGCGCTCTTCCTGGATCTCGGCTTCGAGCCGATCCGCCGCTGGATCGTCGCCCTGGCCGACACGGAGCTCGTCGCGGAGGCGCCGATCGGCGCGCTCAAGAGCCCCAAGAGCCGGCTCCAGGAATACACCCAGCGCCATGCCGGCGACCGGCCGAGCTACCGTCTCGTGGACGCCAGCGGCCCCGATCACGAGCGCTCGTTCCGGATCGAGGTCGTCGTCGACGGCGAGCTGCTCGGCGTCGGCGAGGGGCCGTCGCGCCGGTCGGCGGAGACGGCCGCTGCGGCCCAGGCGATGGACCGCCTGCGGGCGGCCGAGGTGGCCGCCGGCGTCGACGGGGTCGACAGCATCGACGGAGCGGACGGATGACCGCCGACGACCGACCCGCCGAGCCCCGCCTCCTGGCCCTCCGGCTCCAGGGCTTCAAGTCGTTCGCCGAGCGGACCAGCGTCGAGTTCGGGCCGGGCATCAGCGCGGTGGTCGGGCCGAATGGGTCCGGGAAGAGCAATCTCGCGGACGCGCTGCGGTGGGCCCTCGGTGAGCAGGGCCGAGCCCTCCGGTCGCGCAAGTCCGAGGACGTCATCTGGGCCGGCTCGGAGAAGCGCGCCGCGCAGGGCATGGCCGACGTCACGCTCGTCCTCGACAACGCGGACGGCCTGCTGCCGGTCGAGTTCCAGGTCCTGGAGCTCGGCCGTCGCCTGTACCGTTCGGGCGAGAACGACTACCTCCTCAACAAGAGCCGCATCCGGTTGCGCGACCTCGTCGACCTGCTCGACGCCGCGCATCTGGCCGACAACGCGTTCCTGTTCATCGGCCAGGGCATGGTCGATCAGGCCCTGGCGCTCCGTCCCGAGGAGCGGCGGCCGCTGTTCGAGGAAGTCGCCGGTGTCCGGCGTCACGAGCGCCGCCGCCGGCGGGCCGAGGAGCAGCTGGTCGAATCCGAGGCGAACCTGGCGCGCGTCGAGGACATCCTCGGCGAGCTCCGGCCGCAGGCGCGTCGACTGGCCGCCCAGGCCGAGCAGCAGGCCAGCCGTGAGACGACCGCGGACGAGCTGGCGACCGCGCTCCTGGCGACGATGCACGCCCGCTGGCACGATGCGGCCGCCCGTCTGGCCGCCGCCGACGCGGAGCGGGACGGGGCGAGCCGCGCCGTCGATCGGGCGATGGGGGAGCTGGCGGCCGCCGAGACCGCAGCCGCGGCGCTCTCGGCCGAGCTGGGCGTGCGCGCGGCCCTGGAACGCGAACGACGGGAAGCCCACGACGCGGCCCGGGCGACCGCGACGTCGGTCCAGCTCCGTGACGCGCGGCTGGCCTCGGACCTCGAGGCGCTCGAACGGGACCGCCGCCGGCTCCTCGATGAACGGGCGGCGGCGGAAGCCGAGATGGCGACGGGTCGCCGGGCCATGGCCGTCCCCGTTCCGGCCCGCGACCTGGAGCTCGAGGGGGTGCTCGCCGAGGCGGAACGCGAGCTCGCCGACGCACTGGCGGAGCTCGGCACGCTCCGCACGGCGCGCCGGGCGCAGGGCGAGGAGCTGGCAGCACTCCGGCGCGCCGCCGCGGCGGCGGAGGCGGAACGCGAGACCGCGCGCCGGCGCCTGGCCGACATCGAACGCCGGGCTGCGGATGAGACCGAGGAGGCCGCCACGGCCGGAGCGCGGCGCGCGACCCTGGAGGCCGAGGTTGCCGCCGCCCGCACGACGCTGGCCGCGGCGATCGACGCCGAGCGTGCCGCGACGGCCGTCCGCGAGGCGGCCCGAACGCGCGCCGGCGCGGCAGACGCGGAGACCGCGGCCGCCCACGAGCGAGCCGTGTCGGCGAGCGCCTCCGCCGCCGCGGTCCGCGCCCGGCTCGACGGACTCGAGGCACGCGTGGCCGACGAAGAGACCCGCGGCATCGCCCGGGCCGCTCGTCGTGCCGGCGGTCGCCGCCTGGACGAGGATCTCGCCATCGACCCGCCGTTCCGCGCCGCGGCGGAAGCGGCCCTGGCCGAGACGACCCGCGCGTACGTGGTCGGGGCGGACGCCGTCGGAGGGCTGGCCAGAGAGCGCGGCACGCTCGTGGTCAGCGAACGTGCCGTCGGAACCCCGCCGGCCGACGATGCCCGCGAACGGCGGTTCCGGGAGGCGCTCGGTGCGGCGGGTGGCGGGACCCTGGACGCGGCCGTTCGCCGCGACCCGACCGGTGCGGCGCGCCGGCTGCTGGGGCGCGCCGGCTGGCTGCCGGACCTCGCCGCGTGCCTGATCGTCGCAGGCCACGATGCCGCCCGGCTGGATCGTCGTCGTCCGTGACGGCAGCGCCGTGGTGACCGATCTGGGGGTGACGTTCGGGGCGGTCGAATCCGTGCTCGAGCGGCGCGCCGAGGCGACGCGCCTCGCCGGCGAGCTCGCCACGCGCGAGGCAGAAGTGGCGGACCTGCGCGCCGCCGCGGTCCGTCTTGCCGCGGAGGCGCAGGAGGCGGCCGATGCGGTGGAGGCGGCCCGAACGGACGAGAGTCGCGCCGCCGGCGCCCGTCGAGCAGCCGAGGACGCCGAACGATCCAGCGCCCGCCAGCTCGAAGGGGTCGTCCGCGAGGCGTCGTGGCATGAGGCCCAGGCCGAGCGCCTCGCCGCCGAGCTGGAGCGCGCCCGGCTGGCGATCGTGCCCGAACCCGATGACGCGGCCACCGAGCTCGGCGGGATCGGGGACGCCGGCCCCGACGATGCTGCGGACGGAGCGGCGCTTGCCGCGTGGGAGTCACGCGCGGCGACCCTTCGTGCGCGGCGGGACCGGCTGGCCGAGGAAGCGGGTGCCCGCGAGGCGGCCCGTCGCGATGCCGAGAATCGCCGCGCCCGGGCCGAGGCCTCGACCCTGATCGCCGAGGAGCGGATGGCCCGTGCCGAGCGTGACGTCGCGACGTTGAGCGATCGCGAGCGCGCCCTGACCGTCGAGCGCGACGCGCTCCGGGCCGAGCTCGCCACGAGCGTCGCCCGCGAGGCCGGCGCGCGACAGGCACTCGCCGACGTCCACGCGGCCGACGTCGTCGACCGGGACCAGCTGGCCGCGATCGAGCGCGACGCGGCGGCCGCGCGGGAGCGTCTCCGGGCCGTGGACGGCCGGCTGCGCGCCGCGGATCACCAGGCGCTCGAGGCCCGTCTCGGTCTCGAGGCGCTGCATGAAGGAGTCGTCGTCGACCTCGCCGGCCTTGGCGAGCTGGCGATCCGCCGGCTGGCCGTCCTGGCCGGGACGATGCCCGGCGACGCCGCGGTCGTGGCGGACCACGATATCGAGCCGGCCCCCGCCGACCCGGCCGACGCCCTCGAGCCGGCCGACGACGAGGAAGCGGCCATCTCGCAGGAGGCGGCCGCTCTCGAGGCGGTCCTCGCCCTCGTCACGCCGATCTGGGCGGCCGAGGCACCGACCACGCCGCCGCCGAGCGCCGTCCGGCTGGGCCAGCTCCGGCGCCGGTTCCACGAGCTCGGCGCCGTCAATCCGTTCGCCGTCGACGAGTACGCGACGCTGAAGGCGCGGCTCGAGACGCTCGAGACGCAGGCCTCGGACCTTCGCACGGCCATCGTCCGCACGCGTGAGCTCATCGCCGAGCTGGACACGATGATCGCCGACCGCTTCCGGACGACCTTCCAGGCGCTCGAGGCCGCGTTCGCGACCCGCTTCGAGCAGCTCTTCGGCGGCGGGTTCGCCCGCCTCTCGATGACCGACCCGACCGACCTCGGCACGACCGGCATCGAGATCGTCGCCCGGCCGCCGGGCAAGAAGCCCCAGGCGCTGGCCATGCTCTCGGGCGGCGAGCGAGCGCTCACGGCCGTCGCCCTGCTGTTCGCCATGCTCGAGGTCCGACCCGTCCCGTTCTGCGTCCTCGACGAGGTCGACGCCGCGCTCGACGAGGCGAACATCGGCCGCTTCGCGGACGCCCTTCGGAGCCTGGCCGGCCAGACCCAGTTCATCGTCATCACCCACAACCGCGGCACGATCGAGGCGGCCGACGCCCTGTACGGCGTGACCGTCGGGGACGACTCGGTCAGCCGGGTCATCAGCCTCCGCCTGGACGAGGCGCAGGCCCTCGCAGCCCGGGATCGGGACCGAACCGCCCTGGCCGGGTAGGCTTCCCCGATGCCCTTCTGGCGCCGAAACCGCAACGAGCCGCCCACGCCCGAGGTCGACGAACCGGTCGATCCGGCCCTGGTCGACCCGGACTGGGAGCCCGATCCCGCCGATTTCGGGGTGCTCGACGACGGCACCCCGGTCGAGGCCCTGCCCGACGACGGATCCGCTCCTGCCGTTCGCGTCAGAGCCCGAGCCGCCCGCATCGGTCATGACCATCGACATCCCGCCTCCGGTCCCACTCGCTCCAACGGGCGACGGGCATCGGAGGGGACCGGGACCACGACGTGATCCCGGAGACGGCCGAGGAGACCGAGGCCGCGCTCGATGCCGGTCTCGAACGGACCCGCGGCAACTTCATGACCCGCCTCCGCGGGTTCCTCGGCACGGGGACCGGCGAGGGGCCGTCCTGGGACGAGGTCGAGGAGACGCTCATCGCGGGCGACGTCGGCGCGGCATTGGCGATCGACCTGGTCGAGCGCGCCCGCCGCCGGTTCGACCCGGCCGGCCCGGAGGCCGCGATCCGCACCGAGCTGACGATGCTGCTCGTGCCGCGCGACCTCGCCTGGAGCCCGCGCTCGGCGGTGGCGGGCGGGCCGGCGGTCGTGCTCATCGTCGGCGTCAACGGCACCGGCAAGACCACGACGATCGGCAAGCTCGCGAGCCGCTATGTCGCCGAGGGTCGGTCCGTCATCCTGGCCGCCGCGGACACGTTCCGCGCGGCGGCCATCGACCAGCTCCGGATCTGGGCCGACCGGGCCAAGGTCCCGATGATCGCGCACGCGCCCGGCGCGGACCCGGGAGCGGTCGTGTACGACGCACTCGATGCGGCGGTCGCGCGCGGCGCCGACCTCGTCATCGCGGACACGGCCGGCCGCCTCCACACGAAGTCGAACCTGATGGACGAGCTGTCCAAGGTCCGTCGGATCATCGACAAGCGTCTGCCGGGCGCGGAGCCCGAGACCATCTTCGTCCTGGACGCGACCACCGGCCAGAACGGCCTCGCCCAGGCCAAGGCCTTCCACGAGGCGGTCGGGCTGACCGGCGTCATCCTGACCAAGCTCGACTCGACGGCCAAGGGCGGCATCGTCTTCGCCATCGAGGACGCGCTCAAGATCCCGGTCCGCTTCGTCGGGGTGGGGGAGAAGGTCGGCGACCTGATCCCGTTCGACCCCGACGCGTTCGTGGCGGCCCTCTTCGCCTGATCCGCGGGCCGGGCGCCGGCTACGCTCCCGGCGGCTGCTCCATCTCCACGGCCACGGCGATCGCGTGCGCGTCCAGCGGCGGCACCGGCCCACCGCCGACGGCGGCCGGCAGCACGATCAGGTGGCGGACCGGCGAGAACCACAGGATCGCCGCGCCGACGAGGCCGCCCAGCGGCGCCAGCCAGGACGTCGCGCGCAGGCCGATGACCTCGGCCAGCACCCCGGCCGCGAGCGTCGCGATGAGCTGGGCGACCATCGCCGCGACCTTGAACGTCGACGACACGCGGCCCAGCGCCCGGTCGTGGACGAGCGTCTGGCGCACGGACACCTCGGTGATGTCGTAGACGGTGACCGCCGAATCCGCGACCAGCTGCTGCATGACGAGGCAGCCGACCGCGACGAGCGGCAGGCCGGCCGGAGCCGAGCGGGATGAACGCGTTGCCGACCGCCGCCAGCAGCATGCCGCCGATCGCCACCGGACCGACGCCCCAGCGCTGCGTGGCCGCGTGACGCGACGACCGCGCCGATGAACGACGAGGCGCCGCCGACCCCCGCCACGACCCCGAGCACGGCCGGGTTCGAGCTGCAGGTCTTCGAGCACGAACAGGAACCACGTCGCCCCGAAGATGCCCCACAGCGCCGCGAGCGCCATCTGGGCGCCGGCGAATGCCCGCAGGATCGGGTTGTGGATGACCAGGCTCAGCCCTTCGCGGATCTCGGTCAGGACCGGCTCGCGGTCCTCGGCCTTCGGCGGCGGCGGTTCCTCCCGGCGGATCGAGCCGAGCAGGACCGCGGACATCAGGTAGCTCACGGCGTCGATGGCGATGGCGATCGGGGCCGTGAAGATCTGGACGAGGAAGCCGCTGATCCCGAAGGCCATGAACTCCGCCGCCGAGCCGCTCGCAGCCAGGGCGCTGTTCGCGTCGACGAGGCGTTCGCGCTCGACGATCGACGGCAGATAGGCGTTGTCGGCGGCGTCGAAGAAGGTCGTCAGGATGGCCGCCAGCCCGGACACGACCAGCAGCTGCGGGAAGGTCAGGACCCCGAGCGCGAAGGCGATCGGCACGGAACCGAGCAGGACCGCCCGGCCGAGATCGGCCCAGATGAGCACCGGCCGCCGGCGCAGCCGATCCACCCAGGCGCCCGCCACGAGCCCGAAGATGAGCGTCGCGCCGAGCTCCAGCGCGCGCAGCAACGCGACCTCGACCGCGCCGGAGCCCAGCACGAGGATGGCGACCAGCGGCAGGGCGATCCGGGTGACGAGCGACCCGAAGATCGAGATCGTCGCGGCGGTCCAGACCCGGACGAACGCCTGGTTGCGCCAGATGGTGGAGCCGAAGGGATTGCGCACGAGGTGGGAGCCTACATGGGCGGTGCGCGCCCGCGCCGACCGGGACCATCGGCTGGACCGCGTCCGAAACGACCCTGCGCTACACTCCGCCTGCTCGGTGCGTCAGAACTCGCGCACCACCCGGCTCGACTCGTTTCGGCCCGGGCCCCATCCCTCTGACGGAGTCCTGTACCCGAACCATGTTCGACACCCTCAGCGACCGGCTGCGCAAGACCCTCGGCACGTTGACCGGCCGCGGCCGGATCAGCGAAGCCGACGTCGATGCCGCCATGCGCGAGGTCCGTCTCGCGCTCCTCGAGGCCGACGTCAACTTCAAGGTCGTCAAGGACTTCGTCGCGCGCGTTCGCGAGCGGGCGATCGGCCACGAGGTCCTCGAGAGCCTGTCGGCCGGCCAGCAGGTCGTCAAGATCGTCAACGACGAGCTCGTGGCACTCCTGTCGGCCGGCGACCGGACCTTCCACCTGTCGGGCAACCCGGCGGTCGTCGCGATGGTCGGCCTGCAGGGCTCGGGCAAGACGACCTCGACCGCCAAGCTCGCCCGCCACGTCGTCAAGCTCGGCCGGCGGCCCCTGCTCGTGGCGGCGGACCCGTACCGCCCGGCTGCCGCCGACCAGCTCGAGACGCTCGGCAAGAGCCTGGACATCCCGGTCTACCGCGCGCCCGTCGGCACCTCCGTCGTCGACATCGTGCGCGGCGGCGTGGAGGCGGCCAAGCGCCAGGTCCGCGACGTGGTCATCCTCGACACCGCCGGGCGCCTGTCGGTCGACGAGGCCCTGATGGCCGAGATCGCGGCCGTCAACGCGGCGGTCCGCCCCGTCGAGACGCTGCTCGTGGTCGACGCGATGACCGGCCAGGAGGCCGTTGCCGTGGCCCAGGCCTTCGTGGCCGCGGTGCCGGTCACCGGCCTGATCCTGACCAAGATCGATGGCGATGCCCGTGGCGGCGCGGCGCTGTCCATCTCCGCCGTCACCGGGGTCCCGGTCAAGTTCCTCGGTACCGGTGAGAAGACCGACGCGCTGGAGGTCTTCCACCCGGACCGCCTCGCGAGCCGCATCCTCGGCATGGGCGACATCATGACCCTCGTCGAACGTGCCCAGGAGCACGTCGACCAGAAGCAGGCGGCCAAGCTCGAAGAGAAGATGCGGAAGGGGTCGTTCACCCTGGACGACATGCTCGATTCGATGCAGCAGATGCAGAAGATGGGTCCGCTCGGGCAGGTCATGTCGATGATCCCGGGCATGGGCAACCTCGCCGGCGAGGCACAGGCCGCCGTCGACCGGGGCGACCTCAAGCGCACGGAAGGGATCATCCGCGCGATGACCCGCTCCGAGCGACGCGATCCGACGATCCTCAACAGCTCGCGCCGTCGGCGGATCGCCGCCGGCTCGGGCACGACCCTGCCGGATGTCAACCGGCTCGTGAAGCAGTTCCTCGAGATGCAGAAGCTCATGAAGCAGCTCTCCGGCGGCGGCAAGCGTGCGGCCCTCGGCGCGTTGACGGGCCGGCGATGAGCCGGCGGAAGGGGCCACGATGACGGACGAGCTCAAGCCCGGCACCGAGCCGGCCACGATCGGCGACGACGAGACCACGAGAACACCGGTCACGCCCCCGCCCTCGGCGGCGCCGGCACCGGCCGTCCCGCCGATGACGCCGGCGTGGGATCCGGTCGGCGCCGATCCGACCGGCACCGCGGCCTGGACGCCGGTCGCCCCGACCACGCCGGTCACACCGGCCAGCCGGGCGTCCAGCGCGGACGCGAGCCACGACAACGATGTCGCCTGGGCCGTCTCGGCTCCGGTCGTGGCCAGTGGGGCCTCCTCCGGCCGTCGCCGCGGCGGTCGTGTCCGCTGGGCGGCCGCCCTCGCCATCGTCGTCCTGATCCTCGGCACGACCGCGGCCGTCGCCGCGATCATCGCCGGCCGGGCGACCGAATCGACCGTCATCGGATACGCCCCGGCCAATACCACGATGTACATGGAGGTCCGCCTGGACCTGCCCGGCGACCAGCGCCAGGCCATCGGCGCGTTCCTCCAGAAGTTCCCGGGCTTCAAGGACCAGGCCGCGCTCGACACCAAGCTCGACGAGGTCCTCGATGACCTGGTCCGCGAGGCGACCGACAACCAGCAGACGTACACCGGCGACATCAAGCCGTGGTTCGACGGCGAGCTCGCGTACAGCATGGGACCTCTGCCGCCCGCGGCGGCCCTCAAGGATCCGTCCAAGTCGATCGGCGATCTTCCGCGTCCTGGCCCTGGTCTCGATCAAGGATCAAGCGGCCGCGCAGACGTGGCTCGACGCCCAGCTGACCAAGGCGGGCGCGACCTCGACCACGGAGGCCTATCAGGGCGACACCATCCACCTGTTCCCGGAGTCGGAGGGCGTCCAGCCGGCCTACGCGATCGTCGACGGCAAGGTCATCGCGATCGGCGACGAGGCCTCTGTCAAGGCCGCCATCGATACCAACGGTTCCGGCGGCTTCGCCGATGAGCCCGGCCCGAAGGCCGCGCTCGGTTCGGTCAGCGGCGATCACGTCGGCTTCGGCTACACCGGCGCTCCGCCCGCTGATGGCCTGGAGCGAGCAGCTCAGCGGCTCGATGGGTGCCGGCGCCGCCGCCTCCGCCTCGCCCGCGCTCACGGCGGCCATGCTCAAGGCCATCCCGGACTGGGCCGCGTACTGGCTCAAGTTCCAGGACGACGCCATCGTCGTGCAGACGACCCTCCCGAAGCCGGAGGCGGCCGTCGGCCCGACCGAGAACCGGTCCTCCAAGATCGCCGAGCACATCCCGTCGACCGCGGTCGTCGCGGCGACCACCAACGACCTGGGCAAGAACCTGAAGCAGGCCCTCGACCTGTATCGCTCCGAGCCGTCGCTCAAGTCCATGATCGACCAGATCGACCAGGGTCTCAGCCTCGTCGGCGGCGAGGATGCGGCCGTCGGCTGGGTGGGCGACAGCGCCGCCGTCCTCGACCTCGTCGACGGCACGCCGGAAGGCGGCCTGATCGTGTCGCCGACCGATCCGGAGAATGCCCAGAAGCTGTTCACCGCGCTCCGCGGCTTCCTCGCGCTCGCCGGTACCCAGCAGGGCATCACGGTCACGGACGAGGACTACAACGGGACGAAGATCACGACCGTCGACCTGGGCGACATCAGCAAGCTGGCCGGGACGGCCGGCTCGGATGTGCAGGTGCTCCCGCTGCCGGCCGGCCACGTCCAGATCGCCTACGCGGTCACGGACTCGGTCGTCGTCATCGGGTCGGGTCCCGGCTTCGTCAAGCACGTCCTCGACACGACGGCGGGCACGTCGCTTGCCGCGAACGACGACTACAAGAAGCTCGTCGACCGGGTCGGCCCGACCACGGGGACGATCTTCGTCGACATCACCGCCATCCGCGAGGCGGCCGAGAAGGTCATCAGCGCCAGCGATCCGGCCGGGTACAAGACGTACACGACCGACGTCAAGCCGTTCGTCGAGCCATTCGACGCGCTGATCGAAGCGGGCTCCGTTTCGGGCGACCTGACCAAGTCGGTCGTCGTCATCACCGTCCACTGAGATCGGGACGCCCCGTCCCGACATCGACACAGGGAGGAACACCACCACTCATGGCAGTTCGCATCAGGCTCACGCGCGTCGGCGCGCACAAGCAGCCGAGCTATCGCGTCGTCGTGGCCGACGGCCGCAGCGCCCGTGACGGGCGCTCGCTCGAGACCATCGGCCACTACAACCCGCGCACGGAACCGGCCGAGTTCGTCGTCGACGCCGACCGGGCGAAGGCGTGGCTCGACAAGGGCGCCCAGCCGTCGGATACGGTCCAGCGCCTCTTCCGCCAGGCGGGCATCCTGCCCGCCGCCAAGTAGGGGGCCGCGACGATGGCAGCCAAGGACCTGGTCGAGTACGTCGCGAAGTCCCTTGTCGATGATCCCGATGCGGTGACCGTCGAGGTCGTCGAGGAGGACGGCGCGACCGTCATCGAGCTTCACGTCGCCGAGGACGACATGGGCAAGGTCATCGGGCGCAACGGCAGCGTCGCCAAGGCGCTCCGGACCCTGCTCAAGGTGACCGCGGCCCGCGACGGCGAGCCGGTCCAGCTCGAGATCCTCTGAGTCTCGACGAACGGCTTGTGGTCGCCCTCGTCCGGGGCGTCCACGGGCTCAATGGCGCGGTCCGGGCGGAGGTCCTGACCGACCGGCCCGAGGACCGCTTCGTGGCCGGCGCCGTGCTCTTCCGGGAGGGCGACGACCGGCCGCTGACGATCGCGTCGGCCGAGGCCGTCGCGGACGGACCCGGCTGGCGGTTGCGCTTCCGCGAGGTGACCACGCGCGACACCGCCGACTCGTTGCGCGGCGCGTATCTCGAATCGGTCGTCCGGCCGGACGAGGACCTGGCCCGTGGCTCGTACTACTGGCACGAGGTCATCGGCTGTGCCGTCCGTGGCATCGACGGCGAGGAGCTCGGCACCGTCAAGGACATCTACCGGGTCGGCGAGACCGAGGTGTTCACTGTCGATGGCGGCGCCTACGGGAGCTTCGACCTGCCGGCCGTCCGCGCGTTCATCCGGATCTTCGCTCCGCGCCGCGGGGAGATCGTGGTCGACGCCGCGTCGCTCGATCTGCGTCCCGCCCGGTCGCGCGCGCCGGATCCGGATCGTCCCAAGGCACCGCGACGCCGGACGCGACGTGGTGCGGCGGCACCGGCGCCTGGTCCGGCTCCAGCCGGCGACCCGGGGACGGAGGCGCCCGACTCGGCGCCGCCCGCTCCCGCGGCCGAGGAGCCCGATCCCGCGCGGTCCGATCCTGCGGCGGCGGAGCCCGAGGCGTGACCCTCGAGATCGACGTCCTGACACTCTTCCCGGCGATGCTGGAAGGGCCGCTCGCCGCGAGCATCCCGGCCCGGATCCAGGAGCAGGGCCTCGCCACGGTCCGGATCCACGACCTGCGCGACTGGGGCATCGGCCGGCATCGCTCGGTCGACGACGCGCCGTACGGTGGGGGAGCGGGGATGATCCTCCGGCCCGAGCCGGTCGCCGATGCCCTCGACGCGCTGCGACGCGATGACTCGACCGCGATCCTCCTCGATCCGATCGGCGAGGTCTTCCGCCAGGACCGCGCCGCGGATCTGGCCGGCCGCGCGCACCTCATCTTCATCTGCCCGCGCTACGAGGGCGTCGACGAACGCATCCGGTCGCTCGTCGATCTCGAGCTGTCGATCGGCGACTACGTGCTCACCGGCGGGGAGCTGCCGGCCCTGGTCGTCATCGATGCGGTGATCCGGCTCCTGCCCGGGGCGATCGAGGCGGCCTCGACGGTGGAAGAGTCCTTCGCCGATGGCCTGCTCGAATACCCGCAGTACACGCGGCCCGCGGTCTTTCGCGGGATGGACGTACCGGCCATCCTGACCTCCGGTGACCACGGTGCCGTGGCCCGCTGGCGCCGGGAGCAGGCGATCGAGCGGACGCGGCTTCGTCGGCCGGACCTGACGGCCGGCGACTGACGGCTCGCGAGGCCGTGCTATACTCCGCCGCCGACGCCCGTCCGCGTCGCTTCCGAACGCCAAACCGCAGCCACGGCTGCCCAGAAGAGTCAGGAACCGCCCCGTGACCGTGCTCGACGAGATCGTCCAGGACCAGCTTCGATCCGACCTCCCCGTCCTCGCGACCGGCGATACCGTCAAGGTGTCGGCCAAGGTCGTCGAGGGGAACCGCGAGCGCATCCAGGTCTTCGAAGGGACCGTCATGCGCCTGCGCGGCGGCGGCATCACCCGGTCGATCACGGTTCGGCGGATCGCCTCCGGTGTCGGCGTCGAGCGGACCTTCAAGATCAACAGCCCGCGGATCGAGAAGATCGAGGTCGTCCGGCACGGCGTCGCCCGGCGCGCCCAGCTGTACTTCCTGCGCGACCGCGTCGGCAAGGCCGCGACCCTGCGCGAGCGGCGCACCAACAGCTGACGGCCGGCGGCCGGCAGGGGCCGCGAAGTCGCCCATCACCTCTACGGCCCCGCCCATCCGGCGGGGTCGCTCGATTCCGGTAGGCTATCGGTCGATGGCTCCGATCGTCCCGACCCTCCGCCACGAGCGCCACCTCTGGAACGCGGGGATCGAGCGGGTCGTCGGCGTCGACGAGGTGGGCGTGGCCCCGACCTGTGGCGCCGTCGTGGCGGCCGCGGTCATCATGCGTCCGGGCTGTCACCGGATCCCCGGGGTCCGCGACTCGAAGACCCTCTCCGCAGCGCAGCGCGAGCGCCTGGCTCCGCTCATCCGGGCTCGGGCGGTGGCGGTCGGCGTCGGCGCCGCGTCCGTGCGCGAGATCGACCAGCTGAACATCTATCACGCCACGCACCTGGCGATGCGCCGCGCGATCGCCCGGGTCCGCGGCCACGACCACGTCCTCGTCGACGGCAACCGGATCGTCGGCTTCGAGGCGGCACGTCGGTCCCTACTCGAACATCGTCGACGGTGACGCCAAGGTCTATTCGATCGCGTGCGCGTCCGTCGTCGCCAAGGTCGTCCGCGACCGGATGATGAACCGGCTCGCCGCCCGCTATCCGGGCTACGGCTGGGAGCGCAACCAGGGTTATGCGACGCTGGAGCACCGGATGGCCATCCGGGAGCTCGGCCTGACGCCGTTCCACCGCCGGTCGTTCCTCGCCCTCCAGCGGACCCTTGCCGGGGACCAGCTCGAGCTGGACCTCCTGGCCGACCCCGGCGCCTCCCTGGCCACGCACGAGCTGCTGGCCCGCGAGCTGACCCCGGTCATGGCCGACGACGCGATGCTCGATGCGGCCGATCTCGAGATCCTGGAGCTCGGCGTCCTCGCCTGATACGTCGCGGATAAGGGTCGCCTGCGACGATATCGCGGTGGCGGACCGACCCGACGACCCGAGGCGGACCGCGGCCCAGCAGGCGGGTGATGCCGCCGAGACGCTGGTCGCGGCGCGCCTGGCGGATGCCGGTTGGACCGTCCTGGCCCGGAACGTCCATGTCGGTCGCCACGAGCTGGACCTCGTGGCGATCGACCCGGGCCCCCCGGCCGCGCTCGTGGTCGTGGAGGTCCGTTGGCGCGCAGACCGGGATTTCGGTCTGCCGGAGGAGACGGTCGACCATCGCAAGCGCGTCCGGGTCCGGTCGGCGGCCTACGGGCTCATCGACCGCGGCACCCTTCCGAACGGAGCGCCGGTCCCGCGCCTGCCGTTGCGGTTCGACCTCGTCGTCGTCGAGCCCGGCGGGCGCTTCCGGCACTACCGGCATGCGCTGTAGGGAGTCAATTCGCGCACGGGCCACTTCACGCGCGATTGCTCCCTGCGTAGTGGCCCTGCCCCTTTTCCTCCGCTCGACGGACGGGCAATCTGCGGGCCGCCAGCCCCCAGGACGACCTGGCTGCGGCACGACAGCTCGAAAGGGAGCCCGAATGACCACCATCGATCCGACCAACCGACCCCAGCCGAAGCCACGCCGACGACACGGTCTCGGCGCTGAGGGGATCGAGGCCCTGCGGTCACGTCAGGACGGCAGGTGCGCCATCTGTCGGAGGCCCGAGACCGATGCACCCGGAGGTCGCCTGGCCGTCGACCACGACCACGCCCACTGCCCCGGCAAGATCGGGTGCCCGGTCTGCGTCCGCGGTCTCCTCTGCGTGAGCTGCAACAACCTCCTCAGGGCGGCTCGAGACGACCAGCGGATCCTGCGGGCGGCCGTCGAGTACATCACCGGTCCGGGAACATCGAAGCCCCGGATCGAGGATCTGCCGGTCACCGAGCTGCTCCGTCGGCTGCGCCATGACGGCCCGGACCCGCGCCTGATGCCCCGGCAGGGCCGGCGCGACCGCTTTTTCATGATGTGCCTCGACGCCCCGGCCGCCGCCGAAACGGTCGCCGAGGCCGGATGGATGCTCGACAACGACCCGCAGGGATACCAGGAGGCGATCGGCCGAGCCGACGAGTTCTACGGCGGACCCGGAGGCCTCGACGCGCATCTCGTAACGGTGCTGCCGAAAGCACCCGACGACGCGGCCAGTCGAGCCTACTTCCAGGAGGTGGCCGTCGAACGCGCCAAGCTCGGCATGTCGTCGCCGGGCATGCCGGGCGGCAACGTGACGCTGCGCGACCTCAACCGATACTTGCGCGCCCAGGCTCGCAAGGACAAGGAGGCGGCGGCGGATGACCGACGCGGGGAAGCGAGCGGCCGGTCGCCGTCCGGAGGGCTAAATTCCTGATCATGTCCGTCAGCTGGCCTCAGGCCCTTGCATGGCGCATGCGGCGACAG
Source organism: uncultured Chloroflexia bacterium (assembly GCA_963755995.1). Taxonomy (GTDB): domain Bacteria; phylum Chloroflexota; class Limnocylindria; order Limnocylindrales; family CSP1-4; genus SPCO01. Next base: position 931,711 of record CAVWLQ010000003.1, on the reverse strand, counting down.
CTCCTCGAACCGATCGGCAGCGAATCGGTCGAGGGGGTCGTGCGCCGGTTGGGGGCCGTCCAGGCCCAGTTCGAATCCGCTACCGAGCTCGCCGTCCGGACAAGACGCCAACGATCCCAGCCGGGCGAGGTCGCTCGTGCCCTGGCGGACGGGCGGATCATCAAGACGTTCGCCTTTCGAGGCGCCACGCACCTGATGACGCCAGAGGACGCGGGCGTCTACCTGGCCTTGCGGGCAGCCAGTCGAATGTGGGAGCTCCCGAGCTGGCAGAGCTACTACGGCCTGGCGCCATCCGATTGGCCGCGCCTTCGTGAGGTGGTCCGAGAGGCCTTGGCTGACGGCCCGCTGACGGTGGAAGGGCTCGGTGCGGCGATCACCGCTCGGTCGGAGTTCCGGCACCTGACGTCCGTCTTCGACGGGAACCCCTGGACGCTGCTGAAGGCACTTGCCTGGCAGGGATGCTTCAGCCTCGGACCAAAGGCAGGACGCGCGACGATTTAGGGCCTGGATCACAACCCCCGCTGGGCGGGCGTGCCTGAGCTCGACGAGGCTGGACCGCGTGCCGTGGAGGCGTACTTCCGAACATACGCACCCGCGACGTCAGACCACGTGCAGTACTGGCTCGGGAGCGGACTGGGCGCTGGGCGCAAGCGGATCCAGGCCTGGATCGCCGGCGTCGGTGATCGCCTCGCCCCGGTGGATATCGAGGGGGAGACCGCATTCGTCCTGGGCGAGCATCTCGAGGACCTGGCGGCGACCTCACCGACCCCTGCGATCCGCCTCCTCCCGGGCTACGACCAATGGATCCTCGGTCCGGGTACGGCCGACCCTCATATCGTCCCGCCCGCTCAGCGGGGGCTGATCAGCCGCGGGGCCAACGTCGTGATCGACGGCGGAGTCGCGTCCGGGACGTGGACACGGACCCACGACCACATCGCCGTTGACTGGTTCGCCGAAGCAAGGCCGCCCTCACGGAAGGGACTCGCAGATGAGGTCGAGCGGCTCGCCACGATCCTGGATCTGCCTACCCAGCTGTCTGTCCAGACCGACTGACGAGTCCTGACAGGGTGACATCAGCGACCCGTGCTACACTCCCGCCCGGTCCGGGACTCGATCCCGAGCCGCCAGAACCCATCGCCCGCGCCACTCGGCGTGGAGCACACACGCGGACCGTTCCCGACCGGGACGGTGCCGGCCCGGCCACCAGGTGGCCGACCGGTCCCCGGCGACGGCGTCCGCGGAGGAATCGAACCGACAGGAGGTCGCTCACCGTGCCGTCCGTTTCCATGCGCCAGCTGCTCGAGGCCGGTGTCCACTTCGGCCACCAGACCCGCCGCTGGAACCCGAAGATGAAGCCGTTCATCTTCGCCGAGCGCAACGGGATCCACATCATCGACCTGGCCCAGACCGTCCAGCGTCTCGACGTCGCCCTCGAGTTCGTCCGCGAGACCGTCGCGCGGGGCGAGCAGGTCCTGTTCGTCGGGCACCAAGAAGCAGGCCCAGGAGCCGATCGCCCAGGAGGCGACCCGGGCCAACCAGCCGTACGTCAACAAGCGCTGGCTCGGCGGCATGCTCACCAACTTCGTCACGATCAAGAAGCGGATCGGGCTGCTGGAGCAGCTCGAGGCGCGCCAGGCCAACGGCGACTTCGAGCGGATGACCAAGAAGGAAGCGGCCAAGCTGACCGAGGAGATGACCAAGCTCCAGGGCACGCTCGGCGGCATGCGCAAGATGAAGCGCCTGCCCGGCGCCATCTTCATCGTCGACCCGCATCGCGAGCGGATCGGCGTGACCGAGGCCAACAAGCTCGAGATCCCGGTCGTCGGCACCGGCGACACCAACGTCGACCCGGACGAGCTCGACTTCATCATCCCGGCCAACGACGACGCGATCCGGGCCATCCGCCTGCTGTGCACGCTCGTCGCCGATGCGGCGATCGAGGGTGCCCGCGAGCGCTCCGCCCGGAGCGCGACCGAGCCCGAGCAGATCGAGGCGATGGCCATGCCCGAGGCCGAGGAAGAGGTCCCGGGCGGCGACCGACGAGCTCGTCGCCGCCCTCGCCGGCGGGGCCGCGCTCTCGTTCGAACCGGACGCCGACGACGACGACCTCCTGCCCGGCGACCGCGTCGCCCGTGCCGAGGCCGCTGTCGCGGAGCCGCCCGCCGAAGCCACTCCGGAGGAGATCGCCGCCGAGCTCGCCCGCGAAGCGGCCGAGAAGGCGGACGACGTCCGCCCGCGGCGGGCTGACCCGCCGTCATCGACATGGGCCGGCCCACGCGGGCCGGCCGCACCACCACAGCCCACCACAGCGGTCCGGACCGGGCCGCCGCGAGACAGGAGAACGAACAGGCATGGCGGACATCTCGGCGGAGCTCGTCAAGGAGCTGCGCGAACGAACCGGCGCCGGCTTCATGGATTGCAAGCGCGCGCTGACCGAGACCGAGGGCGACCTCGACAAGGCGATCGTCGTTCTGCGCGAGAGGGGCCTGGCCGCCGCGGCCAAGAAGTCCGATCGCGACGCGCGCGAGGGCCTGGTCTCCAGCTACATCCACACCGGCGGCCGCGTCGGCGTGCTCATCGAGGTCAACTGCGAGACGGACTTCGTGGCCCGGACCGACGAGTTCCAGAAGCTCGTCCGGGACCTCGCCGTCCAGGTCGCCGGGCTCGCCCCGCTGTACGTCGACGTCGACCGGATCCCGGCCGAGGACCTCGCCGCGAAGCAGGCCGAGCTGCTGGCCGACGAGTCGGTCCAGAAGAAGCCCGAGACCATCCGGCCGCAGATCGTCGAGGGCCAGCTCAAGAAGTGGTACTCGCAGGTCTGCCTGCTGGACCAGCCCTTCCGCGACGAGGAGCGGACCGTCCGCGACCTGATCACCGAGAAGATCGCGACCATCGGCGAGAACATCCGCGTCCGACGGTTCACCCGCTACGCAGCTCGGGGAGGAGCTGTGACGCGAGCCTGCGCGCGACGCGACGGCCGCCCGCTCCGCTACAGGCGGATCCTGCTCAAGCTGTCCGGTGAGGCGCTGCTCGGCGATCGCCAGTACGGCGTCGACCCGGCCGTTCTGCACGTTCATCGCGCGCCAGGTCGCCGAGATCCACGGCCTCGGCGTCCAGATCGGCATCGTGGTCGGCGGCGGCAACATCTTCCGCGGCCTGGCCGCGTCGGCTCGGGGCATGGACCGGGCGACCGGCGACTACATCGGCATGCTCGCGACCGTCATGAACGGCCTGGCCCTCCAGGACGCCCTCGAGCGGGCCGGCGTCCCGACCCGGGTCATGACGCGCTATCGCGATGAACGAGATCGCCGAGCCGTACATCCGGCGGCGCGCCGTCCGCCACCTGGAGAAGGGCCGCGTCGCGATGTTCGTCGCCGGCACCGGCAACCCGTACTTCACGACCGACACGGCGGCCGCCCTGCGCGCGGTCGAGATCAACGCCGAGGTCCTCCTCAAGGCGACCAAGGTCGACGGCGTCTACGACAAAGACCCGATGGCGCACGCCGATGCGCAGCGCTACGCTCATCTGGAGTACGCCGACCTGCTTCGCGACCAGCTCAAGGTCCTCGACGCGACCGCCGTGAGTCTGTGCATGGAGAACGACCTGCCCATCGTCGTCTTCGACCTGAACCAGCCCGACAACATCACGCGGGTGGCCGCGGGCGAGCCGGTCGGGACCCTCATCTCGGGCGCCTCGGGCGCCGCCGGAGGTGCGCCAGCATGAGCACCGAGATCATCGCCGACGCCGATCACAAGATGGCCCGCGCCGTCGAGGCCATGGAGCGCGACTTCCAGGGCATCCGGACCGGCCGGGCGTCGACGTCGCTCGTCGAGCGCATCCACGTCGAGTACTACGGCACGTCCACGCCGCTCAACCAGCTCGCCGGGATCAGCGTTCCCGAGCCCCATCAGATCGTCATCCAGCCGTGGGACCGGGGCGTCCTCGGGGCGATCGAGAAGGCCATCCAGAAGAGCGACATCGGCCTGATGCCGAACGTCGACGGCACGGTCGTCCGCCTCAACATCCCGCCCCTCACCGAGGAGCGTCGCAAGGACCTCGTCAAGGTCGTCCACAAGCGGATGGAGGAGGCCAAGGTCGAGATCCGCAACCTGCGCCGCGAGGCGGCCGACGGCTCAAGAAGGAAGAGCGCGACGGCACGCGTCGGGACCGACGAGGCCCACCGCCAGCTCGACCAGCTCCAGCGCACGACCGACCGGCTACATCGCCGAGGTCGACCGCCTCGGCGCCGGCAAGGAACAGGAGGTCCTCGAGGTCTAGTGGCCCGCCGGTGGCTCGACACCGCTGGCCGGCCGACCGACGCGCCGCCCGTCGGCGCACGAGCGAGCCGTCCGACGTCGACACCCGCGTCACCCCGGCCGCGCCGGCGGACGAGATCCCGATCGGCTGGCCTCGCCCGAAGAGACTGCCGCGCCACGTCGCGATCATCATGGACGGCAACCGGCGCTGGGCGCGGGCCGCGCGACCTGCCCGAGCTCGAGGGCCACGCCGCCGGGCGTCGAGGCGATCCGCGAGCTCCTCCGCCACGCGGTCCGGCGCGGCGTCCCGATCCTGACCCTGTACGCGTTCAGCCGCGAGAACTGGGCGCGGACGGACGACGAGGTGACCGGCCTCTTCGGCCTGCTGGAGGCGGCGATCCGCGAGCGAGACCGAGGAGCTGCGCGCCCAGGGCGTCCGGATCCGCCTGCTCGGCCGGCTCGAGGAGCTGCCCGACGCGACCCGAGCCTCGATCGACGAGGCCCTCGAGGCCACCGCCGACGGCGAGCGGCTGCTGCTCAACATCGCGTTCAACTACGCCGGCCGGACCGAGATCGTCGATGCCGTCCGGCGGCATCGTGGCGAGCGGGATCCCGGCCGGACGAGATCGACGAGGCGCGCCATCACCGCCGCGCTGTACACGGCCGGCCTGCCCGGACCCGGACCTCGTCATCCGGACCGGTGGCGAGCAGCGGCTGTCGCAACTTCCTGATCTGGCAGTCGGCCTACGCCGAGTTCTACTTCGTGCGAGACGCTCTGGCCCGACTTCGGCCCCGACGCGTTCGACACCGCGCTCCTCGAGTTCGCCAGCCGCCATCGCCGCTTCGGGCGCTGACGGGAAGCCGGAGGAGACGATGCGACAGCGAGCGATCAGTGCGGCCGTCCTCGTTCCGGTCCTGCTGGTCGTGCTCGTTCTTCGGCGGCGGTGGTCCTGGCTGGCCGCGGTCGCCCTGATCACGGTCCTCGCCGCGATCGAGGCCTTCCGGCTTCTCAAGGGCGCCGGGTACACGCCGTTCGCCTCGCTCGGCATGGTCCTCGCCCTCGTCGTCGTGCTCGACGCCGCCTTCCCCAACGTGCTGGAGGGGAGCGGCCTGCTGCTCGTCGCCGTCGGGATCGTGCTGGCGGCGGTCGGCGTCGTTCACGCGGATCGACCCGCAGGACGGCCTGCAGGCGTGGATGGCGACCGTCTTCGGCGCTCTCTACGTCGCGCTGCTGTCGTTCATCATCCGGCTCGGGCAGTCGGCGCCGGTCGTGCCCGCCGACGCGCCCCTGAACGTCCTCGGCGGCGAGCGTGGCTGGATCCTGCTCCTGGTGCTCGCTGTGTGGTCCTACGACACGGGCGCTTACCTCGTCGGCAAGAAGCATCGGCCGGACGCAAGTTCCTGACCCACATCTCGCCGTCGAAGACGATCGAGGGTCTGGTCGGCGGCGTCGATCGCGACCACGGTCGTGGTCGCGGTCCTGCTCTGGGGCCTCGGCCAGAACCCGCTCCACGCGCTGGTCCTCGGCCCGCTGACGGCCTTGGCGGCCCAGTCCGGCGATCTCGCCGAATCGATCATCAAGCGGGCGGCCGGCGCCAAGGATTCGGGGACGCTCATCCCGGGCCACGGCGGCATGCTCGACCGGGTCGATTCGTTCGTGTTCGCGGCCCCGGTCGTGACCCTGTACGTCCTCGCCCTCCTCCGCTGACGGCGGTCGGGCAGGGGAGCGACCGCCGCGCCGGGTCGCCCTGCTCGGCTCGACCGGCTCGATCGGCCGCCAGACGATCGACGTGCTGCGCGGCGCATCCCGACGCGTTCCGGGTCGTCGCCCTCGCGACCGGCTCGCAACGCCGGCCTCCTCGGCGAGCAGGCAGAGCGGCTCCGGCCCGCCGCCGTCGCGCTGGGCGACGAGACCGCCGCGGCCGGCATGGACCTGCCGGCGCGGCACGGAGCGCGTCGGCGGCGCTGATGCGCTCGAGGAGCTCGCGACGCGCGACGACGTCGACCTCGTCATCGTCGCGACGGGCGGGGTCGTCAGCCTCCGGCCGGTCCTCGCCGCGCTGCGTGCGGGCAAGGTCGTCGCGACCGCCAACAAGGAGACCCTCGTCGCGGGCGGCCACCTGGTCATGCCACTCGCGCGGCGCAGGCTCGCGCAGATCGTCGCCCGGAGCGATCCCGCGCGACCCGTACGCGAGCCCCCTGGCCTGGCTCCGGCCGATCGACTCGGAGCACTCGGCGATCTGGCAGTGCCTCGTCGGCGAAGACATGGCCGGCGTCGCCGGCGCTCATCCTGACCGCGTCGGGCGGCCCGTTCCTCGACGCGACGGCCGCGGAGATGGCGGCCGTCACGCCCGACGCAGGCGCTCCGCCACCCGACCTGGACGATGGGCGCCAAGATCACGATCGACTCGGCGACGCTGGCCAACAAGGGCCTGGAGGTCATCGAGGCACACTGGCTGTACGATGTCGGCTACGACGCGATCGAGGTGGTGATCCACCCGCAGAGCGTCGTCCACTCGGCCGTCCGGTTCGTGGACGGCTCGCTGAAGGCCCAGCTGGGCACCCCCGACATGAGACTTCCCATCCAGTACGCGTTGACCTACCCAGACCGTCGCCCGTCGCCGGCCGCCCCGCCTGACCTGATCGCCGCCGGCCGGCTCGACTTCCGGGCGCCCGACGAGACTCGTTTCCCGGCCCTCCGGATCGCCCGTGACGCCGGCCGTCTTGGTCCGCGCGCATCGGCCGCCCTGATCGCAGCGGACGAGGTCGCCGTCGCGCGGTTCCTCGACGGCAGCCTCGACTTCCCGGGGATCCCGCGCCTGCTCGAGGCCGCCGTGTCGCGCTTCGGGGGCGGGCCGGGTGAGCCCGACGTCGACGAGCTCGTCGACCTCGACCGCGTCGTCCACGACGCCTTCACCTCGACCCGCTTCGGAGCTCCCGCGTGACCGGTTTCTTCCAGTCGATCATCACGATCGTCCTGTTCATCCTGATCCTGGGCCTCCTCGTGGTCATCCACGAGCTCGGCCACTTCTTCACCGCCCGCGCGTTCAAGGTCCGCGTCCTCGAGTTCGGCATCGGCTTCCCACCCCGGGCCAAGGTCCTCGCGTCGGGCGGCGAGACGGTCTACACCCTCAACTGGCTGCCGATCGGCGGCTTCGTCAAGCTCGAGGGCGAGGACGGACCGACCCCGACGATCCGCGCTCGTTCTCGCACCAGGGCCTGCCCAGGAAGCTGACGATCCTCGTCGCCGGCGTCGCGATGAACGTCCTGCTGGCCTTCGTCATCTTCACCGGGATCGCCTGGCTGGCGTCCCCGCTCGTCGGCGTCCGCTTCTTCGAGGTCCAGCCGGATCGCCCGCGGCAGCTGCCGGCCTGCAGCCGGGCGACGCGATCGTCGCGGTCAACGGCGAGCACTACCAGTTCATCACAGGCCCGAATGCGATCACCGGCCTGCGCGATCGCGCCGGCGAGACGATCACCCTGACCATCGCGGACACGGCCGGGGCGCAGCGGGACGTGTCGGTCACGCTCCGGACGCAGGCCGAGATCGACGACCAGAAGGGTGCCCTCGGCATCTCCGGCGTGGACAAGCCCTTCGAGGGCTACTTCTTCGGGCAGTACGTGAGCAACGACCTGCCGACCGCGATCCAGATCGGGGTCGACCAGACGATCCGCTGGATGGGCCTGATCGTGGGCGGCCTGGCCAGCCTCGTGACCTCTGTCGCCAACAACCCGACGGCCGCCCCGCCGGTCTCCGGCCCGGTCGGCATCGCCACCCAGATCGGCGACATCTTCTGGAACAGCGGGCCGATCATGCTGCTGTACGTCGCCGGGATCCTGTCGGCCAACCTGGCCGTGGTCAACATCCTGCCCTTCCCGCCGCTCGACGGCGGACGGATGCTGATGCTGACCCTCAAGCGCATCTTCGGGGCGCGGATCAGCCTTCGCGCGGAGCAGCTGACCTACATGGTCGGGTTCGTGTTCCTGTTCGCCTTCATCATCTGGGTGACCGGCTTCGACATCATCCGCAGCCTGGGCGGCTAGCACGCCGTGAGCTCCCCCGACAGCCTCCGGCCGCGTCGCCGGCCGAGCGTCAGCGTCGACGTCGGCGGCGTGCTGGTCGGCTCGGCGCACCCCGTCGTCGTCCAGTCGATGACCAACACGGACACGGCGGACGCGGACGGGACCGCGATCCAGGTCGCCCGCCTGGCGCATGCCGGCTCCCAGCTGGTCCGGGTCACGGTCAACACCGAGGAGGCTGCCGCCGCCGTCCCGGAGATGGTCCGCAAGGTCCGCGGCCTGGGCGTCGACGTGCCGATCGTCGGCGACTTCCACTACAACGGCCACAAGCTCCTGGTCGAGTACCCGGAGATGGCCGCCGCGCTGGCCAAGTACCGGATCAACCCCGGCAACGTCGGCGCCAAGCGCCACGACGAGCACTTCGCGACGATCGTCCGGATCGCCATCGAGAACGACGTTCCCGTCCGGATCGGCGTCAACTGGGGCTCGCTCGACCAGGCGATCCTGACCGAGCTGATGGACGCCAACGCCTCGGCCGCCCAGCCGCGCGACGCACGCGACGTGATGATCGAGGCGATGCTCCAATCGGCGCTCCGCTCGGCCGAGCTGGCCGAGGAGACCGGGATGCGCCACGACAAGATCATCATCTCGCGCCAAGGTCTCGGGCGTGCGCGACCTCGTCGACGTGTACCGGCTGCTCGCCGCTCGCTGCGACTACCCGCTCCACCTCGGACTGACCGAGGCCGGCATGGGCGACAAGGGCATCATCGCCTCCACGGCTGGGCTGGCCATCCTGCTCAACGAGGGGATCGGCGACACGATCCGGGTCTCGCTCACGCCGGAGCCGGGCGCGCCGCGCGAGCGCGAGGTCGAGGTCGCCCAGCAGGTCCTCCAGTCGATGGGGCTGCGCTCGTTCCTGCCACAGGTCTCGGCCTGTCCCGGCTGTGGCCGGACGACCTCGACGTTCTTCCAGGAGATGGCCCAGCAGATCCAGGGCTACCTCAAGGAGCAGATGCCGATCTGGCGCGAGACGCACCCGGGGGCGGAGGAGCTGCGCGTCGCCGTCATGGGCTGCGTCGTCAACGGCCCGGGCGAGAGCAAGCACGCCGACATCGGGATCTCGCTGCCGGGCACCTTCGAGGAGCCGGTCGCCCCGGTCTTCATCGACGGTCGCCTCGATCGCACGTTGCGCGGCGACGGCCTCGTCGCCGAGTTCATCGGGATCCTCGAAGACTACGTGACGGATCGGTACCCAGCGCCCGTCTGACACGACGGCGTCGTCACGGACGGGGCTAGGATGGCGGAGACGCACACCGTCACACGCCGAGTCCCTTGCCGATGACCTTCTCGTTGGGCCGCATCGCCGCGACGGTCATGAGCGCCGTGGCGCTCGTGGCGTGCGGTCCAGCCCCGGCCTCCACAGTCCTGTCCCCGAGCTCCCTCGCGCCGGTCTCGGCGGCCCCAGAGACGGGCCTCCCCACATCGGCACCCGGTTCGTCGGCATCTGCGGCGCCCTCGTCGGTCGCGGACCGCGAGTGGCGACAGGCCGCCCAGATGATCCGCGGTCGCACCGGCTTCGACGCGGTCGTGCTGGGCGATGGCTCGGTCCTTGCCGTGGGCGATGACTTCGCCTGCTATCCCGGTCCGGCCGCAGCGGGCAGCGAGCGGGCCGAGCGGTACGACCCGGTCAGGGATGCCTGGACGGAAGCCCCCAGCCTCAACAAGCCCCGCAAGCAGCCGGCGACCGTGGTCCTGTCCGACGGATCCGCGCTCGTCATCGGCGGGCTCAACGACCTCGATCAGCCCTTCTCCAGCACGAAGCGGTTCGCGACCGCCACCGGGGCGTGGGCGGACGGTCCTCTGATGAACGCTCGGGCGGGTCATGCCTCTCGGCGTCACCCTGCCCGATGGCCGCCGTCTTCGTCGTCAGCGAGACCGATGGGCGGTTCACCAGTGAGCTCATGGACCAGGCGGCCGGCTCCTGGCGGACGACGGCGTCGCTCCCGGCACAGACCAGGATCGACGACATGGTCGGCCTCCGTGGCGGCACGGTTCTGGCAGTCGGGACGTACGAGGGCGATTCGGACCCGACACCGGACGCCCATCGATACGATCCCGTCGCCGGCACGTGGACGGACGCCCAAGGACTCGCACAGGTCGGGTACGCGCTCGTGGCCATGCCCGACGGCGGTGCGCTCGCACTCGGTGGAAGCGACGGCGGCGAGCTCTGGGGAGGCACCGGCGCCCTGACCCCTCGGGTCCACAGGTTCGATCCTGCGACCGGCACCTGGAGACAGGTCGCATCGATGTCGACGCCCCGCCGGGAACCCCAGGTCGTCGTCCTCGCGGACGGCCGCGTCCTGGTCGCGGGCGGCTCGACCGGCGACGACCCGACGGGTCATGCCCTCCGCTCCACGGAGCTCTACGATCCTGCCTCGGACCGGTGGGTTCCAGGGGCCGATCTGATCGAGCCTCGATACGGCGGTCATGCCCTGGCCCTGACGGACGGCTCCGTCCTGATCCTCGGTGGCGCGAAGGACTTCAACACCGAAGGCGACACGCCGTGGTGCCCGACGCCACTCGTCACGACAGAGCGCCTCGCGGCGCCGTGATCGCCGGGCCCGCCTGAGCGTGGATTTGAGCCGTCCACGCTCCCGGGTGTATACTCCGCATAACTGAACGGCCGCTCCAGGACGTGGGTGACCCCCACGTTTCTTTTTGAGCGCCGCCGTTGACAACCTGCACAGCGAACGGAGGCCATCGTGAGTCGAGACTTCGTCGGTGCCCTCCTCCAGCTCAATGCCGAAAAGCAGATCTCCCGCGAGCAGCTGATCGGAGCCGTCGAAGACGGCATCCAGTCGGCCTATCGGCGGGTCGCAGGTGACGAGGACATCCACGTGCGGATCGACGCCGAGACCGGCAAGATCCGCGTCTTCCGCGCGCGCCGCGTCGTCGGCGAGATCGAGGACGAATTCACCGAGATGACGATCGACCAGGCGCGGGCCATCCAGCCCGACGCCGACCTCGGCGATCTCGTCGAGACCGAGCAGTTGGACGGCGACGTCTTCGGCCGGATCGGCGCCCAGACCGCCAAGCAGATCGTGCTGCAGCGCATCCGCGAGGTCGAGCGCGACCAGGTCTTCGACCAGTTCGCCAGCCGCGAAGGCGAGCTCATGACCGGCACGGTCAACCGGGTCGAGCCGCGGGCGATCATCCTCGACGTCGGCAAGAACGTGGAGGCCATCCTCGCCACCACGGAGCAGTCGACCCTCGAGCACTACCGGATCGGCCAGAACGTCAAGGCGTTCGTGCTCGAGGTCCGGCGCTCGACCAAGGGTCCCCAGATCTTCGTCAGCCGGACGCACAAGGGCTTCCTCAAGCGCCTGTTCGAGCTCGAGGTGCCGGAGATCCACAGCGGCACCGTCGAGATCAAGGCCATCGCACGCGAGGCCGGCAGCCGCTCGAAGGTCGCCGTCGCCTCCCGCCAGGAGGGTCTCGACCCGGTCGGCGCGACCGTCGGCCAGCGCGGCGCCCGCGTCCAGGCCGTCGTGGCCGAGCTGTCCGGCGAGAAGATCGACGTGATCCCGTGGAGCGACGATGCGAGCCTGTTCGTCGCCAACGCGCTCAGCCCGGCCCAGGTCATCTCCGTCGACATCGACGAGGAGCACCGGATCGCGAGCGTGACGGTGCCCGAGCGGATGCTCTCGCTGGCGATCGGTCGCGAGGGACAGAACGCCCGGCTGGCCGCCCGCCTGACCGGCTGGCGGATCGACATCCGGAGCGACGTGTCGGTCGCCGAGGCCAAGGCCGCGGCCGCCGATGCGGATACCGCCGTTGCCACCGAGACACCGGTCACCGCCGAGGCCGAGCCCGCGAGCGCCGATGCGGCCGCTGCCACCGCCGACGCCGCCCCCGCGGCCGAGGCCGGTACCGCCGACGCCGACCCCGAGGCCAAGCCCAAGGCGAAGCGGGTGACCAAGAAGGCGGCCGCCGAAGCTGCCGCGGCCGAGGCGACCGGGACGGAGACCGACGCCCCCGCGGCGACGGCCGACGTCGCGGCGTCGGAACCTGCAGCGACCGAACAAGCCGCGACCGACGACGCCCCAGCGGCCAAGCCCAAGCGTGCGTCCAAGAAGGCCGCCGCCGTCCCGACCGGGGAGGTGGCGTCGTAGGCGGGTCCACCGGGTCCGTCGCGCCGCGCCGCGTCCCGGACCGCACCTGCGTCGCCTGCCGCACGGTCCGCCCGAAGCGTGAGCTCCTGCGGATCGTCCGGACACCGGCCGGGGACGTGCGAGCCGACGAGAGCGGTCGCGCCCCCGGGCGGGGCGCCTACGTCTGCCGGACCGAGGCGTGCCTCGACAAAGCCATCACCAAGGGCGCCCTCAGCCGGGCGCTCAAGACACCGCTCCCGTCCGACCTGCGCGATGCGCTGGCGGGGAGCATCACCAACGACCCACAGCCCATGAACACGATCATCGAAGGAGGAGCCCGTGGCCAGGAGTAGGAGCGGCACGCGCGGCCGTCGCGGGCCCCGCAAGCCGCCGCGTCGCGACGGCGCATTCGGCGGATCCGGCGTCCAGACGCTCGATCCCCGTGAGCGGGGCGCGATCGAGCTGCCCGGCACGATCACCGTCAAGGAGCTCGCGGAGCTGCTCGGGGTCAACCCCGCGGACATCATCCGCGAGCTGATCAAGAGCGGCATCTTCGCGACCATCAACCAGCTGGTCGACCGCGACACCGCGTCGCTCGTGGCCGGCGAGCTCGGCTACGAGGTCGCCGAGACCGAGGCATCGGGTGCCGTCGGCGCCGACGAGGACGAAGGGGTCGCCGAGGCGACCAAGGAAGTCCTGTTCGAGGAGGACGATCCCACCCTCCTCCAGCCGCGTGCCCCGATCGTGACCGTCATGGGTCACGTCGACCACGGCAAGACGAGCCTGCTCGACGCCATCCGGACCACCGAGGTCGCGGCCGGCGAGCGCGGCGGCATCACCCAGCACATCGGCGCGAGCGAGGTTACGCACGACGGCAAGCGCGTCGTCTTCCTCGACACCCCGGGCCACGAGGCGTTCACCGCCATGCGTGCCCGTGGCGCGAAGGTGACTGACATCGCCGTGGTGGTCGTCGCCGCCGACGATGGCGTCATGCCCCAGACGCTCGAGGCGATCAGCCACGCCAAGGCGGCCAAGGTGCCGATCATCATCGCGCTGAACAAGATCGACAAGCCCGACGCCAATGCCGAGCGGGTCAAGACCGAGCTGACCGAGGCCGGGATCGTGGTCGAGGAGTACGGCGGCGACGTGCCGCTGGTGCCCGTCTCCGCCAAGACCCGGATCGGCCTCGACGAGCTGATCGAGATGATCCTGCTGGTCGCCGACCTCCAGGAGCTCAAGGCCAATCCGAAGCGCGACGCCATCGGCACCATCGTCGAGGCCAAGCTCGACAAGGGCCGCGGTCCGGTCGCGACGGCGCTGGTCCAGACCGGCACGCTCAAAGTCGGCGACATCATCGTCGTCGGCGAGACGTTCGGACGCGTCCGCGCGCTCGAGAACGAGCAGGGCAAGCGGGTCACCAAGGCCGGTCCGTCGACGCCCGTGGTCATCCTGGGCCTGTCGGACGTGCCCATGGCGGGCGACATCCTGCGCGTCGTCGGCGACGAGAAGGAAGCCCGGACCATGGTCGAGACCCGCAAGGCGGCCGCAGCGGCCAAGGGCGGCGACGGCAGCGGGCGGGCGACCCTGGAGGACCTCTACAGCCAGATCCAGGCGGGTCAGGCCAAGGAGCTCCGAATCATCCTCAAGGCCGACGTGTCGGGCTCCCTGGGGGCGATCACCCACGCCCTCGACCAGCTCGACCAGGACGAGATCCGGCTCAACGTCCTCCTCGAGGGGGCCGGCGACATCACCGACAACGACATCATGCTGGCGGCCGCGTCGAATGCCATCGTCGTCGGGTTCAACACCAAGATCACCGACACCGCCCGTCGCGCCGCCGAGGCCGAGGGTGTCGATGTTCGGCTGTACGACATCATCTACAAGCTCACCGACGACGTCGGGGCGGCCCTCAAGGGCCTGCTCGAGCCGGAGATCGTCGAGGTCGTCGAGGGCCGGGCGGAGGTCCGCCAGGTCATCCGCGTCGGCAAGAACACGGTCATCGCCGGTTCGTTCGTGACCGACGGGCGCATCGTCCGGGGCGGCAACGCCCGGGTCTGGCGCAGCTCCAAGGTCATCGCCACGGACCGGATCGAGTCGCTGCGCCGGTTCCGCGACGACGTCCGCGAGGTCCAGCAGAACTACGAGTGCGGCATCGGCCTCGCCAACTTCCACGACATCGTGGAAGGGGACGTGATCGAGTGCTTCACCTCGCAGTCGGTGAGCCGAGCCTCGGCGAACTGAGCCCGCGGTGAGCCAGAGAACCGAGAGAGTCGACGAGCTCCTGCGGCAGGAGATCGGCTCGATCGTCAGCCGGGACGTGGCGGATCCGCGGGTCGGGTTCGTCACGATCACGGATATCGAGACGACCCAGGACCTGCGCCACGCCAAGGTCTGGGTGAGCGTCATCGGCCAGCCGGCCGAACGCGACGCCGCGGTCGAGGCGCTCCGCCACGCCATGCCGTTCATCCGACACGAGCTCGGCAAGCGCCTGCGGATCAAGCGCATCCCGGATCTGCACGTGCATCTCGACGACACCGCCGAACGTGGGACCCGGATCCTCCAGCTCCTGGCCGATATCGAGGCGGGCGCGACGCCCGACGCGGACGTGCCCGTGGCCGAGTCGCTCCCGACCCCGGTCGCCCGGGTCCACCAGACCGACGACCTCGGCGAGGAGCCACCGTCCGCGGTCCGGCCGGTGGTCCCTCCGCGCCCGCGAAAGTGGCGGCCCAAGCCCCGGCCGACGACCTCGGTCAAGTCACCCCGCCGGACATCGCGATGAGCGTCGACCTCACTCCGTATCTCGACGCGGTCCCGCAGGCCGTCGTGGACCGCCTCACCAAGGCCCGGCGCGTGCTGGCGGTCAGCCACGAGAACCCCGATGCCGACACGGTCGGCGCCACGCTCGGCGTCGTCCGGCTGGTGGAGGCGCTGGGCGGCCGGGCGGACGCCGTGTGCACGGATCCGGTCCCGCCACTGTACGACTTCATCGAGGGCGTGGACCGCTTCCGGACGGACCCGGACGAGACGGCCGACTACGACCTGCTCGTCATCTCCGACTGCGGCTCGCTCGAGCGGATCGGCGAGGTCGCGGCCCGCCACGCCGAGCTCTTCGAGAAGCTGCCGCGCGTGATCATCGACCACCATGCCTCGAACGACGCCGTCGGCGAGGCGGACTGGATCGACCCGGTGGCGGCGGCGACCTGCGAGATGGTGACGATCCTCGCCGCCCGGCTCGGGTTCGGCCTCGACCTGGTCGACGGCGCGATGGCGGCCGCGCTGATGGCCGGCATCGTGATGGACACGGCAACCTTCGCCCACCCGAACGCCACCCCGCGGACGCTGGTCGTCTCGGCCGCCCTCGTCGAGGCCGGGGCGCCGCTGTCCGACATCTCGCGGCGGCTCTACCGGTCGAAGCCGGAGGCCCAGCTGCGCCTGTTCGGCGTCGTCCTGGCGCGGCTCGAGAGCGCGGACGACGGCCGGATCGTGTGGTCGAGCATCACGGATGCCGACATCGCCGCTAGCGGCGCCGATCGCGCGCACAGCGAGGGCATCATCGACCTGCTGTCGCAGGCCGAGGCGGCCGAGGTCGCGATCATCTTCAAGCAGTCCGGCAAGGCCACCCGGGTCAGCGTCCGGACCAAGCCCGGGGGCGTCGACGCGACGGTCCTCACGGGCAGGTTCGGCGGCGGTGGCCACGCACGCGCCGCCGGCGCGTCGATCGAGGCGCCGCTCGAGGACGCCCGCCCGCCCGTCCTCGCGGAGGCGACCCGGCTCGTCGCCGCGCTCGGCCGCTGACCGTGGCGCGCTCGTCGCTGGGACCCGGTCTCGACGGCATCATCGTCATCGCCAAGCCCGCCGGCCCGACGTCGCACGACATCGTCGCCCTGGTCAGGCGATTGGCCGCCACGAAGCGCGTCGGCCACGGCGGGACCCTCGATCCGTTCGCGTCCGGGGTGCTTCCGGTCTTCCTGGGTCATGCGACGCGCGTGGTGGAGTACCACCTCGGCGATCGCAAGGCCTACCGCGCAACCGTCTGCTTCGGGGCGTCGTCGACCACCGACGATCTCGAAGGCGAGCTGACGCCCGCACCGGCCGGCAGCGCTCCGACCCGCGAGGCGATCGAGGCGGCCCTGCCCGGTCTCATCGGCACGATCTCGCAGCGGCCGCCGGCTTACAGCGCGATCAAGGTCGGGGGTCGCCGGGCGTACGCCATGGCGCGCGCGGGCGAGACCGTCGAGCTCGCCGAACGCGAGGTGACGATCCACGCGCTCGACATCGTGTCGTGGGACGGCACGGACCCGGAGCGCCCGATCGCGGTCATCGACGTCGCGTGCTCGGCCGGCACGTACATCCGGGCTCTGGCCCGCGACCTCGGCGAACGGGTCGGCAGCGCGGCCTACCTCGGGGCGCTGACCCGGACCGCCTCCGGTCCGTTCACCCTCGAGACGGCCTTGCCGCTCGACGACGTCCGCGCCGCCGCGGCCGAGAGTCCCGAGGGTCTCCTGCCGATCCTCCTGCCGCTCGACACGGGGCTCGACGCGTTCCCGGTCGTGACGCTCACCGCCGACGAGGTCGCGGCCGTCGCGCGCGGCCAGTTCGTCCGCCCGGCGGGCGGCCTGCCCGGTCCCGGCGAGCACTATCGCCTACGCGACGCCGGCGGAACGATCGTGGCCATCGCCTCGGCGACGAGCGGCCGCCTCGCGCCCGACAAGGTCTTCGTCGCGCCGGACCCGCGGCCGGCGCCGGTGGGCTGACCGCGGGATGCACGTCGTCGAGGGGATCGACGGGTTGCGCCCGGACGTCGGTCCCATCTTCATCGTCGTCGGCGTGTTCGACGGGATGCACCTCGGCCACGCCTATCTCCTCGAGCATCTCGTCACCGAGGCCCGGACGCGCGACGCCCAGCCGACGGTCATCACGTTCGATCACCACCCGGACGAGGTCCTCCGGGGCACCGCTCCGGCCCTCCTGCTCGACGCTGGCGAACGGCTCGAACGCATGGCCGCCGCAGGCGTCGAGGTGACGGTCGTCCAGCACTTCGACGAGACCCTGCGCCAGACGCCCTACGACGCGTTCGTCGAGCGCATCCGCGATCGGGTCGGGCTGAGCGGCATCCTGATGACGCCGGACGCGGCCTTCGGCTACGAGCGACGTGGCACGCCGGCGAGCCTCGCCGCGCTAGGCGAACGAGATGGGTTCGACGTGGTGGTCGTCCCGCCGTTCACCCTCGACGGCCAGGACGTCCGGAGCTCGGCGATCCGGGCCGCGATCGTGGCCGGCGATCTCGCGGGTGCCGCGCGCCTCCTCGGCCGGCCGGTCACGATCACCGGCGCCGTCGGAGCGGCGTTCGACGGTCGGTCGCGCCTCGATTTCGCCCTGCCCGTCGCGCTCCCGCCGGACGGTGCCTATCCGGTCCGCGTCGACGGGGAAGCGACGACGCTGACCGTCAACGACGGCGCCGTCCACCTGGTGGGCACCTACCCGGAGACGCGCCGCGTCACCGTCGATCTCTGAGCGAGCCGGAGTCAGCCGCCGAGGATCTCCGGAGCGGCGTCGGGGTTCTTCGCCACGCCGGTCGGCTCGTCGATGCGATCGCCGGCCTCCCATGCCGGCTGGCCGGTCTTGTGGTGGCGTTCGCGGCCGGCCTCGCGCCGGTCGTGTCGCGACCCGGTCGCCTTGGGAGCGGGTGCCGGCGCCGGCTCCTTGGAGAACGCACCGCGGATCCGGTCGAGCAGGGACATCAGGCGCCGGGCTTCCAGAGCGGTTCGGCCACGCCGGCCTCGCGGTTCTCGTAGCGGGCCATGACGAACAGGGCGTCGGACAGACGATTGAGGTAGGGGAGGACGGTCGGCCCGATGGCCTCGTCGCGGGCCAGGCCGGTCGCCTCGCGCTCCGCCCGTCGACAGATCGTCCGGGCGACGTGCAGCTGGGCGGCGCCGAGCGACCCGCCCGGCAGCAGGAAGTTGGCGAGCGGCCCGACGATCGCGTTGAGCTCGTCGATCAGCCGTTCGAGCTTCTCGATGTGGCGGGTCTCGACGGTCGGGACCGGGTGGCGCGCCTGGCTCGTGGCCGGCGTGGCGAGGTCGGACCCGAGGTCGAACAGCTCGTTCTGGATGAGCGGCAGCTCCGCGGCCAGGCGCTCGCACAACCCGGTCGCCAGCGCGACCCCGATCTGCGAGTTGAGCTCGTCGACCGTGCCGTACGTCGTCACGCGCCGGGAGTCCTTCGGCACCCGCTGGCCGCCCCCGAGCCCGGTCAGGCCCTCGTCCCCGGTCCGGGTGTAGATCTTCGTCAGGCGCGGCATCGAACCATCGTCCCACACGGGCCACGGCCTCGTGGCGCGCGCCGGTGACGGGCTGCTCGGAGTCCCGGCATTTGCCGCATCACGCTCGGCCTGCTACCATCCGTCGGTCATACAAACGGAAGACATCGCATCACCACGTCGTGTTCGGAGGAACGAGTGCCGCTCGCGCGGGAACAGAAGCAGGAGATCATCACCGGGTTTGCCACCATGGAAGGTGACACCGGATCGCCGGAAGTCCAGGTCGCGCTCCTGACGGAGCGGATCAAGGAGCTGACCGAGCATCTCAAGCGCTTCCCCAAGGACAACCATTCGCGCCGCGGCCTCCTCAAGCTCGTCGGCCAGCGCCGCCGCCTTCTCGCCTACCTGATGAAGAAGGACAGCGCGCGCTACCGGGTCGTCATCGGACGGCTCGGACTCCGCCGCTAGGCGTCGCCGCCCCTGGACCCCGGCACAGACCGGGGTCCGAGTGTATCCGGCGCCCATGGCCCAGTCGGCCGACCTGCCCGCAGGTCGTCGCCTCCTCCACGACCAAGGAGGAGTAGTTCACTTGTCCCAGACATTCGAGACCCAGTTCGGTGGTCGAACGCTGACCATCGAGACCGGCAAGCTCGCACGCCTCGCCGGCGGCGCCGTCACCGTCCGCTACGGCGACACCCTGGTCCTCGGGACCGCCAACCGGTCGGACCCGCGGCCGGGCCTTGACTTCTTCCCGCTCACGGTCGAGTTCGAGGAGCGGATGTACGCCGCGGGCAAGATCCCGGGCGGCTTCATCAAGCGCGAGGCTCGCGCCTCGGAGGCGGCGACCCTTGCCGCCCGCCTGACCGACCGCCCGATCCGCCCGCTGTTCCCCGAGGGCTACAAGGACGACATCCAGCTGGTCATCACGGTCCTCTCGACCGACCAGGAGAACGAGCCGGACGTCCTCGGCACGGTCGCGGCCTCGGCCGCGCTGACCATCAGCGAGATCCCGTTCGCCGGCCCGGTCGGTGCGGTCCGCATCGGTCGGATCAACGGCGAGTTCGTGGTCAACCCGACCTACAGCCAGGTCGAGGAGTCGGAGCTCGACCTCGTCGTCTCCGGCACGCGCGACGCGATCATGATGGTCGAGGCGGGCGCCAAGCTCCTGCCCGAGGCGGTCATGGCCGAGGCGATCCTGTTCGGGCACCGCGCCCTGCAGCCCCTCATCGACATCCAGGAGGAGCTCCAGAAGGCGGTCGGCAAGAAGAAGTCGACCCCGTTCCTCGAGGCCGGCACGGACTCGGTCATCGAGTTCGCCAAGCTGGCCGACGCGGGCGACGAGTTCGTCATCGTCGACGTCGAGACGACCGGCACCGATCCCAAGATGGCCGATCTCGTCGAGATCGCCGCGGTCAAGGTCAAGGGCGGCAAGATCACCGACCGCTGGTCGACCCTGGTCAACCCCGGACGGCCGATCGTCGGCCACCAGATGCACGGCATCACCGACGCGGACGTCAAGAAGGCCCCAAAGCCGGCCGACGCCGCGAAGGACGCCCTCAAGTTCATCGGCGACGCCAAGATCGTCGGGCCACTCGGTCGGGTTCGACCTCGGCTTCCTGGAGGCCGCCCTCGCCGACGGCACCCACATCGAGGCCGGCCGCTATCTCGACACGCTGACGATCGCCCGCGAGGGCTATCCGGATCTCGAGAACTACAAGCTGCCGACCCTGTCCAACTTCTTCGGCATCGAGCTCGCGCAGGCGCACCGGGCACTGCCCGACGCCGAGGCGACGGCCAACCTGCTGATCTGGTTCGGCAACGACCTGCCGGCGCGGATCGCCGCCCTCAAGACGGGCATCGCCGATTCGTTCCGGGCCAACCGGACCGGTGGCGACAGCAAGAGCCTCCAGGAGGCCGCTCGTCGCGAGGCGCGCGTCAGCAAGGCGCTGTTCAACCTGATCCTCAAGAAGACCGCCCGCCAGCTCGCCCTCGACGAGGGCATCCGGATGGACGGCCGCGGCGTCACCGAGCTTCGCAAGATCTCGGTCGAGGTCGGGGTCCTGCCCCGCGCCCACGGCTCGGGCCTGTTCACCCGCGGTGAGACCCAGGTCATGACGATCGCGACGCTCGGGTCGTCCTCGGACGTCCAGCGCATCGACACGATCAGCCCCAAGACCGAGAAGCGCTACATCCACCACTACAACTTCCCCCCGTACAGCACGGGTGAGAACAAGCCGATGCGTGGCCCCAGCCGCCGCGACATCGGGCACGGCAACCTGGCCGAGCGCGCGCTCATCCCGGTCCTGCCGAGCCATGAGGAATTCCCGTACGTCATCCGGCTCGTGTCGGAGTGCATGTCGTCCAACGGCTCCACGTCGATGGCCTCGACCTGCGGTTCGACCCTCGCCCTGATGGACGCCGGCGTGCCGATCTCGGCCCCGGTGGCCGGCGCGGCGATGGGCCTGATCAGCGAGCCGGACGGCCGGTTCGTGGTCCTGACCGACATCCTCGGCAAGGAGGACTCGGTCGGCGACATGGACTTCAAGGTGACCGGCACGCGGGACGGCATCACCGCCCTGCAGATGGACATCAAGGTCCAGGGCATCAACGAGGCGATCATCCGCGACGGTCTCAAGCAGGCCCTGGCGGCCCGCCTCGAGATCCTCGACAAGATGACCGAGGTCATGCCCGAGGCCCGCGTCGAGATGAGCGACTTCGCGCCGCGAATCACGACGATCAAGATCAACCCGGAGAAGATCCGCGAGATCATCGGCAAGGGCGGATCGATGATCCGCAAGATCCAGGAAGAGACCTCGACCGAGATCAACGTCGAGGACGACGGCACGGTCGAGATCGCTGCGGTGTCCGGCGAGAACGCTCGCAAGGCCATCGACTGGATCAACAGCCTGACCCGTGAGGTCGAGGTGGGCGCGCTCTACATGGGCAAGGTCACCCGGATCATGGGCTTCGGCGCCTTCGTCGAGATCATGCCCGGCAAGGAAGGCCTGGTCCGCATCGGCGAGCTGGCCGACTACCACGTCCCGACCGTCGAGGATGTCGTCGCCGTCGGCGACGAGATCATGGTGGTCGTGCTCGAGGTCGACCGCCAGGGTCGGATCAACCTCTCCCGCAAGGCCGCGATGCAGCGCCATCTGGCCAAGGATCCGGTCTGACCGTCGGGTCAAATCCCCCATCGATCCAGACAAGCGAGGCCGCCGGGAGACCGGCGGCTTCGCCGTTTCCGGCGTGGATCACGCGTCCGCGAGATCGTCGCGACAATTGAAGAGCAATTTCATTGACGAGCCTCCGCTGCACTCCTATAGTCGGGCGGCCCAGTAGCAGGCGCCCCAGGGATCTCGGAGGAGGGACCATGCGGACACGCGGCCTCGCGATGCTCACGGTGGCATTGCTCGCCTTCTCGGCGTGCAACTCGGCCGCCGCTCCAAGTGCCACCAGCGCCCCACCGGCGAGCGTGGCACCCGGTGTCAGCGCACCGGCCACCAGCGCGGCGCCATCGACGGCGGCCGGCGGGGGCGTCACCGATACGCTCCAGATGCACTGGCTCGGTGACTTGACGGCGATCTGGCACCCGGCCTCGCAGGAGACCTTCAGCCAGGCGATCAACTTCCAGCTCATGTTCGACAAGCTGCTCGAGCGGAAGTGGGACGGGGACACCTGGAAGCCGGTCGGCGACCTCGCCGACACGTGGGACGTCAGTCCCGATGGCCTGACCTGGACCTTCCACCTCCATCCGGGCGTCAAGTGGCACGACGGTCAGCCGTTCACGGCCAACGACGTCGCGTTCACGGTCAGCCGCGCACTCTTGAACACCCACAGGAACCCACAGAACGCATGGTCCGCCGTCGTCGGCGTCGACAAGGTGACCGACCCGAACGCGATCGCATCCGGCGTGAAGGTCATCGACGACAACACGATCTCGCTCACGATCGGTGCCCCGAACGCGGACTTCGTCAGCGATCTGACCGACCCGTCGGCGTTCATCGTGCCCCAGCACATCCTCAAGGACACCGATCCCAAGGCTGTCGAGACGATCGAGTTCTCGACGACCAAGCCGATCGGGACCGGGCCGTACAAGTTCGTCAAGTACGAGACGGACCAGTACAGCCAGTTCGAGGCGAACCCGGACTATTTCCAGGGTCCTCCGAAGATCAAGAACATCTTCGTCAAGCGACTCCTGGGCGACCAGGCGATCGCCCAGCTCGAAGCGGGCGACCTGGATCTGTCCGTCCGGCTCAACCCGGCCGAGCAGGCCCGCCTCGAGAAGGTGCCGACCCTCGACGTGCTCTCGACCTCCGGCGTCGGGACGTACGGCCCGTACATGAACCTGCTGACCCTGACCGACGTGAAGACGCGCGAGGCTATCGCTCGCGGCGTCGACGCGCAGGGCATCATCGACTCGATCTACAACGGTGCCGGGCACATCAACCGCGGCGTCCTGCCCGGCATGCCCGCCGCCGACGACCAGGTCTTCTTCGACTATGACCCGGTCAAGGCCAAGGAGCTCCTCGACGCCTCGTCGTGGGACAAGAGCAAGCCGCTCCGGATCGTGTACGACAAGTCCTTTGCCGGCGTCGAGCAGTGGGCGCCGATCATGCAGCAGAACCTCGAGGCCATCGGCTTCAAGGTCGAGCTGATGGGTCTGGACACGACTGCGGCGATCGAGATGTACGACAAGATCGATCAGTTCGACGTCACCATCGCGCAGGGTGGCGCGCAAGGCGTCAGCCCGTTCGCGTCGCAGATCTACTTCAGCTGCAAGCAGACCGAGCCCGCCCACTTCAAGACGTATTCGCGGAACTGTGCCATCGACGATGGCTTCGTCGCCGCCCGCAAGGAGCTCGACCCAGCCAAGCAGAAGGAAATCTTCAAGAGCGTCAGCAAGCTGATCAACAACGAGATCGAAAAGGTCTCGTGGTGGACCACCAACGCGCTGAGCGCCAAGGTCAAGCGGCTTGACGGGGTCACCATCCCGCCGGACACCCGTGAGTTCATCACCGGCGTCCAAAACTGGGTCCTGAACCCATAGCGTTCGCTCTGTGACGACGTCGCCCGTCCGGCCGCCCCAGTCCTTCTGAGGCGGCCGGATGGGCACCTATATCCTGCGGCGCATCCTGATCGCGTTCCCGGTCCTGCTGGGGATCACGATCGTGAGCTTCGTCGCGCTGTCTCTCGCGCCCGGCGATCCATTGACCGCGCGGATGGATCCGACCGTGCTGGCACAGCTCCAGCGAAACCCACAGCTCATGGAAGAACGCCGGCACGAGCTCGGTCTTGACCAGCCCGTGCCCGTCCGGTACGTCATCTGGCTAGCCAGCGCCGTCCAGGGCGACCTCGGCTACTCCATCCAGTCCCACCGCCCGATCTCGGAGGAGATCGCCAAACGCATCCCGCCGACCCTCGCGCTCATGATCGTCGCGATCCTGATCGCGATCATCGTGGGCATACCCCTCGGGATCCTGTCGGCCCTCCGGCCGTATTCGAAGGCCGACTACGGCATGACGACCCTCACCCTGGGCCTTTCGAGCGTGCCCACGTTCGTGCTGGGCCTCGGTGCCATCTACATATTCGCGGTCTGGCTCGATCTCCTGCCGAGCGGCGGCATGCAGACGTTGGGCAAGCCCAGCTCGATCGTCGACTTCGGGACCCACCTGTTGCTGCCTGCGCTTGTCCTCGGACTGGCCAGTGCCGCCCCGCTGCTGCGTTACACCCGGGCGAGCATGCTCGAGGCCCTCAACGGCGAGTACGTCGTGGCCGCCAAGGCGAAAGGACTCACGCCGAATACCGTGGTCGTCCGTCACGCGTTCCGGAACTCGCTGATCCCGATCATCACGGTCATCGGTCTGTTGCTCCCCGAGCTCGTGGCGGGCGCCGTCATCACCGAGCAGATCTTCGCCTGGCCCGGGATGGGCCAGCTTGCGGTCCGTGCCGCCAGCGATCGCGATCCGGCGCTCATGATGGGCGTCGTGCTCCTCATCGGAACGGCGGTGCTGGTCACCAACATCGTCGTCGACGTCACCTATGCCCGCGCCGATCCCAGGGTCCACCTTGGCAGCGCACGCTGACGCGCCGGCGATCCCGGTGGTCGCAGTCGAGCATTACTCGCCGGGGCGCGCTGCGCTGCGACGCTTCGTGCGCCATCGGCTTGCAGTCGTCGGGATCATCCTGCTGACGATGATCGTGTTGCTGGCAGTGTTCGCGGATCTCGTCTCCAGCAAGCCGTTCTTCACGGACGTCAAGGCCGTCAGCCAGCCGCCCAGCGCGCAGCACCTCATGGGCACGGACCGGTCTGGGCGGGACGTCTGGGCGCGGGTCGTCTATGGCGCGCGAACGTCCCTGGTGGTCGGCCTCGGAGCGGTCGCGATCTACGTCGTCATCGGGACCGTCCTTGGTGGGATCTCCGGGCTGCGCGGCGGCCGGACGGATTTCCTGATCATGCGGGCCGTCGACACGTTGATGAGCATTCCCACCCTGCTGCTCGTGATCGTGTTCGTCACTGCGGTCGGCCCGAGCCTGTTCAGCGTGGTCGCGGTCATCGGATTACTCGGCTGGCCCGGCGCGTGCCGACTTGTCCGCGGTCAGATGCTGGGTCTCCGCGAGTCCGAGTACATCATGGCCGCCAGGGTGGTCGGCGTGAGCACGAGCGGGATCCTGTTCCGACACCTGCTCCCGAACATCATGAGCTCGCTGGCCGTCCTGGCGACGTTCGGGGTCGCAAGCGCGATCATCCTCGAGGCGAGCCTCTCGTTCCTGGGCCTCGGCGTGAAGGTCCCGGTCCCGAGCTGGGGCGAGATGATCAACGCGGCCCAGTCGCCGACCGTCCTCATCGACACGCCCTGGCTGTGGATCGCGCCGGGCGTCGCGATCGCGCTCACGGTCCTGTCCGTCAATTTCATCGGCGACGGGCTGCGGGACGCCCTGGACCCGCGCGCGGTCCGCCGCCGCTGACGCTCCGCGGGGCGGTGGCCGGAAGGCCCGCTGCTATACTCCGGCCGTGCCCGTACCTGCGAGAGAGCAAGCGGAGCCGTGTCCCTCATGAACCGTCACCCCCTGACCGTCGCGGTCGTCGGTGCCACCGGCGCCGTCGGGCGGACGATGATCCAGATCCTCAACGAGCGGGAGTTCCCGGTCGCTGACTTGCGGCTGCTCGCTTCCGGGCGCTCGGCCGGTCGGACCGTCTCCATCGACGGTCGCACCCTCGAGATCGGCGAGGCCGTCCCCGAGGCATTCGAGGGGGTCGACATCGCGCTCTTCTCGGCCGGCGCCGGCGTGTCGCAGGAGCTCGCGCCCGCCGCCGTCGCCCAGGGCACGACCGTCATCGACAACTCGTCCGCGTGGCGGATGGACCCGACGATCCCGCTCGTGGTCTCGCAGGTCAACGCGGCCGACCTCGAGGGTCATCCGGGGATCATCGCCAACCCGAACTGCTCGACCATGCAGATGGCGCCCGTGCTGATGGCGCTGCGCGACGCGGTCGGCCTGGAGCGGGTGGTCGCCGACACGTACCAGTCCGTCTCGGGCACCGGGGCGGACGCCATGGCCGAGCTCGAGAGCCAGATCCGTGCTCATGCGGCCGGTGACCCGCCGGTCGCCGCCGTCTACCCGCATCCGATCGCGTTCAACGCGCTTCCGGAGATCGACGTCTTCCTCCCGAACGGCTACACCAAGGAAGAATGGAAGGTCGTCACCGAGAACCGCAAGATCCTGGGTCTGCCGGACCTCCGGATCAGCTGCACCGCCGTCCGGGTGCCCGTCTTCGTGAGCCACTCCGAGGCGATCCACGTCGAGACGCGCGCCCCGATCAGCCCGGAGCAGGCGCGTGAGCTGTTCGCCGCGGTGCCGGGGGTCGTCGTGCAGGACGACCCGGCCGAGCACCGCTACCCCCTGGCGACCGAGGCCGCGGGCCACGACGAGATCTTCGTCGGCCGGATCCGGCGGGACCCATCGATCGCCGGCGACCGGGGCCTGGCGTTCTGGGTCGTGTCCGACAACCTGCGCAAGGGAGCCGCGACCAACGCGGTCGAGCTGGCCGAGATCCTCCAGGAGCGCGGCTGGATCCCGAGCGCCACGGCCCGCGGCGCCCGGCCGTACCGGGCAGCAGCGAGCGACGCCGAGGCCACGGCGTGACGGACGCCGGGCGCCAGGCGGCGCTCGAGGCGATCGCCGCGGAGGTCCGGGTCTGCACGAACTGCCGTCTGTCCCAGACCCGGACGCGGGCCGTGCCCGGCGAGGGCGATCCGGAGACCGAGGTCGTGTTCGTCGGGGAGGGCCCCGGCTTCAACGAGGATCGTGACGGGCGGCCATTCATCGGCCGGGCCGGCGACCTGCTGGTCAAGCTCCTGGCGTCGATCGGGTGGCGCCGCGAGGACGTGTTCATCACCAACGTCGTGAAATGCCGGCCGCCGGACAACCGGGACCCGCAGCCCGACGAGATCGCCGCCTGCGCTCCGTATCTCCGTCGCCAGCTGGAGGTCCTCGACCCGGCCGTGGTCGTGACCCTCGGTCGGTTCTCGATGGCGACGTTCATGCCCGGCGCCCGGATCTCGGGGGCGCACGGCACGGTCCGGCCGGTCGATCCCGCGACGGGCGCATCGTCGGCCGTCGTGTTCGCGATGTACCACCCGGCCGCCGCGCTCCGGACGCCGTCGATCGAACGTGAGAGCTACGCCGACATCGCGGCGGTCCCGACGACTCTGCTGGCGTCACGTCGGCGTCGCGAGGCCGCAGCGGCCGGGGCCTCCACGGAAACGTCGGAGGCCGCCGAAACGGCACAGGCCACCGCGACCGTCGAGCCGCCGTCCGCCGAGCCGACGGCCGTCGAGCCACCCACAGCCTCCATCACGCCTGACGCCGCCGAGCTCGAGGCGGAGCTCACCCCGGAGGCGATCGACGCGGCCGTGCCGGTCACGAGCCCGGACGACGCCACACCACAGCTGACTCTCTTCTAACCCCCCAACAAGGACACCGATGCCACCGACCAACGACCAGCCACTCAGGATCATCCCGCTCGGCGGGGTGGGCGAGATCGGCAAGAACATGTACGTCTTCGAGTACCGGGACGAGATCGTCGTCATCGACTGCGGTCTGATGTTCCCGGACGAGGAGATGTTCGGGATCGACCTCGTCATCCCGGATATCACGTACCTCAAGGAACGCCGCGCGAACGTCAAGGCGTTCCTCATCACCCATGCCCACGAGGATCATGTCGGCGCGCTGCCGTACGTGCTCCCCGAGTTCCCCGGCGTGCCGGTCTACGCCAGCACGCTCGCGCGCGGCCTCCTGGGCAACAAGATCAAGGAGCACAAGCTCCACAACAACCCGCTCATCGCGCTCGAGCCCGGTGACGAGATCGACATCGGGGCGTTCCACGTGATGCCGTTCCGGGTCGGCCATTCGATCCCGGACGCGATGGGCATCGCGCTGCGGACGCCGATCGGGACGATCGTCCACACCGGCGACTTCAAGTTCGACCACACCCCGGTCGACGGGAAGCTGTCCGACTTCGCGATCCTCGCCCGCCTCGGCCAGGAAGGCGTCCTGTGCCTCCTGTCGGACTCGACCCGTGCCGAGAACCCGGGCTACACCCCGTCCGAGCGCACGGTCGGCGAGGCTTTCCGCGAGATCATGGAGCCGCTCGAGGGCCGGGTCATCGTCGCGACCTTCGCGAGCAACATCGCGCGAGTCCAGCAGGTGCTGGACGCCTCCGCGGACATGCACCGGAGCGTGTCCGTCATCGGGCGCTCGATGGAGCAGAACTTCAAGATCGCCACGGACCTCGGCTACCTCAAGTACGACCCCGCCCACATCGTGCCCAAGGACAAGATCAAGGACCATCCGGACCCGCGCCTGGTCATCGCCACGACCGGCGCCCAGGGCGAGCCGATGGCCGGCCTCGCGCGGATGGCCAACCGCGACCATCGCTTCGTCGAGATCCAGCCGGGCGACACCGTCATCGTCAGCGCCAGCCCG
Organism: uncultured Chloroflexia bacterium; assembly: GCA_963755995.1. GTDB lineage: Bacteria > Chloroflexota > Limnocylindria > Limnocylindrales > CSP1-4 > SPCO01. Next base: position 903,035 of record CAVWLQ010000003.1, on the reverse strand, counting down.
ATCCCGGGCAATGAGGAATCCGTCTCCCGGACCATCGACAACCTGTTCAAGGCCGGCGCGAACGTGTACTACCACACGATCAAGCGCGCACACGTCTCAGGTCATGCCAGCCAGGAGGAGCTCAAGCTCATGCTCGGGCTGACCAAGCCCAAGCACTTCATCCCGATGCACGGTGAGTTCCGGATGCAGGTCCAGCACGGACGCCTCGCCATCGAGACCGGCGTCGCGCCCGAGAACGTGTTCATCATCGAGAACGGCACGCCGATCGAGTTCTACGCCGACGGCAGCGCGCGCCGCGCCGCGCCGGTCCCGGCGGGGTACGTCTATGTCGACGGGCTGTCCGTCGGCGACGTCGGCGACATCGTCCTGCGCGACCGGCGAGCGCTGGCCAACGACGGCATGTTCATGATCGTGGTGACGGTGGACAAGCAGACCGGTTCGGTCGTCGGTCGGCCCGAGATCATCACCCGCGGCTTCGTCCACCTGAACGAGGCCGACCCGATCATGAAGGAGGCCCTCGAGCGGGTGATCGAGTCGATCCACACGCCGGGCGACCACATCAGCGAGATCGCGCTCCTCAAGACCCAGATCAAAGACGGCGTCTCGCGGTTCCTGTACGAGCAGACGAAGCGCCGGCCGATGGTCTTCCCGGTCGTCGTCGAGGTCTGACGTGGCGACCCGCCGCCGCACCGCGGCCCGCAAGCCCGCCACCACGCGTCCGTCGCGGGCGCGGAGCAAGCCCGCCTGGAGCTCGCGGCTCACGCCGGACGTCGTCCGCTCGATCATCGGGCTGGTGCTCCTCGTCCTCGGTGCGATGACGCTCATCGCCCTCCTGCCGCGTGGCGCCTCGACGGGCGAGGGGACCTTGACCAGCTGGTGGACGGACGTCTTCGCCCCCTGGTTCGGGACGATGCGCTGGGTGGTGCCGTTCTTCTTCCTGATCGCCGGCTGGTGGCTCGAATGGGGCCCCGGGACGCGGCCGGGGTCGGGCTGGGGGATCACCTTGCTCGGCCTCGCGATCACGTACGCGGGCCTGGTCGGGGCGGCCCAGATCCTGGGCGTCTCGGGCGGCCGGCTGGGACGTGCACTCGCCGGGACCCTCACGGACCTGTTCACGGCGCCCGGGGCCTTCGTCCTGCTCATCGCGCTGGCCGTCGTCGGAATCATCGTGGGCTTCGGGATCCCGCTTCGGCAGCTGACGAAGCCGGCCGTGGGCACCGCGCGCTGGATGGGCACGACCGCGGCCGCGTCCCTCAAGCGGACGCCCGCCGAGGAAGACGAGGACGCGAAGGCGACGGCCGCAGCCGCTGCCGCCGCGGCGACCGCGACGAACGGGCGCAAGGACAAGCCCGTCCCCGTCGGTCCCGGCAAGTCACCCGGCCAGACCGGCGCCTGGGGCGATGACTCGGCGATCCCGGCCGCGGTGCCGAGCGCCGCTCCGAACTCCGCGACCTTCGCCCCGCCCCGCGGGCCGGCCGGCGCCGTCGCAGCGACCGCGCTGCTCGCCCGTCCGCTGCGCGATCTCGATGACGTGACCGACGGCACCGACTCGCCACCGACCAAGGACCGGATCGAGTACGTCCTGCCACCGGTCGCGATCCTCGACGACATCGCGATCCCGCTCCATGCCGGCGGCGACGAGACCGCCCACCTGCTGGTCGAGGACATCATCGTCAAGAAGCTGGCGAGCTTCGGGATCCCGGTCCGGATCGTCGGCCGCAACGCCGGCCCCGTCGTGACCCAATACGAGGTCCAGCCGGCGGCGGACGTCAAGCTCAGCCGGATCGAGGCCCTGTCGGACGACCTGTCGATGGCGCTCGCCGCCCGGTCGCTCCGGATCGAAGCGCCCATCCCCGGCAAGAGCGCGGTCGGCATCGAGATCCCCAACAAGGACTTCAACGTCGTCGCCCTGCGGCGGATCCTCGAGGAGCTCGACTTCAAGGCGTCCGGCTCGACCCTGACCTTCGCCCTCGGCCGGGACGTGGCCGGCAAGGCCCAGGCGGTCGATCTCGCCAAGATGCCCCACCTGCTCATCGCCGGGGCGACCGGCTCGGGCAAGAGCGTCATGGTCAACGCGCTCATCACCAGCCTCCTGTGCGAGGCCACCCCGGACGACGTCCGGATGATCCTGATGGACCTCAAGCGCGTCGAGCTGGCCGCCTACAACGGGCTGCCCCACCTGCTCGTCCCGGTCATCACCGAGCCCGAGCGGGCCAAGGCCGCGCTCAAGTGGGCGGTCAACGAGATGGAGGCGCGCTACCGGCGGCTGGCCGGCGCGACGGCCCGCAACATCCGGGCGTTCAACGAGACCCGGGTCGACCCCGACGACCGGATGCCGTACATCGTCATCGTCATCGACGAGCTGGCCGACCTGATGATGCGCGAGGGCAAGAACGTCGAGGATCCGATCGTCCGGCTGGCCCAGAAGGCCCGCGCGACCGGCATCCACATGGTCCTGGCGACCCAGCGGCCCTCGGTCAACGTGGTGACCGGCCTGATCAAGGCCAACTTCCCGAGCCGGATCGCGTTCGCGATGGCGTCCCAGATCGATTCACGGACGATCCTCGACGCGCCCGGCGCGGAGGACCTCATCGGCCGCGGCGACATGCTCTACCAGCCGTCCGACCTGCCCCGCCCGATGCGCCTCCAGGGCGTGTTCGTGTCCGATGCCGAGATCGGCCGGGTCGTCGACCACTGGAAGGCCCAGATCGAGGACCCGCACTACGACATGGCGATCATCGACACCGGCGAGGAGGGCACGGGCTCCGTCGACGACCTCGCCGACGAGGACGCCGACCGACTCCTGCCTGATGCCATCGAGGTGATTCGGGAGTACGATCGGGCCTCAGCGTCGCTCCTCCAGAGACGCCTGAAGGTCGGCTATGCGCGGGCCGCCCGGATGATCGACCAGCTGGAGGCGCGGGGCTATATCGGGGCGTTCGACGGATCGAATGCCCGGCAGGTGCTCCGCCGTGACGACACGTCGAGCTCCCGCGGGACTCCGGACGACGGCCTCGACGGGGGCGACGGATGACGACACGGCAGCAGCTCAAGCGAGCGGTCGGGGTGGACCGGTCGGACGCCGGCCGGGGGGTCACCGCGGAGCCTGCGCCGACGCTGCCGGAACGGCTCTACGCCGCGCGCGAGCGCAAGGGCGTGGACCTCTACCGGGCCGAACGCGACACCAAGATCCGGGCACGCTACCTGGGCGCCCTCGAGCGCGGCGACTACAAGGAGCTGCCCGGCGCGGTCTACACCAAGGGCTTCCTGCGCAACTACGCGCTCTACCTCGGCCTCGACCCGGACGAGGTCCTGGTCCAGTGGCGCCGGGAGCGTGGCGACGGCAAGGAGGCGCCGCCGGCCATCGTCGTGCCCAAGCCGATCGCTGCGCCCGCGACAGGGCCTGACGTTCTCGCCGAGCCTGATCGTGGTCGCGCCTGCTGACCATCGTCATCCTGGCCTTCGGGGTCTATCTCGGCGTCCAGGTCCTGCGCTTCGCGAAGCCGCCGACGATCGCGGTGACGCAACCCGCGACGGCCGTGGTCGACGTCGAGGAGTCGACCACGCGATACACGCTCGAGGGGATGACCCTGCCGGGCGCCACCGTCTCGATCGCGACCCCGGGCCGCGATCCGTACCAGGTCACTGCCACCTCCGACGGGGCGTGGGCGGCCCAGGTCGACCTGCGTCGCGGTCGCAACCAGTTCGACGTGAGCGCGCTGGATCCGGAGACGGGCAAGAAGTCCGAGGACACGCTCCACCTGTTCATCACCGTCCCGTTCCTGGTCATCGAGGCGCCGACGCTGACGCTCGACCAGCCCGCCGAGGGCGCCTCCTTCCAGAACGGCGCGATCCCTGTCGCCGGCCGGACGACCAATGCGTCGTCCGTCCTGGTCAGCGCGGCCTGGGTCGGGCCGTCCGGGCCAGCGGGCAGCCCGAGCACGCCGCCCGCGACACCGGCGAAGGTGACCGTGCCGGTCGGTGACGATGGGGCCTTCAGCACGCCCTACGAGCTGACGGCCGGTCGCTGGACGATCACCGTCACCGCGTCCAGCCCGGAGGGCAAGACCGCCGCCCTGACCCGCCACGTGACGGTGGCCTACAAGGGCGTGACCCTGGTGGTCACGGCCAAGGGCGGCCGGGCGTGGATCAAGGTCTGGGTCGACGGCAAGATCGACCCGAAGATCGGCGCCGCCGGCCAGGTCATCTCCAACGGCAAGACCCTGACCTTCACCGGCACCCGATCGATCGAGGTCCGGACCGGCTCGTCCGGGGTGACCGCCTTCACCCTCAATGGCACGTCGCTCGGCGCCCTCGGGCGCTCGGGCGTGCCCGAGACATGGCTGTTCGCGCCACCCAAGCAGCCCGAAAAGACCCAGCGGCGGTAGCGGTGGCGGACGACCCGCTGACCGACCTGGGTGGGCTCGCGGTCCGGCTCGGGGAGGGCTGCGCCGCGCGCGGCCTGCGCGTCGCGACCGTCGAATCGTGCACCGGCGGCCTCGTCGGCCATGTGATCACCGAGGTGCCCGGGTCGAGCGCCTGGTTCGTCGGCGGGTTCGTGACCTACTCGAACGAGCTCAAGCGGCAGTCGGTCGGGGTGCCCGAGGAGGTCCTCGTGGCCCATGGCGCCGTCTCGGCCCAGGTCGCGATGGCCATGGCGACCGGCGGTCGCGAACGAACCGGCGCGGACCTCGCGGTCTCCGTGACCGGGATCGCCGGCCCCGACGGCGGGAGCCCGGCCAAGCCGGTCGGGCTGACGTACGTCGCCGTCGCCGACGCGGCGGGCGTCGCCGTCCGCCGGTTCGTCTGGACCGGCGATCGTGCGGACAACAAGCGGCGGAGCGCGGGCGCGGCCCTGGACCTGCTGCTCGAACGCATCGCGGCTCCGGACGCGCCGGCCCCGGGCGGCCGGTGACCTCAGCCGCGGACCGGATCGGGGCCGGCCTCGACGACCGCCCGGCCGGCCCGCCCGATCCGGGCGGGCGAGCGGATCCACGTCGTCGGCGCCGCCGGAGCCGGGGCAAGCGCGGCGGCGATCCTGGCCACCCGTGCCGGCGCGATCGTCACCGGCTGCGATCCAGGCGGTCCGTCGCCCTACACGCCGGCTCTCGAGGCACTGGGGATCGACGTGGCACCCACGCACGCCGCCAGCCACGTGACGGTCGCTCCGCGGCCGGAGCGGCTCGCCGTGACCAAGGCGCTGACGGCGGTCGACCCCGGCAACCCGGAGCTCGTCGCCGCGCGGACGGCCGGAATCCCGCTCGAGCCGTGGCAGCAGGTCGTCGCCGACGCGGCGGTCGGGCGGACCCTGGTCGGCGTGGCCGGGACGCATGGCAAGAGCACGACCGCCGGCTGGCTGGTCCACGCGCTCGTTGCGGCCGGCGAGGATCCGTCGGCATTCGTCGGGGCGCTCCTGCCGGCCGACCTGACCGGAGGCCCGCCGGCCACGGCCCGGGCAGGGTGGGGGAGCTCGTTTGTCGTCGAGGCCGACGAGTACGCCGGCAACTTCGATGCCTACCGGCCGGACGTCGCCGTCGTGACCGGGGTGGACTGGGACCATCCGGACGTCTTCGACGACCGGGCGGCGGTCATCGACGCGTTCGAGGCGTGGCTGCGGCGGATGGCCGACGGTTCGACACTGGTCGTCAACATCGGCGATCCGGGCGGCGAGGCCGTCGTCGATCGCCTCCGGGAGCGCTCGATCGCCGTCGTGGCGTATGCCCTCGTCGATGCCTCGCCGGGGCGGGGTGGCTACCTGCGCGGCATCGGCGAACGCTATGCGACGGCGGCCGGCCAGGCTGGCGCGCTTCTCGGCCGGATCGTCGCCGCCGACGCCGGCGGCACGAGCCTCGAGATCCACGGGCTGGACCAGCTGGCCGGCGCGACCACGATCCGACTCTCCACCGCCGGCCGCCACAACGCGGCCAACGCGCTCGCCGTCGCCGGGGCTGCGCTCAGCCTGGGCGTGGCGCCTGACCGGATCGCGGCCGGGATCGCGTCGTTCGGCGGCGTGGGCCGGCGCCTGGAGCGCAAGGGCGAGGCCGGCGGTGTCGTGATCTACGACGACTACGGACACCACCCGGCCGCCATCGTCGCGACGCTTGCCGCCGTTCGTCAGCGCGAGCCCGGCCGGCGCGTCTGGGCGGTCTACGAGCCACTGACCTACCATCGGACCGCGGCGATGCTGGACGCCTTCGCGGAGGCGCTGGCCGGCGCGGACGCGGTCGCCGTGGCGGACATCTGGGCCGGCCGGGACCGCGACACGACGAGCGTCTCGGCCGCGGACCTGGCCGGGGCGATCCGGTCGGTCCGGCCGGACCTGACGGTCCTCGCCCCGGGCTCGGTCGAGGCCACCGCGGATGCGCTGGCCGGGATGGTCCGGCCGGGCGACGCGGTCCTGGTGATGGGCGGTGGCGCGAGCTACCGGATCGGCGAACGGCTGCTGGAGCGACTGGAGGCGGACGGATGATCGACTATGCGGCGGCCGGCGAGTGGCTCGAGGCGTACGGGCAGGCGTGGCACGACTTCGACGGTGACGGCTGGGTGGCGCTGTTCACGGACGACGCCGAGTACCATGAGGACCCGTTCAACCCGCCGCTCGTCGGGCACAACGCGCTCCGGGCATACTTGCTGGACGCATCGGCATCGCAGCGCGACGTCGAGTTCACCGTGGAACGCCATTGGGCATCGGGGACGACGATCCTCGCGGCCTGGCACGTGACCTTCGTGCGGCGGGCCAGCGGTGACGTCATCCGGATGGCCGGCTTCCTGACCGCGGAGACGGCGTCGGACGGGCGGGTGAGCCGCTTCCGCGAATGGACGCGCTACGCCCCCGGCACGGCCGGATAGGGGAGAGGAGGATCGATGGCCGGAGACCAGTCATTCGACGTCGTCAGCGACTTCGACGAGCAGGAGCTGCGCAACGCGCTCGACCAGGTCCGTCGCGAGGTCGGCACGCGGTTCGACTTCAAGGGCGTGACGGTCGACCTGACCCAGGCCAAGGACGAGCTCGTGCTGGTCACCGACGACGAGCATCGCGCCTCGGCGGTCAAGGATCTCATCGAGTCCAAGGCGATCCGTCGGAGCCTGTCGCTCAAGATCTTCGACTGGGGCAAGGTGGAGGAGGCCGGCGGCAACAAGGTCCGGCAGCGGATCGGCCTGCGTCGCGGGCTGCCCGAGGACACGGCCAAGAAGATCACGAAGCTGATCCGGGACGAGTTCCCGAAGGTGAAGTCACAGATCCAGGGCGACGCCGTCCGCGTCTCCGGCAAGAGCCGGGACGACCTGCAGCGCGTCATGGGCCGTCTCCGGGAGCTCGACCTGCCGGTCCCGCTCCAGTTCGAGAACTACCGCTGACCATCCCGGCACCCGGGCCGGGGCCGACCGTCCGAAGGAGCGCAGTCGCCATGACCGAGCTCGACACCACGCCGCCGCCCGACGACCCACCCACCGCCGACCCACCCGCCGCCGACGCGCCGACGGCCGACGCTGAGGACGCGCAGCCCGGCACCGCCGAGTCCGAGCGCATGCCCGAGCCGACACACGTCGAGCCCGACTCGACGAGCGACGAGCCCGAGGCGACGACCGGCGACGCCGAAGCCGCGGAAGCGGCCGACACGGCCGAGTCCGCCGAGCCTGAGGCGACGACGGGCGACGCCGAGGTCGCGACCGCCCCCGACGCGCCCGAGGCGACCGACGACGCCGCTGTGGCGACCGAGCCCTCCGAGCCGACCGACCCCGCCGAGCCCGCGGCACCGGATCTCGAGCCCGTCGCCGACGCCGGACCACGGACCGTCGGGCGGTTCATCGCCGACTCCCTGCGCGCGGCCGGCGTGCGATACGCGTTCACCGTTCCCGGGGAATCGTTCCTGGGCCTCCTCGATGCGTTCGAGGGCGCCGGGATCCGGGTCATCGCCACGCGCCACGAGGGTGGCGCCGCGTTCATGGCCGAGGCGCACGGGCAGCTGACCGGGCGACCCGCGGTCTGTCTCGGGACGCGCGCCGTCGGCGGCACCAACCTGGGCATCGGCATCCACACGGCTCGCCAGGACTCCACGCCGATGTTCGTCGCGGTCGGCCAGGTCGAGCGCAAGTGGCTGGGCCGGGAGGCATTCCAGGAGATCGACCAGGTCGGCTCCCTCGGCCGGCTCGCGAAGTGGGCCGCGGAGCCGCACACCGCCGCCGAGGTCGCGACCGCCATGGCGGAGGCGACCCGTCAGGCGCTCGGCGGACGACCGGGTCCGGCCTACCTCTCGCTGCCCGAGGACCTTCTCGACGAGCCGATGCCCGACGACATCAAGGCCGACACCGCCCGGCCGAGCCAATCCCGCGCGACCGACGACGAGATCCGCGCCGTCATCGAGCTCCTCGCCTCCGCTCGCCGGCCCGTGATCCTGGCCGGCGCCGGGGTCCTGCGCGCCCGCACCTCGACCGAGCTGACCCGTTTCGCCGAGCTCCTCCAGGTCCCGGTCATCGGCGCCTGGCGCCGGGCGGATGTCATCTCGAACGACCATCCGCTGTACCTCGGCATGTCCGGCTTCGGGGCCGCAGCCTCGGTCAAGGAGCGTCTCGACGCCGCCGACGCGCTCCTGGTCATCGGCTCCCGCCTCAACGAGGCGACGTCCTACGGCTACACGGTCCCGCGACCGGGCCTGCGCTGGGCGCACGTCGACCTCGCGCCCGGTGCCCTGGTGGGGTCGACCGCCCCGGAGATCGCGGTCGCGGCGGACGCCAAGGCCTTCCTCAAGGCCGCCAACGACCGGCTGGTCGGGCGGGCCGTGCTCGATGCCGCCCTCGTCGCCGAACGGGGGGCCGCCAACCGCGAGGATCGTGTCGCCTATGAGGCGGCTTCCGTCGTCGACGCGCAGCCATGGGACGGCCCCGGCGTCCACCCCGGCCGTTCGATCATGACCCTTCGAGGGGTCCTGCCCGACGACGCGATCCTGACCAGCGACGCGGGCAACTTCGCGACGTGGCTGGGCCGCGGCTTCCGGTTCCGGCGGCCCGGCACGTTCCTCGGCCCGACGTCGGGCGCGATGGGCTACGGCCTGCCGGCCGCGATCGCCGCGGCGCTGGTCCACCGCGATCGCCCGGTCGTCGCGGTCTGCGGCGACGGTGGCCTGGCGATGACCATGTCCGAGCTGGAGACCGCCGTCCGGGTCGGAGCGCGGGTCATCGTGGTCGTCTTCGACAACGAGCGCTACGGCACGATCCGGATGTGGCAGGAGGAGCGCGAGCGGGGGATCGGCGTCGCGACGGAGCTCGGCCCGGTCGATTTCGCCGCGATCGCACGTGCCTGCGGCGCGCGCGGCGTGCGGGTCGATCGCGATGCCGACTTCGAACCGGCCCTGCGCGCGGCCCTCGTGGCCGACCGTGCGACGGTCATCCAGCTGGGGCTCGACCGGGCGTGGCACTCGATCGATCTCCCGCCCGGCTGATGCGGCCGACCTTCCACCTCGTCCCGGAGGCGGTCTGGGCGGCGTCGGATCCGGCCGGACCGTACGCGGCCGCGTCGCTCGAGAGCGAGGGATTCATCCATTGCACGGATGGCGTGGACGAGCTTGGCGCGACGTTCGATCGCCACTACGCCGCGGACCCCCGGGCGTTCCTGGCGATGACCGTCGACCTGGACGCGACGGGCTCTCCGTGGCGCTTCGACGTGGCCGGATCGCCGTATCCGCACATCTACGGCCCGATCGAGCGGGCGGCGATCGGTGCCCTCGCCACCGTGGAGCGCGGTGGCGACGGACGGTTCGCGGGACTCGGGGAGCTGGTCGCAGTCTGACCCGCCAGACGCAGACCGGCGAGCGTCAGCCGCGTCCCTTGCGGCCGGTCACCGAGAACGACAGCGGGATGCGCCCGCGCTCATCCGCGCGGACGTCGGCGTGACCGCCCCACCAGTCGATCGGGTACTCCGCCAGCCCCTCGAGCCGCAGGTCGGCGCCCAGGAGGGCGGTGACGACCTCGCCGAGCGTCCAGGCCCGGGCGAACTTCAGGCTGAGGTCGGGGTCGGCGATCGACAGGTGGTCGATGTACTCGGGCGCCCAGCCGCGTGACGCCTCCGGGCCGCCGAAGTAGTCGTAGTCCGTCGCGATCCAGCGACCGTCGGGCCCGGCGTCGAACAGCCATTCGGCCGGATGACCCTCGAACAGCACGAACCGTCCGGTCGGGGTGAGCAGCCGGGCGATGACGGCCGCCCACGCGTCGAGGTCCTGGAGCCAGATGAGCGAGCCGCGCCCCGTGTAGACGAGGTCGGCCGTGCCATCCAGCTCGGCCGGGGCCTCCAGCACGTCCGACAGGACCCAGCGCGCCGGTGCGCCCGTGGCCTCGGTCAGGCGCGCGGCCAGCTCGAGCATGCGCGGGCTGAAGTCGACCCCGACGACCTCCTCGGCGCCGTGGTTCCACAGGGAGAGTGTGTCGCGACCGGCCGCGCACTGGAGGTGGATCGCCCGGTGGCAGCGCCCGTGGAGGTCGCCGATCAGCGCCGTCTCCACGCCGAAGAGGTTGGTGCCGCCCGCCCGGATCAGCGCGACGGCCTCGTCGAACCAGCCCTCGTAGCGTTCGGCGGCCTCATCCCAGGCCGCCCGGTTGGCGGCATGCATCCCGGCCACGTCCGACCGTTCGTCGGGGGTGGCCGGCCGAACCAGCTCCGCGTCGTCTGCCACTCGCGGAGCGTAGCGTCAGGCGGCGGCGGACGAGGCCTCGCGCTGCAGCGTGATGACCGGGATCACCCGCGTCGTGCGGGCCTCGTACTCGAGGAAGCTGGGATTGATCGCGGCGTGCTGGTCGTACAGACGGCGGCGTTCGGCCGCGTCGGCGACGTGAGCGATCGCCGTGAAGCGCTCGCCATCGATCTCGACGGTGACCCGTGGCTGGGCGACCAGGTTGTGGTACCAGGACGGGTGCTTCGGTGCCCCGCCCATCGAGGCGATGATGACGATCCGGTCGCCGTCGCGCGAATAGACGAGCGGGATCTCGCGGACCTCGCCCGACTTCGCCCCGACGGTCGTCAGGATGACCATCGGTCGTCCGACGAACGGCCCACTCGTGGGGTGCCCATCGTGGGCGCGCAGGTCGGCGATGAGGTCGTGATTGAAGTCGGACATGGGTCGGGGCTCCTGGTCGCGGGGCTGGGTGGATGTCCGGAGCCTAGCAGGATTTCTGTTGCGTGGTCAACTACCTGCGTGCTATGGTCGCGGCAGACCAAAGGAGTCGAACCACATGCCCGCCGTCGTCGTCGAAGACATCACCATCCTGCCGCGCATCCCGGAGCCGGATCCGTCGGCCGCCCGATCGCGGCCGGTCCGCAGCGTCACCAGTGCCCCGCGTGGCTTCGAAGGCGAGGGCTTCCCTGTCCGGCGCGCGTTCGCGGGCGTCGACCTGGCCGATCTCGATCCGTTCATCCACCTCGACCAGATGGGCGAGGTGGAATACGCGCCGGGCGAGCCGAAGGGCACGCCCTGGCACCCCCACCGCGGGTTCGAGACCGTCACGTACATGATCGACGGCGTGTTCGAGCACGCCGATTCGAACGGTGGCGGCGGGGTCATCACCAACGGCGACACCCAATGGATGACGGCCGGGGCCGGGATCCTCCACATCGAGAAGCCCCCGGAGTGGCTGGTCGTGAGCGGGGGCCTGTTCCACGGCCTGCAGCTCTGGGTCAACCTGCCCGCAGACCAGAAGCTGACCGCGCCGCGCTACCAGGACCTCCGCGCGAGCGAGGTGGCCCTCGTGTCGTCGCAGGACGGTGGCGCCTTGATCCGGGTGATCGCCGGTGACGTGGCGGGTCACGCGGGTCCGGGGTCCACGTATTCGCCGATGACCATGGTTCACGCGACCCTGAGCCCGGGCGCGCGCGTGTCCCTGCCATGGCGATCTGACTACAACGCGCTCGTGTACGTCCTGGCGGGGCAGGGGAGCGTCGGACCCGAGGCGCGGCCGATCGGCGCCGGCCAGCTCGCCGTGCTGGGCGAGGGCACGGCCATCGCGGTGGCCGCGTCGCCGATCCAGGACCAGCGGACGCCGAACCTGGACGTCATCGTGCTCGGCGGCCGACCGATCCGCGAGCCGGTCGCGTGGATGGGCCCGTTCGTGATGAACACGCGCGAGGAGGTCCTGCTCGCCGTCCGCGACTACCAGGCCGGCCGGCTTGGCTCCATCCCGGCCGTCCACAACGCCCCGACGACCCTGATCGAGACGCGACGGCCGGCCGAGCCCGCCTGACGGCGCCCGTTCAGCCGGGGTCGCCCGAGAGCTCCAGCAGCCGGCTGACCGTCCGCCAGTTCCGCGTGGTCGCCGTCACGCCGAGCCGACGCTCGGTGAGGAGGCCCGGCAGCTTGCTGTTGCCCAGGCCGTCCGGACAGTGCAGGTGGATCTCCCGGCCGATCAGCCGCGATTCGTCCGGTCCGAGCTTCACGTGCTCGATCTCGCGCGCGATCTCGGCCCCCGGCGCCGCCGACAGGAACATCACGAATCGCCGGCTCGGGTCGGCGCCCGGGAACGAATCGGACGCGACGATCGCGGCCATGTCCGCATGGGTGCGGTCGAGGACGCGCACGTCGATGCCGAGCTCGCGCTTGATCGCTCGTTCCACGCCCCGGCCCACGCCGGCCGGATCGCGGTCGCGGCCGAAGACGACATTGCCGCTCTGGAGGTAGGTGGCCACGTCCTCGCAGCCGAGGGCCTCGTAGAGGGCGCGCAGCCGTGCCATCGAGACGAGGTTATGGCCGCCGACGTTGATCCCCCGCAGCAGCGACACGTGGCGAACGGGCATGAGCGGACTCTAGCGTGACCGCCGCTTCAGGCGGCAGCGCGTCTGCCGCACGTTGCATACTGCGCAGCGATGCGCCTCCAGCCCAACCCGCCGCGCCTGATCACGGTCGGGGTCGCGCTCGTCCTCGGTGCGATCGGCCTCGTCTACGCGTGGCCGATCGAGTCGCTGATGCCGATCCTGGCCCCGGTCGCGGACCTGCTCGCCAACGTCGGGCTGACGATGGACCGCGAGCTGGGGAACCTGTGCCTCTTCGCCTGCCCGAGCCTGCTGGTCGTCGGCTCACTGCTCCCCGGGATCTGACGTGAACCGCACGAACTTCGCACCGACGGCACGGACCATCATCGTGGCCCTGATCCTGATCATCGTCGGGTTGCTCGGCACGTACGGCACGTTCCTCCCGGAGAAGGTCGGCATCATCGCGTTCGTCGCCGCGACCGCGATCCTCCTCATCGGGATGGTCTTCCGCCGGATCTGACCAGGAGGCGGGCGATCACGCGCCGCGGGTCACGCGTCGACGGACTCCGTGCGACGCACCGGGCCGCGCCGCGAGGCGAGCCACGCGACGACACCGCCGAGCAGCGCCCCAACGAGCAGGCTCACGAGGATGAGGCGCCCGTCGGGCGGGACGGCCGGCTGGGCAGCGTTGGCCGTCGGTGTGCTGCCGGTCGTGCCGGCGCCTGCGACCGCTGCCGCCGGCGTCGCGTCGCCGACGATGATCGTGCCGGACATCCCGCGGTGCAGCGCGCACGCGTACGGGTACGTGCCGGCCTGGTCGAAGGTGTAGCTGACGGTCTTGCCGGGCGCGACCTCGGCGTCGCGCGAGCCCCATGCCTGGTTCGCGCCCGTGACGAGATGCGTGAAGTCGGTCACGTTGGCAAAGGTCACCGTCGCGCCGACACGAACCACCGTGACGGTCGGGCTGTACGCGCACGGCAGGAGCTTGACCTGCGTCGTCGACGCGCTGGTGTCAGATGGCAGCACGTAGTCGTGGTAGCACGGGTCACCTGCCGACGCGGCGGGCACGGCGGCCAGCCACAGGAGCAGGCCCGACGCGAGGGTCAGGAGCGACAGGGGAGCGGCGAGGCGACGCATGGTGGCAACCTCCAGCGAGGAACGCGGTCGTCCTCCATACACCGCCGCGCCGGCCGTGGTTCCCGGCTGTCACCATGGACGGCATGACCCGGCATCCCGGCGGCGACCGGATCGGCCTGCGCGGGCTCAACCGAGCGACGCTGGCGCGGCAGCTCCTCCTCGAACGCTCGACGCTGTCGATCCCGGACGCCCTCGAGGACCTCGTCGGGCTCCAGGCGCAGACCCCGCACACCTGGTACACGGCGCTGTTCTCCCGGCTTCACGAGTTCCGGCCTGACGACCTGTCGGACCTCATCGTCGACCGACGCGTGGTCCGGCTCGCGCTCATGCGCGGGACCATCCACCTGGTCACGGCACGCGACGCCTGGGGCCTGCGCCCGCTCGTCCAGCCGGTCATGGACCGGGTCCAGAAGGGGCAGTTCGGGAAGCGCCTGGTCGGCGTCGACCCGGACGAGATCGTGGCCATGGGCAGGGCCTACGTGGATGCCGAGCCGCGGACGTTCAAGGCGCTGGGCGACCACCTGCTGACGCGCTGGCCGGACCGCGACCGCTTCGCGCTCGAGCAGCAGGTCCGGACGGCGGTGCCCCTGATCCAGGTCCCGCCCCGCGGCCTGTGGGGCCGGAGCGGGCCGATCGCCCACACCTCGATCGAGGCGTGGCTCGGAACCCCGCCGGCGGACCGGCCGGATCTCGACGCGCTCGTCCTCCGCTACCTGCGCGCGTTCGGGCCCGCGGGCGTCATGGACGTCCAGGCGTGGTGCGGCCTGACCCGGCTGTCCGAGGTCGTCGACCGTCTGCGGCCGGGTCTCGTGACCTTCCGCGACGACGCCGGACGAGAGCTGTTCGACGTCCCGGAGGCCCCGCGCCCGGATCCGGACACGCCCGCTCCACCGCGCTTCCTGTACGACTTCGAGAACCTGCTGCTGTCCTATGCGGACCGGACCCGCGCGATCTCGGCGGAGGTCGCCCGTGCCGTGGCCCCGGTCACCCAGGAGTCCATCAGCAGCTACACGGTCGACGGGTTCGTGGCGGGGACATGGCGCGTGGAGCGGGAACGCGGCCGCGACGTGGCCGATCTCGTGCTTCGCCCGATCGTCCCGCTCGGGCCCGGCGATGCGGCGGCCCTGAGCGACGAGGGCGCGGCGCTGCTCGCGTTCCTCGCCCCGACGTCCGTCACGCGGGACGTCCGGTTCGAGCCGCGCGAGCCACGGTAGCCACTCGCCACCGAGTTGCAACCGTCGCTGTCTTGCCAGCTGAGAGTCCCTCGTGCCACAATCCGGAAACGATGACTCTCGTCACGCTCGCCTGCGCCTGTTCGTGTCGCCCCTCTGCCAAGCAGGGCAGGTGGTGTATCTAGGCGTGCGAACAACCTGACCCGCACGCCGGACCGCATCCCTCCCCCTGTTGGCCAGGGGTTTTTTGTTGCCCTTCAGCCGCACCTTCGCACACGAGGACGCATCCATGACCACCATTTCCACGAGCGAGCTCCGGGACCGGCTCGACGACCCGACCCTCACCATCGTCGACGTCCGGCCCCTCGTCGCCTACAACGGCTGGCGCCGGGGCTCGGCCGTCCGCGGCGGCCACGTGCCCGGCGCCGTCGCCTTCCCGATCGCCTGGCTCTCGTCGGTCGACGAGGTCGAGATCGAGCGCCTGCTCGATTCGAAGGGCGTGACCGCCGGCCGCGACATCGTCGTGTACGGCGACAGCGCGGCCGAGGCCGGCACGTTCGTCTCCAAGCTCGAGACGCTCGGCATCGACGGCGCCCGCGTCTACGAGGGCGGCGCCGCGGAGTGGACCGCCGATGAGTCCCTGCCGCTCGACCGCCTCGCGAACTACGACAAGCTGGTCGACATCGAGTGGCTCCGCGAGGTGCTCGACGGCGGCAAGCCGGAGGCGGCACCCACGGGCGATTTCCTCCTGTTCCACGTCAACTTCGGGGTGCCGGAGGAGTACGCCGAGGCGCACATCCCGGGCGCGCTCTTCCTCGACACCAACTGGCTGGAGGATCCGGCCGACTGGAACCGCCGTTCGCCCGCGGCGATCACCGCGGCACTGGAAGGCCTCGGCATCACGAATGACACGACGATCGTCGTGTACGGCCGCGACACCGAGGGCGAGGCCAACGAGAAGTGGCCCGGCCGCCGCGCCGGCCAGATCGCCGCGACGCGCGCGCTGATGATCCTGCGCTACGCCGGGGTCGATGACGTCCGGCTGCTGGACGGCGGGTACGACTGGTGGGTCCGGGCCGGCAATCCGGTCGAGACCGAGCTCCGCAGCCCGACCCCGGTCGAGGCGTTCGGCGTCCAGGTGCCGCTGCGTCCGGAGGTCATCGTCGACATCGAGGAGGCCAAGGAGATCCTGGCCGATCCGGCCGGGGCGGCGCTGGTGAGCGTCCGGACCTGGCGCGAGCACATCGGCAACGTGAGTGGCTACAACTACATCGGCCCGGCGGGGCGGATCAAGGGCGACGTCTGGGGCAACTGCGGTACCGACGCGTACCACATGCAGCACTACCGGAACATCGACAACACGATGCGGGCCTACCCGGAGATCGCGGCCAACTGGGACGAGGCCGGGATCACGCCCGACAAGTGGGTCGCCTTCTACTGCGGCACCGGCTGGCGCGCCAGTGAGACCTGGTTCTACGCGTACCTTCAGGGCTGGCAGCGCATCGCCGTCTACGACGGCGGCTGGTTCGAGTGGAGCCAGGACCCGATCAAGAACCCGATCGAGCTCGGCGAGCCCGAGACGGTCGAGGACGGGACCGCCGCCTGACCGACCCGGTCCGGCGGCCACTGCGATACGCCTGCGATGCCGGCGGCCCATTCTGTGAGCCGCCGGACCGTCCCCGCGCGATAGATTGAACGTGCTCGAAGGAGCCACGAACATCTAGTGATCCGGCCCGTTGTTTACATCGGTTTGGAACAGCTAGTGATCGCCGGTTCCTTCGAGCATTTTCGTGCGCCCGGCCGGGAGGGTACCCTCGTCGCATGACCCTGAGCGATGCCCTGGCCGAGGTGGACGCCGTCTTCGAGCGGTTCGCCGCGCGGGATGTCGCGCCGGGGCTCGTGTACGGCGTGGTCGTCGACGGGGGCCTGGCGCACGCGAGGGGCCACGGCACGCTCCGGGTCGGAACGGACGCACCGCCCGACGAGGACAGCCGTTTCCGGATCGCCTCGATGACCAAGAGCTTCACTGCCTCCGCCGTCCTCCTCCTCCGCGACGAAGGGCGTCTGCGACTCGACGATCCGGTCACGACGTGGGTCCCGGAGCTGGCCGCGACCGCGGCCGCCGGGACGGCCGATTCGCCGCCGATCACGATCGGCAGTCTCCTGACGATGTCGGCCGGGCTGCCGACGGACGATCCGTGGGGCGACCGGCAACAGGGCTTGGCGTTCGGGCCGTTCTTCGACCTCCTGCGCGAGTCGCTGCCGTCGGCGTGGCCGCCCGAGACGCGCTTCGAGTATTCCAACCTGGGCTACGGGATCCTCGGCCGGGTCATCACGAACAGCTCCGGCGTCGAATACAGGGATCTCGTCCGGACGCGCCTCCTGGATCCTCTCGGGATGACCGCCACGACATACCTGGTGGACGAGATCCCGTCGGACCGCCTCGCCCACGGGTACGTCCGGCGCGACGACGCCTGGGAGGAGGAGCCGATCGACGGCTATGGGGCGCTGGCCTCGATGGGCGGCGTGTTCACCTCGATCGCCGACCTCGCCCGCTGGGTCGCCGGCTTCACCGATGCCTTCCCGCCGCGCGACGGGCCGGACGACGGTCACCCGCTCCGTCGCGCGACCCGCCGAGAGATGCAGCAGGCCAGGCGGTCGGTCGATCCCGAGCTGATCTGGTCGTCCGCGGAGGCCCCTCCGGTCCTCCTCAGCAGCGGCTACGGATACGGTCTCTTCGTCGCCGACGATCTCCGGCTCGGCCGGGTGGTGGGGCACGGCGGCGGCTACCCCGGGTTCGGCTCGAACATGATGTGGCACCCGGCATCCGGGATGGGTGTCCTCGCGGTCGCCAACGCGCGCTACACGCCGATGTACCGACCGGTCATGGAGGCGCTGGCGGGTCTCGTGGGCGGATCGCCGGAGCGCGTCCGCCGTGTCGTTCCGTGGCCCCGTACGCTCGAGGCCCGGGCCGCGGTGGAGCGCCTGCTCGCGCGGTGGGACGACGCGGAGGCGGCGGCCCTGTTCTCGATGAACGTCGAGCTCGACGAGCCCGTCGCCCGCCGCCGTACCGCGATCGAGGGCCTCCAGGCGGTCCACGGATCGCTCGCGCCCGACGCGTCGGTGGAACCGGAGAGCCACGCGCCGGCACACCTGGCCTGGTGGCTGCGAGGCGAACGCGGGCGCGTCCGGGTCGAGATGCTGATGAGCCCGGAGCAGCCGTCGCGGGTCCAGGGGCTCACCGTCACCTCGGTCCCGGAGCCGCCGGCGCAGCTCGCCGATATCGCTCGCCGGCTGACCGCGTCACTTGCCACGCCCGGTCCCGCGTGGCCGGCCGAGCTTCACCTCGCGGCCGCTCTGGACCTCGATGCGATCGCCCGAGCGCTCCGCGCGACGGAGGCCCGGTTCGGGCCGGTCGTCCTCGGCGACCCGATCGCGTCCGATGGCGCGACCCGGGCAACGTGGCGCCTGACCGGTGATCGTGGCGAGGTGGATCTCACTCTGGCGCTCGACGCGGCCACCGCGGAGCTGACCGAGGTCGCCTTCGTGCCGCGGCCCCTGGAGCCGCCGGTGCACGCGGTCTAGACCGGGCTAGGGGATCCGGACGCTGGTGAAGTTCGTCCCGTTGAAGCGGTTGAGGTCGACCCGGCCGGAGATCCCGGGCACCGAGCCGTCCGACGTGTACTGCCAGAAGGTCCAGTTGTTGCCGCCCCAGGCCGCGCCCGGGACGAGCGGCTGCGCGGCCGTCGTCCAGTGGGCGACCCACAGGACCTTGTAGCCGTTGGCAGCGAACCACGTCGTGTCACCGAGATAGTTCTTCCAGAAGCTCGGTGAGCAATAGATGACGGCACGGACGCCGGTGCGCTCGTAGATCCGCTGCAGGTACGCGCGGACCCATGCCGTGAGGTTCGCCTGGGTCAGGCCGCCGCTCCGCTCGAGGTCGAGCACCGGCAGGAGGTCGCCCGAGGCGGGCGTCGCCGTGTCCACGTAGTGGTTGGCCTCGGCGATCGCGTCGCCGACCTCGCTGCTGGGTTGCGCGAAGTGGTACGCACCCACCAGCAGGCCGGCGGCCTTGGCGCGTGTGCGGTTCGTCGTGTACAGCGGATCGACGTAGTCGATGTCCTCGGACGCCTTGATGTAGGTGAACTTCTTGCCGGCGGCCCAGACGGCGTTCCAGTCGATCGTGTTCTGCCAGTGGCTGACGTCGATCCCCTCGGTCCGGTTCATGCCCGGCGACGTCGGCGCGGGCGTCGGCTTCGGCGTCGCGCCGGGCGGCGGAGTGGGTGTCGGCTTCGGCGTCGGCTTGGGCGTCGGCTTCGGGACGGACGATGTCGTCACGGCGGTCTTGAACAGGCCCGACGCCCCGTAGAGGTAGGACACGCCGTAGAGCGCCTTCACGCTCTGGCCGTTGATCGCCGTGATCCGGTGCCACGATGACCCGGCGACGGCATTGCCGGCGCACGTGGTCTTCCAGCTTCCGCCGCCGACCGTGGTGCTGACCGTCACCTTCGTGTCGGCCTTGAGCACCATCTTCTTGAGGGCCGATGTCGACGCGCTGGTCCGGAGATAGGTGCCGCACGCGGCGTACCTGGTGACCGGTGGCGCGACGACCGCCTTGAACAGGCCCGTGGCCGCGTACAGGTACGTCACGCCGTACTGCGCCTTGACCGACTTGCCGTTCACCGTCGAGATCCGGAACCAGGAGGTCCCGGACACGACCTTGCCGGCGCACGTCGCGCGCCAGGCTGCACCCTTGACCCGCGTCACCGCGCCGACCTTCGCCCCCGTGTGGATCGAGGTCCGGACCCGCGCGGTGGTCGAGGCCGACGTGCGCAGGTTCGCCGGGCAGAGCGCAGCCTTCGGATAGGTGGCTGCGAAGACGGCCCCGGGCGTGGAGACCGCGGTCATCCCGAAGAGGAACAGCGCGGACAGGATCGCCGTGGCGATGAGTGTCGGGCGTGACGGGCGCGTGGACAGGTGGGCGACGGCCGGAGGCAAATTGGGGTACCTCGTAATCGGGCCCCGAGCATGGCCGATGGCTCGAGGGCCGGACAATCACCCCTTCGGGCCAAACGGGACAGGTCCCGACGGGTCAGTCCGGGACGGTTCGGGGGAGGACTATCGAGCCATGACCCCGCCGTCCCGGCCAGCCTACGCCTCGGTGCGACCCGCCGTCCAGTCGGCCGATGCGATGCGCCGGACGCCGTCGTCAGCGCACGATCTCGACCGTGTCACCGTCGCGGACCTCGTGCTCGCGCCCGACACGCTGGCCATCGAACCGCGCCGATGGCCCCCACACCCTTGCCCCGCTGAAGGTCGCCCCGAGGTCGTGATGGACCCAGTCGGCGACCTCCGCCACGGTGGCACCGGGCTCCAGCGCGAGCGGGTCGGGGTCGACCGAGCCGTCCTTCCGCAGCCGGACCCGGATGAGCCCGGTCAGCGCCCAGACCGCCGTCCGGAACGCGTCGAGCGACGCCTCGTCGAGGACCGATACCTCGACGACGTCGAGATCCGGGAACGCAATGCTCAGGCGGTCGACGGCGCCATCGGCGGCCTCGTCGGCGCGGGTCGCCGCCAGGATGGCCGGCTTGTCGATGCCGGCCGCAGCGACCTCGGCAAGCACGGTCCGCAGCTCGCCCGGGTCGGCGCCCGCGCGACAGCAATAGACGATCGCGTCGACCGTGCGCAGGACACCGAGGAGCGCGCGGCCCCCGCCGCGATCCTCGCCGGCTCCGCCGATGAGACCCGGGATCTCGACCAGCTGGACGAGCACGCCGCCGATCCGGGTCAACGCCGGCACCGGCCGGAGCGTCGTGAACGGGTAGTCGCCGGTCTTGATCTGGATCTCGGACAGGGCCTGGAGCAGCGACGATTTGCCCACGTTGGGCGGCCCGACGAGCGCGACCTGGGCGGCGCCCTCGCGCCGAACCGCGATCGAATCGCGGTGGACCGCGCTCGCCCGGACCCGCGTGTCGGCGATCTCCGACAGCAGCCACTTGCGCAGGTCTGCGTACGGCCCGTTCCTGTAATCGGGCAGCTCGGCCAGCAAGGCGTTCACCTCGCGGATCCGTTCCCGGCCTTCCTTGCCGGTCAGTCGTCGCTTCGCCACCTGGGCGAAGGTGCGATGCGGCATCGGCATCGTCATCTCCCTCGATCGATCACGCGGGACGACGCGGCGCAGCGCAGACCTCTCGGTCGCGCGGCAGCTCGCGTCCGTCCCGCCCCTTCCTCCGACGCTAGTTCCGGAAGGGGCGGATCAGCCGTTCCTGTTGGAGATGGTGGCGAACCATGCGTGCAGACGCCGCGTGGCCGTGATGGCGCTCATGTCGTCGGCAGCGTACCCGAGTCGCGCAGCCGGGTCACCTGCGACGAGCTAGATCCGGCCTTCGCGCAGTGACGCGACGGACTTCTCGATCCGGCGCCCTCGGGTCTCCGGGGTCTTCGCGTCGTCGATCGGCATCACGATGCGCCGCTTGTTGCTGTACGACAGGGTCTCGAAGAACCGCCGTGCCTCGGGTTCCGCGTCGAGCGCCGCCGCGAGGTCGTCCGGCACCGTGACGACCCGTGGCTCGGTATCCAGCTCGATGTCGACGTCGACGACCTGGCCTGCGGAGACGCCGGCGGCGGTGCGGACGTCGTTGCTGACCCCGACCATAGACATGCCGTTGACCGTCGCGACGGTGCTCCGGTACGTGTAGCCGTTGATGCTGACGCGTGACCGCGGGCTTGCGACTCGTGCCGAGCGCGTCGAGCACGTCCACCGGGATCTCGATGCCGGCCGCGGTCTTGCCGCTGGCCAGGATCTCCGTCCGAAATCGCATGGCCCGAGTATGCATGCTTGACCGGTCGACGGGCCATGTCGATTCCGGCCAGCGCTCATTCGACGTGTGTGTAGAGGGCCGGATCCACGGCCCGAGGACCTGAAGGAGCAACCGTCGTGAAGTACCTCGCCCTGTCCCTCGACGACCCCGAGAAGCTGCGTATCCCGCCGACCCCGGAGCAGATGGGCGCCATCGGCGCGTTCATGGTCGAAGCCGCCCAGTCCGGCCACATCTTCCTGACCGGGGGCGTCCGGCCACGGGAGGCCGCGACCCGGATCACCATCGACGGCGGCAAGCCGACCATCACCGACGGCCCGTACGCCGAGGCCAAGGAGCTGGTCGCCGGCTTCGCGATCCTCGAGGTGGCGTCCAAGGACGAGGCGATCCACTGGGTGACCCGCTTCGCCGAGGTCGCCGGAGTCGCCGACATGGAGATCCGCGAGCTGTTCCTCCAGGAGGAGCTGGCCGGCTAGCGTGCACGGCGACCTCGAGGAGACGACCATGCGCTTCATGGTGCTCGTCAAGGGCGACCCGGGAGTCCGGCCGCCGTCGCGTGAAGCGGCGGCGGCCATGGGCCGCTACCTGGACGACCTCAACCGGGCCGGCGTCCTGCTCGCGGCCGAGGCCCTCCACTCGAGCGCGGCCGGCGCGCGGCTCCGGGTGACCGCGCGTGAGCGCACCCGGATCGACGGACCGTTCGACGACCCGAGCGAGCTCATCATCGGCAGCGTGCTCCTGCTCCAGGCGGGCACGCGTGCGGAGGCGCTCGAATGGGCGTCGCGCTGTCCGGTCGACGTCGCGCTCGGCCCCGACGAGGCGGTCGACCTCGAGATCCGCCAGGTCGTCGAGGCCACCGGCCGCGGATGATCGAAGCCCGCGACGCGATCGAGGCCGTCTGGCGGATCGAATCCGCGAAGCTGATCGCCGGGCTGGCGCGCATCGTCCGTGACGTCGGCCTGGCGGAGGAGCTCGCGCAGGACGCCCTGGTCGAGGCCCTCGAGCAGTGGCCGACGACCGGCATCCCGCGGAACCCCGGTGCGTGGCTGATGACGACGGCCAAGCGCCGGGGGATCGACCAGCTGCGCCGCAGGGCCACGCTCGATCGCAAGCACGGCGAGATCGGTCGCGTGCTCCAGGTCGAGCAGTCGATGGCGCTCGCCGCGTTCGAGGCCGCGAGCGACGATGACGTCGGCGACGACCTCCTGCGGCTCGTCTTCACCGCGTGTCACCCGGTCCTGAGCCGCGAGGCGCGCGTGGCCCTGACGCTGCGCCTTCTCGGCGGCCTGACGACCGACGAGATCGCCCGGGCGTTCCTCGTCCCGGAGACGACCATCGCCCAGCGCATCGTTCGGGCCAAGCGGACGTTGTCCGAGGCCCGGGTGCCATTCGAGGTCCCGCGTGCGGACGAGCTGGCGGGCCGGCTCGCGTCCGTGCTCGATGTCGTCTATCTCATCTTCAACGAGGGCTACTCCGCGACCGCCGGCGACGACTGGATGCGCCCGGGCCTGTGCGACGAGGCGCTGCGCCTCGGCCGGATGCTGGCCGAGCTGGAGCCCGCGGAGCCCGAGGTCCACGGGCTCGTCGCCCTGATGGAGATCCAGGCCTCGCGCTCTGGCGCCCGGACCAACCCGGCGGGGGAGCCGATCCTGCTGCTCGACCAGGACCGAGCTCGCTGGGACCAGCTGCTCATCCGACGGGGCCTGGCCGCGCTGGAACGTGCCGAGCGGCTCGGCGGCGGTCTCGGGCCGTATGCGCTCCAGGCCGCGATCGCCGCCTGCCACGCGCGAGCCGCGACGCCGGAGGCAACCGATTGGGTCCGACTCGCCGCGCTGTACGACGCGCTCGCCGAGCTGGCCCCGTCACCGGTCGTCGAGGTGAACCGCGCTGTCGCCGTCGGGATGGCGTTCGGGCCGGCAGCGGGGCTGGCGGTCATCGATCCGCTCGTCGGCGACCCTGCGCTCAAGGGCTACCACCTGCTGCCGGCCGTTCGGGGCGACCTCCTGGCCAAGCTGGGCCGGGGAGAGGAGGCGGCCGCGGAGTTCCGTCGCGCGGCCGGGTTGACCCGCAACGAGCGCGAACGGCGCCTGCTCCTGGAACGGGCCGGTGACGCCGCGCTCGGCTGACCCGCCGATGTGGATGAAGACGCGATCGCGGCTGCAGTCGGCCCAATCTGCGATGATTCGGCGATGAGCACCCGCGCCATCGCCTGACGTGGCCACCCAGGACGACGTCCGCCGGATCGCTCTCGGGCTGCCGGAGACGAGCGAGGGCCCCGACTTCGGCTTCGTCGTGGACGGCAAGGCGTTCGTCTGGCTCTGGCGCGAACGGATCGAGCCGAAGAGCGCC
Source organism: uncultured Chloroflexia bacterium (assembly GCA_963755995.1). GTDB lineage: Bacteria > Chloroflexota > Limnocylindria > Limnocylindrales > CSP1-4 > SPCO01. The sequence goes on along the minus strand of CAVWLQ010000003.1, from coordinate 878,829 downwards.
CGCGTCCCGAACCCGGACGTCCTCGCGATCCGGATCGCCCACGAGTCGGAGAAGGAGACGCTGATCGAGATGGATCCGGCGGTCTTCTTCACCGAGCCGCACTACAACGGCTACCCGGCCATCCTCGTCCGTCTGCCGGCCATCGGGACGGATCTGCTCGCGGTCCTGCTGAAAGACGCGTGGCGGACGAAGGCTCCCAAGCGCCTCCGCGAGGCAGTGCCGAAGGAGAACGCTGCTGACGGTCGGGGCTAGAAAGCCCGCCGGAGCATCATCAGCCCGACGAAGATCAGGACGATGCCCGCGACCAGGGCCGCGGGCGGCAGTGTCGAGATCGTGTGCGCGGAGTCCGTCACGAGCTGGCTCAGCTGGGCGCCGACATCCATGGATCGGCCGCCGGTCCCGCCGCCACCGGACCTGCCCGCCACCTGGCCGACACCGTTGCCGTATTCGAGCATGCGCGGATCATCTCACCCGATGCAATAGGCTTCGGCGATGACGAAACGGTCGTGAGGGTGCTGTTCACCTGCGTGGTCGGGTTCGGGCACTTCAATCCGATGGTCCCGCTGGCGCGGGCGTTCGTGGCTGCGGGCCATGACGTTGCCGTCGCCACCGATCCGGCGTTCTGCCCGACGGTCGAGGCGATGGGATTCACGGCCCACCAGGCCGGTCTCGATCATCAGGTCGCACGGGCGCGGTTTCGGGAGGCGATGCCCGACTGGGAGTCCGTCCCACCGGCTGACCTGCCGCGGTACCTCAGCCCGGTGATGTTCGGGCGGATCCGCGTGCCGGTGATGCTCGCCGACCTCGCGCCGATCCTCGAGCGCTGGCGGCCCGGGCTGCTGATCCACGACAGCGCGGAGATGGCCGGCGCGGTCGCGGCCGAGGTGGCCGGGATCTCTCATATCGAGCACAGCTTCGGCCTGCTCCGGCCGCTCTCGATCCGGCAGGCGGCGACCGACGTCGTCGCGCCGATCAGTGCCGCTGCTGGGGTGCGCAACCCGGGCGTCGGCGGACTCGGCGGTGAGACGTACCTCGACGTCTGCCCGCCCCGGCTCCAATTCCCGGAGATCTCGTCCGTCCCGAATGTCATCCGGCTTCGGCCCGTCGAGATCGAGGAACCGCCCGATCCTGCGTTCGAGGCGTGGCTCGCACGCCGTGATGGTCGACCGATCGTCTATCTGACGATGGGCACCGTCTTCAACGACATGGGCCGCCTGCAAACGATCGTCGACGCCATCGACGACCTGGACGTGGATGTCGTGGTCACGCTCGGGCCGGATGCCGACCCGTCGATCGTGGGCGCCCGTCCGGAGCACGTCCACGTGGCGTCGTACATCCCGCAGGCGGCGGTCCTCCGGCGGAGCCGGGTCATGATCAGCCACGGCGGCTCGGGCGCGATGCTGGGCGCGATCGCGGCCGGCGTGCCGATCCTCGCCATCCCGCAAGGCGCCGACCAGTTCATGAACGCCGCGCGGATCGTCGAGGCCGGGCTGGGTCTCCGGATCCTGCCGGAAGAGCTCCGTCCGGAGACCGTTCGGACTCGGCTCATGACGCTGCTCGACGACGCACGGTTCGCGGCGACGGCCGGCCTGTACCGGGCGGACGTCGAGTCGATGCCGCCGCCGGGTGACGTCGTTGACGCCCTGGTCCGGCTGGCCGCCGGCGGATCGCCGGGTCTCGCCACGCCCGACGGGTAGCATCGCCCGATGCGAACGACGGCCGCGCTCCCGGAGGCGATCGGTGGGATCGCCGTGCCGGGGGACGATGTCTCTGCCGCGACCTGGCGGTGGGCGGGACGGTCGCTGCCGGATTACCTCCTGACGCACTCGGTCCGTTCCTACTGCTGGGGCGCCGCGATCGCGGCCGGTGAGGGCTGGGTGTTCGACCGCCGGCTGCTGTGGAACGCGGCCCTGATCCACGACGTCGGCCTGACCCGGCTGCCGCGGAACACCACGTGCTTCGAGGTGGAAGGCGCCGAGATCGCGCGGCGGCTCCTCGAGCGCGCCGGCATGCCGGCCCCGGACGCCGGCCGGGTGGCCCGGGCGATCGTCCTGCATATGGCGCCGGGCGTGACGCTCGACGATGGGGTCGAAGCGGTCCTGCTCGACCGGGCGACCGGCCTGGACGTCCGCGGCGACGGCTACGACCTGGTGGACGCCGTGCGGCCCGCCGTGGAGGCGGCATTCCCCAGGGGCGCGTTCGACCGGCACTTCCTGGCGGCGATGACGCGGGAGGCGGCCAGCCGGCCCGGCTGCCAGAGCGCCCGGCTGGTCAACGAGGTCGGCCTGGCGCGCTGGATGGCGTCCTCACCCTGGCGCCGGGCAGGAACGGGCCACGGCGACCGCCCCGGGGAGGGATCCGCCTAGATCCGCGAGGTCCGCTCCCTCGGCGTTGCGATACGCCTGCGATGACCGGCGTCTCCGCGCGCGTCCCAGCGCAACCGGACGCGCCCCATGCTCGGGCAGCGATCGCCGGACGCGCGGTCACGACCGGGAGTCCCAGTGCTTTCCTCGACCCCACCCGACCACGGGGCCGGCCTCCCGCCGGCCGGCGCGACCGAGCCTGCCACGCTGCCGACCCGGAGCAACGCCGCGACCGACGCGGCCAAGGCCCCAGTCGACGCCGCGGTCGTCGTCGACGACGTCACGATGCGGTTCGACGACCAGCTCGCCGTCGACGGCATCTCGCTGGTCGTCCCGGCCGGGACGATCCTGGGCCTGATCGGACCGTCCGGTGCGGGCAAGACCACCACGATCCGGCTTCTCACCGGAGCCCTCGATCCCGACGTCCGGCACGGTCCGGGTGCTGGGCGAGGAGCCACGCCGGTTCCGACGCCAGACCCGCGAGCGGCTCGGCTACATGCCCCAGTCGTTCACGCTCTACCCGGACCTGACGGTGCGCGAGAACGTCGACTTCGTCGGGTCGCTGTTCGGGATGATGTTCCCGCGGCGGAGGCGACGGACCCGCGAGGTCCTGCAGCTGCTCGACCTGTGGGACGTCCGGAGCCGGCGAGCCGGACGGTTGTCCGGCGGGATGCAGCGCCGGCTCGAGCTCGCCTGCGCGCTTGTCCACGATCCGGCCCTCATGTTCCTCGACGAGCCGACCGCCGGGATCGACCCCCTGCTGCGCGCCAGCGTCTGGGAGGAGCTCCATCGGTTGCGCGCGGCCGGCCGGACGATGCTCGTCACGACCCAGTACATCAACGAGGCCGAGTCGTGCGACCTGGTGGCGCTCATCGCGGGTGGCCGCCTCCTGGCCCTCGCGACCCCGGACGACCTGCGACGCGAGGCGTCGGGTGGCGACGTGATCGGGATCGAGACCGCTGCGCTGTTCGACGGCGGGCTCCTCGAGGACCTGCCGTTCGTCCGTGGCGTCCACCAGACCGGCCCGCGACGTCTGACCGTCATCGTCGACGATGCGGGGCCGGCCACGCCCGACGTGGTCGACGCGATCCAGGCACGCGGCGGCGAGGTCGCGAGCGCCCGCGAGGAGCGACTCTCGTTCGACGAGGTCTTCACGGCGCTCGTCGAGCGGGACCAGGCCGCGCGCGACCGGGCTGCCGATGCCGCCGACGCCGACCCGGCCGACGACCGACGCGAGCCAGAAGCCGGGACCGACGCCGAGCCCGACCGCGAGCCGGCGGTCCCCGAGTCGTGAGGGCGCTCGCGACCACCGTTCTCCGGCTCCTGGCCCTCGTCGGCAAGGAGCTCGTCGAGGTCGTGCGGCGCCCGGGCGCGCTGCTCAGCCTCGTGCTCGGACCGTTCCTGATCATGGCCGTCTTCGGACTCGGCTACAACGGCGTCCATCGGGCGCTCGAGACGGTCGTGGTCGTGCCACCGGAGTCAGGCCTGCCGACGGACGTGAAGACCTACCAGGACCTGGCCGGCGGCGGCCTCCATATCGCCGCTGTCGTCGACGACGCGGCCGAGGCGGAGGCCGGGCTCCAGGACGGCAGCATCGACGTCGTGGTCGTGGCGCCGGCCGACGCGGAGGCGCAGTTCAAGGCCGGCAAGCGCTCGGTCATCGAGGTCGTGGTCAATACCGTCGACCCACTGCGGGCCGACTACGCGGGATTCCTGGCCTCGAACGTCTCCAACGCGGTCAACCAGACGATCATCCGGAAGGCCGTCGAGGAAAGCGAGGGGTACGCGACGGCCGCCTCGGGCGGGACCGCCACGGTCATCCCGCCGGAGGTCGTGGCCGCGCCGACGGAGGCCAAGGTCACCAACGTCGCCCCATCGGAGCCGCGCGTCCTGTCGTACTTCGGGCCGGCCGTTCTCGCGCTGATCCTCCAGCACCTCGCGGTGACGCTGGTCGCGCTGTCGCTCGTCCGCGAGCGCACGTCGGGCGTCATCGAGCTCTTCCGCGTGGCCCCCGTCAACGCCTGGGAGGTGATGGCCGGCAAGGTGCTGGCCTACCTGCTGATCGGTGCCGGGATCGCGGCCATCACCGTCTGGCTCCTGGTCGGCGTGTTCCAGGTCCCGATGCTGGGCGATCCGGCCGCGCTGGCGGTGACGATCGGGCTGGTCCTGCTGGCCTCGCTCGGCATCGGGCTGGTCATCGCCGTCGTCTCCGATTCGGAGCGGCAGGCCGTCCAGCTGTCGCTGCTGCTCCTGCTCGCGTCGGTCTTCTTCAGCGGGTTCGTGCTGGCGATCTCGGAGTTCAGCGAGCCCGTCCGTGCCCTGGCGTTCACGTTGCCGGTCACCCACGGGATCCGGCTGATGCAGGACATCATGCTGCGCGGCGGGACGACCCAGACGTGGGAGTACGCGGCGCTCGGGCTCATCGCGCTGGTCACGTTCGCGGCCAGCTGGCTGGGCCTCCGCCGGAACATGGCCCGCGCCTGACGCTAACCCCCGATCAGCGTCAGGACCTCGCCGACCAGCGCGATCTGCTCCGGCGTCCGGTAGATCGAGTTGTTGAACGTGAAGCCAGTGAAGCCGGCGTCGAGGTACGGCCGGAGGGCATGGGCGGCCTGCTCCGGCGTCCCGGCCTCGACGAACGGGCGTCGCTCGGGCGGGATGCGTTCGAGATGGGTTCGGGCTTCCGCCTCCGTGGCGGCGACGATGACCGGCGCACCCATCGTGCGTTCGATGGTCGCGGGATCGCGCCCGATCGCCGCACAGTAGCCCTCGAGCACCTCGGACTTGTGGCGGAGTGTCTCGAGCCCGATCGCGAACCAGTGGGTCATGTCCGCGAAGCGGGCGGCGATCCGGAGAGTCCGCTGCTCACCGCCACCACCGACGAGGATCGCCGGCCCGCCGGACTGGATGGGTCGCGGGACGTTTCGGGCCGCGTCGATCCGGTAGTGGGTCCCCTCGAAGGTCGGCTGATCCTCGGTGAACATCGCCTTGATGATCGTCAGGGCCTCCTCGAGCCGGTCCATCCGCTCGCGGATGGGCGGGAACTCGAACCCGTAGCCGCGATGCTCATCCTCGTTCCAGGCCGCCCCGATGCCCAGGATCGCGCGGCCGCCGGACAGCACGTCGAGCGTCGTCGCGGTCTTGGCCAGGAGCGCGGGATTGCGGTACGTGACGCCCGTCACGACCGTGCCGAGCCGGACGCGCTTCGTCTCCCGGGCGAGCGCGGCCAGGGTGGACCAGCCCTCGAGCATCGGGTCGGTGACCGGCCCGACCCCCGGGATCTGGTACAGGTGGTCCATCACGGAGACGAGGCTGAAGCCGGCCGCCTCGGCGGCCCGAGCCTGCTCGACGACACGCTCGAACAGGTCTTCCGGCGGCGTGTCCGGGTACGTGTAGTTGGGCAGATGCAGGCCGAACCAGGGTGTCATGACGCCTCCGAGCACATGTGTCGATGAAAGTCTAGGACCGATCCCGCCGGGCGGCCGGCAGCACGATCGACGTCCGCTCGCCGGGCCGCAGCACGCGCACGTCCACGTCGGGCGCCAGGCGAGCGGCGTGGCCCGCGAAGCGGTCGCCAGGCTCGGCCAGCGGCCCCGGCCAGAGCCGGTGCAGGCGCCGTGGATAGAGCGTGCCCCAGTGGATCGGCACGGCGACCGACGGCCCGACCTGGCCCAGCACCTCGGCGGCCGACCGCGGGCCGAGATGGCCAGGACCGAGGTGGGGACCCCAGGTCCAGACGGGCAACAGGGCGAGGTCGACTCGGCCGGCCAGGGCACGCATGTCGTCGAAGCGGGCGGTGTCGCCTGCGAACCACACCCGCCCGCCGCCCTCGATCAGGTAGCCGAGCGGCTGCGCCCGCGGGGCGCCCGGCGAGACCCAATGGCGAGCCGGCACGGCCGTGATCGACAGCGGGCCGATGGCCAGCCGATCGCCCTCGACGACCTCGGCGACATCGCCACCCGTCGCTGCGCGGGCGGTCCGGCCGAGACCGCGCGGCACGACGACCAGCGGACGGCCTGGGATCGCAGCAAGGGAGGCGGGGTCGAGATGATCCGGATGCCCGTGCGAGACGACGACGACGTCGATGCCGTCGAGGTCCCGCGGGTCGGGGATGGGACCGTGCCGCTCGAGCGGGCCAAGCCCCGGCCGGAGGAACGGGTCGGTGAGGACCCGCATGCCGGCCATCTCCAGCAGCACCGTGGCGTGGCCGAGGAACCGCAGGTCCAGCGGTACCAGCGGCGTTCGGGACGGTCGATCAGCCGACGCCGCGCGATCCCTTCCCGATGATCCGGTCGCCGGCACGGCCGGGCACCCGCCTGAGGCGGGCCGGGTGGCGAAGGAGCGTCACGAGCCCGCCCAGGAGCGCCCCCGCGCTCGTCTCGATGAGGTCGGCCATGGTGTCGTCGTAGGACAGGTTCATGCCGCGCGCCCCGAGCTTCGACGCGGTCCACTCGAAGATCTCCCAGCCGGCCGCCGCGGCCACCCCGACCGCGGCCGCCGACCCGGCCGCCTCCCAGGACGTCCGGGTCCGGGGGGTCGCCAGCGCACCGACGACCGAGCTCAGGAGCGCCCCGTTGGCGAAGTGGATCGCGTCGTCGACGTGGGCCCGGTCGTAGATTCCCACGGCGTTCCCGGCCGCGTCGGCCAGGAGCGGCAGCGCGACGAGCAGGTCCAGCTCGCGCGGGTACGCGTCGTCGCGACCGCGGACCCGCCAGGCGACCGGCACCACGAGCAGCGCGCCCGTGTAGCCGATGGCCCGGACGCGCATCGCCTTGCCGCGGAAGCGCGGGGAGGTCGAGTTGACGAAGGCGTCGATCGCCAGGGCGACGATGGTCGCCTTGACCACCGAGATCGCGGCGATCCATGCGACGTCGGCCATCGTCGGCGGGCTCGATGTGGCGGCGGGGGTCTCCGCGGGCTGGTCGGAGGAAGGCTCGGACGAGGCGGGTGACGTCACCCGCCTATTGTGGTCGGGAGACCCGCGATCCGCGGAACGCCGGCGGCCGGGAGCGCGACGACGGCATCGCATCGAGCTCGACCGGTGCACGTCGACACTGGGTCATTCGCCGCCGCGTGGCTGGGACCACCCGGTGGGTGTGCGGACGGCGCTCGGTCGGCGAGGATCGAACGACCGTCGCTACTGCCTGGGAGTCACCACATCGTGCGTCGATCCGTCGCCCGTCCCCTCGTCTCGCTCGCTCTCAGCGCGATGCTCCTCGTGGGCATGTCCGGTTCCGTCTTCGCGTGGGCCAACGGGGGCGACGGTGGCAACGGCTTCGGGACCCACGACTGGATCATCACCTCGGCCATGAAGGTCTTCGGGGCCAGCCCGCCGGCGTGGTTCGAGGTCGAGACCGCCCTGCTCGCGAGCGACGACCCGGACAAGGTCTTCTATGCGACCAATGAGCACGTGTTCAACGAGAAGGGCTATGGTCGGGGCGCGGTCGACCGGATCACCGAGTTCTACCACCAGGCTCTCGTCGCCCACCAGGCGGGCGACGATCACACCGCGTCGATGGCGTTCGGCTGGATGGCGCACTACTACGGCGACATCACCCAGCCGTATCACACGAACTACGCGGCGGTCGATCGGGACACGTCGCACCGTCGCTACGAGCTTCTCGTCGACCTCCTGGCGAAGAACGCCGACATGTCGCCGGCCTGGATGACGCCCGATCGTTCGCCCCACGCCGTGGCCGACGTGCGGACGGCGGCCATCGCCGCAGCCGCCTTTTCGCGCAGGTACTACCCGGAGCTCTACCGCGAGTTCCATGCCAACGAGACGGTCCTCAACACGCGGGTCAAGGCGATCACCGGCGCCCTGCTGAAGCGGGCATCGTCCGATCTCGCCGACCTGCTCTATTCCATCGACCAGGGCGTCGGCGATGCCGCCCCGGCCGCGTCGGTCAGCGTTCGCCTCAAGTACACCTACGTCGCCCAGAGCACGACCGAGACGGTCTACGTCGCGGTCAAGGACGCCGCCGGCCACCCGCTCGAGGGGGTCCGGGTCGACATCGCGTTCCCGAAGGCGACCGGTGGCACGACCCTGCTCCGGCGCTACACGACCGCCGACGGACACGTGACTGCCTACGGCAGCGTCGGAGCCAGCCCGATCGGTCACTGGCGGGACGTCAAGATCACGGTGAAGACCGGGGCGGTCACCAAGACGCCGATCAAGCGGTTCATGGCAACCCGACGGCTGGCCGCGGGCTCGGCCGGCTTCAAGTCGTGGGTGAACGACACCACCGTGCACCCCGGCCAGACCCTCCGCGTCGCCTCGCTCGCGCGCAGCTCGACGGGCCGAGGGGTGGCCAACCTCAAGGTCACCTGGACGTGGACGTTCTCCAACGGCTCGAAGCTCACGACGACCGGTCTCACCGACGCGAAGGGCAAGGCCCTGACCACGTTGCCGATCACGGCGGCGACGCCGAAGGGCAAGGTCTCGGTGAGGGCCACGACGCAGTCGGGCAGCGTCAACCGATCGTCGACGACGACCTTCAAGCGCACCTGATCCCGCGGGCCTAACGGGGGCCCGTGCGGGCCCTAACGGCGTCCGACCCGCAAATGACGGCCGGGACGGCCGCGGGATGGTGGACTCTCCCGATGGCAGCGCGGCCGGCGCGCGACATGCTCATGTCCTCGGCTCGAACCTCGAGCCACACGGACGGAGCCACCGCGATGAACCTCATGCTTGCCACCCTGACTGCCAAGGACCGCTTCGACGCCTTCCAGGCCGACGCAGACGCCGAACGCCTGGTCGCGCCGCTCCGAGCGGGGACTGCGCGCCCGCACGCAGCCCGACGCCCATTCGGCTGGCTGACCGGCCGGCTCCACCTGACCGGTCGCGGCGCGGGTGTCTGATCGCCGGACCAGGCCGGTGATCCTGACCACGAGCCGATGACCCTCACGACCAGCCCGTATCATCGGGCGATGTCGCGCCGCCTCGTCAGTCCGACGCTCGTGGGACGCGCGACCGAGCAGGCCGCGATGGGCCGCGCGCTCGATCGCGCCATCGCCGGGTCACCCATCCACCAGCTCATCGCCGGCGAGGCCGGCGTCGGCAAGTCACGGCTGGTCGCCGAGGTCGCGTCGATGGCGTCGGCGCGCGGGATGCGCGTCCTCATCGGGGGCTGCGCCAACGTCGGCGACGGGAGCGTCCCGTACGCGCCGTTCGTCGAGGCCCTGCGCACGCTCGCCCAGGAGCTGGATCCGGACGAGCTCGAGACGGTCGTCGGCTCCGCGCGGACCGATCTCGCCCACCTCGTGCCGGCCCTCGGGCCGGCCATCGCCGCCGATCGCACGACCCAGAGCGAATCGCTCCAGGCCCGCCTGCTCGACGCGGTCCTGACGCTGCTCCAGCGCCTGTCGGCGATCTCCCCGGTCCTCCTCGTCGTCGAGGACCTGCACTGGGCCGATCCCGCGACCAGGGAGACCGTCGCGTTCCTGGTCCGTCACGTCCGGACGGATCGGATCGTGCTGGTCATGACCTTCCGGGCGGACGAGCTGCACCGCCGTCACCCGCTCCTGCCGTGGCTCGCGGAGCTCGACCGCAGCGGCCGGGTGGAACGGATCGACCTCGAACGCCTCGATCCGGCCGACACGCGGCAGCTGCTCGAGGCGATCCTGGGCGCGCCCCCGTCGGGCGACCTGAGCGAGCGGATCCATCGCCGATCGGACGGCAACCCGTTCTTCATCGAGGAGCTGCTCATGGCCGGCGACGACGGCGCCGGCGGCCCGCTCCCGCCGACGCTGCGGGAGGTCCTCCTGGCGCGCATCTCGTCCATGCCCGAGCGCGCCCAGACCGTCATCGGCGTCGCGGCCGTGGCGGGCCGGCGGGTGGATCACGGGCTCCTTGCGAAGGTGGCCGGCATGGATGAGCACGACCTGCTCGATGGGCTTCGCACGGCGGTCGCCAGCCAGGTCCTCGTCACGAGCACGAACGAGGCGGGCGGCGATGGCGACTACGCGTTCCGCCACGCGCTGCTCCAGGAGGCGGCGTACGACGACCTGCTCCCGGGCGAGCGCCTCGCGCTCCACATGGCCTTCGCCCAGGCCCTCGCCGAACGCGGTCCGGGAAGCGGCGCGATCGCCGCCGGTCACTGGGCGGAGCTGGCCTACCACTGGTCCGCGGCGCGGGACGACCGGCAGGCCTTCGACGCCTCGATCCGGGCCGGCGACGCCGCGGCCCGCGCATTCGCGTTCGCCGACGCCCGGCGGCACGACGAACGGGCGCTCGAGCTCTGGACGCGCGTCGACGGGCCCGAGGACCTGGCCGGGTTCGATCGGGTCGAGCTGCTCGACCGGGCCGCCGTGGCCGCCTGGCTGGCCGGCGACGCCCGGCGATCCGTGGCCCTCCGCCGGGAGGCCATCGCCGCACTCGGCCCGGACGCCGATCCGATCCGCGTCGGCAGCATGATGGAGCGTCTCGGCCGCGCGCTGTGGGTCAACGCCGAGACGGAGGCGGCGCTCGAGGCGCACGAGGCAGCCGTACGGATCATGCCGGCCGAGCCACCGACCGCCGAGCTGGCGCGGGTCCTCTCCGGCTACGGCCAGATCCTGATGCTGCTGGACCGCTGGTCCGAATCGACGGTCCTGTGCAAGCGCGCCGTGGACATCGCCCGTGACGTGGGCGCGCGCCAGGTCGAGGGCCACGCCCTCAACACCTACGGCCTGGACGTGGCGGTGGGCGGTCGGTGCGAGGAGGGCTTCGCACAGCTGGAGGCCGCACTCGCGATCGCCCGGGAGGTAGCCAACGCCGACGACATCGGTCGCGCATACAACAACCTTGCCGAGGCCCATCGTGTCTGCGGCGACGTCCGTGGCGGCCTCGAGGTCGCCCGCGCCGGCGTGCGTGCCGCCGAGGAGATCGGCCTGGCCCGGACATACGGGACGTTCATCGGCGCGAACGGCGTCTCGTACGCGTTCGACCTGGGCCTGTGGCAGGAGGCCGACGCGCTGGCCGAAGCCGTCATCTCCAGCCAGCCGGTGAGCCGGCCGCAGCGGCGCTACGGCCTGACGCGGTGGCTGCCGCTGCTGGTCGCCGAGGGCGACGACCGCGTGGACGCCGGGCTGGACGAGCTGCGGATCCTGCTCGAGGGCGTTCCCGTCGAAGCCCAGTTCCACTCGCCGTATCGCCTGTCCATCGCCGAAGCCGCCCTGTGGCGCGGCGAGCCGGAGAAGGCCCTCGCGTCCATCCGGCAGGGGTTGGACGAGATCCTGCGGTCGGAGTGGCCGCGCTATCACCTGCGGCTATACCGGGTCGGCATGCGGGCCGTCGCGGACATGGCGGAGGTCGAGCGTGCGCGCCGGAACCGCGCGAGTGAGCGGGAGGCCATCGACGCCGGGACGGACCTCTGGCGATCCCTCGAGCTCATCCCGGGTATGGCCGACATCGACGGCGACACCGTGAGCGAGACGGCGGCCGAGGTGGCGACGGTCGAGGCGGAACGGGCGCGCCTGGAGCGCCGGCCGGCGGTCGCGGCGTGGCGCGCGGCCGCCGATCGGTGGCGGAGCCGCGAGAACCCGTACCTCGTGGCCTATTGCCGGTGGCGCGAGGCCGAGGCCCTGCTCGGCGACGGCGACCGGGCCGGAGCAGGGATCGCCGCACGCGGGGCGCACGCCATCGCCGAGGGCCTCGGTGCGACGCCGCTGCGTGAGTCGATCGAGGCGTTGGCCGCCAGGTCCCGCCTCGACCTCGCCGAGACGGGCGCGGCGGATCCGGTACCCGCCACGCTCGAGCCGGACGGCAACCCATTCGGGCTGACCCGCCGTGAGCGGGACGTGCTGCCTCTCCTGGTCCGCGGCCGGACCAACCGGCAGATCGCCGACGAGCTGTTCATCAGCGAGAACACGGCCGGTGTCCACGTCTCGAACATCCTGGGCAAGCTGGGCGCGTCGACGCGCACGGAGGCGGCCGGCATCGCGGCCCGGCTGGGCCTCGGGATCGACCCCTAGGCGACTTCGTCGTATCCTCCGGCCATGCCGAGGGAACGGATGCCACGCCGTCCACGAGTCGCCCGCCGCTCGATCGGCCTCGCGGCGGCTAGTCTCCTGGCGATCGCGCTGAGCGCGGTCCCGGCGTCCGCCGCGCAGCGCCAGGTCACCGTGGACCTCGGGGCGCGCCGGGACTTCGTCGCCCAGACCAACAACGTCCAGTGCGTCGGGGCGAGCATGCAGATGATGCTCAACATGCTGGTGCCGGGCGCCGACCGGAGCGCCGCGACCCAGCTCCGCCTCCAGAAGATCGCGCGGGCGTGGAGCCCGGCCCGTCCGGACGGCCGGCTCCGCAAGGGCGCCAACGTGACCGGCTGGGCGGCCGGCCTGACCCTCGCCGGGGCCGGGCCCTACCGGGTCGCAGGCGTGGCCTCGCTGGACGAAGCACTCCTCGTCGCCGCCCGTGCGATCCGGGCGACGGGCCGGCCCGTCGGCCTGCTCGTCTGGCGCGGCCGCCATGCCTGGGTCATGAGCGGGTTCCGGGCGACGGCAGACCCGTTCGCGAAGGGCGCCCGAGTGACGGCAGCCATCGTCGAGGATCCGCTGTACCCGCACGGCTCGACGGTGTGGGGACCAAGCCCGGCGCCCGGTCAGGCGCTCTCGGTCAAGCAGGTCGGGCGGCAGTTCGTGCGGCGTGGCAACAGCGCGTGGGGCAGCAGCGCATTGGCCGGCATGTACGTCCTCGTCCTGCCGTACGAGCTCGACGCGCGGACGCTTCGCCTCCAGTAGGACGCTCGACCGGCACGAGGCCGGGCGAGGTCACGACGGATCGGCAACCTCGATCGGCTCGAGCACGAAGACCGGGATCTGCCGGGTCGTCTTCGCCTGGTAGGCGTCGTAGGCGGGCCACGTCTCCACCGCCCGCGCCCACCAGAGCGCCTTCTCGTCGCCGGTCACCTCCCGCGCCAGGTAGTCCCGCGTCGTCGCGCCGTCCTGCAGCTCGACGTGGGGATCGGCCTTGAGGTTGTGGTACCAGACCGGGTTGTGGGCGGCGCCACCGAGCGAGGCGACGACCGCGTAGACGCCGTCGCGCTCGACGCGCATCAGCGCCGTCTTGCGCAACGCGCCCGTCCGCGCGCCGACGGACGTCAGGACGATGATCGGCCGGCCGCGAAGATCGGCGGCGTCATCGCCATTCGAGGCCTCATAGCGCTCGGCCTGCTTGCGCGCCCAGGCGGATGACCCGGGTGCATACGTTCCCGACAGTGGCATGCCGCCATGTTCGCACGGACCGGGTTCCGGGCACGTCGCGCCGAGGCGTGTTGGCGAACCAGCCCGAATGGTCGTGTTCAGCGGAAAGCGACGACGGCTCCGAAGGACGAGGCGGTCGGCAGGAAGCCGACGAAGCTCTCGGGCGTCGACCCGGCGAGCCCGATGCGGCCGCTTCGGCGGCTGACGCGGACGAGCTCGCCCGCGGCCTGGGCCTGATCCGGGGCGAGCCTCGCGAGCTTGGTGCCCCCGCTTGCCCAGGTGCGGTGTGGGAGGTGGCGCTGGTCGGTCGCATGGTCGGTCATCGGTGGGTCCTGTTCGTCGTGTCTTGATGGCGTGATCGGGTAGGGCATAGCCTCGGGCTAAAGGCGCCCGCTGCCATCGGGAGCGTTCGGTATCCGGTGGTACAGGTATCCGTTATTTCGGCGTGACCGAGAAGGTCGACAGGGGTTGACACGCACTCCATCCGCCCGTACAGTACCGACAGGTTATATATCCAATCAGTGATGGACATGCAGCGACCCGACCCACTCAGCCTCACCTTCGCCGCCCTCGCCGACCCGACGCGACGGGCGATCCTCGCGCGCCTGGCCGCTGGGGAGGCGTCGGTCAAGGAGCTGGCCGAGCCGTTCGACATGACCCAGCCCGCGATCTCGAAGCACCTGCGGGTGTTGGAGCGGGCCGGCCTGATCGAGCAGGGGCGCCAGGCGCAGTGGCGGCCACGCCGGCTGCGCGCCGGACCGTTGCGCGACGTCGCGGATTGGGTGGGGCAATACCGGCGGCATTGGGAGGCGAGCTTCGATCGCCTCGACGACTACCTCCGGGAGCTGCAAGAGGAAGGGGAGAACGGCGATGACGGTGACGATCGATAGTTCGGATGCACTGGAAGGAGCGGATGTCATGGCGATCCAGCAGCTCGGCAACGAGCGGACCACGGCCTACGCGGACGGAGCGGATCTCGTGATGGAGCGGATCTTCGACGCCCCGCGGGACCTCGTCTGGCGGGTCATGAACGATCCCGAGCGAGTGACCCACTGGTGGGGACCCACGGGCTACACGACGACGGTCGAGGAGATGGACGTCCGGCCGGGTGGGCGCTGGCGCTGGATCAACCACACGACGGGTGGCGAGGACGCTCCGTTCCGGGGCGAGTACCTGGAGGTCGACCCGCCCGTCCGCAGCGTGCGGACGTTCATCTTCGACGTGCCCGGGTTCGACGATCGGGCGGCCGTCGAAACGATGGTCCTCGAGGACCTGGGCGGTCGGACCAAGGTGATCGCCCGAACGCGCTTCCCGTCGGCGGAGGACCTGGAAGGGGCGCTGGCGATGGGCATGATCGGCGGCGCGCTCGACAGCTACGACCGGCTGGCCGACGAGATCGCGAGGGGCTGACCTTCGTCAGCTCCCAGCGGGTGTGCGCCGCGTCGTCGGCTTCGGCCGGAGCGACGCGGCGTACGCGTAGCTGGGCCCGGAACGCCCCCGCGTGCTCGCGGATTCGGCCATCCGACGCGCTTTGACGGTCCCGTACACTCGCGCCAGGCGCTGGTTCGGTCCGAAGCCCGAGGAGGGGAACGATGCAGGAGCCCGGTGCGTCGCGGTCAGCGTCGGTCGCGTCGGATCCGGGGTCGGGCCAGCTCCGCCGGGTTCTCGATCGACGAGCGGAGTGGATCGAGGCCCTGATCGTCCTGACGACGCTCGCCGTCGGGTTCGTCGTCCTCGGCTTCCTCGCGAGCTACTTCGACAACTACTCCCGGATCATCCTCATCTTCTTCTTCGCGTGGCTCCTGGCGTTCCTCATCTCGCCCGTCGCGGACTGGCTGCAGCGCCGGCTGACCCGTCTGCCGCGGCCGGTCGCGGTCATCGCGATCATCGTCCCCGTCATCGTGATCGGCGCGATCGTCCTCGTGAAGGTCGTCGCCTCGCTCGGCGAGTCGTTCGTCGAGCTGGCCGGCGCGTTGCCGGGCCTCGCGGCTCACCCGCCGTCCTTCCTGACCGACCTCCAGGGCTGGCTCGACGACGCTGGGATCCATGTCGACGTGATCGGCTCCTTCCAGGCGCTCCTGACGAATGTCGTCCAGAACGCCGTGGACCTGATGGTCGGGCTGTTCGGCGGCCTCCTGTCGGCGGCCGGGACGATCGTCGACTCGATCGTCGTCCTCAGCCTGGCGGTGTTCATGGCGATCGACCGGGACAAGATCATGCGGGTCGGACTCGACCTGACGCCCCCGGACAAGCGCGAGGACGCGATGCTGTTCCGGCACAGCGTGGGCGCGGCGGCGGCCGGCTTCCTGCGCAGCCAGCTCGTGCTGGGCGGCCTGTATGGCATCTGGGCCTTCCTCGTCAGCGCGATCTTCGGGCTGCCATTCGGCCCGGCGACCGCCTTCCTGGCCGGGCTGATCATGGCCATCCCGATCTACGGGCCGTACGTGTCGTGGCTGCCGCCGGTCGTCGTGGCGCTCCTCGTCCGGCCGGAGATCGCGCTCGTCGTCGCGGTCGTCATGCTCGTCGGCTGGTTCATCGACGAGAACATCCTCGCCCCGATCGTCCGGGCCGGTGCCCTCGAGCTGAACCCGATCGTGGTCACGTTCGCGTTCCTGCTGGGGGCCGAGCTCGCGGGAGCGATCGGTGCGATCGTCGCGATCCCGCTCGCGGCGGTCATCCAGGCATTCCTCGTGAAGTACATCGAGCGGTACCGCGAGGCACGCGGGTGGCCGAGCTCGGAGGATCCCGTCCCGGTCGGGTCGGAGCCCTGAGGCCGGACCATGTGAGTCGCTCCGTGGCGGCTAGCGCGTCACCGTCATCGTCGCCGTCGCCGGCAGGCAGGCGCCGGCGGCGGGGTTCTGGGTCGCGACCTTGAACTTGTTCTGACCCGTCGCCGGGTTGAACCCACCCGTGAACCCGGCGGCCGTCCAGGCGGTCCGGGCGGCTGAGAAGGTCTTCCCGACGAGGTCGGGCACCGTGTGACAGGTCGGGGTCGGGTCGGGGGTCGGGGTCGGCGCGGGCGTGGGTACGGGCGTCGGCGCCGGCGTCGGTACGGGCGTCGGTGCCGGCGTCGGGACGGGTGTCGGCGCGGCGGTGGGTGCGGTCGTCGGCCTGGGCGTTGTTCCGGGGGTCACGGCCGCGGTCGGGCCTGCGGTCGCGCGTGGACCGACGCCCGGAACGGTCGATGGACCCCCGGGTGGTCGCGGGGCGTTCGTCCGCCCGGGTCGCGTCGGATCGACCGGGCGCTGGGTCGCACCCGGCGACGTCGTGGTTCCTCCGGGCGTGTCGGTGGGTCCGCTGGTCACGTCGGCCGACGACGAGGCGGGCGTGGCCGATGCGCCGGATTCCGCCCCCGAGACGTCGCCATTGACGTCTCCGGTCGGGCGGAATGCCGCGCCGATGTTCAGGAGCAGCAACGCCAGGGCCAGCACGATCGTCCCGGCCGCGAGCGGGGCGCGCAGGTCACGCGGACTTGCCCCGGCCGCCGCGGATCGTGGCTTCGCTGCTGCGATCGGCGCCGGGCGCGCGGACGCCGCGACGGCTGCGGGCGCAAAGGCCGCCGCGGGGAGGGCCGCGGGAGCACTCCTTCCCGGAGCCGGAGGAGGGGTCGAGGCCGCGGTAGCCGCCGCCGCCGCGGCAACCCCGGGTGATGGATCGGCCCCGGTCGCGGCCGCCGCGGCCGGAGCCGGGGAGGATCGCGAACCGGCCCCGGCCGCACCTGCCGCCGCGGCTGCCGCTGCGGGATCCACGGCCGGCGCTGCGGCCTCGGGTGTCGTTCCAGGTGTGGCCGCTCCCGTGGGTGTCGACGTCGCCGGGGACGCCTCGGGCGGCGACGCCGCAGCCGCAGCCGCCAGGCCTGCGCCGGCGACCGCCGCGGCCGCTGCCCCCCGTCGGGGCGCGACCGCCGCCGGGCCGTAGGAGACGCCACAGATCGGGCAGGCATCATCCACGCCCGCCCAGCACCAGCGGCAGGAATACACCTCGCACACCGGGCAGTGGCACAGCCCGACCCTTGGCCCGATGGTCGCCATGTCCACCCGTCGACCGCATCGCGGGCAGACTGCCGCCGGTGGTTCCCCGGAGGCAGGTATCTCGCGTCCCTCCTCGACGACCATAGGCTGCAGTGTCGCACGGCTCGACGCTGGTCGAGCGCCGCTTCGCGCTGGCACGCGGGCGTCGCGGCCGTCCGGGCGGTAGCCTTCGGTCATGACCACCCAACGGTTCGCCTATCGCCTCGGCCCACGATCGTGGCCGGTCCTCCGGGCCTTTGGCGTCGCCGGGCCCGAGGACGCGTGGGTCGACCTCGACGACGACACCCTGACGGCGCGCTTCGGGTGGGCGACGGCGACGACCCCGATCGCGAACATCGGCCGTTGGCGGATCGAGGGTCCATGGCGCTGGATCACGGCCATCGGGATCCGCCGGAGCATCCGCCACCAGGACCTGACGTTCGGTGGCTCACCGCGCGGCGGCATTCGCCTGGACTTCCTGGCACCGATCCGGGTGCTGCGCCTCCGGACGCCCGCGCTCTACCTCACGGTCGACGATCTCGACGCCCTGGCGGCCGCCCTCGCGGCGCGAGGGATCCCGGGCGAGGACGCCCGCCGCACCTCCGCCACGTGACAAAGACTCGGCCGTCCACGCGCCCCGGGATGGGCGCGATCCCGCACGAGGCAGGAACGATGTTCCGTGTCTGGGCGCCCCACGCACAGGCCGTCTTCGTGACCGGCACCTTCGACGACTGGGCGACCGATCGGACGGCGCTGGCCCGGGACGGTGACGGCACGAGCGGGACGTGGTCGGCCGACGTCGCCGGCGTCCGACCGGGTGACGAATACCGCTTCACGATCCGGACCGCTGACGGGGACCTGTCGCGGATGGACCCGTACGCCCGGCACGTCACGAGCTCGGTCGGCAACAGCATCGTCTACGACGCGGCCGAGTTCGACTGGGAGGCTGACCAGTTCCAGATGCCCGACTGGAACGACCTCGTGATCTACGAGCTGCACGTCGGCACGTTCGCCGCGACGGACGACATGCGCGGCTCGTTCGACAGCGCCCGCGGGCGGCTGACCTACCTGCAACGACTGGGCGTGTCGGCTGTCCAGGTCATGCCGCCGTTCGAGTTCGCGGGTGACATCTCCTGGGGCTACAACCCATCGCATCTGTTCGCCATCGAGTCCGGCTACGGCGGCCCGGACGCGTTCAAGCGGTTCATCCGCGACGCGCACGCGCACGGCATCGCCGTCATCGTCGACGTCGTCTACAACCACCTCGGACCGTCGGACCTCGACCTGTGGCGGTTCGATGGCTGGTACGAGGGCGACGGTGGGGGGATCTACTTCTACAACGATGCCCGCGCCCTCACGCCGTGGGGCGCGACCCGTCCGGACTACGGTCGCGGCGAGGTCCGGACGATGCTGCGCGACAGCGCGATGACGTGGCTGGAGGAGTTCCGGTGCGACGGCCTCCGGTTCGATTCGACGGTCTTCATCCGGGCGGTCGACGGCGTGCCGACGCCCGAAACGGCACTGCCCGAGGGCTGGTCGTTCATGACCTGGCTCACCGACGAGATCCGGGAGCGTCAGCCCTGGAAGATCACGATCGCCGAGGACCTCGAGGACGATCCGATCATGGTCACCCCGACCGCCGACGGGGGAGCGGGGTTCGCCGCCCAGTGGGATGTCGGCTTCATCCGGCGGGTCCGTCCGAGCCTCGAGGTCGCCGATGACGCCGCTCGCGACATGGACCGGATCGTCGACGGCATCGTCGGCACGGGACGTGGCGACCCGACGAGCCGGGTCATCTACACGGAGTCGCACGATGACGTGGCCGACGGCCTGGTCCGCCTGCCGGAGGCGATCGCACCCGGCGACGCGCGCAGCTGGTGGTCGCAGAAACGGGCGGTCCTGGGTGCGGCGCTCGTCCTGACCTCGCCGGGGATCCCGATGCTGTTCCAGGGTCAGGAGCTGCTGGAGGACGGCTGGTTCGACGACACGGTCGGGCTGGACTGGGACAAGCTGACTGAGAACCGCGGGATCGCCCGCCTCCATCGCGACCTGATCGCGCTGCGGCGCGCGGCGGATGGCACGACCGCCGGTCTCCGCGGTCCGAATGTCGCGATCCTGCGGGCGGACCAGAAGGCCAAGGTCCTCGTGATGCACCGCTGGGACGCCGGCGGGCCGCACGACGACACGGTCGTCGTCGCGAACTTCGCCGATCGGACGATCGACGATCTGCGGGTGGGGTTCCCGGCACCCGGCCGCTGGAACGTGCGCTTCAACTCGGACGCGGCGGGCTACTCGCGCGAGTTCGGCAGCCACGAGGCGAACGACCTCGACGCCGACGGCGAAGCGCTCGACGGCTGCAAGCAGAGCGGGCTCATCTCCGTCGGGCCGTACAGCGTCGTGATCCTGTCGCGCGAGGATTGATGTATTCTTAGACCGACAGTCGGTCTGAGTATTGGTAGACGCATCGCATGGCCCGCACCATCAACCTCGTCGAGCACGCTGTCCGCCGGGACACCTTCATCGATGCCGCCCTCCGGCTCATCCAGTCGACGGGCTACGAGGAGATGAGCATCCAGGACGTCCTCGATGACGTCGGCGCGTCGCGCGGGGCCTTCTACCACTACTTCGATTCGAAGACGGACCTCCTCGAAGCGGTCCTCGAGCGGATGATCGTCCAGGCGACAGCGTCCCTCGAGCCCCTCGTGGCCGACCCGGACATGACCGCGACGGACAAGCTGAGCGGGGCGTTCGCCGGGATCGCCGCCTGGAAGCTCGCCCGGCGCGACCTGCTGCTCGCGGTGATGCGGGTCTGGCTGTCGGACGAGAACGCGATCGTCCGGGAGAAGCTGCGGACCGGTACGGCGAGGAACCTGACGCCGCTCTTCGCCGAGATCATCGGCCAGGGCGTCGCGGAGGGCTCGTTCGCGGTCGGCTCGCCGGGCGACGCCGCCCGCGTCTTCGTGTCGCTGATCCTGGGCGCGAACGAGTCGGCGACGCAGCTGGCCCTCGCGCACGAGGCCGGCACGATCTCCTTCGAGGAGCTCATCTGTGCCCTGGGGGCGTACGGCGAGGCGTTCGAGCGGATCCTGGGAGCCCGGCCCGGATCCCTGACGTTCGTCGACGAAGGCGTCCTGCGCGAATGGTTCCGTTGAGCACCGTGTCCAAGGAGTGACCATGACCCCGATCATCGAGACCGAGAACCTGACCAAGTCATACGGATCGCACCGCGGGATCGCCGAGGTCGATCTCGCCGTCATGGAGGGCGAGGCCTTCGGGTTCCTCGGACCCAACGGCGCCGGCAAGACCACGACGATCCGCGTCCTCCTCGACCACCTTCGGCCGACCGGCGGGCGCGCGCGCGTCTTCGGCATCGAGACGACGGTCGATCCGGTGGCCATCCACCGCCGGACCGGCTACCTGCCCGGCGAGTTCACGCTTTACGACAAGCTGACCGGCGGCCAGACGATCGACTACTTCGCCAACCTGCGGGGTGGGGTGGACCCGGCGTACCAGGCCGACCTGGTCGCCCGGCTCGACATCGACCCGACGCGCCGGTTCCGCGAGTATTCCAAGGGCAACAAGCAGAAGATCGGCCTGGTCATCGCGCTCCAGCACCGACCCGAGCTGCTGATCCTCGACGAGCCCACGTCCGGGCTCGACCCACTCGTCCAGCAGACCTTCTACGAGATCATCCGCGAGGCAAGGACCGAGGGCCGGACGGTGTTCCTGTCCAGCCACGTCCTGAGCGAGGTCGAGCAGACCTGCGACCGGGTGGGGATCATCCGTGACGGGCGTCTGGTCCGTCTCGGCCGGATCGAGGACATGCGGGACCTCGCCCACCACCAGGTCGAGCTCCAGTTCGCCGGCACCGTGCCCACGGCGGCATTCGAGTCCCTGGACGGGGTCAGCCAGCTCGAGGTGGACGGCCAGCATCTCAAGATGCGCGTGTCCGGGTCGATCGCGCCGGTCGTCCGGGCGGCGGCGTCGTACGACGTCCTGGACTTCGTCAGCCGCGAGCCGTCGCTGGAGGAGACGTTCCTCGCCGAATACAGCGACGCGGCGAAGGTGGCCTGACATGGCGACCGACCTTCGGCCGGCGCCGTTCGTGGCGCCTAGGCGACCCGTCTCGCTCTGGCACCGCATCTACGGCTTGGGCAGCATCTACGCCAAGTCCGTCCGCGACTCGCGCCTGACCTTCATCATCGTCGCCGGGATCCTCGGCGGGATGATGCTCATCGCGGGCGCAGGTGTCGGCACGGTCTACTCCACGCCCGCATCGCGCGCGGACATCGTGCGCCTGGCCACGGAGATCCCGCCGATCCTGCAGGGGTTCAGCGGCCCGGCGATCAACGTCGGCACGGTCGGTGGCTACATCGCCTGGAAGTACGGCCCGTACATCGTGTTCATCGCCGCGATCTGGTCGATCCTCGCGCTCTCCGGCACGCTGGCCAGCGAGGCCCGGCGGGGGAGCCTCGAGTTCGTGGCGTCGGCCCCATTCGGGCGGCGGCGGGTGGCGCTCGAGAAGCTGGCCGCCCACGTCACGGTCCTCACCGCGGCCATGGCCGTCCTCGCGCTGGCCGCCTGGCTGGCCGGCACCGCTTTCGGGACGCTCCCGGGCGACCCGATCTCCCCATCTGCTGCGATCGGGTACGCGCTGTGGGTCGGGCTGATCGCCCTCGCATCCGGCAGCGTCGCCTGGGTGCTCGCGCCCTTCATCGGACGGGCCGGGGCCGCCGGGATCGCTGGAATCGTGCTGATCGCCGCCTTCCTCGTCTACGGGTACTCGTCGTTCGTGCCGGTCCTCGGCGCCATCGCCAACCTCTCATGGTTCTCGTGGACCGCGGGCCATCAGCCGTTGGCGGGCATGACCGACTGGCCGTCGCTCATCCCCGTCGCTCTCGTGCCGATCGTGCTGCTCGCGCTCGGGACCGAGGCATTCACCCGCCGGGATCTGGGTGCGTCCAGCGCCATCGCGACCCCGGGCCTGCCGAGAGCGGTCCTCGGCGTTCGCGGTCCGGTCGGGCGGTCCTTCGGGGAGCGCCTGCCGACCGCGCTCGCGTGGGGTCTCGGCCTGGGCATCTTCGGGTTCGTCATCGCGGCGGCGAGCGGCTCCCTGGCCGATGCGTTCAAGGACCTGTCGCCGGACACGCTGGCGATCTTCAACAACGTCTTCCCGAACATCGACATCACGAGCGCGGGCGGCTTCCTCCAGGTCGTCTTCATCCAGCTCGGGTTCATCGTCGTCGGGTTCGCGGCCGCCACGCTCGTCGGCGGCTGGGCATCCGACGAGACGTCCGGCCGGCTGGAGATGCTCATCGCGACGCCACTCGGACGAGCCCCCTGGGCGATCCGGAGCGGGATCGGCGTCTACCTGGCCATCGCGGTCATGACGGTCGTGCTGGCCATCGCGGTCGGTCTCGGGGCCGCCCTTGCCGGGAGCGATGCCCTCACCCCAGCGGCGGGCGCGATCGTCCTCGGCCTGTACACGGCTGCGCTGGCCGGCATCGGGATCGCGGTCGGCGGCCTGGTCCGGACCTCGATCGCCGCCGAGGTCGTCGCGGTCATCGTCGTCCTGACCTTCATGATCGACCTGCTCGGGCCCGCCCTGCGCCTGCCCGACGGGATCCACCAGCTGGCGCTCAGCGCCCATCTCGGCCAGCCGATGGTCGGCGTCTGGGATGGCGCGGGCATCGTGGCCTGTGTCGTCATCGCCGTGGGCGGTCTTGCCCTCGGTGGCTGGGGCATGCGCCGACGCGACCTTGCCCGCTGACTAGACGGCACAGCATGGATGCCACGCTCGATCCCGTCAGCCGGGGGACACGGTCCCGCGGCGCTGCTGTCCAAGGCGGCCATCGCGGCGCTCGGCATTCCGGCGGAGGACATGGTCGCCACGACCGAGACCTACGAGCGCGTGCCGCCGATCCCGGTCCACGTCCTGCCGCTCGCCTGACCCGGCGGGACCGTCCGACCGTCTGCGGGATCGGCTCGTGACGCGGACCGCGGACGTCGTGATCGCCGGTGCGGGCATCGCGGGCGTCGCGGCTGCATGGCAGATCGCGGCACGGCTCGGCTCGACCACGACCGTGCTCGTGGATCCCCGGCCACCCCTGTCGCTGACCAGCGATCGGCCCGGCGCCAACTACCGGGACTGGTGGCCGCAGCCGGCGATGGTGGCACTGGCCGACCGCAGCATCACGATGGTGGAGCGTCTCCTGGCGGACGGCGCCTCGTTCGCGATGGACCATCGCGGCTACCTGTTCGTGACCGCGGATCCGGACGTGGCCGCCGGGCTGCCGGCGGTCGTGGCGGAACGCGTCGCGATCGGCGTGGACCCGGGGAGTGTCGCCGTCCTCGACAGCGCGCAGCTCGCCACGGGATTCCCGCATCTCGCGCCGGGGCTGCGCGGGGCGATCCACGCCAGGCGGGCCGGGAGCCTCGATACGGTCGGGCTCGGTCGGGCGATGCTCGACGTGGCGATGGCCGCCGGGGTGAGCCTGGTGCGGGGCGAGGTCGTGGGGGCCACCGTGGCCGACGGCCGGATCACCGCGGTCACCATCGCCACGCCCGAAGGTGTCGTCGAGATCGCCACGGAGCGGTTCATCAATGCGGCCGGACCATTCGCTCGTGACGTCGCCGCGCGCCTGGGGGCGAACCTCGAGCTCGAGACGGTCCTCCGCCAGAAGGTCGTCGTCGGGGACCCGCTTGGCATCGTGCCGTCCGACGCCCCCTTCACGATCGGGTTGGATGCGACCGGCGGCCAGCCGGCCGGCGTCCACGTCAAGCCGGACACCGGCGGTCACGCGGGTGCGATCAAGCTCGGCTGGGCAAGGGATCAGACGCCGCGCGAGCCGGCTCGCCGATCCGGTCGTGCCAGTGGCGTTCCCGCGCGAGGTAGTCGCCCGGGCGGCCACGATCGTGCCGGGCCTGTCGGCGTACCTCGAGCGGCCGCTCGATCTCATCGCCCACGACGGCGGCTTCTACGCCCGGACGCCGGATGGCCTTCCGGTCATCGGCCCCAACGGCCCCGGCGGAGGTCACGTCGTCGGTGGTCTCGCCGGGTTCGGCTCGATGATGGCGGCGGCGGCCGGCGAGCTCGTCGCGCGATGGGTCCTCGATGAGGTGGCGCCGGACGACGTCACCGCCTTCGACCCGCGCCGGTTCGACGGCGCCGGGCACGGTCCATCCAGGCGCGCCGGTGTTGCCCCGCCGGGCGAGCTGTGAGCCGGTCGGCCGGGCGAGGCCTCAGGTGGCGCTGTGGCCCACCTCCTGGATCAGCCAGCCGTTGCCGTCGGGATCCTCGATCGACATGAACGTCTCGTAGTTGCCCCGACCGGGATGCACGCCTGCCGTTTGGCCTTCCGGACCGAAGTGGAAGGGCTCGCTGACCGGCGCGCCGCGTTCGACCAGCCAGGCGCGGGTCGCCTCGATGTCGGGGACCACCAGATGGAGTCCCTGGTAGGCGCCCGGGGTCGACCGTGAGACGCCGGTGCCGATCGTGATCGAGCACGCCGAGCCGGGCGGGGTCAGCTGGACCACGCGGAAGGTGTCGCCGGCACGATGGTCCACGTCGAGGGCGAAGCCCATCTGGTCCATGTAGAACGCCTTGGCCCGGTCCACGTCCGTGACCGGGAGCACGACGAGCTCGAGCTTGAGATCCACGGTGTCCTCCTGTGTTCGATCAGCGTTGTCCCGGCCTGGATGTGAAACGACGGCGGGGGCGAAAAGTCATCGGCGTTCGGTCCCGCGTCGCTCAGCGGAAGGTGTCGAGTGGCTCGCTGTCGTTTGGGCCGATCGCCACGCCGGTCCGCCGCCATTCCGCATACGACGTGACGAGGCCGTCGTCGTCCACGGTCAGCTCCGCTTCGAACGTGCCGCTCGAATATCGGTAGGTGAACTCGGCGAGGCGCGTGTAGGTCTGGGCCGCCTTGACCACGACGAGCTCGGGGAAGCGGACCCACGCCGCCTGGATCTTGTGCGAGCCGCCGACGCGGAGCCGGAGCCGCCGGATCGGCAGGGTGTTGGTGGATGGGCTGCAGCCGAGATCCACGTCCGTGCAGCCCTTCAGCGTCCGCACGACCGCTCCGTCGACTCGCCAGTTGCCCTTCGCGTCGCGCTCGAGGGCCATCGTCCGGGTCTCGAACCCGCGCAGGTCGCGGACGTGGGCGGCGGTCGTCATGCCGGCGCCGTCCGCCAGCACGCGATACTCGATCCGCACCGGTGCGCCGTCCTCGGCCCCGAGCACGGTCCCGACCAGGGACAGCCCGACGTCCCGGAGCGTGAGCGTGCAGTGCTCGTCGGTCGCCACCTCGTCGGAACGGCGCCAGGCCACGCGTCTCGTCGTCATGCCGATCTCCTCACTCCCGGTGAGGGTACCGCCACCGGCAGGCCTGCGGTCCGTCCCGTCCGGCTACGATCGACCCGTGCGATCCCTGCCGACCGTCCTCCTGGTCCTGTCCCTCCCGGTCGGGGCGCTTGCCTACGCGCTCACCGTCCAGGTCCTGCAGGCGATGGGCGTCGCCGACGCCGGCCAGGGCCTCCTCGCGCTGTTCGTGCCGCTGTTCGTGGCCGGCCTGGTGATGCTGCCGTTCCTGATCCCGTTCTTCGATCGCAAGGCCAAGGCCGACCTTGCCGCCTACCGCGCGAGTCAGGCGGCGGCGGGCATCGAGACAGGCGTCGACGAGCAGGCACACGATGGCCCCGACGATGGTGCGCCCGAGTCCGACGCGCCCGATGTCGACGCACCGGACGCCCCGGAGGCGCCCCGATGAAGGCCGCGATCCGCCGCCGGTACGGTCCGCCCGGCGATGTCGTCGAGCTGGCCGAGGTCGACCGCCCGTCGCCGGGCGACGACGAGGTGCTGGTCAAGGTCCGGGCCGCGTCCGTCAATCGCGCGGATCTCGACGGGATCCAGCCGCGACCGCGGTTCATTCGGCTGTTCATCGGCGTGCGCGCCCCGCGCGATCAGCGGCTCGGTCTCGACGTCGCGGGTGTCGTGGAGGCGGTCGGCGCGAGCGTGACGCGGTTCAAGCCGGGGGACGAGGTCTTCGCCGACCTGTATCCCTTCGGCGGCGGAGCCTTCGCCGAGTACGCGTGCGCCCCGGAGCGGGCGTTCCTCCCAGTCCCGACGGGGCTGTCCTTCGCGCAGGCCGCGACCCTGCCGCATTCGGCGATCCTCGCGGTCCAGGGTCTCCGTCGTCGCGATGGTCGGACCGTGCGGCCCGGCGACAGCGTCCTGATCGACGGCGCATCGGGCAACGTCGGGCCGTTCGCGATCCAGATCGCCACATCGATGGGCGCCGAGGTGACCGCCGTCGCGAGCGCGGCCAAGCTGGACTTCGTCCGGTCGCTCGGGGCGGACCACGCGATCGACTACACGACCGTCGACTACACCGCGACGGGCGTCCGGTACGACTGGATCCTCGACACCGACTCCCACCACCCGATCCGGCGCGTCCGCCGGGCGCTCCGGCCGGGTGGCACGTACGTCACCCTTGGCGGTCAGGCGAAACCGCTCATCGGCGCGCTGGTCCTCGGGCCGCTCGCCTCGCTCGGCAGCAGCAAGTCGTCCGGGCTGCTCCTGTGGTGGAAGCCGTTCGCTCCGGGCGATGTCGCGACCGTGACGAACCTCGTCGCCAGGGGTGCCGTCACTCCGTCGATCGATCGCCGCTTCCCGTTGAGCGAGACCGTCGCGGCGCTCCAGTGGATGGACGACGGCCACGCCCGTGGCAAGGTCGTCATCGACGTCTAGGGCCGGCGAGAACGTGACCAACCGGCGCGCCGTCGGCCCGACCGGCTCTGCTCTCGAGCGGCTCGCCGGATCCCTCCACGATCGCGGGCCGGAGGATCCGCTCGCGATCGAGCTGGCCGCATGGCTGGAGGCGTCGCCACGGTTCCGCGCGTTCGCCGAGACCTATCGCGGCAAGATCCGGAAAAAGCTCCGCGGGGCAGTGGACGCCGAGGCGGTCCGCGACGTCCGTGCCGAGCTGCAGGTCGCCCGCCTGCTCTTGACCGAGCGCCGGTTCGAGGTCGCGTTCGAGGCGTATGGGTCCGGCAAGACCGGCCCGGATCTCACCGTCACCTTCCGGGCCGGTCGACGGTTCAACGTCGAGGTGACCCGGCTCCGCCACGTGCCCGACCCCGTGGCAATCGGCGCCGCCGTCCTGGCCAAGCTCCACCAGCTGCCGCCGAGCGTGCCGAACGCCGTCGTCCTCGCGATCGAGGGCATGGACGCCGACGCGGTGGACATCGCCGGCGCGACGCAGGGGCTCCGCGCCCGCGCCGATGCCAAGGACGAGGCCTGGTTCAGCCGTCGCGGGTTCGATGGCACGCGCGCGTTTTACGAGCGATACCTGCGAATCGGCGCCGTGTACGCCTGGAACGAGCGGGCGGACGGCGATCGACGGGCCGCAGTCTGGACGAACCGGTCCGCCCGGATCGCGCTGCCCGAGCCCGCCGCGCGCGCGTGCCTCGGCTGCCTCCAGGGACCGTGATGCCCGCATGACCGAGGAGCGATCCCCAGGGCGCTGGTCAGTCCCAGGTCCGGCCGGCCAGGCCCGCGATGAGAGCGATCAGCCGATCCACGTCGCGCCGGGTCGTCGCGATGCCGAGCGAGACGCGGACCGCCCCGAGCGCCTTGCCGGGCAGGAGCCGCCGGATGTCATCGTAGTCGGGCAGGCGACCGAGAGCGAACACGGCCTCCATCTCGGCGACGGTCAGGCCGCGCGCGGTCTCGCTCGCGCCCGGATTGCAGAAGCAGCCGCTCCGGACGGAGATCCGCTGCTCGGCGGCGAGCGCCTCGATCTTCCAGAAGTCGACGACACGGCCGTCCGGGTCGAGCACGTTGAAGGGGATCGTGCCGCCACGATCCGCATCGTCAGCCGGGCCGTAAAGCCGGACCAGCGGCGTGCCATTCGGATGCCGCAGCGCCGGCAGCCGCTCCAGCAGGTGCCGCGTGAGGAATTGCACGCGGTCGTGGATGACGTCGACGCCCACCGTCGACACGTGATCGAGCCCGATCTCGAGGGCCGGCACGCCCAGGTAGTCGATCGTGCCGTCCTCGAAGCCCATCTCGCCGTCCGCCCACGTGTTCCGCGGCACGATGACCGACGCGACCCCGATCGTCCCGCCCGCGAACCACGGCCGCCGGAGCCGGGCGAGCGCCTCGCGCCGGGCGATGAGCGAGCCGAGCCCGGTCGGGTAGCCGAAGACCTTGTACCAGGACACCGTCACGAAGTCCGGTCGCACGCGCGACAGGTCCAGCCGATTGGTCGGCAGGAACGCGGCCGCGTCCAGGAGCACGTCCCAGCCTCGTTCCTGGGCACGAGCCACCCAATCGAGCGGGTGGCGGACACCCGAGTAGTTGGACTGGGCCGGGTAGGCGAACAGGTGGCGCCGGCCGGCGGGTGCGCGGTCGAGGGCGGTCATGACCTCGTCCGCGTCCTGTCGAAGGTCGGGAATGCCCAGGGGCAGGTACGTGACCTCGGCGCCTCGCGCCTCCGCGAACAGCCGGATGCCGTTGACCGAGTTGTGGTTGTCGGTGGTGAGCAGGTAGCGGCTTCCCGGGTCGAACGGGAACGCCTCGCCGACCAGCTTCAGCGCGGCGCTGGCGTTCGCCGTGAAGACGACGGTGTATTCATCGGGTGAGGCGTTGACGAACGCCAGGATCGATCGGCGTGCCGCATCGGCGAGCGTGGTCGACGAGCGCGAGGCGGGACTGCTGGAATGCGGGTTCCCGAAGAGGCCGCCGGCGAGGAGCTCGCGATGCGCCTGGAGCTGCGACTCGGCGTACAGGCCGCCGCCGGTGTAGTCGAGATAGGTCTCGTCGAGGGTGTCGAGACGACCGTACTCGCGGGCGCGCAGTGACTCCAGACCGTCCCAATCGAGATCGATGGGACGTGGCGAGACCTGCGACGAACTACCGGCGGACGGCCCCCCGTCTGCGGCCCGGACGACCACGGTGGCCGCATCATCCGCGTCGATCGTGGGCGAGTCAAGGGGTCTGAACGTCCCGCCCACGCTAGGCTCTCACGTGACGAAACGAGTCGGCGACTTAGGGAGCGACCATGGACCTGGGCACGTTCTCGGTCAGCCTGGCGGCCCGGCCAGCTTTATCGCCATCGACCCGGACGGGAACCCGGTCCTCGTCGACCAGCACGTCTGAGACGGGCTTCGCGAGTGACGCATGGACGGATGTCCATGCCCGGGCTCGATGTCCGGCCATGGGCGAACCGGTCGAGAGGTGCTGTGATGTGGGTCCCGTCGCGCGCGTGACGGCACGTTCCGGGAGCACCTGATGTCCGACAAGCCATTCGACCCGACCGTTCGTCCCAGCCGCGGCCCGCTCGTGTGGGTCGGCGGACTTGCCATCGTCGGCGTGATCGCACTCGCGGTCGCCTTCGGTTCAGGGACTCTGGGAACGGGCGGCGCCGCGTCGCCCGGGCCGATCGCGGCCAACCCGACACCGACCGACCCACCCGCCGCGACCGTGGACCCGGGGGCGTCCGGAGACCCGATCCCGTCGGGGAACCCGGCGGCCGGTGGCGGTGTGGCCTCGTGCCTAATCTACGATCCGGCCAACCTGCCGACCTTCGACGTCGCCTTCGACGGCACCGTCACCGCTGTCGCCGGCGACCAGGTCACGTTCACGGTCAATCAGGGCTGGAAGGGGGCAGGCAAGAGCATCACGCTGACCGTCCCCACGACAGACTCGGCGCTGCTCGGCCCGATGCCGGAGCTCGCGGAGGGTGGTCGCTACCTGGTGACCGCGTTCGGCCCGAGGATCAACGCCTGCGGCTACACACTCGAGTACGACGCGACGACGGCGGCGGCCTGGGCGGCAGCCTTCGGCGGCTGATCCCGTAAGTAGACGAGGCCACGTCCTGCGACCGGGCCTCGGCATGTCCGGCGGTCGCCGGGTCCGATCAGCGCAGGGTCGCGTGACGACCCGAAACGCCGTCACCGACACATGCAAGGCCCGGAGGCGCCGAAATGGATACCGTCACCGTGGGACGAAGCACACCGCGAGGACAGGAGGCATGTCATGGCACTGACCCTTGGGATCCTGGCACTGGTGGAGGCGAAGCCCGGCAAGGAGGCGGAGGTCGAGGCGTTCGTCAAGGGCGGCAGGGCGATCGTCGAGGGGGAGCCCGGGACGCGCGTGTGGTACGGCTTCAAGGTCGACGACCGCACGTTCGGGATCTTCGATGCCTTCGAGGACGAGGCGGCCCGACAGGCGCACCTGAACGGGCAGATCCCGGCGGCCCTGGCCTCCGCCGGCCCGCAGCTGCTCACTAAGGACCCGGACATCCGCCTCGTGGACGTCCTCGCCGTCAAGGGCGCCTAGCGACCCTCCGCGCGCCGGCCGATCGTCCGGCGGACTCGTCACGCCGTCGCGTCGGCGTGGCGCGCTCGCGCCGCCGCGAGCCGGTCGTGCGCCTCGGTCAGCAGCGGCATCACGACGTCACGGAACGTCGCGTCGCTCGGGTTGAGGATCGAGATCCAGAGCTGCCTGGCGTAGACGGGGTGGGGGACGATCCGGTCGAGGGCGGCGTAGTCGGGCTCGTCCATCGAGCCGACGAGGCGCTGGAACGTCTCGCGCCCGACGCCGATGTTCAGGCGGAACACGCCCGGCCTGGACAGATCCGAAGGCGCGCCCTCGTCGTGCTCGTCGGTCGTGACGATCGTGGCGAAGTTGGGAAAGTGCTTCTCGGGATCGAGCGAGAAGAACCTCGCCCCGAGGGCCTCGACCATGTCGGTCTCGGGCCATGTCTCGAGGATCGTGCGGGTGATCGCCTCCGGATCGGGGCCGGTCGGCAGGGCGTCAGTCGTCATGTCCAGACGATACGTCCCGCATGTCAAGTCCCCCCGACCAGGTCTCCGCTAGGCTTCGGAGATGCCCGGATCGGCGGTGGGACCGTGAGCGCGACGGAACCGCGCGTCGGCATCGCGACGCTCGATATCGACTCGCCGGACGGCACGTTCACCATCGGCCGCGAGGACTTTCCGCAGTTCGCGTTGTATGCGCGGCTCGGGGTGCACGTGCAATCGGACCAGGTGCGGGTCGCCCATCCGGACGCAGGCATATGTCGAGGTGGCCCTCGCCGAGCTGGCCGAGGCGTGCCGCGAGCTCGGCGTCCCGGAGGCGGAGATCGCGTTCGTCGAGACGCTCGTCCCGCCACCGACGTTCGGGTTGCGCTACGGCTTCAAGGGCTCATTCACGACCGATCGGCCGACGGTGATCTGGATCTTCGCGAATTGGACGACCCTCTCGGAGCTCAGGGGAGTCGTCCGGCACGAGGCTGCCCACCTTGCGTTCGCACGGACGCACACGGCCGAGGAATTGGCGGGCCATTCGGGACCGTCGGAGGACTTCGCGCTGGCATTCGAGGAGGGGCTCGATCCGGCGGCGATGTGATCGAAGACGGGATGGGGCGCGATGGTCGATGGCGTTGCGCCCGGGCACCACAGCGGATGAGAGCGTCTGGCGCTATGCCTCCGCGTTTGCCATGATGCGTCGACCGGAGAGGTGGCGGGAGCCACCGGGGGAGTTCCACGGCACGGCGTCCCCTGTGTGAGCGGTCGCCCGACGCGTGCCGAATGCCAATGGCGAGACCGACCTCGGCCGTAGGAGGTACTGCCGATGGCGCGCCCACGGATGGCACGATTCGGTCTCAGCATCGCGGCTGCCGCGATGGTCCTCGGGTTGACGGCGAGTGTCGCCATGGCCGGGGAAGTGACGGGGAGCGGCAAGAACCCCGACCACAACCAGGGCAAGTCGTGGTGCTCGTTCTCCGGACACAACGACGACCCGGGCGCTCCGTTGGACGGCTCCGGCCCCAACGGCCCCGGCGGTCACTCCCAGTCATTCGGCCAGGACGTCAAGCTGGGGCTGGCCGACCCACACGCAGGCAACCCGGGCGTGGCGTGCAACCCGAACCGGACCTTCCTTCCTCCCCAGCCGAACCGCACGCACTGACCGCTCGATCGGCCCCGACGACCACGTCGGGGCCGATCTCGTTTCGACCGGGCGCGGTCAGCCGCCCATGCCGTACGAGCCGACCAGGGTCACCTCGGTGGCAACCGGCGGCTCGTCGCAGCGGCTCTCGATATCCGCGGTGAAGGCCGTGAACGCCGACACCTTGCCCAGGATGCGGCCCGGCCCCTCGGTCTCGAAGACGATGTGCATGAAGCTGACGCCGTCGGGCAGCTTGAACGTCGCGTAGTGAAGACCGTCCGGTCGTTCCCGGCTGAGCTGCTCGTACACAGCCCTGACAAGCGCCTCGTTCTCCTCCGCTCGCCCCTGCTTGACCTTGTACCGAACCATCGAGCTGCCCATCTCGGCACTCCGATCCTGTTGCGTTCGACCTGGGATGGTCGAGTTCCAACGGTAACCGATTGGTTACCGATGCGCGGGATCCGGCGGCGGGTCAGGCGACGGGATCGCGGTCCTCGATCTCCCAGGCGTGATCCATGACGTGATGGGCGGTCCGGCGGATGAGGAACTGGATCGGCCAGGTCCGGGCCGGCCTTGCCTTCCGCGTTCCAGGCACGGATCGCGTCGAGATACGCCGCCCGATGCGCGACGAGGCCGTCCGGCGTCATGACGACCTCGAATGGTGTCCGGACCTCGATCTTGCGCGAGAACTGCGAGGGTTCCGTGCCGTAGACGTGGCGGATGATCTCATCACGACTGCGGCCACCACTCCGGGAGCCCGGGCGGAGCTCGGCCGATGCGCGGGCCGCGATGTCGTCGAAGGACTCCCAGCAGGCGCGCAAGAGATCGAGCCGGCGCTCGAGGTCGGGCGGCGACAGAACGACTCGCTCGATCTCGGAGGGCATGTGCGCGACACCCCAGAAGTCGGTGGAGCTCGACCCCGGGACGCGTTCGACGACGTCGATGTCGCGGGAGCTCTCGAACTCGGGCCTCAGTCCGGCCCGATCCGTGACGGTGGCGTAGCGCGGCACGTACGACGACATGACCTCGATCGCGGCGTCCTCGGATGTGCCCCAGCGATCGAGGCCCGGCCAGTCCATCGCACCGGCGACGACGCGCCGCTTCTTGCCGATCTCGAGGATGACGCGCAGCCGATCGGTCATGACCGACAGCCTATCGCCGGCATCCGGGCGTGGCGACCCTCCCTCACTCCTGGGCGTAGATCTCGGCAAGCGCCGCGAACGCCGCTTTCGGCTCCCATGTCATGTCCGGGTAGGTCGTGCCATGGCGCCCGTCGAGCGTCTTGACGATGCCGTAGGACCCGATGTCCAGGTCATCTCGCGGGTCGCCATCGGGCCGGTGGACCAGCCGGCTCAGCTCGAAGGCGAACACGAATGCGCTGTCGACCCCTTCGGCATCGAAGATCTCGAGCAGCTCGCGCAGGTAGGCGACCTGCTCGGCCTCGTCGCGCTCGTAGACGCCGTCGAGGCGGACCGGCAGACCTGTCGCCTCGTCCCACACGATGATCTCGCCCGCCCGTGCCCCCCGATCGCCGGCGCCGCGATACGGCGCCGTGCCGACCTCCGTGATCGCGACCGGCTTGCCCTGCGCGACCAGCGTCCGGATGCCGTCCCGGTAGCGGTCGGCGACCTCGATCGAGCGGTACAGGTCGACCCCGACGAAATCGAACAGCTCCCAGTCGACCCGTTCGAACGGGATCGAGGCGTAGGCAACCTTGCCCCCGAATCTCTCGCGCACGGCCGGGACGGCCCGCCCGAGGAAGTCGTTCATCCGAGCTGGGATCGCGCCGATCAGCTCGCGCAGGCGGGCAGGGTCGGCGAGGAGCTTGATCCGTTCGGGCAGCGTGTCGCCGGTGAGGAAGCCCCGGTTCATCAGGCTCAGCTCGCCGCCGGTCACGAGGACCACCTCCGCGCCGCGGCGGCGGACGCGTTCGGCTCGCTCGGCACAATCGACCAGCAGCCGGAGCATCTCGTCCTCGGTCAGGTCGGACGTGAACGGCGAGAACCAGACCTCCAGGCCGGCGTCGGCGGCGAGGTGGGCGGCCCCCTCGATGCGTTCGGGATCGCCTCCGGTGATGCGCACTGCGGTGCAATGCAGGTCGTCCTGGATGATCCGCATCTCGCGCGCCACGACGTCGAGGTCGAACCGTCCGCGCGAGCTCACGCCGGCATGGAGGAACCCGGCGTCGTAGCAGATCCCCTTGCCGCGCATGATCCCTCCGGTGATGCCTCAGCTCTCCAGCGCGCCGCGGTCACGTTCACGAAGGCGTGCCGCCCTGGTGG
Organism: uncultured Chloroflexia bacterium; assembly: GCA_963755995.1. GTDB lineage: Bacteria > Chloroflexota > Limnocylindria > Limnocylindrales > CSP1-4 > SPCO01. Next base: position 844,037 of record CAVWLQ010000003.1, on the reverse strand, counting down.
CAAGGTAGCGCTGCTCCGCGAGGTTCGTTCGTCAGCCGGGCCGCTGTCCGGTAGTGGACGAAGGCCGCGTCCGTGTCACCGGCCAACACGAGCATGTGCGCGCGAACCGCCGCGATTCGATGGCTGCCCGCGAGGGTGCCGTCCATGGCGTCGAGGATCGCCAGCCCCGCTGACGGGCCCCCTCACCCATGAAACGGAGCAGGTTCGGCGGTCTCGACATCGTGCCAGCCACAGAGTTGACTTATATAAGCAGATACTTCTAGACTGGCCGGCATGCACGCGTTCGACGTCCTGGGGGACCCGGTCCGACGGCGGATCCTGGAGCTGCTCGCCGACGGGGAGCTGAGCTCCGGGGCACTGACGGCCGTCGTCCAGGCCGAGTTCGGGATCTCGCAGCCCGCCGTCTCGCAGCACCTCCGCGTCCTGCGCGACAACGGCTTCGCGACGGTCCGGCCGGATGGCACCCGACGACTCTATGCGGTCGAGTCCGCGCCGCTCCACGAGGTCGACGCGTGGCTCGACCCGTTCCGCCACTTCTGGGAGCAGCGCCTCGATTCGCTCGGGACCGAGCTCGCGCGCGGCAAGCGCGAGCGACGTCTGGCCGCACCATCAGACACACCGAAGGAGGGACCCATCGCATGATCGACATCGTCCGCGAGATCGAAGCCATCCACCGCTCGGTCGGCACGGCACCCCTCGGCGACGCCGAGGGCCGGGCCGTCCGCATCAGTCGCACCTACGACTCGCCGATCGAGGAGGTCTGGGACGCGCTGACCACGCCCGAGCGGATCAGCCGCTGGTTCCTCCCGATCAGCGGCGACTATCGCCTTGGCGGCCGCTACCAGCTGGAGGGCAACGCCGGCGGCGAGATCGTCGACTGCGAGCGACCGCGCCGGCTGAAGGTGACCTGGGAGTACGGCCCGGACGCCGGGCCCGCCTCCGAGGTCGAGCTGCGCCTGTCGCCGGCCGGTGCCGACGGCACGACGGTGGAGCTCGAGCACGTTGCGATCGTGCCCGACGAGATGTGGGACCAGTTCGGCCCGGGCGCCGTGGGCGTCGGCTGGGACGGCGGCGTCCTCGGGTTGTCGCTGCACCTCCGCGGCGGATCCGTCGACGATCCGATCGCGTGGCAGCTGTCCGCCGAGGGACGCGAATGGGCCGCTCAAAGCAGCGCAGCCTGGGGCGCCGCCTACGAGGCGTCCGGCGCGGATCCGGCGGCGGTCGCGACGGCCGTCGCGAACACGACGGCCTTCTACGCGCCGGACCCCGAGGCGCCTGCGTGACGCCCGCCTGAGCTAAACCTCGGCGAGGACCTCGCGGAGCTTGGCGGCGAACCCGTCCGGGTCGCCTGCCTGCCCGTACTCGCCACCGAGGAACCCGCCGTGGTCGCTCGGGAAGATCACGGTGGTGGTGCCGAGCCGCTCGGCGGCCGCCACGGCGCCGCGGTGTGCCAGCTGCCCGTCGGACTCGATGCCTGCGGCCAGGACGATCCGTGTCGACGCCGCCCGCAGCGCGTCGAAATCGGGCTGGTAGTGCGTGCAGGTCACGATGTTCTGGCGGAGGAGCGGGTCGGTGCGGGTGCCGTCGTCCTCCGCCGGCAGCCCGAACATGGCGGGATCCGGAGCCGGCTGCGCGGCGAACTCCGCGGTCATCGGCCCACGGTGGCTCACGGCCAGGATGAACTGCGCCATGGCCGGTCCGAACCCGCTGCGCTCGTAGGTGTCGCTGATGGCCTGAGTGAAGGCCATCGCCCCCTCGCGGTCCGGGACGATCGAGGCGAGCGGTGGCTCGTGCGCGACGAGCGTCAGGACCTGCTCCGGGTGCTTCGCCACCAGCGCCAGCGCGTTGACCGCGCCACCGCTGCTGGCGAAGAGCTCCACCGGGCCGGCGTCGACCGCCGCGATGACCCGATGGAGGTCGTCGGCGTGCTGGTCCGGCGTGGACAGGCTGGACGGATCGGTCTTCACGCTCCGCTCCACGCCGCGCGGGTCGTACGTGACGATGGTCCGCTCGGGAAAGTGGCTCGCGAGGGTGGCGAAGCCGCCGGCGCCCATCGGCGAGCCGATCAGCATCAGCACGGGGGCCGTGGAATCGGTCCCCCGGACGTCATAGGTGATCGTCGCGCCGGGCGCGTCGAGAGTGTGGGTGGTGGGCGCGGTGGTGGTGGTCATGGCATGGCTCCTCGTGGTGCGTGGGTCGACTATGAGCTGCGGACAGCGTCCTCGGCGAGGATCGCGTCGATCTGGCCGACGGCCTGCGTGAGGCCCTCCTCCATGCCCATGCCCAGGACCTGCTGCATGGCTTCAGTGCTCGGGAAGCGGCTCTCGATCGACATGCGAGTGCGGCCGGCCTGGATCGGCTCGATGGTCACGACACCCTCGTTGCGCGGGAACGCGTCGTTCGGGGAGCCGTCGGTGTTGGCGAACCCGTCGACGTACACGAGCCGGTGGGGCGGTTCGGCCTCGACGATGTCCCAGAACCCGTGGGCCTCGTCGCCCGTCGGGCCGGTCATGTGGTACTCGACGTGGCTGCCGGGTGCCAGGTCGTGCCTCGTGAAGGTCGCCGGCCAGGTCGGCGGGCCCCACCAGCGCTCGAGCTGGCGCGGGTCGGCCCACAGCTGCCAGACGCGCTCGGGCGACGCCTCGAACTCGGCCGTGAGGGTCAGGGTCAGTGCCTCGGGATCCTTGTGGACGGCGGTGACTGTCATGTCTCGATCTCCTTGCTGCGGATGATGAGGTCCGTCATGCGGTCGATGCGGCCGCGCCACAGGGCCTCGTACTCGTCGAGCAGGCCGCGCGCCAGGCGGAGCGCCCCCATGTTCGTGCGGACGACCTTGCGGCGACCGCTCCGTTCCTTGGTCACCAGCCCGGCCCGTTCGAGCACGGCGACATGCTTCTGGACCGCCGCGAAGCTCATCGGGTAGTGCCCCGCGAGCTCGGCGACGCCCTCGCGACCGTTCAGCGCCCGCAGGACGATGTCACGCCGCGTGGCGTCGGCCAGGGCGGCGAAGACGGTGTCGGCGTCGAAGGTCGGGTCCATTGATACAACCATACGGTTGTATGACCCGTCTGTCAAGGCGCGTGTTCATGACCCCGGGACGAACAGCTCCCACGCCTCGACCGGCTCGCGCTTGCCCTTGAGGGGGATCGCGCCGAGCGACACGCCGGCCGTCGGATCGTCGAGCTGCTCCCACGTCAGGCGACCCACGACGACCTGCCCGGGGGCGGCCGCGGTCTGGAGGCGAGCGCTCGTGTTGATCGGATCGCCGATGGCGGCAAAGCTCCGCCGGGCGGCCGTTCCGATGACGCCGACCACCGCGGCGCCCGTGTTGATCCCGATCCGGAAGACCGGCCAGCCTGGGTGCGTGGCGGCGAGATGACGCGTGGACGTGAGGATCCCGGTCGCCGCGCGGGCGGCCCGGCGGGCATGGTCGGGCTGGTCGCCCTCGACGTTGAAGACGGTCAGGACGCCGTCGCCCGCAAAGTGCTCGATCGTCCCGCCGGCGCGCTCGATCTCGGGCACCGCCGCCGCCCAATACGCGTTGAGCATCTCGACCACCTCGCGCGGCTGGTGGCGCTCGCTGAACGGCGTGAAGCCGGCGAGGTCCGCGAACATCGCGGTCACCACCCGTTCGTCGCCGTTCGCGGTGGTCGGAGCCGCCGCGCCACGCCGACGGATCCGCTTGGTGATCGTCGACGGCAGGTACGGCCGGAAGCTCGCGTCCAGGCGGCCGACCTCGCGTGCCGTCTGCGACAGCAACGCCAGCTCCGCGTCGGTGGCACCCTCGCGCCGCAGCTCGTCGAGCACGTGGTCGGTCGAGCCACCCCCGGCCTGGGCGGCGGCAACGGACGCCACGGCGGACGCGTACCAGCGCTCGACCCGGGCGAGCGTCGCCTCGAGATACAGGCCGCCGAACGCTCCACCCAGCGAGCCCTGCCGCTGGTATTCGTTCCGCGCTGCGAGCGCGATCGTCAGGAATGCCGCAAGCAACAGGAGGTGCCACTCCCACCAGCTGAGATGCCAGTTGCGGCTGGTGAGGATCGCGATCAGCGCCTCGGCCAGGAGGACGATGGCCGCAGCCATCGCGAGGAGGATCGCGGTGCCCCGGTAGAGGAAGAGCTGGACCAGGCGGACCGCCGCGAACGCGTACAGGACCACGGCGATGACGGACAGGACGTCAAGGACGCCGGCCCCCTCCCGAGGCGGGGGAGGCCCGTCGAGCGGGGGAAGCTGGGCGATCGAGAAGACGGCCCAGACGACCATCAGCGCGATGAGCCCCCACAGGAGCACCTTCCGCACGCGGAGGACCTCCATCGCACGGGGTCCGGCGAGCGGTGTCGCCGACGCGGCCGCGAAGACCGACGCGATGATCAGGCCGACCGGGGTGGCGATGGCGAACCCGATGTTCGGGCTGTCGAGCATCACGCCCGGTGTAGCCAGGGCGTGGAGCCCCAGGAACCCGGCGCTGGCGAGGAACGCCAATGAGATCAGCGTCAGGCGGGCGTCCTGAAAGCGGCCCGCCGCGAGATTCGTGACGTACGCGAGGACCACGTTGACCGCGGCGGCGATGAGCACGATCCAGAAGTGGGCCGGATGGTGCTCCCACGTCATGTCGAGCTCGGGCTGCACGATCAGGACAGCCAGCCCGATCAGCGGCAGGATGAGGACGAGGCCCACCGGCCAGAGCCGGCTGACGTCCCGTTCCCCGACGGTCGTCGCCATCGTCACAACCTACCACCACGCGGGATGGATCCGGGGCGATCCGCGATCAGTCGTCGATCAGCGCGAACGCCCGGACCGGGAAGGTCGCCATCCCGCGGATCCGCGGCGGGACGGCGAAGAACCGGAAGCCGTCGGGCGGGAGCCGATCGAGGCCGGTGAGGTGCTCGACCAGCGGGACGCTCGCCTCCAGGATCGCCGTGTGTGCGGGTCGCCGCGGGTCCGCGAGCGAGTCGACGTTGAGCGAGTCGATCCCGATCAGCGCCGCGCCGGACTCGACCAGGTGGCGGGCCGCCGCCTCGGTCAGGAACGGGTTGTCCGTGAGGTAGGCGTCCGTGCCCCAGTGGCGATCCCAACCGGTGGCGACGAGGACCGCGCGTCCCGCGACATCGATCCCTGCGAAGACGTCCGGCTCGATCGCTCGTTCCGCGCGGTCGCGGACATCCACGACGACGCCGTCCAGGTCGACGACGGTCGCGAGGCCGAGATCGCTCAGGTCCGCGCGCCCCGCGAACCGGTGCGCCGGCGTGTCGAGGTAGGTCCCGGTGTTGGCGACGAGATCGATCCGCCCGATCTCGAACGTGGTCCCAGGTGCGTAGCGGGCAGCGGACGCCTCGTGGGTCAGGAAGGTCGAGATCGTCGGAGCGGGGATGCCCGGGTGGGTGACCATGCCGTCGACGATCTCGTGGCTCAGGTCGATGGCTCGGCGGCTTGTCGGACGGTCGGTCATCGGACGGCTCCTCTCACGCGCGTGCGGGTCCAGCGTACGTGACGCCGGGGACCACATAATCTGCCGGAGGCCCGGTCCGACCGTGCCAACCCTGTGAGGTGAACGTTCGTGGCCACGCAGCGCTTCGAGTCGTCCGTCACCGCGATCTCGTGGATCCCATCCGAAGCCATCACCGGACCCTCCAAGGTCCCGTTCGAGGCCGGGCTGACTCACTACGACGATCCACCGCCCGATCGGATCGACGACCTCGAGGCGCTCCGGACGAGCGACCGATTCCGCGAGGCGAACGAGCTTCGGGCGTTCATCGAGGTGGACGACGGCCGGATCGTGAACGCCGGGCATCTCGGCCAGGGCCACATCGGGGCGACGACGGTCAAGGTCGGGCCATCCGCGTTGCGGTTCCCCGCCGTCCAGCTGCCGGACATCCAGGCCGAGCCGGCTGTGAGCGGGTCGTCGGCCCGGTTCGTCCAGACGGTCGGCGGCCGGATGGGGCTCCCGACGCCCCGGCCGGTCCGCCACAAGCCGTTCGTGCAGTTCTGGCCGTCGATCGCCTGGACGACGCTGGCCCTGACCATCAACGCCGACGGGACGTCGACCCACGAGCTCGTCGGCGCGAGTCCGTTCCCGCGCCATTGGATCTACGACGCGACGGGGACGCTCGTCGAGAAGTCCGCCACGGTCGACTTCGGGAAGTGGTTCAAGGACTCGTTCGGGGACCGGACGCCGTGGGGCGCGCAGGACTCGCCGGCGGTCACGGCGGCCGTGGAGTCCGCCTTGGAGCGGTCGCTCTCGAGGGCGATCATGGCCGGCGGCGCGAAGCCGAAGATCAAGACGGTCGCCGCCGGCGAGAACCTCGTGCGCCAGGGCGAGGCCGGCACGGACGTGTTCCTGATCCTCGATGGGATCTTCGTGGTCGAGGTCAACAACGAGGTGGTCGCCGAGATCGGCCCGGGCGCCGTCGTCGGTGAACGGGCCGCCCTCCTGAACGGCCAGCGGACCGCCACGCTCTGGGCGCGCACGCCCGGGCGCGTCGCGAGCGTGCCCGCCGGCGCTCTCGATCCAGGGGCGCTGGGCAGTCTGGCCGCGACGCACCACCGCGGCGAGTAGGCGTCGCCGTCCGCGGCGTCAGCGGGCCGGCGAAACGGTTCTGCAAGGACGGATCCGGCGCGGAAACGGCGCGCGCCTTCGTTCAGGCGCATGCTGGAGGACGATGGCATCCCTCCAGAGGAGGCACCGATGACGGACAAGGAACAGCACTCGCGACCCGAGGGGACCAGGCCGCTTCCCACGGATGACCCCGACGCACATCCGGACGACGCCGGCGCATACATCGGCAATCGTCCCGAACGCGAAGCAGAGACGATCCCGGGTGGCGTCCGGAGCGGCGATCAGCGGATCGCGGCCTATGCGACCGAGCCCGGCCCGGTCGAAGACGACAGCGACGCACCGCCCGACCGGCGTGAGGCGGGCCAGTCTCGCTGACGGCCCTCAGGACGACGGACGCTCAGCCCGATGAGCACGCGTCGCGCTGACCGGCTCAAGAGCTACCGAGAGAAACGCGACTTCCGCAAGACCCCGGAGCCGGATGGCCAGCGGGGCTCCGCGAAGGCGACGTCGTCCGGGGCCACCGGTCGGTTCGTGGTCCAGCGGCATCGGGCATCGAGCCTGCATTACGACTTCCGGCTGGAAGTCGATGGTGCGCTCGCGTCCTGGGCCGTCCCGCGTGGACCGTCACTCGACCCGGGGCTGAGGCGCCTGGCCGTGCAGGTGGAGGATCATCCCCTCGGCTACGCCGACTTCGAAGGGATCATCCCTGGCCGTCAGTATGGGGCCGGGGACGTCATCGTCTGGGATCGCGGGACCTACGAGGCCGATCCATCGACCCCGGATCCTGCGCGCGCGGTGCGCGACGGCGAGCTCAAGTTCGTCCTGAACGGGGAGAAGCTGGTCGGCGGCTTCGTCTTGATCCGAACGGCCGGATATGGCCGCTCCCGCAAGACTCGCGAGACCGATCGCACGAAGTGGCTGCTCATCCATCGGCGCGACGACACGGCGGTCCCGGGCTGGGACGCAGCGGATCACCCGGCCAGCGTGATGACCGGTCGGACCAACGAGGAGGTCGCGGCCGGGCGCTGATCATCCGGTCGCGGGCCGGCGAATCAGTGACGCAGGAGGTCCTCGAACGGGACTGGGTCCGTGAACTCGTCGCGCGGCGCCGGTGCTGGCTGGACCGCCATCGCCGCCGCGAGCTCCGTCGCGGCCCGATCGATCCGCTCGACGAGGCTGCCGTCGACGGCCACCTCGCTCTTGCCCCAGTCCTCGGTCGCCGCGTAGACGCCGGTCGGGACGACCGCCGCCCGCAGGTACACGAACAGCGGACGGATCGCGTGCTCGATCGCGAGCGAGTGCCGGGGCGTGCCGCCGGTCGCGGCGATCAGCACGGGCTTGGCGCGGAACGCGTCGCGATCGATGGCGTCGAAGAACTGCTTGAAGAGGCCGTTGTACGAGCCGCTGAAGATCGGCGAGACCGCGATGACCCCGTCCGCCGTGACGACCGCGTCCAGCGACGCCTGGAGCAACGGCGAGGGGAAGCCCGTCAGCATCTGGTTGGCGAGGTCGATGGCATGCGCGCGCAGCTCGATGACCTCGAGTCGCGGGTCGAGGCCGGACTCGCGGAGGTGGCGCTCGGTGGCAGCCGCCAGCCGATCGCCCAGCAGCCGGCTCGACGACGGCTCGGACAGGCCCGCCGTCACGACCACGAGGGTCCGTGTCGCTGCCGTGCTCATGCAGATACCTCGGCCGCGACGGCCGACGCCGAGGCCGCCGCCGCCTGCACGGCGACGACCCGCGGATGGAGCGGCGGCCCGGCCGGCACATCGGCCGGACGGAGCGCCTCGAACTCCCGGCGCAGGACGGGCACGACCTCGGAGCCAAGGATGTCCATCTGCTCCAGGACGGTCGTGAGCGGGAGCCCGGCGTGGTCGGCCAGGAACAGCTGGCGCTGGTAGTCGCCGACGAACTCGCGGAAGCCCAGCGTCCGGTCGATCACCTGCTGCGGACTGCCGATCGTCATCGGCGTCTGGGCCATGTAGTCCTCGAGCGACATCGCCCCGCCGTAGACCGGTGCGTGGTCGAAGTACGGGCGGAACTCGCGGATCGCGTCCTGGCTGTTCTTGCGCATGAACACGTGCCCGCCGAGGCCGACGATGGCCTGGTTCGCCGGGCCGTGGCCGTAATGCTCGAACTGGCGCCGGTAGAGGTCGACCATCCGTCGGACGTGGCTGCTCGGCCAGAAGATGTTGTTGTGGAAGAAGCCGTCTCCGTAGTAGGCGGCCTGCTCCGCGATCTCCGGGCTGCGGATGGAGCCGTGCCAGACGAACGGCGGCACGCCATCGAGCGGGCGCGGCGTCGCGGTGAAGCCGGTCAGCGGCGTCCGGAACCTGCCCTCCCAGTCGACGACGTCCTCGCGCCACAGGCGGCGCAGGAGGTCGTAGTTCTCGACCGCGAGCGGGATCGCGTTGCGCAGGTCCTGCCCGAACCACGGGTAGACCGGACCCATGTTCCCGCGACCCATCATCAGGTCCACCCGGCCATCGGCCAGGTGCTGGAGCATCGCGTAGTCCTCGGCGATCTTGACCGGGTCATTGGTCGTGATCAGCGTCGTCGCGGTCGAGAGCAGCAGGCGCTCGGTCTTGGCGGCGATGAAGCCGAGGAGGGTGGTCGGGGAGGACGGGACGAACGGCACGTTGTGGTGCTCGCCGGTGGCGAAGACGTCGAGCCCGATCTCTTCCGCCTTGCGCGCCACGGTCACCATGATCCGGATGCGCTCTTCCTCGCTGACCGTCTGACCCGTCGTGGGGTCGGGCGTGACGTCGCCCACCGTGAAGACGCCGAATTGCATGCTGTGCCGTGTTCCTTTGACGGGGACCGTCGATGTGGCGACCACCGATCGCGGTCGCGTCTCCCGCAGTATACGCAGCATGTCGTTGCGTACGCAACTACTTGCCAGCATCAAGCCGATGCGGCAGGGTAGGGCGGTATCGAGAAGGAGACCTCCGATGGCGAACCTGGTCGTGCATTTCGAGATCCACGGGTCCGAGCCGCAACGGCTCGTCGACTTCTACGGCGGCCTCCTGGGCTGGACGTTCACGCAGTTCGGCGAGTCGCCGTACTGGTCGATCGACACGGGGGAGGGGAGCATCGGCAACGTCGCCGCCACGGCCGGCCACGGCATCAACGGCGGGCTGATGCAGCGACAGGGTCCCAAGCCGGAGGTGGGCGCGCCGGTCATGGGCTGCAACATCGTGGTGGGTGTCGATGACGTCGACGGGCTGATGCGGCGCGGCGTGGAGCTCGGTGGCACGGAGGCCCTGCCGGCCCAGGACACGCAGGGCGTCGGCCGCGTCGGCTACCGGCTCGACCCGGACAACAACGTGTTCGGCATCATCTCGGCCGTCATGTCCAACGAGACGACCGGGATGGGCGGCGCGTAACTGGAGGGTCCCGCGGATGGTGCAGTCGACCAGCGGCCTGACGCGCGACCAGGCGGGGCGCCTTCGTGCCGCGTTCGCCGGGGAGATCGTCACGCCGGCGGATCCGTCCTACGACGAGGCCCGCCGGCTGTGGAACGCGGTCCACGAGCGCCGGCCCGCGGTCATCGTCCGGCCGGCGACGGCGTCGGACGTCGCGGCCGCGATCCGCTTCGCGCGGGACGAGGACCTCGAGCTGGCCGTCCGCGCCGGTGGCCACAGCCCGGCCGGACACTCGGGCTGCAACGGTGGCCTCGTCGTGGACCTTTCGGGGATGCACGGCGTCTTGGTGGATCCGGCGACGCGCACCGCGCGGGTGAACGGCGGCACGTTGCTCGGTGAGCTCGACATCGCGGCCCAGGCGCACGGGCTCGTCTGCCCGGTCGGCGTCATCGGTCACACGGGCGTCGCGGGGCTCACCCTCGGCGGCGGGGTCGGCCGGCTCCAGCGCCGGTTCGGGCTGACGATCGACAACCTGCGCGCCGTCGAACTCGTGACGGCCGACGGCCGGTTCGTCCGGGCCAGCGACACCGAGGAGCCGGACCTCTTCTGGGGTATCCGCGGTGCCGGCTGGAACTTCGGGATCGTCACGGCGTTCGAATTCGGCCTGCAGCCCTTCGGGCCTGAGCTCCATCGAGGCGTCCGCGTCTACCCGGCAAGTGCGGCCCGCGAGGTCTGGCAGCTGTTCGACGACTACGCGACCACCGCGCCCGAGGCCGTCTCGGCGATCTACGGCATCGCGCCGTCATCCGCCGACGCCGATGGCGACGACCCGGCCACCGGCGGGGACCCGGTCGTCGTGGTCTCGTTCAACCACAGCGGTGACGCGGGTGCGGTGGAGCGCGACACGGCGGGCCTGCGGCGGGGCCCGGAGCCACTGTCGGTCAGCGGCGGCAGCCAGCCGTACCTGGAGGTCCAGACCGCGCACGATCTCGCCTTCGCCGGCGGTGGGCGCTCGTTCATCAAGGGCTTGTACGCGAATGGGATCCGGCCGGAGGCGCTCGACGCGCTGGTCGATCACGTTGCCGCCGGATCGGCCGGTGGCTCCTTCTCCGCCACCTTGCAGGGCGGCGCGATCGCCCGAGTTGATGACGATGCGACGGCGTTCACGGGCCGAACCGCGCGGTTCGACCTCAGCGCGGACACCGGCTGGGACGACATCGCAGACGACGACCGGGAGCGCGCGTGGGTCCGCGAGGCGATGGAGCTGGTCGAGCCCGACGCGATCGAGGGCCGGTACGCGAACGAGAACGCCGACGCCGGACCCGATGAGACGCGGCGGATCTACGGCGACGCCACGGTCGACCGTCTTGCCGCCCTGAAGCGGACGTGGGACCCGGACAACGTCTTCCGCCTCAACCACAACATCGAACCGGCGGGACCTGAGACGCGACGGTGACCGTCATCGACTGGCTGCTCGACGCAGATCCGGCGATCCGCTGGCAGGTCATGCGCGACCTCACGCACGAGCCGGCGGAGGTCGTCGCGGCCGAACGGGCGCGGGTCGCCACCGAGGGCTGGGGTGCCCGCTTGCTCGCGCTCCAGGCGACGGACGGCCTGTGGGCAGGCAACGCGTTCTCCCAGGACCGGACCGACACGTTCCACGTCCTGGAGCTCCTGCGGCGGCTGGGCCTCGACCCCGAGGGCGACGATGCCCGGCGGGCGATCGGCCTCGTCCGTGACCACGTCACGTGGGGCGACGGCGCGTGGTGGGACCCGCCGTGGGCCGCGCAGGGGTTCTTCGACGGCGAGGTCGAGCCGTGCATCAACGGCAACGTCGTCTCGACCGGCGCGTACTTCGGCGTGGACATGACGCCGCTGGTCGAGCGGCTCCTCGGTGAGCAGCTCCCGGACGGCGGCTGGAACTGCGAGGTCGAGAGGGGCGCAACGGTCTCGTCGGTCACGACGACCATCAACGTCCTGGAGGGGCTGCTCGCGTTCGAGCGGGCGGTCGGCGGCTCGGAGGTGGTCGGTGAGGCGCGCCATCGGGGTGAGGCGTACATGCTCGAGCGCCGGCTGTTCCGCCGGAAGTCGACGGGCGAGGTCATCGATCCCGACTGGCTCCGCTTCTCGGTCCCGACGTGGTGGCACTACGACGTCCTGCGCGGGCTGGACTACCTGCGCGACGCCGGGTTCGAGCCAGATGAGCGGATCGCCGAGGCGGTCGGGCTGGTCCGCGACAACCGTGCCCCGGACGGCCGGTGGCCGCTCGGGATCGTCCACGACGGCGAGATGCCGATCGAGATGGAGGACGGCGAGGGGCGCCCGAGCCGGTGGGTCACGCTGGAGGCACTGCGCGTCCTCGACTGGTTCGCAGGCGGCACCTAGGTGGCGATGGACCGGCTCTCGTCAGTCGAACGCGGTCAGCTGGATGCAGTCGTTCAGGTCGTCCGCGGCGTTCTCGGCGATGCTGCCGTGGGCACGTACCTCTTCGGGTCGGCCGTGGATTCCGGCCTCCGCCGTGACAGCGACCTTGACATCCTGGTGGTGTCCAGCCGTCGCACGACCGACGTCGAACGCCGCGCCCTGATCGACGGGCTCCTCCGCACCTCTCGAGGGGTCGGCGATGAGGCGGGCAAGCGGCACCTCGAGGTCACCGTGGTCGCGCGCCCGGAGGTCCAGCCGTGGCATTACCCACCGGCGATGGAGCTCCAATACGGTGACTGGTGGCGCCGCGAGTTCGAATCCGGAGACGGCGAGCCGTGGATCTCGCCCAACCCGGATCTCGCGGTTCTCCTGACTGCAGCGCGGGCCAATGGCGTGCCGTTGCTCGGTCCGCCGGTCGACCAGCTGGTCTCCCCCGTGCCGCGCGGCGATCTCCGGCGCGCGTTGGTGGACGTGATCCCGGATCTCATGGCGGACCTCGAGTCGGACGTCCGCAACGTCCTCCTGACCCTGGCGCGGATCTGGTTCACGCTTGAGACCGGGGCGATCGAGTCGAAGGACGTGGCGTCGCGTTGGGTGCTGGCGCGGCTGCCCGAAGGCTATGGCGAAGCTCTTCGATCCGCGCAGGCGGGCTACCTTGGTCACGTGGAGGACGCGTGGGACGACGAGGCGATGGCCCTCGCCCGTGCAGACGCGAGGGCGATCCGCTCCGCGATCGAGGGGACGTTGTCCTGGGACGTCTGACGGCAGGTTGCTCTGTGTCACGCGAGCTCATGGATCGCCCTGAGGCGTGAGAGTCCGACGGCGAACGATGCGAGGAGGATGCCGCTGACGGCGAGGGCGGCCGGCGCGCCGAACGCATTCGCCGCCGCGCCGAGTCCGACAAGGCCGATGGGACCGAACCCGATCGCGAAGAACCAGATCCCCATCGCGGACCCGCGCTCGGCATCGTCCACGTTCCGCTGCACCAGCGTCTGACTCAGGGTGTCGACGGCCGCCATCGCCGCCCCGACGACCACGAGCACGGCAAGCGACAGCACGAACGACGTGCTCGCGGCGAAGGCCGTGAGGCCCAGCCCGAACGCAAGGAGGGCGACGAGGATCATCCGACCGCCGCGGGTCTTGCCCAGGCCCAACCGGGCGAGAGCGAGCAGCCCCGCGATCGCGCCGATCTGCCGCGCCGTCGCCAACGCCCCCAGCCCGGCCGCGTCCGAGCCCAGGACGTCGCGCGCGAACGTCGGATAGACGGTGATGCTCGAGAACCCGAGGACCTCCGCCAGGACGACGATCAGCGCGATCAAGGCGACACGTCGATTGCGAGTGATCAGGGTCATCGATCGCGAGAAGCTTGGGACCAGGTGCGGGGCCGGTCGTTCGCGTCGGGCTCGCGCACCACCGGCGAGGAGACACGCCGCGGCGACGGCCAGCATGATCGCGGAGAGGATGAACGGGGCGGCGACCCCGAGCCGTTCGATGGCCACACCGCCGGCGATGGACCCGACCGCGCCGGCGAGGAACACACCCAGGTTGCCGAGCGCGATGGCGTTGGTCGCCCCACGGGCGCCGACCAGGTCGAACGAGTACGTCTGCGTGGCCGTTCCACGGAGCGTGTCGACGACGCCGAGCGCGAGGCTCAGGGCGATCAGCTGGGTCACGGCCAACGTCCCGTTCGTGGCCACGGCGGCCGCCCAGAGCAACGGGACCGTCGCCACGAGATTGACGAGGATCAGCGTGGTCCGCCGGTCGTGCCGGTCCACGAGGCCACCCAGCGGGATGCCGAGCACAAGTCCCGGGATCAGTCGCACCGCAAGGGTCGCGCCCACGGCCAGCACGGAATCGGTCGTCGTGAGCGTGATCCAGCCGATCGCCACCATGGTTGCCGACCAGCCGAGCCCCGCCGCCGTCCCGCTCAGCCACAACGCCGGATACCCCGCCACGCGGAAGGCCGCGAGGGTCGTGCTCGACCCCAAGGCCGCCGCGGACCGGGTGCGCAGGCCGCTCGATGTCACGCTCGGCCCACGGGTCAGGTCTCCGGCGGTGCGGCGGGCTCGAGCACCACGACCGCGGTCTCCCCGGGCCGCCGGAACGCGTAGTCATCCGGGTCGTCGCCGAACTCGCGGAACCGCGCCCAGAGTCGGTCGCGCTCCTCGCCCACTGCCGACCGCGCCCGGACGGTGCGCGTCCCGGTCTTGAGCTCGACCTCGGCGTTCGGGTGCGCCTGCAGGTTGAGCCACCACGCCGGCTCCGGCGCACCCCAGCCGTTCATCGCCATCGTGACCAGGTTCGGACCGTCCTCGAAGTAGCCGAGGATCGCGCTGCGCGGCTTGCCGGTCTTGCGGCCGATGGTCGCGAGCCGCATCGTGCCCCAGCGCCCGGGTCTGGCCGGCCACAGCCCGCGTCGCCCGCCCGTGAGCCGGTGGATGGCCCGATGGACCATCCAGGCGATGCGGATGAACCAGCGCGGCGGGAGCCTGCGCGGCTTCTCGAGCGTCCCTGCCATCACGATCCCTCGTGACTTTCGGAGCCAGCGCTCCCGGGGTTCGCAAAGCTCCTGACGACGATGCCGGACATGGCCAGCAGTCTGGCACGCGCGCGGCACCGGCCGCGTCACCCGATGACGGTGCGTCCGAGGACCCCGAACCCGCTCAGGATGCCGACGACCGTTGCCAGGCCGATGGCCACCACCGCGCTTCCGATCCACCAGCGGCGAGCCCGCGTCGGCCCGATGACCGTCCAGCCGATCGCGAGCCACAGGGCCCCTTCGAGCAGGAACCACGTCTCGTTGAAGAGCAGGTCCTGGAGATCGGCGGCACGCCGGTCGACCGAGATCCAGACCTCGGCCGGATAGGACACGCCGTAGCGCCCGGCGAGGCTCAGGACCCGAAGCACGTCGTCGATGAGGGCATGCCCGATGCACGCGACGGCGATCACCCATGCGATGCCCAGCAGGAGACGTCGCGGCAACGGCCGGCTCCAGAGAGGGAGCGCCACGAGGGGCAGCGCGGCAGCACCCAGGAGCAGCCCGGCGGCGACGAGGTTGATCGCGCGCCACTGCTCGGCCGAGGCCGGTACACCGAACATGCCGTAGGTGCCGCCGAGCCCGTAGTACGCGCGGTAGAGCCCATACCAGAGCGCCGAGATGGCTGCGGCGATGCTGAGGCGGGTGAGGCGACGGCTGGGATGGGGGCGAACGACGTCGCGTGACTGGGCTGCTGCGTCGACCCCCATCGTCCGGGAGTCCACGAGAGAATCCTAACCCGACCTCAGGAATACGAGGGTTGCTGCTTCCAGGGATCGTTCGAACGGGACACGATCGACGTCGATCGTGGCAATAGGGCCGATAGAGCGCGGCAGGGCCTCCGGCGGGGTCGGTGGACTCAGATGAAGAGCAGAGCGGCGTAGGCCGCGAGCAAGACGAAGCCTGTGATGAAGCTCAATGGCGCGCCGGTCGATCCGAAGCGGACAAATCGTTTCGCCCGCGAAAGTGATACCGCGGAGACCTCGTATGCCCATCGATCAGCTGCGGGTCCGGCGAGCTCATGAGCCGCCTGTCGTCGGGCGGCGCCATATGACCACATCATCCCGGTGCTGAGCAGCACGCAGAGACCGAGTGAGGCAAGCGCGAGGACGGCGAGGATCGATCCCAGGGTCGATGTCCTCGATGCGGCACCGGCGCCTGACATGAAATCACCGGCAAGCGCCCCAACGACGACGATCGCTCCGGCGCTCAACGTCGCGAGATGTTGGTAGTAGTCGCTGAGATGCTCCACGGCCTCGCCCGTATCCGCGGGCCATCGGATGCGCTCAATGGGCGATCTCCTTACTCATGTTCGGCGGCCGTCGGAACAGCTATCAGCCGGTCGAGCCCAGCCGGTCCCTGGTCCGGCCGTCCGATCTGCGCAAGGTGAACGGCGAGATCCACTCAGCGATCCGACGACTTCGCTTCGAACAGCTCCCACTCGCCGGGGACGCCGCGGAGGGTGCTGACGCCGAGCGGCTCGAACGCGAGATCCGTGCCGGTCGCCAGGTCGCGGACCGTCCTGGTCACCACGACCCGGCCGCTGTCCGACGCGCTCATCAACCTCGCAGCGATGTGGACGCCGATGCCCCCGATGCCGGTCTCGCGGCGTTCGATCTCGCCGGTGTGGATGCCGGCACGGATCTCGACGCCGAGGTCGTGCGCGGCATCGATCAGCTCGAAGGCGCACCGGAGCGCCCGGGTGGGGGAGTCGAACACGGCCATGACCCCGTCGCCGGCGAACTCCACGTTCTCGCCGTGCCAGCGCTGGACGACCGCGAGGACCGTGCCCTGGTGCTGATCGAGCAGCTTCTTCCAGGCGCGGTCGCCGATGGCGGCAGCCCGGCCGGTCGAATCGACGATGTCGGTGAAGAGGACGCTTCCCAGCGTCCGGTCGATGTCCTCGGCGGCTTGGAGGGAGCGGACCTGCTCGCGCGTCCACTGGTATTGCTCGACGAACGGGCTCGTGCGGACGTGCTGTCGGGCTCGTACGTGAGGAGGACGACGCCGGATCCGAACGTGCGCGACGCGGTCAGGCGCAGCTGATGCATGTCGATCCGATCGCGGAACAGGCGCTTGCCGCTGCCCAGGATGACCGGGTAGACCAGCAGGCGGAACTCGTCGACCAGGTCGTGTCGCAGGAGCTCGTCGACGAGGTCGGGACTGCCGTAGACGAGGAGCTCACCGCCCGGCTGGGTCTTCAGCCGCGCGATCTGGTCGGCCACGTCGCCCGACAGGATCGTCGTGTTGTTCCAGTCGGCGCGCTTCAACGTATTGGACACGACGTACTTCGGGACCGAGTTCATCTTCTCGGTCATCTCGACGTCGCCACCGCTCGCCGTCGGCCAGAATGCCGCCCAGATCTGCCACGTCCGACGGCCCAGCAGGAGCGCGTCCGCCGACATCGCCTGGGCCCGGTTGTAGACCTCGTCCTCGTCGGCCTGGATCCGAAGGGCCCACGCGTTGCGCCCGGCCCGGTGCTCGTCGAACCCGGGCGCCTCGACGATGCCGTCGAGGGTCACGAAGGCAGTCACGACGAGCTTCACGGCCCAAGCCTAGTCGGCAACGTCCGACGTGTGACACCCAAGGTGACACGGCTCCCTTCCACTCTCTCTCGACACGGACTCATCCAGTCGACCGGGGCTGGCGGATCCGGGGCAGGGGAGCTCCGATCATGCTCGCAGACTACCGATCGCTCATCGAACGTTCGTCGTTGCGGATCGAACGAGGCTGCACGTCGAAGGTCGCGTACGGCAGCCGACGGGAAGCGCGAACGACGTCGCGCCACGGGCGTCGCCAGGACGGCAGCTTGGCGCCGTACCACTGCGCCTTCTGCGGTCAATGGCACCTCGGCCACCGAAGGCGTGCGTTCCGGGACGCGGCCCGGGAGGGCTAGACTCGCGGCGACCAGACACGTCGGACTGCAGGGGACCATGCGAGACCTCGACGATCTGCTGACGGCCGCAGCGAAAGCCGGCAGAGAGGATCGGATCTCATGGCGCGACCCGATCGCTGAATGGGGGTCGCTGGCCGTCCCGGCCATGCGAGGGTGGCTCACCGATCCCGAGCTCGGAGCCTTCGCCGTTAGAGTGCTCGAAAGGATCGCCGCGCAGGCTGGCGATCGGCCGTTGGTGGTGGAAGCCCTGTCGTCCGTCACCCCCGACGATGTCAGCGCTGCTGTCGCTCGTGATATCGCGGACGCCCATGGGCGCGTCACTGCTCATGACAGAGCACGGCTCAAAGGTCCGTCCGGTCCCGCCGCTACTCAATGGGCCGGGTACGCATCCGCGACGCCGATCGAGCGCCGCTTCCATGACGATATGCTCGATATCTTCAGGCTCGCGGGCGAAGCGACACGGAAGCAAAGGTCAGACGGCACGGTCGTCCGTGGTTACTGGGCCAGCTATTTCTTGAGGGGAGTCCGAAACCATGGTGGGCTGGCGTATGCACATCAACTCCTCCTGGCGGAAGGCACGACGGACGGCTTCGCCCGCCTTCAGCAGGAGGATCGACTCGACCTGACGATGGAAGCGCTCGTCCTCCGAACTGAGTACGCGTCACTGTTCTCTGAGTACGAACGACACACAGCGTCTTCGCGTCTCGCCCGCGCTGGATTCCAGCCAAGCCGTCGCTCGTGATCGCCGGCTCATCGGAGCTCGCGTGTCCGACATGTGCGTCGCCGATGGTTCGTCGACGTCGTCGGATCGATGGAGCCGAGTTCTGGGGCTGTCCCCGGTACCCGGAGTGTCGAGGGACGCGACCCCTCGCTGCCATCGAGGCGACCCGCGTCAAGGACCAACCATCCATGACCAGTGGCGAGGCCGGCGGTTCGGCGCGCGTCCAGTTCGACCGACGACGTCGACGTCACCGCGAGCAGGTCGGCCGGCAGCGACCGCGAATCGTCGCGACGTCGGTGATGGTCGTCCTTGTGGGCCTGGCCCTTACCTTGGGGAGTCTCGGCTCCTCGTGGCGTTTGGTCGGCGGATTCACGATGGTCGTAGGCGTTCTGTATGCAGTCGTATCTTTCTACGTCCTGCCGGGCCACGTGCGCGCCTGGCGAACCGGCGCAGACGGAGAGGTGGAGACAGCTCGGATCCTCGACCCGCTCGTGGCGGCCGGCTTCGTCGTCCTACACGACCGCCGCATCCCGAACGGTCGCGAGAATATCGACCATATCGTGATCGGTCCGACCGGTGTCTTCGTCATCGAGACGAAGAACTACGCCGGCGAGCTGCGCGTGCGCGACGGCAATCTCTATGTCGATGGGCGGCGACGGGCCGGAGTCATCGACCAGGTGAGCCGCCAAGCCAATGCCGTCAGCGCCGTGCTTGACGGGGTCCCCGTCTCACGACTGGTTGTCATCCATCGCGCTGACTTTCCGCTCATCCGACGCCCGAGCATCGACGGTGTGCCTATCGTGAGGGCGACGGCGCTTGGCGGGTTGATCGGGAACTCGCCGGTCGCCTTGGATCCAGCAGAGGTCGACCGACTCGCGACCCTCGCGAGCGTTCGGCTCCGTCCGATGACCTAGCCGACGAACCGCCCCTTCGGCCTGCAATCCCTTCGCTCGACTCGAATACGCTCATGCTGGAGGCGTCGTCGACCCGACACGCACTAGGGTGAAGGGACGACAGGGAGGACACGTGGTGGAGGATCATCTGTCGACCCAGCAGGTGGGTTGGGTCCTTGGTCGTTCCTCCGGGCACCGTCCGGGACAAGATCAAGGGCGGCGAGATCGATGCGATCCGGATCGTCGACGGCTACCGCATCCCCAGGGCCGAGGTCCTCCGGCTCGCACGCGAGCGTATCGAGGCGGAAGCCGGCCGCAAGCTCTCGGATCGCGACCTTGAGCACCTCATCGATGAGTTGATCGCGACCAATGAGGCGAAGCTGGCTGGAGCGTCGTGACCGGGCCGGCCGACCCTGTTCGAGGAGGGAATGATGACGCACGAGCGCACACCGGACCGGACGCAGTCCCTCTTGGAGGACGAGGCGGAAACCTCGTCCTGGGAGCTGGCACGAACGCGTCTCGCGAACCCCGAGGGGTCGCGGACCTGCTGGCTCGCCACGACGCGGCCGGATGGCGCACCACACCTGATGCCCGTCATCGGCTTCTGGATCGATGAAGCGATGCACATCCTGGCCGGGGAGGGGAGCCAGAAGGCACGGAACATCGCGGCGGACGGTCGATGCGTCATCGCAACCGGCAGCACGACGCTCCCGTCCCTCGACATCGTCATCGAAGGTCGTGCCGAGGCGATCGCGGACCCCGACGTCGTTCGACACCTTGTCGAGGTCTACCGGGAGAAGAACTGGCCCCTCGAGGCCGCTGGAGACAAGGTCGACGGTCCGAACGCCCCGACCGCCGGGCCGCCGCCCTACACGTTCTTCCGGATCGTCCCGTCACGGGTGTTCGGCTTCCCGGGCATGACCGGCATGGAGCAGTACGCCCCCGAAGAGCTGCCGAAGCCGACCCGCTGGGACTTCGATGGGAGCTGACACCTTGAAAGTCGGATCGGGCCACGTTCGTTCGTAGAAGAGGTGAGGCCGTCCGCGATGGGCGCCCACCACGGGAGCGATGCCATGAAGCTGATCGCATCGATGATGCTGACCCTCGACGGCGTGTACCAGGGTCCCGGGGGCCCGGACGAGGACCGGAGCGGCGGGTTCGAGCGTGGCGGCTGGACCGCGCCGTTCGCCGACGAGGAGGGCTGGACATACATCGTCTCGCTCTTCGAGCGCGCGGACGCGTTGCTGCTCGGGCGCAAGACGTGGGAGATCTTCGAGGGCTACTGGCCGCACCACGACGCGGGCGACCCGGTCTCCCACGGCATCAACGTTCTGCCCAAGTACGTACCATCGACCACGCTCAAGGACCCGACCTGGCAGAACACCCATGTCGTCGACGGTGACGTCGAGGCGGCGGTACGGGACCTCAAGGCGCAGCCCGGACGCGAGATCCAGGTCCACGGCAGCGGCGACCTGCTCCGGTGGCTGCTCGAGCGCGACCTCATCGACGAGCTCAACCTGCGGATCTATCCCGTCGTGGTCGGCGAGGGGCGTCGGCTCTTCCCGGAGCGTGGCCAGACACACAGGATGGCATTGGCGGAAACGGTCTCGACGCCGACGGGCGTGGTGTTCCAGACCTATCGGCTGGCGGGCCGCGCCACGTTCGGGAACGCCGGCGAATGACGATCATCGCGGCGATCACGACGTCGGTGGACGGCTACATCACCGGGCCGAACGACGGCCCCGACAAGGGGCTCGGGGAAGGCGGGGAGCGCCTGCACTACTGGGTCTTCGGCGGCCCCTGGAGCTATGAGAACGGAGCGCGCGGCGAGCCCGACGGCGAGGACGCCGCGTACCTGAACGAGGTGACGGCGCGGGAGGGCGCCGTCGTCATCGGCCGCGGCATGTACGAGGCCGCGGGGCACTGGGGCGACAAGAACCCGTTCGGCGTGCCCGTCTTCGTGGTCACGCACCGTCCGGAGGAGGAGCCCACGACCGGCGAGTTCACCTTCGTCGGCAGCTTCGAGGACGCGATCGACCGGGCGAAGGTGGCCGCGCACGACAAGGACGTGAGCATCGGCGGCGGCGCCGATGTCATCCGTCAGGGGCTCGACGCCGGCATCGTCGACGAGCTCCACATCATCGTCGCGCCCGTCATCCTCGGTGGCGGCAAGCGCCTCTTCGAAGACTTCACGAAGTCGCTCGATCTCGAGAACCTGGGCGTGCAGCAGTCCGAGTGGGCAACCTTCATGAGGTTCGCGGTCAGGCGGTAAGAAAGCCCGATCGGAGGGTGCGCCGAAGACGGAACCAAACGGCTGTGCGAGATGATCGTGCCTCGCAGGGGGACGAGACGTGGGCGATGAGATCGAGGTCCTGGGGACGAACCCGAACGCGGCCTTCACGCTGAAGGCGCACCGCGGCGACGGGATGGCACTCCTCGGGATGGACTGGCGGGACCCCACGCCACCCGCCGATTTCGTGGGCTTCGCGATCGAGTACCGCCCGCCCAACCATGCGAATTTTCTGGCGCTCGGCAACCGGATCACGTTCGCGACGCCGCCCTCGAACGTCGGATCGAACCCGAAGTCGTCGCTCTTTGCCCCGATCCAGAAGTTCCGCTGGGTCCATTTCCCGTTCGACCCGGAGCAGCTTGGGGAGTATCGATATCGGGTCCGGCCCGCATTCATGTCGGCCGCGCGCGCGATCTCCTGGGGTGACGAGCAGGAGGTCGGCCTCGAGCTTCGCCGCGAGACGTATCCGGCCCTGCTCAACATCGCCTTCACGCGTGGGTTCGTGTCGTCGCAGGCATTCGTCGACAAGTACGAATCCGCCGGGCCGATCTCTACGCTGCTCCCCGATGTCGCCGACGAGGGGCTCGATTTCGTTCCGACCCACCCGAAGACGACCGAAGCCCTCGCATGGATGGGGTTCGAGGCCCGGAGCGCCATCCTCCAGGTCCTCGACGAGGCGCTCGGCGACCCGACCGCCGAGGTCCGCGTCATCGCCTACGACCTGAACGAGCCCGCCGTCGTCGCCCGCCTCGAGCAGCTCGGCGCCCGGCTGCACGTCGTGATCGACAACAGCGACGCCCACGGGAAGCCGGGCTCGGCGGAGACGCAGGCGGCCACTCGGCTTGCGGCCTCGGCGGGGGCGACCCACGTCAAGCGCCACCACATGAGCAATCTCCAGCACAACAAGACGATCGTGGTGGAGGGCGCTGCCGGGAACGTCGTCGTGTGCGGATCGACCAACTTCACCTGGCGTGGCCTGTACGTCCAGGCGAACAACGCGATCGTGCTCCGCGGCGAGACAGCAGCTCGAGTCTTCCACGAAGCGTTCAGCTCGTACTGGGCGAACAACTCTGTCGTCGGCTTCGGGACGACCGACTCGACCCGCTGGCGGGACCTCGGTCTCGCCGGGATCGATGCGCACGTCTCGTTCTCCCCACACGCGGCGGCGAACGCCCGGCTCGCCTCGGTCGGGGCCGACATCGAAAGCGCGACCTCGAGCGTCTTCTATTCGCTCGCCTTCATCAACCAGACGAACGGAGCCGTCCGCGACGCGATCACGCACGTGACGGAGAACCCGAACATCTTCGTGTACGGGATGGCGGATCGCCGGATCGGCGGGATCAACCTCCAGTCGCCGGACGGCAACGTCCAGCCGGTTCGGCCAGAGGCCCTGACCGAGAACGTGCCGGAGCCTTTCAAGTCCGAGCCGACCGGCCTCACGAGCAAGAACGAGGGCACGCGGATGCACCACAAGTTCGTGGTGCTCGACTTCGACAAGCCGACCGCCCGGGTCTACACCGGCTCGTACAACGTGTCGAAGCCGGCCGACCTCCAGAACGGCGAGAACCTGCTCCGGATCCGCGATCGCCGCATCGCGCGGTCCTACATGGTCGAGGCGCTCCGGCTGTTCGATCACTACCAGTTCCGGGTCAAGCAGCTGTCGACCGCGGCCGCCGCGACTCCGTTCAACCTCCACGAACCGCCCGCCGCCGGCGGCGACGCGTGGTGGCACGACTCATACGCGGTCCCGATCCGGATTCGGGATCGCAAGCTCTTTTCCTAGTCGCGTCTCCGGGTGGCACAACTCTGCAGGTCCGGGTATGGAGGTCGAGTGAAACGCTGGAACCGAGTCTTCGCCGCTACCGTTGCGGCTTCGGCACTGATCTTCGTCGTCGTCTTGCCCCTGCTTGCGGTCGAGACTCCTCCGCCAGGGCCACCGTTCCCGAATCCAGTCGCTGACCAGGCCGTCTACGATTTCGCAGGCGTCTTCAGTGCGGATGCAGAAGCGGCCGTCGAGCGACGCATCGACGAAATCGAAGCTCGGACAGGATCCGAGGTTGCTGTCTACTCACAAGTACTCGATGTTCCGGCCACAGCACCCCAAGCCGAGTCGCACGCCCGGTCACTCATCGATCAATGGGGAGTCGGGCGCCGTGGATACGACGATGGTCTGGTGGTCTTTTTCGATCTCGATCCAGGACGTGCACACGGGCAAGTTCAACTCTATGCCGGGCCTAACTATCGAGATTTCTACCTGTCGAATGCCTCCCGGCAGGTGATTTTCGACGTAGAGATGAAGCCACTCTTAGCCGAAGGTAAATTTGATGAGGCCCTCCTTGCAGCCATCGTCAGAATCGACGCGGCCGCGACTCCGGAAAACGCCGCGAGTCTGGAAGCCGCCCAAGTGGCCGCAATCGCTGGCCTTTTCGGTGCTCTTGCGGCCCTGGCCGGGCAGATCCTGGCCGGAATCCTCGGGCACCGTCGCGCAAGGCTCATGCTTGTGCACGAACGTGCGACTTCCGTCTATCAGGGCCTCTTGGAAGCTCTCGACCGTGTCGGGAACGGCAGTGGTGGGACCGTAGCGGACGTCATCGGGCAGTTCCATACATCGGTCTACCTCTTGGGCAGCGATGACATGCGACGGGAGTTCGCCAGCCTGGCCACGGATGCGGCAAACGACCCGGACATGGAACTCATGGATCACACCAACCGAATGCAGAGAATCGCCCGAAATGAAATTCGCGGACGACTTTTCGGTCTGCTTTAGAAGCGCTGGAAACACCAGCCCGCTTGTCGCGTCCGCTAACTACAACTGCCTTGTGCCGGAGGCGTCCCGAGATGGCCGCGCTACTACGAGAGTTGGTCGAGAAGCCGCCGAAGCGCCACGAGTTGAACCTGCTGCCGAAGCTCCGCAACCTCCGTCGCGATCGGGTCTCCTTCGGGGGCCGTCGGAAACGCCTTGTCGTGCTGCTCCTTGATTGACGCCTGTTGCTTCAACCACTCGAGTTCGGCGAAGTCCTTGCTCGTTCGTTCCAGGCCCTCGAGGCTGAGTTCCTGGGTCTTGGTGTCGACTTTCCTCTTGACTCGCTGGAGGTCAGCCTCTTCGTCCGCCGACTCCAGCGTGCCGAGGGAAGTGGAGATCTTCGACGCATTGTCAAGGGAGGTGGCGACCTGGCCCGGGATCCCAGCAACCGCTGTCAAGGCAGCGGCGGCTGCGGAGGTGGAGCCGAGACTAAGGCCGTTGATGACGCCGTCGCTGGAGAAACTGACGCCGCGTGACTGCTTGCCGAAGAGAACGCGGTCCTGGGCGATGGCTTGTTCGCGTGACAGGCCGTCCAACACCTGTGCGGGCTGTTCCCTGATGAGTCGCATGGTGTCGTCATCGTCGGATCGCTCATAGTACCGGAAAATCACCTGACGAGGCAACCGGACAAATAGATGATCTGCGTCACGCCTTCCGATGACTGGTTGGGCGTGTTGCACCTCGATCGGATCATCCCGGACAACGACCGCACAGCCGAGCTTGTCCCAAGCGTCGCGGATCTTGGCCTGCGCTGCCGCCTGGCCGGCCGTCGGCGGATCATGGGGCGGCGGAAGGTAGAGCTTGCCGTCGCGAACCTCGGCATCGCTCGCCCGCAATTCGTCGAGTGTGACCTGATCGTGTAGTCGATGCTTGTGCTGGTGATCGTGCTGTCTCGCCACGCCTTCATCGCCGAGTTCTCGCGATCCACGTCTAATTCGGCCGCAATGGCTCCCGCCGTCAGCCTGGCGACCTGCCGTGCCGCTTCGGTTGTCTGATCGGGATCGTCGCCCGTGAGCTTGTTCAGAGCCGCTTGCCGCGCATCCCGGATCGCGGCCAGGGTCTGCATAGCCGCTTTCCGTCGGAGGGCATCTACTTGCCGTACGTTCGTGTATGCCGCCTCTACCTTTTCGGCCGGAGTCTTCACGTCGCCTGTCTCGTCGACGAGGGCTGGAGCGACACCAGTTGCGGCGCGGATGACTGTTCGAGTACAGTCGCCGCGATCCCCACTACACCTGAGACGACGACGGATCCTTGTCCCGTCGAACTCGTGGTCGCACCCGTCAGCCGTCCGTCCTCGGTCAGGGAAAACGTCGCCTCGCTGTCTTCAAACGTCCCGCTATCCAAGCTAAAGGCCAGCTGCACACTCGGGTCCGCCATGACGCCGAGACTTGCACTTGCCTCACGCGAAGTCGAGGTCCCCAACACCGAGTCTTTGGTCTTAGTGTGCGTGCCAGAGATCTGAACTCGAGACAGCGGCAGGCGATACAGAAGTGTCGTCATTGCCCCCTCCTGATGGCACCAACTCGTCGGCCCCCAGACCGTACTTCGTGTCCCTAGCAGGGTCAATCCTGAGATCCGGCAGCCCGATGCCGTGGCGTCCAACAGAAATCAGCGGGAGCCAATAGAAATGAGCCGCTACCGCTCGGGTGCCTCCATGCGCTCGAGCAGCGCCAGGGTCGTCTGCCAGCTGCGGATCGTCATCGACTTGTAGGCGGGGGTGCCCGACGATCTTGCCGAGGCGGCTCTTCGTCCGTTGCGCGCTCAGCCGCTGCGAGTAGATCACGCCCTTGCCCGGCCACACGACGTCGACGTCCGGTCGCGGGTCGAAGACCTTCATCGCCGTCGGCGCATCGATCCCCATGAGGAAGATCGCGTCGCTGTGGTACGTGTCCGGCTGATCGCCGAACCCCTTCGGTCGATCCCGGACGACGGCCCGGAGCTGCGCGTGGGTCAGCACCAGGACCGCGATCAGCTCGCTGTCGAGCTTGAAGGCCTTGGGCAGCGCGTCCTCGAGCTCACGCTTGATCGTGGCCGCCGATCGATCGGAGCTCAGGATCACGTTGCCGCTGGCGATGTAGGTCGAGACCTTCGTGTGGCCGTGCGACTCGAGCAGCTCGCGGAGGGCCGCCATCTGCACCTTGTTCCGGCCGCCGACGTTGATCCCGCGCAAGAGGACGAGGTATCTGTTCGCCATCAGACGTGCGGCGCGACGCCCTCGGCGAGCTGCTCCATGACCTCGACCTGCGCGTCGTACGCGAGCATGGGCAGATGGCTGCGCGCCACGAACTCCACCGGGACCGGCACCTGACGCCGGACCTCGAGCAGCGCCTCGACCAGCTCGTCGGTCGTGCCGGCATGCGCCGTCCGGCGCGACAGGAGCCTCTCGTCCTCGCCGTCGAACGGGGGAGGGGAGGCGGCCGGGAGCGGGCGGGTCGCTGACGCCTCCATGTCCGAGTACTTCCAGTTCAGGGCCCAGACGGCGTCCCGGTAGCGGGCGAGCGCGTCGGCCCGGGATGCGCCGGGCAGCAGGATCGAGTAGTGGATGAACCGGAAGCTCGAGGGATCGCGACCGGCGCCCTCGAGCTCGTCGAGCACCCAGCCGACCTGCTTGGCGAACACGTCCGACGGTGCGTTCGAGAAGATGCCATCCGCGAGGCGCGCGGCGCGGCGGAGGGCGGGCTCGGCGCCACCGCCGACCAGGATCGGGATCCGGGTCGATGGCGTCGGACGCACCGCGAGGGTCGGCAGCTGGTGGACCGAGCCCTCGTGGGTGAACGGCTCACCGCTCCACGCCTGGGGCAGGATCCGGAGGGTCTCCTCCATCGCCACGCCGCGCCGGCGCATGTCGGCGCCCAGGCCGGCGTACTCGACCTCGGACCACCCGAGCCCGAGTCCGAGCGCGAGTCGCCCGTGGCTCAGCAGCTGGACCGTCGCCGCGTCCTCCGCAAGGCGGAGCGGGTGATGCATCGGCGCCAGGATGACGCCGGTGCCGATCTCGATCCGGGTCGTCGCCTGGGCGAGGGCCGCGCTGACCACGAGGAGCGATGGCATGTAGCCGTCGTCGACGAAGTGGTGTTCCGTGGTCCAGACCGAGCTGAAGCCGAGCCGTTCGGCTTCGACGGCCAGGCGCACCGTGTCGTCGTAGGCGCGCGTCCAATCCGTCTCGCCGGGTCGAAGCTGCGCGCTGAGGAGTCCGAATCCGAGGCTCACAGCAAGAGGCTACCCCGAACGCCAGGCCGGGCGCGAGCCGTGCTGACGCGATCCGCCTGCTCATCTCGCCGCGTACTTGCTGGGGCGTCCCGCGTCGCAGTCCCATCGTCCGAGACGTCTGACGCGTGACAGAACGGCGTGGACTTGCGAAGATGACACGCCTCTAGGGAGGAGGCCCGGCCCAGGCCGACGGCGCATGAGCATCTGATGACCGACCTGCCCAACTCCGCACCCGACCCCGAGCTTGCGGCGCTCGTCCGGCGCGACGCGCCCCCGGACGAGCCCACCGAGACCATCGCGTCGGACACATCGCCGACCTCCGAGTTCGACGTCGAAGCCGTGCCGGTCGTGCCCCTTGCGGCCGCCGGGAGCGACGGCGAGCCCCCAACGACGGCCTCGGCGCCGACGGTCGCTCGCCCTCTTCTTCGGCGTCGCGGCCGTCTTCGGCTTCCTGCTCACCGTCGGCATCGGCGCCGGCGCCCTGTACGCATGGGGCGAGCAGTACGAGGGCCGCATCCTGCCCGGCGTCCGCGTCGGCAGCACGGATCTCGGCGGGCTCACCCGCGAACAGGCCGGGGCGGCGATCGCGAGCGCCTATGGGTCGCTTGGGACCGGTCAGATCGCGCTCACCGACCCGGACGGCCAGACGACGACCATCAGCTACGCCGACGTCGGCCGCGGCCCCGACACGTCGCCGCTCCTGGACGCGGCACTCGCGGCAGGTCGCCAGGGCGAGCCCCTCGCGAACCTGATCAGCGCACCCCAGGTCGCGCTCCACGGCGTGACCCTCGACTCCGGTGTCGCCTACGACCGCGACAAGCTGACCGCCGCCGTCGAGACCCTCGCCGCGACGATCGACCAGACCCCCGTGGACGCCACCGTCTCGGCCGGCCAAGGCGGGACGTTCACCACCTCCCCGGCGAAGGAGGGTCGGGCCGTGGACAAGGCGGCCCTGCTGACGGCGCTCGACCAGCAGCTCGCTGCGATCGGCACGCCGGCGTCGATCACGATGGCCGTGCCGGTCGTGCCGTTGGCGCCGACCTTCGCCACCGCCTCGGCCGAGGCGGCGAAGACGGCGGCGGAACGCATGGCTACCGACGTGGTCGTCGCTCGGGGCAAGGACAACTGGACCATCGCCGGCACGAGCGTCGCTCCGCTGATCTCGTTCTCGACCGCGGCCGACGGGAGCATCACCCCGGTCCTGAACGAGGCGGGCCTCGACCCGATCCTCAAGACGCTGGCCAAGAAGGTCAACCGGACCGCGCAGGACGCGGGCCTCAAGCTGGTCAGGGGGCGCGTGATCGCCACCGGCAGCAGCCACGAGGGCCGCACGCTCAACGCCGCCGGCATGAAGGCCGCGATCATCAGCGCGATCGAGGCCCGGCAGGCTGGCGCGGCGGCGTCGCCCGTCGAGGCCGTCGTCAAGGTCATCGCCCCGAAGCTGACCGCGACGGACGCCAAGGCGTTCGCCCCGAAGATGAAGATGATCAGCTCGTACAGCGTCTACTACTTCGTCATCGTCAACAACCACTTCGGCGGGAACATCGAGGGGCCGGCCACGGTGATCAACGGCACGGTCGTGCCGGCGGGCGCCAAGTTCGACTTCTGGAAGGTTGTCGGCGACCTGCACGATGCGCCCGGGACCGGGCCGGGCAATGCGATCGAGGGCGGGAAGATCACCGTCACCGGCGCGTTCGGCGGCGGCATCTGCACCACGTCCACGACGCTGTTCAACGCGGCGTTCCGGGCCGGCATGATCCCGCTCTCCCGTCAGAACCACAACGAGTTCATCAACCGGTATCCGCCAGGCCTCGATGCCACCGTCTGGATCGTCGGCAACACGAAGCAGACCATGAGCTTCCGGAACGACACCAAGTACCCGATCCTGATCTCGCGGACCATCACCGGCAACAGCAGCAAGCGATGGATCACGTTCAAGATCTGGAGCGTCCCGAACGGCCGGAAGGCCACGGTCACCAACACGGTCATCCAGCCGGGCGAGCGCGCGATCCACAAGACCGTGAAGGATCCGACCAAGCCGGTCGGGTACCGCTTCTTCAACAACGCCGCGGTGAACGGCGCCAGGGTGTGGACCACCGTGACGATCTACGACCACGGCAAGGTCCACTGGAAGAAGCGCTACTTCTCGAACTACCCAGCCGTGGACGGCGTGACCATCGTGGGGACCAGGAAGACCTGACGACGTCGTCCGGGTTCCCAACGCCGACGCATCGGAGACTCAGGGCGGGGCAGGGGACTGACCCCTGACGGCGAGATCCTCTAGCCGGCTGCCGGCTTGCTCCAGTCGTCGGGCGTGCGCACGAGGGGGAGGCCGAGCAAGGCCGTCGCGGCTTCGTTCCTGCGGCGACTCCCGAGACCCGGCGTGACCGCCTTCAGAGTCGGCAGGCCGACCAGCGGCGCGAGGTCCTCCGGCTGCAGGTGGCGCATGTCGATGAGCTCGATGGCTTCGAGCGCCGGCGCAGTCGCGAGCGGTCGCAGGTCGCGCAGGCCCTTCATGGTCTCGAGCCGGATGCGGCGCAGCGAGGTCGCCGCCGCTCAGGTCGGGAAGCGTCTCGACCTGTCGCAACGCCTGAAGGAAGAGCACACGGAGCGACGGGATCGTGCCGACGGCCGTGATGTCCGTCAGTCCGCGGATCATCCAGAGCTCGAGGTACCAGAGCTCGCCGACGCGCGGCAGCAGCCCGAGGTCGTGCGTGCCGCCGAGCTTGAGGTCCAACGACCGAAGGCCCTTCAGTGGCAGCAGCAGCGACAGGTCGGCCATCGTGATCGATCTCAGCGTCAGGTCGTAGAGCTGCGTGAGACCTGAGATCACCTCGAGGTGCCTGGTCTGACCCTCCAGGAAGAGCCAGCGCAGCTCGGGGAAGCGCGACAGGACGGCGAGATCCAGCTTCGCTTTCGTCGCGCCGATCCCGAGCTCCTCCAGGTCTGGCGGCAGGTGGCGCAGCCCGTCCAGCGTGGTCAGCGAGTCCCACAGCGCGTCGGCGGCGAACTTCCGCAGGGTCGGGAAGAAGCGCAGGAATTCGAGATCGGTGATCGAGTGGTCGTATGACCCGTATGCGCGGAGGTCCATCTCGGGGTACGCGCGGAACCACTCGCCGAGCGTCCGGAAGTCGTCGTCGGTCAGCCTCCGGTCGAACTGGACCACGCCACGACCGGTGAGGGCGGGGCGAAGCATCTCGTCGGTCAGCGGGCTCCGGACCTGGCGGAAGTCCGACGTCGGCTGGGGGTCGCCGGTGATGAGGCGCTCCACCCGGTCGACCGCGTAGCCATCGCCCCAGTAGGTGTCCACGGTCGCAGGCGGCTCGATGCCGTCCGCCGCCAACGGTCGCTCGCCGAGGATGGCGCCCCCGCCGAACGAAACGAGCCGGACATGGGCGTTGCCGACTGCGAGCACGCGGCTTCCGGCGATCACCTCCGATGAGGGAGGGGAGTCGCCGACCCAGTCGAGCACCGCGCCGATGAACCGCGTCCGGCCGCCCGAGCGTCCGCCGGCGTCGACCCGAAGCACGCGTCCGCACCCGAACCGGCCGTCGGCCATCGGGATCGACCAGAACTGGCCTGGCCGCAAGTGCGCAGTGGTCTTCGGGACCAGCGGGTATGTCGCCATCGGTCGTCCAGAAGGATAGATCGCGTACCGCGAGCCGGCTCGAGTAGGGTGGTCCCTATAGTGGGCTGGTGAGCCGGCTTTCAGGTCGCGTCGCCTTTCTCTTCGGCGCCGCACTCGTTACGGGATGTTCCGCCGCTGCGACGACCAGCGCGTCCTCGAACGGAGGGCGATCCGGGCCACCAGCGGCGACCCCGGCTGTATCGCCATCGCAGGTCGCGTCTGCCCTTGTCGCACCGAGTGACGCTCACGTTGCGGAGGCCGATGGCCTCACGCTGTCAGTCGACCTAGATCACGCGGTCGTGGCGCCGGGTGCGGTCGTCACGTTCACGGTCACGCTGACGAACGGAACCGCGAAACCAGTCGACTACCAGGTCCCGTGGTGCGGGGGTGGGGCGACGGTCGTACTGACGGTCGCCCTGCCGCAAGGGCCGTCGGGAAAGACGTGGGCGGGGAGCGCACAGACATTCAAGGACTACGTCCTGACCGAGGGTCTCGGTCCGGGCGGCGTTTCCCTGACGGCGCCGGTCGAGGTGAGCGTGGTCGCCGAGCCTTGCGGGCAAGGCGACGCCGAGGCGATCCTCGCGCCAGGGGCGTCGGTGAAGACTTCGTTGCCCTGGAAGGCTGAGATCGTCACCGGTGTCGGGGCACTCGAGGGAACGGTGCCCTTCACGGTGTCAGCCGGGTATGACCGCCAGAACGACCCGCCGAGCCGGCAGCCCGGCGCGATATCCGGCATGTTCTTTCCGGTCTACAAGCAACTCCTCGTCAGCGGGGCCGTTGAGGTCGTCGGAAACGGCCCGATGCTCATTGGTCCGGGCGAGGCCATCGATGCCGTGCTCGCAAACGAGGAGTACGCGACATGGCTCGGCGACCAACCGCGGGAGACGTGGGGCAACGCGAATCTCTTCCTCGCGGCTGGTCGGACAGACGGCTTTCCTCCGACGGGTCCGTCGTGGGACCTGGACTTCTTCGTCGAGAAGGGAGTGCCGCGGCACTTCGCGCTCGCCTTCGTCGACCCCTTCGATGCCTCCCTGCTGTTGGCCCAGTACTGCGACGTTCCATGCGTCGAGTAGGGGACGACGAAATTGCAAGCCCGACGTAGCCGGCTCTGGGTGACCTAACGACGACCGACCGCTGCCTGCCGGGTCACCGGCCTCATCGTTTCCCGAAACCGGGGAGCGCCGCAGCCTGTGTCATCCACGACGCGACCTGGCGTTCGTCGATGTCGTCCAGCGATTCGAGGTCCACGCCACGGGAGGTCTTGCCCATCCCGATCGGCGTCTCGGGCGGGACGGGGTCGAGTGACGTGCCGCGCCCGAAGACGAGCTTGACGTGGCCGGCGAAGCCGCCGCACGCGAAGCACCAGCCGTCGCCGACGCCGTACCACGAGATGCCCCACTTGATGGAGCGCTGCAGACCCGGCAGCGTCTCGGCCGCCAGGGCATCGACGCGTTCGGCGATGGAGCGCTGCGGCTGCGGCAGGCTGCCGATGTAGGCAAAGACCGGCTTGTCCCCGACGGCGGCCTTCGCGGGGCTTGCCCGGCCGGTCATCGCGGCCGGCAGCGTCGCTTGTTCGTTTCCCGGCCCTCCGGCCCCGACCTCTGACTGCTTTCCCTTGTCGGGTGACGTCATCTTCAACCTCCTCGTCGACGACGATATTGGCACCTTTCGCAGCCGACGGATCCGAGCGGAACCACCGCACCAACTCGACCCTCAAGGGCGTCCGAGCACCGATGAAAAGACGTTGGTTGTCCGGCCTGCTGATCGTGTGCGCCTTAGCCCTGGCGGGCTGTTTCCACGCGCCAGGTTTCAAGGCCACCGTCGAGGACACCAGGAAGATCGAGTCGCTCTTCCCACTGGTCAAGGACCTGGGCGTCGATGCGTACTGGGTCGACGATGAATGTCGCTACTTCCACTATCGCCGTGGCAGCTTCTCGAACGATACGTCGAAGGACGGCGGCTGCCGGGTCTGGGACTACCCGGACCCGATCGCATTCGATGCCCAGGCCAACGTCGACATGGATCGACTCATCCAGGCCATCCACGCCGCAGGCATCTCGATGGACTACTTCGCGTTCACTCCACCAGACAAGGTCACTCTGTCAGACGAGGTCGACAAGAACACGTTCTCCATCGGCTACTGCAATTCGCTGACGTTCGATCCCGGCTACGCGGCGTTGCCGTCGTACGAACCTGACCCCGACGATCCCATCCTTGTCCGGGCGATCACTCCGGATTGGTACGAGACGGCCTGCTGACGGTCCGGCGAGATCCGTCCGGGGCGAGCTTCAGGAGCCGGGCGTGGCGTCTGCGCCTGCGAGGGCCGGTGCACAGCCATCCGGCCCGCACAGGAAATCCGCAACGCCATCGCCAGCGAGGGCCATCTCGAGCGGGTGGGCCTCGTGCCACGCCTGCTGGAGCACCGACAGGAGGTCGTCGGGGGGCTGCGCTCCGGCGATCCCGTAGCGTCGATCGATCACGAAGAACGGCACGCCGTTCGCACCGAGCTGCTGCGCCTGGCGCGCATCGTCGCGGACCTGCTGTCGGAACGCCCCGGTATCCAGCGCCGCGCCGGCCTCGTCGCGGTCCAGGCCGAGCTCCTCGGCAAAGTCGAGCAGCGGCTCGCGCCCGAAGACCGAGCGACGCTCGCCGAAGTACGCCTGGTAGATCCGCCGCCACGCTCCGCCGTGCAGGCCCTGGGTGGAGGCATAGGCCAGGAGCTCGTGGGCCGGCCCGGTGTTGCCGGTCGTGTTGTCCAGCACGTTGTACGGATGAAGGCCCTCACTCCGGGCCAGGTCCTCGACCCGGCGGGTCATCGCCTCGATCTGCTGGGCAGTCGATGCGGAGTCGCCCATGCGGAACTTGCGGGCGAGCATCTCGCGAACCGGCCTCACCACGCCGATCGGCGTGGTCGGATCGAGCTGGAACGAGTGGTGGACGACCTCGACCGCGTCACGATGGGCGAAGCGGGCCAGCGCGGCGTCGAGCCGATGGAGTCCCAAGCCGCACCACGGGCAGATGATGTCGGACCAGACCTCGATCTTCATTCAGAGCACCAGACGGGTAGGAAGTTGTCGGGACAACTATAGGGCTCGGCGCCAAACGGCGTGGCCTCGAGTCCAGCGGAAGTAGAAGTCCCGGTCGCCGTCAAAAGCGCCCTGAGTTGCGGCAGCAATTGCCGAACGCCACCCCAGCCGCGCGGGCACAGTCCTCCGTCCGAGCTTTCGGTGGAAGCAATCCTTGTCACCGTGCACGACGCGATCGCCAGGCTTGACGTTCGTTTCCGAGGGGAACGCTGCCACGCTTGCTACTCGGCTCGAAAGCGCATCGGTGCGTCGAGCTCGTCATCGTAGCGTGCCACTGGGCACCTCCTTTCGCGTTGCGCCCGACTCGATCGGTCGTGGCGCGGCGGCATCATAGGGGAGACCCGCAACCACACGGCGAACTTGCGGCGAGGCCGCCGACCCGGACCCGTGACACCCAAGGTGACACGCGGCGCAGCAACGCTCCCTCTACGGACCCGTCCAGTCGACCGGGACTGGCGGGACCCGGGGCAGGTGAGACCCACCGTTGCTCGCCGAATACCGCTTGCTGATCCAAAGACCGGTGTCGCGAATTGAACGAGGCTGCACCTCGAAGATCAGCTATGGCAGTCGCCGCGAGGCTCGCTCAACATCCCGCCACGGCCGCCACCAGGACGGTAGCCTGGCACCGTATCACTGCCCCAACTGCGGGGCGTGGCATCTCGGCCATCGACGCCGGGCGTTTCCTCCGCGAGGAAGCGCTTGATCGAGTGCTCGGTCTCGACGAACAAGCCAGGCGATGTCCATGTCGTCAATGCGACGATGCCGTGAGTCGCTATAGTGGGATGGCCTTGGGTGACTTCGACAGCCGAACAGACGGGTCAGGCGGCCAGGCCGTCGCGCGCGGCGGCGAGCTTTGATTGCACCGGCTGAGTGGCGGCTTGACTCGAACAAGAGAGCGTCGCTCCCGATCGTTAGCCTCTTCGCGGGAGCCGGCGGACTCGACCTTGGGTTCCAGCAAGCGGGCTTCGATATTGCAGCTGCATTCGAGCTCTCCAAGGCGGCGACCGAAACACACCGTGTAAATTTTCCGTCGGCGAGGACCTATCAGTCCGATCTTGCGGATATTGGCCCCACGGGGGTGCTCGATCGGGTTCTCGATGTGGTCCAGCCGGGTGAAGCCATCGGAATCATCGGTGGCATCCTCCGTGTCAAGGTTTCTCTCGGGCCAATACTGGTCGGCAGGTGGGTGATCCGCGCAATGGCCTTCCGATTCTGTTCGCGGACATCGCCCGCCTACTTGCCGCCACCTACCGCGTTCGCTTTGTGCTGTTCGAGAATGTGCTGGGATTCCGAGACCGGCGACACGCGGCGAGTTATTCAGCGCTCGTTGACTCATTGCAGTTGACGGGGACCAGTCGTCCACCGGTCGGGAGGTGTCTTCACTCGACTTTGGAGTTCCACAGACTCGGCGGCGACTGATCCTCTGTGCACTTCCGCGCGGTATCGACTTAATCGAGCCAGCTAGGCGAACGGGCAACGCAACGGTTCGAGACGCGATTGGGCACTCTGGGATCAGCCCGCCTACTTTGAAAGGAACCTTGAAAGAGGGAGCATCCCAATCCATCCAAACCATTGGACGATGCGGCCGAAGTCTAAGGCTTCTTTGGGGGCGTTGCGCCAACCCATGACCCAAGAAGCTTCAAGAGACTCGAATGGGACCGGCCGAGTCCGACTATCGCCTTTGGTCATCGAGAGATTTGATGCGGTCCGAATGGCGAAGCGACGACTCAGCATTCTCGAGGCCATGCTTCTCCAGGGGTTTTCCTGAGTCATTCGAGTTGTATGGCAACTTGTCCGAGCAGGTTGACCAGATCTCAAATGCTGTGCCCCCGCCGTTGGCACGAAGCCTTGCCGAATCAGTCCTTCGTTCTCTGGCAACGGGAAAATGACTGCGGAGGGGCCGGCCCGACGCCAACTCACCGATCCTGAGCTGCTCGCGGGTATCCAGGCGAGCGAGAGCAGCGACCAGGTCGTCGAGACCACCCTCAGAACCGATGACCGAGTCCTCGCCCGAATCACGGATGGCATCTACCGTCAGCCCGCTTCCGCGCTGCGCGAGCTGATATCGAACGCGTACGACGCGGACGCCTCCCGAGTCGTAATCAAGACCGACAAGCCGCGGTTCGATCGCATTTTGATTCAGGATGACGGTCACGGCATGACTCCAGCGGCCGTCACGAACCTCTTGCATCACATTGGCGGCAGCGCGAAACGAAGCGATCGTGGACGCCTCGGAGTGACGGCGCCTGAGAATCCATTCCGCAGCCCAGGAGGCCGCGTTCTTATCGGGAAGATCGGTATCGGGCTGTTCTCGGTCGCCCAACTGACATATGACTTCCAGATCATCACGAGGTCTTCAAAAGGACCCGTTTCGCACGGTGGCCACGGTCGTGCTCAAGCAGTATTCGGACGCCGACACCGGAAGCGATGACGGATCCTTCGAGTCGGGCCTTGTGAACATCTGGCGTGAACCCGCTATGGATGTCGACACGCACGGGACCACTATTGTCCTGAACAAACGTCAGACCCCAAGCTCGTGACACACTCCGAAGCCGCGACGTTTGGGAAACTGTTGCAAGCCAAGAGGAAGTGCGGGGACGCGCCGGTCCGCGAACGATTCTGCTCCTCCTCGTTATCACGTTGGCAGGACCGACGTCTCGGGGAGCCTCTTCTTGAGCCGTTCGATGACGAGCTCACTCGCGTGCCATGGGACGTAGAGGACACGCCATCGGCCGCGTTTGCGAAACTCGTCGACGCTGTTTGGGGGGAGGTGGAGCGGGGGAACCCCTAATTCGAAGCTAGAGCACATCTTCGACTACTACCTACAGATGACTTGGCAGCTTGCCCTCTCAGTTCCATTGCCGTATGTATCGGGACATCCCTTCGACCTGCCGTCTGAAGGCCTAATGCGAAGCTTCGAGCTTTCGAATGACTCAGGTGGCAACGCGGTCGAGGTCGCGAAGGAGTTCCACAACACTCCGGAGCGCCCTAGGCTTGAGGGACCCGGTGAACGATCCGGGCACATTCGACGTCCACGTCGACGAGCTGCAGCTGGCTCGCCCCCTCCGATTCTTGTAAACCTCCCGACGACATCGAACACGCCTTGAAATCGCCCTTGATGTTTGTAGGTAAATGTCGTGAGGAGTTTTCTGGTGTTCCAGCCGAGGTGAGCTCGGGCCCTCTGGAGTTCGAGGCCTATCTGTTTTGGTCGCCGAAGATTGCCCCAACGGAGCATCAGGGCTCGTTGGTTCGAGAGCACGGTGCCAGCGGCACGCTGTTCGACCCCACCTTCATGAGATATCAGGTCTCTGAACAGACCCGGCTCCGGCAAACAACTTGCGAGATCTTTGTTTCGGAGGGGCTCGATAGTGCTCTGAACATCGATCGAGAATTGTTCAATCAAGCCCACCCGCATGCCGTGTACATCACTCGCTGGCTTCACAGCGCACTTCGCCAGCTCGCCAGTGCACAAAAGCGCGTTGCGACAGAAGCTCGCGAGGCCGACCGCGACGTGCAACGGGAAGGGGCGATCTCGGATCTCGAGCGCGTGGCCGTCGAAGCGTGGGAGCAGGAAACCGATGATCCCGGGCTTGCTCCCTGCTGTGGAATTCCGAGACGATCCGGTCGGGAGGGGGACATCACAGGCGTTTCTGGTGCCCATGTTTACCCGCGATCTTTGGTCATGCCCACAACAGGCATTCCCTCATCGAGCAAGGCGCGTGCTCGTTATGAGATTTCTGAGCAAAAGGTCAAGTCAATTACGCAGGTGCTCGCTGCTTTTGGTGTGTTGGATGGGCTCACCTGAGCCTCAGCAAGAACGGTTAGTGCGAGCCGTATTCGAAGTCATCACAGTTGCAGATAGCTGAATGGCTGAAGAGCCTGAGAGCTCGTCGGGAGCACTCCCCGACGATCTATTTGGGCTTGGTCTACGAACCCGCGGCACCGACGGTTTGTGCGTTTCAGCCTTGGCATCGACCCCGGAAGCAATTTGTCCGCGAGAGGCAGTGGGCCGAGCAGATCACACCGGGCTGATCGACGCGCATGGTTCGGACGGCACCCTGAAGTACTTGGGTCTGCCAGGCAATGATCTGCTCGACATCCGCTACTTCCATGCAGCCGTTGGCGCGCCGAGGACACTGAGACTCCGCTTTCTTGGTTTCAACCGGGCGGCTCAGGAGGGATCGTCGGGGCAAGCATCTCTGAACGTGTCGGTGAAGTGATGCGGCTCGAAGGCGTCGACGTGGCATCAGATGTCATCGGGGACGACTTCCAAGACATCGGGAACGAGTCATCAATCGCCTGGAAACGCGCATTCGACCTTGCGCCGTTTGATGTCTTCAACGTGGATTTGTGTGACAGCTTCGCCGCCTCCGCTCCCGGGGCGGTTTCGCCGAGCCACTACAACGCGCTCCGACGCATTCTCATGATGCAGAAGGTCTCGAAGACTCCGTGGCTCATGTTTCTAACCACCCGAACGAACCGTGAACAGGTTTATCCCGACACTCGGGCAGCCCTATTGCGCGCCTATTCCGCCAACCTCGAGACATGCCCCCCGTTCCAGGCACTCTCATCTCAAAAGAACCGGAGTTTCCGAGTTGACCGAAGAGGATTACGATCGACAGGCCGCTGACGCGCTTATGCCGTTATTGGTGACAGGGTTGTGCAAATGGATAGCGACGTTGGCTGGCGAACTTAAACCGCGACGACGATAGAGTTGAAGAGCGTAGTCGGCTACCGGGTTGAACCGGAGGCAGAGGTCGAGGATCTCGTCACCGTGGCAATCAGTTCTACCGATCTTTCGAAGCCGGTCACGGATCCCGCGGGCCTCGCAGCGCCGGGACGCCATAGAAGCTGACGAGTGCAAGGCCGGTCTGCATATTCTTGGCGCGTGGCCAAGCGCTTGGATGTCGACGAGCTGCTTCGCGCGAACCAAGAATTGTTCGATGCAATGAAGGCATCGAGTGCTGATCTCCTGGCTCAAGCGAGGTACCACCGAGATGCCGACTTAAGAATGGGCAACCACTGATGACGCTAGTCGATCCTCGTAATTGCGCTGGTTGCCGGGAGACGATCCACGACACGAGCGACTTCAACGGCAATTGTCTCAGGACCATCGTGTTCCCCAGTGGCGACTCACCGTCCATCCCAATTGTTGCAAGGAAGCGGTCTGTTCAGCATCACGTTTGCGGTTTCCCTCGAGCTTAGGGCGCCAATATTCGACATTTGAGCTCGGGATGCGGCCATGAATTGGGCATAGGTGCCGAAAGCATCCGTCGATAGAAGCACCTGAGCTTCCAACGCGTGAACACGACGTCCGCTGCACGTCGGACGCGTCGGTCCGGACGAATTGCGACACGGTACCGATAGCCCCGACGATGCAGAACTGCCCGCACAGCGATCTCCGGCCCGGTATCTCCTTCCACGAATTGCTTGCATGTTCCGACGGCGTGCCTCCCTGGCCGGTTGAAGTAACGCCGGAACATTCGAAGACGCCATCACCACAAATGGTAGGCGCGTCGACACAATTGGAGCGAGCTGTAAACAGTCGTAGACATAACTCACCTTATCGGAAGTACCTAAGACCGCTTCGTGGGGCCGCTGTTGACCCCAGTGGCGGCGTCCTGGTCTCCGGCCTGCCCCTCCGGACGGGACGCGGTCAGGCGAGCGGCGTGAGTCGTGCGATCGGGATGATCCGGTCGGTCTTGGACGGGTAGTCGGCGAACTGTGGGTGTTCGGCGACGTGCGCGTCCCAGAGCGCGTCGCGATCGGCCCCTTGAGCGACCTTCGCGGTCGCCTGGAACTTCTGGCCGTCGGCTTCGACCGTCACGACCGGGTTCGCGACGAGGTTCGTGAACCACGCCGGATCGTCCGGTTCGCCGCTCTTCGAGCCGACGACGACGTAGTCCTCGCCATCACGCGAGAAGCTGACGACGGCCGTTCTTGGTTCGCCGCTCTTGGAACCGGTCGTCGTCAGGACCATCACGGGGCGTCCTTCGAAGTACCCACTCGTGGGCCGGCCGTTGGCGCGGATGTCGGCGATCAGGTTCTTCGTCCAGTCGGCGTAGTCGGTCATGTCGGAGATCCTCGGGCTCGGAGTCGCGCGTCGGTTGCGAGAGCAACCGTCCCACAGATCGTCGGGTGGCGCTGGCCGGCGGTCTACCGTGCCGGCCCGCGTGCGGCGAGCGCCAGGTGTGCGTCGAAGGTGTCCGGCGTGAGCTCGATGACCCAGGTCGCGCCGGCCGCAGCCATGGCGCCCGTGATCGCTGCCCCGTCGTCGGCCGTGTCCGCGGTCTCCACATTGACCGCGATCTCGAACGGGCCTGCGTCAGACGCCCGCTCGGCGGCGACCAGCTGTGCGACCGCCCGGACGTCGTCGGGCGAGATCCGCTCATGCGTCGCCTGGTTGTCGGTCATGAGGTACACCCCATCCCATCGGATCGCGCGGCGCAACGCTGTCCGACGTGGCCAGCCCGCGGCGCACCAGACGGGCACGCGCGGACGCTGGAGCGGTCGCGGCAGGAGCTGCAGGCCATCGAGCGTGTAGTGCTCTCCGTCGAACGACGCGGGCTCGCCCGTCCACAGGCGGTCGATCACCTCGAGGCCTTCGTCGAGGCGCTGCGCCCGCTCGCGGACGTCCGACGGCAGCCCGAGGCTCCGGAACTCCTGCTCTCGCCAGCCGAGGCCGGCGCCGAACACCATCCGGCCCTCCGACAGCCGATCGAGCGTCGCAACCTGGCGGGCGACCTCCCAGGGCAGCCGTCGTGGGAGCGGCGTGAGCATCGCGCCGAGCCTGATCCGCCGCGTCGCGCTCGCGATGGCCGCCAGCGCGATCCAGGGATCCGCCACGGGCGGCGACCCTTCGGGGACGAGGATGTCCCACAGGAAGAAGCCGTCCCAACCGCCGGCTTCGGCGGCGACCGCGAGATCGACGAGCCGGCGCACGTCGGACCAGTCACCCGTCGTGGCGACATCGAGGCCGGACTGGACGCCTCGCGGATCAGCCGGCACAGGCGAACGCGTAGTAGATCGGGATGTCGAGTCCGATGTGGATGGCCAGCGGCAGCAGGATCGAGCGCGTCCGGACGGTGATGATGCCGGCCACCAGCCCGCCGGCTCCGAGCGCCCCCGGCACGACCCGCGCGCGGCTCACGTCAGACGTTGCTGCCCGTGACGATGACCACGGCCGGGCCGGTCGGTCGCTCGCCTGCCAGGAGCCCGGCCCAGGACGCCGCGGCGGCCCCTTCGACGGTGATCCCGAGCGCATCGGTCAGCTCGGCCTGCGTCTCGTGGAGCGCCGCCTCCGTGACGAGCCGCATCTCGTCGATCCGGCCGGGCATGAGCTCGACGGCGCGCGGGATGGCGACCCGCGAGGCGATCCCGTCGGCGTACGTGGTGGCGGCGTCGGTGTCGATCGGCCGGCCGGCCTGGAAGCTCAGGGTCATCGCGGGGGCACCCTCGGGCTGGATCCCGACCACCCGGCAGGCCGGTAGCTCGGCCCGGAGCCACGAGCCGACGCCGTTGATGAGCGCGCCGTTGCCGACGGGCACGGACACGACGACCGGCGCCGGCAGGTCGCCGGCGGCGACGGCATCGGTCAGCTCGAGTGCCAGCGTCGCTGCACCGGTCGAGATCCGCGGGTCGTCGCCGTCGACGAGCAGCTCGACGGGGTGCTCGGCGGCGTACACCTCGGACGCGTCGCGTGCGGCGTCGACGTCCTCCCCCACCGTGACGACCTCCGCGCCCAGGTCGCGCATCCGCTGGACCTTGCCGCGGTTGGCGTTGCGCGAGGCGAACACGATCGACGGGATGCCGAGCGACCGGGCGGCATACGCGACTCCCTGACCGAAATTGCCGGCCGAACAGCACACGATCGGGCGATCTGGGCCGATCCTCCCCTCCCCCGCCAGTGCGGCGACGGCGATCCACGTGCCGCGGCCCTTGAATGAGCGGATCGGATTGGCCGTCTCGACCTTCACGATGACCGGCACGCCCAGCCGCTTGGACAGGCCTTCGTGGGCGTACTGGGGCGAGTCGCGAAAGACGGGCGGGATCAAGCCGTGCGCGGCGCGGATCGCCGCGGCGTCGAGCTCCGGGGTCGTGATCATCGCGGGCGCGGCCTCGTGGCACGCGCCGAACACATGAAAACGCCCGAAGGAACTACCGGTCCGTAGTCGACGCCGCTGATTTGCATCCGCGACACCGCTTCCGGTCTGGAGCCCCTTCGAGCAAGGCCAACGATAGCCGGTCGCCTCCGGGCGCGATACGGGCTTATCCACGAGTTCGCGACGAACATCGGGCCATGGGGACACGTTGTCCACACCCTGTCCACGAACGACCTCATCCGAGCTCCAGATCCGACCCGCCGCCGCCCTCGAGGACAGGCGCGCCATCCTCGGTGATCTCGAACACGTCACCGGGTGCGAACCGCCAGGCACGGACCGAGACACGCTCGAGACGGATGGCCCGGTCGGGCGTCAGGCGCCCATCCCGGCCGAGCACGACACCTGCGCGAACGACGTCCCCCGTCGGCGCCACGACGGTCGCCTCGTGCCAGGCGATCGCGGCCGCGGCGATCGGCGAGCCCGCGATGACCACCCAGTCCTCCGGCCCGAACGCCCAGCCGCTGACGTGCCGGACCGTCGTGCCGTGCGGATCCACGTGGTTCCCGTGCAGCGTGCCGTCACCCTCGGGATGGAGGGTCCACAACCCCGCTGCCGAGGCGAGCTCGAGGTGGTTGAACCGGCCGTCCGGATCGGTCTCGAGCAGGAGCGCGTGCCGCACCGCGTCCCCGTCGGCGACGACCTCACGCCAGCGCCGGCCCTTGCGCCCCTCGGAGATGGTCCAGGTCACCGACGCCCCGTCGGCCAGGCGTCCCCAGCCGGCCAGCCGGGTCGGGGCGGTCATCGATCGCCGGCGACGCCCGCCTCGACGCTCGCGGCCTCCTCGACGGCTGCCGCTGCCCAGCGCGCCGCCACAGCCGTCAGCTCCCCTGCCAGCGGTGGCGAAACGCGCCCGTGGACCCGGACCTCGCGCTCGCCGTAGTCGAGCTCGACCGTGCCCCGCTCGCGGACGC
Organism: uncultured Chloroflexia bacterium; assembly: GCA_963755995.1. Taxonomy (GTDB): domain Bacteria; phylum Chloroflexota; class Limnocylindria; order Limnocylindrales; family CSP1-4; genus SPCO01. The sequence continues at coordinate 800,556 of CAVWLQ010000003.1, read as the reverse complement.
GCGCCAGCAGCTCGCCGGCGGCGTACGGCAGGCAGACGTCGACGTCGACCCACATCGAGGCGAGGAGCGCGGCGATCTCGGCGCGGAGGGTCTCCATGCCGTAGCCGGTCAGCGCCGACACGAACACCGAGCCGGCGATCGCGGGCGCCGGGGTCGCCGCGTCGCGCGCCGCAGAATCGAGGAGGTCGGCCTTGTTGAATGCGAGCAGACGCGGCTTGTCCCCTGCCCCGAGCTCGTCGAGCACCGTCTGGACAGTCGCGCGGTGCTCCTCGAAGTGGCCGTCGGATGCGTCCACGACCTCGACGAGCACGTCGGCCCGGTTGACCTCCTCGAGCGTCGCCCGGAAGGCGTCGACCAGCTGGTGCGGCAGCTTGTGGATGAAGCCCACCGTGTCGGTCACGATCGCGGTCTGGCCGTCGCCGAGCTTGACCTGGCGGCTGGTCGGATCGAGCGTCGCGAAGAGCTTGTCCTCGGCTCGTGCCACCTCGGAGCCGACGAGGCTGTTGAGGAGGGTCGACTTGCCGGCGTTCGTGTAGCCGACGATGCCGACGGTCGGCCACAGCCTCCGGTCGCGACCGCGGGCGGCCGTCTCGCGCTGCTGGCGGACCTGCTCGACCCGCTCCTTCATCTTCGAGATCCGGGTCCGGATGATCCGCCGGTCGGTCTCGAGCTGGCTTTCGCCCGGACCGCGGGAGCCGATCCCGCCCTGGGTGCGCGAGAGGTGCGTCCACAGGCGGGTCAGGCGCGGCAGCTGGTACTCGAGCTGGGCCAGCTCGACCTGGAGCCGGCCTTCGTGGGTCTGGGCGTGGAGGGCGAAGATGTCGAGGATCAGCCGGCTGCGGTCGATGACCTTGACGTTGAGGAGCTCCTCGAGCGCCCGCTGCTGGGCGGGCGACAGCTCGTCATCGGCGACGAGCAGGTCGAACCCGGTCTCGCGCTTGGCTGCGACGAGGTCTTCCGCCTTGCCCTTGCCGACGTACCAGTTGGGGTCGACGTGGCGGCGGTTCTGCCACTCGGCGCCGACGACCTCCGCCCCGGCCGTCGTGGCCAGGTTGGCGAGCTCCGCGAGCGAATCCTCGGCGCTCCAGCCGTCGTCGCTGCCGACGTCGACGGCGACAAGGAACGCCTTTTCGACGGGCGTGGACAGGTCGATGAGATCGGTGGGCATGGCCTGCGAAGGATAGTCCTTGTCGCCCTCGACCGACCCCTGGGCGAGATTCACCTATTTTCGACGCTCCGCACGCAGTATCCTGTGCGCCATCGAGACCATCCGACCAGAAGGCTCGAAACGTGAGGAGGGTATCCAACGATGAATCGACCCATCGGGGTCACACTGCTGGCCATCGGCGCAGCCGTCGCAGGCATCTTCGAGATCTGGCGCACGCTGGTGTTCCTCGGGATCGCCAAGTTCACCTTCGTCGGCAAGGAAGTCTCCTTCCAGGACGCGCAGTGGGGCCAGGCGTTCTTCGCGATCATTCTCGCGTTGATCTGGTTCTGGGTTGCGGCCGGGTTCTGGAACCTCCGGGCCTACGCCTGGTCGTTCGGGACGTTCATCAGCCTGTTCACGCTGATCTTCGGGTTCTTTGCGGCCATCGGCTCCTCCACGCTGGAAGCCGAGTTCGTCCCGATGTTCATCGCGCTGCTGATCTTCTTCTACCTGAACTACCCGGGCGTCCAGCAACAGTTCATCGACCACGAGATGTCGCTGTTGAACCCCGAGCAGCGAGCCGCCATCGAGCAGCAGCAGGCGGCCGCCGCCGCATACGCCGCTGCGTCCGCGCCGAAGCCGCCGACCGCGCCGCCCCCGGCAGCGCCGCCGTCCGCCTAGGCGGGCCTCACGCCGGCTGACGCAGCCGGCCACGCATCGAGGGAGACCGACCCGTCACGGGTCGGTCTTCTTCGTTGTCAGCCGTCGAGCACGCGGGCCAGGCGGCCGGAACCGAGGACCGTCGCCGCGTCCGTGCCGGCCGGCAGCCAGTCGATGTCCGGCTCCGAGCGGAACCATGTGCGCTGGCGCTTGGCGAACGCGACCGTGCGCTGAGCATCGAGCTCGACGGCTGCGTCGCGCGTCGACCTACCGTCGAGCACGGACCAGCGCCTCGCGGTAGCCGATCGCGGAGAAGGCGGGCAGGCCCGGGTCGAAGCGCTCCCGCAGGTCGCGTGCCTCGTCCAGCAGGCCGCCCTCGAACTGGGCACGGGCGCGTGCCGTGACGATCGCTGCGTGCGCGACGGGTTCCGTGTCGAGCCCGAGCCAGACGACCGGCCCCGCGTACCCGCGCGCCGGTGGTCGCGGGGCGTCCCCCTGGAGCTCGGCGATCTCGAGCGCCCGGACGACCCGTCGCGGGTTGCGCAAGTCGACGGTCGCGGCGAGGGACGGGGCCATCGCCTGGAGGCGGATCACCAGTGGTTCCAGGCCGGCCTCGTCCAGCTCGGCCTCCAGCCGGGCGCGGACCGCGCGGTCGCTCGGCAGCGCAGCGGTGTCGATGCCGCGGGCGATGGCGCGCAGGTAGAGACCGGTGCCACCCGCCAGGATCGCGACGCCGTCGCGTTTTCGCAGGTCGGCCAGCGCCGCGGCGGCGTGCGCCACGAAGTCAGCGACGCTGAACGGCTCGTCCGGGTCGACCAGGTCGAGCCCGTGGTGGCGGCACCCGGGCACGGTCCGCGGCCGTCACCTTGGCCGTGCCGATGTCGAGCCCGCGGAAGACCTGGCGGGAATCGGCCGAGATGACCTCGGCATCGCTGCCGGTCTGACGCAGGGTCTCGGCGAGGTCGATCGCGAGGGCGGTCTTGCCGGTCGCGGTCGGCCCCGCGACGACGATGAGCGGCGGGGCGGTGGTCACGCCCCGACGAGCGTGCCCCGGAGCGCGTACGGGCCGGCGTGCTCGATCCGGACCGTCGACCTCGCGGCCGACCAGCGCCGGCCGGGCCTGCGAGATGGACCAGCTTGTTGCCGCGGGTCCGGCCCGACAGGGACGGCACGGCCGGCGCCGCGAGGTCGTCCCCGGTCTCGTCGTGCCCGTGGCCGCGCGGCGGGACGATCGCGTCGACGAGGACGGCCGCCTCCCGGCCGAGCCACGCCTCGTTGCGCTCGAGACCGATCCCCTCCTGCAGCGCGAGAAGCTGGTTGAGGCGGCGCCGCTTGACGTCGGCCGGGACGTCGTCGGCGAGGTGGGTGGCCGGGGTGCCCGGGCGGGGCGAGTACGCGGCCGCGAAGACCTGGTCGTAGCGGACGGATTCGAGCAGGGCCAGCGTCGCCTCGAACTGGGCCTCGGTCTCGCCGCAGAACCCGACGATGATGTCCGTCGAGACGGTGATGCCCGGGACGGCCTCGCGGATCCGGGCCAGGCGCTCGGCGTAGTGCTCGATGGTGTACTGGCGGCCCATGCGACGCAGGACCGCGTCCGACCCGGACTGGACCGGCAGGTGCAGGTGCTCGCAGACCGAGTCGCAGTCGGCCAGCGCGGCGATGAGGCGGTCGGACAGGTCCCATGGGTGCGAGGTCACGAAGCGCAGGCGCCCGATCGCGGGCTTGCCGTCGCTCGTGCGCAGGCCGTCGATCGCCCGGATCAGCTCGGCCAGGTCCGGCCGTCCGGCCAGATCGAGCCGGCGGCCCGCCCAGCGCGCCGCGTCGACGTGACCGAAGCGTGCCTCCGGGGCGAGATCGTGGCCGTAGGAGTTCACGTTCTGCCCGAGGAGCGTGACTTCGCGATAACCGGCCGCCGCGAGCGCGCGGGCCTCGTCGACGATCGTCGTCGAACGGGCGGCTTCGTTCCGGCCCGCGGCTGAACGGCACGATGCAGTACGTGCAGGTCTTGTCGCAGCCGTAGATGATCGGCAGCCAGGCGGCGATCGCCGAGCCGCGAGCGACGCTCCCCTCCCCGACCGCCCGGGCGCGGGTGCCCGCGAGGTGGTCGGCGACCCCGACGGTCGTGCGACCGACCACGGTCGTCGCGCCGATCGCTCCGAGGGCGCCGACGGCCCCGGCCGGCGCCTGCGCCGACGCAAGTCCCAGTCGGTCAACCAGCTCGGGCTCCTCGTCCGGGCGCAGGAAGAGGTCCACCGCCGGGTAGCGCCGCCGCAGGCCCGTCCCGGTCGGGCTCGCGCACGGAGCAGCCGGTCAGAACCACCCGCAGCCCCGGGTTGGCCGTCTTGAGCCGCGCCAGCTGGCCCATCCGGCCGATGACCTTCTGTTCGGCACCCTCGCGGATCGCACAGGTGTTGATGACGACGAGGTCGGCGCTCTCGAGCGAGTCGGCCTCCTCGCAGCCGGCCTGGAGCAGGCGGCCGGCCATCTCCTCGGAGTCGCTCCGGTTCATCTGGCAGCCGAGCGTCCAGAGGTGGAAGCGCGGCAGCGTCCGGGCCTCGGGCAGGTATTCGTCGAGTCGCGCATCGCCGGGTGCGGCCGGCTGGCGCGGTGCGGCGGCCGGCGGCGGGACGAGCTCGAGCATCGGGAGCTCGCGGGTCAGGCGTCGATCGGTCGGTCATGGCTGTGCCGGCGAGCCTACACCGAGGACCGCGGTCGGCGACCTCGGGCGGGACCCAGAGCTCGGCGTGCGCCTCGGCGTAGGTGCCGGTGTCGCCGTGGTAGTCGCTGACCCGCCTGTCGCGACGAGGCCGAGCGTCGGCGGCCACCGCGCCGACGGACGCCACCGTCGCCATGTCGAACGAGCGGTAGTAGACCTCGAGCCCGCCGAGGCCGGCCTCGACCAGCTCGCGGACGACGTCCACGCGGGCCGGCCGCCTCGCCGAAATGGGCCAGCACGGGGAGACCGGCAGCGGCGCGGATCGCGTCGATCGCTCCGACCGGCCCGAGCCCGGTCCGTGGCACGTACGCGGGCTTGCCCCAGGCGAGCAGGCGCATGAACGCGTCGTCGACGCTCGCCGCGTGACCCGCCGCGACGAGCGCGCGCGCGACGGTCGGCCGGCCGAGGGCGTCGTCGCCGGCCGTCTCGATGTGGCCGATCTGGTCGTCGATCGACAGGTCGAGCGAGCGCAGGAGGGCGACCGTCCGCTCGAACCGCTCACGCCGCCGGTCACGCTGCGCGGCGAGGACCGCCTCGAACGTGTCGTCGGCGGGGTCCATCCCGAAGCCGAGGATGTGCAGCTCGCCCTCCCACAGGCCGAGGTCGCGGGTCACGATCGCGTTGATCTCGACGCCGGGGAGGAGGGTCAGGCCGTCCGGAACGGCGCCGGCCGCGACGACGTCGCGGTAGCCGGCCAGCGTGTCGTGGTCGGTCAGCGACAGCAGGCGAACGCCCACCGACGCGGCCTGACGGACGAGGTCGGCCGGCGGGACGACACCGTCGGAGCGGGTCGTGTGGGTGTGCAGGTCGATCGTCGACGGTCCGGGCGGTTCGACCCGGCCGGCGCCGGCGCGGTGGCAGCGGGTCGTGACGACGCCGGCGCGGTGCCGCCGTCACCTCACGCCTCGACGAGGCGCTGGATGCGCTCGATCGCGAGGGCCCGGCCGGTCGCGGGATCGATGTCGATCTGGACCGCGTTGAACACGACGGTCCCCTCCCCCACCTCGAACCGGGTCGGCAGGGCGTTGATGAAGCGCGGGATGACGGTCCGCGGCTCGAACCCGATGACGCTCCAGACCGGCCCGGTCATGCCGAGATCGGTCTGGTAGGCCGTGCCGTTGGGCAGGATCCGCTCGTCGCCGGTGACGACGTGGGTATGGGTCCCGACGACGACGCTGACACGCCCGTCGAGGTACAGGCCCGAGCGCGTTCTTCTCCGACGTCAGCTCGCAGTGGAAATCGACCAGCCGGACCGGCGGCAGCGGCTCGGACGACTCGTCGAGCAGCCGGTCCGCCTCGGTGAACGGGTTCTCGATCGGCTGCATGTACGTGCGGCCCTGGAGGTTGATCACGGCGAGATCGGTGCCGTCGAGCGCCTGGTAGGTGCCCCAGCCGCGGCCGGGCACCTCGTGCGTGCCGTAGTTGAGCGGCCGCAGCACGCGGTCGTTGGCCTCGAGGTACGGGTAGATCTCGCGCTTGTCCCAGATGTGGTTGCCGCGACGTGATGACGTCCACGCCCGCGGCGAGGATCGCGTCGGCGGTCGAGGGCGTCAGGCCCATGCCACCCGCGACGTTCTCGCCGTTGGCGGTCACGAAGTCGATGCCACGCTCATCGCGCAGCTCGGGCAGCAGGCCCTCGACGGCGACCCGGCCGGGCTTGCCGATCAGGTCGCCGATCATCAGGACGCGGCAGGCGCCCGGGGGGCGCGGCGCGTTGCCGTTGGCGGGTTGCCGAGGCGCGTTCGCCGATGGCCGGCTGCCCGGCCGGGGCGGTGCGGCGTCCGCCCGGCTACTTCGCGTACTCCACGGCGCGCGTCTCGCGGATGACCGTGACCTTGATCTGGCCCGGGTAGGTCAGCTGCTCCTCGATCTTCTTGACGATGTCGCGCGCCAGCCGGCTGGCGGTGAGGTCGTCGATCTCCTCGGGCCGGACAAGGATACGGACCTCGCGACCGGCCTGGACGGCGAACGAGCGCTCCACCCCGGTGAAGCTCTCGGCGATCGCCTGGAGGTCCTCGAGCCGCTTGACGTACGTGTCCATCGACTCGCCGCGGGCGCCCGGCCGCGACGCGCTGATGGCGTCGGCGATCTGGACGATCGGCGCCTCCAGGCAGGTGTACTCGACCTCCTGGTGGTGGGCGGCGATCGCGTTGATGACCTTGGGCGACAGGTTGTGGCGCTGGGCGATCGAGGCGCCGATCGCGGCGTGCGGGCCTTCGACCTCGTGGTCGACGGCCTTGCCGATGTCGTGCAGCAGGCCGCCCATCTTGGCGACCTGGACGTCCGCCCCGATCTCGGCCGCGATGACCGCGGCGAGGTGGCTCGTCTCGACGCACGTGGTTGAGCACGTTCTGGCCGTAGCTCGTCCGGAACTTGAGCCGGCCGAGGGTCTTGATGATGTCCGCCGGGAGACCCGGGCACGCCGGCTTCGTAGGCGGCCTGCTCGCCGGCCTGGCGCATGATCGTGTCGACCTCGGCGCGGGCCTTGGCGACGACCTCCTCGATCCGGCCGGGGTGGATCCGGCCGTCGGCGATGAGCTTGGTGATCGCGATCCGGGCGATCTCGCGGCGGACCGGGTCGAAGCCGGAGAGGATGACCGTCTCGGGCGTGTCGTCGATGATCAGGTCGATCGCCGGTGGCCTGCTCGAGGGCCCGGATGTTGCGGCCCTCGCGGCCGATGATCCGGCCCTTCATCTCGTCGCGACGGCAGGTGGACGATCGAGACCGTGTGCTCGGCGGTGTGGTCGGCGGCGACCCGCTGGATGGCGGTCACGACGATGTCGCGGGCCTTGTCCTGGGCGTCCTCGCGGGCGCTCCGCTCGATGGCGCGGGCGATCTTGACCGCGTCGTGCTCGGCCTCCTCGCGGACCGCCTCGATGAGGATGCCCTTGGCGTCCTCGGCGGACATGTTCGCGACGCGCTCGAGTGCGGCCACCTGCTCGCCGTGGGCGCGGGCCAGGTCCTCGCGGGTCTTGTCGAGCTCGCGCTCGCGGTCCAGGAGCTTGCGATCGCGCTGCTCGAGCATGTCCGTGCGCTGATCGAGCTGCTCGTCGCGCGCCAGCAGGCGGCTCTCGAGGCCGGCCAGCTCGGCGCGCCTGGCGCGGGCCTCTTCCTCCGCCTCGCGCTGCATGCGCGAGCTTCTCGTCCTTGGCCTCGAGGATCAGTTCCTTCTGGCGGGCCGCGCGCCTCGGCCTCGATCCGGCGCGCCTTCGGCCGTCGCGGCCTTCATCGTCTGGGATGCCCAGAGGCTGCGCAGCAGCATGCCGACGACGGCTCCGCCGACGGCGGCCACGACGGCCACCGCCAGGATGAGCAGGGGTTCCATTATTCGGTTCCTCCCATCCGGCCGATTGCGGGCCGGACGTGCGTGAAAGCGGTGGGTGCCCCGCTCGCTCGATAGGGATCGGGCGCGAGCGGGCCACTGCTGGGATCGCGTGCCGTGGGCGCGGCACGTAGTTGATCTGCTGCGTAGCCTACGGCCGGTACCCCCGAGGGTCAACCGAGACGGCGCCGTTCGGCAACCATGGCGCCGCTACTGGCCGACGAATTCGCGCCGAGGGCAGGCGTCGTCCGTGTCGGTCGAGTCGTCCTCGGTCGCCTCGGCCAGCGACGCCGCGACCGTGCGGCACACGTCCGGATCGAAGCCGTTGCGGGCGAGCAGCGCGTAGGCGCGCTGGCGGCGCTGGCGCGGGTCGGCGACCCGGGCGAGCGCGCGGGCGTGGCGCGCCAGCAGGCGCTCCGCGGCGGCACGGTCGGGCTGACGGCGATCTCGCCGCCGTCATCGCACGGGTGCTCCGGCGACGCGCCTCGCGACGCTCCTCGAGCGACGAGGTCGATGCGTGCTCCGGTCGACGCCCTTGAGGCCGAGCTCCCGGCGGATGCGCCCGCTCGCCGCGCGGCCGGGCCCGGTCGCGCGACTCGACCCAGGCCCGGGCGAACGCCTCGTCGTCGAGCAGCCCGAGCTCGAGCAGGCGCTCGATCGCGCCGTCGACGAGGTCGGGCCGATAGCCCGCGCCGGTCAGCCGCCGCCGGACCTCCGCCACGGAGCGTGCCCGGGCTCGAGGAAGCGCGCGGCCGCCTCGAGGACGACCGCCGGGTCGTCGACGGCGGCCGCGCCGTTCGCGACGTTCGGCGAGCGACGCCGCCGGCGCGGCGCCCGCCGACCGCGTCACCGCGCCGGTCTACTCAGGCCTCGACGATCCCCTCGACCGGGATCGGCACGTCGGCGATCTTGGCCCGGATGAGGCGCGTCGATCTCCGTCGGCGATCGGCCGGGTTGGCCTTCAGGAACTCCTTGGACGCCTCGCGACCCTGGCCGAGCCGGGTCTCGCCGAACGTGAACCAGGCGCCGGTCTTGGTGACGATGTCCATCGCCACGCCGACGTCGAGCAGGCCGCCTTCCTTGGACACGCCCTCGCCGTACATGATGTCGAACTCGGCGACCCGGAACGGGGCGGCGACCTTGTTCTTGACGACCTTGACCCGGACCCGGTTGCCGACCGACTCGGTCCCGGTCTTGATCGTCTCGATCCGCCGGATGTCGAGCCGGACCGACGGCGTAGAACTTCATCGCCCGGCCGCCCGGCGTCGTCTCCGGGTTGCCGAACATGACCCCGATCTTCTCGCGCAGCTGGTTGGTGAAGATGAGCGCGGTGTTCGAGCGCGACACGGCGCCGGTCAGCTTGCGCAGGGCCTGGCTCATCAGCCGGGCCTGGACGCCCATGAAGCTAGTCGCCCATCTCGCCTTCGATCTCGGCGCGCGGCACGAGGGCCGCGACGGAGTCGACGACGACGCAGTCGATGCCGCCCGAGCGGATGAGCGTCTCGGTGATCTCGAGCGCCTGCTCGCCGGTGTCCGGCTGGCTGACCAGGAGCTCGTCGACGTTGACGCCGCAGGCCCGGGCGTAGCCCGGATCCAGGGCGTGCTCGACGTCGATGAAGGCGACCACGCCGCCGCGGGCCTGGGCCTCGGCGAGGACGTGCTGGCAGACGGTCGTCTTGCCCGACGATTCCGGGCCGAAGATCTCGGTGATCCGGCCGCGCGGGATGCCGCCGACGCCGAGGGCCAGGTCGAGCGCGATCGAGCCGGTCGGGATGGTGTCGAGCACGAGCTTCTCGCGCGACCCGAGCTTCATGATCGCGCCGCGGCCGAACTGCTTCTCGATCGACGCGAGGGCGGCGTCGACCGCCTTGCCTCGCTCGGCCGTGGTTCCGTTCGGCGGCTCGTTCTTCGGTCATCGCCATCTGTCCGTCACGCTCCTCATCCGATCCAGTCGGACCGCTCGCCGGAGCGGACGCGCATGCCGTCCGTCCGGTCGATCAGCCTTCCTCGCTGCGTCGTCCTCGACGACGGTCCGTTCCTTGCGAGGCTTGCGGATGACCTCGACGTTCTGCGGCGGCTCCGACAGCGGCGACAGGCTCGGCTGGCTGGTCTTCTGCCTTCGGCTTCTTCTTCTCTTTGCTTGGTCGATCCCGGGAGCCCATCGGCTCAGCCTCCGCGTCGTCGTGCAGCCTACCGATCGATCCTTCACGCCGACTGCTCGGCGACTTCACTGCCGCTTACCCGGCCCGCGCGAACGCGCAGATCCGGCATCGTCGCGGGGAAGGTTCCGGCCTGGATCGCGGCCCGGATCCTGGCCATGAAGTCTAGGGTGAAGGTCAGGTTGTGACAAGTCGCGAGCCGGTACGCGAGGAGCTCCTTGGCCCGGAACAGATGGGCCAGATAGGCCCGCGAGAACCGGCGGCAGAGCGAGGCACGGGCAGTCGTCCTGGACCGGCGCCGGATCGTCGAGGAAGCGCTGGTTGCGCATGTTGAGCCGGCCGCCCGGGACCCACAGCTGGCCGTTCCGGGCGACCCGCGCCGGCAGCACCGAATCGAACAGGTCGACCCCCCGATGGACCGCCTCGAGCAGGTCCGCCGGCGAGCCGAGGCCCATCAGGTAGCGCGGCCGCGGGTCGTCCGCCAGGAGCGGGACCGCGACGTCGAGCGCCGCGTCGCGCTGGGCCGGCGTCTCGTCGCCGGCCAGGCCGCCGATGCAGATGCCGTCGAACGGCAGGCTCGGCGATGAACCGGGTCGACTGCGGCGCGCAGGTCCGGCTCCAGGCCGCCCTGGACGATCCCGAAGATCGCCTGGTCGTCGCGTGTGTGGGCGGCGAGCGAGCGCTCCGCCCAGCGGTGGGTCCGCTCCGTCGCCTCCGCGACGACGCTGCGCGGCGAGCTCGGGAAGACCGGCTGGTCGAGGGCGACCGCGATGTCCGACCCGAGCGCCTCCTGGACGGCCGATCGCGAGCTCCGGCGTGAACCGGTGGAGTCGAGCCGTCGAGGTGGCTCCGGAACGTGACCCCGTCCTCGTCGACGACCCGCAGGTCACCGAGCGAGACGACCTGGAAGCCGCCGGAGTCGGTCAGGATCGGGCCGTCCCAGTCCATGAACCGATGCAGGCCGCCGAGCCGCTGCGATCCGCTCGTGCCCGGGCCGCAGGTACAGGTGGTAGGTGTTGGCCAGGATGATCGAGGCGCCGGCCTCGCGGATGTCGTCCGGCGTCAGCGCCTTGACCGTCGCGTTCGTGCCGACCGGCATGAACTGCGGCGTCTCGACGACGCCGTGGGTCAGCGTCAGGCGCCCGGTCCGGGCCCGCGTCGAGCCGTCGGCCGGCGGCGGCGACGTGACCTCGTAGCGCGCCGCGCGTCCCTGGAGACGGGCCGTCACGCGCCTCGGTCGTAGGGTCGGCGGTCCGCGATCGGCGGGTCGCCGACCGCCGGCAGGTCCCACAGGCCGGCCATCGCCCGGGTCCGTGCCGCGCGGCGGCGGGATCTCGTAGCCGAGCCCGGACAGGTGCGCCCGGGCGAGGTCGGTGGCGATCCGGCCCTGGGGCGTCCGGTCGATGAAGCCGAGGCGGAGCAGGAACGGCTCGTAGACGTCCTCGATGGTCTCGATCTCCTCGGACAGGACCGCGGCCAGCGCGGCCACGCCGACCGGCCCGGACGCGAACTTCTGGATGATCGCGGCCAGCAGCTTGCGATCGGTCGAGTCGAGGCCCTCGTCGTCGATCTCCATCGCCCGCATCGCCGCCGTCGCGGTCGCCTCGTCGACGTGGCCGTCGCCGTGGACCTGGGCGTGGTCGCGGACGCGCTTGAGCAGGCGGTTGACGATGCGCGGGGTGCCGCGGCCGCGCCGGGCGATCGCCTTGCGTCGCCGCCGGCTCGATCGCCGACGCCGAGGATCGCCGCGGACCGGTCGACGATCGCGGCCAGCTCCGGCTCCGTGTAGAAGTCGAGCCGGTAGGTCGCCCCGAACCGGTCGCGCAGCGGGCTGCTGATCCGGCCCGCCCGGGTCGTGGCGCCGACGACCGTGAACGGCTTGAGGCTGAGGCGCAGCGACCGCGCCGATGGGCCCTTGCCGATCATCACGTCGAGCGCGTAGTCCTCCATCGCCGGATAGAGGATCTCCTCGACGGCCCGGTTCAGGCGGTGGATCTCGTCGATGAACAGGACGTCGCGCTCCTCGAGCGAGGTCAGGATCGCGGCGAGGTCGCCGGCGCGCTCGATGGCCGGCCCCGAGGCGTACTTGACGTTGACCCCGAGCTCGCGCGCGATGATCGTCGCGAGGGTCGTCTTGCCCAGGCCGGGCGGGCCGTACAGGAGGACGTGGTCCGCCGCCTCTCCCCTGCCCCGCGCCGCCGTGAGCAGCACCGAGAGGTTGGCCTTGACCTCGCGCTGGCCGATGTATTCATCGAGCGTGCGCGGACGCAGGGTCCCTTCGATGACGAGGTCGCCGTCGTCCTCGAGGTCCGCCGAGAGGATGCGCGAGAGGTCGTCCGCCATGCCGCGCAGTCTACCACGCGAAGCGGCCAAACCGCACGGATGTTCGCATCTCGTTGCGAGAGGGCCCGCGAGGCCGCCGCCTCGTCGCCGGAGAATGCCCACTCCCCGACTAGGCATTCGGGGCTAGGATGCGCGCGATGCGCCTCTCCCGCCGATCCGAGTACGGCCTGCGCGCCCTCGTCGACCTCGTCCGCCACCGCGACGACGGTCCGTCGCGCTGGCCACGCTGGCCGAGCGGAACCGGCTGCCGACCAAGTTCCTCGAGCAGATCATGGCGACGCTCAAGCACGCCGGTATCGTGCGGACGACGCTCGGGGCGCACGGCGGCTATGCGCTCGCGGCCGACCCGACGAGCGTGTCGATCGGCCGGGTCATCCGGCTGCTCGATGGCGCGCTCGCGCCGCTCGGCTGCGTCTCGCTCCGCTACTACGAGCCGTGCTCGTGCGTCGACGAGGCGACCTGCCCGCTGCGCGACGTGATGCTCGACGTCCGCGACGCGATGCTCGAGATCCTCGACACGGAGACGCTCGCGGACCTGGCCGCCCGCCCCGGCCGCCCGTCGATCGACCCGCGCGGTCGCCACGCCGACGCCTTGGCGGGCCGGCGGCCCTGAGCCGACCGACGCCACCGGGCCTAAAGGTTCGGCGCCCCGAAATGAACGATGCGGCCCGGGCTCCATCGGTCACACGCCCGATGTGGGCGCCATGCTCCGGCGCCTAGGGTGGACACATCGACGACATCCACTCCACTCCGAGCGCGCCGGGAGTCACCGATGCCCTACCACCCGATCACGTTCCTGTGGGTCCAGCAGGAGGAGTACGAGCGCGGGATGACCTCCCAGGAGGTCGAGCGCGCCGCCCGGCTCGCCGCCCGTGCCCGCATCGTCCCGTCCGACCGTCGACCGGTCCTCGAGCCGGTGACGATCCCGGCCGGGTCGAACGGCCTCGGGGCGTGGATCGAGAAGCTCTCGATCGCCATCACCGCCTTCACCGATCTTGGCCGTCACTGGCCTCGACCCGCCTCCACCCAGACCGGCCCGACGGGGGCTTGAGGCCGGTCTCAGGCGCCCCACCCCGTCCTCCTTCGGGGTGGGGCGCGAACGCGCAGGGCATATCATCCGGCGGCATGGCCCGCCGGCTGTCCAGCCCCGTGTTCATCGGCAGAACCGAAGAGCTTGACGCGCTCCTGGCCACGGCCGATGCGGCCGCCTCCGGCCGCGCCCTCCATCGTCCTCGTCGGCGGCGAGGCCGGGCGTCGGCAAGACCCGCTTCGTCGCGCGAGGCTCGCGGCCCGTCTGCGCGACGCGGCTGGCTCGTCCTCGAGGGCGGCTCCGTGGCGCTCGGTGACGACGCCTTGCCGTTCGGCCCGATCGTCGAGGTCCTGCGCGCCCTCGCCCGGGAGGTGGACCCGGAACGCATCGCGGCCGCCGCCGGCCCCAGCCTGCCCGTGCTCGCCCGGCTCGTGCCCGGAGCTGTCCGTCGCGGTCGGGTCCGCCGGGCGGACCGCCGAGCCGCCGGCGGCCCGACTGGCTCCAGGTCCGGATCTTCGAAGGCGCTGCTCCGGCTGCTCGGCCGGCTGGCGAGCGAGGCGCCGGTCCTCCTCGTCGTCGAGGATCTCCACTGGGCCGATCGGTCCACCCGCGACCTGCTCGCCTTCCTCGCCCGCAACGCCCGCCAGGAGCGGCTGCTGCATCGTCGGCACGTTCCGGACCGACGAGCTGCACCGCCGCCACCCGCTGACGGCCTGGCTGGCCGAGGCCGAACGGCAGCCACGGGTCGAGCGGCTCCGACCTCGGACGCTTCGAGCACGACGACCTCGTCGAGCTGCTCGGCCAGCTGACCGGCGTCGGCAGCGAGCCGTTCGCGGCGACCCTGCTCGACTCGGTCGCCCGGCGGTCCGATGGCAACGCCTTCTTCGCCGAGGAGCTGGTCGCCAGCATCGACGAGACCGGTCGCGGGCGCGCGCGACCGCCTGCCCGACACGCTCCGCGGGCGTGCTGCTGGTCCGCCTCGCCAGCCGCTCCGACGCCGCCGCCCGCCTCGTCGAGATCGCCGCCGTCGGCGGGCGCGAGGTCGGCTCACGACGTGCTGGACGACGTCTGCGGCCTGGACGAGCCCGCCCTCGCGGCGGCGCTCCACGAAGCCGTCGACGCCCAGCTCCTGCTGGTCGGCCGCGACGCGGCCGTCGACCGCTACCGCTTCCGTCACGCGCTCGTCCAGGAGGCCGCCTACGACCAGCTCCTGCCGTCGGAGCGCCGCCGCCTCCACGAGGCCTACGCCGTCGCGCTCGAGGCCCGGCCGGCCGCCAGCGGCGGCGCGCCGAGGCCAGCCGGCTCGTCGAGCTCGCCCACCACTGGCGGTCGGCCCACGAAGCGACCCGCGCTCTGCATGCCGCGATCCAGGCCGGCGACGCCTCGCGCGCCGTCTACGCCTATGCCGAGGCGGCGCGCCAGTACGAGCTAGCGATCGAGCTGTGGGACGCTGGTCGCGCCCGGCCGACCGACCGGCCGATCGCGACCTGGGCGACCTGTATCGACGCCGCGAGCGCGTCGGCCATCCTCGTCGGCGATGGATCCCGCGCGGTCGAGCCTGGCCCAGTCAGGCGCATCGCGCTCGTCGATGCCGCGCCCGGCGCCGACCGGCGATCGCGAGCGCCGCGCCCGGGCCCGCGAGCGGCTCGGCTTCGCGGCCTGGCTGGCCGGCGACACCGCGACCTCGATCCAGCTCCTCGAGGAGGCGGTCGCGCTGCTCGACGGACGCCCCGCCGTCGACGGCCCAGTCGCGCGTCCTGGCCGGTCTGGCGGCGAACCTGATGCTCGCCGGACGCTCGAGCGACTCGATCCCGGTCGCCGAACGCGCGATGGAGAATGGCCCGAACCACCGGCGACCGGGGGATCGAATGGCGGGCGATGGGCGTGCTCGGGGTCGACCTCGCGTACCTCGGCGACATCGCTGGCGGCATCGAGCTGATGCGACGGTCCCTGGCCATGGCCAGCCCGGCCGACGATCCGCTGGCCGTCCCGCGGGCGTACGCCAACCTCGGCTCCGTGCTCGAGATGGGCGGCTTCGTCGACGAGGCGCTCGAGGTCTCCCTGGCCGGCGCCCAGAGCATCCAGGACTACGGCAACGAGCTCAGCTTCCGGACGTTCCTCGAGGTCAACGCGGCGGCCTACCTGATCGAGCTCGGACGGCTATCCCGAGGCGGCCGAGCTGCTCGAGGTCAACGTCGCCGCGGGCGCTTCCCGGCATCGCCCGGATCCACCTCAACGTGACCCAGGCCCACCTGGCCATCCGGACCGGCGACCTGCCGGCCGCCCGCGGCGTATCTCGGCGTCGCGCGGAGCGAGATGGGCGGCGTGATCGACGCCCAGTTCGTGACCGACCTGCACACGTTCGGGACCGAGATCGCCCTGTGGGACAACGACCCGGCGGGTGCCCTCGACATCGCGCGCGAGGGCTTCGAACGGCTGTCCGAGATGGACGACGCGATCATCGTCGGGCAGCTGGCCATCCCCGCCGTGCACGCCGCCGCCGACCTCGCCGTCCGTGCTCGCGCCGGGCGCGACGGCGCCGCCGCGGAGCGCGCCGTGGCAGAGGCCGTCGACGTGATCGCAGGCTATCGCGCCGCGACGGAGCGCCTGACGACGCCCGATGCGCATCGCCCAGCACGAGATCGGCTGGCGGATGGCGCTGTGCGACGCGGAGCTGGCCCGGGCGCGGGGCGAGGATTCCGCGGCCGGCTGGCTCGCGGTCCGGCCTGCGCTCGTCGCACGACCCGCGCCGTTCCTCGAGGCGTACGTCCTGTGGCGGGCCGCCGAAGCGCTGGCCGGGTCCGGCAGCACCGCGGCCGCCGCCGAGCCCCTGCGCGAGGGCTATACCGTCGCCGCCCGCATCGGGGCGCGCCTGCTCGTGGCAGGCATGGCCGGGCTTGCGCGGCGTCTCCGGCTCGATCTCGAGCCGACGTCCAAGGCGGCGCCGCCGAGCGGCGACGTCCCGGCCGATATCGTCGCGGCGCCGGCCGACCCATTCGGGCTGACCGCGCGTGAACGTGAGGTCCTCGCTCTCGTCGCGGAGGGCTACACCAACCGCCGGATCGCCGACGAGCTGTTCATCAGCGACAGCACGGCCGGCGTCCACGTCTCGAACATCCTGGGCAAGCTCGGCGTGGAGTCACGGACCGAGGCGGCGACGATCGCCGTGCGGCTCGGTCTCGACAAGCCGCAGGACCACGGCTAAAGGCGTTTCGCCGGCCACGCGCCCGAATTGAATGGTCGCGGCGCCATCCCCTACTCCGACCGCTCGATGGCAGGAGCATCAGCCGACCCTAGGTTGTGAGCATCGACCTCGGTGCGAGGTCGGAGCAGAGGAGAAACGACCATGGGCAGCTACCTCAGGAGCTCCACGACCGGTCCGCGGCAGCCTCGCCGGCTCGCGACGTCCGCGATCGGGCTCGTCGCGGTGATCGGGCTCGTCACGGCCTGCACCGCGTCCTCGGTCGGCGCGGCCAAGCGCGTGCCGGACCGCTATCCGGCCGGCGCCACCGTCCAGGCCCAGGCGAAGACCGGGGCCAACGCCGCGGCCGATTCGCCGCAGTCGCTCCGCCTGGAGCAGCAGATGCGTCGCTCTGGCACCACGATCACCGTCACCCGGACGCAGAACGAGTACGAGCTGACCCGCAGCGAGCATCAGCACCGCAAATAGCCGGGGGCCACGCCTCCCGCGCCCGGTCGGCTGCACAGACCGGACGATCGACGCCGACCGTCTCCGAGCCAGGGGAGCTCGCGGGGCGGTCGGCGTCGGCGTGTTCGCCGCCGCTACTCGCGCAGCAAGCTCCGGAGCGCCGCCTTGACCCGTTCCTCGAGGCTGGAGTCCACGCCGACGTCCAGAAGGGCCGCCCGGGATGCCTCGCGGGCCTCGGCCAGCGAGTAGCCCAGTGCCTGCAGCGCGGCGACGATCTCGCCCTCGCTCGCGACGCCGGCGACGTCCGACGGGCCGGAGACGAGCACACCGGCGGCCGTGACCTTCTCGCGGAGCTCGAAGATGATCCGCTCGGCGAGCTTCTTGCCGATCCCGGGGATCGACACCAGGACGGCCTGGTCCTGGGCCATGATCGCGAGCTGGAGATCCGGCGTCGGGCGCGAGCCGACGATCGCGAGCGCGACCTTCGGGCCGACCCCGTTGACCGTCAGCAGCAACGTGAAGAACCCCAGCTCCTCGGCCGAGCGGAAGCCGTACAGCGCCTGCTGGTCCTCGCGGACGAGGTGGTAGGTGTGGAGCTTGAGGACCCGGCCGGGCTGCGCCGCCGCGAGGATGGCCGGTGCCGCGAAGACCCGGTAGCCGATCCCGCCGACCTCGATGACCAGCGAATCGGCGGCGACCGCTCCGACCGTGCCCTCGACCGATGCGATCACCGGGCGGTCACTACGAAGCGCTGCGCTTCTCGGATCCGTCGCTCCGCTCGTTCGGCGGCGAGCGCCTCTCGGACGGCCCGTTCGTAGCTCGTCTCGCCGCGGGTGATCGGGGCGATGGCGGCCCGGTCCGTGACTGCAGCCGAGGCCACCGCGCCACCACGGTCCGTGTTGGCGACCCACGTCGCGATCGCGAGCGCGTCGGCCGCGTCGTCCGGCCGCGGCAGCTCGCTCATCCCGAGGACCAGCTGGACCATCCGCTGGACCTGCTCCTTGTCGGCCGCGCCGTAGCCCGCGATCGCGCTCTTGACCTCGCTCGGGGTCGCCTCGCGAACCGGCGTGCCGTGCTGGGCCGCCGCCAGCAGCACGACCCCGCGCGCCTGGCCGACGCCGAGGGCCGTCTGGACGTTGCGCGAGAAGAACAGCCGCTCCACGCCCATCAGGTCCGGCTGGTGGAGCGCCAGCAGCTCGTCGACGAGGGCATGGATCTGGAGGAGGCGCTCCGGCAACGGCAGGTCCGGGCTCGTGGTCAGGCAGCCGTGGTCGATCTCGCGCAGGCGTCCACCGGATCGTTCGACGATCCCGTAGCCCAGCGCCGCCGTCCCCGGGTCGATGCCCAGGACCTTCACCCGGCGACCTCGGCAAAGACGTCTTCGGGGATGTCGAAGTTGGCCGTCACCCGCTGGACGTCGTCGAGGTCCTCGAGCAGCTCCACGAGCCGGAGGGCCTGGCGCGCCTTGGACGAGTCGAGCTCGACGGTCTGCTTGGCGATCATCGCGGACTCGGCCGAGTCGACCGCGACGCCGGAGGATTTCGAGCGTTCGGCGGATGGCCTCGAGGTCGCCGGGCGACGTGTAGATCTCGATGGTCTCGTCGCCGTCGGTGTCGACGTCCTCCGCTCCGGCGTCGATGGCGGTCAGGGCGACCTCGTCGGCGTCGACCCCGGCGCGCGGGACCGAGATGAGGCCCCGCGGCTCGAACTGCCAGGCCACCGCGCCGGAGCCGGCCAGCTGGCCACCGGACTTGGCGAACATCGAGCGAACCTCGGCCGCCGTGCGGTTGCGGTTGTCGGTCTGGGCCTCGACGAGGACCGCCACGCCGCCCGGGCCGTAGCCCTCGTAGACGATCTCCTCGAACTGCTCTGCGTCACCGCCGCCCGTGGCCTTGTCGATCGTCCGCTTGATGTTGTCGGCGGGCATGTTGACCGAGCGCGCCTTCTCGATCGCGAGGCGCAACCGGTAGTTGGCGTCGGGGTCGCCACCACCCTGCCGCGCCGCCACGCTGATCTCCCGGGCGACCTTGGTGAACAGGGCTCCGCGCTTGGCGTCGGTGATGCCTTTGGCGCGCTTGATCGTGGACCATTTGGAATGACCTGACATCGCGGGCCGGAGTATAGCGGACTATCATGGCCGGACCCCGCCCCGCACCTTCGCTCCACCCGGACGTCCCGTTCCCCTCGTAGCAGGAAGGACCGACGAAGCCGATGACGATGAAGAGCGTCGATCTCCCCCACCTCCGGAGCGTCGTGCTGGCCGGTCACGCCGGCGCCGGCAAGACGACGCTCGCCGAGCAGCTGCTGTTCAAGGCCGGGGCGATCCCCAGGCTCGGTCGCGTCGACGACGGGACGGCCCATCTCGACTTCGAGCCCGAGGAGCAGAAGCGCAAGGAATCGCTGAGCCTGGCGGTCGGGACGTTCGAGTCGGACGGGACGCGGATCTCGCTGGTCGACACGCCCGGCTACCCGGACTTCATCGCCGACGTCATCGAGGGCTTCGCCGCCACCGACGGGGCGATCATCGTCATGGACGCGTCGGGCGGCGTGGAGGCGGGCCTCGAGAACGGCGTCGCCCTCGGGCGCGGGACGAACACCGCGGCGTGCTTCTTCATCAACAAGAGCGATCGCGAGAACGCAGACCCGACGGCCGCCCTCGACGCACTCCGGGCGAGCTTCGGCGACAAGATCGCCCCGCTCCAGATCGCGATCGGCGCGGCCGAGAGCTTCGAGGGCTATGTCGACCTGGTCCACCGCAAGGCCTGGCGCTGGAACGGCACGACCGAGGAGGAGATCCCGATCCCCGACGACCTCGCGGGCGAGGTCAGCCGGCGGCGCGACCAGCTGCTGGAGGCCGCGGCCGAGGCCGACGACGACGTGCTGACCAAGTACCTCGAGGGCGAGGAGATCTCGGACCCCGAGCTCGAGGCGTGCCTGCGCAAGGGCGTCAAGGAATCGATCCTCGCGCCGGTCCTGGTGGGCAGCGCGGTCAAGGGCATCGGCCTGCGCGCACTGCTGGACGCGATCGTGCGCTACCTGCCGTCGCCCGCCGACGAGCCGCCGGCCCGGCCCACGGACCGCTCCGGCGCGACGGTCGAGGTGGGGGCCGACGAGAACGGCCCGCTGCTCGTCCGCGTGTTCAAGACGACCGCCGACCCGTTCGTCGGCCGGCTGACCTACCTGCGCGTGCTGTCCGGGACGCTCAAGTCGCAGGCGCACGTCTGGAACAGCACCCGGAGCGAGGACGAGCGGATCGGCCAGCTCCTGCTGCTCCACGGCAAGGAGCAGGAGCCGATCGGCGAGCTGAAGGCGGGCGAGATCGGCGCGGTCGCGAAGCTCGCCGTGACCGAGACCGGTGACACGCT
Source organism: uncultured Chloroflexia bacterium (assembly GCA_963755995.1). Lineage (GTDB taxonomy): Bacteria > Chloroflexota > Limnocylindria > Limnocylindrales > CSP1-4 > SPCO01. The sequence goes on along the minus strand of CAVWLQ010000003.1, from coordinate 780,164 downwards.
CTCGCCGCGCGAGACGCCGCTCGTCCTGCCGCCTCTCGCGTTCCCCCAGCCATCACTGATGGTCGCGATCGAGCCGCAGAGCAAGGGCGACCTGGACAAGATGGGTCCGGCCCTGGCCCGGATGCTCGAGGAGGAGCCGACCGTCCGCCTGGAGCGGAGCGCGACCGGCGAGCAGGTCCTGCGGACGATGGGCGAGGCTCACAACGCGGTGATCATCGAGCGGCTCAAGCGCAAGTTCGGGGCGGCGATCGTCACGCATACGCCGAAGGTCCCGTACAAGGAGACGATCCGCGGCAAGACCCAGGTCCACGGCCGCTACAAGAAGCAGACCGGCGGGCACGGGATGTTCGGGGACGTCTGGCTCGAGCTCGAGCCGAACCCCGACGGGGGCGTCGAGTTCGCCGAGCGGGTCGTCGGCGGGGCGGTGCCGAAGGGCTTCTTCGCCGGGGTCGAGAAGGGCATCCGCGAGGCGGCCGAGGGCGGCGTCATCGCGGGCTATCCCCTGTCCGACTTCCGGGCGACGCTCTACGACGGGTCGTTCCACCCGGTCGACTCGAACGAGCTGTCGTTCAAGATCGCCGCGTCGATGGCGCTCAAGGACGGCGTCCACCACGCCAAGCCGGCCCTGCTCGAACCGATCATGGCGGTCGAGATCCGGATCCCCGAGGTCTACATGGGCGAGGTCAACCGCGACCTCAACGGCCGCCGTGGCCGGGTCCTCGGGATGGACAGCGACGGCGAGGTGCAGGTCATCATCGCCCACGTCCCGCAGGCGGAGCTGTTCAACTACGCGACGGAGCTGCGCTCACTGGCCCAGGGACGCGGGTCGTTCTCGGCGACGCTCGATCACTACGACGACGTCCCGGGCCATATCGCGGAGAAGGTCATCGAGGCGCACCAGCGCGAGCTGGAAGCCGCCGGCGGTCACAGCGGGGGTCACTGAGCGCTCTCCAACGCGTCGCGGAGCGACAGGCGGCCTTCGTACAGGGCTCGACCGATGATCGCGCCGGCACAGCCCGTGTCGCGAACCGCAACGAGGTCGGCCACGCTCGTGATGCCGCCCGAGGCGATGATCGTGCCGCGCTCGAGGGCCGACGAGGCGCTCGTAGAGCTCGAGGTCCGGGCCGCCGAGCAGGCCATCGCGGTCGATGGCGGTCACCTCGAACGTCTGCACGCCGTGGTCGGCCAGGCGGCGGATGGTATCGATGGCGTCCACGCCATGGTCCGTGTCGGACCAGCCGTGACCGACGGCCCGGTTGTCGCGAACGTCGATGGCGACGGCGATCCGTGCGGCCCCGTGCACGGTCACCAGCTCGCCCGCGAACGCCGGGGACGCGAGGGCGGCCGTTCCGACGACCGCACGGGCCGCCCCGCCCTCGAGGACGTCGGCCACCGCCCGAGCGTCCCGCAGGCCGCCCGCGACCTCGACCCGGACCCCCTCCCCCACGGCCGCCGCGATCGCCGCGATCTCCGGACGGTTCACGGGGACGCCCGTCCGCGCCGCATCGAGATCGACGACGTGGATCCACGTCGCACCCGCCGTCGCGAAGCTCGATCGCCGTCGTGACCGGGTCCGCGTCGTATGCCGTCTCCCGGTCGAAGTCGCCCTGGACGAGCCGGACGACGCGTCCCCCACGCAGGTCGATCGCCGGCAGGATGTCGAACGGGGTTGCGTTCTGTCATGGTGACATCGTATCGTAGTAGCACGCTAATACGCTACAACGACGTGAACCCGAACGAGCGTGGCGCACGAGGAGACGGCGACGATGGCCGACGACTGGAAGACGGACGACCTCGAGGCGCTGTTCGCGGCGGTCCTCCGGCTGGACACGGTCGATGAGGCGGAGCGCTTCTTCCGGGACCTCTGCACGCTCAACGAGCTCCGCGACATGGCCCAGCGCTGGGCCGTCGTCCGGATGCTCGACAGCGGCCTCCACTACGCCGAGATCTCGCGGACGACCGGCGCGAGCACGGCGACCATCACCCGGATCGCGTCGTGGCTCAACCACGGCGAGGGCGGCTACCGGGCGATGCTCGACAAGCTCGACGCGTCGTCGCGCGCCGGCACCACGCCCTACCCAGTCGCGGGCGACCGATGAGCCGGCGCCTCAGGCTCGCGATCCCGAACAAGGGCCGGCTGGTCGAGCCGACCCTCCGCCTGCTCCACGACGCCGGCCTGGTGTTCGAGGAGCACGACCGCAGCCTCGTCGCACTCGTCCAGAACTACGAGCTGGACATCCTGTTCGTCCGGACGAACGACGTCATCGAGTTCGTGGGCGACGGTGTCGCCGACCTCGGCGTGACGGGCGTCGACCTGCTGACGCGAGACCGGCGCCGAGCTGCTGCAGTTCCGCGCGCTCGGCTACGGTCGGTGCCGGCTCGCCGCCGCGGTCGCCAATGACGCCCCGTACCAGTGCGGTCGACGACCTGGCCGGCGTGCGTGTCGCGACGGCCCACCCGAACACCGCCCGGCGGTTCTTCGAGGATCGAGGCATCGACGTGGAGATCATCCCGATCTCCGGGGCGGTCGAGGTGGCGCCTCGGCTCGGGCTCGCCGAGGCGATCGTCGACCTCGTCTCGACCGGTTCCACGCTGGCGATGAACGGCCTGCGCCAGATCGGCGACGTCCTGGCATCGGAGGCGATCCTGGTCGCCAACCCCGCCGCGCAGATCGAGCGCGCGGCCGAGCTTGCCGCGGTCGACACGATGCTGAGCGCGGTCATCGCCGCGCGCGGGCGGAAGTACCTGATGATGAACGCACCGGCGTCCTGCCTGGACGATCTCCAGGCCCTGCTGCCGGCGCTCGAATCCCCGACGGTCATCCCGCTCGCCCACCTGGGGATGATCGCCATCCACTCCGTCGTCGGCGCCGACGACGTGTGGGGCCTGCTGCCGCGCCTCAAGGCCGCCGGCGCGTCGGGGATCCTCGTCCTGCCGATCGAGAAGATCGTGCCGTGACGGCTGTGACTCCCGCGACCGCGCTCCACCTCCGCCGGCTCGACCTGCGCGACGTGGCCGCCGACGAGCCGGCCGCCACGGCGGATCACCGGGCGCTCGTCCGGCGCGGCGCCGTGCCCGATGCACGGGTCCGTGACGGTACGCGCTCCACCCTCGCCGACGTTCGCGCCCGAGGCGACCAAGCGGTCCGCGACGCGAACCGGGCCGTCGGTGGCGGTCGCCCGGACGGCCGCCTCGTCCTGGATCCCGACGACCTCCGGGCCGCCATCGACCGGCTCGAGCCGCCCGTCCGCCGCGCCCTCGACCAGGCGATCGAGCACGTCCGCCGCTTCGCTGAGACCCAGCGACCGAGCTCCACGCGCACGACCATCGCCCCCGGCATCGAGATCGAACGCCGCTGGAGTCCCCTGGCGAGCGTCGGCGCCTATGTTCCGGGCGGCTCCGCGCCGTATCCGTCGTCACTGGTCATGACCGTCGTGCCCGCCCGTGTCGCCGGGGTCGATCGGGTCGTCGTGGCCTCCCCCGCCGACGCGACCGGGGCGACAGACCCGGTCCTGCTCGCGGCCGCCGGACTCCTCGAGGTCGATGTCTTCATCGTCGCCGGCGGGGCCCAGGCGATCGGTGCCCTTGCCTTCGGGCTCCCGGAGGCCGGCGTCGAGCCCGTCGATCGGATCGTCGGTCCCGGCAACGCCTGGGTCACCGCGGCCAAGATCGAGGTCTGCGGCGAGGTCGGCATCGACCTGCCGGCCGGCCCATCCGAGGGGATGGTCCTGGCCGCGCCACCGGCGGACGCACGCCGTGTCGCGGCCGACCTCATCACGCAGGCCGAGCACGGTCCGGATTCGCCGGCCATCCTGGTCACGACGGATGCGGCCTTCGCGGACGTGGTGGAGGCTGCCGTCACGGCCCAGCTCGCGCGCGCCGCACGTCACGACATCCTCGCCGCCGCGCTGCGCGACCACGGCCGGATCGTCGTCGCGCCGGACCTGGATGCGGCGATCGATTTCGTCAACGCCTACGGACCAGAGCACCTGTCGGTCGACATCGAGCCGCTCGAGCCCACCGTCGCCCGGCTCCGCAACGCGGGCTCGCTGTTCGTCGGGCCGTGGGCGCCCGAATCCGCCGGCGACTACGCCACGGGCGCCAACCATGTCCTGCCGACCGGTGGCCTGGCGCGCGCGTCCGGCCCGCTCTCGGTCGAGACGTACGGCAAGTTCAGCCAGGTCCAGCGCATCGATCGGGACGGCCTCGCCTCGATCCGCGAGACCATCGGGACGCTGGCCGGGGCGGAGGGCCTGCTCGCCCATCGCGACGCCGTCGAGATCCGGTTCGACGAGGATCCGTCCGCATGAGCCCGACCCCGGTGACGTTCTCGTCGCCGACGGCCCCGGCGTCGTACTCGTGGGAGGCGACCAACGAGCAGGTCGCCGCACGGTTCGGCGTGGACCCGTCCACGATCGTCCGGTTCGACCTGAACACCTCCCCCACCCCGCCGACGATGGTCAACGACCTGCTGGCGGCCGGGCGGTTCGAGGCGTCCCTGTCCGAATACCCGCCGACCGACCACCGCCGCCTGATCGAAGCCGCCGCCGTCCGCTACGGCGTCGACCCGAGCGAGCTCATCGTCGGTGCCGGGGCTGACGAGATCCTCGACATCGTGGCCAAGGCCTTCATCACCGGCGGTGGCACCGCCGTCGTCCCCGTCCCGACCTACGCGATGTACCGGGTCGTGACCGAGCAGCGTGGCGGGACCGTCGTGACGGTGCCACGCCTGGCCGAAGTCGGCGGGGTTCGCTCTGGACGCACCGGCCATCCGCCGGGCCGTCACCGACGCCGGCGCCACCGTCGTCTGGCTGTGCAGCCCGAACAACCCGACGGCCGTCGCCGAGCCGGACGGCACGATCGCGGCGCTCCTCGCGGCACTGACCGACGACGCCGCCGCCGCCGGTCGTGAGCCACCGGCCGTCGTCCTCGACGAGGCCTACGCGGAGTTCGTCGGGAGCTCGCTGCTCGGCCTGCGCAGCGACTACCCGAACCTCATCGTGGTCCGGACCGCGAGCAAGGCCTACGCACTCGCCGGCCTGCGGATCGGGTTCGCGCGTGGCCCGGCCCGAGATGATCGCCCGGCTCAACCCGTACCGGCCGCCCGGCTCCATCTCGACCGTCTCCATCACGGTCGTCACCGAGGCGCTCCTCGATCCGACGGTCCTCGAGGCGAACCTCGAGCGCGTCGTCCGCGAACGGACGCGCCTGACCGCAGGCGCTGCGCGCCATCGGCTGGACGGTCGGCCCATCCGTGACGAACTTCATCCTCGTCGACTTCGGCTCGCCGGAGCGAGCGGCTGACGTCGCCGACGGGCTGCTGCGACGCGCCCTCGTCCCGCGGACGTTCGGGGCCGGTCACCCGATCGCCGATCACCTGCGCCTGACCGTCCGCGACCCGGACGAGAACGATCGACTCATCACCGCGGCGGCGGAGCTGGAGGCCACACGATGACGACGCCGCTGGGCGAGATCGAGATCGGTCCACGCGAGGGCCGCCGGGTGACCGTGGCGCGGACCACGAACGAGACAGAGGTGACCGTCACGCTCGGGCTCGACGGCGACGGCCACACCGGCATCGACACCGGGATCGGGTTCTACGACCACCTCCTCGGCTCCCTCGCCCACCACGGCCTGTTCGACCTGGCGATCCACGCCGACGGCGACCTCCAGGTCGACGAGCACCACACGGTCGAGGACGTCGCTCTGGTCCTGGGCGCGGCCTTCGCCGAAGCGCTTGGCGACCGCGCCGGGATCGCCCGGTTCGGCCACAGCTCCGTCCCCATGGACGAGTCATTGGCGACCGCCGTCATCGACGTCGGCGGCCGCCCGTACGCGGTCATCGAGCTGCCGTTCCGTGGCGAGCGCGCCGGCGGCCTGCCGCTCCAGCTGGTCGAGCACGCGCTCGAGGCCTTCGCGCGGACTGCCGGGGCCACGCTCCACCTGAGCGGCACCGGGCGCAACGACCATCACCTGGCCGAGGCCGCGTTCAAGGCTCTCGGTCGCGCGCTCCGGGTCGCCTGCGAGATCGATCCGCGGCGCGACGGGGTCGCGTCCACGAAGGGGACGCTCGGATGACGCGCCGGCCCCGGATCGCCGTGATCGACTACGGCGCCGGGCAACCTCGTCAGCATCGACCAGGCGCTGACCGCCGTCGGTGCCGACGTCACGATCGCCCGCGATGCGGATGGGCTGGCCGGCGCGGATGCCCTGATCGTCCCGGGCGTCGGGGCCGCCGAGCCCGCGATGGGCCGGCTCCGGGCGCGCGGACTGACCCGGCCGATCCACGACTGGATCGCGGCCGGTCGTCCGTTCCTCGGGATCTGTCTCGGCCTCCAGCTCCTGTTCGACGGCAGTGACGAGGACGGCGCGACGACGCTCGGGGTCGTCGCCGGGCGCACGGTCCGGATCGAGGACGCGCCGACCCTCCCGCACATCGGCTGGAACCAGGTCGAGCTGACGCGCCCGCATCCGCTCTTCGACGGGATCGCGGACGGGACCGACTTCTACTTCGTCCACTCGTACGTGGGCGTGCCCGTCGAAGAGTCTCGTGGCGTGGTCCTGGCCACGACCGATCACGGTCGCCCGTTCGTGTCGGCGGTCGCACGGGACGCGCTGCTCGGCGTCCAGTTCCATCCGGAACGCAGCGGTCGCGGACGGGCTCCGGCTGCTGGCCAACTTCGCAGACCTCGCCCGGGCCGCCTGATGCTGCGCCGGCGTGTCATCCCGTGCCTCGACGTCGCCGATGGGCGGGTCGTCAAGGGCACCCGCTTCGTCGACCTGGTCGACGAGGGCGATCCGCCCGAGCTGGCCGAGCGCTACGCCGCGGAGGGCGCCGACGAGCTCGTGTTCCTCGACATCACGCGCCGCTCCGGAGGGGCGCGGGACCCTGCTCGACATCGTCGAGCGCACGGCCCGGCGCGCGTTCATCCCGCTGACCGTCGGGGGCGGGGTCCGGACGGTCGTGGCCATGCGCGACGTGCTCCGGGCCGGGCGCCGACAAGGTCTCGCTCAACACCGCGGCGGTCGCCGACCCGACGCTCATCAGCCGGTGCGCCGGCACGGTTCGGTCGCCAGGCGGTCGTCGTCGCGATCGACGCGCGGGCCGTCGTGCCGCCCGATCCGGACGGGCCGCCCGCGTGGGAGGTCGTCGTCTCGCGGCGGACGCGAGCCGCACCGGGATCGACGCGGTCGCCTGGGCGGAGCGCGCGGTCGACCTCGGTGCCGGCGAGCTCCTCGTGACGTCGATCGATCGCGACGGGACGGGGTCCGGCTTCGACACGGCCCTGCTCCGGGCCATCACCTCGCGGGTCCGCGTGCCGGTCATCGCGTCCGGTGGCGCCGCCGGTCCGGCCGATTTCGTGGCGGCGGTCCGCGACGGCGGCGCGGATGCGGTCCTGGCGGCCTCCATCTTCCATCGCCGGATCCACGCCATCGGCGACGTCAAGGCGGCCATGGCAGCGGCCGGGCTTCCCGTCCGGCTCGTCCCGGAGCGCGTCGGATGACGACCCCAGAGGTCGCGGTTCGGGCCGGACGGCCTTGCGCCGGCCGTCATCCAGGACGTCGTCGACGGCCGGGTGCTGATGGTCGGCTACATGGATGCCGAGGCGCTGGCGGCGACCGCGGCGACCGGCGACGTCCATTTCCACTCCCGGTCCCGGGACCGCCTCTGGCGCAAGGGCGAGACCAGCGGCCATGTCCTGCGGCTCATCGACTCGACGGTCGACTGCGACGGCGACGCGCTGCTGCGTCACGGTCGATCCCGTCGGGCCGACCTGCCATCGCGACACCCGCAGCTGCTTCGACCCCGCCGGCGCGCCTGCCGAGCGCGCCGACCCAGGGTTTCGCGTGGCTCGAGACGCTGTGGGCGACGATCGCGCAGCGGGCCGCCGAGCGACCGGCCGGCTCGTACACGACCTCGCTCCTCGACGGCGGCGTCGACGCGGCCGCCCGCAAGGTGACCGAGGAGGCGACCGAGGTCCTCCTCGCGGCCAAGGACGATGCCGCGGCCGAGACCGCCGGCGCGGACCGGGCGGCCGACCAGACCGCCCTTGCCGGGGAGTCCGCCGACCTGCTCTACCACGCTGCTCGTCCTGCTCGCCGAGCGCGACACGTCGCCGGCGCCCGTCATCGAGGCCCTGCGGGACGCCATCGCGCCTGAGCCCGGCGCATGCGACGGTTCGTGCCGGCCGCGACTAGCCCTGGGCTCGCCCGATCTCCCGCCGGCGCTTGCCCAGCCGCACGTCCAGCCACTCCCCGGCGATCGGCTCCGGAACGGTCGCCGCGTCCGTGATGCGCACCCCGTTGATCGTCACGCCGCCGCCGGCGATCATCCGGCGCGCCTCGCCCTTCGACGCGAGGAGCCCGGCCTCCGCCAGCAGCGTCGCGCTGCCGCCCGCCAGCCACGCCGGCTCGAACGTGAACCCGCCCGCCGAGGCGTACAGGGCCGCGAGCACGGCCGGGTCGTCGATCGGCGTCCGCCGAGAACTTGGCCGCCGAAGTCGGCGACCGCCCGGGCGGCCGCCTCGGCCCCATGCGTCCGGGTCGTGATGTCGAGGGCGAGGGCGTGCTGGCCCGCCCGGGCCTCCGGATGCGCGAGCAGCTCGGCGTCGAGCGCCTCGATCTCGCTCGCGCGGCAGCTCGGTGAACCAGCGCAGGTAGGTCGCCGACGTCGCGGTCGTCGGTGTTCAACCAGTACTGGTAGAACGCGTAGGGCGACGTTCGAGTCGGGTCCAGCCAGACCGACTCGCCAGTCTCGCTCTTGCCGAACTTGGTCCCGGACGGCGACAGCAGCAGCTTGTAGGCGAGACCGTGGGCCGGCTCGGCGTCGTCGTCGAGACCGCTCGGTCCGGCGGATCAGCTCCAGGCCCGCCGTGATGTTGCCCCACTGGTCGGCGCCGCCCATCTGGAGCTCGACGCCCATCGTCCGGTAGAGATGGGCGAAGTCGTACGCCTGGAGGAGCATGTAGCTGAACTCCGTGAACGACAGGCCCGCGCTCCAGCCGGACCTGGACCGAGTCCTTGGCCAGCATGTACGGGATCGTGAAGTGCTTGCCCGTGTCCCGCAGGAACTCGATCAGGCACGAGCTCGCCCAGCCAGTCGAGGTTGTTGACCATGACCGCGGCGTGGCTGCCGGCCGAGAAGTCGAGGAACCGCTCGAGCTGGCCGCGGATCCCGGCGACGTTGACGGCCAGCGTCTCGCGGTCGAGCAGGTTCCGCTCCGAGGATCGCCCGGACGGGTCGCCGATCATCCCGGTCCCGCCACCAACCACCGCCACCGGCCGGCCACCGAACCGCTGCAGCCGGAGCAGGCCGAAGATCGGCACGAGGTGGCCGACGTGGAGCGACGGCCCCGACGGATCGAACCCGATGTAGCCGGCGATCGACGGATCCCGGGCGAGACGGGCGGCCAGGCCGGGCGTCGTGGCGTGCAGGATGCCGCGCCAGGTCGAGCTCGCCGAGCAGCCCGCCCGGGCCGTCCTCCGACGTCTCCGTCACAGGTCTGAGCGTCGAGCCGTCTCGACCAAGTTGGAGGCAGGCATCCGTCGATTCACGCTCGCTATGCTATCGTGCGGCCTTAGATGCAGACCAGTCTCGCGCGGCGCCAGCGCCATCGAAGGGCGCTCCACCGTCGCCCGCAGGGTCGGACAGGATCGTCGACCGTTGGTCAGATCCTTCTCGTCGTCCTCATGGTGTTCATCCTCACGGGTGGCCTCCTGGCCGGGGCCGGCGCCGTCGTCGCCGTGGGGGCCTACAACTACTACGCGTCCGGCCTCCCGGACCCGGTCGAGGCCCTGACCAACATCCCGTTCGAGCAGCAGACGGTCATCTACGACCGGACCGGCAAGATCGAGCTGGCCCGCCTCGGCGACCTCAAGCGCGAGCTCGTGACCTACGACCAGCTGCCGGGCGAGATCATCGACGCCACGACCGCGATCGAGGACAAGGATTTCTGGGTCGAACCCGGGCTTCGACCCGGCCGGCATCGTGTCGGCCGGCCTCGACACCGTCTCGGGCAAGCCCCGCGGCGCCTCGACCATCACCCAGCAGCTCGTCCGCGCGCGGCTCCTGCCGGCGTCGGCCTTCGAAGGCACGACCTATGAGCGCAAGGCGCGCGAGATCATCCAGTCGATCCGCCTGACCCAGGCCTACCCCGGCGAGGAAGGCAAGAAGCAGATCATCACGGCCTACCTCAACCAGAACTTCTACGGCAACCAGAGCTACGGCGTGAAGGCGGCGGCCAAGAGCTACTTCGGCAAGTCGCTGGCCAACCTGACCCTCGCCCAGGACGCGATCCTGGCCGCGATCCCGCAGTCGCCCACGAAGTTCGACCTGATGCGCAACGCGACGGAGGTCTGCCTCGAGGACGTCGCCGAAGGCCAGGAGTGCACGAAGTTCAAGCTCGTCGTGCCGCAGGATTCGGAGGTCGTGCAGCGCCGCAACAAGGTCCTCGACCTGATGGAGACGCGCGAGCACGCTGACCGGCAGCAAGCACACGATCGCCGAGTACGAGGCGGCCAAGAACGAGCCGGTCGAGCTGGTCCCGCAGGTCTCGGCCGCGTGGAAGGCCCCGCACTTCGTGTGGCAGGTCCGCCGCGACCTCGGCCGCGATGCTGTGCCCCGACTACCCCGACCGACTGCCCGAAGGTCGACACCGGCGGCTACAAGGTCATCACGACCCTCGACTGGAACATGCAGAAGACCGCCGAGAAGTGGGTCTACGTCGCCGCTCGAGCCCCGAATGCAAAAAACCCGTCGGCCATCCTCGCCAGCCGCAAGATCCCGCGCTCGGCCCGCTCCTGGATCATGGGTCTGCGCGGGCACAACATCAACAACGCGGCGGCCGCCGTCGAGGACTACCGGACCGGCGAGATCCTGGCCTACGTCGGGTCCGCCAGCTACACCTCGAAGGGCAGCAAGAAGTTCCAGCCGCAGTTCGACGTGCTGTCGGACGGCTGGCGCCAGCCGGGGTCGGCCATCAAGCCCGTCGACTACCTGATCGGCATCGACGACAAGACCCTCACCGCATCGACGATGCTGATGGACGTCACGACCAACTTCGGCGGTGGCTTCATCCCGACCCAGGCCGACCACCTCGAGCGCGGCCCCGTCCGGGTCCGCTCGGCGCTCCAGTTCTCGCTCAACATCCCGGCCATCAAGGCCACGGTCATGAGCGGCCTGGACCACGTCTACGACCGGACCAAGGACTTCGGGCTGACATACCCGAAGACCGCGCTGCCGGTCCTGTCCGAGGGCATCGGGACGCTCGAGGTCCACCCGATCGACCTGCTGGGCGCATACGGCACGATCGCCAACAACGGCGTCCTCATGCCGCACCGCTACATCGGCACGGTCCTGCGCCAGTCCACCGGTGAGGTCGTCTGGCCCAAGCCCGAGGAGCTGCCCAAGGGCAAACGCGTGACCTCGGCCGGCGCCGCGTACATCCTCACGGACATCCTCGCCGGCAACACCGACACGAAGGTCAACCCCTTCTGGGGCAAGTGGGCCATCTACAACGGCAAGACGCGACGACCGGCGGCCTACAAGACCGGCACCACCAGCGACAACCGCGACGTGGCCGCCTATGGCTTCCTCGCCCCACCGGCCGACAAGAAGGCGCCGGCCCTGGCCGTCGGCGTCTGGATGGGCAACAGCGACAACAGCCCGAACGACGGCAAGCTGTCCCTGGATACGTCTGCCCCGCTCTGGTCGGCCATCCTGACCGAAGTGAGCAAGGGCATGAAGATCGCGTCGTTCAAGCCGCCCAGCGGCCTCAAGACCGCCAGCGTCGACGCCTTCACGGGGCTCAAGCCCGGCCCGTTCACGAAGAAGACGGTCAAGGAGCTGTTCCTGCCCGGCACGGTCCCGACCCAGAAGGAGACGATCCGGGTCGCGGCTTCGATCGACAAGGCGTCCGGGCTCCTGTGGCGCGAGGGCTGCGCCGGACCCAAGATCACCAAGGGCTTCTTCAACCTCTCCGAGGTCGAGTCGAACTTCCCGGCCTGGCAGAGGGCCAACGCCAACTGGGGCGCCAGGGCGGCCAAGGGCTCCGGTGTGCGCGGCGGTCCGAAGGGCACCCGGACGGCCTACTTCTACAACGGCGCGTTCACGCCGTTCGGGCGGTCCTGGGGCGCGCCGTTCAAGCCGACCGCGCAGTGCCCGCTCTACACGCCGCCGCAGTACTGCAACCCGTTCGCCGAGCCCACGCCGGTCCCGTCCGCCGCCGAACCGCCGTGCGTCGCCCTGCCGACCCCGCCCCCGTTCGGCCAGCCGACGGACAAGCCGTTCCCGACCCGCAAGCCGAGGCAGACCCCCCGCCCTCGCTGACCCGGTCGCGCGGGCCGATCAGAGCTCGACGATCGTTGCCCCGTCGCCACCCTCGCCGCGCTGCCCGGGCCGGATGGACGTGACCAGCGGATGACTCGCCGCGGCAGTGCGGACCGCGTCGCGGACCGCGCCCGTGCCCATCCCGTGGATGATCAGGACCTTGTCCAGGCCGGCCAGTGCCGCATCGTCGAGGTAGCGATTGAGCGCGTCGAGTGCCTCGTCCACCCGCGCCCCGCGGAGGTCGAGCGAGGAGGCGACCGAGCGCGCACGATCGAGGCGAAGCTCGCCGGCATTCGAGTCGGCCGTTGACCCTCCGGCGGCGCCACGGGTGCCGGCAGCGGCCGGTTCGGCGAGCGCCGGGACCAGGTCGTCCGTCTCGACCGTGACGCGCATCCCGCCGGCCTCGAGCGTCGCCCGCCGACCAGACCGTTCGAGCGCCACGATCCGTCCTTCCCAGCCGCCCGACCGGCTGCGGGCGCGCTCCCCGAGCGACCACGTCCGGGGCACCGGCTCCTCCTCGACGACGGCCGGCGTCTCGGCCGGCAAGCGCTCGAGCGTCGCCTCCGCCCGGCCCACCGCCCGGTCCAGCGCCGGCGCGGTGACCGTCTCGCGATCGAGCGCCTCGCGCGTCGTGGCCACCTCCGTCCGCAGGTCCGCCACGATCCGTTCCGCCTCCGCCCGTGCCGCGCGGACCGCGTCGTCCCGCTCCTGCCGGGCGCGACGGCGCTCCTCCTGGGCGGCCCGCAGCGCCTCGGTCGCCCGCAGCTCGGCCGCCCGCGCCCGGTCCAGCGCGTCGCTCGTCTCGCCCTCGGTCGCCCGGATCGAGGCCAGGGTCGCCTCGAACGTGCGCTGGTTCTCGGACAGCCGCGACCGGGCGTCGGTCACGATCGGCTCGGGCAGTCCGAGGCGCTCGGCGATGGCGAACGCCTGGCTTCCGCCCGGCAGGCCGATCGTCAGCCGGTAGGTCGGCGACAGCGTCTCGAGGTCGAACTCGACCGCCGCGTTGCGTGCCTCCGGCGTCGTGTGGGCGTACGCCTTGAGCTCGGCGTAGTGGGTCGTGGCGGCGACCAGCGCGCCCGCCCGGATGAAATGGTCCAGCAGCGCCTGGGCCAGCGCGGAGCCCTCGGTGGGGTCCGTGCCGGCCCCGAGCTCGTCGAGCAGCACCAGCGTGCCCGGCCCGGCTTCCTCAACGATCCGGATGATCGATCGCAGGTGGCCGGAGAAGGTGGACAGCGACTGCGCGATCGACTGCTCGTCGCCGATGTCGGCGAACACGTCCCGCCAGATCGGCAGGCGGCTGCCGGGCTCGGCGGGGATGTGGAGCCCGGCCTGGTGCATGAGGCTGAGCAGGCCGAGCGTCCGGAGGGTCACGGTCTTGCCGCCGGTGTTCGGGCCCGTGACGATGAGCGCCGTGTAGCCGTCGCCCAGCCGGATGTCGATCGGGACGACGCGGCCGGTCAGGCCCGGGTGTCGCGCCGACAAGAGGATCGCCTCGGGCCGATCGGCGGTCGCGGCCCGGCTGGCACCCATCTCCGCCGCCAGCGTCGCCTTGGCGACCCACAGGTCGAAGCGCGCCAGCGCGTCCAGGGTCTCGCGCAGGGCGTCGGCGTTGGCCGCCACGAACGCCGACAGCTCGTCGAGGATGCGCGCGATCTCCTCCGCCTCGGCGACCTGCGCCTCCCGCCAGGCATTGCCCAGCTCGACCGCGATGAGCGGCTCGATGAAGAGCGTCTGGCCGCTGCCCGATGCGTCGTGGACGATGCCCTTCACCCGGTTCCGGGCCTCGGCCTTGACCGGGACGACGTACCGCCCGTTGCGGAGCGTGATGATCGGCTCCTGGAGCGACGACCCGAGCTCCGAGCCCACGAGCGCGTCCAGCCGCCGCCGCAGCCGGTCGTAGGCGACCCGCACGGCCGCGCGCAGGCCGCCGAGACGCGGCGAGGCCGTGTCGAGCAGCTCACCGACCGGATCGAAGCTTCGGGCGAGCGTCGAGCGCAGCGCGGGCAGCGCGTGGAGGTCCGCCCCGACCTCGCGCAGGAGCGGCCGACGCTCGTCGGCCAGGAGCGTGGCCAGCCGGGCGGTGGCGTCGAGCGTCGTCGCGATCTCGAGGAACTGGGCGGGCTCCAGCCGGCCCCCGCGCGCGGCTCGCTCGATGGCCGGGCCGATGTCGTGGGCGGCGCCGATCCCGACGCCCGGCCGATCCTGGACGAGCGCCCGGGCCTGGTCGGTCTCGTCGAGACCGCGCGCGACGATGACCGGGTCGTTCGACGGCTCGATGGCCTCCGCCAGTCGTCGCGAGGGCGGGAACGAGGTGGCCGCCGCGAGCCGTGCCTGGATGGCCGGGAACTCGAGGAGACCCAGGGTGCGCTGGTCCATCGGGCCGGTCAGCGACCGATGGCCGGGCCGGACGCGGACCGATTGCCGCGCTCGACGAACCGCCAGAGCTTGCCGGTCCACGGCTCACCCGCGTAGTCGACGCCGATCCGCGGCGTGGCGACGACGGTCGCGGGCGGCTCATCGGCCGGTGCCGGCTCGAGTCGCAGGGGCGACGCCGGATCGCACAGGTCGATCCCGGTCCAGGTCGTGTCGATCCCGAACGCGGCCGTCACGAGACCGGGTCCGCTGGCCAGGCGATCGGCCCTCGCGCGTTCGATCCGGGCCGCCGCCACCGCGGCCCTGTCGGCCGTCAGGCTGCGACGCCGGGTCGTCGCCCGCAGCACGCGATCGACCCGCATCGCCTCGATCCCCGCGAGCGGCTCGACGGCGCGGACGAGGATGGCCGCGGGCACGCCGGCCGGTTCGGTCACCACGTTGAGGCAGTCGTACATCCCATAGACAAGGTACACGTAGGCGTGACCGGCCGGCCCGAACATGACCCGGTTGCGGGCGGTCTCGCCGAACCGGGCGTGCGAGGCGCGATCGTCGGGCCCGAGGTAGGCCTCGACCTCGACGATCCGGCCGACCCGGCGGCCGGTCGCGTCGTCCCGGACGAGCCGGGCGCCGATCAGCGCGCGACCGGCGTCGAGCGTCGGGCCGGCCAGGATGCTCCGATCGAGGACGCTCAGACCGACGGGTAGTTGGCTTCGATGTTGTCCGGCACGAACAGGCCGGTCAGCGCGAAGAAGTACGGGATGAGGGTGTCCCGGAAGACCTCCGCGATCTTCGTGCCGTCGAGCGCCGTCCACAGGTCACGGAGGAAGGGCAGCTCCTGCGGGTCCTGGGGGATGCCCGGGATCCGGAAGAACGAGTCGAGGATGATCAGGACGGCTCCGAAGATGATCGCCGCCTCGAGGAGGCCGAGGAGGCCGCCGATGATCTCGTCGAGGAACCGCGCCTTCTGGAACAGCGGCTGCGGCTTGTAGAACCCCTGGGCGACGAGCGCGAAGGCGATCGACGAGGCGATGAAGACCGTCCCGAACCCGATCATGTAGCTGTATTCCGGCGGGAACTGTGTCCAGTTCGCCCCGAGGAAGTTCGAGAGCGGCTCCGCGAGCAGCGCCGCCAGGAACCAGGAGAACAGGATCGATGCGATGCCGATCAGGCGCCGGATCGTCCCCTGGGCGAAGCCGAGGACGAAGAATCCGATGAAATACAGGACGATGAGAAGGTCCATCGTCCCGACGCCTTCGAGGAATGTTCCGACATCCACGCGGGTGCGCCTCCGTCAGCAGTGCACCCGGCGGCGCCGAGAGCGGCGCAAGGGTAGCAGCGGCCATCCGCGAGCCGCAAGGCATGGGCCGGCGTTGGGGCCGGTCCGGGGAGGTCCGGTCAGGTCCGGAAACGGGCCCCGAGCTCGTCGCTGAGCCCGGCGACCACGCCCGCGACCGCGGCGTCCAGCTCGGCCTCCGTGAGCGTCCGCTCATCGTCGCGCAGCGTCAGCCGGTAGGCGAGGCTCTTGTCGGTCTCGGCCAGGGGTCGTCCGCGGTAGAGGTCGAACAGGGCCACATCCCGGAGCAAGGGGCCGCCGTGGCGCCGGATGGCGGCCTCGACCTCGGCAGCCGGGCGGTCCGCGTCCACGATGATCGCCAGGTCGCGCTCCACCGTCGGCTGGCGCGACGGCGCGGTCACGCGGTACGGCGTCGGCTGGCCGCCGGCCAGGCCCGCGATCGCCAGCTCGGCGACGTAGACCCGCTCGGCGCGCAGGTCGAGATCGGCGATGACGTCCGGATGCAGCTCGCCCAGCCGGCCGGTCAGCCGGCCGCCGGCGGTGACCCGGGCGGCACGACCGGGATGCAGGTTCGGGTCGTCGACGATCCGCTCGAAGGCGGGACGCGGCAGCCCCAGGCGCCGGCAGATGAGGTCGACGATGCCCTTCGCGTCGTCGAGATCGTACGGCCGGGCCGGCCGGTCCCAGGTGGCCGGCTCCGCGGCGCCGGTCAGCGCAAGCCCGAGCCGCCACCACTCGCGGGTCGACCGCTCGTCGGGAGCCCCATAGCCCTTGCCGACCTCGAAGATCGCGACGTCGTCCCGGCCATATCGGAGGTTCGTCGAGACGACCTCGAGGAGGCTCCCGAGCAGGCTCTGGCGGAGGACGGAGTGCTGGCTGGACAGCGGGTTGGTCACGACGACCGGCCGGCCGCCGGGTCGCTGCTCCGGCTCGTCGTCGGGCGCCCCGTCATCGCGCGCCGGGAACCGCTCGACGAGCTTCGGCGCGACAAGGGCCGGCGTCACGACCTCGGTCAGTCCCGCGCCGATGAGCATCCGCCGGACGGCCGTGCGAACGGCCAGCGGATCGGGCCGGTAGGTCGGCATCGGCGTGTCGGGCAGGCTGGCCGGGACGAGCTCGTAGCCGCGGACCCGGATGATCTCCTCGGTCAGGTCGGCCTCGACCAGCAGGTCGCGCCGCCAGGTCGGGATCGTGGCCTCGATCACCTCGGCGTCGCCGGCTGCGACCTCGAGCGGCTTGGAGCCCGCGGCGACCCGGATGGTCGTCGGTCCGGCCGCCGGGGCGGTCTCGATCCCGACCCGCGCCAGCAGGGCGCGCTGGTCGTCCGTTCCGATCTCGGTCCCGAGGAGGCGGTTGACCCGCGAGGGACGGAACGCGACGCGCGGCTGTGGGGGATCGTTCGGGGCGGTGTCGACGACGCCGGGGGCGACCTGGCCGCCGGCCCAGTCGGCGATGAGTCGTGCCGTGCGGTCCGCGCCGACCCGCGCCAGGCGCCATTCCTGGCCCTTCTCGAAGCGGAGGCTCGCGTCCGACCGCAGCGCGTAGCGGAAGGCGGTCCGCCGGATGCTGATCGGGTCGAAGATGGCCGACTCGACGACCACGTCCGTCGTCCCCTCCCCGATCTCCGAGGTGAGGCCGCCCATGACGCCGGCGATCCCGATCGGGCCGGTTGCGTCGGCGATGACAAGCGTGTCCGGGTCCAGCTCGCGCTTGACGTGGTCGAGCGTCTCGAACGGCTCGCCCGCGGTCGCCCGCCGGACGATGATCCGGCCGTCGTGCACCGCGGCCGCGTCGAAGGTGTGGATCGGCTTGCCCAGCTCGACCATCACGTAGTTGGACGCGTCAACCACGTTGCTGATGGGCCGGTGGCCGGCCGCCAGCAGGCGCATCTGGACGGCGTCGGGCGACGGCCCGATCCGCACGTCGCTCACCCAGCGACCGACGAACCGCGGACACAGGTCCGGATCGAGGACGTCGACCCGGAGCCGCTCGGCCGTCGGCCGACCCGTCTCGACGAGGTCCGTCGGCGGCAGGCGGAGCGGCCCACCGGTCACGGCGGCGACCTCGCGGGCCAGCCCGACGATCGACAGCGCGTCGCCCCGGTTGGGCTTCACGTCGACGTCGAGCACGACGTCCCCGAAGAGGTCCACCAGCGGCTTCCCGATCGGGGCGTCGGCGGGCAGGATCAGGATCCCGTCGGCGTCGGCCGTCAGACCGAGCTCGTCGCCCGAGCACAGCATCCCGTTGCTGACGACGCCCATCTTCTCGGTGCGCTCGATGTGCCGGCCGCCCGGCAGGACCGCGCCGGGCAGCGCGACCGGAACCCGCTGGCCCGCGGCGATGTTCGTGGCCCCGCAGACGATATCCAGGGGCTCGCCGGAGCCGACGTTCACGCGCGTCAGCGAGAGACGGTCCGCGCGCGGGTGGCGCTCGACGGACAGGAGCTCCCCGACGACGACGTTCCGCCAGTCCTCGCCCCAGCGGACGATGCCCCTGACCTCCATCCCGAGCAGCGTCAGCCGTTCGGCGAGGGCCTCCGGGGTCAGGTCGACGTCGACGAACTCGCGCAGCCAGCTGAGGGGCACCCTCATCGGAACTGCTCCAGGAAGCGCAGGTCGTTCTCCTGGAACAGGCGCAGGTCCGTGATGCCGTGCTTGAGCATCTTGATCCGCTCCGGGCCCATGCCGAACGCGAAGCCCTGGTAGCGCTCCGGGTCGAGCCCGCCCCACTGGAGCACGACCGGGTGGATCATGCCGGCGCCCAGGATCGTCATCCAGCCCGTGCGGCCACAGGCCGGACAGCCCGACCCGCCGCACACGAGGCACTCGACGTCGAAGGCGACCGAGGGCTCCGTGAACGGGTAGTAGCCCGGCCGGAACCGGGTCTTCTTGTCGGCGCCGTACATCGCCCGGGCGAACTCGTCGAGCAGGCCGCGCAGGTCGCCCATGGTCGTCCCCTCGTCGACCATGATCCCCTCGACCTGGAAGAACTCCGAGGCGTGCGACGCGTCGATCGCCTCGTACCGGAAGCAGCGCCCGGGCAGGAGCGCCCGGATCGGCGGCTGCATCGCCCGCATGACGTGGATCTGGCCCGGCGACGTGTGCGTCCGGAGCAGGCGGCCCTCGACGTCGACATACAGGGTGTCCCACAGGTCCCGGGCCGGGTGATCCGGCGGGATGTTGAGCATCTGGAAGTTGGTCAGGTCGTCCTCGATCTCGGGGCTCTCGTGGACGACGAACCCGAACTGGCCGAAGATCTCGGCGATCTGGTCCATCGCGACGATGCTCGGGTGGAGGGTGCCGGACCGGATCGGCCGGCCCGGCGTCGTGACGTCCAGCGTCTCCGCCACCAGACGCCCGGCGAGAGCCGATCCGCGCAGCTCGGTACCGCGTTCGGCGAGGGCCGCCTCGATCGCGCCGCGGACGACGTTGGCGACCGCCCCGACCCGGGGCCGGTCGTCCGCCGGCAGGGCGCCGATGCCGCGCAGCACGGTCGTCAGCCGGCCCTTCTTGCCGAGCACGTCGAGCTCGAGAGCCTCGAGGCCCGCCACGTCCGGCGCGGCCGCGATCGAGGTCAGCGCGTCATCGCGCAGCGCTTCGAGATCGCGGGTCAGGTCCGAGAGGTCCACGGGGTCCCTTCGTGTCGGGGTGGGCTGGAATCACGAGCCCTCGAGCGTCGGCGACGTCGAGGGCTCCGCGGCGGGCTGGCTGGTCGGCCCGGGTGGCCGGGGTCAGGCGCCCTTGGCGAGCTCGGCGATGCGGGTAAAGGTGCCGGCGTCGCGGATGGCGAGGTCGGCCAGGATCTTGCGGTCGATCTCGACGTCCGCCTTCTTCAGGCCGGCGACGAACTGGCCGTAGGTGAGGCCGTTCTGGCGGGCCGCCGCGTTGATCCGGACGATCCACAGCTGGCGCATCTGGCGCTTGCGCTGCTTCCGGTCGCGCGTCGCGTAGGCCAGGGCGTGCAGCAGTGCCTCGCGGGCCGGCTTGACCAGGCGCGACTTGGTGCCCTTGCGGCCCTCGGCGTCCTGCATGAGGCGCTTGTGGCGCCGGTGGGACGTGACGCCCCGCTTGACTCGTGCCATGAGTTCGATCCGCTCCTAGAGGTACGGCAGCAGGCGACGGACCTGCTTCGCGTGCTCGGGCCCGATGACCGACTTGCCGGCATAGCGGCGGGTCCGTCGGGACGACTTGATCTCGAGGTGATGGCCACTCCAGGCGTTGACGCGGATGACCTTGCCGCTGCCGGTCACGCCGATCCGCTTCTGGGCCGCCTTGTGGCTCTTCATCTTGGGCACGGGTTGCCTACTCTCCTGACGTCACCGGCTCCGGGGCCGGCGTGCTCTCGCTGGTCTTCCTCGATTCGCTCCTGGTCGCCGCCACCGGTGCCGGGGCCTCCGCCGCGGCCGGAGCCGGTGCGGGTGCTGCCGGAGCCGGGGCTGGGGCCTCCGGGCTGGCCGGGACCTCGGTCGTGGCGACGGGTGCTGGAGCGCGTGTCGGTGTCTCTGTCGGTTCGGTCTCGTTCGTGTCGGTCGTCTCGGTCTTGCCGTCCCCGTCGGCGGGCCGCGGGTGGGCTGCGTCGTGCACCTTCGGCTTGTGCAGCGATGCCATCGTGATGTGCATCGACTTGCCCTCGAGGAGCGGTGTCCGCTCCGCGACGCCGTGGTCCTTGACCCGGTCGACGAACTTCGCGAGGAGGTTCCGACCGAGCTCCGGATGGGTGAGCTCACGACCGCGGAAGCGGACCGTCACCTTGATCCGGTCGCCGTCCTCGAGGAACTCGATGGCGCGATGGACCTTGGTGTCGAAGTCCCCCGTGCCGATCTTCGGCGAGAGGCGGACTTCCTTGAAGGTCACCGAGCGCTGCTTGCGCTTGGCTTCCTTCTCCCGCTTCGTGAGGTCGTACTTGTACTGTCCGAAATCGAGGAACTTGACGACCGGTGGCGCTGCCATCGGCGCGACCTCGACGAGGTCCAGGCCTCGTTCCTGCGCCATCTCGAGCGCCCGTGGCGTGGGCATGACCCCAAGCTGGGCACCCTCTTCATCGACGACCCGTACCTGTGGGATGCGGATCATCTGGTTCACGCGCAGGTCTCGACTGATGGTCTGTTCCCCTTCGTGATAACGATTCCAGACGACCGGCGCGGGTACACGACGACCCGGTTCCGGCCGAAGCGGGAGGATAGCACAGGGCGTTCCGGGGCGACAATCGGGCCCGACGGTAGACGCGGTCAGTCGCCGAGCGTCCCCGCCCGCTGGAGGACGAGGACGGCCAGCTGTCGGATCGCCTCGCCGGTCTTCTCGGCGTCCGCGAAGGCCGTCCCGACCCCCAGGCCGATCGTCAGCCGCCCCTTGCGCGCTCCGATCAGCGCCGGATCGGTGCTGCCGTCTGCTGAGGGCAGGAGCATCCGCGCCTCGTCGGCGCCCGCGATGGAGACGACCTTCGACGTTGGCCGCGAGGTACTCGCCGAACAGGTCGGGGAAGACGTCGTGGGCCGCCGTTGCGGAATCCGAAAGGAAGACGTCGAGCTCGATCCCGCCGGTGGCGCTCGACTCGCCCCGGTAGACGCAGAAGTACGCGTCCGGCGGCTGGTTGTTCTCCGTCGGTCCGCCGGCCCCGCCGACGCCGGCAGCCGTCAGGTCACCCGGACCAAGGAGCCTGCACAGGTCGTCGCCGGCGACCACCGCTCCGCCGACTGCGCCTCCAGTGGCGACCGTGATGGGTGTCGACGCCGACCGCGCGCCGGCCGAGTCCGTGCCGGCCGCCCCGCACCCCGCAAGGGTCACGATCGCCAGGGCCGCGACCGCGGCGCCCGCCGGGATCGAAGCCGGCCGGACCATCGACACGAACATCGGACGTCCCCCGTGCCATGCCGCCACGCACCGGGGCGGCCGACGACCACCATACGGCGGCGGCGCAAGCCGGTCAGCCCCGATCGGGCCCCAGCAGACCGCGCTCGTATGCCGTCGCGACGGCCGCCGCACGGTCGTTCACGTCGAGCTTGGCGTAGATGTGGAGCAGATGCGTCTTGACCGTCGCCTCGGAGATGAACAGGCGGACCGCGGTGCCGCGGTTCGTCTCGCCCCGGGCGATCAGAGCCAGCACCTCCAGCTCGCGGTCGCTCAACGCGTCCTGGGCCGGGCGTCGGAGCTGGCTGACCAGCCGAGACGCGACCGACGGCGCGAGCACCGATTCGCCCCGAAACGCCGCCCGCACGGCGTGGACGAGGTCCGCACGTGGCGCGTCCTTGAGCAGGTAGCCCGTCGCTCCGGCTTCCAGCGCCGGCACGACGTCGGCGTCCGTCTCGTACGTCGTGAGGACCAGCACCCGGGCCGGGTTGCCGCGTTCCGCGAGCCGGCGGATCGCCGCCGCGCCATTCACGCCGGGCATCCGGAGATCCATCAGGACGACGTCCGGCCGCAGCGTCTCGGCGAGCTCCACGGCCTCCGCGCCGTCGCCGGCCTCGCCGACGACCTCGAACTCGGCGTCGCCGGTGAAGATGCCGCGGAGACCGTCGCGAACGACCGGATGATCGTCCACGATCAGGAGCCGGATCGGGGCTCACGAGGCCGCCCCCATGGGCGGGGCGCCGATGGCCGGGACGCGGACGGAGATCGCGGTCCCACCGCCGGGCTCGGATTCGATGGCGAGCGTGCCCGCGACGCGCCCGACCCGCTGGCGCATGGCCGTCAGCCCGAAGCCGGCGCCGGGTCCCGTCGGGCGATCGTCCACCGCGAACCCGACCCCGTCGTCGCGCACGTCCAGTGCGACCTCGTCGCCCATGTACGTGAGGGTCATGCCGGCCCTCGACGCACCGGCGTGCTTGGCGACGTTGGCCAGCGCCTCCTGGGCGGTCCGCAGCAGGGCCAGCTCGATCTCGGGATGGAGCGGCAGTCGGTCACCGGTCGCGATGAACTCGACCGGGACGCCGTTGATCGCCGACCAGCGCTGCGCCACGTCGGCCAGGCCATCCTCGAGGGTCACGCCGTCCAGCACCTCCGGCCGCGATGCCTCGACCGATCTGCGCGCCTCCGCCAGGCTTTCGCGGGCCAGCCGGATGGCGTTGTCGACGTGCCTGCGCCAGTCGTCCCGTCGATCGCTCGCCTGCTCGGCCGCTTCGAGCTGGGTGACGATGCCGGTCAGGCCGTGGGCGATCGTGTCGTGGATCTCGCGCGCCATCCGGGCCCGCTCGTCCAGGACACCGGCTTCCCGGGCCTGTGCCACGAGCTGCCGCTGAAGCCCGACGTTCTCGTCCATCGCGACCTGGAGCTGCGCGACCGCCTGGCGGCGCTGCTCGCTCAGGTCGGACAGCCGTTCGCTGAGGACCGTCCCGAAGCCGATCGCGATGACCTGGATCACGATGATCGCTCCGTACAGGAACCACAGGTCGCTGGACCGCCAGGGGAACCCGGTGATGATGGTGTTGATGAGGATGGAGGTGGCGGCCACGCCGGCGATGGTCAGCGGCCACGGCCGGAGCAGCGCGGCGTGGAAGAAGCCCGTGATCGCGAAGATGAAGAACATCGGATTCCGTGACATCAGCACGGACGCGAAGACCAGCAGGCCGATGAAGTAGACGGTCATCCGGACCCGATGGTCGCGGCGCGGCTCCGGCGCCCGGGTGAACATCACGTAGACCCAGGCCGCCGCCGCGGCGACGAGCACGAGCGTGACGGCCCGGTCGCCCGCCACGCGGTCGGGTCGCAGGAGCGCGATGACCGTCGAGGCGGCGAGCGACAGGTAGGCGATCCACTCGACCGACGCCTCATTCCAGCGTATCCATCTGGCGTCGGCGCTCTCAGGACGGCGATCCTGCTTGACCATCAGACCCCGCTCATTCCCAGCGGAACAGCCTGGCTGCCGCCGTGCCGGCCACGATCGTGATCGCGGCCATTATCACCAGCGGGAGGAGCTGGGGTGCCGTGCCGAGCCAGGCATCGAGCATCGCCTGGACGCCGGGCGGGGTGAAGTCGCCGATCTTGACGACGGCCTCGGGCAGGAGCCAGCGCGGAAGGTAGACGCCACCGAGGAACATCACGGCGATGAAGATGGGCCAGATCATCGCGTTCGCCACGCCCGAGGTCGGGGCCACGGCGGCCACGAGCAGCCCCAGGGCGAACAGGGAGGACACGCCGAGCAGGAAGGCCGCGATGAAGCCCGGGATGTGCTGCGGGATCGGGACCTGGAAGGCGACGTTGCCGACGACGATGACCACGAGCAGGCCGCCGATCGCGAGGGCGACGTTGATGATGAGCTGCGCGATCAGGAGGGCCGACGGCTCGACCGGGGTGGTCGACAACCGGCGGAGGACGCCCAGCTCCCGATACTTCACGAGTCTCGCCGGCATGGTGCTGATCCCCAGCGTCGCCAGGCTGATGACGACCATCGATGGCGCCAGCAGGTCGATGTAGCGCCCGCCGTTGAGCTCCGGCGCCGGTTCGGGCGGGAAGATGAGGCCGATGATGACGAGGACGAAGGCCGGCAGCAGAAGCCCGACGATCCACGTCCCGGGCTCCCGGAAGAGGAGCCTGGCCTCCACGGCGGTGATCTTGGCAAGGTGTGTCATGTCCCTCTCTCCCATCAGCTCGCGAGCTTGCGACCGGTCAACGCGATGAACGCATCGTCCAGGTCCGCCTGCTCGATCCGGAGGTCGTAGGCCACGATCTCGTGGCGGGCCAGCACGGCCGTCACGGCGTGGACGAGGTTGCCCGTGCCGGCGACGATCAGCCCCGGGCCGGCGTGGGTGACGCTGCGGACCTCGGGCAGGCCGGTCAGCAGGGTGTCGTCGAATGGCTGGGATGGCCGGAACCGCAGGCGCTGCTCGGCGTCGACCGACCGGACGATCCCCGCCGGCGTGTCGATGGCGACGACCTTTCCGGCGTCGATGACGGCGAGGCGATCGGCGAGCCGTTCGGCCTCTTCCATGAAATGCGTCACGAGGACGACGGTCACGCCCCGCTCGCGGATGCCTTCGATCAGGTCCCAGGTATCACGCCGGGCCTGCGGGTCCAGCCCGGTCGTCAGCTCGTCGAGGACCGCGATGCGCGGGTTCCCGACGAGCGCGAGCGCGATCGACAGCCGCTGCTTCTGGCCGCCCGACAGCTTGCCGAACGCCTTGTCCCGGTGATCGCCGAGACCGAGGTCGTCGACGAGCTCGTTCCAATCGGCCGGGGACGCGTAGAACGACGCATACAGGTCGAGCGCTTCCCGGACCCGCAGCTGGTCCGGCAGCTGGCTCTCCTGGAGCTGGACGCCGACCTGCTGGCGCAGGGCCGCGCGGTCGCGCCCTGGGTCGAGCCCCAGCACCGTGATCGCGCCCGAGTCGGGCGTTCGCAGGCCGGCGATGGACTCGACGGTGGTGGTCTTGCCGGCGCCGTTCGGGCCGAGGATGGCGAAGATCTCGCCCTCCTCGACGTCGAATGAGACGCCGTCGACGGCGACGCGGCCGTCGTAGGTCTTGACGATGTCGTGGACTTCGATGACGTTCATGGGCCCAGCATCGTCCCGGGCAGGCCCGTCGGCGCGTCGGCCGGGCGGCCACTTCTCGCGGCGCGTTCGGTGGAGGCCGCCATCAACCGAACGGTTGATGGCTCGATGCGACGTCCGTCGCGGTGATCAGCCGCGCTGGATCAGACGCGACGCTCGGAGCTCTCCGCGGCGAGTCGATCGGCGAGCTCGTCCCAGGCGACGGCCTCCTGCTGCTCCCCGCGCGCCGCGTTGCGCGCCCGCGGCGCGACGGTGCGGGCCTCGACCTCCCGGTCGCCCAGCACGAGCATGTACGGCACCTTTTGCTCCTGGGCGAGGCGGATCTTGTTCTGCATCCGGTTGTCCGAGCGGTCGACCTCGACCCGCAGATCGCGGGCGCGCAGGACGTCCGCGAGCTCCTCCGCCGCCTGCGATGTGCCGGTCCGCGATGGGGATGACGACGGCCTGGACGGGCGCGATCCAGAGCGGCAGAGCGCCGGCGAAATGCTCGAGCAGGATCCCGATGAACCGTTCCAGCGAGCCGTAGATGGCGCGATGGATCGCGATCGGCCGCTGTGGCTGGCCGGTCTCGTCGATGTAGGTCAGGTCGAACCGCTCGGGCAGCATGACGAGGTCCACCTGGATGGTCGCCATCTGCCATTCGCGCCCGAGCGCGTCGTCGATGTAGATGTCGATCTTGGGCGCGTAGAACGTGCCGTCCTTGGGCTTCAGCGTGTACGTGATGTCGGCCGCGGCGAAGGCCTCCCGGATCAGCTGCTCGGCACGCTCCCACAGGGCCGGGTCGCCGAGCGCCTTGTCCGGCTTGGTCGCGAAGGCGAAGCGCGGCGCGAGCCCGAACCAGCCATAGGCTTCGCGGACCTCGCCGAGGAGCGCCTCGATCTCGTCGGTCAGCTGGTCCGGCCGGACATAGAGGTGCGCGTCGTCCTGGATGAACTGGCGGACGCGGGTCAGGCCGCTCAGGGTCCCCGATCGTTCGTTGCGGTGCAGCCGACCGAACTCGCTGAAGCGGAGCGGCAGGTCGCGGTACGACCGCAGGTGCGAGCGGTAGATGAACGTGCTCTCCGGGCAGTTCATCGGCTTGAGGCTGAAGGTCTGGCCCTCGGACTCGATCAGGAACATGTTGTCGCGGTAGAGGTCCCAGTGGCCGGATTGCTGCCACAGCCGCTCGCTGACCACGATCGGCGTGCTGACCTCCTGGTAGCCGCGCCGCGCCTGGAGCTCGCGCATGGCCGTCTCGAGCGTCCGCCAGATGCGCTGGCCCTTCGGATGCCAGAACGCGGAGCCGGGCGAGACGTCGTGGAAGCTGAACAGGTCGAGCTGGGCGCCGAGCCGGCGATGGTCGCGCTTCTTCGCCTCTTCCCGGCGCCACAGGAACCGGTCGAGCTCCTCCTGGGTGGCCCAGGCCGTGCCGTAGACGCGCTGGAGCATCGGGCGCTTCTCGTCGCCCCGCCAGTACGCCCCGGCCGTGCCGAGCAGCTTGAACGGGCCGATCTTGCCGGTGCTCGCGACATGCGGCCCGCGGCATAGGTCGATGAACGGGCCCTGCCGGTAGAAGGTCGTCCGCGGTGCTGCCGCGCCGTCGCGCTCGGCAGCGGCCAGGAGGTCGTCGACGATCTCGACCTTGAACGGCTGGTCGCGCTCCACCAGGAACGCCCGGGCGTCGGCGGGCGACAGCTCGCTCAGCTCGAACGGCAGGTCGGCCGCGATGCTCTCGCGCATGCGGGCCTCGATGGCGGGGAGGTCGTCCGGGGTCAGCGGCCGCGGCAGCAGGAAGTCGTAGTAGAACCCGTCCTGGATGACCGGGCCGATGCCCAGCTTGGTGCCCGGGAACAGGTCGAGGACCGCCTCCGCCAGGACGTGCGCCGCCGAATGACGCATCGGCCCGAGCTCGCCCGCTGCGCCGTGGTCCATCAGCTCGTCGGCGGAGCCGCGCTCGGGCGCCTCCAGGCCGATCTCGACCGGATCGTCCGCGTCCGCCGCGCCGACGACGGCCACGCTGTCCTGCTCCTGGCTCATGCGGTTCGCCTCCTCGAGAATCATGAAACCCCTCGTCCCTCGACAGGACGAGAGGTTCACTCCCGCGGTCCCACCCGCCTTCGCCGCCGTTCGGTGGCGCACTCATGGTCGCGATAACGGGCGACGCCCGGGCCGGTTCACCGGCCGCTCACGGGTGGTGCCGTCGCGGAGGTTCGTCGCCGGGTTTCCAGCCGTGACCCGGCTCTCTGGGGATCCGCTCCGCGCGGTGCGTCCCGATCGACGCGTGTGCTCTTGTCGGCGAAGTATGGACCTCGCTTCGGCATCCTCGCAAGGATCGCGTGGCCCGCGTCGCCGAGCCCGGCGATCAGGACCCGGGGGGAGCCATCGGGACGGCCAGGAACTCGTAGGTGAGCTTCGCGTCGGACTCGCGGCCCCCCTTGCCTGCGCTGACCGCGATCGAGTCGATCGGGGCACCGAACGCAAAGGGTGGACTGCCCTGGGCTGCCGGTGGCACCGCGAGCAGGAGGCCCTGGTCGGCCGTCCCGGGGACGAGACGGAAGGTGCGACCCTCGACCCGCACGTACCACTCGGTCGCCTTCCAGAGGGCCGTCTTGACCCGCTCCACGAGCCCGCCCCCGACCCCGTGGACCTTGACGATCACGAACTGGTCGTCCGAGGGCGGAGGCGGGACGCTCACCCGCTCCCCTGCTCGAGCCTCGACCGTTCCAAGCGGGACCGGGGTCCCGCACTGCCGACCCGTGGCGCCGAGGACCTGCCAGCGGTCGCCGGCGACGAGCTCGTCGTACCGGCACAGGCGTTCGAGCGTGGCGGCCGGTGACTCGAACCAGGACATGCGTCCGTCGACGTCCGTCGCCTCGGCCTTCGTCCCTGCGGTCGTCGGTCCGCTCGTGAACGTCCGCGGGACGAACTCCCGAAGGATCCGTTCCGGTCGTGCATCGCTGCGCAGACGGTCGGCGTTGAGATCGTCAAGGTCCGCTGTATAGGCGGAGTACGACTGGAACACGGGCAGGGGCTCCCAGCGCAGCTGCGGATATGCCTGGGCGACCCCGGCTTCCCATGGATCGACGTGGACGCCCCGGTCTCCGATCGCCGTCAGGGCGTCCGTGGGCACGTCGTAGAGCGCACGCAGCTTCCGCCTCGTGAGCTCGGCCTCATCCTCCACGCGCCAGGGAAGCGCGGCGCGTCCCAGGAGCAGCGCCGAGCGGACGGACGAGGGCACGTCCGCGTAAGCCGAGGGCGAGGTCGAGATCGGCGGGGCGACGGCCAGGTAGCCGATCCAGATGGCAGCCAGGGTCGCCAAGGCGGTCGGACGGCCCGCGCTCCAAAGGAACGGGATGACGGCCACACCGGCGGTCGCGAACACATAGGCCGGGTTCGCGCGAACGAACGCGGTCTTCCACATGGCGAAGAGGAGGATCGCCAGCAGCGTCAGGACCTGGAACCGGCGCGCACGGCCGAGGTCCGCCGTCGCCCGGACGGCGTACCACACCAGGCTGACCGCGATGACGGCGAATGCGAGATAGATCCAGTGGTAGCGCGGGGGCTCGCGGTCTGTGCCCATCGCCTGCGAGTAGCCGGACACGATCTCGATCGAGCCGCCGACGAACCGCGGGATGTCCGCCAAGTTCTGGCCGGTGAGCAGCCACAATCCGAGGATCGACGCTGCGAGGGCGACCAGGTAGACCAGCACGCCCCTGGGCCATGGCCGAACGACGGACAGGACGACGACCGCGCCCATCGCCGCGATGAAGACCCCCACGTTCAGCTTGCCGAGGATCGCGACGGCTGCGAGCAGGGCGCCGCCGATGACGATCGCGGGCGTCGGCGGCCGGGCGACTCCGAGGAGGATGTTGATCGCGACGACGAAGGCCAGCACCTGGAGGGCTTCGAACGGCGGCAGGCTCGCGAACATCCTGGCGGCGATCAGGGCGACGATCGCGGCGCCCCAGAGCGGGAGAAAACGACTCAGGCCGCGCAGCATCAGGACGACGAGCCCGAGATAGACGACTCCGGTCGCGATCAGCGCCAGGACGCTCGTCCAGCCGACGGGCGGGGACGGCACCGACAGGAATCCGAGCGGACCATACGTAAACACGAGGTCGGTGCCGAACCGGAGGCCGTCGGCGATGGCCATGTGCAAGGCCTGTCGCCACGACGGGTCGATGCCGATCGTGATCGGACGGTAGGCGATCGGCCAGGCAAGCAGGGTGATGACTGCCGAGATGACCAGGATGAGCGCGGCTCGGCCCGCCGGCGCGTCGACGACGGCTTGGAGGCGGGGCGGCATCGACACCCGTGGCGCGCGATCGCCGAGGGTCGATGTGTTCACCGTCGCCGCCGTGGTGGGGTGTCCATGTCGGACCCGGGGCCTCCATCGCGCTCGGACGGGAGAAAGCGATGACCGCCGAAGAGGCGGTCAGCATGGGCCTGTCGAGGGCGAGTGGTGGGCGACACTGGACTCGAACCAGTGACCTCTTGCATGTCAAGCAAGTGCTCTAACCAGCTGAGCTAGCCGCCCGAACGCGATGACGATACCAGACGACCCATGGCTCGTCTCGCGGAGCCGGGCAGTCACCTTGCTGTAACACGATGACGCCCTCCGTCGGCGGGCGCGAGTGGCGTGGCGGCGTACGCTCCACGCAGTCGACGCACGGAGGCCGCCCGCCCATGTCAGGGAAACCCGCCCAACCCCGCGAAGCCGCCACGTCGGCGAAGCTCCCGAGGTCGCGGGTGGCAGTCGTTCTGGTCGGGTTCGCTGCGCTCCTTGCCTGTCTCGCGATCTTCGGGGCGATCGCGCAGGACGTCCACAACCAGGAAGCGATCGCCCTCGACGCGATCATGACTCCGCTCCTCCATAGCTATGCCTCCCCCCAACTGGACGCAGTCATGTGGGCCATCACGACCCTTGGCTCGACGTTCGTGGTGGGGCCGCTGTTCGTGATCGCGGAGTTTGCCCTCCTGCGCGTGAAGCGCCGCCGGGAGGCTCTGTTCCTGGCCATCGCGCTCATCGGCAGCGTGATCATGAACGGGCTGCTCAAGCTTGCCTTCCAGCGGCCCCGTCCGGAGCTGCCGTGGGCCAAGACGCCGCTGGATTTCAGCTTCCCCAGCGGCCACACGATGAACTCGCTCGTCTTCTATCTCGCCCTGGCCCTGATCGCGTGGGTCATCTGGGGCCCGCGCGTGGGGATCCCGGCGACGATCGGTGCGCTGATCCTGGCGGTCCTGATCGGGATCAGCCGGATCTATCTCGGGGCCCACTACTTCAGTGACGTCGTCGCCGGGTTCATCGCCGGTCTGGCCTGGCTGCTGATCGTTTCGGCCGGGTTCGATGCGGGCACCTGGGTGGAGCACTGGCGATTGGCCCGGCCCGGGGCGCACCCGCCGCCCGTCGCCCCGGTCTGACGTCCTGGTCCGGTCGGTCGGGCCCGCGCGTCCCATCAGGGCAGCTGACCGATAGTCGTCCTCAGCGTCGGGGCACGATCACCGTCAGTGCGCGCGGGCGGACCGACACCGTGATGGGCGTCGCGCCGGCGACGCTGCCGTCGGTCTCGACCAGGCGCTTCGGGTCAGCCCGGACGCTGATCTCGCGGGCCTGGGCCCGAAAGACATGCCCGCCCGGGCTCTCGCCGAGGTCTTTCTGCAGCATCGCCTCCCAGCCCGCGAGCAGGGTCGGGATCGGCCCGGCGGCGCGCACGACGATCACGTCGAGCAACCCGTCATCGCCGCGGATCCGCCGACGCGGCTGGACCATCGGCAGCATCTTGCCGAAGTTGGCGATGAAGACCTGGGCCGCGTCCATCGTGCTGCGAACGCCGTCGATGGTGATCTCGTGCTTCCCGTTGTGGATGCTCCCGGTGTGCCGGACGGCATTGGCGAGGTAGGCGAGCTTGCCCCAGTGCAGCTTCTGTTCCGGCGTCGTGGCATCCATGACCTTGGCGTCGTAGCCGATGCCGCATGCGACCGTGAAAGCACGCTTCTTGCGGCCGATGCTGACCCTTCCCATGTCGATCCGGCGCGGCCGCCCGCTCAGGAGAGCCTCGACCGCCCTCTCGCGATCGGTCGGGATCTTCAGGTTGCCGGCGAGCAGGTTGCCCGTGCCGGTCGGGACGATCCCGAGGGCGACCGTCGTGTCGGCGAGGACTGTCGCGACCTGGAGCACCGCCCCGTCGCCACCCACCGCGACCACGACATCCCGTTCGTCCTTGACCGCACGGCGCGTCGCGCGTCGAACGTCGCGCTTGCGCTTGACGACCGAGGTGACCACCTCCCAGCCAGCCTCCTCGAGCTGCTTCGCCACATCTGCCACGGCCTCCGGGATCGGCCGGCCCGGTCGCTTTCGCCCGACGACGAGTGCCCGGATCACGACCCGTCCGCCGGGCCGGTCGCCCCGGGCAGTCGGGTCTCGTGCTCGACCTGCAGACGGAGCCGGTACAAGGTCTCCCAGTCGCCGTATGGGACCGCCAGGCGGGTGAGGAGGTCGTCGATCGGGCGGAAGTCGGCCGCCGACGGGTGACCCTGGTGGGCGATCCCGACGAGGCGGTCCTCGATCTGCTCGGATTCCTCCGCCGTGGTGAGGTATGCGTCCGCGAACGCCAACCGTCTGGCAATGGCCGCCCGCGCCCGGCCGACCGACGCCTGACGTCCGAGGATCAGGACGTCGGACGGGTACAGGATCACGTTGAGCTCATCGGCGTCGAATTCGACCAGCTCGTCGGGCAGGTCGGGATGGGTGGCCCCGCCGCCGACCGCCCTGAGGAGCCGCGGCGGGACTTCGAGCGATCGCGGTGCGCGCTTCCGGGTGATCGCGAGTCCCGCCTCGCGAAGTGCGGTCTCGATGTCATTCGCGACCGCGTCGTAGCGGCCGGGCTTGACGATCATCGGGATCTGGGCGTCGTCCCAGCCCTTCTGCATGGCCCGGGCCTGGCGGGTGACGCTGACCGCGGCCATGAACAGGATCGTCCCGCCGAGCACGGGCGTGATGAGATAGCCCCGCAGGATCTGGACGACGAGAGCAGGGCCCTTCGGACGATCCTCGCCGCCCGCGACGGCGATCGCCAGGCCGATGCACAGCGGGAGCAGGATCGCCGCGGCAAGCAGGGCGAAGCGCAGCCAGTCGATCGAGACGAAGCCGGGACGCGGCACGGATGAGATCAGGGCACCACCGATGGTCGGCACGACGACGGCGACGACGGCGACGATCCAGGCCAGGGAGCCGAGCGCGATGAAGGACAAAAGAGCCTGCTTCTTCTGAGCCACGCGCCCGAACAACAGCACGGTGGCCCAACCGACTGTCGCAGTTGCAGCCCGTCCCAGGAGGCGGTTGAAGACTGCGATGAGACCGCTCAGGATCGTCATGCCTACTACCCCTTGGCCAGTCGCGCGGTGGTCAGGTCCAGCCGCACCTCCGTCACCGGGGTCGCCCGGGTGACCGGTCCGTCGAAGGCCGACTTCTCCAGGCCGAACGTGGCCATCCGGCCGTCGAACCGGAGCATGGCCAGGTAATTCCCGAAGAATGGACCGGCCGTCGTCCGCCACTCGATGGATGCAGCAGGGACGCGCCCGAACCGGCTGACCTGCCGGGTCAATCGGCTGGCAAACCGGTTCCACGACAGCCAGAACACGACGCGCATCGGGAGGGGGATGCTGTTGTGCATCGGCGAGCACGTCAGCTGATAGACCCTCGATGTCGTCGGGTCCGGGTACAGCGTCTCGCTGATGTAGGTGTGGTGGACGTCCCCAGACAGCACGCAGACAGTGGCCGGCGCGGCTCCGTCCGGGCCGTCCCGTCCGATCCGCCCGAAGAGACGTGCGAGCCGCTCGAATGAGTCGTTGAATGCGGCCCAGTGCTCGAGGTCGACAGCCCGTCGAACACGCTCTGCCAGGCGGGCGATCAGACGTCCGCGTACGCCGGCAGTCAGGCGTTCGTCGGCCGCTTCGATGTCGTGCAGGGCGCGCGGCAGGAGCCACGGCACGCTCGTCCCGACGAGCAGATGGTCGTACTCGCGATCGTCGGTCTGTGCCTCGATCCAGGCGAACTCGGCATCGCCGACCATCTGCCGGTGGCCCTCCTTCAGAACGCGGCCACAGCGCGAGTCGATCATCAGCAGGCGGACTCGGCCGTAGTCCCGCCGGTACGACCACAGCACGCCCGGTCCGCCGTCGGCTTCGCGATCTGCCCCGACGGCGAACGTGCGGAGCAGCGCCTCGGCGTCATCAGCGTCGTGCACTTTGGCGAGGAGGTCGTTCGCGCGAAGCTCGGTCGCCGACAGGTTGCCCAGGTGCTGGTAGATCCAGTACGACATGAGGGCGCCGGTGATCCGTTCCCGCCACCAGGACGTGGCACCCATCTCGCGTCGCCACGACCGTGACGTGTTCCAGTCGTCGACGACATCGTGGTCGTCGAACATCATCGAGCTCGGGATGACCGACAGGAGCCAGCGCGCGTCGGGATCGCCCCACGCCTCGGCGTACAGGCGGGTGTACTCCTCGAAATCGGCCACCTGGTCGTAGGGTGGCTGGCGTGGGTCGCGCCGGCTGGCGATGAACGACCGGGTCGCCTGCGAGGTCTCGTCCGCATACACCTGGTCACCGAGCATCAGCAGGGCATCCGGCCAGTGGTCCGGCGCCTCGCGAACGATCCGGCGGGCGTACGCGCCCAGGACGTCATCTCCGGAACCGGTCGGATCCTTGACTTTGACGGCCACGGGCGATCGGCACGACCCGAAGATCAGGCGCAGCGGGCGAGCTGGATCGATCGTCCGGATCAGGCTCGGCGGGTACGGTGACCCGGCGACCGGCCAGACAAGCTCGCCGTCGAAGAGCACCTCGTAGGGCGTGTTGGAGCCGGGCGCGAGGCCGTCGACGATCACGATGGCGTACGAGTGGCCCGCCACTTGGAAGGTCCGTTGCTCGACGACCCGCGAGCCGGCCCGGACCGTCACGCAGCCCGGCCTGTCGGTCTCGACCCAGATGGTCGCATCGTCGTGTCCGATGTGGCGGATCAAGGGCCCCAGGCGAAGCGGGCCGGGCGTGTTCGCCGGCCGGGTGGCATCGATGGTCGACCGATGGGTCATATCCGGCCGAGTATCGGCCTGCCATCTGCCCTCGGAAAGGGGTTCTGTTCGGTTGCCACGATTCTGCAATCCGACTGATGTCCAGGCCCGTTCGCTCGTGCTGACCCTGATGCACCGGCTGTAATGCACACGATTCGTGACGTGCCGTTCCGACCGCATGGGCGCATCGCAGTGCGGACCAACATTCGGACGCCGCGAGGCCCGTCCGGTCGTCGCAGCGGGTCCACAGGAGGACGTTCATGTCGACCGAGCCACGGGGGCTGACCGAGCAGCCGGTAGCGATGGGCACCCCCGGGCGGGACCGCGAGGCGTCCGCGGATCACGAGATCGACCGCGACGACGTCCGCACGCTGGTCGCGTGGTACGCCGTCGCCCTGGCCGGCCTGATCGGGTTCGTCGTCCTCACGGCATTCATCGCCTCCCACGGGGTGGTGCCATTCGACGGGCCACTCCTCGAGCGGGGCCGCGCCTACAGCGCCTACCACGACCTGTGGGACCTGCTGTCGAATGTCGCCTACCTGCCGTTGATCGCGATCGGCGTCGGGCTCGTCGTCTGGCTCTTCATCAAGGGGCAACGACGTGAAGCGGTCCTCGTCATCCTCATCCTCGCCGCGATCACGGCAGGGAGCGAGGCGATCAAGCAGCTCGTCGCCCGCCCGCGGCCACCAGGCAGCGACACGGTCGTCCCGGGAGTCGTCTACAGCTATCCGTCCGGCCACGTGCTCGAGGCGGTCACGATCTTTGGGATCATCGCGATCCTGCTGTGGCGCAGCTCTCGACCAGCCTGGCTGCGGGCAGGGTTCGCGATCGCTGTGGTCGCGTTCGTCGTTGCCCTGGCCGTCGCTCGCGTCGCGATCGATGCCCACTACCCGAGTGATGTCCTGGCCGGGTTCCTGGCCGGCATCGGGGTCCTCGGGCTCTTCGCGGTCCTGACCTCGGACCGGGGTCGCGCGAACGGGGCCGCCGATCGGACTCGCGCCCCGAGCTGAGTCCGGGTATCGTCGCCGGTCCCCCGCTTCGAAGGTCGCGGTCCGCTTGGTTCACGGGTGTTCCACGTCCGTGCCGGAGTCGCGATCGCCGGAGCGAGGAGCCAGCGGCGACCGGCATCATACGCGCACAGTCCGCCAGGCCGCATCCGCTCGGCAACGGCCGTACCATCCGTCGCGATGCTCGACCGCCTCCGCCAGCCCTCGATGGCCGCGCCGCTGGCCGCCACGCTCGCCTCCCTGATCGCCACCGCCGTCTACATCCGGACCCTCCTGCCGGGGGTCAGCGTGGGCGACTGGGCAGAGGCCGAGATGGTCCCGGCGCAGCTCGGCATCCTCCATCCGACCGGCTACCCGCTGTACACGCTGATGGTCAAGGTCTTCACGCTGCTGCCGTTCGGATCCGTCGCGTGGCGGGCCAACCTGTTCTCGGCCGTCGCGGCGGCCGCTGCCGTCGGGGTCGCCGTGTTGATCGCGATCCGGCTCCACGTGCGACCGGTCGTCGCGTTCGGCGCCGCCTTGTGCCTGGCGTTCACGGGGACCATCTGGGAGGAGGCGACCTTCTCCGAGATGAACGGGTTCCACCTGTTCCTGTCCGCGCTCCTGATCCACCGGGCGTTGGTCTGGCGCGACGAGCGGCGCGACCGCGACCTCATCATCGGCGCGCTGCTGGGTGGTCTGTGCGTGTCGAACCACGGCCTGGCCATCACGGTCGTGCCGATCGTCATCCTGTTCGTCCTGGTCGACGCCCGGCGCGAGATCCTCGCTGCGCCCGTCGTGCTCGTGCAGGCGGCGGCCGCCTTCGCGATCGGCCTGCTGCCGTACCTGTACCTGCCGCTCCGCGCGTTGGCCGGCCCGAGCGACCTCTACGGCCGGTTCCTGTACTGGGATGGGTTCTTTGCGCACGTGAGCGGCGCGCAGTTCCGGAGCGACATGCACTTCCTGTCGGTGGACAGCCTGCGCGCGGCCGTGGCGGCGTTGCCCCAGGTGATCGACCACCTCGTGACGACCTCCAACGTCGTCTTCGTCCTCCTGGGCGTCGTCGGGATCGTTCTGCTGATCGTGCGCGATACGTGGTTCGGAGCCCTCCTGCTGGTGCTCGGGCTGGTGAACGTCTACTTCTACGCCAACTACCTGGGCGACCTCTCGCACTACCTGCTGCTGACGTGGCTGATCCTGGCGATCGGTCTGGCGGTCACCGCCGACACGGTCGTCAGCCTGGCCGTGCGCTCGCTCGGGGCGCGTGCGTCCGTCGCCGAGTACGCGGTGCTCGTCCTGCCCATCGTCCTCCTGCTCTCGAACTGGTCCCTGCACGACCAGTCGAAAAACCGCGACGCCGAGGCGATGACGGAGCAGATCTTCTCCGAGCTGCCGCTCAATGCTGTCCTCGTGACGTACTGGGACGCCCTCACCCCGCTGAGCTACAAGCACTGCATCGAAGGCGTCCGGCCGGACGTCAGCCTCCGTGCCCTCGATACCGGGGCGCTCGTCACGTGCGACCGGATCGATGCCCCGCTGGACGAGATCGCCAAGGAGCGGCCGGTGTACGGGCTGTTCGTCCACGACGAGCGGCTGGCCGAGGACACCGGCCTGACGCCCGTCCCCGTGGCCAACATCAGGCTGCCGTGGGGCCAGCGCTACCCGCAGTACACGCGGCCGCTCTATCGCCTGGACCCAGCCCCACCCTCGCCGTGAGCCGGGCATGAGCGAGGACGGCTACGAGCTCGTCGACACCGGCGGTGGCGCCCGTCTGGAGCGGTTCGCGGACCGGCTCGTCGACCGGCCGGCGCCGGGGGCCCTCGGCGACCGCGGCGATCCCGCCCCATGGGCCGCGGCAGACCTGCGCTTCGAACGCGATCGAGGCTGGACCGGCCCGGGGGCCGACGCCGGCCCGTGGGCGATCGAGATCGCGGGCCTGACCCTCGAGCTGCGGGCCACCGACGCGGGCCAGGTGGGCCTCTTCCCGGAGCACGCGGCGATGCTGCCGTGGCTGGGCGCTCGGGTCGCGGAGCGGGTCGCGAACGGCGCTGCTGCCCCGGCCGTCCTTCACCTGTTCGCGTACACGGGCCTCGCGACCCTGACGATGGCCGTCGCGGGGGCCGCCGTGACCCACCTCGACGCGGCCCGGCCGACGGTCGCGTGGGCGCGCACCAACGCCGACCGGTCCGGGCTCGGCGACCGGCCGATCCGCTGGATCGTGGACGATGCCGTCGCCTTCGCGGTTCGCGAGGTCCGGCGCGGCCGCCGGTACGCCGGGGTCGTCCTGGACCCGCCGACCTACGGGCACGGCCCGGGTCGCGGCGCGTGGCGGATCGGGACGGATCTCGGGCCGTTGCTGGCCGTCGTGGGACGGCTCCTCGAGCCGGATGGGTTCGTGCTGCTGACCGCCCACACCGCCGAGTTCGACGAGGGCCGCCTGGCGCATGAGCTCGGGGCAGCCCTCGGCCGGGGCCGGGGCGCCGCGCTCGAGGCCGGCGACCTGGCCCTCGAGACGCGCGACGGCCGCCGGTTGGAGCTGGGCGCCTTCGCCCGGTCGCCGGGCGGGGCATGATGACGGGGATGGTCTCCCCTGCCCTGCCCCTTCTCACCAGCCCCGCGAACCCGCGGGTCCGGGCCGCGGCGGCGCTGCGCGAGCGACGCGAACGCGACCGGACCGGCCAGACGCTGATCGACGGCGCCCGCGAGCTGCGCCGCGCCCTGGATGCGGGCGTGGCGGTCGTCGAGGCGTTCGTGTGCGAGCCATTGCTGGCCGGCCCCGATGCGCGGGCCGCGCTCGACCGGCTCCGCGAGCGCGGGACGCCGATCCGGCTGACGACGGAGACGGTCTTCGCCAAGCTCGCCTTCGGCGAGCGGGCCGAGGGCCTCGTCGCGGTCGCCTCGATCCCGGCGACGGGACTCGACGGTCTGGCCCTGCCGGACGATGCGCTCGTGGCCGTGATCGAGGGGCTCGAGAAGCCGGGCAACCTGGGGGCCGTGCTGCGGAGCGCGGATGGGGCCGGCGTCGACGCGGTCGTCGCCGCCTCGCCACGAGCGGACCTGTACAGCCCGAATGCGATCCGCGCCAGCGCCGGCACGGTCTTCACCGTGCCGATCGCATCGGCGCCGACGAGCGAGGTGCTGCACTGGCTCCGCGATCGGGGCCTCAGGATCCTCGCCGCCCGGGTCGACGCCGAGCGCATCTACACGGACGTCGACCTGACCGGGCCGGTCGCGCTGGTCCTCGGCGCGGAGGCGGAGGGTCTGGGTGGAGCCTGGGCGGAAGCCGACGTCGAGGCGATCCGCCTGCCGATGCACGGCGTGGCCGACAGCCTCAACGTGTCCGTCAGCGCGGCGATCCTGTTCTACGAAGCGCGACGGCAGCGCGACCTGGCCGGGACGAGCACAAGGGGGTGACGGTGGACGCGTTCGACTTCGTGATCATCGGGGCCGGGCCGGCCGGCGAGGCCGCCGCGTACAAGGCACGCGGGCTGGGAGCGTCGGTCGCGGTCATCGACCGGCTGTGGTTCGGCGGCAGCTGCCCGCATATCGGCTGCCTGCCGTCCAAGTCCCTCCTCGATGGCGCCGCGCGGCACCACGCCAACCCGGCGGCCTACGAGTGGCCGGCCGCCTCGGCCGCGCGCGACTTCATGGTCAACCGCGCGCCGGGCGCCGCCGAACCCGACGACAGCGGCCACGCGGAGCGCCTGACCGACGCCGGCGCGGTGGTCTACCGCGGCAACGCGACCATCACCGCTCGTGGCTCGGTCCGGGTCCGGCACGACGTCACGGAGCACGACCTGCCGGCGCGGAACGTGATCGTGGCGGTGGGATCCGTGTCCAAGAAGCCGCCCATCGACGGTATCGACGACATCCCGACGTGGACCAACCGCGAGGCGACCCTCGCCCGGGAGCTGCCGCGCAGCCTGCTCGTTCTCGGCGGCGGCCCGACCGGCTGCGAGCTGGCCCAGGTCTACGTCCGGTTCGGCGTCCCGACGACGATCGTCCAATCCGGTCCGCGCCTCGCGCCGACCGACCACCCGCGCAACTCCGACGCGCTCCGCACGGCGCTCGAGCGTGACGGTGTCATCGTCCGAACCGGCGTCCGGGCGCTTCGAGCCAGGGCCGGTGCCGGGCATGACGGCGCCCACGTGATCGATCTGGACGACGGTTCGACGGCGGAGGGCCACGCCATCCTCCTCGCGGTCGGGCGGTCGTTTCCGCTCGAGGATCTCGGTCTCGAGCACTATGGCATCGACACGACGGGCCGGACGCCGTTCCCGCGCGACGGCCGCCTGCGCATCGCGGACGGCCTGTGGGTGGTCGGCGACCCGGCGGGACCCGAGCTGCACACGCACCAGGCCCACTACCAGGGTGAGCACGCCGTCCGCATGGCTCTCGGTGAGGCCGTCGAGCCCGACTACCGGGCCCTGCCCCGTGCCACCTACACCGACCCGGAGGCGTCGTCGGTCGGGGTGACCGTCGAGGCGGCGCGCGAGGCAGGCCTGGATGCGTTCGAGCTCGTCGCCGACTTCGCGACGAGCGCCAAGGGCTACGCGGTCCAGGCTACGTTCGGCCACGTGACGATCGTCGTCGACCGGGCAACGCGCGAGCTGGTCGGGGCCGCGATGGCCTGTCCGGACGCCTCCGCCGCGATCCACGAGTGCGTCGTCGCGATCAAGGCCCACGTCACGATCGACGTCCTGGCCGAGACGATCCACGCCTTCCCGTCGACCTCGCGCATCTTCAATGGGCTGTTCGCCGATGCGCTGCGCGAGCTCGACGGCGGGGGGTCGCCGACGCAGACGCCCTAGAGCTCGTGGACCACCCGGCCGTCGACGAGCACGATCGACGGCCGGACCGAGGCCAGTGCTCCATCCTGGGCGGACGGGTCGTCGACGGCCGCCGAGGGGATGATCGCGACGTCCGCGCGCTGGCCGACCGTCAGCCGTCCGCGATCCCGTTCGCCGGCGGTGACCGCCGGGCCGACGCAAGCGGCACGCAGCGCCCGATCGATCGAGAGCGCCTCGCCCGGGCCATAGGCGGGCGTGCCGGCCGGCCAGCTCGGGTCCTCGCGTCGGACGGCCAGCGCGATGCCCGGCCACGGGTCGAACGGCTCGACGGGGGCGTCCGTCCCGAAGGCGATGACCGCTCCCGTCGCGGCAAGCGAGGCCCATGCGTAGCCGTTCCGTTCGGCGCGTTCGCCCCACAGCCGCCGGGCCTGGGCCGCATCCGAGCGGAGATGGACGGGCTGGACGCTGGCCGCGATGCCCGTCGACGCGAACCGGGGCCGGTCCGCCGGGTCGACGAGCTGGAGGTGCTCGATGCGGGGCATGAACGGCAGCCGTCCCGCGGTCGGCTCCAGCGCGTCGAGCGCGGCCCGGACCGCGGCGTCCCCGATGGCGTGGATCTGCGTCGCGATCCCGCCGGCGGCGGCGCGGTCGACGAGATCGCGCAGCCCCTCTGGCTCGGTCATCCAGATCCCGCGGCGGCGCTCCGGTGGGAGCGGGTGGTCGGGCTCCGGTTCGATGTCGGCGAGGAGGGCCGCCGTTCGCGAGCCGAGCGATCCGTCCGCGTAGCATTTCTGCCACCCGATCCGCGCACGTCCATCGGGGTCTGCGCCGAGGATGTCGCCGCTGCGCAGCCCACCCGCGAGCGCGGTCGCGAGGGCATCATCACGGATGGAGGCGTGGACCCGGATCGGCAGGCGGCCCGTCTCCGACAGCCGGGCATAGGCCGGGAACGAGAACCCGAGCTCCGGATCGGGTGAGACGTGGCCGGGATCGTGGACGGCGACGACGCCGAGCGCGAGAAGCTCTCCCGCGACGGCCAGGATCCCGCGCTCGAGGTCCTCGGGCGCGATCAGCGGGATGTGGACCGTGACGAGACGCGTCGCGGCCTCGTACAGGAGGCCGTCCGGCGCCCCGGACGCGTCACGGCCGATGACGCCGCCGGCGGGGTCCGGTGTGTCGCCGTCGATGCCCGCGGTCCGCAGCGCGGCCTGCGAGGCAAGCAACGCGTGATGATCGTGCGCCCACAGCGCGACCCGACGACCGGGCGCCACGGTCTCGAGGTCGGCGGCACTCGGCCAGCGGCCCCACCGGTCCGAGCTCCAGCCGTGACCGCCCAGCCACGCGTCCGGGTCGACCGTCGCCCGGTGGGCGGTGCCGACACGGACGAGCGCCACGTCGAGCGTCGCCGCGTCGCCCATGTCGATGTCGTGGCGGGCAGACGCCGCGCCGGCCAGGTGCATGTGGGCGTCCGTCAGGCCCGGGATCGCGACCTCGTCGGGCTCCAGGACGATCCGCTCCGTGAACGGGTCCGCGCGCGTCTCGAGGTCCACCTCGGAGCCGGCGAAGGCGATCCGCCCATCGCGGATGCCGATCGCCTCGACCCAGCCGAACCCGGTCTCGCCGGCGAGCGTCGCGATCCGACCGGTGATCAGGGTCTCGAGGGGCATCGGTCAGACGGGTCCCGTCGGGTCCGCGAGGAGGGCCGCCAACTCGTCCCGGTCCAGACCGGCGCCGAGCCCGAGCGCCAGCGCGACCCGGGCCTTGACCGCGCACAGCTGGCCGACCGGGATGGCCCCGGCCTCCACCCAGCGCGCGCCGCCACCCGGGAAGGCGTAGCCCGTCCCCGCCCGACCGGCCGGGCAGCGCGTGGCCAGCGCCACGGGGATCCCGGCGGCCATCGCGCGGACCGCCGCCGCCAGCAGGGCCGGATCCGTGTTGCCGGCACCGGTCGCCGCGACGACCAGGCCGTCCGCACCGGCGCCGACGGCCGCGTCGAGAAGCGAGCCGTCCATCGCCACGGTCGCCGTGATGAGGTGGACCCGCTCCGCGGCACGCGACGTCGTCACGTGGCGTCGGCCGGCGCGCCGCCGGACCAGCCGGACGCCGGACCCGTCGACGCGGCCGAGCGAGCCCCCGTTCGGGCTGGCGAACGTATCCATGGCCGAGGCGTGCATCTTGGTCACGTCGTCCGCGGGCTCGATGGTGCCGCCCAGGGAGACGACGACACCGGCTCCGCGCATCGATCCCGCGGCGGCCACCCGGATCGCGTCGCGCAGGTTGGCCGGTCCATCGAAGCCGGGCTCGTCCGACGCCCGCATCGCTCCGGTCACCACGACCGGCTTCGGGCCGTCCAGGACGAGGTCCCAGCAGAAGCTCGTCTCCTCGATCGTGTCCGTGCCCTGGACGACGACCGCGCCGTCGATCGAGGGATCGGCCAGGGCCGTCCGCAGGTCGGCGGCGATGTCGAGCAGGACCGGGAACGTGAAGTGGCTGGCGGGGGTCCGGCCGCGATCGATCGGGACGACGTCGGCGATCGCGTCGAGGCCGGGCGTCCGGGCGAGGATGGCGGCGCCGTCGAGGACCGGGATGTTGCCGCCGGCCGCGGGATCGTACGCGGTGCTGATGGTCCCGCCGGTGAACACGACCGCGACACGGGCCATCGGTGGCGGCCTAGTCGCGGTCGGTCGGATCGGCCGGGCCGGTGCGCTCGGGGACCAGCGGCGGGGCCGCCGGGGCATCGTGCGGCGGCGTCGCCGGCCCAACGACCCCGACGGGCTCCAGCGGCGGCTTGGCCGGGATCAACGGGTTGGTCGCGACGGTCTCGGCCGATCGCTCTGATTCGAGGGCGATGGCGAAGGCGTCGGTCGCGCCGGGATCGACGCCGCCTTGGGCCTCCGCTTCCGAGAGCTTGCCGCGCGTCGCCACCGACACGAACCCCGTGATCATCACCCCGATCGCCATGACGAAGATGACCGCGGTCGTGCCGACCAGCTCCGAGATCCGCCCGACGACGATGATCGGCAGGAAGCTGGCGATCGAGACGAGCATCCCGAGCACGCCGAACACCCGGCCACGGACGTCCTCCGGCAGGTCCTCCTGGAGCTGCGTCTGGGAGGGGATGGCGACGAGCCCGTAGGCGATGCCGGCGAAGAAGGCGATGACGACGACGACGGCCAGCAGCGACGTCACACCGGACAGGTCCAGGCCGCCGGGCTGATCCGCCCGCTGGAGGAGGCGGCTGATCGGTCCGGCCGCGGACAACGCCGCGAGGAGGATGCCAAGCGCGATCAAGCCGCCTTCGATGACCCGGCGGCGCGGGAAGAGCCGTCCATA
This sequence comes from uncultured Chloroflexia bacterium, assembly GCA_963755995.1. GTDB lineage: Bacteria > Chloroflexota > Limnocylindria > Limnocylindrales > CSP1-4 > SPCO01. Next base: position 736,527 of record CAVWLQ010000003.1, on the reverse strand, counting down.
CGAGTTGAGCAGCAGGATCCCGGTCACGATGCCGAACCCGAGGGGCAGGACGACGACGGCGAAGTCCTCCGCCGCGAGCCCGAGGGTCTGCTGGGCGAACGCGGGCCCGAGGACCCCCAGGACGCCGATCAAGGAGGCAGTGATCCCGAGGTAGATGAGCGACCAGCCGATCGAGCGATTGGCGCGGATGAAGGAGAACCCTTCACGCAGCTGGACGAACGTGGTCTGGACCGCTCGCTCGGCCTCCCCCACCCCCAGGCCGCCGTGGTGCTCCTCGTCGGTCGACGCCGGCGGCGGCGACGCCGGCAGCGTCACGCAGAAGACCGCGGCGAGGAAGTACAGGCCGGCGACGACGAGGATGACCGCCTCAGGGCCGGCGACCTTGACCACCAGCGGACCGAGCAGCGCGAACCCGACGGCGAACGCCGCGTTGAGCGTCAGGGTGAAGATCCCGTTGGCGGCCAGGAGCTGCCGGCGCGGAACGAGCACCGGGATCATCGCCAGCTCGGCCGGGGCGAAGAATACGGTGACCGTGGAGACGGCGACGTTGAGCAGGAGGATGAGCGCCAGGTTCCCACCGGCGGCGTAGAGCGCAACGAAGGCGAGGCCGCGCAGGATGTTCGTCGCGATCAGGATCAGCCGGCGATCGACCCGGTCGACGTAGACCCCCGCGACCGCCGAGAACAGGACGGCCGGGACGAGGAACGTCAGGATCAGCGCGCTGACCGCGGTGTTCGAGCTTGGTCGAGTTGAAGACGATGACGGTCAGCCCGAACAGGACCATGTTGCCGCCGATCTGGGTCGCCGCCTGCGACAGCCAGAGCCGGAGGAACCCGCTGTTCTGGAAGACTGCGAGCGGGCCGCCTTCGTCCTCGGTCGGTTCGGGGACGATCGTCGCTGCCGTCACGCGGCTGGGCCGTCGCTGGGGGAGGCGCTCGTCGGGGCGACGGCCGCGGTCACGGCCGGGTCGCCGCGCGAGACGAAACCGGCCATCCGTCGTTCCAGGGCGCGCCGCTCGAGCAGCACGTGACGGTCGCACGTGGTGCAGCGCAGGCCGATGTCGGCACCCAGCCGATCGACCAGCCAGGTGTCGCCGCCGCAGGGGTGGGCATGGCGGAGGCGGACGACGTCGCCGAGGAGCAGGCGGAGGATCGGCTGGTCTGGCATCGGCGGTTCAGCCTATCAAAGCCGGGGTCGGCCGTGAGCCGGGACGAGGGTCCGCGTCGTGGCCGGCAGCTCCAGCCGGTCGATCGGTGTGACCGTGACCTCGACGTCGGGCTGGGTCGCGGCCAGCTGGGCGATGACGCCGCCGGACCGGGTCAGCGACCCGGTCAGCTTGTCCGGCGCGCCGATGGCCTGGAGCTCGAACGTGTCGCCCAGCTGCGTGCCGGCGACCGCCGCTGCGCCGGGTGTCCCGGTCACGGTGACGCCGGCGACGACCCGCACGGGACCCGCGGCGATGGCCTCGGCGCCGGCGTTGCGAAGCTCGTTGATCAGCTCCTCGACGCCCGTCCCGTCGATCGGCCCGCGGATCGAGATCGTCACGCCGGGCCCTCCGACGGGGTCGAGCCCGGAATACGCCCGGACGCGCTGGAGATCGGCCTGGATCTCGTCGACCGAGACGTCGCCCCGGGCGCGGTTCGCGGTCAGCGTGGCCAGCTCCTGTTCGAGCGACGAACCCTCGCGTCGGAGCTGGTCGTTGCGGGCGTTGAGGTTGGCCACGAGCACGGTCAGGTCCTGCGACGACAGCTGGGCCAGGCCGCTCGGTCCCGCCTGGGACCGGACCTGGACGACGACCAGCAGACCGAGGATGGCCGCCACCGCGGCGATCGCGAGCTGGCTCGACAGCTTGTGCACGTCAGCCGCCCGGCCCACTCGAGGGGGCCGCCGACGCCGGTGCGCCCGACGGCGACGTGAGCGGCCGCGAGTAGCGGAGCGTGACCGTGCCGACGAACGCCGGCATGTCCACCGTCTCCGGGGCCGCCAGAGAGACGCGGATGCCGTAGCCCTCGGCCCGGGCACGCAGGAAGTCCACGAAGCCGGCCGACGCGCGCAACGTCTCGAAGAGGTCGGCCGGTCCGAGCGCGGTGATCTGGTACGGCGGCGTGAGATAGGCCGAGTTCACCAGGAGCGACGGACCGACGTCGATGATCGCGGTCGTCGCGGTGATCCGCTCGCCGTTCACCGCGATCGCCTCGGCGCCCGACGCCCACAGCTCGTCGACGACTGCCCGGATGTCGTGCGACCCGACCAGGTAGGCCGATCCGTCCGCGTCGGGCGGGACCGGCTCCTTCGAATCCTCCAGCTGGATGACGATCCCGGAGCCGGTCAGCGAGATGAGGCCGGCACCGATACGCGCCTGCTCGAGCTGGCCGTTGAGCTGGCGGACGAGGTCGGCCGACCCCGCGCCCTGGGTTTCCACGTCCTGGATCTGTGACCGAAGCTCGAGGATCCGGGCCTTCAGGCCGTCCTGCTGGGCCTGCAGCTCATCGGCCGTCTCGACGAGCGGGGTGCGTTCCTGGGTCGTGTAGCGGGCGCGAGGCACCTCGGAGGCCAGCTGGGCGGCGACCAGGAAGCCCAGCGCGAGCAATGCCAATCCGAGCGTGATCTGCCAGCTGGGGATGGCGCGCAGGCGGCGGACCGCCGTCACGGCAGGCTGTCCGTGGCGCGCCGGCGTCGTCGGGCGACGAGGACCCCGACGACGACCAGGACGATCGCGAGAAGCGCGGCGGGCGCGACCCAGCCTGCGCCGTCCGCCGTCGTCGCCGGCGCCTCGGTCCCGGGCGCGGGCGTCCCGACCGGCGCTCCCCCACTGGCCGCCGGGGCGCCCACCGGTCCGCCGGCTCCCCCGGGCGCTCCGGGCGCCCCGCTGGCCCATGCGGCGGGCACCGGACCGGCGGCCTCGGGCTGCGGGCCGTATGCCGTCGGTGGCTTGGCGTTCACATCCTTGAACCAGGCGGCCGTGAAGGCCGCCGTGTCGACGCCCAGGGCGTCCCTGAACGCCTCGTCGTCGGTCCGCCCGCCGGCGTACGAGCGGATCAGCGTGACGAGGGCGTCCTTGCCGTAGGTCTTGATCATGAAGTCGACCGCGGCGACGCTCTCCGCGTAGGCGAGGAAGAAGTCGTTGCCGTTCGGGAACTGGCCGGACAGGCCGTCCAGCGGGATCAGGTGGCCGGACCGCGCGGCGTCCTCCACCTGGCCGCGGTCGGACGAGCCGTAGCCCTCGCTCTGGTAGACCGCGAGGCCTTCGTTGAGCCAGCGCGGCGGGGCGTGGTAGGGGTTCCCGGCGGCGGTGTCGAAGACCAGATGGACGAACTCGTGCGGGATCCGGACGGCGACCAGCGGGTCGTCGATCTGGTCGGGCGGGATGAGCCCCAGCAGCGTCCGGATGTTGGCGTAGGCGGTGCCGGCCACGTTCTCGTGGGCGCCCGGCCCGAGGGCGTCGTAGAACTCGGCCTGGTCGGCGTACACGAAGAAGTCGACCGGCTTCGTCTCGGTGACGCCGAGCAGCTTCGACGTCGCTGCGACCTCGTCCTCGCCGAGCTTCAGTGCCTTGGCACCGAACGACGCGTCCCCCTGGTACCAGTGGACGCGCACGAGCGAGCTCGACGCGGTCTTCCAGTCGAACCGGTCGTCGGCGTAGACGATCTTGATCTCGGGGCCGACGACGGGCGCGGCACCGGTACCGGTCGGATAGACACGCCACTGCGCGACGATCGGCGTGTTCGGGATCAGGTGGGAGCCACCCGCGGTGTCGAGCGAGTAGGAGAAGGTCGTGGCGCCCGACGGCGCCCCAAGCGGGATCTCCTCGACGGACGGTCCGATCGCGTCGGCGAACGGTCAGCAGCAGCTCCACGCGTCCGACCGGGCCCGAGGCGGTCACCGGCTGGCGAAACTCGATCCCCTTGCCGAAGGTCGAGTCGGCCGTCGGCGTCCCGAACGTCACCGGCTCGGCGGCCGCCACGTTCGGGACGAGACCCAGCAGCAGCCCGGCGACGACGAGCAGCGGCAGCAGGCGGCGCGTCACTGCGCCCATGCCAGCCCCGCCATCCGCACGATGCCGAGCCCGTTCTGACCGGCGCCCAGCAGCCCGGTCCGGGTCAGCGCCCAGCCGGGTCCGTAGGAGACCGGGACGACCGGGCACGTCGTCGCGCACGATCGCCTCCGCCCGATCGTAGGCCGCGCTCGCGGTCGCAGGGTCCGTGGCAGCGACGGCCTCGCCGATCGCCGTGTCGAACGCGGGCGACGACCAGTGGCCGTAGTTGTTGGTCGCGTTGCTGGCCAGCAGGACGCCGAGGAAATCGTTGCGACCGGGATAGTCGGCGACCCAGGCCAGCGACCACATCGCCGGCGGGTCCGTCGCGAGCCGGTCGAAGTAGCCGTCGCCCATCGTCTCGGCCTGAAGGGTGACGCCGAGCTCGCGCTTCGAGCTCCGTGACGATCGCCTCGTCGAAGCCCGACCCACCGGTCATCAGGATGGTGGCCGGGAAGCCGCTCCCGCCCGGGTAGCCGGCCTCCGCCAGGAGACGGCGCGCGTCGGCCGGGTCGTACTTCGGGACGAAGTCGGCGTCGCTCCGCCCCGGGATGCCCGGCGGCACCATCGAGTTCGCCACCTGGGCCGTGCCGCCCGACCCGCTCAGGGCGGCCATCCGGCGCCAGTCCACCGCCTCGCCGAAGGCCTGCCGGACGCGCACGTCGTCGAACGGCTTCTGGCGCGTGTCGAAGCCGTAGTACTGGACCGAGAGCGAGTCCACGAGGCGGAGCTGCGGACCGAGCGTCTGGTCGTAGGCCAGCCAGGTCGCGTCGATGCCGGCGACCGGCGCGTAGTCGAGATCACCCGCCGAGAACGCATCCACGGGACCCTTGCCGCCCAGGTCGGCGATCAGGTCGATGGTCGTGACGGCGGGCGGCCCCGCCCAGTACCTGGGGTTGGCCTTGAGCTCGAGGCCCTCGGGGGTCGTCGAGGCGAGCGTGTAGCCGCCGCTGGCGACGAACGCCGGCCCGGGCGCGAGCGCGCCCGTCGGGTTGCTGTCGACCCCGGGCGGGACGATGCCGAAGCTCGGTCCGGCCACGATGTTGACGAAGTCGGTGGCCGGCCGGACGAGGTCCACGACGAGGTCGCCGGTGGCGTCGTCGGCATGGAGGCCGACCGTGGCGGCATCGTGCGACGTCCCGCGCAGGTAGGCATCGGCGCCGGCGATGTCCAGGGCGATCGAGGCAAGCGGCGACGGATGCGCCGGGTCGATCAGGCGCAGCCAGCTCCGGACGACGTCGGAGGGTCGCAGCGGACTGCCGTCGGAGAAGGTCAGGTCCGGCCGGAGATGGAACGTGACCTGCCGTCCGCCGTCGGCGAACTCCCACGATGCGGCCAGGGCGGGACGGACCTGGAGGTTCGCGTCGAATGCGGTCAGCGACTCGAACAGCTGGGCCGTGATGGCCGCGCTGCCGGCGTCGCCCTGGGCGGCCGGGTCGAGCGTCGTCGGCTCGCCGGACAGGATCCGCACGGGACGGTCCGGGGCGGCCGCTGCCGACCCCCCACACGAGGCGAACAGCGTCGCGAGCACGACAAAGGCGATCAGGCGGCGCATCGCCGGGAGTATAGGGCGGGTCGGCCGAAGGCCCCCGAGCGGCCTCCGCAGGCGGCCGCGATCATGCGCCGGGCATGAGATGAGGCCTCGCAAGCCCAACACCGCCGGGGGAACGATGGATATCAGGACCGCGAGGCCTCTGCGTTGGGTAACGCACGACCGCGCGAAACGTTAGGGCCGGTCGCAAAGATCGTGGACGCTAGGATGGGGACAGATGAGCCTGCGACTGCGCAACACGCTGACCCGGCGGGTCGATCCGGTCGAGCCCCTCGTCGACGGCCGGATCGGGATGTACACCTGCGGCCCGACGGTCTACCGCTACGCCCACGTCGGCAACCTGCGCAGCAACCTGCTGGCCGACCTCATCCGGCGCACCTTGCTCTACCACGGCATCGACGTGCTCCACGTCAAGAACATCACCGACGTGGGCCACCTGCGCGACGAGGGCTTCGACCGGGGCGCGGACCCGATGCTCGTCGCCGCCGGCCTGGAGCACAAGACGCCGGCCGAGATCGCCGACGCGTACGAGGCCGCCTTCCACGCCGACGAAGCCCTCGTCAACATCCTGCCCGCCCACGTCTTCCCACGGGCAACCGAGCACATCCCGGAGATGCTCGCCCTCGCCGAGCGGCTCCAGGACGCCGGCTACGCCTACGCGACGCCGGAGCGGAACGTGTACTACGAGGTCGGCCGGTTCGAGGGCTACGGACGCCTGTCCGGCAACAGCCTGGCGGACCTGCGCGCCGGCCACCGTGGCGATATCGAGCCCGACAAGCGCGACCCGGCCGATTTCGCGCTGTGGAAGTCAGCCGGAGACGGCCGGATCCTGAAGTGGCCGACGGCGCGCTGGGGCGAGGGCTTCCCCGGCTGGCACCTCGAATGCTCGGCGATGGCGATGCGCTACCTCGGCCCCCGCTTCGACATCCACACCGGCGGGATCGACAACGTGTTCCCCCACCACGAGGACGAGATCGCCCAGTCGACCCCGATCTCCGGCGCCGTGCCCGCGCGCCACTGGGTGCACGGCGAGTTCCTCCTGATGGAAGGCAAGAAGATGGCCAAGTCGGCCGGCAACTTCCAGCGCGTGACGGAGCTCGTCGACCGCGGCCTGGACCCGCTGGCCTTTCGCTACCTCGTCCTGACCTCGCGCTACGGGCGCAAGCTGGAGTACTCGGACCGGTCGCTCGACGCAGCCGCGGCGGCGCTCGGATCGCTGCGGGCCGGCCTTCGTGCCCTGGGCGAACCGCCCGCCGACGGACCGTGGGCGGCTCCGGCGGCACTCGTGGCCGGCTCCGCCGGCGACCGTCCGGCGGGCATCGCGACCGGTCCTGCCGGTCATGGCGCCGCGCCGGGTGCCGGGGCGTTCACGATCAGCGACCGGGCCGCTGCGCCGGCCGCTCCCCTGTCCGACGGCGGTCGTGCGCTGCACGAGCGTTTCGTGGCCGCGATCGACGACGACCTCGACATGCCCGTCGCGCTGGCCCTGCTCCGCGAGATCCTGCGGGCGCCGCTGCCGGCCGACGAACGGCGCTGGCTCATCCTCGATGCGGACGGGGTCCTCGGCCTGGACCTCCACCGTGCCTGGGAGGCCGACACGGTCGCCGACGCGAGCACGGCGATCCCGGCCGACGTCCAGGCACTGGCCGACGCGCGGACCGCAGCCCGGACCGAGCGCGACTGGACGCATGCCGATGCGCTCCGGGACGAGCTCGAGGCGGGTGGGTGGACCGTGATCGACGGTCCCGAGGGCAGCCGGCTCGAGCGGCGCGGTCCCGAGACGACCGGCTAGCATCCGCAGGTGCGACGGCCGCGGATCCCGACATTCCTGACCGACCTGGATCGGGAGCCTGGCGCGCTGACGACCCTCATCGCGAGCTCCCTGGCGCTGCTCGCGGCCGGGCTCGCCCCGCGGGTCTTCTCGCCGGGCCTGGCATCGATCCAGTCGGCCGTTCGCGAGCGGCCGGAGATCGAGGCCCTGCTGATGCTGGCGTCGATCGTCGCCGCGGGTGCGCTCCTGGTCGGCGGCGTGCTCGGCGATGCGGACGGCCGGAAGCGCGTGATGATGCTCGCGCTCGGCGGCCTGGTGGCGACCGGTCTCGGCGGCCTGTTCCTCTCGGACGGCCCGGTCTTCGTCGTCGGCCGGTTCGTCGACGTGGCCAGCGCGAGCATCGTCCTCCCGCTCGCCCTGGCCGGCGTCGCGACGCGGTACGAGGGCGCGACCCGGGCCACCGCGATCGGTCTGGCGTATGGCGCCTACGGTGCGGCGACGGCGGCAGCGCCGGTCCTGCTGACGCTGCTCGGGCCGACCGGTTCGCGGGTCCCCGCGTTCGCCGCCGCCGCGATCGCCGCGATCGCCGCCTTCGTCTACAGCCGCCGCCACTGGCACGACCTTCCCACAGCCGGTCCGACCCACCGGGCGGAGGTCATGGTCACCGCCGTCTGGGCATTCGGGATCGTGGTCATCACGGCCGGCCTGATCGGGTTCCAGGGCAAGAGCGCCGACGTCACCCGCGTCGGTCTCGTGCTGATCGGTGCGTTCCTCGTGGCCGCGGGGTTGTCCGTGGAGCGCCGCTGGCGTCGTGCCGGCCGCGAGGTCCTCAAGGTCCAGCGGCGTCCGGTCGCGATCGCCCTGTTCGTCGGGTTCGTCATCGCCTATGCGCAGACCGCGGCGCTGTTCCAGGTGCCGCTGTACTTCCAGCTGGTCCTGGACTACGGCCCCGTCCTGTCGGTGATCGCGACGATCCCGTTCATGGTCGCCCTGGCCGTCGCCGGCCCGGTCGCCGGCCTCCTGCTGGCCCGGTTCCGGCCGCGGACGCTGATCGTCGCCGGGATCCTCGCCGTCGGCCTGGGGAGCATCGTCATCGCGGCGATCCTGCGACCGGGGGCCGGGTATGTCGGGTTCGCGGTCTCGTTCGCGTTGATCGGCGCGGGCTTCGTCATCGCGACGACGGTCCGGACCGCGATCATCTTCGCGAGCGTGCCGCGCGGCCTCCCGGCGACGGCGGCTGCCCTGAACGAAGCCTCGGTCGCGCTCGGGCAGCCGGGCCGCCCTCGTCGTCATCACCGTGCTCGTCACGACGCTGGCGCTCGACAACTACGCCACGTCGCTCGGACGGACTCGTCCCGGCCCAGGTCACGGCGGCGGTCGACGCCTTCCGCACGCTGCTGGCGGCGATCAACATGCCGCAGTACGGCGTGATCGTCGGCGGGGTCGAGGCGAGCGACGCCGCCGCGTACGCCGCGGCCTACACGGAAGCGGTCCGAACGGTCATGTTCAGCACCGGCATCCTGACCCTGCTCGCCGCGCCGATCGCCTGGATCGCCATCGGCGGGCGCGATCCGCTGGACACGGTCTGGCAGCACCAGGACGAGCGGGGGCCGGCCCCGGCCGCGATCAGCGGCTGACGAGAAGGTCCGTGCGCCAGCCGAACCGGTCGATGATCCGGTAGAAGTTGCGCTTGCTCTGCCGGTCGCGCTCGTCGTCGAGCAGGCTCAGGAACCCGCGGTGGTCATGGCGGGTGGCCGGCACGTCGAGGCTGACCGCTCGCCGCGGCGGACTCCCCTCCCCCTCGTCGCGCAGCACGAGGCTCCACCAGATGTCGAGGTTGCGGTAGAAGCGGAAGCGCTCGTCGAGGGGACCGCGCGCCGCGGCATCCGCCCGCCGGAACGCCATGACGTAGCCCTCGATGGCGTCCACGTCGCCCGCCGGCGCGTCCTCGAACTTGCGCAGGTCGGCCGAGACGATGCCCCAGCCGCCGGCCACCGCGACGGTCGGGTCGGCCAGGGCATGGACGAGCGGCGTCACGAGATCGCCGGTCGGTTCGACGCTCGTGTCGATGAGGATCGACGACCGGCCCGCTCGCCCGGCGCAGGCCGATGTTCGTCGCCGCAGCGTGGCCGAGCCGCTCGCTGGTCCAGACGATCTCGACCGTGACGCCGTCCGCGTTGCCCGTGACGCCGTCCGCGGCGAGGGCCTCGAGTGCCGCCGCCTGCTCGGGAGACGGCCCGTCGGCGACGACGACCACGGACGTCCCATCGGGCGCGGTGGCACGGATCCCCGCCAGCGCGCGGGCGAGGTCGTCGGGCCAGTCCGTGGCGATCAGCACGATGGTCGCGACGCCGATCGCCGGCTCGTCGAACCGTGACGGCACGCCCGTGCTGGACCCGTACCGGATCCGATCGCCCTCGGGCAGGTCCGCCGGCGCGGCCGGGGTCAGCGCGAAATCCGTCCCGCGATCGACGACCTTCCAGCCGGCCGCCTCGATCTCCGCGCGGAGCCGATCGGCCTCGGGCCAGTCACGCCGCGCCCGGGCCTCGGCCCGGGCGTGCGCCGCGGACAGCACCTCGTCGGGGATCCGGCGCCGGCTCATCGGGGCAGGATCGACCGGAGCGCATCGGGCACGACGTGGGCGTTCTCGGATGAGCCCCCGAGGGCCGGCAGGATCCGATCCGCGTACAGGGCGGCCAGGTGGAGCGGCTGGACGCTGCGCGCGGTGGCCATCGCCCGGCGTCCGGCGGCCTCGGTGAGCCCGATCCCCGCTCCCAACCACGGGCCGAGGTAGGCTGCCACGAGGTCGTCCGTCGCGACCACCGACGCGGCGGTCGCGTGGCCGAGGAACGCCGCGACCGACAGGAACGGATGCGTGATCGACCCGTCCGACCAGTCCAGGAAGACCGGGCCCATCTCGCCGAGGATGACCTCGTCGGCGCTGAGGTCGCCGTGCTCGAGGCTGTCCGGCACCCCGCTCGCCGCGAGCTCGTGGCAGGCGGCCACGAGGCTCGGACCGTGGCCGCGCAGCGCCGCCGCCTCGGACGGGGTCAGCCCGCCCGGCCGGCCGACGAGGAGCAGCGCGTCGTCGGCCAGCAGCCGCGGGACGGCGTCGGCGAGACCCGCCAATGGCGCCGCCGAGACGCCGGCGATCGCGAGCTCCGTGGGTTCGACGGCGAGGACGCGCTGGAGCTCGGCCAGCCGGGACAGCGTCGCGAGCCAGGCCTCCGGCTCGTCACGGACGTCCGCCAGGACCGGGCCATCGACGTGGACCGTGATGAACCGTCCCAGCCCGACATCGGCGGCAACGACCGGCGGCACGATGCCCGGGTCGATGTCGGCGAGGAGGCTCGTGACGGCGACCTCGTGGGCGAAGACCTCCGGCACGGCCTTGGCCCACATCCGCCCGCGATCCGTCTCGAAGGTGAGGACCGCGGACCGTTGCCACGTTCGAACCTGACGGACCGGCCCGCGCCGGCGCGTGCCTCCGGGCGCGAGCGCGCCATCGATCCAGACGGTCATCTCGGTCAGCCAGCCGGCATCGGCCCACGGCGGCGGGCTCTCCGTCATCGTTCAGACCCGATCCGGATCGCATCCAGCAGCCTGGTCAGGACGTCGTAGCGTGCCTGCGCCGCGCGCGCCTCGTCGCCCATCACGTCGCGCGTCGTCGGATCGCCGTAGCCCGCGACCAAACGCACATCCCGTCGCCGGACCTCGCCAAGCTCCGTCGCGCGCGCCTTGAGGATGGCCCGCTCCAGCTCGGCCAGCTCATCGGCACTCTCGAGCGCGAGGTGGATCTCGTAGACCGCTGGCACCTCGGGCGTCACCACACGTCACCCGGCCGCCACTCGCAGCTGAGCGGCGCGGACACGTCCAGGCCCGGTCGCGCGGGCGTCTCGAGCACGAGGATGTCGCCTTCCTCGTCCGGCGTCCGCTGGTCGCCCTCGTCGGTCCGCACGGACAAGGATCCCTGCCAGACCTGCCACCCGAGGCGTTCGTAGAAGTGGTGGGCGCCGGTGCCCAGGGCGCCGAGCTCGTAGCGCTCCACGATCTCGGCATCGATCTCGTGCATGACCCGTGTCCCAAGACCGGAGCCTTGTCGCGCCGGATCCACCGCGACGGCCTCCACGTAGCCGGTCCGGGTCGGCCGGCCTCCGACATGGAGGTCGCGCTCGACGACCGAGGCGTGGGCGACCAGCGATCCAGCGAGATCCAGGACGACGTGGATGCCGCCGATCGCGTGCTCCCAGTCGGCCTCCGTGAAGCCCTCGTCGCCCGGCGGGAACGCCGTCCACAGCAGGTCGCGGATCGCGGCGGTCTCCACGTCGGTCAGCTCGGCCGTCGGGAGCCGCCGGATGCGGACGCCGTCGCCCTGGGGGTTCGATCGCTCCTGCACGGCCACGAGTCTAGCCACCGAGCCGCAGGCCCAGGGCGGTCGCGATCACCATGGCCTGCTCGACGTCGATGAGGGCGTCCTTGAGATCGGCATCCCGAGGGTCGAGCGCCGACAGGTCGCTGCCGCGCAGGTCCGCCTCGACGAAGGACGCGGCATGGAGCAGCGCGCCGGACAGGTCGACGTTTCGGACGGTCGCCCCATCCAGCCGCGCGCCGGTCAGGTCCGCTTCGCGCATCCGGACATCCGTGAAGGTCGCGGAGCGCAGGTCCGCACCGGGCAACCCGACGAGCGACCAGTCGCCACCGTCCGCGTGCAGCAGCCCGAACCGGCAGCCGTCAAACATCGCGCCGACCAGCTTGCAGCTGCTGAACTGCACGTCGAAGAAGCCGCAGTCGATGAAGGTGCAGTTGGCGAAGGCGACGTCCCGGAAGGTCGAGCCGTTGAAGCGTGCGCCACGGAACGTGCAGTCGAAGAATCCGACGCCGGACATCGTGCGCTCCGACATGTCGATCTCCAGGAACCGGACCGCGTCGTGCCGGCGGGCGGTGCGCTCCACGTCGGGCCAGTCGGCCGCCTGGACGGTCGAGGTCGTCGGCGACGCGGGCCGGCCGCCCACGCGATCAGCCATGGATCGGGACATCGTGCACGGGGGAAGCGTAGCGCCGTCCCCGGTCCATCCGTCGTCCGGCCGCAAATCGGGACAGCGGATGTGCCATCGTCATCCACGCACCACGCGCGGGGATGCGGGAGGGAGGAGATGTCGATGGATGGGTCGGGCGCCGCGACGGACGAGCGCACACCGGACGAGCTGGCCGGGCGGCTCTTCGCAGCCAGCCTCGGGATGTTCGACGTCATGGCCGTCTACCTCGGCGACCAGCTCGGGCTCTACCGGGCGTTGCACGATGGTGGCGCCGCGACCTCGTCGGACCTGGCCGGCCGCGCCGGCATCGATGAGCGGTATGCGCGCGAGTGGCTCGAGCAGCAGGCGGCGACCGGCATCCTCGACGTGGACGACGTCGACGCCGCGCCCGGCGATCGTCGGTTCAGCCTCCCGGAGGCGTACGCGGAGCCGCTCCTCGACCCGACCAGCCCCAGGTCGATCAGCCCGGTCGGCCGGTCCGTCGTCGCGTGTGCGAAGGTGCTCCCGCAGCTGCTGACCGCGTTCAGGACCGGGGGCGGCGTGCCGTGGGCCGACTACGGCCCGGACATGATCGAGTCGCAGGGCGATTTCAACCGTCCCTGGCTGGTCACCTCGTTCGGGTCGGAGATCCTCCCCGCCATCCCGGACATCCATCGTCGCCTCCTCGCGGACCCACCGGCCCGTGTCGCGGACGTCGCGTGCGGCGTCGGCTGGGCGGCGATCGCCATCGCGACGGCATATCCCGGCGTCCGGGTCGACGGCTATGACCTCGACGAATTGTCGATCGAGCTGGCGCGCCGGAACGCCGAGGCCGCGGGCGTGTCGGACCGCGTCACGTTCGAGGTCCGCGACGTCGCCACGGTCGCCGCAGGCACCTACGACCTCGTCGTGATCATCGAGGCCGTCCACGACATGAGCCGGCCGGCCGATGTCCTGACCTCGGTCCGCCGGATCCTGCGCCCGGACGGGGTCGCCCTGATCGCCGACGAGAAGACCGCCGACCGGTTCACCGCGCCCGCCGACGACACCGAGCGCGCGTACTACGGCTTCAGTGTCTTCACCTGTCTGCCGGCGGCGATGACGGAGCGTCCGACGGCGGCGATCGGGACGGTCATCCGCGAGTCCACGATGCGTGACCTTGCCTCCGAGGCCGGGTTCAGCCGTGTCGATCGCCTCGACGAGCCCGCCCTCGACATGCTCCGCTTCTACCGCATGACACCGTAGGACGGACGCCATGGCGACCATCCAGCTCCTCGACTCCCTGCCCGTCGTCGCGATCTTCGTCCTGTTCGTGATCATCAGCCTGCTGTGCTACGAGGGCGGTTTCCGGGTCGGCGTGTGGTGGCAGGAGCGGACGCCGGGCGAGCAGGAAGGCCCCACCGGCATGATCGTGGGCTCCATCCTGGCCCTCCTCGCGTTCCTGCTCGCGGTGACGATGAGCATGGCATCGGACCGGTTCGACACGCGCCGCGGGATCGTCCTCGACGAGGCCAACTCGATCGGGACGACCTACCTCCGGGCCGGCTACCTGCCGGAACCGGCGTCGAGCCAGATCCGCCAGCTGCTCCGCGAATACGTGCCGCTGCGGATCGTCGTGACCGATGCCAAGGCCGCGGACCTCGCAGGCGGACATCGCCCGTTCCTCGGAGATCCTCACCCAGGTCTGGGCGATCTCCGAGGAGGTGGCCAAGACGACCGATCAGGGCGATCTCGTCTCGCTCTACCTCGACTCGCTCAACGAGACGATCGACCTGAACGAGACGCGGGTCACCGCGGGTCTCTACGCGCGCGTCCCCGAGACCATCCTCCTCCTGTTGATCGTGGGATCCGTGCTCGGGATCGGCATGGTCGGCTACAGCGCCGGCCTCACCGAACGACGCAGCCTGATCAGCGCCGTTGTCCTCGCGATCGCCCTCGGGGCCGTCATCATGATCCTCGTGGACCTCGACCGACCGCGGGAGGGCTTCATCCAGGTCAGCCAGCAGCCCCTGATCGATCTCCAACGGCAGATCGGACCCCCATGACCCTGAGACGGAGTGCCTGAACCGATGGACACGACCCAGTCCCGCGACCGCCTGACCGGCTGCTACGTCACGATCCCGACGATGTTCCGGGACGACGACGATCTGTCGGTCGACCTGGATGCGATCGCCCGCCACGTCGACTTCCTGATCGATGGCGGCTGCGTCACCGGCGACGCGGTCCTCCTCGCGGGCGGGGCCGCCGGCGACTTCTCCACGATGACCTTCGACGAGCGGGTCGCGGTCTGGGAGGCGGCCGTCGCCGCGGCCGCCGGCCGTGTGCCGATCGCGGTCGGTGGCCAGACGACGAGCACCCTCGAGCTGGTCCGGCTGGTCAAGGCGGCATCCGCGGTCGGCGCGGACTACGTCCAGGTGTCGCCGCCCTTCTACCACGCGCACACCGAGGGCGACTTCCTCGACCACGTCCTGGCCGCCGCCGACGCCGCGGACATCGGGTTCATCGTCTACAACACGTTCTGGACGAGTCTCGGGCTGTCGAGCGCGCTGATCGAGCGGCTGGTCGACGTGCCCAACGTCGTCAGCCTGAAGTGGTCCACGCCGGACACGGCGATGATGACGTTCGAGGGCGTCGTGTCCCGCTTCGGTTCCCGGTTCTCGATCATCGACAACCAGATGCGCTACGTCACGAGCCACATCCTCGGCGCTCGCGCCATCGAGATCCACCAGGGCAACTACTGGCCCGCGTTCGCGGTCGGTCTGTGGCAGATGCTGGAGGCGGCGCCGCTACGCCGAGGCGCAGCGCGAGATGGTCCGGGTGTGCCTGCCGTTCATGGACCTGTGGTCCGAGATGGAGGGCTACACCGGCGGCGACGGCTACCTCGACAAGCTGTGCATGGAGCTGGTCGGCCTGCCGTCCAGCCGCAATCGGCCGCCGACGCGCGACGTGCGCGAGCGGTACCGGGACAGGACCCGGCAGATGCTGCTCGATTGCGGCGTCCCGAACGTCATCCCGGCGCCGGCGACGCGCGAGTCGGCGGCGGCCACCGTCTGAGGGAGCCCTGCGCTCCGACATCGAGGGGGACGTGAACATGCCGAAACGAAGCCTTGCGGGGGTGTTCGGACCCGCCTTCGCGCTGGGTGCAGCGATCGCCCTTGTCGCGTGCTCGTCGACCGCGGGGCAGTCGGGGTCGCCCGGGGCGTCCGCCGCGTCGTCGACCGCGGGGGCGTCGGCAGCCGGCTCGGCAGGGTCCGGCTCGGGGCTCGAGGGACCGCTCTGGCGGCTGACCGCGTACCTCGGCCCCGACGGCACCAGCGTCTCCGTCCCGCCCGCGATCAGCGCGTCGGCGACCTTCGCCGACGGGAGAGTGACTGGCAACGCCGGCTGCAACGACTACACCGGGAGCTACACGGTCGCCGGCGACACGCTCACGATCGGGCCGCTCGCGGCGACGCAGAAGGCCTGCGGACCGGCCGAGACCGTCGTGGAGACCGCGTTCATGACGGTCATGGGGCGGGTCGCCACGTACGCCGTCAGCGGCGGCTCGCTGGAGCTCAAGACCGCCGACGGCAAGGTCGGCATGACGTTCGCCCCGACCGAGGCGACCGGTCTGACCAAGACCCGCTGGGTCGCGACGGGCGTCAACAACGGCAAGGGCGCCGTCACGAGCGTTGTCATCGGGACCACGCTCACGGCGATCTTCGCCGAGGCCGGCACGGTCGCCGGCTCGGGCGGCTGCAACGACTACAACGGGCCCTACACGAGCGACGCGTCGACGATCAAGATCGGGCCGCTGGCGGCGACGAAGATGGCCTGCCCGTCACCGGCCGGTGTCGATGAGCAGGAGGCCCAGTTCTTCGCCGCGATGGATGCCGCGACCAAGTACACGATCGCCGGCTCCAAGCTCGAGCTTCGGGACGACGGCGGAGCGCTCCAGGTGTCGTTCATCGCGACCCTCGGCGGCGGTTGATCGAGGCCGGTGGCCGGCCCGATCCCGATCAGCCGGCCGGCGCCCCCGCGCCGAGCCGGGTCCGCAGGAACGCGACGGTTCGCTCGAAGGCGAGGTCTGCCGCTTCGGCGCGGTAGGCGTCGCGTGACGGTTCGGCGAACCAGTGACCGGCGTTCGGGTAGCGGTGGAACTCCACGTCGCGGCCAACGGATCGCAGGATCGACTCGAACTCGGCGACCCACTCCGCCGACTCGAACGGGTCGTCCTCCGCGAAATGGCCCTGGACCGGGGCGGTCGACGCGTCCAGGTTGTCGCCCGTCGTGCCGTAGTACAGGACCGTCGCGACGACACGGTCGCGCTGCGTCGGGCTCCAGATCGCCCAGTGCGCACCGAACGAGAAGCCGAGCGCGGCGATCGTGGCAGAGGCGTCGAGCCCCTCGCTGAGTCGATCGAGCGCGGCCAGGACGATGGCGTTCACGGCCCCCTCGTCCGCGCCGTGGGCCAGTCGCTCGGCACCTTCCACCGTCGTGGCGATCTCGCCACCGAACAGGTCCGGTGCCGCGACCGCAAAGCCTGCCCCGGCGAGCCTGTCGGCATAGGCGATGACGTCGTCGTTGAGGCCCCACCACGGGTGCAGGATCAGCACCCCGTGCGACCCCGCGCTTCCGGTGCCGGCCAGGTAGAGCCTGGCGGTGCCGTCGCCGGCCGCGATCGTCTCGAACGTTCCCATCCGGATCCTCCCATTCGTGTCGAACCTCTCGACCCTACCGGACGGGCGTGGCCGTGTCGAACCGCGACGGTCAGGGCTTGCGACGCCCAGCCACCGGCGCTACGTTTCGGCCATGACGGAGCGGATGACGCCCGACGAGTTCCATGCGGCGCAGGGCGTCGAGGACTGGCGCGTGCTGGGCGAAGGGGCCCACGCCTTCTACCGGACCGGGTCGTTCGCCGAGAGCGCCCGCTTCATCGACGTGATCGCCGGGCTGCCCGGGCTGGACGATCAGCAGCCCGACATCGACGTTCGACGGGATGGCGTGACCGTCCGCCTCATCACGGGAACCGACGACTACCGCGGCATGACCCAGCGCGACCTCGCCATGGCTCGTCGGATCTCCGGCGTGGCGCGGGAGATGGGCGTCCCCGCCGACCCGACCGCGGTCCAGACCCTGCTCGTCGTGCCGGGCGCGCCTGCCGGGGTCGAGGTCGTGCCGTTCTGGCAGGCGTTGCTCGGCTACGAACGTCGGGCCGACAGCCCGGACGACGACCTGGTCGATCCGCTCGACCGCAACGTCCCGTTCTGGTTCGAGATGATGGACGAGCCACGTGCGGGCGGCGGCGGGGCGATCCATGTCGCCGTCTGGGTGCCACCCGAGGAGGCCGAGGCGCGCGTGGCCGCGGCGCTGGCCGCCGGTGGCCGGCTCGTCCGCGACGAGTTCGCGCCCGCCTCGTGGACGCTCGCCGATGCCGCAGGCAACGAGGCTGACGTGGCCACGACGAAGGGCCGCGACTAGAAGCTGAGCCACCGGTGCCCCGGGGTCAGTCGGACCAGAGGGTTCGCGTCGGCGCGTCGAGAACGGGCAGCGGCAGCGATGACACTTCGGCTTCCACGGCATCGCGCTCGGGGCCGGTGAGCCGGCGCCAGGTCTCGATCGTCACGAGCGCACCGGCGCGTCGCCAGGTCCCGACCAGCTCGCCGGCGACCAGGAGTGCGCCCGGCCAGACGCGCGTGGTCCACAGGGACGCGCGCTGCGCGGCGTCGGGAACGAGGAGCTCACGAGCCGCGCCCCAGAGAAGGAAGTAGGCGTCGCCGCTCGGGAGGAGTCGGATCGCGGTGGACGGCGAGCGAGCGGCCCGGAATGCCGCCTCGTCACTGGCGAGGATCCACCCGTCACCGACCGGTGATCGGACCGCCAGAAGGGACGCGGCGAGGGCGTCGAAGGCCGCGCGTCCGTCGGCCGGGCCGATCCCCGCCCACGTGGCGAACGCGGCCGGCGTCGATGGCCCGAACACGTGCAGATGACGCCGGGCGAGCTCGAGGCGAGCCTCGAGCGGGTCGACCTCCGGCGGTGGCACCGTCCAGATCGTCGGCTGCCGGGCGCCGTCCCAGCGGATCAGGACGCGTCCGGTCGGCGCCGCGTAGCGAAGCTTGTTCGCGTTGGCGAGGCCGAGGCCGGCCCCGGCCTCCCCGTAGCCCATCCGCCGGCCGGCCAGAAAGGCGTCCAGCTGCTCGGCCATGTCCTCCGCGACCCGGCGGCCGGCGCGCGTCGTCGGGTAACGCCCGAGAGAGAAGACCGGCAGGTCGCGCCTGGCCACGACGAAGGCACTGAACCGAGGGCCCCAGAGCTGGACCAGCGATGGGTCCTCCCACGTTCCATGCGTCGTTTCCGCCACGCGGGCGTGGATCGACAGGAGCGCAGCGCGCGGCATGCTGTCCTGGAGCCCGGCCCAGGCGGCCTGTCTGAGCGAGCCCGGCCGTGGCGTCAACCGCTCGTCGAGCGCGCCGGCGGCCCGGCGGAAGCCGAGGATCTGGTCGCGGCTCAGGTCGACTGATCGCGTCATCCTAGTCGTCGCGGCTGCGCACACAGCCGGATTGTGCCGCACCGCCCCGTCAGCCGACCACGACCCTTCAACATTTGCCGAGTCAGCACGCTCGCGACTAGGGTGTCCCGCATGGCCTACGAGATCGTCCTGGATGATGTCGCGGCGCGCCCGATCGCGGCTGTCCACGCGAGCGTTCCCGCCGGGCAGGTGGGGGCGGTCTGGCGGCCGGCCCTCGACACGGTCTGGGCTTTCCTCCGTGGCCACGACGGCCTTCGGACCGATGGCCACAACATCTTCGTGTACCACCATCCCGTGCTGCCCGGCGCACCGATGGCGGTCGATTTCGGCGTCGAGATCAGCCGGCCTTTCGAACCCGAGGGCGAGATCGTGTTCACGCAGACGCCGGCCGGGCCGGTCGCCCGGACGGTCCACGTCGGACCGCCACAGCAGCTGGGCGCGGCCAATGCGGCCATCGAAGCGTGGTGCACGGAGCATGGCCGCCCGCTGGCCGGCGTGTCATGGGAGATCTACGGCGACCCAGGCGACGATCCGGCGACGTTCGAGATCCAGGTCTTCTCCCTCCTCGGTTGAGGCGTCGATGCTCGGGCGCGCGGGCACCTAGAATCGGCGCATGAAGAAGCTCGGGTTCCTGTCGTTCGGACATTGGTCGGAGTCGCCCTACTCGCAGGTCCGGTCGGGCTCGGACGCGCTCATCCAGTCGATCGAGCTCGCCGAGGCCGTCGAGGACCTGGGGGCCGATGGTGCCTACTTCCGTGTCCACCACTTCGCCCAGCAGCTGGCGTCGCCGTTCCCGCTCCTCGCGGCGATCGGGGCGCGGACCAAGCGCATCGAGATCGGGACGGCCGTCATCGACATGCGCTACGAGAACCCGCTGTACATGGTCGAGGATGCCGGCGCCGCCGACCTCATCGCCGGTGGCCGCCTGCAGCTCGGGATCAGCCGCGGATCGCCGGAGCAGGTCATCGATGGCTTCCGCTACTTCGGCTACGCGCCGGCGGAGGGCGAGACCGACGCGGACATGGCCCGCCAGCACACCGAGGTCTTCCTCCAGGCGCTGTCCGGCGCCGGGTTCGCCCAGCCGAACCCCTCGCCGATGTTCCCGAACCCGCCGGGCCTCCTTCGACCGGAGCCCCACTCGCCCGGGTTGCGCGACCGGATCTGGTGGGGTGCGGGCTCGCGCCCGACCGCCGAATGGGCCGGCCCGCCAGGGCATGAACATGCATGTCGTCCACGCTGATGACCGAAGACGCCGGCGTGCCGTTCCACGAGCTCCAGGCGGAGCAGATCCGGCTGTTCCGTGAGGCCTGGACGGCGGCCGGGCACGAGCGCGAGCCGCGGGTGTCGGTGAGCCGCAGCATCTTCGCGCTGGTCAACGACCGGACCGGGCGTTCTTCGGCCGCGGCAACCAGGGGTCGGATCAGGTCGGCTACATCGATGCGCAGACCAAGGCGATCTTCGGGCGGTCGTACGCCGCGGAGCCGGATGTCCTCGTCAAGGAGCTCGCCAAGGACACCGCGATCCAGGCGGCGGACACGCTCCTGCTGACGGTCCCGAACCAGCTCGGCGTCGAGTACAACGCGCACGCGATCGAGAGCATCCTCAAGTACGTGGCCCCGGAGCTCGGCTGGCGCTAGTCGTTCCGTGTCCAGGGTCACCGGGCTACCAGCGGTGCGTATGCTCTCGAGGTACGAGCGGGGTCGAACCCCGGGCGCGGCAGGCCTCACGAGTCGTCCTGCGAGCGTCCTCGCCACCCCGCTCCGGAAGGAGCGCACGGGATGACTGCGACGGATCGACCGACTGGGGTGCTCGGCCTGGCGGTGGTGGCGGTGATCGTCGGCGTGACGGACATCCTGGCCGGCCTGGGCGATGTCGGCATCGCGGGCGGCGCTCTCAGCGATCACGGCTTCGGGGACAAGATCGACGGGATCATGAACGTCGTCGGCGTCGCGTTGGTGGCCGTCGGCATCCTCGGACTTGCCACCGGCTTCGGGCTCCTGCGGGGCAAGAACTGGGCCTGGCTCATCACGCGGTTGTGGGCGAGCGTGTGCATCATCGCGGGACTCGTCGGCGCGGGCCTGTCGCTGCTGAGCGACACGATCACGAGCCAGATCCTGGGAACCATGATCGGCTCCACCGCCACGGCCATCGTCGCGGCGGTCGTGCTGTGGTATCTCTACCGGCCGAGCGTGAGGTCGGCGTTCGGGCGCGCCTGAACGGCCGATCTCAGGCCGAGCGCGACGGCCCGAGCTCGGCGACCGCCGGGATCACCTCGCGGCCCATCACCTCGATCGGCTCGATGCGGTCCACGCCGACCACCCAACCGATCACGGTCTCCACGCCAAGCCCCGAAAGCCATTCGAGCTGCTTGACGACCTCTCCCGCCTTCGACCCGTCCTCGCCGACGTCGAACCCGAACGGCGCCGTCTTCTCGATCGCGTCGTAGTCGCGGCCGGCCTCGTCGCACAGCCGCCGGAGCAGCTCGAGCTTGCGCGGGATGTCCGGCGAGGGCGGGATGTTGCAGGCGTCGCCGTAGCGGGCGACGAGCGGCAGGGTCCGCTTCTCGCCGCCACCGGCGATCAGGATCGGCGGATGGGGCCGGCTCAGGCTCTGTGGCACGTTCAGCGCCCGGCCCAGCCGGACATGGCGCCCGTCGAACGGCCGCTCGTCGCCACGCTCGCCGGCCCACATCTGCAGGCAGACCTGGACGGTCTCCTCGAGGATCTCGAACCGTTCGCCGAGCGACGGATACGGCAGCCCGAGCCCGACGGCCTCCTCCTCGTAGTCGCCGGCGCCGATCCCGAGCATCGCCCGACCGCCCGAGAGCACGTCGAGCGTCGTCACCATCTTGGCCAGCAGGCCGGGCGGCCGGTACGAGGCGGCGGTCGCCAGCGCGAGGAGCCGGACGCGCTCGGTGTGCGCGGCGATGAACCCGAGCGTCGTGTACGCCTCGACCTCGCTCTCGAGGTCGCCGCCGAGGTAGTGGCTCTGCCAGACGTGGTCGGCGACGTCGATCGTGTCGAAGCCGACGCCCTCCGCCGTCTGGACGATCTCCTTCAGGTTCGAGCGGAGGGCGGGCGCGCCACCCCGCCACGACGTCTCGGCGATGTGCAGGCCCAGCTTCATGCGCCTCTCCTGGGGTCAACGCGTCGTTCGTGCCCAGTATGGTCAGGACGCGATTCTGACGTCTCCGCGGACTCCGATCGCTGCACCTGCGCGCAAACTTGCACTGAGCTGCACGTTCTGCTATCGTCTGGTCATGCACGAAGCCACCAGTCTCCGAGAACGCAAGAAGGCGGAAACCCGCACGGCCCTGAGCCAGGCCGTCCTGCGCCTGGCCCTCGAGCGAGGGCTGGACGCCGTGACGGCAGACGACATCGCCGCCGCCGCCAATGTGTCCGTGCGGACGTTCCACAACTACTTCGGGACCAAGGAGGAAGCGCTCGTCGCGGCCTGGCGGTCGGAGTTCCAGGTGTACGTGGACGCACTGCGCGATCGGCCGGCCGACGAGCCGATCCTCGCGTCGCTCGAGCATGTCTTCTCGCGCATCGCGTCCAGCGTCGGAGACGGTGGCGACGGGATCGCCGCGCACACCGATCTCCTCTGGACGAGCCTCGCGATGGCGCGCTACCGCTCCGCGCTCCTCGACGAGGGCATCCGCATGATCACCGAGATCGTCGCCGCCCGAACGGGCACCGATGCCGCGACCGACGTCTACCCCCACCTGCTGACAGCAGCGGCCATCTCGGCGATCGTCACCAGCTTCCAGTTCCCTGGCGCCGGCGACACGTCGTCACCGGAGCGCGAACGTCTGCTGCACGAGTGCTTCGACCTGCTGCGCGCAGGTTTCGAGCGTCCAGAGGCGGTGGCCAGCTGATCGACTGCCGCCGCGCCGGCTGAGCGCCGGCCACCACTCCCCTCGCCTTCCACCTCACACCTTCCGTCCTGGTCGAGCGTGCTTCGACGCGCCCGCGGACGGTCACACACCATCGAACTGGAGCACTGACATGGCAGAATTCCTCTATCGGATCGGCGGATTCGCGAGCCGACGAAGCGGCATCGTGATCGTCGCCTGGGTCGCGATCCTCGCCCTCGCCGGCGTCGCCTTCGCGGTCGGCGGCGGACATCTGGCGAACGGGCTCTCGATCCCGGGCACGCCGACCGCGCAAGTCACCGAACGACTCGCCACCGAGTTCCCCAGCGCAGCCGGTGGCAACGGCTCGATCGTCTTCCGGACGGAGGACGGCAAGCCCTTCACCGATGCCCAGAAGGCCGCGATCACCGCGCGGATCGGCGCGGCATCGGACATCGACGGCGTCACGCAGGTCGTCGACCCGTTTGCGACGCAGGCGGCACGCGATGTGCAGGCACAGCAGACCACCGCGGGACAGGCACAGCTCGATCAGGCGTCGGCTCAGCTCGACCAGGGCCAGGCCCAGCTCGACGCCGCCCGGGCGCAGGCCAAGGCGTCCGGAACGCTCGACCAGGCGGCGGCCGGCCTGGCCGCCAAGCAGGCAGAGCTCGATCAGGGCAAGGCCCAGCTCGATGCCCAGCGCAGCAAGCTCGAGGCCGGTGCGGCCCTGCTGCAGATGTCGTCCGGGATCCGACTCGTGTCGGAGGACGGCAGTGCCGCCGTGGCACCCGTCATGTTCACCGCCACGCAGTTCGAGGTGTCGCCCGACACGAAGAGCGCGGTCCAGGCTGCCTTCGCCCAGGAGCCGACCCCGGGCGTCGCGGTCGATTTCTCGACGGAGATCGCATCCGGCATCCCGTCCATCCTCGGGGGCGGCGAACTGGTCGGCCTCGTCATCGCGGCGATCGTCCTCATCGCCATGCTCGGCACCCTCGTCGGCGCCGGGCTCCCGATCCTGAGCGCGCTCGTCGGCGTCGGCATCGGCGTCCTCGCCGCGCTGTCGCTGTCGGGCGTCGTCGAGATGGTGTCGGTCACGCCGGTGCTCGGCGTCATGCTCGGCCTCGCGGTCGGCATCGACTACTCGCTGTTCATCGTCAACCGGCATCGCCGGCAGCTGAAGGAGGGCTACGGTCTCCGCGAATCGATCAGCCTCGCGACCGGTACGTCCGGCAACGCGGTCGTCTTCGCCGGGATGACCGTCGTCATCGCGCTCCTCGGTCTCAACGTGACCGGGATCCCGTTCCTGGGCGTGATGGGCACCGTCGGCGCGATCTGCGTCGCCATCGCCGTGCTCATCGCGGTGACCTTCACCCCGGCCATGCTCGGGCGCATGGGCGAGCGCGTCCTCAACGGTCGCGAGCGCGCCGCGCGCGTGTCGCAGGCTGCCCCGGCAGTCGCGAAGCCGGTCCGTGCGATGTCGACGCGTCGGGCGATCGGAAGCGTTCTCCTCGGCGTCGCCGTGCTGGGCCTGCTGGCCGTGCCCGCGATGTCGATGCGACTGGGTCTGCCAGACGGATCGTCGGAGGCCTCGGGATCGACGCAGTATCAGGCCTACACCACCGTCGCCGAGAAGTTCGGCGCCGGGGTCAACGGTCCGCTCCTCGTCGTCGCCGACCTCGCCGGTTCCCCGACACCGGATGAGGTCCTCGCCGAGCAGGTCAGCATCGGGCGGCAGCTCTCCGCGTTCGACGATGTCGTCGCGGTCGCCCCGATCGGGACGTCGACCGATGGGACCACGCTCGCCTTCCAGGTCGTCCCCTCCGACGGGCCGTCCAGCGTCTCCACCGAACAGCTGGTCAAGGGGCTCCGGGCAGCGTCGCCCCTCGAGGGCGGCGTCCAGATCGCCGTTGCCGGGCAGGCCAGCGGGAACATCGACATCTCGCAGAAGCTGGCGGACGCCCTCCCGCTCTACCTCGCCCTCGTCGTCGGACTCTCACTGCTCATCATGGTGGTGGTGTTCCGGTCGATCTTCGTCCCGTTGATCGCGACCGGCGGCTTCATGCTGTCGCTGTTCGCGGCCTTCGGCGCGGTCGTGGCGATCTTCCAGTGGGGCGCGCTGGGCGGGATCCTCGGGATCCATACCGGCCCGATCCTCAACTTCCTCCCGACCATCCTGGTCGGCATCCTGTTCGGCCTCGCGATGGACTACATGCTCTTCCTGACCACCGGGATGCGGGAGGCATACGTCCACGGCGCGCCGGCCCGCACGGCGGTCGTGCTGGGCGTTCGCGCCGGGCGATCCGTCGTCGCGGCGGCCGCGATCATCATGGTCTCGGTCTTCGGAGGGTTCATCTTCTCCGAGAGCGCGATCATCCCGGCCATCGGCTTCGCGCTCGCCATCGGCGTCCTCCTGGACGCGTTCGTCGTGCGCATGTTCATCGTCCCGTCGCTGATGCACCTCGCCGGCGATCGGGCGTGGTGGCTGCCCGCGTGGCTCGACCGCCTCATCCCGAACGTCGACGTCGAGGGCGCGTCCCTCGAACGGCGCCACCCGCACGTGGCATCGGAGCACACCGAGTCCGAGGGCGGCGCGATCGAGCCGGCGGCGTCAGTCGCCGGCCCAGCTCACGCGGAAGCGGGGTGACGACGGACGAGAGCTGACGATCGACGGGATGGGCAGAGCGCCCGTCCCTCACCAAGAGCCCAATCCGAGACAGGGGCGCAGGGATGCGCCCCTGTCTTTGGCGTCCGATGGGTTCACGCGTGCATCCGGCGACGGCGCAGCACGCCCAGGCCCGGAACGAGCTGCGGCACTCGCCGGCGGTACGCCGGGTACTCGTCGGGGAAGGTCGCGAGGAGGAGCTGCTCCTCCGCGTGGATCTTGATCAGGAACACGATCAGGGCCGCCACGACTGCCAGGATCGCCTGGCCGAGCCCGGCCAGCAGCGCGGTTCCGAGGATCATCCCCAACAGGCCTGTGTAGATGGGGTGCCGCGTCACCGCATACGGCCCATGGGTCCGCGAGCCGGCGATCGCCACCGACCTCGGGTGCGATGCTCCACGACGTCCCGAGCGAGAACCGCGCCCACAGAGCGAACGCCGTCGATGCGATCAGCACCGCGAGACCGAGAAACCGCACCCACGCGGCGTCGACGACGAGGCCCTGCACGACGCTGCGGCCGAGGATCAGGACGACGGCACACGCCACGAACGTGGCGACGGCCAGCGTGGCCTGCCTCGACTCCGTGCGGATCCGCTCCCTGGGTGCGTGCCGGGCGTTGTACAGCGCCCCGGCAAGCCACACGATCAGGACCGTGCCCCAACATGCGACGCCCGCCACGATCACGATCTGGTCGTTCATATCCACGACCGTTATAGCGCGCCGTCTCGCCTCGCGCCCGGAGTGCTACCGTGCCCGGCATGCCCCAGCACGCGCGCGGTGATCGAGGACGTCGACATCAGTCCGGCCCGGCTACGCATTGCCCTCGACCATCACGTTGCCCGGAGCGCGATGGCGCCGTGCCCTGCGTCGTGTTCTTCGCCGGGAGCGGGCCGACCGACCGCGACTGGCGGTCGCCGCTCCTGCCCGGCACGAACGGCAGCGGCGCGCAGCTCGCCCTCGCCCTGCAGGCGCGCGGTGTCGGATCGATCCGCTTCGACAAGGTCGGGTCGGGTGCCAACATGCCGAAGAGCGCCGCGCCGGACGATCTGAAGATGCTCGACGTCCTGTCGCTGGCCCACTACGTCGACGAGGCCGAGGCGGCGTTCGACGAGCTCGCGGGTCGGGATGGCCCCGGGAAGATCTTCCTGCTCGGCCACAGCGAAGGATCGATCCACGCGTCGTCGGCGGCCGTCGCGAAGCAGGCAGATCCGCGCTTCGGTGGCTTCATCAGCCTGTCCGGGCCGTCGCGTTCGATCCTCGACACGGCGATCGAGCAGATCCGGGCGATCCACGTCAAGGCTGGCAGCGACGCGACGGTCGTGGACGCGGCGCTCGAGGACTTTCGCGCGGCGATGCTGGCGCCAGACGCCCCGGCGCCCGACCTGATCGGCGGTTCCCGAGGCCGCCGGCCTGTGGCAAGCGACGCACTCGCCGGTGCAGCAGAGGGTCGCGCGCGAATTGATCTTCGCGGACCCGCTCGCGGCGCTGCACGCCTATCGCGGACGCGCCCTCGTGGTCTCCGCCGCCAACGACGCCCAGGTTCCCGGGTCCGATGCGGACAGGATCTTCGCGGCGCTGGGAAGCGGCCCACAGGACAAGATCCGGGTGACGATCGCGGACGCCAACCACGTCTACAAGTCGGAGACGCGGGCGCCGTCCACGATCAGCCAGGCCGAGATCGCGGCCGGCTACGCCGACGAGAACCACGCCCTGGCCGACGGCCTCGTCGACGCGATCGTCGACTTCGTCGTGGCCTCTAGAGGTCGACCGCCTCTCGGGCAGCGACCGCACCGACCCGCCGTCAGGAGCGGAGCACCTTCTCCAGCGGCCGGCCCTTCGCGAGCTCGTCCACGAGCTTGTCGAGGTAGCGGATCTTTTGCATCAGCGGGTCCTCGATCTCCTGGACGCGCACTCCGCAGATCACGCCTGTGATCAGCCCAGCGTTCGGGTTCAGCCGCGCCGCCGCGAAGAAGTCCTCGAAGGTCGTGCCGGCGGCGAGGTGCCGCTCCAGCTCGGCCTCGTCGAATCCCGTGAGCCAGCGGATCACCGCGTCGAGCTCGTCCCGCGAGCGGCCCTTCCTCTCCACCTTCGCGAGATAGAGCGGATAGACCGAGGCCACGGTCGTCGTGTAGATCCGGTGTGCCGGGGCGGTCCTCACTGCGTCACCGCGAACCAGCGTCCCTCGGGGTCTGAGAAGGCGAAGCTTGGCGTGCCCTGGTGGTCGCCCACGTCGGTCGCCTGGACCCCGCGTCCGACGAGGGCGTCATGCGTGGCCCCGAGGTCGTCGACGGTGAAGGCGATCGACGGTGTCGCGAGGTCGAGGCCGTCCGGGTTGTCCTTCATCAACTCCATCGGCACGAGCTCGAACGCGAACGACTGGTCGGCGAACCCGACCTGCGCGATGGCAAACGTCCGTGCCTCGGACCGCCGCTTCTCGACCATGCCGATCTTCTCGACCCAGAACCTCCGGCAGGCCTCCGCGTCATCCACGTACAGCACGACGTATCCGACCTTCATGACCGACTCCCGGAACGCGGCGCCATGCACGGACTGGCGCGCTCGATCCCCAGCATAGCCGCGGCTCGCTCGACCTCGCGTGCGACGACCGATGCCAGCCGCTACCCTCGCGACCATGACGACGACCGCGATCGCGATCGGCTCCCTCGTCGCGCAGCCCGGAACCCGTGTCACCGGCCTCGTGCCCGTCGACGTTGGGTCGGCAACCCTTGAAGTGCCTGTCGCGATCGTCCATGGCTCGCGCCCTGGCCCGCGCGTCGCCGTCACCGCCGGGATCCACGGCGCCGAGTACGTGTCGATCGCCGCCCTCCGCGAGGTCGTCCTCGACCTCGACCCTTCGACCATGACGGGCTCGCTCGTCGCGGTCCTCACCGCGAGTCCCGCCGCATTCGCCGCTCGCACGATCTACGTCAACCCGCTCGATGGGCTCAACCTGAACAGGCAGTTCCCGGGCGATAAGCACGGATCGCCGACCCAGCGCCTTGCCCATTGGCTGACGACCGAGGTGATCGCCGGCTCTGACGCCTTCGTGGACATGCATTGCGGCGACATGAACGAGGCGCTCGTTTCGTTCACCGGCATCGAGGAGACCGGTGACGCTTCGGTGGACGCTCGGAGCCGCGAGCTGGCCGATACATATGGACTGCACTATCTGCTGATCGGGCCGAGCCCGGGCACGACCACGACGGCGGCGGCCGCGCTCGGGATCCCGGCGGTCCTCGGCGAGGTCGGCGGCCAGGGTCTCTGGCCCGGCGAGGACGTCGCTCTCCACGCGGCGGGCTTCCGGCGCGTCCTTCGGGCCGCCGGGCTGATCGACACCGCTCCCGAAGCCCCGGCGCACCGCACGGAGATCCTGCCGACGGAGGCATGGATGCGGGCGACGACGAGCGGCTACTGGCACGCGGCCGTCGCGGTGGGTGATCGGGTACAAGCCGGCACCGTCGTGGGCGAGGTGCAGGATGCGTTCGGCAGCGTTCTCGAGCGACCCTCGGCGCCGATGGACGGCGTGGTCATCTTCCTCGTGAGCTCACTCGCGATGAACGCCGGCGACCCGCTACTCGCATTGGCGGGCTGACTGACCGCGACTCGAGAGGCGGCCTGGCTTTCCTGAGCAGGGACCCCGATCCATGACGTTCCAGAACGCGTCCAGGACCGCGCGGGGCCGTCTCCGCTGATGCCTCGGTTGCGCAGTTGCCCGACATGGGGCAACTTGGCACCGTGAAGTCGCAGTCACGCCACCGGCCGAGCGAACCGTTGCGGGAACCATTCGAGACGCGCGAGGTCCGCAAGGCCCGGGAGCGAGCCGATCGCGCCGCCCGCCGAGCCGACCGGGCTGCGCGCCGCGTCCACGAAGCCCAGGAGCGGGCGGGAGGGCAGCGAACGGGCGCCTGGCAGCTCCTGGACGTGGCGGGCGACGCCGCGACGGCCGCCCTGACGGCCGTGTCCGCTGCGGCCGACGAAGCGCAGGCGAAGCTCGCGGCAAAAGCACGGATGCGGGAGCTCGAGCACGCGGTCGTCACGGCTCGTGCCGGCGGTCCGGTTGATATCTCGCCGCCGACGAGAGATGAGGCGCTCAAGCTGGCGAACCGGGTGGATCCCGGCTCGTCCGCAGCGTCGTCCGTGCGGGGCGTCGCGTTCATCCTCGCCGGGGTCGCCGCGCTCGCGATGGTGATGATCGGCGGGTTCGGCTGGCTGGGCCTGGTCGCGCCGCTGGCCATCCTCGTCGCCGGTGGCTCGATCGGTGACCGAGTCCAGGTTGCGGAGCGGAGCCGCAAGGCGGGTCGGATCCAGCTCGAGCTCGCGCGTGCCAGCCTCGCTTCCGCCGGACCATGGCACGACGGTGTCGCACCCGTCACGGAACGGCCGCGGCTTGCCGAGGGCGGCGACCCTCGGACCCGCGTCGAGATCCTGGCCGTGCTCGACCGCCTCGTCGCGAACGTGCGCGGGCTGGTGCCGGAGACCGTGGTGGCCACCGTCCGGCGTATCCGCGACAGCGCCGCCATCGCTCTGCCAACGACCGACGGACCGCTCGACCTGACCGACCACGAGACGTGGCTGCTGCGCCAGATGTGCATCGATTACGTGCCTGGCGCGCTGGAGCACTTCATCGCCTTGCCGTCTGACCTGGCCTCGGAGCCGTTGCTCGACGGCCGTACCGCCCGGCAGGTGCTGGACGAGCAGCTCGCGCTCATCGAGACCCGGCTCGATGGGATGGCCACTCGCTCATACCGGAGCGAGGCCGGCCGGCTGCTCAACCACGCACGATTCGTCGCCGACAGCCTTCGCCCGGACCCGTTCCAGGCGTGGATCGAAGATGTTCCGATCGACGACACCGAGACGATGCGGGTCTCGGCGCCGGAGGGGATCCATGCCGCCGAGGCGTCGATGCCGACCGGCGAGGCCGCCGCCCGGACGCGCGAGCGGGCGTGACCTGAGGTCGTTTCGAGCCAACCGAGCCGCCGAGAGCTGCGCCATGTCGTCCTGTTCGCCTTCAACGAAGCGGCGACCCCGACCCAACTGGAGTCCTGGGACCGAGCCAAGCGGGCCCGCCTGGTGATCGAGGCCGATTGCCTGACTTCGACGCGCACCGCCGAAAGATCGGCTCGATGGCGAGATCATCGACACCCGGCAGCAACGGCGGACGATCAGCTGGCTGAAACTGGCGCCCCCGGACGGA
Organism: uncultured Chloroflexia bacterium; assembly: GCA_963755995.1. GTDB lineage: Bacteria > Chloroflexota > Limnocylindria > Limnocylindrales > CSP1-4 > SPCO01. The sequence continues at coordinate 705,939 of CAVWLQ010000003.1, read as the reverse complement.
CTCGAACCGCCGACGCAGGCCTTAGGACGGCCTCGCTCTGTCCACTGAGCTACGGGGGCGCGGACACCATCGTACCGCCTGTCCACGCGTGCCCTGACGTTCCTCACAGGCGCAGAGCCGGACCGCGCGAGCGTGCCGACGCGCCCGATCCTGCGGAATGTGCACGAGTCGGCGCCCGTCCACGCTCGGATGACGCTGAGGTGCGCCTGCCAGGAACGCCCGAAGCGGCGGGTTTCGAACGCCCGCAAGGCCCGCACCGAGCAGTCGACAGGCCCTTCGCCGACCCTCGCCTACAATCCACCGCGAGATGCGCGACGTTCCCCTCCCCGACCTCGTCCTGTACGGCCGTCCGGGCTGCGGCCTGTGCGACGAGACGCGCTCCATCCTCCGCGCGCTCCAGGAGCAACGCGCGCGCGCCGGTCTGTCCGTGCCGGCCCTCGTCGAGCGTGATATCGAGACCGACCCGGCCTGGGAGCGCGCGTTCTTCAGCGCGATCCCGGTCGTGGAGCTGGGCGACCGCCGGCTCGAGCTGGCGACCAGCGCGGCCAAGCTCCGCCGCCTCCTGACCGACGTCCTGGACGCCTGACCGAGCGATGGCCGGCACCGACCTCACGATCCTCGTCGCCCTCGCCGCCGGCGTCATCAGCTTCCTGTCGCCGTGCGTGCTGCCGCTCGTGCCGGCGTACCTCGGTCAGCTGACTGCGATCGCGGTCGCGGGTTCGGCCCCGGGCGCGACGCCTTCGCGCTGGCTCGCGGTCAGGCACGCGCTCGCGTACGTCGCCGGATTCGGGGCGGTGTTCACCGTCCTCGGCATCACTGCGACCTTCGCGGCCGGTCCCCTCGTCGACTACCTGCCGGCCCTGCGGACGATCGGTGGCGTCGTCCTGATCATCCTCGGCCTCGATCTGGCGGGACTCCTGAACATCCCCGTCCTGAGCCGGACATGGCGACCGCTGGACGCCGGCGCATCGGGCTCGCTTGCGACCGCGACGGGCACGACGTCCTTCGGCTCCGGCGCGGCGTCGCCGACGATGGGCGATCGGATCGGCGGCCACGTCGTGAGCTCGCGCGGTGGCTGGTTCGCGTCGTTCGGGCTCGGTGCGATCTTCGCGATCGGCTGGAGCCCGTGCATCGGCATCATCCTGGGCGGCATCCTCACGATGGCCGCCACGTCGGCCACGGTCGTCCAGGGCGCCGTCCTCCTCATCGCGTACACGATCGGCCTCGGGCTGCCCTTCCTGATCCTCGCAGCCGTTTTCGACCGCGCCCCGCGGGTGATGGCGCCGCTCGTCCGCCACGGCAAGACCGTGTCGCTGATCGGGGGCCTCCTGGTCGTCCTCATCGGCGTTGCCATGGTCTTCGATTGGCTCGTCCTGCTGCCGCGCTACTTCAACTTCAACACGGCGATCTGAGATGAGCGACCGGCCGGAGTTCAGTCACAAGCGCGAACGCCATGGGGTCATCGGCCCGTTCAGCGGACGGCAGCTGGTCTTCGCGTTCACGGCGGTCCTTGTTGCGGTAGTCCTCCTCGTCGGGGTGACGACGCCGCTCGGGACGACGGCCGGCCCGGGCACGGTCAACCCGCGGGCCACGGCCTACATCATCTCGTCGCCGCCACCCGTCGGACTCCAGGTCGGCGCGACGGCGCCGGAGTTCGCGACCACCGAGGCGGACGGATCGACCTACCAGCTGACCGATCTGGACGGCAAGCCCATCCGGCTGGCCGACCTGCGCGGCAAGGCCGTCTGGGTCAACTTCTGGACGACGTGGTGCCCACCGTGCCAGTCCGAGGTCCCGATCCTCCGCGACCTCTCCGAGCGCTACAAGGATCGCGGCCTGGAGCTGGTCGCGATCAGCGTCCAGGAGACGTCGCCGGCCGACGTGGCGGCCTATGCCGCCCGCTACCAGCTCCCCTACACGATCGGGTTCGACGGCTCCGGCAAGATCTTCCACGCGTACAAGGCATTCGGGCTGCCGACCCAGATCTTCATCGACCCGAACGGCGTCATCGACAGCATCGTCGGGGCGCCCCTCGATGCAGCCGGTGCGGCCGCCCACATCGAGGCGATCCTCCCCGCGGCACACGGCGGCTCGGCGCCGGGGGCAAGCGGATCTGCGACTCCGGCGCCCAGCCCGTCGAGCTGAGCGACTCCGTCCAGTCTCAGGAGGCGAGGACCTGGTACACCTCGCCGCCGCCGGTCACGAGATACAGCTCCCCGTTCTCACTCTCGCCGAACGACGTGATGTTGAGGTCCGTGTCGGCTCGCAACGTCTCTGGTGCGTTGACGGGCGAGCCGTTGGCCGGCAGCGTCCAGATCCTGCCGCTGCAGAAGTCGGCGAAGACGTACAGGCCGACGAGTGCCCTTTGCGTGGGGCCGCGGTACACGTAGCCACCCGTGATGGAGCAGTTGCCGCCCGTGTGGCTGTACTCGGCGTTGGGCAACGTGTCGCCGGACAGCGGGCACTTGGATCCCGTGTAGCAGTGGAGGCCCTCCATCGCGTCCCAGCCGTAGTTCCGGCCGCCCTTGGCGCCCGGCTTCTCACGGTCGACCTCCTCGAACCGGTCCTGGCCGACATCCCCGATCCAGAACTGGCCGTTGGTTCGATCGAAGGAGATCCGCCACGGGTTCCGGAGGCCGTAGTCCCAGATCTCCCCGCGTCCTGGCCGCGACCCGGCGAACGGATTGCTGCCCGGCACGGAGTAGTGGTCGAACGTGCCCGATCCGGTGCCGTTGACGTTGATCCGGAGGATCTTGCCGAGCAGCGAGTTCTTGTTCTGGCCGTTGTTGGCCGGGTCACCCGCGCCGCCGCCGTCCCCGGTGCCGATGTACAGGTAGCCGCCGGGACCGAAGGCCAGCCCTCCTCCATTGTGGTTCGACCGGGCGCTGTGCTCGATCAGGACGAGCGGGTGTGCGGTGCTCGAGGAGGCCGCCGTCCGGGCGGAGTTCGTCGTGAAGCGCGACACGACGATGTCGCCACCGTTGCGCGTGTAGTACACGTAGAACCGGTGGTTGGTCTTGAACTTCGGGTCGAACGCGAGGCCCAGCAGTCCGCGTTCTCCGCCGTCTTCGACCTTCGAGCGGATGTCCAGGAAGTAGCCCGGTCGGATGACGCCGCCCTGGATGACGCGGATGGTGCCCCGCTGCTCGACCACGAACAGGCGGTTCGACCCGTCGCGGGCGTTGGTGATCTGGGTCGGCGAGGCAAATCCTCCGACGACGCGGTCGAGAGAGATCGACGTTGCGCCGAGCGCGGATCCGGGCATCCCCGCCAGCGCAGCGACGGCAAGGATGCCGACGGCGATCGACCAGAGGCGGCGGTTGCGGCTGGGCACGGTGTTCACCTCGCGAGAGACGGCGTGTCGGATGACGGACCACGCCGGCGCGGGCCGGGGATCACTCCCCTACCGTACCCCGGCGGCGCAACCCGGACTTTCGGGCGCCCTAGAGCGGCTCGAATGCGAACCGGTCGCGGTCGCGGACCAGCCGGCCGATCGGGCGGCGGGCCTCGTGCGACAGCGCCACGATCCAGCCCTCCTCGACGGCCTGCGTGAACAGCTCCGCCTTGCGGATGACCGAGTCCAGCGGGAAGTCGTCGAACGAGGTGACCCAGCGCGGGTTGGCCGCCCACGGTCGCATCAGCAGGTCGCCGAAGAAGGCCAGCGTGCGCGCGCCCTCCCCCACTCCCCGCACGATGACGGCCTGGTGGCCCGTCGAGTGGCCACCCGTGGGCACCACGGAGACCTCGGGCAGGATCTCGTGCTCCCCCGACACCCAGCCCTGCTTGCCCCACGTCTCGACGAGACGCAGCTCGGGCTGGACGTACGAGGCGACAAGGCGCGGGTTGTCGCCGAGGGCGACCTCCCACTCGGCCTGCTGGGCGATGATCTTCGCGTGCGGGAACGCCTTGGAGCCATCCGCCCGGAGCAATCCTCCGGCGTGGTCGAAATGCAGGTGGCTCATGGCCACGGCGTTGACGCTTTCGGGGGCGAACCCGGCGGCGGCCAGGGCCGGCACGATCCAGAGGCCCTCGTAGCCGCGCATCGTCCGGGTCTTGTCGTCGACCCGGTCGCCGATGCCGGTCTCGACGAGCACGCGTCCCGACTTCGTCTCGATCAGGAGGCAGTTGAGGGCCTGGAGCAGCCGCCGCTTGTCGTCGATCTCGTCGTCCACCAGCCCGTTCCAGAGGACCCACGGCACGGGGCCGAACAGCGTCCCCGCGTCCGACCGGAACGTGCCCGCCTGGATCAGGGCGACCCGCACCCCGCCGCCGAGGTCGATCGACCAGTCGACCGCATCGTTGATGGCCATCCCGGCTACTTCCGGGTCGGTTCGCCGGTCGCGCGGCCGGCGTCGAAATCGCGGTGGAAGGCCGACGCCGTCGGCTCCGACTGGCCCTGGTACTTCGACCCGAGCTCGGGCGAGCCGTACGGCCGGTCGACCGGGCTCGACATCTGGAAGAAGCTGATCTGGCCGATCCGCATCCCGTAGTACAGCGCGATCGGGAGGTTGGCCACGTTCGACAGCTCGAGCGTCAGGTTGCCCTTCCAGCCCGGGTCCACGTAGCCCGCGGTCGAGTGGATGAGGAGCCCGAGCCTCCCGAGGCTCGACTTGCCTTCGAGCCTGGCGACGAGGTCGTTCGGCAGCTCGACCCATTCGTGGGTCTGGCCAAGGACGAACTCGCCCGGGTGCAGGATGAACGGCGCGTCCTCGTCGACGGTCAGGAGCTCGGTCAGGTCCGGCTGCGGCGCGCGCACGTCGATGAACGGATAGCGGTTGTTGCGGAAGACCCGAAAGCTCTTGTCGAGGTGGAGGTCGACCGACGACGGCTGCAGGTCGTGCGGGTCGTACGGGTCGATCCGCACGGCGCCCGACTCGAGCGCCTCGCGGATGTCGCGGTCGGACAGGACGCTCATGCGCGGGCTCGCTTGACGGGACCGCCGCGCATGTCGATCGCGACCGTCCCGCGCTCGGCGTAGAGCGTGTCGACCTCGCGCTTCAGCGCCTCGAGGTCCTCGAAGCTCTGGTACACGCTGGCGAACCGGATGTAGGCGATCTGGTCGATGCCGCGGAGCTGCTCCATCGCCAGCGCGCCGATGCGCGACGACGGCACCTCCGTGACGCCCGCCGCGCGCAGCTCCGCCTCGATCGCGTCCGCGGCGGCTTCCGCCGCGCCCTCCGGCACGGGACGCCGGGTCAGGGCCTTGCGCAAGCCGGAGACGAGCCGGTCACGATCGAACTCCTGGCGCGCCCCATCGCGCTTGATGACGACCAGGCGGGCGGCCTCGACGCGCTCGTATGTGGTGAACCGCATCGCGCACGCCGCGCATTCGCGGCGGCGCCGGATCGTCGCCGAATTGTCGAGATCCCGCGAGTCGACGACGCGGGTCTCCCGCTCGCCGCATTGGGGACAGCGCATCGCTCTCCTGTCGTCTCGGACCACAAGGGATAGTGGTGTGGGCGGAGGATACCACTAGATGGTGTGGTCTTGTGCAGTCCGAGGAGCCGTCAGACGCTGCCGCGCCCGACCTTCGCCGCGTCGTTCGCGCCGGGCAGCGCGTCCGCATCCAGGGCGTGCCGGGCGATGGCCTCGCGAGCGTGGATGAGGTTGAGGTAGCCACGCTTGATCGAGGTCTGCGCCTCGAGCTCGCGTGGACCGCGCCGGGCGGTCAGCATCGTTGTGGTGCCGTGCTCGACCATGCCGAGCGCCCGCTCCGCGCGCTCGAGGTCGGCGACCAGGTCGGATCGGATCCGCTGGCCCTGGCTGGGTGGCTTCAGGGCGCGCGCCTCCTCCGTGTAGCGCTGCACGGCGTCGGTGGCGGCGACGATCGTCTCCGCGATCCGGTCCGGATCGATCTGGCGGCGACGGACGGCGTCGATCTGACCCGCCGCGCCACCGAGCGACGCGTCCGCGCGGGCGGCAAGGTCCTTGACCGCCCCCCGGAACTGGTCGACCTCGCGGGTCCGGGCGACGATCTTGCCGGTCCCCCGCAGGACCACCGCGAGCCCCGCCGCGAGCGCGATGAACGCGGCGATGGGCAACATGATCTCCAGTTGCATCTCGCCCGGTCCCCTGGTGTCGCGCTCAGCCCGACCGGGCGCGAAGCCGGTCGAGCAGAGCCGCACCGACCTCGAACAGGTCGCCCACGACGAACAGGTCGGCGAAGTCGGCGATCGGGGCGTCCGCGTCGCGATTGACCGCGACGATCGTGTTGGACGTCCGCATCCCGACCTTGTGCTGGATGGCGCCGCTGATGCCGAGCGCGAGGTACAGCTCGGGCTTGACGATCTTGCCGGTCTGGCCGATCTGCTGGCTGTACGGGATCCAGCCCGAATCGACCGCCGCACGGGTCGCCCCGACCGCCCCGCCGAGGGCCTCGGCGAGCTCCCCGACGATCCCGAAGCCATCCGCTCCGCCGACGCCCCGACCGCCCGCGACGATGATCCGTGCCTCTTCGATCGGTGCCGCGGCGTTGGCCTCGCTGACGCGCTCGACGACGCGGACGGCGGGCAGCGTCCCGGTCGACGCGCTCGCGGTGGGCTCGACCGTGCCGGCGGCCGAGGCCGGGGCGGCGGTCGTGACGTTCGGCCGGACGGTGACGATGCCCCGGCCCGCAGTGAAGCCGGACGTGGTCAGGAGCTTGCCGCCGAACACGCTCATCTCGACCGATGGGCCGCCGTCGGTCCAGGTCACGGCCGTCGCGTTGACCAGCACGCCGAGACCGGTCAGGGCCGAGACGGCGCCGGCAAGGTCGCGGCCATCGGCGCCGGAGCCCGTCAGGATCGCGTCCGGCGTCTCGCCGGCGAGCAGGCCGGCGATGTGCCCGGCAGCGACGGCGGACCAGGCGTGGTCGGCCGCGGCAGGGTCCGCGATCGCACGGACGACCGGGAGGTACGTCGCGAGGTCAGCGGCGGCCGGAGCCGGATCCGGGGCCACGACGATGCCGGTGACGTCGAGCCCGGCGGCCGCGGCAAGGTCGCGCGCCAAGGTGGCGACCTCGGTGCTGATCCGCGCGAGGCTGCCGTCCGGTCCCGGCTCCGCGACGACCCACAGGCCGCCCATCAGATGATCCTCCGCTCAGAGAGGTACGCGACGATCCGGTCGGCACCCTCGGCCGGCGTCCCGCGGACGATCTCGGTTGCGGCGCGGGGCGGAGGCAGCCGCGAGTCGAGCACCGTCGTCGTGGCAGCGGCCGTCCCGACCGAGCCCGGGTCGATCCCGAGGTCCGCCAGCGAGCGGGTGACGATCTCCTTGCCGCGCGCGGCCATGATCCCCTTGAGCGACGGGTATCGGGGCTCACCGAGCGCCTGGGTCCCGGCGATCACCACGGGGAGTGGCGCCTCGAGCACGTCGTACCCGGTCGCGCTGATCCGCCGCACGCGCACCGTCCGCGCGGCCATGTCGGGCTCGATGCGCGCCGCGTAGGAGAGGAACGGCAGCCCGAGGTGAGCCGCGATGGCCGGCGGCACGACCCCACCGACCCCGTCGGACGAATCGATCCCGGCGAAGACCATGTCGAACTCGAGCTCACGGAGCGCCGCGGCGAGGACCCGCGCCGTCGCGGCCGCGCACGAGCCCTCGAGGGCCGGATCGGTGATGTGGACGCCCCGATGGGCACCCATCGCCAGCGCCTTGCGCAGCGTCTCGGGGGCGTTCGCGGGGGCCATCGACAGCAGGGTGATCTCGCCGTCGCCCGCGGCCTCGATGAGCTTGAGCGCCGCTTCGAGCACGTACTCGTCGTTGCCGTTGACGACCGCCGGCACCGCGGCGCGGTCGAGCCGCCCATCCGGACCGAGGCGTTCACCTGCGGACGCGGGGTCCGGCACGGGCTTCACGAGAACGACGATGCGCACGAAGCGGTCTCCCTCCCTGCCCGGGCTCAGTCGGCCTTGCCGAGCAACGCCCGTGCGACGACGAGACGCTGGATCTGCTGGGTCCCCTCGTAGAGCTGGGTGATCTTCGCGTCACGCATCATCCGCTCGACCGGGAACTCGTCGATATAGCCATAACCGCCCAGGACCTGGACGGCGTCGGTGGTGACTCGCATCGCGGCGTCCCCGGCCACGAGTTTACACATCGCCGACCACCGCCCGGCGTCCGGCGAGCCGGCGTCGATCTCCGTGCACGCCTTGTACAGGAGCTGGCGCGCGGATTCGGTGGCGGCGTCCATGTCGGCCAGCATCGCCGCGACCATCTGGTGGTCGCCGATCCGCTGGCCGAACTGGCGGCGGTCCCGCGCGTACGCCGTCGCGGCCTCGAGCGCGCCCTGGGCGATCCCGACCGCCTGCGCGGCGATCCCCGGGCGGCTTCGCTCGAACGTGCGCATGGCGAGCGAGAACCCGTCGCCCTCCGCCCCGATCAGGTTCGCCGCCGGGACCCGCACGCCGTCGAAGGCGAGCTCGGCCGTCGGGCTGCCGCGCAGGCCCATCTTGTGCTCGAGGCGGGCGACCGCGAAGCCCGGCGTCGGGACCTCGACGATGAAGCACGACAGACGGGCGTGGCGCGATGCGGCCGGGTCGGGATCGGTGACCGCGAAGACCGTGATGAGGTCCGCGACCGAGCCCTGGCTGATGAACCGCTTGGACCCGGTCAGGACGTACTCGTCGCCGTCGCGGACGGCGCGGGTCCGGATCGCCGCCACATCGGACCCGGCGTCCGCCTCGGTCAGGGCGAAGGCGATGAGGTGCTCGCCCGAGGCGAGCGCCGGCAGCCAGCGTTGGTGCTGCTCGGCGGTGCCGGCCATCAGCAACGGCAACGAGGCCAGCTCGTGGACCGCCAGGATCAGGCCGGTCGTCGCGCACGCCCGGCTGAGCTGCTCGATCGCGAGGCAGATCGTGAGGAGGTCCGCGTCCAGGCCGCCGAACGCCTCGGGAAACGGCAGCGCCAGGATGTCCTGAGCGGCGAGCAGCTCCCGAAGGTCTTCCGGGAACTCGCCGGTCCGATCGATCTCTGCCGCGCGGGGTGCCACGCGCTCGTCGGCGAGCGTGCGGACCGCGTCACGGAGGAGCATTTGCTCCTCCGTCAGCCGATAGGCGGACGGCGTCGACTCGGTCACCGTCGGCATCGTAGCAGCGGCGCTGGGGCCGGCGAACAGGTCGGCGGCGGTGCATCGGTGCGCTCACCCGGATGCCGGGCATTCGCTGGCCCCATGGTCAGGCTGGCCGCGAACCGCCATCGGTGTCACAGTTACACCGACCCCCAAAGCGTCGTAGACAGGCCCAAAACCGAAGACGCCGCCCCCACGGCAGACACCTGTCGCCTCACCGGTGCCCCGCACCGCGACGGCCGCATCGGCTCACCCGATGACCGCCGTCGACCTCCCAGCTCCCGCGTCGGACCCTCGATGCGCCTGCCTCGCCCATGCCTGCTTCGGGCGGCCCACACCACCGTCGTCGCGCTGCCGCGCGGCGTTCCGGAAGGAAGGAGGCAACTCTTGCAGGTCCACACGGACGGCGCCCAACGGGCGTCCAGCAAGCGATCCACCCGGATCGCGATGTTCCTGATGTTCGCTCTCGCCGTCGCATTCGGCGGACTGGCGGCTCACCCGTCGACCACCGAGGCGGCATCCCGCGTCAAGGTCGTGATCGTGGTCGGCCCGGTCGAGGGCAGCACCGCCAAGTACATCTCCAACGCCAAGGGCTACGCCGCCCTTGCCCGATCGTATGGAGCAGCCGTCACCGAGGTCTACAGCCCGAACGCCACCTGGACCGCGGTCCAGAAGGCAGCGGTCGGCGCCAACATCTTCATCTACCTCGGCCACGGGAACGGGCACCCAAGCCCGTATGGCGCGTTCTCATCTCTCCGCAAGAACGGCCTGGGCCTGAACGCCTCTGCCGGGCACGGCAACTCGAACGTCAAGTACTGGGGCCAGACCTACATGCGGACCGGCCTCCATCTCGCCCACAACTCTGTCGTCCTGCTCAACCACCTGTGCTACTCGGCGGGCAACTCCGAGCCCGGGCGAGCGGACCCGTCGAAATCCGTGGCGATGCAGCGAGCCGACGGCTACGGCACGGGCTTCCTGCGGACCGGCGCGAAGGCCGTCTTCGCGAACCCGAACGGCTCCCTCTCGTCGATCATCAGCGACCTGTTCCTGAGCAACAAGAACATGGCGCAGATCTTCACCACCGACCCGTCGTTCGACGGCGCGCGCGACTTCAAGTTCGTCTCGAAGCACACGCCCGGCTCGACGGTCTGGATGGACCCGAAGGCACCCGGCAAGTACTACCACGCCGTCAGCGGACGGCTCACCCTGACGGCCGCCATGGTGCGCGCCGGCTGACGCTCATCCGTCCCCGTGACGGGTCGAGGCCGCCCGAGACGATCGGGCGGCCTCGTCGTGTGTCCGCGAGTGGGTCTCAGGCCGGGACGGTCGGCCGCTCCGTGTCGAGGACCAGCTCGGACGGTTCGCCGGCCGGCAGATCCGAGGGATCGAAGCCGTGGATCTCCTTCGCCTTGCCGGTGAACCAGCGAGCGAAGTCGGTGTCCGCGTTCATCATCTGGCCGAAAGCCCGGCCCGGGTCCGCGCCCTCCATCGTGACGATGGCGAGATCGCCCATCGGCGTGTGCTGCAGGTAGGCGCGCTCGTGGATGCCGTGCTCGGCGCGGGATGCCTCGAACTCCGCACGACGTGCGCCGTTCGCCTCGGCCATCCACGCCTGCCAGTCCTCGGTCTTGCCGGGCAGGATCGGGAATGCGGCTGCCATCATCGGCATGGGAACCTCCAGGGCACGTGCGTGCCCGGCCACGGTAGGTCGGACTCGCCATTGGCTCGGCGCGACGGTCGTGGCGACCGGATAGGGACGTCGCGCCGGTGAGGACCCGCGGGTTCCCGTGCCTCCCACCGTTCGACGGAGTATGCGCGCGTTCCCCGTGGAGGACGTCAGGCGAAGAAGGTGCGCAGCTCGGCGGCGACGCGGGGCGGATCGCCATCGTCATCCGGCCCCGAATGGCCGAGCGTGTCGAAGACGAGCCGACGGCTCCTGGGCAGCACCCGCTCGAGGGCGTCCAGTCCCAGGCCGAGATACGCCGGGCTCCGCCATGGACGAGGACGACGGCCGGGCCGTGCCCGCGTCGCCGGAAACCAATGGACGTGCCGTCGCGGGACTTCGATCTGCCCCGGCGGCTCAGAGTGCGCCAGGGCGATCCTTCGGCCGCTCGATCGCTTCGGTCGGCCGCGGAGGGTCCATGTTGGCCATCGGTGAGGCGAGATCGGGGCGGTTCTCGTCGAGGAATGGGTCGCGCGCCCCGAGCGCGCGGCCGCGATCGAACCACCAGGCGGCGGCAAACAGGATCGCGATGTCGGCAACGACGACGAGAGGCAACGGGATCACGCCGAGGAATGCCAGGGCCGGCGCCACGAGCAACGCCGCGAGGATCAGGAGGGCCATGGAACGGACACCTCGGTCTGCGGGTACTTGCAGGTCCAGCGTATGCCCGCGCGAGCCGCGGCGCCAGTGGGACGGTCGGGACGGCCCGCGTCAGGCCTCGGCGATCGCGGCCAAGGACACGAGCAGACCGGGCACGTCCAGCGGGAGCTTGGCCCCCTGGCGCGCCGGCGGGTCGGCGGGGAACCAGCGGCGCCACTCCTCGTTCATGCCGGCGAAGTCGGCGGGATCGCCGAGGATGAACGTGACGCTCACGATGCGATCGAGCGAGCTGTCTCCCGCCTCGAGGATCGCCTGGATGTTCGAGAGGCACTGGCGCGTCTGCTCCTGGATGGTCGTCCCCACGATCGCGCCGGTCGCAGGATCGAACGGACCCTGACCCGAGACGAAGATCAGCCCGCCCGCCCTGACTGCCTGGGAGTAGGCGGGGTTCCGTGGCGCGTCGTCGGTCTCGATGATCTGTCGGGTCACCGCTGACCTCCTCGACTCGGTGCGGATGGTCGTGCCGATGGCTCTAGGAGTCGAACTCCCAGCGCGTCGCGCCGTGCGGCTCCTTGTACGCCACCCCGAACGCCTTCGTCGGCGTGAACTCGTAGAGGTACCAGGGGGGCGGGCCGGCGCTGGGTGCGCTGTAGGGCGCGGTGAAGGCGTCGCCGTCGACCGTGACCGGCCAGCCGCCGTCATCGTTGTAGCGCTTGGCGATGCGCTCGAGCGTCGGTCCGTCGGTCACCCGCCTGGCCGTGCCCTCGACGACGAGGTCCAGATCATCCAGCTTCACCGAGATCACGCAGTCCGGTCGCTCGGCGAGGTTGCGGCTCTTGCGCGTGTTCGGGCCGCTCACGATGTAGAACCTGTCGTCGGCCCACAGCGCGCCGACCCCGGCGATGTGCGGCCGTCCGTCCGGGCGGACCGTCGCCAGGAAATGCGTTGTGTTCTCGTCGGTCGGCAGCTCGAGCTGCTTCTTCGCGCGCGACCAGGGGATCGGCGGATTGCCGTAGATATCGAGATTGGTCGTTTCCAACGTTCTGCTCCTTCCCTCTGCGGCGAGGATCATCGCAGCGGACGGCTTGCCGCTGCGGGTCACGGCGTGGGCTCGCGGCTATGGGTTCGGTGACAAACCCGCGGGTCGGGACAGGTCGACGGTCAACCCTGGTCCGGCCACGTCGATCCGCTCGCTGAAGGCTCGACTCGCCGACGTGCGAGCCTTCTCGGGATCCGTTCCGGGCATGAGGTGCGTGAGCATCAGGCGGGCCGCTCCCGCCGTATGGGCCTGCCGCCCGACCTCCAGGGCGCTGTTCAGCACGGCCTCGTTCCCGGAGGGCACCGTGTCGATGTACGTGGCCTCCGCGAGGAGGAGATCCGTCCCGCCGGCGAGGTCCACGAGGTCGTCGGTCGGACCCGCGTCGCCGGTATACGTGATCGACAGCCCGCCCGCCGAGATCCGAAGACCGGCATTCGGGACGGAGTGCGGCAGGAGGCGCGATTCGATCGCGAACGGACCGATCCGAAACACCTCGCCGGCCTCGAAGACGTGGAGCTCGCAGGCGTTCGCCAGGGCCTTGATCTGGTCGAGCGCCAACACGGGGCTCAGCGCATCCGGCAACGCGTACGCGGGCAACCGCGGCGACGCGTCGTCGCGCATCAAGCGAGCGCGGAGCAACGGGTTCAGATCGGCGACGTGGTCCGGGTGGCCATGGCTGACCAGCACGGCATCGATGGCCTCGGGGTCCACGAGCTCGAGCAGCCGCGGGACGATCGCATAGCCCGGGTCGACGAGCAGCCGGTATCCCGCGAGCTCGACGAGGTAGCCGCTGCAGGCGCCCCCGGCCGGCGGATAGCCCCCTGCGCCGCCGAGGACCGTGAGTCTCATGCCCGGATGCTAGCGCCCGGATCGCTTGATGGCCGGGCGTACACTCGGACGACCATGAGGCACTGTCGAGTCGTGGGAGCCCTGATCGCCGGCCTCCTTGTCGGCGCCCTTGTGCTCGGCTGCAACTCGACGGCATCGCCGTCACCCACCGTCGGGCCGACGGGGCCCTCCTCCGCGGCGGCGCCGACGGCGGCCGGCTCCGGGACGGGCATCGTCCTGGCGCGGACGGGACCCATCGGCTGCGATGCCGTCGGCGTGGACTACACGTCGGCCACGATCAAGATCGACGCCGCATCCGACCCGGATGTCTGGGCCGAGACCGACGCGGGCAAGAAGCTGGCGCTCAAGTGGACCGACGGCTTCAGCGCGAAGGACGGAAGCCCACCGGTCATCACCGGCCCGAAGGGCGAGGAAGTCGCCCGCGACGGAACGAGGATCGACGTCCCGTCGGATGCCAGCCCGCGGCTGGCCGGCTACTTCGTGTGCCTGGGGACGGACACGATCTCCGTCCTGGAGACCGATCCGCAATAGCCGCGGCTGTGGCGAGGGTCTACGACTCGTCCGCGAACGGTGGCAGGAGCTCCTTCAGGGACGATTCCGCGGCGGCGACGTCATCACGCGCGCTCGATAGCCAGAGCGCCCACGGGCCGAGCTCCGTGGCGATGTAGTACTGCAGGTGAACCACGTCGTCGACGCCCGGATCGGCGCTCGTCATCTCCAGGCGGAGGGCCTCGCCGAGCTGGAGATAGACCCGCCCAAGGGAGCGGATGCGCATCTCGTTCGCTCGTGGATGGATGCCAGACCGCCATCGGCTGACCGACGACGGAAGCGACTCGGTCATATCCCCTCCCGCGACTGCAAATGGACGGCGAGAAGCGGCCAGCATACGCCCGGTCCGCGACGTGAACACCGTGGCGACCGACGGTTCCGGCGAGCCTTTACAGGACCGACAGCTGGCGCTCGGCCGGTGCCGCCGCGATCCGCGCGGCCAGGACCTCGCTGATGTCCATGGCCGTGACCGCGGTCCCGCCCGGAGCCGCCGCGAGACCGTCCGACATCATGACCATGCAGAACGGGCAGCTGGTGGCGACCGTCTCGGCGCCGGTCGCCAGGACCTGGGCCGTGCGGTTTTCGTTGATCCGCGTGCCGCGCGTCTCCTCCATCCACATCCGGCCGCCCCCGGCGCCGCAGCAGAAGGTGTTTTTCCCGGACTTCTCCATCTCGGTGATCGACACCCCCGCGGCGCCGAGCACGTCCCGTGGGGCGGCGATGACGTTGTTGTAGCGAGCGAGATAGCACGAGTCGTGGACCGTGACGCTCCCCGGCCGGTGGTCGCCCGTCTCGGAGCCGGCCTCCTCCGGCAGCGTGGCCAGCCGGCCGGACGACACCAGGCCGGCCAGGAACGTCGAGTGATGGACGATCGTGTACGACCCGCCCAGCTGGCCGTACTCGTTGCCGATCGTGTTGAAGCAGTGCGGGCAGGCGGTCACGATCGTCCGCTCCCCCATCCCGTACCGGTCCAGCGTCTCGACGTTGCCCATGGCCAGCATCTGGAAGACGTAGTCGTTGCCCATCCGCCGCGCCGGATCGCCCGTGCACGACTCCTCCTGGCCGAGGATCGCGAACCGCACGCCGGCCGCATGGAGGCACGTCGCCACGGCCCGGGCCACCTTCTGGTTGCGGGTGTCGAACGCCGCCGCGCAGCCGACCCAGTACAGGACGTCCAGCTCGCCGAGCCGGCCCTCCGCCGCCATCTCGGCGACCGTCGGGACCGCGAATGGCAGCGGCTTCGTCCAGTCGAGCCGCGACGACGCCGGCTGGCCCCATGGGTTGCCCTGGTTCTCCATCGAACGGAACGCGGTCGTCAGCTCGGACGGGAAGCGGCTCTCCTCGAGGACGAGGTTCCGGCGCAGCCCGACGATCTTGTCGACGTGCTCGATGAGCACCGGGCAGGCCTCGACGCAGGCGCCGCAGGTCACGCAGTCCCAGACCGCGTCGTAGGGGATCGCGTCGTCGACGATCGGCTTGGCCAGCGCTGCCGGGGACACCTTCGTGTCCTCGAGGCCGTAGGTCTCGCGCACGATCGGCGAGTTCGGGATGATGTCGATGCCGCGCTCCGCCTCGACCGACATGTGGCGGATGCCCATGATCAGCTCCTTGGGGTTGAGCGGCTTGCCGGTGTTGTAGGCCGGGCAGGCCTCCTGGCACCGGCCGCACTCCGTGCAGGTGAACCCGTCGAGGAGATCCTTCCAGCCAAGGTCCTGGAGAGTCTTGAGCCCGAACGTCGCGTCCTCCGCCTCGAGGTCCATCTTCGGCAGCTCCCCGCGGGGCGCCAGCTTGCGGAAGAAGATGTTCGGGAAGGCCGTCGCGATGTGCAGGTGCTTCGAGAACGGCAGGTAGCACAGGAATGCCGCGACGAGCGCGATGTGACCCCACCACAGAACGTGGAAGGCACGGGCGAGGATGCCCGGCGAGAGGTTCCGGAGCGGGACGGCGAGCGCATTCGAGACGAACGCTCCCGGGATATCGCCGTACGCCGCGACCTCGAAGACCTGCGCGAACAGCTCTGTGGCGACGACGCCGCCGATCATGCCGAGGATGATCAGCGCGTCCCGGTTGAAGGTCAGGCGGCGCGGCCTGGTCACGAGCCGCCGGACGTAGGCCCACCCGATCGCAACGAGGACGATGACCGCGACCACGTTCTGCATCGCCGAGATCGCGGCCCACAGCAGGCCGTCGAACGGGATCGACAGCACTTGCTGGATGACCCCGCCGGTGACGATGTTGGCCGTGCCGATGGTGAGCAGCACGAACCCCCAGAAGATCCCGGCGTGCATGACCGCCGCGCCCGGGTCCTTGAACATCCTGGTCTGGACGAAGGCGTACTCGACCAGGCCGACGACGCGGGCGGGAACGTTCGCGAACGGGTGGGACGGGCGCGCCACCGCGAAGACCCGCAGGTGCCGGGCCATCGCGAGGAGGAAGAACGCCACCGCGCCCCAGAAGACCACGAAGACGAGCGGGTAGGCAGGGACGTCGGCGAACGGTGCGAACATCGGCGCGCTAGCCTCCCTCTGGCGTGTTCCCGTGATCGTACGGTCCGGCGAGGGTCTCGAGGGCATGGTCCAGCACCGGCACGAGCGCCTCGAGCGATTCGAGGGCGCCCTTCGGGCTGCCGGGCAGGTTGACGATCAGGCTCCGGCCGCGCACGCCGGCGACGCCGCGCGACAGGTCGGCCAGCGGCGTGTTGGCCCGTCCGGCCGCGCGCATCGACTCGGCCAGGCCGGGCACGGCGTAGTCGATGACCGCCTCCGTGGCCTGTGGCGTCACGTCGCGCGGGGTCAGCCCGGTCCCGCCGGTCGTGACCACGAGACCGTGGCGCGCGGCACCGTCGACCAGGGCGGCCTGGATCGTGGTGCTGTCGTCCGGGACGAGGCGGCGCTCGACGACGAAGCCGAGCGCTTCGAGGCGCGCCGCGACACGCGCGCCGGAGGTGTCCTCGCGCACGCCGGCCGCGGCGCCGTCGCTGGCGGTGATGACCACGGCAGACCGCCGGGACGCGTCGGTCATCGGCCGGTCACCCGGGTCCCTTGCGCTTCGACCCCACCCGACCGGCGACGCGTGCGCCCGGGCGCGGCCTCGCGTGTGGCGTCTCGGCGTCCTGGGGCGGCGCCTGGCGGACCCACGTCCCGCTCTTGCCGCCGGTCTTCGACACGAGCCGGACGGCCCGGATCTCGACGCCTCGCTCGACGCCCTTGACCATGTCGTAGATCGTCAGGGCCGCGATCGAGGCGGCCGTCATCGCCTCCATCTCGACGCCCGTCTGGCCGGTGGTCGCGGCCTCAGCGCGGATGCGCAGCACGCCGCCGGCACGATCCGGGGTGATCGCGACGACCAGGTCGGTCAACGCCAGCGGATGGCACAGCGGGATGAGGTCGCTGGTCCGCTTGGCGCCCATCACCCCGGCCAGCTCGGCGACAGCGAGGACGTCGCCCTTCGTCCCGCCGCCGTCGATCACCAGGCTCATGGTCTCGGGCGAGACGACGACCGCTGCCTCGGCCACGGCGCGGCGGGCCGTCATCGGCTTGGCCGACACGTCCACCATCCGCGGACGGCCGGCGCGATCCACGTGGGAGAGCCGCCGCCGTTCGGCGCGAGGCTGCGGTCGCGATTCCATCGGGATCCTCCGGGGTCGGGCGGGCGGGTCAGGCGGTGAACGCCATCATGCGGTGTCGAGCCACCAGAGCGCGACTTCCGCGCCCGCCGGCAGCGTGTCGTCCGCCTCCGGGACGACCGCCAGGGCGTCCGCCGCGGCCAGGGCGGAGATGACGTGGCTCCCCTGCCCGCCCGCGAGGTGGACCGCCACGCGCCCGCGCGCGTCGCGGATCGGCGCCCCGTTCGCGTCACGGTCCGCCTGGACGCGCAGGAACGCGCGCCGGCCGTGGCTCTTCGACACGGGTTCGGCGAGGACCGCCCGGTCGACCGGTCGGAGCAGGTCGGTGCGGCCGGCGAGCGCGCGGATCGCGGGCCGGACGAAGAGCTCGAACGTCACGGCCGAGGAGACCGGGTTGCCCGGCAGGCCGAACAGCAGGACCGGGGTCCCGCCGCCCGGTCGATCCGCGACGCCGAACGCGAATGGCTTGCCGGGCTGGACGGCGACGCGCCAGAGATCGATCCGTCCGATCGCCTCGATGGCGGTCTTCACGACGTCGTACGGACCGACCGACACCCCGCCGGAGACGATCAGGGCGTCCGCGCCTTCCGCCAGGCCGCGCCGCAGCCGCCCGATGACGTCGTCGAGGTCGTCGACGGCGATCCCGAGGTCGATCGGGTCGGCGCCCGCCGCGGTGACATGGGCGCGCAGGCCCGGGCCGTTGGCGTCGGGGATCCCGGCCGGTCCGAGCGGCTGGCCCGGCGCTCGGACCTCGTCGCCCGTGGCGAGGACCGCGACCCGCGGCCGCCGATGGACCAGAACGTCCGCGCGACCGGTCCCGGCGATGAGCGTCACGGCCGCGGCGCCGATCGGCGTCCCCGGCGCGAGGATCGCCTGACCGGCCCCGAGGTCGCTGCCGGCGGCACGGACCGAGTCGCCCGGCCCGGTCGCAACGTGGACGAGACAGGCGGCCGGCACGGGGCCGGTGGCGTCGCGGCCCCGCGGACCGGCCCTTCCCGCGGCGTCGAGGGGGGTGGTGCCCTCGACCGGCACGACCGCGTCCGCACCCTCCGGGAGACGGGCCCCGGTGGCGATCCGGACCGCTGTGCCGGGCGCGACCGCGACGACCGGGGCGGCGCCGGCCGCGACGTCGCCGATGACCCGGAGCTCGACGGGCGCGTCCTCGGCGGCCCCGTCCGTATCGGCACCCCGGACGGCGTAGCCATCCATCGCCGAATTGGCCCAGGGCGGGAGGGAGACGCTCGCGGTCACCGTCTCGGCGGTGATCCGGCCGAAGGCATCGGCGGCGGCGACGCGTTCCGTGCCCACCGGCTCGGCGACGGCCAGGACGGCATCACGGGCGGTCTCGAGGCTGAGCAGGCCCGGAGCCGCGGGGGCGGTCATCGCCCGGACGCCGGAGCGACGGCGAGATCCGGCGAGTCGGCGGCGGTCGTAGCGATGGCGCGCGCGGCTCGGCGACCCGCGAACCAGGCCACGCCCAGCGCGATCGCGATGATCACGATCCCGACCACGATGGCGGTCTCCTGCCAGAACTGGAACGGGAAGAGCTGGACCAGCCGGTCCGTGCGTGGATCGAACAGGAACGAGCCCGGCGGGAAGAAGACCTCGTGGAACGCTTCGAAGAGCTGGTCGAACGCCACGAGCGCGATCGCGCCCAGGATGACCACACCGACGGTCAGGCCGAACGCCCCGGCGCGGATCGCCCGCCAGGTCGCGGTCCGGTCACGCCGCCGGCTCGCGACGACGAGGACCACGACGGAGGCGATGGCGAGGACCCACAGGCCGCGGAAGACGGTCCGGACGTCGGCCATGTGGGCCTGTTCGCGCTCGTTGAGGACGGGCGTGCCATCGACCGTGACCGCGAAGTCGCCACCGAACACGAGGTCGGC
Source organism: uncultured Chloroflexia bacterium (assembly GCA_963755995.1). Classification (GTDB taxonomy): domain Bacteria; phylum Chloroflexota; class Limnocylindria; order Limnocylindrales; family CSP1-4; genus SPCO01. The sequence goes on along the minus strand of CAVWLQ010000003.1, from coordinate 686,619 downwards.
CAGGATCGCGTCGGTCGCGGTCCGGAGCTGGGCGGTCGTGAAGCTTGCCCAGTCCGCCGCCCGAGAGCGCTCCTGCTCATAGGCGACCCACTGCGGGGTCAGGAACGGCAGGATCGCGATGGCGACGATGACGATGGCCGTGGCGACGGCCGATCAGGATCGCCGCGATCCGGCGTCGGAGGGTGTGCACGGGCCAATCGTAGCCCGTCCGAGCGCGCCGGCCCGTTGGGCGATCGGGCGCTATTCGTCCTCGAGGGTCCTCGCCTGGTCCCACCAACCCTCGAGGGTGAGGTCGCTGGGGGGGTCGACCCGGAGCTCGGCGGCGCCACGCTGCACCTTGACCCGGAACGCGTCGAGGTCGAGGTCGAGGATGGCGCGCAGGCCTTCGATCCCGGCCTGGATCATCATCTGGTGCTCATCCGGGCCGAAGCTGGCGAGGTTGAGCATGAGCGCCTCGTCACGCCACATCAGGACGTCGGTCGTGTCCGCAGCGACCTGGTCCGCCAGCGTCTGGCGGCGGGTCGGCGTCTCGGAGACCTCCAGGAGGAGGCCGGTCGTGAAGATGCCCTGGTGGTCGAGCCGCTCGATATGGGCGGGCTCGATGCGGGTGAGCTCGTAGATCGGTGGCATGCCCGGATGATGCCATGCCGGGGTGAGCGGTGCGCCACCGGCCCGGCATCTCCGCCCCGGCGTCGATCAGAAGGCGCGGACCGGCCAGAGCGACGTCGCCGGCCGGGCAACTGTCGCGTGCAGACGCTCGCGGAGCTCGTGCTCGAGATCGTCGACGCCGGCCATGGCGGCATCCCAGGCCGGGCTGTAGGGCTGCAACGATGCGACTCGCTCGCGCGCCACGGCGAGCTTGGCCTCAAGGGGATCTGGTTCGAGGATCGAGATGTTCACGGGATCGATGGACCTCCTGCGATCACGGTACGGCGAGGGCGGCTCGCCCCGCGATGCCCGGTGGCACAGACGGCTTGTCGCCTGGGCGACAATGCGCGGACAGGGCGTGCACACAGGAGGGACGTGATGCTGGACCGACTCATCCATCCGGCGTTGACGCCCGAGCAGTACCAGGAGCCGGGCTGGGGTCGCTTCCTCTTCGCCAGCACGACGGCCGCCTGGATCTGGCTGGTCGTTCGGCTCTACATGGCGTACATCTTCCTGCCGGCGGGCTGGGGCAAGATCACGAGCGGCAAATGGCTGTTCGGTGACGGGTCGCCGATCAACGGCATGGTCAGCGGTGCCGCGGCCAGCACGGACACGCCCGGCTGGTACGTGTGGTTCCTCCAGAACGTGGTCCAGCCCAACGCCGGCATCTTCGCGACGCTCGTGGCGCTCGGCGAGACCGCTGTCGGTCTTGCGCTGCTCGTCGGGCTGCTGACCGGGATCGCGGCGTTCGGTGGCGTCTTCCTGAACGGCAACTTCGTGCTGGCCGGCGCGCTTGGGTCCAACCCCGTGCTCATCGTGCTCGGTGCGCTGCTCATGGTGGCTTGGCGAAATGCCGGCTGGATCGGCCTCGATCGATGGCTCATCCCGCTCACGCAAGGCCCGGGCCCGACGCCGGCCACGGCGGAGGCGACACGAGAGCAGCCCGCCTCGGGCTGACCGACCGGCGAACTGCCGGCTGCAGGGTCGTTGTAAGCGACCGGCAACGAACCGATAGCACCCGGCGAACAACGCGGCGCCACCGTTGTGCCCATGCACGGATTCCCGCTCCTGCCGTGGTTGGCCCTCGTGGCGGTCTACGTCGCCTCCGGTCGCATGCGTGGCTCGTCGTGGACGTCGCTCGCCCTGACGGCCGGCGGCGTCCTGGCGGCGGTCTTCCTCGAATTCACCCTGGCGTTCACGCTCGGACTGGCGGGCTTCGCGAGCACCGTGCTCGTCGTGGCCGGGGTGATCGCGACGGTCGTCGTCGGCCGGCGCCTGCGCCGACCAAGCGCCGCCCCAAGGCCCTCCCTCACTGGGACCTGATCAACACCTGAGGCAGCGGTGGATCGCGTGCTGAGAGCCGAGGTCTACACGGGTCAGCCGGGCGGTGCGGGCCATCGGAGGTGGGTCGTCACGCCGTAGACCTCGCCGGTCTCCGGATCGCGCCGCGGGGCGACGACGAACCGGCGCGAACCCCCGTCCGTGGCGACCTGGCAGGCCCCCGCCTTGCCGCTCGAGAACACGAGGTCCATCAGTGCGAACGCCTTCGGTGGCAGGCTGACCATCGCCTCGCGTGCCGGCTGGCCGATGGCGTCCGGCCCGAACGCCTCGATGAACGCCGAGTTGCCGTGGACGATCAGGTGGCCGGCGCCGAGGTGGAAGGCGGCCGGCGCCGGCGGAACGGGCGCCGCCGGCTCGTGCGGGGATGCACCGGGGACCGCGGGCTCGTCCATGTCACCGGTCATCCCGCACGCGGGCCAGCACGGCACCCGCGAACCCGGCCAGCGCGACGTCTTCGAGCGGCGGATTGATCAGGCCGGCGCGAGCGTCGCGGAACGCGCGCTCGAGTCGTCCGGCGAGGAACCCGGGCCCGCCGGCGATCCGCAGCGCCTCATCGGTGGCGGTCACCGCCGCGTTCGTGGCGACCAGCTTGGCCAGCGGGACGTCCGTGACCGCCACGCTCCGGGCGGGGGCATCCTCCGCGGCCACCGCGGCGTCCCAGCGCCGGGCGACGTCCAGCACGACGATCCGTGCCGCGCGCAGCTGGGCGTCGATCCGACCGAGACGGAGCTGGACGCTCGGGATCTCCGCCACGGGCGTCCCGCCGTTCCCCGGCCGCCGGTCGAGGGCCCAGCGAGCCACGGCGTCACGCGCTCCCTCCCCCACACCGAGGTAGGTCGCCGCGAGCGCCACGCCGAACCATGCCCCGGGCGCCGGGCCGCGCGGATCCGGGGCCGTCGCCTGGCGTCGAACCAGCAGCGCCTCCGCCGGGACCTGGACACGGTCGAGCACCAGGCGACCCGACGCCGATCCGCGCATACCCAAGGCCTCGAAGCCCGGCAGGCGGCGCACCCCCGGCCCGCTGAGGTCGACCAGCCACGACCCCACCTCGAGCGGGTCGGTCCCCTCGATCCTGGCCGTCACGAATGCGTGGCTGAGGTTCGGCAGCCAGGTGGTCCAGGTCTTCTCACCGGTCAGTCGCCAGGAACCATCCGGCTGGACGACGGCGGCCGTGCCCGGGATCGCCCCACGCGCCGGGGAGCCTCCACCCTCCTCCGTCGCGGCGTTGTTGACCAGCGCCCCGCGGTGCACGATCGCGGCGTAGACCCGGTCGCGGAGCGGCCCCGGGACGCCGACCGCATCGCCCAGCGTCCCGACGACGTGGACCTGCATCGCGAACCCCAGCGCCGTCGAGCCATCGACGGCCCCGAGGGCCATCAGCACCTCCGCCGCCTCGGTCATCCGCGCGCCGAGCCCGCCTGCCGGCGCCGGCACGACCAGGCGGTGGAGCCCGGTCGCCACGATCGCCTCGGCCGCCCGCGGCTGGAAGGTGTCGCCGAGGTCGAGGGTCGCGAGCCGCTCCATGGTGGTGGCCAGCGCCTGCTGCGTGGCGGTGGCTTCCCGATCCGTGATCACGTGCCGCCACGCGCCGCGCGCATCGGCCCGACCTCCGTGCCCGCCCGCGAATCGGCGATGAGCGCGTCGAGCCGCCGCTGGCGCGTCGCCGCACGCTTGGCACTCGTGATCCAATGGGTGACGGTCCGACGATAGGACGGCGAGCGCGCCTGCCAGTCCGCCCAGGCCCCCGCATCGGCCCGGAAGCGCGCGGTCTCCTCGTCGGTCAGGGCGGTCTCCGCCCGCTCATACGCATAGATCGCCGTGTTCGCGTCCGTTCGTGCGTCGAAGGCCGCCTGGCCGGCCGGCCGCATGCGGCCCTCCGCAGTCAGCCGCGCCACCTTCTCGACGTTGATCGCGCTCCAGTTGCTGCCCTTCCGCCGGGGCGTGAAGCGCTGGACGTGGGTCTCCGCGTCGACCCGCTTCAGGATGCCGTCGATCCAGCCGACACAGAGCGCCTCGTCGACTGCCCGTGACCAGTCGACGCTGGGCCGCCCGGTCGCCTTCTTGTGATAGCCCAGCCACAGCTCCGGCTCGGACGCATGGTGCTCGTCGAACCAGTCCCGCAGGTCCTCCGGCGTCGCGAAGAACCGGACATCGTGCGGCTCGAGCTTCCTGCGCGCGGCCATCCCGGTCAGACGGAGTTCCCGATCTCGGTCAGGATGTCCTGGAGCTGATCGCCGACGAGGCCCACCAGGACCAGCGGCACGACCACGAACAGCAGCACGAGCAGCGCGATGCAGCCGATGACCGCGGCTCCCGAGCCGCCCGGTGCCGGCTGGACGACGACCGAGCGCGCCCACCGGTCGTGGAGACCCTGGCGGAGCGGGTTGGTGGCGGTGGTGATGAGCAAGGCCAGGACCCACAGGGCCGTGACCAGCCCGATGTACCGGCCGATGCCGGGGACGAGCGCCAGGATCGAGACCGCGCCGCTCAAGGCGAGCCAGCGAAGCAGCGCGTCGTTGACGGACAGCGTCGTGGCGTCGGCGGCACCCAGGATCCGCAACCGCATGAGACGCATGCCCAGCGTCCCGTGCCAGCCACTGGTCCACAGGCCGACGAAGTAGAGGAAGTCCACGCCGACGAACAGGCCGGCGACCACGAGCGTGACGGTCGGATCGGCGTCGCTTCCGAGCCCGCCGACGAGACCGAGCACGGCCAGGCTGAGGAGCTGGAGGAACACGATGTCGATCGCGTAGGCCACGACGCGACCGAACACCCCGGCGATGACCAGGCCCGCCGTCACCGGGACGGCTGAGGTCTGGACGGGCGGCGCCCATGGCACGGCGGGTCCGTCGTCGGTCGACGTCGCCGGCACGTCGGGGCCGGCCCAACCGACCGGGGCCGCGGAGATCAGCCCGGCGGCCGGAGCCTGGTCGGCCGGGACAGGCGCCTCGGGCGGTGGCTCGGTCGCGGGTTCGAGCGGCGGCGGCTGCAGCGGCACCCGGGTCGTCTCGGCGTCCGCCTCGGGAGGCGTGGGATCGGGCGGCGGCTCCTTGCCGGGGGTCTGCCAGCTCATCTCGTCTCCCTCTCGCGTCGGTGGCCCCATCGTAGCGTCCCTGACGGCGCTTGCGCCGATGGTGCAGGATGGGGCGCGTCGGGCCCAGACCGGCGACCAACTCCCTGCCCAAGGAGGCCGATCGTGCGCATCGCGAGCATCCTCGACCGAGGTCGACATGGGGCGTCAGCCGCCCTGATCGCCGCGGTCATCGTCGCCGCCTGCTCACCCGTCGCATCACCGACCCCGAGTCCCACCACGGAGCCCACCGCCGCGCCGACGGTCGCACCGACCGCCTCGCCACCGCCCAGCGCCGCGGCCGTCGCCTCGCCAAGTGCGTCCGCGCCGATCAAGGACCCGACCGTCGACCTGAAGATCGCCGCGCCGTACGAGCTCGCGGCGCTCGATCCGGCGACCGAGGCCGCCATCCGGAACCAGATCGCCGGATCGCTCGGGGCGTTCGGAGGCATCTTCGACATCGGCGTCCGCCAGGTGACCGACAACGGTCAGATGGTCGGCTTCGTCATGGCCATGGGCTTCCCGCCCGGTGTCCTGACCGAGAGCACCTACAAAGGCGCTCTGGCCGGTCTCGCGGCGAGCCTGGGCATCACGTTCAAGACGACCGATGTCAACGGCACGGCCCTCTCGTCGGCCAGCAACGCGACGGCGGGCTATGCGGCCTATCAGGACGGCGACAACCTCATGTTCGTCATCTCGCCCCCGACAGGCGCGAAGCCGGACGCGATCGCGAGTGCACTGATCGCCGCCAACCGCTGACCGGGCGACGCCGGGCGTTGGCCGCGACTACTTCAGGTCGCTGACACCGCTCATCCGCTTGGCGAACGTGGGCAGGCCCGGAACGAGCGTCTGCTTGCGCGGGTCGACGACGTCGTCGCTGGCCGCGATCCGGACGACGCGCAGGCGGTAGCGGCGACCGACCGTCTGGACGATGCCGCGATTGATCGAGCGGGCCGTCGTGTAGCCGGCGGCCGCCACGAGGCCCATCAACGTATCGTCATAGCCGCCGCCCACGTACGCCATCGAATCCGGGGCGACGCCGGTGTGAGCCAGGATGACCGCCCGGATGTCGTTGATCTCCTTCCACATGACGGGGACGGATGTCGTCCGCTTGCCGGGCAGGCCCGCGATCTGCACGTGGTGGACGTCGTGCGCGCCGATGCCGTTGCCGGCTGCGACCAGTGCCCGGATGTCGCCCCAGTCGATCGCGTCGACCTTGATCGCGTCGAGGGTCAGGTAGAACTCGGCGACCATGCCGCGCTGCCGGAGCGCCGGCATGACCCGCTTGGTCCACGACCGCGAGCCGTCGTCGAAGGTGATGATCACGGGCTTTGGCGGCAGGGGTTTGCCGTAGTCCCAGTAGGCGGCCAGGTCCCCCGGGAGGATCGTGGTGTACCCGTTGGCCACCAGCCAGTCCAGCTGCGCGACGAATGCGGCCGGGATGGCGTCGTATTGCAGGAACTGCCGCTGGCGCGCCTTGGTCCACTTGCTGAAATCGGCGGGCACGGGCTGGACCCGGTGGTAGTACAGGACCGGGACGGACGCGCTCCGAGCGACGGGTGGTGCGGATGGCGGGCTGGTCGTCGGCGCGGGCGTGGCGGTCGGCGCGGACCGGCGGTCGGGATCGGGGTCGGGCGGCGTAGCGGGTGTCGGCGTCGATGCCGGTGACGCCGCGGGCGAAGCGGACGAGGCGACGACGCGCTCGGGTCCGCCGCCCGCACGCCCGGCGGTCGCCGGCGACGGCGCGATCGCCACCGGGCGCCCTTGCCCCGAGGGAACCGGGGTCGACCAGCCACCCAACGGGAATGCGCTGGCACCACCGCACGCGGCCACGCACAGGATCAACGGGACCAGCAGCAGGCGGAGCGGGCGGACGGCGGACCGGGACTGGATGTGCGACTCCTCTGGGATCGCAGGCGACCGAAGCCTCGCGCCAGGAGGCGGAGCCCGACAGTACACGGGTCCGCCGGATCGCGGGGAGGAGCCGGAGGTCCGGGGTCCGGCACGACCGATCCGGACGTCGAATGGTCGGGACGCCGGGGTGTCAGGTCCCCGTTCGGGACCGGACCGCGTCGTCGCGGTCCTCGTCGACGAGCCGTCGGATCTCGCTGATCAGGCGCATCTCGTGCTCGAGCGCGGCAGCGTACGCGGGCGTCGCGATGGGCAGCTGGTGGCGGTCGTCGGTCACCCGCTTCAGGTCGGCAAGTCGCGCGCGCAGACGGACCGCGACGGTCGAATTCGGACATGTCCGGACCGTAGCCAACCGCGACCGCGGCGGCGGAGGATGAAAACCCGCATACCGCCTTGCAACGTCATTACAGCGCCGCCGATCAGCGGAACCGTGTCTCCGGCTCGAGCCGGGTTCCGGATCAGTCGGACGGGTGGCTCTTGATGCGAGCCACGTACGCGGCGGCCTGGGCGCGTCGCTCGAGATTGAGCTTGGCCAGGATCGAGCTCACGTAGTTCTTGACGGTCTTGTCGGACAGGAAGACCTCGGCCGCGATCTCCTTGTTTGTCTTGCCCTCGGCGACGAGCGCCAGGATCTTGCGCTCCTGCTGGGTCAACGCGCCGAGCTCGTCGGGCTCATCCGACGTGGCGATCCGCCGCATCCGCTCGAGGACCTTGCCGGTGACGGCCGGATCCAGCAGCGACTCGCCGCGACCGACGGCCTCGAGCGCGGCAACGAGGTCGCGGGCGCGAACCTGCTTGAGGAGATAGCCGCTGGCGCCCGCGACGATCGCGGCGATCACGGCCTCCTCGTCGGGATAGCTGCGTCAGCATCACCACCCGCGTCGCCGGGAACTCCGCCCGGATCTCCCGGCAGGCCTCGATCCCCGAGCCGTCCGGCAGGCGCACGTCCATGACGACGAGGTCCGGCTGGAACCGCTTGGCCATCGCGATCGATTCGGCGACCGTGCCGGCCTCCGCGACGACCTGGAACTCCGGGCGGCGGTCGAGCACGGCGACGAGGCCCTGGCGGACGACCTCGTGGTCGTCGACCACGAGGAGCGTCAAAGGTCGGCTTGGGCCGTCAGTCATGGCGTGGCGATCTCCTCACCGTCGGCGGTTGCGTTGACCGGTCGGTGGATCTCGATCCGGGTACCGGCCCCATCGCTCTCGATGTCCATGGTCGCACCGACCGTCGCCACCCGGGAGCGCATGTTGGCCAGTCCCTGATGACCGAGGCTCCCGACCTCCGTCTGGATCGAACCCGTGCCCGTTGTCCTCGATCCGAAGCCGCAGGCTGCCGTCGGGTTCCGGCTGATCCAGACCTGTCGCGCGCGATGCACCGGAGTGGCGCGCGATGTTGGACAGGGCCTCGTTGACGACGCCCAGCAGATGCGCGGTCGTCGTCGCGTCGGGCTCGACGTCGATCGCGCCCGCATGCAGCTCGACGTCGATCATCGAGTTATGCCGCGATTCCTCGACGATCGCGGCGAGCCCCGTCAACAGGCTCATCCCGCTCAGGAGCTCCGGCCGGAGGCCGAAGATGAAGTTGCGGATGTCCCGGATCGTGAGGTGGAGGCTGTCGATCGCCCGTTCCACCCGTCGTTCGACCTCGTCCGGGTCGTCGCGGATGAGCTCGGCGATGTCCTCGAGGGAGAGCCCGACGGCATAGATGTTCTGGATGATGCCGTCGTGGAGGTCCTGGCTGATGCGCTCGCGCTCGTCGACGATCGCCAGCCGCTGGACCTGCTCGTGCAGATGGGCGTTCTCGATCGCGATCCCGGCATGGACTGCGAATGTCTCGACCAGCCGCTCATCGGCCGCCGAGAACTCCGCGGCCCCGGTCTTGTCCGTGAGGTACAGGTTTCCGACGGAGCGGCCCTTCACGGTGATCGGCACGCCGAGGAAGCTATGCATGGGCGGGTGATTCGGGGGAAACCCGTGTCGTCGCGGATCGACGGCGATGTCCGGGATCCGGAACGAGGTGTTCTCCTCGATGATCAGGCCGAGGAAGCCGTGGCCGCGCGGGAGTGGGCCGATCGCGGCTCGCGTCTCGCGGCTCATCCCGGACGTGATGAAGAGTTCGATGACGCCGTCCGCTCGGACGGTCCCGAGGGCCGCGTAGTCCGCCCCGACCAACAGCCGGACCTGGTCCACGATCACCTGCAGAACGTCATCCACGGACTGCAGGCTGGCGATCGCCCGCGTCGCGGCATCGAGGGCGTCGACGACGTCGATCGTTGCCTCCGGGTCCTGGCGGCCATCCATGCCCGACACGGTAGCAGTGCGCCGGTGCCCTCCCACATCCCTGGGCCACGTGGCCCGGCAACAGCGGGCCGGATGGCCCGTGGCATGCCGCGTCGCCACCGGCACCCTATGGAGATGCGCGAACCCCACGGGCCCCACGGGCGGCGGATCCTGTTGGCGGTCGACTTGACGCCCGCCTCCCGCGATGCCGCCGACGAAGCCATCAAGCGTGCCAAGGACGACGGGGCCGACCTGATCGTCCTCAGCGTGGTCGAGCAACACAACCTCCACCTCCCGGGCGGAGGCTCGCGACGCGTCGACCAGGAGCGAGACCGACTGGCTGCCGGAGCCCAGGCGATCGTCCGCCAGGCACGCGACGCCGGGGTCAGGGCCACCTATCTCATCTGGGAAGGCGACCCCGCAGAGGCGATCCTGGAGGCATCGCATGCCGAGGGCGCCGATGTCATCGTCCTTGGGTCTCGTCCACGACTCAACGTCCGCCGCCTGATCCTGGGCAGCGTCTCGTCAGAGGTGGCCAAACGGGCGATCTGTGACGTCATCGTGATCCCGAGCTGACGTCGCGCCGCACGGCCCACGTCGCCAGGCAACGGTGTGCCCGTGCCGCCGAAAGATGACGGCGCGGCCGGTCCCCAGCCGGCCGCGCGGCCCGACAGTGGACGATGGCTACGGAGCGATGGCGACCTTCAGGACGCCGTCCATCCGGTTGCTGAAGAGCCGGTAGGCCTCCTCGATGTCCCTGAGCGCGAAGTGGTGCGTGATCAGCGGCGTCGGGTCGAACCGGCCCGACTGGACCATCGCGATGAGCCGGCCCATCCGCTCCTTGCCACCCGGGCAGAGGCTCGTGACGATGCGGTGACCGCCGAGACCCGCCGCGAACGCGTCGTACGGCAGCTCGAGCTTGCCGGAGTACACCCCAAGGCTGGACAACGTCCCGCCTGGACGAAGCGTGCGAAGGGCGCTCTCGAAGGTCCCCTGCGTGCCGAGGGCCTCGATCGCGACGTCGGCGCCGTACCCGCCGGTCAGGCGATGGACCTCCTCGACGACGTCGACCTTGGTGAAGTCGAGTGCGACGTCCGCGCCCATCCGCCGGGACATCGCCAGACGGACCGGGTCGCTGTCGACGCCGATGACCTGGGCCGCGCCCATCAGCTTGGCACCGGCCGTCGCGCACAGTCCGATCGGGACCCTGGGCGAAGACCACGACGGTGTCGCCGATCCGGACGCCGCCCGATTCCGCGCCGGCGAAGCCGGTCGAGGCGATGTCGGCGAGGAGGACGACCTGCTCGTCGGTCACGTCGGCCGGGATCTTCGCGAGATTGGCCTGGGCCGACGGGCACCAGCAGGTACTCGGCCTGCGCGCCGTTGATCGTGTTGCCGAAGCGCCAGCCGCCGACGGCCTCGAAGCCGGTCCCGTGGCCGCACTGGGACAGGTGGCCGGAGAGGCAGGCGTGGCACTGGCCGCACGGGGTGATGGCCCCGACGAGGACGCGCTCACCGATCTCGTAGCCGGTCACACCGGCGCCCAGCTCCTCGATGACGCCGACGGGCTCGTGACCGAGGGTCAGACCTGGGCGGACCGGGTACTCGCCCTTGACGATGTGGACGTCGGTCCCGCAGATCGTCGTCAGCGTCACCCGGATCAGGGCCTCGCCCGGTCCGGGCCGAGGGCGATCGACCTCCTCGACGTGGAACTCCTGGGGCGCGTGGAAGACGGTGGCCCGCATGGTGTCGACGGCGATCATGTCCGCACTCCTTTCCCGGCAGGTCGGCTCTCGCCCGGCCTCGGCGTTACGCGAGACACGGGTCGCCGGCTGCTCCTGTCCCGAGCATGGCGACGCCGGCGGGCGCTCGACAGAGGCGAAGGTCACCTGTTCGGGGGCTGAAGCGCCCGCGGGACGGATCCGATCCGAGGCCCGGGCCGAATGGCCCCTGACACCAGGGCCACTGTGCCCCCGGAAGGGTCCACGTGCCACCTGCTCGAGACCCCCCGACGGCACGAAGGTGACGACATCAACACACCACAGGCAGGGAAATGAGGGTTGGATCATGAACAAGCGACTTCAGCGGCTCGGTCTCGGACTGGCACTGATGGGCATCGTGTTCTTCGCCGCAGGCGGGTACACGCTCTACAAGACCCAGCAGGGCGCCGGTGCGCTCCAGGCGTTCAGCACCGCACAGAATGTCAATCTCACCTACAACGCTGACGGACAGCTGGCCGACAGCACCGGCAGCACCGAAGAGGCCACGGCGATCATGGGTCTCCTGACCAACGACTGGGGCTACTCGGTCGACAAGTCCGAGCTCAACCCGAACGACCCGCTCGTGAACACGCCCACCGAGTACATGTACCAGATGGCCACGATCACCTACCACACGCTTCATGCGGCGACGACCGTCACGATCCCCGAGGACGTCGTGGTCGACGGTCAGGTCGTCACCAAGGCCGGCACGTACGATTTCCAGAACACCGGCAAGTACTGGACCGGCTTTGACCGGAGCGACCCGATCCAGGCTGCGGCTCGTGGACAGATCTGGACCCCCACAGCCCTCGCGCTCGTCGGACAGCTGGGAGTCGGCAGCGTGACCGCCTCCGCCCTCACGATGGGCCTGGGCATCGCGGCTCTCTTCGCTCTCGTCGGACTCACCGTTCTCATGACCGGCCTCGGGCTGGTGTGGGCGACGCGAGCCTCGAGCGAGAAGGCCAAGGCGCCGGCATTCAAGCAGGTGGCCAACCCCGCCTGACCACCGCGAGGCGGGCACGACCCGCAGCGCACACGACCGGCGAGAGCCTCAAGGCTCTCGCCGGTCTTGGATTCGTGCCACACGAGGAGCCACGTGGATCCGGCTTTCTGGACCGGCATTCGGAGCTGTCCGGCCCTATCGCGCGCGGGCCGAGCGGGCCGATGATCCTCCTCCCTGTGGAGCCTGCTGATCGGCGGTCGGACGGTGGTCGAGGGAATGTGTTCTCGCGGGGACGGGCCTGGTCCGCCGGAGCAGCGCCGCTGCCTTCGCACTCCCGATGCTCGTCTGGGTCGCCCTGATGGGGGCTGGGGTGGTCGGCGGCTTCCTGCTCTCGGCAGTCGCCGGCGACGTGATCGTGGCGCCGGTCGCCATCGCGATCAGCTGCCTCAGCCTCGTCTCGGCGGCCTGGCGGGGCGCGCCCTCGTCCGACCTGGTCCGATCATCGGCTCAGCGGGATCAGAGCAGCCGCGAGAGCAGGTCCGTGTGTCCGGGAGCGAACAGACGGCATCTGCATGAGGAACATCCTGGTCGCCCACGACGGGGTCCACCCGAGGTCAAGCGACGACCGGGCTGGGGCCTAGCACCTCGAGGAAAGCGTCGACGGTGCCGCAACCCACGTTTCCGTACGACACGCGGTAGCCGGTGGATCGCAGCAACAGGCACATGCTCGTGTTGCCACCGAGCATCGAGGCGACAAGGTGGGCAAAGCCGTGCGTTTGCGCCCATTCGATCGCGTCTCCGAGCATCGCCCGACCCAACCCATGATGCTGCCATGCATCGGCGACGGCGATCGCCATCTCCGCCGTGCTGCCGTCAGTGGGTTCGATGCAGACGTGGCCGACGATCACGGGGGCGCCCCCTGCATCGAACGACTCCGCGACGATCCCTTCTCGATGCTCGTGATCAGGACCGCAGAAGTACGTTGCCGTCGCCTCAGGGATCGTCTTCGCAGTGCCATGGAAGCGGGCGGACCGGCTGTCCTGGGAGAGCCCGGCGTAGAAGGCCGTCAGGCCGGTCCGGTCGTGGGCCGTGATCGATCGGAGTCGATACGGCGCCGGAGCCCGTGTGGTGGTCATCTCCGTAGTTGACTGCGGCGACCGTCCCCGCATCAGGTCCGAAGGTCACCGGACGTGGGGCCGAACGTCGTATCTCGCCGCGCGGGTCCCACGTAGGCTGTGTCGATGCGACTCGTTTCCGCGGCAGACGCTGCCGGCGTCGTTCAGTCCGGTCAGAGCGTCTACCTGCACTGCGCTGCCGCGACTCCGTCGGTGCTCCTCCAGGCACTGGTCGATCGCGCCCAGGAGTTGCGCGACGTCAGCGTCGTCCACCTCCACACGGAGGGACCCGGGCCACACCTGGCGCCCGAGATGGCGGGCCACTTCCGGCATCGCGCACTGTTCATCGGGCCGAACGCCAGGGCCGCCGTCAACGAAGGGCGCGCCGACTACGTCCCGGTCTTCCTGTCCGACGTGCCGCGCCTCTTCGAGAGCCGGCGCCCTGCCGCTCGATGTCGTGTTCGTCAACGCGACGCCGCCCGATGCCCACGGGTTCTGCTCCCTCGGGACGAGCGTCGAAGCGATGCACGCGGCCATCCGCGCGGCGAAGACGGTCGTCGTCCAGCTGAACCGGTCGATGCCGCGGACGCTCGGCGACAGCTTCATCCACGTGGACGACATCGATCTCGGCGGTCGAGGTCGACGTCCCGCCGTACGCGCACGCCAGCCCGGTCATCGGCGACCTCGAGGCGCGGATCGGCGCGCACGTGGCCGCCCTCGTGCCGGATCGGGCGACGCTGCAGCTGGGGATCGGCGCGATCCCGGCAGCGACGGCGCATGGCCCTGATGGACAAGCACGACCTCGGGATCCACACCGAGATGTTCACGGACGCGGTCGTCGACCTCGTCGAGGCCGGCGTCGTCACCGGGGCCGCCAAGGAGCGCAACCGCGGCAAGATCGTCACCTCGTTCCTGATGGGTTCGCCGCGGCTGTACGCGTTCGTCCACGACAACCCGATGGTCGAGATGCGACCGGTCGACTTCACCAATGACACCCACGTGATCCGGTCCTTCAGCCGGATGGTCTCGATCAACTCGGCCATCGAGGTCGACCTGACCGGCCAGGTCGTGGCGGACTCGATCGGCCACACGATGTACTCGGGCGTCGGCGGGCAGATGGACTTCATCCGCGGCGCCGGCCTGGCGTCAGAAGGACGGTCCGTCATCGCCCTGCCGTCGACGGCCGCCGGCGGGACCGTCATCGCGGATCGTCGATGCCCTCCGGGAGGGCGCCGGCGTCGTGACGACCCGGGCCCACGTCCGCACCGTCGTGACCGAATGGGGCGTCGCCGAGCTCTTCGGGAAGAGCCTGCGCGAGAGGGCCAAGGCGCTGATCGCCATCGCTCATCCCGATTTCCGGGCGGACCTCCAACGGGGCGCGAGCCGCCGCCACCTCATCTAGAAGCGGACGCGATCGGGCCGAACGTCCTCGGTGCGGCGGCTCAGGTCTCGGTCGGCCGCGGGTATCCGCTGCCCTCGAGCTGACCCGTCACGGTGCCCGCGGCGCGATCGATCCGGAGCGTCGCGATCTGCGGCCGCGCGATGAACAGGATCGCTCCGCAGGTGATGACGATCGAGCCGGCGAGCATGACCGCGACGAGCGCGCTCGAACGCTCCGCGATGAGGCCGCCGGCGAGAGCCCCGAACGGCATGAGGCCCCAGTACAGCAAGGTGAACAGCGAGGTGACGCGGCCACGGAGGCGGGCCGGCGAGAGCGACTGCACGAGCGACAGGCTGGACGAGCCGTAGATCGCGAAGCCACCCTGCGCGACGGCGATGGCGACCGCCGCCAGGGCCAGCGCCCCGGAGAGGCCGACGCCGATCAGCCCCGCCCCGATGAGCAGCATCCCGACGAAGATCGTTCGGCCGTGCCCGACCCTGCGCATGATCGGCTCGGCCGCCAGGCCGGCCATCAGGCCACCGATCCCGGCTCCGACATACAGCAGGCCGATCGTCCCCGGGTTCGCCCCCAGGTCGCGGATCACGACCGGCAGCAGGAACGTGTAGGACAGTCCGATCGCACCGGGCGCAACGGAGACGAGGATGATCAGCCCGAGCGTCGGGTACCGACGCGCATAGGACGCGGCCTCGACCAACGGCCGCACCATCGAGTGATCGGTCGTCCGCGCGACGGCCTCGGTGATCCGGAGCCGGCCGATGGGCACGGCCGGGAGGCTCTGCATCACCCCGGCGACGATGATCGTCAGCGCCGCCGACGTGACGATGTCGGCGCTGAGGAACGCGAGAAGGATGCCGCCGACGATCCCGCCGATGATCCGGCCGACGTTGAAGCCGAGGAAGGTCAGCGCGACGCCGCTCGAGATGGCTCGCGGTGGGACGAGGTCGTTGACGATCGAGATGAACGCCGGGGCGCCGAGCGTCTGGAACGTGGACATCACGCACCCGATCGCGACCAGGACCCACAGGGGCCAGAGCGCCAAGGCCAGGATGCCCGTGACCGCGATCGCCGCGCCGGCCCCGGCGAGCGAGAGCACGACCATCGACTTCGCCCCGAAGCGGTCGGCGAGCAGCCCGGCATGGAGCATGAAGATCGTGAACGGCAGGCTGTAGACGAACGACGCCACGCCCACGTCCTGGGCCGAACCGGTGACCTGGAAGATGTACGTGTTGAGCGCGGCGCCGAAGATGAACCACGAGGCGTTCGAGGTCAGGTTCGCGCCGAGGAACGTCACGAACGGCGGATACGCGAGCGCCGTCAGGCCCATCCGCTCGAGGGTGCCCTGGGCCGGCTCCTGGGTCGTGGAGCTGGTCACCGGCGATCGATGGGGGTTGGTGTCGGGTGTCGCGAGGTCGCGTGGGCGCGCATCTGCGGAGCGTATCGAGTCGCGCAGCCCGTCGTGCGGCGGTCCGAACAGGTCGACGCCCGGGAGGCCCTACTTCGGGGGCAGCTCGATGACCGGTGTCGTCGCCTGGGTGTAGGGACGGTCTGCGACGAGCACGAGCTGTCGGACGCGGGCCGCGACCTCATCCCCCACCCGCTGGAAGGCGGCAAGACGCTCGTCGTCCGTCCCGACCGCCTTCATCGGATCGTCGAAGCTCCAGTGGTCCGTCCGGGCAGCGCCCGGGAACACCGGGCAGGTGTGGCGTGCGGTCTCGCAGACGGTGATGACCCAATTCCAGGGTTGGCCGAGGAATTGGTCGATGCCTTTGACGCTCTGGCCACTGATGTCGACGCCGGCCTCGGCCATGACGGCGACCGCCTCCGGACTGACCTGGGTGGGCTCGATCCCGGCGCTGGCGGCCTCGTAGCGATCGCCTGCCCAGGCTCGCAGCATGCCCTCGGCCATCTGCGACCGAGCGGCGTTCTCCGTGCTGACGAACAGGACGCGTTGCTTGGCCATCGGCTCCAATCTACCGCCACGCCGACCGGCGCGTCGATCTCCCCGCGAATCGAAACGAGGGCCGAAGCAGCTGCTCCAGCCCTCGTGCACCCGTCGATGAACTACCGGTGCAGGCGCTGCCCTGGCGTCAGCGGACGATGGTGGCGGTTCCGATCGGCGTTCGCGCTCACCGCGCCGGCCGCCGACTCTGCCGGTCCGATCGCCGGGACGTGGCGTGCGTACCAGTCCGGACCGAGCGTGGGAGTCGCCACCGTCGCCGGGACGTGGCGTGCGTACCAGTCCGGACCGAGAGTCGGAGCAGTCACCACGGCGGGGACGTGGCGTGCGTACCAGTCCGGACCGAGGGTCGGAGCAGTCACCACGGCGGGGACGTGCCGTGCGTACCAGTCCGGGCCGAGTGTCGGAGCCGTGACCGCGCCCGGGGCGACGATGACCGCCGGGGCGCGCTGCGCGCTGATGACCGATCGCGACCCGGTGCCCTGCGTCGTGACGAACGCCAGGGCGATCGCCACGATCACCGCGCCGCTGACGAGGGCGATCCAGAGACCGGCCTGCCTGTCGGAGCCGGTCGCCGCCGGTTGATCGATGCCGTTCGTCGTGCCCGCGTGTGCCATGTCGGTCCCTCCCGTCGTCGGTGCCATCTCGGTCGACCTCGGTTCGAGGTCGTTGCCGACACGCTACGGGCGGGTACCCGGAACGGACATCGATCGAACGGCCACGTTCGGCCGCCACCGGCCCTTCATTTACCGGGGCAGACCGTTTAGCGGGAAGGACCGTTCACCGTCGGCCAAGGCCGCGCTGCCCTGACCGCTACGAGAGCGAGGCGACCAGCAGGCGGGGTCCGCGGTCCTCGGTGCGGTCGTTCGAGCCGGATGCCCCGTCGTCGCAGCCGATGGCGCGACACGTGTGCGGGTCGCGCCCGCAGACCGGGCATCCCTCGATGTGGTCGGACATGATCGCGTCGAGGCGAGCGAGGACCACCGGGTCGTCATCGACCACGACGATCGGCGCCGAGGCGGGCGGCCGCTTCAGGGTCGGATGGCGGAGATCGATCCAGGGACGGTTCACCCGAAGTCCTCCTCGGGGATCCTGAGCCAGCCGACCTCGACCAAAGCTTCGGGCAACGACTCCACGCCGAGCTTGATGTACGTGAAGGTGATGTGGTTCTTCACGGTCTGCATGCTGATCCCGAGGTCGTGGGCGATCTCCTTCGTCCGCAGCCCGTACGCCCGCCGCCGCAGCACCTGCCGTTGCCGAGGGCTCAGGTTGTCGACCGCTGGCCGCACGGGCTCGTCAGCGGGGCTGTCGAGGAGTCGCAAGGGCGTGAGCGAGAAGGGCTCAGGAAGCCCGATGAACGGGTCATCGTCGAGATCGATCGGCTGCAGCTCGCGGACTGCAAGTTCAGGCATGTCGAGTCCTTGGGATGGCGTGCGCCACGGTCGAGGCGCGCAATCCAAGGGCGGCCAGATCCGGGTGATATCCGGATCATGCGAGCCGCGGCTTGGACGGTCCACCAAGGGCCAGACAAGGTCCGGATAAGAATGTGTAACTTACGGGCGGCGCCGATCTAGGCGTCGGCGGCATCGACCTCGCCGGCTCGCTCGACCGCGGCCAGATGCGCTTCGTTCATCGCCTCGAGCAGGTCGTTGACGTGTCTCGCCCGCTCGGCCGTCGGCTTGCTCGCGACGAGCTCCTCGAGCCCGTCCAGCCATGCGGCCTGCGCTGCCCAGGCTTCCTGCCAGACTCCGCCACGACGCGCCTCACGGCGAGCGGCGGTCGCAAGCCCGTGGAGGGTCGCCTGCTTGCCGCTCGCGTCCCCGCCGGCGCCCACCTGCCGGACGACCGCGTTCGCGGCCACGGCCGCGTCCTCGAAGCGTGCCCAGGTCAGCCTCGTCGAGAATCGCTGGCCCAGGATCCAGCTCGGTAGACGCGCGATCAGACCGTCCCGCTGGTCGTACGAGACGATGAACGAGAAGTAGCCGCACGCGGCGAGGTAGATGGCGAACGCGGCCCAGATCGGCGTATCCGGCGACGCCGCGATGAGCTGCGAGTACCCCGTCAGCACCACCACCGGCACGACGAGGATCAGGATGACGCGCCACGGGTACCACGCCGCGAAGAGATACAGCGTCAACCCGATCGGCAGGACCGTCCAGAGCAACACGTGGACCCACACGGTGCACAGGGCCGCATAGGCGAGCCACACGACGAACAGCACCGTCCCGGTGCCCGGTGGCCAGTTCGTCGGATGCAGCCGGGACGTCCAGGGCCGCCGAGAGTGCTCGCTCACCGACCCATCGTACTGAGGTGAGTGCGGAGAGGCCCTCGCGGCTTGCCGCGAGGGCACTGGCGTACCGGCGAGAGCCTCGACCCGCGATGCCACCGAGCCCAGGATCACCCCCAGTGCGACCCGGACAGCCGATGACTGACCGAGCGTGCACGGTCGCGCCCCACGCCCGTGCCGCACAGACGGGATCGGTCGTTACGGCGACGTGCCAGGGCGATGACGAGGGATCGCCGGTCGGGTCAGGTCCATCGCCGGACGGTCCGGCGCTCGAACAGCCCGATCATCGCGTCGGTCGTCTTGCCGATCACGGCCAGGAGGATGATCGCCAGCAGGATCCGATCGACCCGGCCGTTGTTCTGGGAATCGACCAGGAGGAAGCCAAGACCGGCCGACGAGGCGATGAGCTCGGCGGCCACGAGGAACAGCCACGATTGGGCCAGGCCGAGGCGGAGCCCGGCGATGACCGACGGCAGCACGGCCGGGAGCTGGACGGTGGTGAACAGCCGCACGCCGCGGAGGCCGAACGCCCGGCCGGCCTCGACCAGGTCGCGGTCGACATGCCGGAGGGCGCCGTTCACCGTCGTGTAGACCGGGAAGAACGCGCCGATCGCGATGAGCGTGATCTTGGAGCCCTCCCCGATCTTGAGCCACAGGATGAGCAATGGGACCCAGGCCAGTGACGGGACGGCCCGGATCGCCCCCAGGGTCGACCCGAAGAACAGGTCCCACGTCCGGGCGAGACCCGTGACCGCGCCGAGCAGCAGCCCGAGCGACGCCCCGATCGCGAACCCGACAAGGACACGCTGCGTGGACAGCAGGATGAAACCGGCGAGCGTGCCACGCTCGACGAGCTCGATGGCCGCGTCGAGCACGCTCGCGGGCGACGGCAGCTGGACCGGCGTGAACCAGCCGAGCGAGGTCGACACCTGCCACAGCGCGAGGATCGCGATGGGCAGGCTCGCGCCGATGACCAGCCGGGTCCATCTCCGGGAGGCGACGGCCCGGCCGGACGGACGGCCCTCGACCGCGGCCACCGTCCGGGCCGTGGAGCCGGACGGTGGCGCGATCGACCGGGAACGGGTCACTCGAAGCGACTCGGATCGGCGTTCGTGATGAACGAAGCGTTGACGAGCGACCCGAGGGCGGCGTCGATCTCGGCCTGCGTCTTCACGTCGCCGGAGGCGACGAAGATCGGACCGATCTTGGACAGGACGGCGATCTGCGCGGCACCCGGGACCGGATCCACACCGAGGTTCGTGCGTTCCTTGATCACCCGGCCGGCCACGGCGGCGTCGAGGCCGGCTTCCTTGGCCAGGATCGCCGCGGTCTCGTCCGGGTGTGCCTGCGCCCACGCCCGCGCCTGCTCGTAGGCGTCGACGACGGCCTGCGCGAGGTCTGGCTTGTCCTTGATGAACGACTCCGTCGCGTCGAGGAACCCGTAGCTGTTGAACGCGACGTTCCGATAGAGCAGCTTCGCGCCGGCCTCCTCCGCGCCGGCCATGATCGGATCGAGTCCGGCCCACGCATCGACCGAGCCGTTCTGGAGCGCCGCCCAGCCATCGGCATGCTGGAGGACCTCGACCGTCACGTCGGACGGCGTCAGACCGGCGGTCTCGAGCGCCTGGAGCAGGAAGAAGTACGGGTCCGTGCCCTTGGTTGCGGCGATCTTCTTGCCCTTGAGGTCCGCGACCGACGTGATCGGCGATCCCTTCGGGACGACGATGGCGGCCCACTCCGGCTGCGAGAAGATGTCGATGACCTGGATGGGCGAGCCGTTGGAGCGCGCGAGGAGCGCCGCCGAGCCCGCCGTCGAGCCCACGTCGATCGCATCCGCGCGGAGAGCCTCGTTGGCCTTGTTCGAGCCGGCGGACTTGACCCAGTTGACGGTCACGTTCTGGGGTGCCAGACCCGTCTCGAGCCAGCCCTTGTCCTTGATCACGAGGCTGAGCGGGTTGTACGTCGCGTAGTCGATGTCGAGCGTGCCGCCCTGGGTGACGACCGCTGGGCCGCCGGCGGCCGCCGCACCGCTGCTTGCCGCGGCCGAGGGCGCCGGGGACCCGCCGGTGCTCGAGCACGCCGCGGCCAGGACTGCGGTCGCGGCGATGGTCGCGACGATGGTGGTGGTTCGTCGGAGTCGGATGGTCTTCATGGGTGTGTCGTCCCTTCGTGCGTGAACGCGGATGTCAGTGAGCGGGGGCGTGCGCGTGTCGATCGATACCGAGGCCCGCCAGCAGCGACGCGCGCAGCTCCGCGAGCTCGGCCGAACCCCTGTCGCGCGGGCGGGGGCCCGGCACCGTGACGATCTGGCGGATCGTGGCGCCGAACGAGCCCGGCTCGGGGCCGAGCAGGATCACGCGATCGGCGAGCTGGAGCGCTTCGTCGACGTCGTGGGTGACCAGGAGGACGGTCGTCGGAGCCGCGGCGTGGACGTCGAGCAAGAGGTCCTGCATCTTCAGCCGGGTCAGGGCGTCCAGCGCCCCGAACGGCTCATCCAGCAGCAGCACCCATGGATCCCGGGCCAGCGCCCGTGCCAGCGACGCTCGCTGGGCCATGCCGCCCGAGACCTCCCGTGGTCGATGCTCGGCGAACGCTGTGAGGCCGACCAGGTCGAGCAGACGCTCCACGCGGTCCCGGCCGATCGACGCCGCCGTCCCGGGCGGGAGCCCGAGCGCGACGTTCCCGGCCAGGGTCCGCCACGGCAGGAGCCGGGGCTCCTGGAAGGCGAACGCGCAGCGAGGGTCGATGCCCGTGACGGGATCGCCACCGATCGTGACCGCGCCCGTCGTGGGCGAGTCCAGACCGGCCGTGATCCGCAGGAGCGTCGACTTGCCGCACCCGCTCGTCCCCAGGATCACGACCACCTCGCTCGGCTGGACCGAGAGCGAGATGTCACGCAGGACGACGTGGTCGGTGAGCCGGGCCGTTCGTGCAGACGTCCGCGGGAACGTCCGACCAAGACCGAGGAAACCCACCTCGTGCCTGGTGTCGGATCCTGCCGAGCGGTTCGGCGGTGCGCCGAGCCGCTCGGATGACGGGGAGTCGATGGACACGCGTGCTCCTGGTCTGTCGTGGTCGCCTGGGCGGTCCCGGGTCGGGGCGGGGTCGGCGGCTGGCCGTGGGTGCCAGGGACACAGAAAAGCCGCAGTCCCCTCTCGGACTGCGGCCCCGGGACCGGCGAACGGTCCCCGTCAGCTGTCGATGACGCGACCTATCGCCCTGTGTCCCCTCCATGGGGCCGCCAGGGCATACACATCGCGGACGAGCGGGTGTGCGAGGTCATGGCGGCATGATACGAAGTCGCGTCGGGGAATGTCTACTGATTCCGTAGGACTTCCACATTGCGATTCGGCGCCGGATCGCGGCGGATCCTGGGGGTGACGCGGAGCCGGCCGCCTGGACACGGGGTCGATGTCCGTAACGCGGGTGCAATGCGCAGGCCGGGAGTCTCGGTGTCGCCGGACGTTCCTTGCCTCGATGATGGGCCCCAGGAGCCGGACCATGTCCCGAGATCGAGACGTCGCCAGCATCCGGCTCGCTCGCACCGAACGGACTCGCCACCATGATCGTTCGCGTCCTGACAGCCACGGTCCCCGAGGCATCGTCCGTTCGCCTGCATGACCTCATGCGCGAGCAGCTCCCGATCCTCAAGTCGTACGAGGGCCTGGTCTACGTCAAGCTCGCCCGCCGCCTCATCGGCAAGTTCGAAGAGGTCGTCCTGTACGAGGAGTGGCGCGATCCCGCTGCCATGTACGCGTGGACGGGTCCGGATATCAGCCGCCCCAGGCTGGCGCCCGGCGCCGAGGCCCTCATCACGGACCTCGTGATCACCCACTACGAGGCGCTCGATATCGAGGACCCGTTCTCGATGATGGAACCACAGGAGCAGGCAACCGGTCGTTAGCCCGGTGCGCACGCGGCGCCCGCGGACTCCCAGGGCGCACGCGGCCCCGCGGATAGGGCACACGCAGGCCCGCGGACCCTAGCTCGAGGGATCCCGCCGGACGCTGCCGAGCCCCTCGTCGTCGGGATCGATCGGAACGACGTCTTCGGGTCGGACGCTGCCAACGCCGTCATCGTCAGGCTCGATCGGAACCGTGTCCTCCGGGCGGACGCTCCCGAGGCCGTCGTCTTCTGGCTCGATCGGAGCTGCATCCTCGGGCCGGACGCTGCCGACTCCTTCGTCATCTCGACCCAAGCGCTCGTCCACCCGCTTGGGATCGGCTCGCTGCGCCTGCATCTCGGAGTCATCCATCGGTCTGTCCCTTCGCTGGTCTCGGCTCCAACGGCCGGAGACAAGCATCGAGGCCTGGGGTTGAATCGCTGACGGACGACCTGGGTCGGACATCGCAATCACCATCCAAAGTCGGTCGCCGTTTCGGGCGTTTGGCGGCCGAAGTGGGACAATCCTGATCACGCTGGAAAGGTCGTGGTCCCATGACAGTCGAAACCCATCCGGTCGACAAGAAGCGGCTCTGGCTCGTCTCGGTCGTGGCCATCGCTGGCATCCTGGCCGTCAACTACATCCTGTCCGGGCCGGCCCACGTCGGCTCGCCGATCATCTCGCGCCTGGCCGCTGCCGCGATCGTCACCGTCTTCGTCATCATCGCCAAGCGCCTCGGCGGGCCGCGAGCCGCGGCCGTCACGGGCGTGGTCGGTGTCCTGATGGCCGTCGTGCTGCTGAGCCGGGCGGCATAGGAGAAATGCCCGGACACGCGGACGCCCCGACCGTGGCCGGGGCGCCCCTGATGTCAGGCGGTGCAGATGCACCCGTTGGCCTGTTCCGAGCTACTCGGGCAGCGGTCCACCGAGGATCGGCGTCTCGTCTGCGCCATCATCTGCAGCCGGCTCTTCGGTGACCCGCGGGAGTGGGTCGTACTCGACCGGCTCCTGGGCGACGTCGGAGACGTCCGACTGGCCCTCGCTCCAGGAATCATCCGTCGGCTCCTCGGCAAGGCCCGGACGAGACTGATACGCGGAGACGCGCTCGTCACGCGCCGTCACTCCGCCGGGGATGGTCTCGGATTCGAGCTCGGGCTCGTTCCCGATGTACGCGCCGGGATCACGGAGCGGCTCGTCCGATCGATCCGACCGCATGGCCTCGTCGGTCATGCCGCCGTCGCGATCATGGCCGCATAGCCGGCCAGCTCGTCCGCGAGGACCTGGCAGCTCGCCTTCTGCGCCTTGGCGAAGGCGGTCGACGCCGTGCGGAGCTCCGAGTCCTTGGTCGCACGGGCGATCTCGAGCATGCCACCCGCCGAGTCCATCTGCTTCCGCTTGATGTTCAGCAGCACGGCGTGTGCCTCGTAGAAGTCGCTGTCGGCCCCCTCGGAGGTGGCAGTCTCGAGGGTCTCGTTCATCAGGGTCGTCAGACCCTCTGCGACGTCCTCGATCTTGCCGGTCGCGCCGTGGGGCTTGCCCAGCGCCTTGAGCTGCCGGAGGAAATCCTTGTCCTCGCGGAGTGCGGCCCTGATCGCTGACTTGGTCGACGGGACCGGGTGCTTGGTCGAGAGCGTCGTCTCCGCGTCGACGATGCACTGCTGCACGGCGATGGCCTCGTCGTACTCGTGCGTGATGAATTCCTCGCCTGTCTTCGGCTCGCCCATGTGTGATGTCCTCCCGGCGGTCGGGACGCATGCGGTCCCTGTCGACCGAGCATGGGGCGCAACACGGTGCGGCCACGCACGTGGCCGCGTGCGATTGGTTGCAACCGCATGGCGGACCTGCCCTGGGATAAGCGAAGCCCCGGACCGGCGGGTGGCCGGCGGTCCGGGGCTGGGTCCCGTAGAAGGAGGTTTGCTACGGGCGGGAGGGCTTGCCTGGGTTCTCGGGCTTCTCGGGCTTGGCTGGCTTTCCCGCATCGGCGGGCTTGCCTGCATGGGCCGGTCGATGGGCCACAGCGGTCGCCTGGCCATGGTTGGCCTTGGCGACCGCGGAGACGTCGGCGCCGTGGTTCGTGTCGGGCGTCGTGTCGTCCGCCTTGGCGACAGCCGAAACGGCAGCGCCGTGCGTGCCGGCCGGCGGCGCGTCATCGAGCGCGACGTCGTCGGTCGTCTCGTCCTCCGCGGCGGTGTCCGCATCGGGCGCTGCCGGCGCGGGTGCACCGACGGTCGCCGGTCGAGCCGGGACCGTCTGTCCCGACTTCTCGGTAGCGTTGGTGAGGCCCTTGGTGGCGGCATCCGGCATCGTCGTGAAACCGAGGACGGCACCCGCCGAGAGCAACAGGCCGGCAACGGCAACCGGGATCGTCTTGAGTCGGGTCATGGAAGCCCTCCGCATCGGGACCTGGGGGTTCACACATGGGAACGAACCCGTTGCGGGAGGCGTTAGGGGTACCTTCGGTCAGCCAGGATGGGACCAGGGCTCCACGGGCGGCACGATTCCAACACAGCGACCGGCCTGAGCTCCTGGGACGTCACAAAAGGCCGCACCGAGTTCGCAACGACGTTGAAATCGCGGAGCCACGCATGGGCACAGTGACTGTGTGGATGGTTCGCCGACGCTCGCTTGACTGGCTGAGCTCCGGTATAGGCGGGCAGGATCCGACGGCGTTGTCGCGTGTGTGATGAGCGGGAATGAGGAGGTTGCCATGGCTGTCCGCAAGACGAGTAGAGGAAAGAACAGGACTAGGTCAGGACCCAGGATCGGATACGCGCTTTCGAGCGAGGAGCATCCACCGCTCGATCTGGTCCGTCACGCGGTGGCCGCGGAGGAGCACGGATTCGAGTTCGCGCTGATGTCCGATCACTTCCACCCGTGGACCGACCGTCAGGGAAATAGTCCGTTCGTGTGGAGCGTGCTCGGGGCGATCGCCGACGCGACCGACCGGCTGGAGATCGGCACAGGCGTGACGTGTCCGACGATGCGGATCCACCCCGCGATCATCGCCCAGGCGTCCGCAACGGTCGCCGCACTGATGCCCGGTCGCTTCTTCCTCGGCG
Source organism: uncultured Chloroflexia bacterium (assembly GCA_963755995.1). Lineage (GTDB taxonomy): Bacteria > Chloroflexota > Limnocylindria > Limnocylindrales > CSP1-4 > SPCO01. The sequence goes on along the minus strand of CAVWLQ010000003.1, from coordinate 660,961 downwards.
TCGGCACCGGCGAGAACCTCAACGAGCATGTTCTCGGCCAGCGCTGGCCCGAATGGGATGTCCGCGCGGAGATGCTCGACGAAGCGATCGAGGTGATCCGCGAGTTATGGACCGGCGAGGAAGCAAGCCATCACGGTCGGTACTACACGGTGGAAAACGCGCGGTTGTACACGCTGCCCGAAACACTGCCGGCGATCTACGTCGCCGGAAGCGGCGAGCGCATGGCCGCGACCGCGGGCCGCCTCGGTGACGGGTTCATCGGGACCGGACCTGACCCCGAGGTCGTCCGCGCCTACACGAAAGCCGGCGGTGAGGGGCCGCGGATCGGACAGGTCACGGTCTCATGGGCACGCTCAGCTGCGACTGCGCGGCGGGTCGCACATGCCTGGTGGCCCACGGTCGCCATCCACGGCGACGCGACCCAGGAGCTGCCCAGACCGGCGAACTTCGAGGCCCTTGCAGACGGCGTGACCGAGGACCAGGTGGCAGACGCGATCCCGTGCGGCCCGGATCCCGCGCCGATCCTGGAGCACATCCGTGCCTACCTTGCTGCCGGCTATGACCACGTCTACCTGCACCAGGTCGGGCCGGACCAGATCGGCTTCCTCGACTTTGCCGCCAAGGAGCTGTTGCCCGAGCTTCAGCGCTCGGCCGCCGCCTAGAAAGACGCCCTCTGACGTCAGCCCGATGGTTCGGAGGGTCGTTCGATCGTAACGAACGTCGCGGATGACCGTTTCCGTTGATGCACCCCGGTCGGTGCGGCATGCCCAAGCGCTCGTCGGCCGGGGCTCCTTCACCGGCTGCGAATTGGGCGGGAAGAACAGGCCACCGCACGCGTTCCTCAGCGTGCCTGTCAAGGTGGATCACCCAGGCCAGTGCGATGTCCATGTCCGGGGCGTTGCGAGGTGGATGCGATGTGCGATCGCGTGCCTTTGCCGCCCTGTCACCGTTCGCGACCGAGATTGGCTGGGACCCCCAGATCCGATGATCCATAGCGGGATCAGGACTCATGGAGGCTCGCCATGGCGCACCACGACACACACACCAGCCCGACGCAGGGACACCCGAAGGACGAGGCGTCACAGCAGGGCTCGGGCGACATGACCGGCGCCCCGGATCAGGGCGGCAGCGGCCAGACCAGCGAGCCGCGGATGGGCGAGACCGGCTCGGCGGGCACCCGAGATCAGCTCACCCAGGGCGACAAGACGCGTCCGTCGGGTGAACAGGCATCGCGCGACACCCAGGGGATGGGTCAGAAGCAGTCCGAGACGCCGCGGCAACGCTGACCGCGGGGACAGGAGGAACAGATGCCAGCCAAGACCGAGAAGCAGCGAAAGTTCATGGGCGCGGAGCTCCAGCGCAAGCGCGAAGGCAAGAAGACCAAAACCGACATGTCCGAGAAGGAGCTGGAGAAGTACGCCAGCAAGGACAAGAAGCAGGGCTGAGCCAAGCGTCCCTGGGGATGAGGGATACGAAAATGAAGGGTCCGGACGAGCGTCCGGACCCTTCTCTTCGGCGTCACCAGAGAACGGAACTCTTGCCCGTCGGTCCGCCCGCTGACGTTTGTGCGGGTCACACGGCAAGAACGCTGTCGTCGATCGGGATCGCCCGGACGGGCTCGAGTCCGGAGCCGTTCACGAGTCGCGCGAACCGCGCAGCGTCGCGAAGCGCGCATGCGCGATGATCGTTGTTGAAGTAGGCATACCCGTCGGCCGACCGCCCCCATGCCTCTTCGATGCGTGTCACCCAGGTCGCCAGTGACGCCTCGCCGTAGCACGGCCGGGGCGACGCACGCCCTTGGTGGAATCGGACGTACCCCCAGTCCGCTGTCCGCCACAGCGGCGTGATCGGCCCCCGCCGGTCGGCCCAGCACAGCGCCACGCCGTGCGCGTTCAACAGCTCGCGGGTTTCCTCGACGAACCAGGACGCGTGGCGAGGCTCGACGGCGATGCGGAGGCCCGCCGGAAATGCGTCGAGGGTGGCTCCAAGCCGGGCCAGATCAAGCGGCATGTCGGGCGGCAACTGGAGCAGGATCGGACCGAGGTGCTCGCCGAGCAGGCGCGCTCGCTGGACGAGGAACGCGACCGGCTCCTCAGGATCGGCCAGTCGCTTCACGTGGGTCAGGTACCGACTCGCCTTGACGGCAAAGACGAAACCTTCGGGTGCCTCCCGCGCCCACGTGCGAAAGGCCGCTTCGGAGGGCATCCGATAGAACGTGACGTTGAGCTCGACAGTTTCGAACACGGATGCGTAGTGACCGAACTCGCGGCCGCGAGAGCCAGCTGGATAGAACGCACCGCGCCAGTGATCGTACGAGAACCCGGATGTGCCGACATGGATCACGAGGAGTCGTCTCCATTCGTGCGCGGAGGGCCGCCAGGACGCAGCGAGCGTGACATGCGGTCCCCGTTCCGCGGCATAAGCACGAGCGCCTGTTTCATTGCGGCCCGCCACGGGGATGCGGGTGGTCCACTGGGTTCGGGCTTCGTCATCGCCCCGGGCGAGTACAAGGGCGACCGCCGGCACGCATGCGGGGGTCGTCACGCGCCGAGGGCGCCGACCTTCGCTGAGAGATGGCCGAAACGCAGCGGCCACGCTCCGTTCGCTGCACCACCGACGCGTCCCGTCAAGATCGAGGCATGCGAGCCAGTCACCGACCCACGGTCGCAAGGGATAGCCGGATCGGGCCGGTGAGCCAGCCCCGATCACTCCGTGCGAAGGACGAGGCGGCCATCGACCGCATCGAGGTGATCCGGTTCGATTGGAAGGTCAAGACAGGCATCCAGCCGGTGATGATGGTCACCAGGCGGCGCCTCGACTGACAGGTCAGAGGCAAGGCTGATGGTCGCGAACGCCCTCCGGTCGCTCCGCCGCGACGTGGAGGCGTGTCGTCAGTGCGAGCTCTGGGAGCGTGCCACCCAGGGCGTCACCGGCGAGGGACCGGTCCAGGCCCGGATCGCCCTCGTCGGAGAGCAGCCGGGCGACCAGGAGGATCGCGCGGGTCGCCCGTTCGTGGGTCCGGCAGGCCGCATGCTGGACCGCGCGCTCGCGGCCGCGGGGATCGACCGGGAGACGGTCTTCGTGACCAATATCGTCAAGCACTTCCGCTGGCGTCCATCACCGGACGGCAAGCGCCGCCTTCACGATCGCCCGAACGCCCGGCAGGTCCGGGCGTGCCGTCCATGGCTGCAGGAGGAGCTCGCGCTCGTCCAGCCCGAGGTGACCGTGTTGATGGGAGCGACCGCGGCAGAAGGCGTCCTTGGGTCCGACGTCCAGGTGACCCGCGATCGCGGGCGGGCGATGACCTCCGAGAGCGGCTCGACCGTCCTCGTCACGGTCCATCCGTCCGCGATCCTGCGGGTCCGGGACCGCGCCGAACGCGAGGCTGCATTCCAGGCCCTCGTCGCCGATCTCAGTCTCGCCCGGCGTCTCCTCGAGACAGCCGACCGACTTGCGCATCCCTCTCCGCGATCCACCGGTGGCAGCGTCAGGCGACGGGGTCGGCCCCGATCGGCTGCATCGCGCTGACCGTTGACCGGGTCGAGGCTTTCCGCGGCCCCAGCCATCCGGCACCGAGACATGCCGATTTGTCGGGGAGTCAGTCAAGGCCCTGCCACGATCTGGCTCGGAGGTGTCGTCCCCGCGCCCCGCTTCTGCAGGCAGCCGTCGTGCAGCCGTACTGCGCACCTCCAAGGCGCACCGAAAGGGCTTTGAAACCGGTCGAGAGGTTGCGCTATGGCGATCTGCGAGCCGGCCCCACAAGACTCGTCGCCATGACAAACCGCAGAGCAAAAGTCATTCGGGCGGGACGTCGAGAGATCGCGCGTGGCGCCACGCCCCGGTACCGGCTCGACATCGAAGGCCGCGAGGTGAAGGAACTCCCGTGGCTCGTGTTCGACGGTTCAGCGCCCGCTGCGATCGCCGAAGCAGCACGCCGATGCATCGCGGCGGAACTGGGGGTCAGGGCCGACCAGGTCGAGGTGGAGGCGTCAGAGCCCCACGACCTCATTGATGGCGACACCGGGTCTCCATAAAGGGCTAAGCAACAACCTCGCACGGCGTCGGACGGCATACCGCCGACTCGTCAAGAGGCCGAGGGCTTGCGGCGTTTAGGCGACGTCGTAACGATCTCCATCGTCCTCGGACGGGCACGGCCTGCGCATCCCTTGATATCCCGTAACGAAATCGTCTGAACCTAGGCATGCCCTGTGCAGCCGTGATCGACCCCCGGTCGACCAGCGCTTGGGACTGCCGTGCCGACCGGGCCTCGTCGGTTGAACGAACTGCACCCTTGCCACGTTCGGCTCGGACGCCGCCTTGAGACATGTCTGCAAGGTATTCCGTTAGGACCCCGCGTTCGCTACGCTTGCAAACGGAGGCTCCGACCCCCAGCGGATGATGGCTCCCCCCGGTCCGTCGCCCGACTAATGGCGGCGCCTCCATTCTCGTCCGAGGTGACCAGGTGCCGTACCAACGCGAGGCCGTGATCGTCCTCTCCATGTGGCGCGAAGTGGAACGCGAGCTCGCCGTCACGCGGCCCGACTCTGTCGAGGCCGAGATCCTCCGGGCTGACGCAGCGCGTCTGCGGAATGAATACCAGCGGCTCATCGACGCGGCACGCGAACACCATCGCCCCGAGCCACCACCCATGCCGACCGAGTAGCGGGGTCGCTGCGGAGTTGCGAGGCGCCGTCCGGCGGCGGTACACGATCAGCGGATGGAGAGGGCTACCCTTCCTGGATCTCTTCGCTGAGCTCTGTCTCCGCGCGTGCCTTCGTCGAGATCGTCCGAACCAGAGTCTCGACCTGGCGTGATAGCTCGACCACCAGCGGGTCAGAGGGATCCAGCGCGCTCTTCTGCTCCTCGAGACCCTTCAGGCGCGTGGCGTCGTCCTGGATGGACTCCGATGTCGACCGCAGATCCGCCTCCGGATCCGGCATTCCGTTGCCTCCCTCATGTGGTCCGCGAATCTGTCCAATGCCCGTCCCGATAGACGTACCAGACCGGGATGCGCTCACCCGATAGAACCCGCGGATGGACGGCGGCGTCAGGATACCGCGTCCGCAGGCGCCTTTCGAGCGTTGCGACGTCCCGCGAGCCGTCCAGCTCCTGGTGCGCGAAAGCGCTGAACGTCCGATCCGTGACGGGATTGATGACGAGAGTGGGTCGCACGGTCCCTCCGATGCCAGCATCACATCGAAGTACATCGCGTGTGACCTACGCGCCTCCCGACTCATAAACGCGGCGTTTCAATGCTGGTGCTGCGCCCTACTCACTGCGGCCTCACGAGGTCGCGGGGTATGGATCGCACAGGAGCGTGCAGTCGGGGCGTCCTAGATGGTCGGCGCCTAGGACTTCCGGAGTTCGTCCGCCTCGTCCCTGCGTTGTTCAACGGCCCGCGCGTGCTCATCGCGGAGGGCCGCGATCCGGGCGTGGAGCGCCTCGAGATCAGCGTTCGGGTTCTCGTCCAGCTGGCGCTCGCGTTCGCGCCATTCCGCAAGGATCTTGTCGACGGTCCTGGGTTCCATCGTCGTAGCCCTCACCAACCGCGTTGGACCGCAATCGTACGACCAGTTCCTTGGGGGCGCCAAGAACCCCGGAGCATTCTGGGGGGCCATCTGGCTCCGGGGTTCGACCGCACCGTACAGAGCCCGCAGGGGCGATGGCGATAGGTCACATGCCCTACGGGTCGCGATCGACACGACGACGCCCCGACCGCAGCCGGGGCGTCCGTGGCGGCGCGTGGGCCGTCCTAGGCGATCGAGGGCTGGCCATCCCTCCTCGAATAGCGGGCCATGTGTCGCCCGATCAAAGGGGATTGCCTCGAAGCGACCACGCCCGCGGCGGTCGCAGCTCTGGTACCGCCGGACACGAAGAAACCGGCCCGAAGGCCGGTCTCGCTCGGAATATGGTCGGGGCGGCCGGATTTGAACCGACGACCACCAGTCCCCCAGCCTTAGCCATAGCGTCCATAGGGGTCCATGAGTGTTCGGTTTGTGCTCGGGAGCAGGTCGAAACTGCGTTCCGTGTCCTGGACTGTCCGCCCCTATTGGTACCAGCGACGGTACCGCGGCAGGAGGGATCCGGTTGTCACAGCTGGATCACCTGACGACGTTCAGTGATGCAGTTACCCGGAACGGCGTGTCGGCCGTTATATGCGGTCGCCGTTAGTCGACGATGGGTCGCACCGAACGGGTTACGACCCCTTCGGGCGCTTCACAAGAACCAGAGCCTGAGAGACCGACTCGATGCGATGGGTCCGGTGCAAATCGTTGACGAGATTCTCGTCCACTTCTTGTTCCAGCGCGAGCAACCCATCCATATCAAGTGGGACCACCGTGCCTCGGCCGCCGTCGGCGACTCGGCCCACCGCCACAATTTGCCCCGAGGGATCGTGCCATACGTGAACAATCGCCTTGCCCCGACTTGCCATTGCGGAACTCCCCGAGTGGTCGCTTAACGGCTTCGAAAATCGCGCTCAGCTCGACCGTGCAAGGGTTGAACGGAGCGAGGTTGGTCACGGTGACCGTCCTGCCAATCGTGCCGTCCACATGCATCAGCGAATTGCCTTGTTCGAGCCGACAACTGCCTAGCGGATAGTAGGCATCGCCGCTGAGCGGGTATGGGGTCGCGCTGAACAGCACGGCTTCCCTAGGAGACCAGCCGTGTATGAACACACTGACCCTTGCTCCTGGCCTATCCGCTCCACGTGTATTGGATGCCTGCAGCCATCTGACCCTCTCTTCCTGATTCGTCGAAGACATGGCGCATCGGCGAACCCAAACGCTACGCCGCGAACGTCTCGGCGGCGTCTCGGCGATTGATCAGACTCGTCGACCCTCGGCGGCCCTGGCGATCACCCAATTGATGGTGACCGCGTGTCGTCCAATACCCGCAGGCGAGAAGACAACGCGTTCACCGAGTAATCCGTGAACGTCTCGCGTATCTCGATCGTAGGCTCGGTCGTCGACTCGGCGAACTTGAGGAGGTCGGCACCCGGCTTCGAGATCCGTCTACTCCGAAGGCCCAACTCGACACCTGAAACGCAAGCAGTCGTTCCTTGGAAGGCAAATATCTGACCTTGTCGAGCAGCGCCAGCTGTTTGATCAGGCCAGACGTGATCTGGATCGAGGCGCCGTCGTTCGTCACGAGACGCCGGTTTCGTACGGAAATCCAAACGCGCCGGACTTCGCTTGTGGAACCAGACGGTGACGTCCGGATCCTAGAGTTCAAGTCGGAGAGTGATGACATCGGTAGTTTCGACGCCGACGGCATCGATGTAGCCGGACTGAAGACTCGCGAAAGCGGATGAGCCGGAACATCCCGCATAACGCCGCAGCAATCCATGTCGCTGGCACACCCTCGCCCACGCTGCCGCGTACGCATGCGAGTCTAGAGCGAGCCACTCGTACAACATAGCCTTCATCACCCTCCGAAACACACAACATAAGCACTTCTTCGTCACCTCTCGCACAATCACCCTTCTCATTCCTGCAATATTCCTGCTGCCCTACTCCTCATCCCTGCTCTTCCCTCTTGGCAGCATACCTGCAGCTCGTATCACCTCCACACATCGTACTTCCTGCTCGCATCCTATCCTGCTCACCATCCCACAAGTCCAATCTTCACACACTATCCAGCTCAACCAGCCATCATCATGAAGAGCACCATCACCACTCACACCTACCCCCCATCGAGCAAAAGGACCGAGGCAGCCGGTCGAGCGAGTCGCGTCCAAGTGACGTCCGCCATACCTCGGTTAGCCCGGACACGCCGACCGCCCGTCAGCGGGACGCGAGTCCGGGACCGGAGCCGGGCTCTAGGCTGTATCGTCCGTGTCGTGATCCCAATGCTTGGACGGCCCGCCGCCAAGCCAGTCATCGTCCGGGACTACGGCCGTGACAGCATGTTGGTCTGGGCCAACCTGCTGCTAGCGCCGATCTTCGCACGGCTCGGGCTCCGGGTCGGCATCCAGTCCGAGGAGAAGCTCAGAGCAAGGATCGAGGCCGACAGCACCGTAATGCGGAGGCGCGGCTATTTCGTGGCGTCTGTCCAGACCTTCTCGCTGCCAGTGATAGGCGCGGCTCCGCAGGTCGCCTACTGGTATCGGGTCACCTACGAGTTGGCGTCGCCTCAGGTCCCTTGATGCCAGGCGGTCACGACTCCGTCGCACAATGACGCCATGACCGACCGCGAAGCCGCCTGGGACGCCGTCCACGAAGCGCTGCCCGCTGGTCCGTCACCGCCCGCACCGTGGCGGCCAGCCGGCGCAGGCCGCCGCAGACGGTGACTGGCACCGGCGTAGACGAGATCGCGGCCCTGCGCGCCCTGGACGATCGTCTCCGTGGCGTACCGCAGCCCGCCGGATCGCGCATGGCGGAGCTCGAGCGACGGATTCGGCTGGCCTACCTCGAGGGTGCCGAGGAGTGGTCGCGGCAGGCGAACGGGCGCGGGCTGACCGAAGCCGAGTTGGAGGGCATTGTTCTGCGGTTCCGGTAAGCGAGGCTGGCCGCCTGGCGCGGGGACGCGAGTCCGGGACTGAGTTCGAGAAGCACAGGTCTCCAAGTCACAGGGACGGCGAACCGGCGGGGGGCCCAGCCTGCTGGGCGTGGGAATGGACGCGCTCTCCCAGGGTGAACGATCTTGTGCTGCACGTCGGTCGACGTTCTTATCGAGGTCGCCAACCAGACCGACGTCGGTGTTGCGGATCTTCGACAACTGATCGAATTGGGAGCGGGGCTAGGTATAGCGCTTTCAGGTAGAAGGAGCCCGGTCACCATCGGTTCGAACGACGGCTAAGCCCGACGTTCCCGACCCGGACACCGCAAGCACTCACACGGCGAAGACCTGAATCGATTGCACGTAGCCGACAATCTGGCCGGTGCAGGACATTGTCAGCCACAGAGAATCACCGGCTGAGGCCGTCCAAAAGGCTGTCACGGCGGCGGCGGTGCTGGGCGTGGCACTGAATGCGCTCCTTTTGCCCCACGGCCCGTAGAGGTTCATCGTGATCTGGGACCCGGTGAAATGGCCGACCACCAAGAATCTTCCAGAAACGGGGGTCTTGTAATTGGCATAGATGACCGTGCCGTCCCATTCACGGACGCTTGGCCCTGTCTGCACGATGGGGTACATGAAGATCAGGTCGCTAGATGTATCCCAGCGTCCCGGGTGGTGGACGTCCATCCGGCCTGCGGCGTCGTACGGGTGCCTCGTGGAGATCTCGAACACTGGCCTGGCCGATACTTTGATCGGTTGCCTCAAGCTCTCGCTGGCGATTTCGGCTAGCAAACCACTGCTCAACGCCTGAAAAGTAGGCGGACTCACCCGGGTCCGCTTCTTCAGTTGAGCTGATGACACGAGAGGTCGAACGGCTTTGGACAACGCGACGGGTGGGGCCATGGCTCCTCCCTCCCTTGACTCCGGCGCCGACCTACTCGGGCACTTGGCCACCGGGAGCAATCCGCGCCTTGACCCAGCCCCATTGTCGTAGAGAGGTGCCCGCGTCAAGGCGCTTCGTGCTGACGTGTGGGATTGGGCCGCGACGATCGCTAGGCCCGAGAACACAAGATCGGCGCGTGTATGCATTTTCCACCGCATGTCCATGGCCTCCTGCCAGGAGTGGACCCCACGTTCACGCGCGCCCTGTCGTCGCCGAAGCGACGTGGCGCAGACCCGGACCGGGCCGCTCACGATGTTCACGGCGTATCACGGCGCGATCCATCGCCCACAGCCGTAACAAGCCCCCCGGACGGTCACCGGGATCGGCGTGGACGAGACCGCCGCCCTGTGCGCGCTCGACGACCGTCTCCGCGGCGTGCCGCAGCCTGACGGCTCACGGATGGCGGAGCGCGGACGTCTAATCCGGCTGGCCTACCTCGAGGGCGCTGAAGCGTGGTCGCGCGAGATGACTGGGCGCGGACTGACCGAGGGCGAAGCTGGGGGCGATGTCCGGCGGTTTCCGCTGACTGGGGGTGCCCCGGTGCACCGAACGACCGAGTAACCTGCCGCGCATGGGGAGCTTCCGCCTCTTCAAGCGCATCAAGATCGCGCCCGGTGTGACGATCAACGTCAGCAAATCGGGGCTGTCGACCTCGCTTGGACCGCGAGGGGCAAAGGTGACCGTCGGTCACGGTCGAGTTCGCAAGACCGTTGGTATTCCGGGCACCGGCATCTACTACACCGAGACGTCGTCCACCCAGCGCCACGACAACCCGCATGCGCCCGGACCCACGCCCACTACGACTCCGGGAGGGCGAGGCTCTGGGTCGAGTCGGTCTTGGATCCTGATCGTCGTCGGCGTCGTTATCGTTGCGGCGATCGTGGCGTCGTGTCTCGGAAACACAGCCAACGATGCGGCACCATCGCCGACGCCACCGGCCGCGCTGGGGCTGCTCGGCCGGGGTGGCTCGACGGCACCACGGGCGCCGGCGCCGGCAGCGGCAGCGTCGAGCAACGCGCCCGCGCCGGCTTCGCTGAAGCCCACTAAGGCGACTCCGAAGCCGAAGGTCACGCCAAAACCGAAGCCGAAGGTCACGCCAAAAACGAAGCCGAAGGTCACGCCAAAACCGAAGCCCAAGGCGACCCCGCGTCCGACCTCGCGACCCGCCAGTCTCACCATCCAAGTGACGAGCCATACAAAATATGTGTCCCGCAACGCCACCGCCTCGATCACGATCAAGACGCTGGCCAAGGCCCGATGCTATATCGACGTCGAATATGCGTCGGGATCATCAACAGCCGCGGGCCTCGGAGCGAAGACGGCGCCCTCGACCGGGCGCATCACCTGGGATTGGCGGGTCGGCGGCAGGACCACGAAAGGCACCTGGCCGGTCTATATCAGCTGCAGCGTGGGCAGCCGATCGGCCGACACGAGCACGAGCATCACCGTCCAGTAAGGAATTCCGCTGGGCCGTGGGCATCCACGTCGGGACGCCCGGTTCTGGGCGGCCGGCGAAGCGTGGATCGCCCAGGAGCGCGCAGCGCGGCGGCCGGGCTGGTAGCCGGGGGCAGTCACGGCCGCTGGACGACCCTGAAAACCTTGCTCGGGGAGATCAAGCCATCGCCGGAGCACGAGCCTTCGGCATCGCTCGCCGTGTCGAGGAGGACGATGTCGCCTTCGCCGTCGACATACTCGCAGATCGCAAACAGCGTTATGCCCGCCCCGATCGCGGTGTTGACGCCGGCTGGAGGATTCCGTCCCGCTTGTATGGCTGCCAGGGGCCGCCGGCGAACCAATCCCCTATCGTCTCGACTTCGATGCGCGGCGGCTGCTCGACATCATCGAGGTGACCCGGATGGTCGCGGCTCAAGCAGTCCGCGAGCTCCTGCTGGGTGATCCCTGGGTGAAGGTCCCGCGCGGCGAGCAACTCGGCACGGTGAACTGCCAGCGGATCGACAGGCTTGCGGCCCTTGTTCGGGACGTCCACGATCCACATTCCGCCATCGCGCCTCAGTTCATCCATCCAGAGGGGCAAGGGCCGACCCTCGATCCAGACCGGCAGACCGTCAATCAGCGCGGCGGTGCGCGTGGCGCGGGGGTTGTATTTCGCCGCCAGCTCGCGCAACTCGTCCGCGGTGACGGCCACCTTCTCGCCCTCGGGCGGGACACGGACGTAGAACCTCACGACGCACCCCCGAGAGCCCGGTCCATCGCATCGGCGGCATCGGTCAGCAACTCCGGCACGACGGCGGCGTACGCGCTCGCCGTGATCGCGATACCGGAGTGTCCGAGCCATTCGGAGATGACGGCCAGCGGGACGCCTGCCGCCAGCAGCGTGGTCGCGGCACTGTGGCGCAAGTCGTGGAACCGGATACGCGGGACGCCGGCGTGGACGAGATCGCGGCTGAACCGGTGAGAGACGTACTCGGGCAGCAGAGGTCGCCCGACGCTGTCAGTAAATACCAGCCCGTCACGGTCCTGCCACGCATCACCGGCGGCCTTCCGGGCGAAGATCTGACGCGTCCATTCGGTCTCGAGTGCCTGACGCGCTCGAGCCGGCAGAGGGATCGTGCGTCGCGATCGCGCACTCTTGACCTCACCGAGTCCCCAAGCCTTGCCCGCCGTCCGACCCATCGATCGGCGGACTGTCAGTCGGCCATCGGCGACATCGGCCCACGTCAGGCCGAGAAGCTCCCCGCGTCGGTATCACCTGACACGAAGAAACCGGCCCGCAGGCCGGTCTCGTGCTCGGAATATGGTCGGGGCGGCCGGATTTGAACCGACGACCACCAGTCCCCCAGACTGGTGCGCTACCAGACTGCGCCACGCCCCGACGGACCGGAGTCTAGCACCCGGGTGCCCGACGCCTGCCTCGGCGCATCGGGTTCAGGCGCTAGGAGTCGCGTCCCGGTCCAGCCGCTCGCGCCATCGGCCGTAGTCGGCGAGCTCGTCCTTCGACTCGCGCGCGAGCAGGTCGACCAGGCAGCGCTGGACGCTCTTGCCTTCGAACAGGGCGCGCGACACCTCCCGCGCGATCGGCATCTCGACCCCGTGCCGCTCGGCGAGCTCCAGGGCGGCTCGGACGGTATACGCGCCCTCGGCGGTGCCGGGCAGCGTCGCTTCGATCTCCGCCCAGGTGCGGCCCTTCGCCAGCTCCTCGCCCAGGAGGTGGTTGCGCGAGAGGTGCGAACCCGCGGTCGCGATGAGGTCGCCCATGCCGGCCAGCCCGGCGAACGTGAGCGGATTGGCCCCGGCGGCCATCCCGAGCCGGGTCATCTCGGCCAGGCCGCGGGTCAGCAGGCCCGCCTTGCCGTTGTCGCCGAAGCCGAGCGCATCGGCGGCTCCGGCCGCGATCGCGATGACGTTCTTGAGCGCCCCGCAGAGCTCGACGCCGAGGATGTCCTCGTTGACGTACAGCCGGAAGCGTCGGCGGGCGAGCCGGGCCGCGACGCGCTCGGCAAGATCGAGGTCGGCGGCCGCCACCACCGCAGAGGCAGGCAGGTTGCGCGCCACCTCGGCGGCCAGGTTCGGCCCGGACAGAGCCGCGATCCGGGCGATCGGCACGTCCGCGGCCGCCGCGACGACCTCGCTCATCCGCAGGAGCGTGATCCGCTCGAGCCCCTTGACCACAGAGAGCAGGTCCGCCTCGGGCGCCAGGTCGGCCGCCAGCCCCTCCACCGTCGTTCGCAGGTGCGCCGATGGCGCAGCGAAGATCACCAGGTCGGTGGCGGATCGGAGCGCCGCGGGATCCGCGGTCGCGACAACGGTCGCCGGGAGATCGACCCCCGGCAGGCGTGCCTCGTTCCGTCCGGTCGCGGCGATCCGTGCCGCCGTCTCCGGGGAGTGGCAGAGCAGCGTGACCGGCTCCACGCGAGCGACCAGGCGCGCGAGGGTCGTGCCCCACGCGCCTGCTCCGACGACCGCGACGCGCGGCTCGGCGGCCATCAGCTCGGCTTGCGAGCCCGCCCGGCTGTGCCACGGCGCGGCCCCTTGCCCGAGGCGACGGGCGCGCTGCGCAGCTTCTTGCGGCGCGGCAGCTTGACCGACGCGCGGTCGCGGAACACGAGCCGGATCGGCGTCCCGTCGAACCCGAACGTCTCGCGCAACCGGTTCTCGAGGTAGCGCCGATAGCTGAAGTGGACCGCGGACGCATCCGAGGCGAAGAACACGAATGTCGGCGGCGCGACCGCGGCCTGGGTCATGTAGAACAAGCGGGGCCTGTGGCCGCGGACCGGCGGCGGCGGCGTCCGCTCCGTCGCAGCAAGCAGCACGCGATTGAGCTCGCCGGTGCCGATCCGCTTGCGGCGCTCGCCCCAGATGTCGATGGCCGCCTCGAGCACGCGCCCGACCCGCTGGCCGGTCTTCGCGCTGATCGAGATGATCGGGGCGAAGTCGAGGAACGGGACGTCGTTGCGGATCCACTCGACGTACTGGTCGAACGTCTTGTCGGTCTTCTCGGCCACGAGGTCCCACTTGTTGACCGCGATGACCAGGCCCTTGCCCTCCTCGACGACGTAGCCCGCGACGTGGGCGTCCTGCGACGTCAGCCCCTCCACCGCGTCGACCACGAGCACGGCCACGTCCGCGCGCGACAGGGCGTGCAGGGCTCGGAGCGTCGAGTAGCGCTCGGCGGCGGGGCCGCCGGCGACCTTGCCGCGGCGCCGGATGCCGGCCGTATCGATGAGCACGACCTCGCTCCGGCCCCAGGCGAGCCGCGTGTCGATGGCGTCGCGCGTGGTCCCGGGGACCTCCGAGACGATCGCGCGGTCCTCGCCCAGCAGCGCGTTGAGCAGGCTGGACTTGCCGACGTTCGGCCGGCCGACGAACGCGATCGCGGCGGGCTCGCCATCCTTCTCGGCGGCCATCGCGGCGTCCCAGCGGCTGGCCTCGGGATCGACGCCGTCGAGGTCGGGGCCCTCGACGCCATCGCCCCCCTCGGCATCGCCGGCCTCCGGGTCACCCACGACGAACGGCTCGAGGGTGCCCGCCGCGATCTCCTCCGCCCAGGCGTCCGCCTCCACCTCGCGGGCCTTGCGCGCGAGCTCGGCCTCGCTTTCCGGTGGCAGCGCCCAGACGATCGCATCGAGGAGGTCGCCCGTGCCGCGCCCGTGCGAGGCGGAGATCGCGTAGGTCTCCTCCCAGCCGAGTGCGTGGAATTCGGCGCCTTCGAGCTCGCGCTTCTCGTTGTCGGCCTTGTTGACCACGACGATGACCGGCGCCGTGGCGCGGCGGAGGATGCGGGCGGCCTCGAGATCGGCCGGGGTGGTGCCGGTCGACGCGTCGACGACGAACAGGATCACGTCCGCTTCGGCGATGGCGAGCTGGGCCTGCTCCTGGACGCGCGCCTCGATCGGGTCGTCCGGGTCCAGCTCCAGGCCGCCGGTGTCGACGATCACGAAGCGGCGGCCGTTCCATTCGGTGTCGCCGTAGAGGCGGTCGCGGGTCGTTCGGGCGCGGTCCTCGACGATCGCCGAGCGCTGGCCGAGGAACCGGTTGAAGAGGGTGCTCTTGCCGACGTTCGGTCGCCCCACGATGGCGACGACCGGGATCCCGCCTCCCCTACTCCTGCCGCTCGCCACGGATCAGGCCGCGCCGGAGGCGACGGCCCCGTGGTCGCTCGTGGGTGGCTTCGGGAGCGAGGTGGTCCGACCGGCCGGCGTGGCGGCCTGACCGAGGGCGGCAGCGGCAAGCTCGACTGCGTGGGCCCTGGCCTCCGGCGTCCCGGCCAGGACCAGGATGCGCTCGGCCACGTCACGCAGGTCCTCGATCGGCGTGGACGTGCCGCCGGTCACCCCGACGATGCGTGCCTCCGCGAACGGGGTCGGATCGGTCAGGTCGCTCACGCTCTCGATCTGGATCGCGGCCGTGCCGGCGATCTCGCACAGGCGCGTCAGCTCTTTGGTGTTTGCGCTCGATCGCCCTCCGACGACGACCATGAGGTCCACCTCGCCCGCCGCATCGAGCGTGTCCTGCTGGCGCCGGATGGTGACCGGGCAGACGGTGTTGACGATCTTGAGCTCGTGGGCACGCGAGACCATGAACGCGGCCAGCTTCTCGAACTTCCAGGGCGGCTGCGTGGACTGGGAGATGAGGGCCATCCGCTTCTTGCGCGGGATCGCGGCCTCCCATTCCTCCTCGTCGTCGACGACGATCGCGTCCGGGGCGAACCCGAGCATCCCGACGACCTCGGCGTGCTTGGGCGTGCCGAGGAGGACGATCGTGTAGCCCTCCTCGACGAGCCGGGTCAGCTCGCGATGCTCCTGGATGACCCAGGTGCACGTCCCGTCGATGACCTCGAGGCCGCGCTGCTCGGCTCGTTCCATGACGTCCGGCCGGACGCCGTGGGCACGGATGACGACGGCCGCTCCGTGGTCGACGTCGTCGAGCGACTCGACCGTGTGGATGCCGAGATCCTGGAGGTCGCGAACCACGCCCTCGTTGTGGACGACCTGGCCGAGCGTATGCGTCGACTTGCCGGCCGCGGACGCTTCCTTGGCCTTGTCGATCGCCTCGCGAACCCCATAGCAAAAGCCGGTGCGCTTGGCGATCCGGACGTCTTCGACGATTCCCACGCCCCGATTATCGCACGGGGTCTCCGGCCGCCCCGTAGACGCCCCGCTGCGAGGGCGGGAGCAGGGCCGCGATGCGCTCCATGATCATCGTCGTGACGAGGGCCTTTGCCGGTCCGCCGGTCCGTGCCCTCGGGCAGCAGCTCCATGGGTCGGAACGGTCGCCCGACGCGGACCGTGACGTGGCCGCCGGGATGCGGCAGCTTCTGGCCCTTCGGCCAGAC
This sequence comes from uncultured Chloroflexia bacterium, assembly GCA_963755995.1. Classification (GTDB taxonomy): domain Bacteria; phylum Chloroflexota; class Limnocylindria; order Limnocylindrales; family CSP1-4; genus SPCO01. Next base: position 644,726 of record CAVWLQ010000003.1, on the reverse strand, counting down.
GCCGTTCGAGCCGGCGATCGCGAGCGGGACGATCGGGGCGCCCGTCCGCATCGCCAGGACCGCCACGCCGTCCTGCGCCTCCTGGAGTGAGCCGTCGGGGCTGCGCGTGCCTTCGGGGAAGACGAACAGGATGTTGCCCTCGTCGAGGATCCGCTTGGCCAGCCGGAACGCCTCGACATCCGCCGCGCCGCGGTCGACCGGATGGACGCCGCCGTTGGCCGCTGCCCAGCCCACGATCGGCCAGTCGAACAGCTCCTTCTTGCCGAGCCAGTGGATCCGCCGCCCGAGCTTGGGCATCAGCCACGAGCCGAGCACGACCGCGTCCAGGTTCGACGTGTGGTTGGCGGCGAGGATGAGCGGTCCCTCGCGCGGGATCTCGTCGATGGCGCCCTCGATCGCGATGCGACTCACGGCCCGGCCGAAGATGCGGCCACCGGTCGTCAGGAGCGTGATGAGGGGCGTGATCGAGCTCTCGATGGGCGGCGGCGCGGCGGTGGTCGGCGCCGCAGGGTCGGTCATGCGCCGGCGCCGCTCGGTTCGGGCTCGGCAGCCTTGCGCGCCTCCGCGTCGAGGATGGCGTTGACCACCGCGTCGACCGTGTCCTCGAAGCGATTGCCGTCGGTCGAGATGATCCGGGCATCCGTCGCGGCCCGGAGCGGCGCAACGGCCCTGGTCGAATCGAGCTCGTCGCGCCGGCGGAGTGCGTCGAGGATGGCGATCGCGGCCGGGCTGTCGGGATCCAGGCCGCGTTGCTCTGTCCTGCGGCGGGCACGCTCGACGACGGACGCCTCCAGGTAGATCTTGAGATCCGCATCCGGCAGGACGACCGTGCCGATGTCGCGACCGGCCATGATGATCCCGCCGCCGTCGACCAGCCGGCGTTGCCGTTCGAGAAGCGCCATCCGGAGCTCCGGGATGGCTGAGACGGCTGAGACGGCGGCATCGACAGCCGGGCCACGGACGTCGGCGGTGTGGTCGACGCCATCGACCCGGACGCGCGACAAGGCCCCTGCACCGTCCGCCGCGAGCTCGATCTCGTCGACGAGGCCGCGCATCGCATGCGGGTGTGAGGCCGACACGTTTCGGGCGAGGGCCAGCCAGGTCACTGCCCGATACAGCAGCCCCGTGTCGCAGAACCGGTAGCCGAGCTCCAGCGCGGCCGCCTCCCCGACGCTGCTCTTGCCCGACGAACCAGGCCCGTCCAGGGCGACGACGAGGCGCTGGCGGTTCGACGTGTCCATCGGGGGCAGGATACCGCTCGCGATGGGCGCGGAACCTGGAAGCGGCCCCTGAGCCCGCGACGACGGGCATCACGACCCGCTGTGCGCCGCCACGACACGTGCGTAATCGATGAAAAAGTCGAGCGCGGATGGATCGGCCGCTGCGCCCGGCGCCGCGACGTCGGCGACCGGTCGGCCGAGAAGGATCCGCTTGACCGGCACTTCCATCTTCTTGCCGGTGAGGGTCCGCGGGACCGCGGGCACCGCGACGATCGCGTCCGGAACGTGGCGCTGCGACAGCGATGTCCGGATGGCGTCCTTGATGCGGCTGACGAGCACATCGTCTAGCTCGGAGCCCGGCGCCAGCACGACGAACAGGGGCATCCAGTAGCGGCCGCCGGGCAGTTCGAGCCCGATGACCAGGCTGTCGACGATCTCGGGCAGGCGCTCGACGACGCCGTACAGCTCGCTCGTCCCGAACCGGATGCCCTGCCGGTTGAGGGTGGAGTCGGAGCGGCCTTCGATGACCGCGCTCCCCCGCTCCGTGATCCGGATCCAGTCGCCGTGGCGCCAGACGCCCGGATACATCTCGAAGTAGCTCTCGCGGTAGCGCGCGCCGTCCGGGTCGTTCCAGAACCCGACGGGCATCGACGGCAGTGGCGCGGTCAGCACCAGCTCTCCGGTCTCGCCGACGATCGACCGGCCGTCCGGGTCGTACGCCTCGACCTTCGCGCCGAGTGCCCGCGCCTGGAGCTCGCCGGCGCGGACCGGCAGGAGCGGGCTGCCGCCGACGAACGCGGACACGACATCGGTGCCGCCGCTCATCGAGACCAGCCAGACGTCCGGCTTGACCGCGTCGTAGACCCAGCCGTAAACGTCGACCGCGAGTGGTGACCCCGTGGAGCCGATGGAGCGCAGGGCGCCCAGGTCATGGGCATCGCCCGGCCGGAGCCCGGCCTTCATGCACGCCCCGAGCCACGGAGCGCTGGTCCCGAACAGGCTGACCTGCGCCCGGGCCGCCAGCTCCCAGAGCACGTCCAGGTTGGGGAACCCGGGGCTGCCGTCGTACAGGACCGGGACGCCGCCGACGAGCATCGAGCCGACGAGGAAGTTCCACATCATCCAGCCGGTCGTCGTGAACCACGACATGCGATCGCCCGGCCGGACGTCGAACATCAGGCCGATCGCCTTCGAGTGCTCCAGGACGACGCCACCGTGCCCGTGGACGATCGCCTTGGGCAATCCGGTCGTCCCCGAGGAATAGAGGATCCAGAGCGGGTGGTCGAACGGGACCCGTTCGAAGCCCAGCGGCTCGGCCGGGCCGGCCTGGAGATCCGCCCAGGCGAGCTCGCCGGGCCGGAGATCGCGGGCGGCGCCGGGATCCAGGTATGGCACCAGCACGGTCCGCTCGAGACCGGGCAGCGCGGCGCGCAGCTCATCGATGACGGCGCGGCGATCGAACCGCTTGCCGCCGTAGGTGTAGCCGTCGACCGCGATCAGCACTTTGGGCTCGATCTGGGCGAAGCGGTCGACCAGGCTCTGGGTCCCGAAGTCCGGCGAGCAGCTGGCCCAGATCGCCCCGAGGCTCGCGCAGGCCAGGAAGCCGATGACCGCCTCCGGGATGTTCGGGATGACCGCGACGACCCGGTCGCCGCGCCCGACACCCAGACGGCGCAGCCCGGCGGCGGTTGCCGCCACCGCCTCGCGCAGGTCCGCGGCGCTCACCTCGTGGAGCGGGTGCCGCTCCGACTGGGACAGGAATGCCGGCCGATCGTCGGCGAGCCGGCCGAAGACGACCTCCGCGTAGTTGAGCTCGGCGCCTTCGAACCAGCGGGCGCCCGGCATCTCGCGCCGGCCGAGCACGCGTTCCCTCGTTCCGTGCAGCGGGATCCCGTAGTAGTCGACGACCGACCCCCAGAAGCCCTCGAGGTCGTCGACCGACCAGCGCCACAGGGCGTCGTAATCGCCGAAGGTGAGGCCCCGTTCGCGCTGCAGCCAGCGCATGTAGTCGGCCATCGTCGAGGCGTCGCGGAAGGCCTCGGTCGGCTCCCACAGGAGCGCGCCCTCGACGAGGCGCGCGGGCTCACTCACGAACGCTCGGGACCGCCTGCCGCCCGCGTCCTGACGCCGGCACGGCTCGTGCCGGCACCGGCACCGAGGCCGCGAACCTCCGGCGCCCTGAGGCGGCGGGCTCGTCCGCTGGGCAGGTCGTCCAGCCGGACCGGCCCGATCCGGACGCGCACGAGTCGTTCGACCGGGGCGCCCACCGCCCCGAACATCCGGCGGAGCTGCCGCTTCCAGCCCTGGGCCAGGATCGCGCGATACCAGACCAGGTCTCCCGGCGGTGGCGCGAGCAGGTCGACCAGCCGGCGGGTCTCGATCTCGGTGGTGGGCCGGAGGCCGGTCAGGGTCGCCAGGCCCTCGTCGAGCGGGATCCCGGCCTTGAGCGCCGCGACCTGCTCCGCGCTCAACGGACCTCGGAGGCCGATCGCGTACTCGCGCTCGATGCCGTGGCGCGGATGGAGCACCCGGTCGGCCCACGCGCCGTCGTTGGTCAGCACGAGGAGGCCTTCGGAGTCCTGGTCGAGACGGCCGACCGGGTACAGCCGTCCGCCCTCGGGGAGCAGCGCGGTGGGGATCATATCCAGGACCGTCTTGGAGGCGTGGCGGTCGCGGACCGTGGAGGTGACGCCGCCCGGCTTGTGCAGCAGCAGGTATTCGGGTGCGGCGGCGGCCCCGATGACCCGGCCGTCGACGGCGATGATCGCCGTGTCGGGATCGACCTGCATGCCGAGCTTCGCGAGCTTGCCGTCCACCGTGACCCGGCCGTTCGCGATGAGGACCTCGCTGGCGCGGCGCGAGGCGACCCCCGATGCGGCCAGCACCTTCTGGAGTCGCTCGACGGCCATCAGCCGCCCCCGCCGTCGGTCGGGAACAGCGGCTCCGTGACCGGTTCCCCACCTTCCTCGGCCAGCCGGGCGGCGACGTCACCGTCGAGCGGCGGCAGCTCGTCGAGACTCGTCAACGCGAACCGCTCCAGGAACTCGAAGCCGGTGCCGTACAGGAACGGGCGGCCCGGAGCGGCGGAGCGACCGAGCTCGACCACGATCCGGCGATGGAGCAGCGTCCGGATGGTGTAGTCCGAATCGACCCCGCGGATCCGTTCGATCGCGGCCTTGGTGACCGGCTGGCGATAGGCGACGATCGCGAGGGTTTCGAGCGAGGCCGGCGACAACCGGATCACATCTGCACCGATGTACCGGGCAACGAGCGCACCGCCGTCCGACGCGGTCGCCAGCTCGACCCGGTCCCCATCGATCAGCAGCCGGATGCCGCGATCCCGCAGCGACACCTCCAGGTCGCCCAGACGGGCGTCGACGGTCGCCCGATCCGTGACGGCGAGGGCCGCGATCTCCCGGCGGGAGAGCGGCTTCTCGGCGACGAACAGCAGGGCTTCGAGCGCAGCCTCGGTCAGCTCGATCGGCGCCGGGGCGCCGTCGGCGGGCATGGCGCCGTCACCGGTCGGAGCGGCACTCGCCGCCAGAGCGCCATCACCACCCAGGGCGCCGTCACCGGCGGGGGCGGCCTCCACCTCGTCGATCGGTGGCACCTCGGCGGGCTCGACGGCGTCCGTCATGCGAACGACTCCAGCGACTCGTCGATCGGGGCATCGGCGGGCGCAGCCGAGACCCCGGCGGCTGCACGCTCATCGGCCGTCGTCTCGCGAGCGACGATCGGACCCCATGGCGTCGCCTGCTCGACCACGATCTCGCGGCGCTTCATGAGCTCCAGCATGGCCAGGAACGTGATCGCGATCACGACCCGGTCGCGAACGCCGGTCAGGAGATCCTGGAGGACGACCCGCGGTGCATCGCGCAGCGCCGCCCGGATGATCTCGGCCCGCTCGGTGATGGTGATCGTGCGGCCCATGATCTCGGGCGGAGGCTCGGACGGCGCGGCGATGGCGGCCAGCCGGTCGAGCGCCCGGGCGAGACGGCGCGGGTCGAGCGCCGGCGCGTCCGTCGGTCGCGCCCCGGCCAGTGCGGCCGCGCGCGCCACCGACGGCTCTCGCCGGAACGAGCCGATCCGGCGCAGGGCATCCTCGGCGAGACGCAACCCGGCATCGCGATGCGCCCGGTAGATCAGCAGCCGGGCGCGGAGCTCGGCCTCGGGATCGACCCCTTCGTCGGCGAGCGCGAGCGGGTCGGTCGGATCCGTCCGGCGCGGCAGCATCGCCCGGCTCTTGATCAGGATCAGCTGGCTGGCGATCGTCACGAACGAGCTGACGTTGCCGAGGCGATCCGCCTCCAGCCGGCCGAGCGCGTCGAGGTAGGCATCGGCGAGCGCCCCGAGCGGCACGGTCAGGACGTCGAGCTGGCGGGCCTCGATCAGCGACAGCAACAGGGCCATCGGCCCGTCGAACTCCGGCATCTGGACCTGAGTCCGGTGCTCCGGCCGGCGCCCCTCACCGAAGTGGACCGCCGGCGAGGCCGCTGCCACCGTGGCGGCCGCGAACGGGGCGCCGTCGATCGGCGCCATGACCGGGATCCCGGGCGAGCCGTCGCCGGCCATCAGTTGGCCTCGTCCGCGAGACGGAGCAGCTCGCCGAACTCCGGATCGGTCGGCGCGTCCTGGTCGCGGATGAGCTCCACCGTGCGGGCGGAGCACCCGGCGCTCGCGGCCAGCGCGGCGGACGTGTCCGCATGCGTCCGGAGTCGCTCCAGGGCCGACCCGAAGCCGGGCAGCCGAGCGACCGTCGCCGGGACCCAGCTGCCGTACCGGCCGCCCAGGGTGTAGGCGACGCGCGGCCAGACCCCCGTGTCGCCCTTGCCGGCGTCATGAAGGAGGCCTGCCACCAGGACGTCGGGCTCCGTGACGCCGTCCGCACGGAGCGAGGCGACGACGTCGAGGCCGTGACGCTGATCGGCGACATGCATCGAATCGAAGAGGCTCACCTGCTCGGCCGACAGCCAGGCCGCCAGCGCCGCACGCTCCCCGGGCGTCACGCGCGCCCGCAGGTGCGCCCGGAACTGGCGGGTCCTAGAGACCCAGAAGGAGGCGGGTGAATGCATCGAGGATCGGACTGATGATCCGCGACCCGATGGAGTTGCCGGGTGGCAGGAACAGGATCGCGATGAGGATCAGGAACCCGTACTGCTCGAGGACCGGGCGGATCTGGTACTCGGTTCGCCGGTCGATGAAGGCGAACAGCACCTTCGAGCCATCGAGCGGCGGGATCGGGATGAAGTTGAAGATCATCAGGAGCAGGTTGATCTGGACGAACGAGAACAGCACCTGGATCACCAGGTCCGGGACCTCGATGGACGGGTTCGCGATGAGGAACCGGAGCGGCAGAGCGCCGATCGCGGCGAGCACGAAGTTCGAGATCGGGCCCGCCGCGGCGACCAGCGCCTCGCCCTGTCGCCCGGCGCCCAGGTTCATCGGGTTGACGGGCGTCGGCTTCGCCCAGCCGAACCCGATCGCTCCGCCCGAGATGGCCGAGCCGATGAAGGTCAGGGCGAGCAGCGAGCCGCCCACAGGGTCGAAATGGGCGATCGGGTTGAGGGTCAGCCGACCGAACATCTTGGCCGTCCCATCGCCGAGGCGGTAGGCCGCGAGAGCGTGGCTGAATTCGTGGATCGGCAGGCCCACGAGCAGCATGATCGCCACGACGATGATCGCGGCGACGACTTCGGAGGAAAGGTTCAATGGGCACCTTGGCTGTGGTGGATCGCGGGTAATCGTAGCGGCCCGGCGACGACCGGTCCGCGAGGGGCTACAACCGCGACAGCAGGTCCGCCTTCTTCGACTCGTACTCCTCGGCCGTGATCGCGCCGCGATCGCGCAGGTCCGCCAGGCTCGCCAGCGTCCGCGTGACCTCGTCCGGGTCGACCCGTGCGGCAGCAGGCGCAGGGGCCGCCGCCACGGCGGCCGCGCCACCACCGACCGCGACGCTCCCGGTCGGCGCATCGGGGCGTGGCGGGGCGCTCGAGGATCCAGCCACCGGGGCACCGGGTGCACCCGGCCCGGCCGGCGCGGCACCGTCCCGGATCGGCGGTGCGGGCGCCCAGCCGGCGCGCTCCATGTCGACCTCGAACTCGTGCTTGGCGTCGAGCATCGCCTTCTTGAACGCGATCGGACCGCGGATCATCTTCATGGTGTCGATGCCGCTCTCGGATGCGGTCAGGACGGTGAGGTCGCCGAAGTCGAACATCCGCCCGAAGACCGACTGGTGCAGGACGGCGTCGTTGATCTTCTCGAGGGAGCTGTCCGTGGAGTTGCGGTTGAGCACGCCTTCGACCTGGATCACCCGCCGGTTGGTCAGCACGTACTCCTGGTTGACGTACCGCAGGGCCGTCCAGATGGCCACCGCGATGCCGCCGAAGAACAGGATCGCGGTGAGCCAGCCGAGCACGTTCGACAGGGCCCCGCTGGCGCTGTCCGAGCCGAGCCCGCTGCGGAGCCACAGGAGAAGGATCGCGATGATGATGGCGAGGATCGTGTAGCGGGCGCCCCAGATGAAGATGAACGGATGCTGCTTGTTGCGGTGCGTGATCCGCTCCCCGGTCGACAGCAAGCCGTCGGCGTAGCTCATATGGCTGGTGCTCCCCTCTCAGGCTCGTGGATGGGCCCGACTGTAGACGTCCCGGATCCGTTCGCCGGTCAGATGCGTGTAGAGCTGCGTGGTGGAGATACTCGCATGCCCGAGCAACTCCTGGACGATCCTCAGGTCGGCTCCGCCCTCCAGCAGATGCGTGGCGAACGAGTGCCGCAGGGTATGCGGGCTGACGCGCTCCGCGACGCCGGCACGGTCCGCGGCGCGCTTGACCGCCGCCCACACCTGCTGCCGCGCCAGGCGGCCACCACGATCGCCGAGGAACAGCGGACCGCCGCGGTCCGGCGCGACGTGGCCCAGCGCCAGCAGGCCGGCTCGCGGGCCGTCGATCCAGCGCCCGACCCAGTCCAGAGCGACCTCGCCGACCGGCACGAGCCGTTCCTTGTCGCCCTTGCCGATGACCCGGACGAACGCGCCGTCGGTGGACAGGTCCTCCCGGTCGAGCCCGATGGCCTCGCTGATCCGCAGCCCGGCGGCATAGAGCAGCTCGAGCACGGACCGGTCGCGCAGGCGGTGGACGGCATCGGGCGCCGACGGGTCGTCGCCACCGGCCGCCTCCAGCAAGCGCTCCGTCTCGGCGACGGTCAGCGTCTCCGGCAGGAGCCGGGAGGGTCTGGGGAGATCGACGTGAGCCGCGACGTCGACGGGGATCAGCCCTTCGCCGTAGGCGAACGCGTAGAACCCCTTGAGGGCCGCCGCGCGCCGACGGAGGCTGCTGGGAGCGAGACCGGGATCGCTGCGCCGGCCGCGGCGTGTCCGGGCGGCCAGGTAGTCGACGGCCGCATCCGGTCCGGCCGCCCACGTCCGGCTGACGCCCCGCGAGGCCTCGAAGTCCCGCAGGTCCGAGCGGTAGGCGCGGATCGTCGCCGGCGCCAGGCCCCGCTCGACGTGCAGGTACGTCAGGTAGCCGTCGATCACCGCGTCGAGGTCCGGGTCGGCCATCGGACCGTCAGCCTGCGCGCGCGACCTCGACCCGCCACGCCTCGGCACGGTCGAGGAGCTCGCGGGCGCTGGCCATCGTCGCGGCGCCGCCGGCCTCGCCACCGAGCATCTGGGCGAGCTCCACGATGCGGCCTTCGCGATCGAGCTGCTCGACCTCGGTCACGGTCCGGCCATCGCGCTCGCGCTTGGCGATCCGGTAGTGCGCGTCGGCGTGGGCGGCGATCTGCGGCAGATGGGTCACGCACAACACCTGGTGGCGGCGGGCCAAGGCCCACAGGCTGCGCCCGACCGGGTCCGCGCTCCGCCCGCCGATCCCGGTGTCGACCTCGTCGAAGACCAGGACCGGGGTCTCGTCCGCCTCGGCCAGCACGGTCTTGATCGCCAGCGCGACCCGGGACAGCTCGCCACCCGATGCGATCCGGGCGAGCGAGCGGGCCGGCTCGCCCGGGTTCGGGGCGAGACGGTAGACGACCTGGTCGGCTCCGCTCGCATCGAAGGCGACGGCGTCGCCGTCCATCTCGATCGCTGGCTCGTCCGGACCGGCCGGCCGACGGCCGAGGATGGCCTCGAAGACACCGGCCGGGAAGCCCATCTCGACCAGCGCCTCGCCGACGGCCGCGGTCAGGCGGGCGGCGGTGGCGCGTCGGGCGTCCGACAGGATCGTCGCCGCGGCAGCGACCTCCGCCAGCAAAGCGGCCTCCTCACGCTCCCGGCGCGCGCGTTCCTCGTCGAGGTTCCGCAGGCGCTCGAGCTCGGCCGACGCCCGCTCGCCGTGGGCGATGATCTCGGCCTCGCCGTCGCCGTAGCGGCGTTCGAGGGCGAAGATCGTGCCGAGCCGCTCCTCGAGGATGGCGAGCGCGGCCGGATCGTGATCGACCCCATCGGCCAGGTCGCGGATCTCGGAGGCGACATCGTCGAGCTCGGCCTCGAGGCCGGTCAGCCGATCCGCGGACGCTTCGAATCGTGGGTCGAGGCGGGCCAGGCCGCGCGCCTCGCGGGCGGCCAGGGCGGTCGCCTCGCGCGCGCCGTTGCCCTCGGCGGTCAGCGCCTCCCGGACGGTCGCCGCTCCCCGGGCGATCGCCTCGCCGTGCTGGGCGGCCGCCAGCCGGGTCCGGATCTCCTCCGCCTCGCCCGGTCGCAAACGAGCCCCGGCGATCTCCGCCACCTCGTGCTCGAGGAGGTCGACCCGCCGGGCCAGCTCGCGGGGGTCGATCGCCAGCTCGGCCAGGGCGGCCCGATTGGCCCGCCACCGCTCGACGACGTCGGCCATCGCCGCGCGGGCCGGGGCATGCCGGCCGAACGCGTCGAGGACGTCGCGCTGCCAGCGCTCGTCGAGCAGGCGCTGCTGGTCGTGCTGGCCGTGGATCTCGATCAACGGCCCGACCTCGTCCGCGAGACGAGCCGCGGTCGTCGCCAGGTCGTCGAGCCGGGCGGTGGAGCGCCCGTTGACGGATACCTCGCGCACGGCGATCAGCGGCTCCGGCAGGCGATCGAAGAGCGCCTCCACCCGGGCGGACTCCGCGCCGTGCCGGATCGACCCCGGTGTCCGCGCGAGCGCCGCGAATGAGCCCGAGGGCGTCGATCAGGAGGCTCTTGCCGGCACCCGTCTCGCCGGTGATGACGTTGAGGCCGCCGCCGAGAGCCAGGCGCAGGCGATCGATGAGGGCCAGGTCCGCGACCGTCAGCTCGAGGAGGCGTCCGACGCTCATCGTGAGGCGGTCACGAGGGCAGCAGCGCGACTTTGTGCCGCAGCAGGTCCCAGAACGGCTGGGCACCCAGGGGTTCGATGAGCCGGATCGGGCGTTCGAACGCCTGCACCTCGACGACGTCGCCCACGGCGAGCGGCAGGTCCTCGCGGCCATCGATCGAGACCAGCGCCTCGAAGGCGTCGACGACCGTGCAACGCACGACCTGGCTCGGCCCGACGACGACCGACCGGATCGCCGACAGGTAGGCGGCGATGGGCGTCACGATCAGGTTCCGGGCGCTCGGATCGAGGATCGGCCCGCCGGCCGAGAACGAGTAGCCTGTCGAGCCGGTGGGACTGGCCAGGACCAGGCCGTCGGCGATGAACGTCGCGAGGTGGGTGCCGTCGATGGCGACGTCCAGCCGGCAGACCCGCGCGAGGGAGCCGCGCGCGACGACCACGTCGTTGAGGGCGACCAGGCGGTCGGAGGTCGGCGCCGGGCGGTCATCCGCGCCGCCACGGACGATGCGGGCCTCGATCGCCATCCGCTCCTCGATCCGGTAGTCGCCGGCGACGATCAGGGCCAGGACCGCGTCCAGCTCGGTGCCCTCTGCCTTGGACAGGAAGCCGACCTTGCCGAGGTTGATGCCGATGAGCGGGACGTCCACGTCGGCGACCGCCCGGGCCGCGCGCAGGAACGTGCCATCGCCGCCGAGGACGACCAGGGCATCCGTGGTCGGCAGCTCGCGGACGAGCGCGGCCGTGTCGCCCGACGGGATCTGCCAGTCGTCGATGCCGCGGACCTGGCACCAGCCGGAGGCGCGCGCGCTGAGCTCGACGGCCGCTTCGATCGTCGGGTTGTACGCGAAGCCGATCCGGCTGACGGTCATCCGCCGGTGACCTCGGCGATCCGGTCGGCGATCTCGGCGCAGCCGAGGCCGGGGACGAGGTCGACCAGGAACTCGCGGTTGCCCTCGGGTCCGGTGATCGGCGAGGCGATCACCTGGCGCGTGCCGAGGCCGCGGTCTGCGGCGGCCCGGGTCACGCGCTCCAGGACCTCGCGATGGATGGCCGGGTCGCGGACGACGCCGTGGTCGGTCCGGCCCTTGCCGGCCTCGAACTGGGGCTTGACCAGCGCGACGATGTGGCGGTCCGGGCCGGTCCGCAGCGTGGACGCGACCGGTCCGATGATCTTCTCCAGCGAGATGAACGACACGTCGATCACGGCGAGGTCGATCGGCTCGGGCAGGCGGCCCGGGGCCAGCTCGCGCGCGTTGGTCCGCTCCATCGAGACCACCCGCGCATCGTTGCGCAGCGTCTCCGCGAGCTGGCCGCGCCCGACGTCGAGCGCGTAGACGCGGACCGCGCCGCGTTGCAGGAGGACGTCCGTGAAGCCGCCGGTCGATGCGCCGACGTCGAGGGCCGTCAGCCCCGCCGGGTCGATCCCGAAGGCGTCGAGCGCCGCGGCGAGCTTGTAGCCGCCGCGGCTGACGTACGGCTCGGGCGCGGCGACGGCCACGGTGACCCCCGGATCGATGAGATCGCCCGGCTTGCGGTCGTGCCGGGCGGCATCGCCCTCCCCCACCCGGACCTTGCCGGCGAGGACGAGCGCCTGCGCCCGGCTGCGCGTCTCGACCAGGCCGCGCTCGACGAGCAGCTGGTCGAGGCGGACGCGCTGGACCCTGGGCTTGGCGGTCGACGCGGCGCTCACCCGCCTATCGTGGCACAGCGGGCTGCACCCGGACTCACGGTCGCAACGGACCGAGCGTCAGCCGGCGGCGACCTCGGAGCGGCCCGGCGTGGCGCGCAGCGTCTCGACGGCTTCGCGCACCTGGGCGGCCAGGCCCTCGGCGTCGAGCCGGAGCATGTGCCGGAGATCGGCCACGGACCCGTGGTCGACGAACCGCTCCCCGGGGATCCCGAGGATGCGGACCGCGAGCTCGCGATAGGCCGGGTCGGCCAGGCGGGCCTCCTCGACCAGCTCGAGGACCCCGCTCCCGAACCCGCCGGAGATGACGCTCTCCTCGAACGTCACGAGCATCCGCTTGCCGCGGGCCTGGTCGAGGATGAGCTGCCGATCGAGCGGGCGGGCGTACCGCGCGTTGATGACCCCGATCGACCAGCCCTCGCCGGCAAGGATGTCCGCCGCCGCCACGGCGCGCGCGACGATCGGCCCGAACCCGACGAAGAGGAGGTCCCGGCCCTCGCGGAGGACCTCACCGCGCCCGACCGGGATCACGGCCGGCGTCACCGGCTCCAGCCCGAAGCCCGCGTCGCGCGGGTAGTGGAGCGCGAACGGGTGGTCCTGGGACATCGCGGTATGGAGGAGCGACCGAAGCTCCTGCTCGTCCTTCGGCGATGCGATGACGAGGTTCGGCAGCTGGCGCTGCGCGGGCAGCGTGAACATGCCCTGGTGGCTGGTCCCGTCCTCGCCGACCAGGCCCGCACGATCGACGGCGATCAGGACCGGCTGGTCGTTCTGGCAGACGTCGTGGACGGTCTGGTCGAACGCCCGCTGGAGGAAGGTCGAATAGAGGGCGACGACGGGACGCATACCGCCCATCGCCAGCCCCGTCGCGAACGCCACCGAGTGCTGTTCGGCGATGCCGACGTCGAACATCCGGTCCGGGAACTCGGCCTGGAACTTGGACATACCCGTCCCCGTCGGCATGCCGGCGGTGATCCCGACGATCCGGCGGTCGGTCCTGGCCAGCTCGATCAGCTCGGCTGCGAAGACCGCGGTGTAGTTGGGATCCTTCCGGGGCGCCTCGGCGACGACGGCCGGCGGCGCGGCATCGTCGGCCATCGACTCGGTCGGCATCGGGGCCGGGGTCTTCGTGCCGTCGTACGCGTCGGCGGCGGGCGTCATCGCGATCGGTGGCAGGGCCGCCCCATGGAAGCCGACCTGGTCGCGCTCGGCGGGGCGGAATCCGCGCCCCTTCTGGGTCCGGACGTGGACGATCGTCGGGCCGGGCAGGGCCAGCGCCCGCCCGAGCGTCTCGAGGAGCGCGTGGAGGTCGTGCCCGGGCACCACCCCGATATAGGTGATCCCGAGGTCCTCGAACAGCTGGCCGGGCTGGGCGAACCGCACGACCGAGGCTCGCAGGCGCTTGCTGAGCTCGAGCACAGAAGCACCCACGACCGGGATCCGCTCGACGGTCCGGTCGTAAGCGCCCTTGCTCTGCTGCCAGGCATTGGACAGCTTGATCTCGGACAGGTACTTCGAGAACGCCCCGACGGTCGGGCTGATCGACATCTCGTTGTCGTTGACGACGATCAGCATCTGCGTCTGGCGCTGGCCGATGTCGTTGAGCGCCTCGAGCGACAGACCGCTCATGAGCGCCGCGTCGCCGACCACGACGGCGATGCGCTCGAGCCCGTGACGCAGGTCGCGCGCCTCCGCGAGCCCCTCCGCGATGGACAGGCCGGTCCCGGCATGGCCGCCATCGAAGACGTCGTGCTCCGATTTGGACCGGCGCGGGAAGCCACCGATACCCTCGAGCTGACGGAGCGTCCCGAACCGCTCGAGGCGTCCCGTCAGGAGCTTGTGCGGGTACGCCTGGTGGCCGGTGTCCCACACGATCCGGTCGCGTGGCGACTCGAGCAGGCGGTGGAGGGCGATGGTGACCTCGACCACGCCCAGCGACGATCCGAGATGGCCGCCCGTCCGGGCGACGGTCTGGACGATGGTCTCGCGGATCTCGACCGCCAGCTGGGCGAGCTCGAGCTCGTCGAGGCCCCGGAGGTCGGCGGGGTCCTGGATGGTCGGCAGGATCGGCACGGTGCGGTAGCTCCTGGGTGGTGCCGGCTCTTCAGACCGCCGGGCTCGGTCGCGCTGACGGATCGTACGTCGCTCGTGTGATGATTGGGTTCGTTCGAGAGGGCACCGCGGATGGGTGCGTCGGAGAGTGTAAACCTGTCCCTCACAGGTCGCTCGTTTTGGCGGTCGGCGCGCCGGGAGGGCACATGGAACGGTTCGTCGTCGACCGATTGCGAGAGCGGCTCCTCGACCGCGTCATCACGGCGACCGACGTCGACTACGACCTCGTCCGGGCCACCTTCAACGCGACGGTCCAGCGACGTCCGGCCGTCATCGTCCGGGCGCGCACCGACGAGGACGTGATCGCCTCGGTCATCGCGGCCGCCGACCTCGGCCTGCCGATCGCGGTCCGTGGTGGTGGCCACGGGGTCGCCGGCCACGCGATGGCCGAGGGCGCCCTGGTGGTCGACATGCGCGACCGTCGCGAAGTGACCGTGGACCCGACGAGCCGCACGATCCGGGTCGGCGGCGGCGCGCTGTGGGACGACGTCGACACGGCCGCCTGGAAGCATCACCTGGCCGTCGTCGGCGGCACGTTCGGGGACACGGGCGTGGGGGACTGACGCTCGGCGGCGGCATCGGCTGGCTGTCCGGGCTCCAGGGGTTCACCTGCGACAACCTCATCCGGGCCGAGATCATCACGGCGGCCGGCGAGAAGGTCGTCGCCGGACCGGATGGCGACCCGGACCTGCTCTGGGCGCTGCGGGGCGGCGGCGGCAACTTCGGCGTGGTCACCTCGTTCGAGTTCCGCGCGATCGACCCCGGTCCGATCCTGGCGGGCTACATCACCTACCCGGCCAGCGCGGTCAAGCAGGTCCTGCGGCACCTTGCCGAGCTCGCAGCGGAGGCCCCGGATGCGCTCGAGCTGACGGTCGCCGTCGGGCCCCACGGAGCGGATCCGGACGCCGAGATCACGGTCCGCGTCGGCGTGGCCTGGCCGGGTCAGGCGTCGACCGAGCCGGACGTCCTGCGCCGCCTCCGGACGGCCCTGCCGGTGATCGACGATGGCCTCTCACAGATGGAGTACCCGGACCTGCAGGCGATGAGCGGACGGCTGCCGTTCGGGCTTCGCCACTACTGGAAGGGCCACTTCCTGCGCGCGCTCGACGAGTCGGTCATCGGCGGCATCGTCGAGTCGATGGCGGCCCGGCCGCGCGGGATCAGCATGGTCCTGCTCGAGACGATCCGGGGCGCCGCCCACGTCGAGCCCGAGGGTGGGGCCGCGTTCGGCCAGCGGGCCGCGACCTGGAACGCCAGCGCACTCGCCATCTGGGACGACGCCTCCACCGATCCCGAGCACGTGGCATGGGCCCGCGAGTCGGCCGACCGGCTCTCGGTCGGGACGTTGTCCGGGGCCGGCTACGCCAACTACGCCCCGGTCGACGAATCGATCGAGCGCGTCCGGCTGGCGTTCGGCAACGACCGCTTCGCCCGTCTGGCGTCGATCAAGGCGCGCTACGACCCCGACAACCGCTTCCGGTTCAACCTGAACGTCGCGCCGGGCTGACCGACCGGGTCTGCACGCGGCCTGGGCCAGCGTCGCCGGTCCCGCCGAACGCGGTTCTTGCGGAACAGCAGCCCGGTTCCTCGTCGGCCGGATCGCTGGCCTGACCAGCATTTCCAGGTCCCGATCCATGCGTGGATCGACGGACACAGCCCACATCAGCGGCCGTGTTCGTCGCATTCCACGAGCCAGATTCGTACCTGGCGAGAATTGCGGCGTCAGCCCGCTAGCCCGCCGCCGGCTCCTCGGTCGCGTCCTCGGGTCGGACGTCGCGTGTCTCGAGTGCGCCGCCGGCCCGCGCGACCAGCTGCTGGACCCGCAGCTCGGCGTCGCCCGAGCAGCTTCTCGCAGCGCGCCTGGAGCGCGACGCCGCGCTCGTACAGCGCGATCGCGGCCTCGAGCGGCTGACCGCCAGCTTCGAGCTCGGCCACCGTCCGCTGGAGCTCGGCGAGGGCGTCGTCGAACGAGAGCGAATTGATCGCGGGGTCAGTCGTCGGGTCAGTCGTCCGGTCTGTCGTCGTCGCCACCCTCAGCCTCGTCGTGCGGTCCAGTGAGCCGGTCGATCCGTGGGGCGACGAGCATACCAAGCCGGACTCCGACCACGACCACGGCGGCCACGAGCAGCACGAAGACCACGAGCGCGACCAGCACGTTCATCCGCGTCGCCGGCCGGACCGAGTCAGGGTTCGTCCGCCGTGGCCGGCAGCTCACCGCGGGCGACGCGCACCGCGAGCCGCGTGCCAGCCGGGCGCGTCCACGGGGTCGCGGACGATCCGCCCGTCTTCTGCCCGGCGGACGATGGCGTAGCCGCGATCGAGGGTGGCCTGGGGCCCGAGGACCGCCAGCGCTGCCGACGCCGACCCGAGCGAGGCCCGCGCACCGGTGACCCGGCGGGCCGCGAGCGGCGCCAGCACCGACGCCCGCTCCACCCGGCCCCGGTCGCGCGCCAGGCGCGCCGGAAGTGTCGGCAGCGAGGCGGCCGTCGAGTCGATCGCCCGTCCGTCGGCGCTCGGCCACCTGCCCGACGATGGCCCGCGTGGCGCGGTCGAGCAGCAGCCCCACACGCTCGCGTGCGCTTGCCAGCTGCGCCACCGGGCTCAACCGCTCGAGGGCACGTCGCTCGCCCGACACCTCGCGCGACGCGGTCCGGAGACGCGCCGCGACCGCCGCATCCAGGCGCCGCCCGCCACTCCGCACCGAGGCGAGGAAGTCGGCACGGTCCGGGACGACGACCTCGGCGGCGGCGGACGGCGTCGGCGCCCGAACATCCGCGGCGAAGTCGGCCAGGGTGACGTCGACCTCGTGACCGACGCCGCAGACCACCGGGACCGAATGGGCGACCACGGCCCGCACGACCGCCTCGTCGTTGAACGCCCAGAGGTCCTCCAGCGACCCCCCGCCGCGGGCCAGGATGGTGACGGCTGGTGCCTCGTCGGGCCGGCCCGCGGCGATCCGCTCCGCCGCGTAGCGCTCCGACCTTGCGGAAGGCGCCGACGAGGCTGGCCGGCGCCGACTCGCCCTGGACCTGCGCGGCCACGAGCACGATCCGGGTCAGCGGCCAGCGCCGCCCGAGGACGTGGCAGATGTCCTTCCAGACGGCGCCGGTCGGGCTGGTGATGACCGCGATCGTGGCCGGGCGCGCCGGCAGCGGCCGCTTGCGCGCGGTGTCGAACAGGCCCTCCGCCGCCAGCCGCGCCTTGAGCGCCTCGAACCGGAGGGTCAGATCCCCGAGACCCGCCGGCTGGATCGACTCGACGTAGAGCTGGAGGGCGCCCTGCGGCTCGAACAGGTCGATCCGGCCATGGGCCACCACGCGCAGCCCCGCCTGCGCCTCGAACGCGGAGCGGATCCGCTCGTCGCGGAACCAGACGCACTGGAGCTGGTTGCGCTCGTCCTTCAGGGCGAAGTAGGCATGGCCCGCGGACGACACCGTGACCCGCCCGATCTCGCCCTCGACCCACAGGTCGGCCAGGCGCGGGTCGGTCCGGACGGCACCGCGGATCGCACGGGTGACCTCGCTGACGCCGAGGATCCGCACGCCGAACGTGCCCGGCGCGATCGGCTGCGTGGGACGACCGGTCTCGACGGCGGCAGGGCCTGCGGCGTCCGAGCCCGCTCTGGGACGATGCCCGGGCCGACCGGCCGGAGGCTTCGGCGCTCGGTCGGGTCAGCGGGGAGCGCATCCCAGCTCGGCAGGGCCCAGTCCGGCGGCTCCTCGTCGCGCATCGCGGCCAGACCCTAGATGCGGGTCTGGTACTCCCCCGTCCGGGTGTCGACCCGGATCGAGTCGCCGGTCTCGACGAAGATCGGGACCTGGACGATGAGCCCGGTCTGGAGCGTGGCCGGCTTGCGGGCGCCGGACTGGGTGTCGCCGGCGAAGCCGGGCTCCGTGTCGACGACCTTGAGGTCGACGGTCACCGGCAGCTCGACGCCGATCGTCTCGCCCTGGTAGCTGGTCCGATCGAGGGTCATCCCGTCGGTCAGGTACTGCGCGGTCTCGCCGAGCTGATCGGTCGTGAGGATGAACTGGTCGTAGGTGTCGTTGTCCATGAAATGGTGGTCGTCGCCGTCGCGGTAGAGGAACTGGACGGGCCGCTTCTCCATCGATGCGCGCGGCCACTTGGTGCCGGCCTGGAACGATCGCTCCACGGTCTGCCCGCGCTTGATGTTGCGCAGGGTGATGCGGACCTGGGCGGACCCGCGGCCCATCTTGATGTGGTGGTAGTCGAGGATCTGCCAGAGCTCGCCGTCGAGCTCGATGGCGACGCCTTTTCTGAGTTCTCCGGTGCTGATCATGCGGATGGGCTCCTGGACGTGCCCGCGGGCGGGTCGTGCCGCAGCAGGACGCGCGTACCGGCGGGATCGGATGGTGGATCGAGGGCCCGATCGTATCAGACGGGCCGGTGGCGTCCGCTCGTCAGCCCCCGGACGCGTTCTCGTATCCCCAGCCGCTGCTGCTGTCCTCCGTCCCGTCGCCGAACGTGATGACGGTGGTCCCTTCGCCCTTCTGAGCCGTGCAGGGCACCTTCGTACAGCTCACGACGATCTTGACGACGCCGCCGTGGAGCCCCGCATCTGGGAAGTCGGAGCCGGCCATCTGCCGGCACATCTCCTCGGGAACGCCCTGACAGGTCGGCGCCACCGGCAACTGGGGCATGCCTGGCACGCCCGGTTGGAACACGGGGCCACCGCCATTCCCCCAGGTCAACGGGTTGGCGTGGAGCTGTCGTCCACCGGCCAGCGTGACCACCGTGTCCATCGACCCAGCCGACGACGTGCAGCCGCCGGAGACACAGGTGACATCGATCGCCTCGGGCGCCGCGTCCAACAGGGAGCGCATGACCGAGGCGACCGCCTCATCGCATTTCTCGGCCGGGATCCCAACGCACGTCACGCGGGGCGATGGCGTCGGACCCGATGGAGCGGCGGCGGCGCAACCGGCGATCACGCCGAGTACGACGAGCAGCCCGGCGACCACCGCGAGCCGGCCGCCGGTCGACACGGTCAGCCGCCGACGACCATGACATCACGTGGGAATCGGGTGAGGCGCTCGACCCGACCGGCCGCCGCGTCGACGGCGACGAGATCCTCGATCCGCACGCCCATCTCGCCCTCGAGGTACACGCCGGGCTCGACCGAGAAGACCGTCGGGCTGGGCAGCGGTGTCTCCGGCGCGAGACGCCCCAGCGACGGCGCCTCATGCGTCGCCAGGCCGATGCCGTGCCCGGTCCCGTGCCCGAAATGATCGCCGTGGCCGGCGGCGGTGATGACGTCGCGCGCGATCGCATCGATCGCCCGACCGTTCGGCAGCTCGCCCTCCCCGGCCGCGACGCGCGCGACGGCGCCCTCGATCGCCTCGATCGCCGCCGACTGGGCGCGCGCCACCAGGGCGTACACGTCGAGGTCGCGGGCGGATGGCTCGCCCACGAACAGGGTCCGGGTCATGTCGCTCCGGTAGCCCGCGACCTGCGCCCCGAAGTCGAACAGCAGGACGGCCCCTGCCCGGACCGGCCGATCGCCTGGAGCGCCGTGCGGCAGGGCAGCCTCCGGCCCGGCCAGGCAGGCGACGTCGAACGCGAGCGCTTCCGCGCCTCCGGTCCGCATCAGCCACTCGAGACGGAGCGCGAGCTGCGCCTCGGTGACGCCGGGCAGGATCTCCGGCAGCAGGGCGGCCAGGGCACGATCCGCGACCGCGCAGGCGGCAGCGATGCGCTCGATCTCGGCGGGCTCCTTGACGGCCCGGTCCGATTCCAGCCAGCCCTCGACGGCGACCAGCTCGACGTCCGGCGCGGCGGCGGCGAGCTTCTCCCACGTGGCGTGCGAGACGAACCCGGCCTCCACGGCAACACGCCGGGCACCCGCCGACGCCAGGAGGTCGGGCCACCGCGTCGCGAGATCGTTGTAGGACTCGACGAGCCGCGCCTCGGGAGCCTCACGGCGCACCTGGATCGTGTAGCGCGAGTCCGCCAGGACGGCCACGTCGTCCGCGGTGACGAGGAACTGGCCGGAGTTGCCGGCGACCTTCTCCTCGCCCTCGCCGAGGGTGAACCCGGTGAGGTAGCGCATGTGCTCGCGCCGCACGCCGAAGTAGGCGTCCACGCCGGCCGTGGCGAACCGCGCCCGCAGGCGCGACAGGCGCGCCGGCCGGGCCCCTCGGTCCGCCTCGTCCCACCGTGCCAGGTCGGCGGACGACGGTGCGACCCCGAAGTCCGCCGGGACCGGCAGATCGCCCGCGGACGCGCCGCGGCTCATGGGGTCGGCTTGACGTACTTCTTGACGTTCGCCTGGTGCTGCTTGAGCGTCTTGGCGAACGCCGTCGTCTTGGTGCCGTCCCCCTTCGCCACGAAGAACAGGTAGTTGTCCTTGGTGTCCGGCTCAAGCGCCGCGTCGATCGAGGTCAAGGTCGGCGTCGCGATCGGCCCTGGCGGCAGGCCCGCGCTCGTGTAGGTGTTGTAGCCGGCCAGCTCCTCGGGCAGGGTCTCGTCGGTCAGGCCGCCCTTGATGGGCGCCCAGAAGGTGAACTTGGTCCAATCCGCGACCTTGAGCTTGGCCAGCTCGAGCGTGTCGTTGATGTAGAAGATCGTCGGATCGGACTGAAGCAGGCCGGTCGGCCACTTCTTCGGGTCGAGCCGGTTGCTGTAGACCCCGGCGATGAGCGCCTTCTCCTCGTCCAGCTGGGCCTCGCGTTCCACGATCGAGGCCATCGTCATGACCTGGTAGAAGTTCAGCCCACGATCCTTGGCGACCGCCATCCGGTCGGGTCCGACGTTGGCCGCGAACTTGTCGAGCATCAGTCGGACGAGCTCCTCCGGTGTCGTGTCGGGCAGCACCCGATACGTCGCGGGCCACAGGAACCCTTCGAGTGAGGCGCCCTTCGGTGCGTCCTTCAGCGCGGTCGCCAGCCACGGATAGTCCGCGAGCAGATCCGGCGGGGGCGACTTGGCGATGTCGTAGAACTCCGAGGCGTCCATCTGGAGGGACGTGAGCGTCTCGAGCTTGGCGGTCACCTGCTCCAGGCGCAGACCGGTGCGCAGCGCGATATCGACGAAGGGGACGGCCGGCGGCTTGAGCAGGGAGTTCACCAGCTGGTCCGGCGTCATGTTCTTGCGGAGCACGAAGGTGCCGGCCTGCAGCGAGCCGGTCAGCTGTTCCGTCGTCGCGATGAAGATGAACGTCCGGCTGTCTGCGAGCAGGCCCTCGCTCTGGAGGCGCGTCGCGATGGTCTTGGCCGAATCGCCGGACTCGACCAGGAACTGGACCTGGGCCGGGTCGGTCGAGGCCGGCGTGGTCAGGGCCGTGCCGAGGTTCTCGCGCACGATGTCGGCCACGAACGGCAGCTGGAGCGCCGCGGGGTTGTCCTCGGCGACGGCCATCACGGCCGTGCCGACGGCCGGACGGAGGGCGGTCAGGGCGATCGCGAGGACGATGGCCGCGAGGACCAGCGCGAAGACAAGGAACTTGAGGAAGCCGATCAGCCCGCCACCCCCGCGGCCGCCGCCCCGCTGGCGCGGGATCGGCTCCGAGAACTCGGGGATCGTGTCGGTCGCGTAGGCGTCGGGATCGTACGTGGGGGCCGGGGCCGCGCGGCGGTCCCGGGGGCGTCCGCCGGAGCGGATCGTCATCGATGGTTCTCCTGGGGGTCCGGGGGTCGTGGCATGGACGAACGGCGACCGGCACGTGTGTCGAGCTCGTCCTGGAGGATGATCGCGGCGGCCTCACGATCGACCCGCGCCCGATAGGCATCGCGTTGGGTCTTGCTCGGTGGTCCGCCTGACCGACCGCGCTTCATCGGGCCGAGACGGGTCTCGGCGAGATGGCTGCTCAGCCGTTCGTCGCGGAATGCTACCGGAATCCCGAGCCGAGCGGCCATGGCGTCGGCCCAGGTCCGGGTCAGGGCCGCCTGGGGGCCCTCCGACCCGGCCGCCTCGAGCGGCAGGCCGACGACCAGCTCGTCGACGTTGCGGGCCTCGATCACGGCCCGCAATGCCGCTTCGTCCGCGTCGAGATCGCGCCCGCGGCGGAGCGTCGTCAGGGGTTGCGCCGCCGATCCGTCGTCGTCGGCCAGGGCCAGACCGACCCGGCGCTCGCCGAGGTCGATCCCGAGCAGACGGGTCATGGCGCCGGTGTGGCCGACGAGGGGGGCGCGGTCCCTGACGGAGGCGCGGCCGACGAACGCGGTGTGGTCGACGGACCCGGCGTCACCACCTCGACGGGATGCTCGACGGTCAGGTCCACCCGGCTCTCGAAGCTCGGGACCGTCCCCGCCCAATCGGGCGAGACCGAGATCTCGACCTCGCCGAACGGCGCCAGGATCGCCTTCGCCTCCTCCACCGGCTTGCCCAGGACCATCGCCTCGAGCTCGGCCGGATCGAGGACGGCGACCTGTTGCGCCGACGCGGTGACCGGGAAGCTCACGCGCTGGCCGACGATCACCGCATCGCCGACATCGATCTGCGTCGAGCCGGCGACGAGCTGGTGGTCGGGTGCGACGGCGGCCGTGACCTGCGTCTCCGCGATGGCCGAGACCGGCGCGGAATCGACCGTCACGAACGTCCCGCTGGCGGAGAGGCCCAGGGCGAAGGTGGCGACCTCCTGGCCGACGAGCGTCTCGGGCGGCACGGAGGGCACCGGCTCCCCGAGCTGGCCGGTCGCCGGGAAGACCGTGGCGCCACCGGCCGATTGGGAGGGATCCGCCATCGCCTCCTGGAACGCTTCCTGGAGCGAGGCGTTGAGGGCGGCCACGGCCGCATCGACGTCCTCCTGGGTCACCCGCGTGAACTCCTTGCGATCGCCACCGGTGGTCGCGTCGGGATTGGTGACCTTCAGGAACAGCCCATTCTCGCCGCGTGGCACGCGGTCGATCGTGTTCGGGTCGACGTTGCTGTCCGGGCCGCCCTCGACCGCCGTGACCTTGACGCTGGCCCGTGCCGGGAAGATGGTCAGGCCGACGAGCTCGGCGCGCGGCACGGTGATCGTGACCATCGTCCGGAAGCGGACGTTGGCGCCGGTCGACACGAGGCTCCCGGCGACGATCCGGTTGGAGCTCGTCGGGTCCAGGTTCTCGAACCGGACGGTCCCGGTCGCCTTGGTCAGCTCGACCCTCTTGCCGGTGGCCGGGAACGTGTCGTCGACAGACACGGGCACGGTCACGAGCTTGGCCGGGACGACGGCGCCGGTCGCATCGGGCGCGGCGGCGGTGGTGTCGGCGACGACGGTGATCTGGATCGGGCCGACCGGCTCCTGCCGAGGCGTGACGGCGATGGTCGCCGACGGCAGCAGCAGGTAGATCCCGACGGCACCGATCAAGAGGGCCAGCGCGAGGATGGCACCACCGATCAGCCACGGTGTCCGGATCCCGCCCCGTCCCGCGGCGGAGCCCGTCCGTGACGGCGCCGAGGCCGTGGGCGCCAGCGCGGCGCCCGCCCCCGCGGGGCCGGCCGGATAGGTGGGCGCCCGGACCGTCTCGCCGGGTGCGGACAGGTCGTCCGTGGTCAGGGTCCGCCGGGAGCCGCCCGTCGCCGCAGCGGCCGCCGCGGCCGGCACCACGAGACCCAACGTGCCGTCGCCGGCCGCCTCGCCCGGCTCGGTCCGGACCGGAGTCGCGGCCACGACGCCGGCCGCTCCCCGACCGCCCGCCGGGGACTCCTCGTCCTCGAGACCGGCGAGCGAGGACTCGTACTCGGCGACCGAGGCGAAGACGGGCAGGCCGGCCGACACGGCCAGCGCCCGTGTCGCGGGATCCGCGGCCACGATCGACAGCCGCTTCTCGTGGGTCAGCGCATCGCGCGACAGAAGCCGGAAGTTGATCCGCGAGGTCGCGACGCGGGACCCGTACGGGAGGACGACCGCCAGCCGGTCCGCGTCTGCGGCTCGGATCCGCGCGGCCGCCGACGTGATCTCGTCGTCGACCTCGAGATAGATGATCCGGCCGGCCATGTCAGACCTTCATCGCCCGGAGCACGCGGCGGAGCGCGGCGTCCAGGGCATCTTCGGACGTCTGCAGCTCGATGGCCTGGAAGGCGAGCCCGAGCGGGGTGACGTCCTGCTGGTCGACGAGCAGGTTTGTCGCGTCGGAGATCGTCTCGATCTGGTCCGGAGACATCACGACGACCTCCGGCGGCCGGGCGAACGGGAGGCGCTCGTAGAATGCCTGGGAGGCCAGGGCGGCCGGGATCTCCGGCAGGCGCGATCCGCCGCCGCAGAGGAAGATCCGGCCGGGCAGGAGATCGCCGCCGGACAGCTCCTCCATGACCAGCTCGACGCCGGCCGCCCAGACGCGCACGTCGTCGGCGACGATCGTGGCCACCTCCTCGCCGTGGTCGACGGTCACGCCCCGTGCGTAGTCGACCTTGAGCGCCTCCGCTCGCGGGAACGGGAGGTCGAGCCGGTCGGCCAGGCTCTTCGTGAAGGCGCGGCCACCGAGGGCGAACATCCGGGTCCCTTCGATGCCGCCCTGGCGGACCAGCGCGACGTCCGTCGTCCCGCCGCCGACGTCGACGAACAACGCGCCCGACTGGCGGATCTGGTCGCTGCCCAGGACGCGCGCGACGGCGTACGGCTCGGCCACGATCTCCAGCAGCTCGAGGTCCAGCTGGGACGCGACGCTCTGGAGCGCGCCCAGGTGGACCAGCGGCGCGAAGGCGTTGAAGATCCCGATCTTGACGTGACGCCCCTGGAAGCCGACCGGATTGGTCAGCGCGTAGCCGTCGATGGATGCGCCCGTCACCGCGGCGTGCACGAGCCGGACGTCGACCTGGGGCAGCCCGGTCTCCCAGGTGATCGCCCGCTCGGCCTCGTGGAGGGCCTCGCGCTGGACGGCGTCGATGAGGCGCTGGAGCTCGGCCTCGGTGATCGGCTGGTCGGGCTTCTTGCGTTCCTGGCTGTGGGTCGTCGTGAAGCCCTTGACCAGCTCGCCGGCGATGCCGATGACGACCTGGGTCGGCCGGAAGCCGGCCATCTCCTCCGCCTCCTGGAGGGCGACGGCACAGTTGTCGACGACGGCGGCGATGTCGGCGACGGTCCCCGACTGCATGTGCGACAGGCCCTGCCGCTTACGACCGACGCCCCGGACCGACCCGTGGCCGGAGGGGTCGATGTCGAAGACGAGTGCCTTGGCGAACTCGGTGCCCACGTCGAGGGCCGTGCAGGCGGCCAGCGACTCGCTGGCGTCGCGCTGCCAGATCCGACGCCAGAAGGCCATCAGGCCCCGGTCTCGAGGCGCGACCGGATCGCCGCCAGCGCGTCCGCCAAGCCCTCCCGGCGTGTGCCCCGGCCCTGGGCCATCCCCGGTCTGCCGCCGCCGCGCCCCTCGAGCGCCGGCATCGCGGCCGTGACCAGGTCGCCGGCGGAGATCCCGCGCCCGACGAGGTCGTCCGAGACCGTCACGAAGAGCTGCGGATCGTCGGCATCGAGACCGAGCGCGATGACCCCCGAGCCGAGGGCGCCGCTGACGTCGCGGGCCGACGCCTTGAGCGCGTCCATCGATTCGAACGGGAGGGCGGCCGCGACCAGCCGGACACCGGGGACGACCTCCGTCGCGGTGGCTGCCAGCTCGCCGGCTCGCGGCAGTCCGGCACCGGCGCCCGCCTTGAGCCGTCGCTTCGTGTCGCGAAGCTCGTCCTGGATCGCCGCGATCCGCTCGCCGATGCCGTCGACGGACTGGGCGCCGACGGCCGACGCCGCTCCCTCGAGGGCCTCGAAGCGCCGGCGGACCAGCTCATCGGCCGCGCGCCCCGTCACGGCCTCGATGCGGCGCATGCCGGACCCGATGCTCCGTTCTGCCGTGATCAGGAAGCCGCCGATCTGGCCGGTGGCCCGGGCGTGCGTGCCGCCGCACAGCTCGAAGCTGTAGTCCTGGACGCGGATGGTCCGGACCGTCTCGCCGTACTTCTCGTCGAAGAAGGCGTCCGCGCCTCCCTCGATCGCCTCGGCCATGCTCATGAACGCGATGGAGACGGGCCGGTCCTCCCGGATGATGCGGTGGACCTCATCTTCGATCGCGTGGAGCTCGTCGACGGTCAGCCCACGATCGAACGGGAAGTCGAAGCGCAGGTAGTCCGGCGTGACCAGTGAGCCGGCCTGGCGAGCCCGCTCGCCGACGACGTTGCGGAGTGCCCGATGCAGCAGGTGTGTCCCCGTGTGGTTGCGCATGGTGTCCGCGCGCCTGTCCGCGTCGACGGCCGCCTCGACCGTCTCCCCGACCCGGATGCGCCCGTGGAGCGTCCCGCGGTGGACGATCAGGCCGCCGACCGGCTTCTGGGTGTCCATGACGCTGAACAGCTCGCTGCCGCCGCCGGGCTCGCGGATCGTGCCGTGGTCCCCGACCTGGCCGCCGCCCTCGGCGTAGAAGGGCGTGCGATCGAGGACGACCTCCGCCTCGCCGTTCCCGGTCAGCTCGTCGAACTCCATGCCGTCGCGGACGATCGCGACGACCCGGCCCTCAGCCGACGTGGTCTCGTAGCCGAGGAAGGCTGGGTCGCCGACGCGTGCCTGGATGGCGCCGTACAGCGCGGCGAGCTCGGCATGCTTCGAGAGCTGGGCCTTGGTGCCGGACCGTGAGCGTTCGCGCTGCTCGGCCAGGGCCTCGTCGAACCCCGGACGGTCGACCCGGACGCCGTATTCGGCGGCCAGCTCGACGGTCAGGTCGATCGGGAAGCCGTACGTGTCGTGCAGCTTGAAGGCGATATCGCCGGGCAGGACCGGGGCATCCGTGGGCAGCGCGTCCGCCTGCCGGCCCACGACGGCCTGCGGGCGGCCGTCAGGCTCGACCTTCGCGATCTCGGCCTCGAGCAGCCGGGTCCCCGAATCGAGGGTCCGGGCGAACTGCGCCTCCTCCCGACCGATGACGCCAAGGATCTCGTCCTGCCGCGTCACGAGGAACGGGTAGGCCTCGCCCATGATGTCGATGACCACGGAGGCCGTCTCCGCCATGAACGGCTCATGCCGCCCGAGCAGGCGGCCGTGCCGCACCGCGCGCCGGAACAGCTTGCGCAGGACGTAGCCTCGGCCCTCGTTCGACGGGAGCACGTCGTCCGCGATGAGGAACGTCACGGCGCGCGAATGGTCCGCGATGACCTGGTAGCTGAACCGCTCGCTCTCGAACGCGTCCGGGTCGTGGCCGAGGAGCGCACGCATCCGGGCGTGGATCGGCGTGAACAGGTCCGTGTCGTAGTTCGTCGGGACCTGCTGGAGGACGCTCGACAGGCGCTCCAGCCCGAGACCCGTGTCGACGCTCGTGAAGGGCAGTGGCACCCGCTTGTCCGGGAGCTGGTCGAACTCCATGAACACGAGGTTCCAGATCTCGAGCCAGCGCGGGCACGTCTCGGAGTGGTCCGGGGTGCAGTGCGGCCCCTCGGAGAACTCGGGCCCGCGATCGAAGTGGATCTCGCTGCACGGACCGCACGGACCGGTCTCCGCCATCCGCCAGAAGTTGGCGTCGTCGCCGTTGTCGACGTCGCCCCAGACGGCCATGCGCTCGGGCGGCAGGCCGATCTCGTCGCGCCACACCTGACGCGCCACCTCGTCGTCCTTGTACGTCGTGGCGGCCAGACGCTCGCCCGGGATGCCGAGGTCCCGGGTCAGGAAATCCCAGGCCCAGTGGATCGCCTCGCGCTTGAAGTAGTCGCCGAACGACCAGTTGCCGAGCATCTCGAAGAACGTGTGGTGGCGGGGAGTGCGCCCGACCTCCTCGAAGTCGTTGTGCTTGCCCGCGACGCGCAGGACGCGCTGGTAGTCGACCGCCCGCGTGTACGAGCGGGTCTCGGCGCCGACGAAGACGTCCTTGAACTGGACCATCCCGGAGTTCGTGAACAGCAGCGTCTGATCGCCGGCCGGCACGAGGCTCGCGCTGGGCACGACGGTATGGCCGCGCTCGGCGAAGAACTCGACGAACCGGCGGCGGATCTCGGCGGCTGGCAGCGCCACGATCCGCGGGTCGTGGGTCTGGACGGGAGGCGGCATCGGACGCAATGGTACTCAACCGTTCGTGTCGGGCGACTGCAAGGGGGCGCTTCGACGGGCTGATGCGCCTGCGACCCGGCGCGGCCTACCGTGCAGGTCCCTGCACCGCAGCCGGAGGTACCCATCATGGCCGTCGCAAGGAAGTGCGAACAGTGTGGCCGGATCGACGCCCGGGTCACGTGGCCGTCCACCGGGGACGCCGCCAAGGACCCCGTCTTCGACACTTGGACCTGCCCGATGTGCGCCTGGACGGAGTTCGACCTGGTCGAGGCGGAGAAGGAGCCCGTCCACAGCTGATCCCGGGTGGAGCGGCGACCCACCCCGCCTGAGCCCACGGCCCGGCGCCCGAGTTGACACGGCTCGCGCCGGGCCGAATGCTGCCCGGCATCGTCGGTCCCATGCGGCCGATCTGTTGTCCGGATCCGGGAGGGTGGCATGGCCACGATCGCGACTGCGCTGATCGTCCTCGTCGCGGCGATCCACGTGTACATCGTGGTGCTGGAGATGTTCCTGTGGCGCACGCCGCGCGGGTTGCAGGCGTTCGGCACGGACCAGGCCTTCGCCGACGCGTCCGCGCCCCTTGCCGCGAACCAGGGCCTCTATAACGGCTTCCTGGTCGCCGGCCTGATCTGGGGCCTCATCGCGAGTGAGCCAGTCGCCTTCCAGGTCCGGATCTTCTTCCTCGTCTGCGTGGTGGTGGCCGGGGTCTACGGGGCCGCGACGGTCAGTCGCCGGATCCTCGTCGTCCAGGCGCTGCCGGCGGCCCTGGCGCTGGCGGCCGTGCTCGTCGCGGGACAGAGCGCTACGGCCTGACTTCGGACCCGGAGGTCCGCGTCGGGCTTCTCAGGTCCGTCTCAGCCGGTTCTCAGGAGCGAGCGCCACGCTCGGCGCGCCGCTTGCCTCTCCGAAGGAGCCGACATGACCCGACCGCTCACCCCGCCGCCACCCGCTCCGGCGTTCGATCCGGACGACGACGACCGACTGATCGGGCGCCTCCTGACCCGCCGTGAGGTCCTCGCGCTGATGGGCGCGGCCTCGGTCACCGTCGTCGCAGCGGCCTGCGCGCCGGCCTCGGTGGCGAGCGGCGGCGCATCGGCCGGCAGCTCGGCGACCGGCGCGGCCGCGACGACGGCCCCGGCCGCGTCCGTGGCGGCGGTCGCAAGCTCCCTCCCGTCCTGCGTCGTCGTTCCCGAGCTCACCGAAGGCCCGTACTACGTCAACGAGAACCTCGATCGCTCCGATATCCGGATCGACACGTCGGACGGCTCGAGCAGCGAGGGCGCGCTCCTGACCATCGACTGGGTCGTGTCGCAGGTCGACGGCAACGCGTGCATCCCGCTCGAAGGCGTGCTCGTCGACGTCTGGCACTGCGACGCCGCCGGCGAGTATTCGGACGTCGGCAGCGAGCAGGGACACGACTACCTGCGCGGCTACCAGCACACGGACGCAGCCGGGAAGGCCCGGATCGTGACGATCTATCCGGGCTGGTACCAGGGTCGCGCGGTCCACATCCACTTCAAGATCCGGACCGATGCGGCTGGGTCCAGCGGCCTCGAGTTCACCTCGCAGCTGTTCTTCGACGACGCGTTCAGCGACGCGGTCTACAGCACGGGCGTCTACGCGGCGAAGGGCAAGCCGGACGTGCCGAACGCCAACGACGGCATCTACCAGCAGAGCCAGGGGATGACGCTGCTCGACGTCGTCAAGGACGGCGACGGCTACAAGGCCACGTTCGAGATCGCCGTCCAGACCACCTGAGCGCCACGTTCGGCCGCACCGGCGCTGGAACGCGGGCGTAGCATGCGGCGATGAAGGGCGACCGAGTCGAGGCCGTGGTCGATACGGGCCAGGGCGTCCAGACGTTCGACATCGTGGCGACCAAGGCCGGCCGCCGGATCGAGGTGGTCACGACGCGCGGCGTCGTCGAGGTCCGCGAGGTGACACGCTCCGGGACTCCCGTGCGGACCGGCCGGTTCATGGCGGCCCGGCTGATCGCACTCGTCGAGCATCCCGCCGCTGACGAGCGCGGTCGGGTCGAGATCAGCACCAGCCACAAGCTCGGCTCGGGAGACTGACCTCCTAGCGCGTGCCCCCGTCAACGTTGCGCCGAAAGCGGCGCGACCAGATCGACGAGCCGGCGATGATCGCGCCCAGGATCGCGCCGAGGGTCAGGCCCCGCAGGAACGTGGCGGTCGTGAGGTCGTCCGAGCGGCGGCTCATGCGCGACGCTCCGACGGGCCGAGGATCGCCACCGCGGTCGAGACGGCGATCCCGATCCAGGCCACGATCGACGCGCCGAACAGGTGGAAGTCGCCGATCGTCAGCACGTCGAGACCGATCCGGTCGGCCAGGGCGTCGCCGGCCCACGCCCCGAGGATGGCGGCGACGACGATGATCGGCAGACGCCCGCTTGCCGTCCCCCGGATGAGCACGTACAGCGACGCGTGGAAGATCCCGACCAGCGCCGACAGGATGATCGCCGGGTCGACGTTCATCCGCGGCTTCCGACCGGGATCCGGGGAGACACGGGGGTCGCAGTCGAGTTCGCGGGATGCGCACCCGGGCCGTCCGGGGAGTCGGCGCCGGCCGGGCGATCCGCCCACCGCCGATGACCACGTCGCCGTCATAGAGCACGGCTGCCTGGCCCGGCGCGGCGGCCCAGACCGGCGTGTCGGTCTCGACCAGCCATCGTCCGCCGCGCGACGGCTGGCCCGGCGTGGCGGGACGGACGGTCGCCGGGATCGGCGTCGACCGGTGACGGATCCGGATGTCCGCCCGAAACGGCCTCGCGGCCGGCCGGCGCCTCACCCGCGACGAAGCTCGACCGCTCGAGCTCGATCGTGGTCGTCTCGAGGTCCACGCGGCGACCGAGGGTGATCGTGTTGGTCAGCGGGTCGATCCGGCTCACGTAGCGCGGCTCGCCGAGGGCGACGCCCAGGCCCTGCCGCTGGCCGACGGTGTAGGCGGGCGTCCCGCCGTGCTCCCCCACCGGCGTGCCGTCCACGTCAAGGAGCGGACCCGCCTCCGGCACCCATCCGGCGCGCTCCCGCAGGGCATCGCGGTAGTCGCCGCCGGGAACGAAGCAGATCTCCTGGCTCTCGGGCTTGTCGGCGGTGGCGAGGCCGAGCTCGCGCGCCACCGCGCGCACCTCGGGCTTGGTCAGCTCGCCGAGCGGGAACCGGGCGTGGTCCAGCTGATCCTGGCGCAGGCCGTACAGGAAGTAGGTCTGGTCCTTGTCCTCGTCGCGGGCGCGTCGGAGCCGCGCCCGGCCGTCCGGTCCGACGTCACGCCGCGCGTAATGGCCGGTCGCGACCGCCTCGCACTCGTACTGATGGCGCGCCCGACCCAGGAGCGCACCGAACTTCACGTAGGTGTTGCAGTCGACGCACGGTGAGGGCGTCTCACCGCCGAGATAGGCGTCGAGGAACGGCTGGAGCACGCCCGCATCGAACTCGCGCTCAAGGTTCATGACATAGAACGGGATGTCGAGCTGGGCCGCGACGCGTCGCGCGTCGTCGGCCGCATCGAGGGAGCAGCAGCTCTTCTTGAACTCCGAGTAGGAGTCGGCGACGTCGTGGAGACGCATCCACACGCCGACGACCTCGTGGCCCGCCTGACGGAGGAGCGCCGCGGCGACGGACGAGTCGACGCCGCCCGACATCGCGACGAGGATCCGGCTCACGCGGGCACGCCCTGCCCGAGCGGATCCGCCGCGACGGCCGCGGTGCCGAGTCGCATCGACGCGATCACCCGCGGCACGACCGCGCACGCCTCGTCGATCTCGTCGTCGGTCGTGGTCCGGCCGAGCGACAGGCGGAGCGCGCCGCGCGCCTCCTCGTCCGGGTAGCCCATCGCGGACAGGACGTGGCTGACCTCGGTCGAGCCGGTCGTGCACGCGGATCCCACCGAGCAGGCGATGCCCTCGAGGTCCAGCGACATCGCCACCGACGCGCCATCCGTGTCACGCGCCACGATCGACAGGAGCCCGGGCAGCCGGTCCTTGGGATGCCCCGTCGACTCGACGCCGGGGACGACGAGGACAGCGTCGGACAGGCGCGCCCGCTGCTCGCGCAGTCGCGCGACGGTCTCCGGACGCTCCGCGCAGGACAGGTCGTACGCCGCGGCGAAGCCGACCGCCCCGGCGACGTTCTCCGTGCCCGCGCGCCGGTGGCGCTCCTGGGTGCCGCCCTGCTGCTGGGCCAGGATGTGCGTCCCGTGGCGAACATACAGGGCGCCGACGCCCTTGGGCCCCTCGAACTTGTGCGCACCCAGCGACACGAGGTCGGCGCCCAGCGCCTCGACGTCGAGGTCGACGTACGGCGCGGCCTGGACGGCGTCGACGTGGAGCAGCGAGGCCCTTCCGCGTCCGCACGCGCGCAGCGATCTCGGCGATCGGCTGGATCGTGCCGACCTCGTTGTTGGCGAGCATGATCGAGACCAGGATGGTCTTGTCGTTGAGCGCCGCCTCGAGCTGGTCGGGATCGACCCGACCGTAGCGGTCCACCGGCAGCTCGACGACCTCGAAGCCGAACTTCTCGAGGTAGCGGAGCGTGTGGCCGACGGCGTGGTGCTCGACCGACGAGGTCACGATCCGGTGGCCGCGACCCTTGCCGGCCCATGCCGCACCCTTGATCGCGAGGTTGTTCGCCTCGGTGCCGCCGGAGGTGAAGACGATCTCGCGGGCTTCGCCGTTGAGCCGTGCCGCGACGCGCTCGTGGGCATCGTCGAGCGCCGCCCGCGCGACCCGCCCGAAGGCGTGGGCCGAGCTCGGGTTGCCGAAGGATTCGGTCAGGAACGGCAGCATCGCGTCGAGGACGTCGCGCCGGAGCGGCGTCGTGGCCGCGTGATCGAGGTAGATCGGCATGGCCCCGATCGTACACCGGTCTCCTGTGAGAGCATCGGCGGGTGACCGACCCGTCGACGTTCGTCATCGAGCCGCTCGGCCGCTTCTCGCTCGACGCGGCGCGCGCGTTCGCCGGTGGGTTCCCCGCCGGGATCGGAGCCC
Organism: uncultured Chloroflexia bacterium; assembly: GCA_963755995.1. Classification (GTDB taxonomy): domain Bacteria; phylum Chloroflexota; class Limnocylindria; order Limnocylindrales; family CSP1-4; genus SPCO01. The sequence continues at coordinate 611,473 of CAVWLQ010000003.1, read as the reverse complement.
GGGCGTCCGCGTCCGGTCTCCTCGCGACCTTCCCCGTCGAAGGCTGGGCCGGGAGCGCCGCGGTCGACGTCTGGCAAGCCGATGACGGGAGCGATCCACGGCGAGATCCACGGCTCGACGGACGTCGCGACCATTCGACGCCAGGTCGCCCGGTCGCTCTCGCTCGATCACGACGGCCGGGACTGGGAGGCGGTCGGCGAACGCGATCCCGTCCTGGGTGCGGTCCAGGCGCGTTTCGACTGGCTCCGGCCGGTCTGCTTCTACTCGGCGTACGAAGCGGCGACCTCGTTCGTCATCGGCCAGCGCATCTCGATGCGCCAGGGGCGCGTCGTCAAGGACCGGCTGTCCACAGCGCTGGGCGACGCGATCGAGGTCGACGGGACGGTCGGTGCACGCGTTTCCGCGGCCGGACCGGCTGCTCGACGCGACCGACGTGCCCGGCCTCAGCTCGGTCAAGGTCGGCCGGCTCCACGACCTCGCCCGGGCCGCCATCGACGGACGCCTCGACACGGAGCGACTGCGGGCACTCCCCGAAGCCGATGCCCTGGCCGAGCTGCATGACGCTCCCCGGCGTCGGGCCGTGGACGGCCCAGGCGATCCTGACCCGCGGCTGCGGGCCGTCGGACGCGCTGCCGCTTGGTGACGAGATCAGCCGGACGGCCGTCGGCGTCGCGTACAGCTTGGCAGGACCACCGGACGACGCGACCTGGACCCGGATCGCCGACGCGTGGCGTCCATACCGGATGTGGGCGACGGTGCTGCTCCACATGGCCTGGCGCAGGGACCAGCCGGCGGCTCCCAGCTACCGACAGCGCGCCGCTCGCGTCACGCCCGGCTGATCCGCCCGCCGGCGCGGCGGGGCCGGTCGCCGGGACCTCAGCCGGCGGGCGTCGCGTCGCGCTCCGCCGAACGCCGCAGGTCCTCGGCCTGTCCGGCGGCACGACGACGGTCGTGCTGCGACAAGGCGCGCTTGCGCAGGCGGATCGAGAGCGGGGTCACCTCGACGAGCTCGTCGGCGGCGATGAACTCGAGCGCCGTCTCGAGCGTGATCGGACGCGCGGGCGTCAGCCGGAGCGACTCGTCGTGCGAGTGGGTCCGGATGTTGGTGAGCTTCTTCTCCTTGGTCGGGTTGACGTCCATGTCACCCGAGCGCGCGTTCTCGCCGACGACCATCCCCTCGTAGACCTCGACCCCGGCGCCGATGAACAGCTCCGAGCGCTGCTCCAGGTTGAACAGCCCGTAGGCGTTGGACGTCCCGGCCCGGTCGGACACGAGGACACCGTTGGTGCGGTGGGTGACCTCGCCGGCCCACGGCCCATAGCCCTCGCCGATCTGGTGCAGGAGCGCGGTGCCGCGCGTGTCGGTCAGCAGCTGGCCGCGATAGCCGATCAGGCCGCGGACCGGCAGCACGTACTCCATCCGGACCCGGCCGTCGGTGTCGGTCGAGATCTGCTCGAGGCGGCCCTTGCGACCGGCGAGCGCGGTCTGGATCTCCCCGATGTAGTCGGGCGGGATGTCGATGGTGATCCGCTCGTACGGCTCCTGGACCTCGCCGCCGACCTCGCGCAGGAGCACCTCCGGGCGCGAGGCGGTCAGCTCGAAGCCCTCGCGCCGCATCTGCTCGATCAGCACGGCCAGCTGGAGCTCGCCCCGGCCGCGGACCTCGAAGGCCTCGCTGGACTCGGCCGGCCGGACCTCGATCGAGACGTTGCCGAGGACCTCCTTCTCGAGGCGGGCCTTGATCTGGCGACTGGTGACGTATTTGCCCTCGCGGCCCGCCAGCGGCGAGGTGTTGACCCCGAACGTCATGCGCAGTGTCGGCGCGTCAACGTCCAGCCGCGGCAGCGGGCGCGGGTCGCCCGGCTCGGTCAGCGTGTCGCCGATCGTCACCTCGGGCAGACCGGCGACGCTGACGATGTCGCCCGGGCCGGCCTCCTCGATGTCGACCCGGTCGATGCCGTGGGCGGTCTGGAGGCTCGTGACCGTGCCGCTGAGGGTGATCGTGCGGCCCGGCTCGATCGTGCCGGCGGTGTCGTCCGCCTCCTCGCGCACGACGACGATCCGCTGGCCGGTCCGGATCCGCCCGTTCCAGATCCGGCCGACCGCCATCCGCCCGACGTAATCGTTGGCAGACAGGTTCGTGACCAGCAGCTGGAGCGGGTGATCGGGCGTATAGCTGACCGGCGGCGTGACCTCGATGAGCAGGTCGAGCAGCGGTCCGAGGTCGGTGCCCGGCACGGCCAGGTCGCGCGTCGCCGTGCCCGCCTTGGCGTTGGTGTAGACGACCGGGAACTCGATCTGGTGGGCGTCCGCCCCGAGATCCATGAACAGCTCGTAGATGTCGTCGAGGACCTCGGCCGCCCGGGCGTCGCCCCGATCGATCTTGTTGATCGCGACCACGACCGGCAGGTGGCGGGCCATCGCCTTCTGGAGCACGTACCGGGTCTGCGGCAACGGGCCTTCGGCCGCGTCGACCAGCAGGAGGACCGAATCGACCATCAGCAGGGAGCGCTCCACCTCCCCGCCGAAGTCCGCGTGCCCGGGGGTGTCGACGATGTTGAGCCGGACCCCGGCGTGGTCGATGGTCGTCTGCTTGGCCAGGATCGTGATGCCCTTCTCGCGCTCGAGGTCGCCCGAATCCATGACCCGGTCGACCACGGCCTGGTTGGAGCGGAAGGCGCCGGTCTGGCGGAGCATCGCGTCCACGAGCGTCGTCTTGCCGTGGTCCACGTGCGCGACGATGGCGACGTTGCGGAGGTCGGCGCGGATCGCGGTGGCGTCCTGGATGAGGTTCGGGGTCGAGGCGTCGGGCACGGGCGGATACTGCTCCAAATCGAATGGGCGGCCGATTGTCCCATGGATGCCGGACCGCGGCCAGCGGCGCCCCGGTATCCTTCGGCGATGGCTCGCTACGACTCATGTCCGAACTGCGATCAGGCGATGCCGAAGGGGAATCTCCACTGCTTCGGGTGCGGGCTGGACCTGGCACCGCCCGTTCTCGACAGCGGGTCGGTCCTGATCCAGCTCTATCCGGGGATCACGCAGGCCGCGGCATTCGAGTTCTACCGGACCGAGGTCGCAAGGCTCGCCGCCGCGGGCTGGTATCCGATCGCCCATAGCTGGGGTGACGAGCGTGCCGGGGTCGGGTTCTCCGCTCTCTTTGGAGACATCGCCGCGACACAGCTGTCCGGGACGCTGATGGTCACCTATCGCCAGGAGGGTCACGCATGACGGTCGCCGCGGTCATCCTGTCCGCGACGCCGGACGGGGCACTCGCCGACACGCTCGGCCAGCCGCGGGTCCGACGCCTGGCGGACCTGGCCTGGTCCGGTGGTGCGCTCCCGATCGTCGTCCTGTCGCCCGACCCGGACGGGGCGGTCGCCGCGGCCCTGGCCGGCTCCGAGGCGGTCTACGGAACGCCCGCGCCGGTCGAGGCCGGACCGGTCGGCCAGATGGTCCGTGGCTGCGAGCTGGCGACGGCCGAGGTCCAGGGCACGACCGGGTTCCTGATCTGGCCCGCGCGGATGACCTGGGTCGGGCCGGAGACGATCACCTCGCTGATCGAGGCGCACGGCACGGACCGCGGCACGATCCTGCGGCCGGCCTGGCAGGGCGACCCCGGCTGGCCGATCCTGGTGCCGGCTGCCCGTCTCGATGCGCTCCGGGCGATCGCCCCGGACCGGATGCCGCCACAGATCGTCGACGACCTCGTCGCGGCCGCCCCCAGCCGGATCGTGGAGATGGGCGACCCCGGCGTCGTCCACGACGTCGACACGGCGCCGGAAGACCTGCCGGCCTACGAGGGGCCGCCGGATCCGCCCGCCGGACACACCCACGAGTGGGGTGCGGACGTCGCCGCCGAGGCGGGCCTGACCGAGCCGTAGGATCGGGCCGATCCTGGGCGGGCACCCGGAGGCGCCGCGGCCCGACCCTCAGTTGCTCGTCGGTGACGGTCGCGCCCGTTGCCACCCGTCGCGCAGCCGGCCGACCGGCAGCGTGGCTGCGGCGATCCCGCCGATCACCAGGCCGACGCCGAGCAGCTGGGTCGGCGAGGGTGCCTCGCCGAGCAGCACGATGGCCAGACCCATCGACAGCACCGGCTGCACGAGCAGGATGACCGACGTGATGATCGCGGGCAGCCGGGGCAGCGAGATCGAGATCAGCAGATAGCCTGCCGACTGCGAGGTGATCCCGAGGGCGGCGAGCCAGAACAGGCTGTGCAGCGACGGGGTCAAGTCGAGGTCACCGGTCCCCTCCCCGACGACGAAGGCGCAGACGGCCACGAGGACCGTCGCGATGGCGACCGGCCCGGCCGGCCGGCGCGGATCGCGGCCGCCGCGCCGGATGATCAGCAGGTAGGCCGAGTAGCAGATCGCGGTCGCGATGCCGAGGATGACGCCCAGCTGTGGCGCCGCCCCGTACGCACCGGAGCCGACGACGCCGGAGATCAGGATCACCCCGGCCAGGACGACGGGCAGCGCCAGCAACGTGGCCCGCGACGGCCGCTCGCCGAGCAGGAGCCACGCGAAGAACCCCACGATGATGACCTGGAGGTTGCCGAGGACGGTGGCCAGGCCGGCGCCGACCGCCTCGATGGCGTGATGCCAGAACAGCAGGTCGCCGGCGAAGAAGACACCGGCGATGGCGGCGAGATGGATCGTCTCCCGCGGCAACGGTCCGTGGCGCCGGCGTTCGCCGAGCGCCACCAGGACCAGCAGCGGCAGGCCGAACACTGCGCGATAGAACACGCCGGTCGAGGGTGAGACCGCGGCATACAGGTAGAAGACGCCGGAGAACGCGATGCACGACGCCCCGATCAGGGCGGCCAGCCGAGGCCGTTCGGCGAACCAGGCGAGCGGCCCGAGCTCGGCGCTCAGGTGTAGAGCTCGCCGGACAGGTACTTGAGTCCGGAATCGACCTGGATCGTGGCGACCCGCGCGCCCGCACCCAGCCGCCGCGCGACGGCCAGGGCGGCGGTCATGTTGGCGCCGCTCGACGGTCCCGACCAGACACCCTCGTCGCGGGCCGCGCGACGCGCCATCGCCTGGGCGTCGGCGGTCGAGACGGTGACGATCTCGTCGACCTCATCGAGCGACAGCTGCGGGGGCACGAAGCCGGTGCCGCCGCCCTCGATCCGGTGCGTCCCGGGCGGCCGGCCGGACAGCACCGCCGACTCGGCCGGCTCGACGGCCACCCGGTGGATCGCCGGGAGGCGATCGCGCAGGGCGCGGGTGACGCCGAGGTAGCACCCGGCGGTCCCGACGTAGATCGCGATCGCGTCGATGCGGCCATCGAGCTGCTCGAGCAGCTCCTCGCCGAGCGCCGCGGTAGCCCTCGACCATGTCGGTGTTGTTGAACTGGTCGGTCTGGTAGGCGCCGGTCTCGGCGGCGATCTCCGCGGCGCGCGCCTGCATCGACGGGATGAGGGTCGGCGTGATGCCCTCGGGGCTGGGGATGAGCTCGACGTCGGCGCCGAAGGCCCGCATCGTCCTGATCTTCTCGAGGGCGAACGCATCGGAGCTGACGATCCGCAGCGGATAGCCCTTGACCGAGCAGACGAAGGCGAGCGAGCTGCCGGTCGAGCCGCCGCTGTACTCGACGACGGTCTGACCCGGCTGCAGGCGCCCGGACCGCTCGGCGCCCTCGATCATCGCCAGCGCCATCCGGTCCTTGTACGAGCCGGTCGGGTTGGCCGCCTCGAGCTTGACCCACACCTCGGCCATGCCCGGCTCGACGATCCGGCTCAAGCGCACGACCGGGGTGTCGCCGATCGCTCCCAGCCCACCCGGGCGATCCATCGCCTGCCTCCTAGCTCCCCTTCCCGGCGACCCCGACGAACCGGAGACCCAGCTCCTCGTACTGGCCTGGCTCGGGAAGTGACGGAGCCTCGAGCATCGGGTCGCTGCCGGACTGGGTCTTTGGGAACGCCATCACCTCGCGGATGTTGGTCTGCTGGGCGAGCAACGCCGCCCAGCGATCGATGCCCAGGGCGATCCCGCCGTGGGGCGGCGCTCCGTAGTCGAAGGCGTCGAGCACGGCCCCGAACTTCTCGTGCATCGCCTCCAGCGAGTGGCCCTGGAGCTGGAAGCTGCGCTCCAGCAGCTCGCGTCGGTGGATCCGGATCGAGCCGCCACCGAGCTCCCAACCGTTCAGTGCCAGGTCGTACTGGAGCGCCCGGGCGCGACCGGCGGGGTCCTCCGGCGACGGCCGGTCCGGGTCGCCGGACGCGGTCACCAGCAGGGCCTCGTCCTCGGGCAGGACACCGGAGAACGGGTTGTGAGTGGCATGCCAACGGCCGATCTCGGCGTCCCACTGGTACATCGGGAAGCGATGGATCCAGACGTACGAGAGGACGTCCGGGTCGGCCAGGCCCAGCCGATCCCCGAGCTCGACCCGGAGGCGGCCGAGCACGTCGGCCGTCACGTCGGCCGTGTCGGCGACGATGAGGATCAGGTCGCCCTCGGCAGCAACCGATTGCTCGATGATCGCCCGCTGGACGTCGTCGGACAGGAACTTGGCGATCGGGCCGCGGACCTCGCCACCCGACTCGAGCGCGAGGTAGGCCAGGCCCTTCGCTCCGAACCGCCGCGCGCGCTCGGTCAGCTCGTCGATCTCACGCCGGGTCACACCGGCCATGCCGGGCGCCACGATCGCCTTGACCCGGCCGCCGGCCGCGAGCGCCGAGTCGAACACGCCGAACCCCGACGATGGGCTGCCGTCCGGCGCGACGAGCACGCCTCCGAGATCGACCAGCTCCATGCCGAAGCGGATGTCCGGCTTGTCCGAGCCGAACCGCTCGAGGGCCTCCTCGTAGGTCATCCGCGGGAACGGGACCTGGAGCAGCGGGCGGTCGGGCACGCTGGCGCGCGAGACCTCGATGGCCATCCCCTCGACGAACGCCATCACGGCGTCCTCGTCGACGAAGCTCATCTCGAGGTCGAGCTGGGTGAACTCGGGCTGGCGATCGCCGCGCAGGTCCTCGTCCCGGTAGCACCGGGCGATCTGCATGTAGCGGTCGATGCCGGCGACCATCAGGAGCTGCTTGAGCTGCTGCGGGCTCTGCGGCAGGGCGTACACCGTCCCGGGCTGGAGCCGGCTCGGGACGATGAAGTCGCGGGCGCCTTCGGGCGTGCTCTTGATCAGCGTGGGCGTCTCGACCTCGACGAAGCCGTTGGCGTGGTGGACCTCGCGGATGGCCTGGACCATCCGGCTCCGGAGCATCAGTCGGCGCTGCATCGGCTCCCGGCGGATGTCGAGGTAGCGGTACTTCAGGCGCAGGGTCTCGTCGATCGGTGCGTCGGGCTCGTTGATGTAGAAGGGCGGCGTCTTCGCCTCGGACAGGATGTCGACCTCGGTCGCCTGGAGCTCGACCGCGCCCGTCGGCAGCTTCGCGTTCTCCGTGCCGGGCAGGCGCAGGGCCACGGTGCCCGCCACGGACACCACGAACTCCGGGCGGATCCGGCTGGCGGCCTCGTGGGCGACAGGTGCGTCGACCTTGTCGATGACGACCTGGGTGATGCCGTGCCGATCGCGGAGGTCCAGGAAGATCAGCTGACCGTGGTCACGCCGCCGGTGGACCCAGCCGGCAAGGCGAGCACTCGTCGCCGCGTCGGCGGCCCGGAGCTGCCCGCACGTGTGGGTGCGGTAGGGCGTGGCGAGGCTGGGGCTTTCCGGTGACATGGCTCGGCTATGGTAGAGCCTGGAGCTCGCAGGAGGTTCGAGGATGCTGTCCGGCTGCCGCGTCCATGCCACGCTGCCGACGGGGGACGTCGACCGGCTCAGGGCGTGGTACGAGGACGTCCTCGGGCTGACGCCACTGGCGGTGCGCCCCGGTGCCGTGCTCTTCGAGACGACACCCGGCAGCGTCTTCGCGATCTCCCGCGGATCCGTGCCATCCTCGGGAACGCACACACAGATGGCGTTCACCGTCGCGGATGTCGCGGCGGAGGTCGCCCAGCTGGAGGCTCGCGGCGTCGTGTTCGAGTCGTATGCGTCGCCGCGGACCGAGGGTGGCATCGCCGCGATCGGGCCGGGCCGGGCGGCCTGGTTCAAGGATCCGGACGGGAACCTGCTGGCACTCCTGCAGTGGGACGATCCGGCGTAGGAGGAAACGTCGTGCCGAGACTGCTCGTTCAGATCGTGACCGGTCCGGAGAACCCGACGCGGGCTGCCCTCGGCCTGCTGGTGGCGAAGGCCGCCCTGGCGACGGGCCATGACGTCGACGTGTTCTTCGGCGGCGATGGCGTCAGCTACCTGCGGCCGGAGACGCTCGACGTCAGCCACGGCATCGGGACCGGGAGCCTGCGCGAGCACGTCGACACGCTGGTGGCCGGCGGCGCGACGCTCTTCGCCTCAGGGATGTCCAGCAAGGCCCGCGCCCTGGGGCCGGACGCCGTCGGCGGTCTGCCGGTCACGATGATCCTGCCGGCCCGCCTCGTGGAGCTGACGTTCGCCGCCGACCGCGTCCTCGTCTACTGAGCCACGTCAGCCGTCCTGGCCGCGCAGGAGGGACACGCGGAACGGCCGGAGCTCGCCGCGGGCGAAGCCGCCGGCAAGGACGGGGTTCCTCGTCCATGATCCGTCGGGCGGCGGCCTCATCGGGGGCCCCGAAGATGGCGATCCCGGTGTTCGTCTCGCCGAGCGTCGGTCCGACGAGGATGAGCGTGCCCTCGGCCAGCAGCCGCTCGGACCGCTCGAAGTGGATCCCCCAGACCGCCCGCTCCTCGTCGGTCATCGTCGCCGCGAAATCCCCACGCCGCGGATGGATGAAGTAGATCCACTCGCTCATCGGCCGTGCCCGGGGCCGCCGGCCGTCAGTCCCGGACGAGCGCCGCGATGGCCGCGAGGTGCTCCGGCGTGTTGCCGCAGCAGCCGCCCACGATCGAGGCACCGGCGTCGCGCATCCGCAGTGCGGCGGAAGCCATCGTGGCCGGGTCGGCGCGGTAGACCGCGCGCATGTCGACCAGCTCCGGCATCCCGGCGTTCGACTTCGCCACGAGCCGGATGTCCGGGTCGGCGGCACGCATCCGCTCGATGACGGTGATCAGCTCGTCCGGCCCGTTGCCGCAGTTGCCACCGACCGCGTCGGCACCCCACGCGCTGAGCGACGCGACGGCCTGCTCCGGGGAGACGCCCATCATCGTGTGGCCGCGCGTGTCGAAGGTCATCGTCGTGATCAGGGCGATGCCGGGCGAGACGCGGCGCACGCCCTCGATGGCCGCCTGGATCTCGCGCAGGTCGGACATCGTCTCGATCCAGATGAGGTCGACGCCGCCTGCGACGAGGGCTGCCGCCTGCTCGGCGAAGATGTCGACCGCCTCGTCGTAGTCGAGCGTCCCGGTCGGCGCGAGGATCGCACCGCTGGGACCGATGTCGCCGGCCACCAGCGCCGTCCCGCCCGCGGCGTCCACCTCGCTCCGGGCCAGGATGGCCGCGGTCTGGTTCAGCTCCGCGACGCGGTCCTGGAGGCCGTGCAGGCTGAGCCGCATCCGGTTGCCGCCGAACGTGTTGGTCATGAGGATCTGCGAGCCCGCATCGAGGTAGCCGCGATGGATCCGCCGGATGACGTCGGGCTTGCTCAGGTTCCAGACCTCGGGCGGATCGCCGAACAGCAGCCCGTTGGCGAACAGCATCGTCCCCATCGCCCCGTCGGCGATGATCGTCGTGTTCGAGTCGAGGAGCTCGCGCCAGCGCTCGCTGGCAGCCCCTCCGTCCGCCCGGCGCCGCTCCTCGACACCCGGAAACGCAGCCGGATCGAACGGCTCGGGTGCGACCGTCGGGCTGCGCAGGACCCGTCTCGTCCTCATCCTGGTGTGTTCCTCGCGTGCGGCACGTCCTGACGAGTGTACCGCCGCGTCCCTAGAATCCGGCGCCTACGCCGCTGGAGCCACCGCTTGATCGATCCCCTCGAAGCGCTCGTCATCATCGCCGCGGGCATCGCCGCGGGGACGATCAACACCATCGTCGGCTCGGGCTCGCTGATCACGTTCCCCACCCTCCTGCTCCTCGGCTACCCGCCCCTCGTCGCCAACGTCTCGAACACGGTCGGGCTGGTCCCGGGCACGATCAGCGGCACGATCGGCTACCGGCGCGAGCTGGTCGGCCAACGGGAGCGGGCTCGACCGCTGGCCATCGCGGCCGGGCTTGGCGGCCTGACCGGCGCCGCACTGCTCCTCGTGCTCCCGGCCGCCGCGTTCGCGCGGATCGTGCCCGTGCTGATCCTCGTCGCCTGCGGGCTGGTGGCCGTGCAGCCCCGCCTGTCGCGATGGGTCGTCGAGCGGCGCGCCCGGCTTGGGCACGCCCCGCGGGCCGGCGGCGGGCCGCTGCTCGTCCTGACCGTCTACCTGACCGGCATCTACGGCGGCTACTTCGGGGCGGCCCAGGGAGTGATCCTGATCGCGCTGCTGTCGATCCTGATCGACGACAACCTGCAACGGCTCAACGGCCTCAAGAACGTCCTCGCGGCCGTGATCAACAGCGTGGCTGCGATCATCTTCATCCTCGTGGCGCCGGTGGCCTGGGGCCCGGCCATCCTGCTCGCGATCGGATCGACCATCGGCGGACAGCTCGGGGCGCACGTCGGTCGGCGACTGTCGCCCATCGCGCTCCGGGGCGTGATCATCGTGGTCGGGACGATCGTGGCGGTCCGACTGCTGCTGGGCTGACGGCTCCGGGCTGGTCGCCGGCGGCGTCAGTCGGGTGCGGCTCCGTGGCGATGCGATCCGTGGCTGCGCTCGATCTCGCGGGCCAGGTCCGTGAGGTCGACGAGCTTCTGGGTGCCGGCGGCCAGGTCGCGCAGGCCGACCTCGCCGGTCGGCCAGCTCGTCGCCGACGATGACCGCGAAGTGCGCCTTGTCGCGTGCGGCCGCCTCGAGCTGCTTGCCGAGCTTGCGCCGACCGAGCTCCGCGCGCGCCGCGATGCCGGCGGCCCGAAGCGTCGTGGCGACGCGCAGGCGGCCGACCGTGTCGTCCGGGTCGGCGCCGACGACGACGGCCACCGGCACGGGCTCCGCGACCGCGGTCACGCCGGTCTCGTCGAGCGCGAGGATCAGCCGGTCGATGCCGATCCCGAAGCCGATCCCCGGCGTCGGCCGCCCACCGAGCAGCTCGACGAGACCGTCATAGCGCCCCCCGCCGCCGATCGCCTGCTGCTGGCCCTCGCGCCCGGTGACGTAGAACTCGAACGCGGTCCGGGTGTAGTAGTCGAGGCCGCGGACCAGACCCGGCTCGAGCCGGTATCCGACCTCGAGCGCGTCGAGGTGCGCGCGGACGGCCGCGAAATGCTCGGCGCACGCATCGCACAGCCGATCGGTGATCTTCGGCGCCGCGGCATTGAGCGCGGCCATCGCCGGGTCATGCGAATCGAGCAGGCGCAGCACGTTGCGCTCGAGCCGTGCACGCTCGAGCTCGGGCAGCCGGTCGCTGACGGCCCGGTAGTACTCGGTCAGCTCGGCGACGTAGGCGGGCCGGCAGGCCGCGTCGCCGATCGAGTTCAGCCGGACCTCGACGCCGGCGAGCCCGGCGTCGCGGTAGAACCGCCAGCCCAGCTCGATGATCTCCGCGTCGATGGCCGGACCGGCGTCGCCGATGGCCTCGATGTCGAACTGCCAGAACTGGCGGTAGCGGCCCGCCTGGGGACGGTCGTACCGGAACATCGGCCCGGTCTCGGTGAGCTTGACCGGCTGGGGCCAGGTCTGCATCCCGTGCTGGACGTACGCCCGGACGATCCCGGCGGTCGGCTCGGGGCGGAGCGCCCAGCCCTCGGCGTCCTCGGTCCGGGGCGCGAGCCGGAAGAGCTCCTTCTCGACGATGTCGGTCACCTCGCCGACCCCGCGCTCGAAGACGTCGGTCAGCTCGAACATCGGCGTCTCGATCCGGCGATAGCCATAGCGTGCGGCCAGGTCGGCTGCGAGGCGCTCCAGGCGGGTCCAGGTCGCGGTCTCGGGCGGCAGGAGGTCGCGCGTGCCGCGCGGCGCTCGAAGGTTGGGCATCGCGCCGAAGTCTAGCGGGCGCGCGTCGGACGGGGCCGGGTCAGCCCAGGTCGCGCTGGACGCTGATGACGTCCTTGAGCGTCTCGATCCGGCTCATGACCCGGGCCAGCTGCGACACCGAGTGGACCTGGATCGTGGCCGTCACGACCGCGGTGTGATCCGGCGTGACCCCGACGTGCGCAGCCACGATGTTGACCTTGTTCTCGGCCACGACCTGGGTGATGTCACTGAGCAGACCCGTCCGGTCGTAGGCCTCGACCCGGATCGCGATCGGATAGCTCTCGGTCGGTGCGGCCTCCCATTCGACGTCGATCAGGCGGCTGATCTCGCGCTCGTTGATGACCGTCGGACAGCTCTGGAGGTGGACCGTCACGCCCTTGCCGCGGGTGATGAACCCGACGATCGGATCGCCCGGGATCGGGTGGCAACACTTGGCGAAGCGGACGAGAAGGTCGCCGACGCCCTTGACCCGGACGCCACCGGTCCGCTCGAGCTTCTGGGGCGGGGCGACGGTCGGCAGCGTGCTCTGGACATCGTCGACCACGCCCAGCTTCATGACTACCGCCTGCGGGCCGATCGCGCCGTAGCCGATCGCCGCGTAGAAGTCGTCGACCGACTCGTGGTTGTACTGGCGGGCGACGTCCGCGATCTGGTCCGCCCCGACCGCCGCGATGGAGGTGCGCGCGAGGCGGCGCAGCTCACGCTCCAGCGACTCGCGACCGTGGACGATGTTCTCGTCACGGTCCTTGCGCTTGAACCATTGCCGGATCTTCTCGCGGGCATGGCTGGTCCGGACGACATTCAGCCAGTCGCGTGACGGGCCGTGCTCACCCTTGGTCGTCACGATCTCGACGATGTCGCCGTTCTTGAGCCGGTAGTCGAGCGGGACGAGCCGGTTGTTGACCTTGGCCCCGATCGTCCGGTGGCCGACGTCGGTGTGGATCCGATAGGCGAAGTCGAGCGGCGTTGCGCCGGCGGGCAGGTCCTTGATGTCGCCCTTGGGCGTGAAGACGAAGACCTGGTCCTGGAAGATGTCGAGCTTGATGCCCTCGACGAACTCGGTCGCGTCGGACTCCGAGACGTCGCGCTGCCAGTCCATGAGCTGGCGCAGCCAGGCCAGCTTGGCGTCGTACTCGCGGTCGGACTTGGTGCCCTCCTTGTACCGCCAGTGGGCGGCGATCCCGACCTCGGACACCTGGTGCATCTGGTGGGTCCGGATCTGGATCTCGAGGGGCTTGCCGTCGAGCGCGATGACCGCCGTGTGGAGCGACTGGTACAGGTTGTTCTTGGGGACCGCGATGTAGTCGTCGAACTGGCCCGGGATCGGTCGCCAGATCGAGTGGACGATGCCCAGCGCCGCGTAGCAGTCGCGGACCTCGTCGACGAGCAGCCGGATGGCGTAGACGTCGTAGATCTCGCCGAACTCGGCGCCCTTGCGCTGCATCTTCTTCCAGATGCTGTAGATGTGCTTCGGTCGGCCCTCGATGTCGGCCTCGATCCCGGCCGCGGCGAGGCTCGGTCGCAGCTCCGCGATGGCCCGCTCGATGTAGCTCTCCCGGCCCTTGCGCCGGGTGTCGAGGAGCTTGGCCAGCTCGCGGAAGCGCTCCGGCTCGAGGGCCTTGAACGCGAGGTCCTCGAGCTCCCACTTCATCTGCCAGATCCCGAGCCGCTCGGCGAGCGGCGCGTAGATCTCCATCGTCTGGCGCGCGATCCGCTGCTGCTTCTCGACCGGCAGGGCGTGCAGCGTCCGCATGTTGTGCAGGCGGTCGGCGAGCTTGATCAGGACGACCCGGATGTCCTGGGCCATCGCCAGCAGCATCTTTCGGATGTTCTCGGCCTGCTGCTGCTCGTGGCTATGGGTGGAGAAGCGCGACAGCTTGGTCACGCCGTCGACGAGCTGGGCGACCTCCGGCCCGAAGCGCTCCTCGACGTCGGTCAGGCTGTACTCCGTGTCCTCCGGGACGTCGTGGAGCAGCGCCGCCTGGATCGCCGTCGTGTCCAGGCCGAGCTCGGCCAGGATCTGGGCCGAGGCGATCGGGTGGGTCACGAAGGGCTCGCCGCTGGCCCGCTTCTGAGACTCGTGGGCGGAGACCGCGAGGTCGAACGCCCGGCCGACCGGCTCGAGGTCCGCGCCGGGATGCTCCGCGAGGATCGCCGCGTCGAGCTTGGCGTGGAGGGCGTCGAGATCCGGTCCGGACCCGCCGGCCTCGTGCGGGATGACGGGCGGTCGCCGCGGACCGCGCCGCGATGCGGTCCCTGTCGCTGTGCCTGTCACGGCGCCGGTCCCGGCCTTCGTGCGTGGAGTCGTGCTTGCCATACCCTCCAAGGATACGCTCAGCCGTAGCCGGCCCGGTGCAGTGCCGCCAGGGCCTCGTCGCGTTCGTCCCAGGGGACCGGGCCGTCCGGGCCGATGATGGCCTGCTCGTGGCCCTTACCGGCCAGCAGGACGATGTCACCCGGTCGCGCGCGCTCGACCGCCGCGTCGATCGCGGCTCGCCGGTCGGCGATGACCAGCAGGTCGTGGTCGCGACGCCGGCCGGCCGCCTCGGCGCCGCGCGCGATCGCATCGAGGATGGCCTCGCGGTCCTCGCCGCGGGGGTCCTCGTCGGTCACGACCACGATGCGGGCGCGCTCGCCGGCGATCCGGCCCATGACCGGGCGCTTGGCCGTGTCGCGCTCGCCGGCCGACCCGAAGACGGCGATCAGCCCGCCACCGCGGGACGCCGCCAGCGGAGCGAGCAGGTCCAGGACCGTCTGGAGCGAGGCCGGGCTGTGGGCGAAGTCGACGATGACCCCGAACGGCTGCCCCGCATCGATCCGTTCCATCCGCCCCGGGACGAGCGGGACAGAGGCAAGACCCTCGCGGACCGCGGCCGGATCGAGCCCGATCGCCTCGCCGAGCGCCACGACCGCCAGCGCGTTGTGGGCGTTGAACCGGCCGACCAGCTGGAGCTCCGCGATGGCCGAGCCGGATGGGGCGTCGTAGGCGACCCGGAGCCGTCGCTGGTCCTCCTCGATGCGCGTCGCCCGGACGTCCGCGGCGGGGTCGGTGCCGTAGGTGAGGACCCGTGCGCCGGCCTCCTGGGCGACCCCGACGAAGGCGCCCGCCGATGGGTCGTCGGCGTTGACGATGCCGGTCGCGGGCCAGCCCAGCGGCTTCGCACCCGACCGGGCGGCACCCGCGCTCCGACGGAGCTTCTCGAACAGCCGGAGCTTGGCGTCGCGGTACGCCTCCCACGTGCCGTGGAGCTCGAGGTGCTCGTGGGTCAGGTTGGTCAGGATCGCGATGTCATAGGCGATCGCGTCGACCCGGCCGAGCGCCAGGCCATGTGAGGTCGTCTCGATGACCGCGGCGGCGTCGCCGGCGAGGCGCATCGCCTTCAGGGCACGCTGCAGGTCGGGCGCCTCCGGGGTCGTGGCATGCGCCTCGTTGGCGGCCTGGACGCCGCCGATCCGGGTCGCCGCAGTACCAGTCATGCCGGTCGCGATGCCCGCGGCCTCGAGCGCGGCCACCGCCAGGAACGAGGTCGTGGTCTTGCCGTCCGTGCCGGTGATCCCGACGACCGCCAGGGCGTCGCCCGGGTCCTCGTACCACCACGCGGCGGCGCTGGCCAGGGCGGACCGGACGTCACCGACGACCAGCTGCGCGACCGGCACGTCCGGGATCGGGCGCTCGACCAGCGCGGCCGCGGCTCCGGCGTCCGCGGCGGCCGCGACGAAGTCGTGACCATCGACGTGCAGCCCGGGGACAGCCACGAACAGCGTGCCGGCGCGGACCGCCCGCGAATCGTTGGTGACGCCACTCACCGCGATATCGGCCAGGCCTGCCGGACCGATCGCCCGGCCGTCGCGCCGAGCGCCACGGACCCGGTGCTCGGCCGCGAGCCGGTCGATGAGCCCACCGAGCTGGACCGAGCCGGTTCGTTCGGCGTCGGCCAGGAGCCGGGCGATCGTGCCCTCGGTCATCGGCTGATCGTCCTGGCCATGCGGTTCGCGAGCCGTCCCAGCCGGTACCCGCTGGGATCGTAGACACGCTCGTATGCGCCGGTCAGCTCGAGCCAACGCCCGCCGAATGAGGTCTTGTGCTGGTAGAGGCCGTACAGCGCGTCGCCTTCCGTCGGCTCGCCGCGGGCACCTGCGGTGTCCACGCCGCCGAGGTCCATCTCCGAGCAGCCTTCGCGGATCGCCAGCTCGATCGCCCGCCAGCGCAGCAGGTGCAGCGCGCCCGGCGTGGTCTCGCGCTCCGCGGCGTGATCGCCGGAGTGGACGGTCGAGAGCCGTCCGCCGTGGCGATAGAGGATCAGGCCGGCGAGGGGCGCGCCGCCGCTGCCCCGCGCCTCGAGGTAGACCAGATGGCCGGCCGCGAGCGCCGACGTCCACCAGCCGACGAACGCCTCCCGGGGGCCGAACGTGAAGTGCAGCCGCTCGCCCGTCTCGAGGAGGAGGTCATAGAAGCGGTCAAGGGCGGGATCGGGCCGGTCGTTGGGCATCGCGAAGCCGTCGCCCAGGCCCTCGGCTCCGACGCGGGCGTCGTGGCGAGCCACGCGGATGTCCAGGTCCTCGGCCTTCCGGATCCGTTGCCGGGTCGACTTCGAGATCCCGGCGAAGACCTCGTCCTGGGTCCGGCCGGCGAGCGGCAGCGTGACCCGGTGACGCGACGGCTGGATCTCCTCGATCGGCGCGAAGCCGGCCGCCTCGATCGTCGCGCGATAGCCGGCCTCCGCGGCCGGCACCTCGGGGTCGGCGGCGACGACGTCGATGTGGTCCTCGGCGAGCGCCAGCCCGACGGCTGCCAGCCGCGACCCGAGGAGCGCGCCGTCCGTCGCGACGGGACCAGGTCCGCGCGGCACGTACGCGCTGCCACCCGGCAGGACCGACCACGACCGGGTCAACGCGAGCGTCCGCCCCCCGTCATCGGTGACCAGGAAGCGCGGCGTCCAGCCGCTCGCCCGCCGATGCTCGGCCCAGGCGCGCGACTGGTAGACGTGACCGCCGGGCGCATCGACGGCTTGGGCGTCCCAGTCGGCCAGCTCGACCTGGGTCGCGTCACGTACGTTCAATCGGCGGCCCCGAACGCTGCGGCGCTGTCGCCGCCGGACACGCCACCGCGACGCCTCGCCCAGCGGACACGGGCGGCCTGGGCAGTCTCGTACGCGCGTCGTCCGACCGGGCTCAGCACGAGGTCCCAGGCGCCGATGTACCGGACCTCCCTGCCCCCGAACCCGGTCTTGAAATGGGCGATCCCGCCGGTCGCCAGGCCCCACAGGTCGTAGCTCGTCGCTCCCGCCTCTCGCGAGGACCGGATGGCCTCCCACTTGAGCAGGTAGTTGGCGCGCGACTCGCCACCCTCCGCGGTCATGCCGCCGTACGGCTCCACGACCCGTGGCCCGCAGCGGACGAGGAACAGCGTCGCCTGCGGCGTCCCGTCCGGGGCCTGGGCGAAGAGCAGCCGGGCGTTGCCGGACGGGGCGAACGCCCCCCACACGTCGCGATACGCGGATTCGGCCCGGATGAGGAAGCCCGCCCGGTCCGCCGTCTCGCGGTAGATCCGGTAGAACTCGCCGAGCCGGCCCGCATCGGCGTCGACGACCGTGACGCCCGCGGTCCGGGCCTTGTTGACGTACTGGCGCCACTTCTTGCGCAGGTCGCCGAGGAGCACGTCCTCGTCCGGACGGAGGTCGATGACCCGGGTGGCGTTGGGCTGGATCGGGGCGGCCGGGCGCCAGCCGGCCGCTCGCAGGGCCTCGCGGAGCGCTCCGTCGGGATCGAGCGGCCCGTCCGCCTCGATCTCCGGGTCGATCCGCACGTGGCTGACCCGTCCGGCCGAGCCGCCAAGGTCGCGCCGGATGGCCTCGGTGACGGCACCGACCGTCTCGGGGGTCCAGGCACCGGCGACCGGGCCGCGCGGCGCATAGGCGAAGCCCCACGGCATGGGTCGGGGCCGGCGGACGAGGACCTGGGCGCCGATCCGCTCGGCCCCGGCGCCCGTCTCGATCGTGTGGGACGTCCAGCCGTTGACGGCCTTCACCCGCGCCCATGCGCTCATCTGCAGGTACGAGCCCGGATCGCTCGCCTCGACGAAGCGATCCCACGCCGATGGGTCGACGGCCGTCACGACCGGATCGGGCGGCGCAGCACGTCGGCCATGACCCCGACGATAGACGGCAGTTCGGGGATCCGCAAGGCGACCGACACGCCCGCGTAGACGGCCCCGAAGGCGACGCTGACGACGGCCACGATCCCGATCGACAGGACCCTCCCCGCTCCCCCACCGAGCGCCCCGTCGATGCCGGCCAGGACCACGGCCGCCGCCAGTCCCGCCACGACGCTGCCGGCGACCGCCTCGACCCCGACCCGGCCGAGACCGCCCAGCTCGAAGTGCGGCAGCCGGTCGTGGAGGATCGCCAGCAGGGCCAGGGCCTCCAGCCAGGCTGCGATCGCGATGGCGACGGCGATCCCGGGCAGGCCCAGCGGTCCGACCAGGACGACCGCGAGGGTGCAGTTGACGGCCACCGCACCGACCGCCGCTGCGACCGGCGTGGCCGTGTCCTGCCGGGCGTAGAAGGCTCGGGCCAGGACGGCGATCAACGCGTGCGCGGTCAGGCCGATGACGAAGCCGACGAGCGTGATCGCGATCAGGTCGAGGTCCGCCTGGTCGATCTTGCCGCCGCCGAACAGGATCTCGACCACCGGTTGGCGGACGACTGCGGTCAGGACCGCGATCGGGACCATGACGTAGACGAGCAGCCGCAGGGCGCGGGTCAGGAGCGATGCGAAGGCCGACTCGCGCCCGACGGCCGCCTCGCGCGACAGCGTCGGCAGGACCACGATGCCGAGCGGCACGCCGATGATCCCGAGCGGGATCTGGAGCAGCGCGAACGCCAGGTTGAAGTCGGTCACCGCGCCTTCGCCGAGCTGGCTGGCCAGGGCCGTGACCACGATGAACGTGATCTGGGTCACCCCCAGCCCGATCGCGCGCGGCGCCATCAGGATCAGTGCCTTGCGCGCCTGGGCGTCGCCCGCGTCGATCCGTGGGGTGTACCGGAACCCCAGCCGCGCCATCGGCCGAAGCTGGACGAGCAGGTGCCCGAGCGAGCCCAGGACCACGCTGATCGCAAGCCCCTCGACGCCGAGCGACGGACCCAGGATGAGTGCGCCGCCGATGATCGCGAGGTTGTACACGATCGGCGCGATGGCCGACGCGGCGAACCGCCCGCCCGCGTTGAGGACGCTCGTCGCCACAGCCCCCATGGCCAGGAAGATCGGGCTGAGCAGCATGATCCGTGTCAGCTCGATGGTCTGGTCGAGCTTGGCGCCGCCGAAGCCCGGCGTGATGAACGGGACGACCACCGGCGCCAGGATGAACAGGGCCACCGCGAAGACGCTGAGCGCGATGAGCATGAGGTTGATGACGGTCGAGACGACGCGCCACGCCCGTGCCTGTTCGTTGGTCGTGAACAGGGCCGACACGATCGGGATCAGCGCCGACGACAGCGCCCCGGCCGCGACGAGCTGGAAGATGAGGTCCGGGATCCGGAACGCGGCGAAGAACGCATCGAGCTCGGCCGGGTGGAACGCGTTGGCGATGACCACGACCCGGACGTAGCCCAGGACGCGCGAGACGAGGAAGGCGCTCGAGACGATGAGCCCGGCGCGGGCCAGGGAGCCCGTCGCGCTCACGGGGTCGGGTCGCGACGGGCCCGCGGATGGGCCTCCCGATAGGCGGCCTGCAGGCGACCCGGTGAGACGTGGGTATAGATCTGGGTCGTGGCCAGGTTCTCGTGGCCGAGCAGCTCCTGGACGACCCGCAGGTCGGCCCCGCCGTCGAGCAGGTGGGTCGCGAAGGAATGCCGCAACGTGTGCGGCGAGATGCCGACCGGCAGGCCGGCTCGCGCGCAGAGGCGGTCGAGGCGGTAGCGGAGTCCGCGGACCCCCAGGGGCCGCCCCAGGTGGTTCAGGAAGATCTCGACCGGGGGCGGGTCCGCGTCGGCTCCGTCCTCCGACCGGGCCAGGAGGACCGGGCGGCCGTCCTCGAGATAGGCGGCGATGGCGGCCCGAGCCGGCCGCCCGAGCAGCCCGATCCGCTCCTTGCGCCCCTTGCCGAGCACGCGCAGCTCCCCGCGGCGGAGCTCCAGCGAGCCGAGGTCCGCCGCCGCCAGCTCGCTGATGCGGAGACCGGCGGCGTAGGCGGTCTCGACCAGCGCCCGGTCGCGGAGGGCGAGGGCGACGCGGACCGCGGCGCGCTCGGGGTCCTCGCCGGGTCGCGCGTCGAGATCGTCCTCGACCACGGCCAGGATCCGGGCGACCTGCTCGACCTCAAGCACCTTCGGCAGACGGCGCGGCAGCCGGGGCGTCGCGATCGCGCCCCACGGGTCACCCGGCGCCAGGTCGTTGCGCGTCGCCCAGCGGTGGAACGAGCGGATCGCCGCGAGACGCTGCGCGACCGTCGAGCGCGCCCGGCCCTCGCCCAGCACGCCGAGGTAAGCCCGCAGATCGGCGCGGGTGGGTCGTCGCCAGTCCGTCCCGCGCGCCGCAAGCCAGGCCAGGTAGTCCCCGACCGCAGTGCGGTAGGCCCGTTGCGTATGGGGGGAGGCGTCTCGCGCGGCGAGCGAACGAAGGAACCGCGCGAGGGACGGGTCGGTCGCGGTCGCGACCGAGACCGCGCTCACGCGTCGGCGGCCGGCTCGACCGGGCGCGATCGCCTCGTCGTGGAGCGGCCGCCGCGGGCGCCACCGCGCGCGCGACCACCGGTCTTCGCAGCTCCGCCGGCCCGTCCACCGCCGCGCGCTCGCGCCGGCCGCGCCAGGGCCTCCGGGTTGGGTGGACCGCCCGCGTACTTCTCGCCCGGCACGATGTCCGCGGCGGCCGTGTCGCTGGTCGAACCGCAGATCAGGCACAGCGCCGTCTCATCCTTGCGCGCCAGCGGCCCGTCGTCCGTGTCGTGCAGTCCGCCGAGCGGCTCGTTGTTCGTCGTGAAATCGCAGCGCGGGTAGTTCGAGCACCCCCAGAAGACGTTCCCGGTGCGTCGCGCGCGACGCGGGACGAGATGGCCGTCCTTGTTCTTCGGGCAGACGACCTCGAACGGGAGCGGATCGGGCGGCGGGGGGCCGTCCTTCTTGATGAACTTGCAGTCCGGGTAGCGCGAGCAGCCGACGAACGGCCCGAACCGGCCGGTCTTGCTGACGAGCGTGCCCTGGCCGCATTCTGGGCAGACCTCGCCGGTGCCCTCCTGCGGAGGCGGCTCGTCGCCCGGGACCGGCCGGGTCTCCTTGTGCTCGGGGTAGAGCGAGCACGCCAGGAAACGACCGTTCCGGCCGAGCTTGATGACCATCGGATGACCGAGCGAGCAGACCTCGTCCGTCTCCTCGGGTGGCGGCGCGTCCGGATCCTTGTCGATATCGTCCTTCAGCTGGTCGTAGAAGGCGCGCAACAGGGGGACCCAGGGCCGCTCGCCGTTGGCGACCTCGTCGAGCTCCTCCTCCATCCGCGCCGTGAACTCGACGTCCACGTAGGCACCGAAGTGCTCGACCAGGAAGTCGGTCACGATCTCGGCAACGGGCTCGGGGTAGAGCCGTCGCTCCTCGACGCGCACGTACCCGCGGTCCGTGATCGTCGAGATCGTCGCGGCGTACGTCGACGGCCGGCCGATGCCGTGCTCTTCGAGCGCCTTGATCAGCGTCGCCTCGGTGAAGCGCGGGGGCGGCTCGGTGAAGTGCTGGGTCGGCGTCACGTCGGTGACGTCGGTGACGCTGCCCTCGGTCAGGTTCGGCAGGCGGGCCCCGGCCTCGTCCTCATCGTCCGCGGACGCATCGTCGCGGCCCTCCGTGTAGACGATGGAGAAGCCGTCGAACAGCACCTTGGTCGCCGAGGCGCGCAGCTCGTAGCGGCCGTCGGCCAGCTCGATCGTCGTGGTCTCGAGCTCCTTGGGCGCCATCTGCGACGCTAGGGCGCGCTGCCAGATCAGG
Source organism: uncultured Chloroflexia bacterium (assembly GCA_963755995.1). Lineage (GTDB taxonomy): Bacteria > Chloroflexota > Limnocylindria > Limnocylindrales > CSP1-4 > SPCO01. The sequence goes on along the minus strand of CAVWLQ010000003.1, from coordinate 589,518 downwards.
CGGTACAGCCGCGCCTCGTCCGACTTGAGCGATGACGCCATCGCGTCCGGGTGGCGCCGGAAGCTGGTCGGGCGGATCGACTCGTGCGCCTCCTGGGCGCCCTTCGCCTTGGTCTTGTAGACGCGGCCCTTGGGCATCGTGTACGTCTCGCCGTAGCGCTCGCCGATGACCTCGCGCGCCTCGCCCATCGCGACGCCCGCGATCGCGGTCGAGTCCGTCCGCATGTAGGTGATCAGCCCGACCTGGCCTTCCGGGGTCTCGATGCCCTCGTACAGGCGCTGCGCGACCGACATCGTCCGCTTCGGGCTGAAGCCGAGTCGCCGGCTGGCCTCCTGCTGGAGCGTCGACGTCGTGAACGGCGCCGCCGGCGACCGCTTCTGGGTCCGCGTGCCGAGCTTGGTGACGGCCGGATGGAGCTCGCGGATCGCCGCTGCGTGCGCGTCCGACGTCGCCTCGTCGGGGATGTCGAGCGCCTCTCCGTCGATGCGGACGAGCTCCGCGGCGAACGTCTCGCCGGTCCCCGTCGCGAGGATCGCCTGGATGGTCCAGTACTCGCGCGCCGTGAACGCCCGGATCTCGCGTTCGCGCTCGACCACCAGGCGGACGGCGACGGACTGGACGCGTCCCGCCGAGAGGCCGCGCTGGACCTTCTTGCCGAGGAGCGGGCTGAGCGTGTAGCCGACGAGGCGGTCGACGATCCGGCGGGTCTGCTGGGCGTCGACGAGATCCATGTCGATCTCGCGCGGGTTGGCGAAGGCCTCCTTGATCGCCGACTCGGTGATCTCGTTGAAGGTGACCCGGAGCGTCTTGGTCTTGGCCACGTGCGCCGCCTCGGCCACGTGCCAGGCGATCGCCTCGCCCTCGCGGTCGAGGTCGGTGGCGAGATAGACCTGGTCGGACGACTTTGCGGCCTTCTCGATGTCGGCGACCTGCTTGCGGCGGTCGTCCGAGATCACGTACTCCGGTTCGAAGTCGTGGTCGACGTCCACCCCGAACTTGCCCTTGCCCGGGTTCTCGGGCAGGTCGCGGACGTGGCCGTATGACGCCAGCACCCGGTAATCGGCGCCGAGATAGCGCTCGATGGTGCGGGCCTTGGCCGGTGATTCGACGATGACGAGGTTCTTTGGCACGGCCGGGAGTGTAGCACCGGGTCCTTATCCGGCCGGTTCGCCCACGCTCGGGCGCTGGCGGTCAGACCTCGCGGATGCGGCGGAGGAAGTCCTCGTCGATCTCGAGATCGGGCTCCGGCTCGGGGGCCGCGGGGGTCGCGACCTCCATCTCGTCGGCATCCGAGCCGAGCGCCAGGGGGTCGCCGCCGGACATCGCCTTGGGCGGGATCTCGACGAATCGGATGTGCAGGTAGGGGAAGAAGAAGATGGACCGGACGTCGTCGACGAAGACCGGGCGCTTGCCGTTCATCAGGCGCAGGTTCGTGCAGCGCAGCCCGACATCGCCCGGCGACGGCGGCTCGTACAGGTCCGCCAGGAGCGGCTGCTCGTTGTTCAGGTGAAGGATGACGTCGCGGATCACGGTCCGATCGTGGGCCTTGGACGATCCGCCCGTCAGTCCACCGAAGGTCCGGTTCAGGAGTGGTAGAAGTCGATCACCAGGCGGACGCGCCCGCCCGAGACCCACACGCCGATCCCGACTCGGTTATACGCCGCGTTCATCAGGTTCACGTAGTGGCCGCCGTTGGTCGACTTCTCGTTCTGGAAGAACAGGTGCGAGGCGAGGACCGCCGCACGCGCTCCGCCCGACCGGCAGCCGATGTTCTCGGCCCAGCGGTAGCTCGAGAAGCCGGCCCGACGGAGCCGATCGCCCGGGTTGCCCCCCATGAAATGGCTGCAGTCGCTGCCCACCGCGAGCCGTTTGGCGTACGGCCGGCTGACCGCCGAGCTGATCCCGCTGTCGAGCTTGAGCGGGGCGACATTCCGACCGCCGGGGCTGCTGCAGGCGCCGGACGACGTCACCCAGCCACCCGTTCGGGTGCAGTTCATGAGACCCAGGTAGAAGCGCTCGACGGCCGCCCAGCTGCCGCCGCCGCCGGATCCGCCACCGGTGACCTTGACGCTGCCGACCGACGGCGACGGGGACGTGGAGCCGCCGGCGGTCCGGATCGTCGCCTGGACCGGGCTGGCGAGTGGGGTGCCGGCCGTATCGGTCGCTGCGACGCCGACGCGCATCGCGACCCTGGCCCCGGCCGGCAGCGCCCGCTTCGGCGTGAAGACGAGCACGGTGTCGTGCTCGGCCCAGTGGACGCTGCCTGCGACGGCCTTGCCCGCCGCCGTGACCGTGAACGCGCGAGCGGTGGTCCGATGGTCCATCGGCCGGCTGAAACGCACGGAGAGGGGCGTGTCGCGGGTCGCGGCCGTGGTGCCGGCCACCGGCCGGAACCGGACGATCACGGGGGCTTTCGCCGTGCGGACCGCGGGCGCCGTCCGGACCTCGAGCGAGATGGGGCTGAGCATCAGGCCGTCGGTGTCCCTCACGCCGTCCACGACCAGGCGGTACGTGACATCCGGCTGGAGAGGCGCGGTCGGCTCGAATGTGAAGAGGTCGGGGGCATCCACGGGCAGACCGGCGTGCACGACCCCGGGCACCGGCGGCTCGAGCCGGATCGCGGTCGCGACAGACGCGGCGTCGACGGGCCGGGCGAAGGAGACGTTGAACGCGGTCGACACCGCGACGCGATCGCCGGCGGTGCTCGTGGCGACGATCGAGGCGGTCGTCGCGCCGCGGGTCAGGAAGACGGCGCGGGCGGGCCGCGCCAGCGGCTGGCCGGACGTGGCGAGGGCGCCGGGCTCGACCGTGACCGTGTGGAAGGTACCCGCGAGCCAGCGCGTCCTGGGCGAGACCATGAGCTCGGTCCCGGTCTCGTCCCAGGCGAGGTCGACGGCCGTGGCGGGTTCGACGTCGACGGCCGCCGCGACCGAGGCCGGGTCCATGGGGGCGGTGAAATGGATCGTCACGGGCTCGGTCAGCGCGTGTCCGGTGTCGACCGCCGCCGTGAACTCCGACTGGGCGAGCGGTGCGATCGGGACGGGCGGGACCGCCACTGTGACGGCCGGCGGCGTGGTGCTGAAGACGCCGAGACCGGTGATGAGGGCCAAGCCGATCGCCACGGCGTATCGGGCGACCCCCGAACGTCGCAGCAGCGCCGCGATGGAGGCCGCAACGATGAGCGGGGCGGCCAGCAGCGCATGGACGGCTTGACGCAATAGACGCTCCAGCTCTCGGTCTGGGGACCCATCGAGGGCGGGGACTTCGGCAGCCCTGGGGGCGGGCGACCTCGGCGAAGGGTAGCATCGGTCGCCCTCACCGGGCAAACCCCGACTGGCGCCGGAGGGGATCGTCGGCGCGCCCGGCGCCGGGTCAGCGAGCCCGTCTCGGTCGCTGGCGGGCCGTCGCCGGATCGACCCCGGCAAGGCCGCCGGCCGGCCGGAACCGGCCGTGGACGCCGACCGCGAGGCCGCGTCGTTCCAGCAGCGTCATCGCCGCGAGCACAGTCGCCACGGGCCAGCCGGTCACGGCCACGAGCTCGTCGATCGTGGTCCGGCCGAGGACGAGCTCCCGGCCGAGGCGACCGGCCGTCTCGCCGACGCCGCCCAGGCTGGCCGCCACGTTTCCGGGCACGCCGGGCACGGCCAGGTGGTCCGCCAGCCCCAGGTCGTCGATGAGCTGCGGGATGCCCGACACGATCCGGGTCCGCTCGGGAAACTCGCGCAGGAAGGCCAGGCAGCCTGCCGACGCGGGGGCATCGATCGCGCCGGGCACGAGGAAGCATTCCCGGCCCTGCTCGAGAGCCCAGGAGGCCGTGATGAGGGCGCCGCTCCGGGCCGGTGCTTCGACCACGACCGTCGCATCGGCCAGCCCGCTGATGATCCGGTTGCGGCGCGGGAACGTGCCCTTGCTCGGACCGATGTCCGGGCCGAGCTCCGAGACGACCGCGCCACCGGATTCCACGATCGAGGCGGCCAGGCGGCTGTGGGCCCGCGGATGCAGGACCGCGAGGCCCGTGCCGATCACCGCGACGGTCGTGCCGCCGGCGTCGACGGCCGCCGCGTGGGCCGCACCGTCGATCCCGACCGCGAGCCCCGACACGATCGCGGCGCCCGCCTCGACCAGGCTCGTCGCCAGTCGCGACGCCACGGACCGACCCATCCCGGTCGGCCGGCGCGTGCCGACGATGGCGATGGCCGCCGCGCGGTCCATCGCGGCTGGATCGCCGAGCACGTACAGGAGGTGCGGCGGCAAATCGATCCCGCCGAGGCGCGACGGATAGCGCGGGTCCTCGACCGTCACCACGTCGAGGCCGAGCTCACGGATGCGGGCGACGGTCCGGCCGGCCGCCTCGGCCGCCTGCGCGATCGCCGTCGCGAGCTCCGGCGTCAGGTCCACGCGGCCTCGTCGCCCGTCCGCGCCGTCCGCCTCGGCCGCAGCCACGAGCCGGCCCGGGCCTCCGTGCGAGGACGCCTCGCGCAGGATCTCGACCGCGCTGCCGTAGCGGCGCAGCAGCTGGCCGAAGCCGACCGGCCCGACGCCGCTGACGCCTGCCAGGACGGCCCACGCGTGCCGCTCCTCGATCCCGGGTCCTGATGGTCCCGACGGTCCCGAAGCCGGCGTCCGCCCGTCCTCGGCCCCGTGCGAGGCCGCGCCGATCGGTCCGTCGACGCCGACGCCGAGCACGTCAGCGCGCCTGGACGGCCGCGAGCCGGACGTCGGCCGGCCGGTACCAGGCGGCCTCGTCCAGATGGTCGGGCTCGACCCTCGCCGCGCCCGCCAGGTCGGCGATCGTGCGTGCGACCCGCAGCAGGCGTTCCGTGCCGCGTCCGCTGGCTCGTTCCAGCTCGGCGAGGACCACGACCCGCCGTTCCGCGCGTGGAGCCAGGCGGCAGGCATCGCGGAGGCGGCGGCCCGTGAGACGGCCGTTGAGCGAGCCGGTCGTCCGGTCGGTCGCGATGCGGCGGGCGGCGGCCACCCGTGCAGCGACGACGGCCGACCCCTCGGGGTCCGGCCCGCGGACGAGCGCCATCGGCGCGACGCGCGGCATCGCGATCCACAGGTCGATCCGGTCGCGGAGGGGGCCGGAGACGCGTCGCTGGTAGCGCTCCGGAACCTGCGTCGGGCAGGCGCACGGGCGATCCGACGTCCCGGCGAAGCCGCACGGGCAGGGGTTCATCGCTGCGACCAGCTGGAAGCGGGCCGGGAAGCTCGTGGCCCGCCCGGCCCGAGAGATGGCCACGCGGCCCGCCTCCATCGGCCCTCGGAGCGCCTCCAGAACGTCGCGATCGAACTCGGGCAGCTCGTCGAGGAACAGCACGCCCTGGTCGGCGCGGGTCACCTCGCCGGGCGACAGGTGCGGCCCGCCCCCGACCATGGCCGCATACGACAGCGTGTGGTGCGGCGCGCGGAACGGCGGCTGGCGGCGCAATCCGTCGATCGGCCCCTCGCCGGCCGCCGACGCGACGACGGTCGCCGTCAGGGCCGCCCGGTCGTCGAGCGGTGGCAGGAGACCCGGGATCGTCCGGGCGAGCAAGGTCTTGCCCGACCCGGGCGGCCCGATCAGCAGGAGGCCGTGACCGCCGGCCAGGGCGATCTCCAGGCCGCGTCGCGCCTCGACCTGACCACGCACCTCGGCCAGGTCCGGCACGGCCTGTCCCAGCGGCCCGGTGGCGGGTTGCGCGGGCGCCGCCCCATCGTCGGCGGCGCGGGTCGCGCCGATCAGCTCGATGCGCTGAGGTCGGGCCGGCGCGCGACGGCTGCGGCGAGCCTGGACGACCTCGACCGCCTCGCGAAGCGACGCGACACCGACCACCGCCATCCCCTCGGCAAGCCGTGCCTCGGCGACCGCCGCCGATGCGACCACCACCCGCCCGAGCCCGCGCCGGGCCAGGGCGGCGACCATCGGCAGGATGCCGGGAACCGGGCGCACCTCGCCCCCGAGCGACAGCTCCCCGATGAGGGCGACCTCGTCCGGGCCGGCCCGGACCTGCTCCGACCCGAGCAGGATGCCGACGGCGATCGCGAGGTCCAGCGACGCGCCCGCCTTGCGCAGGTCCGCCGGCGCGAGGTTGACGGTGATCCGCCGCGGAGGATGCGTGTAGCCGGCGTTGCGCAGCGCGCCGCGCACGCGTTCCCGCGCCTCCTGGAGCGCTGCGTCCGCCAGGCCGACGACGGTGAAACCGGGGAGACCCGGGGCCACGTCCACCTCGACCCGGATGACCCGGCCGTCGAGGCCGTGGAGCGTTGCGGAGGGGACGATGGCCAGCACGACTCGGAGGCTACGCGCGGGCGCTTATCCCCCGATCCACCGCGACGTATCGCGGCGCGCGATCCCTCAGCGGGCGGGGACCGTGGCTCCCGCGGTGACGGGCTTGTCGACGGCCCGTGCGAAGTGGAGCAGCGACGCCGCCGAGGACCGAATCGGCCTTGGTGAACATGAACGGGGCGCCGGTGTTCAGGGCGCTGATCGCGCCGCGGTACTCGTTCACGATCTGGTGCTCGATCGTCCGCTTGAGCGCGCCCTCGGCGTTCTTGACGTTGATGCCGGTGAACGCGTTCGAGCGGTTGAGGACCAGCTGGACCTTGCTCGGGGGATAGCCGAGATGGTCCATGGTCTCGAGGATGACCCGGACGTTCTTGAGGCAGGACAGGTCGGCGGTCATGACCACATACACGGTCTCGGCCGCCTCGAACAGGCCGAGATTGACGTCATCCAGGCGCTTGTCGACGTCGATCAGGGTGTAGTCGTAGAGCGATGCGAGCTGTTCGGTGATGATCGGCAGGTGCTCCGGATGGACGAGCTCCGCGGTCTCCGGGGACGGCGGCGCGAGCAGCAGGTCGACGCCCGAATCGTGCTTGACCATGACCTGCCGGACGAGGTCGCCATCGATCGATGGCGCGGACACCAGGTCGACGATGCTCTTCCGATCGAGGCCGAGGTCGAGGAAGACGCGATGGTCCCCGAACTGGAGGTTGGCGTCGACCAGGGCGACCTTCCGCCCGAGCTCGCGGTGGAGCGCGATGGCGGCGTTGATCGCGATCGTGGTCGTGCCCACGCCGCCCTTGGCGCCGTAGAACGCGAGGACGCGGCCCAGCGGCGGCCGGGACAACAGGGAGTCCTTCGGGGCGAAGCGGGCCAGCAGGCTCTTGATCCGGGCGAGCAGCTCGGCCGGGTGGAACGGCTTGATCAGGTAGTCGTCCGCGCCGGCCCGCAGACCGCGGACCTTCTGCTCGACCTCACGCTCGGCGGTGAGCATGATGATCGGGACGTGCCCGGCGCTCCCCTCCTCGCTCCGGATCTTGGTCGCGACCTGGTAGCCGTCGAGCTTGGGGAGCTGTACGTCGAGGAGGATCAGGTCGGGCGCTTCGGCGCCCCACAGCCGGAATCCCTCGGCGCCGTCCGCCGCGACGACGACCTCGTAGCCCTCCTGCTTGAGGGTGTACTGCAGGAGTCGCTGGACGTTCGCGTCGTCATCGACGACGAGGATCTTGGCCGCCATCAAACCTCCACGGAACTCGCCGGGTCGGACGTGTCTGCCGGGATCGCCGTGTCAATGTCGCCGCCCCGGCGTCGCGATTATAGGACCCGACTTCGGCCGCGACGCACCACCCGATCGTCAGGCCACGGCGAGATGGTCGAAGACGAGCCGGCTCCAGGTCTCGAGACGGTCGGCGACCGCCGCGACCGCCGCTCCGTCGACGAATGCGCCGGTCAGCTTGTCGGTCTCGCGGATCGCAACCGGCCGGCCCGCTGCGTCCGCGACATAGACGGCGCCGAGGTGGACCGCGCCGACCTCGGTCGAGTCGTCGTTGAGCAGCCCGATGAGCTCGAACGCGGGCAGGAAGTCCGCGACGAGCTCCTCCCGCCACTCGCGCGCCAGCCCACCAAGGATGCCGCCGTCGCCCGGATTGAGGTGCCCGCCGACCCCGATCGAGTACCGGCCGTGGAGCCGCGCATCGCCGCCGCCGGTCGTGCGCTGCATCAGGAAGAACCGCGGTCCATCGCGCAGGACGAGATACGGGATGATCTGCTTGCACGAGGGATCCCCCTCCATGCGCTCGCGCGGCTCGTACCGGCCGTCACGTTCCAGGGCCGCCACGAACGCGTCCAGCGCATCCGTCCGCAACCCGTGCCACGCCGCTCCATCCGGCACCGCGCTGCGCGGCACGATGTAGACCTGCTCGCCGTTCATCCAGGTTCGTCGAGGCTCGCGCGTGCAGCCGCCAGGCGATCCCGGGCCGCGGCCTCATCGGGTCCGCCGGGGCGCTCGAGCTCGGCCAGCCAGCCATCGAGGACCGCCCGCAGGTCCCGGATGCGCGCCCCGAGCGCCGGCGCGTTGGTGGCCACGATCGCCCCGCCCATCGCCGGATCGCCGCGGGCGACCCGGGTCGTGTCCCGCCAGCCGCCGGCGGCCAGCTCCATCGCGGCCGCGCGATCGTCCTCGGGCAGGCCGGCGATGGTCTCGGCGAGCGAAGCCGCGACGAGAAGGGGCAGATGGCTGATGGCCGCGACCGCTCGGTCGTGCGCGGCGGCATCCAGCAGGACGACCCGCGCCGCGCAGGCCGTCGCGAGGTCGGCGACCCGGCCCACGTCGGCGGGGCCGGCGTGCGCCCCGCCGACGACCACCCACGGCCGATCGACGAAGAGGCGGCCGTCCGCCGAGGCATAGCCGGTGGTCTCGAGCCCGGCCATCGGGTGGCCGCCCACGAAGCGCAGGCCGGCGGCATCGGCCCGGCCCAGGATCGCGGTCTTGGTGCTGGCGACATCGGTCACGATCGCCGTCGGTGGCAGAGCCTGGTGCAAGGGACCCGCCAGCGCGTCGATGAGCTCCAGGCAGACGGTCGCCGGCGCGGCCAGGATCACGAGGTCCGCGTCGACGAGGGCGGACCCGGGCGTCGCCGCAACGAGGTCGATGACGCCGTCGGCGAGCGCCTGGCGCGGGCCGTCGCCGCTCGGGGACCACGCAGCCGTCGTCCAGTCGCCGGCGGCCGGGTCCAGCCGGACGGCGCGGGCGATCGAGCCCGCGATCAGACCGAAGCCGAGGAACGCCAGCCGCATGCCGGCGAGTATCGCAGCCGCGACGGCCCCGGGTCAGGCCCGGGCCGGGTGAGCCTCGGTATCGCCCCCGGTCGCCGAGTCAGCCGGCCGGCCGCGACGTTCCAGTACCGCGACGCCGGAGGCTCCGGCGCTCGGCCAGCCGGCGCTCGTTGGCGGCCGCCTCGGTCTCGATCGCGGTGGGCTCCGTCGTCGCGGGTCCGTTCGGCGTGCGACCGTTCCCGGACGCCGGACTCGCGTCCGGCGCCGGTGCCGGCCGGGGCGGACCCGGGTCGTGGGTCGGGTTCGTCCGTCGATGGTGGGTCCGGCGTTCGGTCTCGCGACGCTCCTCCCGGAGGAAGGCGCCGCACCGCGGGCAGCGGCGTTCCTCGGCGAAGAGCGCTTCGAGCGGTGCGACCGTGTAGATCTGGCGACCGCAGGACCAGCAGGAGAGTCTGGGCATCGGCTTCCGATCAGATCTTGGGCAGGCCCGCCAGCGCGGCTTCGACCTTCTCGAGTGGGTACTCGTAGTCCTCGAGCGAGCCGTCCAGGTATCGCTCGTACGCCGACAGGTCGAAATGACCGTGCCCGCACAGATTGAAGAGGATGACCCGTGCCTCGCCGGCTTCCCGTGCCGCCAGGGCCTCGTCGATCGCGACCTTGATGGCGTGGGTCGGCTCCGGGGCCGGCAGGATCCCCTCGGCACGCGCGAACTGGACACCCGCCGCGAACGACGCGCGCTGGTGGACGCTCTGAGCCTCGATCAGGTCGTGCTCCTTGAGCAGGCTGACCAGGGGCGACATCCCGTGGTAGCGGAGCCCGCCGGCGTGGATGGGCTCCGGGATGAAGTCCGCGCCGAGGGTGTGCATCTTCACGAGTGGGGCCATCTTGCCGGTGTCGCCGAAGTCGTAGGCGTAGACGCCGCGGGTCAGGCTCGGTGCGGCTTCGGGTTCCACCGCGATGATCCGGTGCTTGGCCCCGTCGCGGAAGTTCCGGCCGAGGAACGGGAAGGTCAGGCCGGCGAAGTTGGAGCCGCCGCCGGTGCACCCGATGACGACGTCGGGCGACTCGCCGGCCATCCCCATCTGCTCGATCGCTTCCTGGCCGATGACCGTCTGGTGGAGCAGGACGTGGTTGAGGACGGAGCCAAGGGCGTACTTGGTGTCGTCGCGGGTGGCCGCATCCTCGACCGCCTCGCTGATCGCCATCCCGAGCGAGCCCGGGCTGTCGGGCGTCTCGGCGAGGACCGCGCGGCCGTAGTTGGTCGTGAGCGACGGGCTGGCCACCACCTCCGCCCCGTACGTCTCCATGAGGATCCGGCGGTACGGCTTCTGGTCGTAGCTCGCGCGGACCATGTAGACCTTGACCTCGAGGTCGAACAGGGCGCCGGCGAATGCGAGCGCGCTGCCCCACTGGCCGGCGCCGGTCTCGGTCGCGAGGCGGGTGACCCCCTCCTCCTTGTTGTAGTACGCCTGCGGGATCGCGGTGTTCGGCTTGTGGCTGCCGGCCGGGCTGCCACCCTCGTACTTGTAGTAGATGTGCGCCGGGGTATCGAGCACGCGCTCCAATCGGTGAGCGCGGAAGAGCGGGCTCGGCCGGTACAGCCGATACGCGTCGCGGACCGGTTCCGGGATCTCGATCTCCCGCTCGGCGGAGACCTCCTGACCGATGAGAGCCATCGGGAACAACGGCGCGAGGTCGGCCGGCCCGATCGGCTCGTGGGTCCCCGGATGCAGCGGCGGGAACGGCGCGACGGGCAGGTCCGCGGCGATGTTGTACCAGGCACGCGGGATCCGCGACTCGTCGAGGACGAACTTCGTCTGCCGGGGATCCGACGGCGCCATGGGAGCCTCCTCGTGGATCTGGGTCGACCGGCGTGCCGATCGGGGGATCGGAGCCTAGCGCGCTCGATGCGACGTGCGCAACCGCGTGGCGGCCTTGGACCCGCGCGGCGAGTCGACGGTGGCCGTCTCGTGATGACGGTCGCGATCCCGCCGTTCATGGTGCGTCCGATCGCGGTGGTGTCCGTGGTCGGGGTGGTCCGTCGGCGGGTGCTTCCTGGGCTTCGGGTGCTTGTGGCCGGGCGGCTCGGTCCGGCACCACTTCGGGCCTGGCGGATGGGTCTTGTCCGCCTTGCTCCCCTTGTGGTCGCCCTTCGGCCCGCGCGGGGGACAGTCCTTGGCGCCGTGGCCCTGACTGGGCTTCGGCGTCGGCGTGGCCTTGACCGGTGGTGGCGTGACGATCGGGCTGGACGTGGGAACCGGCGTCGGTCGAGGCGTGGGTGTGGCCGACGGCCGGGGCGTGGCCGACGGCCGGGGCGTGGGCGTGGCCGACGGCCGGGGCTTGGGGGTCGGCCTCGGCTTCTTCGTCGGGGTCGGCGTCGACGCCGGCGTCGGTTCGCGGGTCGGCCGGGCGACCACGCCGGTCACGGGCCGGCGGGTCGGCTCGGGCGTCACCTCCGGAACGACGCTGGGTGCGGACGAGGGACTCGTCTCCACGGTCGGGGTGGGCTCGGGGCTGGCGGACGGCAGAGGCGCGGACGACGGGGACGGCTCCACGGCCGTGGAGGGCGCCGGGGTCCTCCCGGGGCCACCGGATGCGGCGCCGCCGGGGGTCGGCGTGGGTGTCCTGGGCTGGGTGGCCTGGGTCGGCTGCCCCGGGGCGGGCGATGCCGCGGACGTGGGCGGCGGGACGGCCGCGATGGGGGTCGTGGGGGTGTTCTGGAACCCGATGCCAAGCGCGACCGAGGCGAGCACGAGGTTGACCAGACCGAGAGCGAGCACCAGCCGGAGTCGTTGCGCCCCTGTCACGTTGGTCCTGACTCCCACGCCTCGGGGCGAGTGCTCACCCGAGCCGCCCCCTCGGCGGCGATGGTAACACCGCGTTCACGAAGCGGGCCCGACGGGGTCCGATCCGCCGAGCCGCGCCAGCTCCAGCGGCTCGTACCGAGCCGGCCCGCCACCGGTGAGACTCTCGAACAGACCGATCCGATCGGCCCGAAACCGGATGTCCAGGTCCGCCGCCACGGTCGCCAGCCGTTGTCCGATGGCGGCCCCGGCCGGCACGCCGTCCGATCGTGCAAGGGTCAGGTGCGGCGACAGCGGTCGCGGCTCGAACGTCCAACCGGCGGCGATCAGCTCGGCATCGACGACCCGGGCGAGCTCGACGAGCTCGTCTGTGCCGGTTCGGATGCCGAGCCACAGGGCGCGCGGCCGTCCCGCCGACGGGAATGCGCCGGCGCCGCCGATCGACACGTCGAACGGAGCGACCGCGACCGCGGCCGCGCGGAGCGCGTGTGTCGCCGGCGAGACACGGTCCTCGAGGGTCGGCCCCAGGAAGCGGAGCGTGAGGTGCAGGCCGTCCAGGCGGACCCAGCGCACGTCGCGTCCACCGCCCGGGACGCCCTCCGAACGCACCGACTCGACGATGTCCTCGATCGCCGCCGATGCCTCGGCCTGCAACGGCACCGCGATGAACAGGCGTCGGCCGGGCAGGTCCGCCCCGGGCCAGCGCGGTCGGCGAGCGCCGGCCGTCACCCGGGCCGCGTGCCGGTCTCGCGCTCCCAGACCTCGCGGTCGGTCGCCAGCACCTCGAGGGCACGCTCCCGCTCGCGCCAGCCGACCACGTCGACGTCCTTCTCCTCGAGCGCCTTGTAGGTCTGGAAGAAGTGCTCGATCTCGACAAGGCGATGCGGCCTGACCTGCTCGAGCCGTTCGATGTGCTGCTGGTGTGCGTCACCCATGGCGACGCACAGGACCTTGAAGTCGAAGCCCTTCTCGTCGCGCATCTCGAGGCCGCCGATCGGCCGGGCCCAGACGTGGCAGCCGGTGAAGGTCGGCTCGTCGATGATCAGCAGGGCGTCCGTGTGGTCGCCGTCGCCGCCGCGCGTGCCCTCGATGAACCCGTAGTCGAAGTTGTAGAAGACGGCGCTGGACAGCACGCGATCGAGGCGGAAGACACGCGACTCCTCGTCGTACTCGTACTTGTTGCGCGATCCGCGCGGGATCTCGACGACGATCTCGACGATGTCGGGAAAGGGACCGGGCGACTTCACCCGGTCAGTCTAGTGCGGCACGCTGCCATCGGCCTGTCCGGCGGCTCAGCCGGTCCGATGGCAAGGCGGGAGGAGCACGTGAAGCGAGCGCGCCCGACGGTGCGTGAGCGAGCCCGCGGACGACCAACGCGGCCAGTGGGCCGGATCAGCCGGCGGACCTAGTCGTTGTAGAGGCGCTCTTCGATCAGCTTCTCTTGCACCGTGCGCCCGTTCGGATCGAAGCAGCTGAACTCGAAGTGCTTCTCGAACTCGAGGTCGACGTTGTCCTGACCGCCGCGGTTCTTCTCCACCGAGACCACGACCCAGTCGCGGAACCGCTGCGCCTGGTACGGGTTGAACTCGATGTTCACCTTGGCGACGATGTGGTACTTCTCGTTGAGGATCAGGATGATGTCCGCCTCGTAGTTGATCGCCGACGAGCCGCGCAGGTGGAAGTTGCGCAGGCGGGAGGCCTTGAGGCCCTCCTTGTCGGCGGCCACGATGCAGACCATCGGCACGTCCTCGGACAGCGCGATGTCCTTGAGCCCGTTGACGAGGTACGTGACCTTCTCGGTCTCGTTCTCCGGCTCGGGGATCTGGGGCACCTTCTGCAGGTAGTCGACGAAGACGACCAGGCGCCGGTCGCCCGACAGCTGCCGGTGCGCCTGGACCAGCTTGCGCATGTTCTCGATCGTGCTGGCCGTCTGCGAGCCGCGCATCAGGAAGAGGTTCTGGCCGTACCGCGCGATCCGGTCCATCGACGGCCGGAGACGCGGGTTGTTGGCCATCTGGGCATTCGACTCGCCCTCGGCCATCCACGTCCCGAGGATCTCCTTGCGGACGTCCTGGATCTTGATCGCGCCCGTCTTGTGGGGGAGGTGCGCGAGCGCCGATTCCATCGCGATCAGGCGGTTGAGCAGGTATTGCTCGTCGTGCTCGAAGCAGATGTACAGGACGTTGGCCTGCCCGCCGGACGCCACGTTGCGCGCCATCTGAAGGGCCATCGTCGTCTTGCCGGTGCCCTGGGCCCCGCCGATGAGGAGCAGCTCGCCGGTGCGCAGGCCGGTCCCGATGGTCTTGTCCAGCGGCGTGAAGCCGAGCGGGACAGGCTGGTACTCGGAGACCTGGCCGGTGGTGACCTTCTCGTTGAGGTCGACCAGGACGTCCAGCGCAGACCTGGGTGCCAGGCTGCCGTTATCGGTGTCGAGACGCCAGGCCGGCGACTTGACGGACGTATCGGGAGCTTCGGTGCTCACGCGGTTGATTCCTCCCGGACGGTTGCGGTCGCCGTAGCGTAGCACCGCCTCTGGCGTGGACAAGCATCCGAACCTCCCAATTCCGCACAGGGACTCTTGGCAGGCCCGTCAGCGCGGCAGGTCGGCCAGCTCCTCGAACATCCGGGCGAACGTCCGGATCCCCGTCTCGTAGTTGCCGAGGTCCATCCACTCGTTCGGGGCGTGCGCGTTCTCGTCCGGCGGAGTGATCCCGAGGAGCACGACCGGCAGCCCGAGGATCGAGGCGAAGCTGGCACAGACCGGGATCGACCCGCCCTCGCGGATGAACACGGGCGCACGGCCGAAGGTCGCCTCGAGGGCGCGCGCGGCAGCCCTCGTCGCGGGATGGTCGGACGGGGTCGTGCTCGAGTGGCCACCGCCGAGGTAGCGCACCGTCGTGGTCACGCCGGGCGGCGCGATCTCCGTCCACGTAGGCGCGGAGCGCCTCGAAGATGCGGTCGGGATCCTGCGCGGCCACCAGACGGCAGCTGATCTTGGCATGGGCGTGGGCCGGGATGATCGTCTTGCTGCCCTCGCCCGTGAACCCGCCCCAGATGCCGTTGACGTCCAGCGTGGGCCGGGTCGCCCGCCGCTCGAGCGTCGAGAACCCCGCCTCGCCGACGAGAGCCGGCAGCCCCAGGTGCGCCTGGTACGCGGCTTCGTCGAAGGGCAGTGCCGCGAGGGCGGCCCGATCCGTCTCGGACAGGGGCTGGACATCGTCGTAGTAGCCCGGGATCCGGATCCGCCCGTCCGGACCCTTGAGCGCGGCGATGATCTGAGCGAGCGCATTGGCCGGGTTCTGGACCGCGCCACCGTAGCCGCCCGAATGCAGGTCGACGGCCGTGCCGACGACGTCGATCTGGGCGTACATGAGGCCGCGCAGGCTGAGCGTGATCGCCGGGAGGTTGCCCTCGAAGAACCCGGTGTCGCTGATGATCGCGACGTCCGCGCTGAGGCGCTCCTTGTTGGCCGCGAGCCAGTTGTCGAGGTTGACCGAGCCCGATTCCTCCTCGCCCTCGAAGACGTACTTGACGTTGACCGGGTAGGCGCCGTGCGTCGCCAGGATCGCCGCTGCGGCCATGACGTGGGCGTGGATCTGGCCCTTGTCATCGGCCGCGCCGCGCGCGAGGATCCGGTCGCCCACGACGACGGGCTCGAACGGTGGCGAGGTCCACAGGTCGAGAGGGTCGACCGGCTGGACGTCATAGTGGCCGTAGACGATGACGGTCGGGGCATCCGGCGCGTGGAGCCAGTCGGCGTACACGATCGGGTGGCCGCCGGTCTCGATGACCTCGGCGTGCTCGACGCCGGCCTCCGTCAGCGCCGCGGCCAGCCACTCGGCCGCACGGCGGCAGTCGTCGGCGTAGGCCGGGATGGCCGAGATGCTCGGGATGCGCAGGAACGTCTTGTACGACTCGAGTCGGGCGTCGCGCGTCTGGTCGAGATGGGCGTCGAGGGCGGCGTCAGTGGTCGGCATCGGGGCATTGTAGGGAACCGACGCCCGATGGAATCGAACGAGCGGACCGTTGCCGGTCCGCTCGTCGTTTGCGGTGCTGGATCGGCCGGCAGTTCAGGCCGGCTGCGGGTTGGAGTCCGGGATCGGGATGGGCTGGCCGGGCCCGACGATGGTCGGGATCCCGTGGACATTCTCCTTGGCCGGCAGGTCCGTGAAGAACGCCTCGAAGCCGTCCGAGTCGACGGTCTCCTCGGCGACGAGCTTCTCGGCCAGGGCGACGAGCTTGTCGCGGTGGGTCGTGAGGACCTCCGTGGCACGTTCGTAGGCCTTGTCGATGATGGCCCGCACTTCCTCGTCGATGGTCCGGGCGACCTCGTCGCTGTAGTCGCGCTGCTCGCCCATCGAGCGGCCCAGGAAGACCATCTCGTCGCGCTTGCCGAACGACAGCGGGCCGAGCTTGTCGCTCATCCCGAACTCGGTGACCATCCGGCGAGCCAGATCGGTCGCCTTCTCGATGTCATTGCTGGCGCCGGTCGTGGTGTCGCCGAAGATCAGCCGCTCGGCGACGTTGCCGCCAAGGAGCCCGGCGATCTTGTCCTCGAACTCGGTCTTGCTCTGGAGGTAGCGGTCCTCGGTCGGCAGGGCCATCGTGTAGCCGAGGGCCATGCCGCGGCTGATGATCGTGACCTTCGCGACCGGGTCGCACTTGGGCAGGATCCGCTGGACGACCGCGTGGCCGCCCTCGTGGTAGGCGATGATCGCCTTCTCCGCGTCCGAGATGACCCGGGACTTGCGCTCCGGGCCGGCGACGATCCGCTCCAGGGCCTCCTGGAACTCGGACATGCCGATGACCTTCTTGTTGCGCCGGGCGGCGAGGATGGCGGCCTCGTTGACGAGGTTGGCCAGGTCCGCGCCGGAGAAGCCCGGCGACTGGCGGGCGACGCCTTCGACCTCGACGCCCTTGTCGAGCGGCTTGCCCTTGGTGTGGACCTTGAGGATCTCGGTCCGGCCCTTCATGTCCGGCCGGTCGAGGATGACCTGGCGGTCGAACCGGCCCGGGCGCAGGAGCGCCGGGTCGAGGACGTCCGGCCGGTTGGTGGCGGCGACGACGATCACGTTGGTGTTCGTGTCGAAGCCGTCCATCTCGACCAGGATCTGGTTGAGGGTCTGCTCGCGCTCGTCGTGGCTGCCGCCGAGGCCGGCGCCGCGCTGGCGACCGACCGCGTCGATCTCGTCGACGAAGACGATGCAGGGCGAGTTGCGCTTGGCCTGGTCGAACAGGTCGCGGACGCGGCTGGCGCCGACGCCGACGAACATCTCGACGAACTCCGAGCCGGAGATGCTGAAGAACGGCACGCCGGCCTCACCCGCCACGGCGCGGGCCATCAGCGTCTTGCCGGTGCCGGGAGGTCCGACCAGCAGCACGCCGCGCGGGATCCGCGCGCCCAGCGAGTTGAACTTCTCCGGGTACTTGAGGAACTCGACGACTTCCTGGAGCTCCGTCTTGGCCTCGTCCACGCCGGCCACGTCGTTGAACGTGACGACGGTCTTGTTGCCGAGGAACATCCGCGCCCGGCTCTTGCCGAACGAGAGGGCCTGGTTATTGGTGCCCTGGGCCTGGCGCATCATGAAGAAGATGAAGCCGCCGATCACGAGCAGCGGCAGCAGCCCCGTCAGCAGCAGCCCGAGCCACGACGTATCGGGCGTCGGATCGGCCTTGTAGACATCGGCAGGCAGCTCCTGGTTGCCGGCCTTGGCCGCAGCCTGCATGTCGTCCGGGTAGACCTTGGTCACGACCGGCGCAGGGACGGTGACGGTGTAGGGCGAGCCCGGCTTGTCCTTGGTGTTGACGGTCAACGTCTCGCCCTGCTGGACGACGTGCGTCACGTTGCCCTTCGAGACGTCGTTGAGGAACTGCGAGTAGCCGATCTGGGGTGCCTGGGTCGTGGACTGCAGCCACGTGAACAGCAGCGCCGCGGTGCCAACGACGAGCACCAGCATGACGATGCCGTTCCGGAAGAACTTGGGGTTCAAAGGGAGCCTCCGGGGTCGAACGAGCGGCGACCGTGCGTCGCCGGTTCGTCGAGTATAGCGTCGAGTGTCGTGACCACCCTGTGACGGTGGTCCTGGGTCTCGATCAGGGATACGGACGGCGGACGCGCCCAAATGGTGGCGTCGCCGCAGGTGAAGGATTCGCTACGGCCCTCCGTTGGGAGGGCCGGCGGTCACGGGTCGAGGTTGGTAGCGGAGGGCGGATTTGAACCACCGACCAAGGGCTTATGAGTCCCCTGCTCTACCACTGAGCTACTCCGCCACGGCGTCCCGCGAGCTCCGCCCGCGGTCCATGCACGCACAATCCTACAGCCGAGCCGGACATCCCGGCCAACGCGGCGCGGTCAGCGGCCGGGGACGCTGACGATCCGCCCGTCGCTGTAGCCGTGCTCGGCGATCTCCGCGGCACGGGCCCGGTAGGCCTCCGCGGTCGGCGGTGTCGGCGCCCGGAAGCCATCGACCATGCGGTTGTACATGGAGAAGGCGGCCGCGATGAGCACGGCCAGCTGGACGTCGCCATCGGTGGCACCCGCCGCCTGTGCGGTCGCGACGTCCTCCCCGGTCAGCGCAAGGGCGTCGCGGCGGACGGTTCGGGCGATGTGCAGCAACGCCTGCATCTTGGCGTCGAGGCCATCGGACGAGCCGAGCTTGATCCCCTCGACCAGCGGGACCAGCTCCGGGTTGCCCTCTCGCTCGAGGACCGCGCTGGCGAACGCGCCATGCGAGTCCATGCAGTAGAAGCAGTCGTTGGCCGCCGAGACCGCCGTCGCGAGCATCTCTCGATCCGAGCGGCTGATGGTGGCACCCGGATGATCGTTGACCAGCAGCTCGTCGGCGAGGCCACGCAGGTGGACTCCCAGGCCCGGCGTCAGCCGGATCGCGGCCAGGATCCCGGGTGCGTCGGGCAGGCCCCCCACCAGGGGCTGCTGCCGGGAACGAAGGAGGCGCTCGTCATCGCGGTCGGTCATGTCGTCCTACTCCGGTCTGAGGGTGTCGGATGCACCGGAAGTATGATGCGCAACCCGTGATGGCTGTCCACGCTCCGCTGCTGCGCGTCCCTCATCCCGCCAGGGGTCGGGCCGTGCGTGCGCCCGGGCGCCGTCCGTGACCGCCCGGACGCTCACGGTCGGCGGCGGCACCTACCCGCTCGTCCTGCCGAGCATCCGCGATCCGCGCCTGCACGTCGCGGCCGTGATCATCACGATCCACGTCCTCGGTCAGCTGGGGCTGGACTTCTGGGTGACGATCCCCCAGATCCTGGCCGCCATCCTGACCTGCGCGATCATCGAGGTCACCCTCACCTTCCGGCAGACCAGGTCCTTCGTCTGGCCGGCCAGCGCGATGCTCACCGGAAGCGGCGTCGCACTCATCCTGCGGGTGGTCGGGACCCCCCAGGACCAGCCCTGGGACACCTACGCCTGGTACGTCTTCGCGGCCGTGGCGGGCCTGTCGCTGCTGACCAAGTACGTCATCCGCTACAAGGGCTCGCACGTCTTCAACCCGTCCAACATCGGCCTGGTCCTCGCCTTCGTCATCCTCGGCAGCACGCGCGTCGAACCGCTCGACTTCTGGTGGGGACCCCTGGATATCTGGATGCTGATCGCCTACACGGTCATCATCGGCGGCGGGCTGCTGATCACCCGTCGCCTGCGCCTGCTCGCACTGGCCGCGACGTTCTGGGTGACGCTGTCGATCGGGGTCGGGATGCTTGCCGCGTCCGGCCACTGCATGACCGCGCGGTGGGCCTTCGAGCCCGTCTGCGGCGCCGACTACGCGCGGGTCATCGTCACCTCCCCGGAGGTGCTGATCTTCCTGTTCTTCATGATCACCGACCCGAAGACCTCGCCTGCCGGTCGCGTCGGACGGGTCATCTTCGGCTTCCTCGTTGCCGTCGCGAGCGTCCTGCTCATGGCGCCCCAGACCAACGAGTTCGGGACCAAGGTCGGGCTGCTGGCCGGACTGGTCGTCGTGTGCGCGGCCCGGCCCGTGCTCGATCGTTTCCTGCCGGAGCCGAAGTCAGCCGCCGACCGGATCGGCCTCTTCGCGAGACGCGTGGCGGTCGGCCGCCAACCGCATCCAGGCATCGGCCGCGTGGCCGCCCGGGTCGGTCTCGTCGTGGCCGCGGTCTTCATCCTGGGCGCCGGGATCGTCGTCGCCGGGACACCGGCGCGCGGGACCGCCGCCGCGGACACCTCGGAGCTGCTGGCAGGCGTGCCCCATGAGGTCGATCCGGCGACCTTCCCGACGATCACCGTCGACGTCGAGGCCTGGGACGGCTCGACCGCCGCGCCCATCGCGCAGGGCATCCTCGTGACGCTCGCCGAGAACCTCGAGCTGGAGAACCAGGCCCTCCTGCGGCGCGACCCGGCGCTCCTCACCGCGGTCGACCACGGCGACCGGTTGACCGAGATGCAGGGGCGCCTCCAGGAGGCCGAGGCGACCGGCCGGACCGTCGTCTCGCACTACCAGTTCGATTCGGTCCACGTCGTCGTCATCGCGCCCTTCGGCGTCCAGACCCTGGGCAGCATCGGGTTCGAGTCCCGCGGCACCGTCACCCAGGAGACCTACGACGCCGGCGGCGCACTGCTCGATCGCACCACGTCGCCGTTCGCGCGGACGTTCGCGGTCCGCCGGCCGACCGGCGACCGCTGGCTCAACGTCGGCGACCTGCCGCTGGAGGGTGGCGGCTGACCGCGGGGCACCTCTCGTGGCGCGGCCGGCGACGGACTCTCAGATCCCGAGCGCCTCGGACGCCATCTCCGTCCCGGTGACCCGCGCCTGGATCTTCGCGAACGCCGTGTCCCGCGAGGTGGACGCGTCATCGCCGAACGGCGAGAAGCCACAGTCGTCGGTCGTGCCGAGGTGGCTCGGGTCGATGAACCGGGCGGCCTGGAGGATCCGATCGCGAACCTCCTCCGGCGTCTCGACGCGTGGGTCGATCGGATCGATCACTCCGACGAAGATCCGGCGACCGCCGGCCCGCTCGCCGAGGATCTTGAGCGCGGGCTCGCGCTCCTTCTCGCCGGCCATCTCGACGTAGAACGAGCCGACGTTCAACCGGCACAGGGCCGGCAGGAGCTCGGCGTAGGAGACATCGGCGCTATGCGTCGAGTCCTGGTCACCACCCGGACAGGAGTGGACGCCGACCCGCGATCGCTCCTCGTCGCTGAGCCCCTCGAGGATGCGGTTGTTGAGGTCGACGAACGCGCCCAACAGTCCGCCCGATGGGTCCAGCTTGAGCGACAGGCGCGCCTCGGTGAAGTCGATCTGGACGATCGCCCCGCGGTCCAGGCAGCCACGCATCTCCGAGGCCGCCTCGCGAACGAGGTCCTCGATGAAGACCTCGCGCGGGTAGCCCGGGATGCCATCGGCGGGATACATGAGGCTGATCGCGGACGCGGAGATGACGGCCTGCTTGAGCTGCGCATCCGTGTTCGGCCGGGCCTCGTCGAGGTACGACCAGGCGTACGTCGCGTAGCGGAACGGGGCCGTCGTCAGGACGGGCAGCTGGCGCGTATGGCCGTCCTCGAACGGGATCGTCACCCCGCCCCCGGCGAGCGTCAGGCCCGCGACCGGGTAGGTCGCGAAGCTCGGCTTACGCTGCTCGCCGTCGGTCACGACCGGCGAGCCGGTGGCCTCGAACCGTCGCAGCGTGTCCTCGACGGCGTCGTCGTACAGGGTGTCGAGCTGCTCTGCGGTCATCTCGCCGGCCGCCGCGGCCGCCATGCCGTCCTGCAACGCCTTCGGACGCGGGACGCTCCCGATCGGTTCGGTGGGCAGGCTCATCGGTCCCCTCCTGATCCACGGTGACGGCGCCGGATCGGCCTCGCGATGGTAGCGGTCGCGGTGCGGCCTGCGTCAGTCGGTCGGGCCGAACAGCAGGCTCAGCCAGCGCTCCAACGGCGGGACGGAGGTCGGCGCGCCGAGCCGCACGGCAGCCGAGCCGGGCGCGTCGGGCGGCAGCGACGGCGCACCCGCGGCCAGGCTGAACGAGATCTCGTGCGAGCCGCCCAGGCCGTACCCGCGCGCCTGTTGGAGGATGTAGCGTCGGTCGCCGATCTGGTCCAGCTCGCGCTCGAGGCCGGCGACCTCCGCGGTCCGCTGGGCATTGGACGCGATCATGCCTTCCGCCCGGCCGGTGGCGGCCGATGCGTCGCTGACCTGGCGGGCGAAGACGATGACGATCCAGCCCGCTACCAGGGCTCCCAGCAGGGTCGCGGCGCGACGCCTCGTGATGCCGATGATCGGCAGGGTCGCCAGGTCCGGTTCGCTCGGGCGGACGGCGGGCGCGCCCGCGGATGGGGTCGGGTCCATCTCGGCGGGGTCGTCGGTCGGCGTCGGGGGGGTCCGGCGAACCATTGCCGGAGGGTAGCTGACGAGCAGCTGCGGTGTCAAATCGGTTCCGTGTGACAGATGAGGTGTCACGCCACGGCGCGACCGTCTGCTAGACTCGCGCCGTTTCGAACATCCGTTCGTTCTGAGGCACCGACATGCGTACCTACGCCCCCGCCGAGACCGAGGCTGTCCTGGCCGACCTGCTGGACGAGCCGTCCATCGCCCGGGGCGTGGTCCACCACGCCGTGCTGCCCGCCCGTGCCGCCGAGTTCGCGGACTTCCCCGGCTGGCTGGATCCGCGGATCGTCGACGGTCTCGGACGGCGTGGCATCGCCCGGCCCTACACCCACCAGGCCGCCGCGATCGAGATCGCCCATCGCGGCGAGGACGTCGTCATCGTCACGCCGACCGCGTCGGGCAAGTCGCTCTGCTACACCCTGCCGATCCTGCAGGCCATCGCCGACGACCCCGCGTCACGAGCCCTGCTGCTGTTCCCGACCAAGGCCCTCGGCCAGGACCAGGTGTCCGAGTTCGGCGAGCTGACCGCGGCCGCCGGCCTGTCCATCTCGACCTCGACCTACGACGGCGACACACCCGCCCCGATCCGCTCCGCGATCCGGGCCGCCGGCCAGGTCGTCGTCACCAACCCGGACATGCTCCATTCGGCGATCCTGCCCCACCACACCAAGTGGTTCCAGCTGTTCGAGCAGCTGCGTTACATCGTCGTGGACGAGTTGCACACGTACCGTGGCGTGTTCGGCAGCCACGTCGCCAACGTCCTGCGCCGGCTGCTGCGGATCTGCGCGCACTACGGCAGCCACCCCGTGATCGTCTGCTGCTCGGCGACCATCGGCAACCCGGCCGAGCTGGCGGCGATGCTGACCGGCCGATCGGCGGCCCTCGTCGACCGGAACGGGGCGCCGGCGGGCGAGCGCCACGTCGTCCTCGTCGATCCACCGATCCTCCACCCGGAGAGTGGCGCGCGCGGCTCGGCCGCGACGCTCGCCCAGCGCTGGGCCCTGCCGTTCCTGCGGGCCGGGCGCCAGACCATCGTGTTCGGTCGCTCGCGCGTCGCGGTCGAGATCCTGCTGACCGGGCTGCGCGAATCGCTGCGCGAGAGCTTCGGCCCGCGCAGCCGGGTCCGCGGGTACCGGGGCGGCTACCTGCCGACCGAGCGGCGCTCGATCGAGCACGGCCTGCGCGACGGCGAGATCCTCGGCGTGGTCGCCACCAACGCCCTCGAGCTGGGCGTCGACATCGGCCGCCTGGACGTGTCGATCCTGGCCGGCTACCCGGGCTCGGTCGCGGCGACGTGGCAGCAGTTCGGGCGTGCCGGCCGGCGCCAGGGCACGAGCGTCGCGGTGCTCGTCGCCTCCGGCGCGCCCGTCGACCAGTACGTCATCCACCACCCCGAGTTCCTGCTGGAGGGCACGCCCGAGGAGGCCCGCCTGGACCCGGACAACCTCCACGTCCTCCTCGCCCACCTGCGGGCGGCGACGTTCGAGCTGCCATTCGAGCCGGGTGAACGGTTCGGGCCGGCACCCGCGGACGACCTGCTGGCGTTCCTGGCCGAGCAGGGGCACGTCCGCCAGGCCGGCGACGGCCGCTGGTACTGGGCCAGCGAGAACTTCCCGGCGTCGGAGATCTCGCTGCGGACGGCCGCCCCCGAGAACGTCGTGATCATCGACACGACGCCGGACCGGCCCCGCGTCCTGGGTGAGGTGGACCTGTTCAGCGCGCAGGTCCTCGTCCATGAGCGGGCGATCTACATCCACGAGTCGATCCAGTACTACGTCGACCGCCTCGAGTGGCACGAGCGCAAGGCCTACGTCCACCGCGTGGACGTCGACCACTACACGTACGCCAATCGGGCGGTCACGCTCAAGCCGCTCGACGTCTTCGCCGAGGCGCCGGCTGTCGGGGGCCGGCGTCTCCACGGCGAGGTGATGGTCGCGAGCCTCGTGACCCTGTTCAAGAAGCTCAAGTTCGTCACCGACGAGAACGTCGGCTGGGGCCCCATCGACCTGCCCGAGCTCGAGCTCCAGACCACCGCCTACTGGCTGACCGCCGAGGCCTCAGCGCGACCGCTGGCGACGAGACGACCTCGATGTCGCCCTGCTGGGGGCTGGCCGCGCGATCCAGACCGTCGCCGCGATCCACGCTGATGGTCGACCCGCGCGACCTCGGCCTCGTGACCCAGGTCCGCTCGCCCCATTCGGAGGAGCCGACGATCTACCTGTACGAGGCGGTCCCCGGCGGGATCGGGCTGTCGGAGCGGCTGTGGGACCGGCACGCCGAGCTGCTGGCTGCCGCAGCGGGGCCTGATCGCTGCCTGTGGCTGTGACGCCGGCTGCCCGTCCTGCACCGGACCGCGACTCGAACCCGGCGTGGACGCCCGGGCGCTCGCCCTGCGGCTGCTGGCCGAGCTCGGGGCGCCGATCGCCGTCGCGACCGCCTGACGGCCACGATGATCGACGGCGCCGCGACCCTCGCCCGCCGACTCGAGCGCTTCGCGTGCCGCGCTGCCGCAGGTCACGCCGCCCGCCGCCATCGATGCGCGCGGCGACGGTCGGGTCGCGGCCGGACCTGGCAGCGCGCCTTGCCGCCGCGGTGGATGGCGAGGTCGTCACCACCGACGAGGGCTGCATCGTGCGGTGTGAGCCGCCGACCCGCCACCTCCCGGTCGATCGCGAGCGTCTGGCGACGCTCCCCGGTCAGCCGCCGGCGGCCGTGCCACTGGTCTGCCTCGACACGGAGACGACCGGCCTCGCCACCGCCGCTGGCACCGCGGCCTTCCTGATCGGGCTGGGCTGGTGGGTC
Organism: uncultured Chloroflexia bacterium; assembly: GCA_963755995.1. Classification (GTDB taxonomy): domain Bacteria; phylum Chloroflexota; class Limnocylindria; order Limnocylindrales; family CSP1-4; genus SPCO01. Next base: position 564,511 of record CAVWLQ010000003.1, on the reverse strand, counting down.
GGCGACCGGTTCCGCCAGGTCCAGCTGCTTCTTCCCGACCACGGCGAGGAGCGGGCGCTCCTGACGGCCCTGGAGGCGGCGATCCCACCCGACGCCTGGCTCGTGACGTACAACGGCCGCGGCTTCGACTGGCCGCTGCTGACGACGCGCTACCGGCTGTCGCGCCGGGCGGCGCCGGCCCATGCCGGCCACCTGGACCTGCTGCCGATCGTGCGCCGGCTGTACCGGCACCGGATGGCCGGACGCACGCCTGCGGACCGCGGAGTCGGAGCTGCTCGGGATGCACCGGGTCGGCGACGTGGAGGGCTGGGAGATCCCCGGCCGCTACCTCGAGTTCCTGCGGGGCGGCCCGGCCGAGCCCCTCGGCCGAGGTCGCCCGCCACAACGACCAGGACGTCCGGTCGCTCGCCTGGCTGCTCGCCCATCTCGCGCGACCGCTACGGCGACCCGGAGGTGCGCTCCGTGGCGCCACCCGGCGACCTCGCCGGCCTGGCCCGCGCGTTCGCCCGCGAGCGACGGCTCCCCGAGGCGCTCGACTGCCTCGAGGCCGCCGTCGGACCGGCCGGTCGAGGGACGGCCACCGGAGCCGCCGGCAGCGGCGATCCTCGCGTCGCGAATGGCCACCGGGAGACGCCCGAGGACGCACCCGTGGTGGTCGCCGCAAACGACCGGCGGACTTCGGTGGACGCCCGACACGACGCGTCCCGCCGTCGCCGTTCGGACCCGGCAGCGCGCCCTCGGGGTCGCCTGGACGATGGAGCGGATCGCCGTCGATCGCGCCCACCTCCTGCGCCGCCTCGGGCGGTACGAGGATGCGGTCGATGCCTGGTCGGCGCTGGCCGCGGGCCCCGGTCGGATCGGCCATCGTCGCCGCGATCGAGCTGGCCAAGATCCACGAGCATCGCCGGCATGATCCATCGGCGGCGCTGGCGGCCGTCAACCGCGGTCTCGGCGCGATCGAGCGCCGCCGTCGGCTGGGACGGCCCGAGCCTGCGCTCGAAGCGGATCTGCTGCGGCGCGTCGTCCGGCTTCGATCGCGCATCCTGCCCCCGATCGGCCTGCCGCGGGTCCCGACCGCTACCGCTCGACCGGCTCGACCTGCCCGTCCTCGCTCGGTGTGACCGCCGGGCCGGCATGCTCCCGGGCCCGCCGGACCAGCACGGCAGCCCGATCCGGGACGCCCGCGAGGCCGACGTCCTCGACCGCGAGCGAGCCGGCGGCGGCGGCGAACCGAAGATCCGGCGATCGTCGTGATCGCGCGCCCGACCGACGATCGCCGGTCGCAAGACGGACGCCAGCAGGGCAGCCAGGAACGTGTCGCCGGCGCCGGTCGGATCGGTCTCGCGGTCTGTCGCGGTCGGTCGGTAGCGGATCGCGCCCTCGGGCCGTCGGCGCCGACCCGGAGCAGCGTCCCGCCCTGGGCGCCCTCGGTCACGAGCAGACCGAGCCCCCGGATGGAGGAACGCGGCCAGGTCCGCGAGGCTGGTTTCCGCGACGACGTCGTGATGGCTCACGCCGACCAGGTCCGCCCGGCGGAGCAGCGCCGACGGCGTGGGCGGCGTCGGGCGACCTCCCGGCCCGGAACGAGGTCGCGAAGCATCCCCTGCCAGCCGAGCGTGACATAGCCGGACGCCGGGATGGCCGCCGCCCAGCTCTCGTCGACCTCGCCCGCGACCGGGACGAGGGACCAGCCCGGCGCGTCCAGCCACGCTGCTCGGCACCACCGGGTCGCCGAGACGACCGTCCGACCACATGACAGATCTGGACGCGTCCGGCGGGCGTCTCCCGGTTATCGAAGACAGGGCCCTCGGCCAGCCGGACCAGGACGCAGGTCCACCCCGGCGTCACGCAGCCGGTCGAGCTCGTCGGCCTCCGCCGCCGCCTCGTCGACCCCAAGGAGCGCGGCCGTGCGGAGACCGAGGCGGGCCGTGGTCAGCGCGGCATACGTCGCACCGCCACCGAGCCGCCAGCCACGCGGATCGTCGGGAGTGAGGTCGCGACTGGCCGAGCCGACGTGTACGACCTCGATGGCGGGCCTGACCATCGCCTCCTCGCCGACCGGCTCTCGAGGGGACCGGTCGTATACTTGGGCGACCCCGATCCACCCAAGGATGGAGTCGACGTGTTCTTCTACGAATTGCATGAGGGCGACAACGAGGTCTTCGCGGACGTCCTCGTCGTCAGCGAATCCGAGTGGGAGCCCGAGGAGTTCTTCGAGCTCGTCCAGTCGATCCGTCGCCGGATCCAGGACACCTACCACCACGATACCCTCAGCGAGGCGATCGCCGTCGAGCTCGAGCGCGAGCACGGGTTCATCTACGTCAGCGACGACAGCCTGGTCGCGGCCGTCAACATCAGCACCGACGAGAGCGACAACTTCCTGGTCAGGACCGAGGTCGAGCTGGCCGACGCCGACGAGGACGATGACGACGACGACGACGATGACGACGAGGAAGACGAGGACGTCGACTACAAGGCCGTCATCGTGGAGCTCGACCCGGGATTGCGCCTCAACTGATCAGGTCCTGATCAGCGCGAGAACAGGATCTCCAGCACGTCCCCGTCCTTGACCCGGTAGGTCTTGCCCTCCGAGCGGAGCCGGCCGGCCTTGCGGGCCTCGGCCATCGACCCGAGCGTGACGAGGTCCTCGTAGGCGACCGTCTCGGCGCGGATGAAGCCCTTGGCCAGGTCCGTGTGGATGGCCGCGGCGGCGTCGACCGCGGTCGAGCCATCCGGGATCGGCCAGGCGCGGACCTCGTCCGGCCCGGCGGTCAGGAACGAGATCAGGCCGAGCAACCGGTACGACAGGTCGATCACCCGACCGAGCCCGGAGGCCGCGATCCCGAGCTCCTCCATGAACACGGCCGCCTCGTCCGGCTCGAGCTCGCCGAGCTCCATCTCGATCTTGGCCGACAGCGCCTCGATGAGGGCGTGGCCGTGGGTGTATGCGCCGGAGATCCCGCCGACCAGCTCCGGCGCGGCTGCCAGGTCGCCCTCGCCGACGTTCAGCAGAACGAGCACGGGCTTCTGGGTCAGGAAGCGGAAGCCCGCGGATCGCCTTCTCGTCGTCCGGATCGAGGGCGAGGTCACGGATGGGATCCCCGGCCTCGAGACCGGCGTGGATGCGCCGCAGGACGGCATCCTCGCGCTCGGCCGCCTCGCGCTCGGCGGGGTTGCCGTGACGCGCGCTGGTCTTGAGCCGCTCGATGCGTCGCTCCGCCATCGACAGGTCAGCCAGCAGGAACTCGAGGTCAAGTCGCTCGAGGTCGCGGGCGGGGTCGACGCTGCCGTCCGGGTGCGGGTTGGCCGGGTCCTCGAACGCGCGGACGACGTGGAGGAGGGCATCCGAATCACGCAGCCGGGCGAGGTGGTCGGGCGGCAGCTCCTCGGTGCCGACGTGGCCCTCGGTCGACGGGGGCGGCGCGGGCAGGTCGGCATAGGTGACGTCCGCCTGGATGATCTTCTTGGGCTTGAAGATCCCGGCGAGGGTGTCGAGCCGATCGTCGGGGACCTTGACGACACCGACGTTGAGGGTCACGCCGCCGTAGCCGCCGGTCTCGGCGTGGCCGCGGGTGAGGGTGTTGAACACGGTGGTCTTGCCCGAGCCGGCAAGCCCGACGATGGCGATCTGCATCGGTGGATCGTCGCAGAGATCAGTAGCCTGCGTTCGGGTCGACCACGTTCAGCAAGGGCTCGCCGGTCGCGAACCGGCGGAGGTTGTCGCAGAACAGCTCGACGCTGCGGTCGAGGACCCGGCCGCTGGACCAGGCCGTGTGAGGCGTGACGATGACGTTGGGCAGGTCGTAGAAGGTCGACATCGGGGGCAGTGGCTCGTCGCGGAACGTGTCCAGCACGGCCCCGCCGAGATGCCCGTCGCGGAGTGCCCGGAGGAGTGCCCGCTCGTCGATCAGCCGGCCTCGCGCGACGTTGATGAGCCACGCCCCGGGCTTGACCATGTCGAGCGTCTCGGCGTTGATCATGTCCTCGGTCTCGGGCGTCAGCGGCGCCGCCAGGACGATGAAATCGGACTCGGCCAGGAGCTCGGGCAGCGTCTCCGGGCCGCCCACTCGATCGAGGCGCAGGTCGCTCGCAGGTGCGCCGGTCTCAGCGGAGCCCCCCGTCGTGGCGCCGGCGTCGCCGCGGCGGCGGACCGCCACGACCCGGCAGCCGAACGCCGACGCGAGCTCGGCCACGGCCCGCCCGATCGAGCCCAGCCCGACGATCCCGACGGTGACGTCACGCAGCTCGGTTCCCTCAAGCGGCTGCCACGTCCGTTCGCGCTGGAGCTCGAGGAGCTGAGGGAGCCGGCGGCTCACGGACAGGATCATCATCAGCACGTACTCGGCGATCGGCCGGCTGAAGACGCCGCGCGCGTTGGTCACGACGACCCCGCGCTCGAGTGCGGCGGGAGTCAGGGCCCGCTCCACGCCCGACGTCGCCGAGTGGACCCAGCTGAGCCGGGGTGCCCGGGCGAGGATCCGGTCGAACGCGTCGGAGCTCAGCCAGCCGCGGAGCATGACCTCGACGTCCTCGAGCGGCCCGTCCGCGAGCCCCTCGACCGAGACGGACACGATCGTCGCGTCGGGCGCCGCCGCCCGGATCCGCTCGAGGTCGCGCTGGCGATACCGCGCAGAGAGGATCGGGCTGAGCGCGATGGCCGTCGGCGCGCCGCCGCGGCCGGTTCCCGGACCGGCCCGCCGGCCCGATCCGTCGCTCATCCGGCCGGTCCGTCGAGGACGCGTGCGATCCACCGGTCCGGCGCCTCGATCTCGCCGTCGCGCGGCAGGGTCTCGGGGCCGGTCCACAACCGCGACAGCGCAGCCGGTCCGCGGCGCTCTGCGATCGCCCGGACGAACAGCTCGCCCTTGCGGTACTGCTCGAGCTTGAGGTCCATCCCGGTGATCCGGAGCATCGACTTCTCGAACGGCGTCCGCTTCGTCCGGCGTTCATGGAACCGCTGGCTGATCCGCTCGACGTCCGGCACCAGGTCGCGCCCGACCTCGTCCATGACGTAGTCGCTGAACCCCTCGAGCAGGCTCATGACGGCCTGCGTCTCGCGGAAGAGGGCCTTCTGCTCCGGTCCCATCATCCGTTCGATCCAGTGCTCGCCGCCGGCCTCGCCGCGGATCGAGCGGCCCAGTCCGCGGAGCGCTTCCCGGCCGAGCCCGCGGGCGTCCTTCCCGAACAGGGTGAGCTGACGCTCGAGCCGATCGGCCAGGTACGGCCGGAGCCACGGGTGTGCCTCGAACTCGAAGGCGTGGGTCGTTTCGTGCAGGGCGATCCACGTCCGGAACGGTCCGAGCGGGACGCCCAGCGCACGGGCCGTGCCCCGGATGTTCTCCTCGACGAAGAGCAGCTTGCCCGGCGCGGCTTCGGTGGACAGGAGGGCCAGGTCGTACTGGCCCAGGACGCGGCTGCCCATGAACCCGAGCAGGAACCCGAGCTGCCTCGTGGAGACCCAGCGGTTGGCCAGTGCGACGGTCGCCTTGGCAAGCCCGCCGCCGGGGGGCATGACCTGGTCGAGCAGGTCCTTCTCGAGCTTCGACATCAGCGACGCGAACGAGCCCGTGTTGGCGCGCACCCAGCCCGCCCGGTCGACCACGCCCGACCGTTCCACGACCCCCGGCAGGGGGCTGCCGAGCGCCGTCGTCAGGGCCGGCACGATCCGGGCCATCGCCTCCGCGTAGGCCGGCTCGGCGGCGCGCAGCTCGGCGGCATCGAGGGTGCCGGGCGCGTTGCGCAGCCGGTTGATGGCGATGCGCTCGACCTCCGGCCAGTCGATCAGGCCGCCCTTGCGGGCCGACTGCTCGGCGCGCCGGCCGGCGACGGTCGCGGCCGCTCCCAGCGCCGACCCGATCAGGAACCCGGCCTGCCAGACCCGGTCGTCACGCCAGGCGGGCCGCCCGTCGGTCCGGTCGCGGCGGTCGCTCATCGGGCCGCCACCGCGAGGTCGATCTGCTCCACGGAAGGGAACGCCGAGCCGAACAGCCGGCTGGCGAGGGCGTGGAACGCGGCTGGATCGCCGGTCGTGAGCTGGACGTGGGCCGCCGCGCCGGCCGCCGGGGCGGCAGGGGCTGGCGCCGACGTCCGGTGGACAGCGTCCGCGCCATTCGTGGGGCCGCCCTCCCCCACCCCGACCGGTCCCGCGGCCTCGAGCCCATTGATGCTCAGCAGCTCGGCCAGCGCGGACGCAGTGGCCGTCGCCGAATCGACGATCGCGACCCGGTCGCCGGCGATCGCCGCGATGAGCGCCCCCAGCAGCGGATAGTGGGTGCAGCCGAGCAGGAGGGTGTCGATGGTGGCACCCGGCGGCCGCGGGAAGATCGACTCGCCGGCCGCGTCGCGCTCACCCAGCAGCGGCGCCAGGGAGTCGGCGACCGCGGCTTCCGCGATCGGACCGGCCAGCTCGCCGGCCTCGACCAAGGGCACGAGCCTCGGCGTGGCGTGCTCGTACACCTCGATCGCCGGGTTCTCGTCCTTGATCGCGGTGAAGTACGCGTGGGTGCGGATGGTCGCGGGCGTCGCGATGACCCCGACCCGCCGGTTTCGGGTTGCCAGCGCGGCCGCGGACGCACCGGGCCGGATCACGCCCAGGATCGGCAGGTCATAGCGCCGCCGGAGGGCACCGATGGCGACCGCAGTCGAGGTGTTGCAGGCGACGACGATGGCCTTGACGTCGCGCTCGGCGAGCCGGTCGAGGGACTGGGCGGAGAAGGCCAGCACCTCGTCGTCGGACCGGACGCCGTACGGGGCGCGCGCGTTGTCGCCGAGGTAGATCGTGGATTCGGCGGGCGAGCGCCGGACGATCTCCCGAAGCACCGTCAGACCGCCCACGCCGGAGTCGAAGACTCCGATGGGACGCGGATCCGGCATGCCCGCTCAGGACCGCCCGGCCGCCGCGAAGACCTTGCCCGCGTCGAGCAGCTCCGCCGCGACCCGCAGGAGGTCCTTGCTGATCGCCGCGTCCGGGCTGGCCAGCACGAACGGGACGCCCTCGTTGTTCGACTGGACGACGAGCATCCCGTCGGACACGACCCGGTGCTCCGGCACGCGCCCGAGCGCCCGCTCAAGGTCCGCCGGGTTGATGCCACCGGGCGAATCGGCGCGGTTGACCAGATACCGCACCTTGGACGCCGGGTAGCCGATCGAGCGGAACGTGTCCGCGATGGCGACCGTGTTGTGGATGGTCGTGGAGTCGTAGGTGACGATCTCGATGATCGAATCGCTCGCGTCGAGGAACGCCAGGTTGATGTCGTTGAGGTGGCTCGACATGTCGATGACGATCGATTCGTAGACGCGCCGCAGCAGCGACAGCACCTTGTCGACGTCGCGCGGGGTCAGCATCTCGGCCATCTCGATGCGCGGCGGCGCGAGGAGGATGTCGATCCCGGACGGGTCGCGCCACAGCACGTCGCCCAGGTCCGATTCGGAGATCCGGTCCGTCGGCAGGTCGAGGATCGACGGCGCGTCGGCCGGGACCTTGAGCAGCGAGCGCAGGTCGCCGAACTGGAGGCTGCCGTCGATCAGCACGGTCCGCTGCTTGAGCTGGCCGAGGGCGACCGCGAGGTTGAACGCGATGGTCGTCTTGCCGACGCCGCCCTTCGGCGCGAAGACGCTCATGACGCGGTTCGTGGCGAAGAGCTGGATCGCCTCGAACTCCTTGCGAGCGTGGCCGATGCGGGTCATGAGGTCGAAGCCGGAGAACGGCATCGACAGGACGCCGTGGATGCCGAGCGACACGTCGGTCTCGACCGGGTTCTGCGGCACGGTCAGGACGATGACCGGGACCCCGAGCTCCGCCTTGTGGATCTCCTCGACCAGCTTCAGTCCCTTGATCCGGCCCTGGAGGAGCGCGTCGACGAGGACGATGTCCGGCCGGAGCTCCCGGATCGTGGCGATCGCCCGCGAGCCGTCGGACAACACGTCGAGGAGCTTGACCCGGGCCTGTGCGTTCAGCAGATCGCGGATGTACTGGGCGACCTGTGGCACATCCTCGACGATGAGCAGGCGCGTCTGATCACTCTGGTGCCATCGGCCGGACGATACCACGGGCCACGAACGGGAGACCCACCCGGTGGTCCGGGTCGGCCGATAGGTCGCCCGGCCTGGTTCAGGGACGGACGGCCAGCAGGATGGCGCGCTCGCTGCCCGGCCCCATGGGACCCATGTCGTAGCTCCCGGCGACCATCTCGATGATCAGACCGGCGTCCTCGGCGAACCCGCGCAGCTCGTCCGCGGAGACCAGCCGGAGGCGGTCGCGGCGCACCCAGCGGCGCGGCGGGCTGCCCTGGCCGCCCTCCTCGAAGATCGTGGTGAGGGTGACGCTCGCGCTGGCGGCATCGTGCTGGGCGGAGCCGGCCTTGGTCACGATGGCACCGGTCTCCGGATCGAGGCGCGGCCATTCGAGCATGATCCGGCCGTCGAACCGGGCCAGGTCGTCGGCGTCCGGCAACCAGACGTCGACGACGGCGATGCCGCCCGGCGCGAGGTGGTCGGCGAGCGCCTGGAGGGCGGCCCGCTGGGCGGCCCGGGTCGGCAGGACGAGCAACGAGTTGAGCGCGATGAAGGCCAGGCCGTAGCGGCCCGCGTCGGGCAGACGCAGGCCGACGATGTCGGCCTCGACGAGGGTCAGCCGGTCCTCGCCGGCGTTCCCGCTCGCCCGCCGGCGCGCCCGGTCGAGCATGGCCGGGTCGAGGTCGACGCCGGTGACGAGGTGGCCGGCCTCGGCCAGCGGGATGGCCAGCCGGCCGGACCCGACTGCGAGCTCGAGAATCGGACCCTCGGCCCGATCGGCCAGCGCGAGGTACAGGTCGAGGTCGCCCGGATCGTCGACGAGGTCGAGGTCGTAGAGGCGGGCCAGCGCCGCCGCGGTCGACGGATCCGGCCGGTCGAAGGAGTCGATGATCAGCCCTCCCAGCGGATGCGCGCGCCGTCGCGGCGCCGGACGGCCAGGGCGCTGATCGCCTCGAGGGCGCACCGATTGGCGGCCATCGCGGTCGTCTCGGCCTGATCGTACGGCGGCGACACCTCGACGATGTCCATGCCGGCCAGCTCGACCGCACCGACGATCTGACGGATCGCGCGCAGGACCTCACGAGTGAGCATGCCGCCGGGCTCGGGCGTCCCGGTCCCCGGCGCCATGCCCGGATCGATGACGTCGATGTCGATCGACAGGTAGATCGCATCCGGGCCGTCGAGCGCCTCGGCGATCGCGTCGGCGATGACCGGTTCCGCGCCGCGCTCCTCGATCTCGCGCATCAGGTGCCAGCGCAGGCCCTGCTCCTCCATCCATGCGAACGTCTCCGGCGGCGGCCAGTAGCCGCGCAGGCCGACCTGGACGAAGTTGCGGCCCTTGACCGCGCCCGATTCGATCAGGCGGCGCATGGGCGAGCCGTGGCTCGCGAGGACGCCCCAGGCGTCGTTGGCGGTGTCGGCATGAGCATCGAAATGGACGATGCCGATGCTGCCAGGCCGGCGGACCTCGGCGACCGCGGTGGCGGACGGCCAGGTGATCGAGTGGTCGCCACCGAGGATGATCGGGATGGCCCCGCTGCCCGCGACCTCGAGGACCTTGCGATAGATCATCGCGTGGCCACGCTCGATCCAGGACGGGACGATGTTGGCGTCCCCGGCATCGACGACGGTCAGGATGTCGAATGGTTCGACGTCGAGCTGGAGCGAATGGATCGAGCCCGACGTGTACTGCGCCTCACGAATGGCGCGCGGGCCGAACCGGGCACCGGACCGGTGGGTCACGGCGTCGTCGAACGGGGCGCCGACGACCGCGACGTCGACCGCGCGGCGCCGGAGCTCGGCCGGGTCCGTCACCCAGGGCAGGTTCATGAACGTCGACGGTCCGACGTAGGTGGGCAGGTCGAAGTCGTCATACGTCTCGAACGCGCCATCCCAGCCGTTGTCGCGCGCGAAGTCACGGTCGAGATCGGGGTCGTGCGGGCGCTCAGCCACGGAGGTCCTCCGGAGACGGTCGCGGCGGATGCGGCCCGCGGCGGTCAGGTCCGTCTCGTGGGGGGCGCCGCCGGTTCGAAACCGTCGTCCAGCGGGACGCGCCGCAGCGATGGTACTGCGTCAACCCTCGGCGCGGCGAGGTGGTCTCTCGGGTCAGGCCCCGTCGCGGAGCTCCGACCAGGCGGCTGCGACGAGGGCCGGATCGCGGAACAGGTCGAGCGCGGTCTGGGCGACGAGCAGTGCTGCCAGGAGCGTCGTCTCGTCGGCCTGCGGCGAGATCGCCGCATCGCGGAACCGGATCGAGTGGCCGGGCGTGCCCTCGGGGGCGATGGCGAGGTCCGGGTGGATGGTCGGGCAGATCCAGCTGACGTTGGCCATGTCGGTCGAGCCGGCATTGAGGTCGTCGCCCTGGTCCACGATCCCGTAGGCGCCCATGTTGGCCCGGAACCGCTCGGCCAGGACCCCGTTGTTGCGCATCGTCCGAGCGCGGCCGGAGAACGTCACCTCGACGGTCGTGTCCGTGGCCAGCGCCGCCGCACGACACAGGTCGTGGAAGCGCTCGCGCATGACCTCGTACTCGGCCTCGTCGTCGCTGCGGACCATGAACCAGGCCGCGGCGCGGTCCGGGATGATGTTGGCCGCGGTCCCACCGTCCCGGATGATGCCGTGGACTCGCGCCGTGGGCCGGAGCTGCTGCCGCCAGAGCCCGACCGATGTGAACAGCAGGATCAGCGCGTCGAGGGCGTTCTTGCCCATCCACGGGTCGGACGCTGCGTGGGACTGCAGGCCGGTGAAGACGACCTCGACGTCCTCCGAGGCGAGCGGGTGGCTCTCGACGTGCGAGCGATCACATGGGTGGTAGAGCAGCGCCGCATCGATCCCGTCGAACAGGCCGTCCTCGATCATGAATTGCTTGCCGCTGCCGCGCTCTTCGGCCGGAGTCCCGAGGAAGACGATCTCACCGGGCAGGTCGTCGGCGATCGCGGCCAGGGCGATCGCCGCGCCGACCCCGGAGGCGGCCATCGTGTTGTGGCCGCAGCCGTGGCCCAGCCCCGGCAATGCGTCGTACTCGGCCAGGATCCCGATCCGCGGCCCGTCCCCCGCCCCGCCGCGCCGGGTCGCCGTGATCGCCGTGGCCAGCCGGCCGGCCGGATGGACGACGTCGTAGCCGTGACGGCGCAGGACCTCGGCGATCCAGGCCGCCGCGTGGTGCTCCTCGAAGGCGGGTTCCGGGTCGGCGTGGATGCGATGGGACAGCTCGAGGATCTCGTCCCGGGCGGCCTCCACGGCCTCGGCGAGACGGACCTTGTCGGCTTCGTGGGGCGTGGCCGGACGAGTGGCGGTCAACGCGGGCACGCGATCTCCTGCTGGGTGTGGCGGCCTCCCCGGTGGCGCGAAGCCTAGAGGTCCGACAAGCCTACCGTGACGCCCTGGGGCGCGCCCTCAGCGTTCGGCCGACAGGACGGCCTCGGCGACGACGACCATCGCGACGATGAACAGGGCGATCGGCAGCTCGAGCAGACCCTGCAGACGGAGCACAACGAGGACCGCGACGACGATCCCGACCCAGGCCGCGCGGCGGATCGCCCGCGTCCAGTCGCCGCGGTAGGCGATCTGGCGATGCCGGCCGAAGACCGTGAGCCAGGCGAGAGGGACGATCGTCAGTGCCACGGCCAGTCCGATGAGCATCGCGCCGACGAACCCGGCGCTCGGTTCGGCGATCGGATCGCGGGTGGTGACGATCACGCCGACGAGGATCCACACCACCGCGGCGGCCGCGAAGAAGGCCAGGTTCGCGGTCCGATCGCGCGCTTCCATGACCATCGAGTCTAGGCCCTCCGGGCCCTCCGACGTGGCCCATGGCCGGATCAGCCGGGCGATCTGCTCCATCCTGCGATCCGGTCCCCTGCTCGCTCGCCCCGAAGATTCCGGGGAGGGTCGCGAACGATGGACCGCGGCAGGGCCGGCGTCGAGTCGGGTGAATGCCCTATCGCGTCGTCATCGGGCGATGCTCGCGGGGCAGATATCGCGGAAGGCGCAGTAGCCGCAGGCCACGTAGTCCGGCTTTGGTGTGTAGTCCCGGGCGCGCATGCCCGCGGCCGCCTCCGCGATCCGGTCGCGCGCCTTGGCCAGCCGCCGCGGATCCACCGCCACCTCGCCGACCAGGCCGGACTCGAGGAAGTGCATGGCGACCGCGTCCGGCAGGCGTCCGGTCATCGCCTCATAGCCCATCGCGTAGATCTGGAGCTGGAGCGATTCGCGGGCGCGCTGCCGCGCCTTGACCGGGTCGCGCACGTCGGACGACTTGTAGTCGGTGATGACGACCCGCTCCGGCCCGAGGATCCCGAGCGTCGGCGAGACCACGTCCGCCGTGGGCTCGCGGTCCGCGCCCGGTGTCGGCGATCCCGCCTCAATCAGCGGGATGACGTCGACCCGGTCCCAGCGCCCGCGCACCCGATCGCCCCCGAGGGTGAAGCTGAACTCGCGCTCGACATAGGTCGGGATCACGGCGTCCGGCTCGAGCTGTGCGAGACGGAACCGGCGGAGGGCGGCCCGGCCGGCCGTCAGACGGGCCTCCTCGTGGTCCCGGCTCATGAACCCCTCGTTGGACCAGGCCGAGTCGAACACCTCATCGAGCTCCGCCTCGCTCATGACGTGACCGCGGGCGTGCCGGTGGTGGAACAGCTGGACGGCCTTGTGGAGGGCCGCGCCATAGACGATCGCGTGGTGCGGGGCGAGCGGCACTCGGAGAACGTGGGCGTACTTGTACTTGAGCGGGCAGGTCAGGTAGTCGTCGACCTGGTAGAAGCTCAGCGACAGCGGCTCCGTGATCGGCCCTTCGGGGGCCGTCCGGGCCGGCGTCGAGGCCTCGAACGTGGCCAGCCGCTCCAGCGGCGTGCTGACCTTCGCCCCCGCTCCTGGCACGCCCGAGGCGACAGGCAGGTCCAGCGCCTCGAGCACGAACGGCGAGACCCGCCGCGCCCGGGCGCCGCCGTAGTCGGCCGCGTGCGACAGGACGAGCTCGTCGCGCGCCCGGGTCATCGCCACGTAGCAGAGCCGCCGCTCCTCGGCGAGCGCCGCCTCGGGTGTCAGGGGCTCGCCGCGACCGAGGCCGGCCGGCAGCGCCAGCGGCTCCGACCGGCCGGACGTCGGGAACCGGCCGGCGACCATCCCGGGCAGGAACACCACCGGGAACTCGAGGCCCTTCGCCTTGTGCACGGTCAGCACGGCGACCGCGTCCGCGTCCGGATCGAGCTCCGCGGTGGCCGGGTCGTCGCCTGCCTCGATGAGGGTCGCCAGATGTGGTGCCACGAAGGCGGCGCGATCGTCTGCCAGGAGCGCCGACTGCGATCGGACGATCTCGAAGAACCGGGCGACGTTCTGGAGCTGCTCCTCGGCCGCCGGCGTATCCGTCGCGACGAGGCTTGCCAGCAGGCCGCTGGCGCGCAGGAACCGGTACAGCAGCTCTCCGGCCGGCACCTCGTGGGCCGCCTGGGCGTACTGGCGCAGGTCGGACACGAGCGTGTGGACGGCCGCCCGGGTCTCCGGACCGACCCGCAGGATCCCAGGCTGCCGATCGAGCTCCTCCAGCACCGCCCAGACCGAGCGGTTCCGCCGGCGCGCCATGGTCACGATCGCGGTGAGATCCTCGCCGCCGAGGCGGTAGACATCCGACGCCGCGAGTGCATAGACGTCGACGCTCGAGTCGAGATCGGCCGCGACGCGCAGGAACGCCAGCAGCAGCCGCACCTCGGGCCGGGCATACAGCCCGGACGTGCCCGAGAACCGCCACGGGATGCCGGCCATGTTGAACGCCCGCAGGATCGGGTCGGCATGTCCGTTGGCCCGGACGAGCACGGCATGATCGCGGGGTGCGGCGCCGTCCGCGATCCTCCGGCCGATCTCGGCGGCGATCCAGTCCGCCTCTTCCGCGCCCGACGCGAAGGCCTCCAGCCGGACGGGCCGGGCGACCGGCGAGACCCGCTGCGGCCGGAGCCGTTTGACGATGCCGGTCCGTACCTCCAGACGATCCGGGTCGTTGAATCGGATGAGCCGGTAGGCGGCATCGAGGACCGGCGCCAGGGACCGGTAGTTGCGTCGCAGGACGACCGTTCGTGCCCCGAGATAGCGGTCCTGGAAGGCCAGGATGTTGTCCACGGCCGCACCGCGGAACGCGTAGATCGCCTGGTCGTCGTCGCCGACCACCGTCACGTTGCGATGCTCGTCGGCGAGGGCGGCCACGAGCTCGGCCTGGGCGCGATTGGTGTCCTGGAACTCGTCCACGAGGATGTACCGGAAGCGCCCCGCGATCGCCGTCCGGGCCGACGCCGAGGTGCGGACGAGCCGGAGGGCGAGGGCCACCTGATCGCCGAAGTCGATGCAGCCGTTGGCGGCCATGAGCGCCTGGTAGGTGGCGTACGCGCGGGCCAGCTCCACCTGCCGGCGGGCCACTTCGTCGGCTGCGGCCGCCACATCGAGGGCGACGGGATCCGCACCGGCCGCCTCGGCGACAAGCGCGGCCTCGGTCGCCACCCGGTCCGCATGGCCGAGGAAGTCGGCCGGTGAGATGTCCTCGTCCTTGCAGCGGCTGAACAGCGCGGCGAGGGCGGCCAGGAAACGGGTCGGGTCGCCCAGCGGCCGGTATGCGTCCAGCTCGAACTCGAACAGGTGCTCGCGCAGGAAGATGACGACCTCCGCGCGCGTCAGGACCCGCAGGTCCGTGGGCAGGCCGAGCTCCAGCGCGTACTCGCGGATGATCCGGTCGCCGAAGGCGTGGAACGTCGAGATGGCCGTGTCCGTGTAGCCGTACGGGACCAGCTGATCCACCCGGACCGCCATCTCCTCGGCCGCCTTGTCCGTGAACGTCAGGGCCAGGATCTCCGAGGGCCGCGCGCGCCGGGTGGCGATCAGCCAGGCGATCCGGCGGGTGATGACCTGGGTCTTGCCGGTCCCGGCCCCGGCGACCACGAGGAGTGGACCTTGGCCGTGGGTCACGGCACGGAGCTGGTCCGGGTTCAGGCCACCCAGCAGGGCTTCCAGCCCCGACGGTGTGGCGCCGCCGACGGCCGGGGACATCACCGGCACCAGCTCCGACCACGCCGGCAGCTGGTCCAGGGGGGACGGTTCGCGTCGCCGCGAGCGGGTGCGGATCACTTCGGTCGGCGGCGCGGAAGTGGGTGTCGTGGGGGCCATGACGAGAGCATCGCGGTCCTCCGTGACAGCTAGCCTGTCAGGCCATCGCCTGGCCGATGGCCGCCGATTCCTCGTCCGACAGCGCGGCGTCCGCGCGACCGCGCTTGATCGCCTTGGCGTAGACGCGCGTCCCGGACCGCGCGTGCAGGCTCGACAGGACCCAGCCGTCGCCGGCCGCATCGAGCAGGGCGAGGGCGAAGCTCTGGTTGCCGCCGGTCTCCTCGAACGGGTTGAACCGCACGAAGCCGACCCGTTGGAACGCGCGCTTCTGGGCGGCCTCCAGGACGGCCGTCCGGGCGGTCAGCTCATCGAGCTCCCGAGCGACCGCGAACACCTTGTCCAGGTGCGCGTCGAGGACCGCTTCGAGGTCGTTCCCGCCGGCGCCACGCGTCAGCCCCGCGAGCCGGGCGTCGATCCGGCGCGTTCGGCGGGCCACCGTCAGGAGGAGCACGAGCAGGACCAGGACCGCGACCGAGAGCGCGACGAGGAACACGCCCACGTACGGTTGGACGAGCGCGTTGAGATCGATCCGAGGATCCTCCGATGGGGGCCGGTCGAGTCTAGCAGGGCGCCCTGACGCGGGGATCGCGGACGGGATGCTATCCTCTGCCGTCGGCAGCCCGACCGGCCGCCCGAGCGCGTCCGCGCCCGCGGCCGGACCCAGACCCACGTTGGAGGCCCTCCACAGACCATGGCCAAGCGAGTCCGCGGCAGCACGTCCCGACCGGGACAGCGCCCACCCCTCCAGCGTCAGGCGTCGACACGACCCGCGCCCCAGCCGGTCGCCGTCACGGCCCCGGCGGTGCGACCCGACGCGCTGACCGACGAGGAGGAAGCCCGCGCGGCCGAGCTCGAGGCGGCCATCGTCGCCGAGGAGAAGCAGGCCGAGGCAGCGACCAAGCGCACGCGGACGGAACGCACCGTCGAACCGGTCGCGCGGGCGTCCAGCCTCGAGGTCTCGGCAGCGGAGGAATACGCCTACGTGGCTCGGGACGTCCGGCGGATCACGATCGTCGGCGGCTCGCTCATCCTGATCCTGCTGGCACTCTGGGCGATCGCGCACTTCGCGGGGCTGGGGCCGCTCTAGCCCGCGCTACCATCCGCGCATGCCATCCGCGCGGCGAACGACCGGCGCCCGTCCCGAAGCCCTCTTCCAGCCACCGCCCGAGCGCCAGCCGCTGGCGGCCCGGATGCGGCCGCGCAACCTCGACGAGTTCGTCGGGCAGGCGCACCTCGTCGGCGAGCGTGGCCCGCTCCGCCGGAGCATCGCCCGCGGCCACCTGTCGTCGCTGCTGCTGTGGGGCCCGCCGGGCACCGGCAAGACCAGCCTCGCGCGGCTGCTGGCCGGCGAGATCGGCGCGCACTTCACCTCGTTGTCCGCGGTCATGTCGGGCGTCGCCGATGTCCGGGCGACCATCGCCGAAGCGCAGGAGCGGCTGAACCTCCACGGCACCCGCAGCGTTCTGTTCCTCGACGAGATCCACCGCTTCAACAAGGCCCAGCAGGACGCGCTGCTCCCCCACGTCGAGGACGGCACGGTCACGCTCATCGGCGCGACCACGGAGAACCCGTACTTCGAGGTCAACTCCGCGCTCCTGTCGCGGATGCGTGTGTGGCGGCTCGAGGCCCTGACCGACGAGGACGTCGGCACGGTCGTGCGTCGCGCGCTCGCAGACGAGGAGCGCGGGCTGGCGGGCGCGCTCGGACCGGCCGGCGGGGTGTCGCTCAGCGACGACGCCTTCGACCACCTGGTCTCGCTGGCCGGCGGCGACGCCCGGGCCGCGCTCAACGTGCTCGAAGGCGCGACAGCGCTGGCGGAGGACGAGGACATCCGCGACACCGAGGGGCGGGTGAGCCCGCGGCTCGAGGACGTGGAGG
This sequence comes from uncultured Chloroflexia bacterium, assembly GCA_963755995.1. Lineage (GTDB taxonomy): Bacteria > Chloroflexota > Limnocylindria > Limnocylindrales > CSP1-4 > SPCO01. The sequence goes on along the minus strand of CAVWLQ010000003.1, from coordinate 547,474 downwards.
TCGCCGCCCAGCAGCGAGTCCTCGGCTACGACCGCGCCGGCGATGGTCACTACGACACGGTGTCCGCGTTCATCAAGAGCCTGCGCGGCAATGACCCCGACGGGGCGCTGTACTGGCTGGCGGCGATGATCGCGGCCGGCGAGGACCCGAAGTTCATCGCCCGGCGGCTGATCGTCAGCGCGTCGGAGGACGTCGGGAACGCGGATCCGCGCGCCCTGCAGATCGCCGTCGCGGCCGCGCAGGCGCTCGACTGGGTCGGCCTGCCGGAGGCGCAATACGCGCTCGCCCATGCGACCGTCTACATCAGCACGACCCCCAAGAGCAACGCCGTCGGCCAGGCCTACTGGGCGGCGATGGCAGACGTGCTCGGCGAAGGCTCGCTCCCGGTCCCCAACCACCTGCGGAACGCCGGGGACCGGCGGATGAAGCAGCACGGCATCGGCGTCGGCTACAAGTTCCCGCACGATTTCGAGGGCCACGACGTCGCGCAGCAATACCTGCCCGACAAGCTGCAGGAAGCCGGCCGGCGCTACTACGTCCCGACCGAGCAGGGCGTCGAGCGCCAGATCGGCGAGCGGATGGAGGCCCGCCAGGCCGCCCGAGCCGCCGGGGCGCCGAAAGCACGCAAGCCGACCGGCCCCGCGGTGGACAGCATGCGCATCGCCGGCCAGGTCACGCGCATCCGCGAGGGAGCCCGCAAGACGCTGGACGAGACCCAGAAGAAGGACGCCGCCGACTAGATCGGACGCTGCCCGTAGGCTTGGCGGATGCCGACACCGTCTCCTGCGACACTGCGCGCGTTCGTGCGGCGCCAGACCCGGCTCCAGCCCGTGCCCGACGTCCCGGGCGTGCGGCTGCACACCGCCGACGACGTCATGAGCGTCATGGCCGCGGCCGGCGAGGTCCTCGGGCAGGCCGATCCGCCACTCCCCTTCTGGGCCTTCCCATGGGCGGGCGGGCTTGCGGTCGCCCGCTACCTGCAGGACCACCCGGCCGAGGTGGCAGACCGGCACGTGGTGGACGTTGCGTCGGGCTCCGGCCTGTGCTCGATCGTCGCGATGCGGCTGGGGGCGACGTCAGCGCAGGCCGTCGACATCGACCCGCTCGCCGAGGCCGCCGTCGCGCTCAATGCTCGGGCCAACGGCGTCCGGATCGGCTTCAGCCGTCGCGACATCCTGGGCGACGAGCCGCCGGCCTGCGACGTGATCCTGGCCGGCGACGTCTGCTACGAGGAGACCATGGCCGACCGCATGGTCGCGTGGCTCCGGCTCGCAGCCGAGCGCGGCACGCGCGTCCTGATCGGTGACCCGGGCCGGACGTACCTGCCGTCCGGCATGAGCTGCCTGGCCACCTATCGCGTCACCACCAGCCGCGAGCTGGAGGACGCCGAGGTCAAGGGATCGGCCGTCTACACCTTTTCGGACGTCGGATCGGTGACCGACTCGGTGACGGCACGACGCGTCAGCTCGTCAGGCCGCTCAGCCCCTGGCCGATCAGCTTGACCCCGATGACCGCGCACAGGACGGCCATGATCACCGCGTTGTTCTGGGCCATCCACGTCTTCATCCGGTCGAGCAGGGCCGGGGCGCGGTCGCCCAGCACGAAGAACAGCACGACCGGTGTCGCCACGCCGATGCTGGCGATGACGGCGAAGACGAGGTAGGCGATCGCCTCGTCGCCGGTCGACGCACCGGTCTGCTCGATCGTGGCCGCCGCGCCGACCGCGAGCAGGAGATTCTTGGGGTTGAGCGCGGACAGCAGCACGCCCGCGCCGAGTGCCTTGGCCGGCGTGAACGAATCGATGGCGCCCATCCACTTGGGTGTCGGCGCCACATCGCCATCCTGGGGACGAGCCCGGAACTGACGCGCGGCGACGACGAGGAGCAGTGCGCCGAGCACGGCCTGGAGCCACAGCAGCCAGGTCGGCGGGCCGCTCGAATCGCTGCCGGCACCGGCCAGACCGATGACGACGACACCGATGATCGACAGGCCGGCGATCCAGCCGATGATGAAGGCGGGGCCGTTGACCCGGGCATGCTCGGTCACGAGCATCAGGATCACGGCGATGATCGGCACGGGGCTGATCGCGACGCCCACCGCGAAGGGCAGGACCTGGCCGATCGCGTCACCCATGGATCACCCCGTCATCGAGCGCCGACCGGCCGTCGGTCGCACCGCATTCTAGGCGGGTCGTTTGACGGAATCGCTCCGCGGCCCGATGGTGGGGTGGCAATCGCCGGCGCCGGACCTGCAACTCGTCGGTCCGCAGCGCGCGATGGATCGGATCCCCTCCATGGCTCGAACGTCCTTCTCTGCGCCTGAGGCGCACATCGTCGTGAGCACCGACGGCTACTTCGACGTCTATCCGTCGTCCCCGCGGACGAACGGCGACAAGCCGGCCTACCGCGGCCGGATCGCGGAGCTCGGCGCGGGCATCCGCGGGACCGACGACCGGCTCGCCGTCCGGCCCGACTCGCTCGCGCTGGCCGATGCGGTGACCGCATGGTCGGCCGTCAACGGCGCTGCCGCGCTGGGTGGCGCGCTCGGCGGCGGCCGCGACGGCAACGAGTCCGCCGCGTGAAGCGACGCAAGGTCACGTACCCGGTCGCCCGGACTCATACGAAGGGCGCGCCGCGACCGGGAGCCGGGCCTGAGGTCGCGATCGTCCGGCCCAATCTCGTCTCGATCGATCTGACCGCGGGCATGGGCCGCCAGAACCTGAAGGTCGGCGGGCGGGTCCGGATCAACGGCTCCGGCCTCTACACCGGCGAGGAAGCGACGATCGAGCGCCTCGTGGCCGGCGTCATCCCGGCCGCGACCGTCCGCACCGACGCAGGCGGGACACGGCGTGTCCGGACGATCGACCTGGAGCCCATCGGCGGAGCCCACTGACCGGCTCCGGGTGGACCACAATGGCGGGCGTGACTGACCGCGAGCCCGACCCGGACCCGGCCGAGACCCCGGAGACCGGGGCCACGACACCCACCGACGGGTTCGCCGCGCTCGAGCTGGATCCGCGGCTGCTGCACACGATCGCGGCCCTCGGCTACGAGGAGCCCACCCCCGTCCAGCGCGAGGCGATCCCGCCCCTGCTCGCCGGCCGGGACCTGCTGGCGGAGGCTCCCACCGGGACCGGCAAGACCGCCGCGTTCGCCCTGCCCGCCCTCCAGCGCATCCCGATCGGCAAGGCCGGCGAGGGCGGCACGTCCGCGCTCGTCCTGGTCCCGACCCGCGAGCTGGCGATGCAGGTCGCCGAGGCCCTCCTCAAGTACGGGCGCGAGATGGGCGCCCGAGTCCTGCCGATCTACGGCGGCCAGCCGATCGGCCAGCAGCTCCGGGGCCTGCGGCGCGGGGTCGACGTCGTCGTCGCCACGCCGGGCCGCGCGGTCGACCATCTCAAGCGCGGCAGCCTGCGGCTCGACGGGGTGCGGGTGGTCATCCTCGACGAGGCCGACGAGATGCTCGACATGGGCTTCGCGGAGGACCTCGAGGCGATCCTCTCGGCCACGCCCGAGGATCGCCAGACGGCGCTCTTCTCGGCGACCATCTCGCCGACCATCACCCGCATCGCCAAGCGCCACCTGCGCGATCCGGCCCGGATCACGGTCCACGCCGAGCGGGCGACCGTCGGACGGCGTGGCCCTCGTCCGCCAGGTCGCCTACGTGGTCCGCCGCACCGACAAGCTCGCGGCGCTGTGCCGGATCCTCGACGTCGAGGATCCCGGCTCGACGCTCGTGTTCGCCCGGACCCGCGGCGAGGTGGACGACCTGGCCGAGGCGTTGAGCGCCCGCGGCCACGACGCCGGCGCCCTCCACGGCGGGCTGACCCAGGAGGCCCGCGACCGGATCATGGGCCGCTTCCGGGACGGCACCCTGGACGTCCTGGTCGCGACCGACGTCGCCGCCCGGGGGCTCGACATCGAGCACGTCTCGCACGTGGTCAACTTCGACGTGCCGTCGAACCCCGATGCGTACGTCCACCGGATCGGGCGGACCGGACGCGCCGGTCGCGAGGGCGTCGCGATCACGCTGGTCGAGCCGCGCGAGCACCGGATGCTGCGCAACATCGAGACGGCGACGCACACGAAGCTCCAGATCGCCCACCTGCCGACGGTCGCGGACCTGCGCGAGCGCCGGACCGAGATCCTGCGGGCCAACCTGCGCGAGGCGCTCCTCGGCGACGGCTACGACCGGTTCCGCGGTGTCGTCGAGCCGCTGTCCGACGAGTTCGACCTGGTCGACATCGCGCTGGCCGCGGTCAGCCTGATCGAGGGCGCGGGTGGCGACGAGTCCGACGAGGTGGAGCTCTCGTCGCCTCCCCTGAACGCGGGGCCGCCGCCGCGGTCGCCTCGCGCCGCTCCAGCGCGGGGCCGGCCTGCTCCCGGTGGCCAGCGGCCGCTTGGTCGCGGTCCCGTCGGACCCGCCGATCGGGGCGGTCCCGATGGCGGCTGGGTCCGGCTGTTCGTGGGCGGCGGCCGGAAGGTCGGTCTTCGCCCGGGCGACCTCGTCGGGGCCATCACCAACGAGGCGCACGTGCCCGGCAGCGTCGTCGGCGCCATCCAGATCAACGAGGGCTTCTCGCTGGTGGACGTCGCGCCCGGCGTCGCCGACCAGGTCGTCGACGCGCTCCGCGACGCGACCATCCGCGGCCGCCGCCTCCAGGTCCGGCGCGACCCCTAGGATCCGACGATGCGATCCGCCGAGCTGCGCAAGGCGACCGACCCCTGACCGCCATCGTCGCAACGGCGCGCACCCAGGTCGAGCGCGTCTTCCCGCGCGGCGCGATCGTCCTGTCGGTCCTCTCGCTGACGTACTTCGCGATGGGCATCATCCGCAACCGGGTCTTCGCCAACACCTACGGCGCCGGTGCCGAGCTGGACGCGTACAACGCCGCGTTCCGCATCCCGGAGGTCGCGCTCGACGTGCTGGTGGCGGCCGGTCTGACGGCGCCCTTCGTCCCGATCTACAGCCGCCTCCGCCACGACGACGGCGAGGACGCCGGGGCCAACGACTTCGGGCGGACCGTGCTGACCGGCGCGGTCGGGGTGATGACGATCGCGAGCATCCTCATCTTCATCGCGGCCCCATGGCTGGCGGGTGTCGTCGGCGAGCATTTCGACGCATCGACCCAGGCCCTCTACGTGGAGCTGGTCCGGATCAACTGCCTGGCGCAGTGGCTCTTCGCCGCGTCGATCGCGCTCGGCGAGATCCTGGTCGCCAACCGCCGGTTCCTGTTCTACGCGCTGGCGCCGATCCTCTACTCCGCCGGGATCATCGTGTTCACGGTCCTGTTCGCCGGCCGGTTCGGGATCGTGGCCACGGCCTGGGGAGCGGTCGCAGGCGCCGTCGCCCATCTCGGGATCCGCGCCATCGGCACGACCCGGACGTCGTTCCGGATCCGGCCCGGGTTCGCCGTCCGGACGGCGGCCTTCGGGGAGTTCCTGCGCCTGATGTTCCCGCGCATGTTCTCGGTCGCCATCGAGCCGCTGACGATCACCTACTTCACCCGCGTCGCGAGCGGCCTCGGCGTGGGTGCGGTCTCGTCGCTCAACTTCGCGCTTGACTACCAGGTGCTGCCGGTCAGCCTGATCGGCGTCGCCTTCTCGCTGGCGGTCTTCCCGGTGCTGTCGACGGCGTTCGCGGATGACGACGGCCCGGGCTTTCGCGAGGTCCTCCGCCGGAACATCGTGACGATCGCGGTCCTGACGACGATCTCCGCCCTGGCGATCTTCATCCTCGCCGGGCCGCTCGTGGAGGTGCTGCTCGGCGGTGGACGGTTCGACCCGGATGACGTCGCCCGGACCGTCCCGATCGTGGCCGCGTTCGCGCTGTCGATCCCGTTCGACGCGCTGTCCTACCCGCTCTCGCGCGGGCTCTACGCGACGCACGACACGCTCCGCCAGGTCGTCGCCTCGTTCGTCGGGCTGGGGGCCGTGGTCGTCGCCACGTCCGCCCTCGTGGGACCCCTCGGGCTTCTCGCCATCCCGCTCGGGCTACGCGACCGGGATGATCGTCAAGGACATCCTGCTGGCCGTCTTCCTGGCCACGCGGGTCCGCCGGATCGGGCTCAGCTCACCGGCTTGACGACGACCGTCGGGACGACCGCGATGTACAGGCCGTCCCGCTCCGGGTAGAGGCCCTCGGGTCGCTTCCACTTGCAGGTAGTTGCGTTCCATCTCGGACGTGTTCTGGTAGGTCCCGGGCGGGTCCGACGGTCCCCAGATGCTCGAGACGTCCGGGTACCAGGGGTCGAGGATGTAGGTGCCCTTGATCGTCGCGTTCGCGAAGAGCGCCGGGTCGGCATCGGCCTTGAAGCCCGTCATGACCCAGGTATGGGCGCCTCGCCAGGCCAGCAGGATCGCCGGGGACCCGGTCTTCTCGATCGCCTTGGCCGCGCCGCGGAGCGCCCCCTGCCGGGTCTTGTAGCCCCGGACCTCGTAGCCCTTCACGCCGTACGCATCGAGGGCCAGCGCCATCGCCGACGGTCCCCAATCGCCGTTGTGGCTGTCCTTGTAGCTCTCCCACTCGCGGACGCGGCCCTGGAGCTCGCGCTGGAAGGCGTGGCTCGTGTTCCCCTTCTTGTGGATCGCGAGGACCATCTGGACGCCGGCCGACGCGCACCAGGTGTCCTTGATCTCGTGGGCGAAGACCTTGTCGTGGTTCTTGACGATGTCGACGTCGACGGCGACGCGGGCCGGCGTCGGGGCCGGTGCTGCCGTCGGCGATCCGCCCGGGCTCGTGCTCGCGCTGGGAACCCCCGCGGTCGGGCTCGGACTTGGCTCGTCGATCGGTGCCGACGATCCGTCCGGGTCGATCTCGTCGGGCGGGTCGGTCCCCTCGTCGCTCGGATCGTCCGAGGCCACGACCGTGACCGGCGCGACACGGTCCGGGACGGGGCCGGCCAGGAAGCGGCTCACCCGGGCCTCGACCCGGTCGAGGATGTGCCGCGCCCCGAGCGCGTCCGTGTAGAGCGCGGCGCCGCCCACGAGCACGGCCGCAAGCCCGAGGGCGACGACGGCCACGATCAGGCGGCGGAGTCGGCGGCGGCGCGGCGAGGCGGTCATGCGGGCGTTGGTCTCATGCGGGTGACGGTGCTCTGGACGGTCGAGGCGGTGCGCGTGCGACGGACCGAACCGTACCCGACCGTCCGAAAACCGGCTCTCACGCGGCCGTCCACCCGCCCCGACGATGACGGGGCGGGCCTTGTGTCAGCATACGGACGTGCCGGTGACGACCCGGTGCCGGCGCCCGTCTGCCAGTCCCCCGACCGAACCGGAGGTTCCACCGTGGACCGCTTCGAGCCCAACCTTCGCATCCCCGGCCCGACCGCCCTTCCGCCGACCGTCCGCGAAGCCGGCGCGCACCAGATGATCAACCACCGCGGACCGGAGTTCGCCGCGATGCTCGGCCGGATCCTGGAAGGCATGAAGCCGTACTTCGGGACCACGAGCGACATCGCCATGATCTCGAGCGCGGGCACCGGCGGGCTCGAGGCCGCGGTCGTCAACACGCTGTCGCCCGGCGATCGCGTCGCTCGGCGTCTCGATCGGCTCGTTCGGTGACCGGTTCGCCAAGATCGCCGCGACCTACGGGGCGGACGTGACGAAGCTCGATGCCGAGTGGGGCTATGCCGCCGCAGCGGACGAGATCCGCGAGCGCCTCCGCTCGATCCCGCCGGTCAAGGCCGTGCTGCTGACCCACAACGAGACGTCGACCGGCGTCATGAACCCGATCCCCGAGCTGGCGGCGGCGATCCGGGAGGAGCGGCCCGAGGCGCTCATCCTGGTCGACAGCGTGTCCGGCCTGGGCGCCGTCCCGTTCGAGATGGACGCGTGGGGCGTCGACGTCGTCGTGACCGGCTCGCAGAAGGCCTTGATGTCCGCGCCGGGACTGGCCATGGTCGCGGCCTCGGAGCGCGCATGGGCCGCGATGGAGACCGCGACCATGCCGCGGGTCTATCTCGACCTGCGCGCCCATCGCGAGAGCCACGCCTCCGGTGAGACGCCGTGGACGCCGGCCATCGCGGTCGTCTACCAGGTCGACGAGGGCATCCGGCTGATGGGCATCGAGGGTGCCGACCACATCTTCGCCCGCCACGAGGCGTGTGCCGCAGCGTCGCGGGCCGGGCTCCAGGCGCTCGGCTTCGAGCTGTTCGCCGACCCGGCCCACGCCTCCAAGACGGTCACCGCTGCGCTCGTCCCGGAGGATCTCGACTGGAAGTCGTTCAACGGCGAGCTCAAGCGGCGCGGCCTGGTCCTGGCCGGCGGCCAGGGCAAGCTGACCGGCAAGATCTTCCGGCTGGGCCATCTCGGATCGGTCACGGTCGAGGAGATCCTGGGGGCGATGAGCAGCCTCGAGTTCGCGTCTCTCGCCACGGGCCGTTCCATCCGCCCCGGCTCGGCGGTCGCCGCCGCGCAGGTCGCCGCGCTCGAGTCGTTCGGCGTCGCCGGTCCGGCGGCCGTCGGGGCAGGTGCGTGAGGGTCCTCGTCGCCGAACCGGTCGCGGAGGAGGGTCTCGAGCTCCTGCGTGCCCGCCACCAGGTCGACGAGCGGCCGGGCCTGTCGCGTGACGAGCTCTGCGCGATCCTGCCCGACTACGACGCCCTGATCGTCCGGAGCCAGGTCCAGGTCGACGCCGGGCTCATCGCCGCCGGGTCACGGCTGGCGGTCATCGGTCGGGCGGGGGTCGGCGTCGACAACGTCGACCTCGACGCGGCGACCCGCGCCGGCATCGTCGTCGTCAACGCCCCGACCGGCAACACGATCGCGGCCGCCGAGCACACGCTCGCCCTGCTGTATGCGGTCGCACGCCGGATCGCGGCGGCCGACGCGTCGCTCCGCCGGGGCGAGTGGAAGCGTGCGCAGTTCACCGGGCTCGAGCTGCGCGGTCGGACGCTCGGCATCGTCGGCCTGGGCAAGATCGGACAGGCCATCGCGGTCCGGGCCCGGGCGATGGAGATGACCGTCCTCGGCGTCGACCCGTTCCTGACCGCGGAGGCGGCCGCCAACCACGGCGTCGAGCTGGTCGAGCTCGAGGCGATGCTCGATCGCGCCGACGTCGTGACCGTCCACGTCCCGTTGACGCGGGCGACCCGCGGGCTCATCGGCCGCGACGCGATCGCCCGGCTCAAGCCCGGCTCGATCGTCCTCAACGTCGCCCGTGGCGGGGTGCTCGACGAGGCCGCCGTCGCCGAGGCGCTCCGGTCCGGCCATCTCGGCGGAGCCGGCATCGACGTCTTCGAGCAGGAGCCGCCGACCGGATCGCCCCTGCTCGACGCGCCGAACACCGTGCTGACGCCGCATCTCGGCGCGTCGACGGCGGAAGCGCAGGTCCTCGTCTCGGAGGAGGTCGCCGCACAGGTCCTCGACGTGCTCGACGGCCGGAGCGCGCGCTACGCGGTCAACGCCCCGCTGCTCACCCCGGAGACGGCGCGCGCGATCGCCCCGTACCTGCCGCTGGCCGAGGTCCTCGGCCAGTTCTTCGCCCAGTTCTCGCGCGGCGGGGTGCGCACGCTCACCTTCGAGATCGCCGGCGAGCTGGCCGAGTTCGACGGCACACCGCTGACCGCGGCCATGCTGCGCGGACTGCTCGAGACGTCGATCTCCGAGCGGGTCAACCTGGTCAACGCCGGGGCCCTGGCGAAGGCCCGCGGGATCACGGTCATCGAGCGCAAGACCCCCGATGCCGGGGCGTTCGCCGCGCTGCTGACCCTCTCCGGCGAGACCAACGGCCGGACGACGGTGGTGGCCGGGACGGTCGCCGGCGGCGAGCCACGCATCACCCGGCTCGACGACTACCGACTGGACATGGCACCCGCCGACAACATGCTCATCACCCGCCACCTGGACCAGCCGGGGACGGTCGGCCGGGTCGGGCTGATGCTCGGCGAGGCCGACATCAACATCAGCGCGATGCATCTCGCTCGGACGCGCCCGCGCGAGGACGCGTTCATGATCCTGGCGCTCGACGACGACGTGCCGGACGCCGTGTCCGAGGCGATCCGAACGCAGGAAGCCGTCCGCGACCTGTGGACGATCCGTCTCGGGAGCGGGCACTGACCGCCGCCGAGCCGCCGCTCATCCCCGGCGGCCTCGACGCGACCCTCGTCCTCGTCCGCCATGGCGAGTCGACGTTCATCGCGGAAGGTCGCTTCCAGGGCCAGGCCGACAGCCCGCTGACCGCGATCGGGCGCCAGCAGGCCGGGTTGGTCGCCGAGCGCCTGGCGACGCCGCACGCGGCGCCCGGCGCTGCCGGTCCCCGCCGGTGCCCGCTCGAGCTCGTCCACTCCCCTCTGCGGCGGACGACCGAGACGGCGGAGGCCATCGACGACGCGCTGCGGCAGGAGGGCTGGACGGGCGCCCGTCGACCCGATCCCGGGTTCGCCGAGATCCACCAGGGGGCCTGGCAGGGCCTCCGCCGCGACGAGGTCGAGGCACGGTACGGCGCCGAGCTCTCGGCCTGGCGCCGCGACCCGATCGACAGCTGGGCGCCCGGCGGCGAGTCCCTGCCTGCCGTCCAGGCACGGGTCCGCCCGGCTCTCGGCGCGATCCTCGCCCGGCTCGCTGACGGCCGGTCGCCGGGGACGCTCGACCGGTCGCAGGTCGCCGGGTACGGCGAGCCGCCGCCGGTCCAGCCCTGGTCAGTCGTGGTCGGTCACGACGGCGTCTTCAAGGTCGTGCTGCTGACCCTGTTCGACCTGCCCCTCGAGCGGTTCTGGATGTGGTCGATGGACCTGTGCGCGATCACGATCGTCGAGCTGCGGGCCGGGCGGCCGACCCTCCGCGCCCACAACCTGACCGCACATCTTGCGCCACTCGAAACCGGACCGGCAGCGGCCGACGAGGCGGCGGCGGAGGAGAAGGCCGAGGATCGCAGCCGGACCGGAGCGCTCTAGCCCGGAACGGCACCCTGGTCAGCGGCGGCGAGGCCGGTCCTTCCGGCGGAACGCGAGCCGCAGGAGGCTGACCCGCAGCCGGTTCTGGGCAGACCGCAGGCTTGCCATCCGGGCGTCACCGAGGATCTCCCGGGCATAGGTCGACTCGACCTTGGCCCGTGCCACGGTCTGGAGCTCCGGCCGGACGTCGGGCAGCACATCGCCCAGCGACGTGGCGTACTCGTAGACGGTCTGGGCGGGTCGTGGGCCGAACCCGAAGCGCGACGCGATGCGGGTCACCGAGCCGTAGGCGCCGTCGGCGCTGATCGGCCCGCGCGGACCGCGGCGCCAGGCCAGGAACGCGACGACCACGACGACCACGAGGAGCAGGAACCCGACGCCGACGAGCGGACCGAGGCCGCCGCGACCGGTCGGCAGGATGAACCCGCTCGGGCCCTCGTCGCGCTCGCCGCGGGGATCCCGGGACGCGGGTGGGGCGAAGCTCGTGGAGGCACGTGGTGCGGCGCTGGCCAGCGGCGGACCGGACGGCAGGACCTGTGTGTGGGAGACGGACGGACTGGTCGGATCGAACCTGACCCAGCCGTAGCCCGGGAAGTAGACCTCGACCCAGGCGTGGGCCTGGCTGAACTGGATCGTCTCGACCCCGCTCCGGGGGTCGACGTCGCCCGGCAGGAAGCCCTCGACGATGCGCGCCGGGATGTCCACGTCCCGGAGGATCGCCGCCATCGTCGTGGCGTAGTACTGGCAGAACCCCTCCTTGAACCGGGCGAAGCACTCGGCGACGCTCAGATCCTGGCATTGGAGCTGGGAGACGTCCGTGCTGTACTTGAAGTCGGACGACTGGAACTCGCGCTCGGCGGCCTTGGCGATGTCATACGGCGCGTCGGACTTGGCCTGGGCCAGGATCTTCGTCTCGAGCGCGAGGCCGTCCGCCTCGAGCATGCGCGGCGGCAAGGGCGTCAGGTACAAGGCCTTGATGTCGTCCGGGTAGGTGGTCGACGCCGCCTCGAGGGCCGACTCGTTGAGCTGCCCCGGGTCGTTGCCCGGGACCGCGACCATCGCGGTGATCTTGTACGCGCCCTGGCCGCCGTTGCGCTCGAGGGTGCCGAAGTAGCCCGAGGTCCCGGCTGTCGTCAGCTTGACGTTCTCGCTGGCACTCACCGGCGTCGCTGGCGAGATCATCGTCGGCAGGCGGAACTTCTCCGGGTTGACCGTGAACGAGAAGCTGTGCAGACCCGTCGTGCCCGGGTCGTCGGCAAGGCCGGCGAGGATCGGCTGACCCGCGCCGACGTCGGTCTCGGCCGCCTTGGTCAGGGCCCAGCCCTTCAGGTCGATCCGGTCGTAGGTGTAGGCGCGCCAGTAGTACTCGGTCGTGTCGCCCGGGTCGCGCTGGATGGTCATCGCCACGCCCGGGTCGAAGTTCCACGACTGCTGGACCTGCGTGTTGCTGCCGAAGCTGAGCCCGACCGGCCGGGTGGAACCGCCCGTCGGCAGGAAGCGCGAGACCGATCGCGACAGTGTGAGCAGGCCGTCCTCGACGCCGTCCCAGGCACCGGCCAGCGGCGCGGATGCCGCCGCGCTGGTCAGGAAGAACGACGAGATGACCGCGACAGCGATGAACACGGTCCCACCGCGCAGGTAGACCGACGAGATGGTGGACGGATCGCCGATCCGGCGACGCAGCCATTCAGCCTGCTCGTCGTAGACGTGCGAGCGGATCAGCAGGAACAACGAGGCGATGCTGAACAGGACGAGGTACTGGAGCTCGTTCTCGAGCGTGAACGCCATGTTCCCGACGAGGAGGATCCCCATCACGATCACGGCATTGAGCGGACGGTGATGGCCGAACACCGCGTAGGAGGCGAACATGCAGGTCGCCCACACGAGGATCCCCAGCACGAAGATGTAGTGGAGGTACTGGGAGGTGAACGGCAGGTTGAGGATGGCCAGGTCGATGTAGGCCTGGACGACCGACGCGGCGGTCGTCACGTACAGGTCGTGGATCGAGGCTCCGTTGGGTTTGGCCACCATCCCGACGAGCAACGGTACGAGGAGGGCCGCGAAGATCGATCCGATCAGGTAGGTCTGCCAGCGTCCCCAGCCGACCTTCGGGCCGATGAACCCGGCCAGGACGCCGCCGATCGCCGTGAACACGAGCAGGTCCAGGTTCTCCGCCCGACCGAGGACCCAGCGGGCATCGTCGATGGCCCAGGCCAGGGACAGCGCCCATCACCACCACGAGGCCGAGGGTGATCCAGCCCTCGGACGGAGCGAGCGGGATGCGCCGGTTCATCGGGCGAGGATCTCGCCAAGCGGGCGGCCCGGGGTGATGACGTAGGAGCGCAGCTCGTACTCGGCGAGGGCATGGCGGAGCGCCCGGCCGCGCTTGGCGGCCAGCTCATCGGCCTCCGGATCCGCGCTCGCCACCTCGACCGGGGTGCCGTCGCTCGTCGTCCCGTACTTCGCGAACGCACCGGCATCCAGCGTCACGACGACGCACGCCACACCACGGGTCCGGAGCGACGCCAGCGGGCGGACCCAGGCCGGATCCAGGGATGCCGTGATGATCACCGCGGTCATCCCTCGCCGGAGCCGCCCGACGCTCGTGATCAGCGTCTCGACGAGCGGCGAGCTGCCATCGGCTTCGACGGCCGCCAGGAGCTGCATGATCTTGAGGTGCTGGCGGCCGCCACGGTCGGGCGGCAGGAAGGCCGTCCGGCCGGCGTTGACGGTCATCCCGACCGCCCGGTTCTCCTGGAGAGCGCGATCGGCGATCGACGCGGCGGCACGCACGGCGGCCTCGACCGTCGACTCGTCCCCGTGGCCGGTCTGGATGCCGCGCTGGAGGTCGAGGATGATCCATGCGTCGGCGGTCTGCTCCAGGTCGAACTCCTTGACCTGGATCTCGCCGTGGCGGGCCGTCGTCTTCCAGTGGATCCGGTTCATCGCGTCGCCCGGCGCGTAGGGCCGGACCGAGGTCGCCATCGGGGTCGTCTGGAGGGTCCGCACGGGCGATGCGTGGCTGCCTTCCAGGGCGGCCGCCGGGAGGTGCCAGCGGGGCAGCGGCTCGAGCCGCGGATAGACCACCACGGAGATCCCCTGGCCGACAGTCGCCGACGCCTCGAAGAAGCCGAACGGGTCACCGGTCCGGATGTGGAGGGGCTCGATCCGGAAGTGGCCGCGACGCGAGAGCGGCGCCCGGATCAGCCAGGACCGCTCGGCTCGCCCACCGAGCGTGATCGCCCGGCCCGGGAGGCCGCCGGGCAGCGTCGTCGGGTTGTGGATCTCGAGCCACAGCTTCGGGACCCGGCTGGTGTTGCGCAGGGTGTAGGTGACGCGCATCCGGTCGCCGACGTGGCCGTGCAGCTGGCTGACCGCGTAACCCGCTTCGAGATCGGACAGGCCGAGCCGGACCAGGACGTACGAGCCGCCGATGACGAGGATGGCCAGGTAGAGCAGGTAGAACAGGAATGGCAACGCCGTCGAGAAGGCCGCGACGACGAGGATGACGGCGACGACGAGCAGCTCGAGCTTGCGGATCACCGATCAGCGCCTTCCGCGTCCGTCGCCTGGTCGATCCGGTCAGGCGCTCGTCGCGGTCGTCGGACCGCGGTCGCCGGCGCGCAGCTCGGTCGGGCCGCCGCCGGTCGGGCGGATGCCGTCGATGGCGGTCGATTCGAGCAGCTCGCGGACCACCTGGCCGGCCTGGACGTCGTGGATCGACGAGCTCGTCTTGATGATCAGGCGGTGCGCCAGCGCCGGCTCGGCGAGGGCCTTGATGTCATCCGGGATGACGTAGTCGCGCCCGAGCAGCCCGGCCAGGGCCTGGCCGGCCCGGTACAGGGCGATCGAGCCGCGCGGCGAGGCGCCGAGATACACGTCGGGGTGGTTGCGGGTGCCGTTGACCAGCCGGACGATGTAGTCCGAGACCGTCGAGTCCACGTAGATCTCGCGGACCGCGGCCTGCATCTCGCGGAGCTCCTCGATCGACAGGACTTCCTCGATGTCCTCGAGCGGGTGCGTCCGCTTCTGCTCGTCGAGGATGACGATCTCCTCGATCGGCTGGGGGTAGCCCAGTCGCAGGCGGAGCATGAACCGGTCGAGCTGGGCCTCCGGCAGGGCGAACGTGCCCTCGTACTCGATGGGGTTCTGGGTGGCGATGACGAGGAATGGGTCCGGCATCGCGTAGGTCGTCCCGTCGATCGTCGCCTGCCGCTCCTCCATGCATTCGAGCAGCGCCGACTGCGTCTTGGGCGTCGCCCGGTTGATCTCGTCGGCGAGGACGACCTGGCTGAAGATCGGCCCGGGCCGGAATTCGAACTCCTGGGTCTTCTGGTTGTAGATCGACAGCCCGGACACGTCCGACGGCAGCAGGTCCGGGGTGAACTGGATCCGCCGGAAGGAGCCGCCGAGGCTTCGCGCGATCGCCTTGGCCAGGACGGTCTTGCCGGTCCCCGGCACGTCCTCGATGAGGAGGTGACCGCGGCACAGGAGAGCCACCAGGGCGAGGCGGACCTCGAGATGCTTGCCCACGATCACGCGTTCGACATTGGCGAGAACCTTGTCGCCGGTCTCCTGGATCTTCGTCATCGGCCTCTCTCGCGGTCTCGGGCGCCGGTGCGCTGGCGCCGGGGGTCGGGGCGGGGTCGCAATGCCGACGGGTGGTCATCGGGCGATGTGTCGGCGATGTGTGGTGACAGATAGTACGCCCGAAGTGTTCGGATGGTTCCCGAGCCTTTCCGACAAGCGGCGTCAGCGGGCGCGAGATGGTTCCGCATCGGCGCTGAGGCCTCGATCAGCCGCGGATGAGGGTCAGCACGCCGACCCACAGCGTCATCAGGCAGCCGACCGCGCCCATCACCGCGAGGAAGAGCTCGCCGCCGATCCAGGACGCCGCCGCCACGCCTCCGAACAGGATCGCGAGCACGGCGGCGATCGCGGCCAGGCCGATCCGTTCGATCAGCGGCCGCGGGACCCGGGGCGGCTCGGCGGGCGCGATCTCGGTCGGGTCGGGCGGCCCGGACCGGTCGGGGCCGGTCACTTGGCTCCGTTCAGGTACAGGTCCATCAGGTCACCGGCGATGGGGGCCGCGACCTCGGCGCCGCGGCCGGCCTGCTCGACGAGGACCGCGATGACGACCTTCGGCGCCTCGGCCGGCGCGAACCCGATGAACCACGAATGGGGCTCGCCGCTGCCGCCCAGCTCGGCGGTCCCGGACTTGCCGGCGGTCGTGACGCCGGGGACCTTCGCCCCGGTCGTGAACTGGCGCCCGAGCGGACCCTCGACCGCCTGGACCATCGCCGCGTTGATGGCCTCCGCGTCGGCGGCCGGGATGACCCGGCCCATCGAGGACGGCCCGATCGTGCGCGTCCCGCTCTTGTCGCTCGAGATCGCAGTCACCAGGCGCGGTCGCATGAGCTCGCCGCCGTTGGCCACCGTCGACGCGACGAGCGCCATCTGGAGCGGGGTGACGAACGTCTCTGCCTGGCCGTACGAGGCGTTCGCCAGCTCGACGTCGTCGCGGAATCCGCCGGGCTGCTTGCCGTCCCCGCCGGTCACCTGGGACACGGCCGTCGGCAGGTCGAACGGGATCGCCGCGTCAAAGCCCATCCGGTCCGCATAATCGACCAGGTCCGCTCCGCCGGTCTGGAGGCCAGTGAGCGCGTAGTAGATGTTGCAGGACACCTCGGTCGCATCGAGCAGGTTCAGTGCGGTC
The DNA here is from genome assembly GCA_963755995.1 of uncultured Chloroflexia bacterium. GTDB lineage: Bacteria > Chloroflexota > Limnocylindria > Limnocylindrales > CSP1-4 > SPCO01. Next base: position 530,864 of record CAVWLQ010000003.1, on the reverse strand, counting down.
GAGGCGGTCGACGGGTGGTGGCCGTCGCGGACCCGGAAGCCGTCCACGAGCAGCCCGGTCTTCTCCGCGGCCGGCTGCTGCTTGTACGTCGTGTCGGGTGTGATCGCCCCGGAGCCGAGACCGGCCACCGCGGTCACGATCTTGAACACCGAGCCCGGCACGTATCGGCCCAGCGTGGCTCGTGGGAGGAGCGGCTGTGCCGGATCGGCCTGGAGCGCCTCGAACGTCGTCTTGGCCGTGTCCGGGTCGGCGATCGCGGAGGCGTCGTAGGTCGGGGTCGAGGCGAGCGCCAGCACCTCGCCGGTCGCCGGGTCGAGCATGACCACGGCGCCGCGCCGCTTGCCGAGCGCCGCCACGGCGGCCCGCTGCAGGTCGTACGACAGCGACAGGGTCAGGTCCTTCGGGTCGTATCGGTCCGCGCCGAACTTGGCGAACGCATCGCTCAGGTCGTCGCCGGCGAGGCCGCTCAATTCGGCGTCGTAGGCCCGCTCCAGGCCCGCCCGCCCGTACGTCGAGGAGGCGTAGCCGACGACCTGGCTGATGGCCCGACTGGCATAGACGCGGACCCGCTCGCCGTTGGCGTCGGTCTTGTTGTCGGCCAGGATCGTGCCGGTCCGGTCGAGGATCTTCCCGCGCGGCACGGTCCGAGCGGCGGCGATGACGGCCGCATCGTCCGGGGAGCGGATGAGATCCGGCGCCTGGACCACGCCCCAGTAGCCGGCCGCTCCGGCGAGCAGGCCGAAGGCGAGCGACACGACGATCGCGACGTGGATCGTGGTCCGTCCGAGCGGCCGCCGGGCCGCGCCGTGCCCGAGCATCAGGCGGGGCTCCGTCGGCCGGCCCGGCGCCAGCGCGAGCCACCGACCCGTGGCAACGGCGGCGGTTCGACGCCCTTGTCGGAGAGGGCCAGCAGCAGGCCGATGACCAGGGCGTTGGCCAGCAGCGACGAGCCGCCGTAGCTGATGAACGGCAGGGTCACGCCGGTGAGTGGCAGGACCTTGAGATTACCCGCCGCGATGATGAACGCCTGGACGCCGATGACCAGCGACAGGCCGACGGCCAGCAACGACCGGAAGTCGTCGGCTGCGGCCGCGCCGATCCGCAGCCCGCGCTCGACCACCACCAGGTACAGGCCGAGGATCGCCACGACCCCGACGATCCCGAGCTCCTCGCCGAGGGCCGCCAGTGGGAAGTCCGTGTGGACCTCCGGGATCGGCGGACGGCCCGCGATCTCCGGCAGGCCCGCCCCCAGCCCGACCCCCAGCAGCCCTCCGCGGGCGAACGCGTGCAGCGCCTGCACCACCTGGAAGCCGGCGCCCAGCGGATCCGCGAACGGGTCGACCCAGATGTCGATCCGGGTCCGGATGTGATCGAACAGCATCGCCATCAGCGCGCTGCCGAGGACGAACAGGATGAACCCGAGGATCACGAGGCTCAGCCGGCCCGTGGCGATGTAGAGCATGGCCAGGAACACGCCGAAGAACAGGAGGGCGGCTCCGAGGTCGCGCTGGATGACGACGATCCCGAGGGCGATGGCCCACATGGCGACCATCGGCGCGAGGTACGGCAGCGGCGGCATCCGAAGGGGCCCGAGACGCGAGTCCTGCTCGACGAGGAGCGCCCGGTTCTCGGACAGGTAGCCGGCCAGGAAGACGACAAGGATGACCTTCAGCAGCTCCGTCGGCTGCCCGCTGAGCGGACCGATGACGAGGGTCAGGCGCTGGCCGTTGATCTCCGTGCCGAGGACGAAGGTCAGGAGCAGCAGGCCCACCCCGGCCGCGGCCCAGGTGTACTTGTACTGGCGCAGCCAGCGGTCCGAGCGGACGACGATCCCGAGCGTCGTCGCCACGATCAGCCCGCCGAGGAGCCAGATCAGCTGGACCTCGGCCAGGCCCAGCGTGTTGCCGAAGAACGTCTGGCTGACGAGGTCCTGCGGCAGCCGCTCCATCAGCAGCAGCGAGATCCCGCCGAGCATCGCGACGGTCGGCAGGAGGATCTGGTCCGTGCGGCGGCCGGCCAGGACCTGTGCGGCGTGAGCGATGAACAGCGCTGCGATGTAGACGAGCAGCCCCTGAGCGTCGTACAGCCGGAACTCGCCGTTGACCGTCGCGTTCAGCGACACGCTCCCCAGCAGCAGCGTCAGAGCGACCAGGGCGAGCAGACGGAACTCGAGCCAGCGCGGGCGTGGGCGGATCCTGCGGATCGCGCGCTCGAGCCCGGACGGCCGGGCGATCGGGGCCGCTGTCGCGCTCACGGCTGGGCCCGCTCGAGCCGCATCCGGACCTCGCCGATCTGGAGCTCGTCACCGAAGCCCATCGGGGCGACACCCTCCACCCGCCGGCCGTTGATGTACGAGCCGTTGGTGCTGGCCAGGTCCTCCACGTACCAGCTCCGGCCCCGGTAGGTCAGGACCGCGTGATCCGCCGACGCGAACGGGTCGTCGATGACGATCGCGTTGTTGACGTCGCGGCCCAGCGCGGTGATGACGTCGAGCCCGAACGAATGGCCGGCCGGCGGCTCGCCGCTCGGCGAATCGAGCACGATCAGGCGGCCCGGCCGATCCGCGGGCTCGCGGGCGGCCGCTCGCAGGTCACGGAGGAGAGCGCGCACGACCCGTGCCAGGAACAGGTAGATGAGGGCCAGGAACAGCAGCCGGACGGCCCACAGGACGAGGAGGTAGCCGTCCATCAGTCGGGCGCCCCGGCGACCTCGACGACGATCGTGGTATCGCCCACCTCGAGCCGGTCACCGACGCCCAGGACGACCTCCGTCACCGGGACCCCGTTGACGCGCGAGCCGTTGGTGCTGCCCAGGTCCGAGTAGACCAGCGTCCCGCGCCGCCCGACGATGCGGCCGTGGTGACGCGAGACTCGGCCGTCCATCGCGGTCAGGTCGTTGTCGGTCGCCCGGCCGATGGTCAGGCCGCCCGGCTGGACCACGACGTCGCGGACCCGCCCATCGGGGTCGGTCACGCGCAGCACGGCCCGTGGCGCCGTCGGGCGCGGGATGGCGAAGACGCGGGTCGCCGTCGGATCGGGCTCGTTCGTCGGCCGGTCGCCCTCTGGTGCCAATGCGACCGGCCCGTGACCGGCGCGCCCGACGACGGGCTCGGCGAACCGGGCGACGACGTGGATGTCGGCCCGCTCGATCTTCGGGTCGGCCAGGAGGTCCACCCGCGGCCGGTCGACCACGGTATAGCGATGGGCACGCGCGAAGGAGAGGGCGCCGTCGGCCAGCTCCGAGGCGAGGCTGCCACTCATCTCCCCGAACTCCTCGAGGTCGGCCGGGTGGAGGTGGACCACGAAACGGTTCGGGACGAGGGTCCGGTCCGAGGTCGTCAGGCGCTCGCCCTCCATCGCCCGCTCGATGCGACGCTGCAGCTGGACCGGTTGCAGGCGCGCCCGGAAGAGGCGTGCCGAGGGGCGTTCAAACAGGCGTTCGAAGAACCGCTCGATGGCGGTGAGTGGCGGCATGGTCGGTCGCGATGCTACCAGAGGGTCCTGAGAACCCCGCCCGGCCGGTTTACCCTGACATTCGGCGCGTCTCGGGGGTACCCACGGTGGAAGGGCGTTTGGCACCCTGCGCTATACTCTCGACCCGCTCGGGCGGCTCAGACGTCCCGGGCGCGTGCCGCGCGAGCCTCGGGGACTGATGACAGAGATCCTGACCGAATCATTCTGCGAACGCTGCGGGACTCGTTACACGTTCGAGTCCGCTCGTCCGAAGTCCCGGCTGAAGGGCGTCAAAGTCATGACGCGCGGGCTGAAGAACTTCGTCCTGTCCGATGACACGTCCATGGACGAGGCGATGGCCGCGGCGCGGAGCGAGACCGAGCGCGAGTCCACGGCCTACCAGCTCGACGCGTTCCACAAGACCTTCAACTTCTGCATGCAGTGCCGGCAGTACACCTGCCCGAACTGCTGGAACGAGGCCGAGGCACGCTGCCTGACCTGCGCCCCGCATCTCGGTCACGAGATCATGCCGGCCCCGTTCCCCGACCTGCCGGCGCCGAGCGCCTACCTGGCCGCCGAGCCGCTCGTGGCCGACACGCTGGACAGCGGCAACGGCAACGGCAGCAACGGAACCAACGGCTGGCATCAGACCAACGGCCTGACCCATGACACCGAGCCGGGCTTCGACTTCGCGGCGCGCCTGGCTGCGCTGACCGCCCTGCCCGACGCGGCCCCGGTCGCCAAGCCGGAGCCCGCCGCGGCCCCCGCGCCGATCGAGCCGGTCGTCGAAGCGGCCCCTGTCGAGGTCGAGGCGATCATCGAGGAGCCCGTGGCCGCCACGCCCGAGCCTGTCGCCGCCGCACCGGAGCCCGTCGTGGCCGAGCCCGAGCCCGGGCCCGTGGCCGCTGCACCCGAGCCGGTCGCGGCAAAGCCCGTCGTCGCTGCGCCAGAGTCCGTGTCCACCGCGCCCGAGCCGGTCGCCGAGGTCACCCCGCCGGTCGCCGCCGCGCCCGAGCCGGCCCCGCCCGCAGCGCCGGCTCCCGTCGTCGTCCCAGCCGGGAAGCCCGTCGAGGACATCGCGGCCTCGAGCGAACCGGTCGTCGAGCCCGCCGCGGCCGCCGACGATGGCGCTCGCGACGCGGCCGCGCGACTGGCGGCGCTCGGCACGGCGGCGGTCATCGCCGACGCCGCACCGTCGGAGCCGGCCGGCCCGGACCGGACCCTCGACGACAAGATGGCGAGCCAGACCACCGGGCTGCTCAAGCGCTTCCGGCCGGGCCAGAGCCTCGACGCCGAGATCGACTCATACGAGCGCACGCAGGAAGCCCCCGTCGAGACGGCCGAGGCCGTCGTCGCTGCCACGGTGATCTCGTCCGCCGCGGAGCCGGCCGAGATGGCCCAGGCCGCTCCCGAGCCCGTTGTCGCAGCAGCCCCGGCACCGGCACCGGTCGTCCCCGAGCCTGATCCCGTGGTCCCTGTCGTGCCTGCGCCCGTCGCGCCCGCTCCGCCCGCGGCCGACGTCGTCAGCCAGCCCACCTGGCAGATGGTCGCCCCGGATCCGACCACCGAAGCCCCGTCCGCCGAGCCGGCGGCCATGCCCGCCGCCGCGAGCGCGGCCGACCCGTCCGGCGAGCCGCAGTGGCCGGAGCGCCCGCAATGGCTGGGCGGCGGCGCGGCCAACGGCCTGCCGTTCCTGAACCGACCCGCTACTCCACAGGGCGGGATCGAGGCACTCTGGGCACAGTCGAATGCCGAGGTCGCCAACCCGACCGGGCCGTCCAAGCCGGCGGGCGGGACCCAGCCCTGCGTCAGCTGCGGGCTGTCACTCTCCGCCACCGCCCGGTTCTGCCGGCGCTGCGGGACCCCCCAGGCCGGCTGACGCGGCGAGCTCGTTCCGGTCGCGGACGCGGACCCACGCCGCGCCGTAGAGCAGGGCCTGGAACGTGAACGACAGCCAGGCCAGCGCGATGAAGGCCGACGCCAGCGAGCCGGCCAGGGCCGCCACCCCGACCAGGCGCGGCACCAGGAACGTGAAGATCTGGCTGAGGCCGATGATGATCAGGCCGATGACCACGGCGGGGACGAGGGCCGCGCGCCAGCTCGGCGCCCGCGGCGGCAGCGTTCGGTAGACCACGAGCACCCCGGCGATCGACAACGCGATCAGGACGGGGATCGAGCCAAGCCAGCCGGCCAGCGTGCCGCCGATGGGGACGTCGGATGGATGGAGCGCATCGAGAGCCGTGCCGATGGTCGAGACGACGATGAGACCGACGATGCCCACGACCAGGATGCCGACGACGAGCAGGCCCCGGGCCGTCCGGTTGACGATGTCCCGCTCGGGGTCCGTCGAGTAGATCCGCGCGAACGCCACGTCCAGCGCGCCGTACAGCTGGCTGACCGTCCAGACGAGGCCGAGGACGCCGAGGATCGAGGTGAACGCGGCACCGTGCGACAGGGCCGTCAGCGATTCGTCGATGAGCTCCGCGAGCGGCGGGAAGGTCGTGCTGAGCAGGTCCACCACGGCTGCTCGGACCGCCGTGTCGTTGGTCAGCCAGCCGGCGACGCCGACGATCAGGAGCGTCGTCGGGATCGAGGCGAACAACGCCGAGAAGGCGAGGCCGTTGGCCAGCAGACCCGCCGGCGGCGGCCCCGTAGATGTCGAGCACCGCCCGGATCCGCGCGATCTGCGGTCGGTCGAGGAATCGCCCGAGCAGCGCCAGCGCCCTGGTCTGCCAGTCCGGCGTCAGCTGCCGAAGTCCTCGAACAGGACGGGCTGGATGTCCTCCGCCCGGACGCGGCGAGGGGCCGCCACGAGCGCCCGGACCTCGCCGCGCCGCACGAACCGACGGCCGCCCAGCTTGATGCTCTGGAGACGACCGGCCCGCGCCCAGCCACCGATCGTCGCCGGTCGTGAAATGGACGTTGGCGGCGGCCAGGATCTCGGCCGCCTCGCCGAGCGTGATCCAGTCCGTCGGGCCGGCCATCTCGCTCAGTCCTTGGTGCTGGTGGTCCCGGACTCGGACGTCTTCGTCGAGGTCGCCGTGGAGCCCGACGCCGGCGTGGCGGACCCGGCACCCCTCCGAGGATCCGCCGCCGGCCTTGGAGCCGGCCTCTTCGCTCGACCCGCTCTCGGCGGACGACTTGGCCGTCCCGGGGGTCGCGGTCGCGCGTCGCTCCTTCTTGGCCCAGCCCGATCCCTTGTAGTGGATGGCCGGGGCGCTGATCGCCTTGCGGACCGGTCCCTTGCCGCACAGCGGGCACGTCGTTGGCCCGTCGACGTGAACGCCGTGGATGACCTCGAACCGCCGGCCGCAGGCGGCGCAGTCGTAGTCGTACGCGGGCATCGGGCGGTTCCGGCCTCAGCCGCGCAGGAGCCGCATGCCGCACTTCGGGCAGTAGAACGCCCGCTCGTGCGCGGACGCGAACCCGCAGTGGGCGCAGACCAGGCCACCCCGGCCGGCGGCCGGCACCGGCCGCTCGATGGGGGTCAGGCCAAGGGCGTACTGGCTGGCCAGGATGTTGCTGAGGATCCCGCCGAGGAGCTTGGCCCCGATCCGGTCCGTGTCGCCGCGAACACCCTTGCCGCCCCAGCCCACCACGGCGCGGCAGATCATGTCGCCGGTCGCCTCGTCCCAGTGGGCGGCCACGCCGCCGACGATCGCGTTGTACTCCGGGTACCCGGACGTGTCGACCTCGCCGTCGAGCAGCGCGCACACGAACGTGTCGAAGGCCAGATCGACGGCGTCGATCGATTCGAGCACGACCAGCGCGTGCCGGGTGATCGGTGAGTGGATGTGGTGGGCGTTGAGCCACTGCATCGCCTCGGACGGGCTGACGATCGTCGGCGTCGCCTGGCTGAACTCGATCGGCAGTGGGTCGACCACCTCGATCTCGGACTGTGCCAGCCCGACCAGCATCGTCGGCAGCTCCGCGATCGCGGCCGGCCCGGCCTTCAGGCGGACACCATCGCTGCTCTTGCCCGCGTAGTAGAGCTTGAGCTGGTGGTCCTGGGCGACCACCTCCTCGGGCAGGAGCGCGGACGCCGGCGCCTTCGCAGCGGGATCGGCGGCGGCCGGATCGGTATTGCCCTTTCGCTTCAGGAAATCGAGCGGCACGTGGTGCTCCCCAGGCATGGCTGGCGTGGACCGGCCGTCATGGTAGCAGGGGCGCCCGCGCTGCCGGTCAGCGGACCGCCTCCAGGATCCGTGCCTCGTCCGGCTCGAGGTCGATCAGGGTGCCGGGGGCCAACGGCGCGTCGCCACTCGATCCGTGGCCCGTGCCGAGCCGAGGCCGCCAGCCGGTCAGACCCGGAGCGTCCGGCAGGCGCCACACTGCCACGGTTCGGCCGACGTTCAGCGCGACGACGACGATCGAGTCTCCGGCCGTCCGACGATACGCGACGATGTCGTCGCCATCGTCCGGCTCCAGCGTCAGGTCGCCGATCTGCAGCGCCGGCGTGGCGGCTCGCAGCGCGATGAGCCGGCGGTAGAACGCAAGGACCGAGTCCGGATCGGCCCGTTGCGCGGCGACGTTCCGTGTCTCGACGTCGGACCCGAGCCGCAGCCACGGACGGCCGGTGGTGAACCCCGCGCCGGGACCGTCGGTCCACGGCATCGGCGTGCGGCTGCGAGAGCGATCCCACCACTCGAACTCCGGGCCGACCCAGGCCGCCGGCGGGTCGACACTCTCCGCGCGGGGCACGTCGACGTCGTGCAGCCCCAGCTCCTCGCCGTAGTACAGGAACGGCGTCCCCCGCTGGGTCAGGAGCAGGACGGCGGCGGCGCGGGCGATGGCATCGCTGGCCTCGACACCGATCGAGGCCGCCAGCCGGCTGACGTGGCGCGACTGATCGTGGTTCGACAGCACCGCCGTCGGCCAGCGCGCGTCGCCGAAGGCGGCCTCGCGCTCCGCGATCGCGGCCCGGATCGCGACGGCCGCCCACGGCGACCCGAGCAGGGCCCAGTCGAAGACGAGGTGTCGATCCGTCGCGAAGCCGGCGGCGGTCTCGACCGTGCCGTCGAACAGCTCGCCCACGGACATCCGGCCGGGCGCCTCGTCCAGGATCGCCCGGAAGCGGCCGATGAGCTCCGGGAAGTCCGGCTGGTCGCGGTCGTACAGATGGACCTGCCGGTCCCACGCGGTCCTCCCCGGCCGGATCGGGTTGGATCGCAGCCGGGCGTCCTTGAGGAAGGTGTTGAAGACGTCCAGCCGGAACCCGTCGACGCCGCGGGCCAGCCAGCCGCGGACCATCTCGAACTGGGCCGCCTCGACGCCCGGCGCCCGCCAGTTGAGCTCAGGCTGCTGGGCGAGGAACGTGTGGTAGTAGAACTGCGCTCGCCGCGGCTCCCACTGCCAGCCTGGGCCGCCGAAGTACGAGACCCAGTTGTTGGGGGGCAGCAGGGCACCGGCAGGCGCATCCCCGGCGGGGTCGCTCCACAGGTACCAGTCGGCGTACTGGCCCGTGCGGCCGGCGCTCGACGCGACGAACCAGGGGTGGGCGTCGCTCGTGTGGTTCATGACCAGGTCGAGCACGACCCGGATCCCGCGCCGGTGTGCCTCCGCGACGAGCCGGTCGAAGTCGGCCTCCGACCCGAACAGCGGATCGACCCGTTCGTGATCGCTGACGTCGTAGCCGAGGTCGAGCCCCGGCGACGGGTAGATCGGCGACAGCCAGAGCGCGTCGACCCCGAGACCATCGGGCCCGAGGTGGTCGAGGTGGTCGATGATCCCGGGCAGGTCCCCCACCCCATCGCCGGTCGTGTCGGCGAAGCTGCGCGGATAGACCTGGTAGACGACCCCGCGCTGCCACCAGTCGCCGCCGAAGCGGGGCGACTGAACGACGGATGTCATGCGGGCGGATCGAACACACGGTCTCCTGCTGACATCAGCGCCAACGATACCGGATGGCCCCACCGGCCCGTTCATGGGGCCCGATCAGGGCCCCGCGGAGCGGGTACGATTCGCCGATGAGCCCATCGTCCACGTTCGAGACGGACCCAGCCCAACTGGCCCGACCCTTTCCGGCCGACTTCGTCTGGGGCTTCGCCGCCTCCGCCTACCAGATCGAGGGTGCAGCTGCCGAGGACGGCCGAGGGCCGTCGATCTGGGACACGTTCGCCCGTCAGCCGGGGGCGATCGCCGATGGCACCACGGGCGACATCGCCTGCGACCACTACCACCGCTACCCGGAGGACGTCCGGCTGATGGCCGACCTCGGGGCGCGCGCATACCGGTTCAGCGTCAGCTGGTCGCGCATCCTGCCCATGGGGACCGGCGCCGTCAACCGGGCCGGCCTCGACTTCTACCAACGCCTCGTCGACGCGCTGCTGGACGCGGGCATCCAGCCCCTGGTCAACCTGTTCCACTGGGACCTGCCCCAGGCGCTCCAGGACCGTGGCGGCTTCGCCAACCCGGAGGTCGCGGGCTGGTTCAGCGACTACACCGCGCTCCTCGCATCGAACCTGGGCGACCGGGTCAAGGACTGGATGACGTTCAACGAGCCGGCCGTGTTCGCGTTCCTCGGTCATGCCGACGGCATCCACGCCCCGGGCCTGCGCGACTGGCCGACGGCGATCCGGGTCGCCGACAACGAGCTGCGCGCTCACGCGGTCGCCGCGCAGGCGATCCGCGCCCAGGTCGACGGCGCGAAGATCGGCGTGGCGATCGACGTCAACCAGGTCGCGCCGGCGACCGACTCGGACCGGGACCGTGTCGCCGCCGACCAGTGGAGCTCCGCGCGCGACGCGTGGTTCCTCGACCCGCTCTTCGGTCGCGGCTATCCGACGCTGGGACTCGAGGCACACCGCGAGGCGGGTCACCTCGAGGGCATCGACCTCACGGATCCCCCGGCCGGCGACCTCGACTACCTCGGCCTGAACTACTACCGGCGCGACTCCGTCAGCGCCAGGTCGGACCGCGCGTTCGACTGGGAGATCGGCGCCGTGCCGGACTCGGAGCAGACGCAGATGGGCTGGCACGTGGCGCCCGACGGCCTGCGCGACACCTTGATCGACCTCAATCGGACGTACGCGCCACGTGAGATCGTCATCACCGAGAACGGTGCCGCGTACCCCGACTCGGTCGAACCGGACGGCCGCGTACGCGATGTCCGCCGGGTCGACTACCTGGCCCGACACGTCGCCGCGGTCGCAGACGCACTCGGCGCGGGCGTGCCGATCACCGGCTACTACGTCTGGTCGTTCCTCGACAACTACGAGTGGAGCCTTGGCTACTCCCGGCGGTTCGGCCTGGTCCACGTCGACTTCCCGACCCAGCGGCGCACACCGAAGGACAGTGCGAGCTGGTACCGGCGGCTGATCGCCGGCGGCTAGGTCCCGTTGCGTCCGGCGCGTCCGGCCGGCTCGCTAGCGCGTCTCGGTGACCTTGCTGATGCTCCGCGGATGGTCGGGGTCGAGGCCGCGCGCGACGGTCAGGTGATAGGCGTACAGCTGGGCCGGCAGGATGTCGACCATCGGCGCGAGCCACGCCGGGATGCCCGCCGGCAACGTCAGCCCCTCGTCGATCTCACGGGCCGCGGGCGCATCCGAGATGACCAGCAGCCGCGCCCCGTGGTCCTCCTTGAGGCGGGCCAGGAGGTCCACCTGGGCCTCGAGCTCCGTCCCGCTCGGTGCCACTGCCAGCACCGGCAGGCCGGGCTCGGCCAGGGCCAGCGGCCCGTGCTCGAAGTCCGCCGCCGAATACGGCATGGCCGCGACCAGCGCCATCTCCTGCAGCTTGAGGGCCCACTCGCGCGCGCTCGGATAGCTGTAGCCACGGCCGAGCACGACGGCACGCTGGCGCTTGGCGTGCGCGGCGGCCAGGTCGCGCGCGTCCGGCTCCGCCGTCAGCGCGACGGACATGAGGGCGGGCAGCCCGGCGAGGTCGGCCGACTCCCCCGGGGTCGGTGGGTCGAGCGCCGTCGACAGGAGCGCAGCCGCGAGGAGCTCGGTCGTGTACGTCTTGGTGGCGGCCGTCGCCAGCTCCGGGCCGGCGCACAGGTCGACCACGTGGTCGGCCATGTCGGCCAATGGCGAGTCCGTGTCGTTCGTCAGCGCGACGGTCAGCGCGCCCTGCCGGCGGGCCTCCTCGACGACCGCGACGATATCCGGTGACCGGCCCGACTGCGACATGCCGACGACCAGGGCGTCCGCCATGTCCGGGCGCGCTCCGTACAGCGTGATCGTGGACGGCGCGGCCAGGGCGACGACCAGGCCGTTCCGGATCGCCAGCAGGTACTGCGCATAGATGCCGGCGTTGTCGGAGGTGCCGCGGGCGGCGATGACGGCGAACCGCGGCCGGCGTGTCCGCACCGCGGCCGCGATCGGAGCGAACGCGCTCGGCGCGGCCTCCAGCAGGCGCTGGGCCGCGGCCGGCTGCTCGAGGATCTCGTCTCTCAGCCCCATGCCGTGGGCCCGTGACCGCGCGCGCCGGGACCGGAGGCTGACGCGCGCTGCGCCGGCGTCACGACTTGACGGAGCCGGCCAGGATCCCTCTGACGAATGCCCGCTGGAGAAGCAGGAAGACGACCAGCGGCACGACCATCGTGATGAACGCGCCCGCGGTCAGGAGGTGCCACGCGCCGCCGCGGCTGCCGATCAACTGGTAGAGCGCGGTCGGCAGGACGCGGACCTCGGCACCCGGCCCGAGGAAGACGAGCGCCACCAGCAGGTCGTTCCAGACCCACAGGAACTGGAAGATGGCGATCGCACCGAGAGCCGGGATCGACAGCGGCAGGACCAGCCGGATGAACGTCTGAAGGTGCGTGGCGCCGTCGATCGCGGCGGACTCGAACAGGTCGCGCGGCAGCTGTGACATGTAGTTGTAGAGCAGGAAGATCGCCAGCGGCAGACCGAAGCCCGTGTGCGCCAGCCAGATGCCGAGGAACGAGCCGTACAGGTTGCCCGAGCTGTAGATCTGCAGGATCGGGATGAGGGACATCTGGATCGGCACGACCAGCAGCGCCACCACGATCGTGAACAGGATGCCGCGGCCGCGGAACGGGACCCACGCGAAGGCGTAGGCCGCGAATGCGGCGATCGTGATCGGGATGGCGACCGACGGGATCGTCACGATGAGGCTGTTGATGAACGCGTTGCCCATGCCGTCGCTGGCGATGACCGTCTGGTAGTTCGAGAGCGTCCACTGGTTGGCTTCGAATGGGTGGAGCAGGGCCGTCCACCAGCCGGACGTCGTGATGTTCTTGGGATCACGCACCGATGTGACGAGCAGGCCGAGGGTCGGGATCGTCCACAACAGGCAGATGAGGAAGACCGACAGCCGGAGCGGCACGCTCCGGATGAAGGCCGGCCGCCACGCGGACACGCGCGCTGCGGGCTGTTCGATCGGCTGGGCGGGCGCGGTCATGCTTCCACCTGCTGTCGCCTGAAGTTGCGGAGGTTGATGTACATCACGGGCAGGACGGCGATGAAGAGGAGTGTCGCGAGCGCGGCACCACGGCCATCCTCGAAGAACTGGAAGATCTCGTGGAACATCCGGTTGGCCACGACGTCGTCACCGAACCGTCCGCCGGTCGTCACGTAGACGATGTCGAAGATCTTGAGGGTGACGATCGCGATGGTCGTCGAGACCGTCACGATCGAGCCGCGGATCATCGGGATGATCACGCGCAGGAAGAGCTGACGCTCCGATGCGCCATCGAGCCGGGCTGCCTCGAGGACCTCTCCCGGCACGCCCTTGATCGACGCCGAGAAGACGACCATCGCGAAACCGGTCTGGAGCCAGACCAGGATCGCGATCTCGCAGAAGATGTTGATCGGGCTGGTGGTCAGCCACGACATGGGCTTGCCGCCGAGGCCGACCAGGACGGCGTTCAGGAGGCCGATCTGCGGCTGGCCGGCCGGCTGGAAGGCGTACACGAAGCCCCAGATGACCGACGCGCCGACGAGTGAGATCGCCAGCGGCAGGAAGACGATCGTCTTGGCCAGCGACTCGCGCCGGACGCGATCGAAGAGCCAGGCGAAGATGAGTCCGAGGACGACGCTGGCGCCGGTGCCGACGATCAGCCAGATGGCGTTGTTGCGCAGGATCTGGGTGAACTCGGGCTCCACCATCACCGCGAAGTTGGCGAGCGTGAGCTGGCCCTTGTCGTCCTGGAAGCTGCGCAGGATCGTCCCCGCCGCCGGATAGACCAGGAAGATCGACAACAGCGCCAGGGCGGGGCCGACGAAGACCCACGGCAGGATCCGGTCGCGCCACTTTGCCTGGAGCAGGCCGACCGCTCCGCCCACGCCCAGGAACAGCAGCCAGATGCCGCCGACACCCACGGCCAGCGCGATCACGGCGAGCAGGAGCTTGGCGATGACCTGATCGCCCTGACCATTGCGCAGCTCGGTTGCGCCCGACGTATTGCCGATCGCGTCGTAGATCGAGGCCAGGAGGTTCGGCCCGCCTTGCGGGTCGTACAGGACGAGGATGCCGGCCCCGCACAGACCCAGGCCGATCAGGCCCAGGATCGGCAGCACGAACCGCGACAGCCCCGGACTCTCAGCTTGAGCTTGAGCGACGGCCATCGATCCTCCTCCCGGACATAGTAACGGGGCGCGCCACCGTTAGGTGACGCGCCCCGCACTCCATCACATGGTCAGCTGGCAGGCCAGCTGTCGTCGATGGCCTTCAAAGTGGCATCCGTATTGGTGCCACCCTGGTTGACCCAGTCGTCAAGCTTGGTCCAGAACGTTCCGGCGCCGACCTTGCCCGGCATGAGGTCGGACGCATCGAAGCCGATGCCCTTGGCGGCGTTCGCGATCTCGGACGCGACCTTGAGCTTGTAGGCGCCGGCATACCAGTCGGCAGGGGTGGTGGAGTTGGTCGAGATGGCGCTGCCAGCCTCGATCCACTTCTGGAGGCCTTGCGGCGTCGCGAGGAACTCGGCGACGGCACGAACCTCGGGCCGGTCAGCGAGCACCATCATGGTGTCGGCCGATCCCTCGGCATAGGTCTGGGCCGGGTCGATGGTCGGGAACGGCATGATCCCGACGTCCGTCCCGATGATGTACTTGGAGGGGGTGCCGCTGGCCCGCTGATCCGGGAAGAAGTCCGGGCCGTACCAGGTCGGGATCTTCTGCATCCAGCACTTCGGATTGGCCAGGTCGTCGGTGAACATCGGGTCCATCGTCGTCTTCTGGTCCTGGGGAACGATCGCGGTGTTGGTGCCGAAGACGTAGTTCGGCGTGAAGAAGATCTTGCCGACCTTGTCAAAGGCGTCCTTGATGCCCGGATCCTGGAACTTGACCTTGTGGCTGATCCAGTCGTTGTAGTAGTCGGCGCCCTTGGTCTTGAGGACGACTTCCTCGATCCAGTCGGTGAGCTGCCAGCCGGTCGCGTCGCCGGGGCCGCCTGCGCTGACGCACCACGGGTTGGAGCCGTCGGCGACGATCTTGTCGGACAGGGCGATCAGCTCGTCCCACGTCTTCGGGACCGTGTAGCCCTTGGCCTCGAAGGCCTTGATCGGGTACCAGATGGTCGACTTGACGTCGGCCTTGTACGGGATGCCCCAGACCTTGTCGCCCTGTGTGACCAGGCCGATGGTGTTCGCATGCTCATCGCTGAGCTTCTTGCCCATGAACGGTGCCACGTCGATGACCTTGCCCTGGGCCGCGTAGGCCAGGATCGGGGTCGGCTGGGCGAGCTGCGCGATGTCCGGCGGCTTGCCGCCCTCGATCCGGGTCTTCAGCACGGTCTCGTGGCTCGAGCCGATGCTGTCGATCTGGACCTTGATGCCGGTCGCTGCCGCAAAGTCGGCGACAGAGGCAGCGAAGTTCGTGCCCTCTCCGCCGATCCACTGGGTCTGGATGGAAACGGTCTTGCCGTTGAACGGCTTGTCCGCGCCAAGTGCCGCGTCCAGCTCGGTGTAGCCGGTCGGGACGGTCGGGACGGCTGCCACCGGGGCAGCCGACGGGGCCGCCGCGGCGGACGCGCTCGGGGCGGCCGATGCGGCCGCGCTCGGCGCGGCTGCGCTCGCGGCAGCGCTCGGTGCCGCGGCCGATGCCGACGGCGACGTGCTGCTGCTCCCGCATGCACTGACCAGCAGGACGGCGATCGCCGCCAACGCTGGAGTTGTCCGTAGTCTCTTACCCATGAATTCCTCCTCCTGGGAACTGCCCAAACCGGGTGACGATTGGCTCCCTGGGTCCACGCATGGTATCCGACTCCTGAAATGGCACCGGGTAGGTTACCGTTCGCCCACCCCCTCTCGCTGAGGCAAGCCGATGCGGTGGCGAGCGATCGCCGCCGCTCCGCGCGCGCCAGGCGCTTCACTCGGCGACAGCAGCTCCACGCTGGCATCGCCAAGGGCGGCCTGGACCAGTGGCGAGTCCGCGCATTCGCGGAGGATGCGCGACCGGATGGGGTCGAGAAGAGGGGGTCCGGCGGCCGCCACGCCGCCACCGATGACGACGCGCTTGACGCCGAGGGTCAGGGCGAGGGATCGGATCGCCCGGGCCAGGTGGTCGGCCACCCGGTCGGTGATCTCCAGCGCGACCTCGTCGCCGGCCGACGCCGCGCGGAAGACGTCCCCGGCGCTCGCATCGGGCGTCAGGACCGTGCGTCGACCGGCCGAGATCGCCTCGGCAGCCTGGCGAGCGATCCCCGGACCGGCGGCGATCGTCTCGAGACAGCCGCGCAGGCCGCATGCGCAGACCACGCCGTCGGGATCGGCGACGAGGTGGCCGACCTCGCCGGCAAAGTTGTTGTCGCCGCGGAGGACCGCCCCGTCGAGGACGATGCCGGCCGAGATCCCGGTGCCGATCGCCAGGAAGGCGATGCTCGGTGGCGCGTCGGCCCACCCGTCGACGGTCTGCCGGCTCAGCCAGAGGGCCGCCGCGCGAGCGTCATGCTCGACGAAGACCGGGACGCCGAGCTCCGCCTGGAGCATCGACCCGAGGGGCAGATGGGTGATGCCCAGGTTGACGGCCATGCTGACGGAGCCGTCCACCGGGTCGACGTGGCCGGGTATGGCGACGGCGACCGCGGCGACGTCCTGCCGCAGGTGGCGCCGGGCGCCATCGACGAGTCCGGCGATCTGGTCGACGAGCGCCGAGCGATCCGTCGGGGCGGCGTGCTCATAGAGGACGCGGTCCCTCCGATCGGTGACGACGACGAGCGTCTTCGTGCCGCCGACGTCGACGCCGGCGACCAGCGGACCGTCGAGCTCCGGCTCATGGAGCGTCGTCATCGGACCAACGCCAGGCCGAGCTGCTGCTCCATCAGCAGCGCCGACGCCCCGAGCACGACGACGTCGTCGTGGACGTGGCCGAACTCGATCTGCGTGTCGCGGGCGAGCAGAGGCAGGACGCTCGCGCGCGCGTGCCGTCGGACCTCGCCGAGCCATTCGTCGCCGAACTCCGCGACGGGGCCGACGAGCAGCACGTGGCGGACGTTGAGCACGCCGATCAGCCAGCCGATCGCGATGCCGAGCTCGCGCGCGGCATCGAGGACGATCCGCCGGATGCCGGCGACGCCGGCCAGGAAGGCGGCCACGAGGCCGCGGTCGTTCGTGATCGACGGGTCCACGACACACGCGGCGTCGACCAGGGCCCGCATGCTGGCCATCGTCTCGAGGCAGCCCTGTTTGCCGCAGCGGCACGGCGCGTCGGCGCCGCTCATCGAGACGTGCCCGACCTCGCCCGCGCCGTAGCCGTCGCCCTGGAACAGCTGGCCGTTGAGGATGATCCCGGCACCGACACCGCGACCCACCCTGATCACGATCAGGTTGTTCGGCCGCGGGCGGCGAAAGAACGTCAGCTCGGCCAGGGCGGCCGCGTGACTGTCGTTGGCGACCACGACCGGCATGCCGTAGCGCTCCTCGAGCTCCGGCCCGAGACGGAGCTCCGCCCAGTTCAGGACGGACCAGCGGACGGTCCCGGTGCTCGTATCGATGATGCCTGGCGCGCCGACGCCGATCCCGAGGAGGCGAGACCGGTCGTCGGCGCGCAGGGCGTCCACAAGCTCGAACACGAGCTCGAGCGGCGGCTTCGCCATCGCGCCCATCGAGGGGGAGGTGGATGGAGCGCAGGATGTCGCCGTTCAGGTTGACGACCGCGCCGCTGAACTGCGCCTCGCCGAGGTCGAGGCCGATCAGGTGACGGCCGTCCGGGGCGACGCGGAGGAGGATCGGAGACTTCCCGCCGCTCGATCGGCCACGACCGATCTCCTCGATCAGATCGTCGTCGATGAGGCTGCCGACGAGACCGCTGACGGACGTTCGCGTCAGGCCGGTCAGCCGGGCCAGGTCGGCACGCGACAGGGGGCTGTGGTCGTGCAGGGCGCGCAGAACGAGCTGCTGGTTGAACGTTCGCGTCTGCTGGTGCGTGGCCTTTTCAGGCAGCACCACCGGGCTGGCGCTCATGGGCCGACGACGCTCCTCCTGTCGTATCCCTCCCGCCGCGAGGCTTTGGCAAGGGACTTGACAAAGTCGGATGGTGCGACCCGCCCGGGGCTTTGTCAAGTCGGTGGACAAACAAAAATCAGGGCCATCGGGAGGGCACGTCGACGCCTGCGACACGCCCGGGCGCGGCCCGCGATCGCACGGTCGCGGGATCGTTCGAGCGGTCGGAGCAAAGGGCGGGCGCTCTCCCCGCCCTCCCGTCAGCGGTCCAGGCGGTCCCGCAGGCGCGCGACCTGGTCCGCCAGCTCCGCTTCGCGGGCGCGTGCGCCGTCGACCACCTCCGCCGGCGCCCGCGACACGAACGACGGGTTGCCGAGGCGTTCGCGTGCGGCGGCCAGCCAGCCCTCGGCCTCGGCGAGCTCGCGTTCCAGTCGATCGCGCTCCAGGTCGGCGGAGTCGGCATGTGTCGAGCCGACGCGGACGGCGGCCTCGAGCTCGCCGCCCGCCACGATGATCGTCAGGTCGCCGGCGGTCGTCGCCGCCTCGAGCGCCTCCGGGGTCAGCTCGCGCCGCAGCGGACGTGCCCGGGCCAGCCGCTCGATCGCCGGCCGAAGCGCCTCGAACGTCCGGCCGAGCTCAAGCGGCACGTAGACCAGCGTCTCCAGCCAGTCCGCGGCGGGCAGCCGGGCAGACGCGCGTGCGTTCCGGATCTCCGTGACCAGGTCGATGAGCGCGCCGACCTCGGCCTCGGCCTCGGCGTCCCGCTCCCCCACCGCGGGCCAGCGCGCGACGATGAGGAGATCCGGGTCGGACGCCCGATGCGGCAGCGTCGCCCAGAGCGCCTCGGTGACGAAGGGCATCACCGGATGGAGCAGCCGCAGGTACGTGTCGAGCACCTCGACCAGCGTCCACCACGTCGCCTCGCGCGTTGGTGCATCGAGGGTCGGATCCGAGAGCCGGACCTTGGCGAGCTCCAGGCCCCAGTCGCAGTACTCGCTCCAGATCGCCTCGTACAGGACGCGGGTCAGCTCGCCGAACGTGTAGCCCGTGACGGCCGAATCGGCCGCCTCGGTCGTGGCCGCCGCCCGCGACAGCAGCCAGCGCTCCGCGGGTCCAAGGTGGCGCGCGTCCGGCAGCCGCCGTTCGGCGCCCTCCGGGATCGAGCTGGGCCGCGCTCCCGCCACGTAGCGGGTCGCGTTCCACAGCTTGTTGGCGAAGTTCCGCGCCTGCTCGAGCTTGGCCGGCCCGAACCGCTGGTCGTTGCCCGGCGTCGCCCCGTGGATGACGGCGAACCGGAGCGCGTCGGCACCGGACTCGTCGATGGCACCCAGTGGGTCGACGACGTTGCCCTTGGTCTTGGACATCTTCTGGCCGAGCGGGTCGCGGATCAGGCCGGACAGGTAGACCGTATGGAACGGCTCGGTCCCGGTCAGCTCGATGCCCAGCATCATCATCCGGGCGACCCAGAAGAAGATGATGTCGTAGCCGGTCTCCATCACCGAGGTCGGGTAGTAGGTCGCGTAGTCGGCGGTGTCGTCCGGCCAGCCGAGGGTCGAGAACGGCCAGAGCCCGGAGCTGAACCAGGTGTCGAAGATGTCCGGGTCCTGCTGGAGCTCGGCGGCCGGGCGGCCACAGACCGCGCAGGCATCCGGGCCGTCGATCTCGGCCGACACCGTCACATGTCCGTCGGGGCAGTACCAGGCCGGGATGCGGTGGCCCCACCAGAGCTGGCGCGAGACGTTCCAGTCGCGGATGTTGGTGAGCCAGTGCTCCCAGGTCTTCTCGAAGCGCTCGGGCAGGATCCGGGTCCGGCCGGAGCGGGTCGCCTCGAGCGCCCGGGCCGCCAGCGGGCCGGTCCGGATGAACCACTGGGTCTTGAGCCGCGGCTCGATGATGTCGTTGCTGCGCTGGCAGCGTCCGATCACCATCTCGTGGGACTGCTCGCCGGCGAGGTCGCCGCGCGCCTCGAGCTCGGCCACGATCGCCTCGCGCGCGGCGAACCGGTCGAGTCCGTCGTAGCGCGTGTTCGTTCCGGCGATGCTGCCGTCGTCGGCCAGGATCGACGGCGCCGGAAGACCGTGCCGCAGGCCGGTGGCGTGGTCATCGTGGTCGTGCGCCGGCGTGATCTTGACCGCGCCGGTGCCGAAGGCCGGATCGACGACGTCGTCGGCGATGATCGGGACGTCGCGCTCGACGAACGGGATGCGCACGAGCCGGCCGACCAGGTCGGCGTAGCGCGGATCGTCCGGATGGACGGCGACCGCCGTGTCGCCGAGGATCGTCTCCGGCCTCGTCGTCGCGATCGTGATCGTCGCTTCCGGGTCCGGCGCGCCCGTGCCGGGGTCGATCAGGTGATAGCGGACCGACCAGAGCGTGCCGGTCTCGGGCGTGGCCACGACCTCGAGGTCGCTGACACTGGTGCGGCAGCCGGGGCACCAGTTGACCAGCGCCTCGGTGCGGTAGGCCAGGTCCGCGTCGTACAGGCGGGTGAACGCGACCCGGACGGCCTTGGCCGAGCCGTCATCCATCGTGTATCGGAGACGGCCCCAGTCGGCCGACGCGCCCACCCGTCGCTGCTGGGCGAGCATGACCTCGCGGGTCGTCGCCACGAACTCGCGCATCCGCTCGAGATAGCGCTCGCGACCGAGCGACTGGCGGGTCTCCCCCTCCTTGGCGAGGATGCCGTCGAGCACGAACTGGGCCGCGATCGAGGCGTGATCCAGCCCGGGCAGGAACAGCGCCCGGTGGCCGCGCATCCGGGCGTGCCGGATCATCAGGTCCTCGACCGCGGTCCGCTGCGCATGCCCCAGGTGGAGCGAGCCGGTGATGTTCGGCGGCGGCTGGATGATCGTGAAGGGCGGCAGGGCGGGATCGGCGGTCGAGCCGGCGCCGTCGGGGGCGAACACGTCCGCGGCGAGCCAGCGCTCGTAGATCGCGCCCTCGACGTCGCGCGGCGTATAGGCCTTCGGCAACTTCGACATCTCGGGCATCGTCGGTCCTCGAATCAGAACGACCCCTTCGTCCAGCGGACGAACGGGTCGTGGTACCACCTGCTGGTTCGGCATCCGGGGTTTCGGTCCGGTCATCCCGGCCCGTCGCCTCGTCGGCGCCCGGTGCCCTCTCGACGCGCTATCGGGCGTCATCCGCACGGCTCGCGAGCGACCTTCGCGTCATCCTGCCCGCGCGGCTCGCACCATCCCGCGCTCGCTTCAGGGCCGACCCGACGCTACTCTTCCCGGTCGTCGCCGTGAGGGCCGGAGTGTAGCACGGGCCTCGTGCGTGACCGGGCCTACGCGCTCTCGCCGCGCTCCGCCAGCCAGCCTTCGTAGTTGGTCTCGTCGACGCCCTTGTCCACGTCCGACTTGGTCAGCAGGAGCGGCAGCCGACCGGAGCGGATCGTCTCCTCGGTGATGATGCACTTGCGGATGTCGGTCCGGTCCGGGATGTCGTACATCACCTCGAGGAGCGACTCCTCGACGATCGAGCGGAGCGCCCGCGCGCCGGTCTTGCGGTCCAGAGCGACCTCGGCCGCGGCCCGCAGCGCGCCCGGGGTGAAGGCCAGCTCCACCTTGTCCAGCGAGAGGAACTTCTCGAACTGGCGGGTGACCGCGTTCTTCGGCTCGGTCAGGACGCGGACGAGGTCTTCGGCCGACAGCGCAGACAGCGTGACCATGACCGGCAGGCGGCCGATGAACTCCGGGATCAGCCCGAACTTCAGGAGGTCCTCCGGCATCACCTTCTCGAGGATGCGGCCACGCTCGACCGGACCCATCGCCGACTTCGACCCGAAGCCGATCGACCGGCGGCCGACCCGCTCCTCGACGATGCGCTCGAGACCGTCGAATGCGCCACCGCAGATGAACAGCACGTTGGTCGTGTCGATCTGGATGAAGTCCTGGTGGGGATGCTTCCGGCCACCCTGGGGCGGCACGTTGGCGACGGTCCCCTCGAGGATCTTGAGGAGCGCCTGCTGGACGCCCTCGCCGGACACGTCACGGGTGATCGAGGGGTTGTCCGCCTTGCGCGCGATCTTGTCGATCTCGTCGATGTAGATGATCCCGCGCTGGGCCCGGGCGACGTCGAAGTCGGCCGCCTGGATCAGCCGCAACAGGATGTTCTCGACGTCCTCGCCGACGTAGCCGGCCTCGGTCAGCGATGTCGCGTCCGCGATGCAGAACGGCACGTCCAGGACGCGGGCGAGCGTCTGGGCCAGCAGCGTCTTGCCGCTGCCCGTCGGCCCGACGAGGAGCACGTTCGACTTCTGGAGCTCGACCTCATCGACCTGGTGGCCGGCGTTGACCCGCTTGTAGTGGTTGTAGACGGCGACCGACAGGACCTTCTTGGCCCGCTCCTGGCTGATGACGTACTGGTCCAGCGCGTCCTTGATCTGGTGCGGGTTCGGGAGCTTGCCGCCGGCGGCCTTGGGGCGCGGCGTCTCGAGGAGCTCCTCCTCGATGATCTCCTGGCACAGGTTGATGCACTCGTCGCAGATGTACACGCCCTGGCCCGCGATGAGCTTGCGGACCTGCTCCTGGCTCTTCCCGCAGAAGGAACAGCGATACGGGACCTTGGGTCCCTTTGTGCTGCTGTTCGATGACGTCACGTTCGCCCGCCCTGGCCTACTGGTCCTTGCTCTTCTTCGGCGTCTCGGCCGACTCGGCGGCCTCGGCCGCTTCCTCGGCTGCCTTCGATCCCTCGCCGCCGGCCATCCCGGCGTCGTGGGCCTGCGCGATCAGCGAGCTGCTCTCGACCGCGTAGACCGCGTCGATGATGCCATAGTCCTTCGCATCCTCGGGTGACATGAAGTGGTCACGGTCCGTGTCGTGGACGATCTTCTCCAGCGGCTGCCCGGTGTGCCGCGAGAGGATCTCGTGGTTGCGCTGGACGAGGTACTCCCATTCCTTCATCTGGATGACCGCGTCCGGGGCGTTGCCGCGGAACCCGCCGGAGCCCTGGTGGATCATGATCCGGCTGTTCGGCAGGGCGTAGCGCTTGCCGTTGGCGCCGGCCGCCAGGAGCACCGCGGCCATCGAGGCGGCCATGCCGATGCAGATCGTGCTGACCGGTGCCCGCAGGTACTGCATGGTGTCGTAGATCGCCAGGCCGGACGTCACCTGACCGCCGGGCGAGTTGATGTACAGGCTGATGTCCTTCTCGGGATCCTCGGATTCCAGGAAGAGCAGCTGGGCGATGACCAGGTTGGCCAGGTGGTCCTCGATCGCGTCACCCAGGAAGATGATCCGTTCGCGCAACAGGCGCGAGTAGATGTCGTAGGCGCGCTCCCCCCGGCTGGAGGACTCGATGACCATGGGGACGAGCATGCTTGGACTCCCTCGTTCAGGTGGCACTGGCCCGCGGGTCAGCCGGCCGGTGTCGGGACATCTTCGAGGATGGAGCCCGGATCGGTCGCGTCGATGGCGGCGTTGGCGGCGGCCCCCTCGCTCTCGACGGCGGACGCCGGCCCGTCCTCGAGATGTGGCAATGGGGCGTGATCGGGGTGGTCGGCCAGCCAGCCGTCGATGAGACCCTCGACCACCCGGCTGCGCCGGAGCGTGCTGCGGATGTAGGCGCGGCCGCGCTCGGAGTCGAAATACTCCTGGAGCTTCACGTCGTCCGGGTAGCGCTCGCGACCACGCGCGACCTCGGCATCGACCTCGGCATCGGGGACGGTCAGGCCCTCGGCGTCGGCGACCTTCGAGAGGACGAGCAGGGTCCGGACGCGCTTCTCCGCGCCCGGCCGGAACTCGGTATGGAGGTCGGCCTCGGTCTTGTCGACGGCCTTGAGGTACGCGTCCTCGGCGATCCCCTGGCGCGCCAGCGTGCCGCGGAACTCGTCGTGCATCACCTCGACCTCCTGGTCGACCAGGATGTCCGGCAGCTCGAGCGTGGCGTTGGCCACGGCGTATTCGATGATCTTGTCGGCGAACTCGTGGCGTGCACGGTCGAGGGCGTTGCGCTCGAGACGCGTCTTGACGTCCGCCCGCAGCGCGTCGACGTCCGCGAAGTCGCCGAGCGTCCCGACGAAGTCCTCGTCGAGCTCGGGCAGGACCTTCTCGCGGAGCTCGCGCAGCTCGACCGCGAAATGGGCGGTCTGGCCGGCCAGCTCGGTCTCCGGGTAGTCCTCCGGGAAGGTGATGTCGAACTCGGTCGAGCCGCCGACCTCGAGCCCGACGAGGTTGGCCTCGAAGCCCGGGATGAGCCGCTCCTGGCCGAGGATCAGGGGCATCCGCTCGGACGTGCCGCCCTCGAAGGGCTCACCGTCGCGCGTGCCCGACGAAGGAGATGACCGCGTAGTCGCCGTCCTTGGCGCCGCGACCCTCGACCGCGGTCAGCGTCGCGTTCTGGTCGCGCAGCTCCTCGATGACCTGGTCGACCCGGGCGTCGTCGATCGTGTCGATCTCCGGCCGGAAGTTGAAGTTCTTGTAGTCGCCGAGCTCGACCTCGGGCCGGACCTGGACGATCGCCTTGAAGATGACCGGCTGGCCCTCCTCGGCCTGGACGATGTCCACCTCGGCGTTGGTCAGCGGCAGGATGTCCGACTCGACCAGGGCCTCGCGGTAGGCGTCCTGGACGAGATGCTCGACGGCCTCCTCGTGGACCACGCCCGGCCCCAGGTGCCGTTCCAGCACGGGACGCGGGGCCTTGCCCGGGCGGAACCCCGGGACGCGCGTCCGGCGTGACAGCCGGCGGACGGCATCGTCCGTGGCGCGCGCCAGACGGTCGGCGGGCAGCTCGATCTCGAGCTCGATGGTCGACTTGGGACCGGGTGTCTTGGTGATCTGCATCGCGGGGAAGTATACGGGGGAGGCCGGGACGAGGGTCCGCACGGCGCCGTTGGCAGCTGAGCTGGTAGGCGAGAGAGGGATCGAACCTCCACGCCGCTCACGCGGCACCGGCTCCTAAGGCCGGCGCGTCTGCCATTCCGCCACTCGCCCGCCCGCAGTCTAGCGCGGGCCGCCGGTGGGGCGGTCAGGCGCCGGGAGCGCCCCCGTCAACGGCCGGGGGCGCGTCGATGTCGACGGGCGGCGCGCCCTCGGTCTGCCGCTTCGTGCGTTCGCGGATCTGGGCGAGCCGGGCCTGGAACCCCTCGTCATCGGTCCGGAACAGCCAGCTCCCCGCGGACTTCGCGGCGGCCGACAGGAGCGGACGGCCGACGGTCAGCAACAGCAGGGTCCGGACGCTTGCGCGGTCCCGCTGGGCCTGTTTGGCATAGGCCGCGAAGTCGCGCTCCAGCGTGCCGCGTACCTTGGCGCCGTCATCGCCCAGCGCGCGCAGCGCCTTGTCGACCTCCTTGGGGAGCATCGACTCCGGCAACGGCTCGGGAGCGCCGGTCACCGCCCGCCTGCCCGCCCGGAAGACACGGCGCGGCCCGCCCAGCACGACGAAGGCCGTACCGCCCGCGATGGCGGCGGCCTTGCCGGGGCTGCGTCGGATCTTGGCCGGGACGTCCGCGGCGGCTCGGGCGGAGGCCTCGAGGGTCTCCAGCTCGTCGCCCAGCGCGGCGCGTGCCGCTAGGACCCGATCCCGGGCGGCATCCGTTTCTGTAGCCACTCGAGCGTCTCCTTGCCTGTGTCGATCGACTGGACGGGGTAGAAGCGGTTCTTGAGGGCCTCGACGTCGATGCCGGTCCGCGCCACGTCGGTGCCCATGAGCGCCATCCAGGCGAGGTAGCCGACGGTGATCCCGATGCCGGCACCGACCTGCGGCCCGAATGTGATCGCTGTGAACGCACCGAGGGCGAAGCCCAGGACGGTCAGGCCGGCGAGGGCCGCGAAGCGACCGCCGCCGGAGGCATTCATCCGCACGGCGGCGAAGAGACCGGCGATGAGCCCGATGAAGCCGCCGATGAGCAGCCCCACGACGAGCGGGCGGATGCCCGGGTCCACCGGCAGCGCCGTGGCGTCGCCGATGGCGGCGTAGGCCTGGTTGGGCAGGTTGAGCGCGAGAGCGACCCCGATGACCAGCCCGACGACGATGCCGCCGACGAGTGCCCGGACGATCCGGCCGGGAGCGATCCCGACGGCGAGCAGGACGGCCGCCATCGCGACCGCGAGGAAGAGCTCCACGCCGTTGACGACGCCCCAGCCCATCGAGCCGAGGACCCACTCGCCGATCCCGAGCGACAGGCCGATGACGAGGAGGAAGACGGCGAAGATGACGAGGGCGATCGCCAGGGCACCGAGCGCGGCGACGCGACCGACCTCGCCGGCGATCGCGCCCGCTTCCGCCTTGGCCAGGTCGATGTGGGCGATGACGAGCGCCATGAGCGCGTCGCGGGTGGCGCCGATCTGCGCGCGGAGGCCCGGCGGCGATTTGCGCGGTCCGCGTGGTGCCCCTCCCGGCGGAGGCGGCGTCGACGGCGTCGACGGCGGAGGCGGCGGGGGGGTCGATGGGGTCGAGCTGTCGGCTGGGTCGTCCAGGATCGTGCTCCAGCTCTCGATCGGTCGAGGGGGTCAGCCGCGATGATAGCAGCCGGTCGACCAGCCCCCGACGCGCGGGACGAACGGACGCTACGCTGGCCGTGATGTCCGCCCTGCCGCCGCGACGCCTGCTGACCGCCGAGCTGCTGAGCATCGGCTCCGAGCTGACCGTCGGCGAGACCCGGGACACGAACGCCGGCGAGCTGGCCCGGGCCTTGACCGAACGAGGCGTCCGCGTGACCCGGCTGACCGCCCTGCCGGACGACCTGATCGAGGTCGAGGCGGCGATCACGACCGGGCTCGGCCGGTGCGACCTGATCGTCTCGACGGGTGGCCTGGGACCGACGCCGGACGATCTCACCCGGGAGGCGATCGCGGGGGCCTGCGGCGAGACGCCGTCCGTCGACCCGGATCTCGAGGCGTGGCTGCGCGAGCTGTGGGCGCGTCGCGGCATGCCGTTCCCGGAGCTGAACCTCAAGCAGGCCTGGCGCATCCCGTCTGCCGTCAGCCTGGCCAACCCGAACGGCACCGCACCCGGCTGGTTCGTCACGCGTCCGGACGGCCGGGTCATCGTCGCGCTGCCCGGCCCACCGCGCGAGATGCGCCCGATGTGGTCCGACGAGGTCGTGCCCCGCCTCGACGCGCTCGGGCTCGGCGCGGAGGTCGCCTCGCGGACCTATCGCCTGGCCGGGATCGGCGAATCACAGGTGGCCGAGCTGCTCGGCGAGCAGATGCTGCGGGCGACGAACCCGATCGTCGCGACGTACGCGCGCGTGGAGGCGGTCGACGTACGGATCTCCGCGGTGGCCGACGAGGTCGCCGGTGCGAATGACCTGGTGGAGACGGCCGCCGCGGTCGTCCTCGAGCGTCTCGGGTCGTACGTCTGGGCGACCGGCGAGACGACCTGGAGCGAGGCGATCGGCCGGCGCATGGAGGAGCTCGGTTGGACGCTGGCGGTCGTCGAGATCGGGACGGGCGGGAGTCTCGACGGGCTGTTCGGCGACGCGCCGTGGGTCCGGCTAGACGAGTCGATCGCGCCGGATGCGCCGGTGGCGTCGGCGCACGGGTCGGGTGCCACCGGGGCCGAGGACGACGGGGATGACGACGACGCCTTGCCCGATGATCTCGTCCAGTTCGCGCGCCGCGCCCGCGAGCTCGGCGGCTCCGAGGTCGGTCTGGCCGTCCGCGCGCGGCCGCGGACCGGGGACACCGCGGTGTCGATCGCCATCTCGACGCCCGACCGTGAGTTTCGCGTCCGACGCGTCGTGTTCCTGACCGGGCCGATGGGTCGCGCGCGGGTCGCCCTCGCGGCGGCCGCGGTCCTCCTGGAGGCCCTGGGCGAGACCAAGTCGGGCGCCTGACCGCGACGCCGCCTGCCGCGACCGTTACCGCCGGGACGCCGCCGTGAGGCCGCGCAGGTCCGTGACCCAGATCCCCTCCTTGTCGAGGCGGATCAGGCCGTTGTCAGTGAACTGGCCGAGGACCTTGTTCACGCTCTGACGCGTGCAGCCGACCATCGAAGCGAGCTCGGCCTGGGTCAGCGTCGCGCGCAGCCGGATCGCACCGTGGGGGTCGACCGGACCGGCCTCCCCCGAGAGCCGGACCAGCATCGCCGCCAGGCGGCCGGTGATGTCGAGGAAGTGCAGCTCCTCGACGTGGTTGGTCAGCCGGCGCAGCTCGCCGGCCAGGGAGGCAAGCAGGGCATCCCGGACGGCCGGCTCGGTCGCGATCAGCTCGCGGAACTGCTCGCGGGGCAGCACGACCGTCTCCGTGGCAACGAGGGCGGCGGCCGTGGCCGAGCGGGGCGCGCCGTCGAGGAGGGCCAGCTCGCCGAAGACGTCGCCGTCCCGGAGCGTCACGAGGATGGCCTCCTCGCCGGACTCCGACGGGACGGCGATCTTGACCTCGCCGGACACGATGATGAACAGCGCATCGCCCGGATCGCCGGCGTGGAAGATGATGTCGCCACGCCGGAAGCGCCTGGTTCGCATCTCGCCGGCCAGTCGCTCGAGGGCGGCCGTGTCCAGCCCGGCGAAGAACGGGATCCGGGCCAGTGACGCGACGAGTGGCCGACGAGCCAGCATGTCGCGCGCATCGTAGCGCCCCGCCGTGGGCGCTCCCGCCGTTGTCGAGCGGCGTCGGGCGGTCGTCGGCGGAGCGTCGGAGGGCTGTCGGCAGACCGACACCGGCGGCGTCATCTGCGGTCCATCGGAGCCTTGATCCAGCCGATACCATCCACGCGATGAGCGTCGTCCTGCCCGGCCGCTTCCGCCTGACCGTGCTCGGCTGCAGCAATGCTGTCCCCCACCCCGACGCGCCCGCCTCGGGCTACCTCGTCGAATGGGCGGACACGGCGATCCTGCTCGACGCCGGCCAGGGTGTCGCCCGCCGGCTCGAACGCCTGATGGATCCGCGGACCCTGGCGGCGGTCTTCGTCGGGCACATGCACGCCGACCACTACCTCGATCTTGCCGGCATGCGCTACCTCTACCCGTGGGCCGGACGGCCGCCGCGGCGGTTGCCCGTCCACCTGCCGCCCGGTGGGCGCGCCCGGCTCGATGCCCTGACGGTCGCGATCTCGGAGCGGCCCACGTTCTTCGACGATGCCTTCGAGATCGCCGAGTACACATCGGATGACGTCCTCCGGGTCGGCCCCTTGACGCTCCGGTTCCAGCGCAGCCGGCACTATGTCCCCGCCTGGGGCGTCTCGATCGAGGCGCCGGACGGCACGCGGATCGTGTACACGGGCGACACGGGCCCAAACGAGGAGATGGTCGACTTCGCGTGCGACGCCGACCTGCTGCTCGTCGAGGCGGCCTTGCGCAGCGCGGCCGACGACGACCCCGAGCGGGGCCACCTGACGGCCGACGAGGCGGTCGATCTCGCGGCCCGTGCCCGCGCCAGAGCCGCCCTGATCGTCCACTACGATCCGACCCGTCGGGCCGACCTCGAGGCCCTGTGCGACGCCATCGGCCCGTGGATCAGACCCGCGCTCGCCGGCCTGACCCGGACCGTCGTGCCGCGTCCGGTGGCGGCGGGCTCGGGCACGCAGTTGGTGCTGGAGCCCTAGCCCGGTCGTCCGGCACGAGCGGCGGACATGGCCGCATCGCCGGCGTCGCGGAACCTGGCCGCGGCCGCCGGATCGGTCGCGAGGTCCGCCGCGGTCCGCCAGAACCCGGCCGCCTCGGCCGCCGCACCCATCGCGAGGGCCGACGTGGCGGCCTCGTCGAGCAACGGGACGGCCCGGACCGCGTCCCCGGATGCGGCCCGGTGGCTCGCGATCGTCGCGACCGAGGTTGTCGCGGGACGCGCCTCGAGCGAGTCCGCGAACCGGGCGTGGAGCCGGCGGCGCCTGGTGGCCAGGATCCCGGCGTAGGCCGCGTCGTGGACGAGCGGATGGCTGAACCGCCACTCACCTGCGCCGAGGGGCACGATCAGCGCCGCGTCGACCAGCCGATCGAGCGTCGCGGGCCTGACCGGCTGACCCATCAGGTCGACCACATCGCGCTCTCCGAACGCCATCCCGATGACGGACGCGACGCCGATCACCTCTCGCGCCGGCTCGTCCAGGCCGTCGATCCGAGCGCCCAGCACCGCACGGAGGGTCAGTGGCAACCTTGGCGGCCCGGGCTCGGTCAGCGTCATCCGGCCGTTGCGCAGCTCGAGCGTGCCGTCCTCGATGGAGGCGCGCACGGTCTCGCCGATGAACAGCGGGTTGCCATCCGTCCGCTCGTGGATCAGTCGCGCGTCGTCGGCGTCGAGGGCAGCCCGGGCGACGATCGTCGCGAGCTGGGCCGTCTCCGGCGGAGCCAGCCCGTCCAGCTGCAACCGCTCCACGTGGGGCTGGTCCGCCCACCCCGGAGCCTGGCCCGGGCGCATCGTGGCGATGACGACGAGCGCGCGCTGGGCGGCCGTCGCGACGATGAGCTCGATCATCCCCACGCTCGAGATGTCGATCCAGTGGACGTCGTCGAGGACGACCACGCGCGGTCCGTCCGTGGTCAGGATCCCGTCGAGATAGGCCGTCGCGACGTCGATGAGGGCGGACGCCGTCTCGGCCGGATCGTCGGGGACGTCCGCGGCCTCGGCTTCCCAGCCGGTGAACGCCGCGTCGCGCGCGACGGCAGCGATCGCACCCCCATACCGCCGGATCGTCGCGGGATCCGTCGCCGGGTCGAGCAGCAGCTGCCGGACATAGCTGCCTGAGTCGATGCCGTGCTCGTCCGCGATCGTCTGCGCGAAGAGCCGGGCGAACCGATACGGCTCACCGCGGCCGTACGAGACGCACTCGGTCCAGGTCCAGGCGTAGCCCATCGCCCGGGCGTCGGACTCGACCTCGGCGACGAGCCGCGATTTGCCCATCCCGGCCTCGCCGCCCACCAGCACGACAGCGCCGCGACCCGATCGCCTGGCCCGCCGGAGGGTCTTGCGGATGATCGCCATCTCCGCCGCCCGGCCGACCAGCGGCCCGTCCGCCCCGGACCCGCGCCGGCGCGGCGTGTCGAGCCCGTGCTCCCCGGTGAGCGCGAACAGCCGCACGACCGAGGATTGTCCGCGCAGCACGACCGACCCGTGGTCCTCCACCAGGAGGCGATCGCGGGCGCCGCGGACGGTCGCCTCGTCGAGGAGGATCTCGCCGGGCCGGGCGAGGGACTGGATGCGCGCAGCGGTCGTGATCGCCTCACCGGTCACGGCCAGGTCGCCGGAGCTATCGTCCCGGGACGCTGCGACGACCTCGCCGGTCGCGATCCCGATGCGCACCTCCAGCGGCTCGCTGCCGTCGTCCGGCTCGCGCAGCATCGCCCGGATGGTGAGGGCGGCCAACGACGCCCGGACCGGGTCGTCGTCGTGGGCGATGGGCCAGCCGAAGACCGCGAACACGGCGTCACCGATGAACTTCTCGCGCGTCCCCTCGAGCCGCTCGATCGCCTCGCCCATCCGCCGGAGCGCGGCGCCGACCCGGGCCCTGACCACCTCGGGATCGTGCTCCGCGATCATCCGGACGTAGTCGACGAGGTCGGCGAACACCGCCGTCACCACGCGCCGGTCGCCGGCCTCCAGGGATCCCGCAGACCGCGCGGCAGGCGGCGCCATGGTTCCGCCACCGCGCGGCTCTTCGAGACGGGCGCCGCACTGGTCGCAGAAGCGGGCCTGGCGGCTGGTCCGGGCCCCGCACGTTGGGCACTGCACGATGGGCTCCTCGGCACCCCCCGGACCGGAAGTCTAGACCCGCGTGTCGACCGCTCAGCTGATGGTCAGCACCGGTTGGGCCGCGCCCTGGGCCGCCCGGACGCTCATCCGGGCTGCGACGAGGCTGGCGATCGAGGTCAGCGCACGACCGGCCGGGCCCTGCTCGCGCTGGGCGACCGCCGGGACGCCCACGTCGCCGCCCTGACGGACGGTGATGTCGAGCGGCACGCCGCCGAGGTACTCGATCTTGTGCTCCGCCGCGAACCGCTCACCGCCCCCCCGGCCGAAGATCTCGGTCAGCTCGCCGCAATGCGGGCAGGCGAACGCGGTCATGTTCTCGACGAGGCCGATGACGGGCACGCTCATGCGGTTGAACATCGCAAGGGCCTTGCCGACGTCGGCGAGGGAGACGGCCTGCGGGGTGGTCACCAGGACCGCGCCGGAGATCGGGACGGCCTGGGCCAGGGTCAGCTGGGCATCGGACGTGCCGGGCGGCAGGTCGATGACGAGGTAGTCGAGCTCGCCCCAGTCGACGTCGCGCAGGAACTGCTGGATGGCGCCGCCCACGAGCGGCCCGCGCCAGACGATCGGCTGGCCCTCCGGCACGAAGAACTGGATCGAGATGGCCTTGACGCCATATCGCTCGAGCGGCGTGATCTTGTTGTTCTCGCTGGCCTTGGGCTGGCCCTCCAGCCCGAGCATCATCGGGATGTTCGGTCCGGTGATGTCGGCGTCGAGGAGCCCGACCGACGCACCCGCCTGGGCCAGCGCGACCGCGAGGTTGACGCTGACCGTGCTCTTGCCGACGCCGCCCTTGCCGGACGCGACGGCGAGGATGTTCTTGACCCCGGGGACGAGCTGCTCCGCCTGGCGCGGCTGCGACCGCCGGACCATCGCGCCCCAGGTGATGTCCACCCGGTTCGCGCCGATGGCGCTGAGCGCCGCATGGGTCGTCCGCTCGATCTCGTCCTTGAGCGGGCAGGCGGGCGTCGTGAGCTCGATGGTCATCGACAGGTCGGCGCCGTCGATCACGACGTTCTTGACCATGTCGAGGGAGACGAGGTCGCGCCCGAGCTCCGGCTCCTGGACCGTGCGCATCGCGTCGATGACGGCGTCGTGGGTGAGGCTGGGCATCGGCGGTCGGGTCCCTCTCGGCCTGGGTGAGCGCTGGTTCTGACGTTGCTCGCGTCGATATCCTACAGCGGCGTCCGCGCTGCCGCCGCGGGCCGCGCGTCTCGTGGGTCCTTCGACGGATTCCACCGGCCGCGGTGCAACGACGGATGCGAATCTCGCATGAATCGCGCCCGCCGACGACTGGGTTCGCTTCCTTGACACCCGGTGACTGGCGCCCATATCCTCGGCCGCATCCGAGTCGCGCGGTCGGGTCGCGGCGCATCGTTCAACTGAGGAGTGCGAACGAACGTGCCCACCATCGATGTCCGGCTCGTCGATGTCGTGAAGCGGTACGGCGAGGCGGTTGTCGTCGACCACATCAACCTCGAGGTCCAGACCGGCGAATTCTTCACACTCCTTGGCCCCTCGGGCTGCGGCAAGACCACCACCCTGCGGATGATCGGCGGCTTCGAGGCGCCGACCTCGGGCCTGATCGAGCTCAAGGGCGAGGACGTCACCTGGCTGCCGCCGTACAAGCGCAACGTCAACACGGTCTTCCAGAACTACGCGCTCTTCCCGCACCTGACGATCTACGAGAACGTCGCCTTCGGCCTCCGCCGAACGAAGGTCGACGACGCGGAGATCAGGACCCGGGTCACCGACATGCTCAAGCTCGTCGAGCTGCCCGGCTACGAGCGCCGCAAGCCGACCCAGCTGTCGGGCGGGCAGGCCCAGCGCGTCGCGCTCGCCCGGGCGCTCATCAACCGCCCGTCGGTGCTGCTGCTCGATGAACCGCTCGGGGCGCTCGACCTGAAGCTGCGCAAGCAGATGCAGATCGAGCTGAAGCGGATCCAGCAAGAGGTCGGGATCACCTTCATCTTCGTGACCCATGACCAGGAAGAAGCGATGACGATGTCGGATCGCATCGCGGTCATGAACCACGGCCGGTACGAGCAGCTGGGCGATCCAGCCGGCCTCTACGAACGGCCGCGGACGCGGTTCGTCGCAGGGTTCCTCGGCGTCAGCAACCTCCTGTCCACGACTCCCGAGGGCGCCGACGGCGAGTTCGCGGTCTCGAAGCTCGCGGACGGGACCGCGGTCCGGGTCCCGGCTGCCCTGACCGAGGGTCTGGCCACCTACGAGATCGGCGTCCGCCCCGAGAAGATCCGGCTGCTCGAGCTGACCGATCCCGTACCCGATGGGGTCAACCAGCTGCTCGGCACCGTTCGCGACGTGTCGTACCTCGGCGTCTCGACGAGCTACATCGTCGAGACGCGCGGCGGCGGGTCGATGACGGTCTACGAGCAGAACGTCCAGCGCGCGACCCGCGCCGAGCTCTGGGAACCGGGCGAAGAGGTCCGGCTGGTCTTCTCGCCGTCCCATACCTTCGCCGTCGAGGCCGGCGGGGAGCCGCCACCGGACCTGCCGATCGCGGGCGTCCTCGCGGCGGGCGGTGCGGCCGTTCCCCCGCCCCCGTCCGGCATCTCGCGCCGGCGGTTCGTCGTCGGTGGCGCCCTGGCGGTCGCTGCGGTCGGCTTCGGGGCCTTCCTCGCCTCCACGGCCGGGAAAGGCACGGGTCCGGCCCCGTCGAGCAGCACTGCGTTGGCATCGTCGACACCCGTGCCACCCAGCGCGAGCCCATCCGCGGCAGCGTCTGCCAGCGCCGAGGCGAGCGCCGAGCCCATCGCCAGCCTCCCGCCCGCCACCGGAACCCTCCGGTTCGCGAACTGGGAGGGCTACATGGACATCGACGAGGCGACGAACGGCTTCCCGACGCTCGTGCGCTTCACGAAGGAGACCGGGCATCAAGGTCGACTACGTCGAGGCCATCGACGGGAACGAGACCTTCTTCACGGCCCAGCTGTCCGGACCGCTCGGAGCCGGTCTTCCGACCGAGTGGGACCTCATCGTCATGACCGACTGGATGATCGCCCGGCTCATCCGCCTCGGCTGGCTGGAGACCATCGACCCGACGCCGAACTTCCCGGCCAACCTGCTCGACATCTACCACGGCCGCTCGTTCGACCCCGACACGAACCTCGCCGCGCCGTATCAGTCCGGGATGACCGGCCTGATGTTCGACGAGAAGAAGACCGGCCCGCAGGAGTCCCTCGCGGTCCTGTTCAGCGATCAGTTCGCCGGCAAGATGACCTACCTCGACGAGTGGCGCGACACGGTCGGCCTCAGCGCCCTGGACCTGGGCTCCGATCCGGCGACGCTCACCCAGGACCAGTTCGACGCCTCGCTGGCCCAGATCGGATCGGCCGTGAAGGACGGCTGGGTGCGCCAGATCAAGGGCAACTCGTACACGGAGGACCTGGCCGGGGGCGGCGCCGTCCTGGCGATGGGCTGGTCCGGTGACATCACCCTGATCCAGCCCGGCCAGACCAAGGCGCAGGACTTCAAGTGGGCCCTCGCGAAAGAGGGCGGCATGCTCTGGACGGACAACATGGCCATCCCGAAGGGCACGCCGAACAAGCTCCTGGCCCGTCACTGGATCGATTTCTACTACGACCCGAAGAACGCGGCGGTCATCGAGGCGTACGTCAACTACGTCTGCCCCGTGGTCGGCGCCCGGGACGTGATGCTGACGATCGATCCCGAGCTGGCCAACAACCCGCTGATCTTCCCGCCGGTGGACTGGCTCGCCCGCCTCCACCAGTTCCGTGACACGACGGCCGAGGAGGAAGTCGCCTGGACCGAGGCCTTCACCAAGGCCACGGGCTTCTAGGGCCAGCCATGCGCCGCGCGATCAGCTTCAAGTCGATCGCCCCGTACGCCCTGCTGGCGCCGGGCCTCATCTGGCTTGCGATCTTCTTCATCTACCCGGCGATCCAGATGTTCCTCGTGTCCCTGTGGACCGGGAACGTGCAGGACGGGTTCCAGCAGACGTGGAACTGGGGGATCTACCCCGAGGCGTTCCAGGAATACTGGCCATGGATCGGACGCTCGATCGTGTACGGCGGCCTCGCCACGATCCTCGCCTTCGCGCTCGGCTTCCCGCTGGCCTACGCGATCGCGTTCCGCGGCGGCGCCTACAAGAACCTGCTGCTGTTCCTCGTCATCGCCCCGTTCTTCACGAGCTTCCTGCTGCGCACCCTGTCCTGGAAGATCATCTTCTCGGACGACGGGATCTTCCTCGGCCCGCTCAAGACCATCGGGATCATCCCGGCCGACTTCCAGCTGCTCGCGACGCCGGCCGCGGTCATCGCCGGCATCACCTACAACTTCCTGCCGTTCATGACCCTGCCCCTGTACGTCGCGCTCGAGAAGATCGATCGGCGGCTGCTGGAGGCGGCGGAGGATCTGTACGCCGGTCCGTGGCGGCCGCGCGGGACATTCGTCGGGGCCATCCTGGGCGCACTGCTCGGCGTGGTCGTCGGCGTGGTCATGGACTACGGGCCGCTCGTGCTGGGCATCCCGGGCCTGATCGCGGGCGCGGTGATCGGCACGTGGCTCATCAGCGAGGCGTTCATCCGGGTCACCCTGCCTCTCGCGACGCCGGGCATCTTCGCCGGGTCCCTGCTCGTGTTCATCCCCGCCGTGGGCGACTACATCAACGCCGAGCTGCTCGGGAACCCGCAGTCGCTGATGATCGGCAACGTCATCCAGGCCCGCTATCTGCGCGTCACCGACTACCCGACGGCGTCGGCCCTGTCGTTCATCCTGATGGCGGCGATCCTCATCGGCGTCTTCCTCTACGTCCGCGTGCTCGGTAGCGAGGAGCTCGTCTGATGGCCGTGGCCGTCGCGACGATCAAGGAGCCGATCTCGCTCGGGACGCGGATCCATCGATGGGCGGATCGATGGCTCCTGCCGATCTACGTGCTCGGCGTGACCCTGTACCTGGTCCTGCCGGTCGTGGTCATGATCGCGTTCAGCTTCAACGACCCGGCGGGAAGGTCAAACCTGCAGTGGGGCTCGTTCTCGATCGATGCGTGGCTGGATCCGCTCGGGCGGCCCGGTCTGGCCGAGGCCGTCCGGAACAGCCTCGTCATCGCGGTCCTGTCGACCATCGTCGCGACCATCCTCGGGACGCTGATCGCCCTCGCGCTGGTGCGCTACGACTTCCGGGGTCGGGGTGGCACCAACCTGCTCATCTTCCTGCCCATGTCGACGCCGGAGATCGTCCTCGGCGCGTCGCTGCTGACGACCTTCATCGCGTCGACGCAGCTGCCGTTCATCCCGGAGGGCGTGGTCTACCCGCTCAGCATCCTGACGATCATCCTGGCCCACATCATGTTCAACATCAGCTTCGTGGTCGTGACCGTGAAGGCCCGGCTGTCGGGCTTCCCGCGCCACCTCGAGGAAGCGGCGATGGACCTCGGGGCGAACGAATGGACGACCTTCTGGAAGGTGACGTTCCCGCTCATCCTGCCCGGCATCGCGGCCGCGGGGCTCCTGGCGTTCAGCCTCTCGATCGACGACTACGTCATCACGAGCTTCACCGCCGGCCAGACGCAGACGTTCCCCTTGTTCATCTACGGGTCGCAGCTGCGCGGCATCCCGGTGCAGGTCAACGTCATCGGGACCATCATCTTCGTCGTCGCCGTCGGCTTCGTCCTGCTGACGACCCTGTGGCAGCGCCGCGTCGCCGCCCAGGACTACAAGGCCAGCACGGCCGCCTGACCCGGCGGCGCCACCGGAGGCCCAGCGCCATGGTCGAGACAGCTGCGAACCCCGCCGCCACGTCGAGTTCCCTGCCCGACCACGACGTCGTGCCGCCGGTCTGGAGCCGGATCACGAACCTCGACGTGGACCGCGGCGAGGGGTCGTGGCTGATCACCCGTGACGGCACCCGCTACCTCGACTATTCCTCCGGGATCGGCGTCACCAACACGGGCCACGCCCATCCCCGCGTTGCGGCGGCCATCGCGCTCCAGGCCACCAAGCTGCTGCACGGGCAGCAGAACATCCTGTACCACGAGCCCGGTCTGCGGCTGTACGACCGGCTCCGGACGGTGCTGCCGGGCGGTCCGTGGCAGGCGTTCCTGTCCAACTCCGGTGCGGAGGCCGTCGAGGCGTCGGTCAAGCTGGCCCGGGTCGCGACCGGCCGGCCGGCGGTCATGGCGTTCCGCTATGGCTACCACGGCCGGACCGCCCAGACGATGGCGCTGACGTCGGCCAAGGACGTCTACCGCGGCGCCTTCGAGCCGCTGCCCGGCTCCGTCTATCACACGCCCTACCCGTACTGCTATCGAGCCGCCGGCGGCGCGCACTCGCCCGAGGCGTGCACCTGCGACTGGGAAGCCCAGCTCGACCTGACCTTCCACCAGCTCATCTACCCGGACCGGGTCGCCGCCATCATCATCGAGCCGGTCCTCGGCGAGGGCGGCTACGTGGTCCCGCCGCCGGGCTTCCTGCCACGCCTCCGCGAGATCACCCGCGAGCACGGGATCCTGCTCATCGCCGACGAGGTGCAGACGGGGTTCGGACGGACCGGCGAGATGTTCGCCGTCCAGCACTGGGACGTGGAGCCGGACATCCTCGTCATGGCCAAGGGCATCGCGTCCGGCCTGCCGCTGTCCGGCATCCTCGCCCGGGCGGAGATCATGGCGGCCTGGAAGCCAGGCACCCACGGTGGCACGTACGGCGGCAACGTCGTCTCGTGCGCGGCGGCCAACGCCACGCTCGATGTCATCGAGGACGAGGGCCTCGTCGCGAACGCACGCGAGCGCGGCGATCAGTTCCTGGCGGGCCTCCACCGGCTTGCGGGCACGTACGGTTCCATCGGGGATGTGCGCGGTCTCGGGCTGATGGTCGCGATCGAGCTGGTCAAGCCGGGCGTCGGCGACGGCCGCGTCCCGGATCCTGACCTGACCAAGCGGATCCAGGCCGAGGCGCTGGCACGCAACCTGATCGTGCTGACGGCCGGGACGTACGTGAACGTCGTCCGGATCATCCCACCGCTCGTCACGACGGCCGAGGAGGTCGACCAGGCGCTGGGCATCCTCGACGAGAGCCTCGCGGCTGCCGGA
Organism: uncultured Chloroflexia bacterium; assembly: GCA_963755995.1. Lineage (GTDB taxonomy): Bacteria > Chloroflexota > Limnocylindria > Limnocylindrales > CSP1-4 > SPCO01. The sequence goes on along the minus strand of CAVWLQ010000003.1, from coordinate 492,368 downwards.
GCCTAGGACATCTCGGAAGCACACGCCGTCGTCGGGGCGACCGATCCGGCACGAGAGGCCGCTTCCGCACGCGTCGAGCGCTTCCTCGGTCGTCTCGAACGGCTCGGCGCCGCGGACCTAGCCGGGGTCGCGCTTCCGCGCGAGGACGACGACCTCGCTGAAGCGCGAGAGACGGCATTGGCCGCGGCTGCGCGGGCCGGACTGTCCGACCTCGTCGAGGACGGGGGCGAGCGCGCCCGCACATGGGTCGGACAGGCATACGCGGCTGAGGGGTATCAGCCGACGATGTTCGGTCTGAACTGGGGCCGATCGTCCGGTCGGCTCGAGGATCGGTTTGCGGTCGAGTCGGCGGTCGAAGACTCCGCGATCGCTGCGGCCGTCGATGGGCTGGTGCCGGTCGACGTCATCGACATCCTGCGGGCGCGGTTCGTCGTGCTGGCGACCCTGCACCCCGCGGGCGATACGCCGCGACCCGACGTTCGGCGCCGGTCGGTCCGGATCCTCGCCGCCGTCCTGCTCGGCGTCTTCGCCGTCACGTTCGGGATCGGTGCCCTTCAGTTCGGCTTCCTGGCTGCGGCCATCCCGATTGCCATGGTGGTCGCGATCGTGTACCTGGCCAGCCGCGAAGGGTCGCGGAGCTGACCTAACCCTCGAGCGCTCGCACGACCTCGTCGTGGAGGATGCCGTTCGTGGCAAGCGCCGTCCCTGCATGGATCGATCGCACGCCGTGGATGTCCGTCATCCGTCCGCCCGCCTCCTCGACGACGATCGACGGCGCGGCGAGGTCCCAGCTCTTCGGCCCGACCTCGATCATCGCCTCGGCGGCGCCCTCCGCGACCAGCGCGTAGCCCCAGAAGTCGCCGAACCCGCGATCGCGCCACGCCGACCGCACCAGGGCATCGAAGCCCGGCGCTTCGCCGCTCGCCTCGACGTCGAGCGGCGACGAATAGAGCACCTGCGAATCGGCGATCGCGCCGACCTTCGAGACACGGATCGGGCGTGGCGTCCCGGCGGACGGTCCGATCGAACCGACGGACCACGCGCCGCCACCGCGTGTCGCGTACCAGCGCTCACCCAGCGCCGGCGCGCTCATGACGCCGGCGACGACCTCGCCGTCCTCCTCGACCGCGAGCAGCGTCCCGAACAGGGAGACGCCGCGCATGAAGTTGTGCGTTCCGTCGATCGGGTCGATATACCAGCGGACCGCTCCCGCACCGTCTTCCGTGCCGTATTCCTCACCGACGAGACCGTGATCGGGATACGCGCGGCCGATGCGCTCACGGATGAGGCGCTCGATCGCCGTGTCGGCCTGGGTGACGAACGTGCGGTCCGGCTTCGTCTCGATCGTCAGGTCACGGCGGAAATGCTCGAGCGCGAGCCCGTCCGCCTCGTCCGCGCACGCGAGGGCGAACGCGAGCCACTCGTCATGGCGCGTCTCGGTCATGCGCGGATCCTCGTGCCGTCCGGGTCGTACAGGGGCTCGCGGGCGACCTCGAAGCCGACCCACTCACCGAAGACTTCGACCTCGCCACGCGCCACCGATCGCCGCCCCGGGCGGGAGGTACGCATACGCGATCGACCGTTCGACGGCGAACCCGTAGCCGCCGGTCGTCACCCGCCCGACGATCTCGCCATCGAGGCGCACGGGCTCGTTGCCGAGGCAGACGGATCGTGGATCGTCCAGGACGAGACAGCGCAGCCGCTTCCGCGGGCCAGCGGCCCTGGCCGCCACCAACGCGTCGCGACCGATGAAATCGACCCCCTTGTCGAGCGCGACCGCGAACCCGAGCCCCGCCTCGTACGGCGTCTCGTCCGGCGTGATGTCGCTCGACCAGACCCGATAGCCCTTCTCGATCCGCAGCGCGTCGATCGCGCGATAGCCGCCGGCGACGAGGCCGTGCGGGCGCCCGCCTCCCAGAGCGTCCGCCACAACGCGACCCCGAACTCCGTGTGGGCGTAGAGCTCCCAGCCGAGCTCCCCGACGTAGGTGACGCGCAACGCGTAGACCGGCACGGAGCCGACTGTGATGGCGCGCGCGGTGAGGAACGGGAAGGCGCCGTCGGAGACGTCGTCTCGCGTGACCGAGGCCAGGATGTCGCGCGCCCGTGGGCCCCACAGCGCGTAGCACACGCGACCGGACGTCAGGTCGTTGAGGAGGACGCCGCCGTCGGCCGGCAGGTGGCGGCGCAGCCAGGCCAGGTCGTGCTGCCCGAACGCGGTGCCCGTGATGAAAAGGTAGCGGTCGGGGGTGACCCGGGTCACGGTCACGTCGCACTCGATGCCGCCGCGCCGGTTGAGGAGCTGGGTGTAGGTGATCCGCCCGACCGGCACGTCGACGTCGTTCGCGCACATCGACTGGAGGAACGCGACCGCGCCCGGGCCGACGATCTCGATCTTCGCGAACGACGTCTCGTCGAACAGACCGGCGGCCCCCCGCGTCGCGAGCGCCTCGGCACCGATCGCGGGTGACCAGTGCTCGCCGGCCCAGCCGCGCGGTCGGAGGCTCTCGTCGCCGGCGTCGGCGTTCGAGTCGAACCAGTTCGGCCGCTCCCAGCCGGACTTCTCGCCGAAGGACGCGCCGAGACCCTCGAGGATCGGGTAGGTCGGTGCCATGCGGAGCGGCCGGCCGGACTGACGCTCCTCGTTCGGGTAGTGGATGTCGTAATAGGTCGCGTAGTTCTCGATCGAGCGCGCGAGCGTGTAGCCTCGGCTTCGGTAGGCCGGCCCGAAGCGCCGGATGTCCATCCTCCAGAGGTCGAGCTCGGGCTCGCCGTCGACGATCCACGACGCGACCTGGCGGCCGATCCCGCCCGCTCCCGGCGATGCCGTGCGCGGAGAACCCGGCGGCCACGAAGAACCCGCCGACCTCGGACTCGCCGAGGATGAACTCGTTGTCCGGCGTGAACCCCTCCGGCCCGTTGATGACCCGGTTCACACCCGCGTCGGCCATCGCCGGCACGCGCCGGATCGCGCCCTCCATGATCGGCCGGAAGCGCTCCATGTCTGGCGCCAGCAGCTTCCCGTTGAAGTCGGCGGGAATGCCATCGAGCGACCACGGCGCCGGGTCGCGCTCGTAGCCCCCCATGCACAGCCCGCCGACCTCCTCGCGGTAGTAGACGAGATTGTCCGGGTCGCGCAGCTGGGGCAGGCCGGGGTGGACGCCCTCGATCGGCTCGGTGAAGAGGTACTGGTGCGCCATCGGGATGATCGGCACGGTCACGCCGGCCAGCCGGCCGATCTCCGGCGCGAACATCCCGCCGGCGTTGACCACGACGTCGGCGCGGATCTCGGTGCGTTCGCCGGCATGCTCGACCGTCACGCCGGTCACGCGGCCGCGGTCCGTGCCGATGGCGACGACCCGTGTCCGCGTACGGATCCGGGCGCCCTTCCGCCGCGCGCCGGCAGCCAGCGCGTTGGCCAGCCCGGACGGGTCCAGCCAGCCGTCGGTCGGCAGCCAGACCGCGCCAAGGACGCCGTCCGTCGACATCAGCGGGAAGCGATCCTGGGCCTCCCCCGCGGTGATGAGCTCGAGCGGAAGGCCGAACGTCTTGGCCCAGCCGGCCTGCCGGCGAAGCTCCTCGAAACGCTCCGGGCTGGAGGCGAGACGGAGGGAGCCGACCTCGTGCCATGACGGGTCCGTCCCGGTCTCGGCGGCCAGCCTCCGGTACAGGTCGGAGCCGTACATCATCATCTTCGTGAGGGTGACCGAGCCCCGCAGCTGGCCGACCAGTCCAGCCGAGTGGAAGGTCGATCCGGAGGTCAGCTCCGCCCGATCGACGAGCACGATGTCGGTCCATCCGCGCTCCGCGAGGTGGTAGGCGATGCTCGTCCCGCCGACGCCGCCGCCGATGATGACCGCACGTGCGTGTTCCACCGGCGAAGCGTAGCGGCTGGGCTATCCGTGGGTGAGCGTCTCCGCGCCGTGGGGACCCGTTAGTGCTGCGTCACCGGCGGCCGACCGGCCAGGGCATCGGTGGCCGGCAGCAGCTGGCGCACCGCCACGTCGCGCAGCGGCGTCGATGGGATGTGCGGGAAACGTCGCGCCCGTTCGGTCGTATCGGCGGTCATGTCTCGCGTGTCCATCACCACCGCGGCCGCCATCTGTCCCGCCAGGACGGGCTTGATCGGGCGAAGGACGACGGACATCAGTCGGAGCATCGGGAGTGGAACGTGGTTCACGGTCCCGGTCGCGCCGGTCGCAGATTTCACGGTCTCCACGAACTCGTCGAAGGTGAGGTTCTCGGGTCCCTGCACGTCCACGCTATCGCCCCGGAGTGCGGCCTCGGTCACCGCGAGATCGACGATGCGCGCGACGTCTCCTGCCGAGACGAAGTTGATCGGGTTCTGTCCGCGCCCGAAGACCCTGGTGCCGCCGGTCGTCACGAGCGGCCGTCCGACGATCTCGAGCCATGTCTCCTGGTAGGCCGTCGGTCGGACCATGGTCCAGGAGAGGCCGCTCGCCCTGAGCCGCCCCTCGGCCACGGCCTTCATCCGGAAGAGCTCGATGGGATGATCGGCGGCCGCCCCCTGGATCGACACCAGGACGAAGTGTTCGACGCCGGCCGCTTCCGCCGCGTCGATGAGGTTGAGGTTGCCGTCGCGGTCGATCGCCTTCACGCCAAGGGCTCCGTCGCCCCCGAAGCCGTTGATCGCTGAGATGACCGTGCGCACCCCGACCATGGCGCGCCGGAGCGTTTCGGGCTGCCGAACATCGCCGATCGCCGTCTCGACCCCCGGCAGCGCGAGCTGCGGACTCGGCCGGCCTCCGCGGGTGAGGACCCGGATCGGCTCTCCATGGGCTACAAGGAGCGGGATCAGGGCGCGGCCGAGCATCCCCGTCCCGCCCGCGACCAGGATCATCGCTGCACCGCCGGTGCCATCGACGGGTCGCCAGCCACGATCCGGAGAACGGCTTCGCCCGCCGCGGGACCGCTCTCGTCGACGGGCTCCATGTAGAAACGGACCGAGACCGCGCGGGAATCCCTGACGCGCTGGATCGTCACCCCGCGCATCCGATGCGCCGTGCCGTCGCGCCGGGTGCCGTGCCAGTCCCACTCCGACCAGACCGTGTCGCCCTCGACGACAGCATCGAGGAGGTCGGCCTGCAGGTCGGGTACGCCGGCGAAGATCCCCTCCCAGTTGCGACGCACCTGGTCGGCGCCGCGGAAGGTACGCTGCGGATGCGCCGGCGTCTCGCTGACGAAGTCCGGATCGAATACGTCCACGAGGGCCTCGAGATCGTGCTCGTTCATCGCATCCCGGAGTCGTGTCACCACCGCCAACATCGGATCCGCCGCCTGCTCGAGCATCCCAGTCTCCGATCGTACTATCACCAGACCGTCTGTATGGTGGTTATACTGGCAGTCTGATGAACACCCAACCGGATGTCAAGCGGTCCTACGATTCGCCACTGCGCAAGGCCCAGGCAGCGGCGACTCGGCGCGCGATCATCGATGCCGCCGCCGCCTCATTCATCGAGCGCGGCTACGTGGCGACGTCCATTGAGACGATCGCCGAGGCGGCCGGAGTGAGTCGCGCCACGGTCTTCACGTCCGTGGGTGGCAAGAAGGAGCTCCTCAAGAAGGCGTACGACGTCGCCCTGGTCGGCGATGACGAACCGATCCCGTTCCCCCTCCGGCCGGCTTCGATGGCGGTCAGAGCGGAACCGGATCCGAGGCGGTTCCTCGTCGGGTACGCGGGCCTCCTGATCGACATGCATGCCCGGCTCGCGCCGATCTACGAAGCCGTGCGCGGGGCAGCGAGCGCAGATCCGGAGGTGCGCGACGTCTTCGAGGCGATCGTCACGGAACGCCGCATCGGCGCGGGGAACGTCGTCCGCGACCTGCTTGCCAAGGGCGCCACGCTCCGCGACGGACTCGACGACGAAGCTGCGGCGGACATCTTGTGGGTGTTGATCGATGCTGGGCTGTTCCATCTCCTCGTCAATCGACGCGGCTGGACCAAGGACCGCTTCCAGGCGTGGCTGGCCGATACCATGCAGCGACAGCTGCTCGGCTGATGCGGCCGTGACCATCCCCTCGATCGAGCAGGTCATCGCGGCGATGCCGGAGTGGGCGGGGCGCGTCGTCACGGCCGAGCGGATCCCGGCCGGGCTGACCAACACGAACTGGCGGGTCGTCGTGGACGGGACGCCGTTCTTCGTGCGCGTACCCGGCGCGGACACGGATCTGCTCGCCGTCGACCGCGGGAACGAGATCTACAACACGATCGCGGCGGCCACCGCCGGGGTCGCGCCGCGGGTCGTCGCGGCCGTGCCGGAGTGGGATGTCTTCGCGCTCGAGTGGCTCGATGCCCGGACGATGTCGAACGAGGGCCTCCGTGCGGCAGGGATGCCCGAGCGGATCGCGAGGACCGTCCGGCGGCTTCATGCCGGTCCGCGCTTTCGGGACGACTTCGACATGTTCCGCGTCGCCGAGCGGTACCTGGCGCTCGTCGACGAGCGGTCGATCGCCATCCCCGCCGGCTATCGCGAGCATCTCGCCCAGGTGCCGCGCATCGAGGCCGCGCTGGCGGCCCATCCGCTGCCGACCGTCCCGTGCCACAACGACCTGCTCGCCGAGAATTACCTCGACGACGGAGCGCGCCTGTGGCTGGTGGACTGGGAATACAGCGGCAACAACGACCCCACGTTCGAGCTCGGCAACACGGCCCAGGAGCTCGGCTACGACGACCGCCAGGTCGAGGAGCTGTGCGCCGCCTACTTCGGCGAGGCCTCCCCCGCCCTGCTCGCCCGGATGCGTCTCCAGATGATCATGTCCGACGTCGGCTGGACGCTCTGGGCCGCCATCCAGGCGCGCATCTCGACGATCGACTACGACTTCACCGGCTGGGCCGAGGAACGCTGGGCACGCGCCGAGGCTGCCCTCGACGGGCCGGATTTCGAGTCATGGCTCGAGGCCGTCCGTCCGATCTGACGTAGCCCCGGCCCATTCCCACCACCTACACTTCGGCGACGGATCGGGTGCGTCGACCCGCGGCTGAAGGAGGACTCTCGAAGCGATGTGCTGCGTCGTCGCCGCCCTGTTCACGCTTGGTCCGCGTGCCGCGATCCTGTTCTGGTGGCTCGTCGAGCCCGTGCGCTGGAACGCGACCTTCGACACGTTCGTGTGGCCGTTCATCGGCTTCTTGATCCTGCCGTGGACGACGCTGATGTATGTCCTGGTCTACCCGGCCGGGATCAACGGCTTCGACTACATCTGGCTCGCCATCGCTGTCGCGTTCGACGTGTTCAGCTGGGCCGGCGGCGGATACACGAACCGGGATCGGCTGCCGACGTCTGCCGCCTGACGGCAACGCCGGGGCGCCGTGATCAGGTCCGGAGGTCGCGTTCGACTTCGACGAACGCCGCTTCGAGGCGCTCCGCGATCTCGGCGATGTCGGCCTCGGTCACGATCAACGGCGGGTAGAGCGAGATGATGTCGCCCCGCGCTCCGTCGGCCATGCCCGATCCGGGATAGGTCACGATCCCGTTCCGCAGGCCGGCCTCACGAACGCGGGTCCCGAACTTCATCGATGGATCGAACGGCTCCTTGGTCTCACGGTCGGCGACGAACTCGATGCCGGCCATGAGGCCGGTCACCCGGACGTCGCCCACGAAGGGATGCTCGCGAAGACGATCGAGCGCGGCGGTGAAGGCGGCCTCGAGTCCCGCCGCCCGCTCCGTGAGCCCCTCTCGCTCCCAGATATCGAGCACGGCGAGCCCGGCTGCCGCCGACACCGGATGGCCGCCGAAGGTGAAGACGTGCTCGAACGAGGCGCCGTTGTCCTCGAACGCGTCGCGCACGTGCTGACGCGCCGCGACGCCACCGAGCGGGGCATACCCGCCACTGACGCCCTTGCCCATCGTGAGCAGGTCCGGGACGACGCCCCAGTGGTCGGCCGCGAACCGACGGCCGGTCCGCCCGAAGCCGGTCAGCACCTCGTCGAGGATCAGCAGCACGCCGTGGCGGTCGCAGATCTCCCGCACCAGCGGCCAGTAGTCGTCCTGGGGTCGGATCGCGCCACCGACCGAGGCGATGATGGGTTCCCCGATGCACGGCGGCGACACGGCCCGGTCCGGCTTCGAGGATCGCAGCCTCGACCTCGGCCGCGGCGGCGGCGCCGCAGTCCGGATGGGCGTCGGGCCATGGGCAGCGGTAGCAGTAGGGCGTCCGGACGTGCGGCGTCTGGAGCAGCATCGGCTCGTACACCTTCCGCCGGAGCTTCGACCCGCCGACGGTGAGCGTCCCAAGCGTCGCCCCGTGGTAGTTCGTCCAGCGCGAGACGAACACGGAGCGGTCGGGCTCGCCGCGCAGCACGTGGTAATGGCGCGCCATCTTCAGCGCGACCTCGACGGCCTCCGAGCCGCCCGACGTGAAGATGACGTGGTCCAGGTCGCCGGGCGTCAGGCGCGCGATCCTCTGCGCGAGGGCGATGGCAGGCTCGGTCGCAAAGATGTTGCTGACCGCGTACGGCAGGCGAGCGGCCTGCTCGGCGATCGCGTCGACCACCTCCTGCCGGCCGTACCCGATGTTGGCCACCGCGATCCCGGCGATCGCATCGAGGTACTCGCGGCCGTCGCTGTCCCACACGCGGATGCCGTCAGCACGCTCGAGCACCGGGTAGGTCCGCGTCGGGTCGAGCGTGAACAGGGCGCCGGCATCGGCACCGGCGTGGGTCGACATCACATCCCTCCTCGGTCATCCAACTGTTCCATGATGACACGCAGGGGCGTCGCTTCCGAGCCGGGACGTCCGAGGGCGGCGGCCTCGCAAGAGCAGTCCGGGCGGCCGAGGATCGAGATCGGGAGCGCACGATGAAGGCAATCCGCTTCAGCCGCTTCGGAGGCCCGGAGGTCCTTGAGATCGCGGACATCCCGGACCCACACCCAGGCCCGGGCCAGGTGCGGATCGCGGTGCGTGCGGCCGGCGTCAACGCGAGCGAGTGGAAGAAGCGCCAAGGGCTCATGGATCCGGAGCTCCCACAGACCCTGGGCCACGAGGCGGCCGGCGTCGTCGACGAGCTCGGCGAGGGCGTTACCGACGTGGCCGTCGGGATCGCCTGTTCGGCTTCTCCCCCGAGCCGGCGGCCCAGGCCGAGCTGGCCGTTCTGTCCTTCTACGCCCCGATCCCGCCGTCACTCGACTTCGCAGGTGCAGCCGCGCTTCCTGCCGCCATCGAGACCGCCACGCGCGCGCTCGACCAGCTGAGCGTCGCCGACGGCACCACGCTGCTCATCAATGGCGCGTCCGGAAGCGTCGGGGGTGCGGCGGTCCAGCTCGCCGTCGCCCGCGGTGCCCGCGTGATCGGCACCGCGGGTCCGGCGAACCACGACCACGTTCGCGCATTGGGGGCCGAGCCTGTCACCTACGGCGATGGCCTCGTTGAGCGAGTCCGCGCGCTCGCGCCAGGCGGCGTCAATGCCGCGCTCGACGTCGCTGGAAGCGGCGTCCTGCCCGAGCTCATCGAGCTCGCGGGCGTCCCGGAGCACGTCGTCACGCTCGCCGACTTCCGGGGCGCCCAGGAGCACGGAGTGCGGTTCAGCAGCGGAGACGCCGGCCGCGCGGTCCACGCGCTTGCCGAGATCGGCGACCTGATCGAGTCCGGTCGTTTCACGCCGCCTGTCGTCCAGACCTTCCCGCTCGCCGAGGTCGCGGAGGCGCATCGCGTCGGCGAAGAGGGTCAGGTGCGCGGGAAGCTCGTGTTGGTCGTCGGCTGAACTTTGTGCAATGGAACGAGACCAGATCCTGATCGATCTCTACAACGCACTCGCAGGTCCCTTTCCTCGAGGGCTCGCTGGCGAGGTCATCGGAGGCGTCGACGTGATCCTGCTGGACGAGGGCATTGCTGGTGCCGCGAGTCACTACCTCGACAACGCACGACCACTGACTCCTGAGCATCGAGCCGACCTGGCGACGTACCTCGCCGAGCTCGATACGCTCGAAAGCAGACTTCCCGACGACTCCGCGCGGGCGTATTTCGGTCGGCTGCGCGATCTCGCCCGCTACCTGATGGATACCCGCTAGATCGTCGATTACGCTGCGGACGTGACGATCGCCGACTCCGCCCTCTGGATCCTTCGTATCCTCGGCGCGCTCATCGCGATCGTCTGGACCATCGGCCTGCTCAGGCTTCGGGTCGGAGAGACGTTCGATGGTCGAGGCCGAGTCCAGGCGATCGCCGTCGCTTCCATCGTCGTCGGCGTTGCGGTGTTTGCGGCCTCGTTCATCCCATCAGGTGACATTCGCGGACGCTGACCGACCTCTGGCCCCCGACACGTCAGCCGTCGAAGATCGCGTCCCAGGCTGCCGCGTCGCTCGGGTAGATCCACCGCTCGACCTGCCGCCCATCGCGGTAGTGGAAGACGCTCGTCACCGGGATCTCGATGACAAAGCCGGGACGCCGGGCACCCATGTAGCTCAGGGCACAGACGTGCTCGTCGTTCCCGAACACGTCGTGCTCCCGGATGGTGAAGCCCAGCTCGTTGGCTCGGCCCAGCCAGGCGACGAGCGCGTCGAGACCGCGCACGTCCCCCGACATGGAGCTCCCACCGGGCACATGCCAGACGACGTCCTCGGCGATGAGGGATCGGAGCGTGTCGAAGTCCCGGGCCCGGAATGCGTCGACCGTCCTCCGGTAGGCGGTCGCATTCGGGTGCTCCTCGGTGGTCATGTCACCCTCCTGCTGGGGTTCACGCGGTCGCCCGGACGGTCGCGGATGCGGCCACCACGTCCCGGGCGGTGAGGACGAGCGGACCGTCCGCGGTGATCGCCACGGTGTGCTCGACGTGGACGCCCCGGGACCCGTCCACGGACCGGATCGTCCAGCCGTCGCGGTCGATGGCGATCTTCGGGCTGCCCGCCAGGAACCACGGCTCGATCGCGATGACGAGCCCGGGCTGCACTGCGTGGCCGCGCCCCGCGACCCCGTCGTTCGGGACATCCGGCGGCGCGTGCATCACCCGCCCGACCCCGTGACCACCGAACGAGGTATTGACCTGGTAGCCCGCGCCCCGGATCACGCCGCCGACGGCCGCCGAGATCTCACCGATCCTGTTGCCCGGCTGTGCGGCGGCGATCCCCGCTGCGAGCGCCCGCTCGGCGGTCTCGATCTGGCGCAGGTCCTCGTCGCGCGGGGTCCCGACCGGGATCGTGATCGATGAGTCGGCCACCCAGCCATCGACCTCCGCGGCGAAGTCCAGGCTCACGACGTCCCCGTCGCGGAGCCGGCGATCGTGCGGCAAGCCGTGGAGCACCGCGTCGTTGACCGAGACGCAGAGGACCTTACCGAAGGGCATCGCGCCGAACGACGGGTGGTAGTCGATGTAGCAGCTCGTCGCGTGGTTCTTGCGGATCATGGCGTGCGCGATCCGGTCGAGCTCCAGGACGTTGACGCCGACCTTGGTCCGCGCTGCGAGCTCCGTGAGCACCTCCGCGACGAAGCGACCGGCCGGTCGCATCGCCTCGATCTCCCTGCGGCTCCGGAGCTCGATCATGCCCAGATCGTAGCGAATGACCGCTTGATCAGCCGCGCATGTGGCCGCCCGCCGGGTCGACCAGGACGTCGGGACCGACGACGGCGCTGACGCGGCGATCGAAGACGTCGACGGCGAGCTCGGCGCCTTCCGGAGTCGACGCCGGGAGGTAGGCGTAGCCGATCGTTCGCTCGATGGTCGGGCCGTAGGCGACGCTGCGGAGGCGGCTGACGACCTCGCCATCGAGCCTGACCGCCTCGCCGCCGTAGATCGGCTCGTAGTCCGAGCCGCCGATCACCAGGGTGCGGAGCGTGCGCTCCGGCGTGCCCGCCTTCGCCGCGAGGAGCGCATCGCGCCCGATGAACGGCCCCTTTCTGAGCCGGACGAACATGCCCAGCCCGGCCTCGAACGGCGAGTCGAGCATCGTCAGGTCGGTGCCGTAGTAGCGGTAGCCCTTCTCCATGCGCAGGGCGTCGAGCGCCCGGTAGCCGATCGGCGCGAGCCGGAACTCCCGCCCGGCCTCGAGGAGCCGGTCCCACACCGTGGTGGCCCACCCGAACGGTGTCGTCAGCTCCCAGCCGAGCTCGCCCGCATAGCTGATCCGGGCCGCCTGGACGGGCGCTGCACCCAGATGGAACGAACCGGAACGCCGCAACGGGATCGCGTCATCGCCAACCTCGTCCGCGGCAGCCCCGGCTGCGATCACGACGTCCCGCGCCCGCGGCCCCCATAGCCCGACGGTGGTCAGCTCTCCGCTGACGTCGCGGATGGTCACGGGTCCATCGGCCTCGTCGCCGTGCGCCCGGAGCCAGGCCATCTCGGACGCGAGATAGCCGGCGCCCGTCACGACCCGGAACCGGTCCTCCGCGAGACGAGTGACGGTCACGTCGGCCACCATCCCGCCTCGCTCGTCGCACCACTGCGTGTAGACGACGCTGCCGACCGGTCTGCCGACGTCGTTCGCGCTGACGTGCTGGAGGAGCCCCAGCGCGCCCGACCCCTCCACGGCGATCTTGCCGAACGACGACAGGTCGACCATCCCGGCGTGCTCGCGGACGGCCCGGCCCTCTGCGCAGACGGCCTCGAACCACGGTGGCCGGGTCCAGCCGTAGCCGGCCTGATCGCGCCCGGCACGACGCCAGCCACCCGCCGGATCGTGATAGTCCGCGCGCTCCCAGCCGGCCTTCGTCCCGAACACGGCGCCGGCCTCCTGGAGCCGGCCGTGGAGCGCCGACAGCCGCCGTGGGCGACCGGACACATCCGCGTCGAACGGGTAGCGCAGCCGGTAGTAGTCCGAGTACGTCTCGCGCGCCAAACCGGCCGCGAACCCCGGATCCCGGTACGTGTCGCTGAACCGCCACGCGCGGTACGGACCGACGTCCACCCCCGGATCGCCGGCCGTGATCCAGCCGGCCATCGCCCGCCCGATCCCGCCGCCACCACCGAACCCGTTGAGCGACAGCCCTGCCGCGACCCAGAAGCCGCGCACCCCGGGGAGCGGCCCGAGCAACGGGTTCGCATCCGGCGTCATCGCGTCGGGGTGGCAGACGAGACGGATGGCCTCCGCATCGGCGAGGAAGGGAAAGCGCCGTATCGCGCCCTGCATCAGCGGCTCGAAGCGCTCGTAATCGGGCGGCAGGGACCGGGCTGCGTGGTCCCACGGCACGCCGTCCTCCCAGCGCGAGACGGGGTCGAGCTCGTATCCGCCGAAGACCATCCCGCCGTGCTCGCTCTTGCCATAGACGAGGTTGTCCGGGTCGCGGAAGCACGGCATGTCGCGCGGGAGCTCCGCGCCGGGCACGGCCTTGAGCGCGATGTGCTGGTGGTCGACCGGGGTCGACGGGATGAAGGCGCCGACCATCGCCGCGACCTGCGGCGCCCAGATGCCCGCGGCGTTCACGACGAGCTCGGTGTCGATCCGGCCGGTCTCGGTCAGGACGGCCGTGATCTCGCGCCGGGCGGACAGCTCGAACCCGGTGACGCGGACCCCGGTCCGGATCCGGACCCCCAGCGCGCGGGCGGCATCGGCCACTGCGTGGGTCGCTCCGTGCGGGTCCAGGTGGCCGTCGCCGGCGAGGTGGACCGCCCCGTAGAGCGCGTCGGGTGAGATCGCCGGCATCAGGCGGCGGGCCTCGTCCGCACCGATGACACCCGCGTCGAGCCCGATCCCGCGCGCCCGGCTGGCCGTCCGCTCGAGCTCCCGGAGCTGCTCCGGGCTCGATGCCAGCCGCAGGCTGCCGACGGTCTCGAAGGCGCCGAGGCTCTCGATAGAGCTCGATGCTGTAGCGCCGGAAGCCCATCATCGTGGATGACGGGTTGAACGCCGTGACCAGCCCGGCGGCCTGGCAGGTCGAGCCGGCCGTGAGCTGCGCCTTCTCCACGAGGAGCACGTCCGACCAGCCGGCGAGGGCCAGGTGGTAGGCGACGCTGCAGCCGGTGATCCCGCCGCCGATGACGACGACACGGGCCTGATCGGTCAGCGACACGGGGCCCTCCCGGAATTGGTCACGGACCCCGTGGTCGGCATGAACGTCCAGTCGTACGAGTCCTTGCGCAGGTCGAACCGGATGATGCCGTGGCTGGTGGCCAGTCGCAACTGGCTGTTGGCGGCGCCGGCCGCGAACGGCCGGAGCGCTGCGCCGCCGGTCCCGACGACGAACTCGCGGATGCCATGCGCCTGGTCGATCGTGGCGTCCGGCGTCTGGGGCGCGAACCGTTCGTAGTCGTGATCGTGCCCGTTGATGACGACATCGGCGCCGGCGGCGTAGAGGGCCTCCCAGAACGGGCCTACCGCGGTGTCGTTGCCGTGGAACCCCGAGCTGAACCGCGGGTGATGCCAGATGGCGAGCGTGCACGTCGCACCCGACGCCGCCAGGTCCGCGGCGAGCCAGTGACCCTGCGGGGAGGCCGCGTCGCAGCCGCCGACCTCGGTGCAATCCGAATCGAGGACGACCACGTGCCACGTCCCGAGCTCGTACGAGTACCAGCTGACGCCCCCCGGCGCGGCCGCCTCGCCGAAGTACCCGAGGTAGCCCGCGAGATCCTTGGTCTCCCAGTCGTGGTTGCCGGCGGCAGGTCTCGTCCGGTCCTTGAACGCACCCCACGTCGGGTCGTAGCAGTCGCGGAACTGGTCCGCCGACCCGTTCTCGTAGGCGTTGTCACCGGCGGTGAACACGGTCCCCGGGATCGCCGCGACGAGGGCGGCGGTCTTCGCGTCGTCATCGAGGGTGCAGTCGGCGATGTCGCCAGCGCCCACCAGGACGGCGTCGGGGATCTCGGACGGCGAGGCTCCCGGAGCGATCCCGGATGCGGCGGCTGAGGCGGACGGGGCCGCGCCGGACGCGGTCGAACCGGTCGGGCCGGTCGAGGGACTCGCGGACAACAAGACGCTCGGCACGACCGAATGGGCCGGGCTGGCCGCAAGGGCCGGCGAACGGGTCGCCGCCGACCCGGCGCCCTGGCTGATGAGACTGGCGAAGCCGAGCAGGAGAACCAACGTCGCGGCGAAGGCGACCGCTCCGAGCACCACGGTCCGGGCGCTCGATGTCGAAGGAGGGCCGGGCTCGGTCGTCACCGGCCGAGCGTATCGGACCCCGCGGCTCGGTGCCGCTCAGTCGGGAGTGAGCGCCTCGTCGCTGCCGGAGATGCGTTCGACCGCGATCCGGATCGTCCATCCGCCCGGTGGATTCGGGAAGTTCGGGAAGACCACGTCCGGGCCGATGTATGTGTACGCGAGGCGCTGGAGCGTCTCCGGTGCGCCGCCCTCCACGACCCGGGCCCGACCGTGCAGGACGATGTACCCGGGCAGGCCGATCGGACCCACCCGGCCCGTCTCGAACGAGATCGCCATCCGCGGGTCGCGCCGCATGTTCTGCAGCTTGGCCTGGTCGAACATCGTGCCGATGACGATCTCCTCGCCGTCGAGCCCGATCCACGCCATCGAGATCTGCGGCCGGCCATCAGGTGCGATCGTCACGACATGGGCGATCGGACCGGCCTCGATCGCGGTCCGCACGGCGGCTGGGATGTCCATTGACGTCTCCCCCTCGGTCGCCACCCCGGCGCCGGCTCCGTCGGCCGGCACACCCCGCGACATGCGTCCAGCCTACCCTCCGGCGACCTCCGCGAGGGCGTGCTCGAACCGTGGCTCGGCCGCATTGGCGAGCAACCGGCGGAAGTTGCCGTCGGCATACGCGACAAAATCGACGTCGAGGGTGCTGACGCCCTGCTGCAGGACACCCCACATGGCCTCGCGGAAGTCGGACACCACGCGCATCAGGGTCAGCCGGGCGAGCCGCTCCCGCCGGACGGCGCCGTCATACGCGGCCAGCAGCAGCTCGTCCTCGTCGCGGCTCAGCTCGTGGTTGATGCTGAAGTTGCCGAGGTCGAAGAACGGGTCGCCCATCCCGGCGTACTCCCAGTCGATGATCCGGATCCGGTGGCCGTCGTCGATGAAGTTCGCGTTGAGAAGATCGTTGTGGCAGGGCCTGAGCTCGATCGGGGCGGCCAGCAGGGCGCCTTCGATCCGCCGCCCGACCGCCGACGCCAGCTCGTACTCGGGCGGGATCGTGACGCCTCGGGCCAGCGCGAGTGCCCGGTATGCCTCCACGATCCGAAGTGGCACGAACAGGCCCGGGATGGCCGGCCCGTCGTGGATCCGCCGGAGTGAATCCGCGACCCGCCGGAGCGTCTCGGGTCGATGGACGGCCTCGTCCGACACCGGCTCCCCGGCGATGAACCGCGTGACGAGGTAGCCCTCGGGCCGGATGAAGGCGGTGACCTCCGGCCCGACGCCGACCCCGGCCGCCGCGACGGTCGCGGCGTGCTCCACCTCCCGGGAGATCCCCAGGAGGTGGGTGTCGTTGCCGGCCAGGCGGATGACCCAGCGGTCGTCCGTGCCGTCCGCGTCGATCCGGAAATTCCGGTTGGTGATCCCGCCGGTCAGCGCCGTCAGGGTCAGGCGTCGGCCGGCGATCTCCGGGACCCGCTGCAGGGCCCGGACGAGGTCGTCGTACAGAGGGCCCCGCAGGATCGGGTCGTCGTTCACTAGCCGATGACGGCCTCGCCGGTCGCGACGTCGGCTTCGATCTGGACCTGGTCGAGCTTTCCGCGGACGGCGACCAGGTAGTACACCGCGCCGACGATCAGCACCGTCCCGACCGTGGTCTCGAAGATCGGCCACGCCGGCAGTTGGTCCTGGATCTCTTCCCGCCGACGCTTGATGAACGTGTTGATGAACGGGTTCCGACCAGGTGTTGCGCAGGTCGTTGCCGCACATCGCCGAACAGCGAGGCATCGGTCCAGATGGCGATGTTGATGACCATCAGTCCACCCCAGATGAGGGCGAGGATGTTGATCGATCGTGCCCCAGCTGCCGAGCTTGAACCAGGCGCTCTGGTGCGGCCAGCCCTTCCGCCGCGCCACGAGCACGCCGAGGTTGCACAGGAAGTACGAGATATAGATCATCCCGGTCGCGGCGATCGAGATGTAGATCGCGGCGCCGGCGCCGGTGATGACGAACGGCATCGCGGCAAGGAGCCCGACCGCCAGGGACGCGTTCGCCGGCGTATGGAAGGCGGAGTTGACGCCTCCCCACAGGCCGCCCAGCGGGAGCCGGCGGTCGCGGCCCATCGAGAACATCAGCCGAACGGTCGCGCCCTGGATCGCCAGCGTGCAGACGTAGACGGCGATCAGGATCACGACGAGATAGAGTCGTCACCGACGGTATCGCCGCCGACCACGAACGTGAGGTTCTCCTTGATGGTCGTCGCGATCGGGAACCCGAACGCCTGGCCCTCAGCGATGGCGGCCGCGATGTCCTTGAACGACAGCGTGACGGCGAGAAGGAAGATCGCACCGACGATGCCCGACAGCCAGATCGACGACAGGACGCCGCGCGGCGCCTGCCGCCCGGCGTCGACGGTCTCCTCGCCGAAGGTCCCCGCGGTATCGAAGCCGTAGACGACGAACAGCGCCATGAACATGCCGACAAGGAAGACCGCGAAGTAGTTGCCGTCGGCGAGCCCGGCCGTCAACGACGTATCGAACAGCACGCGACGGCGGCTGGTTGTTCGCGAAGAACAGCAGCAGCAGGGCGAAGAACACCATGCCGATGATCTCTGTCGGCGACACCGATGTTGTTGATGATCGACAGCAGCCGGACGCCGAGGATGTTGATGATCGTCGTCGTCAGGAGCACCGCCAGGCCGATGAACGACTGCATGTCGAGGCTCGCGATCGGCGACGGATCCGCAAGCTTGACCTGGTCCGGATAGATGGTCGAGAGGACGAGCGGCACCGTTGCGGCGACCGCGGTGACGGTGATCACGCCGGCCCAGAAGTAGATCCAGCCGGTGAACCAGCCGAGCGTCCGGTTCGATAGCCGCTTCGACCATTGGTAGATCGACCCGGCGACCGGGAAGTGGCTGGACAGCTCGGCGAAGTTCAGGGCGACGAAGGTCTGACCGAGGATCACGAGCGGCCACGCCCAGAAGATCGCCACACCGCCGACGCCGAACGCGACGGCCTGGTTGGTGAAGGTTCCGGTCGAGACGCTGATGTAGCTGAACGCGACCGCGAAGACCGACAGGAAACCGAGGCTCCGCTTGAGCTCGGGCTTGATCCCCAGGGAGCGCAGGTGCGCGTCGTCGCGCGCCGCGACGTCCTGGGCCGATTCACCGGGACTCGTCACGATCTCCTCCTACCTCCGCACCGACTCGATGCGAGCACGACACTGGGGGATCACGCTCGGACGCGCGGAATGGTCGACGGCGGACCCTCACCCGCCGGACCTGCGGGCGAGGATAGCACCACGGTTCGGGCCGTCAACGACGAA
The DNA here is from genome assembly GCA_963755995.1 of uncultured Chloroflexia bacterium. Lineage (GTDB taxonomy): Bacteria > Chloroflexota > Limnocylindria > Limnocylindrales > CSP1-4 > SPCO01. The sequence continues at coordinate 474,061 of CAVWLQ010000003.1, read as the reverse complement.
TCAGGGGCCGCGATACCGCTCTGCACTGCTCGATTCGAACCGCGCCGGGATCGCGCGCAACGGCCTCAGCCGGCGCTGACAGCCTCGCGCAGAGCGTCCGGCATGGGCCGGTGGGACTCGACCGGGTGGACGTGCCGGTCGACCATCGCGCGGGTGTCGTTGACCCGGAGCTCGGTGTACAGGTAGGCGATCTTGCGGCGTTGAGCGGCGAGGATCTCGTCCTTCGTGTCGAGGTCCCAGAGCTGCCGTTTGAACGGCCCGATCGCCTTCTTGCGCGTGGTGTACACGAACTGCTGGTCGGTCTGGCCGGGCTTCCGCTCGTCGATGGCGTCGGCGAAGCACCAGGCTTCGATCTGCCGGTGGAGCGAGGCCGGGAAGGCCGGGTGCTCGTACAGCGTGTTCTGGAACCCGGTCGCCAGGTGGATCTCTGCTGTTTCGACGGCCGGGAAGCGGTGGAACAGCTCGTCGGGCAATGTCGACGCTCCGTGCTGGACGGCGCCTGCCAGGCCATGCTCGCGGGCGACAGCGCCGAGCTCGCGCAGGACCTCGAAGTCGAGCTTGACCTCCGCCACGCCACCGTCCGGCAACGGCACGCCGCCGTGGGAGGTGCCGGTCTGGACGCTGACCTTCGAGATCCCGGTCGCACCGGGGGCGCGTTCGTCGAGCTCGCGGCGGTAGCCACCGAGGTACGCCCGGAGCTCCTCGACCGTCGAGTTCTGCGTCCCCACCTCGCCGATCTCGCCACCGACGCTGATCGTCACGCCGTCGGGCTCGAGCGTCCGGATCAGCGCCGTCAGCTCGGCCGCGCGGCGGTAGTTCTCGCGCTGCTGCTCGTCGACGGTCGGTTTGGACAGGTCGACCAGCGTCGAGGAGTCGATGTCGATGTTGCGGTAGCCCGCCTCGATGGCGAGGCGGCAGGCGCGCCGGATCTCCTCGGTCATCGCCTCGGGGTCCGTGGCGTACTTCTTGGCGTTGAACTGGTAGTGGTCGCCCTGGATGAAGACCGGTCCCTGCCAGCCGGCCGCGATCGCCCCGGCCAGCACCGAGGTCGCGTAGTCGATCGGGCGCTGGAACGTGTAGGTCTGCTCGCTCCGGGCGAGCTCGAGGATGACCGCGCCGACACCAGCCGCGGACGCGGCCTCGTAGACGGTCCGGGCCATGTCGAAGGTCTGCGCCCGCAGGTTGATGGCGGGGACCGTGAAGCCGGCCACCTCGCCGCGCGCCCGTGCCTCGTAGAGCCCCTGGATGCTGGCCGACCGGGCGCCCAGCTCCTGGCTGGCCTCCCAGACGAGCCATTGCGCGGCGGCGGCGGTCGCCTCGTCCTCGGTGAAGGCGGCGGTCCAGGCGAGGTCCCGGATGCCCTCGGCGCGGAACCCGGCCTCGTCGTCGATGACGAGCCGCTCCCCGTCGAGATGTGCGCGCCCGGCGAGCGCGGTCAGCAGGTCGGCGGGCGAGGTCGCGACGTGGGGCATCGGGCTGGGTCTCCTAGGGGCGGTGTCGCCGACCATGGTACCGACCCGGTCAGAACGTCGGCTTGACCACCATCAGGAAGACGATGATCACGATCAGCGCCCCGAGGAACATCCCACCGCGTTGGACCTTCTTGACCTGGGCGAGGATGGCCGGTGGCGGTGGTCCTGGTGGGGTGCCGGGTGGCGGCGGTGTGGACGTCATCTCGATGAGCTGATGGAGCGCATTCCGCTGGATCGTCAGACCGAAGAACAGCATGATCAGGTACAGGACGATCGCGATCTCGAGCCACAGCCGGGTCGTGACGTCGAGCTTGCCGCTGGCGATCAGGAGGACGCCGGTGATGCCCTGGACGATCGCAAGTGGGTAGACGATGCCGCGCCCGATGGCCGCGACCTGGCGCGAGCTGAAGTTCGCGTGCTGCGGCTCCTTCCCCGCCATTCCCCCCATGATCGAGTAGGCGAAGGTGGGACCGAAGGCCACGATCGCACCCAGGATGTGCAGGAACAGGATGAACGGGAACAGCTGCGCGAGATCCAAGGCACGACCTCTCGACATCACGGCGGGCGGAGCGCCACCGCGCGAAGGATAGGCCTACGACACGCGCTTCGTCCGGCGATTCACGAAGTCGACCAGGACGTACTCGCCGAGGTGCTCCGGGGTGGCGTAGAACGCCCGCCCCCGGTTGAGCCGCGTCATGTGCGCGACGAACTCGGCGAGCGCCCGCGACCGCTCCAGCATGAACGTGTTGATCGTGATCCCCTCCTTCGTGCAGCGCTGCACCTCGAGGAGGGTCTCCTGGATCGTCCGTCGCGTCGGCGGGTAGTTGAACTCGACCTGGCCGTTCTCGAAGTGGGCGGTCGGCTCACCGTCCGTGATGACGACGATCTCCTTGTTGACCGCCGGCGTCCGCTCGAGGATCCGCCGAGCCAGCAGCAGCCCGTGCTGGAGGTTCGTGCCGTATTCGTAGCCGTGCCAGCTGAGCTCGGCCAGCGCACCCGGGCGGATCTCCCGGGCGTAGTAGGCGAACCCGATGACCGACAGGTGGTCGCGCGGGTACTGCGTTCGGATCAAGGTGTCGAGCGCGACGGCGACCTTCTTGGCCGCCAGGAAGCAGCCGCGCAGCAGCATCGACCGGCTCATGTCCACGAGCAGGACGGTCGACGTCTGGGTCAGCTGCTCGGTCCGGTGCACCTCGAAGTCGGACGGCGCGAGGCGCACCCGGCGGTCGCCCGTGGCGGCCCGGGCGGCCGGCGCGTTCTCCTCGCGGCCGAGGGCATTGAACAGCGTGCCGCGCAGGTCGAGATGGAACGGGTCGCCGAACTCGTACGGCTTGGTGGCCTCGTCGCGCTCGCCGCCGCGGCCGCCACGATCGATCCGGTGGCCACCGAACGCGTCGCGCTGGAGCCGCGCGAACAGGTCGTCCAGGACCTTCTGGCCGATCTTCCGGCTGCCGCGCGGGGTCAGCTCCATGTGCTCGCCGTCGCGGGTCAGGTAGCCCGCTTCCTCGAGCCGCCGGGCGAGGTCGTCCAGGGCCTCGAGCTCGCGCAGGGCGTCGTCGCCGAGGAGGTCGCGGACCTCGTCGCGATCGATGGCGGCAAGGTCGGCCGGTGAGTCGACATCGGACAGCGCGTCCTCCAGCCGGTCCATCGCCTGGAGCCGGCCGATCTGCGCGAGGGCACCCTCCAGCCCGAGCGGCTCCTCGCCGCCGAACGGGACGCGGTCGCCGAGCCCGCCCGGCAGGAGCAGGTCGAGGTTCGAGGCGAGCTGGGCGAGGTCGACGAGGATCCGGTCGTCGCGCAGCAGGGCCTCCATCATCGAGCTCAGCTCCGCCCGCTGCTCCGGGCTCATCGACCGCATGAGCGACTGCATGGCGGCCATCCGCTGGGCAAGCTGGTCGATGATGTCGTCGAAGGTCTGGGCGCCCGGGAAGAACTGGCCGTGCTTCGCGAGGAACTCGCTCGCGTCCGGGTCGCCGCCACCGATCCGCTGGCGGATGAGCTCGTTGAGGTCGCGGACCATCTCCCGGTTGGCGGCGAGATCCTCCGGGCGCATCGTCTTGATCGCCTCGGACATGCCGGCCACGAACTGATCCAGCACCTGGCCCTGGAGCTTCTTGACCAGCTCATCGAACCGTTCGCGCGCGTGCGGCTCGAGGAAGTCGTAGTCCTGGAGACCGCGGATCCGTTCGCCGACGTCGGCCGGCAGCGCGTCGAGCTGATCGAGCCGGCGCGCCGCGACGTCGCGCAGCATCTTCCGCAGGTCCTCGGTCGAGCCCTCGGTGTCGGCGCTGGACGCCTCGTCCAGCCGGCGTTCGACCCCGGCGTGCTCCTCGTCGACGATCTCGCCGAGCTCGCGCCGGATGTCGCCGAGGACGTCATCGAGCTGGTAGCGCTCGAGCATCGCCTCACGCTGGCGTTCGAGTCGATCGAGCAGGTCCTGGAGCCCGGCCATGTCGCCGCGGGTCGGGTCGCCCGTCCGCCAGCCGCGCTCCATGAGCCGGCGCAACGCCTCGGCCAGGTCGCCCTCGGCCATCATGTCGTCGGCGAGCGCGGCGAGGATCTCGTCCGCCTCGAGGTCGGCCAGCTGCTGGCTGCCGTCCCATGCCGAGTAGCGCGCCGCGCGGGCGAGGGCGTCGGCGGCGGATTCGAACCTCGCGGAGGCTGACCCCGATGCGGACGCGCCTGCCCCGGACCGCGCGCGGCCGCGCGACGCTAGGCCCTCCGGCCCCAGATCCCGCGGATCCGGGGAATAGGCGGTCACCGGTGGTAGACCGTCCCGCCCGGGATGCGATCCTTGTTGAGCCGTCGGGCGAGGTGGAGACCCTCGAGCAGGAACTCCACGCCGGAGGCGACGACCGCGGGCTCCTCGGCGCCGTCGGTGACGTCGTACGCGCCCAGCCGCCGGACCGAGGCGGACAGGCCGGGGACCTCGCGCATCCAGGCGACGTACTCGCGCGACGGCGTGCTGTCGCCGGTCTCGACCGTGAAGCCGTCCTCGAACGCTTCGACGACCCCCTCCAGCTCGTCGATCGAGACCCGCCGGTTGAACGTCGTGTGGAGCGCCTTGGTGATCAGCCGCTCGACGATCCGCTCCTCGGGCGACTCGTCGCCGGCCGTCTCGAGCTCGACCTTGCCGACGGTCGAGGCGACGACCGCGCCGAGGTCCGAGACGCGCGGCGCGCCGACGGGCTCGCCGAGCCGGACCGCCCGCTTGAGCGCGGCGGCCTCGAGCACCTCGGCATTGGCCACCGAGACCCGGACGCTGACCCCGGATCGCTGGCTGATCTCCGGCGAGCGACGGGCCATGTGGGTCAGCTCGGCCACGAGCTCCTCCATGAACGCCGGGACGACCACGGTCGGTGTCCCCTCCTCCACCTCGAAGCGGTGCTTCTCCTGGCGGACGATCGCCATCTCGTGCTCGAGGGTCCGCGGGTAGTGGGTCCGGATCTGCGACCCGAGACGGTCCTTGAGCGGCGTGATGATCCGGCCGCGCGAGGTGTAGTCCTCCGGGTTGGCCGACGCGACGACGTACAGGTCGAGCGGCAGCCGGACCACGAAGCCGCGGATCTGGACGTCGCGCTCCTCGAGGATGTTGAGCAGGCCGACCTGGATCCGCTCGGCAAGGTCGGGCAGCTCGTTGATCGCGACGATGCCGCGGTTGGCGCGCGGGATGAGCCCGTAGTGGAGCGTCAGCTCGTCGGACAGGTAGCGACCCTCGGCGACCTTGATCGGGTCGACCTCGCCGATGAGGTCCGCGATCGTGATGTCGGGCGTCGCGAGCTTCTCGGCGTAGCGCCGGTCACGGGGGATCCACTCGATCGGCGTGGCGTCGCCGTCGCGCTCGACGATCGCTCGCGCCGCCGGGCTGACCGGTGCGTAGGGATCGTCGTTGAGCTCGCCGCCACGGACCGCCGGCAGCCACGGATCGAGGAGGCCGACGAGCAGCCGCGCCATCCGCGTCTTGGCCTGGCCGCGCTCGCCGAGGAAGACCAGGTCATGGCCGGCGAGGATCGCGTTCTCGATCGCGGGAACGACCGAGTCCTCATAGCCGACGACGCCCGGGAAGACCTGCGTCCCCGTGGACAGGCGAGCGAGGAGGTTCGCCCGGAGCTCGTCCTTGACGGTCCGCGAGCGCCAGCCCGATGAGCGGAGGTCGCGCAGGGTCGCTGCCTGGGATGTGGGCTGGTCGATGGGATCCACGATCGTTCCCCCGCTTCTGGGCTCGGACAGCGAGCCTAAGCGTCGTCCCGCGGAGCGTCAAACGGGACCATCGGACGGTACGCCCGGATCGCCGCGCGGGCCGCCACGTCGTCGATCGTGCCGGCGGCCACGAGGGCCGCGAGGTGATCCCGTCGCCGGTCCACCTCGATCTCGAAGTCGCCCGCGGCACGGCCCACGCGACGCGCAAGCTCCGGAGTGATCCCCCAGCCGAAGTGCTCGAACGCGTCCTCCGAGGGGTCCCATGTCGCGAGGACCGCCGGGCCCGAGACGCTGAACGTGACCGTGCGTGTCGCGGGCGACCGGCCGGACGTAATGCGCCGCCGCCACGCGCCTGCGGCCATCGGCGAGGCGGCGCAGGACGACCACCGCGCCGAGATGGGACAGCTCGTCGTCCGCCAGCCGGACCGGAGGCAGGCGGAGTGCCGCGAAGACGTCGTCGAGCGAGTCGGCGTGGATCGTCGCCGCCAGGCCGTAGCCGATGGAGGCGGCCCGGACCGCGACGCGGGCGCCGAGGCCCCACGTATAGGCGGGCGTGTGGTCGGACAGCTCGTGGGCGAGCAGGACGGTGGTCTCGGGACGAACCGCCGGAGCCGGGGCGGCGGTCGGGCGGGCGACGCCGGGCCAGCCGAGCTCGGTGGCCTGTGGCAGCCAGTCGAACGTCTCCCTCTCGCCGGCGAGCTCGACCAGCCGCGCGTCCGGCGGCAGGAACGCGAGCAGCGCCGAGAGCAGGGTGGTCTTGCCGACGTGCTGGGCCTCGGCCGCGACGATGATCGGGACGCGTGCCTCGAGCAGCAGCCAGAGCTGCGCGGCGAGCTCCGCATCGAGCGTGCCGTCGGCGATCAGCTCGACGATCGAACGAGGCTCCGGCGGGACGGGTCGGAACGCCCAACGGCCCTGCGCGGGCGAGGTGTCAGCCACGCTCGGAGACTATGGCCGAGCCGGGGTGCGGTCAAACGAGCCGGACGCGTCCCGGCGCCACGGGCCTGCGGGCACCACAATGCCCGGACCGCCGACCATCACCATCTCGCCCCGATCCGGAGACACGTGGAACCCTTCCTCCTCAGCTTCGCCGTGATCTTCGTCGCGGAGCTCGGCGACAAGAGCCAGCTCATGGCGCTGACGTTCGCCACGCGATTTCGGGCATTGCCGGTCCTCATCGGGATCACGGCGGCGACCGCGCTCGTCCACCTCGCCTCCGTCGCGATCGGACAGACCGTCGGGTTGCTCATCCCGGCCAATGTCCTCGGCTTCCTGGGCGGCCTGGCGTTCCTCGGTTTCGGCGTCTGGACCCTTCGCGGCGACAAGCTCGACGAGGCGGAACGGTCACGCGTCGACCGGACGACCGGCTCGGTCGTGCTCGCGGTCGGGGTCGCCTTCTTCCTCGCGGAGATCGGCGACAAGACCATGCTCGCCACGATCGCCTTGGCGACGCGCGCCGACCCGTTCTGGGTCTGGCTCGGGTCCACGGCGGGCATGGTCGCCGCGGATGCGCTCGCCATCGGGGTCGGGCGACTGCTCGGAACGCGACTGCCGGAGCGGGTCGTGCGGATCGGGGCCGCCATCGCGTTCTTCGTGTTCGGCATCGGCCTCATCGTGGCGGCCGTCCTCGGCTAGGGCGCCTCGTCCAAACCGGACACCGGGTGTCATGGTCGAGCGGCTACGATCGCTCGGATGGCTCCGCCTTCACCACCCCCCACGCCGGCTGTTCCGGACGTCGACATCCTGCCTCTGACGCCCGAGCGATTCGGGGATCTCGCGGCCCTGTTCGAGGAGGGTGGCGACCCGAAGTGGTGCTGGTGCGTCTATTTCAGGTTCCGCGGCCGGGACTGGTCGAACTCGACGGCCGGCCAGAACCGGGCTGCCCTGGAGGACCTCACTGCCACGGGCCGGCCGCCCGGGCTGGTCGCCTACCAGGATGACCGGGCGGCCGGATGGGTCAGCCTCGGACCACGCGAGGAATACGAGCGCCTGGCCTGGTCGAAGGTCCTGGCGCCCGTCGACGACACCCCGGTCTGGTCGATCGTGTGCTTCGTGGTGTCGAGGCGTGCCCGCGGCAAGGGCCTCGCGGCGGTGCTGCTCGACGCGGCGGTGACGTACGCGCGCGAGGAGGGCGCGACGACCCTCGAGGCGTACCCGGTCGACGCCGGCGACGGCCGGATCCCGGCGGCCAACGCATACCACGGCACGCTCACGATGTTCGAGAAGGCCGGCTTCCACGTGGTCGAGCGGCGCCAGTACAACGCGACCAGCCCGATCCGGCCGATCGTCCGGCGGTCGCTCGAACCGCGCTAGGGGCCCCACCCGCGAAACGAGTGGCACCGCGTTGATGCCACTCGAGTGCATCGGCGCGATGTGCCCGGGGCCGTCGCACGGACCTTGATGCTCTCGAATGGCAGACCGCGGAGAGGGCCTCTCGGCTCACGCACGGCCCGGAGCGCCGGCCTCCCTCCGTCATCCGTCGCGCGTCCGACATCGTCGTCCGACGAGGGTTGACACCCGTTTCGCGCGGCGGGTAGACTGCCGACCGGCTCGCATGTCGCGGGCATGGACCACTCCCAAGAGGAGGCGGCAAAGAATGATGACGACGTCGCTCCTCCATCGATGCGTTGCGCCCGATGGCGCGATCGCGATCGGGAGATCTGTGCCCATCTCGAGCTAGACCGCAGGCGGCAGGACCGCCTTCCGGACGAAACCAGAGCCGTGGGCCAGATCGGGCCCCCGGCTTTTTTGATGCCCCGCACCGCCACGGCGATCCGGAGCACCAGAGCCGCGAGGCCCCCGACACAGTCGGACGAGGCCCGCGGCTTTTTCTCGTCTCCGCCCCTCGACAGCACCAGATCCTGGAGTCCCACGTGACCACCCTCTTGAGCCCGGAACTGAAGAACGGATCGGTCGGCCAGCCGGTGCTGCCGATCGGCTCCGAGCTGACGCTGCCTGCGACCACCGCCGTGCCCGCGCTCCTCATCGAGGACGTGACGAAGCGGTTCGTGGTCAGTCGGAAGAAGCCACCGGTGACGGCGATCTCCCACGTGTCGATGCGCCTCGAGCGCGGCGACATCCAGGGGATCCTCGGCGCCAATGGCTCCGGCAAGTCGACGCTCATCCGGCTCATCTGCGGACTGCTGACCCTCGACGAGGGTCGGGTCGAGGTCTTCGGCCACGACATCGTCCGCGAGGAGATGGCGGTCAAGCGCCTGATCAACCGGGTCAGCGTGGACGCCGCCTTCTTCAAGAAGCTCAGCCCGATGGAGAACCTGCTCTTCGCCGCCCGGCTGTACGGCCTCGATGGCCACACCGCCAGGCGCGAGGCGATCGCGATCCTCGCCCGGCTGGGCATCTCGGAGAAGCGCATCAACCGGCCGATCGAGCAGATGAGTCGAGGGATGCAGCAGAAGGTCGCCATCGCGCGAGCGCTGCTGACGAGCCCGACCCTGCTGCTGCTCGACGAGCCGACCACCGGCCTGGACCCGCGCTCGAAGCTCGACGTCCAGTCCTTCATCGAGGAGCTCCGGGAAACCCACGACGCGACCATCGTCCTGACGACCCACGACCTGGCCGAGGCAGAACGCCTGTGCGGCCGGATCACGATCCTCAACGACGCCAGGGTCGTCGCCGAAGACACCCCGGACGGCCTCAAGACCCTCATCCGCGATCGCGTGGACGGACCCGCGACGCTCGAAGACGTGTTCATGACCTACACCGGCCGCTCGCTCGACGACGACGTCGAGGCCGAGGACGCCGAGATCGAATGAAAGGAGGTGATCGCAATGATGTTCAGCCCGGAACTGCACGGCCGCTGGGCCAGGGAGCGGATCGAGCGCAGGCTCGAGATCGCCGCCCTGCTGCGCCAGGACCGTCAGCCATCCCAGTCCATCCGCCAGGCCGTCGGCCTTCGATTCATCCGGATCGGAGCCCGGCTCGCGGCGGAGCCCTCACTCGAGTCGGCTCGGTCCCGTTGAGGGACCGGGTCGACTCCCCCGCCTGGAGATCACTTCGATGACCGTCGTCACCCATGAGCTGAAGGCCTCGTACGCCTTCATCGAGCGCAACTTCAACCTGACTCGCCGCTACTGGGGCTGGGAGATCGCCTTCCTGGTCTATTCCGTCGCGGGCGCGCTCTCGATCTCGCTCATCGGTGCGTCACAGGGCAACGAGGAGCTGCTGCTGTCGCTGATGATCGGCGCGATCTTCTGGAACTACCTGTCGGTGGTGTTCAGCTGGATCGCCGAGACGATCACCGTCGAGCGCTGGGAAGGCACCCTCGAGTACACGATGATGGCGCCGATCCAGCGCTGGTCGCAGCTGCTCGGGTCGGTCGTCTACGCCATGGTGTACGGCCTCGTCCACACCTCGGTCATCTTCATCGCGCTCGTGCTGTTCTTCCCGCAGCTGGACCTGTCCGGCGCGAACCCGGCGACCGTCGTCGCGTTCATGCTGCTCGGCTCGTTCAGCTTCGTGGGCATCGGGATGATCGCCGCGATCCTGCCGCTCCTGTATGTCGAGCGCGGGGCGCAGATGACGTTCGTCCTCCAGTCATGCCTGCTGCTGGTGAGCGGCGTGTACTACTCGGTCTCCATCCTGCCGCCGTGGATGCAGGTGCTGTCCAAGCTGTCGCCGGCCACGTACGTCCTCGAGGGCGTCCGCGCGGGCCTGATCGACGGCAAGTCGGTCAGCGAGCTGACCTACCTCGTCTGGCCGCTCATCGTCATGGGCATCGTCCTCATCCCGTTCGGCCTGTGGGCCTTCGGCCGCGCCGAGCGCTACGCGAAGCGGACCGGCAAGCTCAAGCGGGTGGGCTGAGATGGCGCCTGGGATGGACGCGCTCGAGACCCTGGGCTGGGACGCCGGCTGGGCCGAGGCCTTCGCGGCGTTTGCGGCCGATGGCCTCCGGCCGGCCCGGGTCGTGGCCGTCCATCGCGAGACCTCGATCGTGCGCGACGGTGCGGGTGACCGGCCGGCCGGGGTGTCCGGGTCTTTCCGGCACGCCGCGCTGGCCCACGCCGACTTCCCGACCGTGGGTGACTGGGTCGCGCTGGAGGGCGGCGACGTCATCGCGGCCGTGCTGCCGCGCCGGAGCGTGTTCAAGCGGATGGCGACCGATGCCAGCCGACGGGGCAACCGCATCGACGACGAGCAGATCATGGCCTCCAACATCGACGTGGCCCTGCTCGTGGCCGGCCTCGACAACGACTTCAACCTCCGCCGGATCGAGCGCTATCTCGCGGTCGCGTGGTCGAGCGAGATCAGCCCCGTCGTCGTACTGAACAAGTCCGACCTGGCCGATGACGTCGACGGCCGCCTCGTCGCGGTCGATGCGATCGCGCCGGGCGTCGCGACCGTCGCCGTGTCGGCCCGGACCGGCGAGGGTCTGGACGAGCTGCGCGCCCATCTCCGGCCGGGCACGACCGCGGCCATCCTGGGCTCGTCCGGCGTCGGCAAGTCCACGCTGGTCAACGCGCTCCTGGGCGAGGATCGCCAGGCCACCGGCGAGGTCCGTGACTCGGATTCGCGCGGCCGGCACACGACCACCCATCGCGAGCTGTTCGAGCTGCCCGGTGGCGCGCTGCTCGTCGACACGCCGGGCATCCGCTCGCTCGAGGTGCTCGGTGCCGACGAGGGCGTGGACGCCGCGTTCGATGACGTCGTCGATCTGGCCGCGACATGCCGGTTCAGCGACTGCCGCCACGAGAGCGAGCCCGGCTGCGCGATCCGGGCCGCGCTGGCCGACGGGAGCCTGACCGAGGAGCGTCTCGCGAGCCATCGCAAACTGGAACGCGAGATCGCACGGGCCGCGCGAGAGGCGGATCCGCGGGCACGGGCGGAGCACCGCCGCACCTGGAAGATCATCAGCAAGTCCGTCGACGAGCACATGGAACGGAAGTACGGAGCCGAGCGATGACATCGATCGAGAGCACCAGCACCAACGCGGTCGCGAACCGCACCGGCCTCCCCGACCTCGCCGCCGCGCCGGCGATCCCGGGCCTGAGCGTGCGCCCGTTCCGCGACCGGACCGACTACGCCCGCCTGGCCGACCTCGAAGGCGCCGCGAACCTGGTCGACGGGATCCCCTACCTGCCGACGGCCGGCGCGCTCGAGGTCGAGATGGAGAACTCGGACGGCGCCACGTCCGCGGACGACGTCGTGCTCGTCGAGGTCGACGGGCGGCCGGTGGCTTCCGCCGGCGTCCGGCGAGCGGTCCGCGAGACCCGCCAGTACGAGGTCTGGGGCAACGTGGACCCAGACCTTCCGGCGCCGCGGCCTCGGGGCGTGGCTGATGACCTGGACCATCGACCACGCCCGGGCGCGCGCCGAGCGCGAGGACCCGGGTGAGCGCGTCGAGCTGGCCGCGTTCGCCGAGGATGCGTCGGCGGGTCACACGACTCTGCTGGCACGGACGGGCTTCCAACCGGTCCGGCACTTCTTCCTGATGCGCCACCCGGATCTCAACGCCGTCCCCGAGGTGCCGTTGCCGGAGGGGTTCGAGCTCCGGCGCGTCGTCGAGGCCGATCGGCGGCGGATCATCGAAGCCGAGAACGAGGCCTTCCGCGATCACTTCGGCCATCGCGAGATGACCGAGAACACGTACACCCAGACATACGACCGACCCGAGGTCGATACCGACCTGTGGGTCGTGGCGTGGGCGGGCGACGAGATCGCCGGGGTCGTCCAGAACTGGATCTGGCCGGAGGAGAACGAGCGCCTCGGCGTCAAGCGCGGCTGGCTCGAGCACATCAGCGTCCGCCGCCCGTGGCGACGGCGCGGCCTCGCTCGGGCCATCACGGCCGCGTCGCTCGTCCGTTTCCGAGACGCCGGCCTGGAGGACGCGATGCTCGGCGTCGATTCGGAGAACCCGAATGGGGCGCTCGGGCTGTACGAGGGTCTCGGGTTCGAGCAGCAGAGCAGCGCCACCGCCTACCGTCGCGACCTCATCGGCTGACCGCCGGCCGGTCGGTTTGACAATGGCGCCGGTCGTGGCATCGTGGTCGCATCGCGGTGGAGGATGCGACCATGCGGTCCTACCTGATCGTGGGCAACGAGACCCTGGCGGGTGATGCGTTGACCCAGACCATCACCGATCGGCTTGCCGACGGCCCGATGCGCGCCCGCGTCGTCGTGCCGCGCACCCGGATCGGAGGCCGATTGACCTGGGATGTCGAGGAGGAATCGACGCGGGTCGCCGTCGAGCGACTCGAGGGGGCGCTCGAGCGACTCAGGGCGCTGGGCATCGAGGCCGACGGCGAGATCGGCGATCGCGATCCGATCCTCGCCGTCAAGGACGCGATGCGCGGACGGGAGATCGACGAGATCATCCTGTCGACCCTGCCGGCGGGCATCTCCCGCTGGCTCGGGGCGGACGTGCCCGGTCGGCTGCGCGATGCGGTCGTGGTCCCGGTGACGGTGGTCACCCAGCGCGGCTGACCGTCCCGGCCGGCGCCACGCGACGCCTCGACGGTCAGGCGAACAGGCGGCCGCCGTCCCGGACGAGCTCCAGCCAGGCCCGCTCGCGACCGACGGTGGTCGGGGATCCGTGCCCGGGAAACACGCCGATGTGATCCTCGAGACCGGTCAGGCGAGCCAGCGACGAGACCATCGCCGCCGGGTCGCCACCGGGCAGGTCCACCCTCCCCCAGCCGCCCTGGAACAGCGTGTCGCCGCTGAACAGCAGCGCCTCGTCCTCGGCGAGCAGGCACACGGAGCCCTCGGTATGACCGGGCGTGTGCAGGACACGGAGCCGGATCTCGCCGAACCGGACGATCCCGCCTTCGGCCAGCTCCACCGCGGGAACGGACGGCGGGATCTCGAACGGCGCGCGCAGCGGTTGCGGGTGCATCAGACGCTCGCGATCCAGCGGGTGGACGGCGATGTCGGCGCCGGTCGCGTGCGAGACCACCGCGTTATCGCCGATGTGGTCCCAATGCCCGTGCGTGGAGACGATCAGCTTGAGCGTCCAGTCGCGGGCGGCGAGCTCGTCCGCGATCCAGGCCACGCTCGGCGTGGCGGTGTCGATCGCGATCGCCTCGCGCGTGCGCGGGTCGGCGAGCACGTGGACGTTCGTCGCGACCGGACCGACGACCCGGCTGAGGTGTTCCATCCGGGCCAGTCTGGCAGGTCAGGCCTCGAGCTTGGCTCGCATGCAATCGAAGGTCTGGCCGATCATCTTGTCCGCGGTCCCCTCGATCAGGCGGGCACCCACGCTGGCCAGCGTCCCGGACAGGTTCACGTCCGCCGTCCAGTCCATGACCGTCGAGCCGTCCGGCCCATCCGAGAGGCGCATCTCCGCGGTCGCGTCCACCGCACTGCCGGGCGCCTGGCCGTGGGCCTTGATCATCGCCCGGTCCGGCGGCTCCTGCTCGGCGAACTCCATGTTCACGTTGAAGCGCGCGTTGATGAAGCCGATGCCGACCTTGGCCGTCGCCTTGAAATGGGTGTCGTCGACGACCTCGATCTTCTCGACGCCCGGCCCGCACTGGCCGACCTGGTCCGGATCGGTCACGAATGCCCAGACCGCCTCGCGCGACGCCTTGATCGGCACGGAACCTTCGAAGTGCATGAGTCCTCCTGGGGCCGTCCAGTCAGTCCTGCATCGGGGACGGCGAGCTTGCCGACAGGTACGCCGCCGGCTCCTTGATGAACCGAGTCCGGCACCCGATCGAACAGAACGCGTAGATGATCCCGTCGTGGTCGGCCAGGTGGCGGGTGTACGCCCGTTCCACGGTCATCCCGCAGACCGGATCCAGGAGGACGATATCGTCTACGACGGGTTCGAGTGAGACGGGAAGCGGAAGGGCACCCGCCACCGTCGCAGGCCGCGGGCGAAGCGACGAAGTCCGCCCGCCCCCGGCGGACCTGGACGAGCTCGGCCAGGATCGAGAGGGCGACCTCCTCCGCGGTCTCCGCGCCGAGATCGAGACCGGCCGGCGCCCGCAACGCCGCGATGCGCTCGGCCCGCGACCGTCGATCTCCTGGCGGAGCCAGTCGCGGACGACGCCGGCCCGCGTCGGCGAGGCGACGAGCCCGACACACGACGCCTCGCGGGTCAGCGCGAGCCCGACCGCCTCCTCGTCCCAGATGCCCTGGCTGGCGACGACCACGTACGGCGACGCCTCGGGATCGAGGCCCCGGATGTTGGCCGACGCATGCACCCTTGGCCTGGAATCATCGCGCTTGGACCCTTCCTCTTCGCCACGGGGCGGGGGCAGATCGGCCCATCCGGCCGCGGACGGCTACAGAGCGGTGGCGACGATCACAGGCCGCGGTCGGGTCGCGTCTCCATCCACGACCACAGGTCCGGGAATCTTAGGGATTCGTTTCGCTGTGAAGGATCCGTCCGGTGTCGTTCGGGCGTCAACGGTCAGCACGGGGCCCGGACCGCACGACGCGATCCGGGCCTCTGCAGCCTCCGCGGCGTGGCGTTGGGCGTTCCGTCGGCGTTCCCATGAGGAACGCGATCCTGCGTTCCACGCATGGCCACCGGCGAGATTCGACCGATCCCGTGCGGCCTGGACCACGTCCACGCTCGGCTGATCGGCGCTTGTTCGTGTGGGGAACGTCGCCCGGATGGAGGCCGACTGCAAGGCCCGGAGCCGCAGCGAGCGGCCCGGGCCTTCATCGATCGTGGTGACGTCAGCGGACGGTCAGCGGCTCCCCCGTCTCGATGAGGGTCTTGAGACCCGACACGATGTAGACGATGCCGCCGGCGAACGACTCGGCCGACTTCGAGTTCGGCCGCAGCGCGCTCGTCACCGTCAGCTTCGACCCGCCATCCTCGGCCGGCTCGACCAGCCAGGTCATCCGGATCGGGCCTTCGGCGTCGATCTCCGGATCCCAGCGCGGGTGGAAGGACATGACGATGCGACGCCCGGGCTCGACCTCGACGACGGTCCCGTCGGCGGCCAGCGAGCCATCCGGATAGGCATAGTTGAGCGGCGAACCGGCCTGCCAGTCGGATGCGACCCGCGTCCCGTAGTAGTAGCGGACGGTGTCGTCACCGTCGGTGATCGCCTGCCAGACGCGGTCGGGCGGGGCCTTGATGTAGACGGAATAGATGTGATCGAAGGTGTCCATCGGGGTCTCCAATCGAGTCTTGAGGGCTGACATCGCACCGACCACGGGCTCTGCGTACTTGCTGATCCAGCGGTCGTGCACCAGGCGGATCGGCACCGGGTTGAGGAAATGGCGCTTCTCGCGGCCGACCTTGACGGTCGTGACGAGATCCGCCTCTTCCAGCACGCCCAGGTGCTTCATGACCCCGAACCGCGTCATGCCCGGCAGGTACTCGCACAGCTCTCCAAGCGTCTGGCCATCGCGCTCGAAGAGCCGATCGAGCAGCTCCCGCCGATTCGCATCGGCGAGGGCCCGGAAGATCGGCGCCGTCGGTTCCGTCACCCTTTGAATATAGGTGACTCAATAGTCACGTGTCAACGACGGGAATGGTATTTGCGCGATGACTCCGCGATCAGGACGGCGACGCGGCTTCCGGATCGATCTCCCACCGGCTGCCTTCGCAGGGATTCTCGACCGTCGCGATCGTGCGGCCGTTCTGGGTAGCAACGAGATCCGCGGTCACACATTGGCCGCCGCCCCCGAACGGCCCCGACATCTGTTGAGTCGCGCCTGCTTGGACCGTCATCACAAAATCGGGAGAGTCGGCTCCGCTGCTCAACGTGTAGTGGAGCGTCAGGTCCACGGGGCCGGTGGTTCGATTGATGATCGTCATGGGCGTTGGAGTGTCCATGTCGGAAGAACAGCCGGCGGCCAACAGTGCCATGAGGGCGACGCTGAACACGCTCGCGTTGACCCGGCGAGGTCTGTCGAGGCGAACGCGGAGTCGTCGCATGTGAAGATCGTCGCCCGCGTCGGGGCCTGGACGCAAGGACCGAGGGTTTCGCACGCCCTCCTCGAGACGCGAACCTTCAACGCGAAGCTCCTTGGCCTCCGGTACCGGCCGGCGCGGATCGGCGGGCAAGCCTACGATCAGCGGACGAGGAGGCCGGCATCCAAGAAGAGATCGAAACCGAGCTCGATGTCCTGGTCGGCTTGCCGCTCGCCTATGCCAGTCGAGCGGTGGACATGGGCACGTTCGGGTTCGGACACATGAGCATGCAGGTCCGCCGGGGAAAGCCGTTCGAGGTCGCCGACTACCGGCTTCACATCCAGGAGATCTGGAGGATCACGCGCGGCGGCCTGATCCTCGTCGGCTACGGGGACTACTTCTACCCTCCGCGCGGCTTCGATGTCGCGCGCGAGGACTTCGTGGCACGCGACGCCGAGCGCACTCGCCGCGATGACCTGATCGGCGACTGGTTGGCCCATGACTCGGCGAACCACATCGTGGGTGAGGTCCACGGAACCAATGCCGGTGACCTGGCCGTCACCTTCCGGGACGGATGCACGCTCGAGACCTTCGCCTGCTCGGCGACTATCGACACGGACGGCAGTGACGAATTCTGGCGTTTGATCCCGCCCCGTGTGACCGGCGACGAGCCCCACTTCGTCGTGACCGCACACGGCATCGGGCGCTGAGGACGGTCGCCGTGGCGAGATGGCAACGATGGAACGGAGGCACGTGATGACCACGCCAACGCGGGATGCCGGCTCGCCGGGTGGGTCGAAACCCATCTCGACGCTCGTCTGCGCCAACTGCGGACGGCACAACCGGATCGGCGCCAGCGAGCGCGGAGCGCCGCATTGCGGCAACTGCGGCAAGCCCCTCGCCTGGGTCGTGGACGCGAACGAGGCGACCTTCGAGATCGAGGCGAAGGCGGGGCCGACCGTCGTCATCGACCTGTGGGCGCCGTGGTGCGGGCCGTGTCGCTACGTCTCGCCGATCCTGGACGACCTCGCGCACGAGTACGCCGGCCGCCTGAAGCTGATCAAGGTCAACGTGGACGACAACCAGGGCCTGGCTCGCCGGTTCGACGCGATGAGCATCCCGACGCTCGTCGTGCTGCGTGACGGCGCCGTCGTGAACCGGATCGTCGGGGCGATGCCCAGGGAGCAGCTGGCGTCCCAGATCGTCCCCTACCTCAAGCCCCCGAAGGCATGACCGACACGCCCCTCGACACATATCTGGCCGAGCTCACGGCGCGCGGGATCGACCCGCGAGCCGCTCCGCTCGTTCGCGCCCTGGACCGCAGCATCCGGGCCGCCGGACCCGACCTCGAGAGCACGATCAAGTACAAGATCCTGATGTACGGCCTCCACGGCGACTGGCGGACCTGGGTCTGCGCCGTCGACGCGACCACCAAGGGCGTCGGCCTCCGATTTCTCTACGGCGTGATCCTCGACGACCCGCGGGACGTCCTGCGTGCCGGCAGCTCGGTGCTCAAGACATGGGACTTCGGGTTCGATGACGTCATCGACTCAGAGGCGGTCGGCCGCTACGTCGCCGAGGCCGTCGCGAAGTACTCGGCCTACAAGGCCGACGCGCCCGCAATCCTCGAAGCGAGCCGGGCGGCGGCATCGACGCCGCGCAGGGCGACCGCGCCCTAGCCCGCCGCGACCCCGGCCGCGTCCGGCGCCTCGTTCTGGGTCAGCGCGGCGCCCAGGTGACCACGCCGACCTCGCCCGGAGGCCGGCCGCGGAGGGACCAGCCATCGCCCTTGTCGACGGCGAGCTCGTCGAGCGCCGCTTGCAGGCGCGCCTCCTTCGGCCCGTTCGGATCGATCCACAGCTGGCGCCGGACGAAGTTCGCCAGGACGTCTCGGGAGTCGAACCGCCGGACCTCCACCGTGACCATCTCGACCCGCGGGCGCCGGCCGCGGGCGCCCAGCAGCTCGAGGACGTCCGGCAGGGCCGGCAGCGCGACCCTCTCCTCGCCGTGGACGGGCGGCCAGAACGGATCGGCCGCCTGTGCGGGCGCCCGCGTCATCAGCACGGCGACGCACAGCCGGTCGGCCGCGGCCTCGAATGCGTCGAGGAACGGCCCGATCGCCTCGATGTCGTAGCCGACGTGGGCGATGAGCGCGACGTCGGACTCGAGATCGGCCAGCGCACGGCTCTCGGCGGGCGGCCAGCGCGCCTCGATGACGCGCACGTTCTCGATGGCGTAGTCCTCCGCGATCTCGGCCAGGACGTCGAGCATCGAGCGCGACGAATCGAGCGCGATGACCCCGCCACCTGACGGATCGAGACGCCGGGCGATCGGCAGCGCAAAACGGCCGGCGCCGGCCCCGACGTCCAGCCACGTCTCGCCCGACCGCACGAGGGCCAACAGCGCGTCCAGCACCGGATCGGCTGTCCGGGTCGGGTCGGCCCGGAAGAGCGACGAGACCGGCGCGTAGAAATCGGTCCCGTCCGGGACCTCGCGGATGCGGTCGACCTGCTCCCGGTTGGCCCGGATCCGCTCGGCCCAGGCCGTCTCGATGACGCGCGCGAGATCGGCCGGCGTATCCACGTCGGGATTGTGGCCGACGACGGGGACCTCCAGCACCGCCGCGGCGTTGGCCGCGATGAGCGGGCCCAGGCCGCGGTCACCCGTCGCCTCGGCGACGAGGCGGAACGCGCCGGGTCGCAGCAGGACCGGGTTCCGGCCGCGATCGTCGGGATAGGCCGGGACGACGATCGGGCGCGCCGGGTCGTCCGGCGCGTCGAGCAGCGCCCGGATGACCTCGGCCGACACCAGGGGCTGGTCCCCGAGCGCCACGAGGATCGACGTGGCGCCCTCCCCGACCGCCTCGAACCCGACGCGCACGGAGCTCGAGAGCCCGCGCTCCGGATCCGGGTTGATCACGCGACGCTCCGAGCGCCACGCAACCGCATCCTCGATCGCCGCCGCGTCCCCGCCGAGGACCACGACGACCTCCCCCACCCCGGCCGCGGCAAGGGCGTCGAGGACGTGCTGGAGGACCGGCCGGCCGGCGAGCGGCGCAAGCAGCTTGCCGCCACCGAACCGCGACCCGGCGCCCGCCGCGAGTACGACTCCCACCGTCCCATAGGCCATACGGCCATCTTCCCACCGGTGCCCGGTCGGGGTAGGGTTCGGGCGCGCCCGTGCGACCGAGCACCCAGCGGCCGCGACGATGCGTGTCGAGAGGGAGACGCGACGATGAGCGACGACCAGGGCCCGATGTTCTCGACCCAGCCGCCAGGCTCGCCCGATGACGCGCCGATCGCGAGCTCGGCGGCCCCGGCACCCGGGATGCGCGACGCCATGGCGGCGTGGACCGACCTCGATCCGAGCTCGAAGCTGATCCTCGGTGGCTCCGCCGGGGCGATCCTCGTCACGATCGTCGGCCTGCCGCTCGGTGTCTGGGCCTCCACCGATTTCGTCCTGATGGTGCTGACCGCGAGCGTCGTCGCGGGCCTTGCCGCCGGACTGCGGACCGGGGAGATCCTGGCCACGCAGCTCGGCCTGCTCGAGCTCGGCGCCGGCTCCGTCCTCGGCGTCCTCGGCGTGTGGAACCTCATCGAGACCCTGTTCGACCTCGACCATCCGCGCGGCGACCTGCTCGGGATCATCCTGGCCATCGCCCTGGCGGCCGCCGGCGTGGCGGTGCTTGCGGGAGCCGTCCGGCGGATCGACGACCCACGCGGCCTCGTGATGCACGACCAGTGGACGCGGGTGACGGCGATCGGGTTCGCCGTGGTCCTCGTCGGCTGGACGCTGAACCTGACGATCGGCTACTGGACCATGGGCCAGGCCGGGCTCAGCCTTGCGGTGCTGACCCTCGCGGCGCTGATCATCGTCGTCAGCGACCGGATCGAGTCGCCCATCCCGGCCGCCTGGGCCGGGGTCGTCCTGGGCGTGTTCGCCGCACTCCTGGCCCTCGGCCAGTGGGGCGATCTGATGAACCTCGGCCAGCGCACGAGCCTCGGCCCGATCGACTACCTGACGTTCCTCGCCTCTGTCGCGGGCATCGTGGCGATCGTCGGCGGCGGGGTCATGGCGGCGCTCGACGAGGGCGCGCGGAAGGCGTCGGGCGGCGAGATCCCGGCGTAGGACCCCCGTGCGCTAGGGAGCTGCCGGCGGGCCGAACCACAGCGTGAGCGCGTCGACGAGCCCGGCCTGCGTCCCCTGGCCGACCCACGCCACGTAACCATCCGGTCGAACCAGGACCGCGGTGGGGGCAGGCACGATCCCGAGCGCCGGCAGCTCCCACGCGCCGCTGTACTCGGCATCCACCGAAGGGACGCGATCGGCCCAGGGCGCGATATCGATCGTGCCCGGTTCCCCGAGGTTGATGAAGACCGGCCGGGCCTCGTGCAGGAGCGTGAAGACGCGCAGCGGGCCATCCGACGTGACCAGGTCGAGATCCGGCATCCGGCGGCCGAGCAGCGGGTGGCCCTCGCCGAGGTCGTAGTGGATGCCCAGACCGGACATCTCAGCCCCGAAGCGCCGGCGCGGCTCATCCATCCCGAGCAGCTCGCCGACGGTCTCGCGCGCGGCCTTCGTGCGCTCGTCGTCCCGGCGCAGCGCGACCGACGCCATCGTCGTGTGGAGCACGCGGGCAGCGATCGGGTGACGCTCGGCCTGGTAGGTGTCGAGGAGGCCCTCGGGCGCCGTGCCCTTGACCACCTCGGCAAGCTTCCAGCCCAGGTTGACCGCGTCCCCCACGCCGGTCTGCAGGCCCTGTCCTCCATCCGGCGGATGGATGTGCGCGGCGTCGCCTGCCAGGAGGACCCGTCCCGCGCGGTACGCCGCGGCCTGGCGCGTGGCGTCGGTGAACCGCGAGATGAAGACGGGACTGTGGATCCCGTAGTCGGTCCCGTATGCGTCGACGAGTGCCGCGCTGAGGTCGCGGAGGGTGGGTTCGGTGGTGGCACCGACCCCCGCTTCGGTCACCATGACGCCGATCCGCAGCCCATCGTCCAGCCTGCTGAGCGCATGGATGCCCCGGGCGTCGCGGCGGATCCCCCACTCCGGCTCTCCGGTCACCTCGACCTCGGCGATGAGGTTGCTGGTCGTCGGATCCGATCCGGGAAACTCGATGCCGGCCGCCTTCCGGACCACGCTGCGACCGCCATCGCACCCGACGAGGTACGCCGCCCGCAGCGACGTGCCGTCGGACAGCTGGACGTCGACGCCGGCGTCGTCCTGGACGAAGCCGGTGACCTCGCGTCCGCGCAGGATCGGCACCGCCAGCTCAGCGACCCAGCCGGCGAGGATGCGCTCGATGTGGCGCTGCCAGAGGGCGAGCCCGTAGTTGTGCCGGGTCGGAAAGTCGCTGATGTCCAGGCGCGTCCCGGCGAACCCCGCGACCTGCGCCTTCTGGCCCTCCGAGATGAACCGGTCGGCGATCCCGCGCTGGTCGAAGAGCTCGATGGTGCGCGCATGCAGGCCGCCCGAGCGGGAGCCGATCAGGTCCTGGCTCGCGCGCCGCTCGACGATGGCGACGTCGATCCCGGCCAACGCGAGCTCGCCCGCCAGCATCAGCCCGGTCGGGCCGCCCCCGGCGATGACGACCGCGTGCTCGGTCATCGCCCTGTCTCGATCCGGGCGCGAGCGTCGCCGACGCGCCCTGGCAGGTCCGTCGTGGGGGGCACGCCCTAGGCCGGTACCGCGGCGGCGGCGCGCTGGCGCATCGGCGCGCCCGAACCGCCGTACCGCTCGGCCACGATCTCGGCCAGGATCGCGAGGGCGGTCTCGGCCGGGGCGCGGCCACCGAGGTCCAGCCCGACCGGTCCGTGCAGCCGATCGACCTCCGCCTCGCTCAGGCCGGCCTCCAGAAGGCGCGCCCGCCGATCCGCCTGGGTCTTGCGCGAGCCGACCGCGCCGACGTAGCGGCAGCCACGACGGAGGGCCTCGACGATGGCCGGCTCGTCGAACTTGACGTCGTGCGACAGCACGGCGACCGCGTCGTTCGGGCCGAGGCCGATCTCGTCGGCGACCTCGTCCGGCCAGCCGATGACGAGCCGGTCGACGTCGGGGAAGCGTTCCCGTGTCGCGAACGCGGTCCGGCCGTCGACCACGACCGTCTCGAAGCCCAGCTCGCGTGCGAGTCGGACGAGCGACCGGGCGACCTCCACGCCACCGACGACGACCAGCCGCGGCCGGACCGGGAAGACCTCGATGAACAGCGACCGGCCGCCGAGCTCGACGGTCCGCGACAGGCCCCGGCGCAACGCGGCGCCGGCCTCGGCGACCAGGGCGGCGTCCAGCTCCGCCGAGCCGAGGCTCCCGATCAGCCGCCCATCGTCACCGAGGATCAGCTCGCCGGCCGGCGGCGCCCCCTCGCCGGGCTGATGCGGACCGAACTCGCCCGGTGGCGAGTCCGCGGGCAGCGGCGTGACGACGGCCGAGCCGTGCCCGCCCGATCCGACCGACCCTCTGGCTGCCTCGATGACCACGGCCGGTGCGACGGGCTCGACCAGCACGTCGATCGTCCCGCCGCAGGCGAGGCCGACGTCCCAGGCCTGCTCGTCGCTGATCCCGTAGCGGATGACGCGGGCACGACCGGTGGCCCGGGCGTGCTCGATCTCCTCGGCCGCAGCGCCCTCGACGCACCCACCGCTGACCGATCCGGCGATACGGCCGTCGGTCGCGTACAGCAGCACGGCACCCTCGGGACGCGGCGCGGAGCCGAACGTGCGGACGACGACCGCGCGGCCGATGTCGGCACCGGCTGGTGCCGTCGGCCTGCCAGGTCGCGAGTGTGTCGAGGAGCTCTTTCATCGCAGTGGCCTCGGAGCGGTCGGGTCGATGGTCTCACCACCGACGACGGAGGGTGGTGCGGCGACGGCCGGACCCACCGCGCCGGGCAGCGCGGCGTGTGCGGCGGCCTCGCTGCCGCGCCGCGTGTCGCCCGCCCGGACGCCGCCCAGGATCTCGCCGAGCCGTTCGAGCGACGCGACCGTGCCGGCCGGCAGGAAGTCGTCGATGTACGGGTAGGCCGCCCGCATCCCGCCGGCAAGCGGCTGGTAGCCGGGCGTGCCGGCCAGCGGGTTGAGCCAGACCAGGCGGTGGCAGTTGCGACGAAGGCGCGCGGTCTCGCTCGCGACGAGCGCCGGGTCGCCCCGGTCCCAGCCGTCGGAGACGACGATGACCACGCCGGATGTCCGCAGCGACCGCCGCGCCCAGTGCTGGTTGAAGGTCCGGAACGACTCGCCGATGCGGGTCCCGCCGGCCCAGTCGTTGACCGAGTCGGCCACGCGCGCGAGGGCTCGGTCGCGATCCCGGTCGCGCAGCAGGCGGGTCACCCGGGTCAGCCGCGTCCCGAACACGAACGACTCCGTGCGCACCTCGGACGCGGCCGAGAGCGCCTGGACGAACCGGAGGAGCAGCCGCGAATGCCGTTCCATGGATCCCGAGATGTCGCACAGGACGACGAGCGACCGCGGCTCGCGGATCTGCCGCCGCCAGACCCAGGACACGAGCTGGCCGCCCGTGCCCAGGTTGCGGCGGAACATGGCGCGGGGCGCGAGCCGGCGGCCGTGCGAGTGCAGCTCGTACCGACGCGTCCGGCGGCGTTCCAGCCGCGGGACGAGCAGGTCGACCAATCGCTCCGCCTCGCGCAGCTCGGCCGGGGTCATCCGGTCGAACTCACGGTGGCGCAGGACCTCGCCCTGCGAGTACGCGTCCGGCGAGATGACCACGCCCTCGATCGGCGCCTCGTCGTCGCCGTCAGCGTCCCCCTCGGACGGGATCGGGGTCCCTCGCTCGTCCTGGCCCATCTCGCCGCGGTCCGCGCCGGGCTCCGGCGGTGTCGTGCCGGGCGCCTCCTCCTCGACCATGGCGTCGTCCGGCGAGCGGAGGGTCGAGGGCTGGAACTCGTCCGAGAAGCGCGAGCCGCGCTGCCGCCACCAGCGGTCGAACGCGGCGTCGTAGACGACCCGATCGTCGCGCCGCCGGACGAAGACGGCCGCTCCGGCGGCCCGGACCTGCTCGCGGTCGGCGATGTCGACGAGGGTCAGGGCGCGCGCGAAGTCGACCGCGGCGCCGAGGTCGATCGACAGACGGGCCGCCCGCAGCGACCGCCCGAACCCGACCGCCTCCTGGAGCAGCCGCCGACCGTCGACCTCCGGGCCGAACGGGGCGCGGACGATGGCGGGGTCGGTCACGTGCGTGTCCTGTGCCGGTCAGCCGGCGGCGCCGGCCTCGGCGAGATAGCGGCGCGTGCCGTCGCCCCGGACCTGCCGGATGTCCTCCTCGTACTTGAGGACGACGCCGAGCGTCTCGTCGACGAGCTCGGGCGCCAGCTCGCGGGCACCCAGCGACAGGAGCGCCGCCGCCCAGTCGAGCGTCTCCGCGATCCCCGGCACCTTGGTCAGGTCGGCCTCGCGCAGACGATGGACGAAGGCGACCACCTCGCGGGCGAGCTGCTCCGGCGCCTCCGGCACGCGCGCGAGGACGATCTCGTACTCCTTCTGGGCCGTCGGGTAGTCGATCCAGTGGTACAGGCAGCGGCGCTTCAGCGCGTCGTGGACCTCGCGCGTGCGGTTCGAGGTCAGGATCACCCGGGGCGGCGTGTCCGCCTTGATCGTGCCGATCTCCGGGACCGTGACCTGGAAGTCGGACAGGATCTCGAGCAGGTACGCCTCGAACTCCTCGTCGGCCCGGTCGATCTCGTCGATGAGCAGGACCGGCGCGACCCCGTCGGTCGACTCGAGCGCCTGGAGGAGCGGCCGGCGGATGAGGAAATCGGCCCCGAAGATGTCGTGCGCGGTCGCGTGCTCGGCCTCGCCGCGCGCCTCCAGCAGCCGGATCTCGAGCATCTGGCGCGGGTAGTTCCACTCGTAGACGGCCGTGTTGACGTCCAGCCCCTCGTAGCACTGGAGCCGGATCAGCTTCGTGCCGAGTGAGGCGGCGAGCACCTTGGCGAGCTCGGTCTTGCCGACCCCCGCCTCGCCCTCGAGCAGCAGCGGACGGCCCAGCTCCAGCGCGAGGAAGACGGCCGTCGCGAGCGATCGGTCGGCGATGTAGTCCCGGGTCCGGAAGTCGTCCTGGATGGCCTCGATGGAGCGGGTCCCCTCGGGGCGGCTGGCACGGTCGGTCATGGGCGGAATCTACACGCCCCGCGAGCCGGCCGGATTCCACGCCCTCGGCAGCCGAATGGCTGGTGTCCATAGCCCGAATCCGTGCGCGACAGGGGGGTCGCGCGGGGTAGGCTATGCCGGACACGGATGGCATCTGGGGGAGGGGGACGGATTGGCCAAGGGACGCGACCAGGAGACGACACTCTCGGTCCTTCGAACGGAAGATGTGCCGCTCCAGGAAGTGTCCGGGGTCTGCCTTCGGCGCGAGGCCGGCGGCGACATGGCGATGGTGGCGTTTGGCGATCGGACCTCGATCGCGGCCTGGGTGGAGCTGCCGGATGACGATGCCGGCGCCTACGTCTGGCAGACCGTCGACCTGGCCGACGTGCAGGGGTCGCTGATCCCGCGGGACGATCCGCAGGTGGAGGCCGTGTGCGCCGATGGTGCCGGCCGGATCCTCATCCTCCAGGAGTCACCGCCGCGGGTCGAGCTGCTCGACTGGGCGGCGCGCACCGTGGCCACCCGGATCGCGCTCGAGATCCCCGAGGGGCACCCGCTCCACGACTCATGGGTCGACGCGGAGAGCTCGCAGGGTGAAGGTGCGGCTTTCATGCAGAACGGGCACCTCCTGATCGCGAAGGAGAAGGACCCCGCGGCCTTCGTCGAGTTCGGACCGGCGGGCGACGAGCCGTCCGGCTTCGGGCCGACCTCCGCACTCCAGGGCGGTGCGCGGTGGCCGATCCGACGACGGCGATCACGTCTTCGTGCCGCTCGCGGTCTGGAACCCGTCGGTCAAGCTGGCGGCCGTCTGCGAGGACTTCAGCGACCTGGAGGTCGGACCGGACCGCCACCTCTACCTGCTGAGCGACAAGTCACAGTCGATCGCCCGGCTCGGCGAGCTCGTCGTCGGCGATCCGGTGGCCCGCGCCGACGAGGTCTGGGAGCTGCCGTTGCTCGACGGCAAGCCCGAAGGCTTGGCGCTCACCCGCAACGGCCGCGCCATGGTGGCGCTCGACACGAAGAAGGCCAAGGAGAACCTGGTGCTGCTGGACCCGCCGATCGCCTCGGGCGACCGGGCATGACCGACGTCGCCGCCCCCATCCCGGCCCCCGCCCGCCGCTTCACCGTGCGACGCGGCGGCCCGCACCCGCTCGGTGCAACGCCCGATGTCGAGGGCACCAACTTCGCCCTCTTCTCGCGCCACGCGACCTCGGTCGAGCTGCTCATCTTCGAGCGCCACGATTCGCCCAGGCCGGTCAAGACGATCATGCTCGACCCGGCCGTCAACCGGACCTTCTACTTCTGGCACGTCTACGTGGTCGGGGTCACGCCGGGCATGGGCTATGCCTACCGGGTCGACGGCCCGAAGGACCTCCACGGCGCCGGCCACCGGTTCAACCCGAACAAGGTCCTGATCGATCCGTACGGCCGCGGCACGACCTCGACCCTGTGGGACCGGGTGGCCGCCTGCGGCCCCGAGGACAACCTGGCCCACTCGCTCAGCAGCGTCGTCATCGACATGACCGACTACGACTGGGAGGGCGACACGCCGCTCAAGCGGTCGATGCAGGACACGGTCATCTACGAGATGCACGTGCGCGGCTTCACGAAGTCCCCGACCTCGGGCGCCAGCAACGCCGGGACCTACCTCGGGGTGATCGACAAGATCCCGTACCTGCAGGGCCTGGGCGTCACCGCGGTGGAGCTCCTGCCGGTCTTCGAGTTCGACGAGGACGAGATCAGCGGCACCAATCCGCTGACCGGCCAGAAGCTGATCAACTACTGGGGCTACAGCCCGATCAGCTTCTTCAACCCGCACGAGGGCTACTGCGTCGCGCCCGACGAGGGCTCCCACGTCCGCGAGTTCCGGGACATGGTCAAGGCCCTCCACAAGGCTGGCATCGAGGTCATCCTCGACGTCGTCTTCAACCACACCGGCGAGGGCAACCACGAGGGCCCGACGATCAGCTTCCGGGGCCTCGACAACAGCGTCTACTACCACCTCGAGCCGTACGACAAGCAGTTCTACACGAACCTGTCGGGCTGCGGGAACACGTTCAACTGCAACGTCCCGCTGGTCGAGAAGTTCATCGCGGAATGCCTGTTGTTCTGGGTCCGCGAGATGCACGTGGACGGCTTCCGCTTCGACCTCGCCTCGATCCTGTCCCGCGGCCCGGACGGCAACCCGATGGACGATCCGCCGGTCCTGTGGCACATCGAGCTCGACAACGAGCTGGCCGACACCAAGATCATCGCCGAGGCGTGGGACGCCGGCGGGCTGTACCAGGTCGGCTACTTCCCGGGCTACCGCTGGGCCGAGTGGAACGGCCGCTTCCGCGACGACGTCCGGGCCTTCGTCAAGGGCGACAAGGGCATCGTCGGCAAGGTCGCGGCCCGGATCGGTGGCAGCGCCGACATCTACGAGGCGGACGGCGAGCTGCCGATCAACAGCATCAACTTCATCACCGCCCACGACGGCTTCACCCTCAACGACCTCGTCTCGTACAACGGCAAGCACAACGAGGCCAACGGCGAGGGCAACCGCGACGGCACGGACGACAACCTCAGCTGGAACTGCGGCGCCGAGGGCGACACGGACGACCCGGCGATCGAGGCGCTGCGCGCCCGCCAGGTCCGCAACTTCCTGACCATCCTGATGCTCTCGCAGGGCGTGCCGATGATGGTCATGGGCGACGAGGCGCGCCAGACCCAGTTCGGCAACAACAACGCCTACTGCCAGGACAACGAGATCACCTGGTTCGACTGGAGCCGGGCCCAGGAGCACGCGGATCTCGTCCGGTTCGCCAGCGAGCTCATCGCCTTCCGCAAGTCGCAGCCGACGGTCCGGCGCAACACGTTCTTCACCGGCGAGGTCAACGAGCGCGGGCTGACCGACATCTCGTGGCACGGCTGCACGTTGTTCAGCCCGGGCTGGGACGACCCGGAGTCGCGTGTCCTCGCCTTCACGCTCGGCGGCTTTCCGATGCGGGTGACCGGCAAGTCGGGCCCGACCGACATGGACATCCACGTGATGATGAACATGGACTGGCAGGACCTGGACTTCGACGTCCCGACCGTCGAGGGACGGCGCTGGCACCGGGTCATCGACACGTCGGCCCCGGGGCCGCACGACATCTTCAGCCCCGGCCACGAGCCCGTCCACGAAGGCGGCACGTACCGGGTCGGCAATCGCAGCATCGTGGTGCTCATCTCAAAGCCGTAACCGCGGGGGACCGCGTCCAGCAGGGACTGTCGAGGAGGATAGCAATGGCGGTGAAATCAGCACCGGCGAAGGCCGGCTCGAAGGCTGCGGCGAAGGACGCGATGGCGTTCTCGTTCTCCGACACGATCGCGGGCTACGTCAAGCGCTACGACCGGAACGCGGACACCTTCACGATCACGACCAGCGACGGCCGCGAGTTCACGGTCAAGCTGACCGACACGACCAACGCCCAGCTCGTCCGCAACCTCGGCGAGCCGTATGCCGACGCGACCGGCCAGATGCGCGACATGCTCGTGCCCGGTCGCTACATGTTCGTGTACGGCGTCTTCTACCCCGAAGGCGGCACGCACGTCTACGAGGCCAAGGCCCTCACCTTCCCCGGCGCGCGGGCGCAGGACTACGTGTTCGAGAAGCCGGACTGGTGGGTCAAGCAGATCTGGCAGATGGCCGACTTCTACATGCGTGCCCAGTTCCCCGAGGGCGTGCCGAACTGGCGCGAGTACCGGGTCGGCATCGACATGACCGGCAACAAGGTCGGCGACCGCCAGGAGACGGACACCATCTCCCGGCTCATCTACGGCCTGTCCACGGCGTACCACATGACCGGCGAGGACCGCTTCCTCGAGGCGGCCGAGGGTGGCGTCGAGTACCTCCGCGAGCACCTGCGCAATGTCGACAGCGGCGAGGGCGTGACCTACTGGTATCACGCCATCGAGATCAGCGAGCCGAACGAGAAGAAGATCCTCGCCTCGGAGTTCGGTGACGACTACCAGGCGATCCCGGCCTACGAGCAGATCTACGCCCTGGTCGGGCCCGGCCAGGTCTACCGGATCACCGGCGACAAGCGCATCCGCGAGGACATCGACCAGACGATCTCGCTGTTCGAGCGGTTCTTCTACGACCCGACCTACGGCGGCTACTGGTCGCACCTCGACCCGATCTCGTTCGACGGCAAGAGCGACGAGCTGGGTCGCAACCGCGCCCGCAAGAACTGGAACTCCGTCGGCGACCACATCCCGGCCTACCTGATCAACACGTGGCTGGCCACCGGCGAGGACAAGTACGCGGACATGCTCGTGTCGATCGCGGACACGATCGAGCAGCGCTTCCCCGACGACGAGAACAGCCCGTTCGTCCAGGAGCGGTTCCACGAGGACTGGAGCCACGACGTGACCTGGGGCTGGCAGCAGAACCGCGCAGTCGTCGGGCACAACCTGAAGATCGCCTGGAACCTGATGCGCATCCACCACATGCGCCCGGCCAACCGCTATCTCGCGCTGGCCAACAAGATCAACGAGACGATGCCCGCGGTCGGCAGCGACGAGCAGCGGGGCGGCTGGTACGACGTGGTCGAGCGCGTCCGCGAGCCCGGCCAGGAGGCGACCCGCTTCACCTGGCACGACCGCAAGGCCTGGTGGCAGCAGGAGCAGGCCATCCTCGCCTACCAGATCATGGCCGGCTCGACCGGCAACGACGAGGCGCTCCGGCTCGGGCGCGAGGCGGCTGCCTTCTACAACGCCTGGTTCTTCGACTACGACGAGGGCTCGGTCTACTTCAACGTCCTGTCCAACGGCATCCCGTACCTGCTCGGCACGGAGCGGCAGAAGGGCAGCCACTCGATGGCCGGCTACCACTCGTTCGAGCTGGCCTACCTGGCCACCGTCTACACCAACCTGCTCATCACCAAGGAACCGATGGACCTGTGGTTCAGCCCGATCCCGGGCAACCTCAAGGACAACATCCTGCGGGTCTCGCCGGACATCCTGCCGCCGGGCAGCATCCGGATCGGCGAGGTCGCGGTGGACGGCGAGCCGTACGCCGACTTCGACGCCGACGGCCTGACCGTCCACGTCCCCGACGACAAGAAGCGGCACAAGATCCGGGTCCAGGTCGTGCCGACCGTCGACCCGTTCGATGTCACGACCAAGATCGTCGGCGACGTCGCCGAGATGACGCTCACCGGCAAGCTCGACACGAGCACCTTCGGCATCTTCCAGACCGAGGTCGAGAACGTCCTGGCCAAGAAGCCCGCCCGGCTCGTGCTCTACCTGAAGGACCTCGACTCGATCGCCAACGTCGGGATCCGGGTGCTGCTGTTCGCCCGTCAGCGGATGGACATCTCCGACCGGGCCGACATCTACGCGGTCGGCCCGAACAAGGCCGTGGCCGAGGCGCTCCGGAAGGCCGATCCGGACCAGGAGGACATCAACGTCGTCGAGAGCTACGACCCGTTCCGCGATCCGGACGGTCTGGGCAAGAAGCCGGACTGACCGGCGTCCGGGCGACGCCGCCCGGACGACCGTGCAACGAGAAAGGCCCGCCGGTCCCGGCGGGCCTTTCGATTCGATCGCGTCCGGTCGTCAGGGTGCCGGCGGCGGGTCCGTCTCGTCGACGTAGCCCTGGCTGATCTCCACGATGTTGCCGTCCGGGTCGGCCACCCAGGCCGAGCGCCAGCCGGGGATGAACGCGTCGAAGTCCATCGGTCCGGCCGTGATGTGGGCATCGGCGCCCATCTCGGCCAGCTTGGCGTCGACGTCGTCGACCTTGAACGCGATGTGGCGCCAGCCCGGATGGTCCGGGCCGGTGCCGGTCGGGGCAGCGAGCGGGCTCGGGAGCTTGGCGTTGAACAGCTCGAGGTAGAGCGGCCCGGACCTCAGGAAGATGATCTGGTCGCCCTCGCCGAGCGGGACGACGCGCGTCCGCTCGAACCCGAACCAGCGGCTGTAGAAGCGCTCCGTGGCGGCCATGTCCGCACAGACCAGGCCCATGTGATGGAACTCCAGGGTCGCCAACGAACGCGTCTCCTCTCTCTGGTTGCGGGACCGGTCAGCCGCGCGCCGACCCCGACGTCGCGGGACCGTCCTTGGCGGCGATCGCGTCGATGATCGCCCGCGCGAACAGGTGACAGTGCCCGCCTGTCCGTCCCGTGATCAGGTCCCCGTCGATCACGACGTCCTGATCCGTGTAGATGGCACCCATGTTGACCACGTCACCATGGAGATTGTTGTGGGCCACGACGGGCCGGCCGCGGATGAGCTCCGGCATCGGTGCCACCAGCCACATGCCGTGGCAGATGATGCCCTTGACGATGTTCGTCTCGGCGAAGGCCCGGGCGAGGAACTCCGTCGCCGGTGGGAGCTTCGTGACGTCGTCGGTGTAGCGCAGCCGATCCGACACGATGGCCGACGGGACGATGATCGCCGCGTACGACCGGAGCTCGGCGTCGGACATCCCCTCGAACGACTCACTGACCTCGAACGGCGCCCGGTACTCGTGGCCGTGGAAGGTGATCCGCTCCTGGCCCCACAGCCGCGTCAGCCAGTGGATCTCGATCCCCTCCTCCGGGAACCGGTGCTTGTAGTAGAAGATCTCGTCCTCGTAGAAGTCGCTCTCCATGAGGATCCCGACCTTCTTGGCGGCGGGGCTCATGCCTGCGATCCGGCGGTCGTGGCGGCGCCGCTGGCGGCTTCGGCCTTGAGCCAGTCCGAGAGGCGCTCGGCGATCATCAGGATCCCAGCGTGGCAGTTGCCCGAGGGGACCGCGGGCATGACGCTCGCGTCCGCGACGCGCAGCCCGGCGACGCCCCGCACGTGGAGCGTGGGATCGACCACCGCGAGGTCGTCGGTCCCCATCCGGCACGAGCCCGCCTGGTGGTGGTACGAGTCGGCGGTCGCGCGGAGGAACGTCCGCAGCTCGTCATCGGTCTTGGGGTCGTCCGCCGGCATCAGCTCAGCTCCGGTCCAGGGCGCGAACGCCTTGGTGGCGAAGATCCGGCGCGCGATCTTGACCGCCTCGACCATCTTGTCCATGTCGCTCGCCTCGCCGAGGTAGTTGGGATCGACCAGCGGATGGGCCGTCGGGTCGTCGCTGGCCAGCTTGACCGTGCCGCGCGACTTCGGCCGGACGAGGCCCGGCAGGATGCTGATCGAGTTCGGGTGGCCCTGCCCGACGATGATGTTGAACGGCACGTGGACGAACGCGATCTGCAGGTCCGGCCCGGTCTCGGCCGGATCGGAGCGCAGGAAGAGCGCGCTCTCCGACAGGTTCTGGTGGCCGGCGGGCACGGGCTGCGGCGACTCGTGGATGACGCCTGTCAGCACGTGGTTGTGGAAGTTGCGGCCGACGCCGGGCAGGTCGACCAGCGGCTCGACGCCGACGGCCTTCAGCTCGTCGGGGTCGCCGATGCCGGACAGCAGCAGGAGCTTGGGCGACTCGATGGCGCCGGCCGAGACGATGACCTGACCCGTGTCGGTCACGTGCGCGCGGTGGTGGCGGCTGCCTTTCAGGTACTCCACGCCGGTGCACCGGCCGTCCTCGATGAGCAGCCGTGAGGCGAGCGCGTCCGTCTCGAAGGTCAGGTTCGGGCGGCGCAGGGCAGGTTCGAGGTACGCCCGGTACGCGGCGAAGCGCTTGCCGTCGACCACGTTGATGTGGTGCCAGCCGGCGCCTTCCATGGTCGGACCGTTGAAGTCGTCCGTTGCGGGGTAGCCCAGCTCGAGGCAGGCGTCGATGAATGCCTGCGACGTCGGGTTGGGGTCGTGCTTGCCGGCGTTCGTCAGCGGGAGCGGACCGCCGTGGCCGGCCCACGGGGAGGTGGTGTCCTCCTGGTTCTCCAGCTTCTGGAAGTACGGCAGCACGTCCTGGTACGACCAGCCGGTCGCGCCGTCGGCGGCCCAGCCGTCGTAGTCCGAGGTGTGGCCGCGGATGTGCATCATGATGTAGAAGTCGCTCGACCCGCCGGGCAGCTTGCCCCGTGGCTCGAAGGTCTTGCGCCCATCGAGCCCGGCCTGTGGCTCGCTGAAGTACTTCCAGTCGACGTCGGAGCCCAGCAGCGTGTACCAGATCGACGCGTCGTGGACGTTGGGCGGCACCTCCGGCCCGCCGGCCTCCAGCAGGAGGACGCGCGTGGCCGGGTCCTCGGTCAGGCGATTGGCGACGACCGAGCCGGCGGCGCCGGCCCCGACGACGATGTAGTCGAACTCGGCCACCTGCGTCCCTCAGTCGAGCTTCTGGTCGAGGAAGGGCCGGAACGGCACGCTGTCGTGGAAGTTCGCCATGTAGGCGATCTTGCCGTCCCGGAGCTTGAAGTAGTTCATGACGTTCGCCTCGATCGGGTCGCCCGCCGCGTTGGCCGCGGAGATGTGCGACACGACCGCCGCCTCATCGCCGTTGATGACGATGTGCTTCGGGACATTCTGGAACTTCGAATAGGCGCGGCCCATGCCGGCCATCATCGGCCGCAGCGTGGCCAGGCTCTCGATATGGCCGGCCAGCTGCTCGTCCATGACCTGGTCGTCGGTGAACAGGTCGCACCAGGCATCCCAGTCGCCGGCATTGGCCGTCTCGTAGTAGCGATCGATGACCTCGGCGGTGGACATCGCGTGCCCGCCGCTAGCTCTGGCCACCGACGCCGAGCTGACCCATCAGCCCGAGCATGTCGACGTCGTACCAGCTCTCCACGACCTTGCCGTCGGCGATCCGGAGGATGCCGATCTCGGTCCACTCGACCTTCTTGCCGGTCGGAGCGATGCCCATCAGGTCGCCGTCGTGCGTGCCACCCTGGCGGAACCGGGCGGCGACCCGGTCGTCCTCAGCCACGATGTGGGTGATCTCCATCCAGTAGTCGGAGAACGCGTTGCGCATCATGTTCACGATGAACTTGACGCCCTCGGCGCCCAGCGGGAGGGTCGGCGCGCTGGGGCTGGATGCCTCGGGATGGAACAGCTCGTCGGCGACCGCGAGGTTGCCCTTGTTCCAGACCTCGTCGATGAACCGCTCCATGAGCGCGTGGTTCGCCTCGCGCGTCGAGGGCGCCCCGGTGATGTGCCGGGTCGCCGGCGCCGGTGGACCGGGCGGTGACGCGGGCACCACGCCGAGCTGCTGCATCATCCCGAGCATGTCGATGTTGATCCAGCCCTCGACGAGGCGGCCGTCCTTCATCCGGAACAGGCGCGTGCCGCTCCACTTGACCGGCTTGTTGGTCGGCGGGATGCCCATGAAGCTGCCCTTGTTGACCGCTTCGCCGATCCCCCGCCCCACGATGAGGTCGCCCTCCGCGATGACATCGGCGAAATCGAACTCGAGGTCGGGGAACGGCTCGTTGAACACCTTGTACGCCCACTTCAGGCCTTCGCGGCCGGGCGGCTGACCGGGGATCGGCTGGTGCTCGACGTAGTCCTCGACGACCATGTCGTCGAGCTTGTCGAGCTCGAGCTTGTTCGTCGCCTTGACGAACGCCGTGACGATCTCCTTGTTCTGCTGTTCCTCTGCGAGCGACATCAGGACTCCTTCTGGGTCTCAGCCATGGTCGGATGCGGTGCGTTCGTCAATGCGGCGCGTCCGGCGAGCCTCCGGGCGGGGCTCCACCCGCTGCCCCAGGTCCGGCACCCAGCTGGCCCATCAGACCGAGCATGTCGGGGACGCCCCAGCCTTCGAGCCGCTTGCCGCCCGCGATTCGCTCGATCGTCATCCCCGTGAGCTGGACCGCCTTGCCGGTGGCGGGAATGCCCATGAACGGGCCGAGATGCGTGCCCTTGGCGCTCCATCGCGTCGCGACGAGGTCGTCCTCGGCGATGATCTCCTCGGTCGTGTTCTTCACGTCCGGGAAGGCCACGAACAGCGGCTCGACGGTGGCCTTGTAGCCATCGAGGCCCTTGATCTCCATGCCCATCGCCCGATAGACGTAGCCGTCGGCGAGGATGTCGTCGAGTCCGCTCAGGTCGTGCCGGTTGAACTCATCCTCCACGTACTGTCGGAGGATCCGCTTGCCCTCCTCGGGGTCGATCCGGCCCTCCGCCTTCCGCGGCGGTGTCGCCGCCTGGGGCGGAGGCGCCGCGCCACCGGGCGACGGGATCGCGCCGAGCTGCGTGAGCAGCGTCAGGAGGTCCGGGGACCCCCAGTGCTCCGCGATCTTCCCGTCCGCGACGCGGAAGAAGCCCATCGACGCCCATTGGGCCTTCCTGCCGGTCGCCGGGTGACCCATGAATGGGCCGTCATTGGTGCCTCGGCCGGTGACGTACGTGGCGACAAGGTCGCCCTCGGCCACCATCAGCTCGATCGTGAAATGCAGGTCGGGGAAGGCACCACGGAACATCTTGGGGATCATGCGGACCCCGTCGAGACCTTCGGGCGCCCCCGGCGGACGGCTGTGATCGACGTAGTCAGCCTGGTACAACTCCGGGATGACCTCGACGTTTCCCTTGTTGATGACCTCCTCGACGAAACGACGGTAGGTCGCCTTGTTCTTCTCCCCGGGCGAAGAGATCTCCGAGGCCATGAGCGTCCTTCCTTCCAATGCGCGACCCTCGGGGCACCCGGCCGGAGCCGTACCTAGCCCGGGATCAACTCTTGGCGGGCTCGGCCGCCGGAGCGGCCGGCACCATGGCGCCGATCGTCGTCAGCAGACCCAGCATGTCGAGCTGGCCCCAGCCTTCGACGACCTTGCCGTCGACGACGCGGTCGATCCCGATGGTCTCGACGCTGACCTTCTTGCCGGTCGGCGGCGTGCCCATGAACTCGCCCAGGTGGGTGCCCTCCCAGGTCAGCCGGACGACGACGGTGTCGCCCAGGGCCATGATCTTGTCGACCCGCTGGACGGCGTCCGGGAACCCCGTCCGCCAGGCGGTGACGAGCTGCTTCAGGCCCTCGATGCCGGGCTCGATGACCTGGCCGCCCGCGCCGTGGACCTTGAAGTTCGGGTGGATGATCTCGTCCGCCACCTCGACATGGCCCTTCGTCCAACCCTCATCGCACCACCGGCGGATGACGGCCATCGCGGCCTCCTCCTGGGCGGTGTACGTGTGCTCGGCGTCTGGCATCTGGTCCTCCCGGCCCCTATTCGGTCTTCGGGGCCGGCGGCGCCGCCCACATCTTCTCGGCGAGGTGGTCCTTGTTCGGGTCGCCGCCGGCCGCGTCGTGGTCTGCCTTGGACGACTCGACGAACGCGCTCATGATCTCGTTCGACTTGTCCTTCTGGGCGGTGTACTCCGGCCCGATCAGGAATGCGAGATCCGGCATGGCCTTGCCGCCGATGGACCATTCCATCTGCGGGGTCTCCTGGATGATGCAGTAGACGAACGGCCGGGCGACCTCACCCACCACCGAGATGAAGGTGTCGGTCATCTTCACGAGCAGCTCCTGCTTCTGCTCGTCGTTGGCCACGACGTCCTTGATGAACTGGATCGTGATGATCGGCATCGTTGCGCTCCTGTCGGGCTGTGCCGCTGACCGGCGAGCTACTGGGTGTCGCCGACGACCGGCGCACGCGACCAGAACTGGTCGTACTCGGTCGTCCCGTCGCCGAAGATCGCGCCCTTGCCGGCGACGACCTTGCCGTCGGTCCAGCGGAGCACGTGGACGACCTCGATGTCGAGCTTCTTCTCGCTGTCCGCCCGCTTGCCCTGGTTGCGGGTGATGTCCGCCGACCAGTCCGCTTCGACGATGACGCTGATCGTCTCCATGTTGAAGCTGCCGGCGGACAGGGCGCCGACCTGGCCCATGAACCCGAGGAACTCGTCGAGGCCGTGGTACCAGCCGGACAGGTGGTTGTGGCCCGGGACCTGCCAGACCATCTCCTCCGCCCAGAACTCCGCGATGAGGTTGCGATCGCCGGTGGCGAGGGCCTTGTAGGCGCTCTTGACCCGATCGGCGGTGATGTCAGCCATCGCCTACGCCTTGTCGGTGCGGAGCGGGACGTTGGGATCGTCCAGGTTCGACGTGTCGTGGTTGTCGAGCCGGCCGGGGATCGGCTTGAGGTCGTACATCGCCCAGAAATAGCGATCCACGCCGTGCTGGTCCGCCGTGTAGACCTGGACCTTGGCGATCTTGCCGTCCTTGATCGTGTAGTGGCTGCAGGTCGGGAAGATGATCTCTTCGCCGTTGGTCAGGATGCCGTG
Organism: uncultured Chloroflexia bacterium; assembly: GCA_963755995.1. Classification (GTDB taxonomy): domain Bacteria; phylum Chloroflexota; class Limnocylindria; order Limnocylindrales; family CSP1-4; genus SPCO01. Next base: position 436,337 of record CAVWLQ010000003.1, on the reverse strand, counting down.
CCCGGTGTGCTTCTCGACGACCTGGTCGTCGCCCATCGTGCCGAAGGTGACGTTGTCCACCTTGATGCCGGTCTGCATCAAGGCGGCGAAGAACGCGATGACCTCATCCGGGCCGTTCTTGACGCCCGACAGCGGGTGGTGGCCCGGCAGGGCCCAGGTGATGTCCGGGGCGAAGACGTCGGTCTTCAGGGTCGCCATGTCGCCCTTGCCGAAACACTCGTACATCTTGCCCACGACCGCCATCGCGGGGTGGACGGCTGCGTCAGTTGCCACGGGATTCCCTCCGTTCGTCGTTGAGCTGATCCGATGCGGTCCGAGTGATAGCGCGTCCTCGAGTCAGGCGAGCCCCCTTTCGTAGGCGGCGGATGCGGCCGCCGTGGTGGCGGGTGCGGCCGCGGATCCGCTCAGAGCGTCGACGAGCCGGGCATCAGGTCCATGCCGTCGACGACGTACTTCTGGATGACGGGCCGGCCGCCGTCCGCGGCGCGCGCCACGACCCACGTCTGGCGGGCGTCCATGCCGAGCCACTTGCTGGTCGCGTCCGGCGGGTTCCAGACCTTGGCCTGCCAGTTGACGACGAGCTTCACGTCAGCCTGGTCGCCTCGGGGCGTGATCTCCAGCTCCTTCATCGTGTGGACTTCGTCGAAGAAGGTGTGGGTGACCCGGTCGTACCAGCCCTTGAACTCGTCCACTCCGAAGGTCGGACCCTCCGGCCAGTAGCACTCGAGGCCGTCCGCCGCGACCATCGCCACGACCTGGTCGACCGGCGCGTGCACGTCGAGCGCCTTGTACCAGGCGTCGACCAACGCCTTGACCTCCGACTCGTCGAGATCCGTCATCGCGATCCTCCCCTGCTCCGGCTCACGACTGGCCGGCCTTGAGATGCTTGCCCTGGGCGACGTCGTTGCGGACGTCGTTGTTGACGACGAGATCGATCAGGAATGGGCGGTCGTCGGCGAGCGCGGCGTCGAGCGCCGGGCCGATCTCCTCGCGCGTCGCGACGCGCAGGGCGTCGACGCCCATCGCCTCGGCCAGCACGTCGAACCGGATGTCCGGATCGCCCAGGTCGAACGACGCGGGGAACGGGTTCTCCGGGAGACCGAGGTCCTTCCAGTACTGCTGGATGTTCAGCCGGAGGAGCTGGTACGCCCCGTTGTCGAGGATCACGAACTTGGCCCCGATCCGGTGGTGGGCCGCGGTCCACAGCGCCTGGATCGTGTACATGCTGCCGCCGTCGCCGGTGAACCCGACGACCGTCCGGTCGGGGTGGGCCAGCTTGGCGCCGATCGCGCCCGGGATGCCGACCCCGAGCGACCCGCCCCGGGTCTGGAAGAACGAGCCGGGCACGCGCGGCGGCAGGTACTGGGTGACCTCCGGCGAGAACGTCAGGGCCTCGTCGAAGACGATCGCGTCGGCCGGCAGCCGGGCTGCCAGGGCCTCCATGAACTCCGATGCGTGGAGCGGGACCGACCGGCGTGCCTCGAGGTCCGCGTCGCGCATCGCCGCGGCCGCCTGTTCGCGAGCGGCCCGCCGGCCGTCGATCCGCCGGCCGGCGGCCTCGCGGGCGGCCGGCGCCAGCTGCTGATCCAGGACGACCGCGAGCGCCGCCAGGGTCAGCTTCGGGTCGGCGACGATGCCCAGGTCGACCGGGAAGTTCTTGGCGATCTCGTAGGCGTCGAGATCGACGTGGACGACCCGGGTCCCGGGCGAGAAGACGTCCGCCAGGGCCGGGAAGACCTCCGGGAAGACGTACGTGCCGACGATCAGCACCGCGTCGGCCGGGCCGACGAGCGGCCCGCTGTGGTGGCCGAACATGTGGCCGAGGTTGCCCCGGAACAGCGGGTGCGTCTCGTCGATGTTGACCTCGGACGAGTTGGCCCCCCAGACCTCGGCGCCGAGGAGCTCGGCGACGCGGGTGAGCTCGGCCTGGGCCCCGGACATCGAGATGCCGTCGCCCATGATGATCAGCGGATGCTCCGCGCCGGCCAGGAGCGTCGCCGCCTCCGCGACGAGGCCGGGCTCCGGGACGACCCGGGTGGCCGGCATCGCGGTCTTGATGACGGCCTCGGTGTTGGGCGCGTCGAGGACGTCCGCCGGCAGGCACACGAAGACCGGTCCGGTCGGCGCCGTGCCGGCGATCTTGATCGCTCGCCGGAGGACCCGCAGGACGGAGCCCGGGTCGACGACGCGGGTCGCCCACTTGGTCACCGGCCGCGCCATCGACACGAGGTCGGCCGCCATCTGGGCGTCCATCGCGTCGTACTTGATGCCCGATTCGCCGGCGATGACCACGAGCGGCGTCCCGCCGCGCTTGGCCTGGTAGAGCATCCCGATGCCGTTGCCGAGGCCGACCCCGCTGTGGAGCTGGACGACGGCCGGATGATGCCGCGCCCGGGCGTAGCCGTCGCCGATGGCGACGGCGATCGTCTCCTGGAGGGTCAGGATGTAGGGCAGGTCCGGATAGCTCCCGAGGGCGTCCAAAAAGCCCTGCTCGACGGTCCCCGGGTTGCCGAAGATGTAGCCGACCTCGTCGGCCAGCAGTTGCTCGAGGATCGCGTAGCGCCCCGTCCTCGTCGTGGCCACCCCGTCGTCCAGCGCCGGACTGACGGAGCTACCAGCCATACCGGGTCAGGCCCTCTTCGAGCACCTCGACCATCTTCTCGCCCGTGAGGTACGAGTCCGGTGTGGAGCGACCGGTGATGAACGGGTAGTCGACGATGACCGAGGTCGCATGGCCGACGTTCCCGATGTACTCGCCTTCGGGCGCGGTCGCGTCGCGGAGGATGTACTCGAGCGGATACGGCGGCGGGCCCATGTTGAACATGACCCCGATGAAGCCGGTCCCGTCCTTGTAGTCGTACTCCTTGCAGTGGCCGGTGACGCGCTTGCCGGTGATGATGCTCTCGCGGTTGTCGAGGTCGCGGGCGAAGGCCAGCGCGGCCACGCCGTAGCACTCGGCGCCGATCGGCTTGTTGAGCTTCTGGAAGAGCAGGATCAGGGCGTGGATCCGGTCGTTGTTGGCGATGTCGACGATCGGGCCGCTGCCGCCGACGAGCAGGATCGCGTCGTACTTCTCCTCGATCTCCTTCTGGACCTCGTCAAGGCGTGCGTAGTACGCCTCCATGTCGCGCAGCAGCGTCGGCGAGCTGTAGTACGGACGCTCCGGGATCCAGCTGGAGATGTCGATCGGCTTGTCGTAGCGATGCGAGGCGTCGAGCGCCTTGACCTTGTCCGCGACCTCCTGTGACGTCACGGACTTGCCGAGCGGCGGGTCGATGTACTGCGGGTCCATGCTCGGCGGCAAGGGAGTCGGTCGCCCGCCCTTGGGCGTCGCGAAATCGATCTGGTAGCCGGCTTCGTCGAAGGTCTCGAGGGGGCCGACGAGCTCCTCGCCCCAGTAGCCGAACTCAGAGAGGATGATCAGGATTCGCTTCAAGTCCACCACTCCAGCCGTTTGACGTCCATACGGGGGACGGATCCCTCATTCGCCCGCGGCGCGACACGGTGCGGCCTCGCCGATGGGTGGTCCCGGGCGGTCGCCGTCGAAGGGTGGGTGGAAACGTGATCGGCCCCGTTGTCCCGACCCTCTGGTCCGGATCGTCGTCGGTCTTCCCCCCGTCGATCCGTGCCGCGTGCCGGGTCCCCACTCTCCCGGTGACCGTCCCTGGACTCACCCTCGCCTGAGACGATGCCAAGGCCGTGACTGTAGCAGACGGCATGACCACGATTCCACCCCGAATCGTCCTTCCCCCGCCATCCGATTGGCCTCAGCCGGCCAGCATCGGCGGGTCCACCGCGCGGGCTCGCAGGGCATCGATCTCGGCCAGCTCCGCGGCCAGCTCCGGCCGCCTGGCCCCCGCCGCCTCGTCTGCCTGGGCAGCGGCCCGTTCGAGGGCCTCGGCGGTCTCGGCGAAGGTCCGCCGGAGCTCGTGGATCCGGTCGGCGAAGCGGGCGCGCATCTGGCGCTGGACGTCGTCGAGGAGCGAGGCGAGCCGGCCGTCGGCCTCGAACCGGACCTCCTCGAGGAACGTCCCGAGGAAGGCCCGCGCCTGCTGGCGCCGGTCGGCCAGCTGGCGACGCCGCTCGCTCAGGACCTCCTTGCCGCCGAAGACCGCCGCCACGCCCAAGCGCCGCCGGGCCGACCACCGCCGCCCCGAGCAGGGTGCCGAGCATGCCCAGCATCTCGACCCCGACGCTGGCCCCGCCGAACAGGCCGAGGCTGGCCGCCAGGCCGGACCTGGCGCGTCCATCGAAGGTCGGGCCGCCCTGCCACAACGTGGCCACGTCGAACGAGACCGGCGCGCCCACCCCGTCGAGCCCGGGGGTCTCGTCCGCGAGGAGCCCGGCGATGGTCCCCTGGATCGCGGCCGCGCCGTCGGTCGCCTCGAGGAACGCGGCCCGGACCGCGGCCGCCGTGTCGGCCTGGATCCGCTGGCTGACCTCGGGCCATGCCCGGGCCGGGTCGATCCGCTCGATCTCGTCCTGGAGCTCGCGCTGGAGCGCGCGCATCCGGGCCTGGAACGCGAACCCGGTCCGGGTGCGCAGGGACGCGAACTCGTCCTCCAGGCGGACCGACCAGGAGGCATCGGCCGCGGCCAGGGTCGCGAGGCGGCCGCGGACCTCGCGCAGGTCGGTCGTCAGGCGCGCGGCGGCGGCCGGATCGTCGAGCACCGCCTGCTCGGCCGCCGGCGACTCGCGCAGCTGGTCGAGGGCGGGCAGGACCTGGGCCAGGGCGCTCGCGAGGGACGCCGCGCGCGCCCGGCCCACGACGTCCTCGGCCAGCGCCGCGGCGAAGCGCGGATAGCCGCTCTCCGCCTCGAAGCTCGGGTCGCCCGTGGCCAGCGCGTGCGTCCGCAGGACCGAGCTGAGCGGGAACGGCGGGTCGGCCAGGCCCATGGCGGTCAGGCGGCCCTCGTCGATCGCGACGATGCGCCGCCATTCGGGGTAGATGTCCACCTTGGTCACCGCGATCAGGATCGGCGGGCCCGCGCGCATGGCACTGGCGAGGAAGGCCAGCTCGGGAGCGGACAGCTCGGCCGAGGCATCGGTCACGAACACGAGCGCATCGGCCGAAGGCAGGAAGGCCAGGGTCGCGGCCGCGTGGGCGGCGTTCAGCCCCCCGACGCCGGGCGTGTCGACGAGCGCGATCCCCCGCTCGAGGAACGGGTCGGGCAGGCCGACCTCGACGACCTCCACGCCGTAGCGCCGGTCGTCCCCGTCGCGCTCGGCGACCCAGCGGCTCGCCTCGTCGGCCGGGATGGCCTCGACGATGAGCTCCCCGCCCTCACGGCGCCGGACGATCGCACCGGGCTCCGGGGCGTAGCGCACGACGGTCACGGCCATCGTCGCGAGGTCGTCGTCGACCGGGCACACCGGCGCACCGAGCAGCGCGTTGATGAGCGCGCTCTTGCCCTTCTTGAACTCGCCCACGACGCAGACCACCGTGTCGGTCCGGGCGACCCGTTCGGCCACCGCCGACAGGCGCCTCACGAGATCCTCGCGCCCGCGGCTGCGGGCCAGCTCGATCGCGGCGGTGACGATGTCGGCGACCGCCGTCGGGTCGGGCGACGGGCCGGCCGGAGCGGTCGCGTCGGCTCGCGGCAGCACGGCCCCGTTCGTCATCCGGCCGAGTGTACCCTCCGGGTATCGCGCCGGGTGGCACGCTAGACTCGTCGCCAGCCGGCCGGCGATCGAGGGGAGAATCGATGGCGTACTCGCTCGGGATCGATCTGGGGACGACCTACTCGGCCGCGGCGACGGCGCACGACGACCGGGTCGAGATCTTCCAGCTGGGCGAGCGCGCGGCGACGATCCCGTCCATCGTGGTCCTCCGGGCCGACGGCGAGGTCCTGACCGGCGACGCGGCCGAACGGCGCTCTCTGGCCGAGCCGACGCGGACCGCGCGCGAGTTCAAGCGGCGTCTCGGCGACCCGACCCCGATCATCCTCGGCGGCACGCCCTACGGCGCGGAGGCGCTGCTCGCCCACCTCCTGCGCGCCATCGTCGCCCGGGTGACGACCCAGTCCGGGGCCGCCCCGGACGCGATCGTCGTGACCCATCCGGCGAGCTACGGGGCGTACAAGATCGACCTGCTCGAGCAGGCCATCCGACAGGCCGACCTCGCCAACGTGACCTTGCTGACCGAGCCCGAGGCAGCCGCCGTCTTCTACGCCCAGCAGGAGCGGGTCCCGGCCGGCGCGGTCATCGCGGTCTACGACTTCGGCGGCGGCACCTTCGACGCGACGATGCTCCGCAAGACCGAGACCGGGTTCGAGCAGCTCGGCCGCCCGGAGGGGATGGAGCGGCTCGGCGGCATCGACTTCGACGAGGCGCTTTTCACCAAGGTCATGGCCATGGTCCGCGCGTCCGGCGCCGTCGTGAACCCCGACGACCCCGCGACTCTGGCCGCCATCGCCCGGCTGCGAGAGGAATGCCGGCGGGCCAAGGAGGCCCTGTCGTCGGACACGGACACGACGATCTCGGTCGTCCTGCCCGGCCTGCAGACCGAGATGCGGCTGACCCGCGAGGAATTCGAGGAGATGATCCGCCCGCGGATCACCGAGACGATCGGCGCGCTCGGCCGGGCGGTCAAGAGCGCGGGCCTCGAGTTCGACGGCGTGGACCGCATCCTCCTGGTCGGCGGCAGCTCGCGGATCCCGCTCGTCGCGGAGATGGTCCGCGAGGCGACCGGCCGGCCGATCGCCGTCGACGCCCATCCCAAGCATTCCATGGCCCTCGGGGCGGCGGTCGTGGCCGAAGCCCGTCGTGGCGCGGCCGGCGATGAGGCGGCCGCCGCCGCGGCCGGTGCCGGTGCGATCGCCGCTGCGACCGGTCTTGCCGCGGCGGCCGGGGTCGCCTCCGGCACGGAGCCCGGTGCCACCGAACCTGCCGCCGGAGCCGCCGTCGCGGCGGGCGGCGGTGCCGCGGGCGGGCCCCCGATCGCCGGTGCCGCGCTCGCAGCGGGCGCAGCGTCCGCAGCGGGTGGCGTCCCCCCCACCGGCGGTCCGGCGACGACGACGCCCGCCGGTGCGGCCGGGGGCTCGTCCGGGACCACTCCCCCGCCGCCGGGCGGTGCGGGCGCATCGCCGGGCGGGTCCGGGTCGAACAACCGGGCGATGATCGCGATCGCCGCCGTGCTGGCCGTCATCCTCGTCGCCGTCGTGGCCGTCGGGGCGTCCGGGATGCTCTCGGGTGGCGGGGCATCGCAGAGCCCGGCCGCGTCGGTGGCGGTGGTCTCGACCGCGCCGTCAGTCGCGCCGAGCGTCGCTCCGTCCGTGGCCCCGTCGGTCGCGCCGAGCGTCGCACCGACCGTCGAACCGACGGCCACCCCGGCCCCGACGCCCAGCCCGACACCGGCCGGTCGCCAGGCCCGGATCAACGGGATCACGCTGAGTGGGAGCACGTACGTCGTCCAGTGGCAGGCGTTCGGCTACAAGCCGGCGCTGCCCGGCCGGCACGTCCACTTCTTCTTCGACACGGTCAAGCCGGTGGATGCCGGGATCCCCGGCGCAGGCCCCTGGTTCGTCTACGCCGGACCGAACCCGTTCAAGGGCTACAAGGTCAGTGACAAGCCGGCTGGCGCGACCCAGATGTGCATCCTCGTCGCCAACGCCAACCACTCGGTGAACCAGGACACCGGCAACTGCGTGGACCTGCCGTAACCGCAACGTGGACGTGACCTCCGGCCCGGGCGATCTGGCCACGGACGTCCGGCGCATCGCAGCCGAGGCGCTGGAGGTCGCCCGCGGGACCGACCAGGAGGACTCGGTCCGGGTCGCCCAGCGGCGGCTCGACGAACCCCTCCGCGTCGCGATCGCCGGCCGGGTCAAGGCCGGCAAGTCGACCCTGCTCAACGCGCTGGTCGGCGAGCGCCTGGCTGCGACCGACGCCGGTGAGTGCACCCGGATCGTGACCTGGTACCGCAACGCCCTGGGTTACCGGGTGGTGGCCGAGCTCCGCCCGAGCGGGCAGCGCGACCTCACCTTCCGCCGCCGGGACGGGGCCCTCGAGATCGACCTGGGCGACCTCGACATCGCCGCTGTCGACCGGCTCGAGGTGGGCTGGCCGTCGGCGAAGCTGGTCGACCTCACGCTCATCGACACCCCGGGTCTCGCCTCGGCCACCGAGGGGACGTCGGAGCGGACGGAGGAGGCGCTGCTCGACGACGACGGCGAGGGGCCCGGCGACGCGGATGCCGTCCTGTACCTGATGCGCCACCTCCATCGGTCGGACGTGCAGTTCCTCGAGGCGTTCGTCGATCGCTCCGTGGCGCACGCCTCCCCGATCAACGCGATCGTCGTGCTGTCGCGCGCGGACGAGATCGGAGCGGCTCGGCTCGACGCGCTCGACTCCGCCCGTGCGGTCGCGGCGCGCTACGGCGCCGACGGCCGGGTTCGTGAGCTCGCCTCCGGGGTCGTGCCGGTGGCCGGGCTGATCGCGGAGACCGGCGCCACGCTCCGCGAGGAGCATTTCCGCTGGTTGCGGACGCTGGCGGTGCTGCCCGAGGCCCGTCGCGACGACCTGCTGCTGTCGGCGGACCGGTTCCGCGATCCGGACGGGAACCCGCTCGGCGAGGAGATCCGTGAGGAGCTCCTGGCGCGGCTGGGCATGTTCGGCCTGCGGCTGGCCGTGCAGCTCCTCGCGGACGGCACGGCCGGGACGTCCACGGAGCTCTCGGCCGCGCTCCTCGAGCGATCCGGGATCCGCCAGCTCCAGCGCATGCTGAACGAGCGCTACGGCCGGCGCGCGCAGGTCCTCAAGGCACGATCGGCGCTGGCGGCCCTGCGGGTGATCGGACAGGAGCTCGACCGGCGCGGGATCGCGGGCGCCTCGGACGTCGTCGTGTCGGTCGATCGGCTCGAGGCGTCGTCGCAGGACCTGGCGCTTCTGCGGCTCCTGCACCTCGTGCTCACGGGCGTCGTCGAGCTCAGCCCGGCCGAGCGCGCGGAGGTGGACCGCCTGTGCGCCTCGGCGCCGGGCGCGGAGCGCGTCGGGATGCCTGACGCCGGCGCCGACGAGGTCCGCCGGACGGCGCTGGACGCCATCGAGCGGTGGCGATCGCGTGCCGCCAGTCCGTTGAGCGACCGCCGCACGATCGAGGCGGCCGAGATCGTGAGCCGCGCATACGAGGGCATCTACGCCGCCACCGTCTGACGGCGGTCGGCGCCCGTGTCCGGTCTGGCACACTGCGCACGACGAGGGGAGGTCGTATGGACACCGGCACGTTCTACGCGACGACATCGGCGGTGTCGTTCACGTTGCTCGGGTTCTGGTGGGTGGTCGTCCAGTTCCGTCACAACGAGATGACCCAGGACCCGGGCCGGCGCCGGCTGGCCTTCGTCGTGTCCCTCCACTTCATCCTGCCCGGCCTGATGTCGCTGGGTGCCCTTCTGACGGCCGACGCGCCGCTGATCTGGCGGCTGACGTTCGCCACGGCCGGGATCGTCGGCATGCTCGCGGTGGTGACCGGGTCGCGCGGCGTCAAGGAGCCGACCGGCGTCATCGCCGCGCTCGGACGGTATGAATGGTTGGCCCTGCCGCTCTACCTCATCATCACGCTCGTCGCGATCGACCCGGACATCGTCAAGACCGCGACCGGCCTCATGCCGCTCCAGGTCGAGGGCGCTGTGATGACCCTGCTCGTTGGCCTCGGGATCGTCTTTGCCTGGGCTCTCTTCACCGAGCCGCAGTCGGCGGGGTCAAGCCCGGAGGCGTAGTGGCGGCAAGCCGCCGTCCGGGTATCCTGTTCCCTGTCGAGCCGCGTACCGCTGGCACGCGGCATGTGCTCCGACGCGGGGGAGGCGCGGGGTGAGGGCTCCTCTTCGGATGACGTCGACGCGTCACCCACGGCTCATCGAGATCGATGCGAGGGCCTGGCTGGCGCGATTGTCGGCGCGTGACGGCCGGCGGGTCGGCTTTGGCGACGTACGCGCGCGCGACATCGACCCGATCGCCGAGCTCGGCTTCGACATGGTCTGGCTCACGGCGGCGTGGACGATCGGATCCGGCAGCCGGCGCCTGTGGCGGTCCCAGCCTTCCTTGCGACACCGCCGCGCGGAGCTCCTGCCCCACGGCTCGGACGACGACATCGTCGGTTCGCCCTATGCCATCAGCGCCTACGAGCCGGCCGAGAACCTCGGTGGCGAGGACGGGCTGGCCAAGCTGCGCGCCCGCCTGGCCGAGGCCGGTCTTGCGCTGATCCTCGATTTCGTTCCGAACCACACCGCGCCGGAGCATCCGTGGGTCCGCCGGCATCCGGACTGGTTCGTCCACGCGGACGCCGCCGACCGATCGGAGCTGCCCGACGAATGGTTCGAGGTGCGCTCGGAAGGGCGCCACTGGATCGCCCACGGTCGCGACCCGAACTTCGGGCCGTGGCTGGATACGGCCCAGCTCGACTATCGCCACCCGGACGTCCCCCGGGCGATGACCCAGACCCTGCGCGAGGTCGCCACCCGCTGCGACGGCGTCGTGTGCTCGATGGCGATGCTCGTGCTCGACGACGTCTTCCGGTCGACCTGGGGCGGTCGGTCCGTGGCACCGGTCGCCGCGGAGGAGGCCTCCCCGTTCGGCGAGTTCTGGTGGCATGCCAGCAGCGCCGTCCGCGACGTCTACCCGCGCTTCCTGCTCATCGGCGAGGCGTACTGGGGCCTCGAGTGGCGGCTCCAGCAGCTGGGCTTCGACTTCACCTACGACTCGACGCTGCTGGACCGGATGCTGAGCGGTGATCCGGCCGGGGTCGCCGGGCACCTCCGGGCGGACGACGGCTATCAGCGCAGGTCCGTCCGGCTCCTCGAGGATCGCAACAGCCCGCGCATCGCGGCCCTGATGACCCCGGCGCAGGAGCGCGCTGCGGCCCTCGTCGAGGCGGTCGTGCCGGGCATGCTCCTGGTGCGGGATGGCCAGATCCACGGCGCCCGCGAGCAGGCGCCCGTCCAGTTCCGGCGCGAGCCCGAGGAGGCGACCGACCCCGCCCTGCACGAGTACTACTGCCGCCTCCTGCGGGCCACCGACGACGAGGCGTTCCGGCTCGGCCAGGCTGTCCGGCTCGAGCCGATCTCCGCGTGGCCGGGCAACAGCACGCATGAAGGCATCCTCGCCCGCCTGTGGGTCGGCCAGCATCGCCAGCTCCGGCTCGCCGTCGCCAACATGAGCGCCGAGCCGGCCCAGGCGTACATCCCGCTGGCACTCCCCGAGTTCGCCGGCAAGACCGTCCGGCTCGAGGACCAGCTCGACGACGTCGTGTACGACCGGCCGGGCGACGACGTCCTCAGCCGCGGCCTGTACGTCGACCTGCCCGCGTACGGCGGTCACCTGTTCCGGGTGACCCGCCAGGCACCGGCCGGTCAGCGCCGCCGCGCGGGCGCCCGCTGACCCCTCGCCGGGGCTTGCTGACCCCTCGCCCGGGCCGTCGCCGACCTCGCGGGGCGCTCGCCCGAGCCGTCCTCAGCCGTCCGGGGCGTCGAGCTCGCGCGCGTAGGCCGGGAACCGGAAGCGCTGGCTGCGGGTCAGGATGCCGCCGTGGCCGAGCTTCGCGACGGTGCGCTCCGTGGCCCCCTCCCCTGACAGCAGGCGCGGCAGGAGCAGGTCGGCGGCGGTCGCCTTCGAGTAGGCGCCGCACGTCGGCAGGCCGAGGATCGCGGTGCTTCCGATGCGGGCCAGCCAGAGCATCGACCCGGGATGGGCCGGGACGCCCCGCCGCACGAGCCGGCCGCCCAGCGCGGTGATGGCCAGGAAGCACGGGTCGAGCGGATCCGTGCTGGCCGCCCCGGCGGTCAGGATCAGGTCGACCGGGTCCGGGCGCCGCACGAAGCCGGCCATCGCACTCTCGACGGCGTCGGGATCGTCGTCGACGTACTCGATGGCCTCGATCGTCGAGCCAAGGCCCTCGATCTTCGCCCGCACGCTGGTCTCGAAGCGCGCCCGCGCGGTGGACCGGACCGATTCCTTGACGAGCACGCCGACGCGGCTCGGGATGAACGGCGCGACCCACACCAGCGGATGGCTGCCGAAGCCGGCCAGCCGCGCCCCGGCATCGACCGTGGCGGCATCGACCAGATGCGGCGCGACCTTGACGCTTGCCACCAGGTCGCCGCGGGCCACGACCTGGCCGTCGAACGCGGTGAAGACCTCGAGCGGATCGATCCGGTTGACGCGCTCGAGGTCGGCGATCCGGACGTTCAGGACCCCGTCGGCCTCGGCGATCAGGTCGACCCGGCTCTGGTTCGGACCGCGCGTGATCAGGCCGGGACCCGCCACGGCCGCCGCCAGCCGGATGGCGGCCTCATCCTCGTGGAGCTCACCGGCTTCGGGCACGAGCACGCTGACCGGGTCGCCGCGGTCTGCCGCAGCGAGCGCGACGAGATCCTCCGAGGTGAGCCGCCGGCCCTTCGACCAGCGGGTGCCGGCGACGATCACGTCCCGGGCAAGGACGGCCCCGACGAGGCGTGCGGGCGCGCGGCGACCCGGCGTGACGCGCTGGACCTGCACCGTCCGCCGCCGGGCGGTTCAGCCCAGCCGGGCGAGGGCGGCCTCGATCGCTCGGCGGGTGTAGACGGCGGCCATCGCCGTCCGGTAGGCGCGGTCGGCGTGGATGTCGTTGCCGACGGTCACCCCATCGGTGGCGTGGCCGGCGGCAGCCGCGATGGCGTCCGCCGAACCGTCGGAGGCGGCGAGGGCCGTCTCGACGGCCCGTGCCCGATAGGCATGGTCGCCGACTCCGGTCACCGCGACGTTCGCGCCGACCAGCTTGCCGCCGTCGCCGACGAACACGACGGCCGCCACGCCGACCATCGCGTAGCCGGATGCCGGCTGCTCGAGGGACGCATAGGCGGACCCGGCGTCGTCGCGCGGGCCGGGCAATCGAATCTCGGTGATCAGCTCGCCCGGGTCGAGGTTCGTAGAGAACGGGCCGTCGGCGAACCCGTCGTACGCGGCGGTCCGCTCGCCCGCCGCCGACCGGATGACCAGCTCGGCCTCGAGCGCGAGCAGGCAGGCCGGCAGGTCCGAGGCCGGGTCGGCGTGGGCGATGGCCCCGCCGATGGTCCCGCGATTGCGGACCTGGACGTCCCCGATGTTGGGCAGCGCGTCGCCCAGCAGGCCGTAGTTGCGGGCGGGTGAGTCGAGCAGCTCGGCGTAGGTCGTGAGCGCCCCGATGGCGAGGCGGCCGTCCTCGAGCCGGCGCACGCCGCGCAGCCCGGGCAGGCGGCCGATGTCGACCAGCGTGTCGGCTCCGGCAAGCCGGAGCTTGAGCAGGGGGAGCAGGCTCTGGCCGCCGGCCAGCACCTTGGCACCCGGATCGGCCGCGATGATCGCGAGCGCCTCCTCGATGGAGGCCGGGCGCTGGTACTCGAATGCTGCCGGGATCACGCCTGGCCTCCCTTCGCGGACTGCATCGCCCGCCACACCGTCTGCGGCGTGTACGGCATGTCGAGATGGCGGATGCCCAGCGGGCTGAGCGCGTCGACGACCGCGTTGGCCACGGCGGCCGTGCTCGCGATCGCACCGGCCTCGCCGACGCCCTTGACCCCGATCGGGTTGACCGGCGACGGGGTGACGGTCTCGTCCAGCTCGAGGTTCGGGAAGAACGACGCCCGCGGCATCGTGTAGTCCAGCATCGAGCCGGTCAGCAGCTGGCCCTGGTCGTCGTACACGGCACCCTCCCAGAGGGCCTGGCCGACGCCCTGGGCGATCCCGCCGTGGAGCTGGCCGTCCACGATCATCGGGTTGATCTTCTTGCCGACGTCATCGACCGCGACGTAGCGCACCAGGTCGACGTGGCCGGTGTCCTCGTCGATCTCGACGATCGCGATGTGCGTGCCGAACGGCCAGGTGCAGTTGGGCGTGTCGTAGTAGGCCGTCTCGTCGAGGTACGGCTCCATGCCCTCGGGCGGGTCGAACGCGAGGTCGATCGCGAAGGCGATCTCCTGGATGGTCTTGACCCGGTCCGGGCTGCCCTTGACGAAGTAGTTCGGTCCGTCGATCTCGATGTCGTCGACCGATGCCTCGAGCATGTGCGCGGCGAACTTGCGGGCCTTCTCGCGGATCTTCGTCGACGCCTTGATCGCCGCGGTCATGCCGACCGACGAGGTCCGGGAGCCGTACGACCCGTAGCCGAAGGGCGTGCCCTGGGTGTCGCTGTGCTGGATGACGATGTCCTCCATCGGGATGCCCAGCTCGTGCGACACGACCTGCGAGTAGGTCGTCTCGTGGCCCTGGCCCTGCGGCTGGGTGCCCATCGTGACGACCGTCTTGCCTGTCAGGTGCATCTTGATGTTGGCCGATTCCCACATCGCCGCGCCCCAGCCTTCGCCGACCGCTCCGATCCACTTGGACGGGGCGACGCCGCAGACCTCGATGTAGGTCGAGAGACCCGCACCCAGGAGCTTGCCGCGCGTCTTGGCTTCGGCCTTGGTCGCCGCCAGCGAGCCGTAGCCGGCCATCTCGAGGGCCTTGTCGAGGGCCGGCTCGTAGTTGCCGGAGTCGATGTAGATCTTGGCCCCGCCCGATGCCGTCCCGAGGCCGGACGGGTTCTCGTACGGGAACTGGTCGGGCTGGATGAAGTTGCGTCGGCGGATCTCCGCCCGGTCCATCCCGATCTCGGCGGCGAAGAGGTCCATCGCCCGCTCGATGACGTAGGTCGCCTCCGGACGGCCCGCGCCGCGGTAGGCGTCCACGAAGGTCGTGTTGGTATAGACGCCCGTGACCTCGGCGTAGACGTTCGGGATCTTGTAGCAGCCGCTCAGGACGCGGGCGTACAACGTCGTCGGGATGCCCGGTCCGATCGTCGACAGGCGGCCGCCGAGGTTGGCCAGCGTCTTCACCCGCAGGCCGGTGATCTCGCCCTCGCGCGTGCCGGCGATCTCCAGGTGGGTGATGTGGTCGCGGCCGTGGATCGTGCTCTGGTAGTTCTCGCGACGGGTCTCGATCCACTTGACCGGCCGGCCGGCGAGCGCCTTGCTCGCGAAGAGCACCAGGGCATAGTCCGGGTAGCAGAAGATCTTCGTCCCGAAGGCGCCGCCGACGTCCGGGCTGATGCACCGGATCTTGTGCTCCGGGACGCCCATCACGAACGCGGCCAGGAGCAGCCGCTGGATGTGCGGCGTCTGGCTCGACATCCAGATCGTGTACTCGTCCGTGCCCGGGTTGTACCAGCCGATGTCCCCGCGGACCTCCATCGGGTTCGGGATCAGGCGCTGGTTGACGATCCGCTGGCGGACGACGACCTCGGCGCCGTCGACGGCCGCGTCGGTCCCGGCCTTGTCGCCGACGCTCCACTCGAAGACGACGTTGTTGGGCGCGTTCTCGTGGAGCTGCGGCGCGCCGGGCAGGATGGCCTTGTCGGCGTCGACGACCGCGGGCAGCGGCTCGTAGTCGACGACGATCGCCTCGAGTGCGTCGAACGCCTGCGCCTCCGTCTCGGCGACGACCGCCGCGACGCCCTCGCCGGTCCATTTGACGCTGTCCGTGGCGAGCGTCCGGGGCGTGCTGACGTTGTTCTGGATGCCCGCGCTGCCACCGGCGGGCCAGGCCATCGGCATCGGGTTGTACGGGATGTCCGCGCCGACGAACACGGCGACGACGCCGGGCATCGCCCGGGCCGCGGCGGTGTCGATCGAGCGGATGTTGGCGTGCGCGTACGGGCTGCGCAGGATCGCCATGTGGGCCATCGACGCGAGCTTGATGTCGTCGACGTAGTTGCCGGCGCCGGTGATGAAGCGCGGGTCCTCGACCCGCTTGATGCTCGCCCCGAGGACGTCGGGGACGGCTTCGGTGGTCATCTCGGCCTCCCCTGCCCTACGCGGTGACGGGCGCGCCGGACCGGATGGTCTCGGCCGCGTGGCGGATCGCCACGACGATGTTCTGGTAGCCGGTGCAGCGGCAGAAGTTACCCTCGATGGCGTGCCGGATCTCGTCGTCGGTGGGATCCGGGTTGTGCTCCAGCAGGTCGACCGCGGTCATGATCATGCCGGGCGTGCAGAACCCGCACTGGAGGCCGTGCTTCTCCCAGAACGCGGCCTGCATGGGGTGCAGCGTGTCGCCGTCGGCGAGGCCCTCGATGGTCAGGACCTCGGCGCCATCGGCCTGGACCGCCAGCATCGTGCAGGACTTGATCGCCCGGCCGTCGACGTGGACGGTGCAAGCACCGCATTGGCTGGTGTCGCAGCCGACGTGGGTCCCGGTCAAGTCGAGGTCCTCGCGCAGCGCCTGGACCAGAAGGCGTCTCGGCTCCACGTCCAGCTCGCGGGGCGTCCCATTGACGACGAACGTGATGTGTTCGCTCACGGACATGACCCTCCTGCGCCCGCGTGGGGAGTGACCGAACCGGTTCGCGCCCATGATAGTGAGGTTCGTGGGTGATGGCATCGGCATGATTCGCGCCCATGTCTAGGCATCAGGCGGGTCGTCGTCCGTCGGGACGGCGCGCGGCGTGCGACCGAGGGCGGCGGTCCGGCTGCTGACGGCCCGTGGATCCATGGCGGCGAGGCGCTCGTCGACCGGCGCGTCCGAGAGCCGGGCTGCCTCGCCGAGCCGGAACATCTTCGCCGCCGCGACCGCCCACGGGACCGCGGCCAGCGACCCGGCCGTGGCGAGCCCGACCCGGGAAGGCCCACGCCCCCGCGTCGACGCGGCGTAGCCGGCGGCCCACAGCAGCGGCTCCGGCCCATCGTAGGAATCCGCGGCGACCGACACCGCGCCACATACGATCCCGCGGTCGCCTGGCATCGTCGTCACGAGCCGCCAGTTGTCCGGACCGTCGATCAGGTCGACGGCCAGGCTGGCGTAGGGCGCCGCGAGCAGCGTCTCCACGCCGGCGCCGTCGGCACTGCCGCCGGTCACGGCGAGCGAGAGGTGCGACCCGGCGACGCCGTCCAACAGCCGGTCGTGAGCGTCGCGGAAGAGCGCTCGTTCGGCCGCATCCGTCCCGATCGTCACCGCGGCCGGTTCGTGGATCTCGATGAGCGGACAGCCGGCCGCCGCAAGGGCCCGCAGGACGGCATTGAGCTCGGTCGCGCGCGCCAGCGTGTCCGCCGATCGGAGAGCGGCCGGCGCCCCGACGAGGTGTCCCGCGCTGTACGGCCCGGTGAGCGCCTGCTTGACCGCCCGGTCGGTCAGGCGGCCCGTCGCTCGCCACGCCGCGACGGGATCGTCGGCGGGGCGCAGGCCGCCGTCGGTGACGGGCTCGAGTCCGGCCGCCTCCTGGGCGCGGACGGCTGCCTCGACGAGCTCATCGATCGACGCATCGGCAGCGATCGGCGGGCGGGGCAGCGCGCCCAGGAGCGTGGCGAACATCGTGCTCGGCGGCGCTGTGGCCGCCGGCCGGGACCTAGGCCGGCCGGTCCATCCCGAACGCCGCCTTCACGTCACGGTCGTTGAGGTACCAGATGACGACCAAGGGGAAGATCGCCACCGCGATGCCGTCGGTCAGGCTGTTGTTGGCGATCATGACGAAGAACGCCTCGAGCAGGCCGAAGATCGCGAGGTAGTGGGTGAACAGCCAGCCCCATGGCTGGGTGGCCCAGAGCGCGAACGCGGCGGCGAAGAACAGGATGCCGACAAGAAGCGTCAGCAAGCCCCACAACAGCAGGCCCTGGCCGATGTCTCCCCGCCCGAAGACGACGTACCCGGCGTAGCGCAGACCCATGACGCTGTAGGCGAATCCTGCCATCAGGGCGACGAACCCGAGCAGGGCGACCCCCACGGGCGGTCGAAGCATGCAGACACCCTCCTGAACCTGGAGGCCAATGCGGCCGGCGCCAGTGTGACATACGGGATTCGGGCCTGAGAGGGCCGGACACGGTTGTTACGATGGCGTCGATGGAGGACGGGACCGGAGGGCACGACAGCCGGGCGCACACCGCCGCCAGGGCCGGTTCCGCCCTGGCGCGCGGCGCGTGACGGACCGGCCGCCCGTGGCGCCGGCGCGCCAGCGGCCATCGATCAGCGCAGTCATCCGGCATTACGTCCCGATCGTCAGCTGGCTGCCCGCCTACGACCGGGCGGACCTTCGCTTCGATGCGATCGCCGGGCTCGTCAGCTGGGGCGTCATGGTCCCGGTCGCGATGGCCTACGCCGGCCTGGCGGGCGTTCCGCCGGAGCTCGGCCTGGTGACCGCGTTCGCCTCGCTGACGGCGTACGCGATCTTCGGGACGTCGCGCCACCTCAAGGTGACCGCCAGCTCGTCGGTCGCGATCCTGTCGGCATCGGTGGTCGCCGCGATCGGGGCCTCGCAGGATCCCGCCACCTTCGTCACGCTGACGGCGGCTCTGGCGCTCATCGTGGGCGCGATCCTGGTCGTGGCGGGCGCCGCGCGACTCGGCTTCCTGTCGCAGTTCCTGGCGGCGTCGGTGGTGACCGGCTTCGTCATCGGCCTCGCCGTCACCATCACCGTCGGCCAGATCCCGGCGCTTCTCGGTCTTCCGGCCGTGAGCGGGACGATCATCGAGCGACTGGTCGCGATCGCGGGGGAG
Organism: uncultured Chloroflexia bacterium; assembly: GCA_963755995.1. Lineage (GTDB taxonomy): Bacteria > Chloroflexota > Limnocylindria > Limnocylindrales > CSP1-4 > SPCO01. Next base: position 417,867 of record CAVWLQ010000003.1, on the reverse strand, counting down.
ATCGGCGAGCTCGTGCCGGCCACGGCTGCGCTGGGGCTCGGATCCATGATCGCCATCTTCACCCTGAAGCGCGTCGCCCCGCGGATCCCCGGAGCGCTCGTCGTCCTGGTCGTCGGGATCGTGCTCTCGACCGTCCTCGACCTCGCGGCCGAGGGTGTCGCGGTCGTCGGCGAGGTCGCGACCGGCATCCCGACTCCGAGCATCCCGCGGATCCCGATCGGCGACGTCGTCTTCCTCGTCACCGGCGCGTTCGGGATCGTGTTCCTGGCGCTGGCCGAGTCGATCGGCGCGGCGCGCTCGTTCGGCGCCCGCCATGGCTACGACATCGACCCGGACCAGGAGCTGATCGCGCTGGGCTCCTCGAACGTGGCCAGCGGGCTGTTCGGGGGGTTCCCGGTCGACGCGAGCTTCAGCCAGTCCGCGACCGGGGAGGCGTCGGGCAACCGGACCCAGCTCGCCTCGCTGATCACGGCCGCCCTGGTGCTCGCGACGGCGATCGTGCTCGCCCCGATCTTCCGCAACCTGCCGACCTCGGTCCTGGCCGCGATCGTCATCGTCTCGGTCGTGAGCCTCGTCAACCTCGGCGAGCTCCGGCGCTACCTCGACTGGCGCCGGACCGACTTCCTGCTGGCCATGACGGCCCTGGGCGGCGTCGTCTTCACGACGGCCCTGACCGGGATGGCCATCGCGGTGGCCCTGTCACTGCTGGCGATCCTGTACCAGGCGAGCCGCCCGTACATCGCGGTCCTCGGCCGGATCCCGGGGCGGCCGCCCGTCTACGCCGACGCCGGGCGCCACGCGACGGCCGTGCCGGTCGACGGCTTCCTCGTTCTCCGCCCGAACGTCCCGCTGACCTTCGTCAACGCCGACGTCGCCAAGGACCAGATCATGGCCCTCATCGCCGAACGCGCGGACGCGCCGCGCGCGCTGGTGCTCGACATCGGCGCGACCGCCGACCTCGATGTCGCGACGACGGACATGCTCGCCGCCCTTCAGGCGGAGCTCGCCGGACGGGGCGTGGACGTCCGGCTGGCGCAGGTGCGTGGATCGGTTCGGGACCGGATGCGGCGGACCGGCCTGATGACGACCGTCGGCGAGGACCACTGCTACCTCTCGGTCGAGGCCGCGGTCGAGGGGGCCGGAGCCCAGGCGGCGGTCGCCGGGGCGGAGGCGGAGCCGGTCTGACGCGGCCCTAGCCGTCGTGCGGCGCGGCCCGTGCGTTGGGAACCTGGTCGGGCACCCCCTGGCGGTCGTTGGTCCCGATCGCCAGACCGGCCACGACGACGACCGCCACCACGACGAGGCCCAGCCCCATGACGTAGCTCGGCGCGGACGATCGGCCGGCGGCGCCGGTCGTCGCGCCGGGCCGTTGCCACATCGACGAGAGGGTCGGCACGCCGGTGGGCGGGACGATGGCCCCGAGCCAGAGCCCCGCCGCGAGGCCGCCGAGGTGGGCGGCGTTGTCGATCGAGCCGCCCGAGGCGAAGCCGAACACGATGTTGATCACGACGAGGGCCATCAGCTGGCTGACGATCCCGCGGCTCTGCCGGTCGACCGGGCGGTGCAGGCGACCGGCCGCCAGCAGGATCCCGAAGAGCCCGAAGATGGCGCCCGACGCGCCGACCGAGGGCACGTCGCCACCGAACACGAAGCTCGCGGTCGAGCCCGCCGCCGCGCAGGCGAGGTAGAACGCCAGGAAGCGGATCGGGCCGTACCAGCGCTCGACGACCGTGCCCGACAGCCACAGGGCGTACATGTTGAAGATCAGGTGGAGCGGGTCGCTTGGCGAGTGCAGCAGGGTGACCGTCCAGAGGCGCCAGTACTCCCCCATCGCCACCGCGGCCTTGTCCAGCTGGAGCCACTGGTAGAGGTTCGGCCCCTCCGAGGACAGCATCGCCGTGAGGGACACGATCGTCGTCACGGCGATGAGCAGGAGCGTGACCGTCACCCGCGGTGGATCGCCGCGACCCTTGGCGAAGTAGCGACCCGCCGCGCGCGTGTCGCCGGTCTCCTTGGTCAGCCAGCCCAGGCGGTTGGCGATCTCCGCCTTGTCCTCGTGGGGAGCCCGGCGGTCGGCCTCCCGATAGGCCGTGATGGCGCCTGTCAGGTCGCCGTCGCGCACCCGGGCGGCGGCGACGTTGCGCCAGGCCGAGTAGGTGGACGGCGTTTCGGGGAGCTGGAGGACCGCGGTCCACGACTGGACGGCGGCGGGCTCGTCGTTGAGCCGGTAGTGTGCCTCGCCCAGGCCGAGAAGCGCCGCCGCGGTGATCTCGGGATCGTCGAACCCGACGACCCGGGAGAAATAGCCGCCGGCCTCGGCGAAGTCGCCCGACGCGAGCAGCTCATTGCCGCGCCCGAGGAAGCCGAGCGCGCGGTCACGGGTCAGCCGACCCGTGACGGAGGGATCCGGCTGGCCGTCCGGGGCGCCAGTGTCAGTCATCGCCCGGACTGTACAGGAGCGGCCCGAGCGGAGCGGGCGAGCGGTGGCGCCCCGGCCGGCTTACGTAGCTGCTCGCTAGACTCGAACGATGTGCGGTCGGTTCACCCAGGAGCGCCCCGCGTCCGAGCTGGCCGAGATCTTCGGGGCCGAGCCGCTCGTCGACGATCCCGGGGGGCGGTTCAACGTCGCGCCCACGGACGAGGCCGTGGTGGTCGTCCAGCGCGAGGAGCGACGGGCGGTGACCGCGTACCACTGGGGCTTGATCCCGCACTGGGCCAAGGAGGCCAGGGTCGGGTCGCGGATGTTCAACGCGCGGGCCGAGACGATCACCAGCAGCCCCGCCTTCCGCGACGCGTTCGCGCGCAAGCGCTGTCTCGTGCCGGTCGATTCGTTCTACGAGTGGAAGCGCGAGGGCACGGTCCGCCAGCCCTACCGCGTGGTGCGGCGCGACGGCCGGCCGCTCGCCCTGGCCGGGCTCTGGGCGGGCTGGCGCGACCCGGCCACGGAGACCGTGCGGCGGACGTTCACGATCGTGACCACGACCCCGAACGACGCGCTGAGCGACCTGCACGACCGGATGCCCGTCGTCATCGACGAGACCGCGTGGGATCGCTGGCTCGATCCGCATCCGGCGGATCCGGGGGAGCTGCTCGGGCTGCTCGTCCCGAACGAGTCGGTGGACCTCGACGTCTATCCGGTCGTCCGGCTCGTCAACGACGTCCGGCGCGACGGCCCCGAGCTCATCGTGCCCCTGGCCGAGCCGGCCCAGCCGACCGTCGGGCTCTGAGGCGAGCGGCGGGAGGCTGGCGCAAGCCGGGCCCGCCGTCCGAGATCAGCCCGACTCGGCGCCGCTCCAGCCGTCCGACGCGAGCGATGCGCGGAACGCCGTCTCCGGCTCGTCGCCTCCGTCGAGCGCGGCCGCGAACGCACCGACCAGGTCCGCGAACGCCCCGTCCGGATCGGTCTGGGGCGCCTCGAGGACGACGGCATCGCCGGGGAGGCCGTCCGGCGCCGGCCGGCCCGCTGCGACGACCACGATCAGCCGTGCCTCGCCCCATCGAGCCGCGTCCGCGGCGACCGCGACCACGTCGGCCGCGGACGGATCGGCAAGGACGACCACCCGATAGTCCGTGAGGTAGCGCAGGCCGAGGTCGACGTCGGCCGCCTCGAGGGTCGGGATGCCGGGGAGGGCCGGATCGGCCGCCGGCGTCTCCGACGCACCATCCAGGTCATCGGTGGCCGGGTCGACGTCATCGGACGGCCCGTCGTCGACCGGCGTCGGATGGGCTGCCTCCCGCAGGAGCGCGACGTGGCCGACCCCGCCGCGTGCCAGGTCGAGGACGATCGCGTCGGCCGTCGCGTCGTCGCCGGTCTTGCCGACCAGCTGGACGGAACGCCCGCCTCTCGCGGCGGCGAGGGCGACCCGCGACGCCGCGCCGGCGGCCTGCAGGGCGCCGTCGATCGACCGGGCCGTGGGCGAGCCGATGACGACGATCACGCGCGGAGCGTACCCCGCGCAGGACCGACCTCGGGGGGCTCCTAGCCCGGCCCTGGGCCGCCTCCCCCGCCGCCGCCACCCCCGCCGCCGCCACCCCCACCGCCACCGCCGTGGTCATCCGTTCCCCTGGGCGTCTCGCCGGGCTTGGGCGTCTCGGTCGGGCGCGGGGTTCGCGTGGGCCGCGGCGTCTCGCCGGGCTTGGGCGTCTCGGTCGGCCTGGGCGTCTCGCCGGGCCGTGCCGTCTCACCCGGCCGCGTCGTCGCCGTCGGACTCGCGGTCTCTCCGGAGTCCGGGGAGTCGCTCGGGCCCGGACTGGCCGACGGCACCGGGCCGCTCGCCGACGGGATCGGACTGGACACATCGGTCGGGCCGGGAGCGATCGTCGGGCTGGGCACCGGTCCCCGGCCGAGCAGCGAGCCCACCGTCATCGCCCCGACCCCGGTGAGGGCTCCGACTGCCACGACCGCCAGGAGGACAAATGCGAGTGCCTGCGCCCGGACCGCCATCGGTCGGCCGCCGCTGGTGGCGACACCCCACGAATCCCGGATCGCAAGCAGCAGTGCGCCGGCCCGGCCGCCGCGGACCGCCGACCCGGGCCGGATGACGACCCGTGGCGCCGGCTCGGTGGCGATCGCGGCCATGACCCGGTCCTCGAACCCGGCGGTGGGTCGGATGCCCGGCTCGACGGTCAGCGTCTCGAGGTCGCGAGCGACGGCGAGCGCCTCGGCCAGCTCGGCGGTCGACGGCTCCGGGTCGCCGCTGCCGGCCAGCTCCGAGGGATCGAACCGGCGGATGGGCCCGGTCATGCAACGTGCCCCGAATCGACCGTCTCGCGCAGCCGGAGCAGGCCGCGGCGCAGGTGGGTCTTGACCGTGCCGAGCGGCCGATCCGTCTGGCGCGCGATCTCGTCCAGGGAGAGCTCGCCGTAGAAACGCAGGACGACGACCTCGCGGTACGGCTCCGGCAGACCGGACACGGCGGTTCGCAGGTCGGCCGCCCGCTCGGCCCGCATCGCCTGGGTGGCCGGGTCGAACGCGGGGTCGGCGGGGATGGACGCGCCGACGCCGCCCGCGTCCGCGGTGTCCAGCCACGTCACGGAGCGCCGCTGTCCGACGCGGCGCAACGCGAGCCGGACGGCGATGCGGGTCAGCCAGGCACCGAACGGTCCGTCGGCACGCCAGCTGGCCAGCGAGCGATACGCGGTCACGAATGCCTCCTGGGCGACGTCCTCGGCCTCGTGCAGGTCACCCAGGACCCGATGGCAGGCTCGGACGACCGCAGCCGACTCGCGCTCCACGAGGTGACGGTACGCATCTCGATCGCCGTCAAGGACGGCCTCGACGATCGAACGCTCGGTCCGTTCATCGGACGAAGCGGCGGTGGCTGGCGAGGAAGGGATCGGTCGACTCCGGGATCGGGGAGGAGGGACCTGGCCGGGCGAGTCGGATCCGCTCGCCCCCATGATGCCGGAGGTCGAGCGGATCCATGGTCGGCTGGTCCGTCCGTGCACGTCGGGCGGGATGCTGCCGCGTCGGGTCAGTCGTCGTCGCCGCCCCCGCCCCCGTGGCCGCTGTGGCCGCCGTGACCGCTCTCACCACCGTGGTCGTCGGTCGCGTCGGGGCCCTCATGGCCGCCGTGGCCCCCGTGGTCATCGGTGGCGTCGGGCGCATCGTCGTCGCCGTTTCCGCGGCCCGGTCCGCCCTGATCGTCGGTGGCCTGTGGCGTGGCGCCGTCGTGCCCGTGGTCGTCGTTCGGCTCGGCGGTCCCGGTCGGTTCCGCGGTCTCCGTCGGCTCGGCCGTTGCGGTCGGCTGCGCGGTCTCGGTCGGCTCGGCCGTCTCGGTGGGCTCTGCCGTTTCCGTCGGCTCGGCGGTCTCGGTCGGCTCCGCGGTCTCCGTTGGCTCGGCGGTCTCCGTGTTCGGCGACAGCACGGCCGGGGCGCTGCCGCGGTCCGGCTGCGTGAGGCCGTCCGCCGCGAACGCGGCGCCACCGATCATGAACACCGTGACCGCGGCGACCGCGATACCGCGAACCAGCTTGACGTCGTTGCGCATGCCAGGTCATCTCCCAAGGGCGCCGGTCGCTCGACCGGCTTTCACTCCCCTGAGACAGCTCGCACCGAAAAGGTTTCAGGCCGGGTCGATGACCGCCGTCCGGTCGCCCGGTGTGGCCTCGCCGTCGTCGGCGGCGGTGTCGTCGAGACCCGGCAAGGCGGGCTCCTCGGCGCCGGCCGTCGGTCCGGTGTCGCTCTCGTCGTCGATCGGTCCGGGCTGGGCGTCCTCGTCGGCCGGGCCGGTCACGACCGAGGCCTCATCACGCTCGATGACGAGCCTGCCGAGACCGGCCGCCTCGAGGGCCGGTCCGAACGCGTCGACGTCCCCGACCAGCACGATCGATGCGTCGTCGACGTGGAGATGGGAACGCGCAGCGGCGGCGACGGCCGCGACATCGACGGCTTCGATGTTGAGCCGGTAGCCGACCAGCTCCTCGACGCCCAGGCCGTGCACCGCCAGGCTGCCGAGCGCACCGACGACGGCCCCGGCGGTCTCGAACCGCAACGGGAAGACGCCGATGAGGAAGTCCCGGGCGGCGGCCAGCTCGGCCTCGTCGACCGGCACGTCACGCATCCGGGTCAGCTCCGCCAGCATGTCGACGATGGCCGGCACGGTGACCTCGGTGTTCACGGCGGCGCGAGCGGAGAACGGACCGGCGCCGCGGCGCATGTCGAACCCGGCCCCGGCACCGTACGTGTAGCCCTTCTCCTCGCGCAGCTTCATGTTGAGGCGCGAGTTGAACAGGCCGCCCAGGATCGCGCTCATCACCGACACGGCATGGAAGTCGGCGATCCGTCGGGGGAGGCCGCGGTGGCCGACGCGGATCTCGGTCTGGACCGAGCCCGGTCGGTGGATCACCCGGACCAGCCGTCCGACGGCCGTCCCGGTGTCGTCGATGGCGTCGCCGGCGTCCGCGGTCGCGCCTGCGCCCGAGCCGACCCATGACCCGAAGAGCCGCTCTGCCATCCCATCGACGTCGAGCCCGGTGAGGTCGCCCCCAACGACGAGCGTCGCGCGCTCCGGCCGGAGCGTTCGCTGGTAGGTCGCGCGCAGGGCGTCGGCGGTGAGCCGTTCCACGGTGTCATGCGTCCCGCCGGACGGCCGGTGATACGGCGCCTCGGCGGCGTAGATCGTGCCGACGAACGCCTCCTCGACACGTCGTCGGGGGTCCGCCTGGGCCTGCAGGAGGTCGTTCAGCCGCTCGTCGCGGAGGCGCTCGACCTCGGACTCCGGGAAGGTCGCCTCGAGGAGGACTTCGGCGACCAGCTCGAGCGCGGGCTCGAGCCGGCTGGCGGGAACGTCCACGCCGACCGTCAGCGCGTCCCAGCCGGCCTCGGCGTGGAGCGAGGCGCCCAGTCGTTCGGCGGCCTCCGTCAGCGCGATCGCGTCGTGCCGGGCGGTGCCTTCGGTCAACGCACGCGCGGCGAGGACCATCGCTCCACCGAGCTCGGCCGGCTCCTCGACCGAGCCGCCGGTCAGGATCAGCGAGGCCGAGACGAGCGGGCGCCCGGGCAGGTCCGCGACGACCAGCGACAGGCCATTCGACAGGGTCCGGCCGGTGACCGCCGGGAACTCGTACGCGCGGGGCGCCCCGGGCTGGGGCCGGTCGGCCAGGACGGGCCCGTCCGGCCGCGGATCGGTCGTGGTGCTCATGCCGCCACCTCGTCGTCCCCGGTCGTTGCCCCGTCATCCGAGACGGCCACGTCGTCCGCCGACGTGCCCTCGGGCAGGTAGGTCAGGACCAATCGGTTGTCGGGCCTGAAGACCGCCGCGGCGACCTCGCGGATCGCCTCCGGCGTGACCGCCAGGTAGCGCGGCAGCATCCGGTTGATGAGACCGGGGTCGTCGAACAGCGTCGCGTACATCGACAGCCGGTCGGCCCGTTCCTCGACGCGCTGCAGGGCGCCGAGCTCATCGGCCTCGGTCAGCGCCTTGGCGCGGGCCAGCTCGTCGTCGCTGACGAGCTCGGTGGTCAGCCGTTCCAGCTCCTCGATGAGGGCCGCCTCCACGCGTGAGACGGAGACGCCCGGCCGGACGGTGGCCCAGCCGGCCGTGACCGACGCTCCGCCGACGAACCCGAGCGTGAAGATCGCGACGTCCTGGGCGATCCGCTCGTCACGGACGAGCCGCCGGTTGAGCCGGCTGCCCTTGCCGCCCGACAGGATCTGGCCGGCCAGGTCGAGCGCATCGAGACGCGGGTCGCCGAACGCCGGCGCTCGGAACCCCACGTGGACGCGCGGCAGCGGCACCCGGTCGAAGACCGTCTCGCGCCGCTCCCCGCCGAGGGTCGGCGGCAGCGTGAGGTCGCCGAGCGGCGGGATGTCCGGGTTGGCCGGGATCGCCCCGAAGAACCGCCGCGCCGAGGCGACGACGTCGGCCGTCTCCACGTCGCCGACCACGGACAGCACCGCGTTGTTCGGCGCGTAGTAGGTCCGGAAGAACGAGCTGACGTCCTCGATCGTCGCCGCGTCGAGGTCGTCCATCGAGCCGATGGTCGAGTGGTGATACGGGTGCTCCGGCGGGAACAGGTGGCCCTGGAGCTTCTCCTGGAACGACCCGTACGGCCGGTTGTCGTACGACCAGCGCTTCTCGTTCTTGACGACCTCGCGCTGGTTGTCGAGGTTCTCCTGGCTGAGCGCGTCGAGCAGCGTGGCCATCCGGTCCGCCTCGAGCCACAGCGCCAGGTCGAGCTGGTGCGCCGGCAGCGTCTCGTAGTAGTTCGTGCGATCGAGCCAGGTCGAGCCGTTCATCGTGCCGCCGGCCGCCTGGACCAGCGCGATGTGCTCCGCCTTGGCCACGTGGCGGGAGCCCTGGAACATGACATGCTCGAACAGGTGGGCGAAGCCGGTCTTGCCGGTCACCTCGTGCTTCGAGCCGACGTCGTACCAGAGGTTGACGGCGACGACGGGGGCCAGATGATCCTCGGCCACGATGACCCGCAGGCCGTTGTCGAGGCGCTGGTCGCTGAACGCGACCTCAGGGACGGTGGTGGGCACGCATGACCTCGGGGTTGGGCGGCGCAGGGCCGCGACGGATCGGTTGGGACGATCGTACCGCCTTGTCCGCGGCGCGGTCGGGCGAACGTTTGTAGACTCCGAAGATGCCGATGCGCAGCCCCGTCCGTCGTCTCGCTGCCATCTGGTTGGCCGTGCCGCTCGTTCTGGTCCTGTTGCCGGCCGTGGCCGCCGCGCATTCTGAGCTCGTGACCTCGGATCCGGCCGAGGGCGCGACCGTCGTGTCGCCCTACGACGGGCCCATCGTCCTGACGTTCTCCGAAGACCTGGCAAGCGGGTCCAAGGCCGATCTCGCAGATCCGTCGGGGGCGACGATCGCTCAGGCCGTCGTCGACCCGAACGCGAAGACGATGACGTTCACGCCGACCTCGGCGCTCTCGCCGGGCGCCTGGCAGGTCCAGTGGGTGAGTGTCGCCGACGATGGCGACCTTCTCCGAGGGATCGTCAAATTCACGGTCGCGCCGCCGGCATCCGTTGCCATCACGGCCAGCCCCGTCGCCAGCCTGGCACCGAGCGCGAGCGTCGCCCCCGCGAGCGCGGCCCCGTCCACCGTTCCAAGCCCGTCCCCATCACCTTCGAGCGCCGGCACCGCAACGGGAAGCGGCGGGGATGTCGCACTGCCGATCATCGTGGCCCTGCTCGTCCTGGCCGCCGGTGCCGCGTACCTGCTGACCCGACGCAACCGTCCGAGCGGGCCGAGCGACCCAAGCAGCCCAGCCAGCCCGACACGCCCACCCGACCAGACGTGACCCGCGAGCGGCGGCGATCGCTCGCGGCGCGGCTGGGCGGGCTGGTCGCGGCGGCCCTCGGCTTCGCGTTCCTGCTGCCGGCGACCGTCGCGGCGCACACGCTCAACGCGACGTACACGAGCCGGTTGCCCCTGGCGGTCTACGTTGTCGGGGCCGCCGCGACGGTCGCGCTTTCCTTCATCTTCGTCATCGTCCGCGACGTCCGGGCGCAACCGCCGGACCTGACCGCCGAGGGGACGCTGCCGCCTGCCTGGCTGCGCGTCGCGCTGCGTGCGATCGGCCTGTTCGGCTGGGCGTGGATCATCGCCCAGGGCATCGCGGGCGGCTCGAGCGACGGCGACGTGGCGACGCTCTTCCTGTGGGTCTACGGCTGGGTCGGGCTGGCCATCATCTGCGCGATCGTCGGCCCGGCCTGGCAGTTCCTCGACCCGTTCTCCACGCTCCACGACATGGGTGCCGTGGCTCCTTCGCACGCTGCACGTCCAGGGCTGGGCCATCGCCGACTATCCGGAGCGCATCGGGCGCTGGCCGGCGACCGCGGGCTTCGCGTTCTTCGTCTGGCTGGAGCTGGTCGTCGTGGCCGGTCCGTCCACGCTGTTCATCGTGCTGGTCGGCTACACCGCGCTCACGCTGGCGATGATGGCCCAGTTCGGTCGCGACGAATGGCGGTCCCACGGCGAGACGTTCACGGTCTGGTTCCGGACCCTTGGTCGCCTCGCCTACTGGCGGCTGGTGGACGAAGACGGACGGGTCGCCCGCCGGTCCTTCGGGAGCGGCCTCCTCGAGCCGGGCTGGAGCCGGGCGGACGTGACGCTCGTCGCGCTGGGTGTGTCGTCGATCATCTTCGACGGCCTGTCACAGACGCAGCCGTTCTTCGACCTGTTCGGGGCGCCCGGGATCGCCATCAAGACGCTGCTCCTCTTCGCGTGGCTGGGCATCGTCGTGGGGCTCGCCTTCGCGGTCGCCACCACGGTCGGCCTCGGCGCGATCGGCGCCGGCCTGCTGCCCATCGCCCTGGGCTATCTCATCGCCCACTACCTGACCTATCTGCTGATCGACGGCCAGCGCATCCTGATCGCCATCTCCGACCCGTTCCAGAAGGGCTGGAACCTGTTCGGCACCGCATTCCACACGCCGAGTGGCGCGTGGCTGCCACCTGGCCTCGTCTGGACGGTCCAGCTCGCGGCGGTCGTCGGCGGCCACATGCTGGGGGCCTGGGGTGGACACGTCGTGGCCGCGGCCGACGCACCGGCCGGGATCTCGGCGAGCGCCCTGCGGCGCCGCCAGATCCCGCTCGCGATCGTGATGGTCGGCCTGACCACGCTCACCCTGTGGAGCCTCGGCCAGGCGATCGTGGTCGCGCCGCCGTCCTGACCGCGGCGTCCTGAGTCAGGCCGGGGTCGTCACGAGGCGGCCAGTCGCCGGCACCCATTCGTCGAGCGACCGCACGTCGGTGAGCCGGCTCGCGATCGCCGGGTCGAGCGCCTCCGCCGCCGCCACGGCGGTCTCCATGGCGGTCAGGCACAGGATCCCTTCCGAGGTCGCCGCCAGACGGATCTCAGCGGCGTCGCGGACGGCACCCGAGCGGGGCGTCGGGGTGTTGACCACGAGCCGGACCTCGCCGGACGCGATGAGGTCGAGGATCGGGACCTCGCCGGCCGCGTCGTCCGCCTCCTCGCCGAGCTTGGCCACGGGACGGGCCTCGTGGCCGGCCGCAGCGAGCGCCGTGCGCGTGCCGGGCGTGGCGGCCATCCGGTAGCCGGCAGCGGCCAGCGCGGCGGCCAGGCGCGGGAGCGTCCCCTTGTCGCGGTCGGCGATCGACAGGAGCGCGAGCGCGCCGTCGCCGCCCGGTCGCGGCGGGACCAGCGCGGCCCCGAGCAGGGCCTTGGCCAGCGCCACCCGTGGATCGTCGTGGATCCCGATGACCTCGCCGGTCGACTGCATCCCCGGCCCGACCGACGGATCCACGCCGCGGAGCTTGGCGGTCGAGAAGGCCGGCGCCTTGACCGCCACGAAGGCCGGCGGCGGGAGGTGGCCGCCGTCCCAGCCGAGCTCCGGCAACGTGGCCCCGAGCGAGATGCGCACCGCCAGCTCGACCATCGGCACGCCGGTCACCTTGGACAGGAACGGGACCGTCCGCGAGGCGCGCGGGTTGACCTCGATCAGGTAGACGCCGTCGTCGCGGACGATGAACTGGGCGTTGACCAGGCCGCGGGCGCCGAGCGCCAGCACGATCCGTTCCATCGTCGCGACGATCAGGGCCTGATCGCCGTCCGACACCGTCTGGGGCGGGAACATCCCGACCGAGTCGCCGGAATGGACGCCCGCCCGCTCGACGTGCTCGAGCAGGCCCGGGATCAGGACCCGCTCGCCGTCCGACACGGCGTCGACGTCGACCTCGACGCCCTCGAGATAGCGATCGATCCGGACGGGCCGGTCCGGGTCGACCACGGTCGCGGCGGCCAGCTGGCGCGCAAGATCCTCGGGTGAGTAGCAGAAGTCGATCGCCAGGCCACCGATGACGAACGACGGCCGCACGATCACCGGGTAGCCGATCCGCTCGGCGAGGGTCAGCGCCTCGTCGACGCTGTGGGCCATGCCGCCCTCGGGCTGCGGGATCCCGAGCCGGTCGAGGAGCGCCGAGAACCGCGTCCGCTCCTCGGCCTGGTCGATCGACTCCAGGGTCGAGCCGAGCAACGGCACGCCGCCGTCGGCGAGCGGCGACGCCAGGTTGAGCGGCGTCTGGCCGCCGTACGCGACGACGGCCGGCAGGAGCGTCTCGCCGTCGGGCGTCTCCGCATCGATGACGCTCCGCACGCTCTCCGGGTCCAGCGGCTCGAAGTACAGCCGCGTGGAGGCGTCGAAGTCGGTCGAGACCGTCTCCGGGTTCGAGTTGATCATGACCGCGCTCCAGCCCGCCCGGCGGAGCGTGTCGGCGGCCTGGACCGCGCAGTAGTCGAACTCGATCCCCTGCCCGATCCGGACCGGCCCCGAGCCGATGACGAGCGCCGCCGGGCGGCCGACCGGCGGCGCCTCGGGCACGGATCCGGCCGCGGCGTAGGTCGAGTAGAAGTACGGCGTCTCGGCGGCGAACTCCGCGGCGCACGTGTCGACCATCGCGTACCCCGGGCGCAGGCCGAGGGCCAGCCGGGCCGCCCGGATCTCGGCCGGCGTGGTGGCCGCCAGGTCGGCCAGCTCCCGGTCGCCGAAGCCGGCCCGCTTGACGGTCGCGAGCAGCTCCGCGGCCGCGGCGTCCTCGGGATCGGCCAGGCGCGCGCCGGTCGCGGCGACCTCCGCCTCGAGCGCGACGTTGCGGCCCATCTCGGCCAGGAACCAGGCGGCGATACCCGGTCGTCCCGCCGATGACCGCTTCGGGCACGCCCCGACGCAGCAGCCCGAGGATCCGCCACAGCCGGCTGTCGGATGGTTGCGAGGAACCGGCGCAGCACGATCGGGGCGGCCGTCCGCTGGGCGTGCCGGGTCGATTCGCACGCCTGGCCCGCCTCGTCGACCCACTGGATCGGGCCGTCGTCGTCCGGGTCGCCGGCGTAGACCCCGGCGAGGTAGCCGAATGTCGCGGCCCAGCCGGGATCCTCGGCCAGCGGCCCGACGCCGGCCTGCTCGAGACCGCGGAGGGCCTTGTTGAGGGCCGATCCGAAGGTCCGGTCGATGGCCATCACCTCGCCGGTCGCCTTCATCTGGCTGCCGAGGCTGCGGTCCGCGCCCGGGAACTTGTCGAACGGGAAGCGCGGCAGCTTGACGACGACGTAGTCGAGCGCGGGCTCGAACGCCGCGACGGTCGTGCCGGTCACGACGTTCGGGATCTCGGCCAGCCGGCGACCGACCGCGATCTGGGCCGCGACCCGGGCGATCGGGTAGCCGGTCGCCTTGGAGGCCAGCGCGGACGCTGCGGCTGACGCGCGGGTTGACCTCGATGACGGCGTACTCGGTCGAGTCGGGCGACAGCGCGAACTGGACGTTGCAGCCGCCCTCGACCCCGAGCGCCCGGATGATCGCGAGGGCGGCGCTGCGCAGGCGCTGGTGGACCGCGTCGGTCAGGGTCTGGACAGGCGCGACGACGATCGAGTCGCCGGTGTGGACGCCGAGCGGGTCGACGTTCTCCATCGAGCACACCGCGATGCACGTGTCGTCCGCGTCGCGCATGACCTCGTACTCGATCTCCTGCCAGCCGACGAGGCACTTCTCGACCATCACCTGGCCGATCGGGCTGGCGCGCAGGCCGGCCCGGATCCGCTCGCGGTAGGCCGGCTCGGTCTCGACGATCCCGCCGCCGGTGCCGCCCAGCGTGAAGGCCGGCCGGACGATCGCCGGCAGGCCGATCGTCGCGAGCGCCTCGTCGGCCGACGCGTCGCGCAGTCGCTGCGTCGCGCCCTCGACGATGAAGCTCGGCGCGTACGGCTGGCCGAGCCGGTCGAGCAGGTCGCGGAACGCCTCGCGGTCCTCGGCCATCCGGATCGCCGTCGAGCGGCGTCCCGAGCAGGCGGATCGGCGTGGCGCTCGAAGACGCCCGCCTCGGCCATGGCCGCGGTCAGGTTCAGCGCGGTCTGGCCGCCGAGCCCGGCCAGCAGGCCCTCCGGCCGCTCCCGGGCGATGACCGCCTCGACCGCCTCGACGGTGAGCGGCTCGAGGTAGATGACGTCGGCCACCGACGGGTCGGTCATGATCGTGGCCGGGTTCGAGTTGACCAGGATCGTCCGGACGCCCTCGGCCCGCAGGGCGCGGCAGGCCTGGGTCCCGGCGTAGTCGAACTCGGCCGCCTGGCCGATGACGACCGGCCCGGACCCGAGGATCAGGACCGAGGCGGGCTTCACGAACGCGTCGGTCATCGAGCGGCGACGCCGGATACGGCGGCCACGAAACGATCGAACACGGCCAGCGCGTCGAGCGGCCCCGGCGCGCCTTCGGGGTGGTACTGGACGGTCTCGATCGGCTGCTCGCGGTGGCGCAGGCCCTCGACGGAGCCGTCGTTGAGATTGACCTGGCTGACCCGGAAGCCGGACGCGCTCCGGCACCGACGGAGCCGACGACCTGGACCTCGTGGTTCTGGGCGGTCACCTGGACCAGCCCGAGCTCGACGTCGCGGACCGGGTGGTTCGCGCCGTGGTGGCCGAACCGGAGTCGGGTCGTGTCGGCGCCCGCGGCACGGGCGACGATCTGGTGGCCCAGGCAGATCCCGAGCAGCGGCCGGCCGTCGTCGATGATCGCCTTCGCCAGCGCGACGGGCCCGTCGAGGCGGGCCGGATCCCCCGGCCCGGGCGACAGGATCAGGCCGTCGATGTCGCGGGCGAGGGCGACGGCGGCGAGATCGTGTGCGGCAGGACGCGCACCCGGGCGCCGCGTGGCGCATCGCGCGGACGATGTTCGATTTGAGCCCGAAGTCGACGATCCCGATCAGCGGACCGCCGTCCTCGGCTCGCCCGACATCCATGATCGACGACGGCGAGACCTGGCCGACGAAGTCCTGGTCCTCCCAGCGGACGACGGCCGCGCGCCGCGGCCACCGCCGCGTCGCGGATCAGTCATCGCCCGGGGCGGTGACGATGCCCGCGCAGGCAGCCGTTGGCCCGCAGGTGGCGGGCGAGCGCCCGGGTGTCGACCCCGGCGATGGCCGGGATCGACGCGTCGCGCAGGAGCGCCGCGAGCTGGCGGGCATCGTCGAGGACGGCTGCCGTCGCGTTGGCCACGACCAGCGCCCGGAGCCACGGCCGGACCGACTGGTCGTCGTCGGCCAGCCGGCCGTAGTTGCCGATCAGCGGGTAGGTCATCACCACGACCTGGCCGGCGTACGAGGGGTCGGTGCAGACCTCCTGGTAGCCGGTCTGGCTGGTGTTGACGACGAGGTCGCCGCCGGCCGCGACCGGCGCCCCGAACGCGACGCCCGGGAAGACCGTCCCGTCCTCGAGCGCCAGCAACTGCCGGCCCGAGGTCGCCGATCCGGGGATCGACGACGGCGCTCGCTCCGCGGTGCCGGTGGGACGGGTCGGGCGATCACGCGGCCCCGGATACAACGAACCCACCGGCCTCGCGGGCTCGGTGGGCGGACGCGTGCGCAGACATCGATGCCTCCTTCGCCGGCCTCACGGGACCGGTACGCCAGCCTCACAGGACCGGCCATGAAAGGACGCGCTCAGGGTAGCATCCCGGACGGCCGCTCGCGCTCAGGTCTCCTTGTCGAGGCCGGGCCACCAGCCGGGCTCGTGGGCGCGCGGATCCGCGGGCGGCTTCGGTCGGGCGGGCCGGTCCTGCGAGCGCAGGGTGATCGTCGACCGCGCGGCCTCGAGGATCGCGTCGTTCTCGGTCGCGGCGAAGCCGCCGATCGTCGTCTCGACGCCCTCGACGGTCGTCGCCGACTGCCACCACCATTCCCGGCTCGGGTCCGTCGGCGCGGCGAGGCGTCCGATCATGATCCTCGTCTCGGAGACGAACTCGATACCCACCGGCGCAGGATATGCCGCGTGTCGAGCGGGTCGTCAGCGACCGATGGTCCTGTTCTCCGCCCAGTGTCTCGGACCGCGTCGGTCCGGGCGAACGTCTCGAGCAGCAGCGCGACGAACCGGCGCTTCGTCGGCCTCGAGCGCGACGTGGACGTTCGGGGCGCCGTCGCCGCGGTGGTTCGTGTCGACGACGGTCTCGCCGACCGTCAGCTCGCCGTGCGTCTCGACGTCCACGTGGAGGAACGTGGTCGTGATGACGGCCGGATCGACGATCGACGCGACGGCCAGGGCGTCGTGGACCGGCGCCGCGTTCGGCCGCTTCATCGGCTGGGTCCGGTCGTAGCCCTCGATCCGGCGTTCGGTGAAGCGCGCCGCGGCGTCGCCGGCGGGCGTGCCGAGCGCCCGCAGTGCCGCGCAGTCGTCGAGCGAGACGAGCGCCTGGTGGGTCGCATCGAGCGGGCACGAGCGTGATCTTGCGGACGCCGCTGGCCGAGGACGATCCGGGCCGCCTCCGGGTCCGCCCAGACGTTGAACTCGGCGCGCGGCGTGACGTTCCCGTAGCGGTTCGCGCCGCCCATGATCACGAGCTCCGGGACGAGGTCGCGCAGGCGCGGCTCGGCGGTCAAGGCGGTCGCGATGTTCGACATCGGGCCCGACCGGGACGAGGACGATCGGCTCGGTCGCGGCGCGGTAGGTCTCGATCAGGAACTCGACGGCGCCGGTCGCCTGCTTGCGGCTGAGTGGACGCCGGGATGTCGAGGTAGCCGCCGTGGACTGCGCCCGTGCTCTTGATGTCGGGCCGCGCGATCGGGAAGTCGTCGCGGGCGATCGGCTTGGCCGACGCCCTCGTAGACCGGCACCGGGATCGCCCGATGTGGTCGAAGACGCGGAGCGAGTTCTCCGTGCAGTACTCGACGGGCACGTTGCCGTTGACGGTCGTCGCCGCGATCAGCTCGAGGTCCGGATGAAGGGCACGCGAGCATCAGGGCGACGGCGTCGTCCGTGCCCGTGTCGACGTCGAGGATCAGCTTGGTCGCCATGCCCCCGAGTCTAGGCGGTTCGCTCCGAGGCGCGCCCGGCCTGGGCGTGCCGCCAGCCGGCTGGAACGGTTCGGGTATCATGCGTCCGGGCCCGTAGCTCAGCGGCAGAGCAGGAGACTCTTAATCTCTCGGTCGTGGGTTCAAGTCCCACCGGGCTCACCAACGTTCCCGCACGCTGGTCCGCCTCGCCCCTCGCCATGACGACTGCGACCGACCCGAACGACCCCGGCCCCACGATCGCGAACGAGCGCGCCGACGACGTCGAGTCTGCGGCGATGGTGCCGATCGAGACCCCTACGGGCGGCCGGATCCGCATCGGGACCGCGTCCTGGACGGACCCGACGATGACCGCGGCCGGTGTCTTCTACCCGGCGTCTGCGACGACCGCGGAGGAACGCCTCCAGCACTACGCCGCGACCTTCCCGCTGGTCGAGGTCGATGCGACGTACTACGCGTTGCCGTCCGCCAGGACCGCCGAGCTGTGGGTCGAGCGCACGCCGGCGGACTTCACGTTCGACATCAAGGCGCACGCCCTGATGACCGGCCAGGGGACCGAGACGAAACGCCTGCCCAAGGCGATCCGCGAGAGCCTGCCGCCGCCGATCGCGGCCAAGACCCGGGTCTACGCCAAGGACCTGCCGCCCGATGCGCTGGACGAGGTCTGGGCCACGTTCCGCGATGGCCTGGAGCCGCTCCGCGAGGCCGGCCAGCTTGGCTCGATCCTGCTCCAGTTCCCGCGCTGGTTCTTCCCGTCCTCGGAGAACCGGGCGGCGATCGAGGACGCGGTCGAGCGGCTTGACGGGATGACGCCGGCCGTGGAGTTCCGGAACGCCTCGTGGCTCAACGAGAAGAACGCCGAGCGGACGCTCCGCTTCCTGACGGACCGCAAGATCGCGTTCGTGATGGTGGACGAGCCGCAGGGCTTCAAGAGCAGCGTGCCGCCGGTGACGGCGGTGACGTCGGACCTCGCCCTCGTCCGCTTCCATGGCCGCAATCGCGAGACGTGGGAGGCCAAGGGCATCACGCCGGCTGAGCGCTTCCGCTACCTGTACTCGCGGGACGAGCTCGAGGAATGGGCGCCGCGCATCAGGGACGCCGCGTCCTCGGCCGAGGACACGCACGTCCTCATGAACAACTGCTACGCCAACTACGGCACGACCAATGCACGGGAGATGGCGGCGATCCTCGCTGGCGACCTCGCCGACTGACGACGCCAGGGGCGGGCGAACGAGGCCGCCCCAACCCCGTGGCCGACCGTAGACTGCACCGATGCTGTCGACCGGTCATGTGATCGTCTGCGGGCTCGACCACCTCGGCCTGCGCACCATCGACGAGCTGCGGATGCGCGACGAGGAGGTCGTCGGGATCGGCGCCAACGACGACGCGGCCGAGCATCTGGCGGAGACCGGGGTCCGGCTCGTCGTCGGCGACCCGCTCCTTGCCCGGGTGCTGAGCCAGGCCGACGTCGAGACCGCCGTCCGCGATCGTCATGACCGGCGACGACGACCTGGCCAACCTCAACACGGCGCTCGCCGCGGTGGAGCTCAACGCGGACCTGCGGATCGTCATCCGCATGTTCGACCAGGAGCTCGGCTCGCACATCCCGGAGCTCTTCCCCGATGCCGTCGCCCTGTCGTCCTCGGCGCTCGCGGCACCCGGCTTCGTGTCCGCTGCGATCGACGGCGAGACCGGCACCCGCTTCCGGCTCGCCGGCCGGGTCCTCGAGTCGCGCGAATCCGCGGACCCGCCCCGCTCCCCGACGTCGATCCCGATCGCTCGCCTGCATGCCGACCGGATCGTCGAGCTCCTGCCCGACGCCCGAAGCAGCGATCCGACCTCATCCTCGTCGACATCGGCGAGGTGGCCGCCGACGGCGGTGCCGAGGGGGACGGCGTGCCGCCGCGACCGGCCGCCCCGGTCATCCATCCGGCGCGCGGCGCCGTCGAGTCGATCCGGAGCCGGTTTCGCGCGCCCGAGCAGCGGCTGCTCCGTTTCGGCGCGATCCTCGTCATCCTCGCCGTCGGCTCGGCGGTCTTCTTCGACCTCGTCGCCGGACTGACGCCGCTGGACGCGGTCTCGTACGCGATCACGCTGCTGACCGGGGCCTCGCTGCCGGCGGACATCGCAGGACGCCGCCGGCAACACCGCGTTGCGCGTCTACGCGATCTTCCTGAGCCTCGTCGGGGCGGCCATCGTCGCGGTCGTCTACGCGTTCATCACGGACGCGCTCATCCGGTCGCGGCTCCTCCAGACGCTCGGTCGACGGACGGTCCCGGGCGACATCCACGACCACGTCATCGTCGTCGGGCTGGGCTCGATCGGCTACCGGACGGCCCTCGGCATCGCCGCGCGCGGCGTGCCGGTGGTCGCCGTCGAGGTCAGCGACGACGGACGGTTCGTCTCGCCGACGCGGGCCGCCGGCATCCCGGTATTCATCGGCGACGCCCGCCACGGCGAGGTGCTCGACGAGCTCCATCTCGCGACGGCCCGGGCGATCGTCGCGGCGACCAACGACGACCTGGTCAACCTGTCCGTCGCGCTCAACGCGCGAAAGGCACGACCGGACCTCCGCGTCGTCGTCCGCCTGTACGACCCGGAGTTCGCGACACGCGTCCAGCGAGGCTTCCGGATCCGGTTCACCCGCAGCGTGTCGCACCTCGCGGCACCTGCGTTCGCCGCAGCCGCGGTCCGATCCGAGGTCATCGCGACCGTCCCCGTCGGTGACCGCCGGATGGTCCTGTTCGCGCGCCTGCGCGTGCCGGCGGGCTCACGGCTCGAGGGCCGGCTCGCGTCCTCGCTCGGCGGCGACCGGCGCGCTCCGTGTCCTGGCGGTCGCGGACCCGGGTTCCGAGGCCGCTCGCTGGGACGTTCCCGGCTCGGACGAGGTGATGGATGCGGGCGAGGAGGTCGTCGTGGCCGCGACCCGTGCCGGCCTCGGGGATCTGCTTCAGCTCGCCTCGACCGCGGTCGAGCCGGCGGCCGTCCCCGCCGTCTCGTCGGACGCGTAGGTCGCCGCGAGGCGCTTCGGCGCGGTCAGCCGCCAGGCATCGGTCAGAAGCGTCCGCAAGAGGCCATCGTCGATCCGGCCGAGGTCGGCCGTGACCCAGCCGAAGCGCCCGACGTAGGCGGACGGATGGAAGGTCTCGGGCGCCTGGTCGATCAGGTCGGACTGCGTGGCCGGGGTCGCCTTGATCGAGACCGACTCGCTCCCCTCCCCGCCGATCGCGAAGATCTTCTTGCGGACGCGGAACGTGATATCCGTCTCCCAGGTCAGGACCTCCTCGGCCTCGGGCAGCGCCATCGCGATCGCGCGCACGTCGTCGAAGGTGGGCATCGCCCGATCAGACCGGTCAGCCCGGCTGGTTGTCGATCTGGGCGCGCTGGAGGCGGCCCGAGAAGTCGACGTAGATCGACTTCCATTCGGTGTACGTGTCGAGGGCGACGTGGCCCGCCTCGCGGTGGCCGTTGCCGGTCTCCTTCCAGCCACCGAACGGGAGGTGGACCTCCGCGCCGGTCGTGCCCGCGTTGATGTAGACGATGCCGGTCTCGAAGTCGCGCATCGCCCGGAAGGCCGTATTCACGTCGCGGGTGAAGATGCTCGACGAGAGACCGTAGCGGGTCTGGTTCAGGGCCAGCATCGCCGCCCCGTAGTCGTCGACGGGGATGACCGACAGGACCGGTCCGAAGATCTCCTCCTGCCCGATCCGGTCCATCGGCGCCGACCCCGGCGAAGATCGTCGGCTCGAAGAAGTGGCCGTCGGCCAGACCCGTCGCCCGTCGCCCGGCCGCCACCGAGGACGAGCTCGCCCTCGCCGCGCCCGATGTCGACGTAGGACGCCACCTTGTCGGCGGCGCCGGCGTTGATGAGCGGGCCGACGTCCACCGCCGCATCGAGCCCGGAGCCGAGGCGAAGCTTGCGCGTGCGCGTCTCGAGGCGCTCGAGCAGCGGCTCGACGACGGACCGCTCGACGATCACGCGCGAGGCCGCAGTGCAGCGCTGGCCCGTCGTGCCGAACGCCGACCACAGGATCCCGTCCGTGGCCAGGTCGAGGTCAGCGTCGCCGAGGACCACGACACCGTTCTTGCCGCCGAGCTCGAGCGAGACGCGCTTGAGGCGGCGGCCGGCGTGGACGGCGATGTGCTTGCCGGTCACGGATGACCCGGTGAACGAGATGACCGACACGTCCGGGCTGTCGACGATCGCGTCCCCGACCTCCGCGCCGGAGCCGGTCACGAGGTTGACGACCCCGGGCGGGAACCCGGCCTCGGCCATCAGCTCCACGAGCAGCGTCGCGCAATGGGGCGTGTCGCGACGACGGCTTGAACACGACCGTGTTGCCGGTCACCAGCGCGGGCATCATCTTCCAGCACGGGATCGCCATCGGGAAGTTCCAGGGCGTGATGATCCCGGCCACGCCGAGCGGCTGGCGGATGCTCATCGCCCACTTGTCGGGGAGCTCGGACGGGACCGTGTCACCGACCATCCGCCGCCCCTCGCCGGCCATCAGGTAGGCGATGTCGATGCCTTCCTGGACATCGCCCCGCGCCTCCGCGATGACCTTGCCCATCTCGCGGGTCATCGCACGGGCGAGCCGTTCCTTGTGCTGCGCCATCAGCGCTCCGAACGCGTAGAGGATCTCGCCGCGCTTCGGGGCCGGCGTGCGGCGCCACATCGGGTAGGCGGTCTCGGCCGCCTTGATGGCCATCGCCACGTCCGCCGCGGTCCCCTGCTGGAAGCGCCCGACGACGTCGCGGGTGTCGGCCGGGTTACGGCTCTCGAAGGTCGCCCCGGACGCCGATTCGACCCACTCCCCGGCGATGAAGTGGCGGAAGGTGGGCGTCTCGACGGCTGTCTCGGTCATGGACGCATCGTAGACCCGTGAGGGTGGATCAGACGCGCTCGAACGCGGCCGCGACCGAGCCGCCGCCGCCCAGGCACAGCGTCGCGAGGCCGTAACGGCCGTTCCGGCGCTGGAGCTCGTGGAGGAGCGTCGCCACGATCCGGGCCCCGCTCGCCCCGATCGGGTGGCCGAGCGCGATCGCGCCCCCATTGACGTTCACCTTGTCCCAGTCGAAGCCGAGCGCCCGGCCGTCGGCCAGGGTCTGGGCGGCGAACGCCTCGTTGATCTCGACCAGGTCGAACGCCTCGATCGGCAGCTCGATCCGGTCGAGCAGCCGCCGAACGCCCTCGATCGGGGCGAGGAACAGCCACTTGGGCTCGACCTCGGCCTGTGCGTACCCGACGATCCGGGCCAGGGGCGTCAAGCCGAGCCGTTCGACCTCGCGCTCGCTGGCGACGACCGTTGCCGCGGCACCGTCCGTGATGCCCGGGGCGTTGCCGGCCGTGACCGTCCCGACCGTGGCCGAGCCGCGATCCTCGCCCTCCGGCAGGGCGAACGCGGGCTTGAGTCGAGACAGGGCCTCGATGGTCGAGTCGCGGCGCGGTCCCTCGTCCACCTCCACGATCGTCTCGCGGCCCTTCGCGTCGCGCACCGCCACCGGCGCCATCTCGGCATCGAACCGGCCCGCGTCGATCGCCGCGATCGCCCGCTGGTGCGACGTCAGCGCGAAGGCGTCCTGGTCGGCGCGGCTCACGTCGTCGCTGATCGCGACGCGCTCGGCATGGGTGCCCATGTGGCAATCCTCGATCGCGCACCACAGGCCATCGTGGACGGTGGCATCGATCAGCTCGCCGTTGCCCAGACGCAGGCCGAACCGCGCCCCGGGGACGAGGTAGGGCGCCTGGTTCATCGATTCCATACCCCCCGCCACGACGATCTCGGCATCGCCCGCCCGGATCTCTGCGGCGGCGAGCATGATCGACTTGAGCCCGGACCCGCAGACGCGATTGATCGTCGTCGCCGAGGTGCCGTTCGGGAGGCCGGCCTTGAGCAGCGCCTGTCGTGCAGGCGCCTGGCCCACACCCGCCTGCAGGACCTGGCCCATCAGGACCTCGTCGATCCGTGCGGTCGCGGGATCCAGCCCGGCCCGCTCAACGGCGGCCCGGATGGCCACGCCACCCAGCTCGGTCGCCGGAACCGTGCTCAGGGCGCCACCGAACTTGCCGATCGGCGTGCGCGCCGCGCTGACGATGAAGACCTGTCCGTTGGGTTGCTGGTGGGCGGCCATGCCCGGATTCTAGCCGAGGACCTGCTCGGTCACGTGTGCGAGCTCATCCGCGATCTCGGCTGCATCGGTCTCGGAGAGGACGATCGCGGACACGGCAGCCAGCGATCCGCCGGACGAGTCGGCCGGATCGAATCCATCGATGCCGAAGAGGTGGATGTGAATGTCCCCACGAGCCACGACCGCGTAGGGGTTCGGGCGGACCTGCCGATACGTCCGCTCGAATCCGAGCGTTTCGTAGAACGCGGTCGACGCGTCAACGTCGGCACAGGGCAGGCATGGATATGTCCGTTCGCCGGTCACACGACGTCCTAGCCGGGCCCGAGCGTCTTGAGCAGCTCGTCCGCGACGATCAGGCGATGGATCTGGTTGGTGCCCTCGTAGATCTGGGCGCCCTTGGCGTCGCGCATCAGCCGCTCCACCCCGGTCTCGCGCGAATAGCCACTGGCCCCGAACAGCTGGACCGCGTCCGTCGCGACACGCATCGCGGCATCCGAGGCGGTCCATTTGGCGATCGACGAGACCTCCGCCAGCGGCTCGCCCCGGTCCTTGGCCGCCGCCGCCACCCGGACCACCGCGCGAGCCGCGCCGACGTCCCGCGCCATCTCCGCGAGCATGAACCGAATGCCCTGCTGCTCGGCCAACGGCGCGCCGAACGCCCGCCGCTGCTGGAGATAGCGCGCGGATGCCTCCAACCCGGCCCGGGCGATGCCGACGCACGCCGCGGCGATCGAGATCCGACCCTCGCCGAGCGCAGACAGCGCGATCTTGTAGCCCTCCCCTTCCCCGCCGAGCCGGTTCGCGACCGGCACCTCGGCACCGTCGAACACGAGCTCCGCGGCCGGACACGCACGGATCCCCATCTTCTTCTCGTGCGCCCCGAACCGAAAGCCGGGCGTCCCCTTCTCGACGAGGAATGCCGTGATGGCCGTGGCGCCGGCGGCCGGATCGAGCGTCGCGAAGACGAGGTAGCGATCCGCCTCGGGCGCATTCGATATCCAGATCTTGGTCCCGCTCAGGCGATATCCCGTCGGCGCGTCGGCCGGCCCGACCGCCTCGGCCCGGGTCCGGATCGCGGCGGCATCGCTCCCTGCGTGGGGCTCGGTCAGCGCGAACGCGCCGAGCGCTTCGCCGGCCAGCATCGGTGGCAGCCAGCGAGCGTGCTGCTCGGGCGTCCCCCAGGTGACGACCGGGTACTGCGACAGGATGTGGACCGACAGCGACACCGCGGTCGCCATGTCGGCCGCCCCGAGCTCTTCCATGACCAGCGTCCACCCGAGGTACGAGAAGCCGGCGCCACCGGCCGCTTCCGGCAGCGGCGCGGCGGTCAGCCCGAGCTCGCCCATCTTCGCGAACAGGGATCGGTCGTATCGCTCGGCCTCGTCGCGCTCGACGGCTGTCGGTGCCAGCTCGCGGGTCGCGAACTCGCGGGCCGTCGCCTGCAGGAGCCGCTCCTCCTCGGTCAGGCCGCCGCTCATCCCGCGGCCGGCCCGGCGGGCCGTTCCGGCCTCGGGTAGGTGTGGAACCCCTCGCCCGTCTTCTGCCCGAGCTTGCCCGCCGCGACGAGGTCGACGAGGACCTGGGGCGGGCGGAAGTGGTCGCCGCCGAGCCCGTCGTCGAGCACCCGCATGATCCCGAGACAGACGTCGAGCCCGATGAAGTCCGCCAGCTCCAGGGGTCCCATCGGATGGTTCAGCCCGATCCGGGCGCCGGTGTCGATGTCGTCGGCGGTGCCCAGGCCCTCCTGGTAGGCGCGCATCGCCTCGCCGAGGAACGGCATCAGGATGCGGTTCACGATGAAACCCGGACGGTCGGCGGACACGATGACCTGCTTGCCGAGCTCAGCCGACAGGTCGTTCAGGACCGTCACGGTCTCGTCCGAGGTGTCACGGCCGCGGATCAGCTCGATCAGCGGCATGACCGGCACCGGGCTGAAGAAGTGCATGCCCACGAACTGCGCGCGACGCTCGCGCGTCACGGCCTCGGCCAGGCGGTGGATCGCGATCGACGAGGTGTTCGTCGCGAAGATGGCCGATGTGGGCGCAACCACGTCGAGCTCGTGCCACAGCGTCGACTTGACCTTGACGTCCTCGAACACGGCCTCGATGACAAGGTCGGCGTCGGCGACGTGGACGACGTTGTCGGACGGCTCGATGCGGGCGAGCGTGGCGTCGCGGTCGGTCGCTGAGAGGCGGCCCTTGGCGACGGCGCGGTCCAGGTTGGCCGCGATCCGGTCGCGACCCGCCTGTGCGCGGGCGAGCTCCGGCTCGTACAGGACGACCGACTTGCCGATCGCCGCGTGGACCTGGGCGATGCCGTGGCCCATCAACCCGGCACCCGCCACGAAGACCCGTCCGATGGGATGCGCCATGCCGTCGATGGTACGCGGCCGGCCGCTGTCGAGGCGACCGCCGGCGGTCAGCGCCGGATGCCCCTACGAGCGATCGGCCTCGTCGAGGAGGCGGTCCGCGGCGGTGTACGGATCGAGGCGGTGGGCGGCGACCTCGGCGATGAGCGCCTCGGTCCTTGCCGCGTGCGACGTGCCGCCGAGCCGTGCCCGGACGCGCTGTCCCACGATGGCGAAGACCTGGCTCTCGGCGCGGGCGAGCCGCGCGGCGGACGAGGGTTCGGTCCGGCCGGCCGCACGATGGCGATCGAGCGCGACGAGCAGCTCCGGGACGCCCGCGCCGGTCGCCGCGGTCGTGATCAGGACGTCTGGCCGCTTCGGGCGTGGCCGGACGTGGCCGTCGTCCGGGTGGGCGCGCGGCGCCGATGCGACGAGCATCGCCCGGAGCTGCGCCGCCGTCCGCTGGGCCCCCGGCTTGTCACCCTTGTTGACGACGACCAGGTCGGCCACCTCGAGGAGCCCGGCCTTGATCGCCTGGACCTCGTCGCCCATCTCGGGCGCCTCGAGGACGACCGTGGTATCGGCCATGGCCGCCACCTCGACCTCGCTCTGGCCCGTCCCGACGGTCTCGACGAGGATCAGGTCGAAGCCGGCCGCGTCCAGCACCGCCGCGGCCGCGGTCGAGGTCGGGGCGAGGCCACCGGCGTGACCGCGCGAGGCCATCGACCGGATGAAGACGCCGTCGTCCGAGGCGTACGCCTGCATCCGGACGCGGTCGCCGAGCAGCGCCCCGCCGGTGATCGGGCTCGATGGATCGACCGCGATGACCGCCACCGTCCGGCCGGCCGAGCGGACCTCCGCGATGAGCGCCGCGACGAGGGTCGACTTGCCCGACCCGGGCGGGCCCGTGATCCCGACCAGGTGGGCCCGGCCGGCGACAGGGTACAGGCGGCGCAGAGCGACCTCCGCGACCGACGAGCCGTTCTCGACCGCGGTCAGCAAACGCGCCAGCGCCAGCCGGTCCCCGTCGAGCGCGGCGTCGGACAGCGCGGCCGCCCGGCCCTCGGCGTCGGCGACCACCGCTAGTCGCGCGGTCGCGCGTTCGCCCGCAGGTAGTCCGCGACCTGCGCGATCGTCGTGCCGGGGCCGAAGATCTCGGCCACCCCGGCGTCCCGCAAGGCGGCCACGTCGACATCCGGGATGATCCCGCCGACGGTGACCAGGACGTCGCCCATGCCGCGCTCGTTCAGGAGCTTCGTGACCCGTGGCACGAGCGTCATGTGGGCACCCGACAGGATCGACAGGCCGACGACGTCGACGTCCTCCTGGAGCGCCGCGGTCGCGATCATCTCGGGCGTCTGGCGAAGCCCCGTGTACACGACCTCGAAGCCTTCATCGCGCAGGCCGCGGGCGAGGACCTTGGCGCCACGGTCGTGCCCGTCGAGCCCGGGCTTTGCGATGAGGACCTTGATCGGCCGGTCGGTCATTGCCGCATCATAGCCAGCGCGGTCCGGCCCGGACCGTCGCTGAGGGACCGGGTGCCGATGGGGTCGTTCCCGACCATCGATCGCGAGGAGTTCGACCGAGCCCAGCGACGGCATCGACGCGCCGCGCGCCTGCGGGCGATCCCGGCGGTGATGGCGGCAGCCGCCATGGGCATTCCCGTCGGTGTCTACCTGTCGCCGGTCCTCGTCGCCGCGGCGATCATCGTCACGGACCTCGTCAACTTCATCGTCCCCACGGCCGACCTCGGCGGGGCCGTGTGGTCCCTGCTCGATCGGCTGATCGACGGAGACCCGGGCACCATCGCTGCGATCGTCCTGATCCTGTCGTTCTGGGTCATCCCGGGTGTCGTCCTCCTCGCGGTCCTGTACGTGGTCGTTGCCTGGCGACTGCGACACATCGGGGGCGACGGCCTCGCGCTCGGGATGGGGGCCCGACCCGCGGATCCGTCGGACCCCGAGGAGGTCCAGCTCGGGAACGTGGTCGGCGAGCTGGCCGTCGCGGCCGGCATCGAGCCGCCGCTGGTCCTCCTGTACGACGATGGTCCGCCCAACGCCCTGGTCTTCGGTCGTGACCACGACCATGCCACGGTCGTGGTCAGTCGCGCGCCTGTTGGCCGAGCTCGATCGCGAGGAGACGCAGGGCGTCATCGCGAGGGTCATCGCTTCGGCGGTCGACGGCGATCTCGGTCTGGCGGTCGACATCGGGGCGGTCTACGTCACGTTCGGCCTGGTCACGACGAGCCTTGCCGCGATCGTGAGCCGGAAGGCGCGGGCGCGCTGGCGGGCTGCGGTGGGGCCACTAGTCGGACGCCACCGCGATCCGCGGTCCGACGCCACCGGGATCGCTGCTCTGCTCGGCCTGCTGGCGGAGGACGACGACACCCCGAGCAACGCCGCCGGCGGCTGTCTGTCTCTGCTGACGATGGGCGGGATCATCGGCGTGGGTGTCGCCTTCATCAACCTGTTCCTGAGCGGACCACTCTTGACGTTCGCGTGGAGGCCGCGCGGCTACCTCGCCGACGCGACTGCGGTGGACCTGACCCGCGACCCGGACGGCCTGTCGCGGGCGCTGGCCAGGATCGGCGAGGGCGGACGGGGCGTTGGTGGGACCGCCTGGCTGGAGCTCCTCCTCGTGGTGGACGACGGGAGCGTCGGTGGAAAGGTCGCCGGTGCCGTGCCCCGTCTCTCCGATTCGGGACTGATGGTCTCGATCACGCCTCCGGTCGACAAGCGCCTCGCCCGTCTGCGGGCGATGGGCGCGACGGGAGGGTCGAGCGCGCCGTCAACGCGGCCGGACTCGGCGGCGTCGGGCGCCGAACGACGACGGGCGGGACGGTTCCCGCTCTGGCTCGGCGTCCTGGTCATCGCGCCGCTCATCGCCCTGATCGCCGTGCTCGCGGTCGTGGCGGTGATCCTGATCGTCTACCTCGTGGCGATCGCGGCCTTCATCGTCCTGGCCGTCGTCGCCGGTCCGGTGCACGACCTGCTGCGCGGGCTCGCCGGGCGTTGACCGACGACGGATGATGCGGTCATGGAGACCGCCGCCGCGGTATTGGCCAAGAAGCTCAAGCTGCGACCGGGCTTGCGGGCCGCCGTGGTCGGTGCGCCGCCGGGCTACGTGGAACGCCTCGCAACGGTCGACGGGCTGGCCCTGGGCACGACACTCGACGGCCGGTTCGACTGGATCCAGGTCTTCGTCCGGACCTCGGCGGAGCTGGCCGACATCGTCAAGCCCGTCACCGCGGCCATCGAGGCGGATGGACGGGTCTGGATCTGCTACCCGAAGGGCAGCTCGAAGATCCAGACCGATCTCACCCGCGACAAGGGCTGGCAGCCGCTGGATGGCAGCGACCTGATGTGGCTCTCCCTGGTCTCGGTCGACGAGACCTGGTCAGCGTTCGGCCTGCGGCCGTACAAGCAGGGCGAGGCCCGCCAGACCTTCCGCTGAAGGCCGGCAGGCCGGGTCCCGGGTGTCGCCTCAGGCGACCGCGCGCGTAAAGGCCCGCGACCCGATCCACACGGCGAAGACCGCGAAGATCGCGCTGATCGTCACCCCGATCGCGATGTCCGGGTTGCCCCAGTCGGCGTTGAACAGCGCCCGCGCGGCGTCGACGGCATGCGTCAGCGGGTTGATGTTGCTCAGGAACTGGAGCCAGCCCGGCGCCAGCGCCATCGGCAGGAGGATGCCGGACAGGAGGAGCAGCGGCATGGCGATCGCGTTGACGACCGGCGCGAACGCGTCCTCGCTCTTGAGCATCAGGCCGCCCGCGTAGGACAGCGGGGCGACCGACAGACCGATCAGGACGAGCAGGCCGAGGATGGCCACGATGCTCCCCGGCTGGATCACGAGCCCGAACGGGATGGCCAGCAGGATCATGATCAGCGCCTGGAACATCAGGACGACGACGTCCCGGAGCGATCGGCCGAGCAGCATCGAGGCGCGGCTCATGGGCGTCACGCGCATGCGCTCGACGACGCCGTTGCGCAGCTCGGCGATGAGCCCGAAGCCACCGAATGCGGTGCCGAAGATCGCGATCTGGATGATCAGCCCGGGCACGAACCAGTTGAATGCGTTGGTGCCGGCTCCGGCCTGCTTCACGGCGCCCTCGAGGAGCGGCCCGAAGAGGACCAGGTAGAGGACCGGCAGCATCATCCCGAACACGACCCACGTCGGCTGCCGCAGGGTCAGGATGAGCGATCGGTGGAAGATGAGCCAGGTGTCGCGGATGGTCTTCATGACGAGGATCCCTTTCTGGTCTTTCGGTCAGGCCGCTTCGTCGCGCAACGAGCGACCGGTCTGGAGGAGGAAGACGTCGTCGAGGCTGGGCCGGTGGAGGGCGATGGAGGACGCCTCCAGCCCTTCCCCATCGAGGACGCGGAGAAGGAGCGGGACGGCCGTTTCGCCACGGTCCACGTAGAGCCGGACGACGCCGTCCTCGCTCGTCGCCTCGCGCACGAACGGCTGGCGCCGGACGGCTTCGAGGACGTGCTCGGTCGCCCCGCTGACGACGAGCGTCACGACGTCGCCGGCCACCTGGCGCTTCAGCTCGTCGGCGGTGCCTTCGGCGACGATGACGCCGTGGTCGATGATCGCCAGCCGGTCGGCCAGCGCGTCGGCTTCCTCGAGGTAGTGGGTGGTCAGGAAGACCGTCGTGCCGCCGGCGCGCAGAAGGCGGATCTCGTCCCACATCCGCGCCCGCGCCTGCGGATCGAGACCGGTCGTGGGCTCGTCGAGGAACAGGACCGAGGGCTTGTGGACGATGCCGAGCCCGACATCGAGCCGGCGCTTCATCCCGCCCGAGTAGGTGCTCGTGGTGCGATCGGCGGCCGCCTCGAGGTCGAGAGCGGCCAGCACCTCGGCGGCGCGCGCCTGGGCATCGGACTTGTTCATGCCGTAGAGCCGGCCCTGGAGGACGAGCTCGCCCCGACCGGTCTCGGCCGGATCGGTCGATCCGCCCTGGGGCACGTAGCCGATCCGCTCGCGGACCTGCTGGGGCTCGCGGCGGAGGTCGGCGCCTGCGACGGTCGCCTCGCCCGACGTGGGCGTGAGCAGTGTCGCCAGCATGCGCAACGTCGTCGTCTTGCCCGCCCCGTTCGGGCCGAGGAAGCCGAAGATCTCGCCCGCGCCGACGCTGAGGTCGACGCCACGGACCGCTTCGACCTCCGATCTGCGCGACTTGAACGTCCGGCGCAGGTCGTGCGTCTCGATCATCGGGCCGCTGGTGGGCCGTGCGGGTGCCATGGTCTGACTCCTCGGTGTGTATGCTGGGTCGCGACTGGCAGTTGCGCCGTTCAGCATCTTCGTGCAATATCTGCACCGGGCAGATAATGACCCACGACGAGGAGCTGTGTCAACCATGAACCGCGATACGATCGATTCCGTCATCCGCTCGCTGCGCCGGGTGAACCTCCAGGGCTCGTTCTTCGGGCAGACCGTGGCGATCCGCTTCGGCTTGTCCGAGTCGGACGTCGAGGCCCTGTCCGTCCTGCTCGACAGCGGCGCCGCGACCGCGGGGCGGCTGGCCGAGCTGATGGGCCTCACGTCGGGTGCGGTCACACGTGTCATCGACCGGCTCGAGCAGGCCGGCTATGTCCGGCGCGTTCCCGACCCGGCGGACCGCCGGCGGGTCATCGTCGAGCTGATCCCCGAGAAGATGGCGGCCGTCCAGGCGACGATGACCCAGTTCGGCGACAAGACCGCCATCGAGATGGGGCGCTACTCGGACGCCGAGCTGGCGGTCATCGACGACTTCCTGACGCGGATGGCGGCTGTCACGCGCGACGAGGCGAACGCCCTGCGCGACGCGCCCGACCGCGAGGCCGCCGAGCAGTCGGACTACGCGGCGCCGATCGGCGGGTTGAGCCGCGCCCGTCTTTTGTTCAAGTCCGGCGCCAACGAGCTGCTGATCCACGGCTCGACCGCGTTCGACGACCTGTACCGCGCCAGCTTTGGCGGGGCGGTCCCCCAGGTCCGTCTGCGGGACGGGATCGTGACGGTCCAGTACAAGGGCCGCTGGCAGTGGGACTGGCGCGACCGGCAGGCCGACGTGGCCCTCAATGCCAGCGTCCCGTGGGACATCGAGGTGATCGGCGGCTCCAACAAGCTCCAGGGCAAGCTCGCGTCGGTCGAGCTGCGCTCATTCGAGATGACCGGTGGCGTCGATCAGCTGCGGCTCACCCTGGGTCATCCCACGGGCATCGTCCCGATCCGCCTCGTCGGCGGCGCGAACAACGCCCGGTTCGAGCGTCCGGCCGGCGTGCACGTCCGGCTGAAGCTGTCCGGTGGCACCCGTGGGGTCGAGTTCGATCGCCAGAAGCTGGGCGTGACCAGCGGCGTCGGCCTTCTCGAGTCGGCCGGGGCAGCCGAGGCGGCGGATCGCTTCGAGATCGAGGTCACCGGCGGCGCCAACCGCATCGTGGTGGTCGAGGCGTAGCCTCGCCGCAGGTCGGAGCTATCGGCGCCCGCGGTCAGGCGCCGTGGGCCGGACGCTCGAGATGGGCGAAGAACTCAGCCCGCGTCCGGTCGCGCGTCCGGAAGAGGCCCAGCACGGACGACGTGGTCATGATCGTGCCGGGCTTGCGGACCCCGCGCATGACCGCGCACAGGTGGGTCGCCTCGACCACGACGCCGACGCCCTGGGGATCGAGCCGGTCCTGGAGGAAGACGGCGATCTCCTGGGTCATGCGCTCCTGGATCTGGAGGCGGCGCGAGTACATCTCGACGATGCGCGGGATCTTCGAGAGTCCGATCACCCGGCCCCGCGGGATGTACGCGACCGCGGCCGTGCCGAAGAACGGCAGCAGGTGGTGCTCGCACAGCGAGTAGAACGGGATGTCCTTGACCACGACCATCTCGCTGTAGGCGATGTCGAAGATGGCGCCGTTGATGAGGCGCTCTGGGTCGACGTGGTAGCCGGCGGTCAGCTCCGTGTACATCCGGTGGACGCGTTCCGGGGTCCCGGCCAGGCCCGGGCGATCGGGGTCCTCGCCGATCTCCGAGAGGATCTCGCGCACGGACGCCTCGACCCGGCCGTTCGGGCCGTGGTGCCCCGTGCCGTCACCTTCGATGATCGCCTGCGGCCGGCCGGGCTCCTCGCCGATCTCGCTCTCGATCTCGTCGACGATGCGCTGGACGTGGATCGGCAGGTCAGGTGGGCTCGACATGGGCGGGGCTCCAGGTGCAGGCCGCGATGGTACGTCGTGCCTGCGCAGGCTGCGCATGCCATCCGAGGTCATCGGGCCGGCATGGCCGGGCACGAAGACTGCCGCCACCGCCCGCGATCGTCACGCCTTGACGTGTGCCGCGAGGTCCTGGTAGGCAGGAAGGATCGCGTCCCAACGGGCCTTCGCGTCGTCGGCGCGCTGGTGACCGGCGATGTGGGCGGCGAGATCCTCGACCTGGATCTGGATCCCGGCTCCGTAGGCCGCGAGGAGGTCGACGGGCATGCCGCGTTCCTCCCAGACCAGGACCGTTTCCCCACCGTCGGCGGTCAGCCTGGCCTCGATGCTGGTGTCGCTCGTCTCATCGGACGCGTCCGCGTCCCTGGTCAGCACCACGAACCGGTTCGGCGGCTCGCACGCCTCGACGCGACCGGTGCCTTCCCAGCCGCTGGCATGGAAACGCGCGCGGAACGCACCGCCGAGTCGGAGGTCGCCCTCGACCTCGCCGAGCCAGAGGGCGAGACGGCGCGGATCCGTGAGTGCCGACCACAGGTCGTCGATGTCCGTCTCGAAGCGGTCCTCGATGCGCACGATGCCCGTGCCGTCGGCCGATCGCAGGCTGCCCAGGATCCGACGACCGTTCAGTGCCTCGCTCGTCATGTCGTGCTCCTTCGTTCGCGTTTTCCCCGCGCCACCTCCGCGTGCAGGGCGTCCAGCCGCCCCTCCCACAGGACCCGGTACGGGACCAGCCATGCATCGAGCTGCGCCAGGGGCTCGGGGCGGAGACCGTAGACCCGCCGCTGCGCCTCCTGGCGAACGTCCACGAGTCCCGCCTCCCGCAAGACCCGCAGGTGCCGCGACACGCCCGGACGGGCGATCGGCAGCAGCGCAGCGAGCTCGCCCGCGGTGGCGGGACCCGCGATCAATGCCTCGAGCAGGGTCCGACGGCCCTCGTCAGCGAGTGCTCGAACGATTGCTTCCATGCGCGGACTGTACCAATGTCGTTACGTAACAGTCAAGGTACAGACACGCACGGACGGCCGAAAGGGTGGTGCGGGCACCGGGCGTTCAGCCGGTGCGTCCGCGTCGGGCGAGGTAGTCGTGCCAGAACAGGCGGGCCGCGACCGAGCGCCACGGCCGCCAGGCCTCCCCCAGCGACGCCATCTCGATCGCATCGGGCCGGTGGCCGAGACCCTTGACCTCGCCGACCGACGCCGCGAGGGCGATGTCGCCGACGGGCCACACGTCGGCCCGGCCGAGGACCATCAGCAGGTAGATCGTCGACGTCCACGGCCCGATGCCGGGGAGCGCCTGGAGGGCTGCATGGACCGCGTCGTCATCGAGGTCCGCCGAGCGCGTCCAGGTCGAGGGTGCCCGATCCGACGGCGGCGGCCAGTGCGCGCCCGTAGCGGGCCTTCTGGCGACTGAAGCCGATGGCCAGCAGCTCCCCGTCCGACAGCTCGAGGAAGCGCGCCGGAGTCAGCGGATCCGCCACGAGCCGGAGCCTGTCGAAGGCCGCCTGAGCGGAAGCCAGCGAGACCTGCTGCTCGAGGACGATGTGCAGCAGGGTCCCGAAGCCCGGCCGGCGGTCCCAGAGCGGCGGCGGGCCGAAGCGCGCCACGATGGCCGCCAGGTCGGCGTCACGGGCCGCCAGCTCGCCCACTGCATGGGCCAGTCGGGCGGCGTCCAGGGGCCGACGGTCGTCGCCGTTCGCCGTCCTAGCCGGCAACCGCGCCGCCCGGACCGAAGCCCGCCGCCGGAAGCGGGTCGAATGGGCGACCCTCGGCGCCGCGCAGCCACGCTCTGGCGTTCTCGCCGAGGGACGGGCGGTGGTAGCCGCCCTCCTGGAGGATGACCAGCCGCCGGCCGAGCGCGGCGGTCCGCCGGCCGATCTCGTGATAGACGTCGGTCGTCAGGGCGAACGAGCCGATCGGGTCGAGCCCGTACGTGTCGAACCCGAGCGAGACGACGACCACGGAGCCGGGAACGGCCGCGATCGCCTCGAGCGCGCGGTCGACCGCGGCCAGATACGCCACATTGCCCGTGCCCGGCGGGAGCGGCAGGTTGACGTTCTCCCCCGCCCCGTCGCCTTCGCCGGTCTCGTCCGCCCGGCCCAGGAAATACGGGTAGTCAGTGTCGGGATCTGCGTGGATCGAGACATAGCGGACGTCGCCCCGTCGCCAGAAGATCCCCTGGGTGCCGTTGCCGTGGTGGTAGTCGACGTCCAGGATCGCGACCCGCTCCCCCGTCGCCCGGACGATGGCCTCGGCGGCGATCGCTGCGTTGTTCAAGAAGCAGTAGCCACCGTACATCGAGCGCCCCGCGTGGTGGCCCGGCGGGCGGCACAGGCCGTACACGGCCGCTTCTCCGCCCAGGACGAGGTCCACGGTCGTGAGGGCCACGTCCACGGCTGCACGGGCGGCGACGAACGTGCCGGCGACGAGCGGCGCGGCCGAATCCAGACCCCAGAACCCCGCCCGGCCACCGGCGTGGACCGGCTCCCGGGCCATCGCCGCGACGGCCGCCTCGGACATGCCCTCGAACATGGCGCGGTTCGGGTAGGTGTCCGCGGACAGGAACGGCCGGACGATGCCCTGCGCCCGCAGCTCCGACCAGGCCGTTTCGAGGAATCGCACCAGGCCCGGATCGTGGACCGCGGTGATCGGCGCCTCGCCGTGCTCCGTGGGCGCAACGGTCGTGAAGCCACCGTCAGCCTCCAGCGCGGTCCGGATCCGCTCGGCGCGCTCGGCCACCTCGTTGGCGGGCACGGGCATGCCCATGTACGTCTCGATCGTGATGTCGTGCCCGAGGTGGGCGGGCGAATAGACGACCTGCACGCTGACCGCGCCCCCTAGCGCCCGGTCTCGCCCGCGACCGACAGGATGGCCGCGGTGACCGCCTCCGGACGGTAGCGCATCAGGTTGTGCCCGTCGTGACCGAACGACGCCGCCCGGATCCGCGACCGTCCCGCCGCCGCCCGGGCGTCCGAGGCGGCCGTCAGGGCGCGGGCGCGCGAGCCCGCCTGGTCATCCGCGGCGGCGAGGGCGACGATCGGGGCGGTGAGCGCCGGCAGCGTGACCAAGGGGTCGTACGCGAACATCGCCCGGACGCTGGCCTCGACGGCGTGGGGCCGGGTCGATGGGACGACCTTGCCGGCGTGCGTCTCGACCACGCTGGCGCGGGCCGCGCGCTCCTGGTCCGCGTCCCAGGTCGCGGGGTCGAAGGCCGCCCGGTCGGCGAGGAACGCGGCCATCGAGCGCATCACCTCGGGCGGCTCGTCGAGGCCCCGCAGGAACTCGTCGACGTCCATGCCGCTGGCGGACTCGAGCGATTCCCAGCCGCCGTCGACCAGGACGAGGCCGGCGCACCGTTCACCCAAAGAGGCGGCCGCCCAGGCGGCGACGATCGCCCCGAATCCGTGCCCCGCGAGGACGACCCGCGACCCGGCCCCCTCGAGGAGCCCCGAGCCTTCGGCCACCGCGGTCACCTCGTCCGCGAACGTCGGCGGGTCGTAGCCCTCGGTCGGGGCATCGGACAGGCCGTGGCCGCGCAGGTCCATGGCGATCACATGGCGCGAGCCCCGCAGGCGCCGCGCGACAGGGGTCCACGTCCACGCGGTTCCGGAGAGGCCGTGGATGAGGAGGGCGCCGGTCGCCCGCCGGCCCACCCCAGTCGAGGAAGTGGATCCGGTCGCCCGGCCCGACGACCACCACGAAGCCGTCCGGCTCCGCGGCAGCATCCGGCGGCGGCACGGCACCCATCGCCCCTAGGATACGGGCGCCATGGTCAAGCGCCGCCGCGGATCCCGGACCGGCCGTCCCCGCTCCCGACACCGCCCGTTCGAGGAGCTGGTCGGGCTCGCCCTCGACGCGGTCCCGGAGCCGTTCGCGGTGGCCCTCGACGAAGTCGCCATCGTCATCGAGGACGAGCCGACGGACGAGCAGCGGCAGGAGAACCACATCGCCTCGGACGAGACCCTGTACGGGCTGTACGAGGGCGTGCCGCGGACGGAATGGGGTGCCGACTGGGCCGCCGTCCCGAACCGGATCACGCTCTTCCGGCTGCCCCTCGAGGCGGACTTCGCCGATCCGGACGACCTCGCCGACGAGGTCTGGGTCACGGTCATCCACGAGCTCGCCCATCACCTCGGCATCGACGACGAGCGCCTGACCGAGCTCGGCATCGACTGATCGCCTCCGTCGCGAGGGCCGGGCCAGACCCGTTCTCAGCGCACGGCGAACAGGAAGCCGGCCAGCCCGACCAGGCCGGCGCCGAACCCGAGCACCAGCGTTCGGGTCAGCCACCGGAACCGGCGGACGCCCGGACGGACCATGTCCGGGTCGCGGTCCCCGCCCGGCCGCACGTGGTCCAGGCCGAACGTGGCGCGCGTCAGCCCGACGAACATCACGACCTGCGGCGCGATCGAGATGGCCATCGCCGTGTAGATGAGCGTCCCGAGCGCGAAGACGCCGACGAGGATCCCGATGACGACGAGGGTCAGCCCCGCCGGCCCGGATCCGGCGCCGAGGCCGAGGCCGTCGAACACGCGCAGCGCGAGGTCGAGCCCGGCGCCGAGACCCAGCACGATGAGCAGGACGGCGATCGTCTGGAAGATCGCGACGAGTGCCGCTGCCAGCTTCCGGGCGCGAAAGACGCGGAACGACCGGCGGGTGGCCTCCGCTGGATCGACATCGCCCAGGACGACGCCGCCCAGCAGGTATGCGAGCGGCGCCCCGACGACCCCGGCCACCAGCGCGGACGAGACGAGCGAGATGTCCGTGTCGGGACCGAGCACGCCGTCGAAGACGGCGTTCACGAGGCTCTGGGCGATGCCCACCGGGATGCCGACGATGACGCCGGCGACGAGGACGCGCCAGAACACCGCCCGGGATCGTTGCAGCGCCGCGCGGACGGTGATCGGCCTGCCCGCCTGCCGCCCGCCGAGGATCGCGGTCGCCATCGCCTGACTCTCGATCCCGGCGACGAGGACGCCGACCCCGGCCAGCGTGACGAGGAGGCCGTACCAGCCGCCGGCGCCACCCGCCAGCAGGTCCTCCATGTCGTGCCGCGTCGTGTGGATCGAGACGACCTCGAGCGCGAACGTCGCCAGAGCGAGCGGCCCGATCGTGCCCAGCACGACCGCCCCGATGTAGAACGACGCGCGCCGCATGTCGTCCGAGGTCCGCGTCAGGAGGTCGAAGCTGGCGCCGATCAGCCGGCGGTTCGACTCGACGGCTGGCGACGCGGGGCCGGTGATCGCGGCCGGCGTGAGGTTGCCGGAAGCCGACGCGAGATCCGTGGCAGGTCCAGCCTCGGGCGGCTCAGGCTCGGCGCTGCGCGGCTCGGGCTCGGCACCGGGCAACCCCGGCGCCGCCTCGGTCGATCCGTCTTCGGTGGCCGGTCTGGGCTCCGGCGGTCCGGGCTCGGCGCCATCCGGCGATGGGGGCGGCTCCGGCCCCTCGGTCACGCCTCGGCGCCGGGGAGCGGCCCGGCCGCCGCCAGGAGCTCACCCAGACGGCCGACCTCGACGTTGCCGCCCGAGGCGACCACCGCCACCCGCTCGCCCGTCCGGATCGGGATCCTGCCCGCCAGGAGCGCGGCGAGCGCGGCCGCGCCGGCCGGCTCGAGAACCTGCTTGAGGCGCTCCACCCCGAAGCGCATGCCCGCCAGGATCGTCGGGTCGTCGAGCAGCACGATGTCGTCGAGGTAGCGCCGGCACATGGCCAGCGTCCAGACGCCGGCGAACGGCGCGCCAAGGCCGTCGGCGACGCTGTGCGGCTCGATCCGGACGACCTCGTTGCGTTCCAGGGCGATCGTGACCGCCTTCGACTCCTCCGGCTCCACGCCGTAGACCCGCACGGACGGACGGCGCTCCTTGAGGGCCGCCGCGACGCCCGAGATCAGGCCGCCGCCGCCGACCCCGACCACGACGACGTCGACGTCGGGCAGGTCCTCGAGCAGCTCGAAGCCGATCGACGCGTGCCCGGCGATCACGGCCGGGTCGTCGAACGGGTGGACGTAGGTGAGCCCCTCGGCGTCCCGGATCCGCTCCATCTCGGCCACCGTCTCGCCGACATGCGCGCCGTGCAGGACGACCGTCGCGCCGTAACCCAGGCAGGCCTCCACCTTCGACCGGACGGCGCCGGCCGGCATCGTGACCGTCACCGACACCCCGGCCGTCCGGCCGGCCCAGGCGTAGGCCTGTCCAGCGTTGCCGGCAGACAGCGTGATGACGCCCCGGGCGGCAGCCTCGGGCGTGAGCGTGGCGATCCGGTTGGTCATGCCCCGGGCCTTGAACGAGCCGGTCTTCTGGAGATGCTCGGCCTTCAGATAGACCCTGCCGTCGGCCACCGGCACGCCGGTCGCCGCGGTCGTCCACGCACCGGCCGTCGCGGACGACAGCAGCGGCGTGCGATGGACGATCCCGTCGATCCGGGCACGCGCGGCCTCGAGCTCGGCGAGCGGGACGATATGGTCGTCAGCGGACATGCGGGCGAGTATGCCACCCGCATCCGGCTGCCTCCCGATGTTTGCGTGTTTGCGCAAATGGTGGTACTGTTTTGAACGTGTTGGACCGCCTGCCAGTCTCCGCCGAGCCCGACCGTGAGCGCTATGCGTCGATCGGTCGCGCACTGGCGGACCCCAAGCGGCTGTGCGTCCTCGAGTCCCTCGCCATCGGCGAGCTCTCGGTGACGGACCTCAGCGAACGGGTCGGCTGTCAGGTCCCCAACATGAGCCAACACCTGGCGGTGCTGCGGAATGCTGGACTGGTCACCAGCCGGCGCGACGGCAACACCATCCTCTATCGCCTCGCCGACCACAGGGTTCTCGAGGCATATCGACTCATCCAGGACATCGCGCGCTGACAGAGGCGCACAAGAAAGGGGAACGTTTCCCGATGGCGGAGATCAAGATCGCGACGGACGCGAATTTCGAGGAGCTCGTCCTCAAGTCGGAGCGCCCGGTCGTGGTCGACTTCTGGGCGGCGTGGTGCGGGCCGTGCAAGATGGTCGCACCGGAGATGGAGAAGCTGGCCGAGAAGTACGACGGCACGGTCGATGTCGTCAAGGTCGACGTCGATGCGAACCCGATGCTCTCGCAGGCGTTCAACATCCTGAGCATCCCGATGATCGCGTTCTTCAAGCCCGGCTCGCCGCCCCAGGGCGCGGTCGGGTTCCGGCCGCTCGAGCAGCTCGAGCAGACCTTCAACCTCGCCGAGTTCGCGCCGGTCGCCGCCGACTGACCCACGCGTCTCGACGCACACGACCCCGGTCTCCGATCGGGGTCGTTCGATTCCCGGGGCGCCGATCAGTCGCGCGGACCGAGGCGCCGGTGACCCGAGGCGAACCAGGCGACGGCGCGGTCAGCGGCGTGATCGTCGAGCTCGGCTGGTGCGAACGCGACCCAGCCCGGCCCCCGTGGTGACGGCGTGACGTCCGGGGTCCGGATGGCGGCCGCGGCGACCACCGGATCGAGCGCGAACTCGGCCGTCGCGCCGTCCGCGGCGACCGCAGCGAAGGGTCGGCCGCCACGCGACCAGGTGACCGCGCCGTCGGGCGAGAGGGCCGCCTCGATCGGGGCCAGGTCCGCGGCGGCGTCGGTCAGGAGCGTCGCCAGCGTCATCGGCCCGCCGCGGCGAGGATCGCGGCCAGGTCTCCCTCGTGCGCCTCGTAGTGGCCCGTCGTCTCGGTGTGGAAGAACCGCTGGTGGTCGGCGTGCTTCAGCCAGCGGGTCTCGGGCACGACCGTGAGATAGCCGCGGAGCTGCCCCGGGACCGACTCGAAGCGGTCGCGCAGCTCGGCGATCGGGACCGACGCCCAGCGCGCATCGAGCTCGGCGTTGACGACCTCGCCGCCGCGGGTGTCCCAGTCCTCGTCGGCGCGGGTCTTGGCCGGGCTCGTCTCGTTGACCGCGAGCTCGGTCGCGACGGCGAGGCCGACCTCCTGCCACGCGAGCAGATGGGCCATCAGCTGCCGGCCGGACCAGCCGTGGGCCGCGGCGACCGGGGTCGCCAGCTCCTCGTCGGTCAGCCCGGACAGCGCCTCGAACGGACGCCACGCATCTCTTTCCTCCTCGAGGAACTCGAGGGCATCGAGGTACACCCTCAGACCGCCACGGGCTCGCGGTATTCGCCGAACACCTCGCGCAGGACCGCGCACTGCTCGCCGAGCGTGACGTAGGCCGCGGCACAGCGGATGAAATGCGGCATCAGGTTGGTCTCGCTCGACTCCGGGCGGGCAGCCGTCTCGCGCAACCCGCGGAGGGCCGCCTCGACGGCGCCCGGATCGCGTTCCCGCCGGGTCCGGGCCAACCGCGCCAGGTGGCGCTCCTCGGAGCCGGGCGGCACGGACAGGACAGGGATGGCCGGTGGCTCGGTCGCGTCGGCGTACGCGTTGATCCCGACGACCCGCCGCTCCCCGGCATCGAACTCGCGCTGGTAGCGGTAGGCCGCGTCGGCGACCTCGTGCTGCGGGTAACCCTCCGTGATCGCGGCGACCATGCCGCCCCGCCGGTCGATCTCGTCGAGGTAGCGCCAGACCTGCCGCTCGGTCTCGTCCGTCAGGGCCTCGACGAACCAGGACCCGCCAAGCGGATCGACCGTGGCGTCCACGCCGGTCTCCTCGGCGATGATCTGCTGCTGACGGAGGGCGAGCATGGCCGCCTCGGCAGTCGGGACCGCGAGGGCTTCGTCGTAGGCGTCGGTGTGGAGGGACTGGGTGCCGCCGAGGACCGCCGCGAGGGCCTGCAGGGCGACGCGGGTGAGGTTGTTGAGCGGTTGCTGCGAGGTCAGCGACACGCCCGCGGTCTGGGTGTGGAAGCGCATCCACGCCGAGCGCTCGTTCTCCGCCCCGTAGCGCTCGGTCATGAGCGTGTGCCAGATCCGGCGCGACGCCCGGAACTTGGCGATCTCCTCGAAGAAGTCGCTGTGGCTGTTGAAGAAGAACGACAGGCGCGGAGCGAAGTCGTCGATGCGCAGGCCGCGCGCGAGCGCCGCCTCGACGTAGGCCATGCCGTCGGCGATCGTGAAGGCCAGCTCCTGGACGGCGGTCGAGCCGGCCTCGCGGATGTGGTAGCCGCTGATCGACACGGTGTTCCAGCGCGGCAGCTCGCGGGTCCCGAACTCGATCGTGTCGGTCACCAGGCGCATCGACGGCGCCGGCGGGAACAGGAACTCCTTCTGCGCGACGAACTCCTTGAGGATGTCGTTCTGGGTCGTGCCCTCGAGGCGATCGCGGGTCACGCCGGCCTTCTCGGCGGCGACGATGTACATCGCCCAGATCGGCGCGGCCGGCGAGTTGATGGTCATCGAGGTCGAGACGCGCTCGAGCGGCAACCCGGCCAGCAGGACCTCCATGTCGGCCAGGCTCGAGACCGCCACGCCGCAGGTGCCGAACTCGCCCTCGGCCTCGGGATCGTCCGTGTCGTAGCCGTAGAGGGTCGGCATGTCATACGCGATGGACAGCCCCGTCTGGCCCGCCGCCAGCAGCTGGCGGAAGCGGGCGTTCGTGTCCTCGGCAGCACCGAACCCGGCGAACATGCGCATCGTCCACAGCCGGCTGCGATACCCGGACGGGTGGATGCCTCGGGTGAACGGCGGCTCGCCGGGGAAGCCGATCGAGGCCAGCGGATCGGCCTCCGCGGCGGACCACGGGCCGTACAGCGGCTCGATCGGCATGTCGCTGATCGTCGAGAAGCGCGCCTTCCGCTCCGGACTCCTGGCCAGGGCCGGGTCGAGGCGCCCGGCACGCCAGGCGTCGAGCCGGGCGGCCGCGTCCGCCGGTCGATCGGTCATGCCGGCGACTCTAGCACGGGCCTCAGCGCCCGCCGGTTCAGGGGTTCGGTCCGTCGGGCGGTGACTCGGCTCCGGCGGGCGAGCCGGGCCGGCGTGGCCATCCCGGTCGCCCCGGTCGGTAGCGGCCGCCGGCAACGTCCGCGGCGCCACGCATCGCGGCCCCTGCCCCGCGTCGGAGGGTCCGGTCCACGATCGGGATCTGGCGCGCCCGGTTGGCCATGACCGCCGCGTCCCAGAGCATCAGGGCCGGGATCGCGCGCCGACCGATGACCCGGACCAGCCCGTAGCGGGCGACGAACCGGAGCATCAGTGGTCCCCGAACGCGTCGATCGCGTCCTGGATCCGGGCATCGGGCAGGTCGTTGGTGATGACCACGTTCACGACGTCGTTCGCCGCGGCCGGCCACACGACCACGGTCTGGACGCGCTCGCCGGTCTTCGTGTCCAGGCGATACCCCGAGCGTCCCCGGATCTTCGGCTCCGATGCCGCCGTGATATCCGTCCTGGCGGCGACCTTGGCGCTGTCCATGTAGAAGTCGGCCAGCGCGTCGGCGGTCAGTCCCGCGGTCCGGAAGACCGCGAGGACCGCAGCTCGCTCGGCCCCGAACGTCCACGTCCCGCCGGCGAAGCGCACCTCCCGGATGCCCTTGGACGCGAGCGAGCCGAGGTTGTCGGTGGAGCAGTTGCGCCCGGAATCGAGGGTCTCCGGCGGTGCGCCCTGGTAGCTCGCCGGGACGAGCGCCTCCAGGTCGGGGTAGGCGCCCGCCGCGCGACCGTCGGCCGAGCAGGACCCTGTCGGATCGAACGACGGCGGAGCGGCGCCCCCGCACGACGCGAGCACGAACGCGAGCGCGAGCACGAGAAGGCCGAAGCGGCGGGATCCGGGCATGGGTGACAGGGTAGCCCGAGTCTCCGCGTGGCGCCGTCGGGGTGGTGCGTACTGGCACCTGGTACGAGCGTCCCGTCCCGGTGCCCGGATGCGCCCGACCTTCGACGGCGTCCCGTTGGGACAAGGGTGCCATTGCCGACCTCGACGACCGAGGCGTACATTCCTGGCACGCCACCCCGCGATCGAACCGGG
Source organism: uncultured Chloroflexia bacterium (assembly GCA_963755995.1). GTDB lineage: Bacteria > Chloroflexota > Limnocylindria > Limnocylindrales > CSP1-4 > SPCO01. The sequence continues at coordinate 374,107 of CAVWLQ010000003.1, read as the reverse complement.
AGATACCTGGGGCGTCGGTCACGGAACTGGACACGGTCATCCGCTCTCGAGGAGGTTCGAGGCGGGGGATCCCGGGTCCGGCTCACGAGCCGAGTAACTGGTCTTCGGCCAACAGGCCTGGTGACCGTCGGGGCGGCAGCGCTTATCGAATTCATCCGCGTCTCGGTCGCCTCCCGGTATCGGGGGGCGATCTCGCTTTTCCGGACGGGTCAGGCGCTGCGGATCGTCGCCTTCCGGTCGGGCGGCGCGTGGGAACGCCGACGGATCCCGCGCAGGTCCAGGTCGGCCTGGACGACCCGCGCCGCGCTGACCAGGTCCGGATCGTGGTTCACGGTCCCGGCCACCCAGTCGATGTAGGACGGCTCGAATGCCGCGATCTGGCCGAGGGTGTGGTCGTGGAACTTGCCGAACGGCATGATCGTCGCCTGGGCGACCTCCAGCGAGGGCGCCGGCGTCCGCCGGAAGTTGCGGACCCGGTCCCGGACGAGCGGACCCGTCGGGGTCGAGGCGCGCAGCGGCTCACGGCCGACGACATCGGTGGCCTTGGGCGGATGGCCCGACAGAGGGGTCCGGCCGGCGCTGTTGCCGACCGCCTGGTTGCGCGGCTGGTAGACGCCGCTCATGTCCACCCGGCCGGTGACCGGACGGGTCGGCTTCGGTGGCGGCGGACCGCCCCGGCGGCGCGCGACGCCCGGCTCGAACGGCGTCTCGTCCGATCGCTCCCCACGGGCCCGGGCGCTCTTGTCGCCGCGGGTCAGGGCGGCGTACGCGTCGTTGATCTCGGCCATCCGCCGGGTCGCGAGGCGCGACGCCGCCGGGTCGTCGCCGGTCAGGTCGGGATGGTTGGTCCGGGCCAGCCGTCGCCAGGCGGCCTTGATCTGGGTGGCCGAGGCACCGACCTCGACGCCCAGGACGTCATGCGGGTCCCGTCTGGTCATCACCCCTGAGTCTAGGGCACGGCCGGCCCGCCGCCGCGGCCCGTGGCCCACGGCCCTCCGTCCCGTCCCGATCCGTCCGCCGGTCGACTTGACAGGTTCGGCGAGGTGCCGTCCCCTACGGGAAGCATGTCGATCCTTCGTCGAGCCGGGATCGTGGCCGCCCTGGCCGCGGCGCCGCTCGGGCTCGCCTACCGCTTCGCGCTTGCCTACCGGGTCCGGGCGGGCTATCCCCGCCGCAGCCCGCCGCGGATCACGCCGGCCGATATCGGGCTGCCCTACGAGTCGATGCTCATCGAGTCCGACGGGCTGCCGCTCCCGGCGTGGTTCATCCCGGCACGGGACGGCGCACCCGGTCCGGGTGTCGTCCTGGTCCACGGCTGGGAGTCGGCGCGCGACCGGACGCTGCCGATGGCCGCCTTCCTCAACGCCGCGGGCTTCCATTGCCTGACCCTCGACATCCGCGGCAACGGGGCCAACCCGGCCGAGGACCTGCCGCTCAGCGCCGGCGAGTTCGGGGCGGACGCGCTGGCCGGCTTCCACGCGCTGATCGAGCAACCCGAGGTGACCGTCGGCGCGATCTCGGGTCACTCGATGGGCGCCATCGGGGCGATCCTGGCGGGTGCCGCCGATCCGCGCGTGGCGGCGGTCGTCGCGACCTCGGCACCGGCCGATCCGTACCGGCTCACGCGCCAGACGTTCCGGCTCGCCCGCCTGCCCATCCCCGACCCGATCGCCTACCCGCTCGCCTGGCTCACGACGCGCGTCTACGTCCGTCCGCGCGGGCATGTCGTCGACGAGATCAGTGCCACGACCGCGATCGGCCGCTATGACGGACCCGTCCTGCTCATCCACGGCTCCGACGACACAGTCGTGCCCGTCGGCCACCTGGACCGGCTCGTGGCGGCGGCCCGTGCGGCGCGCGCCGGCGACCCGTTCGCCGCGGAGGTCGAGACGCTGGTCGTGCCCGGCGGCCAGCACTCGTGGCTCTACGAGGACGCGGCCTACCGGCGGATCGTGGCCGGCTTCCTGACCCGGGCGATGGGCGGCCCGCTGGAGCCCGCCGTGGCGGAGGACATCGCCGCAGCGACGAACGCGACCCGGATCCCCGACGGTGAGGCGCCGTTCGCGGCCGTGGAGGAGACGCTCGGCGGGTTCCGGACGCTCGCCCAGGTCGCGCTCCCCGGCGCCACCCGCGCGCCCCGCCCCGATTCGAGCGACGCGGCCATCACGACCGCGGGCCAGAGCCTGGAGCCGTGACCGGATCCGGACGCGCCACGGACCCGGTCTGGCGCTCGATCAACGGGAAGCGCGTCGTGCGGCGGTTCGCCGAGCGCCCGCTCGAGCCGGCCCATCTCGACCGGATCCTGAACGCCGGCCGGCGATCCGGCAGCAGCAAGAACATGCAACGGTGGACGTTCATCGTCTGCCGCGATCGTGATCACCTGCGGGAGCTGTCGGCCGTCGGGCCGTATGCGGGGCACCTCGCCGGGGCTGCCGTCGGCATCGCGTTGCTCACGCCTGATCCCCGCGGCGCGCTCGACCCGCGCGGCGATGGCGCGCCGCTGTCGATCATGTTCGACCTGGGCCAGGCCGCTCAGAACATGATGCTGGCGGCGTGGGAGCTCGGCATCGGGAGCGTGCCGGCGACGGTCTACGAGCACGACCTCGTCCGGAGCCTCCTCGGCTACCCGGACGACTGGCACTGCGAGTACCTGTTGTCGTTCGGCTATCCGGCCGACCCGACTGACCTGACCCGGCCGCCCAAGCGCGGTGGCCGGAGGGAGCTCGACGGGATGGTGCGCGAGGAGCGCTGGTAGGCGCTCAGCCGGCCGACTGGCGGTATCGGCCTACTGCCACTGGAACTTGCGCGCCGCGATCCCGAAGCAGACGACCAGCCAGCCGAGCAGCACGGCGGCGCACACCCACAACGGCGCGAACGCGGCACCGCCGACCATCACCTGGCGGAGCGCATCGGCGAGATAGGTCAGCGGGATGATCCGGGCGACCACCTGCAGGAACTGCGGCATCTGGTCGATCTGGAAGAACGCCCCGGACAGGAACATCATCGGGAACTGGATCATCGAGGTCATGCCGTTGGCCGCGTCCTCGGTCTTGGCGAACGACGCGATCACGTAGCCGAGGGCGAGGAACGCCATCGCCCCGAGGGTGACGAATGCCGCGACCAGGATCAGGCTCCCGACGACCTCCACCCCGAACAGCAGCGATCCGACGGCCACGATGATGATCGCCTGGGTGAACGCGATGAGGATCCGCATCAGGACGTTCGAGCCGACCAGCTGCCAGCGTCGCAGCGGCGTCGCGGCCAGCCGCTTGAGGATCAGCTTCTCGCGGTCGGCGACGAGCGGGATCGCGGCGAAGATGCCGACCTGCATGATGGACAGCCCGAGCATGCTCGGCACGAAGTAGCTGATCGCGTTCAGGTTCGTGGTCTGGACCGTCTGCGGGCTCGGGCACGACCAGCGGCGGCCGGCCGCCGAGGTTGACCACGCCGAGCACCGTCCCGACCGCCTGGTAGATGGATCCCTGGAGCTGCGGCCTCGACGGGTCCGTGTAGATCTCGAGCTGGACCGGCGCGCTGGTTCCGGCACCGGCCGCCTCGAGCGCCGCGCCGTAGCCGACCGGGACCACGATGATCGAATCGACCTTGCCGATCTCCATCTGGCTCATCGCATCCTCGCGGGTGGTCTTGACCAGCGTCACCCCATCGAGCGCCTCGAAGCCCGCCTGAAGCTTCAGCGCGGCAGCCGAGGCGTCTGCGTCGACCCAGCCGATGGTCAGCCGCGTCGTGCCGCTGCCCTGGAAGATCAGCCCGAACAGCACGATGAACACGAGCGGGAAGGCGAGCGTCCAGAAGACGGCCGCTCGGTCCCGGGTGTAGCTGCGAATGTTGGCCCGCGTCAGCGCGAGCAGTGCCTGCATCGGTTCCCTCCCCGGTCAGTCGCGCAACGCCCGGCCGGTCAGGTCGAGGAAGACGTCCTCGAGGGTGGCCCGCCGGATCGCGAGGTTCTGTGGCTCGAGGCCGCGCGACTCGGTCAGCGCCAGCACCGCACCGACGGTGGCCGCGACGTCCGCCGTGTAGAGCAGGATCGCGTCGCCGTCGTGCTTGACCGACGAGACCGCCGGCAGCCCGGCGAACGCATCGTCGGCCAGGCCGTCGATGACGTCGAAGCGGACGGCCCGTTCCTTGAACCGCTTCGAGATCAGGTCGTCCACCGTGCCCATCTCGAGGATCCGGCCGTGGTCCATGATCGCGAGACGGTCGCAGAGGATCTCGGCTTCTTCCATATAGTGGGTCGTCAGGAGGACCGACCGCCCTCGCGCCTTGAGGCCCTTGATCAGGTCCCACAACGACCGCCGCGCGGCTGGGTCCAGCCCGGTCGTCGGCTCGTCGAGGAAGATGAGCTCGGGGTCGTTGACGAGGGCGAGCGCGACCGCCAGGCGCTGCCTCTGGCCGCCGGACAGGTCCTTGGTCCGCGCATCGCGGCGCTCGCCCAGCTCGAGCATCGCGACGAGCTCGTCCGTCGGACGCGAGCTCGTGTAGAAGCTCCGGAAGAGGTCGATCACCTCGACGACCGTCAGCTTCGGGTACATCGACGCCGTCTGGAGGCTGATCCCGATCCGCGGCTTGAGCGATTCGGCGCCGGTGGCGACGTCGACGCCCAGGACGTGCGCCTGGCCACCGTCGGGAGCGCGCAGGCCTTCCAGGATCTCGACGGTCGTCGTCTTGCCGGCCCCGTTCGGGCCGAGCAGTCCGAACACCTCGCCCGGCGCGACGTCGAAGTCGATCCCGTCCACTGCCCGGATGTCGCCGTAGCGCTTGACCAGTCCGCGCACCCGGATCACCGGATCGGTGCCGATGGTCGTCCCCTCCGCCTGCATGGCCAGATGGTGACAGGCTCGGCCGAGTCCTGCCGCGAGGACGGCCGCGGGACCGCTGCGGGGCCGGGCGAGCCGTGGTCCCGGGGACGCCCGGTCCGCTACAGCTTCTTGCGCAGGTAGGCCGTCACGGACCCGTCGTAGCCGATCGACTCGTACAGATGGCGGGCGTCCGGGCGATGGTGGCCCGCGGTGATCTCGATGAACGCCGCCCCGAGCTCCGTGCCGACACGTTCTGCCTCGGCCATGAGCGTCCGGCCGACGCCACGCTCGCGCGCCCCGGCATCGACCACGAGCGCGACGATCCGGACGATCCAGTCGTCGTGCTCGAACCGCGGCAGCGCGCAGAACGCGATGAACCCGAGCAGCGCCCCGTCGTGCTCGGCGACGACGACCCTGTCCTCGGGCGTGGAGAACCGCTCGAGCCGCGCCACGATGTCGCTCGGGCCGGCCGGGTAACCCTCGTCGGTGAAGAGCGCCGCGATCGATTCGGCGTCGGCCGGTCCGGCGGGGCGGAGCGCGATGGTGGCTTGGTCGGTCATGGCGCGATGGTACCCGGCGCGCCCTCGATCAGGAACCGGTGCGGGCCGTGGATCGGGTCGCCGCCGACGAGACGCTCCGGTCCGAACGGCCCGCTCCGCGCCGGCCCGGCGCCGCCGGGGGCCGCGCCGATCGCCGCGTACCAGGCGATCGTGGGACCCTCGTCGAGCCGCGCCAGGGTCGTCGCCAGGCGCCCCTCGGTCGACGGCTCGAGGATGGCGAGGGCCACGCCGCCGGGCAGCGCCCCCGTCGCGACCAGGCAGCGCGCACCGAGGGCGACCGACTCCGGGGCCTCGACGAAGGCGTCCACGGCGACGCCCAGAGCTGTCGTCAGAGCGGCGAGTGTCCGTTCGAGGTCGACGGTGGCCCAGCCCAGCGCGACGAGTCCGGCATCCGGCGTCGGCCGGCGCGACGGCGCCGCGGCCGCCAGCCGCGCGGATTCGATCCACTCGAGCGGCGGCCCCGGCATCAGAACAGGAGCAGGTCCGGGGCCGGCTCGCCGACGCGCGCGAACCCGGCACGCTCGTACACGCCGATCGCGACGGCGTTGTCGGCGAAGACCCCGAGATACGTCCATTCGCTGCCTGCGGCGACGGCCTCGGCCGCCGCGATCTGGGTCACGAGACTGCCCAGGCCGCGCCCGCGGGCCCACCCGGCGGTGCCGATCGAGGACAGATAGCTCGCGCCCTCGAAGGTCGCCCGCCGGGCCGCCGCGGCGGGGACGCCGTCGACGCGGACCAGGTACTGGGTGAACCATGGGTGGCCGAGCGACGCGATGTTCTCGGCCTCGATCACGGGGCGCCCGGCCGCATCGACGTCAAAGGCGTCGATCAGCACCTCGACGACGGCCGATGCGGCGGTCCCGGCAGCCGTCCCGCTCAGTCCCGCGAGCCGCTCGACCGTGACGCCCGGTGGTACCGGCGCCGTCAGGGCGTGCGCCGAGGGGACGGGGTCGACGATCGCCATCACGCAACCGGGACCCATGTCCCGGAAGCCGTTGGCCGCCAGCCGGGCGACGAGGTCGGTCGGGGCGTCGTGGGCAGGCGACGCCCAGATGTGCGGCCGCCGCCCGATCGATGCGAACAGGACCAGGATCTCGGTCAGGCGCCGGTCGAAGGCGTCCGGCTCAGCCGGCCAGTGGATGCCCTCGAGCCGGTTCCAGAACGGCTCGGTCTCGACCGGGTCGTGCAGCAGGATCGCATCGCCGAGGTCGCGCAGGTCGCGGTTCGGGATGGCATGGACTCGCGCTTCGTGCAGGAGCAGGCGACGCATCGTCGGCGGGTCGATCATCGCGCACACGATAGCGGCGGAAACCGGCCGGCGATGGCGGGCGTACGGTGACGTGGATACAGAAGGAGGATCGGATGTCCCGACGTTCACTCGGCACCCTCATCGCCGGCCTGGCGCTCGTGCTGGCCGCCTGCTCGTCGAGCGGGTCGTCGCCGGCCGCATCGTCGCCGGCCGCATCGTCGCCGGCCGCGTCGGCCGCGTCGGCCGCGGGCCCATCGGCCGCAGCCCCGTCGGCAACGACGTCCGCCGCCGCCGGGACGTGCAGCGAGACCAAGGACGCCGGGGCGGTCGCCGTCTCGATCAAGGACTTCGAGTTCGACCCGGCGGCGATCACGGCCAAGGTCGGCCAGGTCGTCGCCTTCTCGAACACCGGCGTCGAGCCACACAACGCCACCCTCGACGCGCGGCGGCTGCGCGACGGCCACCCTGCAGACCAATCAGGCGCGACGGGCTGGTCTTCACGGCGGCCGGCACGTACCCGTTCCACTGCACCGTCCACACCCAGATGAAGGGGACGATCACCGTCAGCTGACGCGACGGGAGCCGGTCAGGGCGCCTCGGCGACGAACAGCGAGGCGCCGGACGGCAGGTCGATCAGCAGCGGTGCCGGAAGCTCGGCGGCGGCGAACCAGTCGAGGAACTGCTCGCGGGTGGCCAGCGCGGTGCCCTGGTACAGCTCGTCGAGCTGGACGCCCGCGATGAGCTCGCCGTGTCGCGTCCGGAACTCGTCCTGCTCGGACGGCAGGGGCCAGTCCAGCACGATCAGGCGGCCGCCCGGCCGGAGGGACGCCCACGCCGCGCGCAGCACCGTGGGCGCGTCGGGCAGCTGGTGCAGCGCGTACTGGAAGTAGGCGAGGTCGAACTCGCCCACGTCGCCCGGCTTGGTCACGCCGGCGTGCCGGATCGAGATCCGGTCGGTCAGGCCCGCGGCCGCGACCTTGGCCCGGGCACGCGCGACCAAATCCGCCTCGAACTCGACGCCGACGAGCTCCAGGGCGCCGAACCGGCGAGCCATCGCGATCAGCCACCCGCCGCCCCCGCAGTGGACGTCCACGACCCGCCCACCCCCCGACAGGTCCGCGACGAGCTGGGGAAGCGCCGCGAGGGCCTCCTGGAAGAAGACCGCGATGTCCTGCGCCGTCAGCCGCTCGATCGCGATGCGGTAGCGGTCCGGCCGCTCACTGATCGGGGCACCGGTCCGGAAGAAATCGACCATGCCACCCCAGTCCAGCGAGGCGACCGCCGCGTGGATGAACTGGCCGCCGAGGTACTCGGGTCGTCCGTCGTCGAGGAGGATCACGGCCACGTCGTCGTCCATGGTCAGCCGGCCGACCTCGAGCGTCACGAGGTCGTGCGCGTCGGCGGCCCAGGCCCACGCCTGGATCGCGGCCGGGTGGCACTCGGCGCGCGCCGCGAGCTCGTCCGTGCTCAGCCCGTCCGCGCGCGACTCCCGGACGTGGGCGAACAGCCCGAGCTCGATCCCGAGGTAGATGAGCCACGACCGATGGAACCCGCCGAGGCTGGCGATCAGGTCGTCGAAGCGATCGTCGAGGGGCATGGTCGAGGGATTGTCGCACGCCCACACCGCCGCGAACCATGCGGTCCGGGTACCGTAGCGGCCCGGGTCGAGGTCGATGCAACGACCGGCGCGGATCCCGGGTTCTGGGGTGCGATGGATACCGACAGCCCTCTCATCGACGGCCTGGCGCGCGACCTCGACGCGACGTTCGAGGCCGTCGTCCTGGCCCACCAGGACCGGCTCTATTCGATCGCGCTCCGGATGCTGGGCGATCCGCGGGATGCCGAGGAGGCCGCCCAGGACGCATTCGTTCGCGCGTATCGGGCCCTGGCCGGCTACGACGCGGCCCGGATCCGCGAGCTGCGGCTGCGGCCGTGGCTGGCCACGATCGTGCTCAACCTGTGCCGGTCGCGGCTGGGTCGCCGGCCCGCCGCCGGCCGCGGTCCCCTGTCGCTCGACGTTCCGCTGCCGGGTGACGCCGAGCCGCGAACCGCAGACGCGCATGGCCCGGCGGCCGCCGCCGAGGTCCGCGCCACGGCCGACGCCTGGGCCGCACTCCTGCTGACCCTGCCGCCGGCGTACCGGAGCGCCGTCGTGCTCCGCCACGTCGACGGTCTGTCCTATCCCGAGCTCGCCGCCGCCCTCGATCGGCCCGAGGGCACCGTCAAAGCCCAGGTCCATCGCGGCCTGGCCCTGTTGCGCACGGCGTTCGAGGCCGACCGAGCGGCGCGAACGCGAGGAGATGACCGCATGACCACCGATGGCGACATCGAGACTGCCATGAGCGCCCTGCTGACCCCGGCACCCGCGACCCTGGCCCCGAACGTCCTGGCCGAGGTCGGGCTGGCCGACCTGTACGCCCGGTTCGACTCGCCGATCGGCCCGCTGGTCGTGGCCTGGAACGGTCTGGGCGTGTCGGCCGTCGAGGCCGCCGCGGACGATGCCACGTTCGAGGCCAACCACGTGGCGCGGACCGGTCGCCCGACCCACCGGGCCGAGCGCCTGCCCGAGCGGTCTCGGCCGGGCCATCGCGCGCCGGCTGGACGGCGACCGCCGCGTCCGGATCGACCTGGACCTGCGCGGCCACACCGACTTCGAGCGCGACGTCTGGCACAAGGCGCTCGAGATCCCGCGGGGCGAGGTCCGGCCGTACGGCTGGATCGCCGCGGAGATCGGCCGTCCGAAGGCGGTCCGCGCCGTCGGCACCGCCCTGGGGCACAACCCTGTGCCGCTCATCGTGCCGTGCCACCGCGTGGTCCGGACTGACGGCAGCATCGGCCAGTACTCGCTGGGTGGGCCGGGGAACAAGCGGACGATCCTGCGCTGCCGAGGGCCTGGACCCGGACGCGATGGAGTCCGCGGCCCGCACGGGCGCTCCGGTACGTCGGCTCCGACACCACCCACATCGTGTGCCTGCCGACGTGCCACGCGGCCAAGCGGATCACGCCGGCCCACCGGGTGCCCTTCCGGTCGCTCGCGAGCGCGGCCGCCGCGGGGTATCGCGCGTGCCGCGAGTGCCGTCCCGGATCGGGAGCGCTCGCGGCCTGATCCGGGCTGGACACCATAACCGGACGCTGCCTATACTCCGGTTATCTTGGACCACCCACCTATGCCAACGGTCACGCCGGCTCCCGCCGCGGTGCGGGGCGCGCCGATCTGGCTCGGGATGCTCGTCCTCTACTTCGTCTGGGGCTCGACCTACCTCGGCATCGCCATCGCGGTCGATTCGATCCCGCCGTTCCTCATGGCGGCGGTCCGGTTCCTGGCGGCCGGTCTCGTGCTCCTCCTGTGGTCCGTCGCGCACGAGGGCCGCGCCTTCGTGGTGCCCACCCGACGCGAGTGGCGTGACAGCGCGATCGTCGGAGCGCTGCTGCTCGGCGGGGGGATGGGGTTCGTCGCCTTCGGCGAACAGACGGTGCCCTCGGGGATCGCCGCGCTGCTCATCGCGATGATGCCGGTGTGGGTCGCCGATCCTCGGCGGCATCTTCCTCGGCGAGCGGCTGCCGCGCCTGGCGGTCATCGGCATCGCGGTCGGCTTCGCGGGCATCGCGATCCTCGTCGGGCCGTCCGCGCTGGGCGGCGTCGGAGCGCTCGAACCGGTCGGCCTGGTCGCCTGCCTCCTCTCACCGATCGCGTGGGCGACCGGATCGCTGTTCGCCTCGCACCGGGCATCCCTGCCCCGCCGGCCACTCGTCGCGACCGGGCTCCAGATGCTGCTCGGCGGCCTGGTCCTCGCCGCGGCGGCCACGGTCACCGGCGAGGTCTCCACGTTCGATATCGGCGTCGTGACCCGCGATTCGGCGCTGGCCCTGCTGTACCTGACCGTCGTCGGCAGCCTGCTCGCGTTCACGACCTTCGGCTGGCTCCTCCGGGTCGCGCCGCTGCCGCTCGTGACCACCTATGCCTACGTCAACCCGGTGGTGGCGGTCATCCTCGGCGCGATCGTCCTCAACGAGCCGATCGATGCGCGGACCGTGATCGCGGGTGGCGTCATCGTGTTCGCGGTCGCCCTGATCGTCACCGCCCGCGGCCGGATGCGGCGCCCGATCGCGGCGCCCGGCATCGAGCCGGCCGGCGCACCGGGATCCGCGCCCGGATCCGACGGGACCTTGGCGCCGACCGGTGGATCGTCGGCCGCACCCGCTCCGAGGCCCGCCTCGACGCTCTGACCCGATCAGGCGATACGACTGTGACTGCGGCGCAGGAGCCACGCCCCGGCGACGAGGAGCAGGCCGGCGGTCACCGCCAGGACAAGCCCGAACGTCCCCGCGCGCGGGTTGCCGTTGATCAGACCGCCGACGACCAGGTGCCACAGCCCGAACGCCGCGGCGCCGGCGAGCGCGACGCCGATGACCAGCACGACGAGACCGACCGGCCCGGCCGGGAGAGCGGCGCGGACGCGCCCGGCTGCCGTCACGCGGGCCTCGTCCAGCCCTGCGCCGGCCACGGCTCGCAGCGCAGCGGCCGGTCCTCCCGGTAGCCGAGGGCGTAGTCGGCCTGGATCAGCGTGTGGAGCTGGCTCGTGCCTTCGTAGATGACCGCCGCCTTCGCGTTGCGCAGGTAGCGCTCGACCGGGAACTCGTTCGAATAGCCGTTGGCGCCGTGGACCTGGATGGCATCGAGCGCGCTCTGGACGGCGTGCTCCGTGGCGTGCCACTTGGCCAGGCTCGTCTCGCGCGTGTTGCGCAGGCCCCCGTTCTTCAACCAGGCGGCCCGCCAGACGAGCAGCCGGCCCATCTCGGTGCCGGCGGCCATCTTGGCGATCATCTGCTTCACCAGCTGGTGCTCGCCGATCTCCTGGCCGAACGTCTGGCGCTCGTGGGCGTAGCGGACGCTCGCATCGAGGCAGGCCTGCGCCAGCCCGACCGCGCCGGCCGCGACCGTGAAGCGCCCCTGGTCGATCGCGCTCATCGCGATCAGGAACCCCTCGCCTTCCTCGCCGATGCGGTTCTCGACCGGCACGGCCACGTCGTCGAGGTTGATCAGGCCCGTGTTGCCGGCCCGGATGCCGAGCTTGCCGTGGAGCGTCCCGGTCGACAGGCCGGCCATCCCGCGCTCCAGCACGAACGCCGTCACGCCCTTGTGCTTCCTCGCTCGATCGACCGTGGCGAAGACGAGGAAGTGGTCTGCGATGTCGGCCAGCGAGATCCAGATCTTCTGGCCGTTGAGCCGGTAGGCATCGCCGTCGCGGCGGGCGGTGGTGGCGAGGTTGCCGGCGTCCGTGCCGACGCCGGGCTCGGTCAGGCCGAAGGTGGCCAGCTTCTCCCCGCGCGCCTGCGGGACGAGCCAGCGCGTTCGCTGCTCTTCGGTCCCCCACTGCAGGAGAGCGAGCGAGTTGAGCCCGACATGGACGCTCTGGACGACACGCAACGAGGTATCGGCGCGCTCGAGCTCCTCGCACAGGATCGCGAAGCTCAGGTAGTCCATGCCCGACCCGCCGTAGGCCTCCGGGATCGGCGCACCGAGGAAGCCGAGCTCGGCCATCCGTGCGAAGACCTCCCGGTGGACCTCGCCCTTCTCGTCCCATTCGCGGATGAACGGCAGGATCTCCGCCTCGACGAACGCCCGGGCGCTCCCCTGGACGAGGCGGTTCTCGTCGGTGAGAGTGAAGTCGACCATGACGGCATGCTACGCGGCAGATCGCGACGCCGCCCGGCGCGACGTTCGCCGATCCGAGAGGAGCGCGCGCAGCCTTCCTTGACGATTCAGGACCCTATACTCGACCGACCCCACACGCCAGGAGCCCATCCGACGCATGACCACCGACGCCGCCGCCGACCACGCCGCCCTCGCCGATGACGCGCTGACCCCCGTCCTCGGACGTTATTTCCAGCGGACGTGGAGCCACGGCGAGGGCCACCGCCTGTTCGACACGGACGGCCGCGCCTACCTCGACTTCGCCAACGGGATCGCCGTCACGGCCCTCGGCCATGCCCATCCGAAGGTCACTGCCGCCATCCACGCCCAGGTCGACCGGCTGATCGGCCCGATCAACGCGATCGGGTTCACCGCGCCGATCTCGGAGCTCGCCGCGGCCCTGGCGGCGACGTTCCCGGACCCGCTCGACTCGGTCATGTTCCTCAACTCCGGCTCCGAGGCGATCGACGGCGCGCTCAAGCTCGCGCGGCGGGTCACGGGCCGGCCCGGGATCATCGCGTTCCGGGGCGGGTTCCACGGCCGGACCTTCGGGGCGACCAGCGTCACGACGTCCAACCTCAACTACCGCACCGGCTATGAGCCGCTCCTTCCGGGCGTCCAGTTCGCACCCTACCCGGTGGCCTATCCCGAGTTCGACGGCGACGAGGAAGAGGCGGCGGAGGCCAGCCTGGCCGCCCTCGAATCGCTGCTCGGCGCCGTCATCGCGCCGTCGACGGTCGCGGCCGTCCTCATCGAGCCGGTCCTGGGCGAAGGTGGCTACAACCCGGCGCCGACGTCGTTCCTTCGCGAGCTCCGCGCGCTGTGCGACCGGCACGGCATCCTTCTCATCGCCGACGAGGTCCAGAGCGGCTATGGCCGCACCGGGAAGATGTGGGCCTTCGAGCACGCCGGGATCGTCCCGGACGTGGTGTGCGTGGCCAAGGCGATCGCCAACGGTCTGCCGCTGTCGGCGATCGTCTCGAGTCGCGAGCTCCAGGATCGCTGGGGACGCGGCGCGCACGGATCGACGTTTGGCGGGAACCCGGTGGCGTGCGCTGCCGGCCTCGCGGTCCTCGAGACGATCCGTGACGAAGACCTGCTGGCGAATGCCCAGGCGCGCGGCGCGGAGCTCGTCGCCGGGCTCGGCAAGATCGCGGCAGAGGACGACCGGATCGGCGACATCCGCGGGATCGGTCTGATGGTCGGCGTCGAGTTCACGCGCGACCGTGCGACCGGCGAACGCGATGCGACGTTGCCCGACTCGCTCATAGCCGCCTGTGCCGACGCCGGCCTGCTCGTGCTCACATGCGGTCGCGTCCACGAGACAGTCCGCTGGATCCCGCCTCTCGACGTCAACGCGGCGGAGATCGCCGAAGCCGTGGAGATCTTCGGGGAGACGCTCGCGTCGATCCCGCGGGGCTGAGCCCGGGGCTGGTTCCGCGAACTACGACGCGCCCGGCGGATCGGCGCGCCCCTGAGGCGCACTTCGACGTCGGTCGAGCGTGGCCGTCGATCGATTCCCGCGAATGGTGCCGGTGTCCAGTCGCAATCAGGCTCATTCGGATGAGAGCCGTTCCCCAGGGGCACGCCGGGCGCATACGCCGAACCGATCGTCGACCGCCGGATGAGCCGTGGGTGAGAGCCGCGTGCTTCAGTCCGGGCGATGTCGATGGCGATCACCTTCGCTCGTCTCAGCAGGGACACCCGGGTCAGGCTGCGCCTGACGCAGCAACAGGTTGCCGATCGCGTCGGCGTCTCGCGCGGGCACATCGCGAAGATCGAGGGCGGTCGGGCTAACCCGCCGGTCGAGCTCGTCGAACGGATCGCTGGCGCGCTCGAGCTCGAGCTCGAGCTTGTCGCGAGGTCCCCGCACATCGTTGGCGCCTCGGCTCAACGGGACCTTGTGCATGCACGATGCCAAGGCTATGTCGAGGGTCGCCTCAGAGCAGCGATTTGGTCCACAGCGCGTGAGGTGGAGATCATCCACGCGCACTCCCACGGCTGGATCGATCTCCTCGCCTTCGACCCGACGACGAGCACCCTCCTGATCATCGAGATCAAGACCAGGCTCGACGATCTCGGAGCCATCGAGCGGCAGATCGGGTGGTACGAGCGGTCGGCGCACGACGTGGCGATACGGATCGGCTGGCGGCCGAGGAGGTTTGCGAGCTGGCTGCTGATCCTCGCGAGCGAGGAAGTCGAATCAGCGCTCCGGTTCAACCGCGAATCGATCGCCCGAGTCTTTCCTGTCCGAGCGCGGGAGATGGCACGGGTCGTCTCCAGGGCCGGCCGATCGGGACCCGGCCGCGGGATCGCGGTGATCGATCCGAGGAGCAGGAGACGCTCGTGGCTGATCCCGACACGGATCGATGGTCGACGCTCGACGTCGCCGTACGCGAGCTACGCGGACGCGGCTCGCCGACTCGCCAGGTGAGATCGGCGACGGCGTTCCCTACGGGCACCCGCAGAAGGCAGCCGAGCGTGGCGAGGGCCCGCTTCCTGCAGAAAATGCAGCCTTCCGGGCAGGGCCACGCACGGTGGGGTCGTGGATGCGCCTCAGGGGAACGCCGCGCGTGGAACGGCGTTACGACGCGACCGATGAACGCGTCCAGCCCGGCCTGGCCACGTTGGTTCGAGATGCGATCCGCGTCAGGGCCGGGTCGCCGGCCGCGTGACGCGCGATCGTCAGCGGTTCTGCGAGAGGAACTTCATGACGTCGTCCAGCCGGAACCGGCGATCGCCACGCTTGCACACTCGGTAGAAGGGAAGCTCTCCGCGATCGCCGAGTCGCTTCACCGTGTTGACGTGCAGGTGAAGCATGTCAGCCACCTCTGTGGCGGTGAGCATCGGTCCCAGTTCATTGACGGCCATCGATGCCATGTGGTCTTTAGCCTCGCTCTGCACTCGTCTCGACGGGTCCGGGTCCATGAGGTGCTCAGGGGTAGGGTCCGGCCCGCTGCGAGGCAGAGCGTATGAGTGGGGGTGGGGGCCCGCCAAGCCGTACTTTGGTAGTAAGACGGGGGTACCAACCCGGCCGATCCGGCGAACCGGCCGGTCAGTCCCCGCGACCGACCTGGAAGGCGTCCGTCGCCTCGCGCGCGTCCGCGACGATGGTGATCTCCAGGGTGGGCAGGAGCGCCAGGATCCGGTCTGCCAACGGTGACTTGCGGACGCGTTCGAGCGCCGTCGACGTCCGGTGCGCGATGATCAGACGCGTCACGCGCCGCGCCTTGGCGATCGTGGCGACGCCTTCGGCAACGTCGGCCGACTCGACCATCAGGATCTCGGCGCCCAGGTCGGTGGCGTCGTCGAGCAGCTCCCGGATCCGGCGCATCCGCTCGGACGGGGCGCCATCATCGGCCGGGGTGGTCACGACGACCGCGAGCAACGGCGCGCGCAGCACCGCGGCAGTCGCCGCGGCCCGTCGCAGGGCGCGCGGCGTGCCCGGTGCGTCGTCGAGGAGGACGAGGACGCGCTCGCTCACGCTCTGGATCGTCCGGGTCGGTCCGGCACCCTCCAGCTGCGCGTCGACGCGGCCCGCCACGAACCGGAGCGAGAGCTCGCGGAGAGCGGTCAGGTTCGACTCGGTGAAGAAGCGGTCGAGGGCGATCCGGGCACGCTCCTCGCTGTAGACGTTGCCGTGACGCATCCGCTGCCGGAGCGCATAGGGGCTCATGTCGACCAGCTCGACCTCGTCGGCCGCGGCGAGCACCGCATCGGGGATCCGTTCGTTGACCGGAGCGCCGGTGATGGTGGCGACCGCGTCCGCGACCGAGTCGAGATGCTGGATGTTGCAGGTGCTGACGACGTCGATGCCCGCGTCGAGCAGGACGTCGACGTCCTCCCAGCGCTTCGTGCGCTCCGACCCGGGGGCGTTGGTGTGGGCGAGCTCGTCCACGAGCGCGACGGCGGGGGCGCGGGCGAGGATGGCTTCCGTGTCCATCTCCTCCACGACCACGCCTCGATACTCGACACGCCGTCGCGGCACGATCTCCAGCCCGTCCAGCAGCTTCTCGGTCTCCGGCCGGCCGTGCGCTTCGACGAACCCGACGACGAGGTCCGTTCCCCGCCCGGTCCGACGATGCGCCTCCTCGAGCATCCGGTACGTCTTGCCGACGCCGGGCGCCATCCCGAGATAGACACGGAGGCGGCCGCGATCGGCATCCCGACCGCCCTCCCCGATCCGGGCCAGCATCTCCTCGGCCGTCGGGCGGCCGTCGGAGGTGGAGCGTTCGCCGCCTGTCATGGGGTCGTCACCGGACGAGCAGCCCGTCGAGGTCGAGGTTCAGGAGCAGGACGTTGACCCGCGGCTGGCCGAGGAAGCCGAGGAACGGCTGCTCGGTGTGACGGGTGACGACGGCCCGGAGGTTCTCCTCGGTCATGCCCCGCTCCTTCGCGACGCGAGCCACCTGGTACTCGGCGGCGGCCGGGCTGATGTCCGGGTCGAGCCCCGACGCCGAGGTGGTCACGAGGTCGACCGGGATCGGCCTGTCACCGTTGGCCGCCTTGAGGGTATCCACGGCGGCCGTGATCCGCTCGATCAGCTTCTGGTTCGTCGGCCCGAGGTTGGACCCGGCCGAGGCGTTGCCGTCGTAGCCGGCGGGGTTCGCGTCGGTCACGCCGGCCGCCGAGGGACGGCTCCAGAAGTACTGTCGGCTGGCTGAACGCCTGGCCGATCAGGCTGGAGCCGATCGTCCGGCCGTCCGCCGTCTGGATGAACGAGCCGTTGGCCTGGCCCGGGAAGGCGACCTGGGCGACCGCGGTCACGACGACCGGGTAGAGGAAGCCCGTCACGATCGTCATCGCGATCAGCAGGGCGATGGCCGGCCAGAGCCGGTGGCGAAGGAAGATGGTCATCGATCGTGTCCTATGCGAGGTTCAGGGCCGACACGACGAGATCGATCGCCTTGATCCCGATGAACGGGGCGATGATCCCGCCGAGGCCGTAGATGAGGAGGTTGCGCTGGAGCAGCTCGCTCGCCGGGGCGGGCTTGAACGCGACGCCACGCAATGCCAGCGGGATCAGCGCGACGATGATCAGCGCGTTGAAGATGACCGCCGACAGGATGGCGCTCTGGGGCGTGGCCAGGCCCATGACGTTGAGCGCGTTGAGCTCCGGGAAGACCGTGACGAACATCGCCGGGACGATGGCGAAGTACTTGGCGACGTCATTCGCGATCGAGAAGGTCGTGATCGATCCCCGCGTGATGAGCAGCTGCTTGCCGATCGCGATGACCTCGAGCAGCTTGGTCGGGTCGGAGTCGAGGTCGACCATGTTGGCCGCGTCCTTGGCCGCCGACGTCCCGCTGTTCATCGCCAGACCGACATCGGACTGGGCGAGGGCCGGGGCGTCGTTGGTGCCGTCACCGGTCATCGCGACGAGGTGGCCCTCGGCCTGCTGGGTCCGGATGAAGGCGATCTTCTCCTCGGGCGTGGCCTGCGCGATGAAGTCGTCGACGCCGGCTTCCTTGGCGATCGTCGCGGCGGTCCGGGCGTTGTCGCCGGTGATCATCACGGTCCGGATACCCATCCGCCGGAACTCGGCGAACCGTTCGACGAGGCCTTCCTTGACCGTGTCCTTGAGCTCGATGACGCCGAGGACGCGGCCCTCGCTCTCGAGCACCAGCGGCGTCGCCCCGAGGTCGGCGATCCGATCCGCCTCCTCCATCACGGGCGCGGGCAGGTCGCCGACCTTTTTCACGATGGCGTCGACCGCACCCTTCAGGATGGTCGTGCCGGTCGTCGTCGTGACCCCGCTCGTGCGGGTCTCCGCTCGGAACGCGATCTCCTCGGCGATGGTGCTCCGCAGCGTCGCGAAGCCGGCGTCATCGCCGGTGCCGGCCGGGCGACCGAGCTCCGCGAGCCGCTTGCGGGCGAGCTCGACGATGGAGCGACCCTCGGGCGTCTCGTCGCGGATCGACGCCACCAGGGCGGCCTCGACGGCCTCCGACTCGGTCACGTCGGGGGCGGCGGTGATCGACGCGGCGAGCCGGTTGCCGTAGGTGATGGTGCCGGTCTTGTCCAGGAGGATGACGTCGACGTCCCCGGATGCCTCGACCGCACGCCCGCTCATGGCCAGGACGTTGAACCGGGCGACCCGGTCCATGCCGGCGATCCCGATCGCGGACAGCAGACCGCCGATGGTGGTCGGGATCAGGCATACGAGCAGGGCCAGCAGCGCGACGGTCTCGACGGTCGTGCCGGCGAACTCACCGAACGGCCGCAGCGTGACCGTGGCCATCAGGAAGATGATCGTCAGGCCGGCGAGCAGGATCGCGAGCGCGATCTCATTGGGCGTTCGCTGGCGCTTGGCGCCTTCGACGAGCGCGATCATCCGGTCGAGGAACGTCTCGCCGGGATCGGTCGTCACGAGGACCACGATGCTGTCGCTGACGAGCGTGGTCCCGCCCGTCACCGAGCTGCGGATGTCGGTGCCCGGCTCCTTGAGGACCGGCGCGGACTCGCCCGTGATGGCCGCCTCGTTGACGAACCCGATGCCCTCGATGACGTCACCGTCACCGGCGATCGTCTCACCTTCCTCGACGACGATCACGTCGCCCTTGCGCAGCTCGGACGAGCCGACGTCCTCGAGGGAGCCGTCCGCGCCGCGGCGGTGAGCCGTCGTCTCGGAGCGGGTCTTGCGCAAGGTCGCCGCCTGGGCCCGACCGCGGGCCTCCGCGACGGCCTCTGCGTACGTGGCGAAGAGGACCGTGAACCACAGCCAGATCGCGATCTGCGCGGCGAACTTGAGGCCACCGGCGCCGGCCGCCTGCGCACCGACGGCATCGGCGATCGCCGTCAGCGTGACCAGGACCGCGGTGATCTCGACGACGAACATCACCGGGTTCTTGATCAGCAGGCGCGGGTCGAGCTTGCGGAACGCGTGCGGGATCGCCGATCGCAGGAGCTCGGGATCGAGGACCCCGCGCGGCCGGGGCGGCTCGCCCCCGGAGGGCTTCGTGCCGCCGAGGGTCACGAAGCGCTGGAAGCGGCGCGTGCCGCGGCCGAGATCGACAGACCGGAGAGCCATCAGGAGACCTTTCCGGCGTTCTGGAGGAGCTGCTCGACGATCGGGCCCAGGGCAAGCGCCGGGAAGAACGTCAGCGCGCCGACGATGATCACGACACCGATGAGCAGGACGACCCACAGCGCGCCCGTGGTCGGGAACGTCCCGAGGGACGGCGCGACGCGGCGCTTCATCGCCATGGACCCGGCCAGGGCGAGGATCGGGATGATCATCCCGTACCGGCCGATGAGCATCGCCAGGGCACCGGTGATGTTGTAGAAGGGCGTGTTCCCGGTCAGTCCGGCAAAGGCCGAGCCGTTGTTGGCCGTCTGGCTGGAGAAGGCGTACAGGATCTCGCTGAAGCCGTGGGGCCCGGGATTGAGCGGACCGGCGGTCCCTTCGGGGAGCACGCTCGCGATCGCCGTGAAGCCCAGGATGCTGGCCCCCAGGACGAGGGCGACGAGCATCGCCATCTTGATCTCGAAGGCCTCGACCTTCTTGCCCAGGTACTCCGGCGTCCGGCCGACCATCAGGCCGGCGATGAACACCGCGAGGATCGCGCCGATGACGAGCATCCCGTACATCCCGGCGCCGATCCCGCCCGGTGTGATCTCGCCGAGCTCCATGTTGAAGAGCGGGACGAGCCCGGCCACCGGCTGGAAGCTGTCATGCCAGGAGTTGATCGCCCCGGTGCTCGTCCCGGTCGTCACCGCCCCGAACAGCCCGCCGAGGGCCGACCCGAACCGGATCTCCTTGCCCTCCATGTTGCCGAGGGCCTGGTCGACGGTCGTCGGGAAGAGCGGGTTGCCGTGGTACTCGTGGTTCATCGCCACGACCGAGCCGACGAGCAGGACCGCCGACATGGCTACGAAGATCGTCCAGCCCTGGCGCTGGTTGCCGGCGTAGCGCCCGAACGTGTATGTCAGCGCGAACGGCAGCAGGAGGATGGCGAACATCTCGAGCCAGTTCGTCAGCGGGGTCGGGCTCTCGAGCGGATGGGCGGAGTTCGCGTTGAGGAAGCCGCCGCCGTTGTTGCCCAGCTCCTTGATGAACTCCTGCGACGCGATCGGCCCGTAGGCGATGGTCTGCTGGGCGCCCTCGAGGGTCGTGATGGTCTGGGGCGTGTTCCACGTCTGGGGGACACCCTGCCAGACGAGGACGAGGGCACCGACGAGGGCGATCGGCAGCAGGATGTACAGCACGCCGCGGGTCAGGTCGACCCAGTAGTTGCCGATCGTCGCGGAGCTGCGCCGGGTGAGGCCGCGGAACAGGGCGATGGCGATGGCGAGCCCGGTCGCCGCCGAGGTGAAGTTGCGGACCGCGAGGACCGCCGCCTGGGTCAGGTAGGTCGCGCCCGTCTCACCGGAGTAGTTCTGCCAGTTGGTGTTGGTCTCGAAGCTGACCGACGTGTTGAACGCCAGCTCCGGGGACATGGCCGGGATGCTCGCCCTGGTTGAGCGGCAGGACGTCCTGCAGCCGGAGGACGACGTAGCCCGCCACGATCGCGACGAAGGCCATCACGAGGACCGACACCGCGTAGCCCTTCCAGCCCTGCTCGGCGGTCTCGTCGATGCCGCAGAAGCGGTAGATCGCTGCGCTCGACGGGCCGGACGATCGGACTGAGGAAGACGCGCTCCCCTTCCATCACCCGGTGGATGTACCGACCGACGGACGGCGTCACGAAGAGGATCGCCGCCGCCAGGGTGGCGAGGACGAGGAAGTCGTTGGGTGCCACGGTCAGAAGTCCTCGGGGCGCAGCAGCGCCCACAGCAGGTAGACGAAGACGAACGCGGCCGCGATGCCGGCCACGATCTCGAGGACGTTCATCGTCCGACCCGCTCGCACAGCAGCAGGTAGCCCCAGAAGACGCCGATGCAGGCGATCAGGATCAGGGCGATCTGGACGTCGGTCATGGTTGGGCGGTCCTCCGATCCGAGGACCCGGTCGAGCGTCGACCGGAGCGTGTCCAGCGCGAAGGGCTTGGGCAGGTAACCCGCGACGCCGAACTCGCGCAGGCGGGCTGGACTGACCGCCATCGCGCTCGCGACGATCGACCGGCGGTCGTCCGGCGGCGGCGTAGGCGTCGCTGCGCAGGACGGACCAGCCGGTGTCGCCGGGCAGGTTGAGGTCGAGGAGGATCAGGCTCGGGCGCGCCCGTTCCGCGAACAGCACCTCGGCGGCCTCGGCGGAGGGAGCGACGGTCACCTCGTAGCCGTGTGCGCGCAGGTGCGACGCGAGCAGGCCGGCGAGAGCCTCGTCGTCCTCGATGATGAGGAGGTGGTGGGCGTCGGTCATGCCCGCTCCAGCCGGACGCGGATGTCGCTGGTCGTCTCGTCCGACCCCCACAGCTGGTCGATGACGACGCCACGTCTGTGCGGCCAGCGGCCCGACGATCTGGAGGACCGCAGTCGGTCAGCCGCAGGCCGACCACCATCGTGGACGGCGCGCCGCCGGTGGCGACGAGGTTGATCGCGCTCGTGACGAGGTCGACCTCGCGGTCGATGACGTGCTGGAGCTCGGCGGCAGACGCGCCCGGTTCGCTCATATCTCGACGATGCGGGGTCGGTCCAAGAGGGCGGACGCCTGACGACCCCGTCCGGCCGCTCAAGAACCGCTCAAGAACGAGCGACTCAGGCGGGCGCGATCCGGTAGCCGACCCCCGGCTCGGCGACGATCAGGCCGCGCAGGGTCCCGTCCGGGTCCGCGGCGTCGATCTTGCGGCGGATCTGGCTGACGTAGACGTGGACGTAGTGCGACTCGTCGCTGTAGGCGGTGCCCCAGACGGCGCGCAGCAGGCGGCCGTGCGTGACCAGGCGGCCCGCGTGCTCGAGCAGGACCTTGAGCACCTCGTACTCGCGCGGTGTCAGGTGCACGGCTATGTCGTCCACGGTCGACCAGGCGCCGGCCGACGTCCATCTGGAGCGTGCCCGACCCGGATCGATGCCCGACTGGTCCGCGGCCGGCCCGGCGGCACGGCGACAGCAGGGCGTCGATCCGTGCCCGCAGCTCGACCATGCCGAATGGCTTGGTCACGTAGTCGTCGGCGCCGAGGTCGAGGGCAGCTGACCTTGTCCGCCTCGCGGTCGCGCGCCGACAGGATCAGGATCGGCGTCGCCGCCTCTCGTCGCAGGCGGCGGATGAGCACGAGCCCATCTTCGTCGGGCAGCCCCAGGTCGAGCACGATGAGGTCGGGCCGCCGTCGTTCCCACGCCTCCGTCGCGGTCGCGGCGTCGCCCGCCTCGACGACGTCATGGTGGTAGCCGCGCAGGAACATGGCGATCGCCTGCCGGGTCGGCTCGTCGTCCTCGACCAGGAGGATCGAGGCGGCCTCGCCGGTGGTCATCGGTCGGCCGCACCCGCGGCATCGCCGGCTCCGGCGGCCGCGATGGGCTCGGCGGGCGCGATCGGAACGTCGAACTCGACGGCGAGCCCACCCAGCGTGCTCGGTCTCGCCACGACCGTTCCGCCCATCGCCTCGATCAGGCCGCGGACCACCGCGAGGCCGATGCCCGTGCCACGACGGGAGCCTTCGCCCTTGCGCGGGACGCGGTAGAACTTCTCGAACAGCCGCGGCAGGGACTCGGCCGGGACGCCCGGGCCGCCGTCCTCGATCGTGACCGCCACGCGTCCGTTCGGGACCACGGAGGCGGCGACCCGGATCGGCGCGCCCGGGCCGCCGTACTTGGCGGCGTTGTCGAGGGTGTTCGACGAGGATCTGGCCCATGAACACCTCGTCGACCAGGACGGGTGGCAGGTCCTCGGGGACGTCGACGGTGACGGGGTGGCCCCTGGACGCGACATCGGTCCTGTCCAGGGCCTGCGCGACGAGGTCGGACAGGGCGAACACCGCGAGGTTCGGCCGAAGCTCCCCGGCTTCGACCCGGCTCATGTCGAGGAGGTTGGTGACGAGGCGGTTGAGCCACTCGGCCTCGCGGTCGATGGACCCGGCGATCTCCCGCCGCTTGTCGGCCGGCCATTCGACATCGGGGTCCATGAGCATGCCCGCGGCCGCCCGGACGGACGCGAGCGGCGTGCGCAGGTCATGCGAGACGGAGTCGAGCAACGCCGACTTGATCGCCTCGCTCCGCCGCGAGATCTCGGCCGAGGTCGCCTCGCGCCGGAGCCGGTCGCGCTCGAGCGAGCCGCCGATCTGGTCGGCGGCGGCGGCGATGACGCGCGTCTCGCCTGTGTCGGGGTCGCCCAGACCTCGCGGCCGGATGGCCCAGATGGCGCCGAGCGTGCGACCGCCGGCGACGATGACGACGCGAAAGGCGGTTTCGTCGCCGGATCGCGTCCCCTGCTGGGTCCCCCCTGGGGCGTGCACCCGAACCCATTCGGCGGGCTCGTCGCCGGGACGTCGTCGAAGTGTCGCGTGGACCGCCGGGTTCCTCGGCGCCGCGCTGCCGGCCGGTGCGGTGTCGGCCACGATCGCCTCGCCGACCATGATCCAGACGCGGTCAGCCTCGATCTCCGCACACACCATCCGGGCGATCGCCGCCAGCGCCAACGCCGGGTCGCGTTCCGTCGCGAGCGTGAAGGTGATGTCGAACAGCGTGCGCGCCTCGCGCTCGCGCTCGGTGGCCGCGATCGCCCGGGCGCGCTCGCTCCCGGCCAGGCGGCCGACCACGATCCCGACGACGAGCAGGAGGATGAGGTTCAGCCACTCGCCCGGGTCCTGGACCCTGAGGGTGTGGAGCGGCTCGATGAACAGGAAGTCGTAGACGAGGAAGGAGCCGATGGCAGTGGCCACCGCCGGCCCCGTGCCACGAAGCACGGCGACCGCGACCACCGCAAGGATGAAGGCCGGAGAGCCGTTGTCGAACCCACCGACGCGTTCGAGGAGGGCCACCGTCGCCGACCCGAGCGCCAGGGCGGCACCGACGGCGAGGATGTCAGGGCCTGCACGCCGCAGCCCGCGCCGCGCACGGTCGCGCCAGACCGGCGCGGCCGATCGCGCCTCCTCGGTGGCCAGGGGCGTGCTCATCGGTGCCCGCGCACGATGCGCCGCGCGTCGCGGCTGACCCGCAGGAAGCTCGTGAAGTGGGCCCACGGCCGGATGTGGCTCGGCTCGCCCGCGTAGATGGTCCGGATCGGGACCTCCGCCATCGGCAGGCCCAGCGCGATGCAGCGCGCGATCATCTCGACCTCGAACTCGAAGCCGGACTCCGTGCTGTCGAGCAGGGCAGTCATCAGGCGCCGGCCGATCAGCCGGTAGCCGGACTGGTTGTCCGCGATCCGCCGGCCGACCGCCGCCGAGAACACCATGCCGCCGAGCGTGTTCGACAGCCGCCGGACCGGCGGCATCGAGCCGAAGTCGCGCCGGCCGAGCACGAGCTCCGGGCGGTCCTCGGCGAACGCGGCCAGGAACGTCGGGATCTCCGCGGGGTCGTGCTGACCGTCCGCGTCGAGGGTGACCACGGCGGCCGCGTCGTGCGCCAGCGCGTACCGGAAGCCGGCGCGCAGGGCCGCGCCCTTGCCCGCGTTGGGGTGCTGGATCAGGACGGTGGCTCCCGCGGCTTCCGCCTGGACCGCGGTGTCGTCGGTCGAGCCGTCGTCGACCACGACGACCGGCAGGTGCAGCGCCGCTGCCGACACGACGGCCGCGATGCGGGGACCTTCCTGGTAGCCGGGGATCAGCGCGAGGATCGAGTCCACGCGCGAACCGTACCGCCTCGGCGGCCGTCCGCGACGGCCGCCCGGTCTGTCAGGCGGCTATCAGGCGGTTACTGGCCCAGGTCGGATCGGTCGGACGAGCCGTTCGGCCACCGGAGCCATGAGCCGGCGCCCGTGCTGCGGGGCATGACGACGCGCGCCTCCCCCACCGGGACGGGCTCTTCCGAACCCTCATCGACGTGCTCGCCTGACCCGGCGTCCTGCCCGACGGCCGACCCGTCGGCGGTCGCCTCGACCGGCGCATCCGGGGACGATCCCTGCGCTGCCGCGTGCTCCTCGGTCTCGGGGACGTAGCTGTCCGGCGCCTGCCAGGGCGCCTCGGTCGGCTGGCCCGACGCCTCGGGATCCATGACGCCGATCAATTGGGCGTCGTCCGACTGGCCTTCGGCAGGCTGGTCGGCCTCGGCCGTGATGGGCTCCCCCTCGGCCTCGGCGACCGCCGGCTCGGCCTCGGGCTCGGCCACCGCCGGCTCGGGCTCGGCCTCGGCGGCCACCGGCTCCGTTTCGGCTTCGGCCGTCACGGGCTCCCCTTCGGACTCGGCCGCGACCTCCTGGTCGGTCCCCTGCTCGCTCGCGGCCTCGACGGCCTGGACCGGCTCGTCCTCCTGGGTCGCTTCCGGGGCGGCCTCCTCGACGATCTGCTCTGTCGCGACGGCGTCCGACGCGTACATCGTCACGTTGTAGCCGGGCGCGTCATCGGTGACAGCGGCCGGCGCGGTGTCCTCGTCGATGGCCGTGGCCACCGCGGCGGACCGAGCGCCATCCGGACCGATGTCCTCGAGCGCCGGGAATGCCGGCCGGGTCCCGGCCTGGCGGGCGATCTCGACCGGATCCGTGCCGGAGCCGAGCCTCGTGAAGTAGCCGGCGATCTCGGTCCGATACGTCGCGACGGCGACCTCGACCGCGTCCACCTCGCGGGCCACGACGCCACGATGCTCCTCGAGCCGGATCTGGAGCTGCTCGCGTCGCGACGCGATCCGCCGCTCGCGCTCGAGCTTGATCCGCTTGATCTCGCCGTCCGACCAGGCGTCGATGCCCTTGACGTCTTCCTTGGCGAGCTCGCGGAGATCCTCCGCCTCGATCGCCTCACGCGCGCGGATCGAGTCGAGGTGCGCCTTCCGGCGCTGCTCCGTGATCTCGGCGTCGCGCGCCTGCTCGGCTGCGGCGGTCGCCTGCATCGCCTTGGCGAGATCCGTCAGGAAGCCGCCGCCCTCGCCGTGCTCCGCGCCGTCGATATCCGAGGCGATCGCGTAGGCGCCGGGGTCTGTTCCGTTGGAGCTGAAGGTATCAGTCACTGTCGACTCGCCTCCGGTTGTTGCGGGTGGGCATCGGGCTCTCGAACGGTCATGCCGCGCGCTCCCGGGAATCGCACATAACGACGCGATCCCGGTACCTCCGCTGCGCGCCGTCGGGGTGGGAGATGGTACGTCGGTTGATCGTTCTGGGCAATGGGCAGGTCGTCCTGCGCGTTGCAGATGGTCGACGGTCCCGCCGGAACCGCACCGGACCACACCAGACCGCACCAGTGGCGCCCCCGGCAGGATTCGAACCTGCGACCTTCCGCTTAGAAGGCGGCTGCTCTGTCCACTGAGCTACGGGGACGCGGGAGGAGTCTACCGTCCCCGTTCGTCAGGTCGAATCGGCGATTCCCGCGTGCTACACTCCGCGACCCATCGCCCCGGCCGGGAACCGGGACGGGGTCAGGAGGTCCAGCACCGCCGATGTCGGCCCGTCCGGCGCATTTCTCCGCGGGCCAGCTCGCCCTCGAGCTGCCCGTCGAGCTACCGGCGATCGAGCTGCTCCCCGAGTGGAAGGACCAGCAGCGCCTGTGGGGCCACGCCTTCCACCCGATGTGCTCGTACCTGGCGAGCTTTCCGGCGGCCCTCACCCACGCCTTCATCGCGCGCTACTCGCGGCCGGGTGATGTCGTCCTGGATCCGTTCTCCGGACGCGGAACGACACCGCTCCAGGCCTGCGCCGAGGGGCGGATCGGCGTCGGCAACGACCTCAATCCGTTCGCCCACCTGCTGACGGCCGCCAAGGTCGAGCCGGCGACCCGGGCGCAGGCGACGACACGGCTGGCCCAGCTGCGGCTGGGCTGGAACGCGAGCTCCGGGGGCTGGCTGGCCCTGGCCGAGGCCGTCGTTGCCTCTCCCGGCTCGCCGGCCGCCCGCGTGCCGGTCGCCGGATCCGGCCAGCTGCCGGGCGACGGCTCCGAACGCGTCCCGGCAGAGGTCGCGGTGGCATTCCACCCGCGGACCCTCGGCCAGCTCCTGTTCGTCCGGACCGCCCTCCGCCTGGACGACCGGACGGATCGCTTCCTGGCCGCCGCCCTGACCGGGATCCTCCACGGCAAGAGCGCGAGCTACCTGTCCGAGCTCATGCCGAACACCTTCTCGATGGCGCCGCGGTACGTCCGCGACTTCGCCGCCCGGACGGAGTTCGCGTCGCCGGAGCGCGACGTGTTCGACGGGCTGGCCAAGAAGCTCGACCGGCTGTTCCGGCAGCCCCCGCCGTCGATCGAGGGGATCGCGCTCCTCGGCGACGCCCGCGATCTCGCGCCGCGCGTCACGGCCTCGCTGCACGCGCGGAGCCGGCCCGAGCGCGCCCGTCTCGTGGTGACCTCGCCGCCGTACATGCGGGTCGTCAAGTACGGCTACTACAACTGGCTGCGGACATGGCTGCTCGGGTTCGACTCGGGGGCGATCGACGCGGCGCTCGACGATGCCCACCACCGCGAGCCGTATCTGCAGTTCCTCCGCGACGTGCTGGCCGGCCTCCGTCCCGTCCTGGCCGACGATGCCGTCGTCGTCCTCGTCATCGGCGACGTCGAGACGGACCGCGGCCGCCGCATCCGGGGCGGAGTCGACCTCGCCGCCCGGGTCTGGGAGTCGGCCGCCGCGCCCGAAGGCTACCGGCTCGCCGGGGTCGCGCTGGACGACGTCGCGGCCAACCGCAAGATGACCAAGCTGTGGGGCGACGAGGCGGGCCGAGCGACCAAGACGGACCGGATCCTCGTCCTCGGCGCGACCGAGACGGGTCGACGCCGGGCGCTCGCAGCGGCTCCGCTCGACGTCGACTGGACCTGGCCGCCGAGGGCGCTTCGCTCCCTCTAGAATGCCGCCATGCAGCAGATGTACCACCCGTCGGACCTGGCCGCGATGGACCCGCTCGTCCTGTTGAAGAACCTCGACCACGTGCGGATGACCAGCCGTCGCCTGTCGTACATCCTCCAGGGACAGGTCCACCTCTACACGCCCGAGGCCAACGAGCTGCGCGAGCAGATCGATCGCTACGTCGAGGCCGAGCGCCAGATCGAGGGCGAGATGGCGAGGCGCCGGATCCGCGCCTGAATCGAACGACCCCCGCTGGGGGGAGCGGGGGTCGGACGACCGTCGATGAATGACGGGAACGAGTTCGGTGCGAGGTCCTAGGCTCCGGTCGGCATCAGGGCCAGGCGGATCGGGACGTCGAACGTCCGCTCATCGCTCGGCTGCATCGTCGGCGTCGCTGGGGCTGTCGTCGGCGTCATCGGGTGGGGGCTGGTGTCCTCAGGTCGGGGGGCCGGGATGTCGGCGGTGATCATCACGGCGACCGGTCGGCGGAGCGCCATCTCCTCGGCGACGATCCGGCCTGCCAGGACGGACAGGGCGGGCATGTCGAAGAGGCTGAACCCGATGCCGATGCCAGCCAGGTCGTCCGCGTCGTAACCGCGGAACAGGCCGCGCCCTGCGACGGCGCACATCTCGTCGTACAGCTCCGGCCAGCCGACGCGCCGACGGCGGTAGCAGAACCGCACGAATTCGATCGCATCCGGGCACGGTGTCGCCGAGACGGCGTTATGGGGATCCATCGATGGCGTCCCTCCCTCCCTACCGCTCGCAGGCGGTGACGAGCCGGCCTTTCGGCGGCGTCGCGAAACATGGCCCGAGTGGTCGGACGGGGCGGTCCGGCGGTCGGACGTGGGCTCCTGGACCCCCGGCGGCTCCTCCCCTCAGAAGGTCGGCTGCCGGTGAGCGGTCATGGTAGGTCCGTCGACACCGCCCCGGGAAGGGGGCTTGTCCACCACTTCATCCACCAAGTTATCCACACGAACGGGCGTTCACCGAACGCCCGTGCTGTCCGTGCTGTCCGTGCACGGCCCGTCCGTGGGACCGCCGGCGGCGTCAGGCGGAGGCGCGCCGGGTCAGACCCAGACCGGGCCGTTCGGGGAGGATCCAGCGGTGGTCGGAATCCAGCTCGAGACCCACGAACGGGTCGTCCGCGAGCAGCAGACAGCCGTCGAGATCGACCCAGTCCGCGAACGAGGCGACGACCGCCGATCCGCCGATGCCGACCGACGTCTCCTCCATGCAGCCCAGGAAGATCCGGAAGCCGAGCTCGCGCGAGCGCTCGAGCATCCGCCGGGCGGGCCCGATCCCGCCGCACTTGGCGAGCTTGACGTTGATCCCGCCGACGACGTCGACCAGCGCGTCGATGTCCTCGTACGTCACCGCGCTCTCGTCTGCGACGATCGGGATCGGGGAACGTTCCTGGAGCCAGGCGAGGTCGCGGTAGGCCCGGGCGCGGAAGGGCTGCTCGATCAGCTCGACCCCGAGCGCGACGATCTCGGGCATGAGGCGCTCCGCGTCGTCGCGGGTCCAACCCGTGTTGGCGTCGACGCGGATCGGACCGGTGAAGACGCGGCGGACGGCCCGCAGCGTCTCGAGGTCCTGCGGTCCGCCGAGCTTGATCTTGAGCGCCGGGAAGTCGGCGGCCCGGGCAGCTCGTTCGGCGACCACGTCGGGCTCGTCGATGCCGATCGTGAAGTCGGTCGGCGGGATGGCGCTCGGCAGTTCCAGCAGCCGATGGACCGGAAGACCGAGGGCCTTGCCGGCGAAGTCGTGGACGGCGATGTCGAGCGCGCACTTGGCCCCGCCGTTCCAGCGCAGGTTGTCCGCCCAGGTCCGGCCGAGCGACTCGAGCGCCGCGCGGGCGGCGGCCGGATCGGTCAGCCCCTCCGCGAACCCATCTGCGAACGACAGGAGGTACGGGAAGATCGCGGCCATCGTCTCCGGCGTCTCGCCGTAGAACCGGTCGGGGTAACCCTCCCCCACCCCGACGATTCCCGGGAACCGGTCGTCGGTCAGCTCGACGACGACGGTCGTCACCAGGGATGCGTCCGAATGATGGTCTGTGCGGGCGATCCGGAGAGGATCGATGAGGCCGAGGTGCAGGACCTCGTGGGTCAGGCGCAGGCTCATCGCCCGTCTGCCGGGACGGTGTCGGCCACCCAGGGCAGCGCGTCGACCGCGTCGCGGATCCGGCCCCACAGCCGTTCCGGTCCGAAGCGGTACGGGTCGTCCGTGGGCAGACCGGTCTCGGCCTCGGTCGCCGCGATGAGCCGGCGCGCCTCGTCCTCGTCGGCGAAGCGCGAGGTGTTGAGCGCGATCGCGACGACCTTCGACGGCGCCACCAGGTTCGCCATGCCCTCGTGCATCGCGATGAACCCGGGCAGCCTGGCGATCGGGAACGACGCCTCCGGAAGGTGGTCGAAGTCGTGCTCGCGGAGTCCCGGGTCGTGGACCATGACCATCGCCTGCGGTGTCGAGCCATGGATCAGCGCGAGCGTCACGGACGAGTAGGCCGGGTGGTCCAGCGAACCCTGGCCCTCGACGATGACCCAGTCGCCGAGCTCCTCGCCCTCGCCCACCAGCCACTCGACGGTGCCCTGCGCGAAGTCGCTGATGAGGCGGTCCACCGCGACGCCCCAGCCCTCGATCATCATCCCGGTCTGGCCGGTCGCCACGAACGCGACCGAGTCGCCACGCGTCCGGGCGGCCCGCCGGAGCTCGAGGGCGACCGACATCTTGCCGACGGCGCAGTCGCTGCCGACGGTCAGGATCACGCGCTTGCCCGGTGCGTGGCGCCGGCCGACCGCCGTCTCCATCCGCTCCGGCGGACGCCGGTAGTCGACGATCGTGGTGCCGGCGGCGGCCGCCGCGGCCGCGAACTCGGGGTCGTCGCCGATGAAGGTATGCAGGCCGGAGAGGATGTCGAGGCCGGCATCGATCGCGGCGAGGATGACCGTTCGCCAGGACTGCGGGAGCCGGCCGCCCGTCGGCGCGATCCCGATGAGCAGCGCGTCCGGCGGCGGCTCGATGGCCAGCGCGTCGTCGAGCGTCGCGACGATCGGGATGTCGTGGCCGGGCAGGTAGGCGTCGACGTTCTGGCCGGCCCGGGTCGAGTCGATAACGGCGGCGACGTCGTCACGCCCGTAGCGGATGACGCCGTAGGCCGTCTTCGCGTTGTGGGGGCCGAACTCGCCCTCGGCGAGGATGGCGAGGCGGCGGAGAGTGGATGGTCGCATCGGCCGAGTCTACGGAAGTCGCGAGGGCCTCGCGGCTCGCCTGCGTCAGATCAGGGCATCCCCACCCGAGGTCACGTAGCGATCCCAGTGTCCCCACGGCGCCGAGGTCAGGAGGAGCGTCACGGCGTCGCCGTAGCGCCAGCCTCGCGCCAGCAGGAGCCGGACGGCGTCACGTGCGGCGCCCGGGATGCGGACGCGCGCCGTCGTCGCCCCGAGACGTGCCGCGACGGCGATGGCGGCATCGAGCGCCGGGGCCAGATCGGCCGGATCCAGGACCGCGATCGGGCCGATCGCCCCGTCCGCCTGGACGTAGGCGTAGCCCGCGACCCGACCGTTCGTGACGACCGTGAAGGCGTGCAGATCGGAGACCGACCGCCAGAACGCGTGGTCCTCGGGACGCGCGACGTCGACGACGGCGCGGTCCATGGCAGCGAGGTCGTCCTCCGGAGGGAGGCCCGGGACCAGGATCCGCGTGTCGCCCGCCGCCGTCGGACCGGACATCGGGACGAGCGGCGTCTCGGGGAACATCCCGAACCGGCCGTAGAGGGCGTTGGAGACCGGGTTGCGCGCATCCGCGCCGACGGTCAGCACGCTGCCCGGCCTGGCGGCGTCGAGCGCCTTCCGGACGATCGCGGCCCCGACGCCGCGCGACTGGTACGCCGGCCGGACGTGGAGCGCGGCGAGGTACCAGACGTGCTCGCGCTGGATCGGCGATCCCGAAGCCGACGAGGCGACCGTCCGCCTCCGCCACCCAGAAGCCGTCCGGGTCGTGCCGCAGCGCGCTGGCACGGAAGGCGAGGAACCGCTCCGGCGGGTCGGCCGGCCGGGGCGTCGGTGCCCAGCCACGCGTCCGGGCCAGGTCGTCGGCCGCCTCGGTGAAGACGTCGTAGGTCGGACGCGAATCGTCGGCCGTCGCCCGTCGGATGGTGATCCCGTCGAGCGATCCGTCCCTCACCCGTCCAGCATACGGGGGCCGGCCGCGCCGATACGGTGGACCGGACCGGCCGGACCAGTGCCTTCGCGGCGTCGGGCGTGCGCACGCCAGGGATCGGGTCGAATGGGATTGGTACCGCATACCGGATTCGAACCGGTGATCTCCGCCTTGAGAGGGCGGTGTCCTGGGCCTCTAGACGAATGCGGCCCCGTCGGCGCGGGCGAGTCCGCCGGGCCGGTCGGCATGATACCAGCGACGCCGCCGGCCCGATCAAGGACGACGGCGCCGCAGCGGCGCCGCAGCCGCTACAGCCGGTTCACCTCGAGGAAGCCGCGGATCGCGTCGGCGACCTGCTGGTAGCTGTTCTCGCCGAGGACCAGCCCGTAGTGGGAATGCGCGGCGAACGGCTCGTAGTCCGCCTCGAGCCACTCCGCGAGGCGCTCCGTGTCCGTCAGCGCCACCCGGTGATCGAGCCCGGCGCCGACGACGAGCCGCGGCAGCTCGGTCATGCCACGCCGGTCGATCGGCACCCCGGCCAGCATCTGGCGACGCGCGGCGCCGGCCTCGTGCGGCTTCTGCCCGAGGAGGTGCTGGACGCGCAGCACGTCCGCCAGGGTCAGGTCGCGCTCGTCCCGGACGAGGCGCTCCGGGAGCGTCTCCCACCCGATCATCGAGCGCCCGTAGACCTCGGGGATCTCGCGCAGCTCGTGTGTTCGGGCGGGCGTCCGGAGCTCGCGCGGCAGCTCGGAGCTCAACAGGACCAGGCCGGAGACCGGCATCCGCTCGGCGGCCTTGAGCGCGAGGAGGCCGCCCATGCCGTGCCCGACGACCACCACCCCGGAGCCGAAACGCTCGAGGGTCGCGACGACGTCCTCGGTGTATGTGTCGAACGACAGCGTGGCCGGGTCCGCGGTCTGCGACCAGAAGTGGTTGCGCAGGTTGAGGGCATGGCCTTCCCAGCCGCGGGCGGCGAAGTAGCCGAGATAGCGTTCCCACACCCACGAGCCGGCCAGCTCGCCGTGGATGAACAGCAACGGCTTGCGGCGCGATCGGCGCTCGGGCAGCCACGACTCGACGTAGATCCCTCTCTCGTCCAGCTCGATCTCGTCCTTGCGGATCGGGCGGCCGTTGGCGGGCGGCACCTGGGCGCGGGCGAGGATCTGCTCAGGCGTGGTATCGGGCATGCAGGTTCACCATTCGTGCGGGTTGATGACCAGGCCGGTCAGGGCCTTGGGATAGAAATAGGTCGACTTCTGGGGCATGACGTCGCCGTCCGCTGCGACGGCGAGGATCGAGGCGACGGGCGTCGGCTCCAGGAGGAACGCCGCGTCCGTGCCGTCATGTCCCGCATCCACGGCGTCGAGCGCCTCGTCGGCCGACTTGGTGTACGCGACGGCGCCGGCCGCGAGGGCCTCGGCGTCGATCCCGGCGAGCCGCTCCAGGGCGACCCCGAGCAGCGTGACGTCGAGCCCGCGGACCGCGTCGCCACCGGCCGGCAGCCAGGGCTCGAACGCGTGCCGGCGGGCGGTCAGGATCGCCCCGCCCGACCGCGTCCACAGGCCGAACCGGCCGGCGCCACCGGGTTCCGTGGCGATCGCCTCGAACCTTTGCCGGAGGTCGTCGCGCGCGACGTCGCGGCGGACCTCGAAGAAGGCCTCGAGACCGTCGAGCAGGCGCCCGAGACCCTCGTCGCCGAGGTTGCGGAGCAGGCGGTGCGTCGGCAGCACCGTCAACGGCTCGGCGACGGCGTCGATGAGACAGCGTCAGGAGGTAGTCGAACGCCGGATCCTCCTCGCACGAGCGACTCATCCGCCGCTCGTCGCGGTAGCGCAAGGCCGTCTCGTAGCGGTGGTGGCCGTCGGCGATCGTGACGGGACCGGCCGCGGCGACGGCCAGGAGCGGGGCGACGGTCGCGGCTGCGTCACCGTCCGCCGGGACCGCCCACAGGCGATGCCGGACGTCGTCCTCGTCGAAGACGTCGAGATCCGCGGCGCGGCGGGTCAGCTCGTCGAGGATCGGCCGGCCGACGCCGCCCCGGTCGTCGTACAGGGCGACCACGGGACTTGTGTTGACGCCGGTCGCGCGCAAGAGCTTGTAACGGTCCTCGCGCGGTCCGGCCATCGTCCGCTCGTGCGGCAGGACGCCGGCGTCCGGGCCGAAGGTCTCGAGACGAAGACGGGCGAAGTAGCCGCGCTGGACGCGCGGGACCTCCGTGCCGGGCACGAGGTACGCCTGCTCGTAGACGTAGATCGAGGGATGCGGGTCCTTGTGGAGCGTCCCGTCCGAGCGCCACGCCGCCAGCGTCCGGGCCGCCCGGCGATAGCGATCGTCCGGCTCGTCGCCGGGTTCCAGGCGCGGCAGCTCCAGGCGGACGACGTTGGCCGGGTGACGCGCCAGCAGCCGTTCGTGCTCGGCCGGATCGATCACGTCGTACGGCGGTGCCAGGACGAGGCTCTGGTCCTCGATGGTCGAACGGTCGTAGCGGAGGGCACGGAACGGGCGGATCTCGGGCAAGGGACCTCACGACGCGGCACGACGCCAATGGTTCCGGGACGGTCGCATCGTACGATAGCCGCGGTTCCGACGCCTCGGACCGTGCAACTTTCGACCGCCCCAAGGCGTCCTTGGTGCGACCACTCCCGCTCCGACGTCACCGTGGGGTGCCTGTGCTCCGTCGCCCGCCCGTGCCACGCAGCTTCCCAAGGCCCCTCGGGGCGCTCCGGATGGCGGCCGTCCTCGCCGTCCTGGTGGGCGCGCTCGGCCCCACGGCGCTGCCGGTCGCCGCGGCCGGTGGCCCCACGATGGAAGCGCGTGTGCTGCTCGGCGGCCACGCCCGGGTCGGCTCGTGGGTGGCGATCGCCGTCCATCTCAAGAACGACGGTCCGGCGATCGACGGCGAGCTCCGGGTAGCGGGCGGCACCCAGAGCCAGACCCGGTTCTCCGTACCCGCGGACCTGCCGACCCAGGCCGACAAGACGTTCGTCGTGTACGCGCAGCCGCCGGCCTTCGGCAAGGACCTGCAGGTCCAGCTCATGGAGGGCGACCGGACCGTGGCCTCGGTCAAGGCCGCCTACGCGTCGGACGATGGCACCCAGCTGGTCGTCGCCGTCGTCGCCGAGCATCCCGAGGGGCTCGTCGGCAGCTTCCACCTGCCGCCCAACCCGAACCAGGTCGCCCCATCGGTCATGAGCCTCGCACCGGAGGACCTGCCGGAACGGGTCGAGGCCTGGACCTCGGTCGACCGGATCGTGTGGCAGGACATCGACGCCGACCGCCTCACCTCGGGACAGCTGGCCGCCCTCGCCGGCTGGGTGGCCGGCGGTGGGAAGCTGGTCATCGTCGGCGGGACGACCGGACCCAAGGCCCTCGCCGGGTTCCCGGACGCGCTGCTCCCCTACCGGCCGGACGTCACGACCGACGTCCCGGCCGCGGCACTGGCCGGCATCCTCGGCGAGCTGCCGCCGACCGCGACGACCCTGCCCGCCCTGTCCGGCGAGCTCACCTCCGGCCGGGCGCTCGCCACGGTCGGGTCCCGCGTGGTCGCCGCCGAACGGACGTCCGGCGCCGGCACCGTGACCGTCCTCGGGTTCGACCCGTCGGTCGACTGGATCGCGAAGACCGACAGCTCGCAGGCGATGTGGCGCCGTCTGCTGCCACCGCGCACGTACGGCGGGCTGGCCGTCTTCGACGACAACCTCCTGGTCGGCGCCGCGTCCCAGGTGCCGAGCCTCGCGCTGCCGCCGACCAGCGGCCTGATCCTGCTGCTCATCGCCTACATCGCGCTGATCGGGCCGATCAACTACCTCGTCCTGCGGCGGCTCGACCGTCGCGAGTGGGCGTGGCTCACCATGCCGCTGCTGATCGTGGTCTTCGCCGTCGGGGCGTACGGCTTCGGAGCGCTCCTGCGCGGGAGCGAGGTGATCGTCAACGAGATCGCGATCGTGCGCGGGGCCTCGGGCGCGACGGCCGGCTCCGCGCAGGTCTATCTCGGCGTCTTCTCACCGGCGCGCCAGGCCTACCAGCTGAGCGTGCCGGGTGGCGCCCTGCTGTCCGCGCCGATCAGCGGCGACGCCTCGTCGGGGACGGCCAACGCCCTGACGCTGGACGTCGTCCAGGGCGATCCGGCGAGGATCCGCGACCTGCAGATCGGGTTCGGGTCGTTGCGGACGATCCGCGCCGAGACGTCGGTCGCCGTGCCCCTGATCCAGACCGACCTGCGGCTCGAGGACGGCCGGCTCCGTGGCACCGTGACCAACGCGTCTGCCCAGCGACTGGAACGGCCGGCCGTCGTCCTCGGCCAGACCGTCGCGCTCCTGAACGACCTCGAGCCGGGCGCGGTCGCCACCGTCGACATCGCGGCCGCGTTCAATCCCTTCGGCCAGTCGTTGTCCGACCGGGTCGTCGGCCAGGCCTTCTTCTCCGACTCGAACGTGACGCCCGAGATCGCCCGGTCGGCCGTCCGCCGGAGCATGATCGACCAGCTGACGTACGACCCGATGATGGGCTCCACAAACATCCTGTCCGCGGACGGCCCGGTCGTGCTGGCCTGGGGCTCGGATGTCCTGGTCCCGGTCGAGGTCGAGGGCCAGACGCCGCGTCGGATCGGCAACGTCCTGTACTACGTGCCGGCCGGGCTCGCGATCAAGGGCGCCACCACCTTCCACACGGACCTGCTGCGCTCGACGGTCGTCGCGTCCGACGCGCAGATGTTCACGAAGGATCCGATGACCATGAGCTTCGGCCGGGGCAGCGCCACCATCGCCTACCGGCCGATCGGGTTCACCGGCCGGCTGACCCCGACCAAGCTGACCATCGGGATGAACTTCGGCGATCCAGGCGTTAGCGTCGACCCGGCCGTGATCGAGCCGCTGCCGTCCATCCCGCCCGCCTGCGATCCGGTGGCCACGTCGTGCGTCGGAGGCTTCTTCGATGGCGTGCCGGAAGTGGAGCTGTTCGACCTCGACGCGCAGACCTGGCGCCGCCTGCCGCATCTCGACGGCGGCAACCGGGTCGCGGTCGCCGGCCCGGAGCACTACATCGACCCGGCCTCGGGCGGCGTGCTGATCCGGTTCGTCAACGACCGCAGCGACGGCGTGGGCTTCCAGGTCGACGTGGCGGTGACGGGGACGATCGAGTGAGCGCGATCATCCAGACCGAGGGTCTCGTCAAGCGGTACGACCGCACGCTCGCCGTGGCCGGCATCGACCTGAGCATCGGCGAGGGCGAGATCTACGGCCTGGTCGGCCCGAATGGCGCGGGCAAGACGACCACCTTGCGGATGCTCGCGACGTTGCTCCGGCCGTCGGCCGGCAGGGCCGAGATCGCCGGCTGGTCCGTCACCCGGAACGCCGACGAGGTGCGGCGCGTCCTCGGCTTCATGCCGGATGCGTTCGGGGTCTACGACGACATGAAGGTCTGGGAGTACCTCGACTTCTTCGCCCGCTGCTACGGGCTGCCGCCCGCGGGCCGGCGGCGGATGATCGCCGACCTGCTCGAGCTGGTCGACCTCGGCAGCAAGCGCGACGCCTACGTCCAGACGCTCTCTCGCGGGATGCAGCAACGGCTGTGCCTCGCCCACGCGCTCGTTCACGATCCGAAGGTGCTGCTGCTGGACGAGCCCGCCTCGGGTCTCGACCCTCGCGCCCGGGTCGAGCTCCGCGAGCTCCTGCGCGAGCTCCGCGCGATGGGCAAGACCATCGTCATCAGCAGCCACATCCTGCCCGAGCTCGAGGAGCTGTGCACCAGCGTCGCGATCGTCGACCGGGGTCAGGTCCTGGCCCAGGGTCGCGTGGCCGACATCGAGAAGCGGCTGCGCTTCGGGGCCGTCCTGCGGGTCCGCCTCCTGGACGACGAGGCAGGGGCGACGGCCCGGGATTGGTTCGCCGCCGATCCCGACGTGGCCAGCGCGGTGATCCTGCCGGACGGCACGATCGAGCTCGGGTTCCGGGGCGACGAGGCCGCATCCGCACGTCTACTGGCGGCGTCGGTGGCGAGCGGCCTGTCGATCGTCAGCTTCGCCCGCGCGGCGAGCGATCTCGAGGAGCTCTTCCTCCAGGTGACGTCGGCCGATCGCGAACCCGTCGAAGCGGCGTAAGGAGAGACGATGACCGACGTCCCGATCACGCCCGACACGCCGATCCCGTCCGATCCCAGCCGCCGCGGTCGTCGCGGGCCTGGATTCACGACGCTCCGGCACCTCGGTCAGGGCATCGGTGCCGTCGGCGTCAAGGAGCTCCGGGGCCGGATGCGCGGGCGCCGGGCGTTCGTCATCCTGACCATCTATCTCGTGCTCCTCGCCGGCTTCGCGTGGATGGTCGAGCTGATCATGGAGCAGAGCTTGAGCTCCGGTTTCGGCTCGGCCGGGACGGCGTCGGCGTCGATCGGACAGGGCGTCTTTGCGTCGCTGCTGATGCTCGAGACGCTCCAGGTGGCGTTCCTCGCCCCGGCATCGACCGCGGGCTCGATCAGCCAGGAACGCGAGAAGCAGACGCTCGAGCTGCTCGTCGTCACGCCGATCTCGTCGCTGGCGATGGTCATCGGCAAGCTGTTCAGCGCGCTCATCTACGTGTGGCTGCTGATCGCGGCATCGATCCCGCTGACCGCCATCGTGTTCGTGTACGGCGGGGTCGCCCCCGACGACGTGCTCCGCGGCTACGTCGTCCTGATCGTCACCGCCCTGGGCTTCGGCGCGTTGGGGCTGTTGGCGTCGAGCCTGGTCAAGCGGACCCAGGCGGCCATCGCGATCAGCGTGTTCGCCGTCCTGTTCCTGAGCATCGGGACGCTCTTCCTGCTCATCTTCTGGCAGGCCATGGGCTCGTCGGACAACGGGCGTGGGGCCGGCCTGATCAAGGGTTCGCCGCCGCAGGCGCTCGCCTACCTGAACCCGTTCATCGCCCAGGTCGACGTCCTGTGCGGCACGGAGAGCTCCTTCGGCGGGTGGTGCTCGATCGAGTCCGGGCTCGTGCCCGACAGCAACAACGGGGTGATCCTCCAGTCGGGCCCCGCCCCAGCAATGCCGATCCCGGCACCGGTCGACCTCGGGAAGGGTGGCTTCATCGTCGGCAATGACGGGACGACGATCGACACCACGGGTCTGTCGCCTGACGACATCCAGGCCATCCAGCGGAAGCTGGCCATCGCCAACGCCGGCGGGGTGGCCGTGCCGCCGAACGGGGGCCAGCTCGTCGTCCCTGCGGACGTCGTTCCGTTCGGGGTGACCCGCGATGCGCTCTGGACGAAGAGCGTCGCCGCCTGGTTCGTCCTGGCCGTGATCTTCCTGTTGCTGTCGTCCCAGTTCGT
Source organism: uncultured Chloroflexia bacterium (assembly GCA_963755995.1). GTDB lineage: Bacteria > Chloroflexota > Limnocylindria > Limnocylindrales > CSP1-4 > SPCO01. The sequence goes on along the minus strand of CAVWLQ010000003.1, from coordinate 334,525 downwards.
CTCGCCGACCCGGCGCTGGCGGCTGCGACGGCGGCCGCCCCAGAGCGCCGAGGGCGAGACCTGATGCCGGCCCCGGCCTGGCTCGCCCGGGGTCGCCGCGGACCGGCCGGACCCGCACCGGTCGTCCCGGCCGACCCGGCCGCCGTGCTGACCGGACCGCTCGACCCCGCTCTCGTGGCCGTGCGAGCGGGCCTGGCGTCGCATCGCAACCGCCTCTGGCTGCGACGGCTCGTTCGTCGCGGCTGGATCGCCCTCGCGGTCGTGGTCGTGGCCGAGCTCCTGCTCTGGACGCTCGCGCGCTTCGTTCCGCTGCCGTCGGCCCTCCTCGTCGGAGCGGCCATCCCGATCGTCGGCCTGCTCGGCTGGCTGGTGGCAGGCGTCCGGTCGCGGCCCTCCATCGGTGAGACCGCCCTCGCGGTCGATGCCGAGGCTGGCCTTGGCGACCGCGTCTCGAGCGCTCTCGAGCTGGCGGTGGGGTTCCCGGACTCCGCCGGACCCCGGGCCGACGAGGAGCAAGGGACGACATCGTTCGACGACGCCGCCGAGACCGATCGGTTCGTCCGCCGGCAACGCGGTGACGCGTTGGGAGCGCTCCGAACCGCGTCCCCCTCGATGTTCCGGCCACGCCTCTCGCGACGGCCGGCCGGCGCAGCTTTGGTTGCGATGCTGCTGCTCGTCCCGGTCCTCGTCCTGCCGAACCCACAGGACGCCGTCATCGCCCAGCAGCAGCAGGTGAAGGAGGCCGCGGCGCGGCAGGCCGAGAAGCTCGATCGCGTCGCCGAGGAGCTCGAGGGCAAGGGGGCGGCGGCCGACGATCCACGGACCCGGCTCGCCCAGGAGCTGCGCGACCTCGCGCGGCAGCTGCGCGCCCGTCCGGAGGACCTCGACGCCAACCTCGCCCGGCTGGGCTCGATCGAGACCGACGTTCGGGCACAGATCGATCCGGCCAACGAGCAGCGGGCGTCCTCCCTGACGTCGCTGAGCCGCTCACTCTCGGCTGCGGCCACCGGGAAGCCCGACGCGAACCGCGACGGGGATCCCCAGAAGGCGAGCGACGATCTCAAGGAACTCGGCGAGAAGCTGGACCAGCTCACGCCCGAGCAGCAACGCGAGCTTGCCCGCCAGCTGGCGGGCATGGAGGCGACCGCCTCGCAGGCCGACGGCGCCGCGGGTACCGCACTGAGCGACGCCGCCCAGAGCCTGGCGCAGGGCGACACGGCGGGCGCCCGATCGGCGCTGGACCGGCTCGGCCAGGCGTTGACCGGTGCGGACCGGCGCGTGACCGCGACGCGCGACCTCTCCGGCGCGGCGTCGCGTCTGCAGGATGCGCGCCGGGACCTCGCCGACGCGGGCCGGCAGACCGCCGGTCAGGGTCAGCAGGGCCAGGGGCAACAGGGTCAAGCCCAGGGCAGTCCGAACCCGAGCGGTCAGGGCCAGGGACAGGGTCAGGGGCAAGGCAGTCCGAACCCCAGCGGCCAGGGTCAAGGTCAGGGCCAGGGGCAGGGCCAGGGTCAGGGGCAAGGCCAAGGTCAGGGTCAGGGCCAAGGGCAAGGCCAGGGGCAGGGTCAGGGCCAGGGGCAGGGTCAGGGGCAGGGTCAGGGTCAGGGGCAGGGCCAGGGGGCCATCGGCGGCGGCGGCTCGAACGCGCGCTCGCTCGGCAACGGTCTCGGCGGCAACGGCCGCCCGGCCGGTCCGACCAACCCGAACCGCCCAGCCGAGCTCGGCCAGGACCTCTCATCCGTCTTCGCCCCGTTCGACCGCATCGGCAAGCCGGGCGACCCGTCGTACGTCTCGGGGACCGGTGGCGACGGCCAGACCCAGCAGGGTAATCAGCAGGGCCAGGGCTCCAACAACGGGACGCTGACGCCCTACCAGCAGGTCTTCACCGACTTCGAGCGCTACGCCCAGACCTCGCTCGACCGCGGCTACATCCCGCTCTCGATCAAGGACTACGTGCGCGACTACTTCAGCTCGCTCGATCCATCGAACTGACGGCCGGAGGCACCTCATGACCGCATCCAGCGCGCCCGATCAGGCCACCACCCGGCTCGCCCCGGAGGCGTTCGCGGAGCGGGCGCAGGCGATCGAACGCGAGGTCGGACGGGTCATCGTCGGCCAGGCCGCGCTCGTCCGTCAGACGCTGACCGGGCTGCTCGCCAACAGCCACGTGCTCCTCGAGGGCGTGCCTGGCCTGGGCAAGACGATGCTCGTCCGGACCATCGCCGACGTCATCGACTGCTCGTTCAACCGGATCCAGTTCACGCCGGACCTGATGCCGGCCGACATCACCGGGACGAACATCCTCATCGAGGAGGGCGGCCAGCGCGTCTTCCGCTTCCAGCCCGGTCCGATCTTCGCCAATCTCGTGTTGGCGGACGAGATCAACCGGGCCACGCCCAAGACGCAGTCGAGCCTGCTCGAGGCGATGCAGGAGCACCAGGTCACGGTCGCGCGCCAGCGCTACCCGCTCGAGGCGCCGTTCTTCGTGCTGGCCACCCAGAACCCGCTGGAGATGGAAGGGACCTATCCCCTCCCCGAGGCCCAGCTCGACCGCTTCCTGTTCAAGGTCATGGTCCCGTTCCCATCGGAAGAGGACCTGATCACGATCATGGACCGGACGACGGGAGCAGAGTCCGTCACGGCGGTGAAGACCTGCACGGCCGACGAGATCGTCGAGATGCAGCGTCTCGCCCGGGCCGTCCCCATCGCGCCGCACGTCACGGCCTACGCGGTGAGCGTGCTGGCAGCGACCCACCCCGATCAGCCGCGCGCACCCGGGATCGTCCGCGACTACGTGCGCTACGGCGGCTCGCCGCGCGGCGCCCAGGCGCTCGTGACGGCCGGCAAGATCTACGCCCTGCTCGACGGCCGGTTCAACGTCGCGATCGACGACATCCGGGCGGTCGCTCTGCCCTCCCTGCGGCACCGGATCATCCTGAACTTCGAGGGTGAGGCCGAGGGCATCACGACCGAGGCCGTCGTGCGGGCCATCCTGGACGCGGTCGTCGCGCCGACCGTCGAATAGCGCCGCGGGAGCGCGGCGAGCGAGCGATGGACAGCCCGTCCCCGTCCCCGGCCGCCTCGACCCCGGAACGGCCGGCGGCCGCCACGCGCCAGGCGTTCCTGCCGAGTGAGGTCGATCCGACCGTCTTCGACGAGGCCTTCCTCCGCCAGCTGGAACGCCTGCTGCTGCTGATGCGCTCGCCTGTCCGCGGCGGGCTGAAGGGCGGCCGGCGGAGCGTCAAGCGAGGCCAGTCGGTCGAGTTCGCCGACTACCGGGACTACAGCCTCGGCGATGACCTTCGACAGCTCGACTGGAACGTCTACGCCAGGCTCGAGCGCCTCTTCGTCAAGCTGTTCGTCGAGGAGGAGGACGTCACGGTCACGCTCCTGATCGACGCCTCGGCGTCGATGGCGACGGGCCAGCCCGCCAAGCTGCTGTTCGCCAAGCGCGCCGCGGCAGCCCTCGGCTATATCGGCCTCGCCAGCGAGGATCGAGTCGCGGTCAGCGCGCTGGCCGGTCGCGTGGCCCGGCGCCGGGCGGCGATGCGCGGTTCCGGCCGCATCTTCCGGCTGCTCGGGGACCTGTCGGCGATCGAGGCCGCGGATGGCCCGACGGACCTCGTTGCCGCGGCCCGGCATGCCGGCGCGCAGCTCCACGGTCGGGGCGTCGTCATCCTCATCTCCGACCTGCTCGACCCGGCCGCCGACCGGATCATCCGCGAGCTCGCGGCGACCGGCTCGGAGCTGATCGTCCTCCACGTCCTGTCGCCCGACGAGCTCGATCCGGCCCTGGAGGGCGATCTCCGCCTGGTGGACGTCGAGACCGGCGACGGGATCGACGTCACCGTGGACCTGGCCACGCTCGATGCGTACAAGGCGCGGCTGGCGGCGTGGAAGGCCGGTTTCGCCGACCTCGCGGCGAAGCGCCGGGCCAGCTACGTCGACCTGTCATCGGACACGAACCTGGCCGACCTGATGTTCGCCGAGCTCCGCCGCCGGCGCGTGCTGGGCTGAGGCGGCTGGACTGATGCCGTTCACGACCCCGCTCGCGCTGCTCGGGCTGCTGTTCATCCCGGCCGTCGTCGCGATGTACCTGCTCAAGCTCCGCCGCGACGAGACCATCGTGCCCTCGACCCTTCTCTGGTCGCGGCTGCTGGCGGACGTGGAGGCCAATGCCCCGTGGCAGAAGCTCCGGCGCAGCCTCCTGCTCCTGTTGCAGCTGCTGCTCGTGGCCATCCTCGCGCTCCTGGCGGCGCGGCCGTTCCTGGAGCGCCCGGCCGGCCTTGCGCGTGACGTGGTGCTGGTCCTCGACACCTCCGCCAGCATGGCCGCGACGGACATCACGCCGGACCGGCTGACCGCCGCCAAGGCCGCCGCGATCGGGGCCTTGCGGGACCTGCCGACCGGCGGGAAGGTCAGCGTCATCGCCGCGGACCGGAGCGCCCGGATCGTGGTCAACGAGACGACCGACCTCGGGCGGGTCCGCCAGGCGCTCGACGGGATCGCCGTGACGAGCGGGCGAGGCGACCTGGGCGACGCGCTCGAGCTGGCCGGCAAGCTCGCCGCACGCTCCGGGGACGCGCAGATCCTGGTGGCCACCGACGGCGCGCTGGCCACCCCGATCGCCGACGGCGCCACCGTCCCGGCGAAGGTCACGGTCCTGCCGGTCGGCCGGGAGCGAAAGAACCAGGCGATCGTGGCCCTTGCCGTGCGGACCGCGCCGTCCGCCGTGACCCGCTCTGTGTTCGTCAGCGTCGCCAACCTCGATCTCGAGCGGGCCGCGCGCCGCCTCGAGGTGTGGGGCGACGGTGGCCTGATCGAGGTCCGCGACCTGCTGCTCGAACCGCAGGCGCGGTCGGACGTGGTCATCGACGACGTGCCTCGCGACGTCGCGACGCTCGAGCTCCGCCTCGTCGGGCCGGATGCGACCGTCACGTCCGCGGCCGACCAGCTGGCCGTCGACGACCACGCCTGGGCGATCGTCCCGCCCGATCGGGAGCGGCTCATCCTCGTCGTCGGCCCCGGCGACCCGTACCTCGAGACCGCGCTGAGCTACCTGCCCAACGTCGAGCTGTTCGGGGTCACGAGCGCGGAATACGGTCCGGCCACGGAGCGCCAGGACGGCCGGCCTTGGGACCTCGTCATCTTCGAGGGAGCTCTCCCGGCGACGCTCCCGCGCTCGCCGATCCTGGCCATCGGGCCGACCGCCACGAGCGATCTCGGGGTCGTCACCGGCACGTTGACAAACCCCGGCATCGGCTCGCTCGACCCGGCCGAGCCGATCCTGCGCTACGTGGACCTGTCCACGACCCACATCGCGTCCGCGGCCAAGCTGTCGGTGCCTGAGTGGGCCAGGACCGTGATCCCCGGCCCGTCCGGTGCGCCGCTGCTCTACGTCGGGTCCCGCGATGGCCTGCCGACCGCCGTCATGGCCTTCGAGCCCCGACGGTCCGACCTGCCGCTGCAGGTCGCCTTCCCCGTCCTCCTGGCGAACCTGACCGGTGAGCTGCTGGGCGGCTCCTCCGCTCCGACCGAGGCGGTCCAGCCGGGCACGCCGGTCACCCTGTCGATCCCGGCGGGGGCGACCGGCCTGACGGTCACGCGACCCGACGCGAGTGTCGTCGAGCTCGTGCCGGGCACCCCGCTCTCCACCACCATCACCTTCGCGGCGACGGACCTGCCGGGCGTCTACGTCGTGACGCCACAGCTCGGCCCGGGGGCATCGGCGGGGCCGTCGGGCTCGGTCTCGGGAGCCGCCGCGAGCGCGCGACCGACGCCCGCAGCCAGCGCGACGTCCGCCGGGTCGGGCGTGCCGGGATCGGCGGCACCGTCCGCGCCACCAGCCGATCCGAACGCGCCGGTCCGCTTCGCGGTGGACCTGTTCGATGTCGACGAGTCGACCATCGCGCCGGGCTCGGTCGCGGCCATCGAGGCCCTCGGCGCGGTGGCCGGGCCGTCCGGGGCACCGGGCGCATCGGCCACACCGGGGAGTGGCGCGGCCGCGGTCGAACCGCGGCCGACCACTCGGGACGAGCTGTGGGGCCCGATCCTCTTGCTGGTCCTCATCGGGTTGTGCGTCGAATGGGCCGTCTACCACCGCGACGCGTTGATCCGGCTGCGCCGCGGGTTCGGGGCGCGGTTCCGGCGGCAGGCACCGGACGGCGGCCCCTGATGGGCGTCTCGTTCGACGCGCCGCTGGCACTGCTGCTCCTCATCCCGGCCCTGATCCTGACGGTCGGGCTCCACCTCGGCGCGCGCCGGCGGATGGGCTCCGGCCGGCGCCGCGTCGCCCTCGTCGTCCGGTCGCTGCTCCTGGCCGCGCTCGTCTTCGCGCTGGCTGGGTTCCAGCTCGTGCTCCCGGTGGACCGGCTGGCCACGGTCTTCGTCGTCGACATGTCGGATTCGGTCGGCACCGCGGGCCGCGAGGATGCCCTCGCATTCCTCCGGAGCACGCTCAAGGAACGGCCCGACGGGGACGTGGCCGGGATCGTGGCATTCGGTCGCGAGGCCCTCGTCGAACGCCTGCCCTCGGATCTCGGCGACGTCGATCGGATCGCCTCGACGCCCGTCACTTCGGCGAGCGACATCGGGGCGGCGTTGCGGCTCGCGACGGCCCTGTTCCCGGACGACGCACAGAAACGGATCGTGCTCCTGTCCGACGGCAATGACACGACCGGCGGCGGCCAGGCCGAGGCCGCGTTGGCGGCGTCGCGCGGCGTCCGGATCGAGACCCGGCGGATCGGACCGGGCGACGTGGACGAGGTCCTCATCGAACGGCTGACCTCGCCGTCCACTGCCCGGCTCGGCGAGTCGATCCCGATCGCCGCCGAGATCCGGTCGACGGTCGCCCAGACCGCCACCGTCCGCCTGTTCGCGGACGGCGCACTGGCCGCCACGCAGCCGGTCGAGCTCGCGGCGGGCGTCACCCGGGTCACGTTCGACGTCAAGCCGACCGAGGCCGGCTTCCACACGTTCCGGGCCGTCGTCGAGGCGGCCCGCGACACGTTCAGCCAGAACGACCGCGCCGACACGAACACGATCGTCAAGGGCGAGCCCCGGACGCTCGTCCTGGCCGGGGACGACACGGTGGCAGCCGAGCTCGTCGCCGCACTGAAGGACCAGCGCGAACAGGTCGACACGATCGTGCCCGAGGCGCTGCCGACCGACTTCGCGAGCCTGGCCGGCTACGACAGCGTCGTCCTGGTCGACGTCCCGCGGCTGCGCCTGAACGACCGGCAGCTGGCGGCGCTCCAGGTCTACGTCCGCGATCTCGGCAAGGGCCTGGTCATGGTCGGCGGCCCGAAGAGCTACGGGGCCGGCGGGTATCAGAAGACGCCGCTCGAGGAGACGCTGCCAGTGGACATGGGCGTCCGCGATCGACAGAAGCAGCCCGACATCGCGTTGGTGGTCGTCATCGACCAGTCCGGCTCGATGGCGGCCTGCCACTGCAACAGCTTCAACGGCGGGATGGGCGGCGGGAGCGGGATCGGCGGCGTCCAGAAGGTCGACATCGGCAAGGAGGCGATCCTGCGTGCCGCCGCGGCCCTGACCGAGCGCGACGAGCTCGGTGTCGTCGGCTTCAACGAGGCGGCCCACTGGGTGGTCCGGACGCAGCCCCTGGGCGGCATCGGCGACCTGCAGGGCCAGATCGCCGGCATCCGCGCCGACGGCCAGACGAACATCTATGCAGGCCTCGACCAGGCCGTCCAGTCGCTCGAGGGCACGACCGCGACGCGCCGCCACATCATCCTGCTGACCGACGGCTGGTCCACCTCGGGCCAGTACGACGCGATCCTGGCCAAGATGAAGGCGGACGGCATCACGCTCTCGACGGTCGGCGCGGGCGGCGGTGCCAACCCGTTCCTCGAGCAGCTCGCGAAGCAGGGCGGCGGCCGGTTCTACGCCGCAACGAACCCCTCCAGCATCCCGGACATCTTCCTCAAGGAGACCCAGCAGGTCTCCGGCCAGCAGATCGTCGAGGAGACCTTCTTCCCGATCCAGACCTCGAGCTCGCCGATCTTGCGTGGTCTGGATGCCGGCCTGCCCCAGCTGCGTGGCTACAACGGGACGACGATCAAGCCGGCGGCCCAGAGCATCCTGGTCACGGCGCGCGACGATCCGCTCCTCGCCTCCTGGCAGTACGGCCTCGGCCGGTCCGTGGCGTGGACGTCCGACTCGACCGGGCGCTGGGCCAAGGACTGGGTCGGCTGGAGCGGCTTCAACCGGTTCTTCAGCCAGCTCGTGAGCTGGACGTTCCCGGGCGAGGAGACCGGCGGCATCGAGGCGACCTTCGAGACGACCGGCAACACGACCGGGCTGCACGTCGAGAGCGTCGAGCCGGATGGCTCGCCGCGCGACTTCTACTCGACCAGCGCCAGCATCGTCGGGCCGGACCTGGAGCCCGTGACGGTCAACCTCGTGCAGGTGGCGCCGGGCGTCTACACGGCACCGCTCGGTGAGCTGACGCCCGGTGCCTACGCCGTCCGGGTCACCCAGACGCGGCCGGGCACGTCTCCGCTCGGGCGGACGGTCGGGCTGGTCGCGCCGACCTCGGCCGAGTACCGCCAGCTGGGTGCCAACGAGCCCTTCCTTGCATCGCTGCGGTCGGCCACGGGCGGCGGCGTCGTGACGGCCCCGACCGATCCGTGGATCCACGACCTGACCGCCACGGACCGTTTCACCGAGCTGTGGCCATTCCTCCTGGTCCTCGCGCTGCTGCTCTGGCCGTTGGACATCGCTCTCCGGCGGATGTCGCTCGGGCGACGGGAGCTGGCCGGGGCGCGCGGCTGGCTCCGTGGCATCGGTCGCCGGCGCCGGGCTGCCGGGCCTCGGACGGCGACCGCCGAGGGTCTCCTCGCCGCGAGTGGACGGGCCAGTAGCAGCGACACGCGAGCCGCGATGCGGAGCCCGGCGACCGCGCCGGTGATCCAACCCAACGCCGAGGCGGCCCAGCCACGACCCGCCACGACCACGACGCCGCCCATCCCGGCGCGGCCCGGTCGGTCAGCAGCGTCGCCTGCTGCGCAGACCCCGACGCCCCTCCCGCCGGCACCGTCCCCCACGACGGCCCCGGCTCCCGTCGACGAGACCGATACGATGGCCCGCCTCCGCGACGCCAAGCGCCGGGCCCGCGAGCGGTAGCCGCTCGGCTGCACCGATCCCGCCCCACGGCGTCCTCGGGCTGCCGGTGATAGCCTCGGAGGCGATGTCCTTCCCCCGCCTCTCCCGACCCGGCTTCGCCGCGCTCGTCGCCCTGGTGACGCTCCTCGTGGCGGCCTGCAACTATGTCGAGACCACCCCGCCGGCGCCCACACCGGCCGACTGGAGCGGCATGGCCATCGAGTTCGCCAAGCGCGGCCTCCACCTCGACAACGTCGTTTCGGGCGATCCGGGCTGCGACGACAAGGTGCTCCGCCCGACCGCGATCGCCTTCGACGCGAGCGGCATGGACCAGGCGACGCCGGTTCGGCTATACCTCTACGCGTTCGCCGATCGCGCGACCTTCGAGCGCCTGCGCTCGTCGATCGATGCGTGCGCCAGGACCTACGTCACCGATCCGCAGACGTTCGAATCGATCGAGGAATCACCATACGTGATCGCTGCGCAGGGCCCGTGGGGCACCCAGTTCGAGGCGACGTTGCGGACCGCGCTGAAGGCCGCGGCGGGGACCGGCGATCGGAGCCAGGCGCCGGAGTGACGCCGAGGGTCGGACGCCCTCAGACGACCCGCAGGTCGAGCACCTTGCGTGCGATCACGAGGCGTTGGACCTGGCTGGTGCCTTCGCCGATCTCGGTCAGCTTGGCGTCGCGCAGGTAGCGCTCGACCGGGTAGTCCGTGACGTAGCCGTAGCCGCCGTGGATCTGGACCGCGTTGTTCGTGACGCGCGAGCTGACCTCCGAAGCGAAGAGCTTCGCCTCGGCGGCCACGAGCCCGAAGTCGCGGCCCTGGTCCTTGAGCCAGGCGGCCCGCCAGACCAGTCCGCGCGCCGCCTCGATCTCGGTCGCCATGTCGGCGACCATGAACGCCACGCCCTGGAACGTGCCGATCGGCCGGCCGAACTGCTCGCGCGTCTGGGCATACGGGATCGACGCATCGAGGGCGCCCTGGGCGATGCCCACGGCGAGCGCCCCGATCGAGATCCGGCCGCCATCGAGGATCCGGAGGAAGGTCTTGAACCCGCTCCCCTGCTCGCCCAGGAGGTTCGCGGCCGGCACCCGGGCACCGTCGAACCGGAGCTCGCCGGTCGCCGAGGCATGCAGGCCCAGCTTGTCCTCGAGCCGACCGACGCTGAAGCCGGGGGTGTCGGCGGGCACGATGAATGCGCTGATCTCGGCCGCGCCGTCAGCGCGGGTGCCCGTCCGGGCGGTGACGATGTACGTGCCCGCCTGGCCGGCGTTGGTGATGAAGCGCTTGCCGCCGTCGATGACCCAGGTGCCGCCGTCGGGCCCGTCCTCCAGCCGTGCGGTCGTCCGGGTCCCGCCCGAATTGCTCCCCGCGCCCGGTTCGGTCAGGCCGTACGCGCCGATGACCTCGCCCCGGGCCATGGGCACGAGCCAGCGCTGCTGCTGCTCGTGCGAACCGGCCAGGTGGAGGGGGCCGCAGCCGAGGCTCGTGTGCGCCGCGACGATCAGCCCGAGGGAGCCCCACACGCGCCCGATCTCCTCGATCGCGATGGCGTAGGCCAGCGTGTCGAGCCCCGCGCCGCCCTCGTCCTCGGGGATCGGGATGCCCAGCCAGCCGAGCTCGCCGATGCGCCGGACGATCTCCGACGGGAAGCGCCGGGCTCGCTCGTGCTCCTCGATGACCGGCGCGACCTCGGTGACCATGAAGTCGCGGATCGTGTCGCGCAGGAGGACGTGCTCGGGCGAGAGGTCGAGGTCCATGCCCGCGAGCGTACACCGGGACAGCGCGGCTCGGACGCCGGTGCTAGCCTGACCGGATGAGGGAAGGTGGGCCATTCGCGCCCGATCATGACGCCGCTCGCCCCGCTCGGCCTCTCCGGTCGCCAGCAAGGGCCCCTCGACGCTCCGACGCGACCTTCTGCTCCGGCTCCGCCTCGACGGCCCGAGCTCTCCGGACCAGCTGGCCGAGCGCCTCGGTGCCAGCCGGACCGGCGTCCTCCAGCAGCTCCGGGCACTCGAGGACGCTCATCTCGTCAGCCGCCAGACCGTCCGCCACGGGGTCGGGCGGCCGCGCCACCTGTACGACGTCACGGCCGACGCCCAGGACCTCTTCCCGTCCAACTACGACGCCCTCGCCTCGGGACTCCTCGCCGCCATCGAGGCCGTCGGCGGGGACGACCTGCTGGACCAGGTCTTCGCCGCGCGGCGACGCCAGCTCGGCCAGCGCGTCCGTGAGCAGATGACCGATCGCCTCGCCCCGGACGCCCCGCTCGTCGAGCGGGTCCGCGAGCTGGCGGTGATCCAGGCCGACAACGGCTACCTCTCCGACGCGGTCCTCGAGATCGACGGCACGATCCGGCTGCGCGAGCACAACTGCGCGATCTTCAGCATCGCCAAGGCGTCGCCGGCGGCATGCCAGGCGGAGCTGGAGCTCTTCAGCGAGGTCCTCGGGGCGGACGTTCGTGCGCGAGTCGCATATCGCCTCCGGCGACCGCTGCTGCACGTATCGGATTACCGAGAACTAGGGCGGGCGGCGGCTCGCGGCGTGGGCGCGTCAGCCCAGGTTCGCTCGGGGCGTGTCCATCGGAGGTTCCTCAGGCTTCCTCGCGTTCGACGGCGACGCGTGACGCGGGTTCGAGCCGTGGAGCCGGGACGTCGCTGACGTTCGGGACGAACGACGCGGCCAACGAGGTCGCGGCGGCCACCTCCTGGTCGGCCACCGACAGGATCCCGAGGCGACCGAGCTGGGCCATTTCGTCGCGGACATAGGTCTTCAGCATCTCGGGCCCGTCCGTGTTGATCGTGAACCGAACCTCGTTGCGGCGCAGCGTGTCGAAGATCCAGCGGAACTCCTCCCACCCAGACACGACCCGGGTGTTCAGGTTGGAGGTCGGGCAGATCTCGAGGACGATCCCGCGGTCGCGAATCATCGCCATCGCCCGCGGGTCGTAGGCCGCCTTGACGCCATGGCCGATCCGGTCCGGCTCCAGGAGCTCGACGACGCGCGCGACCTCCTCGACGGGGCCGGCCTCGCCGGTGTGCACCGTCAGGCCGAGGCCGAACTGGCGCGCCCGGCGGAAGAGGCGGCTGTAGTCGGCCACCCGGAAGGTCGCCGATTCGGGCCCGGCGATATCGACCCCGACGACCCCGCGATCGCGCCAGGTGATCGCCTTCTCGACGAGGATCTCGTTGAGCTCGTACGGGAACGCGCGGTCGAGACAGAAGATCAGGCCCGGCTTGACCGGGTACTCGAGGCTCGCCTTGTCCATCCCGCGCAGGGCGGCGGCGATGATGTGGTCGAGGTCCTGCTCTCCCCCGCGGTTTCGCTTCATCGGGTTGAAGCGGAGCTCCATCGTCGTCACGTTGTTCTTGCGGTAGGCGCCGCCGACGACCTCGTAGACGGACCGTTCGACGGCCAGCGGCGAGCTCTGGATGAGCTCCGTCCAATGGAACAGCTGGAGGTATCCGTCGAAGGAGCGGTTCCGCCGCGGCGAGACCGTGATCATGTCGCGGAACTCCCAGTAGTCCTTGGTCGGGAGCTTGATCCCCTGCGAGTGGGCGATGCCCCACATGATCGCCGGGGTCACCGCGCCGCCGAGATGGCAGTGCAGCTCCGCGATCGGGACCTTGCGCGAGAGCAGACGCGGCATGACTGAAGGATAGCCGAGGCCGCGACCTATCCGGCGCCCGGCCTGAGCTCCACGTGCCACGTGCCCTCGTGGGGACCCGCCCCGTCGGACCACGCCACGGAGATGGCATACACGCCGGGCGTCCACGTCGTCTCGTCCGCCGGGGTGAACAGGACGTACGGCGTGCGACCCTGGCTCTCGGAGATCCCGCCGGTGGATTCCGGGGCGTCGAACGGGGTCTCGGGGGCGAGCCGCTGGATCGTCGCCGAGGAGACAGCCGCGTGCGATGTCAGCATGACGCCCAACCCGCTCACCCGCGGCAGGTAGGCCGTCGCCACGACGTCGGTCGCGCCGTCGCTGAGATCGAGCCACGCCGCGTCGTCATCGAGCGGGCGCGTCTGCCTGGCGGGCAGGGACACGCCGACGCCATCGACCGTCGCGAAGAGGCCGATCCTCACGCCCGACGGGTCGCTGGAGCGGGCCGCGATCGTCGGCGGATCCTGCACCCAGGTGTCGAGCGGCGGGACGACGCCGAACGGGTCCGGCACCAGGACGACCAGGTGTTGGATGCCGTCCACCCCGAGGACGTCGACGCGATACTGGCCGGGCTGCCACGGGGTCAGCGCCGCGCCGTCCACACCGGGCTGGATGAACAGCATCGACGCATCGCTGGGCCGAGCGGCGAGCGGGACCGCATCGACCCACTCCAGCTGGTCGTCCCGATGGACGCGCCAGATCCGGACGGCTCGCGCCCCGGTGGCCTGCGGCACGGTGATGCCGAGCAGCGACAGCGGGTCGACATAGGTGCCGACGATCGCTGTCTCCACGCCATCGATCGGGGTCGCCGCCGACCACAGCTCATGGAACGACGACGGGCCGCTGCCCGGATTGAAGCCCCGTTGATCGACCGTGAGCACGCGGACGCCCCACGAATCGTGGCTCGAGATGGCCGAGGCGACCTCCCCCCAGCCCAGGAGGGTCGACGTCGGGACGGCGGGCGTCCAGGTATCAAGCGGCGGAACGACGCCGTCGGTGTCCGGGACGAGCACGGACATGCGATGGATGCCGTCGGCGAGCACGAGGTCGACCCGGTATCGACCCGGGTCCCACGGGGCCAGCGCCCCGCGATCAGTCGGCGGCCGGACGAACAGCAGCGAGGCCTCCGCGGGCTGGGTGCCGATCGGCGCCGCATCGATCCATTCGAGAGAGTCCTGGAGGTGGAGCCGCCAGATCCGGACGTCTCGCGGCTTCTCGCTGCGCGGACTGGTGAAGCCGAGCATCGACACGGGGTCGCCAGACCGGCCGACGGTCGCAGTGTCCACGCCGGCCGACTCGGTGGCCGGGCTCCACAGCTCGTGGTAGGGGGAGCCGGCCGCGAGCCGGTAGAGGCGTTGGTCGACGGTGATCGCTCGGACGCCCCATGCGTCGTGGGTCGTGATGGCCGAGGCGACGTCCGGCCAGCCGGGAGGACTCGCCGATGGAACCCGGGCGGCGGTCGATGGGGTGGCCGTCGGTGCATGGGTCGGCATGGGGCTTGGCGCGACGACCGCGACGGCCGGCGCCGGCGACACGGGGACGGAGGACCGCTGATCCCAAGGCTTGATCGCCGCGACGGCGATCGCCACGACGACGCCCATGACACCGACGATGACCGGATCGACACGCCGGCGTCGCGGGCCGAGCCGGACCGGATCGAAGTCGACGCTCACCGGCGGACGCGATCAGCCCGCGAGTGGGACGATCCGGCCCTCGGCATCGATGGTCGCCTGGCGCCGTGCCCGCTTGAGCTCGGCGCCCGGGACCTGGTCGCGCGCGTGGTAGCTCGACCGGACGAGCGGTGCGGACTCGACGTGCTTGAACCCGAGCGCGAGAGCCTCGGTCTTCATCGCGGCGAACTCGTCGGGGTGGTAGTAGCGCTCGAGGGGCAGGTGCTGGAGGGTCGGCCGCAGGTACTGGCCGATCGTCAGGATGTCGACGTCGGCGGTGCGGAGGGCCTCGAACGCCTCGTGCAGCTCGTCGCGCGTCTCGCCCAGGCCGACCATCAGCGAGCTCTTTGTGTGGACCGGGTAGCCGATCTCCCCGGCCATCTCCTTGGCCCGGCGCAGGACGTACAGGCTGCGATCCCAGCGGGCGCGCTTGCGGACAGGCTTCTGGAGCCGCTTCACGGTCTCGAGGTTGTGGTTGAGGATGTCGGGCCGGGCATCCATGACCGTGCGCAGGCGGTCGTCCGAGCCGTCGAAGTCCGGGATCAGCACCTCGATGCCCATGCCCGGCGACGTCGCCCGCATGGCCGTGATCGTCTCGGCGAAGATCCGCGAGCCGCCGTCGGGCAGGTCGTCGCGGGCGACGCTGGTCACGACCACGTGCTCGAGGCCGAGCTGGCCGATCGCCTGCGCGACGCGGCGTGGCTCGTCGTCGTCGAACCAGGTCGGCCGGCCGGTCTTGACCGCACAGAAGCCGCACGCCCGGGTGCACGTGTCGCCGAGGATCATGATCGTGGCCGTGCGCTGGTCCCAGCACTCACCGATGTTCGGGCAGCGGGCCTCCTCGCAGACCGTGTTGAGATCCAGGCCGCGGAGCATGCCCTTGAGGTCGTGGTAGTTCTCGCCGGACGGCATCCGCGCCCGGATCCAGTCCGGGTGACGACGGAGCGCGACCGAGCCATCGGCCGCCGGAAGCCCGGCCAGGCCGCCGCCCATCGCGATCGACGGCATCTCCGGCCGGTGTGGGTGGGCATCCGAGGGTGGTTCGAACATCGGAAGATCGCGGGCCATGGCGGGAGTCTATCGCGCCGTCGCGTCAGACAGAGCCGTACGCATCCCGCGCTCCGATCTCGAGGTCCCGCGGCACATAGCCCAGGTCCCGGGCGGCCTTGGCGCTGTTCCCCCAGTACGTGACGCCGGCCGACGCGCGCATGATCTCGGTGAGGTTCGGGGGCAATCCGAATGAGCCGCCCGCGTTCGGCGCCAGCCGTGCGCCAACTCGCAGGACGGCATCCGGGATGCTGACGCGGGGAAGGCGCTTGCTGCCGGCCTCCGCGGCAATGGCCATCGCCTCGCGGAGCCGCATGTTCCTGCCCCCGAGGATGTACGACTCGCCGAGCCCACCGCGGTCCAGCGCCGCAAGGATCCCCGCCGCGACGTCGTCCACGAGGACGGGGGAGACGCCGACGCCGCCGAGGGCGACGTACGGCAGGGTGCCGTCGAATGCGCCCTTCAGCTGCGTCCCGACGCCTGAGTGATCGTGGCGACCGTAGACGGTGCCGGGCATCGCGATCACGATCGGCGCGCCGGCCTCGGCGCGGTGCTCGGCGGCCAGATGGGCCTTGTACTTGGTCTCGTCGTAGTAGCTCAAGAAGCCCTGATCGACGTCGCGCCGGGCTGTCTCGTCGAGGACTTGACCGTGCGTGTTGCCCAGGATGTTCACGGTCGAGACGTCGACGATCCGCGGGACCCGCTCGGCGATCGCGGCATCGAGGACACGCTGGGTGATACCGACGTTGGCTTCGAGCATCGCCGGTCGCTCGGAGGCCGGGATGCCGATCCGGTACACGCCCGCGATGTGGATCACGGCGTCGGCTCCGGCGATCGCATCACGCAATCCCTCCTCGGACCCGAGATCGCCGGCCACGAGCCGGACGCCAAGATCGCGAAGGGTCTGAGTGGCCAACGGGTCTCGGACGACCGCGACGACCTCGTCCCCACGCTCGCGCAGCTGTCTCGCGACCCGCGAGCCGATGAAGCCGGCCGCGCCCGTGACGAAGACGGTCCTGGTCACGGCGGTGTGGTCGACATGATCAAAAGATCGGCGTTTCGGGTCCGATCCCCTCGAGCCAGGTCTTGATGATCCGCAGGAATGCGGCCGCCTGGGCCCCGTCGTTGGCTCGATGGTCGATCGCCAGGACCATGTTCATGATCGGGCGGATGGCGATCACATCGCCCTCGGGCGTCTCGCGGACGACGGCACGCTTGGTGATGGCCTCCATCGTCAGGATGGCCACCTCGGGCACGTTGATGATCGGCATGGTCAGGTTCGATCCGAACCAGCCGGTGTTGTCGATGGTGAACGTGCTCCCGCCGTAATCCTCTAGCCGGAGCTTGCCGGCGCGGGCACGGGCAGCGACCTCCGCGATGGCCCGGTTCAGGCCGCTGATCGAGAGCTGGTCGACGTCGCGGACGACCGGAACGAGCAGGCCGTCGTCGACCGCGACGGCGACGCCCATGTGGATCCGGCGCTTGGCGACGAGCCCGGCATCCGTCCAGTGCGCATTGAACGCAGGCGCCTGGCGCAGGGCATCGACGGCTGCCTTGATGACGAACGGGACGTAGCTGAGCGAGATCCCCTCCCGTGCCTGGTAGTCGCGCTTCGCTGTCTCGCGGGCGCGGACGAGGGCGGTCGCGTCGACCTCCATGTGCACGTACGCGTGCGGGACGGCGAGCGAGCGGGTCATCTGCGCGGCGATGCCCTTGCGCATCTGGGTCATCGGCAGGAGGACTTCGTCGGCGCCGGGCGGGAACACGATCGACGAGCCGGCCGGTCCGACCGGGGCCGGTGTGGCAGCAGCAGGCGCGGCGGCCGGGGCCGCGGGAGGTGTCGCGGCCGGAGCGGCCGCTGGCTGGGCGGAGCCGTTCGTGGCGCCCGTCTGGGCCGCCGCGGCGGGCACGGCCGGCGCGGGTGTGCCCGTCCGGATCGATTCGACGACCTGGAGAACATCCTCGCGGGTGATCCGGCCACCACCGCCCGTGCCGTGGATCTGGGCCGGTGAGAGGTCGTGCTCGCGCAGGAGACGGCGAACGGCCGGTGTCATGCGGGCATCGGGATCGGCCGTCGCCGGGCCGGCTGACGTCGTGGCGGTGGACGTCGCTGCCGCGACCGTCGAGGTCTGGGCGGCCGGGGCCGCCGACGCTCCGGCGGGCGCAGCCGATGCCGCCGGGGCGAGCTCGGCCGGACCGCGTTCGTCGCTGCCGGCAGGACCCGCAGCGGCCGGGGTCGGGGTCGCTGCCGCGGCCACGGCCTCAGTGGGCGCGGCGGGGGCGGGCGTCGCCGGTGCGGGCTCGGACGTCACGACGGGTCCGGTCGCGCCGGCGGCTGAGGATGCGGCGCCGTCGTCGGCCGTCTCGATCACGGCGATCTCGGCGTTGTTCGGGACCGTCGCGCCTTCCTCGACGAGGATCTCCCGCAGGATCCCTTCGAACGGCGAGGGCACCTCGGCATTGACCTTGTCGGTCACGACCTCGACGAGCGGCTCGTACTTGTCGACATGGTCGCCCGGCTGCTTCAGCCACTTCCCGATCGTCCCCTCGGCGACGCTCTCACCGAGCTGGGGCATCGTCACCTTGGCCACGTTCGCAGATCCTCCGCTGGGGTCGGCCGCTGGGCGGCCATCCGTTTGCTCCGCGTAGTGTCCCCCATCCGGGGCTCGGCGGTCGAGCGCGGCCGCCAACTCGCGCCGCTGACGGGGGTGACCGCGACCGGTCGCAGGCGCCATCATGCTGGCCATGTCCGGACGGAGCGGGCGCAGGTGAGCAGCTGGCAGCGGGCGATCGGGATCCGGCCGGGCGAGAGCCGGATCATCGGCCTGGTCGCCGGGCTGTTCGCGTGCCTCGAGGCCGGGCGCGGGTTCGGCGAGATCGGTGTCGACACCCTGGTCGTGAGCCGCTTCGGGGCCGGCTCTCTCCCCTACCTGTTCATCGGGCTCGGGACGATCGGCCTGGTCGGGTCGCTTGCCTACGGCGCCGCCCTGGGTCGGTTCGGGCGCATCCGCCTGCTGGCCGGGCTGATGGCCGGTGCCGCAGTGGTGCTCATCGTGGAGCGACTGCTGATGGGCACGGGTCACCCGGCCACCATCCCGCTCGCGTGGCTGACGGTCTACGTCGTGGGTGCCTTCGGCGTGACGATCGCGTGGACCATCGCCGGGTCCGCGTTCGACGCGCGCCAGGCCAAGCGTCTGTTCCCGCTGTGCACGGGGGCGGCGATCGCCGGCAGCTTCACGGGGACGCTGCTGTCGGGCCCGGTCGCGCACGCCTTCGGGACCGAGACCCTGATCGTCTTCGAGGCAGTGCTCCTCGGCGTCGTCGGCGCGCTCGTCGTGACGATCGCCCGGACCACGACGATCCGCGTGCCCCCTCGTCGGCGCGACCGCTCGGTCGTGGCGGATCTCCGGCTCGGGTTCGATACCGTCGCGCGCTCGCCGCTCATGCGGCTGGTGGCGGTCGCCTACGTGCTGCTGGCGATCCTGGCCTTCTCGGTGACCTATCCGTTCCTCCTGGCGGCCTCGGACACGTTCCGCTCCGAGGCGGACCTGGCGACCTTCCTCGGCCTGCTGTCCGCCGCGACGACCGCCACCTCGTTCGTCGTCTCCCTCGTGCTTGCCAACCGGGTCTACGCGCGCTTCGGAGTCGCAGGGGCGGCCCTGCTCCTGCCACTCGTGTACCTGGGCGGCTTCGGTCTGTGGCTCGTCGCGTTCTCGATCTCCACGGCCGCGATCTTCCGGTTCGCCCAGCAGGTGACCCAACGCGGCGTCTCGAACGCAGCCTGGAGCGCCTTCTACAACGTCGTCCCGCGGGAGCGTCGCGCCCAGGTCCTGGCCTTCAACGACGGCGTCCCCGGCCAGGTGGGCACGATCCTGTCCGGCCTGCTGCTCCTGGCCGCCGGCACGCTCTTCGCGCGCGACCAGGTCTTCTGGCTGGGCGCCCTGACGGCGTTGCTGTGCACGCTGGTCGTGGCCGGCATCCGCCGGCGCTACGGGGCGAGCGTCCTCGACAGCCTGCGCGCGGGCCTCGGCGAGCAGGTGCTGGAGGGCGGCCCGGGTCTGGGCGCCCTCACGCGGGACCCCACCGCGACGGACACCCTGATCGGCGCGCTCCGGTCGGATGAGCCTGGCGTGCGCCGGATGGCGGCCGATCTTCTGGGCGGCACGTCGGTCGAGCGAGCCGGCCCGGTGCTCATCCGGACCGTCGACGACGACGCCGATCCCACGGTCCGGGCGGCGGCACTCCGGGCCCTCGGCCGGCTGGGCGGCCCGCCGCCTGCGATGGCCGCCGCCGAGTCGTGCCTGGTCGATCCCGATCCGGGCGTGCGCGCGGCGGCGATCCGGGCGGTTGGTGCCCTGTCCGCCGACCCGACAGCGACGCTCGCAACGCTGCCGCTGGCCGACGAGCTGATCGTCGATCCGGATCCGGAAGTCCGGGCGGCCATCGCCTGCCTATTCGGGGCGGACGGACCGGACCCGCGCTCGGCCACGATCATCGACGACCTCATGAGCGGTCCCGGCGCGCCGGAGCGGATCGCCGGTCTGGGCGCGATCCGGCGGCTCGGCGAGCCGGTGCCGATCGATCGCGTGTCGGGCTGTCTCCGCGATCAATCGCCGGACGTTCGGGTCGCGGCGATCGGGGCGCTGGCCGTCGCGTCCGACACCGAGCGGACCGATCCCGCCCTGCTGGCCGCGCTCGACGACGACGCGGCCGTCGTCCGCACGGCGGCCGCGACCGCCCTGTCGGAGCGGGCCGAGGCACCGGCGGGGCTCCTGGACCTCCTCGCCACCGGATCGGGACGGGCCCAGGCGGCTGCCCTCCGAGCCCTTCGTGGCCACGGTCCCGAGGTCCGAGAGCCGGTCATCGCATGGACCCTCGCCCGGCTCGACCGCGCGACCGAGCTCCGCCAGGCGCGCCGCACGCTCGCGATGGACACCGGGCCGGCGCCCGGGCCAGTCACCGACTTCCTGAGCGACGTCCTGTGGCAGGGCGAGCGGCGCTCGATCGCGCGGAGCCTCGACGCGCTGGTCGTCCTCGGCGTCACCGAGGCCGGCGGGATCATCCGGCGCTGCATCGTGTCGGACGACCCGGAGGTTCGGGCGCAGGCGATCGAGGCGCTCGACTCGACCGGTGACCGGGAGCTGCCCCAGGCGCTCATCCGCCTGCTCGAGGACGACACCCCGGGCCTGCGACTTCCCGCCATCGTCCTCGCCCGGCTGGCGGATGATGACGATCCGTGGATCTCGAGCCTTGCGCGACGAGTCCAGTCAGGAGGGATGGACATGCCCGAGACAAGCCACATCCTCGACGACCTCGACACGATGCTGGCACTTCGTCGCGTCCCGCTCTTCGAAGGCCTCGACCCCGAGGATCTCCAGCGCATCGCCGCCACCGCCGTGGAGCATCTCTACCCGGCGGGCGAAGCGCTGATTCGCCAGGGCGACGTCGGCCACGAGCTGGTGGTCATCGTCGAGGGGTCGGTCCGCGTGGTCCATCACGATCCGGATGGCACCGAGCACCTCATCCGCCGACACCAACCGGGCGACCACATCGGCGAGCTGGCCGTCCTGCGCGAAGCGCCCCGCGCCGCGACCGTCATCGCCGAGGGTGAGGACGGCGTCCGCGGCCTGATCATCGGGGGCGACGCGCTCAAGGCGATCCTGCGCGAACGACCGGACGCGGCGATGGCCATGCTCGCGACGCTTGCCGAACGCCTCGGCACCCAGTCCTGACCATCCGTGGCCGACACGCCCGCCGTCCGGTCCGACCTGCCGACCGGCACGGTCACGTTCCTGCGCACCGACGTCGAGGGATCGATGGGGCTGGCCCGGACGCTCGGGGCCGCCTGGGACGAGATCGTCCAGCGACACCTGGCGCTCATCGGTGCGGCGGTCATCGCCCACGGCGGCACGGTCATCAGGACGGAGGGCGATGCGCTCTTCGCCGGGTTCCCGGAGGCGATCGCGGCCGTCGCCGCGGCCGTCGAGATCCAGCGGACCCTCGCCGCCGAGGCCTGGCCGACAGGGGTCGCCGTCCACGTCCGGGTCGGTCTGCACACCGGCGAGGCCCATCGCTCGGGTGACGACTACGGCGGCTTCGACGTCAACCGCGCGGCCCGGGTCGCGGCCGTCGGACACGGCGGCCAGGTGATCCTGTCCGAGACGACCGCCGCGCTCGTCGCCGATGCCCTGCCCGCCGGGACCGCCCTGCGCGACCTCGGCCGCCACGTCCTCAAGGACGTGCCCCGCGCCGAGCGCCTGAGTCAGCTCGACATCGTCGGGCTGCCGTGCGACTTCCCGCCCCTCAGGACTGCCACCGAGCGCGTCGGCAACCTGGCCGATCGCCTGACGTCGTTCATCGGTCGTGAGCAGGAGCTTGCCGCGCTCGTGACGCTCGTGCGGGACGCGCGGCTGGTGACGCTCACCGGTCCGGGCGGCATCGGCAAGACGAGCCTGGCCATCGAGACGGCTCGGGCCCTGGCGCCCGAGTTCCGGGACGGTGCCTGGTTCGTGAGCCTCGCAGCCATCGATGGCCCGGAGGGGGTGCTCGGGGCGATCGCGCACGGGATCGAGCTCTTCGACGGCCCCGAGCGGTCGGCGGCGGCGGCGGTGCTGCCGTTCCTGGCCGACAAGTCGATGATCCTCGTCCTCGACAACATGGAGCACCTGCTCGCGGCAGCCGGCGACGTCGGCGCCGTCGTCCACGCGTCACCGGCCAGCCGGATCCTCGTGACCAGCCGGGCGCCACTGCACCTCGCCGGTGAGCACGAGGTCCCGGTCGCCCCCCTGGTCGACGATGCGATCGGCCTGTTCACAGAACGGGCCCGGGCGGTCCGGCCGGGCTGGCTGCCCGGCGACGACACCGACGCCGTGACCGAGATCTGTCACCTGCTGGACGACCTGCCACTCGGCATCGAGCTCGCCGCCGCCCGTATCTCGACGCTCCCGCCCGGCGTCATCCGCGATCGCCTCACGGCCCGTCTGCCCTTGCCGGGCAGCGGGCCTCGCGACAGCCCGACGCGTCAGCGCACGCTGGAGGGCGCGGTCGCGTGGAGCCATGACCTCCTCGACGCCGACCGCCAGGAGCTGCTCCATCACCTTGGCGTCTTCGAGGGCGGCTTCGATCTCGAGCAGGTCGACGCGGTGGCCGGTCCGTCGGGAGCAGGCGGCGACCGCCTCGACGACCTGCTCGAGCTCGCCGATCAGAGCCTCATCGTCGCGATGCCGGCGGGGAGCGGCCGCGCACGCTTTCGGATGCTGCGCACGATCCAGTCGTTCGCCCTCGGACGGCTCGCAGCCGGCGGTCTCGAGGCCGACGTTCGCCGGCACCACGCCGAGGCGTACCTTGACCTGGCGACGCGGGTGCTTCCGCTTCTCAACAGCTCGCGCCAGAGCGAAGGCCTGGATCGCGTGGCGCCGGACCGGGCCAACCTGCGGTCGGCGATGCGCTGGTCGATCGGCGCCGGCGAGGGCGTCCTGGCCCTGCGCCTGTCGGGCGTTCTGTGGCGCTTCTGGCACGCCTGGGGACAGATCGCCGAGGGTCGCGAGCTCACCGAGCAGGCCCTCGCGATGAAGGAGGCCCCGACCAGTGGAGTGGATCGCGCCTGGGCCTTGGCCGCGGCAGGGAGCCTCGCGTACTGGCAGGCGGATCCGGCGACCGCGCGACGGCACTATCAGGCGCAGATCGATGCGGCCGAGGCCGCCGACGATGAGGCGTGCGTCGCCGACGCGTACTTCAACATGGCCCATGTCGCGTTCGTCGACCAGGACGACGAAGCCGTCCAGCTCGCGTATATCGAGAGCGTCGTGGCGCGCTATCGCGACCTCGGCGACGAGCGTGGTGCCGCGCGGGCGGGATGGGGCCGGGGCGTCATCGCCCTCGGGAACGGCCAATTCGAGGGAGCGGAAGGCTTCCTGCGCGAGAGCATGGTCACGTTCGAACGCCTCGACGACCCGCAGTATCACGCCATGACCGGCGCCAGCCTGGCGTGGGCAGCGTTCGCCGGCGGCGACATCGACACCGCCGCCCGGCTCGCGGTCGAATCGCTCGTCGAGTCGGCCTCGATGCGCGATGTCGGCACGACCACGATCTCGCTCCATGTCGGGGTGCTCATCGGTGCTCTGACCGGTCACTTCGAGGAGGCCGCGGAGATCCACGGGGCGTTCGATGCGCTGTGCGACCGCTACGGCGTGCGCCCGCCCGCTGCCCTCACGCGCTTCGTGGGCCAGCTGGACCCGTTCGCGCAGACCCGCGCGACCCTCGACCCGGGTGTCTGGACGGCTGCCTACGAACGCGGTCGCCGGCTCACGCTGGATGAGGCCGTGGGCCTCGTGGTCACGCTCGGCGAAGCGGCGGGCATCCTCGATGGCCCGACCCGCACGAGCGCCTGACCCCGAACGACACGCCCGAGACCTCCGTGCCGCGTCCACGGTCACTCCACAACTCGCCGCGAGAGTGATCCTCAACACGGGCAGACGGCCCGCGGATCGGCCGCCGGATCGGGCGGTGGAGGGAATGACATGAACGACAGCCGAGCAACCAGAGGCCCGAACTGGGGCCTGCTCCTGCTCATCCCGGCAGCGGTGATCGTCGCCAAGGGCGCGATGCGTCGCCGGGCGATGTGGGAGGCCGCGTGGGCGTCGGATCCGTCGTCAGCGGGCCATCCGTCCGGTCACGGCCACCACGGTCGTTTCGCCGCCGGGCGCGGACCAGAGGGTCAGCCACCGGCATTCCGGCTGCCGCCAAAGATCGAGTGGATGCTCGACACGTGGCACACCCGGGCCCATGAGGCGACCGCGACGGCCGACACGGCCGTGACGGCCGGTGCGGCAGCGGCGCCTGACGCCTCCGCGGCTCCCGACCCGAAGGACACCGGCAAGCCGACGACCGACTGAGACGGCCCCCTACGCGCGGGCGGCCTCGACCTCCGCGGCCAGCGCCAGGTATCGCTCGAACCCGGCGCCCATGACCTCGCCGAGCCCCGCGAAGAGCGGCTCGTCGACGGTCGTGAAGTTGAAGCAGGATTTGCCCTGCTTCCGGCGGCGGAGGGCCGGCGAGAGCGTCTGGTCCAGGTCCCCGAACGCGTAGACCGGCATCAGGTACAGGCTCACGTACCGCTTGCCGAGCCGGGTCCCCGCGACGTAGCCCCACGGCTTGCCCTCGAGACCGGGGATCTCGAGGTGAGGCCGTCCGGGCCGTCCTTCGTCGCGATGAGCCGCCCGCGGTGGGGCTCCAGGATCTCGCGCAGCCTCCGTTCGACCGTGACGAGATCAGTACGCGGCAAGGGTCCGGATCCCCGCGGCGATCTTCTCCGGGTTGACCATGAACCAGTCCTCGAGCGCGTGGTTGTACGGGACGCCCGGCACCTCCGGGCCGGCGATCCGGGTGACCGGCCCGTCGAGGTAGTCGAAGGCCTCCTCGGCCACGATCGCGGCGACCTCCGCGCCGTACCCGCCGAACTTGTTGTCCTCGTAGACGACCAGGCACTTGCCGGTCTTGCGGACCGAGTCGAGCAGGGTGTCGCGGTCGAGCGGGCGGAGCGTCCGGAGGTCGACGACCTCCACGCTGATGCCGTCTTCGGCGACCAGGTCGGCCGCCTCCAGCGCGTAGTGGGCCATGAGGCCGTACGCCACGACCGTCACCTGCGAGCCCGGATGGGTGACCTTGGCCACACCCAGCGGGACGGTGTAGTCCGTGTCGGGGACGTCGCCGCGGACGGAGCGGTACATCTTCTTGTGCTCGAAGAACAGCACGGGGTCGCCGTCGCGGATGGACGAGCGCAGGAGGCCGCGGGCGTCATACGGGGTCGACGGGACGACCACCTTGAGGCCGGGCACGTGGGTGAAGAACGCCTCGACCGACTGCGAGTGATACAGGGCGCCATGGACCCCGCCGCCGTACGGCGCGCGGATCGTCATCGGCACGCCGTAGCCGTTGTTCGACCGGTACCGCATCCGGGCCGCCTCGGACACGATCTGGTTGAACGCCGGGAAGATGAAGTCGGCGAACTGGATCTCCGCCACCGGGCGCAGGCCGTTGACGGCGGCCCCGATGGAGGCACCGACGATCATCGATTCGGTCAGCGGGGTGTCGATGACGCGGTCGTCGCCGAACTCCGCCCACAGGCCGTCGGTCGCGAGGAAGACTCCGCCCTTCTTGCCGACGTCCTCGCCCAGCACGATGACCGTCTCGTCGCGCCGCATCTCGTCGGCGAGCGTCTCGCGGATGGCGTCGATGAACGTGCGCGGCGGCATCAGCCGGCCTCCTCGGAGCCGGGCGAGCCGTCCTCGTAGACGTAGCGCATCGCGGTCGCGGGATCGGGGTCCAGCTCGGCCTCGGCGTAGTCGGTCGCATCCTCGACGGCAGCCTTGATCTCGGCCGTCAGGCGCGCCTCGATCTCGTCGGTCAGCACGCCCGCGTCGCGCAGCTGGGCGTGGAACCGGGGCAAGGCATCGTGGCCCTTCTCGGTGGCGAGCTCCTCCTCGGAGCGGTACTTCGTCTGCTGGTCGTCCGACGAGTGCGCGGTCAGCCGGGTGACCTTGGCCTCGATCAGGGTGGGGCCGCCGCCCGAGCGCGCCAGCGCGACCGCGTCGCGCGCCGCCGCGTAGCAGGCGAGCACATCCGTGCCATCGACCACGACGCCGGGGATGCCGTAGCCGCTCGCGCGCTCGGCCACGTCGGCGACGGAGACCTGCATCGCCACCGGCACGCTGATGGCGTAGCCGTTGTTCTCGACCACGAAGACGAACGGCAGCTTGTGGATCGCCGCGAAGTTGAGGCCCTCGTGGACGTCGCCCTGGTTGGACGAGCCCTCGCCCATGCTGGCCATCGCGACCTGGCCCGTCTTGCGGATCTTGGCCGCCAGGGCGATGCCGACCGCGTGCAGCAGCTGCGTCGCGACCGGCGACGAGACCGAGACGAGGTTGTGCTCGCGCGAGCCGTAGTGACCCGGCATCTGCCGCCCACCCGACGACGGGTCGGAGGCCGTCGCGTACTGGGCGGTCATGATGTCACGCGGGCTCATGCCGAAGGTCAGGCACGTCGCGATCGAGCGGTAGAACGGAGCGATCCAGTCGTGGCCGCGCTGGAACGCCCAGGCGATCCCGACCTGCGCGCCCTCGTGGCCCTGGCCGCTGATCACGAACGGGATCCGGCCGGCCCGGTTGAGGATCCACATCCGCTCGTCGACGGCCCGTGCGAGCGCGACGTAGCGGTACATCTCGACCAGGTCGGCGTCCGACAGACCCAGGGCCGCGCCGAGGTGCGAGTCGCTGCCCTTGGTCACGGCCATCGGTCGGGTCAGGCCTCCGCTGCTGTCGCCGGGCGCCCGCCCGACCTGCCTGCGCTAGAAGTTGAGCGACCGCCCGTCGACGGCCATGGCGGCCTCGCCGATGACCTCGGACAGGGTCGGATGCGCATGCGTCGCCCCGCCGATCTCCCAGGGCGTCGCCTCGAGCTCGAAGCCGAGCGAGGCCTCAGCGATGAGGTCTGTGGCGTGCGGCCCGACGATGTGGACGCCGAGGGTGTCGTCGGTCTCGGCGTCGGCGATGACCTTGGCGAAGCCCTCGTACTCGCCCCCGATGATCGCCTTGGCGATCGCCTGGAACGGGACCTTGCCGATCTTGAGCTTGTGGCCCGCGGCGGTCGCCTGCGCTTCGGTCAGCCCGATCGAGGCGATCTCCGGCCGGCAGTAGGTCGCCCGCGGCTGGGTCGTGTAGTCCATGTCGTGGACGTCGGCGTCGCCGGCGATCGTGTGCGCGGCGATGATCCCCTCGTGGGCCGCCGTGTGGGCCAGCCACAGGCCCCCGATCACGTCGCCGATGGCGTAGACGTGGGGCTCGCGGGTGCGCATCCGGCCGTTGACCTTGATGACCCCGCGGTCGGTCTCGATCTTGGTCGTCTCGAGACCGATGTCCTCGATGTTGGCCGCGCGCCCGGTGGCGACCAGCATGAGCTCGGCACGCAGCTCCGCCGGCTCCTTGCCGTCCGGGCCGACCATCAGGCAGATGCCGCTCTCGTCGGCGGTCACCGACGCGGCGTCGAACCGGGCGTTGGTCATGACGGTCATGCCGCGCTTGGTGAAGCTGCGCTCGACGAGCTTGCTGACGTCGGCATCCTCGAGCGGCACGATCCCCGGCAGGTACTCGAGCAGCGTGACCTTGACCCCGACGTCGGTGTACATGCTGGCGAACTCGACGCCGACCGCACCCGCACCGACGATCACGATGTCCTTGGGCAGGGTGTCCATCTTGAGGATGTCGTCGCTGGTCACGATCCTCTTGCCATCCGGCGTGAGACCCGGCAGCGACTTCACCCGTGACCCGGTGGCGAGGATGATGTCCGTGGCGTTGAGCGTCCGCTCGCCGCCAGCGCCCGGGGTCCCGTCCTCGGCGGGCTGGCTGACGACGACCTTGCCGGGTCCGTCCAGGCGGCCGCGGCCGGGCACCCAGGTGACCTTGTTCTTGTCGACCAGCGTCTTGAGTCCGGTCCACATGCGCTTGACCACGGCGTCCCGGCGAGCGGCCATCGCGGCGTAGTCCACGACCGCATCGCCCGGCAGGATCAGGCCGTAGTCCTTGGCGTGCTTGACCCGATCCGCGAAGGCCGCGGACTCGAGAAGGGCCTTGGTCGGGATGCAGCCGCGATGGAGGCAGGTGCCGCCGATCTTGTCCTGGTCGACGAGCGCGACCTTGAGGCCGAGCTGGGCGGCGCGGAACGCTGCGCCGTACCCGCCGGTGCCCGCGCCGAGCACGACGAGATCGAAGTCATTGGACGAGCCGACGGCCATGGGTCAGGGTGCCTCGAAGCGCCACGAAGCCGGCGTCGAGGGTCGGCTGGGCTGGTGGGTCATCGCGACCGATGGTACGCGGGGTGTCCCGAGGCGCGCAACCGAGGGGGCGCGTGCGGCGGATGCTAGACTCCGGCCCTCGGGCGACCCGGCGTCGGCGGATCCCCGATCGTCGTTGGAGCGTGCCTGTTGGACCCCGCGATCGTGCTCCAGACCGTGGTCCTGGTGCTCATCGCCTACCTCGCGGGATCGGTCCCGGTCGGGGTGCTCGTCGCGCGGCGGGCGGGTGGCGCCGACCCGCGGACGATCGGATCCGGACGGACCGGCGGCACCAACGCCCTGCGTGCGCTCGGGCCTCGGTGGGCCGCCGTCGTGGTCGGGGGCGATCTGCTGAAGGGCGCGTTGCCGGTCCTCCTCGCGCGGTTCGTGACCGGCGACCCCCTGGTCGAGGTCCTGTGCGGGGCGGCCGCCGTGGCCGGCGCGATCTGGTCGGTCTTCTCCGGGTTCCGGAGCGGTCGCGGCGTCGGGACCGGGGTCGGCACGATGCTGGTCATCCAGCCGGTCGCCGTGCTGCTGGCCACGCCGGTCTTCATCGGCGTCATCCTCTTGACCCGGTACGTGTCGCTGGGGTCCCTGCTCGGCTCGGCCGCGATGTTCCCGGCCATGCTGCTGGTCCTGCTCGTCGTGCCGGAGACGCCGCTGCCGTACGTCATCTACTCGGCCGTCGGGGCCGCCCTGATCTGGCTGGCCCATGCCGACAACATCGACCGGCTCATCCACGGCACGGAGCGCAAGTTCGACCTTGGCTTGCTCGCCGGCAAGCGCTCCGGCGGCGGCTGAGGGGACTGACGGCACCGCGGGTCGACCCGCACGAGGACGCTGGATGCTTCACGTGGTCCTGGTCGCCTTCCTCCTCCTGCAGTCTCGATCGGGCTGCTCATCACGCTGGCCAAGATGGTGCCGTGGACGCGAGCGGCTGTGGCCCTCTGGCTGATCAGTGCACCAACGTTCGTCGTCTTTGCCCTCTTGTTCGGCCACGAACCGCTCGTCCTTCGCATCACCGTCATCCTCCTGGGTCTCGCCTGGAGCCTGGTCTTCTTCTTTCCGGATCGATCGCCGATCGGACCGTTGACGCGGGCGGAGTGGGTCTGCCAGAAGGTGATCAAGAGAATCTCGGCGGGCGCCAGAGAGGCATATCAGGCGGGGACCTTGTCCGAGCGACGGAAGGCCTTCGTCGCGGAGCTGGAGACCCTGGAGCCGCCCGATGACCTGTGGCGAAGCGTCATCACGGCGCAGCCTGCTGGACCTGCGCGCCGATCCTCCTCAGGTCGGCGTCGGCGACGCGACCAACCGACTTGTCACGTGGCCGTGGCGGGACGCGCTCGACCATCGCGTGCTGCGGATCCGCATCCGTCTCGACGACGCCATCCTTGCCCGCCGCCTGCACGATCTCGGTGCGGCCCGGCTTCGACGAGATGCCGTCCTCGATGCGATATGACTACTACTTCCTGCGAAACGTCTGGGTCCGCTTCGACGGGCTGAGAACGCGCGACGGCGGGCTGCGGCGCTCGCACGACGCCGTTGCGGCGCTCGCGGATCTCGCCGCGATCGTTCGCCCGCCGGACGATCGATGGGGCCGGCTGCGGGACCTGACCGTCGAGACGATCGGCCTCGAGCTCAAGGCCGCGACCGTCAGCTTGAGCACGATCGAGATGGAACGCCTCGCGGACGCGGGAGACGAGCTCCGTGAATGGTGGGCTGACCTGTCTGCACGCGATGCTCGGAGCCTGGCGTCGGCTTCCGGCGACTGGGAGTCGACGACCCGGACGTGACGGCCCGCCGATGTGCGACGACTGCCGCCGAGCACGTTTCGTCACGCCTGGGGCGACGTCGGGAATTGAACGACCCGGGTCGGCTGACGGCCCGGGTCGTGGTTCTGGCTGGTTCGGCGGGTCGTTGGCCGGCCCGCACCGAGAGGACTGGGTCAGCCGCCGCGCTGCGTCCGGAAGCAGTCGCTGCAGTAGACGGGCTTGCCGCTCGTCGGGCGGAACGGCACCTGGGCTTCACGCCCGCAGCTCGAGCACGTGGCCGTGAACATCTCGCGCGGGCCGCGATCGCGAGCGCCATAGCCGCCGCTCCCGCCGTAGCTGGAGCCACCGGCCGAATAGCCGCCCCCGGCGCCGTAGCCGCCGTACGAGCTGCCGCCACCCTCGGCGTTCCGGGCGGCCTTGCGGCTCGCGCGGCACGACGGGCAACGACGCGGCTCGGTGAAGCCACGCTGCGCGTAGAAGTCCTGCTCGGACGCGGTGAACACGAACTCCTGTCCGCAATCCGCACAGGTCAGGGTCTTGTCGCTGTACACGAAAACGAAACTCCTCTCGGTAGCGGACGCGAGCCGTCGGTTTGATCTCGCGTCAGCCGTGAGAGGAGTCCGAGTGTGCGTCGAGCTACGTATGGCCACGGACCCTTCCGCGGCATTTCACGCGGGATGGTACGCGCTCGTTTTTGCGTTGCCAAGACCCGACTTTCGGCCTTCGACGAGCGTCAGGTGGCAGCCAATGGGGCCACCGCGAACAGGTGCGAGAACTGCTTGCACCAGATGATCGCGCTGGCGAAATCGGTGGGGTCGGTGCCGGCCGGCAGCGGGTACCCGAATGCACCGTCCGTGGCCTTCAGCCGGCCGACCTCGAGCGACCCCGGCGCGTGGTCGTCGACGGCCGGCGACAGGTAGACGTAGAGGTCCGGGCCGTTGCGGACGGAGAAGTCTTCGAGCCGGATGACGTACGAGCCGGGCGCCGCCTCGACGATCGTGGCCGTGCCCCGGCCGAAATGAAAATCGTCGGTGCCGTGGAATGACCCGGAGGCGATCCGGCGCGCGGCGAACGGGGTCGCGGCCGGAGTCGGCCGCTCGGATGGGGCCGGCTGCGTCGAGACGGAACCCCCACGGGTCGCGCTCGTGTGGGATGCCGTCGCTGTCGGGACGGGCGCGACCGCCGGTGCGGCCGCGATCGGACCCGGCTCGACGAGCACCGTCCGGATCCAGATCGGCGAGGCCAGGTAGTAGCCGACCGGCACGCCCACGACCAGCACGAGGACCAGGAGGCTCCCGGCGCGGAACGGGTGGCGGCGTGCTGCCCGGACCCAGCCGGCACGCCATGCGACGACGAGCCCGACCAGCGCGACGGCCGTGAGCGCGATGGCGAACGGGATGCGGTTCGTATAGAGACCGTCGAGGAACGTGCGCTGCAGATCGTCGAGAGACGCCATGGGCGCGAGGATGGCGCCGCTCGGTGACGGGGCGATGACGGACGGGCGGGGCTCTCGGCTCCCGCGCCGCGTCAGTCGACCGCGGCGGGCGTCACGTCGCGTGCCACCGCGGCGGCCGCGTCCCGTTCGCCGCCCGCCTCGGGTGCGGCCACGGAGAACTCACGGCGCGCGACGGCCAGGTAGTTGTCGACCTCGAGGGCCTGCCTGGCCGCGCCCCAGCCCAGGTCGGCGGCCATGATCCGTGCGACCCGCGGCGCGATCGCGGCGCCCCGGTCGGGCAGCTCCTGGGCCAGCCTGGTTCGCCTCGCCAGGACATCGTCGAGCGATTCGGCGAGCTCGTGCTGGACCGCCCACGCGACCTCGGCCTCGAGGAACGGGCGGCCCGCGACGAGCGGCCGGACCAGGTCCAGCTCCGCACCGAGCGCGACGACGCCCGGAGCCTCCGTCCCGTGGCGGGCGACCAGGCGTGCCGCCGCCTCCGCTCCGACCTCGCGGACCGCCGCGATCGTCAAGAGCTCGGACGTGATCCGGTCGAGGGCATCCAGGTCGGCCGCCCCGACCAGCCGGCGCTCGGCGGTGTCGCTCGGGCGCTCCCGCGCGGCCGGCCCGAGGACCGCGTCGATCACGTCCCGCGCCATCACCCGGTAGGTCGTGTACTTGCCGCCGCCGATCCGGACGACGCCGCTCGGCTCCGTCGTCACCCGGTGCTCGCGCGAGGCCTTGACCGTGGAGCCGTCCGACGGCGCGATGAGCGGCCGCAACCCCGCGTACGTGCCGACGACATCGGCCCTGGTCAGGTCCACGTTCATCGTGGCGTTGACCGTGTCGAGCAGCCGGTCCACCTCCCAGCCGGCGGCTGGTGGCCGGCCGGCCGGCCCGTCGAACGGCGCGTCCGTCGTGCCGATCAGCCAGTGGTCGGGCCACGGGACGAGGAACACGATCTTGCCGGGGACGCGGATGGTCAGGCCCATCGTGTTGGGGATCCGGGCGCGCGGCACGACGAGATGGGCGCCGCGACTGGGCAGGATCCGGAGCGATGCGCCCTTGAACGGATGGTCGGGCTCGGCGGCCCACACGCCGGTCGCGTCGACGACGGATCGGGTCCGGATCTCGAGCTCGGCGCCGGTCGTGAGGTCCTCGGCGCGCAGCGCGTCGAGCACGCCGGACCGCGGATCCGTCCGCAGACCGGTGGCCCTGACCCGGGTGAGGACCAGGCCGCCGGCGGCGATCGCCGTGCGGGCCACGGCCAGCGTGTAGCGCGCGTCGTCCTCCACCCCGTCGTGGTAGACGAGCCCACCGCGCAGGCCCTCGGGCCGCAGCGTCGGGGCGAGGTCGAGCGTGTCGGCCTTCGACAGCCGGCGGTGCCAGCCGCCGTCGTGACGGGCACCGAGGATGTCGTACAGGGTCAGCCGGTGTCGTAGAACGCCTTCGACGCGAACGGGATGCCGTAGATCGGGAACAGCAGCGGCTCGATCCGGACGAGATGCGGCGCGAGGGTGAGCAGGCGCCTCCGCTCCGCGAGCGCCTCGCGCACGAGCCCGAACCGGAACTGCTCGAGGTAGCGCAGGCCGCCGTGGATGAGCCGCGACGAGCGCGACGACGTCCCGGCCGCGATGTCGTCCTCCTCGACCAGCGCGGCGCGCATCCCGCGGGACACTGCGTCGAGCAGCGCACCCGAGCCGACGATCCCGCCACCGACGATGACGACATCCCACGTTTCGGAGGTGAGCGTTCGGAGGTCGAGGGCCCGGCGGACCAGGGGCGGGGCGGCGGGCGCCGGCGTCGCGACCGGCGGGTCGATCATGACTCGGGCGGGCCGGCCGGCCGGCGCGCGATGCGCCACAGGAGCCACGCCGTGCCGACGATCAGCACGATGATCGCGAGGGGGGTGTGGAAGACGACCTCCTGGGCGTCGGTCGGGAGGATGCTGGTCACCACGGCCGCCCCGAGGACGACCACGACCGCGAACCCGGCGACCATCAGGACCTCGCGCCAGCCAGGCTGCCGGCCGACCCGGCGTGGCTCAGCCACGGTCCGCCTCCGCGGGGATGCCGATCGGGGCGACCAGGACCTTGCCGGCGTGGGCCGCGCCACGGCGCGTCAAGAGGCCCGTCTTGGGACGATGGAACGTGACCGTCAGATCGGCCGACACGGCCGGGTCGGACGGCTCGCCGCTCGAGAGGTCGACCGCCGTCGGCGTGTCGACGGTGACGACGGGGACACCGGCCGCCCGGGCACGCCGGATGACCTCGACGGCGGAGCGGATCGGCTCGCGGAGAGCGCCTCGGACGCCCGTGCCGAGCAGCGCGTCGACGATCACCGCGGCCTTGTCCACGCCAAGGCCGAACATCGCCACGTCGCGGGCGACTGCCAGCTGGACCTTCGTGATGCCGGCGTCGCGGGCGATCCTGTCCCAGTTCTTGGCGGCCGACGCGCCACGCGGTCGCGCCTCCCCGGCGACCACGGCGACGATCACCGAGGCACCGGCCAATGCCAGGCGACGTGCCGCGACGTAACCGTCGCCGCCGTTGTTGCCGGGGCCGCAGAGGATCACGATCGGGCCGGTCCCCCAGCGCTCGAGGTCCATCGCAAGGGCCTTGACCGCGGCCGCAACCGCGGTCCCGGCGTGCTCCATCAGACGGACCTCGGGGACGCCCAGGGCCTGGGCCCGGCGGTCGGCGCCGGTCATCGTCTCGGCGGAGATCGGCGGCCGGGCGGCCGACGCCGCCCAGTGGTGGCGGAGCGCGCGCAGGTCCATCTCGAAGATCGATGGGTCGTCGGCGGGCAGCGGCGGCGCCGTGTCGGGTGTGGTGGGTCGAGCGGGGGCGGGCATCGCCCACGAAGCGTAGCCGACGCCTCCCGTCGACGTGATGGGCCGGCCGTCCGAGTCCGGCGTCACTGTCGGACGCGGACCGCGCCCTCATGGAAGTCCACGAACCCTTCCCGTTCCAGGGCACTCGCCGCCGCCAGGATCGCGGTCCGGTCGTGGACACCGAGCCGTTCGGGCAGGGCCACCCAGCCGCCGCCCGGCACCCCGGTGGCCGCGGCGACGAGCCGGCCGCGGAGCCAGCGGGTCGTGGACGGGAACGGTGTCCCGGACGCCGACCGCTCCACCACGGCGACGACCGTCCCGCGCGACGCGCAGACGGACCCGAGCGGACACGCATCGCACACTGGCGCACGCGGCAGGCAGACCTCGGACGCGAGGTCCATCACGGCATCGAACCAGCGACCGGGTTCCTCACGCACGACCAGATCGTCGGCGGCCGCCTGCAGCCCTGGCGACGAGGCCGGCACGCCGAGGACGCGCGACACGACGCGACGCACGTTCACGTCGAGCGGAGCCACCGGCACGCCGAACGCGGCCGCAGCGACCGCCCGTGCCGTATACGGCCCGATCCCCGCAAGCCCCTCGAGGGCATCGACCGTCGACGGGACCCTGCCCTCGTGTTCGGCGACGATCGTCCGCGCCGCCTCCCGCAGCGCCAGGGCGCGCCGGTTGTAGCCCAGGCCAGACCACGCGGCGAGGAGCTCCCCGTTCCGGCCGCCGCGAGGTCCACCGGAGCCGGCCAGCGGTCGACGAACCGCCGCCACATCGGCCCGACCCGCTCGATCCCGGTCTGCTGCGACATCACTTCGGCCACGAGGATCTGCCACGGGTCCGTCGCCGTCCGGATGAGGAGCGGACGACGCGCGCCCGCATGCCATCGGAACAGCCGCGCGTTGAACCGTCGTCGGGTGAGGGGCGGGGTCACGCCCCTACGATATGGGAGAGACGCTTCGGCGCGAGCGCCAGGACCGGTCAGATCTTGAGCATCACGTGCTTGACGACCGTGTAGTCCTCGATCGCGTACATGCTCTGGTCCTTGCCGTAGCCGGACTCCTTGAAGCCACCGTGCGGCATCTCCGACACCAGCGTGAAGTGGTCGTTGATCCAGACCGTCCCGAACTGGATGGCCTTGGCGACCCGCATCGCCTTCGCGATGTCGCCCGTCCAGACCGACGCGGCCAGACCGAAGCGAACGTCGTTGGCCCAGGCGATCGCCTGCTCCTCGTCGCTGAAGCGCTGGACGCTGACGACCGGCCCGAAGACCTCGTCCTGGACGATCTCGCTGCGCTGGTCGGGACCGGCGATGACGGTCGGCTCGTAGTAGGCGCCGGGCCGGTCGGGGCGGTGGCCGCCGGTCACGATCTCGGCGCCCGACTTCGCCCGCTCGACCATCCCCTCGACCTTGTCCGCCTGGGAGCCCGCGATGAGCGAGCCCATCTCGACGTCGTCGCCCTCGGCCGGGTCGCCCCACTTGATGGTCTTGACCGCGTCGGCCAGGTCGGCCACGAACCTGTCGTAGATCTTCGGACCGGTGATGACCCGGCAGGGCGCGGTGCAGTCCTGGCCGGCGTTCCAGAAGCTGAACGTCTTGAGGTTCTCGATGACGGCTTCCATGTCGGCGTCGTCGAACACGACGACCGGGGCCTTCCCGCCGAGCTCGAGGTGGAGCCGCTTGACCCGGTCGGCGGCGACCCTGGCGATGTGCTTGCCGGTGTCGGTGTCGCCGGTGACCGAGATCATCCCGACCTTGGGGTGGCCGACGAGCGGATCGCCGATCGTCGCGCCCGTCCCGGTGATGACGTTGAGGACGCCGGGCGGCAGGACGTCCGCGGCGATCTCGCCCAGGATGAGGGCCGTCAGCGGGGTCCGGGCCGACGGCTTGAGGATGACCGAGTTGCCCGCCGCGAGGGCCGGTCCGATCTTCCAGCCGGCCATCATGATCGGGTAGTTCCACGGCGCGATCGAGGCGACCACGCCGACCGGCTCGCGGCGGATCATCGAGGTCAGGCCGGCCGCGTACTCGTTGACGGCCTTGCCTTCCATCACCCGGGCGCCACCGGCGAAGAAGCGCAGGTTGTCGACGACGACGGGGATCTCGTCGATCGCGGCGCCGACCGGCTTGCCGGCGTTCTTCGACTCGAGACGACCGAGCTCGTCGGCACGGGCCTCGATCCCGTCGGCGAGCTTGAGCAGAAGGGCGCTGCGCTCGGCCGGGGTGGTGTGCTGCCACGTCTCGAACGCGGTCGCGGCGGCGTTGGCGGCCCGATCCACGTCCTCGGCGTTCGACGCCTGGACCCGGGCGATGACCGTGCCGTCGGCCGGGTTCTCGACGTCGAGCAGCTCTCCCGACGCGGAATCCACCCACTCGCCGCCGATCAGCTGCTGATAGGTCTTGACGCGCTCGGCGACGTCGGTCATGGGTCGGTCCCTCCGGGGCATGCGGATCGGCTCGGCGTGATTGGCTGTCGCATCGTAACCCCGGTGCGAAACGCGTCCCGGCCGGCGGGCCGGCGGGCAAACGGGCTCTGCACGCGGTCTTCCATGCGGCCACTGCGTTGCGCTAGCCTCCGACCATGACGCTGCCCCAGTTCGGCATCTTCGCGCAGGGCACGGTCGCCCACGAGTTCCTCGAGTTCGAGCTGCGGCCGGACGTGGACCTGTCGGGCGTCGGCACCGTGCTGGAACGCCTGCGCATGCCGGCCGTGGCGGCCGGTGGCGTCAACATCGTCCTGGGCTTCGGTGCCGACCTGTGGCGCGCCATCGATCCGGACGACGCGCCGGAGGACCTGGCCGCCTTCCAGCCGCTCGGCGTGCTGGGCGGCCACCACGCCCCGGCGTCCCAGCACGACCTGTGGCTGTGGATCAATGGGGGCACGCCCGACGTGGTCTTCGAGCACGCCCGGGCCGCCACGCAGACCCTGGCCCCGAGCTTCGTCGTGGCCTCCGATCGGACCGGCTTCGTCCATCGCGACAGCCGCGACCTGACCGGCTTCATCGACGGCACCGCCAACCCGATCCTGCTCGAGGCGCCGGAAGCCGCGCTCGTCCCGGACGGGCGCCGCGGGGCGGGTGGCAGCCACGTGCTGACGATGCGCTGGGTCCACGACCTCGATGCATTCGATCGGCTGGCGCAGGACCAGCAGGAGAACGTGTTCGGCCGGACGAAGCCCGACAGCATCGAGTTCGTCGGGGCCAGGCTGCCGACGAACGCCCACATCGCGCGCGTCCAGATCGACGACGACGCGGGCGAGGAGATCCAGATCTACCGGCGCAGCGTGCCGTACGGGACGACGCTCGAACACGGGATCAACTTCCTGGCCTTCGCCGCGGACCGCGCCCGGTTCGATCGGATGCTGGCGCGTATGTTCGGCCCGAACGACGACGGCCTCCACGACCGGCTGGCCGACTTCTCCCGTCCCGTCAGCGGCGCCTACTACTTCGCGCCGTCGCTGTCCGTGCTCGCGAGGCTCGCAGGCCGCCCCTGACGGGGTCTCAGCGGGCGCTGGCGCGCAGGGCAGGTGCCCACGGGACGACCAGTCGCTCCAGCACCCCGACCGCGAGGTACAGCGCGAACGAGACGATCGCGGTCAGCAGGATCGCCGCGAACACGAGGTCCGTTCGGAAGCTGTTCTGGGAGAGCTTCATCCAGATGCCGAGCCCGCTCGTCGCGCCCACGTACTCCCCGAAGATCGCGCCGATGACCGCATACACGACACTGATCCGCAGGCCGGTGAACAGGGACGGGAGCGCCGAAGGCCAGCGGAGGGCTCGGAAGGTCTGCTGGGTCGACGCTCCCAGCGAGCGCAGGAGGGTCATCGCCTCCGGGTCGACCCGTCCGAACCCGTCCAGCAACGCGATGGTGACCGGGAAGAACGTCACGAGGACGACGATCACGACCTTGGGCAACAGCCCGAACCCGAACCAGATGACGAAGAGTGGTGCGATCGCGACGATCGGGATCGTCTGGCTCGTCACCAAGAGCGGCTCGACCGCGCGCCGGACCGGTTCCCAGCGATCCAGGGCGACGGCCGTGGCGACGGCGAGCACGACCGAGACGGCACATCCGGTGATCGCCTCGACGAGGGTCGGCACGAGATGGCCGGCCGCCGCCTCGCGGAAGTCCCACAGGGCGCCCACGACGCGTGACGGCGCCGGCAGCGTGATCGGGTCGAGGCCCGCGATCCGCACGTAGGCCTCCCAGGCGAGGACCACCAGCCCGACGAGGACGAGCGGCGGGCCCCAGCGGGCGATGCCAGTGCGGCTCGATCTCACGGCAGGAAGTCGTTCGTGAACAACGACCCGTAGTCCGGCGCGGTCGCGAGCGGCTTGCCGTCCGGACCGGCCAGGAGCTTCTGGTCGAACAGGAACCCCGAGTAGCCCTGCCATTCGGCCAGCGTCTGGCGCCCGACGTCGCCGTTCGCGTCACGCAGGTACCCGCCCGTTGCCAGGAAGCGCTGGCTGGCGAGGGGCAGGTCTGGCGATCCGTCGAAGACGCCCGGGTTCGCCGTCACCAGGAGCCGCGCGGCCTCGTCGGGATCGGATGCGGCGAGGTCGAACCCGCGGGCGGTCGCGCCGACGAAGGCCCGGGCGAGGTCGGGATGCGCCGCGAGCCACCGGCTGTCGCAGGCGAGGACGACCTGGTAGAAGTCCGGGAAGCCGTAGTCGCCGAACTGGAACGTGCGCAGGTCGATCCCCCGCTCCTTGGCCTCGATCCCCTCCCACGCGGCGAACGTGATGACAAAGTCGGCCCGCTTCGCGTACAGCGCGTCGTAGGCCGCGGTGTCGAGCGTCACGGTCGTGAAGGTGCCCTTGCCGCCATCGGCCGTGATGACCGACTTGAGCGTCGGCTCCTCGTTCGGGTAGCCGAACCCGGCGTAGGTCTTGCCGTCGAGCTGGCGCGGCCGGGTGATGTCCGAGGATGCCAGCACCGCGATCTCCTGGGCCGTGTGCTGGAGGATCGCCATGACGGAGACGATCGGGGCGCCGGCCGCGGCGGCGAACGTGAGGGCATCCTGGAAGCTGATCCCGCACTCCGCCTGGCCGGCCGCCATGAGCGCTTCGGGGGTGGTGGTCCCGTACGGCAGGATCTCGAGGTCGACGCCGGCCGCGTCGTACCAGCCCTTGCTCGAGGCGACGTAGATGCCGGTGTGGTTGGTGTTCGGCGTCCAGTCGAGCGCCAACCGGACTTTGCCGAGCGGCGTGACGGACGCCGACGGCGATGCGGCGGCGCTGGCCGGGCCCGCCGCGGTGGAGGGCGACGCCGAGGGCGCGGCGGTCGGGCCTCCCGTTGGCCCGGCCGTCGTCGCGGACGAACCGCACGCGGTCACGGCGAACAACACGACGCACGCGAAGGCGAGGCTGCGTCGCGCGAGGTTGATGGAACGGGTGCTGGTCATCGGGTCTCCGTCGTCGAACATGCGAAACGCCGTCTCCGGGACACGGGGACGGCGTCAGCTCGAGTCGACGGGCCTGCTTCCTTCGCCGGTACTAGCCGGATCAGGTTCCGCGGGTCTGTGGCGGTTGCCACACTCTCAGCGCGCGAGGCGCTCCCCGGAGGCGATATTCGGTTGTGTTCCGATCGTAGCACGCTCTCTCAGCCAGGCGATGATCTCGTCGACGATCGCTTCCCCCTCGGGCTCGTTGTGCAGCTCGTGACGGAGACCCGGGTAGGTGCGGCGCTCCACGCCCGGGGCGCCCTCGAGCACGTCCGAGGCGGTCGCCGGGACGAGGCCGTCGTCCAGGCCGTGCAGGACCAGGGTCGGCACCCCGAACCCGGCCACCAGCGCGTCGCGCCGGACCCGGAGCTGCTCGCGCATCGCCTCGGCACCGAAGCGGACGGTCGTGACCGTGGCGGAGGCCGGATCGGCGACGGCCTTCTCACCGACCGTCGCGTCGCGCGAGAGCGTCGACGGATCGATGTCGTTCGGCAGGGCCGTGGTCGGCGCGACCCGCGACAGGACGCGGGCGACCGTCTTCTTCCACCCGGGCAGGGTCGAATTCGAGCGCCGGCGACGCAAGGACGGCAAGGTCCGGCTTCGGCCGGTCGGACAGGAGGTAGCCGCCGGCGACCAGTCCGCCGGTCGAATGGCCGTACAGGACGACCGGCCGGCCGCCGGCCCCGCGTCGGACCGCGGCCAGACGCTCGGCCAAGTCGTCGTGGAGCTGCGACCAGTCGTCGACGTGACCGCGCCGGCCGCCGGATCCGCCATTGCCGCGCTGGTCGTAGGCGGTCGTGTCGATACCCGCGCCAGCGAGCTGGTCGCCGACGTGCTCGTAGCGACCGGAGTGCTCACCCAGACCGTGCACGAGCAGGAGCGATGCCCATGCGGGTCCGGCCCATGCGCCGCCGGCCTCCGCCTCGTCGATCGGCCAGTGCCGCACGAGCAGGTTGGTGCCGTCGGCGGCCGTGACGTGCCGGACGAGGGAGGGCATGCGGGCAGGGTACGCGACCGGTCGGGCCGCGTACCCTGCGTCGACCGTGGCGGAGGTCAGACCGGCTCGCCTACCGCCGGCTGCGGGGCCGCGACATCGGCCCGGTGGGTGACCTGCGCCCGGGCGCCGGCCCGTGCCGGGATGAACAGCGCGGCGACCGCCCCGAGTCCGACGACGACGGCGCCCACCGCGATGGCGGGCTGCAATCCGGCCACGTATGCGGCCGGCGTCCCGTAGTCGCCGTTGGCGCTGAAGATCGAGGCGAGGACCGCGACGCCGAACACGCCGCCGACCTCACGGATCGTGTTGGTGGCACCAGACGCCTTGCCCTCCTGCTCCGGCCGGACGGCCGACAGGACCACGTTGGCGATCGGGGCGAAGAACAGGCCCATGCCGACGCCGGCCAGGATGAACGGCACGACCATCGCCTCGTACGGGACGGTCGGCGTGACGATGGCGGCCAGCCAGCCGAGGGCGACGGCCTGGAGGGCCATCCCGGTGGCCAGGATCGGCCGCCCGCCGATCCGATCCGCGAGGATCCCGGCGATCGGGGCGACGATGATCGGCATTCCCGTCCACGGCAGGGTCCGAAGACCGGCCTGGAACGGGCTGTAGCCCTGGGCGACCTGGAAGAACTGCGCGAGCAGGAAGACCGAGCCGAACATCCCGAAGTACATCAGCAGCGAGACCGCGTTGGCGGCGCTGAACGCACGGCTGCGGAAGAAGCTCATCGGCAGCATCGGGTGTGCCTGGCGGGCTTCCCAGACCACGAAGCCGACGAGGAGCACCGTCCCGGCGACGAGTGCCGCGACGATCTGGGTGCTGCCCCAGCCGAGGTCGTTGCCGTTGATGACGCCCCACACGAGGGCCAGCAGGCCGGCGCTGATGAGGCCCAGGCCGGGGATGTCAAGACGGCTCTCCGGGCCGTGACTCTCGGTCAGGCGGAAGGCGGCCATCGGCAGGACGATCAGGCCGATCGGGACGTTGAGCCAGAAGATCCAGTGCCAGTCCAGGCCCTCCGCGATGGCGCCGCCGACGAGCGGACCGATGGCGATGGCGAGACCCGCGATGCCGCCCCACGCACCCAGTGCGACCGCCCGGCGCTCCGGGGGCATCGCCGCGGACAGGATCGTCAGCGTGAGCGGCGTCACGATCGCGCCGCCGACGCCCTGGATGGCGCGGGCCAGGATGAGGCTGTCGGTCGACGTGGACAGGGCCGCCAGGGCCGAACCGCCGATGAAGATGCCCATGCCGATCAGGAACACGCGCTTGCGACCGAACCGGTCGCCCAGCGCCGCGCCGGTGATGAGCAGGACCGCGAACGTCAGGGTGTAGGCGTTGACGATCCACTGGAGGTCTTGCAGTGACGCGCCGAGGTCGGTCTTGATGACCGGGAGAGCGGTCGTCACGACGAGGTTGTCGAGGGCGACCATGAACAGCGCGAGGGAGGTGATGGTGAACGTCCAGAGGGCGTTCGAACGAGTTCGGGTCACGGTTGGGCTCCTTGGCGTGAGTTAGTGGTCACTAAGTACGCGACGCAAAAGGGGGGCTGCCGGCGATGATCAGGTGGCACCTCCGGGCGTTGCCGGCTCCGGCGGGTGCTTGAGGAAGCCGCTGAGGGACCAGGTCTCGGGCGCGCCTTCGATCTCGAGGGCGGCCGCGACGTTCAGGAGCATCCCTTCCGCGAAGAAGTGGTGGATGTCCTCCTTCGTCGCGCCACTGTCGCGCTCGACGGACTCGTACAGCGCGGCAAACTCCTCGCGGACAACCTGCCGGACGTCCTCGTCGCCGCAGGCGGCATAGGCCTGGAGCTGGACCCGCAACAGGTCCCGATCGGACAGGAGCCGCATGTAGGCCAGGCCCATCAGGTCGAGGATCGAGCACGCCTGGTCATCTGCCGGACCACGGCGGGCGGCCTCGTGGAAGACCAGGCGTGTCCGCTGGAACCCGTGCCGGACCACGGCCAGGAACAGCTGCCGCTTCGTCCCGAACAGCTGGAAGAGATAGGGCTGGGAGACGCCGACGGCTCGCGCGATCGACTCGGTCGAGGTGCCGGAGTAGCCGCCCTGCGCGAACTCGTGGAGGGCCGCGACGATGATCGCGTCGCGGCGCTCGTCGGCCGTCTGGCGGGTGCCGGTCGTGCCGGCCGCTGCGTTCATGGGCCGCAACTTAGTGAGTACTAAGTTACTTGTCAAGCCGGCCGTCGATCTCGCGCACCTTCCCCGGCTACCATGCCCGGCATGACGGGCTGGACCGAGATCGGCGATCGCGTGTTCGTGCGCCGGTATGCGTTCTTCGACCAGAACATCGGGGTCGTGATGGGCGGCGACGACGTCATGGTCATCGACACGCGATCCAGCCACGTCCAGGGTCGCGAGGTCCTCGACGACCTTCGTGAGCTGACGACGGCGCCGGTCACGGTCGTCGTCGACACGCATGGCCACTTCGACCACGCCTTCGGCAACCACGTCTTCCGGCCCGCTCCGATCTGGGGGCACGCGGGCTGCGGTCCGTTCATGGAGCGGACGGGTGAGGCCCGCAAGGCGCGGATCGCGACCGAGGTGCCGGAGCTCGCGGCCGACCTGGCCGACGTGGTCATCGACCCGCCGGACCGCA
Organism: uncultured Chloroflexia bacterium; assembly: GCA_963755995.1. GTDB lineage: Bacteria > Chloroflexota > Limnocylindria > Limnocylindrales > CSP1-4 > SPCO01. The sequence continues at coordinate 291,086 of CAVWLQ010000003.1, read as the reverse complement.
CGTTCGCCGAGACCGCCGATCTCGACCTCGGCGATCGCCGGGTGGAGCTGCGGTTCCTGGGTCGCGGCCACACCGACCACGACATCGTCATCCGGGTCCCTGACGCGGGCGTGCTGTTCGCCGGCGATCTGTTCGAGAACGGCGCCGTCCCGTCATTCGGCGACGCGTATCCGCTCGACTGGCCGGAGACGGCCTTCCGGGTCGCCGAGCTCGCACAGGGTGTCGTCGTGCCCGGTCACGGCGACCACGGCGGGGCCGGTTTCGCCGACGCCCAGGCGGTCGCGTTCAACGCGCTCGCCGAGCTGGCCCGCCGCGTCCACCACGGCGACCTGACCATCGACGATGCCGTCGCCGCGACGCCGTTCCCCGAGTATCCGGCCGAGGAGGTGCGGCGGCCGCTGGAACGCGCGCTGCGGCAGCTCCGAGGCGAGCTCGGCTGACGCGCTCCCCTGCCCTACTCGCCGATGCGGACGATCCAGCGGCCACGGGCGTCGCCGGCGACGATCCCGTCGAGGGCCACGTCGAGCGTGTCCAGTGTCACCTCGCTGCAATGCCGTCCGAGGTCGCGCGGCCGCAGGTCCGTGGCCAGGCGATCCCACAGCTCGCGCCGCCGGGCGATCGGCATGTTGACCGAATCCATCCCGAGCAGCGCGGCGCCGCGCAGGATGAACGGGAAGACGGTCGTCTGGAGCCCAGCACCCCCGGCATTGCCCGACGAGGCGACCGCGGCACCGACCTTCAGCGTCCGCAGCACGTATGGCAGCGTCGCCCCACCGACGGCGTCGACCGCGCCGGCCCAGCGTTCCGATTCGAGCGGCCGTCCCTCGACGGTCACCTCGTCGCGGGTCAGGATCCCGGCCGCACCCATCGCCCGCAGCCGGTCCGCCTCGTCGGCCTTGCCCGTCGCCGCCCAGACCTCGTAGCCCCGGTCCGCCAGGATCGCGAGGGCCGTGCCGCCGACCCCGCCGGACGCTCCGGTCACGAGCACGGGTCCGTCATCCGGGCTCAGCCCGCGGTCCTCGAGTGCGACGACGGACATCGCCGCCGTGAAGCCGGCTGTTCCGATGGACATCGCGTCGCGTGTCGACAACCCCGGCGCAAGCGGGACGACCCATCCGGACGGCACGCGTTCGTATTCGCTGAACCCGCCATGTCGCGACACGCCCAACTCGTAGCCGTGGGCCAGCACGGCGCTGCCGACCGGCAGGTCGGGATCGTCCGAGCCGACCACCTCCCCCGCCAGGTCGATGCCCGGGATGAGCGGGCTGATCCGGGCGACCTTGCCATCGACCCGTGTGGCGAGCCCGTCCTTGTAGTTGACGCCGGACCAGCCGACCCGGATCTCGACCTCGCCGGGCGGCAGGTCGACCTCGCGGAACTCGCGCACCCCGCGCTCGACTGCGTCATCGAGCTTCTCGGCGACGTACGCGCGGAACGTGGCGGGGATGGCGGACATGGGGCAAGCCTATCCGGTCGAGGCCACGCGATCCCGGACACTGACATTTGACGGTTGACGCCGCATCGCGACATGGGCGACCATTCGCGGACCGTGACTCACACCCAACTCTCCTGGAACATGTGTATGCGCTGGCGGCCCCGCCGTGCGGAGGATGGGGTCTGAGGTCACGCAACACCTGATCGGGGGCGCGGGACCACAGACGAGGTCCCGGGGCTGCAGTTCCAACGAGGAACTGCGGCTTTTTTGTTTCCTCCGAACGACACGACGGGTGACCGCCGAACCACCGAGGCCCTCCCAGGGCCGGGATCCTCATAGCGGCATCAGCAACCCAGAACCCCAGCAGGAGAACCACCGACATGGCCGAGCTCGATCCGACCACCTTCCGCCCCGAGACCCGCGCCCTCCATTCCGGCCAGAAGCCGGACCCGGCGACGAACGCCCGGGCCGTCCCGATCTACGCCACCACCAGCTACGTCTTCGACGACGCGGCGCACGCCGCGCGGCTCTTCGGGCTCCAGGAGTTCGGGAACATCTACACCCGGATCATGAACCCGACGACCGACGTCTTCGAGCAGCGCGTCGCAGCGCTCGAAGGTGGCGTCGCCGCCCTCGGGCTGGCGTCCGGCCAGGCCGCCGAGACGCTCTCGATCCTCAATCTCGCGCGGGCCGGCGACAACATCGTGTCGTCGTCCAGCCTGTACGGCGGGACGTACAACCTGTTCACCCACACGCTGCCCAAGATCGGCATCACCACGACCTACGTCGACGGCTCGGATCCGTCGGCGTTCGGCCGGGCGATCAACGAGAAGACCAAGGCGGTCTTCCTCGAGCTGATCGGCAATCCGCGCCTGGACGTCCATGACCTCGCGTCGATCGCGGACGTGGCCCACGCGCGGGGCGTCCCGGTCATCGTCGACAACACGTTCGCGCCGCTCATCGCGCAGCCGATCAAGCACGGCGCGGACATCGTCATCCACTCGGCGACGAAGTGGATCGGCGGTCACGGCACCGCGATCGGCGGGGTCGTGGTCGACGCCGGCACCTTCGACTGGGCGGCAAGCGAGCGCTTCAAGGCGGACTTCGTCGACCCGGATCCGTCCTACCACGGGATCAGCTACACGGGCGCCTTCGGCAACCTGGCGTTCATCCTGAAGCTGCGCGTCCAGGGCCTCCGTGACATCGGCGCTGCGCTCAGCCCGTTCAACGCGTTCCTGTTCCTCCAGGGTCTCGAGACGCTCCCGCTGCGGATCAAGCGCCACAGCGAGAACGCACTGGCGGTCGCCAAGTGGCTGGAGGACCGACCCGAGGTGACCTGGGTCAGCTACCCCGGTCTCGAGTCGCATCCGTCGCACAAGCTCGCCGACCGCTATCTCAGCGGTGGCTACGGCGGTGTGGTGACGTTCGGGGTCAAGGGCGGCGTCGAAGCCGGCCGGCGGCTCATCGACAACGTCCAGATCTTCTCGCTCCTGGCCAACGTCGGCGACGCCAAGTCGCTGATCATCCATCCGGCATCCACGACCCATTCCCAGCTGACCGAAGAGGAGCAGATCTCGACCGGCACGACCGAGGATCTCGTCCGGCTGTCGGTCGGGCTCGAGCATGTCGACGACCTCATCGCCGACCTCGAGCAGGCACTCGCCGCGGCCACGGCCGACGCGTCGTCCGACGGCGAGCTCGTCGGCGCGCGCGGATGACCCTGAAGACCCAGGCGACCGATGGGACCCCGACGCGGTCGGGGTCCCCGGGGGTCGAGACGGCCCGTCTCCCGACCGGGACGGGCCGTCTCGAGACGGTCCCGCTCGGGTCGTTCGCGCTCGACGACGGCACGACCCTCGCCGACCTGACCGTCGCATACCGGCACGACGGCCCGGCGCCTGGCTCGGCGCCGCAGGTGCTCGTCGTCCATGCCCTGACCGGTTCGGCCGACGCGGCGGGCGACTGGTGGGCGCCGCTCATCGGGCCCGGCCTCGCCCTCGACACCGGGCGGATCGGGGTCCTGGCCGCCAACCTCCTCGGGGGTCGCTATGGCACGACCGGTCCGACCTCGCCGGAGCCGCGGACGGGACGCCCGTACGGCGCGGCCTTTCCGTCGGTCTCGACCCGGGACCAGGCGCGCGCGCAGTGGCGGCTGCTGGATGCCCTCGGCGTGGACCGGCTGGACCTCGTGGTCGGCGGCTCGCTCGGCGGCATGGTCGCCCTCGAGGTGGCCCTGACCCGGCCGGACGCGGTCCGGACCGTGATGCCGATCGCCGCACCGGACGCGACCGGCGCGATGGCCGTCGCCTGGAACCACATCCAGATCGAACTGATCGAGCGGCTCGGCCTCGACGGCATGGCCCTCGCCCGCGAGCTGGCCATGACCACGTATCGCAGCGAGACCGACTTCGACGAGCGCTTCGGGCGGAGCGTCGAGCCCGACGGCCGGCCGTCGATCGTCAGCTACCTCGACCACCAGGGTCGCAAGCTGATCGAGCGGTTCGACCCGGCGACCTACCGGATCCTGGCCGGCGCCATGGACCGCCACGACATCGGCGTCGCGTGGAGCGGTCTGGCCGGGGCGTACGGACGGCTGGCCGCGGCCGGGACGCGGCTGACCGGCGTCGGTATCGAGGGCGACATCCTCTACGGCCCGCGGCAGGTCCGCGCGGTCGTCGACGCGGCGCGCGGCGCCGGGGTCGATGCGACCTACCGGGAGCTGCACTCCACGAAGGGCCACGACGCGTTCCTGGTCGAATGGGACCAGCTCACGGCCATCCTCCGCGAGGCGCTGGCGCCGTAAGACCCCGGGCGAGCGAGCGGTCAGCCTGCCGGGACTGGGTCGGCCGGGGTCGGGACCGGGGTCACGACGGGCGTCGGCTCGGGTGTCGCGACCGGCGTCGGGACGGGCGTCAGGACCGGCGTCGGAACTGGCGTCGGAGCCGGCGTCTCGACCGGGTCCGGGGCCCCCTGCACCGGCGCCGCCACCGGGGTCGGAGTGGGCGATTCGCTTGGCGCAGCGCTGGGCTCGGTGCTCGGCGGGACGCTCGGGCTGGCGGTCGGCGCGGGGGTCGGGGTCGGCTTGGGCGCATTCTGCAGGCGCCACAGGTAGTCGCGCAGGGTCAGGCCGCTGGCGCGCACCTTGGCCGCCATCGCCCGGCCGACGTACCGGTAGTGCCACGGCTCGTACGCGTAGCAGGTCAGGCTCGTCTTGCCCTTCGGATAGGACATGACGAAGCCGTACTTCCAGGCATTGCTCTTGAGCCAGGCCCCGGCCTTGCTCCTGCCCCAGTCCGCGTAGTACCAGGGCGCCGATCCGCCGTAGCTTCGGAAGTCGACGGTCGTGCCGAGCTGGTGCTCGCTGTGACCGGCGCGGGCGCTGGACTTCAGCGCCGCCGAGTAGCCCGAGACGCGGGTCCAGTACGAGAACGTGGAGCGCTGGGTCGAGTAGCTCCGGTATGCGGACTGGACCGCGAGCCGCGCCCCGGCCTTCCGCGCGGCAGCGGCCATGGCCTTGAGATCCCCGATGACCAGGGAGCGGACCGTATGCCCGCCGTTCAACCCGGCGGATGACGTCGACCGCAGGTCCTTGGGCTTGTAGCCCGTCGACAATCGGAAGTGTCGTGTCGAGGATCGTCCGGTTCCAGTCGGTGTAGCCGCGCTGCGCGGTGAGGACGTCGGCCACCCGGCAGGACGGCAGGGACTTGGCTGCGACGACCGTGGCCGCGAGCCCGGTGGCCACGATGGTGACCAGCAGCAGGACGAGGAGACGCAGGGTCGCGGGGCGGGTGGCGAGCCGGGACGCTGGGCTTCGGTGTTCGCCGGTCGGGGCAGACATCCCCCACATAGTGGCATGCCCGGCGACCCGCGTCGCCTATCCGAACGTACCGTCAGGGCGGAGGCGGCGTGCTCACCGGTGTTTCGACCGGCGTCGCGGTCGGAGCGTGGACCGTCGGCTTGGCGGTCGGCTTGGGCGTCGGCTTCGGCGTCGGCTTCGGTTTGGGCTTGGGCGTGGCCGGCGGACGGCAGCTGCTGACGCCACTGCCCGAGACGCTGCCGCTCGACGCCGGGGCGAGGTACTTCGCCGGCGGGAGCGTCCCCGTCGGCGGGAAGATCGCGTTGGCCAGGGCGCGGATGTCGCCGACGTCCGGCTTCTGGATCGAGCCCCGGCTGTCGTACGCGCCGCGGACCAGCGGATGAGTGATGACGGCGCGATAGGTGCCCTTGCGGTTGATGTTGGCCGCGGCGTCGGCCAGGTCGGGCAGCTTCTTGCGCGGGACGTTGGTCTCGACGGTGCTGCCGATCGCCTTGAGCAGACCGACCGGGTCGTTGAGGAACCCGCCCCGGACGACGGCGTCGCGGATGCCCGTCACGACCTCCTGCTGGCGGGCAGCGCGGGTGAAGTCGCTCTCGCCGGCGGGCTTCCGGACACGGGCGTATGCGAGCGCCTGGAGGCCGTTGAGGTGGTGCCGGCCGGCCCGGATCGAGAAGCCGTTCTCGTAGCCGTACTCCGAGTAGTGCGAGTCGCAGAAGCTGCGCGCGACGTTCACGTTGACGCCGCCGAGCGTGTCGACGACCTTGACGAAGCCGCCGAGGTCGACCTTCGCGTAGTACTGGATCGGTTCCTTCAGCAGGGTCCCGAGAGCGTCCATGAGCACGTCGAAGCCCTTGCCGTTGGACCCCGGGAACTGCTTCGGGTGGTTCCGGGCGTACGCGACGAGCGAGTTGATCTTGCCCCGGAACTTCCGGCCGTCGGACAGCGGCACGTCGACCATGTCGCGCGGGATCGACACGAGGGAGACGGTCTCCGCGACCGGATCGAGCGAGACCACGATCATCGTGTCGGTCAGGTACGTGTTCCGCCCGACCCCTGAGTCCACCCCGATGATGAGGCCGGTGACCCGCGGCACGGCCGGCGCGACCGATGGTGCCAGCGACGCCGATGCGGACGCCGATGGCTCCGCGGACTCGACGGGGGCCGGGTCGAGGTTGCTGGGGTCCGGCTCGGGCGCCTCGGACGGCCCGATCGAAGGGGCCGGCGCGTCGACGAACACCTCGTCGGCGGTCTCGCGGGCCGTGTTCGTCGCGTAGCCGGCGTAGGCCTGCGGGGCGATGACGAGCAGCAGCACGAGCGCCACCGGGATGACGTCACGGCGACCGGGCCGCGGCAGGGCAGGGTTCCAGAGGCTGGAGCCGACCGCCAGGAGGCGCCAGACGAGGAACAGGGCCTGGATCGTGATGAGGCCCCAGATCACCTCGGAGGTGAGCAGCTCGCCGACGAGGCGGCCCTTCGATGTCGTCAGGACGATCCAGATGCTGACCGCGATGGCGATGACGACCGGGGTCAGGAACAGGATCGCCCGTCGGCGACGGCCGGCGAACAGGTGACCGAGCCCCGGGATCAGCGCATCGAGGACCGCCGGGACGTATCGGCCACCGCGGCGACCGTCCGGCGGGGTCGGTGGATCGAAGCTGGAGGTGGGGTCGTCGGCCGGCGGCAGGCCCGGATGGTCGGGGCCCGAGCTGGGGGTCTCAAGATCCACGGGCGGCAGGTTAGCAGAGACGTCAACGGGAACGGGCCGGGCGTCGCCGGTCTATCGGGCCTCGGCACCCCTCGCACGGGCTGCGCGGAACTCGACCCTGAGGACGTAGGCGCTGACCACGAAGACCCAGATCGGGAACAGCAGGATGACGAGCTGCAGGAAGGAGAGGCTCACGAGCATCACGAGGCCGATCGCAAACCCGACAACCGCCAGCCACCTCGGAAAGGTGCCGGAGCGCCAGATGATCGTGGACGTCGCGAAGACGAACACCGCGGCCGCCCGAGCCGCGAGCACGAACATGAATGAGAATGACGCAGCCCTTGCGTGTTCCAGGGTCTCCGCGCTGAGCGGCGGCGCACCCTCCAGTCGGTTGTCCGCAACGAGGCTCGCCAACTGGGCGACGCCGGACCAGTACATGGCCACGAACAGCAGGCCGCTGCCGAGGAACACCGTTGCGAAGAAGCGGTCCTCCTGGTCCCCGATCCGGTCGCGGACGACGCCCAGGAACCACAGGAACGCGATGCCCGCGAACGGCGCCAGGTAGAGCGCGGCGATGGTCGTGCGAGTCTTCGCGACCGTCTCGAACCACGCCACCAGCCCGGCGCTGTCGAGGCCGTCCGGCGGTCGCCCGGTCAGCAGCAGCACCGAGCCGATGAAAAGGACCGAGAAGGCGATCCCGGCGATCCCGGCGGAGCGCGGTGCCCGCCGCTCGAGGCGACGCACGGTGGAGTCCGGCGCCGGCTCCCCCGCCGCCTCCGCTGTCATCATCGGCTCGGTCGGACGACCCATCACGGACACACAGTACCTGTCCGTCCGGCACGTCGAGGACGTGCTGGGCTCATCCCGTCACGGCACGATGCTGCGCGACCGGAGATCGTCCGTCTGTGCCGCCGGATGACAGTGTGCGATGCTACTCGCGGAGGCCACCGCGCCGCCGCGAGCCGGGCTTCATCGGGAGCCTGGGGTGACCATTCCCGGACGCGCCATCGACGCCACTGCCATCGAGGTCACCGCACCTTGATCAACCTGGGGTTCCGATCGGTCACCCCCGGTCTGGAAGAAGTCCTGGACGAGGCATTCCCAAGCAGCCGCGCGGAGACCCGGCGCTGGCTGACGCAGTCCGTCGAGGTCACCGAGCATGGCTCGGGCGACTACCTGTTCCGCCAAGGCTCGCGAACGCCGGTCCTCGTCGTTCTCGATGGCTGGACGGCCTTCCAGCGAACGAGCCCGGACGGTCGCGTCGTGATCCCACGGCTCGCCGGCCCTGGTCAGGTCGCCGGGCTTCTCGGGGTCTCGGACCTGTCGACCCCGGTCGACCTGCTCGCGATCACCGGGGTCCGCACGGCCGGATGGTCGGCAAAGACGATCAGGGCTGCCGCGGCGGCGGATTCAGGTCTCGCGCTCGACACGGTCGACCAGATGGCCGTCGCGATGGACCTGCTCTCAGAGCGGCTCGATAGCCTGCCGAGCCAGGATTCGCGCCGTCGCGTGGCACGGATGCTGTGGAGCTACCGCGAGCTGTTCTTTGGCGAGGAGCCGGTCCTGACCCGAGGGCACCTGTCGGGCCTGGTCGGCACGAGCGCCGAGATGACCCGTCGCGTCCTGCGCCGTCTCGAGGAGATGGGTGTCGTGGCCCGCGTCGGACGGTCGTCACTCCAGCTGCTCGATGAGGAGCAACTGGCGGGGCTGGCAGATCTGCCGAGTTCCCCATAGGCCGCATGTGCGCGGAGATGATGACGCCGGGTTTGGGGGTTGTGCCGACGCTTGCCCCGAGACCTAGGAGGGCCGAGACCAGGCTCATATGGGCTGCAGTTCGCGGCGAGACCTCGGATGGCAGACTCCGGCGCAACACCCGAAGCGGACCGTGCCATGTGTCCGGGAGCGACACGAGGAACTAGTTCCGCGGGCGGTCACGCGGCTTTCGGGAGCGGTGCGCGGACGCGCCGGGCTCAGGGCATCCGAACGGCGATGTCATGTACATTCCGAGCGCATGAGCGACGCCGGCACCGTGCCCGAAACAACGTCCTCGCTCGAGGGCAAGGATGGCCGGCTCGAAGTCCTGTCGGCCAAGCCGCTCGTCCTCCAGACACCCCTCGAGCTCCTGGCCGGACGACGCATCACCGACACGCGGGTCCTGTACGTCCGGAACGTCGAGGACCTTCCGGACGCGATGACGGTCCGGCCGCTGGACCTCGGGGCCTGGGCAGTCGAGGTCGGCGGCCTGATCAGGCGGTCGCCGCTCGTGGTCCCTGCCATCGACCTCCTCGACATGGAGCAGGTCGAAGTCGAGATGGTGCTCCAGTGCTCGGGCAACGGACGCACACGGTTCGGTGGTGCGCCGGGGACGCCGTGGGGCCTTGGGGGCGTGGGCAATGTCCGTTTTGCCGGTGTGCCGTTGCAGGCGGTGCTCGACCGCTGGGGCATCCGGGTGGACCCCCAGGCGACGTTCGTGACCGCGGGCAGCCGGGCGACCGGGTCCGGACGCGCGCCCGATGGGTTCGAGCACAGCCTGCCGGTCGCCGACGTGGTCGACCGAAGCATCCTCGCGCTGCGGCTCAACGGCGAGGCCCTGCCCGGCGTGCACGGAGGGCCGGTACGGCTGGTGACCCCCGGCTACTTCGGGACGATGCAGGTCAAGTGGCTGGACCGGCTGCGGTTCGAGACGACGGAATTCGACGGGTTTCTTCCATGCCAGCGAATACCGGGTGCCGCTGTCGCCGGCCCAGCCGGGCGAGCCGTTCCAGTTCACCCTCGAGAACAGCCGCCCGACGTGGCTCCTCCAGCTGACGAGCTTCATCGTCGATCCGGTCGCCGGATCCACCCTGACGGCCGGGCCTGTGACCGTCAGTGGCTTCGCGTTCAACGATGGCGCGGCACGGCTGGAGACGGTGGAGGTCTCGGCCGACCGGGGCGTGTCATGGCGATCGGCCACGTTGGACCCTCCAGACAGCCCCTACGCCTGGGTCCCGTGGACGATCGCGGTGGATCTCGGGGCCGGTGCCCACGAGATCTGGTCGCGCGCGACGGACCGGCTTGGCCGTACCCAGCCCCTGGATGGCAGGGATCGGTGGAACCCGAACGGGTACGAATGGAATGGCGTCGCGACGGTCGAGCTCGCGGTCATGAGCTGACCGCGGTCAGGGCACCGGGACCGGCCCGTCCGGGCTCACCGCGCCCCAGTCGGGTATCATCCCCTCCGCTCCACTGGCGAGTGGCCAAGCGGTAAGGCGCCTGACTCTGGATCAGGAGATCGAAGGTTCGAATCCTTCCTCGCCAGCCATCCCTACCAGCCGTAGGGATCGGAGGACTTCCGACCGCCAAATCTGGTGGTTTCGTGCGGGAAATGCGTCGAGCGGGCTCCAAGAAGGAGGCCCGAGATGCGTCGATCGCTTACCTGATTCGACTTTTCGGCGTTCACCTGATTCGCCGGATCGCGATGTTCACCTGACTGCGCGTACCGCCAGTCGGGACCCGCGTCGCCACCGCTTCGACGCGGTTGTGGCCGCCTTCGTCGCGGCCTGTCGCGCCGAGGTCCTGTCGGAGCGGACGATCAAGTTCTACCTCACCGCGGTGCCGACTCGTGATGCTGCGACGTGTCCTGGGTCGGTTGCCCGGAGCCTCGTTGGATCGGGGTACATGGACATGACCTTGGCGCGAACGACCTCCGGGTCATCGAAGAGGTTGATCGCGTGCCCGACCGTTCGGCTCATCTTTGGCGAACCGTCGATACCTGGAAGCGTGCCAAACGCTGGGGCCAGTCCTTTGGGCACAGGGAACACGGACATGAAGCGTTCGTTGAAACCACGCGCGATCTCGCGGGCGAGCTCCCCGTGGGCGACCTGATCAGGGCCGAACAGGAACCACGTCGCCCTTCAGGAGGAGGATGTCGGCCGCCTGAAGGATTGAAGCAAGGAAACGTCGTTGGTATTCATGACTCGATGGTCGTCTGAGCGCCCTGTCGGGCCACGGGAACGCGCATAGACGTGGTGTGAGAACGGGCTTTCCCGAAGGCCCGAAGTCGATCACAACCTGGGCACATCCGAGAGGCGATGAATAGGCCCTACGGGTACAGCCCGCGTAGCCGGGTCGCCTCTGCCACGCGTTCAACAGCAATCGCTTGAGCGGCAAGGCGAGGTTCGATCACATCGGCCACAGATCGTGCCCAGACAGCATCCGCGGCCGTCAGGATCTGACGGCGCAACCGCTCGTTGATCTCCTCGATAGTCCAGGCGACAGCCGCGCGGTTCTGGGCCCACTCGAAGTAGCTGACGATGACGCCGCCGGCGTTGCACAGGATGTCCGGGATGACCTCGACTCCGTTGCGACGAAGGATGGGGTCGGCATCCGGCGCGACCGGGCCATTGGCCGCCTCGGCGAGGATCCGAGCCCGAACCGTGCCGGCATTTGTCGCCGTGATCTGTCCCTCGAGCGCGGCAAGGACGAGAACATCCACGTCGAGGCCGAAGAGCTCCTCGTTATCGATCGGCCGCGTCCCGGGCGCTCCGACGATCGTCCCGTGCTCACCCAGATAGCGTCGGAGGAACGGGACGTCGAGTCCCTCGGAACGCGCAACGCCTCCATGCACGTCCGTGATCGCGACGACCCGGGCGCCGGCCTCATCGAGGAGACGCGCCGTCGCCTCGCCGACGTTGCCGAACCCCTGGACCGCCACGCGGGCGCCGTCGAGTCCGAAACCACCGCGGCGAGCCGCGTCCGCGATCGTGTACACGACGCCCTGACCCGTCGCGTCAGCCCGGCCGACGGAACCGCCGATCGCGACCGGCTTGCCGGTCACAACGCCGGGCACGGAGTAGCCCCGGTGCATCGAGACCGTGTCCATGATCCACGCCATCGTCTGAGCGTTCGTCCCCACGTCCGGCGCCGGGATGTCCGAGTCCGGACCGATGATCCCCTCGAGCTCCTTCGCGAACCGGCGGGTCAGCGCCTCGAGTTCCCTGGGACTCATCGAACTCGGATCGCAAGTCACGCCACCCTTGGCGCCGCCGAACGGGACGTCCACGAGGGCTGCCTTCCACGTCATCCACATGGCCAGGGCCCGGACGTCGTCAAGATCGGCCGTTGGATGGAATCGCAGTCCGCCTTTCGCTGGCCCTCGCGCCACGTTGTGCTGGACGCGGTAACCCTGAAAGACCTCCACCGATCCGTCGTCGCGCTTGACGGGGAAGTGGACGGTGAACTCTCGTTGCGCAACACGCAGCACCGCCCGGAGGCCGGGCTCGAGCGCGATGTGGTCGGCCGCGGCGTCGAACTGGGCGAGCGCCGCGGCCAACGCATGTGACCCAGCTGACGGCGCTGTCTGCGCATTGACCGTTTGCATCCTGTTGCCTCCACGCGCGTTGATCATCTGACGTTGTCAGCCAAGGGTCGCGTCGGTGCACGAACGAACCCGTGGACACACATGAACAGAACGTGAACGTGAAGCTGGCATCGCGCCGCGTTCACGCTTTCTTCATCCGTGTTCCCGGGAGGCTTCAGGTGCCGTCGCTAGCTTCAGGTGGCCACGTCAATGGCACGGCCGCGCGTCCCTTGCCCGTAGCCGTCTCCTCCCGAGGTTTCCTGATGCGCCGATTGAGCACCGATTACCCCTTTACCTGCGTTACCTGCGAAGTCGAGATCGTCGGAAGCGCGGTCTTTCACGTCGGTCTTCCGTTCTGCTGCTCTGGCTGCGTCGCCGGAGGACCCTGCAACTGCTCGTATGACCAGGAGGTCAATGACAATGAACGCGCCAGCGATCCGACAGCCTTCAGCCAACCAACGCTGGCCGATGACCGGAGAGGCCTGGCGCACGCTCGTCGATGAGCTCGGCCAGCTGCGCATCGACCTGGCGGCGCTCACTCGGGCCGGCGCCCCTGACAACGGCGTCGTCCATTTCCCGGTCTTCAAGGCCACCCGCCGATTGGACGTCCTCTCTGCGGTGCTCGATGCCTCCGAGAAGGTTCATGAACCGGATCGGGCCGTGATCGGGCGTCGAGTAACGGTCCTCGAGGAGGGCGAGTCGGTCACCTACTCGTTGGTCTTCCCCGGGGACGGCGATCCGGCCCAAGGCTGGATCTCCGCCGATTCCCCCCTTGGTGCCGCTCTCCTGGGTGCAGCCCCGGCGACATCGTCGAGGTTGACGCGCCGGTGGGGAGGCGTTCCGTGACTGTGCTTTCGGTCGAGTAGCGAGTCGTATGCTCAGCTACATGACGACGCCCGGTGCCGGAAGCTCACCATTGGCTGTTGCCGCGCTCGCGCTCGTACAGGGCGGGGCAACGGTTGCCGAGCTCGAGAGTCGGTTCACGGAGAACGGCGCCGACCTTCGGCCGGGCATCGTCGACGACCTTCTGAGGGAGCTTGAATTGCTGGGACTTGTTCGGATCGCTCGAGGAGCACCGGCTCGCGAGTATGTCCTCTCGAGTCTCGGGCGGCGCCTGGTCGAGCACGGTGCCTGGACCGATGCCGCCGTGTCCATGAAGGACCTTGAGCGGATGCGTACCGACTTCCTGTCCATCATCGCGCACGAGTTGCGGACGCCGATCACAGTGATGCGCACGCTGACAGGCTTGCTGCTCGACCCCGCGTCAGAACCAACGGCCGAGCAGCGCCGCACGATGCTCGAAACGATGCAGCGAAACGCGGAACGGATGCAGCACCTCATCGGCGAGATCCTTGACCTCGCTCGTTATCGAGCCGGGACCATCGGACTCCAGCTTCGCCCGTTCGACGCGGCTGAGCTCGCTGAGTCTGCAGTGGCAACGATCCGCCCGCTTGCTGAAGGCCGAAACCAGACGGTCGTCCTGCGCCTTCCGCGTGGTCCCGCACCGCGCGTATACGGCGACCGCGCGCGCCTCGATCGGGCGTTGCTGAACCTGGTCGCCAATGCGCATCATTTCGCTCCTGATGGGGGGCGGATCACGGTGCGTCTCAAGAGTACCGATGACGGCCTCATCCGCTGGTCCGTGACCGACGACGGACCAGGAATCGCGGCTGCTGACCAGGCACACCTGTTCGAGCGATTCTTCGTCGGGCGGCATGACCCGAACGCGCCCCAGGAAGGCGTGGGACTCGGCCTGCCGCGTGCCCTCGCCATCGCACAGGCGCACGGCGGGACGATCGAAGTCCGGAGCCGACCGGGCCACGGGGCCACATTCACTCTTGTCGTCCCGGCCGCCGGACCGCCTGAGGAGGCGTGATGAAGATCCTTGTGGTCGACGACGAACCCGACGTTGTCGAATCCGTTCGTCTCGGTTTCACGCTGCAGTGGCGCGACGTCGATGTTCTCGGGGCGGGCGAGGGCGAGGGTGCGCTGGACATCGTCGAGCGAGAGCATCCCGACATCGTTCTGCTGGATGTCGGCCTCCCCGGCATCGACGGCTATGAGGTCCTGCGCCAGATTCGCGCGTTCTCCGACGTCCCGGTGGTGATGCTCACGGCACGCGATGATGCGATGGACAAGGTCAAGGGTCTCGAGCTGGGAGCCGACGACTACGTCACCAAGCCGTTCAACCATCTCGAGTTGATGGCGAGGGTCAAGGCCGTCCTGCGGCGCCTTGAAATGCCGGCGCCGACCAGCCGCGCCCCATCCTTCAAGTCCGGGGATCTCGAAGTCGACTTCGCCAAGCAGGAGGCGCGTCTCGACGGCAAGCGGCTGGACCTGACCCCGACCGAGTACAAGCTGCTCTACCACCTGGTCCGTAACGCGGGCCACATCCTCGAGCACGGGACCCTGCTGGCCAAGGTCTGGGGTCGCGAGTACGTGGACGAGGTCGACTACATCCGGGTCTACATCCGGAGACTCCGGGACAAGCTCGGCGACTCCTCCGACGCGCCGCGCTACATCCAGACGGAGCGCGGACTCGGCTACCGGTTCATCGCACCCGCCTAGCTGGATCACCAAAGCCGACTGACAGCCATCGACGGCAGACTCCCCGAGCGCGAGGCACGTCCATCCGCGGACCGACGCTCAAGTGCCGCGAAGCGGGCCTGCCGGGTCGCCGCCGAGGGCACCCCGGATATCCAGACAGTGCCGAACCTGCCGATCGCTCAATCGACCCTCGTCCGCGGCCGTGCAGGGACCTCGTGCAACGCAGCTGGCGCAACAAGATGGCGACCGAGGCGGTCGCGGGTGAGGACCAGCGAAGGCCGGCCAGGGTTCGCGTGCGCCCGTTAGATGTTCGGGAGCGGGTCAATCGCGCAGCCGACGCTCTAGTTCATCCGCGATCACGCGCGCCTGGTTGTGTTCGCGATCGCGCGCGCCGTAGACGAGAGTGACCGGACCCACGCGAGCCTCGGCAGCGAGTGCGTCAAGCACCTGCGCCTTCTCGGGTTCCGCGAGTTCCGCGTGGTACCGCGACTGGAACTCCACCCACCGCGCCGGATCGTGGCCGAACCACTTGCGGAGCTGGGTGCTTGGGCCCAGGTCTCTTGCCCAGGTGTCGAGCCGCAACGCCTCCTTTGTCCGCCCTCGAGGCCAAACGCGGTCGACCAGTACACGATGACCATCTTCCAGACCCGGATCGTCGTAGGCCCGTTGCAACCGGACGTTAGACACAGGCATCAGGTCGCTCCACCGCATCAGTCCTCGTCAGCCGATGACAATCGCATCGTGCGTGATCCTCTCTTTCGCCAATCCTGTCCTTTTTCATCGCTTTGAGCACGTTGCGGTGTCAGTCGTATCCGGCTTCGCGCCGGGCCTTCGCACGGTCGAGATATCGTGCTACATCGGGCGGTACAGAGACGAGCAGGGTAGCGAGTGCCCGGACTAACGCGTCGAGCGCTGAGTCGTTGATCCGGGAAACGGCAGCTTCGGTCGTTGTGGCGACCCAGTCTGCGCACGAGGCAGGGAACTCGTCAGACTCGTTAGGACCCAGCAGGTCGATGGCAATCGAACGCAATTCACCCCCAAGACGCTCTTTCGCTCCGACGCACGTGACTTGTCGAGCGAGTCCGGACGCGAGCGATTCGCGCAGGGTCACCGACGGGTCGGCAACCTGGTCACATACCGGACCGTCAGATCGGATGGCGCTCGACGGAAGTTGTAGCCCCATGCCAGATCGCATCCCTTCCAAGCGGCGCCCGCACCGGACGCGTGGCCGGAACGTAGCCCAGGCGTCTGAAGGCGTGCCCGAACTGACATGAACGCAACGTGAATGGGTCGCTCGCGGTCCGTCTTGATGAATAGCGCCCATCGCGTGGCCGGGTCAGCCCGTCGGCGTCTCATCTGGGGACCGCGAGGGCGACGTATCCGCGGCTTGCCCCTCGGTACTGATAGACCACAACGAGCGCGACGGTGACGACCCCGATCGCGACGGCCGATCCGATCCCGATCGGAGTCACCAGTCCGGTGTGCAGGGTGATCGGGCACTCGCCGCGGAGTGGCCAGTCTTGGGGGGCGAGGCCATTCTGCGCGTGCCCTTGCTTGGCAGGAGGCTCACCGCCCGTCTCTGAACGATCGCCCTCTACGGGATTTGTCCTCGGGGAGAAGTGCCTCGGC
This sequence comes from uncultured Chloroflexia bacterium, assembly GCA_963755995.1. Lineage (GTDB taxonomy): Bacteria > Chloroflexota > Limnocylindria > Limnocylindrales > CSP1-4 > SPCO01. The sequence goes on along the minus strand of CAVWLQ010000003.1, from coordinate 274,615 downwards.
CCACATCAGTGATCTGCCCATGGGCCGGTGGCGTGGGCGCGGGCCGACGAGAGCTACCCCCCGGCGGCCTGCGCGGGCGCAGGGATCGCTGCATCGTCGAGCGAAGGGTCGGGCTGTTCGCCAAGGAACTCGATCCACGCGCTCTTGATGCACGGGTAGTGCTTGGATGCCTCGGCGAGGCTCATGAAGTTCACGATGGTGGCCGCGAAGCGGTCGCGCAGGGAGTCGCTGATGATCCGGCCCCTGTCGTCGAGCGCCGTGTGCGCCTGGGCGAGCGAGAACATATCCGGGTAGACGCGGCTGCCGAGGTGCTCGAGGGGCACCCGAAGCGCCCATAGACCCCTGTTCCCGCCGACCATCGAGGGCGATGCCGACATGAGCAGGCAGTGGCGCTCGTTGAATGGCTGCGGCCGAAGACGCGACACCCAGTCGATCGCGTTCTTGAGCACCCCCGGCATCGATGCGTTGTATTCCGGGGAGGCGATGACGAAGGCGTCGGCCTCCTCGAGACGGCGGCGGAACTCGAGCGCTCCTGGGGGGAGTCCACTCTCCGTCTGGTCGTCCTGATCGAATGACGGCGAATCGAAATCCGCCATCGACGCGAGGTCCACATCGCCGCCCCGCTCCTCGATGATCTCTGCGGCCAGGTTCGCCAGACGCGTGTTCATCGACCCGGCGCGCAGCGATCCTGAGAACACCAAGTAGCGAACCAGACCGGCATCGGCCGGCATGGGCGGCGGCAAAGAGTCCACGGTCGATCGTCCTTTCGGTTCCGGCCGCGGGATCGGCGGGCGCGGGGAGCCTATCGTCGTCGCATCGGAAGAAGGTGTCGAGCGGCGCGCTCCTCTCGCCCCGACCAAACCCTATGTGATCGCCGACAGACCATCTGATCGCAGTTCGAACCAGGGACATGACGTAGTTGATCCGGCGACCGGAGGGCACTAGCAGGTGAAGGTACGGCAGCTGACCACGCCGTATTTCCAGCCCGTCCTGCGCGGCCAAGGTGACGTGGAGTGCGATGGCACCCATCAGGGCATGCACCCAGATGGGAACGATCGAGGAGGATCCGGCGCTCCTCTCCGCACCAACGATCCGCTCTCCCGTCCCGTGTCCTCCCTGGCTGCCCCATTTCGCGGGGCTGCAACGGGGATGTTCAGGTCGGTCGGGCGTCCGAACCGGCCTGCTTAGTCGCTTGAACCGAGGACCTCCGCTGCCTTGGATTCGTGCACCACTAGGACCGACGCGGTGCTGCCATGCAACACGTTCCGGGCCACGCTGCCAAGGACGACGCTCGCAAGACCGGTTCGACCACGCGAGCCCATCACCACGAGATCGGCGCCCACATCTGCTACGGCGGCGATGATCTCCGCGGCCGCGTCGCCTGTTCGGATGGCAGCTTCGGCTTGCCGACCGCGCGCCCGAAGCCGCGCGGTCGTCTCTTCGGCGATGCGTGTGTGCTCGACCCTGGCCTCGTCAAGGTCTTGTGCCTGCGCTTTGATCACCTCGCGATACATCGTCGGCGCGATCCCTGTATGCCACGGCGCGACAACGTCCGCGACGCTGACCACATGGATCGGCAGTCCCTCGAAGATCGGCCAGTTGGATAGCACTGTCTCGGCTGCGGCAGAGGGATCGGAGCCGTCCGTGGCGAAGACGGCACGACTGATCGACTGGGTGCGCGAAACCAGGACGGGACATGGCCCGTGATCGACGACCTCGGCCGAGACCGATCCCAAGAGTAGCCTCGAGATCGTGCCGTGACCGCGCGATCCGCCGATAACCAGATCCGCGCCAAATCGCGTCGCCTCGTCGACGAGCGCTGTTGCCGGCCGTCCGCGCAGAACAACGCCTTCCACCGTGCGGTCGGCGGATCGGAGGCTCTCGACCGCCTTCGTGACCTGTTCCTGCTGGTACGCCGTGATCTGGGCGTCGACTTCGGGCGGCGAGACATCGATTCCACCGGCGAACGAGGTGCCCACGAACAACAGCGTGGGTTCGATCACCGCGACGATCCGGATCGTCGAGCCGGCTGGCCAGTCGATGGAGTCAGCCAGTCTGAGGGACTGCTCGGCGCCGGCGGAACCGTCGTAGGCGATGAGGATTCGCATGGTCGCACCTCGGTCGGCGCCGGCGGGTGCCGGGCAGGACGGGTTCGTACATTAGTCCACCCATCCTCCCATCGACACGATCCTGCCTCCGCCCTACCGCGGGCATGGCCGCGACGACGCGTGCCGCATCCTCTATGCCTCGGTCATAATGCGCAGAATCTGGTTCCAAGTGGATCCCGGGGTTCAACGAACGAACTTGCGGCCCGACCTGCGGTCAGGGACCATCGGTCCCGGGTGACACGCCCGTGGAATTCTTGTGCGTCTGGGGTCGAACCATGAGCGAGAACCAACGTGAACCGGCATCCTACCAAGAGCTCCTGGACAACCTCGAGACTCTCCGCCCAGAACTGGCGCTCGCGCTACGCGAAGCTCACGTGCGTCGGACCCAGGCGCTCTCTCGTCTAATGAATGGTGGTCGCTTAGCCGGCGCGGATGCGTTGCTGCGCCACCTCCGTCGCTTGGAGGAGGCTTGGACGCAAGATGCGACGCTCGATAGGCTCGCTCCTCTCATTAATCGACTCGTCCGCGACTTCTACACAGCGGTCGAGGCTGTTCTTTCAGGCTTCGCCGCCGTCGGCACGGACGCGTTGAGGGATGTCATGGAGATCGAGAATCTCCTTCGCGATTTCTCCGCGGACGTGGCTCAAGTCGAAGCGTGGCGGAACCACGATCCCCGCAAGGGTCCCGGAGTCTTTGGCCCCGGAAAAGTTCGCAAGCGTATCCGCGATGCCGGTGTCGGCTCATCCTCTGCCCTCGAGAATGCGGACTACGCCGCCCATAGCATCGCGCTCCATGTGAATGCGAATAGTGAACGGGCACCACTGTTCCGCAAAGGCCTCATCGAAGACCACTCCTTCGAGGGTGACGCAGGATTTTGGGAGATCTTTGAGCACGCGCGCAGGGTCCTTGGCGCCCTCGACCTTGCCCGGGATCGGTTGGCATCGGATCCCTCGCGCATTCCAGACGGGATCGCGGCCGGCCCCATTCGAGAAGCTTGGGAACGAACGCAAGAGATGCTGGCCGTCTACATCGCGCTCCTGGAGGTCTCTGCGGATGGACAAGCCAGCGAGGACGAGCGGGATGTTGATGGGCCGGCGGGCGAGGAGGACGAGGACGGCTGATCGCACCCGCTTCCCATCCGCGACGGCCTAGCGCTACCCTTGGCCCACCCGGCATGACCTGGCATCGAGCTTGCAAGGCTGCCGCTCTGCGCGATAGGGCACCCACCTCCCTCGTTCGCAATCCACGGGCCAAATCTCGGGAACATATGGGAGTAGTGGGAACACTGGGAACCACTCCCCTTCCCGACCGTCGTTGCGCTTGCCACTGTCGAACCACGGGATCACTTGAACGAATGCCGTTCACCTGACTCCGTCCGGCATGTTCAACCTGATTGCCCGCCGCATCGACCGAATCTGGGTGCACGCCACGCTCAAATCGCGCCGACCGTCGACGGACACGTCGGGAGTCCTCTGGATAAGCTCGACATGCGGCTCGAATCGTCGCGACGGCCCCGCGGGATCCCGTCGGCAGGGTTTGCCGCGAGAGACGCTGCAAGCGGCTCGCGTGCCCCGGTGATTCGCGTTCAGCCGTATGCGATCGGCACTCGCAGGATCGACCGGGCCCGAGCTTGCCCGACGGCATGGGCATCGGCGATGACAAGCTCATGGAGATGGTCGCGGGTCTGGAACGCAGACTCGGCGGCGAATCCGTACAGCTTCCGGATGGACGCGAGCAGATCGTCGCTCCCGAGGTGCAGGATCTGCACAGCTGGGCCCTCGGTGACCTCGATCAACTTAACAAGCGGGAAGGCGCGACCTTCCCTCCGCCGTGTCTGATCGATCGCCTCCAACGCCATGGACTCTGTCGCGATCGTCAGCAGCTCGACCATCTTGCGCCAAAGCGGCGTCCGGCCCGACATCAGTTCGACGATCTCGTCGACCGTCAGTCCAGGCTCGATCGGCCAGGTCACCTCGAGAACGGATCGCACGGGTTCCGCCTCGCCGAACGCGCAGCAACTTGGCTCGCGACAGCTTCACTGACGGTCCGAAGGATGGTCGTCGCCAGGCGGAAATCGGCCGCCTCGCGCGGGCCCGCACCGTGGATCGCCAGCAAGCGCCGAGCCGGGACGATCACCAAGCAGCGGACGGTGCGTCGATGCGTGACGGAGCTCGAATGGCGAAGTCGCCCGGGATCCGCCGGGACGTCCGTACGGCATGTCCAGACTCATGGTCGTCCTCCAGAACGTGCTTGCCGACTCGTCATGCGAACGCCGCCAGCCTGTCGGCGATCTGGCGGACCAAGAGAGCCGCGCCGAGGCCAGGTCCTTCGGCTCCGCCGAAAGCGCCAGGCCGATGAGTTCGCGGCGACGCCGGACGACCGCGTCAACGATCTCGCGACCGGCGTCCGTGAGTGCGATGTTCGTCGCTCGTCGATCGTCCTGGGCGCGCACGGCGGTCAGCAATCCTTGGACCTCGATGCGACGCACCAGTCGGCTCGCCGAGGGGACGCTGATGGCGAGATGGGCTGCAAGCTCCCCGATCCTCAGTCTCTCCGTTTGCGATGCGATCACGAGAACACGCCACTGAACGAGGGTCAGTTCCACCGCTTCCGGCGTCTGATCGATCGCCCGCGCCGTGATCCCGATCCCGGAGGTCAACAACCGCTCGACCTCTGATGCGAGGTCGGTGTTTCCAGGGGCCGGTCGTCGGCGCCGGATCCGTTGATCGAGTCTTAGTTAGCATGTGGTATATGATAGCGCATGGCATGAAGCCGGTGAACCATCGCATCCGCATCGACCTGCGACCCCGTGCGGACCTCGAGTTCCGAGCTGCACTTGAGCATGCCAGCGTGGCCGCCTCGCTCGCTGGAGCAGAGCTCGACACCCCGGAGGCTGCACGGATCGTTGAGGACGAGCTCCGCTCCGGTGGCTATCCGAGCACGGAGATCAGCCTCTTCTCGCTCCGTCGAGGAGTATCGAAACCGCGTCTCTCACTGGGTGGCGTGGCGGGACGGCCGTCCACTCAAGCCGTAAGGAATGCGCGTGAAAACGCGCGAACCGATGGCAATCACCAACTACAGCGAAGCAGCCGCCTCGCGGAGCCATGTGTCTCGCGGCGCGTACGACCTACTTGTGGTCCGCTGCGTCGCTTGAGATGCCTTCGAGCGTCAGGACGGTCGCGCCGGCGGCGCGGCCGGTGACAGCGCCCTGGAGCGCGGTGGCCGCGTCTGCGAGCCGGAATGTGGCTCCCACGTGGAGCGACAGGAGCCCATCCGCGAGTGCTGCCACCAGGACGGCAAGCCGAGCACCGTCCGCGCGGATGTAGATGTTCGCGACCGTGACTCCTCGTTCTGGTGACGGTGGATCGCCAGTGATCGTCGCCAGATGGCCGCCGTCTGCGACGGTCTGCAGCGCGGTCGCCGCCCCGCCGCGGGCCGCATTCACTACGACGTCGACTCCACGTCCACCTGGAGTTGCGTTTCGCACGAGGGTCGGCCACTCGGGATCGTGATAGTCGAATACGGCATGTGCCCCGTCGCCGAGGATGCGCGCCGCGCTCGAAGGGCCCGCCGTCGCGACGACGGTCGCGCCTCGCGCGACCGCGAGCTGGGCGGCGAGCCCGCCGGTGACGCCGCCGGCGCCGTGCACGAGCACCCATTTCCCGGCAGGGACGGGTGCGGCGTCGGTGAGCGCCTGGTCGGCGGTGAGCGCGGGCACCGGGAATGCGGCCGCCGCCGCCCATGAAACGGCGGCCGGCTTCCGCGCGACGAGTGCGGCCGGAGCGACGAGCCACTCCGCCCACGCGCCCTGGTGTCGCAGCGGCAATGGGTGGGTGAGCACCTCGTCGCCCGGTGCGAGGCTCGTCACGTCCTCGCCGGCCGCGGCAACGACCCCGGCCGCTTCAACCCCGAGGGCCAGCGGCGGCCGGCGGCCGACATCCCAGTTGCCGACGCGGACGAACTCGTCCCAGTTGCCGACACCGGCGGCGCGCACCGAGATCACGACCTCGTCCGGGGCGAGCGATGCAGGCGCCGCGAGGTTGAGCACTCGTATCTTGCCGCCGAACGCGTCGATGCCCGCGGCCTGCATGCGTCGCATGGTCCTGCCGCTCAGTCCCGGACCACCAGAACGGTCTTTCCCGGGCGGTGTCGCCGGGCTGCGCCGCTCTCGTAGGCGGCTCTGCCCTCAGCCAGCGGAAACGTCGCGGCGACGCTGACCTTCAGCTTGCCTGTGTCAATCATGTCGGCCACCTGTGCCAGGCGGTCCCGGTCCGCGATCACGACGAAGAAGAGGGCCGTTACGCCGTATCTGTCGGCCGTCTCCTGTGAGGGAGGCTCCTGGAGGGTGATCAGGCGCCCGCCAGGACGGAGTGCCGCGAAGAGGGCGTCCGGTGTCTCCCTGACCGACGGCGTCGATCGCGGCGTCGAAGGCACCCTTCTCCGCGTCGAGCGACTCCTGTTCGTTGGTGATCACGCGTTCGGCGCCAAGAGCGAGGACGTGCTCCGCGTCGGGAGCGTGCACCGTGGCCGTGACCCTGGCCCCCAGCGCCGCCGCCAGCTGGGTGACGAAGGACCCGACACCGCCGGCGCCTCCGCGCACCAGCACGCGCTGGCCGGGTTGAACGTTCGCATGGTCGACCAGGGCTTCCCAGGCGGTCAGTGCCGGGAGCACGGCGGCCGCGGCAGCGACGTGCGACACCCTGCGAGGCGCGTAGGGCCACATTGGTGGCCGGCACGCTGACGTACTCGGCCGCGGCGCCGTCCCGGTCGAACGGCACCAGCCCGTACACCTCGTCACCGGCCGACAGTCCGGTCACGCTGTCGCCGACCTCGGTCGCGACCCCGGAGAACTCGTGGGACGGGATGACCGGAGTCCGGTCGACCCCGCCGGAGGTCCAGGTCTCGGGCCAGGTTAGTTCGGCGAACGTGATCGCGGCCGCGTGGACTGCGACCAGCACCTCGTCGATCCCAGGCGTCACCTGTGGCGCGGATTCATAGACCAGAACTTCCGGGCCACCACGGGTGTGCGCCCGCAACGCCATCATGCTTCCACTGGCCACCTCGCGCCACCTCCATAGCCGAAATTCACTCGATGTCATTGTCTTCGAACAGTGGCACCTCCTCTTCCTCAGAGGGTGGCCGGCGTGACGTGCGCTCGTCGGTCAACGATCACCGCGGTACATACTCCGACTCGATGAAAGCACCCGGGACCTTGGCGATCGTGGGCTTTGCGCTGCTGCTCGTCCAATCGGTGTTCGGTGGGGCGCTCAACAGGGCTACGCACGACAGCCCCTATGCCGCTGTGCCGCTCGCGTTGGGACTGATCCTCCTCTGGATATCGTTCTGGCGGGGATTGGCGAAAGGGCCCCTGGCCCTGCAATCGGCCATGCTGCTTGGTCTGGGCAGCCTGGCGACCTTTGGCTACGCGATCCTGACGATCGGCGCCAGCTCCACCAGCAGGAGCGTCTCCCTTGCCCTGAGTGCCGCGCTCTTCATCCTCGCGATCACCTTCGGGCTTCGCGCCTACATGGACGAGGTGGCGAACCGCAACCCACCTAATGAGCGTGGCGTAAGCCCCGACGGCTAGGGTTTCACGGTCTCCAGTCGCGCGATCCCGCAGCGCAGCCGCCCGTCCGGGCGGACCGGGCGAAGATCAACGTCAGCTGCCCCGACAGCCCTGCGAGACGTTGACGGTTTCACTTCGTCGACGGCGTCGAGGCAGCCATGGCCAAGGCGCAGGAGCTTGCGGGTGACCCGCTTGATCGAGGTCGCCGCCGGCGGCGTCGGTGGCCACTGTCTAGGACAGCCTCGATCGGGCAAGGATCGGTCGACACGCCCCCGGGTGCGATGAGCCTGCAGCGCCGATCGTCGTGGTTGTGACCACGCCCGGAGACTCGGTGGTTCACGCTGCGGGTCTCCACACACACCGTTCGAGGGCATCCGTCATGACCGAAGCTTCCGGCCGCGAGGCCATCCCGCAGATCGCCGCGATCATCAGCCAGATCGACATCTGTCTCTTCGCGACGCGTGGCGACGGCGGCCAGATCCACGCCCGACCGATGTCGAACAACGGCCAGGTCGAGTGGGACGGACGATCGTGGTTCTTCGCGCCGAGCGAGGGGCGTCTCGTCGCGGAATTGCGTGCGGATCCGTCGGCCGTCGCGGCATACCGCGCCGAAGAGGGATACAGCTTCGTGTCCGTCAGCGGTCGCGCGACGATCGAAACCGATGCCGAACTGAAGAAGGAGTACTGGCTTGCCGAGTTGGATCGCTGGTTCCCGAACGGACCGGACGAGTCCGTTGCGTTGATCCGCCTCGACGCCGAGCATGCCGACTGGTGGACCGAAGACGGCGACGGGAGCGCCGATCTTCGCGAGTCGGTCGCGGCCGCCTGATCCGGCCGCCGCGGCGGGACGAGTCGTGATCCAGTTGCCCCCGCCCGTCGCGGGCGTCCCGTTCGACCTGGAAACCGGCGCCGGTGGCGTCACCGGCTACCAGCTCGGAGAGGGTCGCACGGTGCTGCTCCTGCACAGCTTCAACGCGGCCGGGTCCGGGATCGAGCTCGCCTCGCTGGCGACGCGGCTAGCCGAGCACCGACGGGTCGTGCTGGTCGATTGGCTCGGATTCGGCACATCGGATCGGCCCGACGCGCGCTACGGCTGGGAGCTCTACGGCGAGCAGCTCGAGCGCATCCGGGTGGCTTCCCTGCAGCCCGGGGAAACGTCCGTCGATGTCGTCGCACTCTCGCTGCCGGGGCAGTATGTCGTCGTGGCTGCCGCGGAGGATCCGGAGAGCTTCGGCCGAATCGTCCTCATCAGTCCGACCGGGTTCGGCCGCTTCAAGGGCGATGCCGGCCGAACCCCCCGCAACATCTACCGGTTCCTGCGCCTGACGGGGATCGGTCGTCTGCTGTTTGCGGTCCTCGCTCGGCGCCAGGTGATCCGCTGGTTCCTCGGGCAGGTCTTCGCGGATCCCGAGCAGATCCCGCGGGAGTACGAGCGCTATTGCTGGCGGACCTGCCAGCAGCCGGGCGCCTACCGTGCTCCGATAGCCTTTGTGTCAGGGTTGCTCAACGATCCCCGAGCGGAGGCAGCCTACCAGCGGCTCGCGAACCCGACGCTCCTCGTCTTCGGGGACCATCCGCGCTTCACCGACCCCGCGGCCGCACCGGCGCTCGTCAGCGCGAATGGTGCTCTTGAGCGGGTCACGATCCAGCACGCCGGGGATCTGCCTCAGCTGGAGCAACCGGGCGAAACAGCGGCGGTGATCGACCGGTTCCTGGCGTAGGTCCGCGACACGACGGTCTGCGGCTCCTCGTCGTGGGCGCGGGCCACGAGCTCGTCCTGATGAGCCGCGACCCGCTCCGTCGCGTCGCGTCGCGTGGACGCCGGGTCAGATATGCCGGTGGAGATCCGTCCCCGGTGAGGCGGCCGGGACGTCGTCGTCCCGCGGCGCCTGCTGCCATCCCATCTGGGCGACGTCGCCCTGCGCCACCGAGAGATGGATCACGTCGTGCTCGATGTTGGCGATCGCGGAAGCGGGGACATAGATCTGGCCGGCCAGCCCGTCGACCAACGTGAGCAGGTAGTTCTGCCCCACGTGCTGGACGGCGCCGACCCGCTTTCCATCATTCCCGACCACCGCCCAGCCAGGCTTGAGGTCCGCCATCCGCATCTTTTGCCTCCTCAGCGAGTCCCGGGTGGCGACCGGCCTCCGGCACGAGGTGCTCGCTCGCGTACCGTAGCGCCGTGCCTGGCATCGTGCATCGAAACCGATTCCCAGGATCGGGTGAGCGATGCATGAGCCGCGCTCGTGGCGGACGCGGACAACACTCGTCGTGACGGGCGTCAGCCGTGCCTGCGCCCAGCTGGCGGGACGAGAGACACACGGTCCTGATCAGCTGCCCGGTGCGGGCGGCGGCGCGGCGGGGAGTCGCACCGTGACGCACAGTCCGCCGCCGGCCCGCGGCGTGACGGTGAGGGTCCCGGCGTGTGCCTCCGCGATGCTCCTGACGATCGCCAGGCCGAGACCGACGCCCGCGTCGTGGGTGCGGACGCGTCCGGTGCCACGCTGGAACGGCTCGATGAGCGTGGACACCACGCCTGGGGTGAGCGTCTCGCCCGTGTTCTCGACCGTGAGCACCACCGTCCCCGCCTGAACGCCGGTCGTGACCCACACGTCTGCCCCCTGCCGTCAGGTTGTGCACGATCGCGTTGTGGACGAGGTTCGTCGTCATCTGCAGCAACAGCGCGTATGAGCCGATGGTCGGGCTGATGTCGCCGGCGGTCTCGATGGTGATGCCTCGCTTCTCGGCAAGCGGGAGCAGCGTCTCCGCCGCCTCCTCCGCGATGAGGGACAGATCCACGGGTTCTCGGCCGAAGGAGCGCTGGTCCGTGCGGCTGAGCAGGAGCAAAGCCTCGGTGAGGTCGATCGCCCGGGTGTTGACGGCGTGGAGGCGCTCGACGAGCTCGCCGTTGTCGCGGCTCGGGTCCTTGCGGGCGACATCGAGAAGCGTCTGGGTGATCGCCAGCGGAGTGCGCAGCTCGTGGGACGCGTTGGCGGCGAACCGCTGCTGCTCGGCGTCGTGCGCCTCGAGACGCGCAAGCATGGTGTCGAAGGCGTCGGCGAGCTCACGGAACTCGTCGTTGCGGCCTGCCAGCTGGATCCGGTGGGAGAGCGACCCGTTCCCGGCGAGACGGGTGGCCTCCGTGATGCGCGTGAGAGGGGCCAGCATCCGGCCGGCGAGAAGCCACCCGCCCACCAGGCCGAACACGAGCAGGAACGCCAGCACGGCGGCCGCTCGCGGCGCGAAGGCATCGAGGAGGTCGGACCGGTTCGGAACGGTCGGACCGGGACCGACGATCACGCCGTCGGGCACGTACCGCAGCAGGAACAACCCGACCACGGCGAGCAGCAGCGCACCGGCAACCATGAGGAACGCCGCGTAGCTGAGGGTGAGCTTCAGGCGAACGCTCAGACCGGGGCGCCTAGCCATGGTCCCCTCCCCCGCGCGCGGCGTCGCGCTGGGTGTCGATGCGATAGCCGACACCTGGCACGGTGGCGATGATCCAGGGTTCGCCGAGGCGTTTGCGCAGGGCTGAGACCGTGATGCGGACGGCGTTCGTGAACGGGTCGGCGTGCTGGTCCCACGCCCGTTCCAGCAGCTCCTCGGCGCTGACGACACCGCCTTCTGCCCCGACGAGGACATCGAGCACGGCGAACTGCTTCCTGGTCAGCGCGACGTAGCGGCCGTCGCGGTAGACCTCGCGGCGGAACGGATCCAGGCGCAGGCCCCCGATCTCGCGCACCGGCGGCCTGTTGTGGGCGCGCCGGCGGTCGAGCGCCCTGAGGCGGAGGACGAGCTCCCGGAGCTCGAACGGCTTGGTGAGGTAGTCGTCCGCACCGAGCTCGAACCCGGATGCCTTGTCGTCGAGCCGGTCGGCCGCGGTGAGCATGAGGATCGGCATGCCGCTGCCCGAGGCGACGATGCGTTCGGCGACCTCGTCGCCCGAAGGCGCGGGGATGTCACGGTCGAGGACGGCGATGTCGTACGCGTTGACGCTCAGCAGCTCCAGGGCGGTGCCGCCGTCGCCGGCGATGTCGGCCGCGATCGCTTCCAGGCGCAGCCCGTCGCGGATGGCCTCGGCCATGTAGGGCTCGTCCTCAACGATCAACACACGCAAGCCCGGATGCTACCGCGCCGGCTCATATCGCCGGCATATGGAGATCCGGATACGTCCTGGCAACGCCGCGGTCCCTTGACTGGAGGCATGACCGACCGCGAACCACAACGAACAGCGACGCGCCGAGCGCCCACGATCCTGGTCGGCGGCTTGCTCGTCGTCGTCGGGGCCATCGGAGCCGCCGCTTCCCTCGCCGATCCCCCACTGTCGGCCGTGGCATCGGTCGCGGTGTCGTCCTCGCTGGCGGCCCCGTCCCCGCCGGCGTCGTCGTCTTCGATCGCCACATCGCCGACCGACCTCCCCGTGGGTGGGCAAGGTGCCGCGCCGGGCGAGCTCGGCGGCGCCATCCCCGCCGGGGCGCGGGTCCCCCGCAGCGAGCACGCCGGCGCTCAGGGCACGTCCGACGGTGTCGTCCCGAACGGCGTGACGGTCTTCGACAGCGAGTATCCGGCCGTGTCCAGGCTCGACCCCGCCCTGCTCCGTGCCCTGCGCCAGGCTGCCACTGACGCCGAGGGCGACGGGGTCACGTTCTTCGTCGATAGCGGCTGGCGGTCCCGCACGTACCAGGAGCAGCTGTTCCGTCAGGCCGTGTCGGACTACGGCTCGACCAAGACGGCCGCCCGGTGGGTGGCGGTGCCCGGCAGGTCCACCCACGAGTCGGGAACCGCGGTCGACATCGGGCGGTCCGACGCCACGACGTGGCTGTCCAGGCACGGCGCCCCGTACGGGCTCTGCCAGATCTATCGCAACGAACCGTGGCACTACGAGCTGCGCCCCGGAGCCATCGACCACGGCTGCCCTCGGATGTACGCCGACCCAACGAAGGATCCGAGGATGCAGCCGTGACCGGCGCGGCGGTCCATCATTCGAACCGAGTCCAACGTCCGGGTCACGGTCCAGTTCGGGCTCGCGACCATCGAGGGGAGGCAGATGGCGGGTCGGATCACGGCGGCGGTCGGCACTCTCGTCTTCCTGGTCCTCGCCCCCGGCGTGGTCGCCGGCCTGATCCCCTGGCTGATCACCCGCTGGGAGCCGCTGCCGCCGGTCGAGGGTCTTGCTGCCCTCCGTTGGGCCGGCCTCCTCCCGATCGCCGCCGGGCTGGTGGTGGTCCTCGACGCCTTCGCCCGCTTCGCCTTGGAAGGGCTCGGCACGCCGGCCCCGGTCGCGCCGACCCGCATCCTGGTGGTGAGCGGCTTCTACCGGTTCGTCCGCAACCCGATGTACATCGCGGTCGCAGCATTGATCTTCGGCCAGGCCATCCTCTTCGCCAGCTGGGGCGTCGCCCTCTACGGGGTCGCGATCGTCGCCGCCTTCGACACCTTCGTGCGGCTCTATGAGGAGCCGACCCTGCGCGCGAGCATACGGCGAGCAGTACGCCGCCTATTGCGCCGCCACTCCCCGCTGGATCCCCAGGCTCAAGCGCTAGGCCGCGGGCAGCCCAGAACCCCGCGCCACGCCTCGCCGTTTCGTATCGTGTGCACAGGAGGACGAGATGAGCCCAACTGGCACCTACACGGTCGGTCGCGACAGCATCATCGTGCTCTGCAAGGGCGGCCGGCTGCCGTCCTGGCACGACTTGACGCAGGCCGAGCGTGACGCGTACCGGCAGGAACACGTCGACCTGATGCTCGACGTGGCCCGCGAGCACGGGCTGATGCGTCTCGAGGGGTTCCGGCTGGTCACGGCCCAAGGTCCGTGGCAGCACTACTGGGTCATGGAGTTCCCCGACCTCGACGGCGCCGAGGCGTGGATCGAGGCCGAGATGCGCCCACCGAGCGGTGCCCACGGCTTCTACGAGTACGAGCTCGCCCGCTGGCACTGGCGCGAGGGCCTGGCGTCCTGGCCTTCGAGGCCGGGGCCCGAGGTGGTGCCACTGACCGACGATCCGCACCACGTCCCCGACCTCGGGGTTCGCACGGATTCGATCGTGATCATCCTGTTCGGCCGGTGGCGACCCGAGGCCGAGACCGTCACCGCCGACGTGCGTGGCGACGATGAGCACGTCGAGCTGATGCTCGACGTCGCGAAGCGTCACGGGCTCATGCGGATCGACGCCTTCAAGCTCATCGCTCCCAAGCCCGACTACCACCGGGCCTGGCTGATCGAGTTCCCGACCCTTGCCGATGCCGAAGCCTGGCTCGACGCGGAGGTCCTGCCACCACACGGTCGATACAGCGACAAGTGGTATCTCCTGGCGCGTCCGTGGGCACCGGAGTACTTCGCGACGTGGCCTGCGCCTCGGTAGACGGCCCGGCCCCTCAGTGATACTCGCCCGGCGCTGACCAGAACCCGCCGATGCACCAACCGCAGCCGGTGGCGCCCGGTTGATAGTCCGGGAACAGCCACTTGATCAGATCACCGTAGTCGCCGGTCTTGCCGACCACCCCGACGTACACGCTCTGTCCGATCGCCTCCCCCGGGAACAGCATCCGCGCATTGGCCAGCCCGTCCTCGTCGACGTAGCAGCCGATGCGCAGTTCGTATCCCTCATTGCCCGGGGTGTCGACATTCTCGCCAGGACATCCTCCGTCACCCGAGTCGGGCTTGACCTTGTACTCGGCCAGACGGTCGAAATAGAGCTTGCGCGCCCCCTCGCGGGAGTCGAAGGCGTACAGGCCGATCGATGAGATCCCTGCCGGATGGCATTGGATCCCGTCGTACGCACCGTCGGGCAGCTTCGGGGCTTTGGCACACGTCGGCCGGAGCGCCGGGTTGGCGCCGGCCAGCAGGAACAGCTCGGTGGCGGTCCAGTCGGCAAGGCCCATCGTGCTCGGCGCGGGCGTCGCCACCGCCGCCGTCGACGGCTCGGGAGCGGCGGACTCCGCGCTGGCGGCGGCGGTCGATACCGACGTCGATATCGCGCTCGGCGTTGGCGTCACCGAGGCTGCAGGTGTCGAGCTGCTGGACGTCCCGCAGGCCGCGAGGGTCAGGATCAGCAGCAGGGCGGCCACATGTGCTCGTCGCATCGTTCGCACCTCCCGTGCCTGAGTCTACGGGCGCCAGGCAAGCGCGAAGTTCGTTGGTATCGAAGTGAGCGTAGATGCGGATCGCGGACCGACGTCCCGAATGCGATGGGTGGGGCGTCGGTCCGCAATTATCGGGCTGCTCAACCAGCCGCTGGCGCAACCCGTCGGACATCGCCCGCAGCGACGCTACCCCGATGGCCACGGTGGACGCGCCACATGAGCAGGACGACGGCGCCGAAGCCGATCAGGCTCAGCAACCCGGAGAAGAACGGGATGATGCAGGCCCTCAGCTGGCCCGGCATCAGACCGAGGATCTTGAGCTCGATCGTGATCATGCTGTTCGGTCGGTGGCGACCCGAGGCGGAGACGGTCACGGCCGACGTGCGCAGCGACGATGAGCACGTCGAGCTGATGCTCGAGGTCGCGAAGCGGCACGTGCTCATGCGGATCGACGCCTTCCGGCTCATCGCGCCCAAGCCCGACTACCACCGCGCATTGCTGATCGAGTTCCCGACGCTTGCCGACGCCGTGGCCTGGCTCGACGCGGAGGTGCCGACCTGCCCCCAGTGCATCCTCTCTCGAGGCGGTCCCGCACTCAGGCGAGGAGTCGATCAGGCCGGCCAGTTCCGTCTGTCAGCCCGCCTGCATAGCGAGCATGTTCCTCATCATGACCTCGGATGTGACGCGGAGCTCCTCGACCGGGCTGAACTGGAGATACTCGGTCCCGGCATCGACGACCGGGATGTGGCCGGGCGGCAGGTAGAACGCGTCGCCGGCCTCGTGCACCTCGTCGTGGTCGGCGAAATGGAACGTGAGCCGGCCCTTGAAGACGTAGCCCCAGTGGGGGCACTGGCATCGATCGTCGATGAGCCCCTTGGTCAAGGGCGTCGCGTCGATGTCCTGGTTGAACGAGACGAAGTCAACGGCCCAGTCGCCGAGTTGAGCGTCGCGAACCTCGACGGGTCCGGGTCCATCCGGCTGGGTGGCAGTCTTCCTGGATACCTTCGGCATGGTCGTGTCTCCTGTTCCGGTTCGCTCTCTGAACCTGGGAGACCCGATACTCGGACCTGGTGGACGCTGTGTCGTGAGGCGTTCACCTCATCTATCGCGTCTCCAGTTAGGCCGACTCGAAACTTCCGACCAGACCGTGTCGCGTTGCGAACAGGGTCGCGCTTGCCCGGCTCGAGACGTCGATCTTCGAATAGATGTGTTCGATGTGGTTGGACACCGTCTTGGGCGTCACCGTCAGTCTCGCTCCGATCTCCCGATTGGAATGGCCGCGGGCAAGGAGGCCGAGCACCTCGACCTCTCGTGCGGTCAGACCGGCCGGCCATTCGCGGCGCGCCGGTGCGCGCCGGCCCGACGCGCGCTGGACGGCACTGACAGCCTCGCCGTCGAGTCGACCGGCCCTCACCTCGCTGCGGAGGTGATCCGCGGCCGCGTCATCGGTCAAAGCGGCGCGGTACGGCCGCGACTCGGTCAGGGCGTGGTAGACGTCCGCCACAGCCAGGATCCGGTCGGATGTCGACAGCGCCGACGCACCGAGCCCACCGGGATACCCGCTGCCATCGAGGCGCTCGTGATGGCGGGCCGCGATCGCGCGGATCGACCCGAGTCCAGGCACGCGGGCGAGCATCCGGTCGGTCAGGTACGGATGCAGGCGGACGCGCTCGCGCTCCGCGTCCGTCAACGCTCCACGCTTGTCCCAGATGGTGTTCGACACGCCGAGGCGCCCGAGGTCATGGAGGAGGCCGGCGCGACGCAGGGTGGCGACCGATCCGGTGGAGAGTCCGACCAGTCGTCCGGCTTCGGCGGCCAGGTTCGCGACGCCACGCGAGTGCCCAGCGAGCTGCGGCGACTTCATGTCGACAAGATCCGCCATCGCTTCGAGGATGCTGTCGAGCTCCGGCCCATCGACCCGTCTGGCGAGGCCGGGTTCGCCCTCGATGACCGCGTCCCAGGTGGAGGCGGCATCGAGATCGTCGAAGAGGTCGGCCGCATGCGCCTCGACCACGTCCACGATCGACGGGTCCAGCAATCCCCCGCGATGTCGATGGATGATCCCCTGCGCCGCCGCGGCGCCGCGGGTCCGACCAAAGACCTCCGCGATGTCCGCGACGGGGACAAGGCGCGCGGGCATCGAGATCGCGGTGCCCGAGAGCCCGTTCGGCTGGCCCTTGCCATCCCACTGCTCGTATGCCTGTCGCATGGCCAGCTGTGCCTCGGCGTCGAGTCCGATCTGCGCAGCGAACTGCGACGCCAGATCGGTGTGGGTCTTGAGGAAGCCGTTGAGCGTGCGAGGTCCATCGACAGGGAACGCTGCCAGCCGCCGTGCTCGCTCGCGGCCGCTGCTGCCCGACCCGATCCGCCGGAAGAAGAATGCGATCACTTGCGCCGTGTTCATCCCGAGCGTCTCGTATCCATCGCCCTTGAAGCTGATGTCGTCGCCGAACCAGGCCGCCTGCTCTGCGGCGTCCGCATGGCAGTACACGTTCATGATCAACCCGAGGTAATACGTCGTCGCCCGCTCGCGAGGGTCGAGACCGAGTTGGTCGGCAAGGCGGAGGGCGAGGGCGGTGCGCCGGATGCAGTGTTCCATCGGCTGCCCGAGGCCAAGGTCGGCGCCGAGTGACAGCATCGCCACGAGTTCGGCGAGGCGGATGCCACCGGGTTCCACCCGGGGTGGAAGAGACGGATCTGACCTCGTGATCACGGTCGGAGTCTAGACCTCGTTCCTCGATCGGTCGGTCGAGAGGCCGCCGATCTGCGGCTCAACCCCCTCGCCGTCGTGCCCGTTGGGAGCGGCCAGGTCCAGTTCGAGGTCGCTGGTCGATGTCCCAGCCCTCGACCGATAGAGGCATCGTTCCAGCCCTGTGGCGCTTGGCTGGGGGACATTCCTTGAGCGGCTCATGTCAGGAGCTCCGTTGACCGCTCATCGACGCCCTTCAGTCGCCGTTCTCCGTGTCTCGTCACCCTGGGCATCCATATCGGCGCCTCATCCGCCCGGTCCCGCGAACGGCGGTCAGCCAGACCCCAGGCGGGCGCGTCGGGGCGAAGACCGACGGCCGCTCGAATTGACGCCGCGACTAGACTCGGGCCCATCGGCCGACCCCTACATCGGGCTGGTCCGGCGATCGTTTTGGGGGTGGGACGATGTCAAAGACCCAGCTGTCATCGACCGTCAAGGTCGGTCGCAGGACATTCACCACGAACGCCAAGCCGGACCCCTACGACTTCCGTGACCTCGAGTACCGACCGGTCCTCCAACCGCTGGAGCCGTCGGTCCACGCCGACCGCAAGGACGCCGCATTCACGGTCCTGACCCAGGAGGGTCAGTCCTGCACCGGGCACGCGGTCGCGGCGACGATCAACACGGTCCTGACGCGCGGCGCCCAGCGCTTTCCCAGCCCGCCCAAGATCGAGGCCGTCAGCCCATACATGCTCTATCGGCTCGCCCGGCGCTACGACGACCTCAGCGGCGAGGCGGATGTCGGGTCGCAGCTCCGAGCCGCCTTCAAGGGCTGGCTGCGCCACGGCGTCGCGCTTGACCGCGAGTGGAACCAGCGGGCGGCCTCCCACAAGGTGGCGCCCCTCGATGCCGACGTCGACCTCGACGAGCCCGATTTCCTGGCCTCCTGCCGGCAGCGACCGCTCGGCGCCTACTACCGCGTCAACGCCTACCGGCTCGACGACATGCAGTCGGCCATCAGCGAGCTCCATGCGATCGCGGTCTCGGCGGCGATCCACGACGGCTGGTCGAAGCCGAAGTTCGTCGAATTGGGCAAAGAGCGGTACGCCGTCATCGCCCGTGCCGCGGAGCCCGAGCCGAAGGGCGGTCACGCGTTCGCGCTCGTCGGCTACAACGAGATCGGGTTCCTCGTCCAGAACTCGTGGGGCGTGGACTGGGGCGACCACGGGTTCGCGATCCTGACCTACGAGGACTGGCTCCTCAGCGCGTACGACGCGTGGGTCGCGCGGCCCGGGGTCCCCAACACGCCCTTCGCCCGTCCCCCGTCGTCCTCGGCCCGGACGGCGACCGGCGAGGTGGTCCTCCACGGCGGGCCGAACCTCCTCCTGCTGCGCAACTTCGTGGTGAACACGACCAACGACGGGCGCCTGTCCGAGCGCGGCAAGATGACCAGCACGCCCCTCCAGGTCGCCGACATCTTCACGAACATGGCGGCCAAGCACGCCGCCTGGCTGTCGGCCGGCGAGGCGACGGCGCGCCATGTCGTCCTCTATGCCCACGGCGGGTTGATCGACGAGAACGGCGGCCTGACCACGGCCGAGCGCCTGCTCCCTCATTGGCTGGACAACCGGGTCTACCCGATCAACTTCGCCTGGGAGAGCGGAGCGCTTGAGACGATGCTCGATGCGATCGCCGATCTCCTCGGTGTCCGCCTGCCGTTCGGCGCCGGCTTCGACATCCAGGAAGGCGTCGACAGCCTCGTCGAAGGGATCGCCCGGCGCATCGGGTCCGGGCTCTGGAGCCAGATGAAGGGCAACGCGGTCGGCGCGTCGGCCGAGGGGTCGGGCACGACCGGCGACGACATCCGCGGCGGGACCCTCATCGCCCGGCGCCTCGTCGAGTACGTCGGGACCCACGGCAAGGACAACGTCAAGATCCACCTCGCCGGGCATAGTGCCGGCTCGATCTTCCTCACGGCCCTCGTTGCTCGCCTGCGGCAGGAGGGCCTCGACATCGATTCGCTCGCGTTCATGGGCGGAGCCGTGCGCTCCGACGAGTTCGTCGCCACAGTCGGGCCACACCTTGGCAGCGGCGCGAACAGCGGAGTGAAGCGGTTCACGACCTTCGACCTGGCCGAGCGCTACGAGCAGGACGACACGTGCGACGTCGGTGGCAAGGTCTTCTACCACAAGTCCCTTCTCTACCTGGTGGCGCGCGGCCTCGAATCGGGGCCGGATCGTGCGACGGGGGTGGTCCCGCTCGTCGGGCTGGAAGCGACGCTCGACCGGCCGGTCGCCGGCGACGGACGCAGCCTGCGGCAGGTGATCGACGCGAGCGGTGGCCGGATCGTGATCGCGCCAGGCGGGACGTCGCTGGATCTGCGATCCGATGCCAAGGGCCACGGCGACTTCGACAACGATCAGGCCACGCTCAACGCGGTCCTGCTGCGGATGCTCCGGAAGACGTCGCTGCCGGTCTTCGGCGCGGCCGGCGCCAAGGCACCCGGGGCGAAGGCCGGGGCACGCGAAGCGGCCGGCACTTCGCCGATACGACGTCGTGCGGCGGCTGCGGCGGCGGGTCCAGGTCGCGCCGGCCTCGTCGGGGCGTCGATGGTGGGCGGTCCGCCCCGGGCCAAGCCGGTCCGCCGGCCGCTCAAGGCGTCACCGACCAGTCGGATCCCGACGGAGGCCGCCATCGCGCCGAAGAGCGGCAGCCCCGGCTTCGACATGCTCATCGCGAGCGGCTGGAAGGAACGCAAGCGCGCCTGACCAGGACGGCCACCGGGCGGGTGCTCGCCCCAGCGGGCTGAGGTCACCCCGGCACGACGGACATGCCGGCCGTGACCGGCGTGACCTCGGGATCGATCAGCCCCGCGTGGTCTTGAGCAGGCCGATGCTCGCGCCCTGCGGGTCGCTCACGATCGCGAAACGCCCGCCGGGGAAGTCCTGCGGCGCCTGCAGCTCCCGGGCGCCGGCATCGATGGCCTTCCGGAACGAGCCGTCCACGTCATCGACGGCGAAGTAGATCTGCCAGTAGCTGGGCACCTCGGCCGGGACCATGGTGCTCATCTCCCAGGCGCCGGCCACACTCTCACCGTCCAGCAGGAACTCGGTGTACGGAGGCTGTCCCGCGCCCATGTCGCTGGTCCGCGTCGTCCAGCCGAAGACGGAGCTGTAGAACGGGATCGCCTTGTCGATGCCGCGGGCGTTCAGCTCTGCCCACCCGAAGGAATTCGGGGCGTCGGTCTCGAAGCCGCCCATCCTCGCCCCCTGCCAGGCCGAGATGATCGCGCCGGCCGGGTCCTGGAAGACCGCCATCCGGCCCTGCTCGCCGACATCCATCGGCGCCACGATCACGGTCCCGCCCGCCGCCTGCACCTTCGTCGACAGCGCCTCGACGTCGCTCGTGCCGATGTAGATGCCCCACGCCGTCGGCATGCTGGCGTCCTGGGCCGGGGCGATCCCGGCGGCGTCCTTGTCGCCCAGCCTCGCAACGGCGTATCCACCGTAGAGGGGGTCCGGGTTGACCTCCACCTTCCAGCCGAAGACCGTGGCATAGAAGTCGCGCGAGGCCTGCGCGTCAGTGCTGGACAGGTCGACCCATGCCGGCTTGTCGATGAGAGCTGCGGTGGCTTGTGCCATGTCGTGCCTCCTTCATGGCTGAGCGTCCTCCGAGGGTCCACGTGATTATCCCACTGCCTGCACGGAGGTCCCGCATGGGCGTCCTCCGTGCAGATGAACAGCAGTTGTCCGAATGGGACGAGTTGAGGCAACCTTGTGCGGATCGAGAGGGAGGGTCGATGCCTGATCAAGCGCTCGACGCCGACGGGGCACTCGCGGCGCTCCGCGCGTCCGATCCTGTGCTCGCCCGGATGATCGACGGCCTCGAGCCCGTCGACATGTCCAGGTGGCGTGGACGCTGGGCACGCGACAGCTTCATGGCCCTCGCCCGCGGGATCGCCGGCCAGCAGATCGCCACGCGCGCGGCCACCGCGATCTTCGATCGACTGCAAGCCTTGATCGGTCACCGCGATCCTGCCGCGGCGATCGCCGAAGCGTCCGACGCGGATCTCAGGGCGGTCGGCCTGTCCGGGGCCAAGGCCGCGTCCCTGCGGGACCTTGCCGCGCGGACCCTGGATGGCCGTCTCGATCTCGCCGGTCTGGACGGGATGACCGACGAGGAGGCACGGACTCAGCTCACCGCGGTCCGGGGGATCGGCCCGTGGACGGCGGACATGTTCCTCCTGGGACAGCTCGGCCGGCCGGACATCCTGCCCGCCGGGGACCTGGGCATCCGGCACGCGGTCCAGGCCGCATACGGGATGGATCACGTCCCGAGCGAAGGCGAGGTCCGCGTCCTCGGCGAGATGTGGCGACCGAACCGTTCGCTCGCGACCGCGTACCTGTACGGCTCGCTCCGCGGGCCGGCGCCGGGCGGGCCGCCCGACCAGTCGCCTCGGCTCGGGCACCACGGCGCGCAGGATGATGGCCCTCACCGACTACCCGCTCCAGCCGTTCATGACCCGCTGCCCGTCCCCACCGGCGCGTGGTCGATGGGACTGGCCGGCTCACGATCCCGCTCCTGACCGGGCTTCATCGATACCATCGCGACCTGCCGGAGTCGCGCGTGTGGACATTCGACGGCAGCGTGCCCGGGCCCACGATCGAAGTCGAGCGCGGCGTGCCCCTGGAGGTCCGGTGGGAGAACCGCCTGACCGGGCACCTGCCGGTCATCGTGACCACCGCACCCGCCTATGAGCTCGACGGACTGCCGGTCCAGACGACGCTCGGTCGGAGCGGTGGTTCGCCGGACGGAGCCGCCGCGGCCCTGACCGGCTACGCGGTGGTCCACCTGCATGGCGCGATGACGTACGCGACGAGTGACGGCTGGACCGAGAACCTCATCGCGCCGGGTCAGTGGACGCTCGACACGTACCCGAACGACCAGCGACGGGAGACGTCACGGCCACCGACGCGAGCGCGACCGTGACGATCGGCGCCGCGCCGGACGACACGGTCCGCCACGCCCTCGACGACAACGAGCTCGGCCTCAAGGACACCGTCCGGGTCAACCCGAACGAGATCGTCGACATCGTCGTGCGCTTCGAGGATTTCGCCGGCCGGTTCATGTACCACTGCCACATCCTCGAGCACGAGGATCGCGACATGATGCGGCCGTTCGTGACGATGCCCGGCGAGCTCATGCCGTTCATGGACCACTGACCGAAGGAGCGCGCCTCGGTCAGCTGCGCCCGTACAGCGGGATCCGCGCACCGTTGACCGCAGCCGCGGCCGGCGACGCGAGGAACACCATCGTCTCGGCGACCTCCTCCGGCGTCGTCCAGGCGGCGTTCTTCGGCGTCGGCGTCGTCTCACGCTCGTGCATGGCGTCGAGCGTGCGGACGAGCACGAGATTGGCCGTCACGCCGGAGCCCGACACTTCGCGCGCGAGCGACCGGACGAGCGCCTCCTCCGCGGCCTTGGCGACCGCGTAGCTGGCGCCCTTGGAGCCCGGTTCCACGGCGAGCGGCGAGGACACCGCGATGACCCGCCCGAAGCCACGCTCGACCATTCCCGGCACGACCGCCTGCGCGACGTGGAGCGTCGTCCACAGGTGTTGGTCGAGCATCCGGCGCACCTCGTCGAGATCAAGGTCAACAACAGCCGTGCCGCCGGCCCAGCCGCCCACCAGATGCAGGAGGATGTCGATCCTGCCCCATCGGGCCGTCACCGCGTCCGCGACCGCGCCGGCGGAACCGGCCACGGTCAGGTCGCCGGGCACCGGCATCCACCGATCGGAGGCCACGCCCAGCGCTTCGCCCAGGTCCGCGAGGCGACCGTGGTCCCGCCCGACCAGGGCAAGGCGGGCACCGTCACGCGCGAAGCGTGGCGCGACCGCCCGGCCGAGCGGCCCGGTCGCGCCCGTGATGAGGACGACCGGTGCGTCGGGATCAGGCGACATCGGACTCGGCCCGGGCCCCGCCGTTGGCCCCGCCCGGCGCTGCGCCCGCGGGTTCGTCGGCCATCTCGAGCGGCTCGGCCTGCTCGAGGTCGCGGTCGTCGATGAGGTGTCCGCTCTTGTGGGCCTTCGTCTCGAGATACTTCCGGTCGTAGGCGTTCGCCGGGATGACCAGGGGGATCCGATCGGCGACCTCGACCCCGAGCGCACGGAGCCCGTCGATCTTCCGCGGGTTGTTGGTCATCAGACGCACGGACCGGACGCCGAGCGAGCGGAGCATGTGCGCCGCGATCGAGTAGTCGCGTTCGTCGTCACGGAAACCGAGGGCGATGTTCGCCTCGACCGTGTCGAGACCCTGATCCTGGAGCTCGTATGCCCGGATCTTGTTGGTCAGGCCGATCCCGCGGCCCTCCTGCCGGAGGTACAGAAGGATCCCGTAGGGCATCCGGGCGAGGGCGCGCAGCGATGCCTCGAGCTGGTCCCGGCAATCGCACCGGAGGGACCCGATGGCATCACCGGTGAGGCATTCGGAATGCATCCGGAGGGGAACGGCCTCGCCGTCCAGCGCCTCCTGACCGTGCACGAAGGCAGCGTGCTCCTTGCCATCGAGCCGGTTCTCGAACCCGACGACCTGGTAGTCGCCGAAGCGGGTCGGGAGCCGGGCGGACGCCACCACCCGGACGCAGATCCGCTGGCTGCCGACGCCGGGGCATTCGTGGTCGCGCTGGCGCTCGACCAGCTCATCGAACGTTTGGATCGCCATCGACCAATTGAACCCCACCAGGCCAGGTTCCGCACGATGCGCGTCTATCGCTCCCGGGGCGCCTCGCCGCTCTGGTAGCCACCAGGCGCGTATCGGCCAGGGAAGAGGTGCTCGTAGAGGCGGCTCTCCGCCAGCTCCACCTCGGCGACGGCGACATTCATGCGGCTCGCTCGCTCCTCCGTCAGGACGGCGCCTGTCAGGAGCTCGTCGGTGACCAGTCGGAGGCGGTAGGCCGCGGTGCGCAGCTCCTCGAGCAGATGCGCCGTCGCGAGGTCGATGACGTCGTCCATGGTCCTCTCGTGCGTTCGTCAGCTGAACGCGGAAAACGATAGCGCGAAGCTGTTCACGCGCCTGGGATCGGAGGCTCCGCCGCGTGCCGGCCGATGGTGGGGTCGCCATCCTCCAGGCGGGCTTCACGCCGGCGCCGGCGAACGACATCAGCGTGCCCCCGATGGTGGGCGGCACCTCGGCCATTCCGGTCCAGGCTCCGGCCGCCTCGAAGGACCCCGGAACGCCCTGACGCCGACGGGGCGCCGCTCGTTGCGGGTGCAAGGACGTCACAATGGGTGCCGCGCCACTGCAAGCCAAGGAGGACGTCGTGATGACCACCCACGTCGACGATGCGATCGAGATCCGGCCGTTCCGTGTCGAGGTCTCACAGGCCGACATCGGTGATCTCCGCCGACGGATCCAGGCGACGCGCTGGCCGGAGAAGGAGACGGTCGGGGACCTGTCCCAGGGCGTGCCGTTGGCGACGATCCAGGAGCTGGCGCGCTACTGGGCCAGCGACTACGACTTCCGACGGGTCGAGCAGCGACTGAACGCCGTGCCGCAGTTCCTGACCGAGATCGACGGGATCGACATCCACTTCATCCAGGTCAAGTCACCGCACCCGAACGCGCTGCCGCTGATCATCACGCACGGCTGGCCGGGTTCGATCTTCGAGATGCTGAACGTCATCGAGCCCCTCAGCGATCCGACGACGAACGGCGGCGATCCGGCGGATGCCTTCGACGTGATCGTGCCGTCGATGCCCGGGTACGGCTATTCGGGAAAGCCGACCTCGACCGGTTGGGGACCCGTTCGCATCGCTGATGCCTGGATCGCCCTCATGCGGCGGCTCGGCTACACCCGATACGTCGCTCAGGGTGGCGACTGGGGCGCCCAGATCACCGACACGATGGGTCACAAGGCACCGCCCGAGCTGCTCGGCATCCACTCCAACATGCCAGGGACGGTCCCGCCCGACGTGTCGAGGGCGCTCACGTCGAATGTCTTCGGGAGCGGCTATCCGGCACCGACCGGGCTCTCGGCCGACGAGCAGCGAGCCTTCGACCGGCTGAGCTTTCTCTTCACCAAGGGCGTCGGGTACGCGGTCGAGATGGCGAATCGCCCGCAGACGTTGTACGGCCTGGCCGATTCACCCGTCGCCCTCGCCGCCTGGATGCTGGACCACGACGCGTACAGCCTCGAGGACATCGCGGGGGCGTTCGCTGGTGCGCCCATCGGAAGCCTCACCCGCGACGAGGTCCTCGACAACATCACCATGACCTGGCTGACGAACACCGGCATCTCGTCGGGCCGGCTGTACTGGGAGAACACCCTCGGGTTCTTCGACATCAAGGACGTGACCGTGCCGGCCGCGGTGACCGTCTTTCCCCGCGAGCTCTACCAGGCGCCGCGGAGCTGGACCGAGAAGGCCTACCCCAACCTCATCTACTTCAACGAGGTGCCCGAGGGCGACCACTTCGCCGCATGGCAGGAGCCTGAGCTCTTCACGACCGAGCTGCGAGCCGCCTTCAGGTCGCTGCGGACGGCCCGCTGATCGGCGTGCACATGGGGACCTTCGGGCCCGTCCGGCAGATCGACGCCGGCGACCTCGACGTGGGCTACGTCGACAGCGGCCCACCGAACGGCCCGGCCGTCCTCCTGCTCCACGGCTGGCCGTACGACATCCATAGCTACGCCGAGGTCGTGCCGCTGCTGACGGAGGCCGGCTACAGGGTCGTGGTCCCCTACCTGCGGGGCTACGGCTCCACCCGCTTTCGCTCGAGCGAGGCCGTCCGCAACGGGCAGCAGGCCGCCCTCGCCGCCGACGCGATCGCCCTGCTCGACGCGCTGGACATCCCGACGGCGATCGTCGCGGGTTTCGACTGGGGCGCCCGGACCGCGGATGTCGTCGCGGCGCTGTGGCCAGAGCGGTGCACGGGGCTCGTCGCCGTCAGCGGCTACCTGATCGGCAGCCAGGAAGCGAACAGGCAGCCGCTGCCACCGAGCGCCGAGCTCGCCTGGTGGTACCAGTTCTATTTCGCCACGGACCGAGGTCGCGCCGGCTACGAGCGCTACCGGCGCGACTTCGCGCGGCTCATCTGGCGGTCCGCGTCGCCGAGATGGGACTTCGACGACGCCACCTTCGATCGAAGCGCGGCCGCGTTCGACAATGCGGACCACGTCGACATCGTCATCCACAACTACCGCTGGCGGATCGGCATCGTCGACGGCGAGGCCCGTTTCGACGATCTCGAAGCACGGCTGGCCCAGGCTCCGACGATCGGCGTGCCCACCATCACCCTCGAAGGCGAGGCAAACGGCGCACCCCACCCCGATGCCGCGGGCTACCGCGCGAAGTTCACCGGTCCGTACGCGCACCGGGTGATCGCGGGTGGCGTCGGGCACAACCTGCCCCAGGAAGCACCTCGAGACTTCGCTGATGCGGTGATCGAAGTCGATTCGTACTGAACGACTGCCGCGGTTTGCAACTCAGGGTTGAAATCGCGTCTGAGCGCCACTACCGTGGCGGCGATGAAACGGAGGGTGGTCACCGGGGGACTCGCCGCGGTCTTGTCGATCGTCGCCCTGGCCACGCCGGTCTCCGCCCACGGCGACCACGACGCCCGGCCCGTTGCGCGCCGGCTCACGGCCGGCCCGTACACCGTCTCGCTGTGGCAGGTCTACCCGGATACGGGCGTGGCGCTGAAGCCGCACCTCATCGTGATGTTCGACGACCGGGCCGCGGCCCCATCGGAGGCGGTGGTCACCGCCGCGGTGAACTCGATGCCGATGGAGATCGGACCCTCGATCACGACCGCCAACGGGTGGGAGACCATGGACGGCATCACCGAAGGAGACGTGGTGTCGGTCAGCGTCTCGGACGGCGTCCAGACATGGGATCTGGATCCGGTGACCGTCCCGCCGACGCCGATCTCCATGTTGCCCATGGACGAGCTGCTGTACAGCTCCATCTTTCTGACGCTCGCGACCGCACTGTGGCTGGCCCGAAGAGCTGCCCGAGCGTGGCGAAGCCCAGCGGTCCAAACGAGCTGACCAGGCGGCCACTCTTGAGGGAGGAGACCCGGAGATGACCCAGATCGCGACGGCACCCAAGCAGGGCTTCATCGAGAAGCTCAACGGCCCATGGCACGAGCGAGCGTTGTGGATCTACCTGGCCATCGTGATCCTCCATTGGACCGAGCACCTCTTCCAGGCCGCGCAGATCTGGATCCTCGGGATGCCCCGCCCCCAGGCCCTCGGGGCGCTCGGGTACGTGTTCCCCTGGCTGGTCAGGTCGGAGGTGATGCACTTCACGTACGCCCTCCTCATGTTCGGTGGGCTCGTCCTGCTCCGACCCGGCTTCCGGGGAAAGGCGAAGAGCTGGTGGACGGCGTCGCTGGTCATCCAGGGCTGGCATCTCTTCGAGCACACGCTCCTGCTGGTCCAGGCGACTGTCGGCCAGAACCTGTTCGGGTCGCCCGTGCCCACGAGCGTCCTCCAGCAGTTCGTGCCGCGGCCCGAGCTCCACTTGTTCTACAACCTGATCGTGTTCATCCCGATGGTCGTGGCCGTGTGGCTGCACACGCGACCAGACCAGGCAGAGGTGAACGAGTGCTCCTGCGCCAACACACCGGTCCGGATGGAGCAGGCGGGCCTGACGGGAGCCTGACCGCGGTCGCGAACCCGCGCGCCGGAGGGGGGCGCGGGGCCTTGGGCCCCGTCTACACTTCGCCGATGGTCGGTCAGGTTCGGGACGCGGCCGCCTCCGAAGCGCCCCGGCAGCCCGATGCCTGGTGGGCGGCCCGGTGACCGCCCGGACGCTGACGGTCGCCGGCGGGACGTACCCGCTCGTCCTGCCGAGCATCCGCGATCCGCGCCTCCACGTCGCGGCCGTGATCATCACGATCCACGTCCTCGGCCAGGTCGGGCTGCACTTCGAGGTCACGATCCCGCAGATCCTGGCGGCGATCCTGACCTGCGCGATCCTCGAGGTCGCTTTGACCTTCCGGGCGAGCCGGGCGTTCGTGTGGCCGGCCAGCGCGATGCTGACCGGGAGCGGCGTCGCGCTGATCCTGCGCGTCGTCGGCACGCCGGCCGACGATCCGTGGAACACCTACGCCTGGCAGGTGTTCGCCGTCGTGGCCGGGCTGTCGCTCATGACGAAGTACGTCATCAAATACCGCGGCTCGCACGTGTTCAACCCGTCGAACATCGGCCTGGTCGTGGCCTTCGTCGTGCTCGGCAGCACGCGTGTGGAACCGCTCGACTTCTGGTGGGCGCCGCTGAACGTCTGGATGCTCACCGCGTACGCGGTCATCATCACCGGCGGGCTGTTGATCACCAGGCGATTGCATCTCCTCGCGCTGGCCGGGACGTTCTGGGTGACCCTGAACATCGGTCTCGGGATCCTCGCCGGTGCGGGCCATTGCATGACCGCGAACTGGGCGTTCGCGCCCGTCTGCGGCGCGGACTACTGGCGGGTGATCGCCTTCTCGCCGGAGGTCCTGATCTTCCTGTTCTTCATGATCACGGACCCGAAGACGGTCCCCGCCGGACGCGTCGGTCGGGTCATCTTCGGCCTCCTCGTCGCCGTGGCCAGCACGCTCCTGATGGCGACCCAGACCGATGAGTTCGGGACCAAGGTCGGGCTGCTTGCCGGGCTGGTCGTCCTGTGCGCGGCCCGTCCGATCCTCGACCGCGTGCTCCCGGAGCCACGGTCCGCCGCGGACGACGTCCGCCTGGTCCTGAGCGGGGGCGCGACGGGCGGGGCCGGGATCCCGCGCGTGGCTGCTCGCCTCGGGCTCGTCGTCGTCGCGGTCCTCCTCCTCGGGGTGGGGATCTTCGCCGTGGGATCGCCGCGGAGCGCGATCGCAGCGCCGGACGTGGCCGCGGTTCTGAGCCGGGTGCCGCAACAGGTGGATCCGGGCACGTTCCCCACCCTGTCGGTCGCGCAGGGTGTGGGTGATTTCGACATCTCGCTCGTCGGTCCGGGCGCCCAGCAGCTCGTGCTGACGATGGCGGAGAACCTCATGCTCGAGAACGAGGCGCTCCGCCGCGGAGACGCTTCCATCCTCCCCGCGGTGGACCACGGCGACCGGCTCGTGGAGATGCAGGATCGTCTCCGGCAGGCGGCCGCGAGCGGCACCACCACCTTGTCGTCGTACTCCTTCGACAGCATCACGATGTCGCTCGTCGTCCCGTTCGGGCGGCAGACCGGTCTGAGCATGGGTCTCGACTCGCGCGGCACGGTGATCGAGGAGACCTACGACGCCGCCGGGGTGCTGCAGGCGCGGACGACCTCCCCCTTCGCCAAGATGTTCGTCATCCGCCGGGCCACCGGTGGACGCTGGCTCAACGTGGCGGTGCTGCCGCCGAAGAGCGGCGACTGATCAGCGCGGCGACACCCGCAGGACCTGGTCGGCGGTGACGTCGCGCGTCTCGGTGGTGGTGCCGTCCGCCCAGTCGATCCGGACGACGTCCGCCGTCGTTGCGGCGTCGAGACCGAAGTAGGCCTCGCGGGGAGGCCCGGCGAGATAGCTCCCGCCCGCGAGCAGGATCTGCGTCGTCGTCCGGCCGCCCGCCGTCACGCTGACGCGCGCACCGATCCCCGCATCGCCGGGACCCTCCGGAGCGATCGTCAGCCAATGCTTCCCGCCGGTGTAGTTCCTGAGCAGGACGGTCGGCCCCGCGACCTGCGTGATCAGCAGGTCCGGTGAGCCGTCCCGGTCGTAGTCGAGGACCACGAGCGCCCGCTGGTCGCCGGGCACGTCGCATCCCGTGTCCTTCGCCACGCTGAAGCCCGTACCGGCAGGGTCCGCGAGGAACAGGGTGGAGGTCGCGTTCGCGAGGTGCGCGCTGCCGTCGCCCACGAACGCGCGCATGCCCTGAACGGCGTACAGGTCGGGCGCGCCGTCGAGGTTCATGTCGACGAACGCGGTGCCCCACCCCCACGCGGTGTCGAGGACGCCGGACTGCGCGGCGACGTTGCGGAAGCGGATGCCATTCGGATCGCGCTCGGACACCATGAACGTGTTGCCGAGGTTGCTGCCGTACAGGCCGCTCGGATCGGTGATGTTGGTGACGTACAGCTGGAGCGTCTTGTCCGGCCCGACCGTCGTGGCGACGCCCATGCTGTTCCCGGCCCGGGTGAGACCGGCGGCATAGCCCGTGTCCTTGAACGTGCCGCGCCCCTGATTCTCGTAGAACCGGTCGGGCCGATGGTCGTTGGCCTGGTAGAGGTCCGGCAGCCCGTCACCGGTGAAGTCGGCGAACACGGCCGTGAAGCTGTCGGCGTGGTATTCCCCGATCCCGCTCGGGTAGGTGACGTCCTCGAAGTGGTAGTCGCCGAGGTTCCGGTAGAGGCGGTTCTGGCCGGGGAACGCGCCCTTGAGCGTCTGGCGGGCGGGGTCGCCGGCAAGCTCCTCGGTCCAGTAGCTGAGGTAGATGCTCTGGCGGCCGCTGCCGTCGTAGTCGGCGAAGGTCATCCCGCCGACGATGTAGCCCTCGGGATCGAAGCCGGAGCCGGCGGTCACGTCCGTGAACGTGCCGTCGCCGTCGTTGCGCAGGATCTGGGAGGGTCCGCCGGGACCACCGGGCATGTAGTCAGCGGCGATCACGAGGTCCGGCCGGCCGCTCCCCGAGAGGTCGACGAACTGGGCAACGCGCGCGTTCGAGGTGACGCCGCTCAGGCCTGCCGCGTCCGTGACGTCCGTGTAGCGACGCCCGCCGCCCGACGCTGGATCGTTGTGGAACAGCTTCGTGTCGCTGCCCGGCCTGGCCGAGCAGGAGGACATCGAGGTAGCCGTCGCCATCGTAGTCGCCGACGGCCGCCCCGTTGCCCATGTTCTGCTGCATCAGCGTGCCGTAGCCGTCGGGCGCGGGAAGCACGGTTCCGTAGTCGCCGGTGAAACGCAGCCCCACGGAGCTCGCCACGTCGGCGCACGCGAGCTGCGGACCGAGAGTCGGCGTCGGCCGGGCCGTGGCGACGACGGCCCCGACAAGGACCAGCGCACCGACGCACGCGACGAGCAGGACCGCAAGCAGTGGCCGGGTGACACCGTGGCGCTGCATAGGAGCGCGAGTATGCATCCCTGTCCGCCCCGCCAGCTGTCGCATATCCGTGAGGGTCCGTCGTGGGCGTGTCGATGCGGGTGCGCCGCGTTCGCCTCCAACCTCGACAAGCCGGCGACGCGTCGGCGCGATCAGGGAGGACCCTCGACATGCGAACAATCACGGTGATCGAACGCGTCAGCCTGGACGGCGTCATGCAGGCACCGGGCAGTCCCGACGAGGACAAGCGCGGCGGCTTCACGCTCGGCGGCTGGGGCACTGCCTACAACGACGACGTCATCGGCGAGGAGATGGGCAAGGGCATGGGCAAGACCGAGCTGCTGCTCGGCCGTCGGACCTGGCGCATCCTGCACGACGCCTGGGCCGATCGAGCCGATCCGAACCCGTTCACCAAGGTGCTCAACGAGACGCCCAAGCACGTCGTCTCGACATCGCTGAGCGAGCCGCTCGACTGGCAGAACTCCGACCTGCTCGACGGCGACGCGGCGACCAGCGTGGCGAAGCTGAAGCGGACTCCGGGCAAGGACCTGTCGATCATCGGCAGCGGGGTCCTCGTCGGTTCGCTGCTGAAGGCGGGCCTGGTCGACAAGCTGATGCTGCTGATCCACCCACTGGTCCTGGGCGCCGGTCGGAAGCTCTTCGAGGACGACGTCGACCTCGATGACCTGAAGCTCAGGCTCGCCGGATCGGTGACCTCACCGAGCGGCGTGGTGATCGCGACATACCTGCCGGCCTGAGCGGGTCAGGTCAGATGGTCAGGATCGGACCAGGCGCGGGACCCCCGCCTTGTCGAACAGCTCGCTGAGCTCGGCCACCAGGGCAGGTGTCGGGCGCTCGGCCGGCGGACGGGGCGGGCCGACCTGCATGCCGGCCAGCTCCATGGCGCCCTTGATGAACGCTCCCTCGCCGCCGCTGATCGCCGCGACGCGGCCGGCCCAGCCGCTCCACGACCACTTGAACCGCTCCAGGATGGCGGGCACGGACTCGTAGTCGTGGGCCTCGAGCGCACGCCAGATCGAAAGCGGGTATTCGGGCCAGAAGTTGCTCAGATGCGTCACGAACCCGTTCCCGCCGAGGATGTGACCCCACACGTGCAGACCCTGGTTGTCGATCACGACGAGCTTGTCGGCGATGGCCGCCATGCCTTCGGTGAAGCGATCCGCCGTCGGCGCCGACCACTTGACGGCCTCGACATGGGGCAGGTCCGCCAGCCGGAGCAGGAGGGCGCCATCGATGTCGAGACCGCCCTCCCACCAGGTGCTGTAGATCATCAGCGGGAGGTTCGACGCCGTCCCGGCGGACTCGACGACCCGAAAGAGGTCGTCCTGGGAGGCCGGGTAGTAGTACGGAACGCCGACCTGGAGACCGTCGATCCCGGCATCCTCGGCAGCCTTGGCCAGCGCCAGGACCTCGCGCATGTCCGTGTGCTGGATGCTCGTCACGGTCGGCACCCGGCCGGCCGCGGCCTCGACGGACGTGCGCATGACGGCGACGCGCTCATCCCGGGTGAGCGTCGGGAACTCGCCGCCGGCGCCTGCCACGAGCAGCACGCCGTCACCGGTCCGGACGCCCCGCTCGATCATGACCTCGATGTTCGCGCGGAGCGCGTCCAGGTCCAGCGAGAAGTCGTCGTGGAACGGGGTCGGGACGGCGACGACGGCTCCGCGCAGCCATTCCCGGGTTTTCGCGACGGTCATGCTCTCTCCACGCTCGAAGCATCGGCTTTTGGTCGCCGATTGTCGACAATCTATCCCATCGGGCGTCCATCCGCGCGGTCATCCGCCAGGCCGGCGATGATGGCGCGGTGAAGGACCTCGACCGCTTCGTCACCGCGCAGGCCGGCGTGTACGACGGCGCTCTGGCCGAGCTGCGTCGCGGACGCAAGACCGGTCACTGGATCTGGTTCATCTTTCCCCAGGTCGCCGGCCTCGGTTCGAGCGAGATGTCGCTCTACTACGCCATCGAGTCACTCGACGAGGCGCGGGCGTACCTCGCGCACCCGACCCTCGGTCCGCGGCTGCTGGCGTGCGCGGCGGCCGTCATGGCCGTGAGCGGCCGGAGCGCGGTCGAGATCCTCGGCTCCGTGGACGCGGTGAAGCTCCGCTCCTCGATGACGCTGTTCCACCGGGCGGCTCCCGACGAACCGGTGTTCGGGCAGGTCCTGGACCGATATTTCGACGGCGTCGCCGACCCGGCGACGGACGAACGCCTGCCTCGCTGATGCAGCGCCGTGGTGCCAGTACACTCAGCCCGGGGAGATCGGGGGTGCTTCGGGGGCCCTGGTGTCGCGGATCATCAAGGGGAACGACATGACGTCGGAAGAGACAGACCCGAAGCCCGGCCAGGCGCTCACCGTCGCGCAGGCACTCCAGGGCTGGCGATCGGCCGAGCGCGTCGCCGCCGTGGCGCGCCGAGGACGGCTCGCCGCCCAGGCAGCGTCCCTGGCCGCCGCAGAGGCGGCGGATGCCGCGGCCGCGACAGCGACAGCAGCCCGAGCGGCCCTTGAATCGATGACGCTCGCCGAGGAGTCGGCGACCAAGACGGCCGTGGCCGCCCGGCTCGTGGCGGAGACCGCCCAGGTCGACGACGCCGATTCGGAGAGCGACGCCGCGATCGCCGATATCGACGAAGCGCAGGCTCACGAGGTCTATCGCCAGGCCACCAAGCGGGCCGCGGGCGAGGGCTGAAGGGCCCGTCTTCGGCTTGTAACGCGCGCGAATCGCGCTCGGCCATCGCGTGCGGCATGGCCAGGGTCCGCCGGCTGCCACGCTCTGACGGATGGCCTCCTACACGCTCAACCCGGCGGCCGTGGAGCACGCCCGGCGCCTGATCGATGCCCACCAGTACGTCCTCGAGAGCGACTGGGGTGAGGCCCAGCCGCGTGCCGAGGACGAGAACCGGTTCCTCGCGTCGCACGCCTGGGACGAGTACGGCGCATGGCACCTCGGCCTGACCGACGGGGCGACCGACGAGACGAAGGGCCGCTACGCGTTCGTCTACGGCGACTTCAGGCGGATCCACCGCATGGGCTTGATCGCGTGCCAGTTCCGTGCCGCCGAATGGCGCCACAAGGAGATCGAGCTGGCCGCCCACGACCTGCTCCAGCACCTGGACGCGACGCGCGCCTGACGGCGGCCGCCTGTCGATTCTCGCGGATCCGTTCGTCGTCCTGGCATCGACGGGTTCGGTCAGGATGATCGCGCCGCACGTCGCCAGGAGGTTCGAGCGATGGGTCACCCAGTCGTCCACTACGAGATCCGGGCCACCGACGCCGACGCGGCGCGCCGCTTCTACGGCGAGCTGTTCGGCTGGACGTTCGCCCCGGCGGCAGAGCCCGGCTACACCTATATCGACACGGGCGTCGAGGGCGGCACCCCGGGCGGCATCGGGCCGGCCCGCGGGCCCGGCCTGGTGACGTTCTTCGTCGGGGTCGAGAGCGTGCCGGATGCACTGGCCACCGCCGAGCGCCTCGGCGCCACCGTCGTCCTGCCCGCCACGAGCGTGCCGGGCGTGACGTACGCGCTGTTCGCCGATCCCGAGGGTCACATCATCGGCGTCTCCAGCAACGACTGACGTCCCTCTGTCCCGGTGCGGGTCGTCGCCCGCGCCGGGGCCGGCTTCGTCATCATGGTCTCCTCGCCACAGATCGCGGCCGCCACGGCTGCCCCGGAGGAGATGTGATGACCGCTTCCACCCCGCCGTCGAGCTCGGCCGCCTGGTCGCTGGCTCTCGAGCTCAACCCGGATCGCTCCGTGCGGGCGGGCTCGAAGGCGGCCCTCGCTGCGGCCATCGGCCGGGCGGCGGACCTGCGCGTCTATACCGAGTTCCTGTTCGAGGAGCACATCATCCCGGGCGGCAACGGCGATCCATCCCAGAACGGCCCCATCCGCGAGGTCATCGACTTCCGCCAGACGATCCTGGTCGAGGGCCGGCATGTCGGGGCGGTGACGACCCAGCGCCAGCCCCTCGAGCCGCCGTTCGGGTTCAACGGCACCGACCCCAAGATGTCGTTCTTCATGTACACGGGCGACGGCGACCAGGCGCTGGCGAACCTCGTCTTCGCCGGCGTGGAGGACGCTCCCGCGCCGGGCGAGCGGACGCTGGTCCCGCCGCCGGACGACATGCCCAAGATGGGCGACCAGGAATACTTCGACCTCGGCACGAGCGGTCCGTCGCGCAACTTCGTCTACGACATGGAGACCTACCGCTACTTCGTGCGCGACGACTGGGAGGAGATCCTGGCCCATGAGGCCGACGGCAGGGTCACGGCTGGTTCGTTCGATGTGCTCGAGGCGGCCCAGATCGCCGGGCGCGAGATCAAGGTCGGGATCCGGGACCTGGCCGCGGGCCTGCGCCGGCCCGGCGGCCCCGAGACCGACGTCCCGCACGAGGTCTTCACCCCGGTCGGATCGGGCTTCCTCCATACCGGGCCGCGGGTCTACGCCGCGCTGACCCACCCCCTGCGTGCGGGTCGCAGCGTCGGATCCCCTGCGCTACGGGTCGGGCGGCTGGGACGTCGCGTGGGTCTTCCTGCGCACGGACGGCGGGTCGGTCGTGCGGCGGCTGGAGCCGTACACGCGAACCTGGACGGACGTGCCGGCGCGCTTCGCCTGCCGCTGGTTCGCGCGCTAGCCCCGCTGGCCCGGTGACGCGCGGGTCGGTACGATCGTGACCGGCCACCGCTCCGATCGCGGACAGGCGGCCGTCTCGCGACGCCGTCCGTGGGGACATCCATGACCGACCGACCACCCGACGATCCATCCCGACCCGCCGCACCATCCGGCGATGCGGCGCACGCCCCCGACGCCCCGGCCGAGGATGCCGGCGGCCGGCGGGTCGAGCGACGGGCGTTCCTGCGCCAGCTGACCGGCGACGCGGTCGTGGCGACGGGCCGCCTTGCGGGCCTGTCGACGGCCCTTCGTCGGTCGGTCGTGGCGGCCGGCGTGGCGGCGGTCGGCGATGGGGACGCCCCCGGTGACGACACGCCGCCGGCCCCCGCTCCAACCCCGGATGCGACCGCGGCCCCGGTCCCCGCCCCGGCCGAGAGGCCCGCCGCGGCCGGGGCGCAGGCCGCCACCGAGACGCTCGTCGACCGGGCGATCGCCGCCGCGCCACCGGAGGCGGCCATCGCGCCGTCGCCCGATCCAGCCAGCCGACTCTCCCCCACCAGCACGAGCTGCTGGAGCACGGGACGACGGCCATCCTCGGCGTCAACGACCGAGCGGGAGGGCCGCACCTCACCTCATCGACGTTCCATTGGGACCGAGCGGTCCTGCGCCTCCCGTCCGAGCTGTTCGCGGCCCGTGTGGCCCGCATCGATGCCGACCCGGACGTGAGCGTGCTCGTCGAGCTCGGCGCCGATGCGTGGGTGTCGCTGACCGGCGTGGCCGAGGTCATCTCGGGCGACGGCGTCGAGGACGAGATGCGCACGATCCTCCGCAAGGGGATGACGGACGACGAGGCGGCGCACCAGTGGTCCCGGATGCGCTCGACGGGCGATCACGTGGTCATCCGGATCCGGCCGACGCGGTTCGTCTGGCGGCTGGGCTGACGGCGAGAGCCTCGCCGTCCCTGGTCAGTTGAGCCGCTCGCCGCTGTCCTTGGCGAAGAGGTGGATCCCGGATCGCCGGAACCGGGCTCCCACAGGCTGATCGAGGACGAGCGACAGGTCGGGATCGACCCGCGCCACCATCGACGCCTCCCCCGCCTCCAGCTCGACGAACGTATCGGACCCGATCGGCTCCATCAGGCCGACCTTGGCTTCGAAGCCCTGGCTCCCGACCGTCGCGGGGTCAGGCTCGACGATCACGTCCTCGGCGCGGACGCCCATCACGACGTCGGATGGCGGCCCATCCCCGAGCCCGATCGCGGCGGCCGGGCCGAGAGCCACTCGCAGTCCGCTGCCCACGAATGTGACGCCGTCGGCCCCGTGCTCCAGCGACCCCTCGACCAGGCTCATCCGGGGCTTGCCCACGAACTCGGCCACGTACATGTTCCGCGGCTTCGTGTAGATCTCGGACTGGGACCCGGACTGGATGATCTTGCCGTCGCGCATGACGCAGATCAGGTCGGACAGCGTCATCGCCTCTTCCTGATCGTGCGTGACGAAGACGCTCGTCGTGCCGAGCGCGAGGTGGAGGTGCTTGACCTCCGTCCGCATGCGGGCCCGGAGCGAGGCGTCGAGGTTGCTGAAGGGCTCGTCGAGAAGGAACACGAGCGGCTGCTTGACGAGGGCCCGGCCGAGCGCCACCCGCTGCTGCTGGCCGCCGGACAGCTCCGCCGGCTTGCGCTGGAGCAGGTGGCCGATGTCGAGCATCTCGGCCACGGCCGTGACCCGCTGCGTGATCTCTGCCGCGGGACGGTGGCGCAGCTTCAGCGAGAAGCCGATGTTCTCGAACACGGTCATGTTCGGATAGAGCGCGTAGTTCTGGAACACCATCGCCATGCGCCGCTCGTTCGGCGGCACCCGGGTGACGTCCCGGTCGCCCAGCATGATCGTCCCGGCCGTGGGCTCGTCCAGCCCGGCGATGAGGTTCAGGGTGGTGCTCTTGCCGCATCCGGATGGCCCGAGCAGGGTCACGAACGCGCCCTCGGGGACCTCCAGGTCGAGGTCGTCCACGGCGCGGACAGGCCCGTAGTGGCGGGTGAGGCCGCGAAGGCTGAGTGACGCGGCGACCATGGTCCCTCCCGCTGGACGTCTCGACGTCACGAAAAAAGATTGTCGACAATCTACCCGTCGGGTATCGTGACCGTCAACGAGGCCGACGGATGGAGGGATCCACGGTCGCCGGAAACAGGGCCCCCAGACAGAAGCGCCCAAACGGTCACCACCGAGCATGCCCGGGGAAGCCATGGATAGCTCAGTCAGTCCCACGCCGCTCGCGCGACGCCGGATGGCCCCGGTCACGTCTGCGTCGCCCGCTGCCCTGAGCCACCGGAGCCACCCGTTTTCCCTAGGCATCATCCCCGTCTTGACTTTGGATTGTAGACAACCGCACCATGCGCCCGGGGGACGTGGGGTGATGGAGGAGGGCCGCACATGGCGGTAGCGGGCGCATCGCTGAGTCGCGGCGCAGGCCGTGTCTCGCGGCGCCTCGATCGCCTCAGCGAGCGGCGGTTCGCGCTCCTCGTCTCGATCCCGGGCCTGATCCTGGTCGCCCTGATCGTGCTGCCGCCGACTCTCGCAGTGTTCGGGATGAGCCTGTTCCGGATCGAGCTCGGCAAGGACGACCTGGTCCCGTTCATCGGCCTGCGCAACTACCTCGTCCGGCTGCCCGCCGACTCGGAGGTCCTGGCGGCGATCCCCCGAACGCTGCTGTTTGCCGCGCTCTCGACGGCGATCACCCTGCCGCTCGCCCTGGTCACGGCGCTCGTCCTGAACCGCGGGTTCCGGGGCGTGTCGATCTTCTTCATGGCCCTGCTCCTGCCCTGGGCGGTCGCGTCGATCGTCGCCGGCATCTTCTGGCGCCAGATCTTCGATGCCAACCACGGGATCGTGAACGGCGTGCTGGTCGCCCTCGGCCTCATGAACGAACCGTTCGTGTGGTTGGAGAACACGGCCCAGGCCGTCGGCATCGCCCTCGTGGCCCAGTCCTGGCGTTCCGTTCCCCTGCTCGCCG
Organism: uncultured Chloroflexia bacterium; assembly: GCA_963755995.1. Taxonomy (GTDB): domain Bacteria; phylum Chloroflexota; class Limnocylindria; order Limnocylindrales; family CSP1-4; genus SPCO01. The sequence goes on along the minus strand of CAVWLQ010000003.1, from coordinate 235,488 downwards.
TCCTGCTGCTGGCCGCCCTGAAGACGATCCCGCCCGCCCTCTACCGTGCCGCCAAGATGGATGGTGCGACGTCCTGGGAGAGCTTTCGCTTCATCACCCTGCCGGCGATCAAGAACACGCTGATCGTCGTCGGCGTCCTGCAGGTCATCATCGGGCTCCAGGTCTTCGACCTCCTGTACAGCCTGACCAGCGGCGGCCCGGGCCGCGACACCTACGTCCTGATCATGGCGATCTACGACATCACGTTCGGCCAGATCAGCCTCGGCTACGGCGCTGCGATCACGGTCATCCTGTTCCTGATCATCGTGGCGGCCAGCTTCCTGATCCTGATCGCCCGGGTCCGGCGCCGCGCCCCGGCCGCCGCCATGGACGACGAGGCAGAGGATGCGGCGGCCACCCGCCGCACCTCGCTCCGACTCGGCTCGGTCTCCGCGACAGCCCTTCGGGCGAGCTCCCCGGAGGTGGCGGATGAGGGGCGACGCAACCGGATCCGCTTGCCACGGATCATCTCGAAGATCGGGTTCGCCGTCGGGGTGCTCGCTCTCTTCTTCTTCTTCGTCGCCCCGATCGCCTGGATGGTCGTCGCCAGCCTGCAACCGACCCAGGCCCTCGCGTCGCTGCCCCCCCACCTGACTCTCAATCTGTGGCTGGACGGCTACGCGACGATCGCCGGCGATCCGCGCTGGCTCGGCTCGCTTGCGGTCAGCCTGCAAGTCGCGGTTCTCACCGCGGTCTTCGTGATCCTCCTCGCCGCACCCCCGGCCTACGCATTGGCCCGGTACGACATCACCGGCAAGGGGACGGTCCTCGCGCTGCTGATCCTCGTCCAGATGGTGCCGGCGATCGTCATGGCCATCCCGGTCCTGCGCGTCTTCCAGATCCTCGGCCTGACGGACACCGTGGCCTCGCTGGTCATCGTCAACGTCGCCTTCTGGCTGCCGCTGATCATCTGGCTGTTACGCAACTTCTTCATGGAAGTGCCGGTGTCGCTCGAGAAGGCGGCCAGGATCGACGGCTGCTCCCGCCTTGGGACGCTCTTCCGGGTGACCATCCCGGCCGCTCGCCCGGGCATGGCGGCGGCCGCCATCCTCATCCTGATCGGCACGTGGAACGAGTTCCTGTTCGCGGTCATCCTCGGCAACCGGAACGCCGTGCCGATCACCCGCCTGATCACCGGCATCCAGAACTTCCCGGGTGCGCTGAACCAGCAGCCGCCACCCAACCTGCTCGCGGCCGCGGCGATCGTCGCCGTGCTGCCCTGCCTGCTGCTCGTCCTGTTCTTCAATCGCCGGATCATCTCCGGCCTCACTGGAGGGTTCGTGAAGGGCTGACACGTGACCGTCGCGGCATCGGACGCCGCACCAAGGGATGGAGGAGGAGAGATGACCGAGGACAAGGACACGACCCTGAGCCGCTTGACGTCTGCGGTGAGCCGGCGCGAGGTGCTCAAGGGCGGACTCATCGCGGGCAGCGCTGCGTTCCTCGCCGCGTGCGGCGCATCGACGACGAGCTCCGCCCCGAGCGCGGCGGCCCCGTCGACGGGCACGGCCCCGAGCGCCGCTCCGGCCAGCGCAGCCGCGAGCGAGGCCCCGTCGGCAGCGCCAGTGAGCTACGCCGGGGTCACGCTCAACAACAGCACCGGCGGCTACTCGATCCCGGCGTTCCAGATCGGTCTGGATGCCTGGAAGGCCGAGACCGGCGGCAACGCCACGTTCAACAACATCCCGTTCGACGAGAAGCCGGTCAAGTACGCCAGCTTCATCGCGACGCAGGACTCGTCGTGGGACCTGCATTACACCTACGACAACTACATGCAGAAGTTCGGGACGCGTCTGCTGCTGCCGCTCGAGGGCAACTACACGGGCGACCTGAGCGACTTCATCCAGACCGCGCTGCCGGGCTTCACCACCCAGACCGACCAGGTCCTGCGCGGCCTGCCGATCCACTTCAGCTCGTGGCTGTGGACGTGGAACCCAGAGCACTTCACGGCGATCGGCGAGGATGGGACCAACCCACCCGACACCTACGAGGCCCTGTTCGCGCTGACGCCCAAGTTCGTCGAGAAGAAGATCATCCCGTGCGCCCAGCCCTGGCAGGGCGCCGGCGGGACGTTCGCCCAGCTGTACTGGACCCACATCTACAACTCGACCGGCCACCCGATGTTCAGCGATGACCGGACCCAGCTCATGTTCGACGGGCCGGACGGGCTGTCCGCCTTCCAGACCATCGAGGCCGGGCTCAAGAGTGGCTTCTGGGATCCCAAGTTCCTGAACATCACCAACGAGCACGAGGCGTACGTCGAGTTCGCCAAGGGCAACATGGCGACCGTGATGCACAGCGAGTCGGAGATCCATCCGACTGAAAAGGAGCTGGTCGCCGCAGGGAAGCTCGCAGTCCGCCAGTTCCCCGGCATCAAGGCGGGGACGACGGGCTCGGCGCAGGGCGCGGACGGCACGGGCGTCAACAAGTGGACCAAGCAGCCCGAAGCGTCGTGGAGCTACTTCAACCGACTGTTCACACCGGACATCGCGCTGAAGATCAGCCTGCACGAGCCGGAGCTCTTCCCGCCGACCCGCAACTCGGTCCTGGCCGACCCCGCCGTCAAGGCGGCGCAGCCCCTCCTCCCGGCCCACGCGGCCCAGGCCAAGGGTGTGACCAACCTGTGGTCGACCCCGTACAACTACGCCCCCGTCTTCGACGAGGTCGTCAACAAGATGATCAAGGGCGAGTACTCCGCCCAGCAGGCGCAGGACGCCGCCGTCAAGGGCGTCAACGACGTGATCATCAAGTACCTGAGCGCATAGCGGTCAGGCCGCGGCCGGCACCGCCGGCAAGCAGCGAATCGGCACAGGGCGAGGACGATCTCCCGCCCTGTGCCCATGTTCAGGGAGTCGCCATTGTTCGCCAGCCTGGCCGCCGACTATCCGCGCGAGCCCCGTGCGGGAGAGCCCGACCTCCTCGGTGACGCCGATCGCCGGCTCGCCGCCGGGGAGATCACGCGCGACGAGCACCTCGAGATCGTCCGCGAGTTCACGCGGATCGTCCTCGCGGAACAGGAGACGTCCGGCCTCGCGATCCTGACCGACGGCGACCTCGCCGACGAGGACCGGCTGCGACGGCTCGTCGAGGGGCTCGGTGGAACGAGCACCGACCGGGTCATCGCGTTGCCCGATGGAGCCGAGGCGCATGCCCCGCGCTTCGACCGGGCGCCCGCCTGGCGCGAGCCGATCACGCTCGACGCGTGGCGCTGGGCGGACGATTCGAGCGACATCATGGTCAAGCAGGTGCTCATCGGTCCGTACACGCTGGCGCGGCTGGCCGAGCCGGGTGGTGCATCGCGCGAGGTGCTCGCCCTGGCCTCCGCAGAGGCGCTCAACGCCGAGCTCCACGCCCTGGCCGCGGCCGGCTGCCCGGTCATCCAGGTCGACGAGGGCGCCCTGACGACCATCGGTGACGACGCTGCGTGAGTGGGAGCTCTATGCCGAGACCCAGCGCCGGCTGACCGCCGGGCTGGAGGACCAGCACCTGAGCCTCGGCCTCTACCACGGCGGCATCCACCCGGCCGGTCACGCGGCGGTCCTCGGCGGCCCATACCGGAGCTACCTGGTCGACGCGTTCGGGGGCCCCGACGCCTGGCGCTTCGTGTTCGCGGTCCCACCGGAGATCGGCGTCATCGTCGGCGCCCTCGATGCCGACAACACGGCGCTCGACGAGACCGAGGTCATGGTCTGGGCGATGGCCTGGGCGGGCCCCGAGGAGCGGACCACGGCGCGGGTCGGGGTCGCGGCCAACGGCAGCCTGCGGTCGGTGGGGAGGCATCCCGCCCGGCGCAAGATCGAATTGATGGGCGAGGCGGTCCGTATCGCCTCGATGGGCCCGCTCCAGGAGGTGGCCGAAGCGCTCGATCCGACGCCCCTGGACAGCAAGATGGCGCCGCTGCGTGAGCTGGCGGTTTCGGTCGATGCCGCGCGGGGACCGCGCTGATGCACCGCGTGTCGACCTTCGAACGGGCAGCCGGGAGGGCAGCATGAACCAGTCGCCGATCAACTTCGGGATCCTCGGGTCGGGCAACATGGCCCGGGTCTACGGCGACGCGCTAGCGACCCAGACCCCCGGCGGCAGGCTCACGGCCATCGCGCTGGGCACCCGGACGCCCGCGCTGGCGGCGGAGTTCGGGGCGGCTGCCGAGCCGTCCGCGGAGGCGCTCCTCGCCCGGAGCGATGTCGACGTCGTGGTCATCGCGACCCCCCACTCCACCCACCTGCCGCTGGCCCTGCTGACCGCTGCGGCCGGCAAGCACGTCTACCTCGAGAAGCCGATGGCGCTCGACGTGGCCGAGTGCGACCAGATCATCGCGGCCTGCACGGCAGCCGGTGTCCAGCTGACGATCGCCAAGCAGACCCGCCACATGGAGATGTCCATGCGGGCCAAGACCTTCGTCGACGAGGGCCGGATCGGCGAGATCCTGTTCCTCCGCCCGATGAGCGTCACGCCCGGCGCCGGCTTCGCCAACGTCCCCCAGAGCTGGCCGTCCGATCCGCGCGAGGGCGACGCGTTCCTCGACTGGGGCGCGCATGCGTGCGACGGCATCCGCTGGTTCACCGGAGCCGACGCGATCCGTGCCTACGCCGACTACGACAACTTCACCGGCCTGCCGCTCGAGAGCCCCACGGTGATGGCCCAGTTCCGGATGTCGAACCGTTCGATCGCCCAGGTGCTCATGTCGTACGAGATCGGCCCGTCCGGGTTCGGTACCCGGCGCAACAACCAGTACCAGATCGTCGGGACGGAGGGCTCCATCTTCTGGGACCTCGACCGGGTGGACCTCATCACAGGCGACCGCGACGTGCAGACCTGGGAGCTGCCCAGCTGGACGCTCCCCGACTTCAAGCCGCGCGACCCGCGCCGGGTCGGCAACACCGCCCGCCAGCTGGTCGACTTCATCGAGTCGGTCCGGACGGGCGAGCGTCCGGCGATCACCGGTGAGGACGGCCGCGCTGCGATCGAGATGACCCAGGCGGCCAAGCTCTCGGCGCAGACCGGCCGCGCCGTGGACCTCCCGCTGGCCGCGGCGGGGGCCATCTGACGTGAAGATCACCGACGTCCGGACGATGCTCCTGGACGGCCCCGACCCGCACGGCGTCGGCGGCCTGGAACGCTCCTGGCGCGTGCGCCTCGTGCGGATCGACACGGACGGCGGCGTGTACGGGCTGGGCGAGGCGAACGGCTTCTTCGGCGACCGTGAGGCCATCGCCTATGCGCGCGAGTGGCTGATCGGGCGAGATCCACTGGTCATCCGGCCGTTCGTCCGGGCGATGCTGTCCGGCGGCCTGCCGCCGTACGACCCGCAGATGAGCCCGACCGCGACGGTCGACGGGCCTGCGTCATGGGCCGTGAGCGGCGTCGAGATGGCCCTGTGCGACCTGGCCGGCAAGATCCTCGGCACGCCCGTCTACACCCTCCTCGGCGGCGCGTTCCGCGACAAGATCCGCGTCTACCTCGATCGGAGCGGCGTCGCCGACCCGAGCGACCTCGGGCAATGGCGGGCGCTCGCAGAGCGCGTCGTGGCCGACGGCTTCACCGACTTCAAGTTCGACGCCGAGTGGATCGCCCCGGAGGTCAATCGCGATCCCTGGAACCGCCAGATGCGGAACGACCAGGTGCGCCTGACGGTCGAGCGCCTGGCGATCGTCCGCGAGATCGCCGGCCCCGACGCCGAGATCGCGCTCGACGGCCACTTCAGCTTCGACGTCGAGACCGCCATCCGCCTTGCGCGCGCGCTGGAGCCGCTCGACCTCAAGTGGTTCGAGGACCCAGTGCCGATCCTCAACTTCGACGCGCAGAAGCGCGTCCGCGACGAGAGCCCGATCCCGATCTGCGCCGGCGAGATGCTGGTGGCGGACCAGTTCCGCGAGATGATCGACCGGCGCGCGGTCGACATCGTCCATCCCGACCTGCTGTTCGTCGGCGGCCTCCACGAAGGCAAGAAGGTGGCCGACTACGCGGACCTCAACGGGATCCCGCTGGCCATCCACAACAACGGCTCGGCGATGAACACCGTGGCCGAGGCGCATCTCGGCGCCGCGTGCCCCAACTTCATCGGGCTCGAGTACCACTTCTGGGACGCGAAATGGATCGGGCAGGTCGTCCGGCGCGAGGGCGTGCCGCTGTTCGACGACACCGGCCACGTCCCGCTGACCGACGCACCCGGGTTCGGGGTGGAGATCGACGAGGCGATCGCCACGCGCTACCTCGCTCCGGGCGAATCGCTGTTCTGAGGCCGCCCCCCGTTCCTTGACTGTGTCTTTGCCACCACCGTAGATTGTCGACAATGGCTGCCGCCACCGCGGCAGCCCGAGCCGGCAGGGAGTCCCACCAGATGGTCGATATCGCGCTCCGGCTCGACGGCGTGTCCCGCTACTACGGCGACGTCCGGGCCGTCGACAACCTGTCGCTCAACATCCCGTCGGGGGCGTTCGTGACGCTGCTCGGCCCGTCCGGCTGCGGCAAGAGCACGACCCTCAGCCTGATCGCCGGCCTCGACCGTCTGGACGAGGGTCGCATCCTGCTGGGCGACGAGGACATCACGGACACGCCCCCGAACGAGCGGCGGATGGCGATGGTCTTCCAGAACTACGCGCTCTACCCCCACCTGTCGGCGTACGACAACGTCGCGTTCGGGCTCAAGCTCCAGCACCGGCCGAAGGACGAGATCAAGCAGCGCGTCGACGCGGTCTCCGAGGCGCTCGACATCACGCACCTGATGAAGCGCAAGCCGGGCCAGATGTCCGGCGGCCAGCAGCAGCGGGTGGCCCTTGCGCGCGCCCTGGTCAAGGAGCCGATGGTCTTCCTCCTCGACGAGCCGTTCAGCAACCTCGATGCCGGCCTGCGCAGCCGGATGCGGACCGAGGTCAAGCACCTCCACCTGAAGCTGGGCACGACCAGCGTCTTCGTCACCCACGACCAGGAGGAGGCGATGAGCCTGTCCGACCTGATCGCGGTCATGCGCGACGGCAAGGTCGTCCAGTTCGGCACGACCCGGGAGATCTATCGAAACCCGCGGGACCTCTACGTCGCCACGTTCGTCGGCAAGCCGAAGATGAGCCTGGTGGACGGGACCCTCGAGCGCACCGACGGCGAGGTCGCATTCCGCTCGGCGGACCTGCGGATCCCGATGGGCTCCGTGGCGCGTCTCGGCCTGCTCGACGGCGAGTGGCCCTCGGTCGTGCTGGGCATCCGGGCCGAGGACGTCCGCGTCATCGTCGACGCGACCGAGCCGCCGGCCGGCAGCTTCGGGGCGACCGTCGCGCTGCTCGAGCCGATCGGCTCGGACACGTTCGTGGAGCTGCAGGCGGGTGACGCGACGGTCGTGGCGCGGGTGGCGCCGGACGTCAGGCTGGAGATCGGCCAGACCGTGCACGCCACCCTGACGCCGGGCCGCGTCCACCTGTTCGATCGCGAGCTCGGCGGCCGCATCATCCACTGACGGGGCCAGAACGGGCCGCGTGGCCCGGGCCGTGGCGCGATCCTTGCCGATGTGCAACCCGGTTCGTGTTCGGCGGCCGTCCGGGTCAGACAGCGACGGTCATGATCGGGCGAGCCGCCTGACCGAGCGTGGAACCAGCGCGGATCGGTCGAGCACGACCGGACGTCACCGCCGACGACGAACGCTGCTGCTGTCTGGCAAGGATGAGGCGCTCCGCCGGGGCCGTCCGCCCGGGGCGTCAGCCCGCCGCGCCGCCCCGGTCCAGCTCCGCTTCGATCGCCTCGAGGACGCGGACCCAGGCGGTCGCGCCACCGTCGGCGTGGCCCGCCGTCCGCTCCCCCACCCATGCCGCGCGGCCGCGTTGCGAGACGAGCCCGCGCGTCCGCTCCACGCCCTCGCGGGCGGCCGCGATCGCCGCGGGGAGTGGGGCGTCCGGCGCCGCCGCGGCCGCATCGAGGCTCGGGACCAGGGCGTCGAGCACGGTCTTGTCGCCGACCGCGGACTTGCCCCGGGTCGCGACGGAGTCGGCCGCTGCCCGCGCCGCCCGCAGGCCTGCGTCGAAGCCGACGTCCGTCTCGTCGCCGAGGTCCTTCGCGGCGGCCACCAACGCACCCATCGCGAGCGCCGAGAAGGTCGATGGGTTGGCCCGGGCCAGCGTCATCCCGACCGTGCGCAGGACGAGGGCGGGCGTCGCGTCCGGGGGCAGGGTGGCCAGTGCGGCTGCGGCCGCCACGGACCCGTCCCCGACCGTGACACCGAGGTCGCCGTCGCCGATCGCCGCGTCGAGGTCACGCAGCTCGTCACGCGCCTCGGCGACGCGCGGCAGCGCCCCGATCAGGAGCAGGCGCAGCTCGTCGCCGGTCATCGCGACCGCCCGGTCACGATCGGTAGAAGGGCGAGCTGGCCGGCGCGTCGAGCCAGCCGGCGATCCGGTCGTCGACGCGCAGCACGGTGAGCGACGCGCCGGCCATCTCGAGGCTCGTCGCGAACTCCCCGATGTACGGCCGGTGGACCTCCACGCCGAGCGCGGCCAGACCCGCGTGGACGCGGCGATAGAGGATGTAGAGCTCCTCGAGTGGCGTCGCGCCGAGACCGTTGACGAGCACCGCGACGCGGTCGCCCGCGCCCAGACCCAGGTCCGTCGCGATCGCGCCGAGCAGGTCGTCTGCGACCTCGTCCGCGGTCTCGAGCGGGGCGCGCCGGACACCAGGCTCGCCGTGGATGCCGATGCCGATCTCCATCTCGCCATCGGCCAGCTCGAAGGTCGGCTTGCCGGCGGCGGGCAGGATCGTCGGCGACAGCCCGACGCCCATCGAGCGAGTGCCGGCCAGGACGTGCCGGGCGGCCTCCGCGACCTCAGCGAGCGATCCACCTGCGTCGGCCACGGCGCCCGCGCACTTGAACGCGAAGAACATCCCGGCCACGCCCCGGCGCGCGTCGGCCCGATCGGCCGGGGCGGAGGCGACGTCGTCGGCGACGAGGACCGTCTCGACGGTGATCCCCTCGGCGTCGGCGAGCTCCGCAGCCAGGTCGAAGTTGAGGACGTCGCCGCCGTAGTTGCCGTACAGGTACAGGACGCCCGCCCCGCCGTCCACGCCCCGGGTCGCGTCCAGGATCTGGTCCATCGAGGGCGACGAGAACACGTTGCCGACGGCCACGCCGGAGCACAGGCCGGCGCCGACGAAGCCGAGGAAGACCGGCAGGTGGCCGGACCCGCCGCCCGTGACGATGCCGACCCGGCCGGCCACCGGGGCGTCCGCCCGGACGATCGAGCGGCGGTCCGCGCCGACCGCGCGGAGCCGGTCCGGATGGGCCAGCAGGATGCCCTCGAGCATCTCGTCGACGAACGCGCCCGGGTCGTTGATCAGCTTCTTCACGGCGCCCTCACCTCCCACCGTATCCTCAGCACATGACCCTCCCGACCCCCGACCGCCAGGCGGAATTCCTGGCCACGACGCCCAACGTGACCGTCGCCACGATCCGGCCGGACGGGCTCCCGCAGCTGACGCCCAACTGGTTCCTGTGGACCGGCGATGTGTTCTGGATCAGCACGGCGGCCGCGACGGTCAAGACCCGCAACCTCCGGCGCGACCCGCGGATCGTGCTGTGCGTGGACGACGTCCCGAGCGGCGACTACGTCCAGGTGACCGGCACGGCGACGCTCATCGAGGGCGACGCGGCGCGCGAGCCCACGCTCGAGCTGTGCCGCAAGTACATGGCCGCCGACACGGTCGAGGCTCACTGGGAGACCCTGATCTCGGACGGCCCGCAGGTCATCATCGAGGTCCGCCCGGACCGCTTCCAGTGGCACGACCACTGACCGGCTCCACCCGGACCTCGGCGAACGCGCCGTGGGCGGAGCTCATCGGCCGCCCGAGCTTGGGCGTCCAGACGTCGTCCTCGAACGGGTCGCCCGGGACCTCCCGGCCGTCGACGACAAGATGGGCGCGAGGCGCTCCGACCATCAGCGCCCAGATGTCCTCGCGCGCGGTGAAGCCGCCGTTCTGACCATCCACCCAGAACGGCGGGTCGGGCGTCTCCCAGCGTGCCTCGATCACGTGATCGGCTGACGACGATCCGGAACCCGAACCCCTCGGCGTCGTAGGGCAGGCGCTCGAACCGGGCCAGGACCGGTGGCGACCCGAGCGCGGCGCGGTCGTCGCCCATCGCCCGCAGCCGGGCCTGCTGGCGCTCGCCCAGCCCGAGGTCGTCGCTGAACGTCGCCGCCAGCCCGTCGGCACCGACGGACGGGATCTCGACGAGGGCGACGTGGCCCGCACCCGAGCGACGCCGAGTACGTGATCGCGTAGAGGCTCAGGAAGCCCGTCTCGGGGCCGGCCGGGCCGTCGCGCAGCGTGATGACCAGGTGGTCCCAGTAGTGGATGACCGCGCCGGGATGGGTCGTCGCCGGCACCGTGGTCAGCCGGGCTCGTGCGCCGGCGGCCCAGACGCGACGCGCGGTCATCGGCATCTCGCGCAGGCGCGGGCCGCCGGCCGCCGCGATGGCCGAGGCGACGGCGGCACCGGCCGGGATGACCGACGCCTCGGCGATGCCCTTGGCACCGAACGGGCCGTCGGGCGCGGGCACCTCGACGATGAGCGTGTCGATGTCCGGCACCTGGTGTGCCCGCGGCAGCGCGTAGTCGAGGAACGAGCCCGTCAGCAGCTGGCCCTCCTCGTCGTGGATCAGCTCCTCGTGCAGCGCCCAGCCGATGCCCTGGGCGGCCGCGCCCCGCATCTGGCCTTCGACCAGAGCCGGATTGAGGGCCCGGCCGACGTCCTGCGACACGACGTAGCCGAGGACCGTCACGTCGCCGGTCTCCGGGTCCAGCCGGATGTGCGCGATGTGCGCGGCGGTCGACGGGGCAAGGCTGCCCTGGACGGTCGACGCGTGGCCTTCGATCGGCGGGAACTCGCTGCTGAAGTCGTGGAGCTCCTCGGCGAACTCGGCGATCGGCCGGCCCCTGTCCGGCGATCCGAGGGGGCGGATGATGCCGTCGACGATCTCGAGGTCGGCCGGATCGATCTCCATCTCGAGCGCCGCGTAGGCCAGCATCTGGCGCCGCGCGTCGGCCGCCGCCTCGCGGATCGCCCGGCCCGACGAATAGGTGATGACGCTGCCACCGCTCAGTGGCGACTGGGGCGCGCCATCCGTGTCGAGCGCGACGACCTCCACCCGCGACGGGTCGATCCCGAACGTCTCGGCGGCGATGACCTGGAAGGCGCCGGTCGTGCCGCTCATGTCGACGACGCCGGTCGTGATCGTGATCGAGCCGTCCGCGTTGAGCCGGCACAGCGCGGCCGCCGGGGCCTTGCCGCCGGGCCACACGCCGAACGCGACGCCCACCCCTTCGTCGGGCGGCAGGTCGTGCCGGCCCTGCCAGAGCGGATGCGCCCGGACCGCCTCGAGCACGGCCGCGTGGCCGAGACCGGGCCACGGCTCGCCGTCGACCATCTGGTCGCCCTCGGCGACCAGGTTGCGGGTCCGGAGCTCGATCGCGTCGATGCCGAGCTTGTCGGCCAGCTCGTCGATGAGGGATTCGAGCGCGAAGGCCGCCTGCGGCCCGCCCGGCCCGCGATAGGAGCCCGTGCCGAACCGGTTCGTACGCACGCCGTAGGCCCGGACGTCGAACGCCGACCAGCGGTAGGCGCCGCCGATGAGCACGGCGGCGATGCCCTCGATCGACCATTCGATGTAGGCGCCGGTGTCGAAGACCAGCCGGGCGTCGAGCCCGGTCAGCGTGCCGTCCGCGGTGGCGCCGATCCGGACGTCGATCCGCGAGCCGGGTGCCGGGTTGGTCCCGGCCATGTCCTCGCGCCGGTCGAATGCGACGCCGGACCGGCCGGCGCAGCGCGAGCGCCGCTCCGGCGGCCAGCGGGTCGACCAGGACGACCTTGGACCCGAACGAGCCGCCCAGCGGCGCGGCGCGGACCCGGACCTTGTTCATCGGCCGGCCGAAGATCTTGGCCAGCTGCTTGCGGACGTAGAAGATGCCCTGGGTGGAGGTCGAGACGGTCAGGACGCCGTCCGACTCGATCCAGGCGGTCGAGGCGTGGGGCTCCATGTAGCCCTGGTAGACCCAGTTGGTCAGGAACGTCCCCTCGGCCGTGACGGCCGACGCCGGCCAGGGCGGCCGCGCTGTCGCCCGAGACGTAGCGCTTGCGGTTGTGGACGTTGGCCGACAGGTCCTCGTCGAGCAGCTCCGCGCCCTCGCTCCCGACCGCCGCGTGGGCGGACTTGGCCGAGTTCTCCTCGCCGGCCTCCCCGACCGGCAGGATCGACGTGATCCGCGCGAGCGGGCTATCCGGGCGCATGGCCGCCTCGAGGTCCGTCACGACCGGCAGCCGCTCGGCATCGACGTACACCTCCGCCACGGCGTCGGCGGCGGCTGTCTCGGTCTCGGCGATGACCAGGGCGATCGGATGGCCGACGAACAGGGCCTCCTCGCGCGCCAGCGGCTCGAACATCCGCATGTCCTCGACCGTGACGATGGGCAGGTCGGCGGCGGTCAGGACGGCCACGACACCGGGCATGGCCAGCGCGGCGGAGGCGTCGATCGAGCGGATCCGGGCATGCGCGTAGACGCTCGGCACGATCCGCGCGTGGAGCAGCCCCGGCTGGCGCTGATCGGCCGCATAGCGGGTCGCACCCCGGACCTTCTCCTCCGAATCGACGCGCGCGCGGGCGACGCCGATGAAGCTCGGTGCGTCCGTTGCGTCGACCACGCTGTCTCCTTCCGGCCCCGCGATGGGACTTGCGGCACCCGTGAGATTGTCTACAATCCAGCCTCGACTGGTCAAGGCTGGAGGCACGATGCGAACTGCTCCATGGTGACCCATCCGAGGCGACAGCGGGTCGCCACCTCCGCCGACGGGACGGAGGGTTTCTCGCTGGTCGACCTGGTCGGTCGCGGAGACGGTCCCACGCTGTCGGTCGTCGGCGGGGTCCACGGCGACGAGTTCGAGGGCGTGGCCGCCTGCCTGGCTCTGGCGGACGAGTTGGCCGAAGCCCCGTTCCGCGGCCGGCTCCGCCTCGTGCCGGTCGCCCACGAGGCGGCCCACGTCGCGAGCCTCCGGTCCTCCCCGATCGACGGTCGCAACCTCGCTCGCACGTTCCCGGGCGATCCGGCCGGCGAGCCGACCGAGCGCCTCGCAGCGGCGCTCCGCGAGCACGTGATCGACGGCTCGGACGTCTTCATCGACCTCCACAGCGCCGGGACCGCCTATGCGATGCCCCTGCTCGTCGGCTGGGGCGACGACGGCTGCGCGGCCTGCACCCGCAGCGCGGCGGCCGCGGAAGCCTTTGCCGCGCCGGTCCTGTGGCGGCACGCCGGTCCCCTGCCGCCCGGCCGAACGCTGTCCGCCGCCCACGACGCCGGCATCGCGTCGATCTACGCCGAAGCCTCCGGCGGCGGGACGGTCACCCGCTCCGAGGCGGCGATGTACGCGGCGGGCGTCCGCCGGGTCATGGCCTCGCTCGGCATGCTGGAGCTCGATCCCGCGGACGCGCCCCCCGACGAGCCGCCCCAACGGCTCGTCGGCGAGGGCGACCTCGACGTGCCGGCGACCGTCGCCCCGTTCGACGGCCTGTGCGAGACGCTGGTCGGGCCGCTGGACCCGGTGACCGCCGGGCAGGTGGTGGCGATCGTCACCGATCCCCTGACCGGCGAGCGGGCCGAGGTCCCGTCGCTCGGCGACGGCCTGGTGGTCCTCGCCCGTCGTGGCGCACGCGTCGCCAGGGACGACAACCTCGTCGTGCTCGCGCAACCCGAGGCGGGGATCGCCTAGGAGCCGACACCGAGCCGCCCCGCCCCGCCGCCCGCCGCTCCGCCGCCCCCGATCCGTTCCGCCATCGTCGACCCATTGTCAGCCGAGGTCAGCATCCGATGATCACCGTCCGCGACACCGGTCTCGTCTATCGCAACCCGCGGCCCGAGCTGCGCTCGAAGCACACCTGGCACCCGACCATCAGCCGGTTCGACGACGGCGAGATGCTCGTGACGTTCGACATCGCCGACGCGGACGTCGCGCTCGACTACCGGACGTATGCGACCCATTCGACCGACGCCGGTGCGAGCTGGTCCGACCCGGAGCGGGTCGTCCCGGACCCGCCCGGCCGGCCGACCACCCAGTCGGTCCGCTCCAACCTGATGTCGGACGGCTCGGTCGTCGCGATGGGCGCCCTGATGTACCGCGACGACCCGGAGAAGAGCGTCGTCAACGTGCCCAGTCTCGGCTACACGGAGATGGAGCTGATCCTCACCCGGAGCGGGGACCGCGGCCACACCTGGAGCCCGATCGAGCGGATCACGCCGCCGCTGGAGGGACCGGCCTTCGAGGTCTGCCACTCGATCACGGAGCTCAAGGACGGCCGCTGGGTCTGGCCATGCTCGACGTGGATGGGATGGGACGGCGACGCCCCCAACGGGATGAACGCGATCCTGCTCGTGTCCGAGGACCAGGGCAAGACGTGGCCCACGTACATCATGGAGTTCGACCGCTGGGCCGAGCACATCATCCACTGGGAGCAGCATTTCCTCGAGCTGGCAGACGGTCGCTGGCTGACCGTGACGTGGGTCGTGGACCTCGACACGGGCAAGACGCTGCCGACGCCGTATGCGATCAGCCACGACAAGGGCGCCACCTGGAAGCGCGACCTGACCGGCTTCCTTGCCCAGACGACCAAGACGATCGAGCTGCCCGACGGCCGGATCCTGGCCGTCTACCGGCGCAACGACGAGCCCGGCCTGTGGGCGACCACGGCCCGCGTCGACGGCGACACCTGGACCAACGAGGAGACCGTCGCGCTGTGGCGCGGGGTGGGGTCGTCCGGGATGACCGGCGACACGAACCCGGGCGAGGAGCTCGCCCAGCTCAAGTTCGGCTTCCCGCAGATGGTCCTCGAGCCCGACGGCGCGGTGTTCCTCGTCTTCTGGTGCGAAGAGGACTGCATCAAGAACATCCGCTGGTTCCGGATCGACGCGGGCTGAAGCCGCTTGCGCGCCACGGCGCCAGCCTGCTAGCGTCGTGGCGATCGTGATCCATCGGAAGGAGGTGAGACCCATGAATGGCACATCCACACTGGGTGCTCCCTCGCCGTCCACGATCGCGCGACTGACCTAGTCGCCATCGGGAGCGCCCCACGCGAACAGCGAAAGGCGACTCCCATGAACACATCACCTTCTTCGACTCCGCACCGCGAGCGAGCGCTCGTCCTCGGTGGCGGTGGGTCGACCGGCAACGCGTGGCTCATCGGCGTCATCGCCGGCCTGACCGAGGCCGGGCTCGACGTGACCACGGCCGACGTGACCATCGGGACCTCGGCCGGATCGACGGCCGCCGCCCAGCTCGCCGGTGCGACCCCGGCCGAGCTGCTTGCCGCGACCCTCGGCGCGGCCCCCCAGCAACGGCCCGCTCCGGCCGGATCCGACCGAGGACGCACGCCGAGGGGGCCCGTGGTGGACCACCTCGAGAGGATCAAGGCCATCGTCGCCGCCTCCGAGGACGCGGCAGACATGCGCCGCAGGATGGGCGCGGCAGCCCTCGAGATGGACGCGACGTCGGACGGCTCCTGGCAGACACAGTGGCGCGCCACCGTCGCCGCGCGGCTGCCCAGTCAGCTCTGGCCGCAGCGAACGGTGCTCATCACGGCGGTCGATGCAGCGACCGGCGAACCGGTCGTGTTCGACCGCGACAGCGGCGTCGACCTGGCCGACGCGGTCGCTGCCAGCTGTTCGAGCGGCCGTCCCTACCGGATCGGGGATCACCTCTACATCGACGGCGGCTACCGATCCAACGCCGAGAATGCCGATCTGGCCGCCGGCTCCGCACGGGTGCTGGTGCTGTCACCCTTCGGCGGCCGGTCGCTCACGCCGGAGGCCTGGGGAACGCATCTCGCGACACAGGTCGACGAGCTCCGCGCGGGCGGCAGCAGGGTCGAGACGATCGTCCCGGGGGACGACGCCGAGCACATGTTCGGCGCCAACGCGATGGATCCGTCGCTGCGTCCGCCCGCCGCTCGAGCCGGGTACGACCAGGGCCGGGCGCTCGCCGGGCCGCTCAGCGAGCTCTGGCGCTGACGCCCGCGAGAGCCGTCGTCTGGCGAGCAGTCGACCCGGCGGTCGCCCGGATTACGCCTGGAACGAGTACGGACGCTCGAAGACCTCGCGGATCTGGGGCATGAACGCCTCGACCGGGAGCGCGTCGTAGGCCGGGTCGAACGACGTTGCGTCGTAGTCCCGGCAGAAGCGCTGGGTCAGGTCGAACGCGGGATGGTCGCGGTACGGGTCGAGCATCGCGTCGAGCACGCCGCTGCCCCAGTAGCTGTGATGGGTGAAGTTCTCCTTCTGGAACAGGCCGTGCATCTTGACCATCCAGTAGTGGTCGTCGTCGACGAACGGCCGCAGGAGCTCCGCGGCGATCTGGCCGTGGTTGGCCGGCGCCAGCCTGTCGGCCGCGTCGTGGAACAGCACGGACACGATGAACTGGCTCGATTCGCCCGCCCGCAAGGCCCGCGTGGCGGCCTGCCGGCTGTGGTCGTACGGGTTGAGCGTGTAGCCGGCCGGGTCGCCGCCATTGAGCGACTCGAGCAGCGCGAGGGGCGCGGAGGCGTAGTCTGTCCGGGCCTCGTCGAGCGCATCGATGCGATCCCAGTCCTCGCGGGTCGCATCGCGCAGGTTCGTGAACGCCATCGTGTCCCTCCTTACCGGTCGCCGACGACCGCGCCCGGCTCCACGCCGAGGATGTCGGCCAGGGCGGCGCCACGTTCGCGCCACCAGTTGGCCAGGATCTGCATGTCGGTCCCGATCGCGAAATGGCGGACGCCGAGGTCAAGGTACCGCCCCGCCTCGGCAGGATCGTTGATCTCGGCCCGCGGCTGGATGCCGGCGGCCAGGGCGCGGGTCAGCACGTCCGCTTCCACCTCGCGCACGTCCGGGTCGTGCCAGCCGCCCGGCCGGCCGATGCTCATCGCGTAGTCGGCCGGACCCCACTGGATCATGTCGATGCCGGGCACGGCAAGGATCTCGTCGAGCTGCTCGACAGCCTGGCGCTTCTCGATCATGAGCACGACCACGATCTCCTTGAGCGCGCGAATGTAGTCCGCGCTCGCGGCCTCGTTCCAGTAGCTCATCCGCCGGTCGGCGGCGCCGTAGAGGCCGCCTCCGTGCGGCGTGTCCGGCCGGACGGTCCGGACGCAGGCACGCGCGTCGTCGGCGGTGCGCACGTCGGCGAACAGGACCGACTGGAACCCGGCGCCGACCGCCCGCTGGGCGAGCCACGTCCGCGGCTCCTGGTCGAGCTTGATCATCGCCCCGAGCCCGTGGAGCTCGGCGGCGCGGCAGAAGTCGTCGAGGCCGTGCAGGTCGTACGGGGCGTACTCCCCCGAGAACTCGACGTAGTCGTACTGGTGGGTGTGGCCGAGCACCTCCACGACCGTCGGCCACGTCGTGTGGACATGGGTCCCGATCGACGGGCGCCCTGCGGTCAGGAGCTGCCGGAGGCGGTTAGGACGCACGGCCCGTCAGCGACAGCCGGACGCTCTCGCCGCTGGCCGCGGACTGCTCGGCGGCCTCCAGCCAGGATGTCGTGTTGGCGCCCTGGCGGCCGCTGACGAACGGGTCGCGGCCCTCGGCGATGGCCGCGATCAGATCGCGCAGCTGGTTCGCGTACGCCTGGAGGCGGATCGAGTCCTCCGCGTCGAGCGGATCGAACGGCGGCTGCTCGAAGATGGTCTCCCAGCCGCCGGCCGGCGTGGCCAGCCGGACGGTCCCGTACGAATCGAGCTCGATGATGCCGTCCGAGCCGGCGATCAGGATCTGCATCGCCGACCCGAGGGTCGGTGGCGGCAGCTCATAGGTCAGCCAGATCTGGACGAGAACACCGTTGTCGAGGGTGTAGGTCGCCATCGAGCTCTGGTCTTCCGGCGGGATGTCCGTGTAGCTCGCGAACTGGGCGAAGGCGAGGGTCGCCTCCGCGCCGGTCAGCCAGCGGATGATGTCGCAGGCGTGTGCGCCCCAGTCCATGTACGGCGAGACCTGGGCGCGCTGCGAGTTCCAGTGGTCGGCCGGGATGTCCCAGCCGGCGTTGGGGCCGAAGATCCGGATCATCCGGATCCGGCCGATCCGGCCGGCCTCGATCGCGGCCTTGGCCGCCATCGGCGCCCCGCGGTAGCGGTGCTGCGAGCAGATCGCGAGACGGACGTTCGCCGCGTCGGCGGCCGCAACCATCGCGTCGGCGTCCGCCCGGGTGTTGGTCATGGGCTTCTCGACCAGGATGTGCTTGCCCGCCCGGGCGGCCGCCTCGGCCAGCGGCCGGTGGGTCGGCACGGGGGTGGCCAGGACGACAGCGTCGATGTCGGACCGGGCGAAGAGCTCGTCCTCGCCCAGGGCCTCGACGCCGAACATCTCCGCCACCTCGCCGGCGCGGCGCCCGCCGCTGATCGCGACGAGCGTGGCCTCCGGCACGTGGCGGGCGATGACCCGTGCCCAGGTCTCGCCCATGAACCCCGATCCGAGGACGCCGAACCGGACGGGCTCGGCCACCGGTCAGCCCCTGCCGTTCGAGGCCGCGACGACGGGCGTCACGAGGGTCCCGAGATCGCCGATCGTGCCGACCATCACGTCGCCGGCGCTGAGGTAGACACCAGAGGCGTCGCCGGTCCCGTCGAGGGTGCCGCCGGCGATGACGTCGCCCGGCTCGAGGGTCATCCAGCGCGAGGCGAAGGAGATGATCTCCTCCGGGCTGAAGATCATGTCGGCCGTGGAGCCGTGCTGCCACGTCTTGTCGTTGACCTTGAGGGTCATCTCGAGGTCGTTCGGATCCGGCTTCACGGAGTCGGTCGTGGTGATGTACGGGCCCCACGCCGCGAAGCCGTCGCCCCACTTGCCGTTCAGCCAGTCGAAGAAGTCGTCGAAGCCACCGGGGGTGCGGCCTTCCACGCCCCACTGCATCGAGCGCGCCGAGATGTCGTTGATGACCGAGTAGCCGGCGATGTGGTCGCGGGCCTTGTCGAGCGGGATGTCGCGGCCGGCCGTGCCGATGACGATCGCCAGCTCCAGCTCCCAGTCGAGCGCGTTCGAGACCGTCGGCAGAGCGACCGCCTCACCCGGGCCGATGATCGAGGACGAGGGCTTGATGAACAGCTTCGGCACGATCTTCGTCTTGTCGACGCGCTGTCCCCCACCCTCCTCGATGTGGGCCTGGAAGTTGCCGGCCACCGCGAGGAGCTTGCCCGGGCGGCGGATCGGCGCGAGGAGCTCGACCGAGCTGAGCGGCTGGCCACCGCCGGCATCGGCCGTGGCACGCGCGGCGTCGAGCGCCGCCGGCCCGGCCTGGAGGAGCATCAGGATGTCGCCCGTCCGGCCGCCGCTGACGTCGACGATCGACTCGTTGCCGGCATCGCCGGTGACGGCGCCGACGTGCGGCTGCCCATCGGAACCACGGAAGGTTGCAAGACGCATGGTGGCTGTCCTCCTCGAACGTGTGGTCGGCGGCTAGCGCGCCGGCGCGTTGACTGGGGCCGCGAGCTCCGCGAGATCGACCTTGATGTTGCCCCGGGCCTGTGACATCAGGATGGCCTGGATGAGGGCGACGGTCGTCCGGGCCGATTCGGGCGGGCTGGACGTCGGCCGGCCCGCGTCGAGCGAGTCGATGACGTCCTGGAGCCCCGCCTGCATCCCGGCCCGCGTCCAGCGCGGATGGATCGGCCGGACCGTCGTGACACCCGGCTTGGTCCGGATGTCCTCGTGGAAGACCGAGTGCAGGCGGACACCCTCGAGATCGACCAGGATCCGGCCGTTCAGACCGGTCAGGGTCACCCCGGTGTCGAGCCCGACGGTGTCCTTGAACCCGGTCAGATAGGCGCGGACGCCGTTGGCGTAGGCGATGTAGTAGTTGCCGCCGGGCTCCGTGGCCGGATCGTTGCCGCCGTCACCGGCGTAGGCGATCCCGTAGTCCTCGAACCCGGGCTCGAGCTCCGACCAGACCCACAGCGGCTCCGAATCGGCCAGGAAGTTGACCAGGTCGATCGCGTGGGTGTGGTTGCGGAAGAGCATCGAGCGCGGCCCGCCCATCTCGACCACGATCTGCGACAGCTTGCCGATCTCGCCGTCGCGCACCATCCGGCGCGCCTCGACGAACTCCGGGAACCAGCGCCGGGTGTAGTTGACGTTCATCGTCACGCCCGCGGCCTGGACCGCGGCGACGATCGCGTCGGCGTCCTCGAGCGTCGTGGCGATCGGCTTCTCGCAGAAGATCCCGCGCGCACCCGCCTCGATGGCGACCTCCACGACGCCGCGGTGGAGATGGTCCGGGGTGACGACCGCGACGAGCTCGGGGCGCTCCGCGCGCAGCATCTCGGCGTAGTCGTCGTAGATCGTCAGGCCCGGGTAGCGGCCCGACCAGCGGTCGCGGAACGTGTCCCGCGCGGTCGGCGAGATGTCGCAGCCCGCGACGAGCTCGAGCTCCGGGATGGCCGCCACGGCCGACGCGTGGCTGTACGGGATGGCCGTCCCGAGCGTCGGGTCCGCGGCGGGCCCCGGCAGGTCGGACGAGATCCAGCTCAGCCCGACCAGGGCGATCCGACGGCTCATCGGACCGTCCTCCGTCCGTCCTTGTGCATTGCAGCTTCCGCCCGCCGCCTCACCGGCCGACCTTCGACACGCGTCGCCTCCCTCATCCTCGCCCGGTCCAGGGACGCGTCCGAGCGCCCGACTTCGTTGACCCGTAGTGGCGTACAGGTTTAGTATGACAGCCGGTAGACAGTATGACTTCACGCACTGGACGTCGGCGCGAACCTATCGGCCGTCGTCACGCCCGAGCCCACGGAGCCTCATGACGACGCTACCCGGTGTGCGGACCCGGCGCCATCGGCTCCTCGTGGGCGGCGAATGGTCGGACGCCGCGGACGGCGGCACGGCGATCCTGACCAGCCCCGCGACCGGCGAGCCCGTGGCCGAGGTCGCCGCCGCGGGAGCGGCAGACGTCGATCGAGCGGTCCGGCTCGCGCACGATGCGTTCGAGCGCAACCGCTGGCGGACCCCCTTCGAACGCGCGGCCGAGCTCGAGCGCGTCGCCGACGTCATCGACGCCCGTCGTGAGGCGATGGCCGGCGACCTCGTCCTCGAGCACGGCAAGCCGCTGGCCGAGGCGCTCGGCGAGATCGCGTCCGCCGCGAGCGGGTTCCGGCTGGCCGCCGGCGAGGCGCGCCGGCTGACCGGGGAGACGATCCCGGTCGAGGATCCCCACAAGCGGGTGATGACGTTCCGCCAGCCGCGCGGCGTGGTCGTCGCGATCACGCCCTGGAACTTCCCGATGAACATCCCGGTCGAGTACGTCGGACCGGCCCTGGCCAGCGGCAACGCCGTCATCCTCAAGCCGGCCCCGACGACCGCCGGGATCGCCGCGATGCTGGCCGAGTGCATCGTCGAGGCGGGCCTCCCCAGCGGCTTGTTCAGTCTGCTGACGGGGCCATCGGTCGAGATGGCCTCGGCGCTCGTCCAGCACGAACGGGTGGTGGTCGTCGGCTTCACCGGATCGAGCGCGGTCGGAGCCGCAATCGCCCGGCTCGCGCCGGACAAGGAGCTCGTCATGGAGCTGGGCGGCAACGGCCCGGTCATCGTGCTCGACGACGCGGATCCGGAGCGGACCATCGCCGCGGTCGGCGCGGCGGCGTTCTTCAACGCCGGCCAGTCGTGCGCGGCGGCCGAGCGGATCATCGCCTCCGAGCGGGTCCATGACTGGCTGGTCGAGGGCCTCGTCGGATTCGCCGGGGACATCCGCCTGGGCGACCCGCGCGACGCCGGGACGACGATGGGCCCGGTCAACAACGAGGGCGTGGCGGCCAAGATGGACGACCACGTCGCCGACGCGACCGGCCGTGGCGGGACCATCGCGTTCGGCGGACATCGTCGCGACGATGCCCCGACCCGCCTGTACTACGAGCCGACCGTGCTCGCCCGCGTGCCGGACGGGGCCTCGGTCACGCGCGAGGAGACGTTCGGGCCGATCGCCCCGGTCAGCGCCTTCGCCGACGATCGGGCGCTGCTCGCCGCGGCCAACGCCAGCACGCTCGGGTTGAGCTCGGCGGTGTTCACCCGCGACCTCGACCGCGCCTTCTGGTTCGCCGAACGGCTCCAGACCGGCCAGGTCACGGTCAACGACACGAGCAACTACTGGGAGCTGCACCTGCCGTTCGGAGGGTGGGCCGGCAAGACCTCCGGTCGCGGCCGGGTGGGCGGCCGCCACATCTTCGAGGCGATGACGCAGATCCGATCCGTCGCATTCGATGTCGGAAGGAGACCCTCGTGACCGGGGATGCCCACGTCATCGTCGAGAACCTGACGAGCACCGAGGACGAACGGCCGATCGACATCGAGAGCATCGGCGAGGGGATCCGTCGCGAACGGCTGCGCCGGGGCCTGACCCTCGCCCAGCTCGCGTCGCAGGTGAACCTGACCGTGAGCGCCCTGAGCCAGATCGAGCGCGGCGCGTCCGATCCATCGATCAGCTCGCTCCGGCGGATCGCCCAGGCCTTCGACGTGCCGATGTTCCAGTTCATGATCGGCAGCGCCCAGCGCGAGATCGTCGTCCGCCGCGACCGCCGGACCAAGCTCAACTTCCCGGATCGCGTCCTCGAGTACGAGCTGGTCTCGGCCGACACGTCCGGCGAGTTCGAGGTGCTGTCGCTCGCGATCGCCCCGGGCGGGTCCACGGGGGCGACGCCCACGGGCCATGCCAGCGAGGAGTGCGCGGTCGTGCTGACCGGGGACGTGATCGCCGAGGTGGCCGGCCAGACCTACGCGCTGTCCGCCGGCGACAGCATCAAGATCCACCGCGAGCTGCTCCACCGGTTCCTCAACGAGTCCGACCGCGACGCCGAGGTCCTGATCATCATCAGCCCGCCGACGTTCTGATCCGGCGACCCGCAGGGTGCGTTTCGGCGTCGAGGCTTGACAGCGTACCTGTACAATCCGCCGATGCGAGAAGTCACACTGCATCGCGGCACCAGATGACGATCCCGGCCGAGCGCGAGGCGCCCACCGAGATCGGCCGGGACTGGCGGACCATCGACACGCCCGCCCTGCTCGTCGACCTCGATCGTCTCGACGGCAACATCGGCTGGATGGCCGACCACGCGCGTGCCGGCGGGGTGGCGCTGCGGCCCCATTTCAAGACCCACAAGTCGGTGGCCATCGCCCAGCGCCAGCTGGACGCCGGCGCCGTCGGGATCACGGTGGCCAAGCTGGACGAGGCCGAGACGCTCGTCGACGGCGGCATCGACGCGCCGATCCTCATCGCCTTCCAGATCGTCGCGGCGCCCAAGCTGGAGCGTGCCGTGCGCCTGGCCGGGCGGGTGCCGCTGACCCTCGCCGTGGACAGCCCCGAGGGAGCGGCCCGGCTGGCGGTCGCGGCCGCGGCAGGGGGCCGGGTCCTGGACGTGTGGATCGAGATCGACAGCGGCCTCCGGCGCTGCGGCGTGCTGCCGGCCGATGCGGCCGACCTGGCCCGCGTCGTCGCCGCCCAGCCGAACCTGCGCCTGAGCGGGATGTTCACCCACGCCGGCCAGTCCTACGCGGCGCGCGACACGGCCGAGGTGGCGACGATCGCCGCGGCCGAGGCGGCCGCCGTGGTCGAGTCCGCGGCGGCGGCACGCGCGATCGGCATCCCGATCGAGACCGTCAGCGCCGGGTCCACGCCGACCGCCCGCTTCCTGGACGCCTCGTCCGGCGTGACCGAGATCCGGCCCGGCACATACGTCTTCTACGACGCCCTCCAGGTCGCGCTCGGATCGGCCCCCGCGGACCGCCGGGCGATGTCCGTCGCGGCGACCGTCATCAGCCGCCCGGCGAGCGACCGGGCCGTGGTCGACGCGGGCTCCAAGACGCTCGGCCTGGACAAGGGCGCCCATTCGAGCGACCTGCTGACCGACTACGGGGCGCTGGTCGACGCCGAGGGCGCCGTCGTCCGCCTGTCCGAGGAGCACGGCATCCTGCGGATCCCGGCCGACTCACCGCTCGCGATCGGTGATCGCGTCCGGATCGTGCCCAACCACGTGTGCTCGGTGACGAACCTGGGACGACGTTTTTACGGCGTCCGCGGCGACGTGGTCCGCGAGGTCATCCCGATCGAGGCGGCCGGCGGGGTCCACTGACCTCGGGGCGCAGGACGCGCCCGAGCGACGGCCGGACGGGCTGGCCACCATCCACCGCGAACGCACCGCCGAGCAGCACCACCTCCACGCCGATCGCGGCCCGGGTCGGGTCCTCATAGGTCGACGCGTCCGCGACGGTCGTCGGGTCGAACAGCACGAGGTCCGCGACGGCGCCCGGCGTGATGCGGCCGCGGTCGGTCAGGCCCAGCGCGGCGGCCGGCAGACCGGTCATCCGGTGGATCGCGGTCGGCAGGTCCAGCGCGCCCCGCTCGCGCACGTAGTGTCCGAGCACCCGCACGAACGTCCCGTACGCCCGCGGATGGACGCGCGACTCGCGCGTCAGGACGCCGAGCTGGTCCGAACCGATCGAGGTCGATGGGTCGGCGATGATCGCGTCGACGTCGGCCTGGCCCATCAGCGCCACGATCATCATCGTCGCGCCGCGGTCGGCGGCCATCGTGTCGAGCGCGAGGGTCAGCGGGTCCATGTCGCGCTCCGCGGCGGCCCGGGCGACCGTCTTGCCCTCGAGCCACCGGAGCGACGGGTCGACGACGGCAGCGATCAGGATCCCGTCCCAGCCGCCGGTGGCGACGATGTAGTTGGGCCAGCCGGGCAGGCCGGTCGCGACGTCCGCGGCGATCCGGGCGCGCACCTGGGCCGATCCGAGCCGGGCGATGATGGCCTCGTTGCCGCCGTCGTGGACCCACGGTGGGAGCAGCTGGGTCAGCAGCGTGCTGCCGGCCGCGTACGGGTAGGCGTCGTGGTGGACGCGGCCCCCGGCGGCGCGGGCGCGATCGAGGATCGCCAGCGCCTCCGCGGCGCGGCCGTGGTTCTGCCGTCCGGCGGCCTTGAGGTGGGACACCTCGACCGGGACGCCGAGCCGGCGGCCGATCTCGATCGCCTCGTGGAGCGCCTCGGCGAGGTCGTCGTTCTCATTGCGGATGTGGCTGGCGTAGAGGCCGTCGACGGGCGACAGGGCCTCCCCCACCGCGACGATCTCGTCGGTCACGGCGTAGGCACCGGGCGGATAGACGAGGCCCGTGCTCATGCCCCACGCACCCTCTGCCAGGGCCGTGGCGGCCGCCGACCGCATGCCCTCGAGCTCGGCCCGGGTCGCCGCCCGCTCCTCCGGACCGACCACCGCCAGGCGGAGCATGCCGTGACCGACCAGCGGGATGACGTTGACGGCCGGCCGCGCCGCGTCCAGCCGGGCCAGGTACTCACCGAACGATCGCCACGCCCAGTCGAGGTCCGGCCCGAGCCCGTGGCACTCGGCCCGCTGCTCGGCGGCGAGGGCCGGGTCGGCGGCCAGCGGCGCGGGTGAGTAGCCGCAGTTGCCGATGACCTCCGTGGTCACGCCCTGGGCCACGGAGTTGATCGCCGCCGGGTAGGAGGGCAGCGTGAAGTCGGCGTGCGAGTGCATGTCGATGTAGCCCGGGGCCAGCACCAGCCCGCCGGCGTCGAGGATCCGATCGGCCGCCAGAACGGCCCCGTCGGCCTCGATCGAAGCGATCCGGCCACGGTCCACGACGACGCTGGCGCGAACCCCCGGGGCACCCGTGCCGTCGATGACGGTCGCACCCCGGATGAGCAGATCGGTCATGCGCGCAGGCGCCCGTCGTCCACAGGTAGAGTGTACTGGAGACTTGATGGTGAAGCCCTGATGTAATACGCTCGGCACGCGAGGAGGGACAGCACACCACGATGAAGATCGGCCTGCTCTTGCCCCAGGGCTACTTCAGCGAGTTCGAAGGCTGGCAGCCGGTCGCCGCGTGGGAGCGCATCCTCCAGATCGCGCAGCTCGGCGAACGCCTCGGCTTCGACGCCCTGTGGGCCGGCGAGCACACCCTCTCCAAGTGGGACCCGGAGGAGATGGTCTTCGACTGCCTGACCCTCCACACCGCGGTCGCCGCCGCCGTCCCGCGCGTCGACATCGGCTTCGGGGTCGTCAACTCCACGTTCCGCAACCCGGCCATGACCGCCAAGATGGCCTCGACCCTCGACACGATCAGCGGCGGACGCCTGATCCTGGGCCTCGGCTGCGGCTTCAAGCCGAGCGAGGCGAGCGCCTTCGGGGCGCCGTTCCCGGACATGAAGGAGCGTCTCGCCATCCTCGGCGAGCATTTCGAGATCATCAGCCGGATGACCCGCCGGGACGAGCCGCCGTTCACCTTCGTGGGCGAGCACGCCCGGGTCGAGAACGTCGTCAACAACCCGCGGACCGGCGGCGGCGACCACGTCCGGCTGGCGATCGGCGGCCACGGCAAGAACGTGACCATGCGACTCGCGGCCAAGTACTGCGACGAGATCAACATCGACCTGCCGGCGGATGCGCTGCCCGAGGCGCTCGCGGTCCTGGCCGACCGCTGTGAGGAGATCGGGCGCGACCCGGCGACGCTGGACATCGTGACCGGCACGAACCCGGCGTGGCCGTACCCGGGGCTCCGCGCGATCGGCAAGCAGCGGCTGATGGCGAAAGAGGACCTGCCGGCGATCATGCCGTACGACTTCGACAACCTGCTGCCGCGCTCGGACGAGATGGCCCAGTGGGTCGAGCTCGGGATCGACAGCATCATCTGCGGCGTGCCCGGCCTGGTCGACACGGACGAGGGCATCTACGAGCTGATCGACGACCTGCGGACGGCCGGCATCGAGCTGTCGGCGCCGGCCGCGGCGAGCGCCTCATGATGAAGATCGGACTGGTCCTCCCACAGGGCTACTTCAACGAGTTCGAGGGCTGGGAGCCGGGGCGTGCCTGGGCGCGCATCGTGGAGATCGCCCAGACGGCCGAGAAGCTCGGCTTCGAATCGATCTGGACCGGCGAGCACCCGCTCTCGAAATGGCCGGGCGAGTCGATCGCCTTCGACTGCTGGGCGCTGACGTCCGGCCTCGCGCCGCTGGTGCCGCGGGTCGGGATCGGCATGGTCGTCCTCAACTCGACCTTCCACAACCCGGCCATCACCGCAAAGGCGGCCTCGACGCTCGATGCCATCAGTGGCGGCCGCCTGACCCTCGGCCTCGGCGCAGGGTTCAAGGAGAACGAGGCGGCCCAGTACGGCCACGAGTACCCGGGCCTCAAGGACCGGATGGAGTGGCTGTCCGAGCACTTCGAGATCATCTGGCGGGCGACGCGGCAGGACGAGCCGGGCTTCTCCTTCGAAGGGCAAGTACGCCCGGGTCACCGACCTCACCAACAGCCCTCGGGCGGCGCGTTCCCCGGGGATCAAGCTGCTGATCGGCGGTCACGGCAAGACCTACACGCTGCGCCTGGCCGCGCGCTACTGCGACGAGCTCAACCTCAACGTCTTCCCGGACCAGGTCCCGGACCTGCTCGAGGTCTTCGGCGAGCGCTGCGCGGAGATCGGGCGCGACCCCCAGACGATCGAGCTCAACTGGGGCACCAACCAGATCATGCGCTACAAGAACCTCAAGGTGACCGGCGGGCAGCGCTTCGCCGAGCCCCACGAGCTGGCCTACCAGGACCCCGAGCGCGTGGCCAACGTCGGCACCCGGGCCGAGGAGCTGGCGGCCTGGAACGAGCTCGGGTTCGATCGGTGCACCGCCGGCATCCCCGGCCTCCACAACACGGACGAAGGGCTGTACGAGTTCATCGACGATTGCCGCACCGCCGGGATCGACTACTTCGATCGGCAGCCGGTGCCGACCGCATGACCGTCCGGGTCGGCATCGTCGGCTCGGGTTTCATGGGCCGGACCTGGGCCGAGGTCGCGGCCAACCACGCGAAGGGCACGTCGCTCAGCGCCGTTGCCGGTGGGACGCGCGGGTCGGCTCTGGCCGCCGACTTCGGCATCCCGCTGGAGCCGGACCTGGACGCACTGCTGGCCCGCGACGACGTCGACGCGGTCGTCCTGGCCTCGCCCCCGGCCGGCCACCTCGGCCAGACGCTTTCGGCGGCCGCCGCCGGCAAGCACCTGCTCGTCGAGAAGCCCATGGCCCAGTCCGCCACCGAGTGCGCGGAGATGGTCGCCGCCTGTCGTGCCGCCGGCGTCCGCCTGTCGGTCGTCTCGCAGCACCGCTTCCGGGACGCCCCGGTCGCGGCCAAGCAGCTGATCGACGACGGCGCGATCGGCGAGATCCGGATGATCCAGGTGACCGGCGCCGAGGTCGGCTGGTGGGACCTGAAGGCCCGCGGCGACGAGTGGAAGCTCGACCCGCGGCAGCAGACGGCCTGGGCGTCGTGGGGCGCGCACAGCTGCGACCTGCTGCGCTGGTTCAGCGGCGCCGACGGCGAGCTGGCCTTCGCCCGGATCACGAACTTCTCGGGCGAGCCGGCGGGCGTCGGCCAGAGCGCGGCCGTCACGTTCGAGATGACCTCGGGCGTGCTCGTGCAGGTCCTGATGAGCTACGAGTTCCCGCCACCGGGCATCCACCCGTCGTGGCCGTGGCGGATCGTCGGGTCGACGGGGATCATCGAGCTCGACCCGTACGCGAGCGTCCGGCTCGGCCGGGGCGACGGCTGGAGCCTGGTCGCCGAGCAGGCGCCATTCGACCCGCTGGATGCATCGGACCCCGTCCGCCTGCGCGCATACGCCCGCCAGCTCGAGGACCTGGTCGACGCGATCGTGGAGGGCCACGACCCGCTGGTGTCCGGCGAGGAAGGCCGGCGGACCACCGCCATGCTCGATGCCGTGGAGCGTTCGGCCGCCAGCGGGACGTCCGCCGCCGTGGCCTGACGCCGAGAGGAGAGGGACCGGAATGACCATCGACCGCGCGGCGACCGCCTGGACCCCCCAGCCGGGCGGGCCGCTGCGCTACCGGGCCAACTCGCGCTTCGGGGCGGACGGCCTGCCGCCGGGCGCATGGTTCGGGCGCGTCTCTGCCGCGCTCGAGGCACCGGACGGCTCGGTCGTGGTCTTCCAGCGCGGTCCGGCCATCGATCCGATCGTCTTCCTCGATCGCGACGGCACCTACCTGCGCTCGTGGGACCTGGACTTCGACCTGCCGCACGGCATGCGCCTGATGCCCGACGGCACCCTGTGGCTGACCGACGCGGGCCGGCATCGCGTGCTGAAGACCACGCTCGACGGCGAGATCCTCATGGAGCTCGGGACGGCCGATGTCGCCGGCGCGGACGAGCGGACGTTCAACAAGCCGACCGATGTCGCGGTCGCGGCCGACGGCACGATCTACGTCTCCGACGGTTACGGCAACTGCCGGGTCGTCATCTTCGACCCCGATGGCGCGTACCGCGGGACCTGGGGCGTACCGGGCACCGCGCCCGGCGAGTTCGACACGCCGCATTCCGTGGCGGTCGCCCCGGACGGGTCGATCTGGGTCAGCGACCGCGGCAACCTGCGGATCCAACGGTTCGAGCCGGACGGCCGCTACATCGACGCGTGGACCCACCTCGGGGCCACCCAATGCATCGAGTTCTACGAGGACGAGCTGTGGATCATCAGCCACCGCTCGATCGGCGAGCTGCTCGGCTGGGACAGCCTCGGCGGCCGGCTGATGAAGGTCGACCCGGCGAGCGGCGACGTCCTCGGCTCGATCCCGCTGGCCGGCCACTTCTTCCACCGCGCGCCGTCCGGCGACATCTGGGTCGGTGCCCTGAACGGCACGGTCGTCCGGATCACGAACGATTGGAGCGAGCTGGCCGGCGAGATGGAGCCCGCCCGGTGACGTTCAAGGTCGGCGCCCAGATCCTGACCTACGGCTCGACCTGGGACGAGGCGCTCGACGTCGTCCGGTCGCTCGACGAGATGGGCTATAGCTACGTCTGGGGCCACGATCACCTCTACTCGACGGGCGGCGACCCGTACCAGGGCTTCTTCGAGGGCTGGACCACGCTCGCGGCGTGGGCCCAGGCGACGACGCGGGCGCGGCTCGGGCTGCTGGTCGGGGCCAACACGTTCCGCAACCCGGGCGTCGTGGCCAAGATGGCGGTGACCATCGATCACGCCAGCCACGGCCGGTCGATCCTGGGCCTCGGGGCCGGCAACGTCGCCTTCGAGAACATCGCCCACGGGATCGATCCCGGCAAGACGATGGGCCAGCGCATGGATTGGTTCGAGGAGTCGCTGGCGATGGTCGTCGCGCTCCTCGCCGGCGAAGAGGTCACCCACCACTCGGAGAAGTACCAGTTCGAGAAGGTGCGCCACGCGCCGCAACCGGTCCAGGCACGGATCCCGGTCGTCATCGGGGCGGACGGCGAGAAGCGCGGGCTGAAGCTCGCCGCCCGGTACGCCGACATCTGGCAGTGGTTCGCGCCGTTCGACGGCGTCGCGACGTTCCGCCACAAGGACGAGGTCCTGCGGGCGCACGCCGATGCCGAAGGCCGCGACGCCACGACCATCGAACGGATGCTCGGCGCCAAGCTGATCCTGCGATCCGATCCCGACGAGGCCCAGCGCGTCGCCGAGGAGCTCGTCGCGATCCACAAGTGGGGGCCGTCTGTCTGGGACGCGGTCTGGGCGACGACCCCGGAGCTGGCTGCCGACCGCCTGGTCGAGTTCGTCGAGGCCGGCGCCCACTCGTTCAGCCCGCAGATCGGCTGGCCCTACGACCGCGAGACGATCGAGCGGTTGATCGGCGAGGTCGTGCCGGCGGTCGACGCGCGCATCCCCGCGTGATCGCCGCATGATCGAGATGCCCGGTCTGGACCTCGTGCTGGCCGGGGGCTCGGTCATCGACGGGACCGGCGCGCCGCGCCGTCGGGCGGATGTCGGCGTGGCCGGTGGACGGATCGTCGCCATCGGCGACCTGTCGGCGGGAGCCGCCAAGGAACGGATCGATGCCACGGACCGTGTCGTGGCGCCCGGCTGGGTGGACCTCCACAGCCACTCCGACCTGACCCTCCTGAGCGACGGCCGCGCGATCGGCAAGGTCGCGCAGGGCGTCACCAGCGAGGTCAACGGCAACTGCGGGATGGGTGGCGTGCCGCTCCCGCCGGCGGTCGCCGACCTCACGCGCGCGGCCAACGCCACGATCGACCCCGACCGGGCCGTGTCCTGGGAGTGGACCGACCTCGCGGGCTACGTCCGGGCGCTCCATGACGCGGGGATGGCGATCAACACGGCTCCCCTGATCGGTCATCTGACCCTGCGGATCGCGGTCGCGGGCGAGGCGGCGCGACCCCTCGACGATGCCGAGCGGCGTGCGCTCGTCGCCGCCATCGACGCCTGCCTCGACGACGGCGCGACGGGCGTGTCGACGGGGCTGATGTTCCCACCGGCGATGTCGGCGGACTTCGAGGAGCTCGTGGCGATCGGCCGGGCGGTCGCGCGGCGCGACCGGCTGTTCGCGATCCACATGCGCAACTACAGCGACGACCTGCTCGACGCGGTGACCGAGGCGCTCGCGGTCGCGCGGGCAAGCGGGTGCCGCCTCCAGATCTCGCACCTGGCGGTCGCCGGCCGGCGCAACTGGGGCAAGGTGCCGCGCGCGCTGGAGCTGATCGAGGCGGCACGCGCCGACGGTGCCGATGTCGGCGTGGACATCTATCCGTACATCGCAGGCAGCGCGAACCTCTCGCAGCTCCTTCCGGGCTGGGCGCAGGACGGCGGTCCAGCCGCCATCGTCGAGCGCCTGTCCAGCGCAGAGGAGCGCCGGAAGATCCGGGAGGATTGGCGCGAGAGCCTGTTCTTCGGCTGGGACGAGGTCGAGGTCTCATCGTCGGAGCCGGGGCTCGAGGACACGCTCGGCATGACGGTCCAGGCCGTCGCCGACCGGTGGTCCATGGACCCGAACGAGACCGCGCTCGAACTGATCGAACGCAGCGACAACCGCGTCCAGATGGTGGCCTACGGCCGGTCCGAGGACGACCTGCGCGCGGTGCTGACCCATCCCCTCACCTCGATCGGGTCCGACGGCCTGGCCATGGATCCGGATGGGCCGTCGTCCGCGGGCCGGCCGCATCCGCGGTCGTTCGGCTGCTACCCGCGTCTCCTGGGACGGTACGTCCGGGACGCCGGGCTGCTGACGCTCGAGCGGGCGATCGAGATGTCCACCTCGCGCCCCGCGGACCGGGCCGGGCTGGCGGATCGCGGCCGGATCGTCGAGGGTGCCGTGGCGGACCTCGTGGTCTTCGACCCCGAGGCCATCGTCGACGCCGCCACGTTCCAGGAGCCGACGCGGAGGCCCGTCGGGATCCAGGAGGTCGTCGTGGCCGGGCAGAGAGTCCTCGCCGACGGGCGCCAGGTCGACGCGGTGCGGCCCGGTCGGGCGCTGCTCGCATGATCGAGTTCGGGTTCGCGGTGCCGCCCGGAGACCGCGAGATGGGACGGGTGGATCCTGCGACGTTCGCCGCGGACCTCAACAGCCTGATGGTCGTGGCGGGCCGGATCTTCGATACGGTCTGGATCTCGGACCACCTCATGGAGGGCGATCGCTACCGGATCGAGCCGTGGACGCAGCTGACCTGGCTGGCCGCACGGGTGCCGCGCGTTCGGCTGGGCCACAGCGTGCTCGCCAATTCGTATCGCCACCCGGCCCTGCTGGCCAAGATGGCGGCCAGCATCCAGGCGCTCAGCGGCGGCCGGTTCATCCTGGGCTACGGCGCCGGCTGGCTGGAGGACGAGTACCGGGCGTACGGCTACCCGTTCCCGCCGACCCGCGAACGGATCGCCCGGATGGACGAGGCGCTCCGCCTGATCAAGACGATGTGGACGCAGTCGCCGGCCACGTTCGCGGGCGAGTTCTACAGCGTCGACGAAGCGTGGTGCGAGCCTCGGCCGGATCCCCTCCCCCCGATCATGATCGGCGGCAGCGGGGAGCGATACCTCCTCCGCGCGGTGGCGGAGCACGCCGACTGGTGGCTGTCGTACGGCGACGTGCCGGAGGTCCAGGAGCGCAAGCTCGCGGCGCTGGCCGGCCATTGCCGGGACGTCGGGCGGGACCCCGCCACCATCCGCAAGGTCGTGCCGTGGACCGTCTATCTCCATCGCGACCGGAACACGGCGCGGCGCTGGGCGGGCGACGCGGTCGAGGGCGACCGGCCGGCCTTCGCCGGCGACCCGGCCGAGCTGCGCGACCGGATCGCGGAGGCGGCCGGGATCGGCTTCGACATGATCCAGCTCCGGTTCGCCGGGCTGATGGACACGACCGACATCGAGCTGTTCGCCGATGAGGTGCTGCCCCATGTCCGCTGACCTTCGCGAGGCGGGTCGTGCCGGCCGCTGAGTTCGACCTGCCGGCGGGGCACCTCGACGCGCCCGGGCTGCCGGCGGTCCGCTTCCCGGAGACCGGCCGGCCGGAAGCCGAGGTCATCGACGACGTCCGGGGCCGGTTCGACGAGGACCGCTTCGAGCCCGACAAGAACTTCTCGATCACCTACTCCGGGATCCCGTCGGCGATCAGCCGGGAGGTCGAGGCCCTGGCGCGCGGACGGTTCTTCGTCGAGTGGGCGCGCGAGACGGAGCTCGGGACGTGGTCGATGGAGCGCGAGGCCGTGGCGATGATGGCGTCGCTGCTCGGGGGCGGAGCCGGGGCGGGTGGCTTCATCACGACCGGCGGCACCGAATCGAACCTGGCGGCGATGCGGCTCGCCCGGAACACCGGCCGCAGTCGGAGCCCGAGATCATCGCGCCGGTGACGATGCACTTCAGCTTCCGGCTCGGGGCCGAGCTGATGGGCATCCGGCTGGTCGAGATCGACGTGGACGACGAGACGTACCTGCCCCGGATCGAGGACGTCGAGCGGGCGATCACGCCGCGGACGGTCGGTCTGGTGTGCTCCGCGCCGGGCGGCAGCTTCGGCGTGCTCGACCCGGTCGAGGCGTTCGCGGACCTCGCCCGGCGGAGGGGCCTGTACCTCCACGTCGACGCCGCGTTCGGCGGGTTCATCCTGCCGTTCATGCGCGACCTCGGTCACCCCATCCCGCCGTTCGACCTGTCGCTCGACGGAGTCAGCTCGATCTCGACCGACGGCCACAAGCTGGGCCTGCTGCCGATCGCCACCGGCTTCTTCCTGGTCAAGGACGCGGCGATCCTCGAGGCGATCCCGACCGAGCGGACGCTGATCCACACGACGTCATCGACGAAGCCCGGCAGCCGTGCAGCCGCCGCATGGGCCACGCTCAAGCACCTCGGCCGCGAGGGCTACGTCCGGTCCACGGCGCACGTCCTCGGCCTGGCCGACATCATCGCCGAGGGCGTCACCGCGATCCCCGGCATGACCCTCGCGGCGCCTCGGTTCATCTCGATCGTCGGGTTCACGTCGAGCTCGATCGACCTCGAGCTGGTGCACCGGCTGCTGGCGGAGGACGGCTGGGGGCAGGGCTATGGGGTCACCCGCGGCAAGCCGTTCATCCGCCTCTCCATCCATCCGTCGCGCGACGTCGAGCACGCGCATGCGTTCGTGGCCGCGTTCGAGGACGCCGTCGCCCGAACCCGACGCGCCTGAGACGACCGCGATGCTCCGCCTGCTCGGCTACACGGACCGCCTGAGCGCCGCGCCGGGCGACACGATCCGATTCATGGTCAGCTCGGACCACGACCGGTACGCGAGCCGGCTGGTCCGGCTCATCCACGGCGACACCAACCCGGCCGGTCCGGGCTTCAAGCAGGTCCTCGTGCCGTCGACGATCGACGGCGTGCGGGCCGGGCCGGCACCACGACCTGCCGAGCGGCTCGTCGGCGGCCCTGCCGGTGCCGGCGGGTGAGCTCGGATCGGACTTCACGTTCGCGGTCTTCGTGCAGCCCACGGCGCCGGGCGGGCGGGAGGGGGTCATCGCGAGCCGCGGTCGTCCGTTCGGTGGCGACGGCTGGGCGCTGGTGGTCTCGGAAAACGGGACGCTCGACGCCGTCATCGGGCGCGCCGGCGCGCCGACACGGATCGCCACGGACATCACCCTGCCGCGCTGGGGCTGGTGCTTCGTGGCATTGACCGTCGAGGACGGGGTCGCCACGGTCAGCCATCTCCCGTGGCGTGATCCGGGCGCGGAGGCCGGGCTCGCTACCCACCATGAGGCCGCCATCCTCGGACCGATCGCCGACGACACGGACACGCTCGTGCTCGCGGCGACCGTCGACGGCGACCGGCGGACGCGGCACTTCGATGGCCGGCTGGACCGGCCGCGGCTGATCGGCCGCCCACTCGACGAGGCGGCCCTGCTCGACCTCGCGGGCGAGCCGGACGAGCTCGACGCCGTCGCCGCCGACCTCATCGGCGCCTGGGACTTCAGCCTCGACATCCAGAGCGACGTGATCACCGACGTCTCCGGCCACGACCGCCATGGCACGACGTTCAACCTGCCGACGCGCGCCGTCACCGGCCACGACTTCACCGGCGAGGAGACCGACTGGCGCCGGCGACCCGGCGAGTACGGGGCGATCCACTTCCATCGCGACGACCTCGAGGACGCCGGCTGGGAGGCCGATTTCGAGCTGACGATCCCGGCCGACCTGCCGAGCGGGATCTACGCCGCCTGGCTCCAGGCGGACGACGACGAGGACTACCTGCCGTTCACGGTCCGTCCGCCGACGCGGCACGCAGCGGTCGCGGATCGCCGTGCTGATGTCGACCGTGACGTACGTGACCTACGCGAACTTCACCGATATCGGCCGCGACGCATGGCGCGAGGGCGGCTGGCATGGCGACGCGATGGCCCAGCCCTTCGCGGACCCGTCGCTTTCGCGCGATGCCTATGGCTACGCCGCGGAGCACTCGCTGTACGGCACGTACGACATCCACGAGGACGGGTCGGGCGTGTGCTACGGCTCGATGCTGCGACCGATCCTCAACATGCGCCCGAAGTTCCGCTATCGGACGCTCGGCGCGCCGGCGCGCTTCCCGGCCGACCTCTACCAGGTCGACTGGCTGGAGCAGAAGGGCATCGAGGTCGACTACCTGACCGACCACGACCTCCTGGCGGAAGGGGCGGACCTGCTCCGGCCGTACACCGTCGTCGTGTCGAGCTCGCACCACGAGTACTGGACGGCCGGGATGCTCGACGCGCTCGCCGACTACCTCGACGGCGGCGGCCGGTTCATGTACATGGGCGGCAACGGGCTGTTCGGCGTCGTGAGCCTCGATCCGGAGCGCCCGCACCTCCTCGAGGTCCGGCGCTGGGGCACCGGCTGGCCGTACGAGATGCCGCCAGCCGAGCGCCACCACAGCATGACCGGCGAGCCTGGCGGGACCTGGCGCAACCGCGGTCGCGGACCGCATGCGCTGGTCGGGCTCGGGACGGCCGGCGCCGGGTTCGATCGCGGGTCGCCGTACCAGCGGGGGCCCGATGCCGACGACCCGCGGGCGGCGTTCATCTTCGAAGGGATCGAGGACGAGCTCATCGGCGACGAGCCCAACCTCCAGGTGCGCTGGGGCGCCGCCGGCTACGAGTTCGACCGGGTCGACGCCGAGCTGGGCTCGCCCGCGTCGACGCTGCGCCTGGCGTCGTCGGTGCGGTTCAACGCATCGCACAAGTCGATGGTCGACGACGAGATGTACTTCACCCAGGGTCGCGACGGTGCCCACGTGGGCGATCCCCAGGTCCCCGGCGTGCCGCATCGGTTCGCCCGGGCGGACATGGCGTACCTCGAGTACCCGAACGGCGGCGCGGTCTTCTCGGCCGGGTCGATCTGCTGGCGCGGCAGCCTGTCCGCCCACGACTACGGCGGGACGGTGTCGCGCGTCACGGAGAACGTCCTGCGCCGGTTCGCCGATCCGGAGTGGCGACGGTCGGAGCGCGTGAGCCGGATCGAGATCTCGGGGGAGGCGACGGTCTGGCAGGCCGAAGCGGACGATCCGGCCGGCCATGCCTGCGAGCCGCGGGTCACGCGGCTGGCGTCCGGCGCGATCGTGCTCAGCCATCGTGTGGGGACGACGCGGGAGGGAGGAGACGGCCGTCCGAGGCTCGTCCGGAGCGACGACGACGGGGCGACCTGGCGTGTCCTCGCCAGCCCGTTCCAAGGGGCGCTGCCGGCAGGCTGGGACCTGCGCGGCTGCGCCCTGGCTGAGCTCGCGGACGGCGGGCTGCTCGCGGTCGTGGTCGCGATCGACAAGACGTCCGGCAGGCCACCGTACAACCCGGTGACGGAGGGCCTCGTCCCGGTCCGGAACCTCGTCGCGCGGTCGGACGATGGCGGGGCGACCTGGTCCGAGCCGTGGGAGCTGGCCGACGGCCGGTACGTCCAGCACGCGAGCCAGGGTCTGCTGGCGCTCCCCGACGGCGGCGTGCTGTGCACGTTCGAGACGTTCAAGACCTACGACGATCCCGGCGTCTGGCGGTACACCGGTGGCGCGCTTCGCTCCGACGACGGCGGGCGGACGTGGGGTCCACCGGTGATCTCTGCGGCATCCGACCCCGACGGCGATCCCCACGACACGATGTGGTGGGACCCGCGGATCGCGCGGCTGGCGTCGGGCGAGCTCGTCCAGTGCTACTACGCCTTCCGTCATGCGACCCGGACGGAAGGCCCGGTCCACATCGCCTGGAGCCCGAACGACGGCGCGACCTGGAGCGCGCCCGCCTCGACCGGGTTGCCCGGTCAGGCCACCTATCCCCTGCCCCTTCGCGACGGCCGCCTGCTCGTCTTCCAGCAGCGCCGGGCGGAGACCCAAGCCATGGTCGCGGTCGTCTCGGACGACGGCGGCCGAACCTTCGACCGCGACGTCCGAGCGCGTCGTCTACGAACACGTCGCCGAGTCGGCACCGGGCGCGGACGGCTCGATGAGCGCGTTCGACTACCTGATCTCGATGGACCGGTTCACGTTCGGCCACCCATGCGGCGTCGTGACCGGCCCGAACGAGGCACTGGTCTTCTGGTACGCGGGCGGGACGACCCGAACGAGCATCCGGAGCGCGAGCCTGCGCATCGACTGAACGCGTCTCTCGGGACCATGGCCACCGAGGCTCACACGAACGACTGGCCGGCCATACACTCCGACATCGCTCCGGGCGACGATCCGGGCGTGGACGAAGGGAATGCGACAGACGTCGTGCGATACGAACGGGATGCATCCGGACCGATCGGTCAGGCGGGCGCCAGGCCGCGTGGTTGGCCAGCTCACGCGGGAGCGCTGGTGCTGGCCGTGGCCCTCGCCGGCTGTGCTGCGGCGTCAGGCGGCTCGCCACCCGGTGCCAGAAGCCCGGATCCCACGCCGAGCCCCGCGGCGAGCGCAGCGCCCTCGTCGGGAACGAGCTCGGTGCTCGAATCCGCGCGGCACGGCTACCGGCTGACGTATCCGACCGGCTGGCGCGGGACCGAAACACCCGGCACCGGCGGCGTCCATCCGGGCGAGCCCGGCGTCGACACGTTTCAGGACGGGGCCGGCCATATCCTGAGCATCACCAGCGAGGCCGCGCCGTCTGCCAGCGGATGGACCTGTGCCATCGCTCGCCATCTCGAGCACGACCACGATCTACCGGTCGAGTCATCGGAGAGCGTGATCGTTGCCGGCCGACCCGCAAGCCTCCTCGAATACCACCTCACCATCAGCCCATACGTGATCCACTACCTGACTGCCGAGGTCGTCGTCGAGGGTCGTGGGCTGACCTTTTCGCTCGAATCCACCACCAAGCGGGACGACGAGGACCGCCGGATCCTGGACGCCCTCATCGCGGGGGTCGAGCTCACCAAGGCACCATGACTCCAGCGCCGTGTCGGTGGCCGTCGAAAACGAGCACTCGAGGCCTGCGACGCGCCGACTGGTCCGCTCGAGGAGGAGTTCGACGATGAAGGGTTTCGAGATCCTGATCGGCACGTGGCACGGCCACGTTCGGCTTCCGACGGAGCC
The DNA here is from genome assembly GCA_963755995.1 of uncultured Chloroflexia bacterium. GTDB lineage: Bacteria > Chloroflexota > Limnocylindria > Limnocylindrales > CSP1-4 > SPCO01. The sequence continues at coordinate 196,654 of CAVWLQ010000003.1, read as the reverse complement.
CCCGCTCGAGATCGCCGTGGAGGCGACGATCCGGCGGCTCGGCGAGTTCGTCGTCTTCAGCTCGACGGGTGAACCCGCGGAGGTGCCCGATTCGATCTCGATCATCGGCGGTGCGCCCGACGGGGAACCGCAGCCGATGCACTACTTCGACAGTCGCGGGGTCAAGCGCCTCTTCATGACCACGCTGGACGGCTCGACATGGACGATCTGGCGGGCGCCCGGCGAGGACTGGAATGGCCCCGACGGCCCGGGGTTCAACCAGCGCTTCATCGGCGAGATCTCGGCCGACGGCAAGACGATCACGGGCCGCTGGGAGCGCGGTCTGGGCGACGCGGGCGACCGCTGGGAGATCGACTTCCCGATGACCTACGCTCGGACGTAGCGTCAGTGCCCGGCGCGGCCACCCGAGATATCGAAGACCGCCCCGGTCGAGAACGAGCATTCGTCCGATGACAGCCACGCGACCAGTGCCGCGACCTCGGGCGGCTGCCCGACCCGACCGATCGGGTGGCGCTTCCGGGTCTCCTCCTGGGCCTCCGCGCTGACCTTCGCCCAGTTGCCGCTCGCGATCGTGCCCGGCGTGATCGCGTTGACGAGGATCCCGTGCGGTGCGACCTCGAACGCCACGGCCTTGGTCAGTCCGACGACACCCGCCTTGGCCGCCGCGTACGCGACCGGGTTGTGCTTGCCTTCCTTGCCGGCGATCGAGGAGATGTTGATGATCCGGCCCCAGCCGCGGTCGAGCATCGTCGGCAGGACGGCCCGGCAGCCGTGGAAGACGCCGGTCAGATCGATGTCGATGGTTCGCTGCCAGGCGGCGAGCGGCATCTCCCAGGTCGGGACGCTCGCCTCGGCGATCCCCGCGTTGTTGACCATGATGTCGACCCGGCCGGCCCAGGCGAGGGCGGCCCCGACCATCGCCTCGACCGACGCGTAGTCGGCGACGTCGACGGCGACCGGCAGCGCCGAGGCGCCCGACGGATCCAGCCGCTGGGCCAGGGCGCGCGCCGGCTCGAGCGCCACATCGGCGATGACCACCCGGATGCCGTCGCGGATGAAGCGCTCGCTCATCGCGGACCCCAGCGCGCCGGCCGCGCCGGTCACGATGGCGACCCGGCGGTCATCGGTCGTCGCGTCGGTCATCGGGGTGTCGCCTCCACTTACACTTCCAGCGTACAAGGACGCCTCCAGACGATTTCCAGTGTAGTCCGCCGCACGGGCGGGAAGGAGCCGGCATGCGCATCGTGGACGTTCGGACGGTCCTCCTCACGGGACCCAGCACGAATGACCCGTATCTCGGCCGGACCCGGCGCAGCGCGGCCTTCATCGAGATCCTGACCGACACCGAGCTGACCGGCCTCGGCGAGACCTACGCCGGCTACTTCATCCCCGAGGCGATCCCGGCCATCGTCGACTTCTACCGGCCGATCCTCCTCGACCAGACCGTCGACGACGTGCCCGCCCTCGCCGCCCGGCTCTTCCACACCGGTCGCTACTGGGCGCGGACGGGTCTCGGCCTGGCCGTCATGACCGGCATCGAGGCCGCCCTGTGGGACCTCCGCGGACGCGAGTTGGGCAAGCCGGTCCACGAGCTGCTCGGCGGCAAGCGCCACGACAGCATCCTCGGCTACGCGACCGGTGCCGGGACCGTGTACCCGAAGCCCCGCCTCGCCGACAAGATCGACTTCTACCTCGGCCTCGGCTTCCGGGCGTTCAAGATCGGGACCGGCGCCTCGACCCCCGACGGCGAGGAGTACGCCTTCACGGAGCCCACCGAGGCCGCCGACTTCGAGGCCGACAAGTTCGCGTTCGTGCGGGACCACGTCGGTCCGGACATCAAGGTCCTGCTCGACGGGCACCAGGACAACCTGCCGATCCCCGGCTGGGAGGTGCCGACGGCGCTGGCCGTGGTCAAGGCGGTCGAGCCGTTCGACCTGTTCCTGTTCGAGGAGCCCCTGCCCTACACGAACCCGTGGGGCTACGGCGAGCTGCGCGGCGCGACGAGCGTCCCGATCGCCGGCGGCGAGACCCTGACCGGCGTCCCCGAGTGGCGCGTCTTCGCCGAGGAGGACGCCTTCGACATCGCGCAGCCGGACGCGGCGTTCTGCGGCGGCCTCGGCGAGTTCCTGCGCATCGCGGCCCTGTTCGAGGAGCGTGGCCGGAAGATCGCGACCCACGCCTGGGGCGCCGGCGGCGCGCTGATGCAGAACATCCACGCGGCCTTCGCGGCCCCGAACACCGTCATCTGCGAGATCCCGCCGGCCTTCGGGCCGCTCCACTCGGAGCTCGTCGGCGACTCGTTCGTGATGCGCGACGGGCGGGTCCTGCCGCCGGAGACGCCGGGGCTCGGCGTCACGCTGTCAGCGGAGGTCCGCGAGCGCTACCCGTTCGTGCCCGGCAGCGGCGAGTTCAACCCGGTCCCGGGCAAGCCGCTCACGGACGTTGGCTATCCAGAGCTCGAGCGCCAAGCTCGGAATGCTCCGCGCCCGTCCCCCGAAGATCGCCCCTGAGGGTCACCCCGTCGCGCTCGACGGCCAGGCTCACGAGCTGCCGCTTGGCAGCCAGTGCGGCGACTCCCGCGATGGCGAGCCCGACGCCGCACAGGGCGAGCGCCGACCGCGCACCGATCTGCTCGGCGACCAGCCCGACGATGAGCCCGCCGACCGGCATCATCCCCCAGTACAGGGTCGAGAACAGGCCGACCATCCGGCCGCGCAGCCGCGGCGGCGAGATCGCCTGGGTCAGGGTCAGGTTCGCCGCCGCGAACGTGAGGAAGCTCGCGCCGACGATCGACAGCCCGGCGATGGCGAGGGGGATGCCCGGCACGAGCCCGAACGTGGCCAGGCCGAGGGCCGCGCCGAAGACACCGCAGAACAGGGCCCGCCCGTGGCCGATGCGGCGTTGGATGGTCTCGAGCGAGACGCCCGCGACGAGGCCGCCGATCCCGACGGCGACGACCAGCGCCCCGAGCCCGGCCGCCCCGATCCCGAGCTCCTCGGCCGCGACCGGCAACATGAACGTGTAGCTGAGCCCGATCGACCCGGGCGCGATCGCCAGCAGGATCAAGACACCGAGCGTCGGGTGGCTGATCGCGTAGCGGGACGCCTCCATGATCGGCCCGAGGAAGCCCGCGTTCGTGCGTTCCTCGCGTGGATGGACGGTCGTCATCCGGACCCGGACGAGGATCGCGATCGGCGTCGTGAACAGGAGCGCCGCGATGAAGAAGGCGACGGGCGTGGGGAGCGTTGCCAGGATCAATCCGCCCAGCACCCCGCCGATGATCCGGGCGACGTTCATGTGCAGGAAGTTGAGGGCCGTCGCGCTCGACACGGCCGCCGGCGGGACGAGGTCGTTGACGATCGCCATCGTCGCCGGCGACCCGATCGTCTCGGCGATCCCGAGCAGGACGGCGAGCACCAGGATCACCTTGAGGTCCGGTGCGGCGCCGAGGGCGACCGATCCGAACAGGACGGCGACGATGCCCAGGGCGATGAAGTTCGCGATCAGCATCGTGCGTGCGCCGAGTCGATCGGTCAGGACACCGGCGTGTGGCATGAGCAGCAGGACCGGCAGACCGACCACGGAGAACACCAGGCCGACTGCCGCCGCCGAGCCCGTCACCTGGAGCACGTACCAGCCGAGCGCCGCGTTGAACAGGAAGAGCCCGCTCGTCGAGCACAGCATCGCCGCGATGAAGTAGCGGAACGGGGCGTACTCGAATGCGGTCCAGCCGACGCGATCGAGCCGCGATTCGGCCCTGCTGACGACTTGGGCGGTCGATCGGGCCACGGCGGCCATTGTAAGTCACACTGGATGTTCGGGGCCGAGTTGCAGTGCTACGCTATCTCGCGATGGGCTACGCAGCATCGACCTCCCGGACCGCCCGCGACGGCATGATCGACCTTCGATCCGACACCGTGACGCAGCCCTCGCCGGCGATGCGCCGGGCGATGGCCGACGCCGAGGTCGGCGACGACGTCTTCGGCGAGGACCCGACGGTCCGCTCCCTCGAGGAACGGTCCGCGGAGCTCCTCGGCAGCGAGGCCGGGCTGCTCGTGTCGTCGGGCACGATGGGCAATCTCGTCGGCCTGATGGCCCACGTCCCGCGCGGCGGCGAGATCATCGGCCCGGCCGAGATCCACACCTTCAGCAGCGAGGGTGCCGGTCACGCGGTCATCGCCGGCGCATCGGTCCGCCAGATCCCGTGGGCGGACGACGGGACGATGGACCTGGCCGAGGTCCGCGCCGCGGTCCGCGACCCGAACGACGTCCACGAGCCGATCACCGCGATGCTGACCATCGAGAACAGCCACGCGCTGTCGATGGGCCAGCCGCTGCCGCCCGACTATGTCGCGTCGGTCGCCGACGTCGCGCGCGAGATCGGCGTGCCGCTGTTCATCGACGGCGCCCGGCTGTTCAACGCCTCGGTCGCGTTGGGCGTGCCGGCCCGCGACCTCGTCCCGTCGGGCGCCTCGGCGACATTCTGCCTGTCGAAGAGCCTCGGCTGCCCCGTCGGTTCGGTGGTCGTGGGCGACGCCGCGTTCATCGAGCGCGCCAGGCGTGCCCGCAAGATGGTCGGCGGCGGCATGCGCCAGGCCGGGGTCATCGCGGCGGCTGGCGTGGTCGCGCTGCAGGACGGCCCGGACGGCATGATCGAGCGCCTCGCCGACGACCACGCGAACGCCCGCTACCTGGCGGATGCGCTCGTCTCGATGCCCGGCGTCCGCCGGCTGGACCCGTCTCGCGTCCGCACCAACTTCGTCCTGTTCGGCGTCGGCGACGACGACCGCTGGCCGGACGACGTCGCCGGTCGCGACCGCGTCCTCCGGACCCGGGCGGCGTTCCTGACGGACCTCCACGACCGTGGCATCCGGATGATCGAATACCCGAAGGGGCTGATCCGGGCGATCCCCCACTACGGCATCGAACGGTCCGACATCGACGCTGCGATCGACGCCTCGCGCGCGGCCCTGGCGGCGATCGGACTCGCGCCGGCCGTTCCCGCCTAGGTCCGCGGGCCGGCACCTATCCCGGCCCGATTGCTTCAGATGCACCTAAGGCCGCCCAGGACTCGGCCGGCCGGCCCGATCTGCTCAGGACATGCTTTCCACGCAACATCCGAGCCGCGTGAGGCCCGAGGCGGCCCTCCGAACGCCGATCTCGTGCGCGGGACGCAACTCCCGCCCGCAGCGCCGACGATACGTGCGCGTGGGGCAACCGCGCGGCAACCCTGCTAGGGAGTCACTCGTCGTAGCGCCACTGGAAGCGCTCCGGGGTCACGACGATGAGGACGCGGTCCTCCTTGATGCCCTCCCAGTGCGCCTGGGCATCGGCTTCCTCGGTCTCGTACTTGCGGATGAGGTCGAGCGTCCGCTCCCGCACGTCGCCCTCGACGACCTCGGCCGTGCCGAAGACCTGGACGTAGTTCGTCCGACGGCCCGGGCCGTCGATGCACAGCGTGATCCGCGGGTCGCGCTTCGCGTTCTTGACCTTGACCGTCCAGTCGAGCGTGCTGACCCAGAACCGCTCGCCGTCCCACCAGAACCAGTTGGGGGTCAGCTGCGGCCGGCCGTCCTTCATGATCGTGGCGACGATCGCGTGCGGCCGCTCGCTGAGGAACGTCTTCTGGGCTTCGGTCAGGTCGGCGGTGGTCGTGTTGGCCATCAGCGTGCCTCCAGGTCGAGGGCGAGGATCGCGGCCTCGACGATGTGGTCGGCGTCGATGCCGGCGTAGGCATACAGGTCCGGGATCGTCCCCGACTGGCCGAACGTATCGACGCCGAGTGGCACGACGGGCGCACCGAACACACCACCGAGGAACGACAGCCCGTGCGATGCCCCGTCCGCGACGGTGACGATCGGGCGCGTGCCGCTCTCCGGCGGGGATGAGCGTCCCGAGGTGGCCGACGTCGTCGCGCCGCCCGCGGCGCATCGCGTCCAGCCGTCCACCGTGCTGGCCGGCCGCGAGGCGCTCCGCCGAGGTGACGACGATGAGATTGGCCGCGATCTCCTCGCGATGGAGGGTCCGGACGGCGGCCACCGCCTCGGGCACGATCGTGCCGACCGCGATGACCTGGACGACCGGGCTGCCGGGCGGAAGCGGCTCGGCGGCCTCCGACGCGTCGATCAGCCGATAGCCGCCGGCCAGCACCGCGTCGCGCCAGCCGTCGAGCCCGAGCCGCGCCTCGACCGGCGCCGCCAGCGTCTGGTCGATCGGCCGGGTCGCGAGCCGCAGGTACGTGGCGAACCCGTCGTCCGGGTCGAGGCAGCCCCGGATCCCTTCCAGCAGGCTCCAGGCGACCTCGCGGGCGAAGACCGGCTCGTACCCGCGCAGGCCGGGCAGCTCGATGCCGAGCGACGGCGTCACGGTCGACTGGTGGGCGCCACCTTCGGGCGCGAGGCTGACTCCCGACGGCGTCCCGACGAGCACGAACCGCGACTTGACGTAGAGCGCGTAGATCAGCGCATCCAGGCCGCGCGCGATGAACGGGTCATAGACCGAGCCGATCGGTGCAAGCCGCTCGCCGAACAGCTCGCCGGTGAGCCCGAACTGGCTCAGCCACAGGAACAGGTTCATCTCGCTGATGCCGAGCTCGATGTGGCGCCCGGCCGGACCCGGCTCCCAGACCAGCGGCCGCTTGACGTCGTGCCGGTCCGGCCCGGCCAGGGCCGAGAAGACGCCGGCCCGGTTGATCCAGCCGCCGAGGTTGGTCGAGACGGCGACGTCGGGCGCGGCGGTCACGATCCGGCCGCCGATCTCCGGGTCGCGCGCGAGGGCCGCGAGGGTGTCGCCGAACGCCTGCTGGGTGCTGACGGCCGGCCCGATCCGGATGTCCGGCATCGCGATCACGGGCGCCCGGGTCGGTTCGATCGGGCCGCGCGGCGTGTCGTAGCCGAGCTCGGTGCGTCGGCGCTTCGCCAGCTTCGCCTCCGGCGATCCCGGCGCGAACCCGGCCCACACGTCGTCCGGGTCGATCCCGAGATCGCGTCCGAGCTGCTCGACCTGGTCGGCCACGAGGTGCGCCGAGTGGTTCAGGCTGTCGCCGGCGAACGGCAGCCGCCAGCCCTTGATCGTGTAGGCGAAGATCACGGTCGGCCGCGTGGTCTCGGCGTCTGATGCGCGGAACGCGCGCTCGAGCTCGACCTGGTCGTGCCCACCCAGGTCGCCGATGAGCGCCGGCAGGTCGGCGTCCGGGACGTCCCGCACGTTCCGGGCGAGGTCGTCGCGACGGGCCGGGACGGCGCCCTCGAGCAGACGCTCGCGCAGCTCCGGACCGGGCCGGCGGATGAGGATCTGGTAGTCCTCGTTCTCCATGTCGTCGATCCGCTCGCGGAGCGCGGCGCCGCCGGGGAGGGCGAACCGCTCCTGGAGCAAGCGGCCGTACTTCGCCTCGATCGCGTGCCAGCCGGCGGCCGCGAACATGCCCTCGACCCGGCGGATGCGGATGCCGGGCACGACCCGGTCCAGGCTCTGGCGGTTGAGGTCGACGATCATCGTGACGTTGCCGAGCTCGCCCAGGCCCTCCTCGAGGATCGCCTCCCAGACGTTGCCCTCGTCGAGCTCCGCGTCGCCGACCAGGGCCACGAACCGGCGCTCCGGCTGGCTCGCGATCGACTCGCGGAAGTGGAGCCGCAGGTAGCGGTCGGCCAGAGCCGCGAACATCGGGGCGACCGCGCCGAGCCCGACCGATCCCGTCGAGAAGTCGACCGGGTCCGGATCCTTCGTCCGCGACGGGTACGACTGGAGCCCGCCGAACTCGCGCAGCCGGGTCAGCATCGACGCGTCGAGGTTGCCCAGCAGGTACTGGAGCGAGTGGTAGGCCGGCGAGGCGTGCGGCTTGATCGCGACGAGGTCGCCGGCCCGCAGCCATCGGAAGTAGAGCGCCGTCAGGATCGAGACGACCGAGGCGCTCGAGGCCTGGTGGCCGCCGACCTTGATCCCGTCCGTGCTCGGCCGGACGTGGTTGGCCTCGTGGATCATCCTGACGGCGAGCCACAGGATCCGGTTGGCGATGGCGTCCAGCGTGGCCGTGTCGGTCGTGCCGGCCGCACCGGCCCGCGGGCGCCCCTGCGCTGGGCGAACCTCGTCGCTGACCGCCACTGCCGGATCGCCTCCTCGTTCGCGCTGTCGCCTGGTCGCCGCGTCCGTGCGTCCCGTCCGCGTCCGGTTTATCGGGACGCGGGTCCCATTCTGCTGCTATGCTCACTGTGCCATGCGCAACCCGACCGGGTCAATCGCCCGGACCTCCAGCGGACCCGCGATCCCGGCCACGGTCGACACCGTCCCGCCCCTGCCGCCGATCGCCACGGGCTCCCCCAGCGGCCCGATGGCGCGCTGGGTCCGGGTCCTGGAGGCGTTCGCCGAGTCGGGCGAATGGGGCATCCGCGACCTCGCCCGCGCCACGGACATCCCGCGCAGCGCGGCCCACCGGATCCTCCATGACATGGCCGCTCTCGGCCTCCTGGCCCCGGCCGACGAGGCCGGCCGGTTCCGGGTCGGAGCGGACCTCGCGCGGATCGGACTCCTCGTCGCCGAGCACCTCGACCTCCGTCGGGAGGGCCGGCCCTTCCTCGAGCGTGCCTCGGCGGCCATCGGCGAGACCGTCGTCATCGCCGTCTACGACCCGGTCCGCCGCCAGTTCTCGGCCGTCGACGCGGTCGAGACCAGCCACCCCATCCGCTACATCTGGGAGTCGCTCCGCGATTGGAGCGACCTCCACCTCGGGTCATCCGGCAAGGGCATCCTGGCCTTCCTGCCGCCCGACGAGCAGGCGATCATCCTCGACCGATTGCCGGACCCGGTGCCTGGGCGCACCGGCCTGACCAAGACCAGGCTGCGCGCGGAGCTGGAGGCCGACCGAAAGCGCGGCTACGTCGTCAGCCACGGCGAGCGCTATGAAGGCGCGGTCGGCGTCTCGGCCCCGGTCCGAGACGCGCGCGGCCGGGTCGTCGGCGACCTCATCGCGACCTGGCCCGACAACCGCACGGATCACGCCAAGGAGGTCGCCGCGGGAGCCGTCGTCCGGGCCGCCGCGGACGACCTGTCGGGACGTCTCGGCTGGACCGGCGCGGGTCCGGCCGGCGGGACTGCCGCCACACCGAAGGGACGCCGACCATGAGCGACCCCATCCGCATCGGGATCGTCGGCGCCGGCCGGATCGTCGCGAGCGAGCACGTCCCGCGCTTCCGCGCCATCGACGGCGTCGAGCTCGTCGGCCTCGCCAACCGCTCCGAGGAGTCGTCGCGCCGCGCGGCCGACGAGCTCGGTCTCCCACGCGCCTACCCGTCGTGGGAGGAGCTCGTCGCGGACCCGGAGCTCGATGCGGTCCTCGTCGGCGCCTGGCCGGTGTTCCACGCCCCGGTCACGATCGCCGCGCTCGAGGCCGGCAAGCACGTCCTGACCGAGGCGCGGATGGCGGCCAGCGCCGACGATGCGCGGGCGATGCTGCGGACCGCCCGCGCCCACCCAGGGCAGGTCGCGGCCGTCGTGCCGGCCAGCTTCTCCGCCTGGGCCGACGGCACGATCGTCCGCTTGATCCGTGACGGCGCCATCGGCCGCGTGCGCCACGTCCAGGTCTCCTGGGATTCGAGCGGCCGGGCGATCCGGGTGACTTCTGGCGCTGGCAGCGCTCGACGAGCGGCGAGAACATCATGGCCCTCGGCATCCTGGCCGAGTCGATGACCCGCTGGCTCGGGGGGCCCGAGGCGGTCACCGCCGTCACCCGCCTCGGCGCGCCGGAGCGACCAGGTCCCGCCGGTCCGATCGCGGCCGACGTCCCCGACCACGTGCTCGCGCTCGTCGAGTACCCGGACGACGTGACCGCGGTCGTCGAGATGTCCGCGCGGACCAACGGCATCGGATCCGACCACGTGACGTTCCACGGCACCAGCGGCAGCCTCGTGGTCGACCTCAAGGCGCAGCGGATCGAGCTCGCCCGCGGGTCCCAGCGCGAGACGGTCGCCATCCGCGACGAGGACCGCGGCGGCTGGACCGCGGAGGTCGACTTCGTCAGCGCCATCCGGGGCGGATCGCACGGCACCCTGACCGACTTCCCGACCGGGCTCGGCTACATGGCCTTCTTGGAAGCCGTCCATCGTTCCGCGGCCGGCGGCTGCCGCACCGTCATCGAGGGAGACGCACCGTGAGGCTGTTGGAGTTCGGGCGCTCGACGATCCTGTTCCGGATCGACCTGGACGTCTTGCCACCCAAGACGCTCAGTCACAAGCCGCCGTTCGCGATGAACAACGCCCGGATCCAGATCGACAGCGTCTGCCGGGTCACCGAACGCGACACGGGCACGGTCCACACGTTCGTCCTCGGTGGCGACTGCAAGACCGAGCGCGTCGGCGCCACGGCGGACCTGTTCCTCGAGCCCAACGCCGACTTCATCCCGATCTTCTCGGATCGCGGGTTCATGCACATCAAGACGTTCGCGCGCGCCGGGACCAAGGCGCAGGCCTACCCGCCCGGCTCGGGCGAGCAGAGCGACCGGCTCACGGCGAAGATCGTCGACACCTTCGTCGACGCCCACCTCGACCTCGTCGAGCGCGAGGGCGAGCGGCTTGCGGATGGCAAGGCGATCGTCGATTCGATCCTCGCCAACGACGTCATCGTCGGCGTCCACCGGCTGAGCACGGATCGCTACGACGTCGAGATCGAATACCCCGCCAAGACCATCAACGGCAACGAGCGCGACATCGTCTACCAGACCGATACCGGACCGATCCTGTGGCCCGACCTGGCGCGCGACCCGGACGACCTGCTGTCCGGTCTCGAGCTCGCCTTCACGGCCGCCAACGCCCCCGACTGGGCCCAGATCATCGTGCGCCGCCGGACGGAGATCGCGGACGGCGTCGAGGTCTACCACTACGCCGATTCGATCCGGGTGGAGGGCATCGCCAACGAGTTCTACCGGCTCCCCGACACCGCACCCGCGACCCGCCGGCGGGTCGACCTCCTCGCGAACGCCTAGCCACCAAGAGAGGGCCGTCATGAAGATCACCGCGATCGAGTCCCGGGTCATCGGCTACGACGTCGCCGAGGCGTGGGGCGAGGGCGTCCTGCCCGAGGGCATCAGCACGAGCTGGTACGAGTACTCGTTCGACACGTTCCACACGGACGAGGGCGTCGTCGGCTACACGATGCAGAACGCCAACCTGCGCGACGGGGCGGCGATCACGGACGTCCTCCACGATCTGTACGCCCCGCAGGTGATCGGCGAGGACCCGATCGCGAGCGAGGCGCTGTGGCAGAAGCTGCGCCGGCTCAATCGGCATGCCTACAACCTGTCGGACGGCATCGCCGGCGCGATCGACGTCGCGGTCTGGGACATCCGCGGCAAGGTCGCCGGGCTGCCGATCGCCTCGATGCTGGGCCTCGCCCGGGAGAAGATCCCGGCCTACGCCACGGCACGCAACATCGACCCGACCCCCGAAGACGTCTACAAGGAGGCGGCCGAGCGCAAGGCGCAGGGCTACCACGGCTTCAAGGTCCAGTTCTACAACGGCCTCGATCGCGACATCCCGCGCTTCCGGGCCGCCCGTGAGGCGGTCGGTGACGGCTACCCGCTGATGGAGGACGGCGTGGGCATGTACACCTACACCGAGGCCCTGGCGGCGGGCAAGGTCCTGGGTGAGCTGAACTACGAGTGGTTCGAGGAGCCCATCCCGGATCGCAACCTGTTCCAGCTCCAGCGGCTGACCGACCAGCTGGACGTGCCGATCCTGGCGGGCGAGACCTCACGTGTCCACGAGCTGGCCGAGATGATCCGGATGGGCGCCTGCGACATCGCGCGTGGCGACGTCCACATGAAGGAAGGCATCACCGGGCTGCACAAGGCGGCCGGGATGGCCGACCTGCTGGGCTTCGAGCTCGAGGTCCACGGCATCAACCAGCCGCTGCTCGACACGGCCAACCTCCATGTCGCGCTGTCGATGTCGAACGGGCGCTGGTCGGAGACCTTCCACCCGATCTATTACAGGGGCCTCAAGGGTGGGCCGCTCGACATCGACGCCGAGGGCTACAAGCACCTGCCGGCCGGACCCGGGCTCGGCGTCGAGCTTGACTGGGACTGGCTCGACGACAACACCCGCTCGACCCGGCGGACGCCCGCCGCTTGACGGGTCAGGGGGCGCTCGGCGACCCCGTCGACGTCCTGGTGTGCGGCGCAGGGATGGCCGGTCTGTGTGCGGCCGCCAGCGCGGTCGAGGCCGGTGCCCGTCCGTTGGTCATCGAGAAGGGCGCCGAGCCCGGCGGCTCGATGCTCATGTCCGGCGGAACCATCTGGACGGCGCCGACCATGGCGATCATGGAGAGGTGGGTCCCGGGCGGCGATCGCACCCGTCAACGACGCCTGGTCGACGGTCTGGCTCCGGGCCTCCAGTGGCTGGATTCGCTGGGCGTCATGCGGATCTCCGCGATCGAGAGCGACCGTCAGACGGGTGCCGAGGTCGACACCGCCCAGCTGACTGCGCGTCTGATCGCGGCCATCGAGGCCGGCGGTGGGCGGGTCAGGACCGAGACCGCGCTCGAGTCGATCGCCATCGATCGGGACGGGCTGTTCTCGGCAGCGGTCGTCGATGGGGGCGGCGGGCCGATGACGATCCGGGCTCGGTCGATGGTCATCGCCACGGGCGGGTTCGGCGGCAGCGCGGAGATGCTGGCGCGCCACGTCGGGCCACATGCGGACTCGATGCTCCTGCGCGCGAACCCGCGGAGCACCGGTGACGGTCTGCGTGCTGCGGTCGCGGCCGGCGGGAGGTCAACGGCGTCCATGTCGACCTTCTACGGGCACACGATGCCGGGTCCCCCGGCGGACGTCCCAGCGGCCCGGTGGGTGTCGGTGACCCAGTACTACACGCAGGACGCGATCCTGGTGAACGCGCTCGGCGAACGGTTCTTCGACGAGAGCCGCTCGATGGCCGACGAGACGGCCGCCTTCGAGATCGTCCGACAGCCCGACGGTCGGGCCTGGCTGGTCATGGATCGACGGATCCACGACGATGTGCCGCTCCCCGGCCGCTCCCCCGCTCGCGTGGGTGCCGCCTTCGCCAATGCCGTGGCCGCAGGCGCCCCGACGGTCATGGCGGACTCGATCGGCGGCCTCGCGGACGGACTCGCCTCGCTGGGCGTCGATCGAGCCGGGTTCCTGGCGACGATTGATGCGTTCGATCGCGCGCTGGCGGCCGGACACGGAGAGGCGCTCCCGGTTCCTCGTGGCCGGTCGCCATTCGGGCTCGAGGAGCCGCCGTTCCGGGCGCTCGAGGTCAGACCCGGGATCACCTTCACGCTCGGTGGCATCGACGTCGACGCCGATCTCCGGGTGCTCGACCGTCAAGGCCGGCCGATCCCCTCGCTGTTCGCCGCGGGAGCCGACGCGGGCGGCACGTATGACGCCGGCTACATGGGCGGCCTGGTCCTGGGCCTCGTCCAGGGTCGCGCGGCCGGGCGATCGGCGGCGCGAGCGGCCGCGACCGTTCAGTCACGCTCGCACGGATGAACCCCGGTCGGCGCCGGGGCGTCGAACGGGTGCGGTTCTTGTCAGATGCTCACGACACGAGCGCTCGTCACCGGGATTCGCCTGACGCGCGACGAAACGGCGAACCGTGAGCGTGACGGCGGCTCCGTCGCCCCCTGGATCTCGTCAGATGCTCACGACGTGAGCTGGATGTCCAGAACGTCCTGACCAACGCTCGGGTGATGAGCATCTGTCACGAACGGGGCGCCGCGACGGCCCGGGCGCAGACCGCGGTCTACAGCCGGACGACGATGTCCTCGCGCCACGAGCGGATCGCGCCCGTCGCCATCGCCACGGCGGCGAGACCGTCGTGGCCGTCGATGGTCGGTGGGCGGTCCTCCTCGATGGCCGCGACGAGGTCCTCGACCTGGGCCGCGAAGCCCCGCCGGAAGTACGGCGCGTGCTCGTCCCAGGTCGTGTTCGCGTCGGTGAATCGGCCGTCGCGGTAGACCCGGTCGCGCACGTCGCCGTGGAGGAGGTCGACCGCGCCGTAGGCGTGGATGTCGACGACCGCTTCCGTCCCGATCGCGGTGTAGTGGGCTCGCTCCGTGGCCGCCGCGCCCGGGATCTCGTACGACATGAACAGGTTGGCAAGAACCTGTCCGGGGAACTCGAAGGTGGCCATCCCGGTCAGGTCCTGGATGTCCGTTCGGCGCGACGCGAACCGGGCGGCGACGTGGGTGGGCTCGCGGCCCGCGTACCAGCGCACGATGTCGCAGCCGTGGCTGCCCCAGTCGAGCCACGCCCCGCCCTCGGCCGGGTCCAGCGGCCAGCCCGCGTGCGGATAGCCCGGGAAGAACCGGTGGACGTGGAGGGCGACCAGCTCGCCGGCCGCACCGTCGGCGACGAGGTCGTGACCGACCTTGACCGCCTCGAGCCAGCGCGAGATCTTGGCCAGGCTGAGCTTCACGCCGGCGGCCTCGCAGGCCTCGTTCATGGCCGTGCATTCCTCGACCGAGAGAGCCATCGGCTTCTCGAGCAGGATGTGCTTGCCGGCCGCGGCCGCCGCGAGGACGTTCGGCAGGTGCGCGGTGTGCGGGGTCGAGATGACCACCGCGTCGATGTCCGAGCGCTCCAACAGGGCCTCGACCGACGGTTCCGCCTCGGCTCCGAACTCCGTCGCCAGCGCCGGCGCGCGGGTGCCGCCCGCGACCGCCACGATCCGGGCCCGCCCCGGCTTCTGCTCGGTGATGGCCACGGCATGGATATGGGCCATCTGGCCCGCCCCGATCAGCCCGAACCCGACCGTCATCGTTCGTGTCTCCTTCGGCTGCCTAGACCGTGGTGCCCGCGGCCGTCGATGCGGTCTCGCCCCGGGCCATCGCGATGTGCGCCTTGGCGCCCAGCGTGACCAGGCCGAGCTCGTTGGCCACGGTCACCATCTGGAACCCCTGCTGCAGGTAACGGTGGGCGACGGCCCCGTCACCCGTGTGCATGCCGGGCGCGATGCCGTTCGCGACGCAGGCCAGCCGGATGCGCTCGACGGTGTCGGCGTGGAGCTTGGCCTCAGCCGGCGTCCAGTCCTCCGGCCACGCCGACAGGCCCAGGCTCAGCGCCAGGTCACCGGGGCCGATGTAGATGGCGTCGACGCCGGGCGTGGCCGCGATCGCGTCGACGTTGCGGACGCCGTCCTCCGTCTCGATCATCACGACGCAGGCCGCCTCGTCGAGAGCGTCCAGCCGATCCGAGGCGCGCACGAAGGCGCCACGCAACGGCCCCACGGAGCGGTGACCGCGTGGCGGGAAATGACACGCATCGGCTGCGGCGGCGGCCTCCTCGGCGCTGCCGACCATCGGCACGATGATGGCCACGGCGCCGATGTCGAGCGCGAACCCGATCGCCGCGAAGTCGTTGGAGGGCACGCGCGTCGTCGGGGCGACGCCGTGGACCTCGAGCGCGCGAAAGACCGAGGCCAGGTTCGAGCTGTCCGCGAGGCCGTGCTGCTGGTCGACGCAGATCTCGTCGAACCCGCCGCTGGCGAGGTACTCGGCGATCTGCGGATCGGCCGTGGTCAGCCAGCCGCCGAGGCTGGGCTTGCCGGCGCGCCACAGCGCCAGGAGCGGATTGACCGACGTCATGGCCTCGTCTCCGTGAGGGATCGGGAGATGGATTGTCGACAATCCGGAGCATACCCCCCGTCCGTCGGCCGTCGCACGACCGATCCGCGGGCGCCCCGGTCAGGCCGGCGAGATCCGCCGTCGGAGGAGCGCATCCTCCTGGAAGCCGATCCGGGCGTAGACCCCGCGACCCATCGTCGATGCGGTGAGGGTGGCGGTCGGCGACCCGTGCCGGGCGGCGATGTCCAGGACGGCCAGCGTCGCACGGGTCCCGAGGCCACGACCGCGGGCGGCCGGGATCGTGCCGACGTTCGTCACGAAGGAGTGGCCGCCGGCGAGGAAGACCGATGCACACGCGGCGGGCCGGCCGGCGTCCCGGACGACGACGTGGCGCGAGCGGCTCGGCCCCATCGGCCAGCGGCAGCCGGTAGAGCTCCGCCCAGGCACTGGACCGGCCGTCGTCCGACCAGCCGTAGGCGCCGGCCATGACCGCCAGGAAGTCGTCCAGTCCGGCCCCGTCCTCGACCTCCACGACGTCGGCGGCCGCGGCTCCCGGATCGGCCGCGGACGACCCCGGCCAGTCCCGAAGGTCGAGGACCATGCCGTATTCCGGGTCCGCCTCGGTGAACCCGCGCGCCTCGAGGCGACGATCGAGGTCGACCGGCGTCGTCGACGGCCCGAGCCACCACGTCGTCGGGACCGATCCACGCCCGCGCAGCACCGCGTCCAGCTCGTCGATCCGCGCCTCGATCGCGGCGTCGTCGCCCGTGAGCTCCGCGCGGAGGACGTGGTTGAGCCCCTCGAGCGGGCGCCCGCCGGCGACCCAGGTGGCGTCCGGGTCGACCGTGACGGTCGCCCCGGGCAGGCGGGCGATCGCCGCGAGTGCCGCGACGAGGGCGTCCTCCGACTCGGTCAAGCCGAGCGCGCCCCGGCGGCGTCGATGACCGTGTGCGAGACGGCGTGATGGGCGAGGTATGCCTCGTCGATCTCGACGCCCAGCCCCGGTCCGTCGGGAACGGTCGCCCAGCCGTCCTTGAACGGCATCGGCGTGGCGAGGAGACCGGCCCGGTGGGGGTTGTCGTCCACGCCGACCTCGAGGAACAGCTCGTCCGAGGCCGGCGATCGCGTCGGATCGGGCAGGCAGGCCAGGACCTGCAGACCGGCCGCGATGCCCAGGGCGTTATTCGAGGTGTGGGGCATGGCCGGGATCGTGTGGGTCGCCGCGAGGTCCGCGATCCAGAGGGTGTCCGCGATGCCACCGCAGATGACCGGTTCGGGCTGGACGACGTCGACGGCACGACGCCCGAGCAGCTCGACCGCAGCGCCGCGCGACTGGAGGATCTCGCCGCCGGCGAGCGCGATGTCGAGGGCGGCCCGGAGATGCTCGTAGCCGGAATAGCCGTCGCGTTGGCGGAGCGGCTCCTCGAACCAGGTGAAGCCGAGCGCACCGAGGATCCGGCCCATCTCGATCGCCCGCGGCAGGGTGTAGCCGGCGTTCCCGTCGGCCATCAGGAGGACGCCCTCGGGCAGGTCGGCCCGGATCTTCTCGAGGAGCGGTGCCTCCTCGGCGATCGGATAGCGCCCGACGCGGAACTTCATCGCGGTGAACCCGGCGTCGAGGACCCGCGCCACGTCGCCCGGCCACGTGTCCTTGGGATGGACTCCCTCGACATAGCCGCCGAAGGCCGCGTACAGCCGGACTGTGTCCCGGACCGGCCCGCCGAACGAGCCCGCCACCGACACCCCGAGCTGGCGCGCCCGCAGGTCCTCCACGGCGATGGTCAGCGCCGACGCCGCGTAGGTGTGCTCGGCGGACCACGCGATGTCACGCGACAGCGCGCGCAGGTCCGACGCCGACCGGCCGATGACCACCGGCGCCACCGCCTCGAGGATCGACGGGATCCCGGGTACCAGGTAAGTCTCGCCCCAGCCGCTCCGCCCGTCGCTGTCGGTCAGCTTGACCAGCGCGTAGGCGTGGGCGCTCGACAGAGCGATGGACGGCCCCGTCCGCGGGTTCAGCGTGTGGCTGACGACGAACGTCTCGGCGCGCTCGATCGTGCGGCCCTGGTCGGTGCCGGAAGTCATCCCGTTCCCCTCGTGCTCAGGCGTATTCGACGATGCCCGGGCGGTACGGATACCGCTCGGCGAACCCGGCGTCCAGCGTGATCCCGAGACCGGGCGCCGACGGACGTTCGATGAAGCCGTCGGCGAGCGTGACCGGCTCGGTCAGCAGCTCGGAACGGACGTTGTTCGGGGCGAGCACGTACTCGACGAACCGGGCGTTGGGGCTCGCGAACGCGACGTGCAGGTTGGCCATGAACCCGGGACCGATGGCGGCACCGGTGTGGACGATCAACCCGACGTGCCGCGTCTCGGCCAGGCGGGCGACGTCGCGCGTGACGCCGACCCCGCCGACGTGCGTTGCGTCGGGCTGGACGTAGTCGAGCGCGTCGAGATCGAGGTAGCGCCGGAACTC
Organism: uncultured Chloroflexia bacterium; assembly: GCA_963755995.1. GTDB lineage: Bacteria > Chloroflexota > Limnocylindria > Limnocylindrales > CSP1-4 > SPCO01. Next base: position 178,605 of record CAVWLQ010000003.1, on the reverse strand, counting down.
GTCGACGCCGGTGAGGCACTCGCCGCCCGCGATCGGGACGCGGGTCGCCTTGCGGAGCGCGGCGTAGCCCTCCGGGTCGTCGTAGCGGAGGGGCTCCTCCATGAACAGGATGTCGAACGGCTCGATCGCGCGCGCGAGATCCAGCGCGGTCGAGCGCGACCACGGCTCCCGGACCTGGACGGCGTGGCAGTCGGTCGCGAGCTCGATCTCTGGTCCGAGCGCCTCGCGCAGGGCGCCGAACTTGGCCCGCTCGTCCTCGACCCGGGCGGCCGTGCCCCCGGCGTACCAGGTCCCATACGGCGGCGTGCCGGGTGGCGTCGTGTAGCCACCCGGCCGGCCGTCGAAGCCGGTCCCGATCTTGAGCCCGCGAAAGCCGAGCGAGCCGTACAGCTGGGCCTGCGCGACGGCCTTCTCGAGCGGCCACGCGCCCGTCCCGCCCGACGCGTAGAGCGGCAGCCGGTCGTGGGCCGGTCCGCCCAGGAGCTCATGGACGGGTCGCCCGGCCACCTTGCCCGCGATGTCCCAGAGCGCCATCTCGAGACCGGACAGCACGGACAGTCCGAGGCCCACCCGGGCCCACCACAGCGAGCGCTGGTAGAGCTCGCGGAAGGTGGCCTCCGGCTGCCGCGGATCGAGTCCGAGCCCGATGAGCAGGCCGCCGTAGAACTCGACGATCGGCGCGACGACCTCGCCCGCGAAGTAGCCCATGATCGTCTCGCCGACGCCGGTCACGCCCTCGTCCGTCTCGACGACGACGAGCGCCGCCGTCCGCTCGAACCGCTCGTTCGGGACCCAGAACGGATCGCCCGTCCAGGGCGCCGTCACGAGGACGGTTCGGACGGCGGTCACCCGCACGGGACGGTGCTCAGTCCGCGGCGTCGACGACGAGATCGCGCGGGACGGTGGCGATGTCGGCGATGCCGCACATCCCGGCGTCCTCGGCGAGGCCCTCGCGCAGGTCGTCCAACACGCGCGCGACGCCGTCGGGTCCGGCCAGGGCCATGCCCCAGAGGACAGGTCGGGCGACCATGACGGCACGGGCCCCGAGCGCCAGGGCGATCAGAACGTCGCCGCCGCTGCGGACGCCACCGTCGAGGTAGACCTCCGCCCCGCCGGCGCCGGCCACGACGTCCGGCAGCGCGTCGAGCGTCGAGATCGAGCGAGCCAGCTGGCGGCCGCCGTGGTTGGACACGATGATCCCGGCCGCTCCGGCATCGACGGCGCGTGCGGCGTCGTCCCGGGTCATGATCCCCTTGGGCACGATCGGCAGCGACGTCACGGACTTCAGCCAGCCGATGTAATCCCAGGTGTTCGTGGCGACCAGCCCGGGCGAGCTCTCGAAGTGGGCGAACTTCGCCCCGGCCGGCAGCCGGAAGCCGATCTTGGGCGACGTGTGGTTGACCCCGATCGGGGTGTTGACGAGGGGCACGATCGCCTTGACGCCGGCGGCCTCGGCGCGGGTGATGACCCCGGCCAGCACATCGCGGTCGTCCCAGTTGTAGAGCTGGAACCACAACGGCAGCGTCGGCTGGGCGGCGGCGATGTCCTCGATGCTGACGGTCGCGTTGACCGCGACGGTCATCAGGCTGCCGGCCTGGGCGGCACCGGCGGCCATGGCCAGCTCGCCGTCCGGATGGATCGCCTTCTGGAGCCCGACCGGCCCGACGATCACGGGTGCCGACACGGTCGCGCCCTGCAGGGTCGTTTCCGTCTTGACCGTCGAGACGTCCACCAGGACGCTCGGACGGAGGCGACGACGGCCGAACGCCGCCTCGTTGTCCCCGGCGAAATCCGGACCGGACCCGGACCGGATCCATTCGTAGACGGGCGTCTCGAGCACGTGGCGCGCGACCTCGCCAAAGACCCGCGGATCGAGTCTGTTGATCAGCGGATCGGTCATCGGGGCAGTCGGCAGCAGCGCATCGGGACCCTCACGCGACGAATAGGATGGACGGGGTCAAGTGGCCCGTGTAGATTGTCGACAATCTAGGGTCTGGTCGTCACGGGCGTCAAGCCGGTGCCGGCCGGATCGCACAGGAGGTGCCCGTGGTGACCGCCGGGTCCACCCTGCCGCCCGTCGAGCGGCGAGTCCTCCGCCAGGACATCCTGCTCGGCCTCCGTTCCGGGATCCTCAGCGGCGAGATCCCGGCCGGCACCCGGCTGCTGGAGATCCCGCTCGCGACCGAGCTCGGGGTCAGCCGCGGACCGGTCCGCGAGGCGCTCCGCCAGCTGGAGCAGGAGGGCCTCGTCGAGTTCTACCCGCACCGCGGGGCGATCGTCGTCGGCGTCGGTGAGTCCGAGATCGAGACCATCTACATGATCCGGGCCCTGCTCGAGGAGCGCGCCTTCGCCAAGGCCGCCCGTGTCGTCGACGACACGGAGCTGGAGTCGCTCGCGGAGATGGTCGAGAAGATGATCGCCGCAAGCGAGGCGGGCGACGCCGTCGCGGTGGCCGAGCACGACATGCATTTCCACGGCCGGGTCGTCGAGCTGTCCGGGTTCTCGTACCTCCGCCGCCTGTGGACCAGCATCGACGGCGTGGTCCGGCTGCGCGCCGCCCGCGACGCGGAACGGCCCGAGCTGGCCGATGCCTCGTCCGCCCGTGAGTGGCTCATCGAGCCGTCCGTCGAGCACCGCGACCTCGTGGCGGCGCTGCGCACCCGACGCCCGCAGACGGCCGCGAAGGCCGCCCGGGCCCACATCACCCGAGCCCTGGAGCGCCTCCACGACGAGGACGGCCAGTGATCGACCGGACCGAGGTCCTGGTCCTGACCCACCACCTGTCACGAACGCGGATCTTCGGCACCGGCTCCAACGTCACCCGGGATTCGGTCGTGGTCCGGCTGGAGGACGTCGACGGGGTCGTCGGCTGGGGTGAGACCTACCTGGTCCCGGGCGTGGTCGAGGCGGCGCGGGGGATGATGGACGACATCGTCGGGTCCGATCCGGACGACGCCGCGGCCGAGCTGACGGTGCGGCCCGGCGCGCACCGTTGGGCGCTCGGTGCGGTCTCGATGGCGCTCGACGACCTGCGGGCGCGCCGCCGCGGCGTGCCCGTGTCGGACCTGTACGGCGCGCGGCTCCGGGGAAAGGTGCGCGCGTACGCCTCGAGCCGCGGCTATCTCGGCGGGTTGTCGCCGGACGCGGCCTGGTCGGACGAGGCGCGGACGACGTTCGACGACGGCTTCCGCGCGATCAAGCTCCGGATCGGCAAGTACCCGGTCGAGGAGGAGATCGAGGCGATCGAGCGGGTCGTGGCAGCCTCCCCGCCGATGACCTGGATGGCCGACGGCAACGGCGCGTACGACCTGGCCGACAGCCGCCGGCTCGGCACGGCTCTCGGAGACCTCGGCTTCCGTTGGCTCGAGGAGCCGCTGCCGACCAGCGACTACCTGGCGTATGCACCACTGGCCGGTGAGCTGTCGATCCCGCTGGCCGGGGGCGAGATCCTCGAATCGGCGGCCGATACGGAGCCGTACCTGCGCGCCGGGTCGTTCGACCTCATCCAGCCCGACGTCTCGATCTGCGGCGGCATCGGCGGCGTCCTCGAGATCGCGACGGCCGCCCGCGACGCCGGCAGGTTCGCCGTCCCGCACGCCTGCAGCGGGGCGATCGCGCTGGCGGCGACCCTCCACATCCTGGCCGTCCTGCCGGTCCCCCCGGACGCGCCCAAGTACGCCGAGCCGATCCTCGAGCACGATGTCGGCGAGAACCCGATCCGGACCGACATCCTCACCGAGCCCCTCACGCTGGACGACGGCTGGATGACCATCCCCGACGGTCCCGGCTTTGGTGTCGACGTCGATGAGGTCGCCCTCCGTCGCCTGGTGGCATGACCGCCGACGACGCCCTGGTCGCTGCGGACGACGCGACCGCTGCGGCGGCGCTCGATGCCAACTTCGCCGAGCTGATCCGCTGGTACGCCTCGCGACCGGGCGGCGAGGTCGTGGAGGCGGATGACGTCACGGCCTGCTGCACCGGTCTGGCCTTCCGGTCGGTCAATTGCGCCGTGGCCATCGACCTCGATCCGACCGACGCGGACGAGCGGATCGCGGAGGTCGGCGGCTGGTTCGAGACACGTGGCCTGCCGTGGCGTTGGCTCGTCGGACCGACAAGCCGGCCGCTCGATCTCGGTGAGCGCCTGGTTCGCGCCGGGTACGAGCCGCTCAGCCGCGGCAGCGTCGGGATGGCGCTCGACCTGCGGGGGTTCGAGGCCGAGCTGCCACCCGTCGGGGTGGAGATCGTGACCGTCGATGACGTGGCCGGGCTCGACGCCTGGGAAACGCTCCAGCGAAGCGCGCTGGCCCTCGACGACACCCAGACGCGCGCCTGGCGCCACGCCCACGACCGCGCGGTGAGCCCGGATGTCCCCCTCCGCGACTGGATCGCGTTCCTCGACGGCGTCCCCGTCGCGGCCGCTGCGCTGTTCGTCGGCGCCGGCGTCGCCGGTATCTACAACGTGGCCACCGTGCCCGAAGCGCGCGGCCGCGGGATCGGTCGCGCCGTCACCGCGGCAGCGCTCGCCGAGGCGGTCCGGCGCGGCCAACAGACCGCGGTCCTCGGGGCGTCCGAGCTGGGCTATCCCGTGTACCGGCGGCTCGGGTTCCGCGATGTATCGCGGATGAGGTCGTACGCTCGACCCTAGCGACGATCAAGGCCCGGCCCGATACTCCCGCTCGCCGGCCGCGCGGATCGCGTACGCCATCGCCGGCGTGTTCCACGCGATGCCGACCCGGCCGCGCCTGTCCAGGGTGATCAGGCCGCCGCGACCCTTGACTCCCTCGAGGATCTCCAACGCGCGGTCGGCGGCGGCCTGGGGATCGAGCCCGTCCCCGATCAGGTCGGTGGCGGTCTTCGACAGGACCACGGGGATGATCCGCTCGCCGTGGCCGGTCGTCGAGGCCGCGCCGGTGGCGTTGTCGGCGTAGAGCCCCGCGCCGATGAACGGCGAGTCCCCCACTCTGCCGGCCGGCTTGAACGGCATCCCGCCGGTCGAGGTGCCGGCCGCCAGGTCGCCGGCGCGGTCGAGGACGATCGCGCCGACGGTGTCGTGCCCGAACAGCGTCTCGACCCAATTCGGGTCGGGGTTGGCCACCCGCTCCTCCCAGATCGCTCTCTCCCGCTCGGAGACGAGCTCGTCCGGATCGCACGTCTCGACGCCGGAACGCTCGGCGAACTGCCGCGCGCCGGGACCCGTGAACACCGCGAAGGGGCTCTCGAGCACGCGCCGGGCCAGCGTGATGGCGTGCGGAACGCCGCGGACCGAGACGACCGAGCCGACCTGCAAGGCCGCCCCGTCCATGATCCCGGCGTCGAGCTCGATGAAGCCGTCCTCGCTCAACGCGGACCCGCGCCCGGCGCCGTAGATGCCGGAGTCCTCGAGCTCGCGGACGGCGCGTTCGACGGCGTCCAACGCGGTGCCCCCGTCCTCCAGGACCGCCCAGCCGGCACGAGCCGCAGCCAGGCAGCCCTCCCGATGGCGATCGTGCTCGGCGGGGGCGATATCGAAGGCGCCGCCGTGGACCGCGATCGCCGCCGCCCCGATGTCCGCCGTCATGTGGCCAGTATCTCGCCGATGGGTCCGGTCGCCTTGAGGCCGTGCCCGGTCATGGCGAGGATGACGGTCCCCGTGGTGTCATCGGCGACGGCGGACCGAGCCAGGCCGGCGTGCGCGGCGGCCGAGGTCGGCTCGACGAACAGACCCTGCGCGAGCAACGTCCGCAGCGACGCCCGGATGTCATCGTCGCTCACCTCGACGATGTCGCCAGCGGTGTCACGGATCGCGGCGAGGATCTGCTTCGAGCGCGGCGGGCGATCGATCCGGATGCCCTCGGCGATGGTCCGCCCCGGCGCCACGGCGACCGCGTCGGCATCGCCGTCACGGAATGCTCGGGCCAAGGGCGCGCAGGCGTCGCTCTGCACGCCGACGAGACGAGGCATCCGATCGATCAGGCCGGCCGCCCGGAGACGGGTGAAGCCGAGGTGGACGCCGAGCAACAACGTGCCGCCACCGAGCGGCGCCACGACCGCATCCGGAGCACGGCCGCCGAGCGCCTCGAAGACCTCGTAGGCGAAGGTCGCGGTGCCCGCGAGGAACGCCGGCTGCCACAGGTGCGATCCGTACGCGACCTCCGGTCCCGCACCCTCGAGCGACCGGCGGGCCGCCTCCCCCGCCGCGGATCGCGGCCCGGGCACGGCCACCACGGTGGCGCCATGGGCGCGTGCCTGGAGCAGCTTTGCGGGCGAGGCATCGGCGGGGACGAACAGCCGCAACGGGACGCCGGCGCGCGCTGCGTACGCGGCGAACGAGGCACCGGCGTTGCCCGACGAGTCGACGACGATCTCCTGCACGCCGTGCGCCCGCAACCACGACACGGTCACGGCCGTCCCGCGGTCCTTGAACGACCCGGTCGGCAGGCCGCCCTCGAGCTTGGCCGTGACGCGCGTGCCCAGGTCGACCAGCGCCGTCTGCGGCTCCCCGAGCACGACGGGATCGACGTGCGGCAGCCAGCCACGATAGCGCCACACCCCGCTGACGCCATCGGCCGCGAAGGTCGCCGGATCCGCCGGCGGCAGCTCGATCTCGAGCGGCGAGCCACAGACCCCACAGCGCCAGTCCGTCGGACCCGGCGCCGCCGTGCCGCACGACCCGCAGCGAAGCTCGGTCACGAGCCCGCCGTCCTAGCCGCCGAGCGGAAGCGTGACCGCCTGGTGCGTCGCTGCGGATCTGTCGGCCGCCTCCACGATCTCCACCGCGGCCCGGCCGTCCTGCCCGGTGACGACCGGATCGCGGCCGTCCTGGATCGCCTCGGCGAAGTCCTGGACCTGAGCGGCGAAGCCTTCAAGCCGGTTCGGGTCGAGGTAGTCGCCCAGGAAGTTGAACGCGACCTGCTCGTCCGCGACCCGCCAGCCATCGGCGTCACCGAGGCTGACCTTGCCGTAGTGGTCCGCCTCGATGATCCCTTTCGACCCGACGATCCGGGTCCAGTCGTTGGGCACGAGCCCGGGCTCCGGCGTCTCATAGGTCATGAGCATCTGGGCCATGACGCCGTTCTGCATCGTGACCTGGACCTGGGCGGTCAGGTCCACCGGCGGCGGCGTGCCGAACGTGTGGTACTCGGCGTAGACGCGGGCGACCTCGGAGCCGGTCAGCCAGCGCAGCGCGTCGGTCTCGTGGACACCCCAGTCGAGGAACTGCGAGCCCTCGGCGGGGTCCCACGCCCATTCCTTCTTCGGGATGATCACCCGGCCGGTCGCCTCGTCGACGACGTCGTCGAGGAGGAACCCGGTCCACGTGCCCCGCATCTCGATGATCCGGACGTCGCCGATGGCGCCCTCATCGACGAGCCGCTTCATGGCCTTTGGGGCATGCCGGAAGCGGGTCACGAAGTTGACCGTGAGCTTGACCCCGGCGGCGTCGCAGGCGGCGATGATCGCGTCGCAGTCGGCCACCGAGACCGACATCGGCTTCTCGATGTAGACGTGCTTGCCGGCGGCGGCTGCGGCCTCCGCCTGTGCCCGGTGGGCGGTGTGCGGCGAAGTGATGACGACCGCCTCGACCTCCGGCCGGGCCAGGACGTCCGCGAACGACTCGTCCGCCTCGACCCCGAACTCACCGGCCAGCGCCGGCGCCCGCTTGCCGCCCCAGACCGAGATGAGCCGGCCGTCCGGAACGTGCCGGGTCAGGCACGCGGCGTAGGTCCGGCCCATGTAGCCGGTGCCGATGACCGCCATCCCGATCGGGCTCATGAGGCGGACTCCCCGGCCGGCCCGACGCGGGGACCGCCCGCCGCAGGCGCCACGCTGGGGCCGGCCGACAGGTCGACGCCTTCGACGAGCGCGTCGACCTTGCCACCCATCCGCTCGGGCTCGCCCGGCAGCTCCTCGCGCGGCGGCAGTCGGTGGAACGGCACGGCGAACACGGCGTCAAACGCCTCTGCGTGGCGGGACGGCCAGCCGATGTCCAGTGCGTAGCGCAGTCCCAGGTTGACCTCCCATTCGACGAGGTCCTTGGGCCACTCGTCCTCGAGACCGCGGGTCATGATCGCGGCCAGCTCGATCTTGCGCTGGACGATCTCGACCGGCAGGTCGATCCACACGTTGGGATGGAAGTCGAGCGTCGTCGACGCGATCGGGTAGCGCAGGACACGACTCTTGTAGGCGAACGTGTTGGCAAGGTCGGTAGCGTCGAGCAGGACGCGCCCGACCGTCGTGTGATCCGACGTCCAGTCGCCGGTCGCCGGCGGGCCGAAGATGTACGCCGGCCGGCGTTCCTTCAGGATCCCGGCCAGGGCGTCCTTCACCCGCGTGGCGTGGTCGGAGATCCGGTGATACGGCGCCTCGAGGAACTCGATGCTGGCGCCGAACGCGGCGGCGACGTCGCGCGCGGCGGTCTGCTGGATCGACGACACGGCCACGATGTGGATGTCGTCGTCGGCGTGGGTGATGAGCGTGCCACCGACGCCGTAGATGAAGTCATCGGTATGCGGGGTGACGACCAGGATCTCCACGAAAGCCCTCCAGGGATAGATCGGCTGGGACGAGGGGTCGGCCGGTCAGTCGGTGGCGGCCTCCCGGACGACTCGCTTGAGGGTCTCGGACGACGACTCCTCGCCACCGAGGAAGGCCGGCTCGTTCTGCTCGTACCAGGCGCGCATCTGGGCCGCGGTCAGGCCCGGCCGGTCGAGCAGCTCTGCGACGGACGCTTCCAGGGCACGGAACCCGGGCAGGCCCGCGATGACGGCGTCGGCCGCGTCCACGGGCACGCGCAGCACCCCGGTCCGGTCGGCGACGAGGAGGTCCCCGGTCACGACGCGCAACGGCCCGACGTCCACCGGCTGCCCGAAGCCCGCCATCCGCATGTCGTCGTACGCCGGCACGACACCCGTCGCATAGACCGGGAACGACAGCTTCTCCATGCCGGCGATGTCGATGATGCTGCCGGCCACGACGGCCCCGGCCGCGCCGAGCACCTGGAACTCGCGCATCATCCCGTCGCCCGCGATCCCGCTCCGACCCGGCCGGCTCCCGACGTCGACCAGCACGCTGACGACCGGCTTGGGCATCGACTCGATCAGCTCGAGGAGCTCGAGGTAGTCCCCGTTCGGAGCATCCGGCTCACCGCCGGTCCACTCCGACGTCACCGCGTAGCCGACCAGGGTCCCGAGCTCGGGAAACAGGCAGCGCAGCTCCGGACCGGAGTACGACCCGGGCTCGGCCCGCCCGAGGCCCTTGAGGACGTTGTAGATCGTCGCCGCATCGAGCGCGCGGAGCGCCTCGATCGTCGCCGGCGCGACCGTGGGGAGCGTCCCCCGGGCGGCGGTCATGCCGAGACGGTCCCCGCGGTCGGTTCGAGCCAGTCGGCGTACTCGGCCCGGAGGAACCGCAGGCAGGCCTGGTAGTCGTCCTCGTCGAAGCCGCGGTACGGCGACAGCAGGCGGAGCGGGAACTCCGGGAGCATCCCGAGCTTGACCAGCATCTTGTCGTAGGCGCCGTCCATGTGCGGGCCGGGCTTCGGCTTGGACCACAGGTCCGTGCCCAGCGTCGCGAATGCGTGCTGGAGGCGCATCAGCTCACCCGCGTCACGGGTCCGGCCGGCCTCGAACAGCGCATAGGTCTTGCGCGGCGCGAGCTCGGCATAAGACGCGAGGAGAGACGCCTCGCCGAACATCGCGCCGTGGGGGAAGTTGCCCTCGCCCATGAAATGCTGGAGCTCGCCCGCGTGGCGGATCAGCTCCTCGGCGCCGGCCATGCCGCCACCGGTGGTCTTGGTCGCCACGAGGTTCGGGACGACCGGGATGACCTTCGCGTAGTCGCGCCCGCCCAGGACGCGCTTGGTCCGGGGCAGGTTGTAGTGCAGGAACCGCGAGTCCGGGAAGGTCCCGCACACGTCCGAGAAGAAGCGCAGCACCTCGGCGTCGTCGAGCGGACCCCACGACGGCAGGGAGATCTGGAACATCCGGAACCCGACATCGTGGGCGTACTCGAGCCGCTCGACGATCTGCACCGTCGACAGGCCGATGACCCCGACCATCGCGCTGACCGGCTTGCCGTCGACCTCCTCGTGGAACAGGTCGACGACCTGGCGGAAGCGGCGGGTATCGACGGCGTAGCCCTCACCGCCGGTCCCGAACACGTAGCAGTGCTCGAAGCCGGCCGCCAGGACGAGGCGGACCTCCTCGCGGAAGAGCTCCTCGACGAGCTCGAACCGATCGTCCCAGGGCGACGGGCAGGCGACGAGGATGCCCTGCGGGTAGCGCGCCATCAGGCGGCCACGGAGATGCGGCCACCGGCCTCGAGCATGTCCAGGACGTACTCGGCGGCGAGACGGTGGAGGTCCTCCACGGCCTCGAGCGACGAGCCCGCGATGTGCGGGGTCAGGACGACGTTGGGCAGGCGCGACAACGGATCGTCGGCCAGGTCGGGTGGCTCGGACACGCGGACGTCGAGCGCCGCGACGGCGACCCGGCCGTCCCGCAATGCTTCGGCGAGCGCGTGCTCGTCGATGTGGCCGCCGCGGGAGATGTTGACGACGATGAGGCCCGGCTTGACCCCGGCCAGAACCTCGCGGGTGATGAGCGGAGGGGCGCCGGGCGTGTAGGCGGCGCAGACGATGATCGCGTCGGACGTCGCGAACAGCTCGTCCCGATCGACCAGCGGCAGGTCGGGGTCGGCCGCGGCCGTGATGAACGGGTCGTAGGCGATCGTCCGGAAGCCGAACCCGCGTGCCTTGGCGGCGACCAGCCGGCCGATCCGTCCCGCGCCCGCGATGCCCAGCGTCTGGCCGCGGAGCCGGCGGATCGAGCCGGTCAGCGACCGGTCGTCGTTCGGCCAGCCGCCGGCCGCAGTCGCCGTCGCGAACGGCAGGATCCGGCGCTCCGCGGCGAGGAGGAGGGTCACGGCGTGGTCGGAGACCTCGTCCGTGCAGTAGTCGGGGACGTTGCGGACCGGGATCCCGGCCGCCTTGGCCGCAGGGCCGTCCACCTTGTCCATCCCGATGCTGTAGCAGAGGATCCCGACGGCACGCTCCAGGCCGGCGACGCGACCCGCGTCGAGCTTGCCGTAGCCGGTGACGATGACGGCGTCCGCGGTGCGGATCGCGTCGTCGGCCTCGGCGGCGTCCGCCGGCACGACGAGGTCCACGCCGCGGCCGCCGAAGATCGCGGTCTCGGGCCCCCAGGTGGACGGTCCCGGGACTGGGTCGAACACGACGACCCGGGGGCGTGTGCCGGACTCGCGGCGGGACGGGGTCGCGGCACTCTCGGTCATCGGATCTCCGTTGCGGTCGGGATGTACATTGTCGACAATCTAGGGTCCGAAACCGGCACCCGTCAAGGAAGCCGAGAGGCGTCACGGGACGCAGCGACAGGAGGAACGAGCGATGACGGTGATCGAGCGGACCGACACGGTGGCCCACTTCATCGGCGGCGAGGAGGTGCCATCGGCATCGGGCCGCAGCTTTCCGACGATCGATCCGTCGACCGGGCGCGAGATCGCCCAGGTCGCGTTCGGCGAGGCCGAGGACGTCGACCGCGCCGTCGCGGCCGGACGGGCGGCGTTCGAGTCGGGCTCCTGGTCGAAGGCGGCCCCGGGCCACCGCGCCAGCGTGATGCGGCGTCTGGCCGACCTGATCCACCAGGACGCCGACCGGATCGGTGCGATCGAGTCGCGCGACACGGGCAAGCCGCTCGGCCAGGCGATCGGCGAGGTCCACCTGGGCGCCGACTTCCTGACCTACTTCGCCGGCCACGCCGAGCTGCCCAACGGCACGACCTACCCGGCCGACGCCGGCTACTTCGTGTACTCCGTCCGCGAGCCGTACGGCGTCGTCGGCGCGATCAGCCCGTGGAACTACCCGTTCCTGCTCGCCTGCTGGAAGACCGCTCCGGCCCTCGCGGTCGGCAACTCGGTCGTGCTCAAGATGGCCGAGCAGACGCCGCTGTCCACGGCCGAGCTGGGACGCCTGACGCTGGAGGCCGGGATGCCGGCGGGCGTCTTCAACGTCGTCCACGGCGACGGGCCGACGACCGGCGCCGCCCTGGTCGCCCACCCGCACGTGCCCAAGCTCACCTTCACCGGCTCGACGGTGACCGGCCAGGCGATCCTCCGCTCGGCCGCCGACCACATCAAGAGCGTCCATCTCGAGCTCGGTGGCAAGACGCCGAACATCGTGTTCGGCGACGCGGACCTGGACCAGGCCATCTCCGGCTCGCTGTTCACGGCCTTCTACAACACCGGCCAGATCTGCACGAGCGGCTCGCGGCTGCTCGTCCAGCGCAACCGGGCGGACGAGATCATCGATGCCTTCGTCGAGCGTGCCAAGGGCATCAAGGTCGGCGACCCCGCCGACGGCACGTCGCAGCTCGGGCCGCTCATCAGCGAGGAGCAGTACAAGCGCGTGACCGGCTACATCGAGGAGGGCCAGCGCGGCGGCGCGCGGCTCGCGCTCGGCGGCGGCCGGTCGTCGGTCCCGGTCGCGGACGACGGCTACTACGTGGAGCCGACGATCTTCGTCGACGTGACGCCGGACATGCGCATCGCCAAGGAGGAGATCTTCGGGCCGGTCCTGTCGGTCCTCACCTTCGAGGACGAGGACGACGCGATCCGGATCGCCAACGACGTCATGTACGGGCTGGCGGCATCCGTCTGGACGACCGACCTCGGGCGCGCCTTCCGGGTCGCGGACAAGATCGACGCGGGCATCATCTGGACCAACTGCCCGCACTACCTGCCGGTCAACGTGCCGTACGAAGGCCACAAGATGTCAGGGCTCGGCGAGGATCTCGGGGTCGAGGCGCTCCAGACCTTCACCCACCTCAAGACCCACTGCATCAACTACAACGGGGCGAAGATGGCATGGGCCTGAGTCCGGCGACGACGGCCGACCTGGCCGCCATCCGCGCCCAGTTCCACCCGGCGCCCGGGATCACCTACCTCGACAGCGCGACGTACGGGCTGCCGCCGCAGGCGACGGTCGACGCGCTCGACAAGGCGACCAGGGACTGGCAGGCCGGCACCGGCGACTGGGTCTCCGACTGGGACGAGCCCACCGACCAGGCGCCGCGCGACTTCGCCCGGCTCATCGGCGCTCCCGAGGACACGATCGCGACGATCCCGGCCTCGTCCGTCGGGACCGGGCTCGTCGCCGGGATGCTCTGGGACGATGACGAGGTCGTCGTTCCCGAGGACGAGTTCACGTCCAGCCTGTTCCCGCTCCTGGTGGCCAAGGAGCGGGGGGTGACCGTTCACGAGGTTCCCTTCGACGAGCTGGCCGGGTCGATCGTTCCGTCCACCACGCTCGTCGCCTTCAGCCTCGTCCAGATGCAGACCGGCAAGGTGGCGGACCTCGAGACGATCCTGGCCGCGGCGGGACGTCATGGGGCGCGGGTCATGATCGACGCGACGCAGGCCGTCCCGTTCGTGCCCCTCGGTGGCGTCATCCACCGGATCGACTATCTCGTCTGCTCGGGCTACAAGCACCTCTTGTCGCCGCGCGGCACGGCCTACCTCTACGTCCGGCGCGACCATTGGGACGAGCTCGAGCCGCGGCACGCGAATTGGCGCGCGGCGGACCTGCCGTACGGCCGCTACTTCGGCGGACCGCTGACGCTGGCACCCGATGCGCGCCGGTTCGACGTCTCGCGCGCCTGGTTCCCGTGGGTCGGCGCGACCGCGTCGCTGCACCTGCTCACCGAGTGGCGGGCCGCCGGCGCGTTCGACGCCGTGCGGGACCTCGCCTCAGGCCTGGCCGACCGGCTGGGCGTGCCGTGGTACGGCGGCTCGCTCGTCTGTGCGCCGATCGGTGACGGCGAGGCGGCCAGGGCAGCCTGCCAGGCGGCCGGCGTCAAGGCGTCGGTCCGAGGCACCGCGGTCCGCTTCGCGGTCCACGTCTACAACACCGAGGCCGACCTCGACCGCGCCGCGGAGGCCATCGCGCCGTTCATCGGCGGCTGACCGCCGGTCGGATCCGTCCGCATCAGCCCCGCGGCTGCGGATGACGCGGCGACCGGCCTGGAAGACGTCGAGAGGATCGCCGAGCACCGCGAGGTCGGCGAGCGGGTCCCCGGCGACGACGAGGAGATCCGCCGGCCGGCCGGGCTCGAGGCGGCCGGCGACGTCGGCCACGCCGATCGCGGCCGCCGAGTCGGTCGTCCCGGCGGCGATCGCCTGCGCGGCCGACAACCCGGCATCGGTCAGGGCGTCGATCTCCAGCCATCCGCCGCCCGCTCGGCTGCGGCCCCACGCGGAGTCGGACCCGGCGATCAACCGCACGCCGGCGGCGTGGAGCCGGCGCACGGCATCGACCTTGTCGTCGTACAGCTGCCGAAGCTCGTCCCGCTGCGCGACGTCCGCGGCATCCAGCCGGCGGCCCGCCGCCTCCTCGTCGCGGTAGTACCAGAGCCACGCCCGGATGTCGTGCATCGTCGGGTTGACCCAGACGCCGGCGCCGGCCATCCGGTCGGCCAGGTCCGGACGGTAGGCGTAGGCGCCGGTGGCCTCGGTCATCGAGCAGTGGATGATCATGTCGAGCCCGGCGTCGAGGCAGTCCTCGATGGCGGCGCTCGGAACCGCGTGGGCGGCGGTCAGGCGTGCGTGACGGCGGGCTTCGTCGACGATCGCTCGCAGCTCGTCCGGCGTGAAGGCCGGCAGGTACGGGTGCGAGGAGCGCGTGCTGCCACCCGACGCCATGATCTTGATGAAGTCGGCCCCCTCCTTGACGAGCCCCCGGACCGCGTGGCGAACACCGTCGGGGCCGTCCGCCTCGCCGCCGAACCAGTGAAGGTGACCGCCGGTGATCGTCACCGCCCGGCCCGCTACGACCATGGACGGCCCCTCGGCGATGCCTCGCCTGACCGCCTCGCGGACCGAGAAGGCGATCCGCCCCTTCGAGCCGTTCTCGCGGATCGTGGTGACCCCGGAATGGAGCATCGCGCGGGCGTTGACGGTCGCCCGGATGAGGAGCAGGTCGTCGTCCTGGACGGCCAGGTCGTCGCCGCGCGTCCCGTCGCCGATGCCGACGAGATGCGTATGCCCGTCGACGAGTCCGGGCAGGATCGTCGCGTCCCCGTACTCGTGCAGGGTTGCCGTCGCGCCGTCCGGCGGCCGGACCTCCGAGCGACGACCGATGGCCCGGATCGTTCCGCCCTCGATCAGGACGGCCGCGTCCTCCAGGGCGCCGGCACCCGACCCGTCGAGCAGCCGGGCCGCCGTCAGGAGCGTCCAGCCGATCCCGTGCCATCACGTTCGAACCTCCGTCGCTGACGTCGTGATGTCCGCCGGGGTCACGCGAACTCCGGTCGGACGCGCTCCAGGAAGAGCTCGATGTCCGACGTGTCCGGGAAGCGCGGGAAGACGAGCTGGATGTGCTCGAAGCCGAGCTCGGCCAGCGCCGCCAGGTGGTCGATCATCGCGGCAGGATCGCCCGCGAACGCCACCACGTCGTCCGTGAGGCGCGAACCGGCGGCCGTCCGCGCGGCGGCCCCGTCGGTGTCGAGGAACGCGACGAACGTGATCGTCCGGACGACCGACGCCGGGTCCCGTCCGACCGCCGCGCAGTGCTCCTCGAGGACGTCGATCTTGTGCCGGAGCACGTCCATCGGGCGGGACATCGCGTTCCACCAGTCGCCATGCGTCGCCACCGCGCGGAGGGTCCGGCGCTCGCCATCGCCCCCGATCATGATCGGCGGAAGCGGCTGCGGCACCGGGACCGCGAGGGCGTCGGTCAGCCGGTAATGCTCGCCGGCGTAGTCCACCGGCCCGCCGGACCAGAGCGCGCGGATGACCTCGATGCCCTCGATCATCTGGTCGATCCGCGTGCCCGCCGACGGGAAGTCGAAGCCGTAGGCGCGGTACTCGTCCTCCGCCCAGCCGGCCCCGTAGCCGAGGATGAACCGGCCGCCGCTGAGGTAGTGGAGCGAGGCGGCCATCTTGGCCAGCAGCGCGGGATGCCGGTACGAGTTCGGCCATGACGATCGTGCCGAGCAGCGGCTCCGGGAACCGCGCCGCGAGCCACGTGAGCTCGGTCCAGCATTCGAGCCGGAAACGGTCCTCGGTCATGAGGTGGTCCGAGATCCACACCGATTCGAACGCCGGCGCGGCCAGGGCCACCGCACGATCCAGGTCCTCGCGGAACGTCGCCGGATCGATCCGCTCGATCTTGCGGTTGCCCGTTGGCGGGTTGTAGCCGAACGCGAGGCGCGGTCCTGCCATCGCCTAGGCCGTCGTCAAGGGGTGCTTGGCGACCTCAGACTCGACGATGTTCGCGCCGAGACCCGGTCGTGACGGCACGATCAGCTCGCCGTCGACGATGTCGATCTTCTGGTCGATCAGGTCCCATTTCCAGGGGATGTCGTCGATGTCGATCTCGAAGATCTCGAAGTTGGGCATCGCCGCGTACAGGTGGGCGTTGACCAGGGTGGACAGCGGGCTCATGTAGTTGTGCGGCGAGACCATGGTGTCGTAGTGGGCCGCCAGCTCGCAGATCCGGCGGGCCTCGGACAGCCCGTTCATGAGCACCTCGACCATGACCACGTCCGTGACGTGCCGCTCGAGGAACGGCCGGAACTGCTCGCGCCGGATGAGCGCCTCGCCGTGGCACAGCCGGGTCCGTGTCCCCCGCCGGGCCGTCAGCAGCGCGTCGGCGTCGAACCCTTCGGCCTCCAGCCAGTACAGGTCGAACGGCTCCAGTGCCCGGCCCAGCTCGATGATCCCGCCGTGGCGGTACTCCTGGCCGACGTCGAACAGGATCCCCATCTTCGGCCCGACCCGTTCGCGGAGGGCGCCGATGTACGCGACGGCGGCATCGATCCGGGAGCGGTCGATCGCGCCGTAGAGCGTCGGCGGCAGCCCGGTCGTGAGACCCGGCACGAGCAGGTTCGTCTTGAGTGCCTTGAACCCGGCCGCCTCGACGTCGTCGACGAGGGCGAGCCAGCCGTCCAGCGTGCGCGCCGGCTCGACCCCGAGCGCCTCCGGGTCGATCGCCCGGTACGACGCGAAATGCGACCAGTACAGCGGCAGCCGGTCGCGGTACAGGCCACCGAGCAGCTCGTAGACCGGCACGCCCAGCCACTTGCCCTTGATGTCGTACAGCGCGATCTCGATCGCGGCGAGGACCTTCATCCGCTCCGGGACGCCGGCCTTGCCCACGTCCCAGAAGCGCCGGCCGATCAGGTCGATCCGGCGCGGATCCTCGCCGATCAGCTCCTTCCCGAGGACGCGGATCGCCTCGGCCAGCACGGACCCCGTGTGCCAGTCGTAGCCCTCGCCCCAGCCCACGATCCCCTCGTCCGTCGTGACCTTGACGAAGAGCCAGTCGCGGCCACCGATCCCGCTGTTGCACGTGATCGGCTCGATGGCGGTGATCTTCATGGCAGGCGGTCCGCCGCCAGCGGGTGCGCCCGGACGACGTCTTCGACGATGTCGGCGCCCCAGCCCGGCCGGTCCGACACGATCAGCTGGCCGTCCTCGATCTCGAGCGGGTGGGTCAGCAGGTCGCCCTTCCAAGGCACGTCGTCGATGTCGATCTCGAGGATCTCGACATTCGAGACCGCGGCGCACAGCTGGGCGTTGATCAGCGTGCCGAGCGGGCTCATCCAGTTGTGGGGCGAGATCATGGTGTCGTACAGCTCGGCCATCTCGGCGATCTTGCGCGACTCGGACAGGCCGTTGGACAGCGTCTCGATCATCACGACGTCCGTCACGTGCTTCTGGAAGAACGGCCGGAACTGCTCGCGCCGGATGAGGCTCTCGCCGTGGCACAGCCGGGTCGACGTCTGCTCGCGGGCAGCCAGCAGCGCTTCCGGGTCCAGGCTCTCGACCTCCAGCCAGTACAGGTCGAACGGCTCGAGCGCCCGGGCGAGCTTGACGATGCCGCCCATCCGATAGTCGAACTGGACGTCCACGGCGATGCCGATGCCCGGCCCGACGACGTCCCGGAGCGTGCCGATCCAGGCCACCGCATCGTCGATCGTCCGGTGATCGATGGCGCCGTCGAGATAACGTGGCAGCCGGGCCTTGCCGTCCGGGCCGCCCTCCGCGATGAGGTTGGTCTTCAGGACCGTGTAGCCCTGGGCGACCACGTCACGGGCCCCTGCCGCCCACTCGGCGTACGTGTGGGTCGGCGGCTGGCCGACGACCTCCGGCCAGACCGCGCGGTACGTCGCGAAATGCGACCAGTACAGCGGGATCCGGTCGCGGAACTTCCCGCCGAGCAGCTCGTAGACCGGCACGCCCAGCCACTTGGCCTTGATGTCCCAGAGCGCCAGGTCCATCGCGGCGAGGACCTTCTGGCGCTCCGGGACGCCCGGCCGACCGCCGTACCAGATCTCCTCGTTCATCAGCTCGATCCGGCGCGGGTCCTTGCCGATGAGCCGCCGGCCCATCACCTCGAGGGCGGTCTTGAGCGATGCCGAGGTGTGCCAGTCGTAGGTCTCTGCCCAGCCCACGAAGCCCTCGTCCGTGCTCACCTTGAGGAACCCGAACTCGCGCAGGCCGCCGTCGCAGACGAACGGTTCGATGGCCGTGATCCGCACTCGCAGCCCCTCGCATTTCGATTGACATGGCCTCGGATTGTCGACAATATACAGCCACGGTCCCTCGAGATCGACGCGATTCCAGAGTGCCTTCACCCGGTCCGCCCACGCGTCCCGGATGACGCTCCGTCAGCGTCGGCGACCCGTCACCACGTCGCGCCGACAGGAAAGGACGCACCCCACCATGAGCGTCGGTTTCGGGCTCCTCGGATCGGGCTTCATGGCCCACACCTACGCGGAGATCCTCGCCAAGCACGCCCCGGACGGACGCCTCGTGGCCGTCGCCGAAGGGACGCGTGCCCCTGCCCTGGCCGCCGAATACGGCGTCCCGGCCCTCGCGGACACGGCGGCCGTCCTCGCCCGCGACGACGTCGACGCCGTCCTCATCTGCACGCCGCACTCGACCCATCTGCCGCTGACCCTGGCCGCCGCCGCCGCGGGCAAGCACGTCTACATCGAGAAGCCGATGGCCGTGACCCTGGCCGAGTGCGACGCGATGATCGCCGCCTGTCGCGACGCCGGCGTCCTGCTCGACGTCAACCACGTCACGCGTCATCGCGCCTCGCCGCTCACCGCCAAGGGCCTGATCGACGACGGCAGCATCGGCGAGCTGCGGATGATCCGGATCCTGAGCTCCGTGCTGGCCTACCTCACGCCCGAGCACGGCTGGGCGCACAAGGCCGGCGAGGGCGGCGCGTGGCTGGACATGGGCGTCCACATGTTCGACGCCCTGCGCTGGTTCACCGGGTCCGAGGCGGAGGTCATCTTCGCCAAGGTGGGCGACTTCAGCGGCGACCCGAACCAGCGCCGGAGCGGCCTGGCCGAGGTCGTGATGCGCAACGGGATCGTCGTCCAGCTCCTGATCAGCTTCGAGATGCCGCCTCCGGGCCTCGGCTCGCAGAGCCAGTGGACGTTCATCGGCTCCGAGGGGATCGTGGAGCTGGACTCGTACGGCAAGGTCCGGCTGGGTCGTGGCGAGAGCTGGGAAGACAAGTTCGAGATGCCGCCGTTCGCGCTCAACGCGGACGTGTACAGCCCGGTCCGCTTGAAGGCCTTCGCGGAACAGACCCAGCAGTTCGCCGTCGCCGTCCAGGCCGGCTTCGCCGCAGCCGGGCCGGGGCTCCACGGCGAGGACGGCCGGGCGGCGGTCGAGATCGTCGAGGCCGGCTCGCGATCGTCGGACAGCGGCGAGTCGGTCCACCTGCCGATCGACCCGGCCTGACCGCACCACCCGGGGAGGCGACCGACATGGAGATCGTCGAGCGCGGGGTCCTCTCGGCGGCCGTCCCGGGCACGTCCCGGGCGGTCTCGACGTTCCCGGCCTTCGTCGTCCTCGCGGACGGCAGCCTGCTCGTCACGTACAGCATCGGGAGCGGCAAGGACACCGACGACCTGACCATCGAGCTCCGCCGATCGACCGATGGCGGCCGGACCTGGACCGATCCGGTGACGCCCTTCGAGACGGTGATCGACGGCCGGCGCGGGTCGCTCAAGGCGGCGCCGATCACGGTCCTCGACGGCGACCACCTCATCGTCGCCGCGCTCTGGATCGACCGCGAGGCCTTCCCGGGCCAGCCGCTGTTCAATCCGGAGACAGAGGGCTGCCTGCCGATGACGGTCCTCCTGGCCGACTCCGGGGACGCCGGGCGGACGTGGACGCCGTGGCGCGTCGTGCCGATGCCGGACGACATCGGTCCGCCGTCGCTGACCAACGCGATCCTCCGCCTGGCCGACGGGACCCTCGTCCTGAGCATCGAATCGAACAAGCCGTTCCTCGACACGTCGACGTGGTTCCAGCGCGTGGTCCACCTGCGCTCCGTCGATGGCGGGGCGACCTGGTCCGACCCGGTGACGGTCCTCGAGGATCCGACCGGGCGGATCCTGAACTGGGACCAGCGTGGCGCGATCGCCCCGGATGGACGCCTCGTGACATTCACCTGGACGTACGACTCTGAGACGGCGACCTACCTCGACGTGCGGCGCCGGATCAGCGCCGACGGGATCGCACCGTTCGGGCCGGCCGATGACCTCGGCTTTGCCGACCAGCCGGGGCATCCCGCGGTGCTGCCGGACGGCCGGGTCGCGCTCGCGTGGGTCGACCGGTTCGGCACCCGGAGCATCCGTGCGCGGCAGGCCGCTGGGATCGACGCACCGTTCGACGCGGCGACCGAGGTCGTCGTGCACCGACCGGACGACCCGGTCGAGCGGCCATCCACGATCGACACGACCGACGCCACCGCGACCGGCGAGATCCTCGTCGACATGGGCACCTGGTCGTACGGGCTCGCCTTCGCCGAGGCCCTGCCCGACGGCGACGTCGGAGTCGTGCACTACGCGGCCGGCGCCCACGGCGGGACCGACGTCCGCTGGGCGCGCCTGCGGCTCGATCGATGAGCCCGAGACGGGACCGCTCAGGGTCGGTCCAGGAGGACCTCACCGATGGCCACGACGCCGGACCGCAGCGGACGGCCCAGCCACGCCACCCAGACGTCGTTGCGGAACAGGCGGCCACGGACCGCCTGGCCGTTGACGCTCGCCCGGCCCGCGCCGGCCTCGATCAGCACGCTGACGATGTCCTCGGTCGGCACGCGCGGCGCAGGCCCCGTCGCGAAGACCGGCGCCGCGAGCTCCGACCAGCCGACCTCGAGCCGCAGGCCGTTGCCGATGACGGTCTCGCCGACGGTCGACCCGGCCAGCGGCGTGCCGCGGAACGCGGCGACCATCGGCGATCGCGCGACGTCCGCCTGCGCCCAGCCCCGCGGCGAGAGACGGGCGGCCTGGGCCTCCGCCAGCGCGGGCTCGCTGGTCACGAGGATCCGCTCCGGTCCGCCGCCGCGCTCCAGCTCGACGAACGCCAGGTCGCCCACGATCCCGTCCGCCGCCCAGCGGAACCGGTAGTGGCTGAACAGGAAGACCGGATCGCCGGGCTTGCCGTCGGCCGTCAGGGACAGGATCAGGTGGTCGAAGATCGCACGTACGGCGCCCGGATGGATCGTCGCCGCGGGTCGGTCGCTGGTATCCATCGGGCACCCCTTTCGATGGCTCGCACGCAGTGGAGATGGAGTCGATGACGCAGCCGGACCCCCTCGCCAACGCCACCCTGGCCGAGATGGAGACCTTCGCGGCGGGGCTGCTGCCCACGAACGCGCTTGACTACTATGCGTCCGGCGCGCGCGACGAGCTGACGTTCAAGGGCAACCTTGCCGCCTGGGAGCGCTGGTGGTTCGTGCCGCGGATGCTGGTCGACGTGTCGACGGTGTCGATGGCGACCTCGGTCCTCGGCGAGCCGATCGCGCTGCCGATCATGATCGCGCCGATGGCCTCGCAGCGGATGGCCCACCCCGACGGCGAGCTGGCCACGGCCCGGGCGGCCGCCGCGGCAGGGACGATCATGGTCGTGTCGACCAGCACGATGGTCCCGATCGAGGAGATCGGCGCGGTCCCGAACGTCAAGTTCTGGTTCCAGCTCTACCCGTTCACGGACTTCGAGGCGACCGTGGCGATGATCGAACGGGCGATCGCCGCGGGTGCGAAGGCCGTCTGCCTGACCGTCGACGTCGCCAGCTCGTACGATCCGAAGCGCCGTCCGCGCGGCGGCATCATCACGCCCGAGTGGGTGACGTACCCGATGCACCCGCCCGCGGCCGAGAGCGAGCCCGCGCTCACGTGGGCCTACCTCGAGCGCCTCCGGGCGCGCATCTCGATCCCGATCGTGCTCAAGGGCATCCTCCACCCCGACGACGCCCGCAAGGCGATCGATGCGGGGGCGGCCGCGATCGTCGTCAGCAACCACGGCGGCCGGACGCTCGATGGAGCGATCCCGACTGCCGAGATCCTGCCCGAGGTGGCCGAGGCCGTCGACGGCCGGGTGGAGCTGATCGTGGACGGCGGCATCCGGCGGGGCGGCGACGTCATCCGGGCGCTGGCGCTCGGGGCACGCGCGGTGCTGGTCGGCCGGCCCTTCCTGTGGGGTCTCGCGATCAACGGCCAGGCCGGCCAGGACCACGTGTTCGCGCTTCTCCGCCACGAGCTGGAGGAGGACGCCCGGTTCTGCGGCGTCCCCGACCTCACGGCCGTCCCGCGCGAGCTGGTCCGCCTCAGCAAGATCGGTCTGGGCTGAGGGTTGCGCATCACCGAGATCCGGGCCGACACGCTGACGATCGGCCCGACCATCGTCCGCGTCTTCACCGACGAGGGCCTCGTCGGGCTGTCCGAGCTGGGCTGGCAGGATCCGGCCATCTTCACCGCCCATCTGGACCGGGTCATCCGGCCGCAGCTCGTCGGCCACGATCCGCTCAAGCCCGGCCGGCACTGGGAGCGGCTGACGGCCGGCACCCACGACCTCCCCTACCCCACCTCGACCTCGTTCGCCGGCGTCATCGACATCGCCCTGTGGGACCTCGTCGGCAAGGCCTCCGGTTTGCCCATCCATGCCCTGCTCGGTGGCGCCGCCCGGACCGAGATCCCGCTCTACTGGAGCGTCGGCGCGGGCTTCGAGAAGACGCCCGAGAAGATGGTCGCGGACGTCATGGTCGGGCGCGACCAGGGCTTCGGCGCGTTCAAGATCCGGATGGACTGGGGGCCGATCCGCTGCGACGTCGACCCGGCCAAGGACCTCGAGATGGCGCGCCAGGTGCGGGCGGCGCTCGGGCCCGACGTCTGGCTCGGGTTCGATGCCAACCGCGGCTACTCCGTGGGCACCGCGATCCGCCAGGGCCGGGAGTTCGAGCGGCTGGGCCTGGCCCACTTCGAGGAGCCGCTCCCCGAGCACGACCTGGCCGGCCTGCGCGAGGTCTGCCGGGCGCTGGACATCCCGGTCTCGACCGGCGAGCAGCTCAAGCATCGCTGGGACTTCCGCGACCTCGTCGACGGCGCGGACCCGGACATCCTCCAGCCCGACATCGTCGACGCGGGCGGGATCAGCGAGGTCGTCCGGATCTTCCAGCTCGCCGAGGTCCTGGCCAAGCCGGTCATGCCCCACAGCCCGTCGGCCGGGATCCTGTCGATCGCGAGCATGCACGCCTATGCGACGGTGCTGTCGGCGGTCCGACCGCACGAATACTCGGTCGAGTACGGCCCGGCGCCGGAGGCGATCGCGTCGCTCTTCGAGGAGCCCGTGCTCCACGACCACGGCGTCTTCCGGCTGTCCGACCGGCCGGGGCTCGGGTTGACCCTGGACGAAACGGTGTTCGAGGGGTTGCTGCCGGGCTAGGCGGAGGCGCCGTCCCCGAGGCACCATCCACGGGTCCTGTTCCTGTCAGATGCTCGCCACACGAGCGCTCGTCACCGCGTTCCGGGCCGACCCCACCTGACCGGCCAGATCCGAGCGTGACCATGAAACGTCGCCCTGACTGATACCGCCAATTGCTCCCGAGATGAACTCGGTGGCGAGAATCCGGTGACCAACGCTCGCCTGATGAGCATGTGTCACGAATGGGCGGTGCCACGGACCTCGTGGGTGCCACGGACCGGGCTAGCTGGCGGTCAGCGTCTCCGGCCAGTCCAGCACGGCACGTCCGGCTCGCAGCACCTGGAGCGGGTCCCGCAGCGCCCCGATCGAGGCGAGCGGGTCGCCGTCGACGACCAGCAGGTCGGCGACCTGACCCGGCTCGACCAGCCCGACATCCGGCAGCCCGAACAGCTCGGCCGTCACGGTCGTCGCCGAGGCGAGAGCGGCCAGCGGCGTCATGCCGTGCCGGACGTACAAGTCGAGCTCGTCGACCATGTCGCCCATCGGCACGAGCGGCGCGCCGCCGTCGTTGCCCGCCGCGATCCGCACGCCCGCCCGGATCGCCGGCTCGAGGAACGTCACGAGGCTCTCGTGGAGCGCCACGCACTGCTCGACGACGAAAGCCGGGATCCCGGCGGCGACGCCGTGGTCGATGATCCGGCGGTCGGACAGGATCGTCGGCACCAGGGCGGTCCCGCGCTCGAGCATCAGGTCGATGATCTCCTGGTCGCCGCCGTGACCGTGCTCGACCGAGTCCACGCCGGCCAGGATCGCGTTGCGGACCCCGATCCGGCTCTCGGCGTGCGCGGCGACCGGCACCTCGCGCTTGTGCGCCTCCTCCACCGCGGCCGCCATCTC
The DNA here is from genome assembly GCA_963755995.1 of uncultured Chloroflexia bacterium. Classification (GTDB taxonomy): domain Bacteria; phylum Chloroflexota; class Limnocylindria; order Limnocylindrales; family CSP1-4; genus SPCO01. The sequence goes on along the minus strand of CAVWLQ010000003.1, from coordinate 153,987 downwards.
CTCGATGGTCAGCTGCGGCTGGCCGGCTTGCCGGCCCGTCGTCATCATCCCGCCGGTCGCCATCAGCTTGATCGAGGTCGCGCCGCTCCGGAGGTTCTTGCGGGTGGCGCGGCGGACCGCGTCCGGGCCGTCCGCCTGCCGGCCGATCCACCAGCCATGTCCGCCGGTCATCGTGATGACCCGGCCGCTGGCCAGCATGTGCGGCCCGGCGATCTCGCCCGCGGCGATGAGCGCGGCGAGCTCGATCGGCATCTCGTCTGGTCCACCGACGTCGCGGATGGTGGTGACTCCGGCGCGCAGCGTCGCCTCCAGCCGGGCGATGCTGCGCACGAGGGTCTGGCTCCGGTTCTCGCCGTGGAGCACGGTCTCCGGGTCCGGTCCGGCATCCAGGCACGCGTGGGCGTGCGCGTTCATCAGGCCGGGCGTGAGCCAGCGGCCGCCAAGCGCCACGACTGCAGCCCCCGCCGCCCCGTGTGTCGCCGCGTCCAGGCCCTCGCCGATCGCCGCGATCCGCCCGGCCCGGACCAGCACGTCGACCCGGCCCGGCCGCGCCCCCCGGGCGTCGACGACGCGGGCGTCCTGCAGGAGGAGGTCGGTCACGCCCGCAGCCTGGCCCAGCGGCCGCTCCGCGTGGCGCCCGAGCCGCCGTAGAACACGACCAGGACCTCGCCGTTCGGCAGGAGCGCGCCACGCGGGTGCCCGAACTGCCAGGCGCCCATGTCGTTCCAGTACTCCTCCTGTGCCCGCGAGGCGCCGGAGCCCGGCTCGTCGCCGGCGTCACTGGCCCAGACCACGAGGTCGCGGTCGCGATCCCACGACACCCCGAAGTCCTCGCTGATCGACGCGTGGATCCCGCCCGGACTCAGCCGATGCGAATAGACCGCCAGGAGCCGGTCGCCCCCGAGCGAGATCGGCTGGCAGTGCTGGCCGGGCAACCCGGTTCCGACCGGCTCGGTCCAGGTCCGGCCGTCCGGCGTGCCCCACGTGATATGGACGTCGATGTCGCGGCCGTCGGCCGGGACGTGCGTCCAGAACATGTTGGCGAGGCGCCCGTCGACCGGGTGCGCCGCGATCCGCTGGTCCCAGTAGTAGATGGCGTTGTCCGGGTCGGCGGCGACGAGGACGTCCTCGGTCCAGGTCTCGCCGTCGTCGGGCGACAGGCGCAGCCAGGCGCACGGGATGCCCGGCGTGGGGTCCTCGTACTCCTTCCAGTTCTCGAACGGCTGGGCGAGCGTCCCGTCGGACAGGCGCAGGACCGGGCCGGTCACGGATGCGCCCGGGTGCGGGCCCAGGTCGATCCGCCGGCGGTCCGGCCACGAGCGTCCGCCGTCGGTCGAGCGGATCAGGTAGCTGCGCATGCCGAGGAGGCCCTGGGTGACCGGGTGGACCCACGGGTGGCTCGGGTCGGAGCGATCGGTCCACAGCACCGAGGCGATCAGCTCGCCGGGCACCAGCTCCGTCGGATACCAGCCGCGCGCCTCGCCCGGCCAGCCGTCCCAGACCCGTTCCGGCAGGCCGAGGAAGCGGAGCTCCCAGTCGTCACCGCCGTTGGTCGAGGCGAACACCCCGACGTGGCCGTCGGCGCCCTCGCGATCCGTGCCCAGCCGGCAGGTCGCCAGCACCGTGCCATCGGCCAGCGCGACCGCCGCGGTGGACGATGCCGAGCGCTCGTTGAGCGGCGCGGTTCGCGCGTCCCAGAACGCCCCCGAGGCGACGACTTCCATCGCGGTCTCCATGTGCGGCGATTGTCGACAATCTACAATGGCGCTCGCCGGGTCGCACGGTCCCGGCGCCCCCGTCCAGCAGGGAGACCCGTGGCCACGACCAGCGCCGCCGCCACCGATCCACGCATCGGCCGCCCGAAGGCCGAGCTCGACACCCCGTCCCTCCTGCTCGACCTCGGGCGGTTCGAGGGCAACGTGGACCGGCTGTCGTCCACGATCGCGGCCGGCGGCAAGGCCTGGCGGCCCCATTCCAAGGGCCACAAGTCGCCCTGGATCGCCCGGCGCCAGATGGACTACGGGGCGATCGGCGTCACCTGCGCCAAGGTCTCCGAGGCGGAGGTCATGGTCGAGGGCGGCATCCCGAGCATCCTCGTCGCCTACGCCCTCGCCTCTCGGGTGAAGCTGGAGCGCGCCGCCCGGCTCCAGGACCGGGCCGAGGTGATGGTCTGCGCCGACGACCCGTTCCACGTCGATCTCGCCTCGGAGGTCGGGGCGGCGGCGGGCGTCGACATCCCGATGGTCGTCGACATCAACGTCGGGATGGACCGGACCGGCGTGATCCCGGGGCAGGCCGCGCTCGAGCTGGCCCGCCGGATCGACAGCGCACCGGGCGTCCGGTTCGCGGGGATCATGGGCTACGAGGGCCATACCCTCACCGCCTGGCCGAACGAGGAGAAGGAGCGCCAGACCGTCGAGGCGATCGCCGGACTGGTCGAATCGCGCCGGCTCATCGAGGCCGACGGCATGCCGGTCGGGATCGTCAGCGGCGGCGGCTCCGGCAACCACATGTTCGCCGCCTCGATCGACGGGCTGACCGAGCTCCAGGCCGGTGGCGCGAGCTTCATGGACCCGTTCTACGGCGAGCTCTGCCACCTCGAGGAGCTCGGCTTCGAATACGCCCTGACGATCCTGACGACGGTGGGCAGCCGGCCGACGGCCGAGCGCGTCATCACCGACGCCGGGTTCAAGACCCTGTCGGCCAAGGAGGAATGGCATGCGGTGGTCCTCGAGCACCCGGAGTTCGAGCTGGTCTACCTGTCGGCAGAGCACGGGGTCTGGCTCCGGCCACCCGATGGTCCGCCCGTGGCGATCGGGCAGCAGCTCGAGATCATCCCGGACTACCACGACACGACGACCTTCCGTCATGACGCGTTCGTCGGCCTCCGCGATGGCGTGGTCGAGAGGATCATCCCGCTCCTCGCTCGCGGCAAGCTGAGCTGAGCGTGGACGCCGATCTCCTCATCCGCGGCGGGACCGTCGTCGACGGCACCGGCGCGCCGGGCGTGGTCGCGGACGTCGCCGTGCGCGACGGCCGGATCGCCGCGGTCGGGACGCTCCCGGACGCGGCCGCGGCGACCGTCATCGAGGCGGCGGGACGCATCGTCGCGCCGGGCTTCATCGACGCCCACCCCCACTCCGAGACAGCGCTGCGCGGCAACGGCGACATCTGGGGCTCGGTCCTCCAGGGCGTCACGTCGCACCTGACCGGCCCGGACGGGTTCGGCTGGGCGCCGCTGCCCGCCGAGGCCTGCGCGGAGCTGTGGCGCTCCACGGCGTTCGCCTACGGCCAGCCCGACCTCCGACCGGACTGGCCGACGATCGATGCCTATCTCGACGGCTTCGCCGGGACGATCCCGCTCAACGTCGTGCCGATGGCGCCGCACCAGCCGATCCGCTTCGCGGTCATGGGCTGGGACGATCGCCCGCCGACCCCGGCCGAGCTGGACCGGATGCGCGCCCTGACCCGCGACTGGATGGAGGCCGGCGCCGTCGGGCTCAACACCGGGCTCGACTACCAGCCGGCCGCCAACGCGTCCACGGACGAGATCGTGGAGCTGGCCAAGGTCGTCGCCGAGTACGGCGGCGTGTACGCGGCCCACATCCGCTACAACGAGATCGGCAAGCCGGCCGCCTACCGCGAGTCGATCGAGATCGGCAAGCGCGCCGGCGTCCCCATCCGGCAGTCGCACGAGTCGGTCGACGACGAGACCGAGCCGCTGCTGGAGGAGGCCCGCCAGGCCGGCGTGGACTTCGGCATCGACTGGTACCTCTACCCGGCGGGCTCGAGCCACCTGCTCGTCTGGCTGCCGCCGGAGGACCAGCTGGGCGGCTTCGACGCGACGGTCAAGCGGCTGCGCGACGACCCGGCCCACCGGGCCAAGATCGGCGCGATCATCGAGGAGCAGATCGGGATCACCCACGCCATCGGTGGCCGCGAATACTTCTCGGAGACGCGGACCGGGCGCTACATCGGGATGTCCATCGGCGAGGTCGCCGCGGAGCGTGGCACGAGCCTCGGCGAGACGGCGGTCGACCTGATCATCGAGGAGTCTCCGGACGCGATCCTCGTCTTCCGGCGCGGCATCAGCCAGGACGACTTCGACGCCCAGGCCCGGCGCACGCTCAACCACCCTGCCTTCATGGTCGCCAGCGATGGCGTCTACCACGGGAAGCTCCCCCACCCGCGCGGCTACGGCTGCTACGCCCAGGTCCTCGGCACGTTCGTGCGCGAGCGCGGCCTCGTCAGCCTCGAGCGGGCGGTCCACCTGATGAGCGGGCTGCCGGCCGAACGCTTCGGGATCACCGACCGCGGCCGGGTGGTCGAGGGGCTGGCGGCGGACCTGGTCGTGTTCGATCCGGCCACCGTCGGGGCAGGGGCCACGTGGGACGAGCCGCGCCGCCCGGCCACGGGCATCGACCTGGTCGTCGTCAACGGCGAGATCGTGGCGCGCGATGGTCGACCCACCGACGCCCGACCCGGTACAGTCATTCGTGCGGGGAACCGTCACTGAAGTGGCAGTTGACCTCGCCTTGACATCACGCACCTGCACTGTACATTGGTGGTGTTGCCGGCCCCAAGGTCGGCACTTCCTCTATCCGGCCCGTGGACCTCGCTCCGCCGGCTTCCCCGTCACGTAGCACCGTTGAGGGCCATGATCCAGGCAGCCGCCGACAACATCGATCCGCTCGACGCCCCTGCCGTCATCCGGGATGGCGCGCGACCGGCCAAGCCCATGCTCACGGTCAGCGATCTCCAGGTGGAGTTCGTGGGCCGCGGTCGGACCGTCCGTGCCGTGCGCGGCCTGTCGTACGAGATCGGCCCGGGCGAGACGATCGGCCTGGTCGGCGAGTCGGGCTCCGGCAAGAGCGTCAGCGCGCTGTCCCTGCTGGGCCTGCTGCCGAAGCGCGTCGGCCGGGTCGCCGGCGGGACGGCGGTCTTCGAGGGCAGGGACCTGCTCACGATGTCCGAGGACGAGCTGCGCAAGATCCGGGGCGCCCAGATCGCCATGATCTTCCAGGACCCGCTGTCCAGCCTGAACCCCGTCCTGACGATCGGCCGCCAGATCACCGAGGCGATCGAGACGCACAAGGGCGTCGGCTCGAAGGACGCCAAGAAGCGCGCGATCGAGCTGCTCGAGCTCGTCGGCATCCCGAACGCGGCGGGCCGGGTCAACGACTACCCGCACCAGTTCAGCGGCGGCATGCGCCAGCGCGCGATGATCGCGATGGCCCTGAGCTGCGAACCGAGCCTGCTCATCGCCGACGAGCCGACGACCGCGCTCGACGTGACGATCCAGGCGCAGATCCTCGACCTGCTGCGCCGGCTCCGGACCGAGCTCGGGATGGCCGTCCTGATCATCACCCACGACCTCGGCGTCGTGGCCGGGTTCGCCGACCGGCTGGCCGTCATGTACGCCGGGCGCCTCGTCGAGCTCGGGCCGACCGAGACCCTCCTGGCCGATCCGGCGCACCCCTACACGATCGGGTTGCTGCGGTCGCTGCCTCGCCTGGACCGCCCACGGCAGGCGGCCCTGACCCCGATCGAGGGCTCGCCCCCGGACCTCGCGTCACCGCTCGAGGGCTGTCCGTTCGCGCCGCGCTGCGCCTGGCGCCTGACCCGCTGCTGGACGGACGCGCCGCCGCTGACGATCGCCGGCGGCGACCGGCTGGAGGAGTCCACCCGCGCCGGTCACGAGGTCGCCTGCCACAACCAGCCGACCCGCGACGAGGCGATCGCCGGCCAGCCGCTGACCCCCGGCTTCGTCCCGGCACCCCCGCCCGCCGCCGTCGTCGAGGCCATCGTCGCGGCCGCCACCACGGAGGTCGAATGAGCGCCGCGCTGACGCCGACCGAGACGACCGCCGAGCCCGATCCCGGCCACGCCCGACGCGCCGGCCCCCGCCGGGCCGCTCCTGAGCGTCAAGGACCTGCAGGTCTACTTCCCGATCCTGACCGGCGTCATGCGCCGCCGCAGCGGCTGGGTCCGCGCGGTGGACGGCGTGACGTTCGACATCGCCCGGGGCGAGACGCTCGGCCTGGTCGGTGAGTCCGGCTCGGGCAAGACGACGATCGGGCGCACGATCGTGCGCATCACGCAGCCGCTGGCCGGGTCCATCTCGCTCGACGGCGCCGACCTGCTGGCCCTCAAGGGCGACGACCTGCGCAAACGGCGCCGGAAGTTCCAGATGGTCTTCCAGGATCCGTACTCGAGCCTCGACCCGCGCCAGACCGTCGGCGAGATCCTGGCCGAGCCGCTGCGCGTCCACAACCTCTTCTCGGGCAAGGCCCGCGAGGCCCGGGTCGCCGAGCTGCTCGACCTGGTCGGTCTCGACACGTCGTTCGTCGAGCGCTACCCGCACGAGTTCAGCGGCGGCCAGCGCCAGCGCATCGGGATCGCCCGGGCGCTCGCTGTCGAGCCCGAGATCATCGTCTGCGACGAGCCGATCAGCGCGCTCGACGTGTCGATCCAGGCGCAGGTCATCAACCTGCTCGAGCGGCTCCAGGCGGACCTCGGGCTGACCTACCTGTTCATCGCCCACGACCTCGCCGTCGTCCGCCACATCGCGGACCGGGTGGCGGTCATGTACCTCGGCAAGATCGTCGAGATCGCGCCGGCGGACCAGCTCTACGCGCAGCCCCTCCATCCGTACACGGTGGCCCTGCTGTCCGCGGTGCCGGTGCCCGACGCGCGGACCGAGCGGTCACGCCGCCGGATCATCCTCAAGGGCGACATCCCGAGCCCGGCCAACCCGCCATCCGGCTGCCGCTTCCACACCCGCTGCTGGCTGCGCGAGCGGCTGGGCAACCCGGAGATCTGCACGACCGAGGACCCGCCGCTCAAGCCCGTCGTGGCCGACAACCCGGACCAGACCGTCGCCTGCCACTTCGCGAGCGAGCTGCTCACGGCCCTGCCCCAGGACGTCGTCCCGGAGGTCACGGAGGAGCCGGTCATCGTCCCCGTGCAGGCCGCCGACTGACGGTCAGGACGGGCTGAACGCGACCGACCAGACGCACTTGGGGTTGGCGCTCACGTCGACGTAGTAGCTGCCGCCGGCGAGGTTCTTCAGCGTGGTCGTGGGGTCGACGGTGAGGCCGACCTTGTTGTCCTTGCCGTCGTAGAGCGTCACGAACGGGCTGACGACGCCGCCCACGCACGGGGTGATGGCCATCGTCACGGAGCCCGCGGGCAGGTCGAAGTCGTCCGACTTGCCGGCGCCGAGGCCGACCACCATGACCTTCCCGCCGTCCGTCGTGACCGTGGACTTGCCCTCGACGAGACCCGAACCGTCCGGCGCGGCGGCGCTCGCGCCTGCCCCGCCGGATGCGCCGGCGTCGGGCGGCTGGGTGCCGTTGAAGCCGGGTGGCGCGCTGGGCTGACAAGCTGCCACGACGGCCAGGATCAGACCGGCAGCGGGAAGCCACCGGGCGCCCCCTCGACCGGCCGGTCGCCGGTGGACGCCGATGTGCATGCGGATCACCGACCCTTCGCAGCTCGCGGATCGATCGCGTCCCGGAGTCCGTCGCCGATGAAGTTCACCGACAGGACGGTGGCGGTGATGAAGACCGCGGCTGGCATCCACTGCCACGGGAGCTGGGTGAGGACCACCGGGCTGACCGCCTCCGTGATGAGGTTGCCCCAGCTGGCCTCGGGTGGCCGCACGCCGAGTCCCAGGAAGCTCAGGCTCGCCTCCAGGAGGACCGCCGTCGCGACGCCGAACGTGGCCACCACGGTCAGCGGTCCGAGGATGTTGGGCAGCATATGCCGAAACAGGATCGTCCTGTCGGGCACGCCGACGACCCGCGACGGCGGTGATGAACTCCGATTCGCGCAGGACCAGGAGCTGGCCGCGCACGAGCCGGCACGTCACCGGCCAGCCCAGCAGCCCGATGACCGCGATCACCGAGATGATGCTCGGGCCGACGAGCGACACGAACACGATGATCAGCAGCAGCGGCGGGATGGCCATGATCGTGTCGGTGAACCGCATGATCCCCTGGTCGATGAACCGGCCGTAGAAGCCGGCGGCCAGGCCCATCAGCGTGCCGATGATCAGGTACAGCGTCACCGCCCCGAAGCCGACCAGGATCGAGGTGCGGGCGCCGTAGAGGACGCGCGCCCAGATGTCGCGCGACGGAGACGTCCGTGCCGAGGATGTGCGCGGCGCTCGGTGGCTGCCGGGCGCCGGCCGCGAAGTCCACCCAGTTCGGCGGCCACGGCGTCAGGACCGGGGCGAAGACCGCCAGGGCGATGATGATCGAGAGCATGAACACGCCGACGATCGCGAGGCGGTAGCGCAGGAAGCGCCGGAGGGCCGCCCGCCGGGGCGAGACGTGCTCGCCGAGGACCTGGGTGCCGAGCGCCACGGGCATCTGCGCCCATGCTCGGTGTCGGCCATGCTGTGGAGCAGCGAGTCGGCGCGCCGGCGCCTCGGGTTCATTTCGCGCGGTCATATGCCACCCGTGGATCTGCGACTGCGTAGCCGATGTCGGCGATGATGTTGGCGACGAGGACGGCGATCCCGGTGATCAGGATGATGCCCATCATCAGCGAGGGATCCCGGGCGCTCGCGGCCTTGACGGCGAGCGAGCCCATCCCGTTCCAGGCGAAGACCTGTTCGGTGATGACGGCGCCGGCAACGGCCTCCGGGATCAGCAGGGCCACGATCGTGATGATCGGGATGAGGCCGTTCCGGAAGGCGTGGCGCATGATCACGAGGCGGTACGACAGGCCCTTGGACTTGGCCGTCGTGACGTACTCGCTGTTGAGGACATCGAGCATGCTGGCGCGGGTGTAGCGCACGAGCGGCGCGGCGTTGACGATGGCCAGCACGGTGGCCGGCAATATCAGGTGGTAGAACGTGTCGAGCGGATCGGTCTTGCCGATCGTGTGGACCTGCCCGGTCGGCAGCACGTGCAGGTTGACCGCGAAGACGTAGATCGCGACGAGGCCGAGCACGAAGACCGGCGTCGAGGCGAGGAAGATCGCGGCCGAGTTGAGCGCGTAGTCCAGCTTCGAGTACTGGCGGACGGCGGTGATGACCCCGATCGGGATGCCGATGCAGATGGCCATCGTCAGGGCGGTGACCATCAGCAGCAGCGTCTGCGGGACCCGCGCGCCGATCTCGTCGGCGATCGAGCGGTGCGATGTCACCGAATAGCCGAAGTCGCCCTGGAGGACGCCCCCCAGCCAGGTCAGGTACTGGTTGGGGAAGATCGGCTGATCGAAGCCGAGGCGATGGCGTTCGGCGGCCAGGATCTCCGGGTGCGAGAGAAGGTTCGCCAGGGTCTCCGGGTTCACCGAGGACAGGAGCGGATCCCCTGGCGCGAGCTTCAGCGCGACGAAACCGATGAGGGTGATCCCGAACAGGACCGGGATCGAGATGAGGATGCGTCGAATGATGTAGGCGCCCACCGAACCTCCTATGCGATGGTCAGGATACGGCCGATGGGCGCCCGGCTCATGTCAGCTTCCAGGGACTAGTTGTGATACGTCCAGTCGAGGATCTTCTGGAACGACTCACGCTCGTTCGGGTAGATGGCGAAGTCTCCACCCAGCTTGTCCGTATAGACATGCAGGTAGTTGGGCTGCCAGAGGTAGATCTCGGGCAGGTTGTCGTTCAGGTCGAGGGCCAGCTTGTGCAGGATGGTGTCCTGCGCGTCGCCGACGACCGCCTGGGCGGCAGCGAACTGGTCGCTGTAGATGCACTGATCCTTCGGCAGCTTCAGCTGGCTGGTCCCGAGGCCGGCGCAGTCGAAGTAGATCGAGGACTGGTACCAGCCCACGCCCTCGCTGCCACCGAAGCTCAGGAACGCCTCGAAGTCATTGGTCTTCTGGATCAGGTCCGTGTACGGCGCGGTCGGCAGCGCGGTCAGCTCGACCTTGATGCCCAGGGCCTCGATGTACTGCTGGAGCGCCGGAGCGGTGACCGTGAAGTTCGGATCCTCGGCCAGCAGCGCCAGCCGGAAGGTCTTGCTCTTGTCCCACTTGGAGGTGGCGAGGAGCTCCTTGCCCTTGTCCAGGTTGAACTCGTACTTGTTGATGTCGTCGTAGACCTTGAACCCGGGCGGGATCGTGTAGTTGAGGGTCGCCAGGCCACCGAGGACCTTGTCGATCGCCTCCGGCCGGTTGATCGCGTAGGCGATCGCCTGGCGCAGCGCCTTGTCCGTGTTGGTGTTGTTGAAGTTGATGTTGAAGATGCCCACGCCCGGGACGTTGAGCTGCTTGAGGCCCGGGACATTGGCGAGGCCCGGCCCTTCGGCCGGTGGGACGCGGATCGTCAGATCGAGCTCACCCGCGGCGAGCTGGGCGACCGACACGTTCGAATTCCTGGATCTTGTAGACCAGGGTATCGATCTGCGAGTCCTTGCCCTTCCAGTAGTTCTTCTTGGCCTTGAACGTCGCGCCACCGGCCGAGATCGACTCCGAGAAGTCGTACGGGCCGGAGCCGATCGTCTCGCCGACGGTGCCCAGGCAGAACGGGCAGGTCTCCGCCTGCGCAGCGGTCAGTCCGTCCAGCTTGTGCTTCGGCAGGATGTAGTAGACCGCGCCGGCAAGGCGGCGGAGGAAGGTCGAGTCCGGAGCCGCCAGCGTGAGCTTGACGGTGTGATCATCGATCTTCTCGGCGCCGACGGGCGTGTTCGTCGTGCCCTTGACGTCGGCAGCGCCCTTGACCTCGAGGTAGGCCGAGACCGGGATCTGCTTGAAGGCGTCCGGGTTCTGGGCGGACCAGGCGATCGTCCACAGGACGTCGTCGGCGGTCACCGGCTGGCCATCACTCCAGACGGCGGCCGGGTTCAGGTGGAACGTGTAGGTCGTCGCGTCGGGGGTGACGTCCCACGTCTGGGCCAGGTCGGGCAGGATCGTGACCTCATCCTTGTCGACGTCGACGAGGGTGCTGAACACGATGTCAGCCATCAGCTCCTGGTTGCCCGTACCGAGCTCGACCGGATGGATGCTCGGCAGGAAGTCCGAGATGCGCGAGACGCGCAGCGTGGTCGGTCCGGCGGCCGCCGACGGGGCGGTCGACGGAGCTTCTGATGCCGCTGTCGAGGGCGGCGGCGCAACCGAGGCGGCGGTACTCGCCGACGGTGACGCGGTGGTCCCTCCGCATGCCACAGCGATCAACGTGACCGCCGCGAGCAAGGCGGGAATACGGACTTTCATAGGTCTCCTCCTCAGCCGTTCGCCCTGCACGGGCAATGCGGTCGCATCCTGCAACCCAACTGCGTCTCTGTCAACTTATTACAGTAGTAATGAACAACGGGTTGGGCGCCAACGAGTGCCGGCGGCCCCGCACAGCCTAGCGGAGGGATCGGATCATGATCGAGCCGGGGATGCGCCAGGCCCTGCGGATCCGCGTCGGGCGCCTGCTGGACGGGACCGGCGGGCCGGCCGTCGAGGACGCCGCTCTGCTCGTGCTGGACGGTCGGATCGCGGCGGTCGGGCGTGATGACGCCGTCGCCCAGCCCGAAGACGCACGGACGCTCGACCTGCCGGGCACGACCGCGCTGCCGGGGCTGATGGACGGCCACGTGCACGTGACCATGCCGCCGACGATCGACCCGCTGGCGACCATGGCGACCGAGAGCGACGAGGACCTCGTGGTCCGCGGCTCGTCTGCCGCCGAGCGCATGCTCCGGGCCGGCATCACGACCGCCTACGACTGTGGCGCGCGCGGGATGACCGCCTATGCGATCCGGGACGGCATCGCGCGCGGCGTGACCATCGGCTCCCGGCTTCTCGTGAGCGGCCGGGCCGTCACCCAGACGGGTGGCCACTGCCACTTCTTCGGCGGTGAGGCGGATGGCGTCGCGGGCGTGCGCGCGATGGTTCGCAAGCTGCTCGAGGACGAAGGCGCCGACGGGATCAAGATCATGGCCACCGGGGGCGGGATGACGGCCGGCACAGACTCGCGTCACGCGGCCTATTCGCTCGAGGAGCTGGCCGCCGCGGCGGACGAGGCCCACCGGCTCGGCAAGAGGGTCACCTCGCACGCGCACGGCGTGCCCGGCATCGACAACGCCTCGAAGGCGGGCATCGACTCGATCCAGCATTGCACGATGCTCGGCGAGAACTGGGAATGGGCGTTCGACGAGACCGTCGCCCGGGGCATGGTCGAGCGCGGCACGCGGGCGCTCCCGACGATCGCCGCCGGGACCAGGTACGAGGTCGAGACGGGCAAGGACGTCAACAAGCTGCAGCCGAACCCGGGCCGGATGACACGGGCGGACTGGTGGGCCAACGGCAAGGCCCTGCACGACGCCGGCGTGACGCTCGTGCCCGGCACGGACGTCGGCATCAACTTCACGGACTTCGGCGAGGAGCTGTTCATCGAGCTCGAGGCCTGGGTGGGGGCCGGCATGGAGCCGGGCCACGTCATCCACTGCGCGACCGGGCGTGCCGCCTGGCACCTCGGCATCGAGGGCGAGACCGGCACGCTGCGACCCGGGATGGCGGCGGACGTCCTGATCGTCGACGGGGCACCGGACAAGGAGATCACCGACCTCCGGCGGACGCGGTTCATCCTCAAGGGTGGCCTGCGCGTCCAGCCGACCCCGCCGCGGCCCAAGCCGACGCGCGGCCGCGACACGATCCCGGCCTGAGCCCGAGCCGGCGGTGAAGGTGCTCCGCGCGGGCGAGGGCGTCCGCCTCGTCCGCGACGTCATGATCCCGATGCGGGACGGCGTGCTGCTCGCGGCCGACCTGTACGTCCCGGATGGCGACGGAAGCGCCGACCTGCCGGCGGAGCCGCTGCCGGTCGTCATGGAGTACCTCCCCTATCGGAAGGACGAGGTCGATCCGACCGGCCTCCGCCACTACCTCGAGCTGCCACGGCACGGCTACATCCTGGCCCGGGTCGACATCCGTGGCACCGGCGGCTCCGAGGGCCACGCCGTCGACGAATACGTGGCCCAGGAGCAGGTCGACGGCTACGACGCCATCGAATGGATGGCCGCCCAGCCGTGGTGCGACGGGCACGTGAACATGATGGGGATCTCATACGGCGGGTTCACCGCGCTGCAGGTCGCCACCCTCCAGCCGCCGCACCTCACGTCGATCATCCCGGTGGATTTCACCGACGACCGCTACACCGACGACTGCCACTACCGGGGCGGCCTCCTGCGGATGTACTACGACGTCGGCTACTACGGGACGCGGATGATCTCCTGGAACGCGATGCCGACGGACCCGACCTTCGCGGGCGAGGGCTCGCGCGGGATCTGGGAGCGGCACGTCGCGGAGGACGAGCCGTATCTCCTCGCCTGGCTGACCCACCAGGTCGACGGGCCGTACTGGCGTCAGGGGTCCGTCGCGGACATCGTCGATCGGATCGTCTGTCCGACGTTCCTCATCGGCGGCTGGCGGGATGGCTACCCGAACCCGCCGACGCGGCTGTTCGAGCGCTTGACGGCCCCGAAGAAGCTGCTCATCGGCCCGTGGGATCACCGCTACCCGGACGCCGGGATCCCCGGCCCCCGGATCGACCACCTGCGCGATGTCGTTCGCTGGCTGGATCACTGGTGCCGCGGCCGGGACGATGGCCTCATGGACGAGCCCGCGATCGCCGTGTTCATGCAGGAGACCGGTTCGCTGGCACCCGGCCGATTGGAGAGCGCCGGGCGATGGCGCGCCGAGACGGCCTGGCCGCCGGCCGGTGCCACGGAGCGCGCCTTCGACCTCGGGCCCGAAGGACGCCTGACCGAGGATGCGACCGGCGCGGGTCCCGCCGATGCCGGTATCGACCACCTCCTCGTCGATCCGACCGTCGGGGCCGCCAACGGGCTGTGGTCGGGCGGCGTCCAGTTCGGGCTGACCGGCGACCAGCGCCCGGACGAAGCCCTGTCCCTGACCTACACGAGTCGGCCGCTCGACGCGCCGCTGTCGATCCTCGGGCGGGCCAGGGCGGATCTCTTCGTGGCCTCCTCGGTCGATGTCCTCGGCGTGGTGGTCAGCGTGTCGGACATCGACCTCCACGGCCGGTCGCACCTCGTCGCCAAGGGCATGCTCAACGGCACCCGTCGATCGTCCCTGACCGATCCGCAGCCGATGGACCCCGGGGCGGTCGTCCCACTCACGATCCTCGTCGACGCGACCGGCTGGCGGTTCGGCGCCGGGCACCGGATCCGGGTGTCGATCGCGGGCGCCGACTGGCCGAACGTCTGGCCGACGCCGGCCTCCGCCACGCTCGACCTCCATCGCGGGCCGGACGCGCGCTCCCGGATCACGCTGCCCGTCGTCCCCGACGAGGGCCCGGTCGCCGCGCCGGTCTTCGCGCCATCGCCGATGGTCGCGCGCCACGCCTCCGCCTTCGACCCACCCGCCGGCTGGACCGTCACGCGCGATGCCCTGACCGGCCGCGTCGTCTCCGAGATCCGGTTCCAGACGACGCACGTGACGCCCGAGGGCACCCGCATCGAGCGGGACGCCCGGAACACGTGCGAGGTCGCCCCCGTCGATCCGGCGCACGCCGTCGCGCGCGGCTGGCACCGCTGCGCGAGCAGCCGCGACGGACATGGCGTCGAGAGCCGCGCGGACGTCGTGCTCGCCTCGACCGAGACGGACTTCCACCTGACGATCGACCTGACCGTGACCGTCGACGACGAGGCGCCCGTCACCCGCCGCTGGGACGAGCGCATCCCGCGCGTCCTGCTCTGACCATTCGCACCGACAGCGGAGAGGATCCGATGGCCGACCCCACCCCCAGGCTCGAACAGGGCGGACCGCTCGAGGTCATCGAGGCGCGGACGTTGTTCGCCGATGCGCCCCCCGGCCGGCGGTCCGCGGCCAGCATGGTCCGGATCGAATCGACCGGCCGGCTCCTGATGTGCTTCTCGCACGTGATCGGGGTCGACCTGCGCAATCAGGCGGCGCTCGTCGTCACCTCCTCGGACGACGACGGGGCAACCTGGGCAGAGCCGCTCGCCCTGTACGCCTACCCGGGCTGGTTCTCGCTGGCGATGGGCGGGCTGGCCCGGATCGCGGATGACAACGTCAAGGTCATGCTCGGCCGGATCCTCATCGACCTGTCGCTGGGCGGCACGGAGCCGATGACCGGCTGGTACGTCGCCTCGACGACGACCCGCGACGGCGGCGACAGCTGGTCGGACCTCTCGCCCGAGATCCGTCTCTTCCCGGAATGGACGGAGCTCTACGGTGCGAGCAACCCGCATCCGCTCGCCGATGGCCGCCTCCTCTGGGCGGTCATGGGTACGCGGGCACGCGACTTCGGCTGGCACGCCGGGGTCAGCGTCAGCGACGCGGACGGCGAGCACATCGAGATGCCCACGATCATCGCCCAGGCGGATGGCCGGGACTACAGCGACATCGACGTGATCCGGCTGGACGATGGCCGCTTCCTGGCCGTCGTGCGCGAGCACCAGACCCGCCAGAGCGTCACGTCGCACTCGGCCGACGAGGGCCGGACCTGGTCACCGATCGTGCCGACGCCGTTCCTCGGCTCGAACATCAAGCTGTTCCGGCTGCGGTCCGGCGCCATCGCCTGCGCCTACCGCGACGAGGATCCCGGCCGGCGAGGGGTGAGCCTGAGCGTCAGCCACGATGGCGGCGAGACGTGGTCGCTCGCCGGCCAGCTGTACGCAGCCGACCCCGACGCGCGGCACGAGCCCGGCAGCGTCTGCGGCTACCCGGACGTCGTGACCTTCCCGTCCGGCGACCTCGGCGTCGTGCTCCACGGCTATCCGGACGACGGCGGGACCCGGCTCCACTGGCTCCGCCTGCGGGACCTGACCTGACCGTGGTCGATCACCTGCCCGGCGGCCGCTCAGATCGGGACGCTGCAGTCCACCTCGCGGTCGGCGTCCAGGAACGGTCGGAGGGGCACCTGGACGTCCGCGGCCCGGTGGAGCTCGCCACCCGCGATCGTCCAGACCGGCCGCAGCATCGGGCCCACGGACCGGCGGACGCCCTCGGCATCGGGCAGGTCGACCGGGGTGGCGTCCTCCGCGACGACGGCGATGTCGGCCGGACCACCGACACGCAGCGTGCCCAGCTCGGGCCGGCCGAGGATCGCGGCCGGACCCGCCGTCGTCGCGGTGACGACCGCTTCCAGCGACATGCCGAGAGCGAGGAAGCGCGACATCGTGGTCGGCAGGTCGACGACCGGGTGCTCGATCGAGTAGCGGTGGAGGTCGGTGCTGATGGCGTCGGGCTGGAGCCCCTCGGCCAGGGCCTGCGTGGCGGTCGGCCAGGAGAAGCTTCCGCAGCCATGGCCGATGTCGAACCGGACCCCGCGGGCGGCGGCCGCGTGCGCCTCCGGCAGGACCCGGCCATCGTCGCCGAGGATGCCCGGGCCGGAGGCCGTGAAGGCATGGGTGACGATGTCGCCCGGTCGCAGCCGGCGAAGGGCGGTCCCGGACGTCGGCCCCCTCGGCGATGTGGGCCATCAGACGGACGCCGGCCAGCTCGGCCGCCTCCAGGGCGGCATCGAGCGCGGCGGCCACGTTGTCGCCGCAGGCCTCGCGCCCGAGCCGGACCTTGATCCCGACCACGACGTCCCGATGCTCCAGCGCGATCGCGGCTGCCTCGCGCGGGCGCGCGTACCGAATGTCCTGGAGCTCGCCGACGACCGTCGTGACCAGGCCGGCGGCCGCCACGTGGACGAACGCCAGCACGCGGACCGGTGCGGTCTCGATGGTGTGCCGCCGGAACGACCCGAAGTTCGAGAAGCCCGCCGTCCCGGCGTCGACCGCGGTGGTCACCCCGCCGCGCAGGTTGGCGATCGGGTCCAGCCCGTACGGGCTGCCGTCGTACCAATGGCCGTGCAGGTCGACCAGGCCGGGCAGGACCAGCAGGCCCGTGACGTCGACCCGGCGGTCATCGGCCGCGGCCGCCACGCCCGCCGGGTCCTCCGCACCCGCGATCGCCGCGATCCGTCCGTCCTCGACGACGACATCGAAGGCGCCATCGAGACCGGCCCCGGGATCGAGCACACGGCCGCCGTGGAGGATCGTTCGGGTCACGCCACACTCCTGTCCCCGGCCGCCGGCGCCTCGATCGAGCGGGCGCTCCACACCGGCCGCGATCGTACACATCACCGGGAGGCCGCATGACCGTCTACGCGCGACTTGGCGTCCGCACCCTCGTCAACGCGCGCGGCAACGCGACGCTGGCGGGCGGGACCCTCATGGAGCCGGAGGTGGTGGCCGCCATGGCGGAGGCAGCGCGCTCCTTCGCCCGGATCGGCGACCTGCAGGAGATCGCCAGCGAGCGGATCGCCGAGCTGACCGGCGCCGAGGCGGGCTACGTCACGTCCGGCGCGGCCGCCGGCCTGACCCTCGGCGCGGCGGCGATGCTGGCCGGCCTCGACCCGGACCGCATGGAGCGCCTCCCCGACACGACCGGCGGACCGGCGGAGATCGTCGTCCAGGCCAACCACCGCAACCCGTACGACCACCTGGTCCGCGCGTCCGGTGCGCGGCTGGTCGAGTTCGGCGACGCGAACGGGGCGACGGCGGAGGAGATGGCCGCGGCGATCGGCCCGGCCACGGCCGGTGCGTTCTTCCACGGCCAGGCCGAGGCGCACGGCCTCCCGATCGAGGCGTTCGTGGCGACCGCCCACGCGCGCGGCCTGCCGGTCCTCGTCGACGCGTCGATGAACCTGCCGCCACGCGCCAACCTGCGTCGCTTCACGGCGGCCGGCGCGGATCTCGTCGCGTTCAGTGGCGGCAAGACGATCCGCGGCCCGCAGGCGTCCGGGTTCCTCGCGGGCAGAGCCGACCTCCTCGTCTCGGTCGGGCTCCAGCAGCAGGACATGGACGTGCTCACGGCGACCTGGGCCCGTCGCGCCCTCGTCGAGAACGGCGTCATCCCGCGGCCGCCGATCCACGGCATCGGGCGATCGATGAAGACCGGCAAGGAGGAGATCGTCGGCCTGCTCGTCGCCCTCGAGCGCTATGCGGACCTGGACGAGGCCGCCGAGACCGCGCGCTGGACCGCGGTCGCCGACCGTCTCGCCGCCGGGCTGGCCGGGATCCCCGGCCTGACCGTCCGACGCGACTCCACCCAGGCCGATGGCCGCCCGGTCCCGATGACCATCGTGACGATCGACCCGGTCGCCTACGAGGTCTCCGCCGTGGAGCTGGTCCGGCGCTTCGCCGACCGCGATCCGATCGTCATGGTCGGCGACCACGACGCCGAGACGAACGTGCTGCGCCTCGACCCCGAGAACCTCGACATGGCCGGCGCGGACGAGGTCATCGCGGCCTTCCGCGCAGCCGGAGCCTGACCGATCGCGACGCGAGCCTCAGACCAGGGCGTGACCGTCGCGGACGACCGGCCGGCCGCCCTGGATGACGTCCCGGACGCGGCGCAGGCCGCCAAGGCTGGCACGGCCGGAATGGTCGGCGCCATCGGCGTCGCCGACCGGGTCGCCCTCGACCCCGACGAGGTCCGCCGCGAGCCCCGGCCGGATGGCGCCGGTCACGTCGGCGAGGCCCAGCGCCTCGGCCGCGTCGGACGTGATCGTCCGGATGGCCCGCCACGGGTCGAAGCCCAACAGGCGGGCGTAGACCTGCGCGCTGCAGGCGACCGAGTCGAACGTGACGATCGGCATGCCCATGCCCATCCCGCCGATGAACCGGACGCCCCGCTCGGCCATGTCGCGCATGAACCCGAGCCGCGGCTCGAGCTCGCTGGGCACGTCGGGCAGCGCCCAGTGCTCGAAGGCCGGCAGCGCCGGTCCGCCGGCGGCATCGTGTGCCTCGTGGAGCTCGACCTCGCCGATCGTCGGATCCACCCAGATGCCGCGGGCCGCGATGCGGTCGCCGACGGCCGGGTCGTATGCGTAGGCCCGGTCGCGGACCGGGTAGTCGGTCCACCACACGCCGCCGTGGATGATCGTATCGATGCCGGCCTCGGCGGCGCGGGCGGTGCTGACCGCGGTCAGCGCGTGGGCCAGGATCGGCAGCCCCAGCCGGTGCGCCTCGGCCGTGGCCGCGGCGAGCGTCGCGCCGTCGTACTGCTGCGAGCGCGGGTTGGACGTCGGCGTGTAGCCGCCGCCCGAGGCCATGATCTTGATCGCATCGACCCCGGCCTTCTTCGCCTCGCGGATGCGCGCGATGACCGCCTCGGTCGTGTCCGCCTCGCCCCCGAGGAACCAGTAATGCCCGGCGGTGGTCGTGATCGGCGCCCCGACCACCAGGAGGCGCGGCCCGGGGATGACGCCGTCGCGCACGGCCGACCGGATCGCGAGGGCCACGTCCTCGCGGCTGCCGGTGTCGCGCGCGGTCGTCGCACCGGACAGCAGCAGGGTGCGCATCGCCGCAGTCGCGCGGATGAGCGAGCGCTCGACCGGCTCCGGCCGCGCGATCGCCCGGTAGTCCGGGTCCGCCGGGAAGTGCATGTGGATGTGCGTCTCGACGAAGCCCGGCAGCAGCGACACGTCGCCGAGGTCGTGGATCTCGTGGGTCGCGGCGATGTCCGTCGGCAGCTCGCCGGCGGGTCCGACCGACGCGATCCGGCCGTCGACGATCTCGATCGCCGCGTCCGCCAGCCAGCCGTCGGTCGTCGCGTTCGCGACGCGCGCCGCACGGATCAGCTGTCGAGACGTCATGGAAGCCTCCGGCGTCGGGCCGCCACGGCAGCGGCCGGCCGATAGAGTAACGGTCCCCAACTGGCCGACATCGCATGGGAGGACGAACGATGACCAAGCCGAAGGTCCTGGTGACCGGGGCGAGCGGGCTGATCGGTGGACTCGTGCTGGCCAACCTGGCCGACCGCTATGAGTTCAGCGGCCTGAGCCGCCATGAGGTGCCGGGGATCCCGTACACCGTGGGCTCGATCACCGACCGAGACGCGGTCCGACGGGCCGTGGAAGGTCAGGACATGGTCCTGCACCTCGCGGGCGAGACCCAGAGTCTCGAGTGGGACGAGCAGTTCGAGGTCACTGCCGGCGGGACGATCAACGTCCTGCGCGCTGCGGCTGCGGCCGGGGTCCGGCGCTTCGTGCTGATGAGCACCGGCAGCACGATGTGCGGATGGGAATGGGACGAGAGCCTGCCCTATGGCCGCCTGGCCGCCGGCGATCGGGATGTCCCGGGCTGGGATCTGCTCGACTACGAGACCCCGCCCCGTCCCGACAGCCCCTACGGCGCCGCCAAGCTCTTCTGTGAGGCGGCCGCACGCTGGTTCTCCGACCAGACTCCGATGAGCGTGCTGGTCATCCGGCTGGGCGCCGTCCTGGCCGAGGACCGGCCGATGCTCATCCGGCACTTCCCGGGCTTCCTGGCCCAGAGGGACGCCGTCCAGATGATCGACAAGTGCCTGTCGGCGCCGGCCGACGTCAGGTTCGGGATCTTCGACGCGATCTCCGAGAACAGCCTGCGCTGGCGCGACACGACGCCGGCCAAGGAGGTCCTCGGCTGGCGCCCGACCGGGTCGTCCGACGAGTTCGATCCGTCCGAGCTCACGCGGTGACCCTGCGGGCCGGCGTCGCCCGACGCGACATCACCCAGCCGCTCGGGACGCCGTCGAGCCTGGGCCTGTTCCGGACCGTGACCGAGGTCTGGGACCCGCTCAGCGCGACCGCGGTCGTCCTCGAGGCGGAGGGCGAGCGGATCGCGCTGGTCGGGCTGGACCTGTGCGGGCTCCTCGAGGCCTCGCATCGCTCGATCCGGGAGGCCGTCGCCGCCCGGACCGGGCTGCCGGCCGACCGCGTCGTCCTCAACGTGTCGCACACCCACAGCGCCCCGTACATCAGCGCCGACCTGCAGGAGCTGCTCCGGCCGTACGGGCTGCGCCTGCACGACGACGACTATGCGGCGGCCCTCGAGACCGCGGTCGTGGAGGCCGTCGACGAGGCCGCGAACAAGACCGCTCCGGCACGGTTCGCGATCGGGCACGGGACGGTCGAACGCGTCGCCGGCAACCGGCGCCCGAAGCTGCCCGACGGCCGGACGGTCCACCGCTACGGCCGTCCGCCCGAGGAGCTCCGCGCCCTGCCCGAGGGCCTGATCGACCCGCAGGTTGCCGCCATCCGCTTCGATCGCCCGGACGGCGGGGCGATCGCCGCCATCCTGTCCTACAGCTGCCACCCGACGGCCTCCGGGCTGGGCATCCCGAGCAACGTCTCGGCCGACTTCGTGGGTCACGGCCGGACCGCGATCGAGGCGGGCGGGTACGAGGGCACCTGCCTCTTCCTGCAGGGCTGCGCCGGCAACCAGGGCACCGGCAAGTGGGTGTCCGGCACGGCCTGGGACGACACGGTGGCCATGGGCGAGCGCTTCGCCCGAGGCGTGGCCGAGGCGCTCCGAACGGCCGCCCCGGTGGCCGACGGCGGGCTTGTCGTCGCCCGCTCGGCGATGACGCTCGAGCTCGACCCGTTCCCGCCGGTCGCCGAGCAGGAGGCGGCCTTCGAGCGGGCCGCCCGCGACTCCCAGTTCGCCGACATCGTCTCGATCGGGGACAGGCTCGTCCTCGCCCGGCGCCTGGCGGAGCTCGGTCGCGCCCCGATCGTCACGCTGTCGATCGGACCGGACCTCGCCCTGGTCGTGCTGCCTGGCGAGGTGTTCCTCGAGCACGGCCTCGCAGTGCGGGCCGGCTCGCCCTTCGCGAACACCGTCGTGGCCGCCTATAACGACAACACGCTCCAGTACATCCCGACGGCAGCCGCGTTCCCCGACGGCGAATACGAGGTCGACGGGGGCTGGCGCTACATCCGGGCGGGACAGGGCGAGCGGATGGCGGACGAGGCGATCCGCCTGCTGGGTGGTCTCGGGGCCTGACTCAGTCGGGCAGGTCGACCGTCGCCGCGATGATCCGGCTCCGCCGGTGCATCAGGTCGGCCTCGGATTCGGTCGCCCGCTGGAGCTGCCAGTCGGAGACCGGAAAGAGCCGGGTGACCTCGGGCTGGAAGGTGACGAACCCCTCTCCGTAGGCCACGCCACCGACGGATCCCATCGCGCCGTCGACCATCTCGATCGTCTTCCGCGCGTAGTTCCCGCCGTACTGCTGGCTGCGCATGGTGTCCAGGGCGGCGACCTTGGCCTCCACCACGTCGGTGATGTCGACGACGAGGTCCGGGTACCAGGGGAGCTGTCCGGCCAGTGTGTTCGACGGCATGATCAGGGCGGTGCAGGTGAAGAAGACCTGGGCGACGCGGTGGGGTGGGTTGGGATCGCCCATGCCGACGCCGTGGGCGGCACCGATGCCGTTGAGGACCAGCTGCGCGGTCATCGCGTGGTGGTTGCCGTACTCGCCCAGCTCGTTCGGATGGTGGGTGACGATCACGTCCGGCCGGATCTCGCGGATGAGCGACGCCATCCGAAGGATCAGCTCCTCGCGCAGGGTCAGCACCGCGTCGTCGTAGCCGAAGAAACGAACGTCCGTGATGCCCAGCATCCCGCAGGCGCGCCGGACCTCGTCGGCCTTCACCTCGGCGCGTTCGGCCATCAGCGCGGACAGCTCGTCCGGGTCCGGGATGCGGTCCTCGAACCGGAGCGTGTCCGAGATCACGACGTCGTGGATCCGGGTGCCCGCGGTGAGGGCGACGACCGTCACCTCGTCGCCGTTCCGGACATGGTGCGCGAGCGTCCCGCCGGCCGAATCGAACGTATCGGCCGGGTGGCCACCGACACACAGGATGCGGAGCGGACGAGGCACGGGCTTCCCTCCAGAGGCGGTTGGTTGCGGGTTCACTACGACTCGATTGCGAGCGTAAATTTACAGCCCCATTGCGTTAAAGCCTATGCTAGCCTCTCTGTCGTCAGGCTCACGTAGCGCTTGCCGTGGGCATAGTGGAGGAGGCAACGATGATCCAAACCCCATGGACGAGGGGACGGGCCCTGCTACCGATGCTGGTAGTGGTGTCCATCCTCTTGGCCGCCTGCGGTGGGTCCACGTCGAGTGGCTCCCCGGCCGCGTCCGCCGCCGCCCCGACAACCGCGGCGTCGACCGCGCCGAGCGCCGAAGCAAGCACCGCGCCGAGCGCTGAAGCCAGCGCCGCCGCCGGTGGTGACACCGCGCCGATCGTTCCGGGCGATGCCCGGCTGACCGACGGACCCACGGGGGGCATCTTCAAGGGCGCCTTCGTCGGCCCCTGTTGTGTCGGCGTCGACAACATGAGCCCGATGGCTGCAGGCGGCGACTACGAGTTCCTGCACTTCATCTGGGAGCACCTCGTCACCTACAGCGTGGTGCCGAACACGGTCTCCAAGAACCCGTTCTCCGGCCAGTACGGCCCGCTCGTCCCCGAGCTCGCCGACTCGTGGGAGGTCTCCAGCGACCAGAAGACCTGGACGTTCAAGCTCCATCCGGGCATCAAGTGGTCGGATGGCACGGACTTCACGTCCGCGGACGTCAAGTTCTCGTTCGAGCTCTGCCTCAACCCGAAGGTCGGGCCGTGCTACCCCGGTGGCAGCATGAAGAGCATCGTCGGAGCCGAGGACGTCACGAAGGGCACAACGACCGACCTCGTCGGCGTGAAGGCGCCCGATCCGCTGACGGTCACGATCGAGACGATCGCCCCGAACTCGCTCCTGCCGTACAACATCATGGATCTGTTCATCGTCCAGAAGTCGTCGCTCGCGGCGCTCGATCCGGCGACGATGGAGAAGAGCGACTACTGGCGGACGCCCGGCAAGGCCGTCGGCACCGGGCCCTTCATCGAGAAGGCGTACAGCGCCGGCCAGTCCATGGAGCTCGCCCGCAACGACAACTACTGGCGCGCCAAGCCGAAGCTCGACGGGATCATCCGTCAGGAGTTCAAGGACACCTCCTCTGCGCTCCTCGCGTTCGAGGCCGGTGAGGTCGACTACACGTACATCACCGCCGACGAGGTCGAGCGCGCGAACGGGATCGCCAAGAGCACCGTCCTGCCCGGCCCGTCGGGCGTCGACCTCGACATCGTGCTCAACCCGCTCAAGAACAAGGACTTCGCCGACAAGCGGGTCCGCCAGGCGTTCCTGTACGCGATCGACCGCAAGTCGATCCTGCAGAACATCTATCACATCCCGGATCCGATCCTGCTCAACTGCCTGTACCTCGATCCGACCCTCAACCCGTCCGACGTCCACACCTATGACTTCGATCCGGCCAAGGCCAAGAGCCTCCTGACCGAAGCCGGCGTCGATCCGTCCAAGTGGGGCGAGCTCGACTTCGACACCTACTACGGCGACCAGGGCTCGCTCGACGCGATGACCGCGATCCAGGCGAACCTGGCCGACGTCGGGATCAAGGTCAAGATCACCCAGATGGACAGCGCGGCGTGGAGCAAGAAGTTCTACGACGACGGCAACTCCACCATGTCGATGATCGGTGGCGACGGCGGCGGGGCTGCCGGCGGCTACGGCATCGGCACCCTGAGCAGCAAGAACGCCTGGCCGAAGGGCGGCAACGGCTGGAAGGGCTACCACTACGAGAATGCGGAGCTGGACGCGGCCCTCGACGCAGTCGGGACCGAGTTCGACGCCGCGAAGCGGACCACCGCCATCCAGAACGTCTGCAAGATCGACGCCGAAGAGCAGCCGTTCATCAACCTGTGGGCGACGACCCGCTACTGGTTCATCAGCGACAAGATCCACAACTTCGTCAGCACCCCCGGCCCGGGCATGGGCAACTACTACAAGGCAGCCGAGACCTGGTTCGTCCAGCCGTAACGACTGTCAGCGGTGACTTGGGCCGCCCGGCGGTACCATCTGCCGCACCGTAGCTAGAGCAATCGCTGTGAGGGGCGGGGCCACCGGCTCCGCCCCTCTCGCACAACCGGCCGGGAGTGGATATTGAGCACCTACATCATCCGCCGGCTCCTGATCGCGATCCCGATCTTCTTCGGCATCACGGTCCTCGTGTTCATGCTGCTGGCCGTCGCACCGGGTGACCCGGTGTCGGCGTTCATCCGCCCGGAGCTGGCGGGCAACGAGGAGATGCGCCGGATCATCACCATTCGCTACGGGCTGGATCAGCCGCTCCCGATCCGATACATCCACTGGCTCGCGGAGGCCGCGCAGGGCAATCTCGGCTACAAGCTCCAGGGGGCCGGCCTGCCCGTCCTCGACACGGTGGCCAGTGGGCTGCGCGCCTCACTGTTGCTGATGGGGACAGCCCTGCTGATCGGCATCTTCGTCGGGATCCCCCTCGGGGTCCTGTCCGCCCTCAAGCAGTACTCCAAGACCGACTACGCCCTCACGGGCATCGCGTTCCTGGGGATCTCGATCCCCTCGTTCATGCTCGGGCTGGGTGGGCTCTACCTGTTCGGCCTGACGTTCCGGATCTTCCCGATCGGTGGCATGGTCACCGCCGGTCAGCCGTTCTCGATCACGGACCTGGTCGGCCATCTTGCGCTGCCGGCGATCATCCTCGGCATCGGCTATGTCGCCATCCTGATGCGCTACACCCGGTCGTCGATGCTGGAGGTCCTGGGTTCCCTCTATGTCACGACCGCGGTCGCCAAGGGGCTCCCGTCACGGGTCGTCGTGGTCCGCCACGCGTTCCGGAGCGCCCTCATCCCGATCATCACGATCATCGGGCTGTCGCTGCCGGAGCTGGTCGGCGGCGCGGTCATCATCGAGACCGTGTTCAGCTGGCCCGGGCTGGGCAACATGATGGTCGAGGCAGTCTCCCAACGTGACACGCCGATGATCATGGGACTCACGCTCGTCGTGGCGGTCTTCGTCCTGATGGCGAACCTGCTGACGGATGTCATGTACGCGGTCGCGGATCCACGGGTCCGGTACAGCTGATGGCGACCCAGGCCCAGACCCAGCCCCAGGCGGTGCCCGGCACGGCGACCTTCGTTGGCCGTCCGGTCGAGCGACCGATCATCCGGACACTGCGCCGGTTCGCCAAGCATCGGATGGCGGTCGTCGGGGTGATCGTGATCGCGATCCTCATCGTGCTGGCCATCGTCGGCAACGAGGCCGAGGCGCTGAAGCAGAACCTCGGCCAGGCCAACAAGCCGCCCTCGCCCGAGCACTGGTGGGGGACGGACCGGAATGGCCGAGACATCCTCGCGCGCACGCTCGTCGGCGGACGCGTGTCCCTCGCAGTCGGCCTCATCGCGACGGTCTTCTCGGCCTTCATCGGGACGATCCTCGGCGCGATCGCCGGGTTCTACCCGCGGGCCGACATGGTCATCATGCGCGTCGTCGACATCGTGATGAGCTTCCCGACGATCATCCTGCTGCTGATCGCGGTGTCGGTCCTCGGCCCGGGCATCATCAACCTGATGATCATGATCGGGTTGATCACGTGGACGATCCCGTGCCGGATCGTGCGCGGCCAGTTCCTGCTGTTGCGTGAATCGGACTTTGCCACGGCCGCGCGGGTCATCGGCGTGTCGGACACCGGCATCGTGACCAAGCACATCCTGCCGAATGCGACCGCCCCGCTGCTCGTGTTCCTCAGCCTGGGCGTCGCGTCGGCGGTGCTGATCGAGGCCGGTCTGAGCTACCTGGGCCTCGGGGTCCAGCCGCCCACCCCGAGCTGGGGCAACATGCTCAACGCCGCGCGTTCCATCTCGACGCTCGAGCGCAACCCCTGGCAGTGGGTGCCACCGGCGATCTTCACCGTCGTCTTCGTCCTGGCGGTCAACTTCGTGGGCGACGGCCTGCGCGACGCCCTCGACCCGCGAGGCGCCAAGGAAGGCTGACCCGGCCGTTTTTCGCCTCGTCCCGAGAGCTCGGGCTCGGGATCGAGTTCGTCCACGCCCGCCGAGCCCAGCCGAAGGAGCACGCCACGTGGGCGAACCGCTGCGCATCATGGGCATCTACGCCCACCCGGCCGACGTCGCGACCGAGGCTGCCGGCACGATGGCCATCCACGCCGATCGCGGCGACGAGCTGACCGCCGTCGTCCTGAGCGACGGCATCCGGATGCACCCGCACTTCCTGACGGTCGGCGAGGGCGCCGCCTCGGCCGAGCCGGTCAGCCACGAGGCCTACGCGGAGTTCAAGCGCGACGAGGTCCGCCGGGCGGCGGCGATCATCGGCATCGCCAACACCGAGTTCATGGGCTGGGATCCGGACTTCTTCAACGCCACCGACGAGCGGATCACGACGCTGGCCCGGGTCATCGTCCGGTACCGCCCGGACGTGATCCTCACCCACTACCCGGTGGGGCCGTACCTGATCGACTCGAACGCGTTCGCGGGGATCTACGCGACGCGCGCGATGCACGAGGCGACCACGCTCATCCCGCAGGTCGACGGTGTCGAGCCGCACTACACCAAGGAGCTGTTCTTCTTCCTGATGGACCAGTCGATGGACACCCGCTCGAACATCGACACGCCGGGCATCGTGGCCGACTTCTTCGTCGACACGACCGCCGTCATCGCGCGCAAGGTCCAGGCCTTCGACCAGTACGTGAGCCAGGGCTACGAGGGCCAGTTCGCGCGCAAGGTCGTCGAGGCCCGCGACGGCCGGCACGGGATGCACGCCGAGGCCTCGTACGCCGAGCCGTTCCTGCGCTCGCGCAGTGCGAGCTACGACGCCCTGCCGATCACCCAGCGGCTGCTCGACAGCACCTATGTCGCCAACAACCTGCCCGGTGAGCAGCTGCTCGCCCGGGACGTCCCGTCCGCCACGCCGCCGGAGGCCTATCGCATCCGTCGCTGACCAGACCGCTCGACCTGGGGGAGTCCCGATGATCGTCGACTCGCACGCGTACTGCTTCACGGCGCCCGACACGCTGGCCGGGCATCCGACCGTCCAGGACCACCTCGACCTGTGGCAGTGGGGCTACGCCGGTCACCACCAGCCGGCCTTCCGCCTGCGCGACCGGGCGCCCGGCGACGCGAGCCTCCTGCTGGAGGCGGGCGGTCCGGACGGCCGGCAGCTGGCGCGCGACCGGGCGTTCCGCGTCGACCACGAGCACCGAGCGGCTGATCTGGACGGTCGACGGCGACGACTACACCAAGGTCTTCCTGCCGCCCAACACGCTCGCCTACTCGCCCGGCAACCTGATCGCGGACATGGACTACGCGGGGATCGACTGGGCGCTCCTCCACGTGGACGCGGCGCTGTCCAAGGACGTCGAGTACCTGGCGGCCTGCGTCCGCGCCTACCCGGACCGGATCCGCTCGATGGCCCCGGTTGACGAGTGGCGGATCGCGTCCGAGCCGGACGCCGTCATCGCCGAGGCGGTCGCCGCGATCGAGGTCCACGGCCTGCACGCCTTCAAGATCATCCCCGAGTACGCCTACCGGTTCGAGCCGGACCTGACCGTCGGGGACGAGTCGTGGCGGCCGTTCTGGGATGCGGTCACCACGCTGGACGTGCCGATCTTCTTCACGATCGGTCCGCGTCACGCGGCCACCGATGCGCGCCAGGGCTTCCTCGACGAGCTCTGGACGGTCGCGCGCTGGATGGACCGCTACCCCGATGCCAAGGTGAGCATCACCCACGGGTTCCCGTGGCGCGACCTGATCGTCGGCGACCGGATCGAGGTCCCGGCGGGCTACTGGGAGCCGTTCCGCGACCGGCCCAACCTGAACATCGAGGTCAGCTTCCCGGTCCGGATCGGCGACCTGTACGACTACCCGTGGACCGTCTGCCAGCCCGTCCTCGAGGAGATGGTCGAGCAGATCGGCGCGGACCGGCTGCTGTGGGGCACCGACATGCCGTTCCAGAACCGGTTCTGCACGTACCGCCAGTCACGTGAATGGATCGAGCGCTACAGCACGTTCCTCGAGCCGGCCCAGCTCGCGTCACTCATGGGCGGGACCGCCGCCCGCCTGCTGCGCATCCCGGGCGCCTGAACCGAGCGAGGGAGACCCGATGACCGAGACCGCGATCCCGAACTTCACCTTCGACGAGACGGCCCGGCTGATGGCCGAGGGCGCGCACTGGCTGCCCGGCGGCGCATCGAGCGACTACCGGCTGGGGTCGGCGGCTCTCGTCCTCGACCGCGGCGAGGGCGCGCTGCTGTTCGACGTCGACGGCAACCGCCTGATCGACTACTACTGCGGCGCGGGACCGATCATCCTGGGCCACGGCGCCCCGGCGGTGACGGAGGCCGTGACCCGGCAGCTGGCCCGCGGCGTCCAGCTCGGCGGCGAGAGCGTCGACGAGTACACGGCGGCCCGCCTCGTGACGGAGATCGTGCCGTCGGCCGAGATGGTCCGCTTCGCCAACACGGGCAGCGAGGCGGTCCAGCTGGCGTTCCGGATCGCCCGGGGCGCCACCGGCCACGACACGATCGTCAAGTTCGAAGGCCACTACCACGGCTGGCTGGACAGCGTGTTCGTGGGCCTGCCCGGCCGGCCCAACGTCGCGCCCGGCGGCGACCAGCGTCTGCGCACCTCGTCCGCCGGCCAGGACCCGGCCGCGATCGAGCACACCGAGGTGCTGCCCTGGAACGACCTCGACGCGGTCGAGGCCCGGCTGGCCCAGGGCGGCGTGGCGGCGGTCATGACCGAGCCGCTCTGGCGCGGATACATCCGGCCGGCGCCCGGCTTCCTCGAGGGTCTCCGCGAGCTGTGCACCCGCCACGGCGTCGTCCTGATCTTCGACGAGATCGTGTCCGGCTTCCGGGCCGGTCCGGGCGGCGCCCAGGAGCTCTTCGGGGTGACGCCGGACCTGACGACGCTCGCCAAGGCGATGGCCAACGGCTTCGTCATCGGGGCCGTCGCCGGCCGGCGCGACCTGATGGGCCTGATCGGTGGCGGACCGGTCATCCATCCCGGCACCTACAACGGCAATGCCCTGTCCATGGCCGCCGCGGTGGCCACCCTGAGCACGCTCCAGGAGGGCACGCCCTACGAGACCATCGAGCGGGCCGGCGGCCGGCTGATGGCCGGCTTCAGCGACTCCCTCGGCCGGCGTGGCATCAAGAGCGTCGTCCAGGGCGTGCCCGGCTCGTTCAACGTCCATCTCGGGATCGACACGCCGGTGGCCAGCCTGGCCGACACCCAGCGGGTCGACGCCGCGCAGGTCGAGACGCTGACCCTGGCCCTGTTGCGCCGCGGCGTCCGGGCGATCCCCGGCGGCCACTGGTACGTCAACGCCGCGCACACCGATGCCCTCGTGGACGAGACGCTCGACGTCTTCGAGGACGCCTTGACCGAGCTGTAAGACACGCTCCCGCCGTCGCTCACCGCCCGCCAGCCCACCGAACGGAGGTCCCCCATGTCCCATGGCCACGCCCGCCCGCAGGTCTTCCCGATGTCCCGCGCGAACGCGCGGCTGAACAACCCGACGTCGCGCTCGGTCCGCCTCGTCACGCCCGAGTCGAGCGGCGGCCAGGACCGCCTGTACGCGGGCGCCTTCTGGTCGGAGCCGGGCGCCGACGCGGGCTGGGCCTTCGTCGCCGGCGACCCGGACCAGAACACGATGGCCGGCGGGATCCCCCACCTCGGCGATCACGACGAGGTCTACCTGTGCCTGGCCGGCCGGATCCTGGCCGACTGGGAAGGCGACGGCGAGACCGGCTCCTTCGAGTTCGGCGCCGGCGACGTCGTCCACTGGCCGTCCGGCTTCACCATCCGCAACCGGGTCATCAGCGAGGAGCCCGCCCACGTGTTCTGGGTGATGAGCCCGGCGCCCGAGTGGATGATGCCGCTGACCGACCCCGACGCCGCCGAGGGCTGAGCCGGCCCTCGGCAGCCGACGCGCCGGCCGCGGGGTCAGCCGACTCCGAACAGCCGCGCCGCGTTGTCCCAGTAGATCCGGTCCTGGTCGGCCGGCGGGATCTCCGCGTCCTGGTAGGTGCCCAGCACGAACGCGGGGTCCAGCAAAGGTGCGTCCGTCCCGAACAGCATCCGCTCCGCCGGGATCGTCCGGATGAACGCGCGGACGGCCGGGAGCTGGGCGAAGCTGCTGCACATCTCGGCGTAGATGTTGTCGGCCTGGGCGGCGATCCGGGCGCCCTCGACCATCGGGTGACCCAGGCCGGCGTGGGCGATGATGATCGGCAGGCGCGGGTGGTCGCGCGCGATCCGCAGCAGGTGCTGGTCCCAGTCCGGTCCGTCGTTGTGGATCTTGACCGGCCGGCCGTGGTCCGCGAGCACGTCGAACAGCGCGGCGATCTGCGGGCTGCCGGTGTGCCGGTGCGACCACTCCGTGTGGACCTTGACCCCGACGATGCCGGGCGCGCCGCCCCAGCGCCGGAGCAGGTCGCGCGACGCGTCGATGTCGTTCGGGTCGGCCACCAGGTAGCCGAGCTGACCCGGGACCCGCGCGCACAGCTCGACCATCTCGCGGTTGCCGGCCTCGAGGTCGGCCGCGATGGCCAGCACGCTCGACGCGACCGCGTGACCCGTCGCGTTGTCCGCCGCGAGCGTCGGCATGAGCGCGTCGTCGCCCCGGAACGGCACGTCCCACGGCATCGGGCCGCCATGGGTGTGGGTGTCATAGGTCCGGGCCGGCCGCGCCATCTCCGGCAGCGTGACGTCGCCGGCCGGCAGGTCGAAGATCCGGGCCGCGTTGCCGGCCAGGATCGCGCGCTTGGCGTCGTCCCCGATGTTCGCGACGAGGATCGCGTTGATCGGCGACTGGATGGCCCGCAGCGGCGATCCGGACCCGAACAGGACGCGCTCCGCGCCGACGGCCGCGACGAACGTCTCGATCGCCCGGAAGTGGGCCATCGAGCTCGTATCGAAGTGCAGGTGCTCGTACCGCCGGCCGGCGGCCACGTCGTCCACCGAGGTCGTGTAGTGGCTCCCGGTCAGGATGACCGGCACGCCCAGACCCTCCGTGGCGGCCCCGATCGCCGCCGCCGAGCCCCATCCGGAGATCGGCACCATCAGGGGCCGGCCGGTCCGCGCCGCGGCCCGGACGATGGGCTCGGCCGACAGGCTCCTGCCCGGGGCGGCCTTGCCCTCCAGCCAGAATGCGGCCACGCGCCCGGCCAGGGGCGCCGCGGTGTCGACCACCTCGGCCCGGTCCACCGACAGCACGCCCACCGGGACGAACGCAGGATCACCGGCGATCTCCTCGAGGAGCATCCGGTTGCCCACCTCGGCCTCGCCCAGCAACGCCGTCCGGTGCCGGACCAGGGAGTGCCGGACGCCATGGCCGTCGCGCTCCTGGACGACGGTCGCCAGCGGCGCCCCGCGCGCCCCGCCGGCCAGCGGGCCGAGCTGGACGTTGACGTCGATGAACCCGAGCTCCGTCATCGAACCCTCCCGCGTGTCATGGACCATCGAGCCTGACGTGACGACCGGTCTCCGCGGACCGGTAGGCGGCGTCGATCACCTCGAGCGCCCGGACGAGCGCCTCGATCGGCGCTTCCGTCTCGCGACCCTCACGGATCGCCCCGAGGAGGTCGATCACGGCGGCGCGACCCTGCGCGCCGTAGCCGGCCGCCGGCGTCACCGTGAACACCCGGCGCGTCTCGGCCACGAGCCCGTCATCACCGGCGGCCAGCACGACCAGCTCGTCCTCACCGGCGAGCTCGACCGACCGCTCGAGACCGCGCAGGGCCAGCCGGCCGCGGTAGCCGCGCGCCGGGAGGTCGTAGCCGCCGTGGATCGTCCCGACCGCGCCACCGGCGAACCGGACGCCGACCGATGCGACGTCCTCGACGGCCAGGCCCGGCCCTCCGACGCTGCCGGTCATCGCCACGACCTCCACGATCGGCTCGCCGCTCAGCCACAGCAGCGCGTCGACGTCGTGGACGCCGAGCCAGCTGAGGACGCCGCCGCCGCTCCGCCCGCGGTCGAACAGCAGGTTGGCCGGGTCGCGGACAGCCACGGAGCCCGTGGCAAAGCTCGCCTCGGCCGCGACCAGCCGCCCCAGGTCCCCCGCCGCGACGAGGTCCCGCGCCGCCCGCGCGGCCGGCGTATAGCGGCGGGTCAGCCCGGTCACGACGCGCACGCCGTTGGTCCGCACCGCAGCGGCCGCCGGACGCAGCTCCCCCGCAGACCGGGCGGCCGGCTTGTCGACGATCAGGTGGACGCCCGCCTCGGCCAGGCGGGCGATGGCGGCCGGCGCGTCCGCGTTGGGCATCGTGACCAGTGCGATGTCCAGGTCATGGCCGGCGATCAGCCGGTCGAGGCTCATCTCGAACGGTACGTCGCGATACGCGTCGCCGAGCCCGGGACGGAGCGACGGGTCGTGGTGGAGCGGCGCCAGCGTCCGGCCACGCTCCGGATCCGGGTCGTGGAGGGCGACGATCTCGAGCTCGTCCGGGAAGCCCTCCAGCGTCTCCACCCAGCCCGTGACGTGGTATTGCGCGAGACCGACGACGCCGACGCGCAACCGTCGATCGCCGGTCCGGGACGGCGCCGTCGCGCCCGCGTCCGAGGCCGTCACCGGGGCGGCCGGAGCTGCGTCGTCGTCATGGACGCAGCCTAGCGGTTGGCGCGGATTGTTGACAATCCGCATTGACACCCGGTACGACCGCTAGGGATACTCGGAACGTGTTGTGGCGCGGATCCCGAGGCTGGACGGCGCGCCGAGGGCGGTCAGCCCCCGGGAGCCCGATCGGTCGGCCGGTACGCCAGCGTCGCCTCGACGGTCGCGCGGATGGCCGGCATCGCCTGGCGAACGAGGCCCGGGTCGAGCTCCCCGATGAGCTCGGGATGACCGGCTTCGGTCAGCATCGCCGGCAGGTCGGACAGGCGGCCCATGATCCAGGCGAGCGGGTCGGGCTCGATTCCGTCGTCATGGGCACGCTCGCACGGCGTCAGCCCGTCGAACGTCGGGTGATAGTGGGCGGCGTCGTAGGGTCCGCGGCCGCCGACCTCGCTGAACAGGTCCGCACGCCAGATCGGCTCCTCGATGTCCCAGAAGACGGCGTCACGCCGCGGGACGGGCGGCGGGACGGGCGCCGGCACGGTCCGGACCTTCCGCAGCTGGACGCGGCAGCCGGTCTCGCGGGTGCCGTTTTCCTGCGCCTCTTCCCAGTACTCCGTCGTCACCGCGATCGCCCCGACGATCACCGCCGATCTCACCCTCGCCCTCCCCTGTCTCGTGCGTCGGGTGACGCCCGCGGCCACCTCTCCCGTTCACTCTAGCGTTCGCGGACGGACCACGACCATGCGGCGCTTCGCTCGCCCGGCCGCCCTGCCCCACTCGCCGATCCCGCTGTCCCGGCTCCGGCCGGGCCGCCCGTCCGGGTCGGACACGATCCACAACGCGTGGGTCATGCGCTGGGACTCCGTCGCGATGGGCGTCGTCAACGCCGCGTCGCCGTTCCTGCCCGTCCTCGTCGCGCGTCTCGGCGGGACGGCCTTCACGATCAGCCTCCTGACCTCGATCCCCGCGGTCGCCGGGTTCACGCTGGCGATCCCGATCGGCCAGTTCCTCCAGCGCCGCGGCCAGGCCGTCAAGTGGTACAGCACGGCACGGCTGATCTCGAACATGTCGTATGCGCTGATCGGGCTGACGGTGGCCCTGGCCCCGCACGAGATCGTGATCCCGACGATCGTGGCGATCTGGGCGGTCGCCTCGATCCCATCGACCATGGGCTCGGTCCTCTTCCCGATCGTCATGGACGGTGCTGCCGGTCCGCACGGCCGGCTCGAGCTGATGAGCCGGCGCTGGTCGTGGATGGGCCTGACGATGGCCATCACCGTCTCGATCGTCGGCATCTTCCTGGAACGCGTGCCCGCGCCGATCAACTACGCGATCGCGTTCATGTCGTTCAGCGTCGGCGGCGTCGCGAGCTACTACTTCTCGCGCCAGTTCCGGATCCCGCGGGTGGACCCGCCACCGCGGTCGCTCGAGAATCCGTCCTGGCGGGAGCGCTTCCGCAGCGGCCGCGCCCTGATGCGCAGCCAGCCCGCGTTCCTCCAGTACAGCCTGCGTCAGCTGGTCTACGTCTCCGGGACGCGGCTCGCCCTGCCGCTGATCCCGCTCTACTTCGTGACCGTGGTCAACGCCCCCAACTCCTGGATCGGGATCATCGCGACCGGCCAGTCGCTGGCGCTCCTGGGCGGCTACCAGTTCTGGAAGCGCCAGTCACGGATCCGGGGCACCCGGATCCTGCTGCTCATCGTGATGCTGGTCTCGGCGCTGTACCCGGCCGCCCTGTCGCTGACGGACGCGCTGGTCGTCGTGGCCGTCCTCGCCACGGTCGCCTCGTTCTTCTCGGCGGGCGTGGACCTGATCCTGTTCGACGAGCTGATGAGCACCGTGCCCCGGCAGTACGGCGTGACGTTCGCGTCGATCGACACCACGCTCGTGAACATGATGACCATCGTGATGCCCCTGGTCGGGGCGGCCATCTCCGGCCTGTTCGGCATCGAGACCGCTCTCCGGGTCTCCGCGTTCCTGAGCCTCTGCGGCGTGCTGCTCTTCGTCCAGTCCGCGCGTCGACGCGGTCGGGCGCAACCGGCCGGCAGCCAGCCGGCCAGCGTCACCGTGACGGTCTGAGTCACGTGTAGTTCGCGCGCCCCTCGGTCGTCGTCAGGGCGCCGCTCCGGACGTCCTCGACGACCTCGCGCAGGTCGGCCATGTACGCGTCGACGTAGGGCTCGTGGCCCGGTGACTGCATGAACCGCAGCGACGGGACGGGCTCGCTGTCCATGTACACGATCCAGCCGCGGTCCCCCATCCCCTTGCCGACCGCGTACATGTCCAGCGTCGGCGAGGCGACCGCGAAGACCGACATCGCCGGCTTGCCCATGATGAACAGGCCGTCGATCTCCTCGATCGCCGCCCACCAGCGGTGGAGATAATCGAGCGTCCGGCGCGTCCGGTCGAGATAGCCCGCCTCGCCGAGATAG
This sequence comes from uncultured Chloroflexia bacterium, assembly GCA_963755995.1. Lineage (GTDB taxonomy): Bacteria > Chloroflexota > Limnocylindria > Limnocylindrales > CSP1-4 > SPCO01. Next base: position 118,361 of record CAVWLQ010000003.1, on the reverse strand, counting down.
GTCATCACCGCCCAGGCGGCCGCGATCGCCCCGCCGGGCCGGGTCCCGGTCATCGACGGCGTCACGTACCAGTCGTCGGGGCGCGACCCGCCACCGAAGCGGAACGGCTGATGCTCGAACACGTCGCGGTCGCGCGACATGATCAGCGACGCACCCTTGGCCGCGTAGCCGAACTTGTGGAGGTCCGCCGAGATCGTCGTCACGCCCGGCACCCGGAAGTCGAACAGCGGGAGCGGCTCGCCGAGCTTCTCGACGAACGGCAGGAAGAAGCCGCCGACGCACGAATCGACGTGGAAGCCGATGTCGCGGTCGGCCGCGATGGGGGCCAGATCCTCGATCGGGTCGACCATCCCGAGGATGAGGCTCGGGGCGGACGCGACGAGCAGGACCGTGTCGTCGGTCACCGCGGCGCGGTACGTGTCGATATCGATCCCGTAGTCGGCGTCGAGCGGAACGCGCGTCTCGACCAGCCCGAAGTAGTCGGCCGCCTTGGTGAACGCCGGATGGGCCGAATCGGGCACGACCATGTGCGGCCGGGTGATCTCCGGGTGGATCCGGCGGGCGCGGTCACGAGCGGACTTGACGCCCATCAGGATCGATTCGGAGCCGCCGGACGTGATGCTCCCGACGGCCTCCGGGCCGTGGAACAGCCCGGCCGCGTAGTCGATCACCTCGCGCTCGAACCGGGCCAGACTCGGGAACGTCCCCGGCAGCAGGCCGTTGGTCGAGAAGAAGCGCAGGTACGCCTCCTTGGCCACCTCGAGCACGTCGTCACCGGCCGGGTAGTTCGTTCCGGTCGCCATCCGCCTCAGCCAGTCGAGGTCGCCGCCCGCGGCCTCCTCCATGACCCGCCGGAGCTCCGCGGCGGGCATGCCCTCGGCCGGGAGCGGCGTTCGCTCGCCCGTCCCCGCTGCCACCGGTTCGCTGGGTGCCGTCGCCATGGCCCTACCTCCAGGTGATGGGTCGTCCAGCAGGTGCTGGATCGTCGGGACGAGTCGTCGTAGATTGTCGACAATCTACACTCACCTCGCGGCCGTCGCCGCACCGAGGCTCGCAGGAGGAGTGCCATGACCATCGAGAACGGTCCGCTCGTCGTCATCCCGGAGCCGATCCGCTCGATGGGCTGGAGCTACGACGTCGAGCGGAGCATCCTGGAGCCGCACGGCATCCGGCTCGTCGTCCCCGACACCGCCGAGCAGGCGGCCGAAGCGCTGCCCGAGGCGGACGTCGTCTTCACCTCGAGTCGCCTGACCGCCGAGGACATCGACCGCCTCGGCAGCGGGTGCGCCGGGATCCTGTGCTACAGCGTCGGGATGGATTACGTGGACGCCGCCGCGGCGAAGGCACGCGGGATCCCGATCTGGAACTGCCCGACCTCGAACAACGAGGAAGTCTCGGACCACGCGATGCTCCTGATCCTTGCGGCGCAGCGCCGGCTGCTGCCGCTCGCCCTCGCCGCGTCCGACGGCGACTGGGACGTCTACGAGTGGCCACTGCTGGGCCAGCTCCACCGGATCAAGTCGCGGACGGTCGGGATCATCGGGCTGGGCCGGATCGGCCACCTGGTCGCCCAGAAGCTGCACGGCTTCCGGCCGACGGTCATCGCCTACGACCCGTACATCGAGGGCACGCGGGACCCCGAGGTCGAGCTGGTCTCCCTCGACGAGCTGGCGGCCCGGTCCGACATCGTCGTCTCGTGCGCCGCCCTGACCGACACGTCGCGCGGGATCATCGGTGCGGACTTCCTGTCCAAGACCAAGCCGGGCGTGCTGATCGTCAACGTGTCGCGCGGCGGGATCGTCGCCGAGGATGCCCTGGTCGACGCGCTTGATCGTGGCCACGTTGCCTACGCGGCGCTCGACGTTCGATCCCCCGAGCCGCCGGAGCCGTCCAACGACCCGATCACCGGCCGCGACGACGTCACCCTCACCCAGCACATCGCCGCGAGCTCGGTCGAATCGATCGCCGGGCTGCACGTCGAGGCGGCCGAGCAGATCATCAAGCTGCTCCGCGAAGCCGGCCGGCTGCCCGCCGAGTGACCCGCACGTTCGACAACGCCTCCGTCGGCGACGGGACGATCGTCGAGGACGGCGTCATCGTCGGGTTCCGCTACCGCGACGATTGCGGCCCGGCCGTCATCGGCGCCAACGGGATCCTCCGGACGGGGACCCTGCTCTACGGCGACGTCCGGATCGGCGACTTCTTCCAGACGGGCCATTACGCCGTCATCCGGGCGAAGGTCCGGATCGGCGACTACTGCACGGTCTTCCATCACTGCACGATCGAGGGCATCGTGCGGCTGGGGACAGGCGTCCGGATCATGGCCAACACGTATATCCCGTCACGGACCTGGATCGGCGACCACGTGTTCATCGGCCCCGGCGTGACCATCCTCAACGACCGGATCCCCGGCCGGCACGAGGAGCCGGAGACGCCACGCGGCGCGACCATCGAGGATGACGTGATGATCGGTGGCGGCGTCACGCTGCTCCCCGGCATCCGGATCGGCGAGCGCAGCTTCATCGCGGCCGGTGCCGTGGTCACCAAGGACGTCCCGCCGCGGAGCTTCGTCCAGGGCGTGCCGGGCGTGATCCGGCGGCTGCCCGCCGCGCTGGACCGGCCGAATGACCGGAGCCTGACGATCCAGCCGCTGGACCTGTGGCATCCATCGGTGTCGCGGCCGGACGAACCCGACTGGCCGGACGACTGGCCCGAGACCTGGGCCGGCTGACCGGTCCGTCCCCCACTCCACCGACCCCGAGGAGGCACCGTGGCCCGTTACCCGAGCACCGTGATGGTCAGCGTCGTCTGCCCATGGGACGAGGACGAGCAGCTCGACGAGGCCGTCTTCCGCCGCGAGATCCAGCACGCCGTCACGGCCGGCTTCCGGCGGATCTACGTCTTCGGCACCGCGGGCGAGGGCTATGCCGTCGACAGCGCCCGGTTCCGTCGGGTCATCGAGGTCTTCGGCGACGAGCTGGCCGGGACCGACGCGACCCCGATGGTCGGCGTCATCGGCCTGTCGACGGCGAACGTTCTGGAGCGGATCGGCGTCGCCCACGCGATGGGCTTCCGCGAGTTCCAGGTCTCGCTGCCGGCCTGGTCCGTGCTGAGCGACGAGGAAGTCGTGACGTTCCTGACCGCCGTCTGCGGCGCCTACCCGGATTTGCTGTTCATGCACTACAACACGGCGCGGGTCGGACGGATCGTGGATGGCGCGCTGTATCGCCGGCTCGTGGCGCTGATCCCCAACCTGGTCGCGACCAAGACGATGACCTCGGATGCCGGCGTCGTGGCGGGCGTCGTCCGCGAGGCGCCCGAGCTCATGCACTTCCTGACCGAGGGGACGATCGCGACCGGGTCGCTCCACGGCGAGGTCGCGCTGCTGGGCACGTTCGGCGGCCTTGCCCCGAAGAAGTCGTGGACGATCGTCGACGCGGCGAACAACGGCCGCCATCGCGAGGCGGCCGAGATCGGCGCCTGGTTCGCCCGGCTCAGCGAGACCGTCTTCGGGCCGCTGATGGCCGACCGTCGCGTCGACGGCGCCTACGACAAGCTGATCGAGCGGTTGAGCCCGGGTCTCGAGGACTTCCCGCTGCGGATGCTCTCGCCCTACCGGACGATCTCGGTCGAGGAGGCGGACGAGGCCGCGCGGATCCTGCGCGAGAGCTTCCCGGACTGCGAGTAGGCGCCTAGAGCACGGCCCCGGTCCGCTCGCCCGTTGCGGCGCCGCCCCGTACGACCCAGCTGCCGTTGACCATGACCCGGTCGATGCCGGCCGGGCGGGCCGCGGGATCCACGCCGTCGGCTCGGTTGGCGATGGTGGCCGGGTCGAACACCACGAGGTCCGCCGCGTAGCCTTCGGCCAGCGTGCCGCGATCGGCCAGGCCGAGACGCCGCGCCGGCTCAGACGTGATCTTGCGGATCGCGTCCGGCAGGGACAGCACGCCCCGGTCCCGCGCGTACGACCCGAGCACCAATGGGAACGTGCCGAAGCTCTTGGGCATGATCCCGTAGGCCTTGTGGCGTTCCGGGTGGTGGGCGAACCCGTCGCCGATCGGCACGCACAGCGGGCTGGCGATCAGGCGATCGAGGTGGTCCTGGCTCTTGATCGTCGGGGCGATCCAGAACTGGCCGTCCTCGAGGACGAGGTCGAGCGCGGTGTCCATCGGCGCCTGGCCCCGCTCCCGGGCGATCTCCCCGATCGACTTGCCGGCCAGCTCGGCGAGCTCGGGACGGTTGACCTTGCAGATGAGCTGGTCGTCCCAATCGGCCATCCACCAGTCGACGTCCGGACCCTCGAGGTATGCGACGAGCCGGGCCCGCGACGCCGGGTCGCGGATGACCGCCTCGGTCCCGGCCTGCCCGCCGTCACGCGCCCAGGCCGGCAGCGACTGGACCCATGCGCCGCCGCCGCGCTGGAAGACGGTCAGGTCGAAGGTGACGTCCAGCCCACGACCGCGGGCCTCGTCGAGCAGCCCGAGCAGCTCGTCCGCCGCCTCGGGCGCCAGGTCGGCGTGCGGATACATGTGCGAGATGTTGAGCTCGACCCCGCTCCGCTCTGCCGTCAGGAGCGCCTCGCGGACGGATGCGACGACACCGTCGGGTCCGTACCGCATGTGGGTGTGATACGGCCGGCCGCGCGCCGCGGCGGCACCCGCGAGCGCCGTCAGCTCATCGACCGAGGCGAAGAGGCCCGGTGCGTACGACAGCCCGGTCGTGAAGCCGCGCGCGCCCTGGTCGATCGCCTCGCCGATCAGGTCGACCATCCGGGCGAGCTCGGCGTCCGTCGGCGGCCGGTTGGCGCTGCCGACGACGAACCGGCGCAGGCTGTTGTGCCCGACGAAGGTCGTCACGTTGGTCGCCGGCCGCGCCGTCTCGACCGCCTCGCGATACCCGCCGATGGTCGTCCAGTCCCAGGCCACGCCCGGGAAGGCGAAGACGGGCTCCTCCTCGACCAGCCGGGCCAGGCTGTCCGGCCCGACCGGACCGGCCGAGAACCCGCACAGGCCGACCGCCTGCGTCGTGACCCCCTGCTCGATCGCGCTGATGCAGCCGGGCTCGGACAGGAGCGACACGTCGGAATGGGTGTGGAGGTCGATGAAGCCGGGGGCGACGGCGAGCCCGCCGACGTCGACCTCCTCGCGACCGGTGCCTTCGGCGATCGGTCCATCGAAGGCCACGATCCGTCCGCCATCGATCCCGATGTCGCCGTGGCTGGGCGGCGCACCCGATCCGTCGTGGCGCGTCGCGTTGCGGATGACCAGGTCGATCACGGGACGCTCACCTCGCTAGCATTGGGAGGCCGGGTCAGCCACGTCAACGCCGGCAGGACCGGGTGAGGAGGATGACCGTGGCCGATGGGCGTTTCGATGGTCGCGTGGCGATCGTGACCGGGGCCGGGCGGGGCATCGGCCGTGCCATCGCGGAACGGCTCGCCGCGGACGGCGCGTCGGTCGTGGTCGGCGATCTCGACGATGCCGCGGCGGGCGAGACGGTCGCCGCGATCGAGGCGGCCGGTGGCCACGCGCTGGCGGTCCACGTGGACGTCACCCGCCCGGATGACGTCGAGGCACTCGCCGCGGCCGCCACGGACCGCTTCGGCGGCATCGACATCCTCGTCAACAACGCCGGCATCCTGCGCTCGACGAAGGCGGCCGAGGTCAGCCCGGAGGAGTGGCACCTGGTCGTCGATGCCAACCTGACCGGGTCGTTCCTGTGCGCCCGAGCCGCGTACCCGGCCCTGCGCGAGTCGGGCCACGGCCGGATCGTCAACATGGCGTCCATGGCCGGCCGGGCCACCAGCACGCTCGGCGGCGTGCACTACACGACCGCCAAGGCCGGCGTCCTGGGGCTGAGCCGCCACCTCGCCCGCGAGTGGGCGCGCGACGGGATCACGGTCAACGCCGTCTCGCCGGGGATCGTCGACACGCCGATGGTGCGTGACTCGACGGGCGCCGACCGGATGGTCCAGGTCCTGGCAGCCATCCCGATGGGCCGCCTGGCCGATGCGTCCGAGATCGCCGCGCTGGTCGCCTTCCTCGCGTCCGATGAGGCGGCCTACATCACCGGCGCGAACGTCGACATCCACGGCGGCGAGCTGATCATCGCCTGACCGGACGACGGCCACGGCTCAGCTCCAGGGCTGTCCGAGCGGCGCGCCGAGGATCACCGCCGAGGGACCGGGTCCCGCTGTCGCCCTCGCCATCGCAGCGGGCAGCTCGGCGATGTCGTCGACCCGCTCGGCGGGGATGCCGAACGACCGGATGAACGCGACGAGGTCGGGGTTGTGGAGGTCCGTGGCATACGCCCGGCCGTGGTATCGCACCTGGTACGCGGCGATCGAGCCGAACGCCCCGTCGTCGTGGATCAGCAGGGTCACGTTGAGGCCGTACGCGGCCGTCGTCGCGAGCTCGGTCGCGGTGAACAGGAAGCCGCCATCGCCGCACGCGGCCACGACCCGCCGGTCCGGTGCCGCGACGGCCGCGCCGTTCGCGACGCCAAGAGCGAAGCCGAGCGTCGCCGACCCCCACGGCCAGATCGATCCGTCGGGCTCGTAGACCGGCCAGAAATAGCCGCTCCAGGAGTTCAGGCGAGCCGCGTCGTGGGTCAGGATCGCATCGCGCGGCATCGCCGCCCGGGCGGCCAGGAACGCGTCGCGGACGGCGCGCTGGTCCGGCGCCACGCCGGCATCGAACGCCTCGCGCATCGCCCGGGCTCGCGCCACCCCCCAGTCCGGATCGGCCGAGCGACCGGCGGGAGCGGACCCGAGCTCGTCGAGCAGGCCGCGCAAGGCGAGCCTCGCGTCACCGACGATCCCGACCGACGCCGGGTAGGCCCGGCCGATGACGGCCGGATCGACGTCGATATGGACGAGGTTCGGCAGCGGCAGCGTCCAGCGCGCGGTCCCGACGTCGTCGAGCCGCGAGCCGACGACCACCACGGCGTCCGCCTCGGAGAACAGGGCGGTCCATTCCGGACGACTCGCGACGACCGACCCGGCGCACCAGTCGTCGTCGGCGGCGATCGACCCGGCGCCGGTCACGGCGGTCGCGACGGGCGCGCCGAGGCGGATCGCGAGCTCCCGCAGCTCGGCCGACGCATGGGCCCGATGGATGCCCGCGCCGGGCATGATCACGATCCGGCGGGCACCGGCGAGGAGCTGCGCGGCCTCCACGATCGATTCCGGCTCCGGGGCGACCCGTCCGGGCATCTCGACCCGCGGCGTGTCACCGGTGAACGCTGCACCCACGATGTCGGTCGGCATCTCGACGTAGGCAGGCCGCGGCCGGCCCGCCATCGAGCTGCAGAGCGCCTCGGCGACCGCCGCCGGGATCGCCTCGGGCGTGCGCGGCCGGCCGACGTAAGCGGTCACAGACTCGAACGACCGGCCCTGATCGGGCGTCTCGTGAAGAACGCCGCGGCCGAGGCCGTCAAGCGCCGCGTCGATCTGGCCGGCGAGCAGCACGATCGGCGACGAATCCGACCACGCCTCGGCGAACGCGGCGAGCGTGTTGAACGTGCCCGGGCCGGTCGTCGTCGACAGGACGCCCGGCCGACCCAATGTCCTCGCGTAGCCGTCCGCGGCGAACGCGGCCCCCTGCTCGTGCCGGGTCAGGATGTGCCGGATGGACGGCGTCCCCGCCAGCGCGTCGTAGAAGGGCAGCGTGTGCAGACCGGGGATGCCGAACACGGTATCGACCCCGGCGGCTCGCAAGACCTCGACGATCGCATCGCCGACCCGACGTGTCGTCACGCTGGCCTCCCATCACCCGCCGTTCCCGGCATGCGCCGCGGTGGTCACGGCGCAGATTGTCGACAATCTTGCCAGAACGCCGGGGTGGCGGCCCGCTACCCTGTCTCCGATGCGCACCCTCATCGCCGACGTCCGTTTGATCGATGGCGTGGCCGACACCGCCCGGGAGCACGTCGACGTGCTCATCGACGGCGACCGGATCACGGCGATCGAGCCACACGACCCCGCCCGGGCTGATCACGACGCCGCGGACACGGCCGGACCGCCGGTCACCCGGATCGACGGCGCCGGCAAGACCCTCCTGCCCGGCCTGATCGACGCCCACGCGCACTACACCTTCGATCCGACCGAGGGATCGATCGGGGTCATCCTCCGGCGCTCTGACGCGGACATCGTGCTGGCCGCCGCCGGTCACGCGGCCGTGGCCCTCCGCGCCGGCGTGACGACGGCCCGGGGCGCGGGCTCGCTGCGCAATCTCGAGGTCGCCCTGCGCGACGCGATCGACGCCGGCGCGGTGCCCGGTCCGCGGATCCTGACGGCCGGCACGGCGGTCGGCATCACCGGCGGGCACGGCTACCAGTTCGGGCTGGAGGCGGACAGCCCGGCGGCACTCGTGACCGCGACGCGCCAGGTCGTCCGCGACGGCGCGGACGTGGTCAAGGTGATCGCCTCGGAGGCGGCCATGCTCACGACCACCGGCCTCGCGGGAAGCCGGATCGTCAACGGCGCGCCGGAGCTGACCCTCGACGAGCTGCGGGCGGTCGTGGAGACCGCCACCGAGCTCGGCGTCAAGGTCATGAGCCACGCCCAGGATGCCGAATCCGTGCGCCGCTCCGCGGGAGCCGGCGTGGCCAGCGTCGAGCACGCCTGGCTGGCCGATCGCGCCGCCATCGAGGCACTGGCGGCGTCGGGCGCATTCCTCGTGCCGACGCTTGTCGTGACCGACGTCAACCGGACGCTCGGCGGTCTGACCCCGGTCCAGCGCGAGCGCCAGGACATGATCGAACGCCGCCAGCGCGCATCGGTCGAGACCGCGATCGAGCTCGGCGTGCCGCTCGCCACGGGGACCGACACAGGCGAGGTCGGCGTGACGGCGGACATGGTCTGGCGCGAGATCGTCCTGCTCCACGAGCGCGGCGCGAGCCCGATGGCCGCGATCCGCGCGGCGACCTCGGCTGGGGCAAGGCTTCTCGGGGTCGACGCCGACCTAGGGACCGTCGAGGCCGGCAAGCTGGCCGACATGGTCCTGGTCGACGGCGACCCCCTGGCCGGTCTCGAGAGGCTCGCCGCGCCGGCCGTGGTCTTCCGGGGCGGATCGATCGTCGGGCTGGGCTGATCCCGGCCGATCAAGCGCTGGGTATCGCGCGCACGCGAGGCCGCCGTTCGTACTCTCGACACGCGCGGCCCGCGAGGGGCACGATGTGCGCACCCCGATCGGTAAGATCCCGGATCGGCGGGCGGCTCCCGGGGGGAGGCACGGCAGGCAGTGACGCTGGTCGGTGCGTCGGCACAACTTCGCTTGAACGTCTTGGGGGGCTTCTCGCTTCGCGCGGCCGACCGGGCGGTCCACTTGCCCGGCACTGCCCAGCGACTCCTGGCATTCGTTGCCCTGCAGCGACGACCAGTGCCGCGCGACCGAGTGGCCTTCACTCTCTGGCCGGATGGGTCCGAGGCGCACGCTCACGGGAGTCTCCGCACCGCGTTCTTCGAGCTTCGTCGGCCCGGCTACGAATTGATTCGCGTGATTGACGGCGTCGCCCACCTGGCACCCGAGGTGACCGTCGACCTCGAAGAGATGCTCGGCCTCGTGGACCTCATCCGATCAGGTCGGCTCCATGGCGCGCTGGGGATCGTCCAGCGCGATCTACTGGAGGCGGACCTCTTGCCCGGCTGGTACGACGAGTGGGTCGTCGGCCAGCAGGAACGCCACCGCGAGCTTCGCATCGAGGCACTCGAGCGGTTGTGCCAGGCACAGTTGGATGCCGGCCGGTACGCCGAAGCTGTGTCCACGGGCACGGCCGCGATCGGTGCTGACCCGACGCGCGACAGCAGCGCGAGATTGATCATCGCTGCGCACATCGCGGCCGGGAACGACGCCCAGGCGGTCGTCCAGTACCGCCGTCTCGAGAACCGCTTACGTGAGCTCGGTCTCGTCCCGTCGCCGCGGACGACCGCGCTCATCACCAGCATCGCCGGAACGCTAACGCTGGCCTAACGCCCCGCTCCTCACTGTTCGCGCTGCGGCTGACGCGGAGCCGTTCGGCACGTTGGGGAGGGATGACTATGCCCAGGCTGCTCGCCCTGCTGGCGACTGTCACGTTGTTGAGCGGAGCTGTGGCGGGACCCGTCGCGGCCGCGGGACCGGATCCGACCACCGACGATCCCGGTGCGCCAGCCCTCGGTCAGGGACCTGCGCACTGGTTCGGGCCCGACGGCTACGGGACGTGGGGCAAGACTGCCCCTCGGCCGGCGCCCAGGCTCAATCTGCTCGCCGTCGACAACCTCGCCAACCCAGGGAACGGCGAGATCATGCCCACGACCCACACCCACCTGATCTTCTGGCTTCCCGCCGGTTTCCACTACAGCGGCGGGACCACAGCCGCGACCGATCTCGACTACGAGAACCAGATCACGGCCTACTTCAACGACGTCGGCGGGTCGCAGATCCTCAACACCACGACGCAATATCCGGGCAATAACGGCACGCCGGCGGACACGTCGGACCTGGTCAGCTCGACCGTCGATACGACCGTCTACCCGCACGCGGGCACGACCGCCGATCCGGTGACGCAGAACGACCTCAACCAGCAGGTCTTCACGCATGTCACCGGCAAGGGCATGAGCGACATGTACTTCATCTTCCTGCCCAACAACCTCATCGACTGCGACCATGCACCACCGTTGGCGAACTGCAATTCGAACGCCTACTGCGCTTACCACACCTATGGCTTCACCAACCCGGATATACCGGCCAACGACTTCATCTGGGCGGACATCCCGGACAACCGCAGCACCGCCGCGATCGGTGGCTGCGGCAACTCGACGGTGACTGGCAACAACTCTGCCGATACGACGCTGAGCTCCGTCGAACACGAGCACCTCGAGGCAGTCACCGACCCGCGGCTCAACGCCTGGAAGGACTCGACCGGCAACGCTGGTGAGAACGGCGACAAGTGCAACCGCGACATGGGCGTCGCCAACGCCAGCTCCACGACACCGAACAACTTCCTCGGCGCAGGCCCGACGGACGTGTTCCGGATCCAGCGCGAGTGGTCCAACGCCGCGGGCGGCGGCGGATGTGCCGCGAGCTATACGACGACCGGCTCGTTCGTCGACTCCCCGGTCCCGACGGGCGATGACGTCACAAAGACGGTCCTCGAGGCGACGATCCCGGGCAACCCCGCCGACATCCTGCACTACACGGTGACCTTCACGAACCCGAGCGACCAGGACGATGCCTTCGACGTGGTCGTCACGGACACGCTCCCGGCCGGTGTCACGGCCGCGACGACGACCTTTAACCTGGGCGATCTTGCGCCGCACCAGACGGCGACGAAGTCGTTCACCGCGCACCCCAGCGGGCCTCTGGCAGCCGGAACGGTCCTGACCAACAGCGCCGCCTTCGACTTCGATGACTCGACGGGCGCCGCCCAGCCGACCATCACCCGGACGGCCTCCACGACCGTCGTCAACACGCCACCGATCCTCACCGTCCCGGGCGCTCAGGCACAGGACTACCACGACGCCCTGTCGTTCGGCGTGTCGGCGACCGACGCCGACGCGGGCGACACCCTGACCTTCTCCGCGAGCGGACTGCCAGCGGGCCTCGCGCTGGTTGACAACGGTGACCGCACGGCGACGGTGTCCGGCACCCTGACGGCCACGCCCGGCGTCTATGTCGCCACGATCTCCGTGACCGACGGCCACCACGCCGCTGTCACCGACACTGTTTCGATCACGGTCACCCGCGAGGAGACGACGACGACCGATACGGGTCCCTTCGTCATCGCGCAGAACAATCCAGTGACGCTCACGGCCACCCTTCTCGAGGACGGGACGACGGCGCCCTCGCCATTCGGCCAGAGCGTGACCCTGAGCCTCGGCAGCCAGAGTTGCGTCGGCACGGCGAGCTCGACCGGCCAGGTCGCCTGCACGATCGCCAACGTCACCGTCCCGCTCGGCCCGCAACTGCTCAAGGCCGACTTCGCTGGCGACGTCTTTTACCTGCCGTCGTCGGATGCGACCAAGCAGGCGATCGTGTTCGCCTTCCCATCGCGCGGCGACTTCGCCATCGGTGACAAGACGGCCGCCTCGGCGACGCCGTCGACCGTGGTCACGTTCTGGGGCTCCGGTTGGAGCGGCCAGAATGTGTTGACCGGCGGTGGCGCACCATCCTCGTTCAAGGGCTTCACGGCCACCCTCAGCACGAACCCGCCGGTCTGCGGCGGGACCTGGTCGACGAAGACGGGCAACAGTCCACCTCCACCGAACGGTCCCCTGCCGAGCTTCATGGGAGTGATCGTCACGAGCTCGGTGACGAAGGCCGGCTCCGACCTGCACGGAAACATCGTCCAGATCGTGGTCGTGACGCCAAACCCGGGGTACTCGCCAGGTCCGGGTCATGATGGGACCGGCAAGATCGTCGCGACGTACTGCTAGAGCCTCTCGGCCTGCCCGGCAGGGCGCTCCGCGACGGTCAGGACGGAGCACTCTTGTGGCCGGTCATGGCACGCGAACGACCAGGTTCATCGCCGTCCTCGTGACGGCGGTGGGCCTGGTCGGCGGCTGCACCGGTGGCGCCTCGCCGGGCGAGTCAGTGCCGGGTTCCATCGCGTCATCTACGGGGCCCGCGTCGGTCGACGCGCCGAGTCCGGCCGAGTCGATCCCCGCACGCCCGTCGAACGCGCCACACGGCACCTTCCTCGGCGAAGACGATCGGGGCCATTCTGTCGTCGTCAAGGTCGGCGACACCATCACCGTGGTCCTGCACAGCACGTACTGGTCGCCGGCGGCCACGTCCGACGCAGCCGTCGTTGCCCTGGTGTCCGCCCCGACGGTATCGCCGGCGTCGCCGGGAACCTGCTTGCCCGGGATCGGCTGCGGCACCGTCACCAGCACATTCATCGCGACGGCGCCTGGCGATGCGCAGCTGAGCGCCAGCCGGACCGTGTGTGGCGAGGCGCTCAACTGCAAGGATGCGGACAGGTCCTGGACGGTCGACGTGCACGTGACCTCGTGACAGGCTCGCCGGGACCCCGCGCTGGTCCTCCGGGGCCGGCGTGCCCGTTTAGGCGGTCGGCTGGGTCAGGTCGATCAGCGCAGCGATGCGATCGGCCGCGGCGCGTTCACGCCGCACGGCCGACGCGTGGGCCGGCGTGTTCGTTCCCGTCCGTTCGCGTTCGGCGCTCGCGAGATTGAGCTCCGCGAACGCGTCCTCGAGGAGCTTCGACCGGCGTTTCGTGTCGAGCTGCCGGGGTTCGGTCTGGATCATGAGCGCACGCTACGCATCCGACGAGACGCGCGCGACGACTGCGGGCCGCCGATGGTTGCAATCGCCTCTCACGAGCCTCGGTTGCCTCGCTCTCAGATCGCGACCGCGTTTCCCGCCACGCGGACGCCGCCCTCACCGGGCACGATCGAGACCGTCAGCCGGCTCGGGCGACCCATCTCGACGCCCTGGATGATCTCGAACGAGGCCGGCGCCACGATCTCCTCACGGGCGCGGAGGTAGCCGCCGAACGCCGCCGCCGCCGCGCCCGTCGCCGGATCTTCGATGACGCCGCCGACCGGGAACGGATCCCTGGCCCGGAACGTGTGGGCATCCTCCCGCCACACCAGCTGGATCGTCGTCAGGTCGTGGTCGAGCATCAGCGCCTTGACCGTCTCGAACGGGTAGTCGAGCGTGGCGAGCCGCGACCTGTCTCGTGCCGCCAGGATCAGGTGCCTGGCTCCGGCGAACCCGATCGCGGGCGGCAGCGCCGGGTCGAGCTCGGCCGGGTGCCACCCGAGAAGACGCAGCGCCTCGTCCAGCAGGATGGGCGGCACCTCCTCGACCGACGTCACGATCGAGGTCAGCGTCGCCCGCGTCCGCCCATCGGCGTCCGGCTCCGTGGCGACCTCGACCAAGCCGCCGTTGGTCATGAAGGACAGACGTGTCGGGTCCCCGGGGCGGTCTGCCGGAGCAGCCAGACCGCGATCGGCCAGTGCGACGCCGCTCGCGATGGTCGCGTGACCGCAGAACGGGACTTCAGCGAGAGGGCTGAAGTACCGGACGCGAAACCGACCCGCCGCGTCCGACCCGTCCGGGACGAGGAACGCGGTCTCGGAATAGCCGACCTCGGCCGCGATCCGTTGCATCTCCTCGTCGGGCGGCAACGTCGCGCCGAACCACACTCCGGCCGGGTTGCCGCCGCCCGGGTCGGTCGTGAACGCGGCCAGCCGGAGGAGCGTGCCCGGCACGCGGCCCGCCTCGGGCGCCGATCCTGACATCGGTGCGTCGCGTGCGGCCCGCCTCAGGGAGTCGCGGGTTTCTTCGGCTTCTTCGGCTTGGGAGGACGCTTCGGGGTCTTGTCGCCCATTCGATCTCCTCGTCTCGGGTGCGTTCCGGCGGCCGGCGCCGGGTCCAACGATAGCCGAGGTCCGGTCGGGCGGCACCCGCCGGACGGGCGTCACACGAGCGGCACGACGTCGCGCTGGAACCGTTCCGCCTCGGCGACGATCCCGGCCGGGTCGACGGCCGCGAAGGACAGCGCCACATGGTCCACGCCGAGCGCCGCGTACGCCCGCACCTCGGCCGCCATCGCGTCGGGCGTGCCTCGCAGAGCGTAGGAGTCGTCGGCCGCTCCGGCGAACCGGACGCGAGCCCTCGCAGAGACCGACGGCGCTGGCCGGCCGGCCGCTGTGGCCGCGGCCATCACGATCGGGATCATCCCGGCGAGACGCGCCGGGCTGGTCGAGCTCCCGTGGTAGCCGTCGGCGAGACGCCCAGCCCGGCGGAGGGCAGGCTCGGCGGTGCCGCCGATGAGGATCGGCAGCCGGTCCTGGACGGGTCGCGGCCCGAACGTGAAGTCCTCGAGCGTGTGGAAGCGGCCATGGAACGGCTCGGTCGCGCCGGACCAGAGGTGGCGCCAGAGCCGGATCGTCTCGTCCAGGTACGCCCCGCGCACGTGGAAGCGGTCGGACATCGCCAGGTTCCCGAACTCGGCCGTGTTCCAGCCGACGCCGATCCCGGCGGTGACCCGGCCGCCGCTCAGCGAGTCGAGCGTGGACAGCTCCTTCGCGAGCAGGACCGCGTTCCGCTGCGGGACGACGATCACGCTCGTGCCGAGGCGGACGCGGGGATGCCGGCCGGCGAGCCAGGCGAGCGTCAGGATGGCCTCGTAGACGCGCCCGTACTCGGCCTCGGTGGCGTGCGCCACGACGACGTGGTCGGTCGTCCAGACCGTCGACCAGCCGAATCGCTCGGCCACCTCGGCGGCGGCGTCGAGTCCCTCGGCCGACGAGCCGTCACGGAAGTTGGGCAGGCACAGGCCGAAGTCCATCGCTCGATGGTAGCCGGGCCGAGCCGCCGCCACGGCGCAGGCGCGACACGACGGCGAAGCGGACGCGCGACACTGTCGGCCTGATGTCGACCGTCGGCGCTCCCGAGCCAAACGAGGATCTGCCGGCCGAAGGGCCGCCGACCGGTGTGCCGCGCTGGCCGGCGACCGTCGCGCTGGTCGTCGTCGGGATCCTGCTGGCGATCGCCTCGACCCAGCTCGACGTGTCCGTGATCGCGGTCCCGCTGGTCGTGATCGCCGTCCTGATCCTGCCCCTGACCCTGGCAAGCGTCCGCGGGCGCCACGACATCAGGCGCCGGCTGGGTATGGCCGCGCTGGTGATCCTCACGGCCGCGGTGATCCTGAGCGCGGTCTTCCTCGTCCGACAGCTGATCGACGGCGTCATCGAGGCGCCGTCCCTGCTCGCTGGGTCTGCCGCCATCTGGGCCGCGAACCTCGGGACGTTCGCACTGTGGTACTGGGAGATCGACGGCGGCGGACCCTCCGAGCGACGGCGCGACGGCCACATCAGCACCGACTTCCTGTTCCCGCAGATGCAGATCGGCGACGGCAAGGCGACCGGCTGGTGGCCCGGCTTCCTCGACTACCTGTTCGTCGCGTTCAACGCGAGCTCGGCCTTCAGCCCGACCGATACGTTGATCCTGTCGCGCCGCGCCAAGGTCCTGATGATGCTGCAGTCGCTGATCTCTCTGGTGACCGTCGCGGTCATCGCCGCGCGGGCGATCAACACCCTCAAGTGACGGTGGGATCGTTCCGGCGGAGCGCCGCCGGCGGTCAGGCCTCGTCGGCCTCGTCGCTGGCGCTCGCGGCGGTGACCGCCTCCCGCTCCAGGTCGTCGACCCAGGACATGGCGGCGTCCCAGGCGGGGCTGTAGGGCTGGAGGTCCTCCACACGCCGACGGGCGATGGCGAGCGCCGTCTCGGTCGTCTCGATCTCGTGGCTCAGCTGCATCGCGGTCGTTCCTCGCGCGGATCAGGTGGGCGGATCGAGGGATCCCGGAATGGCCACACCGCCGGGGGAACGATGAGACTGACCCCCGGGACGTCCCTCGGAGGTACAACGAGCGTGGGGTCGATCCGTTAGGGCCCGGCGACCCCCGGCTCAGCTCCAGGTCGCCGCGGCGCGGACCTCGGCGAGGGCCGCCGCGACGCCCCGCGTCCAGGCCTGGCCATGACCGGGCAGCAGGTAGCCGGCCTCGAGCCCATCCAGACGCGCGAGCGAGGCCAGCGCCTGCGCCTGATCCGCGCCGAACGGGGCGAGCCGCGGCGCGTCCACGCCCGTCGTGACGCTGTACGTGGCGATCCCGTCGCCGACGAACAGGGCATCGTGACTGGGCACGTGGAGCGCCGCGCTCCCGGGCGTATGGCCGGGCAGCAGGATGACCCTGGGCGAGCCCGGCACGTCCAGCGTGGCGCCGTCACCGAACGTGGACACCTCGGCGATCCGGGGGATGCGCAGCATGCCGTGGGTCGCGGAGAACCACACGAACCCGAGCATCGGGGAGATCTTGAGCGGCCCGAGACCCTTCGATGGGTTGGGGACCTCGCCCCGGGCCAACGCCGCGTCGAGCTCCTCGACGAGGATCGGCGTCCCTCGTTCACGACGGATCCGTTCGGCGAACCCGATGTGATCGGAATGGCCGTGGGTCAGGACGACCGCGCGGACGTCGTCGAGCGTGCGCCCCATCGCCGCCAGCTCCCCCGGCAGGTCGCCCCAGTACGAGGGCGCCCCGGCGTCGATGATCGTGACCTCCCCCGCCGCTTCGACGAGGTAGGCGTTGACGATGCCGCTGCCCAGTCGCCGGATGCCGGTCGAGATCTCCACGGGCCGCCTCCTTGCCCTCCCAACGCAGGGACGAGCGGGCCAAGGCTACCCCGCCGCCGCCTCGAGCACGCGGTCCGAGAAGCCCGGCCAGACCTCGAGCGCCCACGGGCCGAAGTCGCGCTCGATCAGGAGCGCGAGCGCCAGGTCGGCCACCGGATCGACCCACAGGAACGTGCCCGAGCCGCCGAAGTGCCCGAATGTCGCCGGGCTGTTCCGGTCGCCCATCCAATGGGGCCGCTTGCCGTCGTGGAGCTCGAAGCCGAGGCCCCAGTCCAGCGGGTCGAACCGGCCCACCCCCGGCAGCAGTCCGACCAGCCCGGGGAATGCCACCGTCGCGGCCTGCCCGAAGAGGGAGGCGCTCAGCAACGTCGGCCGGAGCAGCTCGCGTCCGAGGGCGGCCAGGTCGGCCAGGGGCCCGTGCAGGCCCTGCGAGGGCCGATCCAGCAGCCGCGTTCCCGTCATCCCGAGCGGACCCAGGACGAAGCTCTCCAGCGCGGCTTCGAACGGAGCGCCGGCCCGATCCGCGACGAGCGCCCCCAGGATGTCGAACCCGGCGTTCGAGTAGATCCGCCGCGTGCCCGGCGTCGCGAGCGTGACCGTGCCGTCGAACACGAGCCCAGAGGCATGCGCGAGCAGGTGCCGGACGGTCGAGCCGGGCGGGCCGGCCGGCTCGTCGAGGGTGAGCAGACCCCGTTCCGTCGCGACCAGCACGGTCAGCGCCGTGACCATCTTCGTGACCGATGCCCACCGGAAGACGGCGGTCCCATCGCCGTGGCTCGCCAGCACGCCCGCCGGTCCGATGACCGCCACGGCAGCCTGCTCCGCGCCCCACGTGTCGGCCGTCGCGAGGACGGCCTCGAGATCGGCCATGTCCGAAGCGTACCGGGACGTCCGTCGTGGCGACGCTGGTCCGTCCGGTGGGTGACACGAGGCCGTCGAGGCGTCACCCTGTGCACATGCCTCGCCTCCCCATCGCGCGGCCCCGGTTCGTGGCGCTCCTCCTGACCGGCCTCTTGACGCTCGGGACCGCCTCGATCGCCGCAGCGACCGAGTTCCCCGCCGGTCGGACCGGCTACCACAGCTACACGGAGATGGCCGCCGAGGTCGCCGCGGTCGCGGCCGCCCACCCGTCCATCGTGTCGCGCTTCTCGATCGGGAAGAGCTACCAGGGCCGCCAGCTCTGGGCGGTCAAGATCTCGGACAACGTCTCGGTCGACGAAGCCGAGCCCGAGGTCATGTTCGACGGCACCCACCATGCCGACGAGCACATGGCCACCGAGATGACCCTCCGCATCCTCCACTGGCTGGTCGACGGCTACGGCCACGATCCGCGGATCACCTCGATCGTCGACACGCGCGAGATCTGGATCGTCTTCATCGTCAACCCGGATGGTGCGGAGTACGACATCTCGGGCGGCAAGTTCCACCACTGGCGCAAGAACCGCCAGCCGACGCCCGGCACGACCTCGATCGGGACGGACCTCAACCGGAACTACGGCTACCACTGGGGCGGCGGCGGCCGGACCAGCGCGAACCCGGCGGCGATCACCTATCGCGGGACCAAGGCCTTCTCGACGCCCGAAGCCCGCGCGATGCGCGACTTCCTCGCCGGCCGCGTGGTCGGCGGGCGCCAGCAGATCCGGGCGGCGATCACCTTCCACGAGGACGGCCGGCTGGTCATGTGGCCGTACGGCTACACGCTCGCGAATGTGCCCGGCGACATGACAAGCCAGGATCGTGCCGCCCTGGCGGCGATGGGCAAGCACATGGCGGCGACCAACGGCTACAAGCCGGAGCAGGCCAGCGACCTGTACATCAGCAGCGGCACGTCGCGCGACTACCAGTACGGCGTCTACCGGATCTTCGCCTTCACCTTCGAGATGTCAGTCAAGGACTACCCGGACGACTCGCTCATCGCCTCGGAGACGGGCCGGAACAAGGAGGCCGTGCTGTACCTGATGGAGCGGGCGGGGTGCCCGCTGGCCGCCCTCGGGACCGCCGTCCGGACCGCCCGCTGCGGCGCGTTCGACGACGACCTGGAGGTCTACCGGGGGTTCACCGGCGACCCGGACCACACCGACACGGCGACCAACGGCCGGTTCGCCCGGGCCAACCCGGCGTCGACCTCGAGCCACGGCCCCAAGCAGCTGGGGACCGTGCGATCGGGCTCGAAGGCATTCGTCACCGGCGCGGCGGCCGGGGCGTCCTCGACCGCGAACGACCTCGACGGACGGACGACGATCCGATCCCAGCCGATCGCCCTGCCGGCCACCGCCGGGCAGCGCCTCACGTTCGCCTACGTCTTTGCTCACAGCTCGACGTCCTCGTCGGCCGACACCCTGCGCGCGATCGTCGAGCGGTCCGACGGCAGCAAGGTGGAGGTCTTCCGGATCGCCGGGCGCCATGCGGACGTCGATGGCGTCTGGCGGACCGCCTCGATCTCGATGGATCGGTTCGCTGGGAGCAGCGTCCGGCTGCGGTTCGAGGCGGTGGACGGCGGCCCGGGCAACCTGCTCGAGGTCGAGCTGGACGACATCCGGGTGACCCGCGGCACCTGACCGGTCATAGCCGGCCGGTCCGAGCGGACCCGGCCGAGGCGTAGGCTTCGCCCGATGGACACCGGAGTCGACTGGTCGCGTGACCCGCTGACACTGCGGTTCAGCGACCGCGGGCTCGAGCGCGACTTCCAGGCGGAGATGGCCGCCGTGAACGGCCCGCAGGCCCGGGTGGGCGCCGTCATCGCCGCTGGTCTGTGGTTCATCGGGGCACTCCTCATCCCGATCGCGATCGACATCGACCGTGGGCTCGTGACGCTCATCTGCGCCGGGATGGTGGTCGCGAACCTCGCCGGTGTCGTCGCCTCGCGCTGGGCACCGACCCTCGATCGACAGCAGGCCATCGGGCTCACGCTCAACGGGCTGGCGGGCCTGGCCGTCCTGGCCCTGATCGAGGGCTCAGGGGCATCTGACCGCTACGCCGCCCCGGCTCTGCTCCTCATCGCCATCTTCGCGTTCGTCGTCATCCGGCTGCGGTTCGTCTTCGCGCTCGTGGCCGCGGGCACGTATCTCCTCGGGTTCGTCCTGGTCCTTGGCACGCGTCCGACGGGCGGATCGGCGCTCGACGTCTTCCTCGTCGGGGCCGCGATCCTCGTCGGGCTGGGCGCGACCTACCTGCTCGAGCGAGGCGCGCGGGACGTGTTCGCCCAGCGGCGACTGATCGAGTCGCAGGCCGCGGAGCTGGCGGCCGCACACGCCACCTCCGAACGACTCCTCCTCAACATCCTCCCGGAGTCCGTGGCCCAGCGCCTGAAAGACGGCGAGACGACGATTGCCGACGGCTACGACGATGCGACGGTCCTGTTCGCGGACCTGGTCGGCTTCACGCCGCTTGCCGCGAGCCTCAGCCCAGCGGAGACGGTCGGGCTGCTCGATCGCCTGTTCTCGGCCTTCGACACGCTCGCAGATCGTCACGGCCTCGAGAAGATCAAGACCATCGGGGATGCCTACATGGTTGTGGGCGGCGTGCCCGTCGCCGGGGCGGACCATCCGGAGCGCGCGGTGGCGATGGGGCTCGACATGCTCGACGCGGTCGGCGACCTGGCCGTCGCGGTCGGCCGTCCGCTGGATGTCCGGATCGGGATCCACACCGGGCCGCTGGTGGCCGGTGTCATCGGCACACGCAAGTTCATCTACGACCTGTGGGGCGACACGGTCAACATCGCCAGTCGGCTGGAGTCGCAGGGGATCCCCGGCGCGATCCAGGTCAGCGACGCGACCTGGTCACGGGTGCGCGGGACGATCGTGGCCAGACCGCGCGGGCCGATCGACCTGAAGGGCCGCGGCACCGTCGAAACGTTCGTCATCGAACGTCGCGCCGAGGTTCGTCATGGCACCGTCACGGGTCGCGCGTAGGATGTCGACATGAGGTTCTTCAACTCCACCCCGTCGACTGTTCCCTCCCCCGCTGAAGCCCTTCCCGGACGCTCGACTCCGATCGTCGTGCCCGGCACGCATCGAGTCCTTGGCACGCCGCTCGCCGGCCCGTGGCCCGAGGGCACCAGGACCGCGATCTTCGGTCTCGGCTGCTTCTGGGGCGACGAGAAGGACTACTGGCAGATCCCCGGCGTCGTGACGACGGCCGTCGGCTATGCCGGTGGGCACACCCCGAACCCGACGTACGAGGAGGTCTGCTCGGAGCGCACCGGTCACGCCGAAGTCGTGCTGGTGGCCTACGACCCGTCGAAGGTCACGTACGAGTCCCTGCTCAAGACCTTCTGGGAGTCACACGACCCGACCCAGGGCATGCGCCAGGGCAACGACCGCGGCACCAGCTACCGCTCGATCATCATCGTCGCCGACGATGAGCAGCGGGCAGCCGCCGAAGCGTCGAAGGCGATGTACCAGAAGGAGCTGTCCGCCAAGGGCTACGGCGCGATCACGACCGAGATCGTCGACGCCGCCTCGTACCCGTTCTACTACGCCGAGGACTACCACCAGCAGTACCTCGACAAGAACCCGCGCGGCTACTGCCCGAACCATTCGACCGGCGTGAAGCTGCCGGCCGACTTCGTGGTCACCCCGCTGCAGATGGTCGACTAGCTCGAACCCCTCGTCAGAGGCACGACCCCGCTCGAATGGGCGGGGTCGTTCGAATTCCTGTCAATCCGCTGCGGTGGTGTCATTCGTCAGGTCGCGGTCCTGCATCTCCCAGGTGTGGTCGAGCACGTGGTACGCCGCGTGCCGGAGCAGGTACGGGATCGTCCAGCTGCCGAGCGGCTTGCCCTCCGCGTACCAGGCGCGCATCGCCTCGACGAAGCGATCACGGTGTTCGGCGAGCTCAGCCGGCGTCGGCAGGTCTCCGTACTCGGCCGGCGCGTTGACGCGCTTGGAGAAATCGGCCCCTTCCTGCCCCGTGACGTGCTGGATGATCCGGTCCCGGGAGCGGCCGCCGCCTCGGACGCCCGGCCGAAGGTCCGCCGAGACGCGGGCGGCCGTCTCGTCGAACTCGGCCCAGGCCGCGCGCAGCAGCCGCGCCCCGCGATCGAAGGTCGGCGCGTCGTAGGGCTCCCGGTCGAGCGGTGAGGGCGCGAACGAGATGCCCCAGAAATCGGTCGACCCGACACCCTGGTACCGGCCGATGACCTCGGCGTCGGTCTGGCCCGCGAGCTCCGCGTCCAGCCCGGCTCGCGTCGCGACCGGGAGATATCGCGGCAGGTACCGGACGACCTTCTCGACCGCCTCGTCCTCGGTCTTGGCGCCCCGTTCGAGACCGGGCCAGTCCGCCGCGACTGCGACCCAGCGCTTGCCCTTGGTGGGCTGTTCGACCAGGACGCGCAAGCGGGAGGTCATCGGCGCATCGTACCGCTCGGCGTCGAGCCCTAGACTCGGGGCATGACGATCCTGCGGATGGACAACGTCCTCATCGTTGTCGACGATCTCGAAGCGGTCAAAGCGTTCTTCATCGACCTTGGTCTGGAGCTCGAGGGCGAGGCGATCCTCGAGGGCGAGTCGGTCGGCCGCCTCATCGGGCTCGATGGTGTCAGAGCCACCATCGCCTCGATGCGGACCCCGGACGGCCACGGGCGGATCGAGCTGGACAAGTTCCACACGCCGGCCGCGGTCAGGTCCGAGCCGGCAGACGCACCGGTGAATACGCTGGGCATCCGGCGGATCATGTTCGCGGTCGACGACATCGAGAGCGTCCTCGGCCGCCTGCGCCGCCACGGCGCCGAGCCCCTCGGCGAGGTCGTGCAATACGAGGACCAGTATCGGCTCTGCTACGTCCGCGGCCCCGAGGGCATCGTCGTCGCGCTGGCCCAGTCGCTCGTCTGAACGAAGAGGCCCTCCCGATCCGGGAGGGCCTCGATAACGTCGCGCGGCGCGTGACGTTACTTGTGGTTGTACGCCGACAGGCCCGACCAATCGCCCCGGACCGCGTAGGAGGCCTGTGTGGGCCAGCTATCGAGGGTGGACGGCGGCAAGGCTCCGCTGGCCGCGATGATCTTGCGCAGCTCTGATGGATCGGTGTGCTCGAGCTGTGCGTAGGTGGTCACGCCACCATCGGCCAGGATCGACGAGATCCGCGGGCCGATGCCCGACAGCTGGGTCAGGTCGTCCGGCGGTGCGGCCTTCTCCGCCTTGGCCTCCTTGGCCGGCTTGGCCTTGGCCGCGCTCCGGCTGGGCTCGGAGCCCTTCTTGTTGTACTTCATGAGGCCCTGCCAGTCGCCGCTCGCGGCGTAGCTCGCCTGCATCGGCCACGTCCCCACGTTGGAGGGCGGCGCCATGTCCGCAGCGTGGAGCGCGTGACGGATCTCCGGCTCATTGGCGTCGGCGAGCGCCGCATACGTCGTCAACCCCGCGGCCGCGAGAGCCGCGCTCGCCTTGGGCCCGACGCCCGCGAGCTGGGTCAGGTCATCGGGCTTCCCGGCTGGTGCCGCGGCTGCGGCTGGCTCCTCCGCGGGCGCTGCGGCCGCGGCCGCAGCTGCCGGAGCGGCCGCAGGGGCCTCCTCCGGGACCTCGACCTCGTAGTCATTGACGACCTCGTGGCCACCGAGCTGCTCCGCCGCCGGGTCGACCAGCGCCTTGAGCGCGACCGCCTTCGCGGCGGGCAGCGTGTCCTGGATCAGGAGCGCCTTCTCGGCCGCGACGGCCTGCTGGATCAACCCGATGGAGCCTGACCAGTTCCCCTCGTACAGGACGAAGATGGCGCTCTTGCCCTTGGTGAGCTCCTTGGTGACCTGCCGCATGAACTTGTCGCTGATCCCGATGTCGTGGAATCGGTTGCGCAGGCCGTTCAGCACGCCACCGGCCGCGCCGCCGACGACCGCGCCGGCCGGGCCGAGAACGATCGCGCCGACGATCACGCCCAACCCGGCACCACGGATGGTCCCCTTCGCGCCGCCAAGATCCTCGGTCTGGTGGACCTTCACGCGGAACCTGGTGCGGTCGGCGATCGCGGCATCCACGATCTTGACATTGGGGTCGACGTCGTCGATCTCCTGGATCCGCTTCAGCAGCCGGCGCGACTGCTTGCCTGAGTCCAGCACGAATGCGGCGAGGGTCTGGCCATAGTCTGTGCTCATCGATCCGGATTCCTCTCATCAGGTGCCGTCACGCCAACGGCAGTGGCTACTCGAGCTTCGCCTGAGCTTGGATCTTCAGCGAGTCCCACCGCTCGAACCTCGTCATCGGGGTCGGGGTCACGAGGGGCGGTGGAGATCGGTCACGCCGGGGAACATCGGGTCCGTCGCGCTGATGGGCCCATCGAACGGTCCGTGACCGATCCTGCAGGCACCTCCTCCCCAAGGCCTGCCGCATACCCTCTCTGGGGTCGAGGGGCCTCGAACAAGGCGTCCCGGCAGTCGCCCGACGATGCTATGCCTCGCCGGCCCGTGACGCAACAACGATCGCCTTCGCGCATGCGATCTAGCCCGGGCTCGACCGGCCGGACGATGAGGATGATGATCGCCGCGATGCCGAGCCCGCCGGCCAGGAGCCACAGGTTCCGGTGCATGCGCCGCCACGATTCGACCTCTGCGTCGGCATCGGCGCGGAAGAACCAGTCGGCCAACGGCGGGATGTGGCCGTGACGCTGGACGAAGAGGTCGGCGTACGTCCGCTGCACCTCAGAGGTGTCGTAGACGCTGACCACCACGGCGGCGAGGATCAGCATCACGACCATCGCGATATCCATCTGCCCTCCCGGGTGCACGATACCGTCACCCAGTGTGCCGCCGCGCCTCCGATCCGCGGTCGCCGATGGGCCAGCGAGGGCCTCCGATGTTGAGCGATCACCCCGTCTTTCCGATCCTGCTGTCGACGGATCTCGATGCCAGTCGAGCCTTCTACCACGACACCCTCGGCCTCGAGATCGCGCGTGAGGATGAGGGCGACCGGATCGTCTTCCGATGCGGCGCAGGGACTCAGCTGGTGGTCACGCTGAGCACGGTCGGCACGTCGGACACGCAGACCCAGATAGCCTGGCGGGTGCCGGACCTGCGTGCCGCCGTCGCGGAGCTGCGCGCCCGGGGCGTCCGGATCGAGGAGTACGAGGCGCCGGATCCGGTCACGACCGACGGCATCGCCGACATGGGCCATTCGTGGGCGGCCTGGTTCATCGACCCGAGCCGGAACGTCCTGGCTGTCGTGCAACCGAAGCCGTGACACGGCCCGACCGTCGCCTAGACTCGGTGGCATGAGCATCCTGGACCGTCTCCACCACTTCCTGTCTGGGCCCAACCCGGACCGCGCGCTGGCGAGCCGGCACGAGCGACGGGCCGCGGCGCGTGAGCGACATCGCGAGACCGGGGAGCCGGCGTGGAGCGACGCCGATGTCCACACCAAGCCCGACGGCGAGCGATGGGTGGCGGATGTCGCTCCTGGCACACCCGGCCACGACGCCTCGGTGCACACGGCGCGTCGGGACTGATCCGATCAGTCGCATCGCCCGCTGGGCAACGCGCCACTGACCGCGCGACGCACAGGGGCGGTCAGCTCGATGGCGCGGTCGCGAGCCACAGCCCGACCGGGGGGCGGAGCTGCCCGAGCTCGACCAGTCGCTCCACGAGAGCGAGTGGCGCTCCGGCCTCAGCGGCCAGCTCGGCGAGACTGACGGTCCTCACGCGGCGATGGTAGCCGCGCGCCACGAGCCGCTGCGAGCCGGTCCCTGCCGGTCACGCGCCGCTACGCTGTGGCCGCGAGCCCACCTCGCGGATCGAGCAAGGAGGCCAGCCACGATGACGGCGTTCGAGCCGGATGACCTGGTCGAGGCCCTGATCGCGGCCGAGCCGTCCGCGGGCGGACGACGGGACGAGATCGTCATCGTCCGCGCCCCGGGCCGGGTCAATCTCATCGGCGAGCACACCGACTACAACGAGGGCTTCGTGCTGCCCGCCGCGATCGATCTCGAGATCCGGATCGCCTACTGTCCCGACCACGGACCGGCGGGTCGAGCTGATCCGTCTCGACGACGGTCAGCGCGACGCGTTCGACCTCGACGATCCGCCACCGCGGCGCGGTCGGTGGCTGGACTACGTCGTCGGCACGGCCTGGGCGCTGGCAGAGGCCGGCCTGCCCCGGACCGGGCTGCGCGGGGTGATCGCCTCGACCCTGCCGCCCAACGCCGGCCTCTCCTCGTCAGCCGCGATCGAGCTGGCGTCGGCCTGGGCGATGCTCCACGCGTCCGCCGCAACGGTCGACCCATTCGCCCTCGCCCTCATCTGCCAGCGTGCGGAGAACGGCTTCGTCGGCGTCCAGAGCGGCCTCATGGACCAGTTCGCGGAGTCGTGCGGGGTGGCGGGCTCGGCGCTGCTGCTCGACTGCCGGTCGCACGCGTGGCGTCCGATCGCCCTTCCCCCGGACGTCGTCCTGATGGTCTGCCACACGGGCTCGCCGCGGCACCTGGACGGCTCCGCGTACAACCTCCGGCGCAGCCAGTGCGAGGCCGCGGTCGCCGAGCTCGCGCGCGCCGACCCGACGATCCGAAGCCTGCGCGACGTGACGCTCGACGCCCTCGTGGCGGCCCGCGATCGCCTGGACCCGGTCGCGTTCCGGCGCGCCGAGCACGTCGTGACCGAGAACGCCCGGGTCGAGGCCACGGTCGCCGCCCTGGCCGCGGGAGACCTGCCAGCCGTCGGACGGCTGTTCGCGGAGAGCCACGCGTCGCTCCGGGACCGGTTCGAGGTCAGCTCCCCGGAGCTCGACGCGATGGTCGAGATCGCGTCGTCCGTCCCCGGCGTCATCGCCGCCCGGATGACGGGCGCCGGGTTCGGCGGGTGCACGGTCAACCTCGTCCGCCCGGAGGCCGTGGACGCGTTGCGGGACGCCGTGATGACCGAGTACCCGGACCGGACGGGTCTGACGCCACGGGTCCTCCCGGTCAACGCCGTGGACGGGGCGGGCCGCCTGATCTGATGAGGCGGGCGCCACATCGGCTGCCGCCCGCCCGTCTCCACCTGGGCTGCACGACATCTGTGATGTCCGCGCCCATGCCCCGTCACCGCGTTTTGCGCGGGTACGGCATGCTTAGGACGGTCTGACCCCCGCGGACCGCACCCTCACCAGAACCCGGAGCCTCTCGCCGTCCATGTCTGCCACCCGAACCGCCGCCAGCTCCCGCGCTCGTCGCCGCACGACGCCGACGACCGTCGGCTGGATCGCGATCATCGCCTTCGTCTTCCTGGCCAGTCTCGGGGCGATCGCGGCCATCGCGTCGATCGGGTTTTACGTCTCGCTGACCCAGGGGCTCGAGCCGCCCGCGAAGCTGACCACCTACGCTCTGCCCCAGGAAACGATCATCTACGACCGGACCGGCAAGATCGAGCTGGCCAGGTTCGGCGATGCGAAGCGCGAGACCGTGACCTTCGACGAGATCCCCAAGGTCCTTCTCGACGCGACCACGGCCGTCGAGGACAAGACGTTCTGGGACAACGCCGGCTTCGACCCGGTGGCGATCTTCTCGGCCGCGCTGGATTCGCTCCGGGGCAGCAGCCGCGGCGCGTCGACCATCACCCAGCAGCTGGTCCGCCAGCGCCTCCTCGACCCTGCCCTCGTCCAGGACCCGCACAGGACCGCCGAACGCAAGCTCAAGGAGATCATCCAGTCGATCCGGGTGACCCAGCATTTCAGTGGTCCGACGGGCAAGCAGGACATCATCACGGCCTACCTCAATCAGAACTACTACGGCAACCAGAGCTACGGCGTGAAGGCGGCGGTCCGCGGGTACTTCGGGATCGACATCTCCAAGATCGACGCGGCCCAGGCTGCGATCATCGCCGGCCTGCCCAAGTCGCCCTCGAACTACGACCTCGTCCGCAACGGACGCGATCATGTGCACGACCGACGTCGCCGAGGGCGCGGACTGCCCCAAGACCCAGTTCGTCGTCCCGAAGGACGCGACCGTCGTCCAGCGCCGGAATCAGATCCTGGAGCTGCTGGCCGCGGGCCGGACCCCGATGTCGGGCACGCAGTACAGCTCCGAGCAGTTCACCGCCGCCGAGGACGAGCCGGTCGTCCTCGGCAGCCAGGCCACGCCGCGCTGGATCGCGCCGCACTTCGTGTGGGCGGTCCGGGACGAGCTCGCGACCAAGCTGTGCGGCGCGGATACACCCTCGTGCGACGCGCTCGATCTCGGTGGGCTGCGGGTCACCACGACCCTTGACGTGGGCCTCCAGAAGATCGCCGAGAAGTGGGTCCGCGCGGCGGCGATCGTGCCCAACAAGAAGGACATGACGGCAGCCGCCAAGGCGCTCGGGTTCAAGAAGCTCGAGCCGTGGATGGCCAACCTCAAGAGCAAGGACCTTCACAACGGCGCGCTCGTCGCGGTCGACTACGAGACCGGCGAGCTGGTCGCCTACGTCGGCAGCGCGGACTACTACGCCACCTCCAGCAAGAAGACCTTCCAGCCGCAGTTCGACGTCGTCGGCGATGGCTACCGCCAGCCCGGCTCGGCGTTCAAGCCCTTCAACTACGCCGTCGGCATCAACGACAAGACCATCACGGCGGGCACGATGCTGATGGACGTCGGCACGGACTTCGGGGGCGGCTACACGCCGAACGACGCCGACCGCCTCGAGCGCGGTCCCGTCCGCGTCCGCAATGCGCTCCAGTTCTCGCTCAACATCCCCGCGGTCAAGACCCTGGCCCTGAACACGGCCGACCACGTCTATGCCAAGGCCCAGGAGTTCGGGATGGAGTTCCAGGGCCAGCGGAAGGCGGAGCTGGCCCTGGCCCTCGGCGTGCAGGAGGTCCGGCCGGTCGATCTCGTGACCGCCTACGGGACGCTCGCCAACGGCGGCAAGGAGATCCCGCACACGACGATCCTTGCCATCGACGACGCGAACGGCAAGCCTGTCAAGCCGCCGTACGTCCCCCCGGCCGGCAAGCAGGTCGTCAGCCCGCAGGCCGCGTTCATCGTCACGGACATCCTCGCCGGCAACACCAACAAGAACGTCAACCCGTTCTGGGGCAAGTTCTCGATCACGGGTCCCGATGGCCGACGGCCGGCGACCCTCAAGACCGGCACCAACAACGACGCCAAGGACCTCAACGCCTACGGCTACATCGCGCCGCCGACCGACAAGGGCCGATCGACCGGCGCGTACGCTCTCGCGGTGGGCGTCTGGAACGGCAACTCGGACAACAGCCTCGTCTCGACCGCCCGGTCGCCGCTGTTCTCGATCGACGTGTCCACCTACGTCTGGCAGGGCTTCCTCAACGAGGCGACCGCGAAGTGGCCGGAGACCAACTTCAAGCGGCCGGCGGACGGTCTCGTCCAGGCCAAGATCGACCCGTGGACCGGCCTCCTGGCCACCTCCGACAAGGTCGCCGTGAACGAGTGGTTCATCGCCGGCACGCAGCCCAAGGCCAGGCTGGCCTCGGACCAGTGCGGCATCGATGTCGTCGTCCACGTCAACGTCGAGACCCGGTTCGACGGGTGGATCAAGGCCGACCGTGACTGGCTCCGCCGCGCGGACCGAGGTCCCGGCGTCGTCGGCGGACCGGACCGCACACGCACGGCCTACTTCTACCAGGGCGGATTCCATCCGTACGGCGCGAGCTGGGGTGCGCTGGTCGGCGGCAGCTGCAAGCCTGCCCCGACACCGAGCTGCTTCGTCGTGCCCACGCCGGACGCCGGCGGGGTCGTGCCGTCGTTCGCGCCACCGAGCCCCGTCGGCTCAGAGGTGGCGGCGCTCCCCTGCCCGCCTGCGAGCCCGAGCGCGTCGCCGAGCGAGCTGCCGTCGGTCGAGCCGTCCGCCCCGCCGAGCGAGGAGCCACCGCCGACGCCGGTCCCGACGCCGGAGCCGACCCCCGAGCCGACGCCCGCTCCCACCCCCGAACCGACCCCGGCGCCGACGCCGGTGCCCACCCCAACGCCAGTGGCGCCACCGCCCTCGTGACCGACGCGGTCGTCGGACCGGTCGGCGACGGCGAGCCCTCGACGGTCGTCGAGGTCCGGGACCTCATGGTCCGGCGCGGGGAGCGGACGATCCTCGGCCCGCTCGACTGGACCATCCGCTCGGGCGAGCGCTGGGTCGTGATCGGCCCGAACGGATCCGGCAAGACCACGTTGCTGTCGGTCATCGGGCTGGACCTGTGGCCCACGGCCGGGACCGTCGACGTGCTCGACGCGCGGTTCGGCCAGGTCGACGCGCGCGAGATCCGGCGCCGGATCGGCGTCTCCGGAAGCTCCGTCGAGGGCACGTTCCGGGGCGACCTGACCCCGATCACGCTGGTCATGACGGCGCGGTACGCGGCCACCGAGCCGTGGTGGCACGTCTACACGGACGAGGACCGCGCGCGGGCGATGGACCTCCTCGTCGGCCTGGGCCTGGCGGGGGTCGCCCAGCACCCCTACGGGACCCTGTCCGAGGGCGAGCGCCGGCGGACGTCGATCGCGCGTGCCCTGATGCCGGATCCCGACCTGCTGCTGCTGGACGAACCGGCCGCCAGCCTGGACCTCGGGGCGCGCGAGGTCCTCATCGGCGACGTCGCGCAGCTCGCCGCCCAGCCGCGTCCGAGCGCGATCGTGCTGGTCACCCACCACGTCGAGGAGATCCCGACCGGGTTCACCCACGCGCTCGTGCTGGCCGACGGCCGCCTGATCGCCGCCGGGCCGCTGGACGAGGTCGTGACCGACCACAACCTGACCCTGGCGTACGAGCTTCCGATCACGGTCGAGCACCGCGACGGACGCGTCTGGGCCCGGATGCGGATCGACCACCGACGGAGCCGCTGAGCCGCGACACGCGAATGTCACACCGAACGGCGAAGATGCGTTTGTGAGCACAACCGATCAGCCGTCCTCGGCTGCCCCGACGAACGGATCCGGCCCGGCGTGGCGCGATGGTGCGGCCGCCACCGCCGGCATCGTCGCGACCCTCACGGCCCTCGGCGTGTCCGAGCTTCTGGCCGGCCTGCTGCCCGGCGCGTCCTCGCTCCTGGCCGCGGTGGCCCAGGTCCTGGTCGACAACCAGCCGCCCGGCGCGAAGGACGTGGCCGTGGGCCTGTTCGGGACGAACGACAAGCTCGCTTTCGAGATCCTCATCGTGCTCATCGCCGGGCTGATCGGCGCCGGTCTTGGGCTGATCGCGCGGCGCCGCTATGCGGTGGCGGCCGCCGGGTTCATCGGCTTCGGCGTCGTCGGCTTCCTTGCCGCTCTCGGCGACCCGCTCGCGACCCCGGCGGTCGCGGCGGTGGCGACGGCCGTCGCCGTCGGGGCCGGCCTGCTGGTCCTCGGCTGGCTGCTCGACATCTCGGCCCCCGTGGCCCGGACGACATCCCCGGCGGATCCAGGCCGGATCGCGCCGCTCGACCCGCGTGACGCCCGCAAGACCCTCGGTCGCCCGATCGGCCGCATGCCCGACTGGTCGCGCCGGGCGTTCATCATCCGGGCGGGTGCGGTCGGAGTCGGGGCCGTGGCGATCGGCGTCATCGGGCGCAACCTCCTCGAACGCCAGCGGACCCCGCCGGTCGGCGACGGCCCACCGATCCCGCCGGCCTCGGTCACCGTGCCGAGCCTGACGCCGGACCAGGACCTGTCCCCGGCGATCGCCGGACTCACCCCGATCGTCATGCCCAACGACAGCTTCTACCGGATCGACACGGCGTTCCTGACACCGAGCGTCAGCACGACCGGCTGGACGCTGCGGATCTTCGGCATGGTCGACCGCGAGACCACCCTCACCTGGGACCAGCTCATCCAGCTGCCCATGGTGGAGCAGTACGTGACGATCGCCTGCGTGAGCAACGAGGTCGGTGACAAGCTGGTCGGCAACGCCAAGTGGACCGGGGTCCGCCTGCGCGACGTGCTCGACATCGCCGGCGTCCAGAACGGCGCCACGCAGCTCGTCGGTCGTTCCGTGGACGGCTGGACGGCCGGCATGCCGACCGCCTGGGTGATGGACCCCCAGCGCGAGCCGATGATCGCGCTGAAGATGAACGACGAGCCGCTGCCGCCGATCCACGGCTACCCGGCCCGCCTCATCGTGCCCGGCCTGTACGGCTACGTCTCGGCGACCAAGTGGCTCAAGGAGCTGGAGCTGACGACGCTCGAGGCGATCGACGGCTACTGGGTCCCGCTGGGCTGGGCCAAGGAGGCACCGATCCTCACCCAGTCACGGATCGACACCCCGCGCGGCGGCGTCGCGGCCGGTCACGTCCCGATCGCCGGGATCGCGTGGGCGCCGGACCGCGGCATCTCCAGGGTCGAGGTCGCCATCGACGGCGTGTGGCGCGACGCGCGGCTGTCCCACCCGATCTCCGACACGACGTGGGTCCAGTGGGTGGTCGATTGGACGGCCGACCCGGGCGGCCACGAGATCCAGGTCCGGGCCACGGACGGCACCGGCGCGGTCCAGGAGCAGGGACCCACGCCACCGCCGCCGGACGGGGCGCGCGGCTGGCACACGATCTCGGTCAACGTCGGCTGATGGCCCCCGGACATCGGTCGGAGAGCGTTTCGGTATAGAGTCCGGGCATGTCTCGACGCCGCTATCTGTTCGATCCACCCGAGCGCTTCGTGGCCGGCACCGTGGGCCAGCCCGGCGATCGCACGTTCTTCCTGCAGGCCCGCGACGGGCCGCGCGTGGTCAGCATCGTGCTGGAGAAGGTTCAGGTGGCGGTCCTCGCCGACCGTCTCGGCGACCTGCTGTCCGAGCTCGAGCGCCGCGGCGTCGAAGCGGCCGTCGTTGACGCGCCGGCCTCCGGCGAGGACACCGGACCGCTGGACGAACCGCTCAACGAGGCGTTCCGGGCGGGCTCGCTGACGCTCGGCTGGGATGTCGACGACGAGCTGGTCCTGGTCGAGGCGCGTGCCCAGTCCGACGATGGCGAGCCGATCGATCCCGACGAGGACGACGACGAGGACGAGGACGGGCCGGACCTGTTGCGGGTCCGGATGACCGCCGACGCGGCCCGGTCGTTCGTGGCGCGGGCGACGCGGATCGTCGGCGCCGGCCGCCCGCCGTGCCCGCTGTGCGGCGCCCCGCTCGACCCGCAGGGCCACATCTGCCCGCGGCGCAACGGCCACTACGTCAACTAGGCCGGCCCGCCCGTGATCGACCGGGGCACGAGCCTCGACGTCCTCCGCGAGGGCGAGATCGAGGTCGTCGGCCGGATCGTCGAGTCGTCCAACAACGCGCTGCTGGTCACCGTGACGCGGCACTGCCCGGAGCCCGAGCCCGCGCTGGTCCTCGACGCGATCTACAAGCCGATCCTCGGCGAGCGGCCCCTCGATGACTTTCCCGACGGGACCCTCGCCCACCGCGAGGTGGCCGCCTGGCACGTGTCGGAGGCCACCGGTTGGGGGATCGTGCCGCCGACGACCCTGCGCGACGGGCCTTTCGGGGAGGGCATGGTCCAGGCCTTCGTCGAGGTCGACCCGGAGGTCGATGTCGTCGCGCTCGTCGTCGGTGACGACCCGCGGCTGCGGCGGATGGCCGTGCTGGACGCCGTGATGAACAACACGGACCGCAAGGGCGGCCACATCCTCCCCGTCGAGGGTGGCCGGCACTGCTACGGCGTCGACCACGGAGTCACGTTCTCCCCGGTCCCCAAGCTGCGGACGGTCCTCTGGGGCTGGCGCGGCCGGCCGCTGGCGCCGGATGAGATCGAGGGCCTCGAATGCGTGCGAACCGCCCTCGACGGCGAGCTCGGGGTGACACTCGCCGGTCTCCTGTCGCGCCTCGAGGTCAGGGCGACCGTCAGACGGACGGACGCCCTGCTGACGAGCGGCCGGTTCCCCTACCCCTCGCCGGACTGGCCGGCCATCCCGTGGCCGCCGTTCTGACCATCTGACGCCTGCTGCCGCCGGACATGGCGCGGCGGCGAGGCCCGCGCTCGGGACCTCGCCGCCGTCGTGCCGCGTTGTCGAGGAGCGGCTAGGAGCGGCCGAAAAGGGCCTTGATGGATGGCTGGTTCAGGTAATACAGGATCGCGCCGTCGATGACGATGCTGATGATCTGGCTGAAGAACGACGATCCGCCCAGGACGACCTGCAGGATCGCCACCACGATGCCGAAGATGGCCACGGCCACGCCGAGCGGCCAGGCCCATGGCTTGAGCGTCCAGGCTCCCCAGGCGAACGCGATCAGCAGGCCCGCATAGGCGAGCGCGCAGAGTCCGAGGACGACCACGGCGCCGCTCGAGACGATCCCGCCGACGAACAGCACACCGAAGCCGCCGAGCAGGCCGAAGACGCCACCGATCGCGGCCAGGACGGCCAGGATCGTGATGCCGGTCGGGCGCGCTCCGGCGGCCGTCGCGGCCGGTGGTGCCCAGTTGGTGGATGCAGGGGGCGCCGCCGTGGGGGCCGACGCGGGCGGGGGTGGAGCTGCCGGCGCGGGCGCCGCGGGCGCCGGGTTCGGATCTGCGGGTGTCGGATCGGTCATGTGACCTGTGCCTCCCTCGCTGGATCTCGGGTCGGTAGCGTCCCGCCGCCCTCGGGCCGAGCCCCATCCTAGCGACGGATTCGCGCCTGACAAGCCTCCCCACACGGTTGCGGCTGCATCAGCGCACCAATTCGGGTGCCAGCAGGTCCATGAGCAGGGCGTCGATCCAGGTGCCATCGGCGATCCGTTGGTACTGCCGCATGATGCCGATCGGCCGGAAGCCGAGACGCGTATAGGCCCTGATCGCGTGCTCGTTGGCGGCCGCCGGATCGATCGTGATCCGGTGGTGGTCACGGTCGTCGATCAGGTGGGCGGCCAGGGTCCGGATCGCATCCGGCCCGAGACCGCGGCCCTGGGCGGAGGTCCGAAGGAACAGGTCGATGCCCGCGTGGCGGAAGTCGGGCTCCCGCTCCTCGACCGCCTGGATGTAGCCGACCACGGCGCCCTCGTGCTCGATCGCGAATCCCTCCTCGTCCGGATCGCCGGCGGTGAGGTCGCGCCGAACGCGCTCGAGGTCGAAGGTGCCCCACCAGCGCGCGACCGCGGGCTCCGCCAGGATCTCCGCGAGGATCGGGGCGTCGCGGGGCTCGATCGGGCGAAGGGAGACGAGCCGGCCATGGAGGTCCATGGCACGGAGGGTAGTCGACGGTCGGCTGCTCGGTGACCGCCGGTGCAGCCCGCCCGACTACGATGACCGGGTGCCGATGCGCGACCCAGACGAGCTCCTCGCCGACCTCGATCCCGCCCAGCGCGAGGCTGTCGAGATCACGAGCGGGCCGCTGTGCATCCTGGCCGGCGCCGGGAGCGGCAAGACCCGGGTGATCTCGCGGCGCGTGGCGTACGCGCTGGCGACGGATGTCATCCGGCCGCGCGACGTGCTGGTGGTCACGTTCACGGACAAGGCGGCGACAGAGATGGCCAGCCGGCTGGCGGCGCTCGGCCATCGGGGCGTGGCGGCATCCACGTTCCACGCCGCGGCGCTCCGGCAGCTGCGCCATTTCTGGCCCCGGGTCCACGGGTCGGATCCGCCGGCGATCCTCGACTCCAAGGCCCCCATCCTGGCCCCGCTCGCGAAGGGACTGCCGGGCGGCTTCCGCTATCTCGCCGTGCGCGACCTCGCCGCCGAGATCGAATGGGCCAAGGCGCGCCGGATCGGGGCCTCCGCGTACGAGACGCGGGCCCTCGCCGAGGATCGCGACGCGCCACTCCCGGCAGACCTCATGGCCGGGCTCTACCGGCGCTACGAGACGGCCAAGGCACGGGCCGGCCGGATCGACTTCGAGGACATGCTGGAGCTGACGATCGGGCTCATCGAGGGCGACGATGCGATCGCGGCGGAGGTGCGCGACCGGTATCGCTGGTTCTCGGTCGACGAGTTCCAGGACACGAACCCGCTCCAGGCGGCGCTCCTCGAGACGTGGCTGGGCGGGCGCGAGGACATCGCGGTCGTCGGCGACGAGGACCAGACCATCTACACGTTCACCGGTGCCAGCAGCGACTACCTGACCGGGTTCACGGCGCGGTACCCATCCGCCCGGATGGTCGCGCTCGAGACCAACTACCGATCGACCCCGGAGGTGCTCGCGTTCGCCAACCGGGTCCTCGCCGCGGGTCGGGTGGCCGGTGACGAACGAGCCCCGGGCGCGGCGCCACGACCGCCGAAGCGATTGATCGCCAGCCGGCCGTCAGGGGCGGCGCCGGAGGTCACCGGGTTCGCCTCGGACGAGGCGGAGCTGGCGGCCATCACGGCCGCGATCCGGCGTCTGGCGGCCGCCGGGACCGCGCACGGGTCGATGGCCATCCTCGTCCGGACGAACGCTGCGCTGCCCGCGATCGAGAGCGCGCTCGGTGCGGCCGGGATCCCGTTCCACGTCCGGGGCGAGCGCTTCTTCGCGCGGCCCGAGGTGCGCCGCGCCGTCCGCGTCGCCGAAGCCCTTGGCCGGACCGCGAGCGACGAGCCTCTCGGCCCGCGCCTCGCCGCCGCCTTCGAGCGCGAGCTGGGCGTCCGCCGCGACGCGGAGCCCGAGAGTGGCGTGGCGAGCGAGCGACACGGGGCCGTCGTGACGCTCCTCGAGCTGGCCGACGATCTCGTCCGGACCGACCCCGGCGCGGATATGGCGGCGTTCCTCGCGGAGGTCGCCCGCCGGACCGCGATCGAGGCCGGTGGCGAGGCGGCCGGGGTCGAGCTCCTCACCTACCACCGCGCCAAGGGCCTCGAGTGGGACGCCGTGTTCCTCCCCGCCCTCGAGGAAGGGACGCTGCCGATCCGCCAGGCGACCGAACCCGCCGAGCTGGCCGAGGAGCGGCGCCTCCTGTACGTCGGGATCACGCGCGCGCGTCGCTTCCTGTGGCTGTCGTGGGCCACCTCGCGCGTCGCGGCGTCCGGTCGGGAAGGCCGGCGCAGCCGCTCGCGCTTCCTCGACGGGCTGGTGCCGGCCGGGGCCGGCCGGGGGCGAGCCGTGGTCGCGGTTGGGACGGCGGGAGCCGGCACGAACGGCCGGTCCGCGACGCCCAAGGTCGATCCGGCCGATCGGTCACCGTTGTCGAACGCGCTCCGTGCCTGGCGCACGGCCCGTGCCAAGGCCGACGCCGTCGCCCCGTTCATCGTCTTCCACGATTCGACGATCGAGGCGATCGCGACCCGCCGCCCGCGCTCGATCGCGGAGCTCAGGCGCGTGCCGGGCGTCGGCCCGACCAAGCTCGACCGCTACGGCGAGGAGATCATCGGCGTCGTCGTCCGCGACGGCTGACTAAGCGCGAACCTCTTGCCTCATGAACGCCACATACGCGAGCGCGAAGCAGGCGACCGTCAGTGCGACGAGGACCACGATCTGGGGCATCACCAGCAGCAGGCTCTGGTTGAAGCCGAGCAGGGTCGGGACCTGCTGCGCGGCCTGCTGCGCCTGGCCGAGGGAGCCGGGCAGGTCCGCCTGCGGATTGCTGCTCGGGTTGAGCAGCACCTTCGTGACTTCGGAATAGAGCTCGCTCGGGAGCAGGCGCGTGATGAACTGCTGGGTCTGCGCCTGCCCGATCTGCTCGTCGATCGTCGTCCCGGTCACCGGTGAGACGGCCCGCGCGAGGAGGGTCACGATCAGGCTGCCGAAGATCGTCAGCAGGAACCAGACGCCAAAGCCGATCAGCGCGGACGTCGCCGCCCGCCGAACGAGCACCGACAGCAGCAGCCCGAAGGCCAGCCACAGGCCGACGTAGATGAACGTGACAAGGATCCACGCCCCGAGGCGGACGATCTCCTCGCCCGCCGGCGTGATCCCGAGCCGGAAGATGCCATACCCGGCGATGATCCCGACGACGGCCAGCAGCACGATCCCGATGACCGACAGGCCCGCCGCGAACTTGCCGTTGATGACGTCGTCGCGGTAGATCGGTTGCGCGAGGAGGCGTGGCAACGTCCCGTCGGAGCGCTCGCCGTTGATGGCGTCGAAGGCGAAGGCCAGGCCGAGCAGAGGCGCGACGATCGCCACGAACGAGTCCACCCGAAGGAACGTGTAGTCCTGGGACCCGATCGTGAACAGAGCCAGGAACACGGCCGGCGAGCCGCTGGCCTGGGGCGCGGCCCCGCGGATGATGTCGGCCGCGAAGTAGAGCGGGATCGCGGCGGCGAGCCCGAGCACGACCAGGAGGACGATGAACCGCAGGCTGAGGAGGTGGTCGCCGAGCTCCTTGGCCGCGATGACGCGCCAGCCCGCATGCGGGACGCGCAGCACGCGGGGTTCGCGCGGCGGAGCGCTGGCGGTCATGACCCCTCCCCTTCGGTGTCGGGTGCCGGTCGCATGGCCTCGGGCTCGGTCGTCGTCGCGGGCTCGGTCGCGGCCGTGCGCTCGGTGGCGGAGGACGCGGGCGCAGAGGCTGCGGTCGGCGGCGGCGCACCGTGTCGTCGGCCGGCCACTCTCGGTCGGTCCGCATCGGATGGTCGGTCCGGCCCGGAACGGCGTTCGCCATCCGGCCGCTTGGTCCCGCGACGCTTGAGGCCCTTGCCCTTGGGCAGTGGCCGCTCGATCGCCGTCCGGTAGATGTCGTCCAGCGACGGGACGATCGGCCGGATGGCGGTCAGCCCGAGGCCCTGCTGGACGGCCGCGACGAGGATGTCCTGGCGGACACGACCTTCCTGGTCGGGCGGCCGAACGTGGACGCGCCACGTGCCGCTCCCCTTCGCCGCCGGGTCGACGGTGTCGACCGACCGGATCCCACGCAGCGTGCGCTCGGCGCGCTCGACGTCGGCCGCGGCCGGCAGCTCCAGCCCGACCTCGATCGCCGCGCTCCCGTCGCCGAAGGTGGCGGCCAGCTCCTCCACCGTCCCGACCCCGATGAGCCGGCCGTTGGCGAAGATGCCGATCCGGTCGCACACCGTCTGGACCTGGCTGAGGAGGTGGCTCGACAGCATGATCGCCAGGCCGCGCTCGTCGACCAGGCGGCGCAGCAGGTCGAGGATCTCGACCACGCCGATCGGGTCGATCGAGGTCGTCGGCTCGTCGAGGATGAGCAGGTCCGGTGACTTGACCAGGGCGTCTGCGATGCCGAGCCGCTGGCGCATGCCGCGCGAATACGCTCCGACCGGGTCGTCCGCGCGACCGGTCAGCCCGACCTGCTCGAGGACCTCGTCGATGGCCGCGGCGGCCTCCCGCCGATCCAGGCCGTTCAGCCTGGCCGTATAGCGCAGGTTCTCGCGACCCGTCATGCCCTCATAGAAGCCGACGGCATCGGGCAGGTAGCCGACCCGGCGCTTGACCTCGCGCGGCTCCCAGGCTGGGTCCAGACCCATGACCGAGGCCTCGCCCTCCGTCGGCTCGGACAGGCCGAGCAGCATCAGGATGGTCGTGGTCTTGCCCGCGCCGTTCTGGCCGAGCAGGCCGAACACCTCGCCTGGATAGACCTCGAGGTCGAGGCGGTCGACGGCCGTGAGCGTGCCGTAGCGCTTGGTCAGCTTGCGCGTCCGGATGACCGGCTCCGGCCCATCATGGTCGGCCTCGGTGGCGGGTTCCTGCGCGGCTGGCGTGGCGTCGAGGGGTGGAGCCTCGATGCCGCTCATCGACGGCCGAACCGGCGGAACGTCAGCCACAGCCCGACGAGCACGATGACGATCAGCCCGATCCCCACGGCGCCCCAGAGCAGGGAGGTCTCGATCGTCACGCGGATGTCGGCCGATGCATTGGCCTCGGGCGCGGTGGCCTTGAACGAGGCGACGTAATCGCCCGCGATGGCATCGCTCGACGGCGTCACGTGAGCCACGACCTGGACCGACTGGTTGGCCGGCACGTCGACCGGGGTCGGATCGAACTTCACCGTCCACCCGGTCGGTGCGGATGCGGTCATCGCCACGGCGGCGATGTCGGCGGTGCCGGTGTTCGCCACTGTGAGCGTCAGGTCGCTCGCCGTCCCGGCGGTCGCGCTCATGTTCAGGCGCTGGTCGCTCGTCGTGAGCGTCAGGCTGTAGCTGCCGGTGATCTCGACCGACAGATCGGCGTGCGCGGTCTGGGTCCCGCTCGTGGCATCGACCGCGATCGGATAGGTGCCTGCGGCGGTGCCCTCGGTGGGTTTGGCGGTGACGGAGACCGTGCTCGTTGCGCCGGCCTTGACGACCACGCTCGCGGCCTGGGCGGTGGTCCCAACCTGAGCCGTGACGGTCCATCCGGCCGGCCCCGTCGCGGTGACGCTGAATGGCAGGTCCTCCGGCGTGTCGTTGGTCAGGGTCAGGCTGAAGCTGAAGCTTGCGTTCGAAGCGCCCTTGACCTGCGGCGTATCGGTCGTGAGGGTCACGTTGCCGGCGGCGTTCGGCGTCACCCGGATGTCGACCGACAGGGTCGTCGAGCCACCTTTGCTCGTGCCGCGCACGTCGATCCGCTGCGTCGTGGCGGTCGCGTCCGCGGGGACCGTGACGTTCAGGGTCACCTTGGTCCCCGTCGATCCGCCCGGTGATTCGACGCCGTCGATCGTGAAGCCGCCACCGCGCAGGACGGCCGTCCAGCCGTCGGGCACCTTGCCGACGGCCAGGTCGACCCGGCCGGCCGCAGCCGTGGTCACGGTGATGTCGAAGCTCGGATTCGCACCGGGAGCGACGGCGATCGCCGGGAATGGCGTCGTCAGCGTGACCGCATCCGCGGCCCCGGCCGGAGCGGCCCCGGCGAGGGTCGCCAATCCAAGAAGGGACGCCGCGAGGCCGAGCCTCAACGTGCGCGATCGAACGGACCAGGCCACGGCCACAGAGCCACCTCCATCGTGTGTATCCGCGGCGGGATCTGGGGTCACACCGCGGGCGCGGGGCGCGCGAGACGCGCGGACCCGGACGGCGGCGAGTTTGACCCCCCGAGGGTGGAAGAATCAACCAACGTTCGGTGAAGAGACCGCAATCTTCGGGGCCGGCCGCGTGTCACTCCGGCCCCGGACCATCGGCCGTTTGACGGTTTCGGCCGCAACGGCGATACTCCTTGGGTAACCCGTCCGACGCGACGACCCGGTTCGAGCGCCCAAAACACGCTCCCGGCCCGGCGCGCTG
Organism: uncultured Chloroflexia bacterium; assembly: GCA_963755995.1. GTDB lineage: Bacteria > Chloroflexota > Limnocylindria > Limnocylindrales > CSP1-4 > SPCO01. The sequence continues at coordinate 77,325 of CAVWLQ010000003.1, read as the reverse complement.
ACACATCAATGAACAGTCGTTCCAGGCGAATGCGCCTGACGACACCCGGCCGCGCAGCCGATCGCTCATCACGCGATGACGGCGCGTCAGAAAGCACGAACCACACCACCATGATGTCCCGTTCCACCACGTCGTCCGTCACCGGACGAGCCTCCGCCATGCGGCGGATGCGTCGCCGCACCAACGCGGTCAACACCTCCAGCCGCCTCTTCTGCGGCACCAATGGCTGCGCCAGCTTCCTCGAGCTCGATCCCGAGACCGGGACGGCGACCTGCCACATCTGCGGGTACGTCCGCCGGGTCAACTGACCCGGAGGGCCGACTGCGGCCCCCGGTCCCGCGTCGCGGGATGACCGAGCGAGCGATCGCCCCGCGGGGCATCCTGCCCGGGTGACGACAGCCACCCGACCGGATCGCGACCGCCTGGCCCGCCTGATGGCGGACGAGATGGCCAGGTTCGCCACCGCCCATCCCCGCTCGGCGGTGCTCCACGAGCGTGCGCGCGGCTCGCTCCTCGAGGGCGTCCCCATGCCCTGGATGGTCAAGTGGGCCGGCCCGTTCCCGCCCTACGTCGAGTCGGCCGCCGGCGCCCATTTCCGCTGCGTCGACGGGCACGACTACGTCGACTTCTGCCTCGGCGACACCGGCGCGATGGCCGGCCACGGCCCGGCTCCGACGATGGCGGCGGTCGAACGGGGCATGCGGCGCGGCATCACCCACATGCTCCCGACCGACGATGCGGCCTGGGTCGGCGAGGAGCTGACCCGCCGCTTCGGCGTCGGGTCCTGGCAATTCGCCTTGTCCGCCAGCGACGCCAACCGCTGGGTCCTCCGTCTCGCCCGGCTGGTCACGGGCCGGAGCAAGATCGTCGTCCACGACCATTGCTACCACGGCTCCGTCGACGAGGCGATCGCGATGCTCGGCCCCGATGGCTCGGTCGTGCCCGTCCGCGGCTCGGTCGGACCGCAGGTCGACGTCGCCGAGACGACCCGCGTCGTCGAGTTCAACGACATCGACGGTCTCGAGGCCGCCCTGGCCGACGGCGACGTCGCCGCCGTCCTCATCGAGCCGGCTCTGACCAACGTCGGGATCGTCCTGCCGGAACCCGGCTACCACGCCGCCATCCGCGAGATCACGCGGCGGACCGGAACGCTGCTCGTCATCGACGAGACGCACACGATCTGCGCCGGACCGGGCGGCGCCACAGCCTTGTGGGGTCTCGAGCCTGACATCGTCGTCATCGGCAAGACCATCGGCGGCGGGATCCCCTCGGCGGCGTACGGCTTCAGCCCGGAGGTCGCCGCTCGCGTCGCCGGCTCGATCGCGGTCGAGGATTCCGATGTCGGCGGGATCGGCGGGACGCTGGCCGGCTACGCCCTGTCCCTGGCTGCGACGCGCGCCACGCTCGGCGAGGTCCTGACGGCCGACGCCTTCGCGCGCATGATCCCGCTCGCGGAGCGATGGGAAGCGGGCGCGAACGGCGTGCTCGGCGATGCCTCCGTGCCCTGGCACGTGACCCGGCTCGGCGCGCGTGCCGAGTACCATTTCATGCCGGATCCGCCGCGCACGGGTGCGGCCCAATGGGCCAGCACGGACCCGGAGCTGGAGCGGTTCCTGCACCTGTGGGCCATGAACCGGCATGTCCTGATGACCCCGTTCCACAACATGGCGCTGATGTCGCCGGCCACGACCGACGCCGACGTGGATCGCCACACTGACGTGTTCGCCGAGGCGATCGAGGCACTCTTCGCGTGACCGACGCGCCGCGGATCCGCCTGCGCGACGTGACTCTCGCCGACGCCGACCTGCTCGATGCCTGGTCGGCCGATCCGGTTCTCGGCGGCGAGTTCAACGACTTCGGCTTGGAGCCTCGGCCGATCGACCGCGAGGCGCTCAGGCGCGGTCCCCTGCGTAACGAGCGCAACGGCCAGCTGATCGTCGAACGGATCGCGGATCTGGTGCCGCTCGGGACCGTCGGCTGGCACAAGGTCGGCTACGGCCCGGGCACGGCGTCCGAGGCCTGGAACATAGGGATCGAGCTCCTCCCCCATGCCCGCGGTCAGGGCTACGGCGCCGAGGCCCAGGCGCAGCTCGCGACGTTCCTCTTCGCCCAGACCGCGGCGAACCGGATCGAGGCACAGACCGACGTCGAGAACGTCGCCGAGCAACGATCGCTCGAGAAGGCCGGCTTCCGGCGTGAGGGCGTGGCCCGCGGCTCGCAGTTCCGGGCCGGCGCCTACCACGACCTGGTCGTCTACTCGCGGCTGCGCGACGATCCGTAGCGCGTCCTGACCGTCAGCCGGCGAAGGCTCGGTCCAGGCGCTCCGCCTCCGCGCCGGGGTCGAGGGGGCGTCGATGCTGCCGGTCGGTCGGCGCCTCGGCGTTGACCCGTTCGATGGCATGGTTGGCCGCCTCGACGATGGTGCGCAGGTCCCCTCGCGCGCGCCGATGCGAGAGCTGTGAGATCCGCGGCGCCCGCTCGATCAGCGCCTCGAGCGCCGCGAGCTGCTTGCGCGCCTCCTTGTCCGATTCGATCCAGGGTGGCGCCGCACCCGCGCTGTGCAGCATCCGGTAGGCCATCGCCCACTCGCCCGCGGCCGAGTCGTCCTCGATCGGGAGACGTTCGCCCTGGAACGGCAGGTCATCGAAGGCGCCGGCGTCCATCGCCTCGCGGATCTGGCGCTCCACCAGGCTCTCCCACGTCTTGGCCGACTGCAACCGGCCCTCGGCATCCCGGCGCTGCGGACTCACGGTGGCATGCTAGCGCGACCGCGACAGGCAAGCTGACACGATCCGCTGCTACGGTTGGACGGCATGGATCGCATCGACGGGCGTCCCGTCTATTCCGCCACCGACCTCGTCGCCTACCTCGCCTGTGAGCACCTGACCCAGCTCGAGCGGGCCGCCATCGCCGGCCTGGTCAAACGGCCGATGCGTGAGGACCCGGAGCTCGACGTCATCCGGCGCCGTGGCTTCCAGCACGAGGCGCGCTTTCTGGCCGACCTGCGGTCTGCCGGCCGTCGGGTCGTCGAGATCGAGAAGGACGGGTCGATCGCCGACCGCGGCGAGGAACTCCGCCTCGCGGCCGCACAGACGATCGACGCGATGGCCGGCGGAGCGGATGTCATCTACCAGGCGACCTTCTTCGATGGGACCTTCCGCGGGCATGCCGACTTCCTGCTGCGGGTCGAGGCGCCGGATCGGCCCTCGCGCTGGGGTCCGTACCACTACGAGGTCGCCGACACGAAGCTCGCTCGTCACGTCAAGGCCAGCGCGATCCTCCAGATCTGCTCGTATGTCGACCAGCTCGAGCGGATCCAGGGCGTCGCGCCGGAGTGGCTGCATGTCGCGCTCGGCGGCAGCGCACGAACCGTGGAGCGCCTGCGGGTGGACGACTTCATGGCCTACTACCGCAGCGCCCGCGATCGGTTCCTGGCCACCCTGGCCGACGAGACGCCGCCGACCTACCCGCCGGCCGACACCTATCCGGAGCCGGTCGAGCACTGCGATGTCTGCCGCTGGGCTGCCGAATGCGTGGCGCGCCGGCGGGCGGACGACCACCTCAGCCTGGTCGCCGGCATCTCGGCACGGCAGCGGCGGGCGCTCACGGAGCGCGGCGTCCCGACCCTCGAGGCGCTCGGTGACCTGCCCGTCCCGATGCAGCCGCCGCTCAACGACGTCGGCGAAGGCGCGCTGTCGCGGATCCACGAGCAGGCGCGGATCCAGCTCGAAGGCCGTCGCGAGCAGCGGCTGAAGTACGAGCTCCTGGCCCCGGAGCCTGGCGCCCAGATGGAGCTTGACCGTGGGCTGGCATCGCTCCCGCCGCCATCGCCGGGTGACCTCTTCTTCGATATCGAGGGCGATCCCTACGCGCTCGACGACGGACTCGACTACCTGTTCGGCGTCCTCGATGTCAGCGGCGACTTCATCGCGATCTGGTCGCGCGACGACGCCGATGCGTTCTCGCTCGACGGTGAGCGCCGCGCGTTCGAGCGCCTCATGGACCTGTTCATGGAGCGCCTCGAACGCGATCCGGAACTCCACATCTACCACTACGCCCCGTACGAGCCGACCGCCCTCAAGCGCCTGATGGGTCGCTACGGGACGCGCGAGGCCGAGGTCGATCACCTGCTGCGCAAGGGGGTCCTGGTCGACCTGCTCCGGGTCGTCCGGCAGTCGCTGCGCGCGTCGGTCGAGAGCTACTCGATCAAGAAGATGGAGGCGTTCTACGGCTTCGTCCGCGAGATCGGCCTGCGCGACGCCGGTTCCAGCATCGTCGCCTTCGAGGAATGGCTGGAGCTCGGCGAGGGCGAACGACCCGAGGGAGACCACCTCGACCGCATCGAGCGCTACAACCGCGACGACGTGATCAGCAATCTGCAGCTCCGCGACTGGCTCGAGGGCCTCCGGCTCGAGTTCACGACGATGACCGGGCTGGAGGTTCCCCGGCCGGTCGCTCGTGACGCGGAATTGCCGGCGGACCTGACCGAGGCACAGGCGCGCACCGAGGCGCTCGTCCAGCGCCTCGCCGGCCCCGACGTGGTGCCGACGGATCCCGCCGAGCGCACGGAAGCCCAGCAGGCGACCTGGCTGCTCGCGCAGCTCCTCGGCTGGCATCGGCGCGAGGACAAGTCGATGTGGTGGGAATTCCATCGCCTGATGGACCTGACGCCCGCGCAACTCATCGATGAGGACGAACCGATCGGAGGGCTCGAACCGGTCGAACCCATTGGCGAGCTCAAGAACGGCAGGCAGGTCTGGCGCTACCGATTCCCCGACCAGGACTACGACCTCCACGGCGACGTCTTCGATCCGGCCAACAAGCAGGCTCGTCCCAACGATTCGCCCTTCGACTGGAAGGTCGGCGAGGTCGTCGCCCTCGACGCCGCGGCCCTCGTGGTCGACCTGAAGCGGATCGTCGCCGAGCCCCATCCTCGAGCGATCGTCCCGCTGCCGTACATCCCGACCAAGGCGCATCAGTTGGCCCTGTACGACCTGGGCGAGTGGGTAGCGGATCACGGCATCCAAGCCAGCGGACCCACCCGCGCCGGCCGCGACCTGTTGTTCCGGCTCCCGCCACGTGTCGGCCAATGGCTTGACGAGGATCTTCGGCGGGAGGGCGAATCGGACCTCGAGGCCGCCAAGCGCCTGGCGCCCGCGCTCGACCACACGACGCTGTCGATCCAAGGCCCGCCCGGCTCGGGCAAGACCTACTCTGGCGCGCGGATGGTCCGGAAGCTGCTGAACGCCGGCAAGCGCGTCGGGATCACGGGAACCAGCCACAAGGTCATCGGCAACCTCCTGACCGCCATCCTCGACGCTACGGGACCGGGCGACGTCGATGTGCTCCCGATCCAGCATGCCAAGCCCGAGCAGATGCTGGCAGACCCTCGGGTGACGCGTGCCAAGGACGCCGGGGATGTCCGGGCGAGGCTCGACGACCGACGAGCCAATCTCGCCGCGGGCACGACATGGCTGTGGGCGTCCACCAAGATGATCGACGCGATCGACGTCCTGTTCGTCGACGAGGCGGGCCAGATCTCGCTCGCCAACGTCATCGCCGTCGCTCGCGCGACGGAGAGCTTGGTCCTGCTCGGCGATCCGCAACAGCTCAATCAACCGCTCAATGGCAGCCATCCCGAGGGCGCCGACCGGTCGGCGCTCGCGCATGTGCTCGGCCGCGACGCCACGATGCCCCCGACTCGCGGCCTCTTCCTCGAGAAGACGTGGCGGCTCCACCCGGACCTGTGCGACTTCACCTCGGAGGTCTTCTACGAGGGCCGCCTGGAGCCCGAGGCGCACCTCGTCGTCCAACGCGTCGATGCCGGCGCGACCATCGCCGATGGCACCGGTCCGCGCCAGCTCGACGTGCCCACGTTCGGCGCCGACAACGAGTCGCCCGACGAGGCGGACGCCGTCGCGACGCTCGCCAGGTCGATCATCGACGGCGGGTCCAGCTGGGTCGATGCCGATGGCACACGCCGGCGGGTCGGCTGGAACGACATCCTCATCGTCGCGCCCTACAACGCCCAGGTCGGCCAGATCAAGCGCCGCCTGCCAGGCGAGGCCCGCGTCGGAACGGTGGACAAGTTCCAGGGCCAGGAGGCGCCGATCAGCATCTACTCGATGACGACCTCGTCTGCCGAGCTGGCGCCGCGCGGCATGGACTTCCTGTACAGCCGCCATCGCCTCAACGTGGCCACTTCGCGTGCGCGCTGCGTGAGCGTGGTCGTCGCCTCGCCGGCGCTCTTCCGGATGCGCGCCCGGACACCCGAGCAGATGCGGCTCGCCAATGCGTTCTGCCGGTTCGCGGAGATGGCCTCAGTCTCGGGAGGATCGGGCGCGTGAGGCGGGTTGGCCCGCCTGAGCCGTTGACGCCGATCTCGGTCACGGGATAGGCGTGGACCTCGCAGCCGGCCGAGGCGAGCGCCGCGGCTGTGCGGGGCCTCACCAGCACGTCGCGCAATGGCGCCGTCATGCTAGGCCCCGAACCGGAGAGCGACGGTCGTCATCGCCGCCAGCATATCGAGGTGCTCGTGGGCCGACGCGGGTCCCGGCGATCGCGCGACGAAATCGAAAAGCGCCCCGGCGAGCGGGGCGCTTCGATGGACGGGAGTGACGTCAGGCGGCGACGGCGGTGGCGACTGCCTCCACGACGGCGACCTCGACCTCCAGCTTGATGGTGTCACCGACCAGCCAGCCACCCGTCTCGAGGGCGACGTTCCAGTTCAGGTTCCAGTCCTTGCGGTTGACCTTGGCCGATGCCGTAAAGCCGGCATGACGGGCGCCGTCCATGCCCGGGAAGAAGCCCAGGAACTCGACGTCGAAGTCGACCGACCTGGTGGTGTCGCGGATGGTCACGTCTGCCGTCACGACGTAGTGCTTGCCGCCCTTCGGGCGGATCGCGGTCGAGACGACGCTGATCTCCGGATAGGTCTCGGCGCCGAAGAAGTCCTCAGATCGCAGATGCGTGTCACGCGCTCCGAAGCCGGTGTCGACGCTGGCCGCCCGGACGTTGATGGTCGCCTCGGAGGCCGTGGGATCGGTCTCGTCGAGGTCGATCGTGCCGGACACGTCGGTGAACTTGCCGCGGACGGTCGTCACCATCATGTGCTTGGCCGAGAAGAGGACGTCCGTATGCGCCGGGTCGATCGTGAATGTGGTCATGGTGTGAGCTGCCTCCCTGGCACCGGACCCTGCCGGTGCTCTTTGTTGTTGACTACGCAACCATACTGCGATATCGTTGCCGTGTCAACAAACATTTCCCCGTTTCACCGAATCAGGTGGTAGCATCCGGCCATGGCCATTTCCGAACCGGTCGCCAGACCGCTCACAGGCAAGGACCCGCGACTCGCTCCGTGGCGCGCGTTCCTTCTTGCGTATGCCCGGGTCTCGCGCCGTCTCGACGAGGAGCTGCGCTCCGAGCACGACGTCTCGTTCGCCGAGTACGACGCCCTGCTCACGATCGCGCACGCGCCGGAACGGCGGATCCGGATGGGCCTGCTCGCCGAAGAGGTCCTCCTGAGCAAGAGCGGTGTCACGCGCCTGATCGACCGGCTCGTCGGCGACGGGCTGGTCGAGCGCAGCACGTGCCTGTCCGACGCGCGCGGCGCGGAGGCCGTCCTGACCGAACGCGGTCTGGAGCGGCTCCGGGCAGCCTCGAAGACCCACCTGCGCGGGATCGAGGAGCACTTCCTGGCCATCGTCGACCCGGCGGATCTCGTCGGACTCGAGCGCGCGATGACGGCCCTGGCCCGCCAGGCCGGCCCCGGGGCCAGCGATCCGGTGTGCGTGACCGACCCGAGCGACACCCAGCTCCCGAGCGGCGGTCGCTGACCGACCGGTGCCCGGCCGCCTGTTCGCCGGCACGAGCGGTTTCTCCTATCCGGGCTGGATCCCGCGCTTCTACCCGCCCGGGACGACCGCGGGCAGGTTCCTGACCCACTACGCCGGACGGCTCTCGGCGGTCGAGCTCAACAACACGTACTACGCCTCGCCGACGGCGTCGAAGGTGGAGGCCTGGGTCGCCGCGACCCCGCCCGACTTCCGGTTCTCGGTCAAGGCGCAGCGGGGTGGGTCGTTCCGCGCGATGCAGACGGATCCGGAGACGAGCGTCCCGTGGCTCACCGGGCCGTACCGGGCGTTCGGGGAGCGGCTGGGGACGGTCCTGTTCCGCGTCCCCGATGCGATGAAACGCGACGATGACAAGCTGGCCGCGATGCTCGCCGTCTGGCCGGCGGACCTGCCCCTGACGATGGAGTTCCAGGATCCGTCGTGGCACGTCGACGAGACGTTCGCGACATTGGCCGGGGTCGGCGCCGCGCTCTGCGCCACGGAGCTCCCTGAGGACGAGGCACCGCCGATCCTCCGACGCACGGGTTCGTTCCTCTACGTTCGGCTGCGGCGGCTCGACTACACCGAGCCCGAGCTCGCAGCGTGGGCCGCCCGGCTCGAGCCGTTCCTGGCCGCCGGTGACGACGTGTTCGCGTTCTTCCGCCACGACGAGGTCGGCCGCGGGGCCGAGCTGGCCCTCGCGCTCCAGGATCTGCTGGCGACGACGACCCGCTGACCGCCTTGGCCGATCAGGCGCGATCGCCCTCCGCGGGTCCGAACACCACGAGGAGCTCGAGCCCCTGGGCGATGTCGTGGAACCGGTGCGGGACGCCGGCGGCCACGAAGATCACGGAACCGGGGACGACCGGTCGCGTCTCCTCACCCACCGTCACGACGCCTCGACCGGCGACCACGTAGTACAGCTCGTCCTCGGTGTGGGGTCGTTGTGGGTCCGTCGCGCCCGCCTCGAGCGTATAGATGCCGGCCGACAGGTCCGGGACCCGGATGAACTCGTGGTACGCGCGGCCGATCGAGGCGCGCTCCGCCTCGATGTCAGTGAATTCCCAGGCGTCCATCTGGCTCCTCTCTTGTGATCGCTGTGGAGTCGATACCGTCGTGGCGGAGACCGGTCTCGGTGAGCAGCTCCGCGGCGGCCCGATCACGGTCGCCGGGGGTGTCGAAGGACAGGACCAGGAGGCCGGTGCCGGCCAGGATGCGGAGCGCGGGTCGTGCGCCGCGGAACGCCATCGCCTGACCGATCGACAGGCGGTGGACCTCGCCGAGGCCGACAGCCAGACCCTGGAGCCGGCCGACCCGCTCCAGGTGAAGCGTCGTGACGAGCGGGCCGTCGGGGCCGGGCTCGGCCGGCGCGACGTCGTCGGGCACGCCCGGCGCGAGGTCTATCGACGTGGCCGGCGCGACTTCATCCGGGGCCGCACCGTCGACTGGCGCGGCGTCTCCGCCGTCGGTGGGCACCGGACCATCAGCCACCACGGGCACCCCGAGCGCCGGCGCGACCGGCCTGCCGAGGACGAAGCGGACGAGCTCCCCCGGGACCTCTCGGACGTGCTCGCGACCCGTCGGCGTCCGCAGGATGCCGGTGATCCGCAGCGGAAGGTGCTCGCCGGGGTCCAGCGTCGTCGCCTGCGCGGGCAGCGCGGCGGCGGAGCGTCGATAGATGAGATAGCCGCCGGCCAGGCCGACCAGGATCGTCCCGGCCAGGGCCACGCACCCGAGTGCGAGAACGTACGCCAGCGGTGCGCTGCCCGGCGGGACGACCTCGTCGAGCAGGTAGCGGTCCGAGATCTCGAGACCCAGCTCCGAGAAGTCGAAGCCCTGGCTCGTCTGCGCGTCGTCGACCGCGCGTTCCTCGCGACGGAGCAGTCCGGTCACGGTCGCATCAGTGAACTCGGGCGGCTGCCGCACCAGCACCCGGATGCCGCGCCGGGTCGCGGGGTCGAAGGCGACGATCTCGTAGCGGTCCTGGTCGTCGGCGTCGCACCGGCCGTTCCGATCCGAGTCGACGCTGCACAGGGCGAGGTAGCTGCCGGTCCGCGCTCCGCTCAGCTCGACGGCCGTCCCGGAGGCCGGGAATGGCCCCGCCGGACCCAGCGGCACTGTCTCCCCGATGGCGATCGTCGTATCGACCACGACCTCCGGGTCCACGGTGATTCCCGCTCGCGCGATCTCGTCGTCGAACGGCCCGTATTCCTCGGTGCGGTCCTTCGGGTCGGCGATCACGATCCCGCGCCCGCGGTAGGTGAAGATCTCGGCCGGCGACCGCTCCGAACGAACGGTCACGCCGCGCCGGCCGACGGGATCGACCAGCCAGTAGAACCACGCGTCGCCCGTTTCGTCGCCATCCTCGATGCCGTTCGCGTTGGCGTCGTCGAAGGTCTCGACCCAGGTCGTCGAGAGCGATCCGGTCATGGTCGAATAGGTCCGATCGCCGAGATCGCGGGCCGTCGCGATCCCTGCCGGATCGAGCGCCACGGGCGTCGTCGGATCGGTGACCTCGAGACCGGCCGCGACGAGGATCCCGGCCAGCACGAGCAGGAGACCGGCGACGACGATCGAACCCGGGCGCGTCATCGCGAAGCCGCCACGCCAGCCGCCGACGAGCAGCCGGACCGCGCGATCCGCGGCGTCGGTGACGGCCCCCGCCCCGGAGATCAGACGATCGAGCACGCACGCTCCCTTCGCGGCGCAGGGTAGCAGCGCGGACCCGCCTCCAGCCCCTCCGGCGGAAACGTCCTAGCATCGCGCGATGGATCCGCTCCGTTCCAGGCTCGGTCGCATGCGCGCCGCCGTCATCGCGCTGGCCACGATCGCGACGGTCGTGACGGCCTGCGGCTCGACCGCGTCGTCGGCGGCGCCGCCGGTCATCGGCAGCCCGGCCCCGGCCGTGCCCACGGCGTCGGGTCCGATCGCGACGACGGCCGCATCGAGCGCGGCCTCGCCATCCGGGGGCCCGTCGAGCGGTCCCGCCGCGTCGTTCGATCCGACCGGCCAGACCGTCCAGGCGACCGTCGCGGTGACCGGGTTCTCGGCGCCCCTGGATGTCACCAACGCCGGCGACGGGAGCGGCCGCCTGTTCGTCGTGGAGCAGGGCGGCCGGATCCGGGTCGTCAAGGACGGGGCGATCCTCGACCCGCCGTTCCTCGACATCTCGGACCGGATCACCAGTGGCGGCGAGCGCGGTCTGCTCGGGCTGACCTTCCACCCGGACTACCCCACCGACCCGCGCTTCTTCGTCGACTACACCGATCGTGACGGCAACACGGTCGTCGCCGCATACACGGTCAGCGCGACCGACCCGAACGTTGCGGACGCGTCAAGCGAAACGGTCCTCCTCCAGATCGAGCAGCCCTTCGCGAACCACAACGGCGGCGCCGTCGAGTTCGGACCGGACGACATGCTCTACGTGGGGATGGGCGACGGCGGCTCGGCGGGCGACCCGCAGGGGAACGGCCAGCGCCTCGACACGCTCCTGGCCAAGATCCTGCGGATCGACGTCTCCGGGCCCGGCGCCAATGGCGAGCCCTACCGGATCCCCACCGACAACCCGTTCGTTGCCACCGCCGGGGCCAAACCGGAGATCTGGCTCACCGGGCTGCGCAACCCGTGGCGGCTGCGCTTCGACCGGGCCACCGGCGACCTCTGGATCGGCGACGTCGGCCAGGGCGCGTGGGAGGAGATCGACGTGGCGCGGGCCGGGACGAGCGGGCTGAACTACGGCTGGAACCGGATGGAGGGCTTCCATTGCTACGAGCCGTCCAGCGGCTGCGACCAGTCGGGGCTGACCTTGCCCGTCGCCGAGTACGGCCACGACAACGGCTGCGCGGTGATCGGCGGGGTCGTCGTGCGCGACCCCCGGCAGGGCCCGCTGGACGGCGGCTACCTCTTTGGCGACAGCTGCTCGGACAACCTGTGGGTCATCGACCCCGCCGGTGATGGCAAGCGCGAGCCGACTCGCGTCGCCCAGCTGGGCCGGTCGTTGAGCGCGATCGGCGAGGGCGAGGACGGGACCGTCTACGCGACGAGCCTGGGCACGGGGGAGCTGCTCCGGCTGTCCGCCCCCGGCCGCTGAGGGCGCGTCGGGACCCGCGACCCCGCGACCCGCGACCCGTCAGGCGATCCGGAACGTGACGGTGACCGTCACCGCGATCTCGGTCACGCCCGCCTCGATCGGCGTCGAGGCGTCGGCGGCCATCGTGAGCCGGGCGGCCTTCGGCATCGGCCATGCCGGCGGCGCGCCGCCCTCGACGATGTCCGACACGCCGGCGAGCCGGACATCCGCCGCGGCCGCGAGGACCTCGGCGCGGGCCTGCGCCTGGGCGACCGCTGCCGTCCGGGCGGCCGCCTCGGCCTCACTCGGATCCTCGACCCGGAACGCCAGGCCATCGAGGCTGGTCGCACCCGCGCCGAGCGCGCCGTCGACGACGGGCCCGAGCGTCGCCAGGTCGCGGACGGTCACCTCGACCACGTTGGCGAGGTCGTAGCCGGCGAGCGCCGGTGCCTGGCCGTCGCGGTAGTCGTAGCGTGGCTGGACCGACAGCAGGGTCGTCCGGGTGTCGCGCCGGACGACACCGGCCGCCTCGATGGCCGCCAGGATCGAGGTCATCGCGGTCGCGGCGGCCGACCGAGCGTCGGCCACCGTGGGCCGCGAGATGGCGACGCCGAGGCGCAGGTCGGCCACGTCCGGCTCGACGGCCACCCGTCCCGTGCCGCCGACGACGATGGTGCCGGACGTGCGTGTAGGGTCGGTCATGGGTCCTCCGGGTCTGGCTCAGGCGTGGATGATGACGTCGATCGTGCCCCGCCGGCCGAGGAGCTCCGCGCTCGTCCGGCCACGCCAGCGGTGGACCAGGAGGTCGACCGAGTCGTCGCCGACCGGGAGGCCGGTGATGGTCAGCTTCGTCAGCCAGTCGGGCAGGGTCGGGCGGATCAGCTCGAGCCGCCGGGCGCTCGCATCCGCCCGCAGGCCGAGCATGGTATGGAGCAGGTAGAACGGCGCCGCGGCCGACCAGGCCTGCGGCGAGCACGCGACCGGGTACGCCACCGGGGCACCGACCTCGGTCCGGTCGAACCCGCAGAACAGCTCGGGCAGACGCAGGTCCGGGAACCACTGGGCGGCCTCGATGAGCCGCCCGGCGAGCAGGTTCGCGCCGTCCGCCGCGCCGTTGGCCTTGAGGCCCGCCGCGATCAGCGCATTGTCGTGCGGCCAGATCGAGCCCGTGTGGTAGCCGACCGGGTTGTAGCCGGGCTGCCCGGACGCGAACGTCCGCACGCCCCAGCCGCTGAACATGTCGGTCTCGAGGAGCCGCTCCGTGACCCGGGCCGCGCGCTCCGCCGGCACGATCCCGGTCCACAGCGCCTGTCCCGCGTTCGAGGCGATGCAGCCGACCTGGCGCTTCTCGCCGTCGAGCGCGATCGCGTAGAAGCGCGCCTCGGGCATCCAGAACGCCTCGTCGAACCGGGTCATGAGCGTCTCGGCATCGACCTCCAGCCGGGCCGCCAGCTCCGTCTCGCCGCGGTGGCGGGCGAGCCGTGCCAGCGCACGCCGGGCGGCGTAGGCGTAGCCCTGGACCTCGGCGAGGGCGATCGGCCCCTCGGCCGGCCGGCCGTCGGTATGGCGGATCGAATCGCCCGAGTCCTTCCAGCCCTGGTTGAGCAGCCCGAGCTTCGAGCGGCGCTCGTACTCGACGAACCCGTCGCCGTCGAGGTCGCCCGAGCGCTCGATCCAGTCGAGCGCCGCCAGCGCGTTGGGCCAGAGCCGGTCGAGCAGCGCGTCGTCGCCGGTCCAGGCGTGGGCCTCGCCGAGGAGGATCAGCCAGAGCGGCGTCGAATCGACGCTGCCGTAGTAGGCGTCGTGCGGCGTCTCGCCGGCCAGGGCCATCTCGCCGGTCCGCATCTCGTGCAGGATCTTGCCGGGCTCGGCGTCGTGCCACGGATCGTCCTTCGTGGCCTGCAGCCGGGCCAGGACCTCGAGGGTGGCGACGGCCAGGGTCGGGATGAACGCAACGGTCTCGAGAGCCGCGATCAGGCTGTCCCGCCCGAACAGCGTCGCGAACCACGGGATGCCCGCCGCCATGTACTGCTCCCCCGGGCCCGGACCATCGTTGTGCAGCGCCGCCAGGTCGACGATGGAGCGGGCGAGCGTCCGATCGAGCAGCTCGTGGTCGGAGCGGATGTTGGGGACCTCGAAGCGCGGCTCGAGGTCGGGGCGCGGTCCGGGACCGCCCGGCCGGCCCTTCGCGGTTGCCGGGGCGATGTCCACGGTCTCGTCGGTGACCGTCCAGCCGATCGCGAGGCGCTTGCCGGGCGCCAGCTGCGCGGTCCAGCGGGCGACGACGCTCGCGCCCGGCCAGATCTCGGGATCGTCGGCCGGCTCGAGGCGATCGCCCGCGAGGGTCACGGTCGTCGTCCGGCGCCGGCCGTCCAGCCCGTCGTAGCCGAACACGACCCTGTCGTCGAACAGCTCGATCGGGCAGAGCGTGCCGCGGACCGTCCGGGGGTAGCCACGCACCTCGAAGATGTCGGCCATGTCCACGCCCAGCCCCAGCTCGATGTCGAGGTCCTCGGTCGTCGCGGAGTAGCTTTCGACCACGACCTGCTCGTGGAGACCGCCCTGGATCCGCCGGGTCCGCGTCACGCTCAGCTCCCGCCGGGCGAGGCTCGGCGTGGCCGCCTGCTTGTCGGCCGGGTTCCGCCGCAGCTCCGGGTTGGTCAGCTGGATGGTGTCCGCGTCGCGATCCCGGTACGGCCCACGGAGCAGGGTCAGCTGGGACCCGTTGAGCCGCAGGATGGAGGTCGACAGGATGCGCGTATCGAGGTGATAGAGCCCGAGGCCACGGCCGTCCGGACGGATGTCGCCGCGCGGATCGGTCAGGAGGTAATGGTTGCCTTCCTTGGTGACCTCGACATTGCCGAGGTCCGTCGCTGAGATGATCGTGACCGGCGGAGCCTGGATGATGCGCGGCGCGCCGTCGGGCATGCACTGACCTCCAATCGTGAGACCTCATGGTCGCCCGTGGCCGGCGCTCCTGTCCACCGCGGGCGGCGCTCCGGTCCAGCGACGACGGCGATCGGTGCGTCCGGACACCGGAATCGGGTCGCTGACATGCCGCTGCAACGCCGCCGACGAAGGGACCGTCCGGGCCGTGACCGACACGCGCGCATCGTTCGGCCATGCCTCCCCCGCACACCGAGCGCGCGCGTGCGGCGAGTGTCCGTGCCCACGGCCACGCGTCCCACATCGTGGCGCTCCGGCACGCCGATCGGATCGCGCGCCGTCCGGCGACCCGCGGGCGCCTGCCCCGGATCCTCGGCTTCCTCGTCGTCGGCGTCGGGTCGATCACGGTCCTGGCCGTCATCCTGACCGGGCTGATGGTCAGCACCGCCGTCACCGTCCTGTCGGTCGGGCTGCCCGATCCGGGCGGCCTCGAATCCATCACGTTCGCCCAGCCGACCGTGGTCTACGACCGGAGCGGCACGGTGCAGCTCGGCCGGTTCCAGCGCGAGTCCAGGCGTCTGGTCGCGTTCGGTGACGTGCCGGAGCTGGTGCTCGACTCGACCACCACGGCCGAGGACCGGACGTTCTGGGCGAACAGCGGCTTCGACGTCCCGGCGATCATGTCGGCCCTCGCCCAGGGCGCAAGCGGAGCCCGCGAGCGCGGTGCCTCGACGATCACCCAGCAGCTGGTCCGCGCCCGGCTCCTGCCCGACGACGTGACTGCGGCCGGCTCGGATCGGTATCTGCGCAAGGCCAAGGAGATCATCCAGTCGATGCGCCTGTCCGACAGCTTCCCCGGCGAGGCGGGCAAGGACCGGGTCATCACCGCCTATCTCAACGAGATCTTCTACGGCCACGGGGCGTACGGCGTGGCGGCGGCCGCCCAGATCTACTTCGGGGTCCCCGACCTGGCCAGGCTCACCCCGGCCCAGGCAGCGCTGCTGGCCGGCCTGCCGAAGTCACCGTCCACCCTGGACCCCTACCGCTACGCCGTGAAGGACAAGAAGGGCCGGCTGGTCGTGCCGCCCGATTCACCACCCGTCGTCCGCCGCGACTGGATCCTCGACGGGCTGGGCGAGGGCAGCGCTCGCTGGACACGCCTGACCCCGACCGAGATCGCGGCGGCCAAGGCCGAGCCGGTCGTCCTCGCCGGCGACCAGCCGCTCGTGTTCAAGGCGGCCCACTTCACGTGGCAGGTCCGTCGTCAGCTGGAGTCGATCCTGGGCGACGAGGCGGCCGTCGAGACCGGTGGCTACACGGTCATCACGACGCTCGACATGAAAGCCCAGGGGCTGGCCGAGAAGTGGCTCGCGGCCGGTGCCGTCGTGCCCAACCTGCCACGAACGAAGAGCGAGGCCCTCCTCAAGGCACTCAAGGTCCCCAAGGCCGATCGGTCGTGGGTGCGGGCGTTGCGCGGGAAGGACCTCCACAACGGGGCGATGGTCGCCCTCGACTACAAGACCGGCGACGTCCTCGCCTACGTCGGCAGCGCGGGCTACGACCGGGCCAGCCTCACGAGCGCCAAGTTCTCGCCCAAGTTCGACGCCGCCGGCGACGGCGCCCGGCAGCCCGGCTCGGCGTTCAAGCCGATCCTGTACGCGGCGGCCTTCGACAGCCGGGCCCTGACGCCCGGCAGCCTGCTGCTCGACGTCACCACCGAGTTCAACCGGGCACAGGACTGGGCGCCGCGCGACGCGGACCAGCTGGAACGTGGGCCGGTCCTCGTCCGCAAGGCCCTCCAGTATTCGCTGAACATCCCGGCCGTCCGGGCCCTGCAGCGAACCGGCAGCGGCCGGGTCGACACCACGGCCGAGGCGATGGGCATCCGGTTCACCGGCGGCCGCAAGGCCTACCTGCAGGCCGGGCTGGCCGGCGCGCTCGGGACCGTCGAGGTCCGGCCGATCGACCTGACGTCGGCGTACGGGTCGATCGCCAACGGCGGCGTCCACGTCCCGCCTCGGATGATCCTCGAGATCATCGGCCCGGATGGCACGGTCGTCTGGCATGCCCCGAGCCCCGAGGGCTCGAAGGCGATCTCCCCGCAGGCCGCGTTCCTCGTCACGGACGTCCTCGCCGGCAACACGGACAAGGCGCAGAACCCGATCTGGGCCGCCAAGGTCGCGCTCTACAACGGCAAGGGCGGCGCCCGACGGCCAGCGGCAGTCAAGACCGGCACCTCGAACGACGCCCGCGACCTCGCCACCTACGGCTTCCTGCCGCCGGGGACGGGTGGGCGCCCGTCGATCGCGGTCGGGGTCTGGATGGGCAACAGCGACCATTCCAACCCGCGATCGCGGAAGCCCGCGACCTCCCTGACCGCCGCCGCACCCCTGTGGCGGGCGTTCATGCGCGAGTACACGAACGGCTGGCCGGTGACCCAGTTCGTGCGGCCGAAGGGCGTGGTCAAGGCGACCATCGACGCCTGGTCGGGCGGCAAGCCGGGTCCGTGGACGAAGGCGACGACCAAGGAATGGTTCATCGACGGCACTCAGCCCGGGGCCCGCCGGGCCGTCGACCCTGCCGGCCTCCTCTACAGCCGCTCGTGCGGCGGCTACCGCGTCGACCTGCTCAAGGCGGAGCTCGGGCCGAGCGCGTGGGATCCGGACGTGGCCGACTGGATGCGCCGGGCGCGCCGGGGCCAGGGCGTGATGGGTCCGCTCGATTCGCGAACCGCCTACTTCTGGAAGCAGTCGTCATGGGGCGGCTCGCTGGCCGGGGCGTGCGCACCGGTCCGCGTCCGCGGCGATGGCGACCAGGGCGGCAAAGGCCACGGCCACGACAAGCCGAAGCATGGCAAGAAGCCGCCGCACCCGGGTCCCACGACCGCCCCGATCGCCACGCCGGTCCCCTGATGCGCGGCGAGCTCACGCCCTGGACCATCCGCGGCGCAGGATTCGCGGTCGGCGTCGCGATCGTCGTCGGACTCCTGGCGCTGGGCTTCGCCGCCGGCGGCGTGCTCCTGCTCCTGTTCGTGGCGATCCTGCTCGGGTCGGCGCTGGAGCCGATGGTCGGCTCGATCCGCACGCACCTTCCGCTCGGACGCGGGGCGACGATCCTCGTCGTCTACGTCGGGTTCTTCGTCACGGTCCTCGGGCTTGGCTTCGTCGTGGTCCCCGCCGCGATCGGGCAGGGCCAGCACATCGCCGCGCGACTGCCCGCCTTCTTCGATTCGGCGCGAGCCTGGGCGGACACGCTCCGACCGGCCACGCTCTCATCGTCCGTGTCGGCGCTCATCGATTCGGCCGCCAGCACCTTGAAGCCCCCTGCGGGGCCGCCTGACCCGGACCAGGTCGTCGACGTCGGGGCGGCCGCGGTGGAAGCGGCGGTGACCGTCGCCACGCTCCTGACGCTGGTCTTCTTCTGGTTGGTCGAGCATGCCCGGCTCCAGCGCTACCTCCTGGCATACCTCCCGATGGAACGGCGCGGAGGTGCCCGCGACGCCTGGAACGAGATCGAGACACGGCTCGGCCTGTGGGTGCGCGGCCAGCTGATCCTGATGGGTGTCATGGGCCTCGCGACGGGCACCGCGTACACCCTGCTCGGGCTTCCGGGGGCGCTGCTGCTGGGGCTCATCGCGGCCCTGACCGAGGCGATCCCGATCATCGGGCCGCTGCTCGGCGCGATCCCGGCCGTGCTCGTCGCCGCGACCGTGTCACCCGAGCTGGCCGTGATCGTGGCCGGCGTCTACGTCGTCATCCAGCTCATCGAGGGCAGCGTCCTGGTGCCACTGGTGATGCGCAATTCGGTCGGCATCTCGCCACTGCTGGTCCTGCTCAGCCTGCTGATCGGCGGGGCGGTGGCCGGCCTCGTCGGGGCGTTCCTGGCGGTGCCGGTGGCCGCGTCGCTCGAGATCGTCCTGTCGCGGCTCCAGGCCAGGGAGACGCCGGTCGCCCAGGACCCGGCGGCGATCGAGACTCCCGCCGAGGAGGTCCGCAAGGGCTACGAACGCTCGCTGCCCGACACGGGCGAACCCACCTCCGTCGCGTGACGCCGGCCGCCGGCCTGGCCCGCAGGCCCGCGACGAGCGGGCGATCAGCCGAGGGCCGCCACCGCGATGCCGCGGGACTCGCCGCCGGCAAGGTCGGTGCCGCGACGCCATTCCGCCAGCCGCCCGACGGCCTCGTAGGCGGCGATCGGCGTCAGGTCGATGAGCGTCGCAGGATCGGCCGCCTCGAGGCGATGACCGGGAGGGCCGCCAGGACAGTGGAAGATGTCGCCCTTGCCCAGGATCTCCACGTCATCTTCCCACTCGATCGCGATCCGGCCTTCGGTCACGAGCCCCCAATGGGGCGCATCGCACCAACCGGCGGTGTAGCCGCTTCGCTCCCCCATCCGGCTCCGGGTCAGGACGTATGCGGACATCGGCCAGGACTCGGCCTGGATCTGGCCGGCCGGGACCTTGCGCAGCGGCACCGCCGGCACGACGGTCGCCGCCGCCCGCTCTCTGATCAGCTCGAACCCGCGCGCGACGAGCTGCTCGTCGCTCAGGTCGGTCTGCGGCTCCACCGGCTGGAAGCCGGCGATGAGGCTCGACCCAGCCGCCTCGAAACGATGCTCCGGGCCACCGGCCGGGACGTGGAATGCACGACCGGCCGGGATGACGAGCCGGCGCCGGGCGGTCACGAACGTGAGCTCGCCGGCGATCACGAAGCCCCAGTGCGGCTGCGCGCACGGGGCGTCGAGCGACGTCCCGGCCGAACCGGTCGCGGGGATCTCGGCCAGCACGTAGGCCATCTCGCCGAGCATCGCGAACCGGATGGCGATGCCACCCTGCCTGACGGCTCGCAGGTCGGCGGGGGCGACATGCATTCGGGGACTCCCTCGGGTCGGTGAAGCTGTCGGGTGGAAAACTGGGCCGTGAGTATATCGCCCTTCTCGGTTCCGCCCCGCCGAGCTGTCATGCCGGTGCAACCCCGTCGGCCGCCCTGCCGCGTTCGCTGCAAGCACCGTCGTGCTGTCGTTAGCCGTGCGCTGGCCTGCCTGTCGACGGCCGACCTCGCCCGGGACCTATCATCAAGAGGTCGTGCCAGTTTGCTGCCCGAGCCCCGCATGGCCGAGCCGGCCATGAACCCCCCGCCGGTCCCGATGGGTGCGGATCCGGCGCGTGCGGGTGCGGCAGGTCCTGGCGAGCCGGCTGACCAGCGCCTGGCCGAGGCGATCCTCGATTCGATCGTCGAGGCGATCCTCGTCTTCGATCCGCGGACGCGCCAGATCAGCGAGGTCAACCACGGGGCGACCCGGTTCCTGGGGGTCGATCGCGATGGCCTCCTTGGGCGCCCGCTGGCAGATTGCTTCCCGGCCGTGGAAGCGGCCCGCTTGCTCGCCGTCGTCGACGAGCTCACCGCGGGCCGGCGCGACGTGAGCACGATCATGACCGAGCTCAAGACGGCCCATGGCCCGTCGATCTCCGTGGAGCTCGTGATCCAGCGCGTGGAGCTGCCCGGTGGTACGTCTGCGATGGTCGCGATCGCGCGCGACATCCGCGATCGGATCGAGGTGCAGGTCCGTCTCCAGCGGCTGGCCCAGTCCGAGCATTCGCGGGCGGCCGAGCTCAACGCCGTCATCCGGGCGATGGGTGAAGGCGTCATCGTGTGCGCCGCCGACGGCTTGATCAGCCTGGCCAATCCCGCGGCCGAGCGATTGTTCCCCGACGTCGCCGGGCAGTCGTACGAGGACATCCTTGGCCAGCTCGACGACCCCGACGGCCTCGCTCCGCGTCCGGGCGGACCGGCCGGCCCGGTCGAGCTTCCGATGCGGACGGATCCGGACCGCTGGGTGGAGATCACCTGCTACCCGGTCAAAGTCGGGATCGGTCTGGCGACCGCCGGCGAGGAGACGATCGTCCTCGTCCGCGATATCACCGAGGCCCGCCGTCGCGAGGCCGTCCGGGAGACCTTCATCGGGGTCCTGTCGCACGAGCTGCGGACGCCGGTGACGACCATCTTCGGCGGCGCCAAGCTGCTCGCCCGGGAGCGGTCGACGCTCGACGAGGAGACCCGCCGCGGGATCTTCCAGGACATCTACGAGGAGGCGGAGCGCCTCCAACGGCTGGTCGAGGACGTCGTCGCCCTCAATCGCTTCGCCGAGGAGGGCGGCGAGATCGGCTGGGAGCCCGTCCTGCTCCAGCGACTGGTGCCCCGCGTCGTCGAATCGGAGGAGGTGCGCTGGCCGGGCGTGTCGTTCGCGCTCGACATCGCGCCGGCACTGCCGACGGTCACGGCCGACCCGACCTACGTCGAGCAGGTCGTCCGCAACCTCCTGTCCAACGCGGCGAAGTACGGCGGACCCGGCTCGACCGTCACGCTCGCCGCCGAGGCGGGCCACGGCGAGGTGCTCGTGCGCGTCCTCGACGACGGTCCCGGCTTCCCCGCCGACGAGACCAGCCGCCTGTTCGAGCTCTTCTATCGATCGCCCGGCACGGCCGCCTCGGCGACGGGCGCCGGCATCGGCCTGTTCGTGTGCGCCCGTCTCGTCGCCGCGATGGGCGGTCGGATCTGGGCCGTCCCACGGCCGGGTGGCGGGGCCGAGTTCGGCTTTGCGCTCAACGAGCTCGATGAGTAGGGGGCCAGGGCAACTGGCACGCGGGCGCAAGGCGATCGTGGGCCGCCAGCCGCCCCTCCGCCACGCCGACGGGACGACACTCGGACGATGACGACGCACGACGACCCTGCCCATCTGGCTTCCGTGAGCACGGCCCCACGGACCGTGGACGCGGTCACGCCGGTCGTCGTCGCGGTCACCACTGAAGATGACCGCTACCCGCGCAGCCGCCAGATCGCGATGGAGCTCGCCCGACACGCGGACGCCCGGCTCGTCCTGTACGACTGGGATGCGGCGACAGTCCTGGGGGACCCGAACCCGACCGAGTGGTCGGCCGACGGTCCCGACCACGAGCCGCCGACCGAGCTGGGCATCGCCGCCCTCGAGGCCGCCGGCCGCGACACGATCGCGAGCCAGGTCGCCGAGGGTCGCCGGCGTGGGGTCGAGACGGCCGCGTGGCTGCCGTCCGAGCCGGGCGCCGACGCGCTCGGAGCATTCGTGGCGGACCGTGGCGCGACGGCGGTCGTCCTGCCCGAGGACCTCCACGCCAAGGGTCGTCTCGAGCGGCTGCTCGGGGGCGCCGTGGACCCGGTGGCGGCCATCCGCAAGCGGTCGCGCGCCCGGGTCGTCGTGGTGCCGCGACCGATCGCCGGCTGACACTGCGCCCGGCGGCGCCTCGATCCGGCGTCAGCGCACTCGTCCGAGGGCGACGACGCCTCGACCTCCTGCCCCGGATCAGATCCAGCGACGAACTCGCGCGATCACCACGATCGTCACGGCGAAGACCGCCATCGCGATGACGACCAGCCAGAAGTGCTCCGGGTCGTCGAAGAACGGCAGCTGGAAGTTCATGCCCATCACGCCCGCGAGGACGACGGCCGGCAGGAACACCGCCGAGACCAGGGTCAGCGCCTTCATGACGTCGTTCGCGTCCTGGGCCTCCCGGGCCATCTGGATGTCGAACGTGCCGAGCAGCAGCTCACGCAGGTTCTGGACGGCCTCGAGGAGCCGATCGAGACGATCCGTCAGCCCCGGCCACGGCCGGCCGGCCTCCCCGTCGACGTCGAGGTCGGGCCGGGCAAGGGCCGCGAAGGCGACGCGATGGGGCGCGACGATCCGTCGGATCAGGCCGATCCGACGGCGAAGCCGGACGATCTCGGACAGGACGCCGCGGTCCGGACGGCCACGGAGCGCCCGCTCATCCAGCCGGTCGATCTCGCGCTCGATGTCCTCGACCACCTCGAAGTAGTCGGCGAGCACTTCGTCGACGACGGCGGCCACGAACGTTCCGGCGTCGAGGGCCCCCAGGCGGGTCTCCCCTTCGCGTTCCGCGTCGAGACGGACGAGCGCCTCGAGGGGACCGTCATGGACGGTGACCACCCAGTTCCGGCCGCCGATGATGTCGATCGGCCGGGCGACCGGGTCGCCTTCCGTGTCGCCGTCGGCCGCGCCGTCGATGGTCAGCAGGACGAGGTGGACGGCATCGGCATACTGCGTCAGGTCCGCGCGTTTGGACGGCGCGGCGAGGCGGTCGACCAGCCCGGCGTCCATGCCGGTCGCCGCAGCCACGCGAGCGAGCCCCTCCGGCGCGCGACCGTCGACGTCGACCCAGAGGAGCTGGCGATCCTGGAGATGGCCGGCCATGCCCTCCGCCAGCTGGACCTCACGATCCTGGCCGTCGGCGTCGTACAGGCGCGCCTGCGGACCGTCCGCGGCGCGGGTCGAGGGGATCAGCGGTATGCCGTCAGCAGAACGGCCACGACGATCGCCAGGATCGCCATCCCGTACTGGAGGATGGTCATCGCGTGGTCATCGCGACGCACCGAGTCCGGCGCGAGCGGAAGAGGACCTTCCAGGGAACTTGGCTCGCGAAGCATCGATCGTGCACTCCTTCGGCGTGAAAACCCCCGGCCCGCGAACACTCGCTGCGCGCGAGCATCGCAAGCGCCACCCCCTGCGGAGATGCACGGCGTGCCATCGCACATCGCAGATGGATTGCAGGCCGAACCGGGCTCGGATCCGGCGGACGGGCGCGCGGGTCGCGCTGACATTCCGTTGTTACGCCGGGGGCGGCACACGTTGTCCCGCCCGGTACTTCCGGCGCCGACATTTGGGGCCGGTCCCGACCCGGGACATCACACACCCCAGCAGGCGGATGAGAAGCCCGCAGGCGGGACGGAGGTAACAGAATGAGCATCATCGCGTGGATCATCCTCGGCGCCATCGCCGGGTATCTCGCCGGGTTCTTCGTCAGCGGTGACGAGGGTCTGGGCGTCATCGGACACATCGTCCTTGGCATCGTCGGCGCCCTCGTCGGCGGCTTCCTGGCCAGCGTGCTGTTCAACACCAAGCCGATCGACGGCGCATTCGACATCAGCTCGATCGTCGCCGCGACGATCGGTGCGATCATCGTCGTCCTCGTGGCCGGCCTGGTCACCCGCGGGACCCGAACAGGCTCGGTCTAACCCGACACCGGACCGGTGGCCCCATGGGTCGCCGGTCCTCGCTGATCCAACGGACGCCCGCCGGCAACGGTGGGCGTCCGTTCTGTTTGTCCGGCGCCGCGTGATCCAGTCTCGCCCGTACCGACGGCCACCGCCCGCCACGGGGATGCAACGCGACGGACGCCCCAACCGGTCTCCCCGCGACACCCGTTCCCGCACGCTGTTGCGAGTCGGCCCCCGTGCCACTGGGGGTCCGGGGGCCGACGATCCAGCGCGGAGGGCAACAACGAGCATCGGAACACCCGCAATGCTGCTGCAACGCCGATGCTCAGCTGGCTGTCGGGTCTGCACCAACGGCGCCTCTACCGTGGAGCCGCCAGAGCCACATCGAATCGCCCACCTGGACCGTCAGTGACGGGGCGGACCCAGGGGCCCTTACGGACGACCCGGTCCCCTCCCCGGGTCGTCCGTCGCCTTTTCCGGCGACCAGATCGGACGTCATCGAACCAGAGGAGAGCACCATGAGCACTCGGACACCCAGCACCTCAAGTGCGACGACGCACGACGACAGCGACATGACGAGTCGCCGTGCGGCCATCGGCGACGCCGTCTCGGACGTGGCGGCCAAGGTCGGCACCGTTGCCAACGACGCCGCCGCCAAGCTGCCCGACGTCGCCGCCACGACCCGGGTCGCCATCGAGGGCGCCGACCGTGAGGTCCGGGCGGCCAGCGACGACACCCTGGCGGCCTGGAGCGCCCTGTCGTTCGGTCTCGCGGGCGGTCTGCTCGTCGGCGGCGCCAACCGGATCCTCGTGGTGATCGCGATGATCCCGGCCGCGGTCCTGACCCTGGCCTTCCTCGATCGGACGAGCCGGACCCACGTCCCGAGCTCGCGCCGGATGCAAGGCGGCTGATAGCGCCGGCCGGTCCGACGGCAGAGTCGCCGCGAGGTATCCGGCCCTACGGTCTCGGCACATCGCTCACCGAGCGACCAGACATACCGGAGGCCCGAACCATGGACGACGTCAAGAAGACCTATCGCGAAGGCGAGCAGACCACGAAGGAGGCTTGGCGACAGGCCGACGGCGACGAGAGCCTGGCCGACAAGGTCGGGAACGCGGGCGACGAGATCCGCAAGGACATCGGCAATGCCGGCGACGACCTGAACGATGCGGCCGAGCAGTCGGGTGCCAAGGAAGACTGGCGCAAGGCTGACGGCGACGAGAGCGTGGCCGACAAGGTCGGGAACGCGGGCGACGACATGCGTCGCGAGATGAGCGACCACAGCTAGCCCTCCCTCTTCAAACGCGACGGAGCCCCCGTTCAGCGGGGGCTTCTTCGCGCCCCTGACTGTCACGCGGCTGCGAGGCACGGCAGGCGGAAAGCGGCGCCATCGATCCGCGTTCGGCCGGACCCTGTGGGCCTGGGACAAGCCACTTCGCACGAGGAGAGCCACGGATGCCGCAGAAGGCCTGGAGCGAAAAGCGCGAGCGCCAATACGAGCACGTCAAGGAGTCCTACGAGGACCGCGGGGTCCGCGAGGACGAGGCCGAGGAGCGGGCCGCCCGGACGGTGAACAAGACGCGTGCCGAGCACGGCGAGACGAAGACCGCCCGGTCGAAACGGTCGTGACGGCCATCGGCTATGCCCTGGTCGGGGACAACGGCACCGCGATCGAGCGCGTCCGCCACGCGAGCCGTGCGGAGGATGCCGGGTTCTCGTTCGCGATCCTGGCGGCCGGAGCCGGGGCGGCAAACGACGGGGAACCGACACTATCCATCTGGGGCGTCCTGGGGGCGATCGCGCAGGCGACGAGCGCGATCCGCCTCGGAGCCCTCGTCGACACCCCCAGCGGTCGTGAGACGGCAGAGCAGGTTGCCCGTGCGGCCACCACGGCGCGGGACTTGATGCCCGGCCGATTCTTCCTTTGTCTCTCCGCATTCGAGGCCGCCGGCAGGGACCCTGACCGGATCGAGGCTGCGATGTCGGTGATCCGCGCTCGGTGGCGAGCCGACGCCGGCATGTCCGTCACGGGCCATCTGGACATCCGCGAGCGGCGGATCCACGCCCTGCCCGAGCCCCTGCCGCCGATCTACTTGGCGGCCGACGACAGCGCCTCGGCCGGGTGGGCGGCCCGCCTCGGCGGCGGGCTGATCGGCGCGGACGACACGGCGGCCGTTGCCGGTGCGTTTCGCGCTGCCGTTGGTCACGGACCGCGCATCGGCCGTGTCGCCGTCTGCTGGGCCACCACCACGGGTCGTGGACGCGATCTCGCTCATGGCAAGGCGGCGGCGTTCGGCCCGGACCCGGCTGCTCATCTGGCCGCGATCGCCGCGAGCCTGGCGGCCGGCTACGACCACGTCTACCTCGAGCAGGTCGGCCCCGACCAGGCGGGCTTCCTGCGGTTCGCCGAGGGCGAGCTCCTGCCGGCCCTCGAGTCCGACACGCTGCGGCTCGCCAGCTGATCACTCGCCGCGCACGAAGACGCCCGACCGGCGGACCAGTCGGGCGTCGCTTGTGTCGAGTGGCCGGCTAGCGCTGGGCGCTCGTCCCGGACGTTGCCTGCTGGGCACCGGACTGATCGCCGGTCATCTTCGCGACGGAGTCCCCGACGTTCGAGGCCGCCCGTTCGAAGCTCATCCCACCGCCGTCGGCGGCGCGCTGCAGATCCTCGCGCGTGATGTCCGTCGGGTGGTGCCGGGTATCGGGCTCACCGCAGCCGCAGTTCAAGCACATGATCCATGCCTCCGTGATTGGCCGGTCCGGGGGTGGCTCGATCATCGGCGTTGGGACCCGACGTTCGTGCCCGTCGCTCCGGCTCGGACCTATCGGCCGCCTTGCGACCGGGTGGCACGACGCTCCCGCCGGAGGATCCGCAGCACGGCGGCCTCCTCCGCCGGTTCGGGCAGGCCCGCGGCGTTCGCTGTCGCCTCGACAGGGGCCGGCTCGTCGGTCGCCCGGCCCCGGCCCCGGTAGGAGCCATCGAGGTATGCGTCGAGCACCGCCGGGTGGACGTAGCTGCCGCGCGCGACCGCCGGGGTATTGCCCAGCCAATCGGCCGTGACGCGGACCGCCTCGGTCACCTGCTTGCGGGTGACGCGGTCGCGCGGGTCGGGCACCATCCCCCGGAGCGCACGGTAGGCCAGGACGGTCGCCGCCCAGGTCCGGAAGTCCTTGGCCGTGATGTCCGCGCCGGAGATCTCGCGCAGATACGCATTGACATCGTCCGAGGCCACGTCGACGGGCTTGCCATCCGGACCGACGTACTGGAACAGCTCCTGGCCCGGCAGGTCCTGGCAGCGCCGGACGATCGAGGCGAGGCGCCGGTCCCGGAGCCCGACCTCATGCTGTTTCCCGGACTTGCCACGGAAGCGGAACCGGACCGACGTTCCCGTCACCCGCGCGTGGCGATCCTGCAGCGTCGTCAGGCCGAACGAGCGGTTGAGCCGGGCGTATTCGTCGTTGCCGACCCGGATGAGAGTCAGTTCGAGCAACCGGACGATCGCGGCGAAGACCTTCTCACGCGGCAGGCCGGACCGAGCCAGATCGGCGTCCACGCGCTCGCGGATGCGTGGCAGGACGCCCGCGAATTCGATCAGACGGTCGAACTTGTCAGTGTCGCGCCGCGCCCGCCACCGGGCGTGGTAGCGATACTGCTTGCGCCCTCGGGCGTCACGTCCGGTCGCCTGGAGATGGCCGGCCGGATCCCGACAGATCCAGACGTCGGTCCAGGCGGGCGGGATGGCGAGCGCCCGGATGCGCGCCAGGACGGCAGCCTCCCGGACGATCGAACCGTCCGGGAGCCGGTAGCTGAAGCCACGGCCGGCACGACGGCGGCTGATCCCCGGCCGGAGGTCGCTCGAGTAGCGCAGGCCGGCGGCGCGCGCCGAGGCCGGACCGTCATCCCGGGTGCCGTTGGCCACAGAGGGTCTCCTGCGATGTGTGCGCGCCGCCCCAGACCGGGCGAGCATCATCCAAGCGCATCGGGACGCGACACTTGGCGTCGGCCCGGACCACGGACGTTACAGGCATGTGCCATGCGACCGCTCAGGTCGCGTCCGTCACGACCTCGTAGTGGACGATGTCCATGTCGACGATCCGCGCCGAGTCCTTGGTCGACATCGGCCGGTGCACGTCGCCGCCGGTCGCCCGCTCGATCGCCGACCAATCCGGCCAGAGCGACAGCGTGAGGAACCGGTCCGGTGGGTCGGCCGCCAGGTACAGCGCCGCGGGTCCTCGCTGGGCCTCGACGTCGGCCAGGGTCCCGGCCCGTGCCTCCTCGATGTAGGCCGCGAGCTCGCCCGGCTTGACCTGGCCGCGGAACAGGCGGAGGAGCGTCGACGGCGGCCCGCCCGGGAACCGGAGCAGGAGGTCGAGCTCGCGGACCTCGAGCTGCTGGTCCGTCGTGTCGGACAGCCGATCGGGATGGAACGTCGAGTCCGCCAGCGATGGCCCGATCGCCGCATTCATCGACGACCGATCCGTCCAGATCGTCGCCACGATGCGGTCCCCGAGCTGCTCGGCTCCGTGACGCCCGACGTGGACGTCGATCAAGCTCTCCATCCGGCGCAGGTCCGGGACCATGATCGTGCGCAGCGTCTTGTCGAACTCGACGCGGGCGGGTCGGAAACGGAACAGCCGGATGACGGGCCGGTCGCTCACGGGTGCGATCCCTCCAAATCCCCCGGATCTGGACGCAGACGGCTCCTCGATGGTAACCGGCCGTCGAACCGTTCGCCGCACAGAACGCGGCGAGGCGCCCCCAGAAGGGAGCGCCTCGCCGAGCGGTTTCAGTTCCGGTCAGGTCAGGAGGGGCTGACCTCCGGGCTCATCTCGGGGCTGACCTCCGGGCTGGTGACCGGCACGTCGGTCGGGACGGCGTTCGGGCTCGAGCTGCTGGACGAGCTGTTGCACGCGCCGACGGCCAGTGCCGAGGCCAGGATGAGCAGGGCGAGTAGGGATCTCAAGGGTGCGTCCTCCGTTGCGGTGTTCCGGTCCACCGTACGGGCACGACCGTGAGAGGGGCACTCCCCGCCCACCAGAGGGAGCCTTGCAAGGCCGTTGCGAAACCCGGAGCGTCAGCGGCCGGCGCCGTTCCCGACGGCGGGCAACGCCTGGAGCTGACGCCCCGCGGCGGGCGTCTCCGCGTCCGTCGACGTGCCCTCGCCCGCCAGTGCCGCCCGATAGATCGCCTCGTATCCATCGGTCATCCGGCCGGCCGAGAAGCGGTCCAGGACGGAGTCCCGGATCGCCCGTCGGTCGAGCTCCTCGACACGCGGCACCTGGAACGCCAGCTGGGTCGCGTCGTCGCCGAAGAAGCCGTCGACGCCGTCGCGGATGATCTCGGGCAGCCCGCCGACGCGACGGGCGATGACCGGCGTGCCACACGCGAGGGCCTCGATCGCGACGAGACCGAAGGGCTCGGGCCACGACCCGGGCATGAGCGAGGCATACGACTCGCTGAACAGCAGATCGCGATCGCCCTGATCAAGCTCACCCAGGAACTCGACCGACGAGCCCGCCGCCTCGAGGGCGGGCAGGAAGACGGCATCGTAGTAGGCCCGCTCGGGGCCGGTCGGGTGGACCTTGGCGGCGATCTTGAGCGGGCGG
The DNA here is from genome assembly GCA_963755995.1 of uncultured Chloroflexia bacterium. GTDB lineage: Bacteria > Chloroflexota > Limnocylindria > Limnocylindrales > CSP1-4 > SPCO01. The sequence continues at coordinate 47,884 of CAVWLQ010000003.1, read as the reverse complement.
TCGCTCAGCTGCGCGATCTCGATCGCCTCGACGATCCCCTTCTCCGGCGCGACCCGGCCGACGAAGCACAGCGCGTCGCCGCGGCGGCGCTCGAACGGCGAGTCGTCGAGGGTCAGCCCGTTGTGGACCACCCCGGCCCAGTCGAAGGCTGGGTGTGACGACGCCTGGTTCGCGCTGATCGCGACCAGGCCGGGCGTCGGGACGGCGAACGTCTCGTGAGCCCACGGCAGGTCCAGGCGGCCGTGCATGGTCGACACCACCGGGATCGGCGACACACGGGCGAGGAGGAACGAGGCCCACTCGAGATGGCTGTGGATCAGGTCGAACTCGTGCGCGCGGTCCAGGACCGCTCGCATCGTCAGGTAGAAGTACGGCGCTGCGTCGCCGCTGTAGCCGGCCGGCCGGAGGGCCTCCGGGACCGTCGCGATGAGGCGCCCCGGCACCGCCGAATCGCCGCTGGCGAAGGTCGTCAGCTCGTGGCCCCGCCGATCCAGCTCGCGGACGAGCTCGACGATCACGCGTTCGGTGCCGCCGTACGCCTTCGGGGGCACGCGCTCCATGGGCGGCGCGACCTGTGCGATCCGTAGCGGCTTGCTCATCGTGGATGTCCTCCTCCGGACGCGAAGACCGTGGGCCGCCGAAGCGGGCCCACGGTCGGTTCGCGCCATGCCGGCCCGATGGCCGGCGATGTCAGCTCAGCGAGGTTCGTCCTTGATGGCCGGGTCGGCCTCTTCGACTTCCTCTTCGGTCTGGTCGCCGGCACCGGCGCCCGCACCGGCCCCGACCGCGGCGCCGACCACGGCGCCGGGAGGTCCGGCGATCGCACCACCGACGAGGGCACCGGCAGCCCCGCCGCCCAATGCGCCGCCACCGGAGCCGGCCTCGTCGTCACCCTCGGTCGACTCGCCCGCGACCGCACCGGCGACGGCACCGATGCCACCACCGACCACGGCCCCGACCGGCCCACCGACCGCCATCCCGACGGCCGCGCCGCCGAGAGCGCCGGCACCGGCGCCGACGGCCTCACGGCCGTGCTCTTCGTTCTCGGGCGCGGTTCCGGAGCCGTCGCCCGGGAGCGTCGCGTCGAGCGCATCGTCGTGCTGCAGGTTACGGCCGTCGATCGGATCGTTCGTGTACGTCTTGTCGTTGCGGTCCACGTGGGCCTCCTGGTGGTCTGGGAGCCGGCGGAGCCGCCGGGCCGGCGACGCCGGTCGGCCACACCGTAGGGAGCGAGGACCGCGGGGAGGGACACAGGGGCCGGGCGGGACGTATCAGACATATGTCGACCGCCCATGGCGTGGAGATCAGAGGGCCAGGGGGTCCGTCTTGTCGGGGTCGATGCCAAGGTCGCGCACGGCCTTGGCCGCCTTCGCCGCGGGCAGCGCGCCGCAGCGGGCCAGCGCGACCATCGTCGCCGCGGCGATGTGGGGCGGATCGATCTCGAACAAGGCGCGCAGGCTTTCGCGCGTATCGCTGCGCCCGAAGCCGTCCGTGCCGAGGGCCAGGTAATGCGGTGGCAGCCAGCGCGAGACCATGTCCGGGAGCGCCTTCATCCAGTCCGTGGCGGCGACGATCGGGCCGCCCTCGAAGGGGAGCATCGTGGCGACGTGCGGGACGCGCGGGCTCTTGGCGTCCGGGTGGAACCGGTTCCAGCGCTCGGCCTCGAGGGCGTCGCGGCGCAGCAGCGGGAACGACGGCGCGCTGTACACCTCGGCGGACACGCCGAACTTCTCGGCCAAGAGGTCGCGGGCGGCGATGACCTGCTGGAGGATGGAGCCCGACCCGACCAGCCGGGCCGGGTGCGCACCCCGCCCGAGGTCCGGGCGCGGCGGCGAAGCGGTAGACGCCCCGCAGGATCGCCTCGTCGGTCAGGCCCTCGGGTCGGACCGGCTGCGAGTAGTTCTCGTTGTACAGGGTGATGTAGTAGAAGACGTCCTCGGGGGTGGCGCCGTACATCCGGTCGATGCCGTCGCGGACCACCGCCGCCAGCTCGTAGGCGAAGGCCGGGTCGTAGGCGCGGAGGTTCGGGACGGTCGAGGCGAGGATCTGGGTCTGGCCGTCATCGTGCTGCAGGCCCTCGCCGGTCAGCGTCGTGCGACCCGCCGTGGCGCCCATCAGGAAGCCGCGGCCGCGGGCGTCGCCGAACGCCCACATCTGGTCGCCGGTCCGCTGGAACCCGAACATCGAGTAGAAGATGTAGAACGGGATCGTCGCCACGCCGTGGCTGGCATACGACGTCCCGGCCGCCTGGAAGCTGGCCATCGAGCCCGCCTCGGTGATGCCCTCCTCGAGGACCTGGCCGTCGGTCGCCTCGCGGTACGACAGGACGAGGTCCGAGTCGACCGGCGAGTAGCGCTGGCCGAGGGCGGAGTAGATCCCGACCTCCTTGAACAGCGGGTCCATGCCGAAGGTGCGGGCCTCGTCCGGGATGATCGGCACGATCCGCGGGCCGAGCTCCGGGTCGCGGATCAGGTTGCGCAGGATCCGGGCGAAGACCATCGTCGTCGAGACCGGCGTCGTGCTGCCCGCGGCGAACTCCTCGTCGACGGCGGGGGCCGGGGCCGGCAGCGGCTGGTTGCGGACGGACCGGTGCGGCAGCGGGCCGCCCAGGGACCGCCGGCGCTCGAGGAGGTACTGGACCTCCTCCGAGTCGGGACCCGGGTGGTAGTACGGCGCGTCCTTGAGCGTGTCGTCCGGGATCGGCAGCTCGAGCCGGTCGCGGAAGATCCGGAGCTCGGCCTCGTTGAGCTTCTTGGCCTGGTGGGTGATGTTGCGCGCCTCGACGCCCGGGCCGAGCGTCCAGCCCTTCACGGTGTGGGCGAGGATGACCGTCGGGGCGCCGGCGTGCTCGGTCGCCGCCTTATAGGCCGCATAGACCTTGCGATAGTCGTGGCCGCCGCGGCGGAGCTTGGCCAGGTCGTCGTCGGTCAGGTGCTCGACGAGCTTGGCGAGACGCGGGTCCGGCCCGAAGAAGTGCTCCCGGATGTAGCCGCCGCCGGCGACCGAGAACTTCTGGAACTCGCCGTCGAGGGTGTCGTTCATCTTCTCGACCAGCAGGCCGTCCACGTCGCGCGCGAGGAGGTCGTCCCACTCGCGACCCCAGATGACCTTGATCACGTTCCAGCCGGCACCGCGGAAGGCCGATTCGAGCTCCTGGATGATCTTGCCGTTGCCGCGCACCGGGCCGTCCAGCCGCTGCAGGTTGCAGTTGACGACGAAGGTCAGGTTGTCGAGGCCCTCGCGGGCGGCGACGTGGAGCGCCCCGAGCGATTCGGGCTCGTCCGACTCGCCGTCGCCCATGAACGCCCAGACCCGCGAATCGGAGGTGTCGACCAGGCCGCGGTTGTGGAGGTAGCGGTTGTAGCGCGCCTGGTAGATCGCGCTGATCGGCCCGAGTCCCATCGAGACCGTCGGGAACTCCCAGAACTCCGGCATGAGGCGCGGGTGCGGGTAGGACGACAGGCCCGCGCCGGGCCCGGTCTCGCGCCGGAAGTGGTCGAGCTGGTCGACGCTCAGACGGCCCTCGAGGAAGGCGCGGGCGTAGATGCCCGGCGCGGCGTGACCCTGGTAGAAGATCTGGTCGCCCGGGCCGCCGGCGTCCTTGCCGCGGAAGAAGTGGTTGAAGCCGACCTCGTAGAGCGTTGCCGCCGAGGCATAGGTCGCGAGATGGCCACCGATACCCGAGAACTGGGTGTTGGCCCGCAACACCATCGCGACGGCGTTCCAACGGATCAGTCGCCGGATGCGCCGCTCCATCGCCTCGTCGCCCGGGAACGCGGGCTCCTGCTCGGGGCTGATGGTGTTGATATAGCGGGTCTGGGTCAGCGGCGGCAGCCCGACCTGGAGCTGGCGGGCGCGCTTGAGGAGCTTGTAGATGATGAACCGGGCGCGCGCCTGGCCCTCCTCGGCGACGACCTGGTCGAGCGACGCGAGCCAGTCCTCGGTCTCAGCGGGGTCGATGTCCGGCAGCTGGTGCTTGAATTCGTCGAAATACATGCGTGTCGCCAGCGTAGCCCATCTTGCGGCCGACCGACGTTTGCGGGTCGGTATCGGCGTGAGGCCGATCGGGTCGACTGCAATGCGGTTGCAACGAGTATTACAACTCGCACGGCATCGGCCGTCAGGCCGTGGCGTCGATGCTGTGGCCGTGCCCGGACCTGATGACGGATCGGGCGTCGACCGTCACCATGTCATCCACCTGGAGGTGGCCGTGAGCACGCAACCGCTCGTCCTCGTCGCGGACGATGAACCCCGGATCACGAAGCTCGTCTCGATCGCCCTGGGCGAGGAAGGCTTCCGCGTCGTCACCGCGGGGAGCGGCGAGGAGGCGCTCGCCAAGGCCGAGGAGGTCCGGCCGGACATCGTCCTGCTGGACATCGTCATGCCCGACCTCGACGGCATCGAGGTGATGCGCCAGCTCCGCGAGCGACGCCCGGTCGCGGTCATCCTGCTGACGGCCAAGGGCTCCACCGCCGACAAGGCCAAGGGCCTCGACCTCGGCGCCGACGACTACATCGCCAAGCCGTTCCACCCGGACGAGCTGGCCGCACGCGTGCGCGCCGTCCTGCGCCGATCATCGGGCGCCCAGCCGGGCTCCGGCGTGCTCGCGTTCGACGACGTCGAGATCGACCTCGAGCGCCGCATGGTCACCCGCGACGGCGAGCTGGTGCAGCTGTCGCGCACCGAGTGGCTCCTCCTCCAGCACCTCGCCGCCAACGCCGGCAAGGTCGTGCTCCACACGGAGCTGCTGACCAAGGTCTGGGGCCCGGAGTACCGCGACGACCTCCAGTACCTCCGGGTGTGGGTGTCGCGGGTCCGCCGCAAGCTCGGCGCCGCGCCGGGCGAGCCGGGCCGGATCAAGACGTTCCAGGGCATCGGCTACCTGCTCGACGTCGAGCCGCCGGTCGCCCCCGAAACGGTCGCGCCGGTCGTTCCGGACGAGCGGTCGGCGCTCATCGGGTAGTCGCCCGGCCGGTGCGCTACGCTGCGAAGCATGCAGCGATACGGCCCCGGTTCGGCGTTGATCGTCGTGGACGTCCAGAACGACTTCGCGGACCCGGCGGGCAGCTTGAGCGTGGCCGGGGCGGCGACGATCATCCCGCGGATCAACCGCGAGATCGAGATCTGCCCAGGCCAACGGCGCGCTCGTGGTGGCGACCCAGGACTGGCATCCACCGAGCACGCCCCACTTCGCCAAGGACGGCGGCATCTGGCCGGTCCACTGCGTCGCCGACACGTGGGGCGCGGCCCTGTATCCGGAGCTGGCACTCCCCGATGACGCGCCACGCGTCCGCAAGGGCGTCAACGGCGAGGACGGCTATTCCGGCTTCACGATCCGCGACCCGCTGACCGGCGAGACGGCGAAGACCGAGCTCGACGGCCTCCTGCGCGACGCCGGCGTCGAGCACGTGGTCGCCGTCGGTCTCGCGACCGACTACTGCATCAACGCCACGGCGCTCGACGCGATGGAGCTCGGCTACCGGACCGACGTGCTCGTGGACGCCTGCGCCCCGGTCGACCTGAAAAAGGGCGACGGCGACCGAGCTCTGGCCGGGCTCGAGGCCGCCGGCGTCGGCATCCTGAAGACGGTGATGCGGTGATCCGGGGAGCGGTCCGGCTGGCGTTCGTCGGGGCCGGCATCGGCTACGCCCTCGATCGGATCCTGGCCGAGCAGTCGAAGGGCGAGCAGCCCGACCCGATCAGCTCGCTGGTGGTCATCGACGCCCCGATCCAGCGCGTCTGGGACGTCATCGCCGATCTCGAGGACCAGCCGCGCTGGATGACCGAGATGCGCGGGCTGCGCGTCCTGACCGATGGGCCGATCGGCGTCGGGACGGTCGCCGAGGCGGACGTCCGGATGTTCGGGATCACCGTCACGGACCCAGTCACGATCACGATCTTCGAGCCGCCGATGCGCTACGCGATCAGCCACGACGGGACGTTCCGCGGCCATGGGCTGATCACGCTCGAATCGGGTGCCGACCTGACGACCACCATCGTCCGCTGGGAGGAGGTCCTCATCCCGCCGCTCCTCCCCCACCTCGGGGCGCTGGCGATGGCCCCGGCCCTCGGCGCCATCTTCCAGGCCGACCTGGGCCGGCTCAAGGAGCTCGTCGAGACGGGTTCCACGAGCGACTGAGCCTCCGCACGGTGCGGCTCCACCTCGTCGACGCGACCTACGAGCTGTTCCGGGCGCACTTCGCGCCGCGGCCGCCGGTCCTCGGCCGCGACGGCATCCCGCTGTCGGGCGTGTCCGGCCTGTGCGACCAGCTGCTGTACCTCCTGCGCGAGGAGGGCGCCACGCACGTCGGGTGCGCCACGGACCGGGTCATCGAGTCGTTCCGGAACGACCTGTACGCGGGCTACAAGTCCTCGGCCGGGATGCCGCCCGAGCTGCTGGCCCAGTTCCCGATCGCGGAGGCCGCCGTCGAGGCGCTCGGGATCGTCCTGTGGCCGATGGTCGAATGGGAGGCGGACGACGCGATCGCCGCCGCCGCGACCCGCTTCGGCGAGGACCCGCGCGTCGAGCGGATCCTGGTCTGCACGCCGGACAAGGACATGGCCCAGCTGGTCCGCGACGAGCGGGTCGTGCTCTGGGACCGGCGCCGCAACATCGTCTACGACGACGCCGGGGTGCGCGCCAAGTGGGGCGTGCCGCCGACGTCGATCCCGGACTGGCTCGGGCTGGTCGGCGACACGTCGGACGGCTTCCCGGGGCTGCCGGGCTGGGGCGCCAAGTCCGCGGCGGCCGTGCTCGATCGGTACGGGCACTACGAGGACATCCCGGCGAAGGCGTCGGCCTGGGAGGTCCCCGGCGTCGGCGGCTCGCGCGCGATGGGCCTGGCCGCGACCCTGCGCGACCACTGGGACGAGGCGCTGCTCTACCGGGACCTGGCCCGTCTCCGGACCGTCGAGGACGGCGTCCCGATCCGCCAGCGCGACCCGGACGAGCTGCGCTGGGACGGGGCGCCGCGCGACGCCTGGGAGGCGTTCTGCGAGGAATGGGGCCTGGACCGCCTGCGGACGCGGCCGCATCGCTGGCTCGAGGACTGACCCCTAGCGAACGAGCGCGAGCAGCGCCTCGTAGTGCGCCGGCGGCGCAGCCAGGATCCCGATCGACTTCGGGCTGTGGCCCAGGTCGAACCACGGGCCGCCGCTCATGGAGGTCACGCGGGCGCCGGCGCGCTCGGCGATGAGCCCGGCCGCCGCGACGTCCCAGGCCGACAGGCCGCCCTGCTGGATGAACGCGTCGAACCGCCCGTTCGCGACGTAGGCCAGCGCGAGGGCGGCGGAGCCCATCGAGCGCGAGATCCGGATGGCCTTGCGGACGTTGCGCGATCGGGTCGCCGCGGTCCGGCCGTTCAGGCCCATCGAGATGACGAAGTCGGACAGCTTCTCCTTGTCCGAGGCACGGACCGGGCGCCCGGCAAGGGTCGCCGGACCGTCGATCGTGGCGGCGAACGTCTCGTGCCGGGTCGGGTCGAGGATGACCCCGACGGCAGGCCGCCCGTCCACGACCAGCCCGATCGAGACGCAGAACACGGGGATGCCGTTCGCGTAGTTGACCGTGCCGTCGAGCGGGTCGACGATCCAGACCCGGCCACGCCCCGAGGTGGGCGCCTCGCCGGCCACGGCGCGGTGCTCGCCGGTCTCCTCGGCCAGGATCGCGTCGTCCGGGAAGCGCGCCCGGATGGCGTCGAGGATCAACGCCTCGGACAGGTGATCCGCCTCCGTGACCACGTCCCGGGCGCTCTTGTAGTCGATCTGCTCGAGCCGCTCGTAGTGGTCCATGAGGACCGTCCCGGCGAGTTGCGCGAGCTCGGTGGCGAAGGCCAGCTCGGCGGCATACGCCAGTGCCGGGGTGGTCGCAGCGTCCGTCACGGTCCCGAGCACTCGATCTCCAGTGGCCGGACCGCCGACCCGAGCACAGTGACGTGCTGGCTGAACGTGCGCGTCTGGCCGCCGTCGATCTTGGGCGTCAGGATGAACGCCCCCGGATTGCCGGTGCGATCGGCCGGATCGGTCACCTGGCACGTCGACTGGCCGGTGCTGCTGCCCTTGTTGGTGACCGTCAGGGTGAGCGTCAATCCGCCCGTGTCGGCGACGGGCGGCGCGATCGCCGCCTCGAAGGGTCCGATCCCGGCAAGGGCGAGCTTGGCGGCCACCGCCAGGACGACGACGAAGAGGAAGACTCCGGCGATCGCGATGCCATGGACCTGCGAGCTCGACACGTCCCGCAGACCGAGCGGGTTGCAGCGCTCGCACAGCCCGACGTCGATCGGCACGGGCGCGCCGCAGCGGGCGCACGGATGGGTCAGCTCGGGCTTGACGCCCGGCGCCGTCTGGGGAGCGACGGTCCGTGGAGCAGTCACGTGCCTGATGGTGCCACGAACCGCCGGTGACGACCTACCAGCGCCCGGTCGCCTCGACCAGCGCGTCGACGTCCTCGGTGGTCCTGGCGAGGACGATCGCGCCATCCGCGCCGGCCGTCTGCCACCGTTGCCAGGTCTCGCGCGGCGCCCGGATCCACGGCGTGTCGGCGATCGTCTCGTCGCTCAGCCAGTCGCCCTGGAATCCGACCAGCACCTGCTGGTCCTCGCGCCGGCGGCCGCTTGCGGCGAGCGATTCGAGGTAGAGCGGCAGGTTCGCCTCGAAGTTGGTGTCGAATGCGGACCACCCATCGCCGATCCGGCCGGCCAGACGGGCGCCCGCCGGCGTCTCGCCGCCCAGGATGATCGGGGGCGGTGGCGTCGGGACCGGGTAGGCGGATGCCTCGTGCAGCGGGTAGTACGGCGAGTCCCGGGTGATCGGTCCGCCGGTCCACAGGGCCCGGATGACCGCGACGGCTTCCTCCAACCGGGCGACCCGCTCGGGCGCCGCCGGGAAGTCGATGCCGTAGGCCTCGTGCTCCTTGGGCGCGCCACCGATGCCGATGCCGAGGATCAGCCGGCCGCCGCTCGCGACCTGCAGGGTGGACGCCATCCGGGCGACGACCGCGGGATGGCGGTTCATGACGTTCAGGACGAACGGCCCGACCGTGACGCGCTCCGTTGCGCCGGCCGCCATGGCCAGGATCGTCCAGCCCTCGACGACCGGCACGGTCGGCTCGCCGCGGCCCATGAAGTGGTCCCAGCTCCAGACCCCGGCATAGCCGGCCGCATCGAGCCGCCGGGCGCTCTCCAGCCACCAGCCGGGCTCGGCGCGGATCGAGCGGATGCAGACCCCGATCGGGAGCGCGCCGGCCCCGACCCGGGCGTCCGTCACAGGCCGGTCTCGAACAGACGGATGTCGTCGCCCGACGTCGCGTGCCCGTCGCCCCGTGTCGGGCCGAGCGCGGCGAGCGCCCCGAGCTCATCGAGGCCGACCGGGAAGCGCCCGATCAGGTCGAGCACGACCGCCTGGATCCGGGCGGCGTTCTCCTGGAAGATCTCGAGGACGTTGGTCGCGTTCACCGCCTCGGTACCCTCGTGGACGCCGGCGTCGAAATCGGTGATGAGCGCGATGTTGACGACCGCCATGCCGAGCTCCCGGCACAGCCACGCCTCCGGGTACTGGGTCATGTTGATGACCTCCCAGCCGGCGTCGCTGAACCACTTCGATTCGGACTTGGTCGAGAAGCGGGGTCCCTGGATCACGACGACCGTGCCCGTCTCGTGGACGGGGATGCCGTGGTCGCGGATCGTCGCGATCGCGAGCTCGCGCAGCACCGGGTCGTAGATCTCGGCCGACGACAGGTGGGTCACGATCGGGCCGTCGTAGAACGTATCGGCCCGGCCGGACGTGCGGTCCACGAACTGGTCGCACACGACGAAATCGCCCGGCTTGACCGCGAGCTGGAGCGAGCCCGCCGCGCAGGGCGAGATGACCGCCTTGACCCCGAGGGAGCGCATCGCCCAGACGTTGGCCCGGTAGTTGATCTTGTGCGGCGGGATCGTGTGACGGCGCCCATGCCGTGGCAGGAACGCGACCCGGCGGCCTGCGACCTCGGCCAGGAAGATCGAATCCGAGGGCGCGCCGTATGGCGTGTCGATCTTCGCCTCGCGCACGTCCTCGAGGAGCGAGTAGAACCCGGAACCTCCGAAGACACCGATCTCCGCCGTATTCGCGTCGTGGGCCACGCAATCGCCTCCGTGTCGTCCGTTGGTTGCCGTGGGATTCTAGGCCCGGGGCGGCGCTCGGTGTGCTGATGCTTGTTTTCCGAGGCGGCGTCGCCTTCATCCGCGTGATGCCAATGGCGGCATATCCGCACGCCGCGGATCGGGCGAGGCTTCTACCCCGCCCGGAGACGTTTGAGCCCATTGATGCTGCCATTGGCATCGCCGCGGAAGGGCCGTTCGCGACTCGAAAATCAAGCATCATCGAGGGCGGAGCCCGCGCCCTGCGTCGTGGTCCCGTCCTCGGCGACGGCTTAGGATGCACGGCATGACCGGCCCGGACCCCACCGAACGCATGCAGACCCCACCGCCCCCCGCGGAGCCTCCGCCGCCGACCACGCCCCCGCCCGCGTCGCCGACTCCCCCACCCGCCTCGTCGACGCCGCCACCGGCCGCGCCGGCTCCCCCGCCCGCCTGGCAGCCCCCGCCGGCCGATCACGGCGGCAGCGCGTCGCTCATCCTCGGGATCATCGTCCTGGCGATCGGGGTCTGGTTCTTCGCGACCCGGACGCTCGGGCTCGACCTCCCCGACCTCGACTGGGGCCAGCTCTGGCCGGTCATCCTGATCCTCCTCGGCGGCTGGATCGTCTACGGCTCCGTGCGGCGTGCTCGCTGACTGGAGCCAGGGCGACGGGTCCACCACGGACCGCGCCTGGCTGGCCGACTGGCGCCGCCGCGTCGCGACCCTCTACGCCGAGGTCCGGGGCATGGCCGCGAACGACCCGGCCATCGCCCTCGCCCACTGGCGCGCGGTCCGCGAGAGCCTCTTTCGCGACCACCCGCAGTCGCCCGTCCCGGTCGCGGAGCGCGCCACGTTCCGCGCCGTCCACTTCGACCCCGACCCGAGCCTCCGCTTCGAGGTCGCCCTCGAGCCCGCCCCGCCGCCGGCCCCGGGCGCCTTCGCGCTCGAGCTGCCCAACAGCGGCGCGGACACGCTCGCGTTCAGCCGCGTCGGCCGGGTCACCATCCCGTTCGCGTCCGGCCCGCGTCCGCTGTCCGTGTTCTGGATGGCCGGCTACGCGGGCGGCCTCTTCATCCCGTTCCGCGACGCGACCAACGGCACCGAGACCTACGGGGCCGGCCGCTACCTCGTCGATGCCGCGAAGAGCGCGGACCTCGGCGGCGATCCGGCCACTGGCACGCTGATCCTGGACTTCAACTTCGCGTTCCAGCCGTCGTGCGCGTTCGACCCGCGCTGGGCGTGCCCGCTGGCACCACCCGAGAACCGCCTGGACATCCCGATCCGTGCGGGAGAGCGCCTGCCGCCGGCCTGACGAGTGGACTCAGGCCCGTACGAACGGACCATACGGGAGCCTGACCGGTGGGTGCCACGGACCCGTCGAGCTCGGGCGCATCATGGGGCCATGCGGTTCCTCTCGCCGCCTCGGCGAATGGGCAACGAGCGCCTTTTGTGGTCGCGCGACATCCGCTTCGTGCGCCGCATGGCAGCGCGTCTGGACGAAGGGCGAGTCCTCGACCTCGAGACCGGGGTGGTCCTCATCGGCCCCGCCGACCAGCTCACGGAGAGCCTCGCCAACGACATCGCGCGTGGCGCCAACCGGCCCGAGTACGGCCTCGTCGCGGTCGACGACACGCTCCCGGAGCGCGACCGCTACCTGATCGCGATGTCGTCGGCGGTGCAGCTGTCCGGCCTGGCCGAGCGGATCGGGATGGCCCAGTCCACCCAGGTCGTCCAGACCAAGATGCTCGACTACTTCTTCAGCCTCCGGAAGCTCCACCGGATCGCATTCCAGCCGATCGTCGAGCTCTCGACGGGGCAGCTGTACGAGTACGAGTGCCTGTTCCGGCCGGACATGCCGATGCTCCCGCAGTCGATCGCGTCGGTCGTCCAGGCGGCGATCGACACGGACCGCGGTGTCGAGCTCGACGTCTACATCGTCGCGACCGTGCTCGAGCAGGTCGGCCGCCTCGAAGCCGATGGCCGGAAGGCCGGGCTCGAGCCGCGCCGCTACGCGATCAACCTGACGCCCTTCAGCCTGCTCGATCCGGCGTTCGACGCCCAGGCGCTGGACGCGCAGGTCCGCGCCGCCGGGCTTGAGCCCCGCCAGATCACGATCGAGTGCACGGAGCAGCAGTCGGTCCCCGACATCGGGGTGCTCCATCGACGGGTCAAGGCTTTGCGCAAGGCCGGCTTCGGGTTCGCCGTCGACGACGCCGGGGCCGGCTTCGCGAGCTTCTCGCTGATCGCCGCGCTGCGCCCGTCGGTCATCAAGATCGATCGCGAGATCATCCACGGGATCGGTCACGACGATGCCAAGCAGGCCCTCGTCGAGGCCTTCGTCTCGTTCGGGCGGCGGATCGGCGCGCACCTGCTGGCCGAGGGCATCGAGCGGCGGGCCGACGTCACCGCGCTCACGGCACTCAACGTCGAGTTCGGCCAGGGCTACCTGCTCGGGCGGCCCGCGTTCTCGCCGATGGAGCCGCGACGGCTCGATCGCGTCGGGCGCGCGGCCGAGGCCAAGCGCAAGACGCGGGCCTCCGTCGCGCGCCTGGCGGGGCAGGGACCCGACCCGACCGACCCCGGACCCCGCCGCGCTCGCGTACCATCGAGGGCATGACCGAGCCCTCTCCCCATCTCCATTTCCCCGACCACATCCGCGCCTACCTGGACGACACCCGCTACGCCACGATCGCCACGGTCGACCCCGACGGCGGCCCGCGCCAGGCGGTCACCTGGTACACGATCGACGGCGACGAGATCATCCTCAACAGCCGGATCGGACGACGCTGGCCGACCAACCTGCTGCGCGATCCGCGCGTCTCGATCGCGGTCATCGACACCGCCGAAGGCGAGCGCTGGGTCGGCGTCACGGGCGTGGTCCGCTCGGTCCACACGGACTACGAGACCAGCCAGGGCGACATCGCGGCGATGGCGCGACGCTACCCGGGCGAGAGCCCCGAGGAGGTCGAGCGCACGATCGCGGAGAAGTTCGAGCGACAGGACCGGATCAGCTTCCGCATCGCGCCGATCGCCATCCACGATCACCTGGCCGACGAATGACGCGCTTCGGGCTCCAGCTGTGGGCGCAGCAGACCGACTGGCCGGGCTTCCGCGATGCGGCCCTCGCCGCCGAGGAGGCGGGCTGGGACTCGGTCTGGACATGGGACCACTTGATGGCCATCTTCGGGCCGTGGGAGCAACCGATCTTCGAGGGCTGGAGCGTCCTGGCGGGCCTCGCCCCGATCACGTCGCGTGTCCGGCTCGGGCTGATGGTCGGGGCGAACACATTCCGCAACCCGGGCCACACGGCCAAGCTCGCCACGACTCTTGACCACCTGTCGGGCGGCCGGGCCGTGCTCGGCATCGGCGGCGCGTGGTTCGAGCGCGAGCACGAGGCCTACGGGATCGACTTCTTCTCGGGCCACGGCGAGCGGCTCGACCGGCTGGACGAGTCGGTCATGCTCATGCGCCGGCTGCTCGATGGAGAGCGGTTCAGCCACGAGGGCCGCTTCTACACCTTCACGGACGCCCTCCTCGCGCCGCGCCCGGTGCAGAGCCACCTGCCGATCCTGGTCGGCGGGTCCGGGCCGCGCAAGACCCTCCGGACCGTGGCGCTCCGGGCGGACGGCTGGAACACGAGCGGCACGATCGAGGAGGTCCGCGCGAAGCTCGACCTCCTGGCCGAGCACTGCTCGGACGTCGGCCGCGACATGGCCCGGATCGAGAAGACCGTCAGCTTCCCGATCACGCTTCGCGACGACCGGGCGGCCGCCGCGGACGCCTACGGGGCGCTGCTGGCGGCGAACGGCATCGAGACCATGGACGGCGGCAGCTCGGCGCTGCTCGGCTCGCCCGCCGAGGTGGCCGATGTGATCCGGCCCTACGTCGAGCTCGGCTTCGCGACGGTCATCGTCCGGATGCCGGCTCCGTACGACCGCGAGACGATCGACCGGATGGCACAGGTCGCGGATCTCCTTGCATGATCGGACGATCGTGAGCGGCCGGGCCGGCACCGCCCTCAAGCGCGCCGGACGCTGGCCCTTCCGTGCCGTCGGGCTCGACGTCGTCCGCAAGGGACAGGGGCTGGGATCGAAACGCGTCATGCCGTCCTGGGACGACCGCCTGCGGCACGCGCGGGATCTCGGGTTCGCACCCAAGGTCATCGTCGACGGCGGTGCGTTCCGCGGCTACTGGTCCCGGGACGTCGCCTCGATCTTCCCCGGTGCACAGGTCGTGATGATCGAGCCGAACCCGCACGCCCGGGAGGTCATCGCGACGTCGGTCGCGGCCGTCCGTCCGGCACCGATCGTCGTCGACGTCGCGATCGGCGATGCCCCCGGCTCGGCGCAGCTCCACATCTGGCGGGATGCCGGCGCGGATCGCGGCGCGTCTCTCCTCGACAACGTCTCGGGCGAGGCGAGGATGTCCATCGACGTCGAGGTGCGGACGCTCGACAGCGTCTGCGACGACCTCGGCCTCGTCCCCGACCTGCTCAAGCTGGACCTGCAGGGCGGCGAGCTCGCGGCGCTGCGCGGGGCGACCCAGGCGCTCGAGCGGGCCGAGATGATGATGATCGAGTTCGGCTGCCTCGAGGCGTACGTCGGCCGGACGACCCCGCGCGACCTCATCGACATCATGTTCGACCACGATTACTGCCTGTACGACCTGGTCGATGTCCACTACCGGCCGTACGACCGGGCGCTGACCGGTGGCGACTTCATCTTCGTCAAGAACAGCAGCGCGCTGAGGGCGTACAAAGGCTGGGAATGAAGGTCGTCATCCTGGCGGGCGGGACCGGTGGTGCCAAGCTCGCGCACGGCCTCCAGGCGGTCCTCCCGCGCGGTGACCTGACGGTCGTCGCCAACACGGGCGACGACACCGAGCGGCACGGGCTGCTCGTCATGCCGGACCACGACGCGGTCATGTACATGCTGGCGAACCGCTTCGATGACGCGCGCGGCTGGGGTCTCGCCGGTGAGACCTGGACCGTCATGGACGGCCTGGCCGAGTACGGCGAGCCGGCCTGGTTCCGGCTCGGCGACCGCGACTTCGCGACCCACATCGCGCGGTCGGCACGGCTGGCCGAGGGCCGCTCCATGACCGCAGCCGTGCGCTCGCTCCAGACGGCGCTGGGCGTCCCGACCGCGATCCTGCCGATGGCCGACGAGCCGGTCCGCACGCAGGTCCGAACGGACGAGGGCTGGCTCGACTTCCAGGAGTACTTCGTCCACCGCCACCAGGCGCCGGAGGTCCGCGAGATCCGTTACGACGCGATCGAGGGGGCACGGCCGACCGCCGAGGTGGAGCGGGCGCTGGCCGAGGCGGACGTCGTCATCGTCGGGCCGTCGAACCCGCTGGTCTCGATCGGGCCGATCCTGGCCGTGCCCGGCATGACCGAGGCGATCGGTGCCGCGCGGGCCCGGGGCGTGCCGATCGTGGCCGTCTCCGGCATCGTCGGCGGTGTCGCCCTCAAGGGCCCGGCGGACCGGATGCTGACGTCTCTCGGGTTCGAATCGAGCGCCCGGGGAGTGGCCGCGGGGTACGCCGGCACCATCGACGCGTTCGTGCTCGACGAGGTCGACGCGGCGCTCGAGCCCGACATCGCGGCGCTGGGCCTGCGCACGCTGGTGACGGACACGATCATGGCCGACCATGAGGGGCGAGCACGCCTCGCCCGGACCGTGCTCGGGTTCGCCCGATGACGCGGATCGCGGCGATCATCCCGGTCGGCACGCTGGACGGCGCCAAGACGCGGCTGGCCGAGGCGCTCGATGCGGAGGAGCGCCACGACCTCGTGGAGGACCTCCTGGCACGGACCGTGGTGACCGCCCTGGCCGTCGATCGCCTCGATGACGTCCTCGTGGTCAGCCCGGACCGGGAGGTCCTGCGGCGTGCCGCCGACCTCGGCGCCCGGACCCTCCGGCAGCGCTCCAGCGGCCTCAACCGCGGGCTGGCCGAGGCGCGGGCCGACGTCGTCGCCGGCGGAGCGACGTCGATCCTCGTCCTGCCGATCGACCTGCCGTTCGTGAGCGTCGAGGCCGTCACGGGCGTCCTCGAGGCTCTCGAGGCGGCCGGGAAGAGGGCGCCCGCGCCCGGAACCGCCGCGTCGGCCGTCGTGCTCGTCACGGACCGGCATGGCACCGGCACCAACGCGCTGGCCCTGCGGCCGCCGGAGGTCATCGACTTCGCGTTCGGTCCGGGCAGCCGGGTGGCCCATCGGGCCGCCGCAGCCGCCGCCGGCGCACGGTACGAGGAGGTCGATGGCGCGCTGGCGGTCGACCTCGACACCGCGGACGACCTCGTCTACGTCGAATCGCACTCGACGGAGGGTCTCGGTGTCGGCTGAACGGTCGATCCGGATCCTCGCCCTCGACGGGATCCCCGAGGTCCGTCCCGGCGACGACCTCGGTGCGTTCATCGTCAACGCCCTCGGGCGGACGCGGGGCGCCCTGCCGCTCGCCCTCGATGACGTGCTGGTCGTCACCCAGAAGGTCGTCTCGAAGGCCGAGGGCGCCGTGGTCGACCTCACGACCGTCACGCCGCGGCGCGAGGCCGTCGCGTTCGCGCAGAAGTTCGATCGCGATCCGCGCCAGGTCGAGGTCGTCCTGCGCGAGGCTCGCCGCGTGGTCCGCATGGCGAACGGGGTGCTCATCACCGAGACGCAGCACGGGTTCGTGTGCGCGAACGGCGGCATCGACGCATCCAACGTCGGCCCCGAGACGGGCTCCCTGGTCACGCTGCTGCCGGTCGACCCGGACCGGTCCGCGGCGGGGATCCGGGCGTCCGTCCGGGCACGCTTCGGGGTGGACGTGCCGGTCGTGATGTCCGACTCGTTCGGGCGGCCGTGGCGCTGGGGCATCGTCGACATCGCCATCGGCGTGTCCGGCCTGGTGCCGCTGGACGACCTGCGCGGCCTGCCCGACGCGGACGGCCGGATCATGCACTCGACCGTTCGCAACGTCGCCGACGAGCTCGCCTCAGCCGCAGAGCTCGCGCTCGGCAAGACCGCCGGCCGTCCGGTGGCACTGGTCCGCGGCGCGACATTCACCCGCGGCGAGGGCTCGATCCGCGACGTCATCATCCCGGCGGCCAACGACCTGTTCCGGTAGCGCCGCCGGCGGCGCTCGCGGGAGGGGGACCCGTTCACGCGCCGGCGGCGACGACCCGCCGACTACGCCCTCGCCAGCAGCCGCGAGAGGAACGCCTGGGTCCGCGGGTCCTGCGGGTTGTCGATGATCTGCTCGGGTGGCCCCGCCTCGAGGAACGACCCTTCCTCGATGAAGTAGACCCGGTCGGCCGCCTCGCGGGCGAACGCCATCTCGTGGGTCACGACGATCATCGTCGAGCCCGCATGGGCCAGCTCCTCCATGACCGACAGGACCTCGCCAACGAGGGTCGGGTCCAGCGCGGACGTCGGCTCGTCGAACAGCAGCACCTTGGGCTCCATCGCCAATGCCCGCGCGATCGCGACGCGCTGCTTCTCGCCACCGGACAGCCGAGCGGGGTACTCGTCGCGCTTGTGGTACAGCCCCACCCGGAACAGATACTGCTCGGCGATCTCGATGGCCTCGCCCTTCTTCAGGCCCCGGACGCGGACCGGCGCCTCGATCAGGTTGTCGATGACCTTCATATGGGGGAACAGGTTGAACTCCTGGAAGACCATCTGGGCGGTGGTCCGGATCGTCCGGATCTTGTCCCGGTCGGAACCGCTCCGATGACGCTTGAGCGGATCTGCCGACACCTTCACGCCGTCGACCTCGATCGTGCCGACCGTTGGCTCCTCGAGGAAGTTGATGCAGCGCAGCAGCGTGCTCTTGCCGGATCCGGAGCGACCGATCAGGCAGATCGTCTCCTTGGGGTAGACCTGGAGCGTGCAGCCCCGCAGGACATGGTTGTGGTGGAAGTACTTCTCCAGCGCCGTCACCGACACGATCGGCGTCGCGCCCGGGGGCGTCAGCAGGCCGGGCGCGGCGAACGGGTCGTGGATCGGAGCGGCGGGCCCATCGACCGTCCTCGTCATCTCGCTCATCGGTTGCGGTCTCCTGCGGACATCCGTCGCTCGAGACGAGCCTGGAAGAACGACAAGACCAGGGTCAGGCACCAGTACATGAGAGCCGCGACGATGATCGTCTGGAAGCTCTGACCGGTCGGCCGGCCGGCCGCCTGGGCGCGCCACAGGAGCTCCTGGACGCCGACGACCGAGACCAGCGCCGAGTCCTTGGTCATCGCGATGAAGTCATTGCCCACGGCCGGCGTGACGATCCGGATCGCCTGCGGAAGGATGACCCGGCGCATGACCGTGCGTTCGGGCAGGCCGAGAGACCGGGCCGCCTCCACCTGCCCTAACGGGACGGCCTGGATGCCCGCCCGGAAGACCTCGGTCAGGTACGCGCCGTAGTTGAACGCGAGAGCGATGATCCCGGTCGGCAGCGCCGGGACGACGATCCCGGCGGCGGGCAGGGCCAGGAAGATGAACAGGATCTGGACGATCAACGGCGTCCCACGAACGACCGAGACGTAGAGCGACGCGGCGCCGTTGAAGAACGGGTTCGTCGAGAGTCGGCCGAGCGCCCCGAAGATCGCGAGGATCACCGCGAAGAAGATCGAGACGACCGAGATGAAGAGCGTGATCCAGATGCCACCGAGGATGAACGGCAGCCACTCCTGGAGGAACGGGACGTTGACCCCGACCGTCACGTACAGGAACCCGCCGATGACGCCGAGGATGACGACCCAGGTGAGGATGAAGCGGATCCGGAAGTCCGTCCGTTGTCGCCGCTCGGCGGCCTCCACCTCGAGGACGATGGGCGGGACCGTGTCGAGACCCGCGGCCTGGACGGTCATGGCATGTCCCTCCATAACGGCGCAGGGGCGCCACATCGGCGCCCCTGCGGATCGACCACGGTCGTGGAGACTCAGTCGCCCACTAGCTGGGTGTCTGGGTCAGGTCGGCCTTGAACCACTTCATGGACATCGCGGTCAGGGTGCCATCGGCGTGCATGTCGGTGATGATCGTGTCGAGAGCAGCCATGAAATCGGTGTCCGGCGGGCCGGACTTGTCGACGGACACGGCGAGCTGCTCCACGAAGACCGGCGTTCCGACCTTGACGATCGGCGTCTTGTTGGCGATGGCCTGATCGACGGTGGTGCTGGAGCTCAGGAAGCCTTGCGCGTCCTGGCGGCCGGCCGCGATCGCCTGGGCACACAGCTGGTCCGTCTCGAGCGTCTGGATCTGGACATTGGCAGGCGGCGTCAGCACCGGCCCGAGGGACACGCTCTGGAGCTTGCCCCCGAGCCAATCCTGATAGGTGGTCGCGGACCCGACGCAGACGGTCTGGCCGGCCAGCCCTTCGAGGGTCGTGATCCCTGATTTCGTGGTGGCGGTCATCTGGGCCGGCGTGTAGTAGTACGCCGGGCTGAAATCGAGGATGGCTTGACGCGGGGTGGTGATCGTCATCGAGCCGACGCTGACGTCCCAGCGACCACCCCACGAACCCGCCGTGATGGTGTCCCAGTTGGGCGTCTCGAAAGCGACATCGACACCGAGGCGCTTGGCGATCTCCGTCGCGACGTCGATGTCGAAGCCCTCGAACGTGCCGTCCGGCTTCAGGAACGACTGCGGGGCGTAGTTCGGGTCGGTCGAAACGACCAGCTTCTTGGCAGCGATCACCTTCGCCAGCAGGCCACCGGCCACCGGGGCCGTGGATGCGGCAGTCGATGGGGCCGTCGACGCTGCGGCAGCCGATGGGGCGGCCGATGGGGCCGCGGCGGATGCCGCCGGGCTGCTCGAAGCGCCGCTCGATGAACAGGCCGCGACCAGGATGATGGCGGCGGTGGCCAGGCTGGCCAACCGGAACCGCCCGTCAGTGAGATGCATGGAGCTCCTCCTCATGTCGACGAAAGTCGGCTCGCATAGTACCCGCCGTCGGTCAGCGTGGCTGGAAACCGATCCGGTGCGTCGCCGTGCGGAACGGAGCATCGGTCGGCAAGTCCGCGACCGTGAGCTCGCCGGCCTCGGACCGCTCGATCGTCCCGTCCGCCACGGCCCGGCTGGCCATGTTCGCGTACGCCTGCTCGAAGATCGACCGCGCGTACCGCGCATTCCCGAAGTTGCCGATGTCGCTGGCGGCGAGGAACAGGTGCGCGAGACGCTCGGTGACGCCGTCGCCGAGCCCGACCTTGGCCGTGGCCGCGAAGCCCTCGAACACCTGGACGAGCTCGGCCGGGCTGTAGTCCGGGAAGTCGATGTAGTGGGTGAACCGGCTGCGCAGGCCGGGGTTCGAGTCGATGAACGTGCGCATCTCCTCCGGGTAGCCGGCCACGATGACCGCCAGGTCGTCGCGATGGTCCTCCATGAGCTTGACCAGCATCGCGATCGCCTCGGCACCGAACTCGCCGGCCCCTTCCTGGGCGAGCGAGTAGGCCTCGTCGATGAACAGAACGCCACCGACCGACCGGTCCACGACGGCCTGCACCTTGAGCGCGGTCTGGCCGACGTATCCGGCGACGAGATCGGCCCGTGAGACCTCCACGAGGTGGCCGCGGCTGACCAGGCCGATGCTGCCGTACAGCCGGGCGATGATCCGCGCCACCGTGGTCTTGCCCGTCCCGGGATTGCCGGTGAAGACGACGTGCAGGCTCGCGCTCACCTCGGGGAGTGCCTCGGCCCGCCGTTCGGCATTGAGCAGGTGGACCGCGAGCAGCCGCCGGACCGCGACCTTGACCTCGGCCAGCCCGATCAACGCGTCCAGCTCGGCCAGGATCGCTTCGGTCGTCTCGGGGATGGCCACGGTCGCCGGCCCGGTCGAGGGCGTCGCCTCGGTCGCGGCTTCGGTCGTCGCGGCCGTGCCGGTGCCCGCCGTCCCGGGCGTCGCGGGCGCCGCCGGACCCGCGGAGGCACCGGCCCCACCAGCCGCGTCGGCACCGCCCGGCCCGAGCCGCTTCGCGAGGTCCAGGACCGCGGCCTTCGCGTCGGCCACGTCGTCGATCGTGGCCAGCTCCGCCTCGGCCTCCGGCGTCACGGTCGGTGTCGCCCAGGCCTCGCCGGCCGGTTCGAGGAACGCCTTGCAGGTCGCGATCGGGACCTCGGCCGGTGCGTCGTCATCGAGGACGCGGACCAGACCCCAGAGCACGTGCCGGAGCTCGACCTGGGGGTGCGAGTACGCCTTGGCGATCGCGATCGCCTCGTCGCGTACCCGGTCGCGGATCACTCGGACGGATCCGTGTAGCGCTTGCCACCGAAACGGTCGTGGACGATCTCGTCGAGGTCGTCCGCCGTCCACAGGACCGCTCCGACGGCCGTCGTCAGCTCGGCGGGGTCGAGGTAGTCGCCCATGATCGTGTGGTCGAACTGGATGAAGCAGGTGCCCGCGTCCTTCTCGTCGAGGACCGTCACCGTCCCGAGCCGGAATTGCTGCCCGTCCACGGCTGCCCAGTGATACAGGTCCTCGGTGGGTTTCACCTCACGCCCGAGCGGGGCCCAGATGTAGACCAGCGTGCGCGGGTTGCCGTCCTTGTCCGGCGTCCACTCCTGGATCTCGACGAAGGCCGCGGTGCTTCCGCCCGGGACCAGGAAGCCACCGTTCTTGCGCAGCCGGACGTCGTTGTACTCCTCGGCGAGGATGCGCTGCACCTTCTGGGTCGTGGCCTCGACCGTCGCCATGGGTCCCCCCTCGTGCGTCCGCGTGCCTCGTGCGGCAGACGGAACGGTAGAACAAAAAGAGCCGGGGCACCCCACCGAGTCGGTGGAGTGCCCCGGCCCTGAACCGTCAGGGTCTGACTGGGTTACTTGCGGCGACCGCGCTCGCGGATCTTGGACGGGGCCGGCGTGACCAGCAGGGTCACGATGGCAAGCGCACCGAGGGCCAGGAGCACGATGCCCATGTTGACCCCACCCGGAGCGCCCGGGCCGTTGCTGATGTCGGTCGAGGGACCGGTCGGGATACCCGGCGAGTCGGTCTCGGCCAGGACGGATCCGCCCGGGACGCCCTGTGTCGACGGGACGCAGTCGGGGCACGTGGTCGGCGTCGGCACGATGGCCTGCGACGACGGCACGCAGTCGGGGCACGGGGTGACATCCGGGCTGACTTCAGGCGTGACCTCGGGGCTCACCTCGGGCGAGACCTCGGGGCTGACTTCGGGCGAAACCTCGGGGCTCACCTCGGGCGAGACCTCAGGGCTGACTTCCGGGGAGACCTCAGGCGAGACCTCGGGGCTCACCTCGGGCGAGACCTCGGGGCTGACTTCGGGCGAGACTTCCGGGCTGACTTCGGCCGTGACTTCAGGGGTCACATCCGGGGTCACTTCAGGCGTGATCTCGGGCGTGGCAGCCGGCGTCTCTTCCGGCGTTTCGCCGCAGAAGATGATGTGGCTGATGCCCTTGTCACCCTCGTCGTAGGCGCCGCTGCCGTTGCTGTCGGCCCAGACGGTCTGGCCCGCCTTCGCGCCGTCGAACAGCGTGTTCACATGACCGGTGGCCGACTGCTCGGACCCGGCCTTGACGATCACCAGGTCGTAGTCGGCCTTGAGCACGTACGTCGAGCCACCCGGCTCTTCGATCTTCGTGCAATCGTCGCCCCAGTTGTCGGGGTTGTTGTTCCCGGGCGTCCCCGCGGCATACCCGGTGACAGTCGCCCACTCGGTGGCGCCGAAGACGCTCGAGACCGAGCCGACGGTGAGGGCGCCCAACAGCGCCAGTCCCCCGAGCATTGCGGCCAACCGTGATCTCTTCATTCGATTCTCCGTTTCCCCGTAATGGAGCGACGATAAAACGCCCCTGGATACCCAGGAAGTCCTGGGATGAGTCCCAAGCGCCTGGTGCGCACTGTACGCACCACGGCCAATCGATGGTACTAGGGCAGACTCCCCATAACTAGTCCTATTAACAGCAGTCTGCCCAATGCCGCCCTTGCAGATTCGCGAACTTCGTTGCACGGCGGCAACGAGGGTCCTGGTACCGGCGGGGACGCAACTGTACCCGAGGTCGGCCGAACGGTCCGTCGCGCCCGCGGGCGGTCGCCAAGGCGTACGGAAATGCCGGTCCGCCGCCCCGCTTTCCGAGCCTTCAGGCGGGCTCGATCTCCTCGAGCGGAGCCGGCTCCTCGCCACTCGCGGCCGCGATCGCCGTGCTGGTCAGATGGCTCGCCTCGATGACGGTCGGTTTGCCGTCGCGGTCCTTCCAGCGGGTCTGGATCAGGACTTCGTCGCTCTCGCCCACGAGGCGCAGGACGACGTTGTCGCCGGAGCCGCTGTGCTCGATCGATTCGATGGTCGCTTCGCTGGCAGGCAGCGGCAACAGCGCGATGACTTCGCCGAGGTGCCCCCGGAGCTCCTGGCTGAAGTCCTGGATCGCTCGGTCGATGTCACCCGCCACGATCGCCTCGCACAGCGCCTGGGCGCGCGCGCGAACGGCTTCCTCGTCCATGGGGTTGATCCTCCGGTCGATGGGCTGGGTGATGTCGGCCAAGTGTACGGTCGCGGCACAGTGCCGCTCAGTCGCGGCCGCTCGCGGTCGCCAGCGCGAACGGGAACGTCGGACCGCTGCCACCCGAGCGAAGGAGGTCGCCCGCGACCGTCAGCGTCCAGCCCGAGTCGACCACGTCGTCCACGAGCAGGACCGGACCGTCCGGCACCGCAGAGCCATCGACGCCGAGCTTCTCGCGCACGTTCCGGAGCTGCTGGACCGAGTTCTGCATCGACGCCTGGGGTGCCGAGCCGGGCCGGCTGGTCAGCACGGCGACCAACGGCAGGTCGAGCTTTCGCGCGAGCGCGCGGGCGAACCCCTCGACGAAACCCGGACGCGACTCGGACGGCACGAACGTGACCCAGGTCGGTGCGGGGTTCGGGTGCCAGCGGTCCTGGATCGCCCGCGCCGCCGCGGCCACCAGTTCCGAGCTGAACGCCCCGTCGACCGAGCGGGCGCGCTGGACCTCTCTCCCCCACCCCGCGTCCCCGAGGACCGACAGGGCGAGCCCTGGCTCGTTCGGTGGCGCGATCTTGCCGGACAGGCCGTCGACGGCGCCCGCCGGCCACTGCTTGCGCGGCGCGATCGGGCGGAGGTCGCGGCGCAGGAACGAGATCGCGGCCGCGACGTGATCCGGGTCCGTCTCGCGCGACATCCCCTTGCCGCGGCAGCGGGCGCACTGGCCGCAAGGGGCGGCGGTCGGGTCGTCCAGGAGGTCGACGAGGTACTCCATCAGGCAGCCCTCGTGGGTCATGTACGCCTGCATCTGCGCGAGCTCGACCCGCCGGGCCGCCTTGACCCGCTCGATGCGGGCCTCGTCCTGCTCCCACGGGGTCGTCGTCCGGCGGTAGCGGCTGCCGTCGCGCTCGACCGCGCCGTCGATCTCGAGCAGCTTCAGCGCCTGCTCGATCCGGCCGATCCGGAGGTTGACCGCCTCCTGGAGCCGCCGCCTTGCTCATCGACCCGGTCGCCTCGAGGGCGTCCAGGATCTCGTGCATGTTGACCGTCGGCGGGAACGCGTTGTCCATGAAGAAGGCGGCGATGTCGTCGTCCTCGCGACCACCGAGGAGCACGCCGTAGGCGAGGTCGACCGCGCGCCCGGCCCGGCCGACCTGCTGGTAATAGGCGATCGCCGAGCCGGGTCGCTGGTAGTGGACGACGAAGCCGAGGTCGGGCTTGTCGAAGCCCATCCCGAGCGCGACCGTCGCGACGAGGGCCTTCATCTCGCCCGCGATCAGCGCGTCCTCCAGCGTCTCGCGCTCCTCGGTCGTGAGGTCCGCGTTGTACGGCCGGGCGTCGATCCCCTGCGCCCGCAGGAACGTGGCGACGCGCTGCGTGTCGGCGACGGTCAGGCAATAGACGATGCCGCTGCCCGGCAGCTCCGGCAGGCGACCCGCCAGCCAGGCCAGGCGCTCGGCCTGGTTCGCGAGCGGGATCGCGTCGAGCCGGAGCGAGTCGCGCGAGAGCGGCCCGCGGAAGACCTGGACACCGTCCCCGAGCTGGGCGACGACGTCGGCCACGACCCGGTCGTTGGCCGTGGCCGTCGTCGCCAGGACCGGGACGCTCGGGTCGAGCGAGCGCAGGATCGCCTCGATCCGGCGGTAGTCGGGCCGGAAGTCGTGGCCCCAGTCGGAGATGCAGTGCGCCTCGTCGACGACGAGGAGGCCGATCGAGTGCTCGATGCTCGGCAGCACGTCCGTGGCGAATCGCTCGTTGGCGAGGCGTTCCGGGGAGATGAGCAGGACGTCGATCGCGTTGGCCGCGAGCCCGTGGCCGACCGCCTCCCACTCGTCCGTGTTGCCCGAGTTGATCGTCGCGGCCCGGAGGCCGAGGCGCTCGGCCATCGCGATCTGGTTGCGCATCAGCGACAGCAGCGGGCTGATGATCAGGGTCGGGCCACGGCCTTCGTCGCGGCGCACGCGCGTCGCGATCCAGTAGACGAGGCTCTTGCCCCAGCCGGTCCGCTGCACGACCAGGGCGCGCCGGCCGTCCCGGGCGACGGCCTCGATCGCCTCGCGCTGGCCGTCGCGGAACGTCGCCGCGGGGCCGAGCATCGTCGCGAGGTGACCGTCCAGGGGATCCATCGGTCCCAGTGTGACCGGTGTAACGCGGTTCGACGGCCGCTGCGGTAGGGTCCTGCCATGAGACGCGTGGAGTTCTACATCATCCTCACCGCCGACGGCATGTACGCCGACCGGGAGGGCGGGCTCGACCACTACGACCCGGCCGAGGACGAGCACCGGTTCGCCAATGGCCTGACCAGGAACGCTGGCGACATCGTCATGGGCCGGGTCATGTACGACGTCATGGAGTACTGGGACACGCTGGACCTGGACGACGCGGCCGTGCCGGACGTGGAGCGCGAGTACGCGGAGGCGTGGCGGGCGACTCCCAAGCACGTCCTCTCGCGGGGCCGGCCGGCGCTGCGCGCCAACGCCGACCTGGTCGAGGGCGATGCGCTCGAAGCGGTTCGGGGGCTCAAGGAGGGCGACGGCCCGCCGATCGAGCTTGGAGGCGGTGCGGAGGTGCTCGCCGCGTTCGCGAAGGCAGGCCTGATCGACACCTACCGGTTCCTGATCATCCCGACGGCGATCGGCCAGGGCAAGGCGATGTTCGGGGCGCTCGACGCGCCGCTGCGCATGCGCTTGACCGGGCACGCGGACCTTCTCCGCCGGCAGCGTCCTGCTGGAGTACGAACCGGCGGAGTAGCCACGACCCCTGGCCTGTTGACGACAACGGCCCCTCGGCCGACACTGGCCGACCATCCGGGCCATTTCAGAGGAGAGCGCGTGATCCTCGGTCGTGCGGCTCGCGCCATCGTCGCCGTCGCCGTCGCCGTCCAGCTGGTCGGCGGCCTGGCTCCGGCTGCCCTGGCCGCAGGCCCGGACAAGTCGGACGTCGCGCTCGTGCTCGACTTCTCGGCCTCGATCCTGAAGGACGCCGCGACGCGCAACCGGTTCGGGGCGGCGCTCGAGAGCATCGCGGATCGGGTGGACGAGACCTCGGCCGACCTGGTCGCCGGCGACACGACCTTCAGCATCGTGCAGTTCGCCAGCAAGGCGAGGGACTATCCCGGGCTGCGTCGACCTGCACGTCCTCGACAGCCCGGAGACGGTCGCCAAGCTGTCCGCCTGCCTGCGCTCCGTGGCCGCCGCGTATCGGAAGGGCCTCGACCCTGCCCTCGGCAAGGCGATCGGCATCGACACCAACTACGTCGCCGCGATGGAGCAGGCCGCGAAGCACCTCCCGCCCGATGCCGAGCGGCCCGTGATGATCCTGTTCTCGGACGGGAAGCACGATGTCGCCGGCGTGCCGCTCAGCCAGGTCCAGACGACACGTGACCGGCTGTTCGGCAAGCGGACGCCGTTCGCGCTGCTCCCGGTCGGGATGGGCCTCGCGGAGAAGGACCGGCCGGCACTGGAGGCCGGGCTCAACCGGCTGCGGATCATCAAGGACATGCCGGCGTGCGTCAGTGGGGCCACGTTCGACTGGCCCCAGGTCGTGTTCCAGTCTCCCGACCAGGCCGGCAACGCCGTCGGGGTCGCGCTCCAGGACGCGACCTGCACGTTCACGGTCGCGCCCCAGCCGACCGCGACACCGGGGCCGCCACCGGCCGTGCCGGGCGGCGTCCGCGCGATCCGGGTCCGCCCGCACGACGGCCAGATCGACCTGGCCTGGGCCCCGCCGGCCGCGCCGGATCCACCCGTCGTCGACTACCTGGCGCGGTGCGCCGCGGGCGGCGGCGACTTCATCGATTCGACCGAGGGCGTCTCGACCAAGACGACCGCCACGGTGGTCGGCGTGCCGGAGGCATCGGACTATCGCTGCGAGGTCGCGGCGGTCGGTGCGAATGGGCCCGGACCGTGGACCGCGGCGACAGCGGCGACCCTGGTGCCGCCGCCGGCACCCGCCAAGCCGGCCGTCGGTCCGCTCGATCGCGCGGTCCAGGTGACGCTTCCGGCGTCCGGCGACCCGACCCTCGTGTCCGGCTATCACTACGAATGCTCGGCGGACGGTGGCGCGACGTGGGTGGCCGATGCGGACACGACCACGGCCGACGGCACGACCGCAGCGGTCGGCGACCTCACCAACGGCACCGGGTACGTCTGCCGTGCCTTCGCGGAGGGTGCCGCCGGCCGGAGCGACGCCTCGCCGATGTCGGATGCCGTGACGCCCTGTGGATCGTCCTTCGAGTGCACGCCGATCCTCGCGCCGATCGCCGGCGTGCTGGGCATCCTCCTGCTCATCGGTCTCGGCTTGCTGGTCTATGCCTTCCTGCGGTCGCGCCAGAGGGGCTACGTGGTCGCGGTCGTCGACGTCATCCACACCGCCAACCTCGGCCATGGCTCGAAGCTCGGGATCCGGTTCGTCAAGGACCCGGGGACGCGGCGGCTGACCGGACTCGTCGCCGACCGGGGTCCGGAGGCCGACATCAAGATCCGGCACCTGGGTCGTGACCGCTTCGAGGTGCAGGACCGGCTCGGCAAGCGCAACGCGACCTCGGGCGAGGCGATCATCACCGCGGATTCGGTCGGCGTCCGGCACGAGCTCGTGCTGCGCGCTTTCGACACCAACGCCGCGTCGCAGGTGACGAGCCAGGTCTAAGGGGTCGGCGCGCCCCGAGTCTGATGCTTGATTTCTCGGGTCGGCGACCTCGTCTCTGCGTGATGCCAATGGCGGCATAACGGGCTGCCCATCGGTTGGGGGTCGCGCGCGTGACCCCATCCCTTGATGCCGCGATTGGCATCACCGGGCGAGGAGTGCACCGGCGCCCAAAATCAAGCATCAACCGCGACCGCCCCGCTACCCTTCACCCATGCCCCACGAATTCATCTACACGACGTACAAGCTCGCCCGGCACTACCCGCCGGACAGGACCGTCCTCGAGAACATCTCGCTGTCGTTCTACCCGGGCGCCAAGATCGGCGTCATCGGCTCGAACGGCGCCGGCAAGTCGAGCCTTCTGCGGATCATGGCCGGGCTCGATGACGGGTTCACCGGCGAGGCGCGCCTGACGCCCGGGCTTCACGGTCGGCTACCTCAGCCAGGAGCCCGAGCTCGACCCCGCCAAGGACGTCAAGGGCAACGTCATGGACGGCGTGGCCGAGGTCCAGACCCTCATCGACCAGTACAACGCGGTCATGGCCGCCTGGTCCGACCCGGACGCCGACTACGAGGCGATCGGCGCCCAGCAGACCGCGCTCGAGGACAAGATCGCCGCGGCCGACGCCTGGAACCTGGAGCGCAACGTCGACATCGCGATGGACGCCCTGCGCTGCCCGCCCGACGACGCGGACGTCACGACCCTGTCCGGCGGCGAGAAGCGCCGGGTCGCGCTCGCCCGGCTGCTGCTCCGCCACCCCGACCTGCTCCTCCTCGACGAGCCGACCAACCACCTCGACGCAGAGTCGGTCGAGTGGCTGGAACGGTTCCTCCAGGAGTACGCCGGCACGGTCGTCGCCATCACCCACGACCGCTATTTCCTCGACAACGTCGCCCAGTGGATCCTCGAGCTCGACCACGGCCGGGGCCTCCCGTTCGAGGGCAACTACTCGAGCTGGCTGGAGCAGAAGCTCGCCCGCCTCGCCGGCGAGCAGCGCGCCTCCGACGCCCGCCAGCGGACCCTCGCCCGGGAGCTCGAGTGGGTGCGCCTCGCACCACGCGCCCGCCAGGCCAAGGGCAAGGCGCGCCTCGGTGCCTACGAGCAGCTGCTGGCGGAAGCCAACGCCGCCCAGGCCGCCGACCGCGAGCTCGAGATCGCGATCCCGCCCGGCGCGCGCCTCGGCGACCAGGTCATCGAGGTCAAGGGCCTGCGCAAGGGCTACGGCGACCGGATCCTGATCGAGGACCTGACCTTCTCGCTGCCCAAGGCGGGCATCGTCGGGATCATCGGTGCGAACGGCGCGGGCAAGACCACGCTCTTCCGGATGATCGTCGGGCAGGAGACGCCGGACGCCGGGAGCATCACGGTCGGCGACACCGTCCAGCTGAGCTACGTCGACCAGAGCCGCGACGACCTGGCCGCCGAGAAGTCGGTCTTCGACGAGATCGCGCAGGGCGACGAGTTCATCAAGGTCGGCGCCGCGCGAGCTGCCGGCCCGCGCCTACGTGTCGAGCTTCAACTTCCGCGGCACGGACCAGCAGAAGCCGGTCGGCAAGCTCTCCGGCGGCGAGCGCAACCGGGTCCACCTGGCCAAGCTGCTGAAGTCGGGCGGCAACGTCCTCCTGCTCGACGAACCGACCAACGACCTCGACGTCGACACGCTCCGCGCGCTCGAGGCCGGCCTCGAGTCGTTCCCGGGCTGCGCCGTCGTCATCAGCCACGACCGCTGGTTCCTCGACCGGATCGCGACGCATGTGCTCGCGTTCGAGGGCGACAGCCAGGTCCGCTGGTTCGAGGGCAACTTCACCGAGTACGAGGAGTTCCGCCACCGAGAGCTCGGGACCGCGGCGGACCAGCCGCACCGGATCAAGTACAAGAAGCTGGCTGTCTGACACAAAGGAGGTCGGGACGTGGTCGACGAGGTGCCCCGAGGGGCGCCCTATCTCGAGCCGGAGGAGTTGGCGCGGATCTTCTCCGTGGAGGAGTTCGAGCCTCTCGCGCGGGAGCGGATGCCGGCCGAGGGCTACAACTTCATCGCCGGTGCCGCGGGGACCGGCCAGGCGGCCCGCGGCAACCTCGAGGCCTACACGCGCTGGCGGTTCCGGCAGCGGGCGCTCATCGACGTCAGCCACATCGACACCTCGACGACCGTCCTCGGCCGGACCATCGCGCTGCCGATCCTGTTCGCGCCGACCGCCCTCCACCGCTTCGCGCATCCCGACGCCGAGCTGGCGACCGCGCGCGCCGCCGAGGCTCTCGGCACGACGATGGTCATCAGCTCAGGTGCCAGCGTCCGGTTCGAGGATGTCGGGCCGACGGTGACGAAGCCGTGGTTCCAGCTGTACTGGTTCACGGACCGGGAGCTGACCCGCGACCTCGTCGCGCGCGCCGAGGCCAGCGGGTTCGCGGCCATCTGCGTGACGGTCGACGCGCCGGTGCCGGCCTGGCGCGAGCACGAGGAGCGGCTACCGCCGTTGCCGTCCCCGGGCATCTGGTCGGACAACCTGCCACGCGATGCCGACCCGCCGCTCGAGGTCGAGTCCGCCCTGACCTGGCAGTCGCTCGAATGGCTCCGCTCGATCACGTCGCTGCCGATCCTGCTCAAGGGGATCATGACCGCGGAGGACGCCGGCCTTGCCGTCGAGCACGGCCTGGACGGGATCATCGTGTCGAACCATGGCGGCCGACAGCTCGACTGGGCGCAGCCGACGCTCGACGCCCTGCCCGAGATCGTCGAAGCCGTCGACGTGGCCGGCGGCAAGCTGGAGATCCTGATGGACGGCGGGATCCGCCGCGGCACGGACGTTCTCAAGGCGCTGGCCCTCGGAGCGAGGGCCGTGCTGATCGGACGGCCCGTGCAGTGGGGCCTCGCGACGGGTGGCGCGCCGGGGATCCTGCGGATGGTGGATCTGATCCGCGGCGAGCTGGTCTCGGCGATGGGCCACACGGGCGTCACGTCCGCGATGGACGTGCCGCGCTCGGTGATCGTTCGCCAGGAACGCTAGGGTCCACAACCGCGCAGCGCACCGTCAGGTGGACGGGGGCCGGACCAACCTCCGCAGCGTCAGGGCCACGTTGAGCCGGCGGCCGGCATCGCCCTCCAGGCCGTGACCCAGGAGATGCTCGGCCCGCTCCAGACGGTAGGCGACGGTCCGGTCAGCGAGGTGGAGCCGGCGCGCGGTCTCGCGGCCGTTCTCTCCGGCGTCGAAGAACACCTGGAGGGTCTCGATCAGCTCGTCGCCCATCCTCGGGTCGGCCAGCAGCGGGCCGAGCTCGCGCTCGACGATGGCCGTCGCGAGGTCCGGATCGCTCAGGAGGAGCCGCTCGATCCCGAGCTCGGAGAGGTCGTCGATGACGCCGCGGCGATCGATCCCGTCGGCGACCCGGAGGCCCTCCTGGAGCTCCGCCAGCGACCGGGCGAATGCCGCGACGCCGTCGACGCCGGTGGCGATCGCGATCCACGACGGAGACTCGGATCCGAAGACCTTTGCGACCGCCTCCTGCAGCCGCTGCCACTCACGGGGGTCCGGTCCGAGGATCCCGACGATCGCGCCGCGCCAGGTCACGGCGAGCGGGACGCGGATGCCGGTGCTCGCGCCGTCGTCGGTTCGGCCGGCACGACGGAGCGACTGGTCGATGCGCCGGGCCATGGTCTCCAGGTCGGCCTCGTCGATGCCGGGCTGCTCCGGCGTCGGGTCGGCGTCCGGGCCGGGCAGGATGGCTGCCAGTCGGTAGCTCGCATCCGGCTCCAGGCCGAAGCGCATGGCCAGTCGTCGCAGCCGCGCCACGCCCCGCCCTTCTGCCGGTACGGCGCCGAGCAGCTCGTCGATCGCCGCCCGGCGCGCGGCGGCGTCGCGGGCGAGGAGCTCGCGTTCGGTCGCCCGGTAGCCCTCGCCGACCGCCAGTGATGACATCTCTGTCGTGAGCACGAGCCACCGACCGAGCTCGACGTAGCCCTCGTGACCAAGGTCACGTCGCTGGATCTCGGCTGTCCCGAGCTCCCAGATCGCCCGACGGATCGCGGCGTTGAGCCCGAGGAACAGGATCAGCCGCCGCCCCTGCGTCGCGGCGATGACGCCCGACTCGTACTGCAGCGCGAGGACGGTCGCGAGGTCGAGTCGGCCGGCCTCGACGGCCCGGTTTCCTGCGTCTGCCAGTCCCTCGTAGCTGGAGGCCCTCATCCGGGGGCCGAACGGGTTGGCAGTCGCAGTCCCGGCAGCTCGCGCGTGCAGGACGCCGATCGCCGCATCGAGGTCGTCGATATCAGCTGTGACCTGGGTGTTCAGGAACGCGAGGCGGACGCGGGCCAGGAGCTCGTCCTCGTCGTCGGCCAGGTCGCGCGGGATCGAGGCCAGGACGTCGTGGCATGTCCGGCAGGACCGACGTTGACGATGTTCGGCGGCTCAAGCGAGGCCACGGGCGGAGTCTAGTCCTCGCCCGAGTGGCCCTGACCTCCGATTGCGGCATGCATGCAACCGATCACGTTCCGGATGGCGTTTCGCGCGGTGGTTTGCGCGGGTTCCGCGGACGACAATCTCGCTACTTCAGCGATCGCGACCTCCACCAGGAGTCACCAGATGCCCGACGCCCAGGACCAGATCCGGGGGATGCCAGTCCCTCCCCGCTCCGAGTGGCTCTACACAGATCGTTTCCTCCTCGCACTCCAGGTGGCCGCTGAGATGCACGCCGCCCAGGACCGGAAGGGCACCGGGATCCCGTACGTCAGCCACCTGCTCGGAACCTGCGCCATCGCGCTCGAATACGGCGCGAACGAGGATCAGGCGATCGCTGCCCTGCTCCACGACGCGATCGAGGACGTCCAGCCGACGCAGGACGCCCGGGCGACCGTCTCGTTCTTCGGCCCGGAGGTCCTCCGGATCGTCGAGGCATGCACGGACGCCGACACACACCCGAAGCCACCGTGGCGCGAGCGCAAGGAGGCGTATTTCGTCCATCTCGCGACCGAGGACCGTGGCGTCCTGCTCGTCTCAGCCTCGGACAAGCTGCACAACGCACGCGCGATCGTGAGCGACCTCCATCGCCACGGTCCGGCCTACCTGGAGCGCTTCAATCCCGACAGCGACCAGCCGTGGTACTACCGCAGCCTCGTGACGGCATCGGCTGATGCATTTACGGAGCGACATAGAAAAGTTCTACGCTCTCGAGTCAAATTTAAGTAAATCGCCGCGGAGCTAAGTGCCATACTTCTGTTACCTCCTCGCGCTACGTCGAAGCGACAGCAAGGGAGTAGCCATGCGAATGGTACCATCCAAACGTCGTTCGAGTTTCGGGGCAAATTGCGTTCGATGCGACAATGAGCTGATTGCCCCCGAAAGGTCCGAGTATCGTGACGAGGGGCAGATACGTCATTTTTGGCGCTGCTCGAGGTGCGATTGCTCTTTCGAAGTCGTTCCGCCTGCGCACACCAAGTCGATAGAAGATATTATGAGAAGGATAGAAGACATCATGAGACGACGCGACGCTCTTCGGTCGCGATTAGTCGCATAGGAGGCAATGCTGCTGATATCGGCACAGTCTCGATGGTCCAATGCAACTGGACCATGCGCCTTCTGTTTCGAGGGCAGGTATAAAAATTCTTTATTTCGGCTTAGTGTGCGCAATTGACGGAGAATGCTCACTTTTCTTGGTTGAGATCACAGCAAACCACAGCGATCCACCTCCGATTTAGAGCAAAATCCAATTGCTGCCACAATTTTGATGCCGTCGGCGCGCTTCGTCAAAGCGAAGAATCAAAAAACGAGGGAGGTTACAATGATGTCGATGGTAACCCGTCGTTTTTCGAGCTTTGGACTAAAATGCCTTCGATGCAGTGACGAGCTCATTGCTCCCGAATGGTCCGAGTGTCGGAATGAGCGGCAGATCCGTCATTTTTGGCGCTGTTGGAAATGTGACTGCTGTTTCGAGTCTCTCGTTTCGTTTCCTGCTGACAACAAGTCGATAAAAGATGTCATGACAAGAGGCGATGTTTTTCCGCTACCGTTGGAAGCATATAGGGCAAGTTCAGTCGCCGTTGCGACAATGACCTGATCGCTCAAATGGTCCGAGTATCGGAATGAGCGGAAAGTCCATGTTGGAAATGCGACTGCTGTCTCTGCCGAAATCGTCGAATAATATCACAGCAAATATTTTGCCGCCTCTGCTCGTCGCATAGGCAGTTGGGGGAGCAGCATGAATGCCGCTCCCCATCGATTGATCACGCTGCCCGCTTGGACTTTCGCGGGTTAGCCTGCTTGCTTGCCTCCGCAAACTGCTGATCAAGTTCACCGTTGCGGACGGCAGCGATCAGGGTGTCGATCACCGACGGTAGCTTGTCGAGCGACTGAACGGCGATTGCGGGTTTGCCTTTTTCGAACTCGATTGGCTTCAACCCGCTCCGAACGAACAACGCATAAGAACCGTTCGGGTGTTGTCGCCACCACAGCGGCACACGCTGCTGTTGTTCGACCATGACCCTTTCCCCGTCCTTCTTCACCCACTTGCGATTTGTGCGGGTGTAATTCGGGTCTTTCAGAATCAGCTTTTGCTCCTCGAGACGGGCGATAACTTTGGCGCGCCGATCAAGGATCGGGTTGCCACCTTGTGACGGCAATGTCGTGAAAGTCAGCGATTTTAGAGCGGTCATTTCATCCTCCATCAGGTGGATCGAGGATTAAGAGAATATATTCCTAGTATGGCAAATTGCAAGGAAAGAAGTTAGATCGAGCTCGTGAAGTTGGTCATCAAAAGCTTTGGTCCCCGCTATCCTAACGCAACCAAACAAAATCCGATTGCATCAACGCTCCCCGCGTCCTTACAATGCATGATCGTGCCGCACACGCTCGATCTCATCCTTCAATATCAACTTTCGACGCTTTAACTCTGCGATTTTCAAATCATCGGTCGAACTGTGAGCTAGCGCCTCGGCAATCTCAAGTTCGAGTGCTTTATGTTGCCGCTCTAGTTCTGCAAGATCTGCCTTGATAGTCATATGATTCACCGCTTCGTTTCATCCGACGCCAAAGCCTGCCGCACATTCGATAGAGAAATTCCGAACTCCCGGGCAATTCGCGATGGCGTTATGCCTGCTTTGAATGCTGACCGCACGGCACTCACCTGACCACGGGTTAATGAGACTTCCGCTGCGCTCAATTTCGCCGTTTTGGTTGACGGCGACTGTACCTTCGCCAAGTTAGGACGGGTGTGTGAGGGTATCTCTACGATTTGTGGCGTCCTGCCTCGACGCTTCATCTCTTCAAGTGCTGCCGCATGCATCAAGTCCAACTCGCCGTCACTCAAATGTTTGACGGCGGCACTCAGGTTTTTGGGAAGGACGTACCTTCGCGGTTCGCTTTCAGTTGCCGCCGCTGTGGTCGCGGTCGGAAATAGCTCAGGCGTCTTTCGTTCAGCGGGGTCACCGGCAATCATGCCCCTAACAGTATGCATCGGCAATCAGCATCGAGCACCCCTCTACAGGCTCGAGCATTGGGATACCATGCCGCTTAGTCATTTTTAGCGCTTGATACGCTCGTTCTTATTATTGTGGGCATGTTCGGGGCGCGGTAGCCGTCAAAACGATGGGCGCTGAGCTATGACGGTCATCCTGTATCCTCAGATGCTCCATGTTGATAGTTGCATATCAACTGGAGGAGGGCGGATTTAATTCGGGGAAATTCGATATGGTCTCGAACGCTCGATCAAGAACAGTCAGCAGATCACGTTGTTTGCCGTTGATGTCGATTTGCCATGTTGATGGGTCAGATGGAAGAATATTTGTGGAAGTCGCAGTGACGCTGCGCGTTTGTTTGCGAACGTGCTTCAACGCTTCTGTGCAAAGTTTGTGATCGGAAAGCAATTCGTGTTCTGCCAATATTCTTTGACGCTCCTCATCGACAATGTTTCGACCCTGTGCGTATTGAACCCGCTCTAATCCAACAGCTTCAATGGCTGTATTTACCGAATGGAAGGCATTCCAAATCGCTCGAAAATCGCGTGAACTATTCAATGCCTCATGGTAATTTGGCTCGACGACATGTTCAAAGAACACACGTGCATCCATTTTTATGACCTCAACTCTTTCTAAATTCTCACACGTCCTGCAAGTTTGTCCGCTCGCAATCGTGGGATCAAATGACTGTGATGTTGCTCAAGCATCGCAATATGCCCATCGAGCACGAGCAAATGCAAATTGGTGCCCCCGTATACGATCTGAAATGTCGGGTACATGTGACGCAAACTACACAGGGTTCGATTTTGCTCTGCTCTTATGTCTTTCGACCCACTGTCCGTCGTCTGAAAAGATGTCAACCGCAGGCGGATTTATAAAGGTCCTGATTATTGTTGGCAGATAAACCCGTTTCGTGTCGTCAAGATACCTTTTAACGTCCATGTCGCTCGATTTTATGTAGACCCGCATGATGTGCAGAAAGTCGCGATCATAGGTATTGTCGTCATCGATCTCGGTGAAACCGTGGAGGTAGGTTCTGTCGGTTCGTGAAAAGCTCTTCCTTAAATCGATGACGTCGTCTTGCAGCTCCTTGTGTTGATCCCAAAATTTAT
Organism: uncultured Chloroflexia bacterium; assembly: GCA_963755995.1. Lineage (GTDB taxonomy): Bacteria > Chloroflexota > Limnocylindria > Limnocylindrales > CSP1-4 > SPCO01. The sequence continues at coordinate 11,147 of CAVWLQ010000003.1, read as the reverse complement.
CGTATTCATCATTGTGTTCTTTATTACAGTATTCGTACATGCCATCGGTCAATCCAAAGTCACGCGCACCTAACTTAAAAGCTTCGTCCGCCGCACGCGAAAGATAAACTTCGAAGGTCGTGGCTTTGTTGAGTGCTTCCCGACTGCTTTCAAAAAAGCCTCTTTGCTCAACTCTGACTCGATCCATTATAATTGCCATGGCATAACAAAACCGCTCGTATAGAATTGTGACGGCGTGCTTGTAGTATCGTTCATCCGAGCCCCAAAATGATCCTGTTTTATTCTCTTCATATTGGTGGATCACCTCGAACGCTTGATAGCTTCGATTAAAGCACCATGGAAACAAACCTCCTCATCATCTTTCAAAAATTGAATTGGTTGTGCGAACGTCTCAGATTTTATTAATCGCGTGATCACGCCAATGGTTTCGCCGTACAATGTCGTCAACCATTCCTGTGCCATCGTTTAAACCCTCACACGTACTGCAAGTTTGTCCGCACGCAATCGAGGGATCTAATGACTGTATTGCTGTTCAAGAATTGCGAGTGACATCGCCGCATGCATCAAGTCCAACTCGCCGCCGCTCAAATGTTTGACGGCGTTACGGAGGTTCTTGGGCAAGACATACCGTTGCGCTTTGCTTTCGGTTGCCGCCGTTGCGGCAGGCGGCGCTGAAGCGGTCGCGCTCGGTACCAGATCAGGCACTGTTCGCTTGGCACGGTCGGGTCCCATGGCGTCAGCATGCCGCGAACGGTATCGGTCGGCAATCAGCGGCGACCGCCTGTCCACCCCAAAGCATTTGCGGGCGACGCCGCTTAATCGCTTTTAGCGCTCGATACGCTGGTTCTTTCTATTAGCGGCATGTTCGGGTCGCGCTACCCGTCAAAACGATGGGGGTTATGTTATGACGGTTTTCGGGGCGGTCCGTTGTGTTCGCGGAGGACGAACCGAGCGAGGGCGGAAAAACCGTCGATCAGTTCGTTACCACGCGACGGGATCACCCGCGAGCGCGTCATGTCCTACTCGGCGTTGAGAGTGGTGCTGCCGCACAGGATTGAACTGTGGACCTCTCCCTTCATCACACTGACGCTTGCGCGTCCGCCGTGAAAGGCGTTTGTGCGCTGGACCATCCCTTCACCTTGAACTCTTGCGAGCCTTTAGGTGCCACCCGTCTGGTCTCTACACCTTCCCGATTATCGGGCTTGGCTCGGGATTGCCGCCAGGAAGTTCCAACGGTTTCCCCGAATTTGAGCGGTTCAGTCTCGATCGTTTCCGATCGAGCAGGCAACTTTACCAAGGGAGTGCTCTACCACTGAGCTACGGCAGCTTAAGCGCCGAATGGATCAGGATTTCCGACGCCTCCTTTTGCTCTGACTACTCATTCTTGTCAATTCCTCTGCGACGTCACGACTGCGCACGTGCCCATAGTACTCCTCAAGCATTTTGACGCTTGTGCCCATGTTCTGAGCGAGATGGAAGTGATGGGTGCCTTCCCGCAGACGAAAGGTCGCGTAGGTATGACGAAGGCTGTAAATGGTCCGACGCCTGGCATGCAAGTCGTATTCGACACATGCCTTTGAGATCAGATTTTGAAAGCCTTTTTTGAAAGACCCAATCGGCTTACCTTCACGGTTGCAAAAGACGAAGTCGTCAGCCTCCGCTTTTCGTTTGATCTCTGCCTGCCGCATTCCGCGAATACGGTCGAAGTAGCCCCTCACGGCAAAATTGCGAGCTACGACTTCTCGCTCACCAGTCTTTCCTTTGACAGACAACACCACAATTGGCGATCCACCTCGGTCTTTATCGCTCTGAACATCTCGCCACCGCAGCGTACGCGCCTCGCCGACACGAATGCCCGTATTCGCTAGGATCAGAACATAGTTCGTCAACAAAATTCGTTCACGCGCCTTCCCACCGCCTCTGCTTGATGCGCCCTGCTTCACCCATTCGCGCAAAAATCTTGTCAGCTTTGCCCAATCACGTGCATCGAAGTGCGTGCGACGGTTCTGCTTGATTTTCGGTTTATCGAATTCAATCGGTCGGTCAACATACCCATTTCGGAACGCCCATTTGAAGAATGTCTTCAGCGATCCCAAATCCTTATTGATGGTCGCGGGCGATCCACCCGCTCGTTTACTGTTGTTTCGCCGCCAATTCATGAACTCCTGCATCACGGCGTTGTTAATGCTGTCAATTGTCCTTCCTTTGAAAAATGGAAGCCCGTAACGTTCAATCGTATCAACGATCTCCTTATACCGACGCGCTGAAAGGGCTTCCGTCCGATAGCGGTCCTTGAATTGAAGGAAGACTTTTTCGAATTTCGGCTTTTGCACCGCACTGCCATCGTGCTTTTGCGCGCGAAGGTCTTCATAAAGCTCTTCGGCAAATCGACGGGCTTCGAATTCGTCTGAAAATCCTGTAGTTCGACGAACATAGCCCGTCGCATTGGGTACGGAGATGCGACATTGCCATTTCGGATTTTTCAGATTGGGTCGTTTGTATAAGACGACGTGCCCATCACGAAATGAGCGCTGATCCAATTCGAAGGTCGTGTCTGCCGCCATAATCTGCACTCCGAATTGTGCAGGATTTGTGAACGTCGAATTTTATGGGCTAAAAATCAAAAATTCAAGCCAATCAAGGGCTTTACGAGGTCGATCAATATTTTACCAAGGGAGTGCTCTACCACTGAGCTACGGCAGCAAGCTTTAAGGCCGTACCATCGGCCGCGCCGGCGCACATCGAAGCGTCGAGCGCGTTGAAAGCGGGGCGATCCTTGCCACAGCGCGATGGGGGCGCAAGCGGGCTTCGGGGGCGCTCGCCGCGCGGCACGAACGCATCGCGGGCGTCGTCGTGCGACGCGAAACCGGGACCGTTACCAGCTCGGCGAGCGCGACGATCCCGGATCGACGCCGCGCAGCGTTTCACGTTGCGCGGCGTCCGGGAAACGCGACTAACCCATCAAAGCTGCGAAGCTAGCTGATCGAGTCCCATCACGTGGGCGATGCCGCGCACTTCGCTGCGCTGCTCGTCGGAGAAGCTCATGATCAGCGGGAATGCGGCCGACTTGAGGCCCTGCACTTCCGGGCCGTACGGATCGAGCGAAGCAACCTCGGCGCTGGTGGCGCCGCCGCCCTTGCGGCGACCGTCGCGCGACTTCGAGTAGGCGATGCTGCGCAGCGCCGCTTCGACCGCCGGCCACATCTGTTCCTGATCGGGCGACAAATGCAGGCGACTCTTGATGCTGGCGATCTGCGCGTCGTTGAGCACGAAGCCGTGCCGATTGGCGTTGCGTACGCTATCGCCCGCGGCGTTCTTTGCGTCCAATTTCGGCGCGAGGGACGCGGTTTTGACATCCGGCTTCGCCTCGCCCTTCGTATCGGCCTTTACGTCAGGATTGGCTAGGGGATTGGCTTGCACCGCGGCGGCAAGCGTGCGCCGCACGGGGGCCGCGCTCGCGGACGGCACGGGCGCAGGAAGAGCCACATCCGCAGCACTCGCGACGCGGACCGGCGCGGCCGCCTGCGGGGCGGGCGTCAGCTGGGCCGGCGCTTGGCGCATGGACGGTTGTTGAAAGGCGGACGCGATCATCGGCGCCGGGCTCAACAACGCGGCGCTGGTATCACCGAGGACGATGGCATTGGTCGCGCGCGCCGGCGTTTCCGGCGGTGCATCCAACGGTTCGGCATTGGCTTCGGGAAAGCGGAGTGCAACGCTCTGCGAGGCGGTCAGCTCGACGGTGCGCAGCACAATCGCGTGCCAATTACCGACCGCGTAACCAACTATGCCAGCGGCGAGAAGTGGAAGCCATCGGCCGCGCTTCAACGCCCGACTACGTCGCATTCGAACGCCCCCGTTTATCCCCACATCCGACGGAGGTTATTTCATTCCAAATGAGGCTTAATTTATGACTAACACGTGGAGTTTTGTCGGCAGGCGCTTGACTGCGGACTTCGGCCGGCGCCGAAACAGCAAAAAGGCCCGGCACTTGCCGGGCCTTTTCCACTGATTGAAGCACCGCAGCTTTGCCGCCGACCGGTCGCCGCAGGTAACAGCTTACGCCGCCTCTTCCTCGACGACCGTGTCGTCCTCGGCCGGCGCTTCGGCAGCCGGCTTCGGTCCGCGATGCGGGCCCTTGGCGAGCGCCGCTTCGATCTCCTTGATCGCCTCGGTTTCGGTCAGCCGCTGCACGGCGGCCACCTCACGCGACAGCCGGTCGAGCGCGGCTTCATAGAGCTGCCGCTCGGAGTAGGACTGCTCCGGCTGCGATTCCGAGCGGAAAAGATCACGCACGACTTCGGCGATGGCCACGATGTCGCCGGAATTGATCTTGGCTTCGTATTCCTGCGCCCGGCGCGACCACATGGTGCGCTTGATGCGCGCGCGGCCCTTGAGCGTCTCGAGCGCGCGCTTGACCATCGGCGCCTCGGCAAGCTTGCGCATGCCGACCGATGCGATCTTGGAGGTCGGGACGCGAAGCGTCATCTTGTCCTTGACGAAGTTGATCACGAACAGCTCGAGCCGCGCGCCGGCGACCTCTTGCTCCTCGATGGCCACGATCTGACCCACACCGTGGGCCGGATACACGATGAATTCATTCGTCTTGAAGCCTTGCCGTTGCGTAGTCTTCTTCGCATTCATTCCCAAACTTGCTCCTTCCGCCTCCGGCTTGCGCCGGGGGACGGGCTTTGCCACGCTGACCCGGGACCGGGCCGCCCGCGTGGGCTGAGTTGGCCTTCGGCTTGCGCCGGAGGCGGGTTTGCGTGCCTTCCGGCTCGTGCCGGCTGCGCTCTTCTTCGAACGATGACGACGAGTTTTCTCTGCCACAGCTCTCGCGTGGGTCTCACGCCTCTTCTGACGGTTCCTCGAAAACCCCCCGGGAGGACAAGCTCCCTAACCGAGAGAGCGGCATATCGGGGGTGTGTTTCATTATGGAGCGCCTTTATAACACATTTTCGGCCAAAATCAAAGCGTTATGGCAACGCAAAAGCGTCGCACACAGGCGAAAGGGTTAAGGCCGTCAAGCTGGCAGAAAATGGGGCGCTTCAGTCGCCCGTTCCGGGATTCGGCGAAAAATACTTTTCAAACTTGCCGCTTACGCCTTCAAACTCCTTGGCGTCGGCCGGGCGGTTCCTTCTTGGCGGTGATATTCGGCCACTGCTTGGCAAACTCAGCGTTGACCTTGAGCCATTCCTCAACCCCCGGTTCGGTATCGGGCTTGATCGCCTCGACCGGGCATTCCGGCTCGCACACGCCGCAATCGATGCATTCGTCAGGGTGAATGACCAGCATGTTCTCGCCCTCGTAGAAACAATCCACGGGGCAGACCTCGACGCAGTCCATGTATTTGCATTTGATGCAATTATCGTTGACGATATAGGTCATCTGCTCACTCTGAACGTAAGCTTTCGCGGGCTCTGCTCCTACCGCATGGTCCCAGCACGCGCAAGGTTTGGCGCTTGTCAGGCGCGATGCGGAGAGGCCTGTCGCAAACCCGATCGAGCGGCGCCGCTGTCGCGCTTGGCTCGTCCTGCCAGCGACAGGCAAGTCCCGCGTACAGCCGCGTCGGCGCGTCCGCGGCCGCGCCGAAACGCCTCAGGTGAGTTCCTCGTAGAGTTCCTGACCGCCGCTCGGCGGACCGCGGCGCTCGGTAAATCCCGCACCTTCAGGACGCGAACGGCATGATCGAGCGCCACCGTAATGACGTCGCCTAACCGGACCATGCGGCCGGGCGCATCGATGCGCATGCCGTTGACCCGGACGTAACCGGCGGCGGCCAAAGCCGCTGCGGCCGAGCGCGTGCGCACAAGCCGTGCGTGCCAAAGCCACCGGTCGATGCGCTGGCGCCGGACGAGGCCGTGTCTCCCGCCGGCTCGTCGCTTTCAGGCGCGAGCCTATCGGAAAAACGGTCGCCGCTTTCCGGCTCATCGCTAGCGGCGCTCCTTGGCATCGGCCTCAAGCTGGGCCTTGAGCGCCGCGAGCTTGGCGAAAGGCGAATTCGGATCGGGCGCCTTCTCGCGCGGCGTTCGGGCCGCCGGTCTTGCCGCTCGTGCCGGGCCGCGTTCGGCGGTCGGCCGGTCGCGGTCCCGGCGCGGCCGGTCGAATCGCTGCTCGCCGCCGATCTTGCCGCTCCACGGCGGCGATGGCGCGACTGGCGTTCCGGCTGGCCGGCGTCCGTGCGTGCAGCTTGGTCGGCGCCCTGCTCCGCCGGCGCTCCATCGCCTCGCCGCCGGCGGCGGCGGCCGCACCCTCCGGCGTCGGCGCGGGCGCAGTGCTTTCGGCCCCGTCGCGGCGCCCGAAATGCCTGCCGCGCTGCGCGATGCTTGCCGATGCGGCCGCGCGCGGCCCTCCGCCCGGCCCGGCCGCCACACTTCGATCATTTCCGGCTCGGCTGGCGCGCTGCCGCAGCCGGCTCGGCCGGCGTCAGCACAGAGTCGACCACCGCTCGGCTGCTGACCGGTCGCGGATGCCGCATCCTCCGCCGTGACGGCCGGCGATCGCCGGCGTCTCAGCCGGTACTGCGGTTGGAGCCGACTCAGTCCGCAACCTCCGGAGCGCGACTGCGCCTTCGTCCGCTGCGTGCTCGGCTTCGGGCGGCGCCAGCGAAGCCTCGGTTGCAGTGTCGGCCACGTCCGCGTCGGCGACGATCTCCTCGTGCGCTTCGACAGCGGGGGCCGTCTCGTCTGCTGACGACGCGATCTCGGCTTGCGGCGCGACGGCTTCAACCGGCGCCGGCTCGACCGGCTCCGGCCGGTTTGGGCCGCCGCTCCAGCCGGTAGCCGAGCGACCGCAAGATCGAGGCGAAATCCTCGCCGGACGCGCCGGTGAGCGAAGTCATGGCATTGACGACGGTGAAGCCGCCGCCTGCGACAGCGCCCGGCGGCTTCTGGCCCGGCGCGCCTTCGCGCCAGGCGAGCGCCGGCCGGATCATATCCGCGAGCCGTTCGAGAATATCGACGCGCACCGCGCGCTCGCCGCACACGCGATAGCCGGCGGCGCGATAAAGCGCGGCGTCGATTTCCTTGTCGACCGGGATCGAGGTGCGGCCGCTGCCGGCAAGATGCAGCAGATCGTCGAGGCCCTTGGCTCTGCGGCCCGTCATGCGTGAGCGCCCACAGCTGCGCCGCGAGCGCGCGCGGCGCGGGCTTCAGCAGCGAGCGGCAGATAGATGTGATAGGCGCCGAAGCGGACGCCGTATTTGCGCAAGCTGGCGCGCGCGGGCTGCTCCAGGCCCTTCACTTCCTCGGCAACACGCTGCCGCTCCAGCACGCCGAGCGCCTCGACCAGCTGGAACGCGACGCCGCGCGCGATGCCGGTGATGTCGGCAGCGCCGGAGAGCGCGAACAGCGGCCCGAGCAGTTTCTCGATATGCGATTTGAGCCAGAGATCGAGCCGGGTCTCGCACCGCCTCGCGCGGCGCGCCGGAAAGATGCTCGTCGGCGATGATGCGCACGCGCGGGCGCAGCACCTCTTCGCCGGCGACGAGCTTGCCGACCGCGGCGCCGGTCCAGCGCAGCGTGCCGTCGGCGGCGAGCACGAATTGATCGTCCGGCGCCTCCGACAGGCGCGTGGCGCGCTTGGCGATCTCGCCGGCGAGCGACCTTCTGCGCCGCGTTCTGCAGCGTCTTGGCTTCGGATCCGCCCGACGAGGTATCCGGCACGAACATAAAGCCGTCGAGCCGGCCGATGGTGTGACCTTCGACCACCACCTCGCCGGTTTTGCTCATCTCCGGCTCGAGCTGCGCATTCTCGCGCAAGCGCCGCATCAGCACGCTGGTGCGGCGGTCGATGAAGCGCTCGGTCAGCCGCTCGTGCAGCGCATCGGACAATTTGTCCTCGATGCCGCGGGTGACGTCCTGCCAATGCTCCGGATCGGCGAGCCAGTCCGGCCGATTGGCGACGAAGGTCCAGGTGCGGATATGGGCGATGCGGTTCGAGAGCGTATCGATGTCGCCGTCGGTGCGGTCGGCCTGCGCCACCTGCGCGGCGAACCAGTCGGTCGGGATCGCGCCGTCGCGCATGAGATGCCCGTAGAGCGTGACCACGAGCTCGGCATGGGTCGCCGGCGCGATCTTGCGATAGTCGGGGACCTGGCAGACATCCCACAGCCGTTCGACGTCGGCACGGCGTGCGCGGTCATCGCCGCGCACATCGTCGTCGCGCGAAGCGTGGTCGAGCACCAAAATGTCCTCGGCGACCGGCGCGCGCGTCAGCGTCGTTCTCGGTCGGCGCGGCGGCGAGCGTCGCCTGCAGCGCGCCGATCGAGGAGAAATCGAGGTCGGTGTTGCGCCACTGCACGATCTTCACCGGCTCGAACGTGTGCGTCTCGAGCGCCTGCACAAGCTCGGTCTCGAACGGCGGGCAGCGGCCGGTGGTGCCGAAGGTGCCGTCGCGCATCGCGCGGCCGGCGCGGCCGGCGATCTGCGCGAGCTCGGCCGGGCTGAGCTTGCGGAACTGATAGCCGTCGAACTTGCGGTCGGCCGCGAAGGCGACGTGATCGACGTCGAGATTGAGACCCATGCCGATGGCATCGGTCGCCACCAGGAAATCGACATCGCCGGCCTGATAAAGCGCGACCTGCGCGTTGCGCGTGCGCGGCGACAAGGCGCCGAGCACCACCGCGGCGCCGCCGCGCTGGCGGCGGATCAATTCGGCGATCGCGTAAACCTCGTCGGCCGAGAAGGCGACGACCGCCGAGCGGCGCGGCAGCCGCGTGAGCTTCTTCTCGCCCGCGAAAGTGAGCTGCGACAAGCCGCGGGCGGCTGACGATGCTGACGCCCGGCAAGAGCCGCTCGACGATCGGCCGCATGGTGGCGGCGCCGAGCACCAGCGTTTCCTCGCGGCCGCGCCGGTGCAGCATGCGATCGGTGAAGACGTGGCCGCGGTCGAAATCGGCGGCGAGCTGAATTTCGTCGACGGCGAGGAACGCGACGTCGAGATCGCGCGGCATCGCCTCGACGGTCGCGACCCAGAAGCGCGGATTCGGCGGCTTGATCTTTTCCTCGCCGGTGATCAGCGCCACCGCGTCGGCGCCGACCCGCTCGACGCAGCGGTTGTAGACCTCGCGCGCCAGCAGCCGCAGCGGCAGGCCGATGACGCCGGACGAATGCGCGAGCATCCGCTCGATGGCGAGATGGGTCTTGCCGGTATTGGTCGGCCCGAGCACGGCGGTGACGCCGGCGCCGCGGGCGCGCGCATCGCGATCAGTTGCAGGTGAAAAGGAAATCGGCATTGAAGGCCCGGACTGGCCCCCTCTCTTCCCTCCCCGCGTGCGGGGAAAGGCCAGGGTGGGGGCGGCATCTGTATCACAACAATACGCCGTAAAGTCCTGTGCTTAAGGTGTGGAACGAGTCTGGAACGAATCGCGGCCGAATCGGCGACTCGTGGCGCTGTTCGGCTTCGTTCACTGCGACATATGGCGCGGCTCCATTGCCGCAATACCAGATCGGGTGTTCGGCGTCTCGGTCGATCGGATTTTTCAGCGCAAAAATATTAACGCGACCGCCGATGAATTTCTGGCGATGAGTCAAGAGACGCACTCCTGTGGATAACGGGGATGACGGCCTGACGCCGGCGCGGCACCCACCATGATCCGTTCTCGTGATCACTGCGTCTTTCGTGACGGCCGCAGCCGCGGCGGTTTCGGCACCGAGACGAACGCGGTCGCCTGCAGGACGCCGGTGCCGACCGGCGTCGGCAGCGAGAAACGATAAGGCACCAGAACGCGCGTGCCGAAGATCGGCGCCAACCAGACCTCGGCGTCGCGCACGGCGGCAAGATATCTGATCGCATAACGATCCGGGTTGTAGCCGGCGATCGGCGTGAAATAGACCGCGCAGACGACCACCGGCCCCTGATAGCCCTTCTCGGCTTTGACCGTTTCGATGCGCTTGAACTCGCTGCGCAGATCAAAGCGCATGCGGCCGTCGAACACCGCGGCCTTGCGGCCGCAGGCCTGCGGCGACACCGGATCGCCGCTGCCGCCGACGTGAACGAGCGTCGCCGTCATCGGATCGAGCACATTGCGGCGATCGGCGTCGGTCACCGGAACGCGCTCGGGGTTCGGGCTGAGCGGCGGCTCGACCGACAGCTCTTTCACATTGCCGCCGGCAAACGCCATGCGCACGTCGTCGACGCGTTTGTCGTTGGTGATGGTCGAGGCATAGCTCTGCGGCACCGGTTGCCCGCCGTTCAGCGGACCTTGCGCCGTGCTGGTGCCATGGCCCTGGTGAAGACGCGGATGATGCCGAAGGTGCCGCCGCTGGCGGTGGCGGTGAACTGATCGTCGGAGATCTCGATGACCCAGTTGCCGCGGCCGATCGGAATGCCCGCAAGCGTGGCGGTGTATTCGGCCTCGAACCGGCCCTGCGCGGCGGCGACGTGGCCCGCATCAGCCGCCAGCGCGGCCATCAGGACAGAAGCGGCGAGCGCGGCGGCCCCACCGAAGGCCGGTCCCGCTCTACGGACGGATCGCGCGCCCGGATCAATTGTTCTTTGAAAATCTTCACGGCAGCGGCGGTTCCTTAATGACCGCGAGAGCAGCATGCGGCTGGCCGGACAAACCCGAAAAAATGCCGGACTTACCGCCGCGAGCGATAGCGCAGTCAGGGCCGATTGTCTTGTCGGAGAATGCGTCGTTTGTGTGTTTTGGGTCCTAGAGCCATTTGTTCGCGCATGATCTTTTCCGAAAACCGGATCCCACTTTTCGGGATCATGCTTGGCCGTTGCGCTTTCGACACACACGCTTGACGCTTTCCGGCCAGATCACTATAGGTCCCGCAACCTTTTCGCCTCATGGCTCCGTTTGGGCGCCGGACGCGCGGAAGATTTAAGCTTAAGGTTTCGAGAGGATTTGGCCATGTCGCGGCGTTGCGAGCTGACCGGCAAAACCCGGCAGATCGGGCATAAGGTGAGCCATTCGAACCGGAAGACCAAGCGGCGCTTCCTGCCCAATCTGTTGAATGTCACGCTTCAGTCCGATGCGCTCGGGCGCTCGGTGCGCATGCGCATCTCCGCCAATGCGCTCAAGAGCGTCGACCATCGCGGCGGGCTCGATGCCTTCCTGCTCAAGGCCAAGGACGCGGAGCTCTCGGCGCGCGCGCTCGAGATCAAGCGGGAGATCGTCAAGAAGCGCGCGGCGGCTTAGC